>NZ_RBXC01000001.1:4800000-7431091 GCF_003634815.1 Streptomyces sp. 3211.6 | reverse complement strand
GGCACTTCCAGAGCGGCGCGCGCAGCGGTGGCCTCGGCCGGGGGAGCGTCGGCAGGCCCCGCGCCGACGATGGCGGCCCAGAATCGGTCTCCCCCGCCCAGGTGCTTCACCAGATCGAACAGCGTCCACTCGGGGCAGGTCGGCACCGGTGCGTCGAGACTGGGCGCGGCGGCGACCGCGGCGCGGAAGGCGGTCGACCGTTCATCGATCAGTCGCAGCAGGTCAGGGAACTCAAGATTCTTTTCCACGCCGGATGTCTATCACCGAACTCCGGTGATCGGACAGCGATTTCCGCAGTCGCCGCCCGATGGGCCATTGCGGACGTCCTCGCCTCCCACCGCTCGGGGGACAAGCCGCGCACTGCTGCGAGGACGCTGGTGGTGGCGGTACGCCGGGCGCCGTGCCTGTGGGTGCTCTGGCCTCGCCGCGCGGCCTGGCGCCTCGCCGGCGCAGTGCTCGTAGTAGGCCCGTTCACCGCCCCGATTCTCTGACGCGAGGCACTGGGGCCGCATTCTGATCGGTCCTGTCGACGCTCTCCCGTTCTGATGGGGGCAAGGCAGTGCCATGACTGCTCAGAGAACCGGAGGCCGGCCCAGCCGCGTCATACGCCACACCGTCCGCCACCTCATCGGCTTGCGCGGGCCGCATGAAGTCCGTACCCCCTCCATGAACCCACCGCACCACGCCTTCAGGCCGGTCAGGGATCGGATGCGGGCGAGGGTGAGTAGGATCCACACACCGAGATAGACCGGGACCAAGGCAAGCGGGAGTCGGCGTCGGGCAAGCCAGACCCGGTTTCGGGCGGTGAACCGGTAGTACACCGCATGCCTGGCTGGTGAGGTCTTGGGGTGCTGGAGGACGAGCTTGGGTTCGTAGAGGATCTTCCGCCCGGCATCGAGTGCACGCCAGGCGAGGTCTGTCTCTTCATGTCCGAAAAAGAACTCCGCCGGCCACAGGCCGATCTCGTTGAGCATCGGAACCGAGAAGGCATGGCCACCGCCGAGGAAAGCAGTCACCAAGCCGCGGCGCATCGGATCGTCGGCACGCAGCCGGGGTACCCAGCGCCGCTCCGTGTGTCCGTGCTCGTCAGCGACACGGAACCCCACGATTCCCAGCTTGGGGTCCGAGGCGAACAGCTGCCCGACCGTGCGGAACACGTCGTCGGCAATGAGCAGCCCGTCGTCGTCCAGCTCGATGACGACATCGACCTCACCCGACTCGCACAGGGCCTTCAGGCCGACATTGCGGCCTCCGGGACAGCCGAGGTTCTCCTCAAGCGGGATCTTGGTGACGTCAGCCGAGACATCGGTGAGAGGGGTCGCGTTGCCCACCAGCACCACTCGCGCCGCAGGAACATCCTGCTTCTCCACAGAAGCGAGCAAGGCGTCCAGTTCCCGCGGGCGAGTGCCCATGGTCACGATGACGACCCCGATGCGCGGCAACGTCATAGCGGCAAACTCCAGTCGTCGGCGAGTGCCGATGCTAGCGTCGCTCAGCGTGGCCCACCACGTGCTGCTCCAGGCCACACACCAGGTCAGCCGTTCCGAGGCCAGAAAATTCGGGGAGACCGACCTGGCCTGGCGGGCCATCGACCGCGGCTGGGACATCCTGTACGAGCCGCGGCTGGTCCTCCAGCACCCGCGGACGTCCCCGGCCCGGCACGCGGTCCACCACCGGATGACGGCCCGCAACCGGGTCTGGCCGGCGCCTGCGGCGCCCGATGCGCCGGCGGACGGTCTGGCGACTGACCCGGCCGGGCCGATCCCCGTCGTCCAGTCGCGCTGCGCGGTGCGGTGGGTGAGCCGATGGACCTGGCGGTCTCGTCCGGCTCCCACTGCGTATCCACGGGCCTGCATATAGCGGAAGAAGCGAGACCGCTCCCTGTCCGCGACTGCCGCCTCCTGGGCAATGTGAGTGAACGACGGCGGGATCCCGGCGACTTGTCCGCCGAACGCCAGGACCTCAGCCAAAGCTCAGGGCAACGCTTTTCGTAAACCGCCATTCGGCTGATATCTCCCCGCCTTCGGACGTGTGCCCGCCCGATCGGGCCGCCGCTCGGTGAAGCTCGATGGGTCCGGCGGCCATGGAGCCGGAGTGGTTCCAAGCCGCTGCCCCCAAACGGAAGGTCAGCCGCAACCATGCTCATCAAACAGCTCGCGCTCGTACCCGAGACCAAGACCAACCAGATCAGTCCTTCACAGCTCAACCGCGTCGCCGCCGCGCTCCAGAAACAGGCGAGTCGCGACTTCGCACCGCTGTGGCAAGTGAATGCGACAGTGGACGCCTTCGACAGACTGGAGGACGTTCCCGTCGGGTACTGGCCGCTGATCGTGGTCGACGACGTGCCCGGCGCGGCAGGGTTCCACACGGACGAGAACGGACAGCCGTACTCCCTGATCGAGTTCAGCGACAGCTGGTCGCTGACCGCGAGCCACGAGATGCTGGAAATGCTGGCCGACACCTTCGGGAACCGTGTCGTGTCCGGCAAGTCTCCCCACCCCGACCAGGGACAGGTCGAGTTCCTCGTGGAGGTCGCCGACCCCTCGGAGGCCGAGGAGTTCGGCTACACCGTCAACGGCCAGCTCGTCTCCGACTTCTTCACCCCCCGCTTCTACGATCCGGTCACCGTCGCAGGGGTGCGCTACAGCTTCGGCGGTCACATCAAGGCGCCCCGGACGATCCTGCGCGGCGGGTACATCAGCTGGCGGGACCCGGTCAAGGACGAGTGGTGGCAGCAGACGTGGTTCGAGGGCAAGGAGCCGACGTTCCGCAAACTCGGCAAACTGTCGGGCGGCGGCAGCATCCGCGAGGCCATCGACGCACAGACCAAGACCGTCAGCCGCCTGGCCGCCAGCGGTCCCTCCTCGAAGCCCTACCTGGCCGCGCGGACCCTCACAGCCCGCGTCGACGAGTCCACCAGCGCCCGGGCCGACGAATGGCGCGCCCAGATCGAGCGGCTGAAGGGGGCGAACCCGGCGGCCAATGCCTTCAAAGCCACGGCGAAGGAGAAGGGGAAGGGCAAGGGGAAGGGCAAAGGGAAGTAAGGCGAGGTTTGGAGGACAATCGTCACCGTACCGCCTCAGCCCGCCTGACAGGGAGACTGTCGTGAGTGAGGACGCCCAGCAGCGCAAGGAGCGCGCGAATCGCCTGCGTGAGAAGATCCAGCGGCCCGAGGCCAAGCCCGAGCCGCCGGAGCGGGAGAGCCTGAAGGAGGGCGTCGAGCGCCGTATGCGGGAGCTCGACGAAGCCGAACGCGAAGATCGCCGGAACCGCCAGGGTGACGACGATCGCCCCGCTTCCCGGGACGAAGACGGCAAGCCCTGATACCACCGGGCCGCGCCCGGTCGGAGTAATGCCCGACCGGGCGCGCGGGCGCGCCCTTGAGGCCGGGCTCAGTCGGCAGGCGCCGGCCGAGGACGTCGAAGCGTGCACTCGCTCGCAGGTGGGCACGGCCCTCGGGGTGCCGGACTGACCGGCCCGCCGCACGCTGGATGCATGGCCGACCAAACGGAGATCGTCGTTCACCCCGTATCGCCGAAGGGCGGCCGGAAGGTCACCGCACACGTCCTCGGCGTCGACGCCGACCTCGGCCGCGCGTTCAACCTCGGGGACGTGTCCGAATTCCTGCGGCGGGCCGGCTTCGAGGACGTGGACCTGTCAGAGGAAGGGCCGATCCGGTGGCAGGGCGGGGGGCCCGAGGTGTGGAGCGCCGGCGCCTGAGCCCCGGCGCGCCACGTCGCTCGTCGGGAGGGTCGGGAGAGTCGGGAGAGTCCCGCTCCATGCCAGGGGGCCCAGGATCAGCCTCGCAGGCGGCCTGCCTAGATCTGGATCTCGGCGTCGCTCATTCGTTCGAGGTTCCAGCGGGCCATGATCTCGGCAACAGCGGGGTACCGCTCAAGGAGCTCTTCGTTACTCAGTTCCACCTCAGCTCGCGCCGGCACCGTACAGACGGCGGTGCGGCTCGGCACGGTCATCTCTCTCGTGCGGAACTTGCTCACGGGACCTCCAGCGCTCGCGTAGCTGAGGCGATCACGATCCGCCCGACCTGATGCCCGCGTCAACCCTTCCGGAGGAATTCATTCCGAGGAGCGCATAACGTTCCCCGGGCGCTGCGCGCCCGCGCGCGGTCGGGGCCGACCCTCAGCCGTTGCCGCCCGGTAGACAGCGGGGGCGCGGGTGCCCAGAAGGCGGGCCGGAGTGCCGCCGGCGATGCCGTAGGCCGGGGCGTCCTCGACGACCACGGAGCCGGCTGCGGCGACCGCGCCGCGGCCGATGCGGACTCCGGGCATGACTGTCGCGCCGTGACCGAACCAGACGTCGTGACTTCGGTCGGCATGGCTGCGGCGGGGCCGCCGGGGAGTCGGTGGACGGCGGTGTCGATCGCTGCCGGCCAGGGGCTGGACTTCGTGCGTGGCGGGTGACGGAGGCGGTAGTTCCATCCTCTCCTATGATCTGATCAACTCCCGGTGCCCCACGCGATGGTGGGTACGCCCGGGAGCTTCCACAAGGAGAGGCAACGGGGATTTGGCATTCATAGGCAAGTACCGGAAAACACTGATAGCCGCCTGTGCCGTGGCGGCGGTCGCGGGCGGCGGGCTCCTCACCCCCACCGCGTTCGGTACCGAGGACACCGACAGCGGGGCGGAAGCCGCCGAGACGGTCACGATCCCGCCGGTCGAGGACGCGTTGGACGCCCACGCGGCGGACTCCGCCACCTCCACGAGCGACAACACGGCCTTCAAGGACGGCGTGTTGACGCTCGGCGACACGGCGGCGGCCGTACCGCGCTCGGGCGTCGCCGCGGCCGGCACCACCAACCCGCCGTCGGGCGAGGGGTGGAAGCTGAGCGGCGCCACCAAGTGGCTGACGACCGGCTACACGATCAAGTTCTACGACCAGAAGTCCGCGGACTGGCTGGCCCCTTACGCGAAGGCCACCGCCGCCGACCTCCAGCGGATCACCACGCTGCCGGTCACCGTCGACACCCAACCCGTGGGCTGGGAACACGTCCGGCTCAAGGGCGAGGTGATCGTCGGCGTGCTGCACCGCCCGTGCGTGCCGCCCGCCGGCGAGGGCAGCATGGGCAGCACCGGCTGGAAGGTGGTCCGCGACGGCTCCGGGACCGCCAACCTCAGCTGCGGCTTCACCAATTCCTCCGTGCCGGAGACGGTGACCAGCGGACACGCCTACATCGACGACTCGTTCTTCACGGCGCAGGGCAAGCCCACGGCCGCGATGGGCGAGACGTACATGAGGAACCACATCAGCCACGAGATCGGTCACACGCTCGGCCTCACCCACGCCAACCGCAGCCTGACCAAGGGCGACTGCGTCAAGGGCACCGACTCCGGGGAGTTCCCGGTCATGTGCTCGCCGACGTACGCGTACCAGGACAAGCGGGCGGGTACGTACGTCCAGCAGTTCGACGTGCAGGGGCTGCGGCTGCTCGCCGCCGGGGCCGGGGCCGCGCTGCCCCCGCAGGGCAAGGTGACGGGCCTGGGCGGCAAGTGCCTGGACGTCAAGGGCGGCAAGGCGGCCAACGGCACGCAGATCCAGCTGTACACCTGCAACGGCTCGGTCGCCCAGTCGTGGATCCTCGGGAAGGACGGCACGTTCCGCGCGCTGGGCAAGTGCCTGGACGACTCGCGCGACCTGACCGCCAACGGCAACAAGATCCAGCTCTACGACTGCAACGGCACGTCCGCGCAGCGGTGGACGGTCAACGCCAAGGGTCAGATCGTGCACGTTGCCTCCGGCAAGGTACTGGACGTGACCGGCGGCAAGACCGACAACGGCACGGCGGTGCAGCTTTACGCGGCGGGCGGCGACAAGCGCCAGGTCTGGGTCGCGCCGAAGTAGGCGGCGTCCGGGCCGAACGTTCGCGCGGGCGCCTTCGGTCGCGTCCGCGCGGGCGCCTCGCAGCACCGCCCACGGCCCGGGGGGTCCCCGTGACGGACGGCTACGGGCCGGGAACGGATCGGTGCCGCTCGGGAGCGCCGGTGATCGTCATGAAGTAGGTCGCCGGTGTCTCCCTTGGCACGGCCCTCAAGCGCGGCGGGCCCCTGTGGCGCGGACCGCCGGCATGCGCGTGGCCGGTGGTCGCCGTGACCGAAGCACTGGCGAACGCCTCGCCCAGGGTCCCTGGGACCGGGCCCTGAACTGGTTCAGGTCCTCGTATCCGCTGCTCGGGGGCTCCCCGGGCGGCCGGTCCCGCGGGCTGCGGGATCACCGCCCGGATGGCCCGTCGTCGCAGGCGAGGGCGGCTCATCTTCCGGGCCGAGCCGGCCCGGCCGGTGTGAAGGCAGAGCACCGGCCGGACGGCCCTCGCCCGCCGGGGCGGCAGGGTGAAAGCCCATGACGGCACCACCGCCGGGGCGCACCCCACCGCTCGGCGCGCTCGCCCCGCGGCCCCGCCGTAGGCTGGACGTACACGCGTACGGCGAGCGCCCGCGCCTGCTCGCGGCGCGTCAGTTCGCTTCCGATTCAACCAACTCGGGGACCCGACTCCTTTACGGAAGGAGACCCCGATGACCGCCAAGAAGCGTACGTCCGCCGCCTCCGGGGCCGCCGCCAGGGCGGACGGGCAGGAACAGCTCATCGCCTCGGCCAAGCAGTACATCCGTACCCACGGGTCCGGATACCTCAAGGACCCCAACATCTCCTCGATCGGCATCGGCTACCGGGAGACGAAGGGGCGGCGGACCAAGGAACTCACCCTCCAGTTCACCGTCGACACCAAGGTGACCCCGGAGGGCCTGGCCCCGCTGAACACCACGCCCATCCCCCCGGTCATCGACCTCGGCGGCGGCCGGACCCTGCGCACCGACGTGATCGAACGCAGCTACCAGCCGCACTTCCTCGTCGTCCCCGAGGCACAGACCCCGGAGCGGCAAAAGCGCGTCGACCCGGTCCGCCCCGGAGTGAGCGTCGGCAGCGTCCGCCTGCACGCCGGCACCCTGGGCTGCATCGTCTTCGACAAGAACGACGGCGCCACCTGTCTGCTCAGCAACTGGCACGTGCTGAACGGCCGCGAGGGCACGGCCGGTGACGAGGTCGTCCAGCCGGGCACGGACGACGACAGCCGGTTCGCCGCCAACCGCGTCGGCGTGCTGCGGCGCGCCCACCTCGGCACCGCGGGCGACTGCGCCGTCTCGACCATCACCGAACGCGGCGTCGACACCGACATCCTCGGCCTCGGCGTCACACCGAAACAGCTCGGCGAGCCCCATATCGACGACAAGGTCGTCAAGTCCGGCCGCACCACCGGCGTCACGCACGGCATCGTCACCCGCCCCTTCGCCAAGGTCCGCGTCCCCTACGGCCCGCCGGTCGGGACCAAGGAGATCGAGTGCTTCGAGATCGGCCCGGACCCCCGCCACGTGGCACCCGGCGGGGAGATCAGCACGCACGGCGACTCCGGCTCGGCCTGGATGTTCAAGACGCGGTCCGGCAGGCCCTCGGACGTACTGGCCGGCCTGCACTTCGGCGGCGAGGACGAGTCCGACCCCGTGGACCGGGCGCTGGCCTGCTTCCCGCGCGCGGTCTTCGAACAGCTGAAGGTCACCCTGGATCCCCCGGCCGCAGCCTCCCTGGAGTCCTTGACCGCCGGGTACGACCCGGGGTTCCTCTCCGTGCCGGTGCCCACCCCGTCGCTCAACCCCTCGATCAAGGGCACCGCCGTACGGATCGACGGCTCCGAGGTGATCCCGTACACCCACTTCTCCCTGGCGCTGAGCAAGCCGCGGCGCTTCGCGATCTGGGTGGCGTGGAACATCGACGGCGGCGCCCTCAAGGCCCTCAACCGCAAGGGGATCGACTTCGTCAAGGACCCGCGCGTGCCGGCGGAGGACCAGGTCGACAACGCGCTGTACAAGGGCGCCGCCAACCGGCTCGACCGCGGCCACATCGCCCGCCGCGCCGACCTCTGCTGGGGCCCGCTGCCGGAGGCCCAGAAGGCCAACCACGACTCGTTCTTCTACACCAACATCACTCCGCAGATGGACGACTTCAACCAGAGCAAGCGCAACGGCCTCTGGGGGAGGCTGGAGGACGCGGTGTTCGCCGACGTCGACGTCGAGGACCTCAAGGTGAGCGTCTTCGGCGGGCCGGTCTTCCAGGACGACGACCGGGAGTTCCGCGGAGTGCGGATCCCCCGCGCGTTCTGGAAGATCATCGTCTTCTCCGAACAGGGCACGTTCAAGGCCAAGGCGTTCCTGCTGGCGCAGAACCTGGTCCTGCCCGAATCCCTCGAACTGGACGAGTTCCGCGTGTTCCAGGTCAAGGTCGCCGAGATACAGGAGCAGGCCCACATCCGCTTCCCCACCGTGATGAACGAGGCGGACACCTTCGTGGTGCCCGAGTCGCTGCAGGAGCGGACGCCACTGGAGAGCCTGGCGGATATCGACTGGAGCTAGGCCGTGTTTTAGAACTCGCCGACCTGCCTGGTTGGCCGTCCGGGGAAGTCGCGGGCGGCCATTCAGACGGTGAGGTCGCGGGCGATGTCGTTGATGCTGGTCGCTGTGGTGACCTCGTGCTCGTTGCGGGTGGTATCGCGGCGGACGAACTCGTAGCCGCCTTCGTCCAGGACGGCCACGGAGGCGAACCAGACGGGGTCGTCCTCGTCGGGCTGGACGACCACGAAGGTGTTGTCGGAGTCGTTGAGGTCGCTGACCATCATGAACAGCGCGTCCTCAGAGGGGTCGTCGATGCGGTCGCCGTTCTCGCTGTCGGCGCCGTAGTACTGGGCCCCCATCGCTGCTTCTCCCTCGCGTTGTTCGCCCTGGCCGCGGTCAGCATGGCATGCGGACCGACGGCCCAGGCCAGTCACAGCCATTCACCGATGGCGGCGATCAGGACGGTTGCCTCGAAGCGGACCGCGAGCTTGTCGAACCGGGTGGCCACCGCCCGGTTGCGCTTGAGCCGATTGATCCCACACTCGACCGCGTGCCGAGCCTTGTAGTCCTCACGGTCGAAGGCCGGAGGCCGCCCGCCGGCCTTCCCCCGCCGCTTGCGGTTCGCGACCTGGTCGGCGGGCTCTGGGATGGTACAGCGGATTCCCCGTTTTCGCAGGTAGGCCCGGTTGGCGCGGGAGGAATACGCCTTGTCGCCCCGCACCCGCAGCGGGCGGACACGAGGACGGCCCGGTCCGGTGCGGGGAACCCGGATGCCTTCCAGCACGGCGGCGAACTGAGGGCTGTCACCACGCTGACCTGCGGTGACCAGCAACGACAGCGGCCGTTGACCTTGCTCGCAGGCTAGATGGATCTTCGTGGTGAAACCGCCCCGGGACCGACCCAGTCCGTGGTCTTCCGGCTCGGCGCGGGTCCCGCCGGGCGGTTCCTTCTGGGCCTGTCCGTCGCGGCGGGCACCCGCGGCGTGCTGATGGGCCCGGCAGATCGTGGAGTCGACGTTGACCTCCCACGTGATCAGCCCTGCCTCATCCGCGCGGGCTTGCAGCCTGGTCAGCAGTGCAGGCCAGGTGCCGTCACGCTGCCAGCGGCGGAAGAGCCCATAGACCGTCTGCCACGGCCCGTACTCCGACGGGAGATCCCTCCACGGAGCACCAGTCCGCACCCGCCACCGAATCCCGTCGATCAGCCTCCGCCGGCCCAACGGCGGCCGCCCCAACACCGCGACCGGCAGCAGTGGTTCCAGCACGGCCCACTGACCATCAGAAAGATCCCCTCGCCCCACACCACGATCATCACGGCGCAGGGCGAGCGACAAGCCCATTTCTAAAACACGGCCTAGCCGTGCTGTGATCGCCGATCCACCGCTCCACCTCGGTCACAGGTCGGGCAGGAGGAGCCAGACTTCGGAGAAGGCAAGGCCGTGCTGGTGGGTCACCGCCCCGCACTGGCAGCCCAACGAGATCAGGCGCCAGTCGCAGGTCACCGTCCACGGGCCGGCCTTGCCCTCGCATGCCGGGCAACCGATGGTCTCGGCCGTCCACACGTCGGGAGAGGGTCTGCCGTAACGCCGGAAGCGGCCCGTGTACGGGACGTGCCAGGGCTCGACCGGGGGCGTGAGCGGGACGGTCCCGGGTGGGCTCGCCGAGGCCAGCGCGGCGAAGAGTGCGATCAGGTCGGGGAGCAGGGCCTCGCCCGCTTCTGTCGGGGGCACGGCCGGGCCGTCCGCTGTGCCCAACGGGGTCCCGTATTTGGGGGCCGCCGCTGCGGGCGGCGGGTTCGGGGTGGTGTGCCACGGGAGGAAGGCCCGGGCGATGGCGGCCAGGAGGGCGGCTGCGGGCGGGCTGACTGCGCCTGCGTCGAGGTGGTGGAGGGTGGTCCGCAGGATGCGTTGGAGGCGCCGGTCCCGGTCCGTGGCCAGTGTCCGTGTGGTCGCTGCCTGCCGGGTCGGGAGCGGTGCCGTGAGGCGGGCCAGGACGCGTGCCGCTGCTTCGGAGTCCGCCGCGGCAGGGCGCCACTCCCCGGCGGCCAGGAGCTGCCGTGCCCGCCCGGCCTCACGGGTCAGGGCGCGCGTCTGCAACGGCTGCCGGCCGGAGCCTGCCGTGTGGGTCTGGTGCCCGCTCGTCATGGCCCCCCTGTCCCCTTCCCCCGTTCGCTGCTGCGACGTATCCCGCCCCCCTACGAGCGACCGAGGCTAACCGATCCAGATGACGTCCAGGACCGACAGGTGCCGGGTGAGGCGGTTGACCACGTAGACGACGGACAGCTGCCCTACCGATGCGGCGCGGACGTCCTCGCCTTCGGGGTCGCCGGTGTTCCACTGTGGCCAGCCCCACGGGGATCGCGCCGCGATGTCCAGCACGTCGCGGACCATCTCCTTGGCGGGCCCGGGCAGCTCGGTGATCACCTTCGCGGCCTGCGGTGACAGGCGTACCGCCCAGGGCCGGCCGGTCACCGGCGTACGCCCAGGACGTCGTCGAGGGCCAGGAAGCCGGTCTCGTCGCGGCCGGAGTCGAAGTAGGCGTCGACGGCCGGGGCCGCGGCGAGACGCAGCTGCCAGGTACGTACGACGTCGTGGAGCGGGGTGAGGCTGTAGGTGTGGCGGGAGTCCTCCAGGGCCTTGGCCCAGTCCCGCTCGAACGCCGGCACCCAGGTCTCGGCACGGCGCTCCTCGCGCAGGCGGGCGAGGAGTTGGGCGGCCGCAGCAGGGGCGGGTGGCGGTACGGGGATTCCCTCGGGCTGCGCGCTCACGCTCTCCTCCTCCATGACGTCCTACCGCCACGGTATCCCCCACCCGCAGGTGCCGGCACGGAAGTTCGCGTGGCTGAATGCTGGTGGTGATCAAGCCTCGCGGTGTAGGCGCGGGAGGTAGGGGCTGAAGTGGTCGGCGACGGTCTGCGCGGTCGCGGCGGCGTCGCGGGAACCGTCGACTTCGATCACGCGGATGCCGAGCTGGTGGGCAGTGCGGACGGCGTCCTGTGCGACGAGGTGATCCCGAGCGAGGCGGTTGGCCTGGGCTCGGAGCGGATCGCTGACGCGGTGCCCGAGCGAGGCGGCTCGGGGTAGTTCGCGGAGCTGGTGACGGCGGAACTCCGGCGTGGGCACCATGACGACCATCCGGCGCGGGGAGTCGATGAGGGGTGCGACCAGTTCAGGACGCAGTCCCCAGCCCTCGGCGATGATCGGGTGGCCCGAGACGAGTGCGCGCAGGTCGTCCAGGGCCCACTCGAACCGGGCCGGGAAGCCGGCCAGGGTTTCGGTGGCCATCTCTTGCGGGGTGGAGTGGACCCACACCTTGTCGAGGTCTGGTTCGGTGGCGGGCTCGCCGAGGCTGAGGCGACGGGCGATCCGGCGGTCGTTGTGACCGCGGGCGTCGTGGTAGTCGTAGTGATAGGCGGTGACGCCGTACCGGACAGCGAGGAGCCGGGCCACGGTCGACTTTCCGGCCCATTGGCCGCCGCCGATCCACAGGGCGCGGTGCAACGTGTCGAAGGGATCCCGGATTCCGCTGTCCGCGAGGGAGTCGTGGCCGGTCATCTGCTGTCCTCCTGCGTTGAGGTGCGGCGGCTGACTTCGGCAGCATAGGTCGCGCCTCCTGCCGGGAGCACCCGTCCCCCGGAGCGTCGGACACGGCCCCCTCGGAGGGGAGATGGCGGGCGGCTACGCCTCCGGGTTGTCGGGGCGGAGGTCTCTGGCCTTGGTGCCGAGGTGGTAGCCGAGCGCGCGGTAGGCGTCGAACTGGGCGTGGTCGAACCACTGGTCGAAGGTGGCCTGGCGGGGGAAGGCCGGCTCGCGCAGGGCGTAGCTCAGCAGTTCTTCCGGCATGTCGGGGGTCAGGGTGGCCTTCACGAAGATGATCGTCCCCTTCGTCTCCTTCGGTGTGCCCGGCGAGAACTCGACCTCCTCCGGGTACTCGATCGTGCCGCGCACCACGCAGGTGGCGGAGAAGCGGGCGTTCAGGGCGGCCATCGGCGCCTCGGGCGCGAGGGGTTTCCCGCTGCCGGGTACCAGGTCCAGCAGGTTGCGGCCCGGCTCCCTGTTGAACGTGATCTTCACCCCGAGGTCCTCGTAGGCGAGGGTCACGGCCTGGGCGAGGGTAGTGGCCAGGGGCGGGGTGTCCCCGGAGGCGTCGATGACGTAGACGGTCCGGCAGCGGAGCCGCAGCATCTCGACCAGGCCGAGGTTGTCGAAGTGGCCGCCGTCGGTGCACAGCAGCAGGGGCGTGGTGTCCGAGAACCAGCCCACCAGTTCCTGGAGCTGGTACCGCAGCCGCCGCACCCGGGGCAGCCGCGGCATGATCCGGTCGGGTCCGTACTTCGCCAGTTCCGCGATGTAGAGGGGGTTCGGAACCCAGGTGCCCAACCGTACGTTGGACAGGGCGAGCAGCCGCTCCATGAACATCGTCTGGGAGCCCATCGCCGAGGCGAAGGCCGCTCCTGACACGGCGACGGCGGACTGGACGGTCAGGTCGCGCCCGATCAGCTCCGGGGCCGTCGCCTGGAGGGTTTCGGTGCGGACCCAGCCGGTGTCGGGGCCACCGCAGTAGTCGGACGCGAAGGTGAAGGGCACGGCCGGGCGCCCGGGCGCGGTCCGGTTGCGCAGCGAGACGGCCGCCGAAGCGGCGAAGATGACCTGGGGGAAGCCGTCCACCCGCTGTGCGTAGGGGTGCAGCGGGGTCGGCTCGTGGTTGTAGTCGTACGGCAGGGCGCCCACCGAGCCGCCCTTCAGCACCGCGCGGCGGACGGCGAAGGCGCCCGCAAGCCGTTGGCGGTAGAAGGGGTGAAGGCTGAAGGTGGTCTGGTCGATCACGAGCGACAGCACGATCAGGGTGGTCGGGATCCCGGCCTTCCACCAGATGTTCCACGTGCCCGCGTAGACGGCCGTCCAGGTCATCAGGGCGAGGTAGAAGAAGGCGACCAGGAGCAGCACCAGCCAGCACACCGCGGCCTTGACCCAGCCGCCGCCGACCTGGACCACGAGGGAGGGCCCGCCGCCCTTGCGGAGCGGGCCGGTCAGTTCGCCGCCGGGCGTCAGCTGCCTCACCGTCTTGTGCACGACGGTGAACCAGGTGCCGACGGCGGTCGCCGCCCCGGTGAGCGCGGCGAGCACGGACAGCCCCCTGCCGTCGCTGTACACCACCCCCTGCTCGTGTGCGAGCCAGGCGAAGAACCAGATCACCGCAGGGAGGACGATGGAGAGCAAGGCGACCACCAGGGCCATCCACACGATCGCCTTCACGACGCTGCGCAGCCAGGCGGGGCGGGACGCCTTGGTCCAGGATCCGCCGAAGGCGAAGGCCACCGACACCAGGCCGGCCAGGCCGAACAGGACGAGGACGGGCTGCCAGGCGTTCGGGTACAGGTGGAAGGGCGGCAGGAAGGTCTCCGGCGGACCGGGACACACCGGGAGCGCCGGGTTCTGGCAGGTCGGTACGAACACCTTCGGCCGTGGGACGAAGCGGTGGAGGTCGGTCAGCGGCAGCCGCGAGTAGAACGCGTTCAGGCACTGGCCCACGACGGTGAAGAGCAGGGCCAGCATGCCGAAGGAGACGGCCATCCCCCGCAGCACCGCCCCGGCGGCGTGCAGCCTCTCCTTGGGGGTGTCCGCCAGGTACTTGGCGTGGCGGCGGACGTGGTCCTCCTCCGGGCTGCCCGGTGCGAAGGCGTCCGCGGGCCGTGCGAGGCCGGGCCGGGGTACCGAAGGGTTCCCCTCGGCATCGACGAACCGGGCGTCGGTCAGGGCAAGTTGGAAGGCGCCGGCCGTGTACCCGCCGCCGGACACCGACACCAGGTAGTCGGCCTCGAGCAGTTCGGCGCGCAGCGCCTGCAGGGCGCCGAGGGCCACCGACGCCGACCGGATGCCGCCGCCGGAGACGCAGAAGCCGAGCTCCCCGGGTTTGCGGGAGGGCGGCTGGTAACGGCGGTTGCGCCAGTGGGCCGACGCGCTGTCCGGCGGGTCTGCGGCGAGGTGTGGCCTGGCCGGGTCGGGTGCGGTCCACTCGGACAGGGGTTCCCAGTCGTGGGGCGCGGCGGGCGGGAGGATCACGTCCGGCAGGCCGGTCCGGTCCGCGGCGGGCTGATCGGCGTACTCCACGACGGGACGGGGGCGGTCTTCGGTCGTTCCCCTCACCAGGGAGGGGGCCAGCACGCGGCGGGAGCAGAGGGTGACGACGGTCAGGAGGGCGGCTGCCACCAGCGGGATGACCAGCGCCCATTTCAGCTGGGCGAAGTGGCTCGCCCACTGCAGGTTCCGCTCCAGATCATGCTCGGGGCCTCCGCTGAGGAGGGCGGCCCGGGGCGGTACGGGACCGTTCGGGTCGGCCTTGATCCGGTTGAGGGCCTGCCAGAGGAAGACGTTCTCCACGCAGTCCGCCGCCACCGCCACGGGGGTGAGGAAGAGGGCTCGAAGGGCCCACAGCCGCGTGGCCTTGCGGTAGAGCAGCAGGTGCCCGAGCCCGAACGCCCCCGCGAGGGCGGCCGCATAGCCGGGGATGAACCAGCGCCAGTCCAGCACGAGCCCGTCCTGGAAGAGGCCGGCACCGCCTCCGGCCTTCACGATGGCGCGGGCCCGTGCGGGGGTCGCCGCGAACTGCAGCAGCAGCTCGCCGTCCCCCGAGGGCCTGGCCCCGAACGGCGGAGCCGCCCCGTACCAGAGGACCATCGAGAGACCGGCGGCGAGCCCGAACAGGCACAGCCCCACCGCCCAGCCTGGCACTTCTCGCAGTTTCAACTGCGCCTGAGCATTCGGCATGCACGCAGAGTAACGGCGTGATTGCCTCTGGTGTCGTTACGGCCGGTGGTCGTGGGGGAACAGGACCCGCTCGGCCCCGTGCAGGCCTGAGGCGCGCCGCGGGCGCGGGCGCAGGACACCGCTGTCTCCTTCCCGCGGCGGCCGTCTCCGGCCTTGCCGGGTCACGGGGCGGGAGGGGGGCCTTCCGTGGGCCGGCCGCCCTGGTCGTCGGTCAGGCGGGCCCTCCAGTCGCCGACGTCTGCGTCGGGGATGGAGGCCAGGCGGGCGATCTCCGCGTCCCCGCGGCCGTCGGACCAGGCCAGGATGCGCGTCACGGTGCGGTTACGTGCGGCGCGGAAGTCCTTGAGCATGTTCTCGAGGCGTTCGACCTCCTCGCCCTCGTGGACGAGTTGCCGGTCGACGGCGGAGCGTTCCTCGTCGCGCAGCCGCCGCAGATGGGCGGCCAGGCCCGTCAAGGCCAGCCCGTGTTCGTGCGCGGCGTTCTGGAACCTTTCGGCCAGGGCCGCCAGCGCGCAGTCGGGGACGTCGGCGAGGGTGGCTCCGAGGGGCTTGGCCGCCTCCCACGTGTCCCGCCCGGCCTCTGTCGTCTCCAGCCAGGCGCGGGCGTCCGTCGGGGTACGGTCGCCGCAGGCCCGTGCCCGGTAGGCGTACAGGGCGGCACGGTGGCCGTAGAAGGTGAAACCGTCCTCCATCTGCCGGCCTGCGGCGCGGCACACCCGGCCGGGTACGCCGCCGTAGCCGTCCTGGGGACTGTAGTCGGCGTAGGCGTCGAGTTCGGCGTCCGTGGCCAGGCCCCAGGAAGGGTCGCACAGCTCGGGGTTGGCGGCCAGGAAGGCGCCGACCTCGATGCGCCAGGCCGGGACCGGGGTCATGCGGGGCCTGGGCCAGAGGAGTTTCCCGGAGGGGTCGAAGGCGGGGGTCGCGGCCTGCTCGATGTCGTCCCACGCGGTGGCCGCCTCGGCCGACCACTCCAGCTCGCCTTCGGGGCCTGTCCGGTGGACCGAGTCCACGAGCCGCTGCACGGCGGGCAGTACGCGCAGGGCGAGCGCGTGCAGTTCGTCGGCGGCGAAGAAGTGCCAGGTGCAGCCGCGTTGTTCGTCGTGGGTCAGGTGGCCGAGCAGCTGCACCATGATTCCCGGTCCGGGGATGGCGCCGTCGCCGAGTGCCCTGCGCGGGAGGCCGGGGAGCCGGCTGCCGAGGGATTCCCGCGGGGCCCGCCAGTCGGTGTCGCCGAACCAGACGGCGCCGTCGCGCGCGTCCACTGCCAGCCACTGGCGGTAGCCCGCTCCCGGGCCGTAACGCTGGTCCTGGTGCTCGGCGTTCTCGTCGTGCCATACATACTCGGCCGGGGGCGGGTCCAGCTCTGCGGCCATGAAGCCGTCCTCGGGGCGGTAGCCGGTGAGGATGCGGGCCGTTCCCGGCGCGCCGGCGGCTGCGGTCATGAGGGGTTTCCTCTCGGTGGAACGTCAACCGCGGCAAACGTAGTGCGCCCGCCACACAGTAGTTTAACTTTCAGCCACCGTGTCCGGTAGTCGGACACGGTGGGACGTCCGGCGTGTCGGTGAGGTCTACGCGCGTGCAGGCGGCGTCAAGTTGGCCGTTTTTCACGCGGCCTCCACGATCCTTTCACTTACGAGAGTGCGGCCAGCGCTTGCGCGGCGAGCATCTGTTCCAGGTCCAGGACGGCGCGCGGGGCATGCCGGGTGTCGATGCGGACGGCGTAGATGAAGCGCGTCAGCTGCGGCTCGGCCAGGGGGCGGGCCACGACCTGGCTGTGGGCGAGGGGCAGGGCGAGTCGCGGCATGACGGCCACGCACAGGCCGGCGGCGACGAACCCGAGCACGGTGTTGAAGTCGTCCCCCTCGTATTGCAGGCGGGCCTGGAAGCCGGGTGCGTTGGCCATCTGAGAGAGCAGTTCCAGGCGCAGCGCGGCCTCCGGAGCCGCGATCCACGTCTCCGCCGCGAGGCTGGCCAGGTCGATGACCTCCCGGTCGGCGAGGCGGTGGTGCACCGGGACCACGGCCACCACCGGATCCCGTGCGACCAGCGTCCGGCGCAGCATCCTGGGCGGCGGGACGGGGATGAAGTCGTAGTCGTAGCTGAGGGCCAGGTCCATGTCCCCGCGCTTGAGCCGGTTGTAGCCGGCCTCGGGCTCCAGCTGGCTGAGGCTGACCTGCACGTGGGGGTAGGCCGCGTGGAGCCGGGCCAGCGCCTGCGGAACGATGCTGGTGGCGGCCGAGGCGAAGGCACCGAGGCGGATGCGGCCGGCCGTACCGGCGCGTATGGCGCCGAGTTCGACCGACGCGGCCGCCAGCGCAGTGCGGACACCCTGCTCCGCGTCGAGGAGGACTTCGCCGGCCGGTGTGGCGCGCACGGGGCGGCGCTCGAGCACCCTCAGGCCCGCACGGCGTTCGAGTTCGGCGATCTGCTGGGAGACGGCGGGCGCGCTGTAGCCGAGTTCGCGTGCGGCGGCGCTGAAGGAGCCGTGCCGTACGACGGCTTCGAGCGTGGCGAGCAGGCGGGGGTCGAGTCCGTGCACGGAGTTAAGGCTCACTTATCTGTCGCGAAGATGTGTTTTCTTGTGATGGAAGACGAACGCCAGCAGGATTCTTGCTCGCGGCGAGAAAAACGCAAGCCTGCGCTCCCGGGCCGCGAACGCCCCTCCCCCGCCGTCACGGCGCCCTCACCCGTACCGCCTCCGCCGCCCGCTGCAGCCTGCCGTGGCCGGGCGGACTGTGCGGCTCCGGCCGTCGACGATCATCCCTCATGCCCCGAAAGGAAGTGGTATGTCACACCCACCACTCATCGGCCTCACCACCTACCTCACCACCGCACAGTGGGGCGAGTGGGACCTGCCCGCCGCAGTGCTGCCCTCGGCCTACGCGGACTGCGTCCGGGCGGCGGGCGGCCGCGCGGTGCTGCTTCCGCCGGACGCGCCGGAGGCCGCGGCCGACGTGGTCGAGCGCCTGGACGCGATCGTCCTGACGGGGGGCGAGGATCTGGATCCCGCCCTGTACGGCGCCGTGCCCCATCCGCGTACCGGGCCGCCGGTTCGCGAGCGCGACGGGTGGGAGCGGGCCGTGCTGGCCGCCGGCCTCACCCGGGACATCCCCGTGCTCGGAGTGTGCCGGGGGATGCAGCTGATGAACGTGCACGCGGGCGGCACCCTCGTCCAGCACCTGCCCGACAGCGTGGGCCACCACGGCCACAACCCCCACCGGGGCCACTTCTGCCCCCACGCCGTGACCACCGTCCCCGGAACCAGGATCGGCTCCCTCCTGCCGGGGACCCGCCAGGTCGCCACGCACCATCATCAGGCGGTGGACCGGCTCGGCACGGGCTTGGTCGTCGCCGCCCGCGCGGCGGACGGCACCGTCGAGGCGGTCGAGAGCAGCCGGCACCGCTTCGCCGTGGGCGTCCAGTGGCACCCGGAGACGGGCGGCGACGCGCCGGTCGTGCGGGCCCTGGTGGCTGCTGCGGGCTCCTCCGCAGGCACCGGACCGGCGCACACGGCAGGACGGAAGAGCCGTGGAGCAGGAAGCTCTGCGGTCCCGGCCCCCCCGATCCAGGTCTCTTGACACCTTGCGGCGCACCCAGCAAGATCACAGCGTGAACCTGTCAGACAGCCAGACAGCTGGCCCCCTCCCGCGGCGCGTCAGCGCGATGGAAGCGGTCTTCGGCCACCTGCGCAGCGCCATCGAGCGCGGTGACTACGCCGTGGGCGACAAGCTCCCCTCCGAAGCCGAGTTGTGCCGGACCCTCGAGGTCAGCCGCCCCGTACTGCGGGAAGCCCTCCGGGCCCTGCAGGCCATGGGCCTGACCGTCTCCAAGAGCGGCAAGGGGACGTTCGTCCTGGCGAACACGGTCGAGGACCCCACCTTCGGCGACTACGCCGCCAGCGACCTGCTGGAAGTGCGCCGGCATGTCGAGATCCCGGTCGCCGGGTACGCCGCGCTGCGCCGCACCCCGGAGGACCTCGACCATCTGGGCCATCTGCTCGACCGGATGGAGCAGGAGACCGACACCACCGCGTGGGTCGCCATGGACACCGTCTTCCACCTGGCGGTGGCCGAGGCGTCCCGCAACCCCGTCTTCCGCCGCGTCATCGAGGAGATCCGCGACGCACTGGCGCGTCAGTCGACCTTCCTCAACGAACTGGGCGGCCGGCGCGAGCAGTCCAACTGCGAGCACCGGGCCATCCTCGAGGCGCTGGTCGACGGATCCGAGCACGACGCGGTGGAGGCCATGTCCCACCACCTCCTGCGGGTCGAGACGACCCTCACCGACATCGTGCGCCCCCAGCGCACGGCCACCCCTACGGAAGGCAGACCCGAGGCGTGAGCGAGCAGTTCCTCAAAGACGAGAAGCGCCCCACGACCCGTCACGTCGACGCCGGGGACACCGGCTACAGCAAGTCCTTGAAACCCCGGCACGTCAACATGATCGCCATCGGCGGGGCCATCGGCACCGGCCTCTTCCTCGGTGCGGGCGGACGCCTCGCCGACGCCGGTCCCTCACTGTTCGTCGCCTACGCCGTCTGCGGGATCTTCGCGTTCCTCGTCGTGCGCGCGCTCGGCGAGCTCGTCCTGTACCGGCCGTCCTCCGGCGCCTTCGTCTCGTACGCCCGGGAGTTCCTCGGGGAGAAGGGCGCGTACACCGCGGGGTGGATGTACTTCCTCAACTGGGCGACCACCGGCATCGCAGACATCACCGCGGTCGCCACCTACACCCATTACTGGCGCCTGTTCTCCGACGTCCCGCAGTGGGTGATCGCGCTCATAGCCCTGGCCGTGGTCCTCACCGTGAACCTCATCTCGGTGCGGATCTTCGGCGAACTGGAGTTCTGGTTCGCCATCGTCAAGGTCGGCGCCCTGGTCCTCTTCATGGCGATCGGGATCTTCCTGCTGGCCACCCGGCACCCCGTCGACGGCACCGTGCCGGGCCCGGCCCTGATCACCGGCAACGGCGGGATCTTCCCCAACGGCCTGCTGCCCATGCTGCTGGTCGTCCAGGGCGTCGTCTTCGCCTACGCCTCCGTCGAACTGGTCGGCGTCACGGCCGGTGAGACCGAGAACCCCGAGAAGATCATGCCGAAGGCGATCAACTCGATCATGTGGCGCGTGGGCCTCTTCTACGTCGGCTCGGTCGTCCTGCTGTCGATGCTGATGCCGTGGAACAAGTACAGCGCCGGCCAGAGCCCCTTCGTGACCGTGCTCTCCCACATCGGCGTCCCGGCGGCCAGCGACGTGATGAACCTCGTCGTCCTCACCGCGGCCATGTCCTCGCTCAACTCCGGCCTCTACTCCACCGGCCGCATCCTGCGCTCGATGGCCGTCAGCGGCTCCGCCCCGCGCTTCACCGCGCGGCTGAGCCGTAGCCAGGTTCCCTACGGCGGCATCCTGCTCACCAGCGGCATGTGCGTCCTCGGCGTCGGGCTCAACTTCGTGGTCCCGGCGGACGCGTTCGAGATCGTGCTCAACCTCGCCGCGATCGGCATCCTCGCCACCTGGGGCATGATCATGGTCTGCCACCTCCTCTTCTGGCGGAAGACCCGTAACGGTGAACTGACCCGCCCCGCGTACCGCCTGCCCGGCTCCCCGTGGACCGAAGTCGTGACGCTGGCCTTCCTCGCCTCCGTCCTGGTCCTCATGTACGCCGACGGAGGGGCCGCGCGCACCACTGTGCTGTGCGTTCCGCTGATCGGCGCGGCGCTGGTCGCCGGCTGGTTCGCGGTGCGCGGCCGCGTGGTGCGCGCCGCGGCCACGAGCGAGGGCTGAGACGGACGCCGGCGGCCGGCCCGTCCCTCCTGGCCGGGCCGGCCGCCGGCCGCACCGGTCCACAGCAGCCCACCACCGAACGAGGCAATGATGCGCAGCACCCTCCTCGCCGACGCGCCCCCGATCCGCGAGCCCCGGCACGCACCCGTCGCCCACGTCACCCGGGGCGGCGTGGTCGAGGGAGTCCACTACGGCTCCGTCGTCGTCCTCGGCCGCGACGGCGACGTCCGATTGGGCATCGGGGACATCGACACCGCCTGCTACCCACGCTCGGCCCTCAAACCGGTCCAGGCCGTCGCCATGGTCCGGGCCGGTCTGCCGCTCGACGGAGCCTTGCTCTCCCTCGCGATGGGCAGCCACTCCGGCGAGGAGCACCACCTCGCCGGTACCCGGCTGATCCTCGAACTGGCCGGCCTCACCGAGGACGACCTGCGCAACGTCCCCGACCTGCCGTACGCCCCGGCGGTCCGGGACACCTGGGTGCGCCAGGGCCGCGGGCCTTCCCGGCTCGCCCAGAACTGCTCCGGCAAGCACGCGGCCATGCTGTACCTGTGCTGGCTGTCCGGCTGGCCCCTGGAGACCTACCTCGACCCGGCCCACCCGCTCCAGAGGGCGATCGCCGAAGCCGTCGGGGAACTCACCGGACAGCACATCGCGAACGTCACCGTCGACGGCTGCGGATCCCCGCTGTTCGCGGTGTCCTTGCACGGCCTGGCCCGCGCCGCCGCCCGCATCGCCACGGCCGCGCCGGGCACCGCCGAGCGCCGTGTGGCGGACGCGCTGCGCGCCCACCCGGCGATGGCCTCCGGCACGGGGCGGGACACGGCCGAACTGATGCGCGCGGTGCCCGGACTGCTTGCCAAGGACGGCTTCGAGGGCGTCCAGGTCGCCGCACTGCCCGACGGCCGGGCCGTCGCCGTGAAGATCGCCGACGGGGCGGACCGGGCGCGCGTCCCCGTGACCGCCGCCGCCCTCGCCCGCGCCGGAGTCGACCCGCGGCTGCTCGTCGGGTTCCGGGGCGAGCCCACGACCGGCGGCGGCCGGCCGGTCGGCGGCATCCGGCCGGTGGCGGCGCTCGCCCCGCCCGGCGCCCGCGCCACCACCTGACCCCAATCCCCGTTCACCATCCCTGCCCCCACCTCAGGAAGAGGGCCGCACACCCATGACCGCCTCCACCCGCAGCGAACACGACCTGCTCGGAGACCGCGAGGTCCCCGCCGACGCCTACTGGGGCGTCCACACCCTGCGCGCCACCGAGAACTTCCCCATCACGGGCACGCCCATCTCCGCCTACCCGCACCTGATCGTCGCCCTCGCCGCCGTCAAGGAGGCCGCAGCCCTCGCCAACGAGGAACTGCGCCTGCTGGAGCCCGCCAAGGCGGCCGCCATCGTCGCCGCCTGTCAGGAGATCCGCGGCGGCAAGCTCCACGACCAGTTCGTCGTCGACGTCATCCAGGGCGGCGCCGGCACCTCCACCAACATGAACGCCAACGAGGTCATCGCCAACCGGGCGCTGGAGCTGCTGGGCCACGCCAGGGGCGACTACCGGCACCTGCACCCCAACGAGGACGTCAACCTCGGCCAGTCCACCAACGACGTCTACCCGACCGCCGTGCGGATCGCGACCGTCTCGGCGGTGCGCGGCCTGCTCGAGGCCATGGCCGTCCTGCAGGACGTCTTCGCCCGCAAGGCCGCCGAGTTCCACGACGTGCTGAAGATGGGCCGCACCCAGCTGCAGGACGCCGTGCCGATGACGCTCGGGCAGGAGTTCTCCGCCTTCGCCGTGATGCTCGACGAGGACCGCAGCCGGCTCGCGGAGGCCGTCGGGCTGATCCACGAGATCAACCTCGGCGCCACCGCCATCGGCACGGGCCTCAACGCCCCGGCCGGATACGCCGAGTCGGCCCGCCGCCATCTCGCCGACATCACCGGTCTGCCCCTGGTCACCGCGCCCGACCTGGTCGAAGCCACCCAGGACTGCGGTGCGTTCGTCCAGATGTCCGGCGTACTCAAGCGCATCGCCGTCAAGCTCTCCAAGACCTGCAACGACCTGCGCCTGCTGTCCTCCGGGCCGCGCGCCGGACTCGGCGAGATCAACCTGCCGCCGGTACAGGCGGGTTCGAGCATCATGCCCGGCAAGGTCAACCCGGTGGTCCCCGAGGTCGTCAACCAGGTGGCCTTCGAGGTGATCGGCAACGACGTCACCATCACCATGGCCGCCGAGGCCGGCCAGCTCCAGCTCAACGCCTTCGAGCCGATCATCCTGCACTCGCTGTCGAAGTCCGTCACCCACCTGCGCGCCGCCTGCCTCACCCTCGCCGAGCGCTGCGTGGCCGGCATCACCGCCAACACCGAGACCCTGCGCGCCACGGTCGAGAACTCCATCGGCCTGGTGACCGCCCTGAACCCGCACATCGGTTACACCGCCGCCACCGGCATCGCCAAGGAAGCCCTCGCCACCGGCCGGGGCGTGGCCGAGCTCGTCCTGGAGAAGGGGCTGCTCCCGCCCGAAAGGCTCGCCGCCCTGCTGCGGCCCGAAGTGATCGCGGGAACCGGCGCGGCCGGGGCCTGACCGGCCGTCCGCGGGAGAGGGGTCGGCGCGCGCTGGAAGACCGCACGGCCCGGGGCCCGGGCCGACTACGCGCCCACCGGGACCGGCGCCGGGATCCAGCAGTTCGCGGACGGCTCGGCCGACTTCGCCGTGGTCGACCGGCTCCTGACGCCGGCCCAGACCGAGTCCGCAGCCGCCCGCTGTCCCCGCGGGAAGCCGGTCCAGCTGCCGCTCGGCGTGCTGCCCGTGGCCGTCGTCGTCAACCTGCCGGGGGTGGAATCGCTCACCCTGGACGCGCCCACCCTCGCCCGGATCTTCCGGGGCCAGATCACCCGCTGGAACCACGCCGAGATCGCCGCGGCCAATCCGGGCCGGCCCCTGCCCGACACGGCGATCCAGGTGGTGACCCCGACCGACGAGTCCACCACGACCCTGACCTTCACCCAGTACCTCTCGACCGTCGTGCCCACCGGCTGGGGCAGCATCCCCCAGTCCTCCCTGGCCGCCGTCGGCAACGGTCCGGGCGTGTCCGGCAGCGCCGTGGCCCGGACGGTCAAGCAGACCGCCGGGGGCGTCTCGTTCACCCGCCCCGGCGGCGAGGCCACGGGCCTGACCACCGTCAAGATCGCGACCGGCGCGCCCGAAGCGGTCGCCGTCGGCCCGGACTCGGCCGCCAAGGCCGTGGAGAGCGGCCGGGTCACCGGCACCGGGGCGGACCTCACCGTGGAGCTGGACTACGCGACCAGGGCCGCGGGCGCCTACCCGATCGTGCAGCTCGCCTACGCCGTGGTGTGCGACCGGGGCGACAACGGCGAGGCCCTGGCGCGGTACCGTCCCTTCCTCGTCTCCGCCGTGTCCGAACGGGAGCAGCGCGCCGCCGCCGAGAACGGCTACGGCACGCTGCCGCCCACGCTCGCGCAGAAGGTCCGCGAGAACCTCGCCGTCCTCGGCTGAGCGGCCGTGAGTCCGGAAGGCTCAGCAGCCTCCCGATTCCCTTGCGACGACCTCGCGGAAGGCTCGGGCGGGGCGGCCGGTGAGGCGCTCGACGGTGTCGGTCACGCGGTCCTCGGCCCCCTCGGAGACGGCCCGGTCCATGTCGGCCAGCATCGTGGCGAACGCGGACGGCATCAGGCGGGCGAGCCGGTCGCGCACCTCCTCGTACGGCCGGGGCCGGTGGATGACGGACCGGCCGGTGACCTCCGCGATGACGGCGGCGACATCGTCGTGGCTCAGCGCCTGGGGTCCCGTGAGGACGAGGTCCGTGTCCGGGGACCGGGCGTCGGTGAGGGCGCGGACCGCGACGGCGGCGATGTCGTCGGCGTCGACGAAGCCGATCCGGCCGCTGCCCGCGGCGGTCTCGAAGGCGCCGTCGGTGCGAATGCCGTGGGCGTGCAGGTGGTCGCCGGTGAAGTTCTGCATGAACCAGGACGGCCGCAGGACCGCCCACTCGTCGAAAATGCCCGGCAGGGCCGCGTGCACCCGGCCCGTCGCCGGACCGCCCTCCGGGATGGAGGAGGCGCTCAGGAGCACCGCGCGCCGTACGCCCCGGGCGCGGGCCCGGCGCAGGAACGGGAGGACCACGGCCGCGGGGTCGGGATCGCCGACGGGCGGGATCACATAGAGGCGGTCGACGCCGTCGAGGGCCGTGTCATGCGTGCCCGGGTCGTACCAGTCGAAGCGGACCGGCTCGGCTCCGGCCACCGCGGTGCCCTTGCGGCCGGCCGCCTTGACCGCGTGGCCCGCGGCGGTGAGCTGCGCGGCGGTCCGGCTGCCGGTGGTGCCGGTGGCACCGATGACGAGCGTGGTGGTATGCGCGACGGTCATCGGCTGCTCCCGGCGGGTACGTTGCCGGCTTCGGGGGCCGAGGGGACGGCGAGGGGGTTCCAGTAGTCGCGGTATGCGGTGAAGCGGCCGCGGTCGACGGTGACGACGGCGATGTACGTCATGTCGTAGGGGCCGCCGGTCCGCACCAGCCGGCCGGTGCCGCGCATTTCGACCACGATGGTCCGCGGGTCGGCGGTCTCGTGGATGCGCAGGTCGGCCTCGGGGAAGTCGTGGAGGTCGATGTGCTCCGGGTAGGGGCGCATATAACGGTCGATGGCCCGCCGCCCCTCCAGGCGGCTCGGCCGCCCCGGGGGCGCGAACGGGAACTCCATCACCCCGTCCTCGGCCCACAGGGCCACCCAGCCGGAGATGTCCTTGGCCAGCAGGAGTCGCAGGCCGTGGCGGTACAGCTCGGCCGGGGAAGTCGACACGGGTACGGACATGGGCATCCTCCACCTCATAGAATACGGACCGTGGGTCCGCTTCAACGATACGGACCCCGGGTCCGTTTTTCAATTGGAGGAACCGCGTGCCCGAACCCGAACGCAAGACCCGCAAGGACGCCGTCCGCAACCAACTGGCCGTCCTGGAGGCCGCGGACGCCCTCTTCGCCCGCTCCCAGAGCCCCGAGGACCTCACCATGGCCGATGTCGCGGCGGCCGCCGGCGTCGGCAAGGGGACCGTCTTCCGCGCCTTCGGCGACCGCGCCGGCCTGCTGCGGGCCCTGTACGAGGCCCGGCTCGAACCCGTCCGGGAGGCCGTCGAGGCGGGGCCCCCGCCGCTCGGGCCCGGCACCCCGCCGCAGGAACGCGTGCCCGCCCTCCTCGACGCGGTCCTGTGCTTCAAACTCGACAACCGCCGCCTCGCCCTCGCCCTGGAGGCGAGCGGGGGCGGCGCCGCCCTCTACCAGGCGGAGCACTACGAGCGCTGGCACGGCCTGCTGCGATCCGTACTGGAGGAGATCCCCGGCCTCACCGACCCCGGCTTCACCGCGCACGCCCTGCTCGCCGCGACCCGGGCCGACCTCGTCGAACGCCTCGCCGGCCAGGACGGCGTCCCGCGCGAGGACCTCCGCGCCCGCCTGGCGCGCTACGCGGCCCGGATCGTCGCCGGCTGACCGGTCCGGCCCGGGCCGGTCAGGGTGTCGGCGGGGGTGTCATGTCCTTCTGGGCCGCCGCCGGGAGGTTGTAGACGTGGTCGGGGGTGAGGACGCGGGTGAGCGCCTGGCCGAAGACCGTGCTCGGTTCCTCTTGCTGCGGTCCGTACGGGATGTCGGTGTTGAGGAGGACGACCATGGTCGCCTGCTGTCCGGGCAGGTACATGGTGAGGGACTGGTAGCCCGGCAGCGAACCGTTGTGGCCGATCCAGCCCTGCACGTCGAAGATGCCCAGGCCGTAGCCCGCACCGGGGATGCTGGTGGGCGGGGTGTCGAGACGCTGCTTCTGCATCTCGGGGCTGACCATCCGGGTGCCGTCGGGGAAGACGCCGGTGGCCAGGGTCTTGGCCCAGATCCGCAGGTCGGGCAGGTCGGAGATCATCGCGCCGGCGGCCCAGCCCCAGGACGGGTTCCAGTCGGTGGCGTCCTCCGTCTTCCCCGTCGCCGTCTGCTGGGTGTAGCCGTGGGCGTGCGGGGTGGGGAACGAGGCGTCGTCGGGGAAGCTGGTGCGGCTCATCCCCGCGGGACGCAGGATGTGGTCGCGGATGTAGGCGGAGAGCGGCTGCCCGGATTCCTTCTCGACCACCAGCCCGAGCAGGATCAGGTTGGTGTTGGAGTAGTTGAACTGCGCGTTCGGCGCGAAGATCACCGGCTTGGGCGCCTTGAAGGCGTAGTCCAGCAGTTCCTGGGGGGTGTACCTGCGCGTCGGGTCGGTGGTGAGGGCCTTGTAGAAGGATTGCGTCGCGGTGTAGCTGAGCAGTCCGCTGCGCATGCCCGCGAGTTCCCGGAGGGTCACCTTGTCGCCGTTGGGGACGCCGTCGACGTACTTCCCGATGGGGTCGTCCAGGCCGACCTTTCCCTGCTGGGCGAGCTGGAGCAGCGCGGTCACCGTGAACGTCTTGGTCTCGCTGCCGATGCGCGAGTAGAAGTCGGCCGCCATCGGCTGTCGCGTGGCCTTGTCGGCGACGCCGAAGGCCCGTGTGTACTCGCCCTTGCCGGGTGCGGATATCCCGACGATGACGCCCGGGACACCGGTCTTCTTCAGCACGTCCTGGACGGCCCTGTCCAGCTTGGCGGCCGTCGCGTCGTCGAGGGCGGGGAAGCCGCCCGAGGGCGAGGGCTCCGCCGAGAGGGTCGCCTGGGGGGCGGGCTGCGGGGCATGGGCGAGGGCACTGGCCGCCGGGAGGGCGAGGAGGCCCGCCGCGGCGAGCCCCACGCAGGCCTTCCGGCACAGGCGCTGTCGCTTGTCTGCATGGCTCACGGCGACCTCCCTGCCCGACCCGGACCTCGCGTCCTTCCCAGGTTAGGCGGGGCGTTATCCACCCGCACGGCGGAACGGCCGTCGCCAAGGCCGCTCGACCGGGAACCGGTGCAGGCGCTGGTACGCCACCTGCACCCGGGGTTGGGAGCCACCGGGTGTGATGGTCAGCGGCATGCCACCGTTGGAGTAATGGCGGCTCAGGGCTGTTTGGCCGCTCACTCTGGGCTTGTTGATCACGGTCGTGTCAGGAGACCGGTGTGCACAGGTCGCGTGAATGGATCTTTGAGCGGATTCGGCGGGACCGGCGTATGGATCCGACGGTGTCGGGACGAAACGGAACAGGGCAATCGCTTGGCAGTCCGATGAAGGCGCGGGCCGGGACCCTCTGGTTCAGGCCCACCTTGCGTGCGCTTACGGCTCTCATGGGTGCGGGGTCATTCGGTTTGGGCGCACTCGCAGTATTCGCAACTCAGAACGGGACCGGCGCGGCAGCGCTCATCGTGTTCGGGGGCGTCCTGCTTCTCGTCGCTCTGCTCGGCAGCCGCGTCGAGAGCCTTGAGTTCGGAGGGGCCACGCTGAGGCTTCGGGCTGCCGCAGCGGAGAGGTTCGCGCTGGCGGAAGAGTCCGAGCGCCGCGGAGACATCGCCACCGCTCGTGAACTGCGTGCAGAAGCGAGGGCCCTGTTGGACGCTGCGGGGCCCATCGCCGAGGACTACAGCTCAGCACGCGGCTCCATGCCTGCCGGCGCCTCGCGCACCCGGGCCTTGGAAGAGGTGATGGCCCGTGCGCGCCGCTTGGCACAGGAACAGTCCTTCGAGTCGGCCGAGGTCTTGCGCTGGCTGCGGGAGGGCACAGACGAGCAGCGCATCACGGCCTTGGCAATGATGCAGGCCAGACCTGAACTGCGGAACTTCGAAGCGGCTCTTGGCGCCATCACGCACCCGCGCACCCCGTTCGAGCAATACCACGCTATGCGCCTCGCGCTGCAAATGATCGACGAACTCGACACGGAGCAGGCCAGGAGGCTGGCTGGAGCAGTCGAGGCACAGAGGGGGGTCCGCTTCAGAAGGGACTCGGATCGGGTGCGGCTTCGCGAGGCGATCCTCCAGAGAGTGCCTGGGCGTCCGCCGAAGCGGTGACGCAGAGCTGCGGGCCGATCGGCACAGGCACAGGGTCGAACCGTCATCGAGGTCTCGTCCTCGTCGGACGAGAACGCCTGCCCGCCGGCGGTGGCCGTGCGGTCGCGCCTGCCGGTCAGCGGGTGGCCGGGAGGTGCGGGCGTCCGCCCGGGGGCGGCGCGGCGGGGTCGACCGTCATGGTGATGCCGGTCGCGGTCAGCACGCTGACCAGGGCGAGGCCGACGGCGAGCCGACGCGAGCGCGAGGGCTTGCGGTGCCGGGGGTGGGTCGACGGGTTCATCGCCAAGGTCAGGGTCCTCAGTAGGTGAAGCACTCGGAGTGGATCCGCCCGGAAGGGACTCCGGCACGGATCAGCGCGGCGGTCGTGGCATCGGCCATTGCGGGCGGCCCGCAGAGGTACACGTCGTGGTCGGACAGGTCGGGCACGAGCGAGCGCAGTGCCTGGGGGGCGAGCGGGTCGTAGGCGCCGTCGGAGCGGCCCACCAGGTAGTGCAGGGCGGCCTGACGCTCCGCGGCGATGGCTTCCAGCTCGTCCCGCAGGACCAGCTGGCCGGCGTCACCCGCCCGGTAGAGCAGCGTGAGGTCACCGGGACCGGCGGGCAGCGCCTCGAACAGGGCGCGCATCGGGGTGATCCCGATGCCGCCGGCGATCAGCAGGACCTTGGGACGGGTGCGCCGCCTGCGGGTGAGCGCGCCGAACGGGCCGGTCGCCAGCACCCGGGTACCGGGGCGCAGCCTCCGCACCCGCCGGGAATGCGCGCCGAGCGCCTTGACCGTGATGCGCAGGCGGTCGTCGCGGACGGGCGCGGACAGCGAGAACGGCAGGGCGGTGTGCCACAGGCCGCGCCGGAGGAAGCGCCAGCGGAAGAACTGGCCCGGTTCGGCCTGGAGCTCGCCGAGCCGGCCGCCCTGGATGGTCACGGAGACCACGCCGGGGCCCTCGCGTTCGACGGTGGCGACGCGCAGCCCGTGCCGCAGGGCCTGGCGGACCGGGACGACGCCGCGGTACCAGACGAGCAGGACGCCGACGACGGTGTGCAGCAGGGCCCAGAACCAGGTGGTCAGGGAGGTGACGGCGATGTCGGGTCCGGCCAGCTGGTGGAGGGAGCCGAGGGCGGCGGCGAGATAGGTGAGCAGGTGGATGCCGCGCCAGGTCTCGTGCGGGATCCGGCGGCGCACGGCCCTCGCGGAGACCAGGCCCACACAGGCCAGCAGGGCCGCTCCGGCGCAGGCGGCGGCGACGGCCGGGTACCCGAGCAGGTCGCTGTTGGCGGTGAGCAGGTCGGTCCCGCTGCGCAGGGCGTACACGACGAGGGCGAGGAGGCCGTGGGCGGCGCAGAGCAGCACCACCCAGCGGCCGCCGAAGGCGTGCCAGCGGGCGAGGCGGTCGGCGCCGACGCCGTGCTCGACCGCCGGGACGCGTGCCATCAGGAAGAGCATGACCAGGATGCCGTAGCCGGCGAGGAGTCCGGTGAGGTGCGCGCCCGCGGCGATGAGGTCGTCGGGGCGGGCGGACGGCTGCACCTGGGCCGCCCACAACAGGACGACCGCGGCCGCTCCGGCGGCCAGGCCGGCCCGCAGCCGCTGGGGCGCGGTCTTCATCGGCGCACGCACGTCCCTTCCACCCTTCGACGGTCCGTCGGATCGGTTTGCCCCGCCCCCGGGCGGCCGGGGCCGCGGCCGCGCCGCCGGAGCAGAGGCCGGAAGGGCCGTCAGGGGCAATCGCAATGGCAACTATGTGCAAATTTTCTTGCGCCGGGCAATGACGATCTGCGCGGAATGACTTCCGTCACGCAAGCGGATTGGTAGGCGATGTCCCGTTATGGGGATGGTGGTGACACCCGCCAGGGGGATCGCAGGCAGGTCTTCTTCGCTCGTTCTGCTGTGCGTTCCTGCAGGACAGCGCACACACGGAACGGCCGCGTATCACGCTCGGGGGGGCTCACTTGGAGAACTCTTTACCGCCCGGGAGCAGGGCGGCGGGGCCGGGGCGCGGGGCGGTGGGCCGCGGAGCGGTGGGCCGCCGCCGCGTCGGTGACGTCCAGGAAGACCTGGTCCAGCTCGGGCCAGCACCGCTTCAGCTCGGTGCGGACGCGGACCATCGCGTCCTCGACGGTCTCGCTGTCGTACCCGGCCGTCAGGTCGATCCCGGCGGCGAGCAGTATCGCGTCCGGCCCCAGGCGCATGGTCAGCAGGGCCGTCACGGAGTCGATCTCGGGCTGCGCCTCGAGCATGTCCCGGACCCGGGCCTGCAGCTGGGGGTCGGCGGCCTCGCCGATCAGGTGGTCGCGGGCGCCCCTGCCGAGCACGTACGCCACGTAGACGAGCAGGATGCCGATGAGGACGGAGGCGCACGCCTCGTACGCCACCTGTCCGGTCGCCATGTGGAGCGCCATCCCGGCCATGGCGAGGAGCACGCCCACGCAGGCCGTCGCGTCCTCCGCGAGGACGGTCCGCAGCGCCGGATCGCGCGCCTGCCGCACCTCCTCGGCCGTCCCGTGCCCGGCGGCCCGCGCGGTGCGCCGCACCTGGAGGAGGGCGCGCAGCAGTGAGCCGCCCTCGGCGAGGAGTGCGACGGACAGGACGATCAGGCCGATCACGTAGCCCTCGTGCGATTCCCCGCCGCCGGAGCGGAACGCCTCCACTCCCTGGAACACCGAGAAGCAGCCTCCCGTGACGAAGATCCCGACGGCGGCGAGCAGCGACCAGAAGAACCGCTCCTTGCCGTAGCCGAAGGGATGCCGGGCATCGGCCGGGCGCCTGCTGCGGCGGACCGAGGCCAGCAGGAACACCTCGTTGAGGCTGTCGGCCACGGAATGGGCCGCCTCCGAGAGCAGGGCCGGCGAACCGGCGACGACCCCGCCCACGGCCTTGGCCCCGCAGATCGCGAGGTTCGCCGCGAGGGCCACCCACACCGTCAGCCGCGTCTCGCCGTCCCGGCCGCCGCCCGAGGGCACGGGGCCGGGGGCGCCGGCTCGGGGGTCCGTGGAGCCCTTCGGGCCCGTATGCGGGCGGGGGGTGTCCGCGGTGCTGTCCTGCCGTACGGCCATGGCTTGCTCCCTCACCCGGACTGCGGCGGTCGCCCGCGTGCGCGCCGTCCCTTCGCCGGTGCTCGCTGGGCCGCCGTTCAAACGTGGGCCCGGCGAGCGGCGGGGGCGGCGGCCTTCCGGTCATCCCTTGCTCGCGCCACTTGCTCCTCGGGTCCCTCCCCCGATCCCGCTCTCCCGGGTCCCTCGCGGGCCGTCGCCGGGACGAGCCCGGACGGGCGGCCGTTCAGGTGTATGCCGCGGCGGGCCGGGCAGGCGTTCGTCGACGGCCGGTGGCGTGCGCTGCACCTGCGCGGGCCGCGCCGTACGCGCCGTAGGTGAATCCCGCCGAGGAGCCGAGAAGGAGCGTTGCCGTGACACAGGCCCCCGATTCCGCCCCGCGCCGCGAGCGCGCGACGGCCGACCCCGCGCCCGAACCGCGCGAGCCGCAGCCGGTACCCCGCGACCCCCGACAGCCCCCGCCGACACCGGAGGACCCGCCGGAACCCGGCCGGGAACCCGGGCCCCCGCCCGTACCGGAACCGCCCGACTGAGCGGTGCCGGCGCAGGTCGCCACCCTGCCGCGGGTCTACCGACGTGGCTCGCGGGCCATCAGCACTTGAGGCCGGTCGAGGCGGTTGTCGAGGCCTCGTCCAGCTGCAGGACGGGCTGGGTGAGGTGCCGCCGGGAGGGGCGGCACCATGGTCAGCAGCTGGTGGGATCACGGCGCCCGAGCCGTCATGCACAGCTCGCCAGCACGGCAGCTGTGTTTGATAACCTGCCACGATGGACGAGGTGTTGGACAAGGGGCCGTTCTTTCACGGCACAAAGGCCGAGCTGAAGGTCGGAGACCACCTCACAGCGGGATTCCGTTCCAACTACCGGCCCGAAATCGTGATGAACCACATCTACTTCACCGCGTTGCGTGACGGCGCGGGACTCGCCGCCGAACTCGCCTCCGGCGACGGGACCCCGCGAGTGTATCTGGTCGAACCGACCGGGGAGTTCGAGAACGATCCCAACGTCACCGACAGGAAGTTCCCCGGCAATCCCACCCGCTCCTATCGCAGCCGGGATCCGCTCCGGGTCGTCGGTGAGGTCACCGACTGGACGCGACAGACACCCGAAGCTCTCCGCATGTGGCAAGACCGTCTGGCCGCAATCCGGCTGGATGACCGCGCCGAAATCATCAACTAGTGCAGCGCCCGAAACCGTTGCCGTACCGATCATGGATTCTGTCGATCGGACGGGAGTCTTGGTCGGGTTATCGCGGGCACCGCCCGGCATGAGAACAGCGCCTGGCGGTATCCGGGGAAAATCCAGAGGAGCGGACGGCCGCGCGCTGCTACCGTCGCGCGCTATGAGCTGGCTCCCCGACAACTTCGTCCATCCCGTCCTGGTACCGCTGCCGGGCGGTGGTCATCACCTGCGGCCGATCCGGGAGGCGGACACCCCGCTCGACTATCCGGCTGTGATGGGCTCGCGCGAGCGGCTGTGGACCATCTACGGGCCAGCCTGGGGCTGGCCCGCGGCCACCATGACCTACGAGGCCGACCAGGCCGACCTGTTGCGGCACGAGAAGGAGATCGCCGCACACCAGTCTTTCAACTACGCGCTGTTCGATGCGGCGGAGACAGCTCTGCTCGGCTGCGTCTACATCGACCCACCGGAGCGGGCCGGCGCGGACGGCGAGATCTCCTGGTGGGTGGTGGACGAGCTGGTGGGCAGCAAGGTCGAGCAGGCCCTCGACGAGCTGGTGCCGCAGTGGATCGCCACCGACTGGCCGTTCGAGCAGCCGCGCTTCCTCGGCCGAGAGATCTCCTGGTCGGACTGGCTCGCCCTGCCGGAGCTCCCCGACGCGTAAGTAGCTTTTACCGTAATCGCGGGTGCTCGGGAGTGTGACTGTCTGGCTCACCGCTTCGGAAACGCCGCCGACGATCGCCTGCGAGAGCGTCGGTATCCGAGCGACATGACGGACGCGGAGTGGGTGGTGGTGCGGCCGCTGGTGCCGGTGCCGGGACGCGGTCGGCTATCTCGTGGACAACGGCATCAAGTGGCGGGCGATGCCGGCCGACTTCCCGCCGTGGGACCGGACCGGGTCTGTGCGTTCTTCCGGCACTGGCGGGATCGCGGCCTGGTCCGGGAAGGCGGATGCCGTGGCCGGCGCCGGCACCCGTGGCTTTGACGGCGGCAAGCTGGTCAACGGACGCAAGCGGCACGTCGTGGTCGACACCCTCGGCCTGCTGCTGGGCGTGATGGTCACCGCTGCTGATGTGGGCGATCGCGCCGCTGCCCACATCCTGCTGGAACAGGTGACTGCCGCTCACCATCGCCCGGCCCTGGTCTGGGCCTACGGCAACCACACCGGCCAACTCGGCCTGAATACGTCGGCTTCCTCACAGATCGGCGGCTGTCTCCTCACATCCACCAGCCGACCGTACCGTCACGGGGCAAACGCTGTCTGACGCGGCACCAGCGCTTGCCGGGGCGCGGACGGCCCCTGCCGCGGGTACCTGCGGCGGCGGCCCACCGGCGCACAAGCCCGGAGAGGACCGACAGCCAGGCCGGCCGCCTTCGCCCAGGCTCAGGCGGCGCACGGCCGGCGACTGAGGTCGCTTCGGGGTGTTAGGACTTGTCCGGCCGATCATGTGACTACTCCGCATGTGGACATGGGGCGGGGTGATCTGACAGATGCCGAGTGGGAACGGCTGCGGCCGTACCTGCCGGTCAGCAACAGACGTTGTGGCCGGTGGCGGGATCATCGCCAGGTGATCGACGGGATTCTGCACCGCGTACGGACCGGCGTTCAGTGGCGTGACCTGCCCGAACGGTTCGGCCCATGGAAGACCGTCTACGAACGCCACCGGCTGTGGTCCGCAGACGGAACGTGGGAGCGTCTTCTTCAGCAGGTCCAGGCCGCGGCGGACGCGGCAGGTGAGATCGACTGGGACATCTCGGTCGACTCCACCATCGTCCGTGCTCACCAACATGCTGCCGGTGCCCGGTGCCCGCACCGAACCCCCGCCGGCACCGGCCTCAAAGGGGGCCGAGGTGACAGAACACCAGGACGAGACGCCCTGGCAGAGCCTCGCCGCCCGCCTGGTGGAGGTGGTGCTGGAAGTGAGGGCCTGGGCCGCTCGCGCGGAGGGTTCACCAGCAAGCTCCACCCGAGCGCGGACGGCCGCTGTCGCCCGCTGTCCCTGATCGTCACGCCAGGGCAGCAGGCGGACTGCACCCAGTTCAAGCCCGTGCTGGAGAAAATCCGCGTTCCCCGCACCGGACTGGGCCGTCCCCGCAAGAAGCCCGACAGCCTCGCCGCGGACAAGGCCTACAGCAACGGGCCCTGCCGCGATTACCTGCGGCGCCGGGGCATCCGGCACACCGCGGACGCCCACCAGGCTTCGACGAAGAGCGGTACAAGAAGCGGAACACCGTCGAACGGGCCTCGTCGTCCTCGTCCAACTCGGGCGCATCCGGGTCGCGCAGCGGGCGCAGGTGCCGGCCGGGGCGTACGGGGGACCGCGGGTGGTGTCCTGTCGCACCCAAGCTGACGAATTCTCGCCGGATCTCATCCGTGTGGTGGGATTCTCACTGTTTCGCGTTCTGGCCTGGCCATAGCCGTGCGGCCGTGCGGACCAGCCCGGCCAGGGTGAGGGAGCGGCTGTGCGCGGGCCAGGCGATGTGGGTCACGACGGGAGGTGCGTCGGCCAGGGGGACGGCCGCGTGCTCGGCCCACAGCCAGGAGCGGGCGGAGTCGGGGACGACCGCCACGGTGCGTCCGAGGGCGATCAGCTGGGCCAGTTGTGTCTGGTTGTGGATCTCGGGGCCAGGGCCGGGTGCGTAGGTGCCGCGGGTGGGCCAGCGGGCGAGCGGCAGACCGGGGACGTCCCTGACATCGGCCAGGGACAAGGTCTCGCGGGCGGCGAGGGGGTGCCCGGCAGGCAGGACGGCGACCTGCCCCTCGGCCGCCAGTGCCTCGCTGTCGAGCCCGGTGAGGGAGTTCCACGGCGTTTGCATGAGCGCAACATCGGCGCGTCCGTCGCGCAGCAGCTCTTCCTGCTCGCGTATGCCGCACGGCAGTACCTCGATCTCGGCACTGTCGGGCTCGGCAGCGTAGGCGTCGAGAAGCTTCCGCAGCAGTTCGTGGGACGCGGCGGCCTTCACCGCGAGGACCAGCCGACCGCGGGAGCCGCCGGGACTGTCGGCACCCCCGGCGCGCCGGGTGCGGCGGACGGCGGCAGCGGCCGCGTCGAGGGCCGCCCGGCCCTCCTGCAACAGCACCTCCCCGGCACCGGTCAGGCGGACACCACGGCGGTTGCGCTCCAGCAGACAGACCCCCAGGCGCCGTTCGAGCTGCTGGATCGCCCGCGACAGCGGCGGCTGGGCCATGCCGAGACGCTCGGCGGCGCGCCCGAAGTGCAACTCCTCGGCCACAGCCACGAAGTACCTCAACTCGCGGGTCTCCAGGGTGTCCACGGCCGCAGCATACGCGGTGATACCCGGCGGGTATGACAGGGCACCGTACCGGTGTTGGCCGCACCACCCGCCCACGGACCAACATCATCGGCATGAGCGAAACGACCACCGCGCTGGTGACCGGCGCGAACAAGGGCATCGGCTACGAGATCGCGGCCGGACTGGGCAGCCTCGGCTACCGCGTCGGTGTGGGAGCCCGCGACGCGACCCGACGCGAAAACGCCGTCGGCAAACTGCGCGCCGCCGGCGTGGACGCGTTCGGGGTACCACTGGACGTGACCGACGACCGCAGCGTCACCGCCGCCGCAGAACTGATCGAACGACTGGCCGGGCGCCTGGACGCACTGGTCAACAACGCCGGCATCCCGGGCGAAATGGGCCCGGGATGGCTCCAGGAGCCGACCACGCTCGACCTGGAAGTGCTCCGCACCGTTGTGGACACCAACGTCATGGGCGTCGTCCGGGTCACCAACGCGATGCTGCCACTGCTGCGGCGCTCCGCCTCCCCACGCATCGTCAACGTCTCCAGCAGCGTCGGCTCCCTGACCCGACAGGCGGACCCGGACACCGAGATCGGCCCCGTCATGGCGGCCTACGCACCGTCGAAATCTTTCCTCAACGCCCTCACCCTGCAGTACGCCCGACAGTTCGCCGGCACCAACATCCTCATCAACGCCGCCTGCCCGGGCCTGGTCGCGACCGACTTCACAGGCTTCCACGGACCGCGCACCCCCGCACAGGGAGCAGCCACCCCGATCCGGCTCGCCACCCTCCCCGACGGCGGCCCGACCGGTTCGTTCTTCGAGGACGAAGGCGTCGTCCCCTGGTGATCACGAACCCGCCGTGAATTCCGCAGAAACCAGATGCAACGGGGGCGTGCTCCCCTGGAGGCACCATCGGCCTGCGCCGGACTCCTCCACACGACGTACGAGACGGGACATGATGAAAGCGATACGACGCCAACTCCTCGGCGGACTTGCCATGGCATTCACCTTCGCCATCGGCATGGCGGCCACGCCGGCTTCGGCGACGGACGTCCCGAGGGTCACCAACGGCAACAGCGGTCTGTGCCTGGAGATCAGCGGGGAGTCGACGGCCAACGGCGCTCGCGCCACCCAGTGGGGATGCACCGGCAGCGCGCACCAGAGCTGGTACTTCAAGCAGGAATTCCCCTCCTTCCGCTGGAGGCTGATCAACAACAACTCGGGCAAGTGCCTGGAGATCGCCGACTGGCGCACGGACGACGGAGCACCTGCCCGGCAGTGGGACTGCACTGGTGGCGACAACCAGCTGTGGTACGCGATCGACTACCCCGACGACGGGACCGGAGCCATGGCCCTCGTCAACATCCACAGCGGCAAGTGCCTGGAGATCGGCGGCTGGAGCACAGCGTGGGGCGCCGGCGCGAGCCAGTGGAGCTGCCACAAGGGCGCCAACCAGCTCTGGAACGGCGTTCCGAGCTGGTAGAGCGGGGGCCCCGCGCGTCGGGCCGCGTGAGCACTTGTCTGGCCGATCCAGTTCGTAGCCAGATGGTGAGGGCTGCCGCTGTTGCGGTGCCGAGACAGATATAGCCGCGCTTGCTGTAGGCCTGGTCGGCCCCGAGACTGGCCGGCTTCTGCCGGGGCCTACCCGGCCCCGGCCGCGGCACGCGGATCTTCTCCAGGACGGACTTGAACTGGGTACAGTCAGCCCGCTGGCCCGCGGTGACGATCAGGGACAGCGGGCGGCAGTGGCCGTCCGCGCTCAGGTGGAGCTTGCTGGTGAACCCTCCGCGCGAGCGGCCCAGGCCCTCACCTCCAGCACCACCTCCACCAGGCGGGCGACCAGGCTCTGCCACGGCGTTTTCGTCCTGGTGTTCCGTCAGTCCGCACCCGGTGCAGAATCCCGTCGATCACCTGCCGGTGATCCCGCCACCGCCCACAACGCCGGTTGCTGACTGGCAGGAACGGCCGCAGCCGTTCCCCTGCGGCATCCGTCAGATCACCCCGCCCCATGACCACATCAACGACCTGGCCGCGAAGTAGTCACATGATCGGCCGGACAAGTCCTAGTGTCCTGAGTCTTAAATTTCCATATAGTTGAGGCATGACGCGCCCGGGACCGAAGCTTGCGCCGCTGGATTTGACTGATGCTGAGCGATCAGTGTTGGAGGGGTGGGTGCGGCGGCGTAAGTCCGCGCAGGACATGGCGATGCGGGCCCGTGTGATCCTGGCCTGTGACGATGTCGGGGAGGACGGCTTTCCCGTGTCGACGCGTGCGGTGATGGAGCGGGTCGGGGTGTCCCGCGACACCGTCTCGAAGTGGCGTAAGCGTTTCCTGGCGGACCGTCTCGACGGGTTGTCGGACGAGCCGCGTCCGGGCCGGCCCCGCACGGTGATGGACGAGCAGGTCGCCGATCTGATCGCCCGGACGCTGGAGTCGAAGCCGGAGAACGCCACGCACTGGTCGACCCGGTCGATGGCGAAGAAGACCGGGCTGTCGCAGTCGACCGTTTCCCGGGTGTGGCGGGCTTTCGGCTTGCAGCCGCACCGGTCCGAGACGTTCAAGCTATCCACGGACCCGTTCTTCGTCGACAAGGTCCATGACGTGGTGGGGCTGTATCTCGATCCGCCGGAGCGGGCGCTGGTGCTGTGTGTGGACGAGAAGTCGCAGATCCAGGCGCTGGACCGGTCCCAGCCGGTGCTGCCGATGATGCCCGGGGTGCCCGAGCGGGCCAGTCACGACTACGTCCGCGCTGGCACCACCACGCTGTTCGCGGCCTTCGACGCGGCCACCGGCAAGGTGATCGGGTCCCTCCACCGCCGGCACCGGGCCGAGGAGTTCAGGAAGTTCCTGAACAAGCTCGACAAGGAGATCCCTGCCGGACTCCAGGTCCACTTGATCTGCGACAACTACGCGACCCACAAGACCGCGGCGGTCAAGAAGTGGCTGCTGGCCCATCCCAGGTTCCACATGCACTTCACGCCCACCAGCTCGTCCTGGCTGAACCTGGTCGAGCGGTGGTTCGCCGAGCTGACGAACAAGCGGATACGGCGAGGAGTCCACAAGTCGGTCCAGGCGCTGGAGAAGGACATCCGCACCTGGATCGACTCATGGAACGAAGACCCCAAGCCGTTCATCTGGACCAAGACTGCCGACCAGATCCTCGAATCCCTCGCCTCGTACTGCCGACGAATTACCGACTCAGGACACTAGGGGAGGGTGAAGCGCCAGTTGTTGCTGGAGTGGTGCTGGCCCGGGGGGTATTCGTGCACCGTCTCGGCCAGGAGGGTGAAACCCACCGCACGGCAGACCGCGTTCGAGGCCTCGTTCGACACACGGGGGAAGGCGTGAACCGCTGCGCGACGGTGTGCCGAGGGGAGGGCTGCCAGGTGGGCAAGGAGGCCTCTGACGGAGGCCGTCGCCCATCCCTGGCGCTGGTACTCGGGGAGAACCCCCCAGCCCGCTTCAAAGATCGGCTCCCCCTCGTGCTCCTTCGGCGCGAAGGAGACCGTCCCCACGGTGTCTCCCTGCGGGGACTCCACTCGGAACACCCGGCCCTCGTGCGCAGCGTTCGCGCTCATGGCCGTCCAGCGGCGGTGGCGGGCGAGGAGGGCAGCGTCCGGTTCGGGGCCGCCCAGGTGGGTCGTCATCTCCGCGGTATTGCGCCGCCGGAGCAGCCAGAGGTCGTTGTCCGCCCAAGGGTGGAGCCGCACCAGTCTCGTCGTGTGCATGAGGTGAGGAAACAGTCCGGGCCGGCGATCCGCACCCGATTTTTGCGCTTCCCGCGTCGTACCGAAAGAGGGTGCACCGTCGTGTGGTGGTGGCCCTCGCCATCACATGATCGACCGGACACGTCCCAGAGCAGGAGCGGTTACGGCCGTCGGGGGGAACGCCGGCCCCTCACGGCTGGATGCCGACAGCCACAGCCTGCGTGGGCGCGCCGCCGCCTACGGCCGCCGCATCAGCACCCCGCCGCGCCGCGGGGAGCGGTCCGGGTTCCAAGCCCGTGCAACCCGGCCTGTCCGGGAGTGGTGCAGACGCTGGTGGCGGCGAACACACGGCTCCTGCTTGGGTACGGAGGTTCGTCTGGGAGGAGGAATCCTGCGCGCCAACGGCGATGGCGGGGTCGGCCGGGCCGAGTACAAGCCGATGATCGAGGCGTTCAGCGGCGGCCGGAGCACGGATACCGACACCGCCTTCGGCCGGATCGATTTCGACGGGGACGGGCCGCATCACCCGGGAGGAGTTCCGCAGCAACGGGTGCGAGTTCTGGGCCGGCGCCGACGAATCCGCCCCCGGCTCGGTCGTCTCGTCGTGCCTTGAGGGGGCGGCGGGTGTGGCGCCGGCCGATGCCCCCGGACGGCCGCCCCGGCTGGCAGGCGGCGCGGCAGCGGGTGAGCATCGAACGGCCTGGGCCCGGGCAGTGCGAGGAGCGCGCGGGCCGGAGTACCCGAGAGCCCTCCGGAAGGACGTCCCATGAAAAGCACCTCGTTCGCCGAGATCGATGCCATGGTCGGCGAGGGCAAGGTCGTCATGTCGGCGGACGACAGCGCGGTCGTGGCGGCCGTGCAGGATGCCCTGAAGGCCGGCAGATCGGTGACCTTCTACCTGTCCCGGAAACAGGCCGACGCGTTCACCTCGTGGTACTGGAGCCCCCGGCGCATCAAGGACCGGGGCATGGAACCCGTATCGCGCGAGGAGCGGAAGAGGATCACCTCGAAGCTGGGTGTCAAGGACATCGGGCCCGCGTACTCCAACCGCATCGACTGCGCGTGCGGGGCCCAGTACGGCGCCTTCGAGTTCATCGAGCAGGGCATCGCCGAGCACGGCAGGGAGGCCGTCGACGCCGTCCTGGCGCTGGAGAACACGTACGTCCTGCGGGTGAACCCCTCGACGCCGACCATCTGCGCCGTGTGCCGCTCGGTCGTCCTGGTCAGCCACGAGTACGACATGACAGGCAAGTACGGTTGCAGCCGCTCCGAGCCGCCGGTCCTCATGTGAGGCCACCGCGTTCCCCTTCGGGCCCGGGGCGACCCCACCGTCACCGGCCGCGATCCGGTCGCCCGCGCGCGGTGCGGCGGCGCGTCCTCGTGGGAGGCGCGGGGCGCCGGTCCCGACCGATCCGACGTCCAGCAGTCCGGCGGCCACCGCCGCGCATCACGTAGCGCCTGCCGGGGACGGCGTCCGCGCGGCCCGGGGTTCCGGCGCAGTCGAGCGCGCCCCTCAGGAGCCCGGCCCGCACCCGCGCGGCGAGAGCCGCGATGCGGGCGTCGAACAGCCGTTGCAGCCGCCGGGACAGCGGCACGCCGTGCGGGCCGGGCCCGACGGCGTGCGGAGGGTGCGATGACGGCCCGGCTACCGCCGGCGACGTGGCTTCGACTCCGGACGAGGGCCCCCTCGTGCGATGGCGGGAGCCCGGTACGGCGGCGGCGCGGCGGGCGTCCGGGGCGAGGGAACGTACCGCAGCGCGCAGCGCCACCTCCGGGGCGTGGCGGCCCTGTGGCCCGGGCTGGGTCCGTCGCGATCGCGTCAATGTGCGCGGGCACGCGCGGCGTGACTCCTTGCGGCGGTCCGTTCGTTGCGCGGCACGCCGGGCCCCCGCGTGGCGCGAAAAGGATCACCGGGTCGTCGCCCGCCGCATGATCCCTATGCTGACGGGATGGTCGAGATACCTCTTTCCGCACTCGAAGTCGCGATGGTCCAGACCGGCACCCGCGCCCTGGACACCCTGCGGGACACCGCGGCCTTCGCTCAGGAGCTGGAGCGGCTGGGATACCACCGGCTCTGGTACGCCGAGCACCACCACTCCCCCGCGATCGGCGCCTTCCCCCCGGTCGTGCTCAGCGCGCACGCCGCGGCCTCCACCTCGGCCATCCGCCTCGGTTCCGGCGGAGTGCTGGCGCCCAACCACGCGCCCATCACCCTGGCGGAGCAGTTCGGAACGCTGGCCGCCCTGCACCCGGACCGCATCGACCTGGGCGTCGGCCGCGGCCCCGGGACCTTCGACGAGGCCACCGCGCGGGCGCTGCGCCGCGGAGCCGGGCCGACGACGGACGCGGAATACCGCGACGACGTCGCCGCGATCCTGTCCTTCCTCGTCGACGAGGTCGCGCTCGGCCCGCTGCCGCAGCCCTGGCTGCTGGCCTCCAGCACCGCCGGGGCCGGCCTCGCCGCCGAACTCGGCCTTCCGGTCGCCGTCGCGCACCACATCCGGCCCGAGAACACGCGTGCGGTCCTGGAGACGTACCGGGCGGCGTTCACCCCGTCGCGCTGGTGCGGGCAGCCGCGGGTGCTGCTGTGCGTGGAGGCGGTGTGCGCGGAGACGGAAGAGGAGGCCCAGCGGCTCATCGGGCCGATGGACGTCGTCAAGGCCGGGCTCCTCAAGGGGATCAGCGAGATCCCCTTCCCGACGCCCGAGGAGGCGGCCGCGCACCCGTTCACGGAAGCGGAGCGGGCGGCCCTGGCGGGCTTCCGCGCACAGCAGGCGGCCGGGACGCCCGAGGCCGTCGTCCGCCGGCTCCGGGAACTGGCCGCGGAGACGGGAGCGGACGAGCTGATGCTGACGACGCCCGTCTACGGCTTCCAGGACCGCGTCCGCTCGTACGAGCTGATCAAGAAGCACTACGGGGTGTAGGACGGCCTCGGGCGGGCGCGGCGTGGGGCCTCCGGGATTCCGTCCCGGGCCCGCCGCCCCCGCGCCGCCCCGCCGGGTCAGCGCGTCGCGCCGAAGTCCTGCGTCCAGTACTGGCCCGGCTGGGCCAGGCCGATGCCGATCTCCCGGTACGAGCAGTCGAGGATGTTGCGCCGGTGGCCCGGGCTGTTCATCCAGCCCTCCATGACCTGTTCGGGGGTGCTGTAGCCGTAGGCGACGTTCTCGCCGTACGTCTGCCACTGGTATCCGGCACGGGTGATGCGCGTGCCCGGGTCGGATCCGTCGGAGCCGGTGTGGGACATGGTGGCGTGGGCGGCCATGTCCGCACTGTGGTCCTGGGCGGCCTTCGTGAGCATCGGGTTCACGGTGAGGGCGGGGCACCCGGCGGCGGCGCGCTCCTGGTTGACCAGCGCGAGGACCTGGGCCTGGGCGTCGGTCTGCGCCCCGGAGGCCTGCGGGGCCGAGGGCGCGGCCGACGGCTCGGCCGGGGGTGCCGGCGGCCGGGGCGCCGCGGGCGGCGGGGCGGCGGCGGCCTGCTCGTGTTCGGCCGACGGCTCGGCGACGGGCTCCGCGGGTGCCGGCGGCGCGGCCTCGGGGATCTCGACCGGTATCTCGGCCGGGGTCTCCACCTGCGGCCGCGCCTGCGGCCCGGCGAGGGAGGGGTCCTGCCACGCGGTGGCGGCAGTACGTGCGGGGCCGGTTTCCTGGGGGTCCAGGCAGGCCATGGCGGCGGTGGGGACCCCCACGATGGCCAGCGCGCCGACGGCGACAGCTATTTTCCTGTAGTGCGTCTTCTTGCGGTGCTTCCTCATGCGTGCCCTCACTCGGTGATCGCGAAGCTCCCGGCGCCGGGACCGCGAAGGCGCCGGAGGAGTGGTCATTCTGAGAAGCCCCGCAGAGGGATGGCAAGCCCGGGCGCGGGCGGGACGCGGGGCTTCCGGGCCACGGCTTGAAAGGCGTGCAAGATCGTGCATAGCGCCGTTACGAGCGCATCGGAGCGAAGCTGACACACCGCCGGAACCGGCCCCCATCAGTCACGTTGGGCGCGAGGGAATGAGAGTCGACAATTCCGTTTCTGGTGGAGTGCGACATGTCTACGGCAAACACGGACAAATGATGAATTGCGCGTGCCCGGTCGATCTCCACACGCCCGCCGGAGCGCCGTGCGCCCTGTGTGTCATGTCACGCAACCTCCGGGTGCCGCGTCGAGGCGGACGATCCCGGCTCGGCGGCGGTGGCCGGTGGCCGGTGGCCGTCAGGCATGCTGGCACTTCGACGACGTCGCCATCCGGGGAGCATCGTGGCCATCAGCCGGTCTCGGTTCCAGGTAGAAGTACCGGCGGCCCTCGCCGCCTCGCAGGAGGCAGAGGGCCGGCAGGCGTGGACCGCCGCCCTGCCCGCCCTGGCCGGGGAATTGCTGGGCCACTGGAACCTGCGCCTGGACGGGCCGCCGGCACACGGGGCCGTCGCGCTCGTCCTGCCGGTGCTCCAGGCGGACGGCCCGCCCGCCGTGCTCAAACTCCAGCCCGTCGACGAGGAGACACGCGACGAGCCGCTGGCCCTGCGCGTCTGGGGCGACCGCCACGCGGCCGGACTGCTGAACGCCGCTCCGGAGCGCGGTGCCCTGCTGCTGGAACGTCTCGACGCCGGCCGGTCGCTCTCGGCGGTGCCCGACGGCACCGCGGCCCTCACCTTCCTTTCCGAGCTGCTGGCGCACCTGTCCGCCGTTCCGGCCCCCGCCGGCCTGCGTCGGCTGGGCGACATCGCCGCCGCGATGCTCGACCGGTTCCCCGTGTACTCCCGGTCCCTGGCCGATCCGTCCGAGCGACGGCTACTGGCCTCGTGCGCGGCTGCGATGGGGGAACTGCTCGACGAACCCGGCGACCGGCTCCTGCACTGGGATCTGCACTACGACAACGTCCTCGCTCCTCTTGCGTCCTCTCAGGCGTCCGGACGGGCTCCGTGGCTCGCCATCGACCCCAAGCCGCTCGCCGGCGATCCCGGCTTCGAACTGCTGCCCGCGCTGCGCAACCGGTGGGACGACGTCCTCGGCGCCGGAGACGTCCCCCGGGCCGTCCGCCACCGCTTCGACCTCATGACGGAGGTCGTCGGTCTGGACCGGGACCGGGCCCGCGGATGGACGCTCGGCCGCGTCCTGCAGAACTGCCTCTGGGACATCGAGGACGGCGCGGTCACACTCCAGCCCGAGCAGACGGCCATCGCCCGGGCCCTCCTCGGCCCTCGGCCGCGCGGGCAGTGACGCCCTACCGGGCCGGCCCGGCCCGGCGGCGGCCGACTGTCATCCGATGGGCACGGCCGCCTCGCCCCTGATCCTGCGGAAGATCGCCAAGTAGCCGGGCGGTGGGACCACGGGAGAGTCCGGGTCAGGTCCGCCGGCGGCCGGGGTCGTCGTCGGTCAGTTGGGCGATCCAGCCGTACGGGAGCTCCCCGCCGTCCACGGTGACCGCCTCAACGGCCCTGCTCTCGGGGTCGATCTCCGCCCGGACCCCCTCCCCCTCGTAGCACGGGTAGCCGGAGACACCGGTGGCGCCGGTCCTCTCGACCCGGGCGGTGCGCAGGACCGCGTCGTGGCCCTTGGCGTCCTGGACGCCGGGCGGGCCGGGGCGGAGAACGACGGTGTACCGGTCCGGGACCGGGTGGGACTCGGGGGTCATGGGCCCAGGCTAATGAGCGGGGCCGCCGCCGGCCCGGAGGCGCGACCGGCACGGGTTTCCGCCGAACAGGCCCGCGCCGCGTCGCCACCGTCCGGGAGGGGGATGACGGGGCGCAGTGGCCCCGCTCCGGTGCGAAGCGGGGCGCACGGCCGTTCAGCGGCGTATCTGGCTGACGATCGTCGGATCGGTGATCTCCGTGTCCTTGGCGGGACTTCGGAGAGGACGAGCGGCGGGATCTCGCCTAGCGGGAGCGGTTCGACCGGCTGCGCGCCGTCGCGCAGCCGCATGCGGTACTCGCCGCCGTAGCAGTGCGCGGAGTTCTCCGGTGCGCCGATCGGGTAGAAGCGCACCTGGTCGGTACGCAGCCGCAGGTAGCTGCCCGACTCGGTGGTGTCGACGCCGTAGTCCTCGCCCTCGCCTTCGATCCAGTACTCGGCGCGCAGGCCCCACTGCGGGAGTTCACGCGTGGCGGGTGGAGCCGAGTCGTCGACGCAGAGGCGGAGCTTGTTGCGCCAGCCGCGGACCGCGGCGAGGGAGTGGAACTGGTGCTGGCGGACGATGTGCGCCGCGAACCGGTTCGAGTACGTGCCCGTCGCCCGCTCCGCGTCGGTCAGCAGGTACACCTCGCGGTGGGCCTGTTTGAAGGGCTGGGTGATCGCGTGCCGCTCCAGCCAGTCCCGCCAGGCGACGACCTCGGCGGGCTCGCGGCCGACGGGGTGCCAGAGGGTGACCTCCGTGTCGTGGCCGGCCGGCTCGACCGGCTCGTCGGCGAGGGTGCGCAGGGCGCCGTCGGCGAAGCCGGCCGCGGTGCCGTCGACCGTCCACAGCAGGCGGCGGGCGAGGCTGCCGACGAGGGGGTGGTCGAGGTAGCGGTCGCGCCAGGCGGCGTAGGACCACGTACGGCGGGCGAGGAACTGCCGGTCCAGGCGCTCGGTCTGGGCGCCGAGCATCCTGTCGATGTCCCTGACGGCGGCCTTGAGCTCCTTCAGCTCCTCGGGGTGGTCGCGCCGGACCGCGGAGGGGACGGACTTGATCTCCTTTCCGCCGGCGGAGCGCCAGCGCAGGTCGGCTTTGGGGCCCTCGATCTCCAGCAGGGCGGTGATGTCGCCGAGCTGTGTCGCGCAGCGGCCGACCTCGGTCAGCCCGTGGGCGGCACGGCCGGTTCCTCGATCTCCTCCCGGCTGAGGCCGAGCGCTGCCGCGCGGGTGTCGAGGGCGGTGTTGAGCAGTTTGAGGGTGCCCTTGTAGGTGGTGCGGGTGGCGAGCCGGGCCAGCTCGGCGAGGGCCGCCTCGCTGTCGATACGGGCGAGGGCCGTGACCGCGGCGTTGGCGACCTTGGGGTTCACGGGCCCGAGGCCGGGGACCTTCTTCAGGGAGGTCTCGACGAGGGCGCCGAGAGCGCGGGCCATGTCCGGGTGGGCGGGCAGCAGGGCGAGGATCCAGGCGAGGCCACGCAGGGCGTTGGCGTTGTACGGGTCGAAGACGAGGTGGGGGTCGGGCCCGTACTGCACGGTGGTGAACGCGAAGGTGCGGGGGCGGCCGACGAGCGGGAGCCAGCCGAGCACCGCCGCGCGCACGGCGTCGGTGCCGAGGGATGCGGCGAGGGTGAGCGCGGCCTTGTCCCACTGGGCCGTGGGTTTGGCCGACGTCGCGGTGGTGGCGTGGACGAGCAGGGGCAGCAGTCCGGGTTCCCCGGCGGCCTCCTTCATGGCCTGCTCGGCCCATGCCTCTCCCACGTTCAGCACGGGTTCCGTCAGCCTTTTCGCCAAGGCCGCCATCTCCGGCCGGCGGTACGCCTCCAGTGCGGATCGCCGCAGGAACGCCACGACGGGTGCCGACAGGGTTCGCCCGGCGGCCAGTTCGTGCTCGGCGGCGAACCGTGCGTCGCCGTCGGACCAGCTGGAAACCTCCCTGCCGAGCTTGTCCAGCTCGGCGGTGCGCTCAGCGGCGAGCGGATCACCGGGCAGGCCCGCACCCACGGCTTGCAGGAGCCGCAACACCTTCGACCGCGGGCGCTCCTCGGAGCCGGACGTGGTGTACAGCCGGCCGAACTCTCGTGCGACGTCCGCACGCACCGCGGGATCGAGGCCCTCCAGCAGCTCGATCGTCCGGACCCAGACGTCCCCGCTGACGGTCGCCCGGGGCGTCGCCAGGCCCAGCGCCTCTTACGCGAGCGGACCGGCCTCGCGCGCGGCCGCGTGGCCCTGGATCCTGCTCAGCCTGCCCGGCGCGTCCACGGTCAGCCACCCACCAGCGGCACGAGCTTCAGGAACGTCACCTCGACGCCGGGCGGCAGCTCCAGCTCCTCGTCCGGGTCCGTGACCTGCCGGTCCCCGACGAGCACCAGGAACCCGTTCCCCGCGAACGCGGCCAGCGCGCGCTGCGCCTGGGCCTGCGGGTCGATGCGGCGCGGGGTGCGCAGCGCGTATCCGCTCGGAACCCGCTCGGTGTCCTGCGGCTGCACGAGGCCCTGGAACATGTGCGGCTCCGCGCGCGCGTTGAACTCCGCGGCCTCCTGGAAGACCCGCCGCCGGATCAACTCACGCACGGTGAGCCGCTCCTCGGCGATCTCGAGTCCGACGACTGCGCCCCTGTCCCCCGTTGTCGTCTCGTCGACGACCGTCACCGTTCCCATGCCGACGACGCTACGGGGTACCACTGACAACGGCCCCTCACGGCGGCTTCCGGGCCCCGCACCGGCCTCAGGCCGGCCGGCCGTCCGCCCGGTCGGCTCCCGGTGCGCCGGGACGCGCCCCGCTCATGAGCGCCGCGTAGAGCAGCAGGGACGCGGTCAGGCCCACCGCCCAGCCGTAGTCCGCCAGCGGCTTGAGGAAGGGGATCAGGCCCGCTTCGGGGAACGGGCCCTTGCCGGGGGACGAGTGGGAGCCGCCGATGGCCAGTACCCCGCCGGCCGCGAAGGCGGCCAGGGCCCGGAGGTTCCAGCCTCCCGTGTACCAGTACGGGCCGCCCTCCTGGTAGAGGCCGGGCAGCGAGAGCCGGGTGCGGCGCACGACCCAGTAGTCCGCGATGAGGACGCCGGCCACGGCACCGAGCAGCCCGCCGACCAGGCCCAGCCAGGTGAAGATGTACAGCTCGGGGGTGGACGTCAGTTGCCAGGGCATGACCAGCACGCCGACCACGCCGGTGATCAGCGCGCCCCGGCGGAAGTCGATCAGGCGGGGGGCCAGGTTGGCCAGGTCGTAGGCCGGGGAGACGACGTTCGCCGCGATGTTCACCGAGATCGTCGCGACCAGCACGGTGACCAGGGCGAACAGCAGCCCGAAGACGCTGTCGGCCTTGGCGGCGAGCTCCACGGGGTCCCAGATCGGGGCTCCGTACACCGCCTCCGAGCCGGAGGTGACGAACACCGACAGCAGCGCGAAGAGGGTCATCGTCGTCGGCAGCCCGAGGGTCTGTCCGAGGATCTGGGAGCGCTGGCCCGCGCCGAAGCGTGTGAAGTCGGGGATGTTGAGGGAGAGGGTGGACCAGAAGGCGATCATCCCCATGAGCGAGGGGAAGAAGACCGGCCAGAAGTCCGCGCCCCAGCCGAGCCGGGACGGCTGGTCGAGCAGTTCGCCGAAGCCGCCCGCCTTCACCCCGGTCCACACCAGCAGGGTCAGCGCGCCGACGATGACGAAGGGCGCGGCCCAGTTCTCGAAGCGTCGCAGGGCCTCCATCCCCCGGTAGATGATGGCGAGCTCGAGGGCCCAGAAGACGATGAAGCACAGCCACAGCGTCCACGGCTCGCCGCCGATCTCGGCGGCCCCCGCCCAGCCTCCGAAGATCTTGCCGAGCAGGACGAAGATCCCGGACCCGCCGATCCAGGTCTGGATCCCGAACCAGCAGCAGGCCACGGCCGCCCGGATGAGCGCGGCCAGGTTGGCGCCGCGGACCCCGAACGAGGCGCGGGCCAGAACGGGGAACGGGATCCCGTACTTGGGGCCGGCGTGCCCGGTGAGGAGCATCGGCACGAGCACGACCAGGTTGGCGAGCGCGATGGTGAAGACGGCCTGCTTCCAGTCCATGCCGAGGGCCACCAGCCCGGAGGCCAGCAGCCAGGAGGGGATGTTGTGCGCCATGCCGACCCACAGGGCGGTGAAGTTGTACGTCGTCCACCTCCGGGCCCCGACCGGTACGGGGAGGAGGTCGGGGTTGGCGAAGCGGCCGTCGGAGGGGACTTCGCCGGGGGCGAGCTCGACGCGGTCCCCGGTCTCGGCGCTCGATTGGTCGGGCATGTGCGCACACCCCTTCGGGTCGGGTGGAGATCTCGGCCAGGACGGGGAACGGTTCACGTTTCCGCTTCCGCCTCCAGGAGCCACCCCATACTGTCGCCCCGGACCGCTCCGGAGCGAGAGGGATGCCGCCCCTGCGTCGGCAGGCGATTACCTCTGCGGTAATGGCCGCGCAACGGGCCGCCTGGCTACGTTCGGAGCGTTGTCCCGCACGGGGACGCGGACAGGCGGCAAAGGAACGTGACATGTCTGCTTACGGCTTCGCACATCTGCGCAACCGTCGTCATCACCCCGACATCCTGGAGTACCTGGAGCGCATCCAGGACACCCTCGATCCCTTCGACGGCCGCTTCGTCATCCACGGCCCTCCGGCCCGGGTGGTGGAAGGGGCCTGGCCCGGCAGCATGGTGCTGATCGAGTTCCCCGACCTGGCCGTGGCACAGGCCTGGTACGAGTCCCCCGCCTACCAGGAGATCCTGCGGCTGCGGACCGACCACATCGAGGGGGACCTGCTGCTGATCGAGGGTGTCGGGCCGGCGTACGACCCGCGCAAAAGGGCGGCGGTCCTTCGTACAGGAGCGGGGTGACGGCGGCGGCCGAGCCGCCGGGCGGAAGCGGGAGCGCGTCGTCGAACGCCGGGATGATTCCGCCGCCCTCCTGGGGGTGAGCGAGCTCGGTGGGAGTGCCGATGCCATCAGAGGAATCCGCAATCCCCTCCGGGGACGGGCTCGGGCCGACACCGGCACGGCGCGTCCGGGCCGCCGTTGCCGCGGCGGGTGAGGGGCTGTCGCGGTCACTGCCCGCCGCGCTGATGGGCCGGGGCGCCTCCACCTCCCGCATGCTCGGCAGGTGCGCGGCCCCGTTCGGCGCCTTCCTCGGCGGCCGGCTTGCCACCGCCTGCGACGTGCGCACCCCGCTCTACACCGCTGCCGGCCTCCTCCTGTCGATGACGGCCGTCACGGCGTCCATGACCGGCAACCGCCGGGGTCGAGGCGGCGCTGCGTGCTGCCGTCCCGGCCGGGGGTCCGGATCACGCGGCCGGCACGGAGCCCGACCGGGAGAGTGCACCCCGCCCGTCGTGACGCCCGCCGCGGAGGCGGCCTTTCCGGTCGCCGGACCCGGGGTTCCCGGCATCCCCTCCCGTGCGAGGGGATGCCGCAACCGCTCCCCTGCCCCGCGCTCCCTCAGCCGGTGGCGCGCAGGGCCGCCGTGTGGGCCCGTACCTGATCGGGGGTCAGGTAGGCGTCGCTGTGCTCGAATTCCCGCAGGGTCGGCGGCTTGGAGGCCCGCAGGCCCGTCCGGACGAAGTCGTCCCCGGCCACCGCGTTGAGCAGCCAGTTCGTCAGGACGCGCGTCTTGGCGACATTGGTCCGCAGCGCGGACCAGTGGTAGCCGCGGGCCACGGCCTGGGCCGGCAGGCCGCGCAGCGGGACCCCCAGCGGCTTGGACACCGCGTCGGTGCCGCCCAGGTCGACGACGAGTCCCAGGTCCTTGTGCACGTACGGGCGCAGCGGCCGCCGGCGCAGTGTCGCGACAAGGTTGTCCGCGAGGACGCGGCCCTGGCGCAGGGCGTGCTGGGCGGTGGGCGGGCAGAGGACGCCCTCCTGCCCGGCGGCGAGGTCGGGGACGGCCGCGGCGTCTCCCAGCGCGAAGACCCCGGCCGCGCCGGGCACCGTCATCTCCGGCGTCACCAGCAGCCTGCCGCGCACGGTTTCCGCGCCGAGGGTGCCGATCAGGGGGCTGGCGGCCACCCCCGCCGTCCAGATGAGGGTCCTGCTGGGCAGCACCCTGCCGTCGGTCAGCGTCACCTCCGTGGGTCCGGCCTTGGCGACGCTGACGCCGAGGGAGACCTGGATGCCGCGGCGGCGCAGGATGTCCAGGGCGGCCCGCCCCAGGGAGTCGCCGAGCTCGGGCATGAGCCGGGGGGCGAGGTCGAGGAGGTGCCAGGTGATCTGGCGGGGGTCCAGCCGGGGGTAGCGCTTGACGGCGTGGTGGGTGAGACGTTGCAGGCAGGCCGCCGTCTCGGTGCCGGCGTACCCGCCGCCGACCACGACGAAGCACAGCCGGGAGGCCCGTTCCGCCTCGTCCTCGCTCGCGTCGGCCAGGTCCAGCTGGGAGATGACGTGGTCGCGCAGATAGGTGGCTTCGGCGAGGGTCTTCATGCCCCGGGCGTGCTCGGTGAGGCCGGGGATGTCGAAGGTGCGGGTGATGCTGCCGGAAGCCAGCACGAGGTAGTCGTAGGCCCGTTCCGTCAGCTCGCCGGTGATCTTGCGGATGATGCAGACCTTCGCCCGGGTGTCCACGCCGACGGCGCCGCCGGGGATGATCCGGGTGCGGTAGCGGCTGCTGCGCCGCAGGGAGACGGCGACGGACTGCGGGGTGAGCACTCCGGACGCCACTTGTGGCAGCAACGGAAGGTAGAGCTGGTAGGAGTTGGGGGTGACCAGGGCGATGTCCGCCTCGGCGGGCGCCAGCCTGCGCTCCAGCCGGCGGATGCACTCCACCCCGGCGAATCCGGCTCCCACCACGAGGATCCTCGGTCGTTCCACGGTGTCCGTCCCTTCTCTCGCCTGCCAGGTCTCCCCCGCACCTGCCCCGCCCGGGGCCGGTCTGCACGTACCGCGGGCCGCCCGATGCGGATCGGGGCGGATCGGGGGCGCCCCCGGGCGGGAAGCCGGCTGCTCCGTGCGGGGTATGCCCGGCGCCATCGTGGCTGACCGGGTGGCGGGCAGGGCAGGTGTGGAGGCGTGAGAGAACACGCGAACCACCGCTACGCCGTCGCCGTCGTCCACAGCAGCGGCGGCTGGAAGTGCATCCGGCTGGAGCGCACCGCGCTGACCGGTCTCGACGAGGCGATCAGCGCCGTGCGCGAGGCCTGGACCGGCGACGCGGACGCCGTGTTCGGGTTCTTCAACGCGGACGAGGAGTTCTTCCTGATCGTGCGCCCCACGGCGGGCGGGACGGACCTGATGCTGTCGGACACCCGGGCCGCCGAGCAGCACACGCTCGCCGCCCAGGTCCTGGACGTCCTGCGCGTCGACGGGCCCGGGAAGGGGGTGGCCGGTCCTTCACCGGCCGGCGCGCTGGGCATCCTGGGCGACGCGGGCATCGGCCCGGCCGACATGGCCGCCCTCCTGCGGGCCGGTGCCCTGCCCGACGACCAGCTGCGGAGCCTGGCCGAGCAGGCGGGGTTCGGAGCCCAGTTCGAGGACGCCCGGCGGTAGGACCGTCGTCGGACTCCCGGTAGTTGAGCGGAAAATTTTATGGATGGAGCCGTGCTGGCCGAAAATATTTACCCAATTTGGTGATCGGTGCACTGATGTTTCATCATCGTGACTGAGCGTCATGTTCTGGCGTTCACCGAGCAGGCGAGGGCACCGGGGGGTCCCTCGTTCACCCCGGCCCGTCCGGCCGGAGCGTGCCCGCTCCTGCCGCGCAGAGCCGCGGCTTCCGTTCCGATCCACCACCTAGGCAAAGGCCCATGTCCGCCCTGCAGCTCTCGGACCTCATACGTTTCGCCCGTCACAACTCGCCCTTCTACCGGGACCTTTACGCGTCCCTTCCGGCCGACGCCGACCGCCTCACCGACCTGCCGGTGGTCGACCAGCAAGCGTTCTGGGCGGCCAACACCCTTCGCGACAACCGCGTGCTGACCGGCCCGCTCGGCGAGGCCACGGTCTACAAGACCGGCGGGACCACCGGGTCCCCCAAGTTCTCCGTCTACACCCGCGACGAGTGGCGCACGTTCGTCACCGCCTTCGGCCAGGGGCTCGTGGACGCGGGCCTGCGCCCGGGGCACCGCGTCGCCGACCTCTTCTACGCCGGGGAGCTGTACGCCAGCTTCCTCTTCGTCCTCGACTCGCTCGCCCACGCGCCCGTCGACAACGTCCGCCTGCCCATCGGCGGCGGCGCGCCGCCGGAGTCGACGATCCCCACGCTGCGCGACCTCGCCGCCCAGGTGCTGGCCGGCACACCGACCACGCTGTGCCGGCTCGCCGAGCAGGTCGTGTCGTCCGGTGTCCGGCTCGACGCGGTGGAGCTGCTGCTCTTCGGCGGCGAGGCCCTCTTCGACGACCAGCGGCGCCTGCTGGCCGCCGCGTTCCCGCGCGCCGAGGCCCGTTCCGTCGGATACGCCAGCGTCGACGCGGGTCTGCTCGGCCATCCCGTACCCGGCCCCGACGCCCGCGTGCACCGCCCCTTCACGCCGTACTCGGTCGTCGAGATCCTGGACGACTGCACCGGTGAGCCCATCACCGAACCGGGCCGTCCCGGCCGGGTCGTGGTCACCAGCCTCTTCCGCCGCCTGATGCCGGTCATCCGCTACCCCGCGGGCGACCGGGCCGAGTGGACCGGCACCGGGCCGGGGCACTTCCGGATACTCGGCCGCGCCGAGGAGGGCGTGCGGGTGGGTCCCGTCTCCCTCTACACCCAGGACGCCCAGGACGCCGTGGCCGCGGCGGACACCGCGGGCCAGGTGGTCGGCATGCAGCTCGTCGTCCGCCGCTGGGAGGGCCGCGACGGGCTCGTCCTGCGGCTGGCGACGTCCCCCGGTGACCACGACCGGCACGGCCGGCACGGCCGGCACGGCCGGCAGGAGCTGTCCGAGGCCGTCGTGGCGGAGCTGGAGAACGTGCGGCCGCTGTATCCCGACAGCGTGCGCGCCGGATTCGTGCACCCGCTGTCCGTGGAGTGGGTGCGCCACCGCGACCTCGCCGTCAACCCGCGCTCGGGCAAGCTCGTCCGGGTCCTCGACGAGAGGCCGACCGCATGACCACCGCCCTGCCCGAGACCGAGACCGAGACCCCGACCGGTGCCGAGGCCGCGACGGCGACGGAGACCGCGGCCGGCCGGCGGCGCGTTCCGCTGGTCCTGCGCAACCGCGCCTTCGGCGCCGTGTGGCTCGGCCAGATCCTCAGCCAGGCCGCCGTGCGGATGTTCCAGGTCGGCGTGGCCTGGTGGATCGTCGCCTACGCCGTGCACGACGCGCGCGGGCTCGCCTCCGGGCTGTTCATGGCGGCCTGCACCCTGCCCGCCGTGGCGCTGGCGCCCGTCGTGGCGGCGGCGGTCGCCCGGTGCGCGCACCGTTCGGTGCTGCGGACCGCCGCAGCCCTGGCCGGGGGCGCCTCGGGGGCCCTGGCGCTGTGGGCGTACGGCGGCGGCCTGCCGCTCGCCACCGTGTACGCGGCCGGTCTCGCCCTGGCGACCTGCCAGGCGTTCTTCGACCCCTGCCTGACCACCTCGGTGCCCGAACTCGTCGACGACGCCGACATCGAGACCGCCACCGGCTTCGAGCTGTCCACCCAGTCCCTGGCCGGCCTCGGCGGAGCGCTGCTCGGCGCCCTGACCGTCGACCGGACCGGTGTGGCCGGCCTGGCCGCCGGCTGCGCGGCCGCCTACCTCGGCGCCGCCCTCCTCGTCGCGAGCGCCCGTTTCCGCACCGTCGTGCCGGGCGCCGGAGCCGACGCGCCGGGCCCGCCGCCGCGGCGCACGCTGCGCCGCATCCTCGGGGAACTCCCCTACGTGCGAAGGATCCTGATCTGCTTCACCGCGGCGAACCTCTTCACCGCCGCCGTGTTCGTCGTCATCCCCCTCTACACCCGCTCGGTCCTCGCGGGCGGTGGCGCCACCGTGGCCCTGCTGGAGGCCGCCCTCGGCACCGGCACGCTCGTCGGCGCCTTCACCGGCACCCGCGTGCCGGGACGCCCCACGCTCGCCGGTGCCTGCTGCCTGGGCCTGATGGCCCTCGCCCTCGCGCTGCCGGGGCTGGTCGCCCACCGGGCGGTCATCATGGGCTGCCTGGCCGTGGCCGGATGGTGTGCCGGGGCCGTCAGCGTCCGCTTCGTGGCCCTCTTCCAGCGGCTGGTGCCCCCGGCCGACAAGCCCGGCTTCTTCGCCGTGATGCAGGCCGTGCTGGGCGCCTCCCTGCCCGTGGCCTCCCTGGCGTTCGGCTTCGCCGGCGACTTCCTCTCCCCGCAGGTGCTGTGCCTGGTGCAGGGCGCCGGCCTGGTCCCCGCGGCCTGCGCGCTGGCCCTGCTGAAGTCCCCCGCGGCCGGGCCCGCCGGAGGTGAGCGGTGAACCCGGTCATCACCCCCGCCGCGTGCGCGGACATCGCCGAACTGCGCCAGCTCTACTACGCCGTCTACGGACCGCACTACCCCGTGGCCCTGGGCACCGACCCGGCCGAGATGGCCCGGCTCATCGAGGACCCGCACTCGCTGTGGCTCGTCGGCCGCTGCGCGGACACCGGGGCCCTGACCGCGTCCGCCGCCATCCACGGTGAGGCGGGCAGCCGCATCGGCCGTCTGGAGGGCATCGCCGTACACCCCGGACACCGCGCGGCGGGACTGGCCGCCACCCTCACCGGGGCCCTGTGCGCGGGCATGCTGGACACGGGACGGCTCGACTCGGTGTACGCGACGGTGCGCACCGTCAGCGCCGGCCCGCAGCGCGTCGTCGCCCGCAACGGCTTCCGCCCGCTGGGCATCCTGCCCAACGCGGTGGATCTGCGCAGCCGCGAAAGCCTCGCACTCTACGCGCGTCACTCCGCCGGGGTGCTGGACCGCCGGATCCCCGTCACCGAAGTGCCCGCCCCGCTCCTGCCGTTGCTGCGCACCGCGGGGGCCGCGCTGGGCATCGGCTACTCCGGGGTGCGGGCCGCCGCCGGCCCGCACCCGGCCCCGCCCGCGCGGCGGGGCGACGGGGTCCGGCTGGAGATGATCGAGGCGCCGGCCTTCGTACGCCGCCGCTTCCGCGAGCGGTTCCCGAGCGCCGAGGGCTGGTTCTACCCGCTGCACACCCCGAACGTGCTGCTGACCCCCGAGGACGGCCGGTTCGAGGTCTACGCCTACCTCAACCGCGCCGGGGGGTACTGCTCCCTGCTCACCGCCCACCCCGACCCGGCCGCCGCTTCCGCGTGCCTCGAACCCGTCACCCGGGCCCTGGCGCGGGCGGGAGCGGGCTACGTCGAGGCCCTGGTTCCGCTCGCCCACCACGAGGTCCTCGCGGCCTTCCTCGCCGAGGGGTTCGTCGCCGGGGCCGTCTACCCGGCGATGCGCGCGGACGGCGACGGCTTCCACGACTACGCCGTCCTGTCCCGCTCCAGCGAGCGCATCGACTTCCGCGGCGTCGCCGTCGAACCGCCCCTCCAGCCCTATCTGGACTGCTACGTGTCGGCCTGGGCGTCGACACACCTGCCCACGTCATCCGAGGTTGCCCCATGAACCCCCATCTCGCGCCGGTCGCCGTACCCGACCCGGCCCTCCTGCCGCACGTACAGCAGCTGTGCGACCTGACCGACCCGTACGCCTTCGGGCCCGCCGAGGACGAGCTGTTCGCCGCCGCCATGGCGGAGACCAACGCCTGGCACGTCGAACGCTCCCCCTTCTTCCGCTCCCTGTACGAGGCCACTCCCCCGGCACAGCCGTACCGGACACCGCTCGTCCACGCGAACTTCTTCAAGCGGCACGAGGTCCTGTCCGTCCCCCGCGAGGACGTCGAGCTGCACCTGACCTCCTCCGGCACCACCGGCCAGAAGTCGCAGATGTTCTTCGACCACTGGACGATCCGCTCCGCCCAGCGGATGGTCGCCCGGATCTTCGAGCGCAACGGCTGGATCACCCCCGACCAGGAGGTCAACTACCTCCTGTACAGCTACGAGCCGGCTCCCTCCCTCAGCCTCGGGACCGCCTTCACCGACAACTACCTGTGCGACTTCGCCCCGGCGCGCAGCGTCGAGTACGCCCTGCGCAACACCGGCGGCGACCACGAGTTCGACCCCTTCGGCTGCATCGCCGCCCTGCGCCGCTTCGAGCGGGAGGACGCCCCGGTCCGCATCCTCGGCTTCCCGGCCTTCCTCTTCTTCACCCTGGAGCGGATGCGGGCCATGGGGCTGCCCCCGCTGCGCCTGCCCGAGGGCTCCCTCGTCGTCCTCGGCGGCGGCTGGAAGGGGCACTCCGACCGGCGCATCGGCAAGGAGGAGCTGTACGCACGCGTCACCGGGCAGCTCGGGATCCCTGGCGAGCGGATCCGGGACACCTTCGGGTCGGTGGAGCACTGCATCCCGTACATCGAGTGCGACCACCACCGGCTGCACGCCCCCGTGTGGTCCCGGGTCACGATCCGCTCCACGCGCACCCTCGAACCCCTGCCGTACGGGGAGCGGGGCTACCTGCACCTGGTGTCGCCGTACATCACCTCGGTGCCGGCGCAGAGCGTGGTCATGGGCGACCTCGCCTCCCTCCACCCCGGCGAGGCCTGCGGGTGCGAGCTGAAGACCCCCTGGTTCACCGTCCACGGCCGTGCCGGGGTGAGCCGCAACCGCAGCTGCGCGGTGGCCGCAGCGGAACTGATGAAGGGCATGGCGTGACCGTGACGAAGAGCATCACCGAGGCCGCGCACGAGCAGGACGGCGACGCCGGCGCGCACCACTACTGGCAGGGTGCCTTCATCGGCGACGAGGAGGCCGGACGGCGCCTCGCCGCCCTGCCGGCCGCCGTCGAGGCCGCGCTGGCCACGGTACTGGACACCGAGACCGTGCTGGCCGCCTGCGACGCCCTCGCCACCGCCCTGGGCGACCGGGCCCACCCCGTACACACCCGGCTCGCCGCACACCTGCCCCCAGGAGAGGACCCGGCCGTGCTGGCCGAGCTCGGTGGCCTGCTGGGCCGGCGGGAGCTGACGCGCAAGCTGCGCCGCGAACTCGGCGGCGCGGCCCCCGGCCGGCTGGACCGGCCCGATCCCCGCGAGAGCGTCTACGAGGCGTGGGCACCCGTCGGCCTGGTCGCCCACATCGCCCCCGGCAACGCCACGACGGTCGCTCCGCTGAGCATCGTCGAGGGGCTGCTGGCCGGGAACGTCAACGTCCTCAAGACCAGCAGCGCCGACACGCTCCTGACCCAGCACCTGATGGCCGAGCTGGCGGCCCTCGATCCCAGCGGGGCGCTCGCCGCACGGGTCATCGTCCTGCGCTTCCCGTCCTCCCGGCAGGAGTGGCTGCGCCTGATGTGCGCGCCCGCGGACGCCGTCGCCGTGTGGGGCGGGGAGGACGCCGTCCAGGGGGTGGCGGCCCATGTGCCGGCCGGATGCCGGCTGGTGGAGTGGGGACACCGGATCTCCTTCGCGTACCTGACGGGCGACGCCTGGTCGGATCCGGGCACGCTCGACGCCCTCGCGGACGACGTGTGCCGGCACGAGCAGCAGGCCTGTTCCAGCCCCCAGGTGGTGTATCTCGACACCGAGGACGAGGCGGAGGTGTTCGCCTTCGCCGAGCGGTTCGCCGCCGTCCTCGCGACCCGCCCGCCGGCGGCGGACACCGCTTCGGGGGGCGGAGCGGACCCCGCCGAGGCGGCCGAGCTGACGACGACCGAGCTGGTGGCCCGGCTGGAGGAACACCTGGGCCTGACCCGGGTGTTCGCCGCGTCCGACGGCTCGTGGCGGGTCATGGCCGACACCCGGTCGCCGCTCACGGCCTCGCCGCTGCACCGCAGCGTGTGGGTCAAGCCGCTGGCCCGCAGGCAACTGATCGCCACCCTGCGCCCGATGCGCCGCTACCTGCAGACGGCGGGCATCGCGGGCAGCCGGTCCGACATCGCCGAGCTCTCCCGCACCGCCCTGGCGGCGGGCGTCACCCGCGTCACGCCGGTCGGCGCCATGACGGCGAGCTACGCGGGCGAACCGCACGACGGCGTCTACGCCCTCCAGCGCTACAGCCGCCGCGTCGCGGTTCAGGCCGACCCGGCCCGGTTCGCCACGACCGCCTGCCTCGACGACCTGGTCCGGCCCGTCGTCCTGCCGCCTCCGGCGGGCCCCCTGCTGGGCAAGGAGGACGTCCAGGGACCGGCCCGGGAGCTGGCCCGGGCCGATGCCGAGCTGTACTTCCGCAGCGGCGGCAGCACGGGCGCTCCCGCCCTGTCGGTCTTCAGTTACGACGACTACGACACCCAGATGCACGCCGCCGCCCGCGGCCTGCTCGCCGCCGGCTACGACCCGGCCGGGGACCGCACCGCCAACCTCTTCTACTGCGGCGGCATGTACGGCAGCTTCATCAGCTTCTTCTCCGTACTGGAACGGCTCGGCGGGGTGCAGCTGCCCCTGGCGGCGGGAGCGGACCACCGGGCCACGGTCCAGGCCATCGTCGAGCACCGGGCCGACACCCTCTTCGGCATGCCCTCCTACCTGTGGCAGCTGCTCCACGCGGAGGCCGACGCACTGCGCGCCTACGGGGGCCTGCGCAAGGTCTTCTACGGCGGCGAGCACTTCACGCGGGAGCAGCAGCGCACGCTGAAGGCGGAGTTCGGCATCGAGGTCATCCGCTCGATCACCTACGGAAGCACCGACCTGGGCCCGCTGGGCTACCAGTGCGCGGACAGCTCCGGCGGCGTCCACCACCTGCACGCCGACCTCCACACCATGGAGATCGTGGACCTGGCCGAGGACCGGCCCGTGGCCCCGGGTGAGACGGGCCGGCTGGTCTTCACCACGCACGCCCGGCGCGGCCAGCAGCTGGGCCGCTACCTGATAGGCGACCTCGGCCGGGAGGTGCCGGGCCGCTGTCCCTGCGGCCGGCGGGCTCCCCGGTTCGAGCTGATGGGCCGCACCGGCGACGTGATGCGGGTGGCCACGCACTTCCTGAACCACCGCCGCTTCCTGGCGCTGGCCGAGGAGCAGGGCGGCCACCGCGGCGAGTTGCAGATCAGGCTCGACGGCACGCAGGCGCGCGAGCGGCTGACCGTACGGGTGGAGCGGGGGCCGGCGACGGACCCGCAGCGGCTGCGCCAGGTCTTCCTGTCCGGCTATCCGGAGCTCCGTTCGGCGGTGACCGAGCGGCTGCTGGACCTGGTGGTCGAGGCGGTCGACGGCCCGTCGCTGGACCGCAGCCCGACCAGCGGCAAGCTCCTCGCGGTGGTGGACGCGCGCCGCTAGGTTGTCGAAGGAGGTGTCCTGCGGCCCCGGTCCGGCGGCCGGGGCCGCAGCAACGCCGGCCCGTGTCGCGGGCGGACGGCGCTCAGCGGTCGAGGGGCCGGTGGGCGCTCTCCGGCAGCCGCAGGTACACCACCGAGGAGCACAGGCACAGCGCGGCGACGTACCAGGGGAACAGGCCGGGCCTGCCGAGGTCCTGCAACAGGGTGGCGACGTACGGGGCCGTGCCGCCGAAGAGGGCGACCGTCAGCGAGTACGGGAAGCCGATGCCCGCCGCCCGTACCCGGGCGGGGAAGACCTCCGCGTTCACGGCCGCCGAGATCGAGGTGAAGCCGGTGAGCAGCACCATGCCGGCGCACTGGACGAGCAGCAGGGAGAGGAACGAGCCGTCCAGGGCGTGCAGCAGCGGCACGACGAGCAGGGCGAAGCCGAGTCCGAAGAACAGCAGGGACGGCTTGCGTCCGTAGCGGTCGGACAGCAGGCCGCCGGCCGGCTGCAGCAGGGCGAAGAACGCCAGGGACAGGGTCCCGGCGAGCAGCGCGTCGCCCTTGGCGAGGCCGGTCCGGAGCTCGGCGTACGTCGGCAGGTACGAGGTCCACGTGTAGTAGGCGAGGGTTCCGCCGGCCGTGATGCCGGCCGTCAGCAGCGAGGCACGCGGATGGTGGCGGAGCGCGTCGAAGAGCCCGGGGCGGGGGGCCTCGGCGGGGCGGCCGGCCAGGGTCTCCTCGGCGCCCCGCCGGATCCAGAATCCCGCGAGGCTGAGGACGGCGCCGAGCAGGAAGGGCACACGCCACCCCCAGCCGTTCATGGCGTCCTCGGGGAGCAGGGCCACGAGCAGCGCGGCCAGGCCGGAGGCGGCGAGTTGGCCGATGGAGGTGGAGACGTACTGGAACGAGGAGAAGAGGCCCCTGCGGCCGGGCCCCGCGGACTCCACGAGGAAGGTGGTCGAGGCGGCGAACTCCCCGCCGACGGACAGGCCCTGGAGCAGCCGCGCGGTCACGAGGACGACCGGGGAAAAGGCCCCGGCGGCCGTGTACGCCGGCGTGAGGCCGACCAGCAGGCTGCTGCCTCCCATGAGCAGGATGGTCACGGTCAGCGCGGTGCGCCGGCCCCGCCGGTCGGCGATCGCGCCCAACAGGAGCCCGCCGACCGGGCGCATGAAGAAGCCGACGGCGAAGACGGCGAAGGTGGAGAGCAGCGGGACGAGGGAGTCGCCCGCGCTGGACGGGAAGACCTGCCGGGCGATGTGGGTGGCCAGGAAGGTGTACGCGTACCAGTCGTACCACTCCACGGCGTTGCCGACCGATGCGGCCAGCAGCTGACGTAAGGGGCGGCGCGGCGGGGCGGGAGCGTGCGTCGTGATCTCTGACATGACCACGTCCTACCCAAGGGAGGACGGGTGGTCCTCACGGGCGTTGACGGAGCATCCGCGAGACGAAACGTCTTGTCGGAGGGATGGACACTCCTCTAGAGTCTGACGAGACGATACGTCTCGTTGATGAGAGGGGTGGCCCGTGCGTGCTTCAGATGGTCGTGGTCAGGTCGTGCTGGCCGAGGTGGGCAAGCGGTACGGGACCCGGACGGTGCTGGACCGGGTCGGGTTCTCGGTGCGGCCCGGGGAGCGGGTCGGGGTCGTGGGGGACAACGGGGCGGGGAAGTCGACGCTGTTGAGGCTGCTGGCGGGGTGGGAACGGGCCGATGCCGGCGAGGTGCGCGTGCGAGCGCCGGGCGGAGTGGGCTACCTTCCCCAGACCCTCGAACTGCCGCCCGGGGCGCGGGTCGGTGACGCCGTGGACCGGGCACTGGCCGGACTGCGGGAGCTGGAGCGGCGGATCCGGGCCGCCGAGGAACGGCTCCACCTGGCCGGCCCCGAGGAGGTCGAGGCATACGGGCGGCTGGTCGCCGAGTACGAGGTGCGGGGCGGACGGGATGCCGACCGCAGGGTGGCCGCGATCCTGCGGCGGCTCGGCGAGCGGGAGCCCATCGAACGGGGGCGGGCGCTCGGGACGCTGTCCGGCGGGCAGCGGTCGCGGCTGGCGCTGGCCGCGGCCCTGGCGGCCGAGCCGGAGCTGTTGCTCCTCGACGAACCCACCAACGACCTGGACGACGAGGCCGTCGGGTGGCTGGAGGAACATCTGGTGCGGCGGACCGGCACCCTGGTGGCCGTCACCCACGACCGGATGTTCCTGGACCGGGTCACCACCGCGATCCTGGAGGTCGACCACGAACGGTCCACCGTGCACCGGCACGGCAACGGCTACGCCGGCCATCTGGTCGCGCGTGCCGCCGCGCGCTCGCGCCGGGAGAGGGAGTACGAGGAGTGGGTCGCGGAGAAGCAGCGCGTGGAGCGGCTCGCCGAGGGCAGCATCGGACGGCTCGCGCAGATCCCGCGCAAGGCGCCGGCCGCGTTCAGCGGCGCCGGGGCCTTCCGCGCCCGGTCCCGGGCGCACGGGGCGATGAGCCGCATCCGCAACGCGCGGGAACGGCTGGCACGGCTGACGGAGCATCCGGTCCCGGCTCCGCCGCAGCCCTTGCGGTTCACCGGACGGTTCGGGGCCGACGGCGGCCCGAGCGGTGGGGTGGACGTGCAGCAGCTGGCCGTGCCGGGGCGGCTCGCGCCGGTGTCGTTCCGTCTGGCGGCGGGTGAGCGGATGCTGGTCACGGGGCCCAACGGGTCGGGGAAGTCGACCCTGTTGCAGGTGCTCGCGGGTCTCGTGCCGGCCGGGCACGGGGGCGTACGGGCACCGGTACGGGTCGGGCTGCTGCGGCAGGACGATCCCTGGTCCGGCGAAAGCCGCAGCGCGGAACGGGCGTTCGGGGAGGAGGTCGCGCAAGCCGTGGTGCGGTACGGGCTGTTGGACGCGGCCGAGGTGGGCAGGCCGGTGCGGGAGCTGTCCGCGGGGCAGCGGCGCAAGCTGGAGCTGGGCAGGCTCGTCGCGGGCGGGCCGTATGACCTGCTCCTCCTCGACGAGCCGACCAACCACCTGGCGCCGGGGGTGGTGGAGGACCTCGAGGCTGCGCTGGCCCCGTACACCGGGACCCTGATCGTCGTCAGCCACGACCGGCGGCTGCGGTCCGGGTTCCTGGGCAAGCGCCTGGAACTGGGCGGGGAGGGGGTGCGGGGCGACCGCCCCGGGGCCGAGGCTCCGCTGCCCTCCCTCGCAGCCTCGCCCTCCGCCTCCTGACTCCCGCACCGCCGGCCGGGGCCGGCTCTCCGTGCAGGGGATGGTCTTCGGCATCCTCAACCCGGGGCCTCCCCCGCCGTTCGACAACGGGATCACCGGCGGCACCGGGGAGTCCGACCGGGCTCGCGGCCCGATCCACGCCGAAACGATCGGTAGGGCGTGAGGCGCTTCACGATCAACCTCCGGCACTGACGGCGGCGGGGGCGAGGGACACGCCCTGACGGCGGGAGCGGCGGTTCAGGCGCGGCGGGCGGTGGCCGAGCCGAAGCCCAGCCAGGTGTGCCGGTTGTTCCACCAGCACCAGCCCACCTTGGGGGCGTCGCGCCGCTCACGGCCGTCCCGCCCGGTTCCGTTGCTGATCCAGATCGCCGGGGTGCGGGCGTCCAGGGTGCCGTCGGCCTTGCGCAGCCGCGAGCCGATGGTCATGAAGCAGTGGTTGCGCTCCAGCACCTCGGGCCGCTGCAGCAGCCAGTGGATCCCCTCGGTCAGCACGAGGGGGGTGCGGCCCTCCTTGCCGAGGGCGGCCAGGGCCTCCTCCGGGCTCCAGGCGGCCATGCGGTCGCCGCGATCGAGGCCGCGGACGAGGTAGACAGGCGCGTCGGGCAACTCGGCGTGGTGGGGTTCGAAGCGGTCGACATCGGTCATGTCGGTGACGACGAACCCCGGCTGGCCCTCGCGGCGCAGCAGCGGTGCGAGCACGGAGGCGGGGGCCCGGTCCGGGTGGACGGCGAGCAGCGCGCTGCCGTCCCCGGGCCCGGCGTCCTCGGCGAAGCTTCGCAGCTCGGCGGCGGACATCCCGGCGAGCTCGGCCACCCCGAGGTCGATCAGGCGCTCCGCCTGGGCGGCGAGCGGCGGAAGCAGGGGCACGGCGGCAGCGGAAACGGTTTCGGGCACCGGCAAGGCACTCCCTCGTTTCGTGATCGGAGAAACGGCCCCGCGTCAACGAGCCGGCCTGCCGCATTGTTCCCGGACGCCGTCCGGGAACACCCCCGGTGGACCGGCGCGATCCGTCCGGCTTGTCAGCGTGTGGTCCTGCTATTCGAGCTGCGGTACCCGGCTTCGACGAGCGGCCCGGCGGGGCCGGGCCGTTTGGTGCCGCGCTGGTGGGCGCCGTGCAGCGGACCGGTGCCTCCGCGGGGGTCCTCTGCCTGCTGGACGAGGCCGCGCAGACGCTCGGCCTGGCGGTGTCCTGCGGGCTTCCGGAGGAGGTGGCCTGGCCCTGGCACCGCATCCCGCTCGTGACCGCCGCTCCGGTCAGCGAGGCCGTCCGGGAGGACCGCCTCGTATGGGTCGGCGACTCGACCCCGCCCCGCTCCTCGGCATCGACATGGCCGCTCCGTGCCCGGTCACCGACCTGTCCCTCCCGCCGGGAAGCACCCTCGCGCTCTCTACGGACGGACTCGTGGAAGTGCCCGGCACACCGACCCCGGCCACATGGCCGCCGACCTCGCCGAGCAGGTCGCCCGCCACGGCGACGAGGACCTCGACGGCCTGATCAACCGCCTCATCCGCCACGCCTGGCCCCCGGCCGCTACACGGACGACACCGCCCTGCTCCTGCTCCGCACCATCGGGAACGAGGGCCCCACGGCCGCTCAGGCGACGGAACCGGATTCCTGACGCCACCGTGTCCGCGGGGACCGCTGATCGGGGTGGCGGGCGGTGGGACCTTCCCCTCACATCCTCCGGTGCGCGTGCAGGAGGTATTCCTCGCGGTTGAGCGGATTGTGGTCGCTGCGTTCCCGGACGCGCGGCGTGCGGGACGGGCGGTAGTGCGCGAACGCCGTCTCCAGTACGCCGGTCCCACTGGTGAGTTCGGGCAGCTCCCGCTCCAGGCCGTGCACGCGGTCCGCGGGCAGATGGCCCTCGACCAGGTACGCGTCCCCCACCGCCACCGGAGTGCCCGGCTGGGCCCCGTGGCGGGCCAGGGCGAGCGCGACCGCGGGGTACGCGTCCTGCGAGAACTCCAGGCGGAACCGGTGCACCGGTTCGTGCACCACCGTTCCGGCCTGGCGCAGCGCGGCCATCAGGACGAGCGGCGTCAGGGCCCTGAACTCCCCGGCCGTGCTGCGGATGCTGCAGAAGCCCGAGTGGGTCATGGTCACCGCGCAGTCGGGCACCTGCCAGCCGGACAGGCCCTGCCGCAGGGTTGCGTACACGGTCTCCTCGACGGCCCGCATGTAGCCCAGCGGGAGCGAGCCGAGTTCGACTTCCCGGCGGAAGACCACACCGCTGCCGACGGGAGCCGGCTCCACCCGCAGCCCCACCGTCGCCAGGAACGGGTTCCCCTCGTGATCGAGGACCTCGTACGCAGCGCCCGTCCCGGTGACGCGCTCCACGCAGATGGGTGTCGTCTCACGGAAGGAGACCGTGATGCCGTACTCCTCGGCGAGGGTGGCCGCGAGAACCTCCTTCTGGACCTCTCCGTAGAGGGACACCGACGGCTCCCCTCCGTCCGGGTCCTGGCGCAGGCCGATCAGCGGATCCTGCTCGGCGAGCTGGGCGAGGGCCGTGTGGAGGTCCCCCGTACGCTCCGGGTCGGCCGGCACCACGACGCTCTCCAGGGTGGGCGCCGCGAAGACGCGGCCGTACGGGCGGCCCTCGGGCTCCCGGCCCACCACGTCCCCGATCCGGACCGTCGGCAGGCCGCGCAGCGTCGCGATCTGCCCCGCCCGCGCCACCGGTCGGCGCACCGCCTTGCCGCGGTCGAAGACGGCCAGTTCGGTGACCTTGTGCCGGGTGCCGGAGACCGGAACGTGTGCGCGGGCTCCGAGCTCGCCGGAGAACAGCCGGACGTAGGCGATCCGTTCACCGCCCTGGCCGCGCTCCACCTTGAACACCCTTGCCGAGAGCGGCCCGTGGGGGTCGCCGTGGGCGGCGGGGAGCAGTTCCCCGATGCCCTCGACGAGGCCGTCGATGCCGGCGCCGGTGATCGCCGAGCCGACGTAGACCGGGTACACGCGCGCGGTACGGGTCTGTGCCGCGAGCGCCGTCCGCAGTCGCGCGTACGGGAGGGAGGTTCCGTGGTCCAGGTAGGCGCCGAGCAGGTCGTCGTCGTGGGTGGTGAGCACGTCGAGGAGGTGCCGGGTGTACGCCTCGTCGCCCCCGGTGGACGCCGAGATGCGGGCCGCCTTCGTGCCGATGCCGGCGGTGACCCGTCCCATGCGGATGACGGGCACGGCGAGCTCGCGCTCGATCTCCCGCAGCACCCGGGCGTCGTCGGCGCCGGGCCGGTCGGCCTTGTTGACGAACAGCAGGGTGGGGATGGAGAGCCGCTTCAGCGTCCGCATCAGGACACGGGTCTGCGGCTGCACACCCTCGACTGCGGAGACGACGAGCACGGCGCCGTCCAGGACACCGAGGACGCGTTCCACCTCGGCGATGAAATCGGGGTGACCGGGGGTGTCGATCAGGTTGACGGAGACCGCCGACTTCCCGCTCCCGAGCGGGAAGTTGACCACCGCCGACTTGATGGTGATACCGCGACGGCGTTCCATTTCCAGGCTGTCGGCCTGGGTGTTGCCGGCGTCGACACTGCCGATCTCGTCGATGACCCCGGCCGCGTACAGCAGCCGCTCGGTCAGGCTGGTCTTACCGGCGTCGACGTGGGCCAGGATTCCCAGGTTCAGCGTGCGTGACGTGGGGTGCACAGAGCGTCATGTCCTTCAGGTGGGTGATCGTTCCTTTCGTGGGGGACATGAGCGGTCGGCGCATCGGTGGGCTCCTCGAGGGCAGTGGGTCTTCCCCGGCACATTCGCATACCCGGCGGCGAGGCCGCCACGGAATTTCGGCGCCGAGCGGCAGGGCGGTCAGCGCGGGCGTCCAGGCGGCGGGTACCGCGGCCTCCGGCGACGGGCCGCGCTCCTCACTCTGCGGAGCGGGCCGCCGCGGGCAGGGCAACTACCGGCGTTCCACCGGTGGATGAGGGGCCGGTCCTCAGCGGTGGTTCCCGTCGGTGGTCCTCAGCGGTAGTCGTCCGGGGTGCCTTCCTTGCCGCCGTGGATGACGTCCTCGAAGTACGCCCAGGCGTCCGGCCGGCTCCCGTCCACGTCCGTCACCCCGTAGACCCTGGCGAGTTCCCCGCTGGACTTGCCGTTCCACCGCCGCGCGCGGTCCGGGTCGGCGGCCAGCGCCGCGACCGCACGGGCCAGGTAGCGCGGGGACTCCGCGATCGCGAACGACGGCTCCCGGGCGATCGCGTCACGCCAGTTCTCCTCGCTCACGCCGAAGTGGGAGAGCATCTGCTCCGAGCGCAGGAAGCCCGGCGAGACCGCGACGGCCATGCCCCCGTACTCCGCCAGCTCCTGCCCCAGCCCGAACGCGAGGCGGATCGGGGCGTTCTTCGCCAGGTCGTAGTACATGTTCTCCCGGTAGCGGCGGTTGGAGTGCGCGGTGCCGTCGGTGACCTCCACGTGCAGCGGCGCCTCGGAGCGGATCAGCAGCGGAAGCAGCAGCGCCGCCGTGATCACGTGCGAGCGCACGCCGAGCTCCAGGATGCGCAGGCCGTCGGCGAGCGGGGTCTCCCAGCTCTTCTTCCCGAACACCGAGGTGGCCATGAGGTGTTCGCCGCCCCACAGGTCGTTGACGAGGATGTCGAGCCGCCCGTGTTCCCGGTCGATCCGCTCGGCGAGGGCGCGTACCTGGGCTTCGTCGAGATGGTCGGTGGGAACCGCGATCCCGGTGCCGCCCGCCGCGGTGACGAGTTCGCCGGTCTCCTCGATGGTCTCGCTGGTCCGGCCGACCTCGCTGGCCCGGGCCCTGGTGGTGCGGCCGGTGACGTACACGGTCGCACCGGCCCGGCCCAGCTCCACGGCCTGGGCCCGTCCCGCCCCGCGGGTGGCGCCCGCCACGAGCGCGATCCGCCCCGCGAGCGGACCGGCCGGGGCGGGTTGCTCGGTGTCCCGAGTGTTCTGGATGGCGGTCTCCTCGTTGGTCACCAATCGGCCTGTCACGGCCCTGCCGGGACAGCCGTCCCCGGAATCCGAGATCCCGAAACTGCCGACCCCCGAGAGCCGGCTCCGGCCGGTGGTTCGGGCATGATCAACCGTAGCTTATTATCGTCGCTGCGACGATAATAAGGACGCGGGCATGCCAACTCGGCCAGGTAGGCGGGCTCCCCGCGTCGCGCGTTCCGGAGGACCCCATTGATCACCCGTCAGCGTCTGAGCGAGCACGCCCGCTCCGTTCCCAACCCCGTCACGGCGGCCCGGGCGCTCGCCGGCCCCGCCGGGCCCGACCGCGTCGAGGACCCGGTCATCGCCTGGATGCAGCGCATCCGCACGACCCTGGGGCTGGTGGCCACCGCCTGGCTGATCCTGGCCTACCCGCTGCGCGAGGGCCGCCAGGACTTCCTGCTCGGCAAGCTGGAGGAGCTGCTGATCGGGTGCGCCATCGTCGTGGTCGCCGGCGTCGTCGGCATAGGCCTGTGCATCGCCCTGGCCCGCGCACCCCTGGGGCGCCTCTACGCCGGCCGCCTGCTCGGACCGCTGCTCGCGCTCGCCGCGCCGGTCCTCGGCGTGGGCGTGATCTGGCTGATGACGGCGGCCCTGAGCGGCGACATCGTCACCCCCGACGACGTGGGCCCGCACGACATCACCTTCGGGCTCTTCGGCACCTTCCTGGGCACGGCCTTCACCGGTCTCCTGGTCGTGCTGCTGTTCGTCGTGCTCGCCCTCGTCTGCGTCGTCGTCCTCGTCGCCGCCGTGCTCTTCACCCTGGTCGCCCTGGTCGTCGGGTTGAACAGCTGCTTCCGTACGGGGGACGTGCACGAGCTGCTGCCGGCGCTGCTGTCGCCCCTGCTGGTGTGGTGCCTCTTCGGCTTCCAGCTCTTCGACGGCCCGGACGTGGCCGCACCGCCCGAGGTGCTCTACGCCTTCATGCTCGGCGGCCCGCTGTCGGTCACCGCGCTGTCCCTGTGGGAGATACGACGCCTGCGCACCCGGTACGGCATCACACTCGCCTCGCTCCTCGGCCGATAGGTTTCGTGACGTGAGCACACCAGACGTCGAAAGTCCCGATCCGGCGTTCCTCATGCTGTTCCGGCACGCCGGGAGGGGCGCCGCGGCGCAGGTCGCCGAAGCGCTCGGCCCGGAGGGACGGGCCGGGACACTGCACCAGCCGCCTCGACGATCGCCAACGCGGGCCGCTTCGACCTCCTGGAGCACGTCGTCGCGCACTGGCACGTCCGGTACCCGTACGGGGAGCGCTCCGATATCCGCGAGCTCTTCGCGCGGGCCGTCCGGCAGCGGTCGGCCGTCGAGATCGACCGGGAACTGTCATCGGCCGAGTAGCCACGGTCCCGCGAGGTCCCGCCCCACGCCCGCTTCCGGGCGTACGGTGACCCCATGGAACAGCGCATCACCCTGGTCACACTGGGGGTTTCCGACCTCGCCCGCGCCAAGGCCTTCTACCGGGCCCTGGGCTGGCGGGGCCAGGAGGTCGAGGAGACCGTCTTCTTCCAGGCGGGCGGCCTGGGGCTCGTCCTGTGGGACCGCGGCAAACTCGCGGACGAGTGCGGCCTGAAGCCCACACCGGCACCGGCGGCCGGCTTCGGCGGGATCGCCCTGTCGCACAACGTCCGTTCGGACGCCGAGGTGGACGCCCTGCTCGCGGCGGCGGACCGGGCGGGCGGCCGCATCACCAAGCCGGCGACGGTGAACACCGTCGGGTTCTACTCCGGCACCTTCCTCGACCCCGACGGCCACCCCTGGGAAATCGCCCACAATCCCGGGATCCCGTTCAACGAGGACGGCTCGATCACCCTCCCGGACTTCGGCGGAAGCTAGTCCGTCCGGCCTCACGGGCCTTGGCACTCAGGCGCCGCCATCGCTACGCGACTGTCCTGACCGACTGACGCCATGGGCAGTTGCGCGTCCGAAGCCTGGCGGGTCAGCTGTTGAGTGCGTGTCCGGTCGTTGAGTCGACATGGTCTGGGACCTCGTCGTGCCGATCGCCCACGGTGAGTGTCCCGGTGGGTTCGAACATGAGGATGGCGGCTCCGTACGGGGCGTAAGGCTTGTGCTCCGTGCCTCGGGGGACGGTGAAGACCGCCCCCTGGGGGAGCAGGACCGTGCGCTCCCCGGCGGGCTCGCGCAAGGAGATGTGCAGTTCGCCGTCGAGTACCAGGAAGAACTCGTCGGTGTCGTCGTGGACGTGCCAGATGTGTTCGCCCTCGACCTTGGCGATGCGGACGTCGTAGTCGTTGACGCGCGTGACGATGCGGGGGCTCCACAAGGCGTCGAATGAGGCCAGAGCCTTGCTCAGGACGATGGGTTCGCTGCTCATGGGATCATCCTGAGCCGTTTCACACGGCAGCTGTGAGTGCTAGGAATTGCACATGCCGAAAGAATCCTCGCACGCCGCTCAGACGGCGGGCGCACACCGGGTCGTCGTGATCGTGGACGAGAACTCGAACCCCTTCGAGCTCGGCTGCGCGACCGAGGTCTTCGGCCTGCGCAGACCAGAGATCGGCCGTGATCTCTACGACTTCAGGCTCTGTTCCCCCGAGCCCCGCACCCTGATGCGAGACGGATTCTTCACGCTCACGGGAGTCGCCGACCTGGAAACGGCCGACTCGGCGGACACCCTGATCGTCCCCAACCGCCCGGACACCGAAGTGCCCCGCCGCCCTGCCGTGCTCGATGCCATCCGCCGGGCACACTCCCGTGGTGCACGCCTGGTCGGCTTCTGCAGCGGCGCCTTCACACTGGCCGAGGCCGGAGTCCTGGACGGGCGGCGGGCCACCGCGCACTGGCAGTGGGCGGATTCCTTCCGGGCTCGCTTCCCCGCCGTCCGGCTCGAATCGGACGTGCTGTTCGTGGACGACGGTGACATCCTCACCGCTGCCGGGAGTGCGGCTGCCCTCGATCTCGGATTGCATGTGGTCCGCCGCGACTACGGCGCGGAGATCGCCAACTCCGTGAGCCGGCGCCTGGTCTTCGCGGCGCACCGGGATGGCGGGCAGCGGCAGTTCGTGGAGCGTCCCATACCCGACCTGCCGGACGAGTCCCTGGCACCCGTCATGGCCTGGGCCCAGGAACGGCTGGACTCACCGCTCACCGTTTCCGATCTAGCGGCACGAGCGGGGGTCAGTCCGGCTACGCTGCACCGCCGGTTCCAGGCGCAGCTGGGCACCACGCCTTTGTCGTGGCTCACGGGGGAACGGCTTGCCTTGGCGTGCCGCTTGATCGAGCGAGGCGAGTCCCGGTTCGAGGTGGTAGCGCGGCGCAGCGGGCTCGGCACCGCTGCCAATCTGCGCACGCTGATGCGCCGCGAGACCGGCATCACCCCGTCGGCATACAAGCGCCGGTTCGGGCCCGAGGCGAATTGACACCTGGGATCTCCGGTGCTGAGCCAGAGCCTGCTTCGGGCCTGCGCGGTCACCGCGCTCGCCCCGCTGCCGGTGCCGTCGGTGTTCAGCTCTTGCGTGCCAGCGGCTGCTGCTCGAAGGCCACCCCGGCCAGGCCATGGGCCATCAGGTTGCGGATGTTGGCATGATCGGAGCCGTCCGGGGTCGCCAGCACGCTGCGGTAGTGCTCGCCGAATGCCAGCAGCGCCTCCTGGTCGCTCAGGCCCTCCAGCAGGGCCAGTCCCAGGGTCTTGCAGGAGCCCTCGTTCTCGCCCGCGGCGTTTTCGGCTTCCCCGTTGCGGAACGCCTGCGGCTGATAGTCGTAGTGCGCCGCGATGAAGGCCAGCGTGTCGGCGAACTCGTGCTCACCCGACGCGAGGCTCGCCCGCAGCGAGTTCAGATCAGTCATGTCGGTTCCCTCGGGGTTGGACGGACGACCGGTTGCCGTCCGTGACCGGACGACAGTACCGCCCTTGGGGCCGACGGGTAACGAGCGGCATCTCCGCAGGTCACGATGTGAGATTGTGCGATCCGCCGAGAGGCGGTCGCGGCCCGGGTGAGCAGGGCGGGGTCGCCGCAGGGGCATTGTCAGTGCCGGGCAGCATGATGACCTTCATGACCGAAAACAGTGCCCTGCTCTCCCCTGTCGCCTACGCGGAGGCCGTGACCACCGCCCTCGCGGCGTCGGCCGCGTACTACGGCGACGGGACCACCCCGCTCGGGGACGACGAGTACGACGGGCTGCTGCGCGCCATCGCGGCCTACGAGGAGGCCCACCCGGACGAGGTGCTCGCCGCGTCGCCGGCCGGGAAGGTGGCGGGGCCGTGCAGGGGGACGTGCCGCACTCGGTGGCGATGCTCTCCCTCGACAACGTCTTCGACGCCGACGGGCTCGCCGAATGGGCCGCAGCTCTGCAACGGCGCCTCGGGCGCCCGGTGGCCGGGTGGTGCGTGGAGCCCAAGCTCGACGGTCTCGCCGTGGCCGCCCGCTACCGGGGCGGCCGGCTCGTCCAGCTCCTCACCCGCGGCGACGGACTGGCCGGCGAGGACATCACCCACGCCGCGGACGCCGTCCTCGGTCTGCCGCCGGTCCTCACCGAGCCGGTCGACGTCGAACTGCGCGGCGAGGTACTGCTGACGACCGCGCAGTTCGAGGAGGCCAACCGGATCCGGCTCGCCCACGATGCCACGCCCTTCGCGCACCCGCGCAGCGGAGCGGCCGGCACCCTGCGGGCCAAGGACCGCCCCTACCGGATCGAGCTCACCTTCTTCGCCTACAGCGCGATCGGCCTGGACGACCTCGGCCACCTCACGCTGCTGGAGAAGCTGGCCGCGCTCGGCGCGCACACGGCTGCCGGCACGGCCGCCGCCCCGGTGCGGTGCGAGACCCTGGAGCAGGTGCAGGAACGCATCGACGTGATCGCCGGCCTGCGCGCCGGCCTGCCGTTCGGGATCGACGGGGTCGTGGTCAAGGCCGACTCGGCCGAGGACCAGCGGCAGGCGGGCAACGGCTCGCGCGCCCCGAGATGGGCGGTGGCCCGGAAGCTGGCGGCCGAACACAAGGTGACGCGGCTGCTGGCGGTGGAGTGGAACGTCGGCCGGACCGGGATCATCGCCCCGCGCGCGGTCCTGGAGCCCGTGGTCATCGACGGGGTGACGGTCACCTACGCCACGCTCCACAATCCGTCCGACATCACCCGCCGCGGGCTCATGATCGGCGACCAGGTGTTCGTGTACCGGGCCGGGGATGTGATCCCGCGGGTGGAGGCGCCGCTGGCCGACCAGCGGACCGGCGCAGAGACCCCGGTCGCCTTCCCCGAGGCCTGCCCGCGCTGCGGCGACGCGATCGACACCTCCGAGCAGCGCTGGCGGTGCGTGCGCGGCCGGGGCTGTCAGGCCGTGGCCTCGGTGATCTACGCGGCCGGCCGCGACCAGCTCGACATCGAAGGCCTTGGCGGCACGCGGGCGGTCCAGCTGGTGGAGGCCGGCCTGGTCAAGGACATCGCCGACCTGTTCACGCTGACCCGCGAGCAGCTCCTCGGTCTGGAGCGGATGGGTGAGACCAGCGCCGCCAACCTCCTGGCCGCGATCGAGACCGCCCGCGGGGCGGCACTGAGCCGCGTCTTCTGCGCGCTCGGTGTCCGCGGCACCGGCCGCACCATGTCCCGCCGGATCGCCGCGCACTTCGGTTCGATGGCCGCGATCCGTGCCGCCGACGCGGACACGCTGGCCGGGGTCGACGGCATCGGCACCGAGAAGGCCCGCGTCATCGCGGCCGAACTGGCCGAACTCGCCCCGCTCCTCGACAAACTCCAGGCCCAGCGGGTCGGCACGCAGGTCACCGAGCCGCAGCACAAGCCCGCGACCGGGGCGAACGACGGCGAGGACCCGGCGGACGGGCCGGCGGGCGGCGCGGCGGCCGGGCCGCTGGCCGGGCAGGCCGTCGTGGTGACCGGCTCCATGACCGGCCCGCTTGCGGAACTGTCCCGTAACGAGATGAACGAGCTGATCGAGCGGGCCGGAGGAAAGGCGTCGTCGTCGGTGTCCAAGCGCACCACCCTCCTGGTGGTGGGCGAGAAGGCCGGCTCCAAGCGGGCCAAGGCCGAAGAACTGGGCATCCGCATCCTCGGCCCCGAGGAATTCGCCGCCCTCGTCGCCGGCCTCCTCCCCACCGCCTAGACGAGTCATTCCGAAGTGATCGTGCTCAGCTTGCCGATGGGCCAAGGGGCCATTCGATGGCGTGCTGCTGGCCCGTGGACATGCATGCTGCCTGCGCCAAGGCGGGCTTTGCGTCCCTCGAGAAGCCGGCGAAGTAGATGACGCTCGCCGCACCAGGGGGGCCGGAGCTGGTCCTGCTTGTCCCGGGCCGCTCACGGCAGCTGCCGAATCCCTCCCCGGGGCTTCAACTTAGCTGGTCGCGCACGAGATCAAGGAATGCCTGTCGGCTCGGATGGATGTGCGCCCAGACCTTCTCATCCTGTGGCTCTCCCGAGTCTTCGGGGCCCTTCCTGATCACCTCCTGTACTGCCCACGCGAGGCTGCGTGCCGCTTCGCTGACCTCGGACGCGCACAGTACGTGGATCGTCTTCTGCGTCACCCACACCCTGTCAATGACCTGCCTTGCCCGGGCCTGCCACTGCTCGTCAGCCAGGTTGTGGTGATACCGATCCACCGCGACTCGTTCTGCTTCCTGCACCGCAGACAGAAATGCGATGAGGTGCGTGAGCCGCTCGTTGCGGCGCGCCTCGGCAAGTTCACGGACACTGCGGCGCGCCTCGCCGCGTTCCAAGGCGCGTCCTGCCGAGCGTTGGGCCAGCATCGACATGAGCCCGCCGAGTAGGACGCCGATGAGCGGCGCAAGCGTTGTCCACACAACGTCCGATTATGACATCGATGGCATGAACACGGCACGGGGTTCGGGACCTTCGTGCCGAAGCAGCCGGGCTGGAACAAGCGGCTGCGGGCTGCGCTGTCGCTGGTCAAGCGGGCTGTACGGCTCCTTGCGACGGACACCGACTTCTGGTTCGACAACCACTGGATCATCGACTCCACCCCGGTCGAGTGCGGCCGGTCACGCCCCACCGTGAAGCGGTGTCGGACCTGGCCGGCTGGGCCGGATACGGGTACTGCGCCAGCCATTCCCGATTCTTCTGGGGCCTGCGGCTATACCTGGTGTGCACCCCAACCGGTATGCCGATCTTGTGGTCCCTTGCGAACCCGAAGCTGGACGAGCGCGAGGTGCTGACGGCGATGTTGAATCGTGAGCCGGACACAGTCACCGACCGCCCCGGACTGCTGGTGATCACGGACAAGGGCTTCGCCTCCAAGGAATTCGAGACCGATCTGGCCATGCGCGGGGCAGAGCTGCTGCGGCCCTCGTTCAAGCGGGAGAAGCGCCGCAAGGGCGAGTCACTGCTGAAATCGGTGCGGCAACTGATCGAGTCGGTGAACGACACCCTCAAAGGCCAGCTCGACCTGGAACAACACGGCGGCCGGACCTTTGAGGGCGTCGCCGTCCGCGTCGCCCAACGCGTCCTCGCGCTGGCCGCAGCAATCTGGCACAACCACAAGACCGGACAGCCAAGCACACGGTCCCTGATCGCCTACGACCACTGATCACTTCGGAATGACTCATCTAGCCGCCGCAGTGGGGCGTAGCGCGGCGGGCGGTGATCGGCCGGCATGCGGATCCGGTTCCGGAGCGGTACGTTCACAGGGACCCCTGCGCGGGATCCGCCCGATCGAGGAGCGCGCGTACGGTGATGCGCTCCGCCGTCCGGAGAGGACATACCGATGAAGGGACGACTCGCCTTCGCCGCTCTCGCCGCGGCGGTTGTCGCCGTACTTCCTCCCGCCGCCGCCGGGCCGGCTCAGGCCGTGCCGGTCCAGCCCGGCGGGGACTGTGCGGCGCTCATCAGCCTGATCTCCGACCCGAACGTCTCCGTCCAGGAGAAGAAGCAGGCGGCCCGGGACTACCTGAGCACCCACAGCAGGGACGAGATCAACGAGTGCCGCAGCAGCTACCGGGGCGACATCCCGCAGTAGCGCGCGACCGCACCGGGTGTCGCCCTCCGCGTCGAGTCAGGGGTCCAGCCGAGATGGGCCCCTCGGCGGGTGCCAGCGGCTCCGGGGAACCGTCTATTCGGGGAACGAGTAGTAGAGCGCGCTGCTGTAGAAGGACCCCAGGTGCTCCTGCCAGCCGGCACGAACCGAGGCGAGCCATTCGTCGTTCTCACCCAAGACAGCCGCCTCGGCCTGGGCCACGGCGGCGGGGATGTCGGCGGATACCAGCCGCTGGACCGCCGCCACCGGATCCTCGTCCGAGAGGGAGATCATCTCCCCGGTCTCCAGGACGAAGTACGCCGCCCGCTGCCTTTCGAGGTGGGACGCGGTCTTCTCCACGCACTGGACGAACTCGTCGTCCTCCTCGAGTCCCTGCCCGACCGCCTTCAGGACGTTGCGCAGCAGAGTCGCGCCCCTGTCGTAGTCCGCGGCGATGCCGATCCGGGGACTCCAGATCATGGAGGGGACGATCGTCGTGCCGTACCCGGTCAGCAGCTTGTGGGCCAGCGGGACAGCCCAGTTGTGCTGCGATACGCACCGGATCGACTGGGGGATGTCGTCCTCGGTCGGCATCGAATCGGCGGAGTAGAGATATGAACGGTTTGCCATGCCGGCGACCCTAACAGCGAGGTCTGACAGCCCCGGTGCTCCGTGGCAGGGCGGTGTTCCTCAGTTCCCGGTCAGCCTCGCGCTCCAGGGGTGGGCGGGGCCGTGGACCACGAACTCGGGGCCGCCGTCGTACGGACTCCAGGGCGGCGGACCGTACGCATCACGGATGGCCTTGGCGAGCCAGTTGCGCCGCGCCGGCCCCAGCAGGGGGAGTGCCGCGGCGAAGTCCTGCTCGTCCTTCGGGCGTGGTTCCTTGGCCTTGTAGAACAGCTGGACCTCCGGGGCGAGGTAGGGGATGCCGTCGGCAGATACGGCACCCAGCTCGGCGATGGGACGGTGCACGAGCAGGCTGCGGCGGGAGACCCACAGGTCCTCGTGGGACTCGTCCAGCATGACCTGGATGCGCCAGGGCTGGTCGGGACCGGGACGACACCACACGTCGTGCACGCCCAGCGGCAGGTACTCCCCCGGCTGCCAGGGCCGCAGGGTGCCCGGCGGGTCGGCTACCCACCACTCCCAGCCGGACAGGGCCCGTTGTACGGCGTGCTGGTGTTCACGCAGGACGAGGACGTCGATGTCGGCGTGGGGGCGGAGGGGACGACCGACCGCGAGCTCGATGGCATGGCCTCCGGCGACCCACCACTCAGTGGCCAGCGGGGAAAACAGCTCGACGACCTCGGAGAGCGGGGCCGGGAGCCAGTCGGGGGCAGTCATCTGCCGGATGGTACCGCTCGAGGCGGACGGGCCCCTGCCGTGAGAGGCCGGGGGCCGTCCCGCTGGAGCCGGGGGACGACTGGCTGCAGGTGGTTTGTGGCGGCGCGTGCGCGCGCGGTGCTCTACGGGGCGCCCTGCTCCGGGAGTTCGGGGAGGGCGGGGAGGGCCCCTGCGCCCGGCCGGAGGGGTGGGGGCGCAGGGGTCGGCGGGGGGGGTGGTCAGAAGGGCTTGGTCGGGAGGTATTTGCCGTCGAGGGTGATGACGGCTCGCTCGCCGCCCTCGGGGTCGGCGACCTTCTTCACGTCGAGGCGGAAGTTGATGGCGGAGATGATGCCGTCGCCGAACTCCTCGTGGACCAGGGCCTTCAGCGTCGTGCCGTAGACCTGGAGCATCTCGTAGAAGCGGTACATGGTCGGGTCGGTCGGGATCCGGTTCGGCATCGAGCCGCGGACCGGGATGGTCTGCAGCAGCAGCGCCGCGTCCGTGTCCAGGCCCAGCAGTTCGGCCACCGCCTTCGCGGAGTCCTCCGGCAGCGGGTGCTGGCCGAGGACGGCGGCGGTGGTGAAGGCCACCGACAGGCCCGAGGCCTCGGCGATCTGCTTCCAGGACAGATTCCTGGCGGTCTTGGCCTCGACGGCCTTGGCGGCCAGGGACTCGCGGGCGGTCTGCGTGAACTGTGCCTGAATCATGGGTGGTACGTCCTTTCGGGGAGGGAGGAGGGGGGGTGGGAGGTGGGAGGGGCGGGGTCAGGCCGCTGGTGCGATGGCGGTGAGGTCGTCGATGTGGCCGGTGGGGATGTCGTAGACCCAGCCGTGCAGGGCGAGGCCGCCCTTCGCCAGGGCACTGGCGACCGAGGGGTGGGTGGCGAGGTTCGCCAGCTGGGCGAGGACGTTCTGCCGCACCAGGGCCGGTACGTCGCCGGCGGTGGCGGTACGGGCCACCGAGGCGGCGGCGAGCCTCAGCCAGTCGGCGACCGCCGGGGCGCCGCTGAGGTCGTGGTCCTGGGCGAGGGCGGTCATCGCGCCGCACCCGGAGTGGCCGCAGACGACGATGTGCTTCACGCCCAGGACGGCGACCGCGTACTCGATGCTCGCCGCGACCCCGTCGGCCCCGGGGGCGTAGGCGGGGACCAGGTTGCCGGCGGTGCGGATGACGAAGAGGTCGCCCGGCTCGGTGCCGGTGATCAGCTCGGGGACGACGCGGGCGTCCGAGCAGCTGATGAACAGCGTGTGCGGGCCGTGGTGCGTGGCCAGACGGGCGAAGAGCTCCGCCTTGGCCGGGAAGACGTCCCTCTGGAAACGGGCCACGCCCTCGGTGAGGTCCTGCACGCTCACGGTCACAGTCGCGGTCACGGTTGCGGTTACTCCCTTCGGTGGGGTGCCCTGTTGGGCTGGTGAAATCCACTGTGCATGACCTGGCGCTATAGCGTCCAAGAGCTGTTATCCATAAAAGTCAGTGGTCGCATCTATGGTTGGTTCCATGGCTGCTCTCGAACTGCGTCACCTGCGCTATCTGCTCGCCGTGGCCGAACACGGCAACTTCACCCGCGCCGCCGAGGAGCTGCACATCTCGCAGCCCACGCTCTCCCAGCAGGTCAAGCAGCTGGAGCGGACCGTGGGCACGCAGTTGCTGGACCGCACCGGCCGCACGGTACGGCTCACCGACGCCGGCGCCGTCTACGCCGACCACGCGCGCCGCGCACTGCGTGACCTGGCCGCCGCCGAGCGCGCCGTCCACGACGTCAAGGACCTCTCCCGCGGCCACCTGCGCCTGGGCGCCACCCCCACCTTCACCGCCTACCTGATCGGCCCGCTCACCGCCGAGCTCCACCGCCGCCACCCCGGCATCGGCCTCACCCTGAGGGAGATGCCCCAGGACCGCATCGAGGCGGCCCTGCTCGCCGACGGCCTCGACCTCGGCATCGCCTTCGCCGGCCCCCACCTGCCCTCCCTCACCGCCACCGCCTTGTTCACGGAGACCCTCGGCCTCGTCACCGGCGGCGCGCGCGGCCCGGTGGGGCCCGATCCCCTACCGGTGCGGGCGCTCGAGGACGAACAACTCGCGCTGCTCAGCGGTGACTTCGCCACCCGCAGCCACATCGACGCCTACCTCGCCCGCCACCGGGTCCGGCCGCGCATCACGGTCGAGGCCAACTCCGTCCAGGCGCTCACCGAAATCGTCCGGCGCACGGCCCTCGCCACCGTCCTGCCCGACGCCATCACGGACGACCACCCCCACCTCACCCCCGTCCCCCTCGACCCGCCCCTGCCCACGCGCACCGTCACCCTCCTGCACCGCGAAGGCGCCTACCAGAGCGCCGCCGCCCGCGCCTTCACCGACATCACCCGCGACCTCGTCCGCTCCCGCGGCTACACGCCACCACTGGTCTGAGCCGCGCCGCCCGGAGGGGCCCCGCGCTCGGGGCCGGGCGCGACCGGGCGCGGCCTTCCGGGCCTCGCCGGCGGGCGGGTGGGGATGTGGCATCCTGCGGGAGGTTCCGGCGGGTCGGCCGTCGGCGGCGGAAGGGAACCCCGTGGCCCGCAGCGCGCTCCTGGCCGGAGCCACCGGACTGGTCGGCGGACAACTGCTGGCGCGACTGCTGCGCGACCCGCGCTACGGGCGCGTCACCGTGCTGGCCCGCCGGCCGCTGGGTCTCGAACACCCGCGGCTGGACGTCCGGGTGGTGGACTTCGCGGGGCTCGGGGCCGACGACGTGCCGGCCGGGGCCGACGTGTACGGGGCGCTGGGCACCACCATCCGGCAGGCCGGCTCGCAGGAGGCCTTCCGCGAGGTGGACCAGCACCACACGGTGCGGGTGGCCGCGCTGGCCCGGGACGCGGGCGCCGAGCGGATCGCCGTGGTCTCGTCGGTCGGTGCCGGTTCCGGCTCCCGGGCCTTCTACCTGCGGGTCAAGGGGGACATGGAGGCGGAGGTGACGGCCCTGGGCTTCCGGCAGACCGAGTTCTTCCGGCCCTCCTTCATCCTCGGCCGCCGCCCCACGCACCGCCGCGGTGAGGGCCTCGGCAGCTCGGCGGCGACGGTGCTGGCCCCGCTGCTCGCCGGGCCCGCCCGCGCGTACCGGCCCGTGCCGGCCGGACGGCTGGCGGCGGCGATGATCGCCGCACTGGCCGAGGACCGGCCCGGGGTCAGGGTCCGCACCTACGAGGACTTCGTCGCCCTCGCCCCGGAGCCCGCCGCGTAGCCCGCCCCGGAGCCCGCCGCGGAGGGCGGGCGTAACCGGGGCCGCCCGGCGCTCGTTGGGGAGGCCGGTGGCCGGGAGGGACCCGGTGCGGGCGAGCGGAGGCGGTGCGCCGTGCGGGCTGGCGGACTGGTCGATCTGACCGGCAGGTCGTGCCTGGTGACGGGCGCGGCCAGTGGCATCGGGCGGGCCACCGCGGCCCTCTTCTCCCGGCTCGGCGCCCGGGTCACCGCCGCCGACCTGGACACGGCGGGACTGACCGCGCTGCGCCGCGACTGTGCCGACCGGGGTGACGCGCACGGGGTGACCGTGGTGACCGGGGACGTCTCCCGGCCGGAGGACGCCGAGCGGATGACGGGCGCGGCGGTGACGGCGGGGGGCGGGCTGGACGTGCTGGTCGCCAACGCGGGGATCCTGCCGCTGTCGGGCCTGCTGGAGACCAGCGCCGAGGACTGGGACCGGGTGATGGCCGTCGACGGCCGCGGGATGTTCCTCTCCTGCAAATACGCCGTCGCGCGGATGGCCGAGCAGGAGTCGGGCGGGTCCGTCGTGTGCGTCTCCTCGATCTCCGGAGTGGCCGGGCAGGCCCGCCAAGCCGCCTACGGGCCCGCCAAGTTCGTCGCCTCCGGGCTCACCAAGCACCTCGCGGTGGAGTGGGCCGGGCGCGGCATCCGGGTGAACGCGGTGGCCCCCGGCACCATTCGCACCGAACGCGTGCGGCGCCTCGCCGACGAGCCCGGGGGCCCGGAGTACCTCGACCACGTCACGGCGCTGCACCCGCTCGGCCGCCTCGGTGAGCCCGAGGAAGTGGCCCGCGCCATCGCCTTCCTCGCTTCCGACGCCGCCTCCTTCATCACCGGCGCGGTCCTCCCCGTCGACGGCGGTTACCTGGCCCAGTAGCCGTCCGCGGTCAGCGTCGGTGCCGGCGGTCCCGTTCCGCGAGGGCGGTGTTGACGACGGCCACCGCGGCGAAGGCGACGGCGGGCTGGGTGCGGCCGAGGGAGTAGAGGGCGGCCGCGGCGGAGCCGAAGAAGAGGGCCTTCACCACGAGTACGGCCGCGAGCGGGACGGTGAAGGTGGCCCTGGGAGCGGCGAACAGGCCCCAGGCGGTGGCCGCGAGCGCGGGCGCGCCCACGGCCTGCAGGATCCGCGTCAGCGTGTTGTGGCCGGTGGACCACCCCCACCAGGCCAGCAGTGCCAGCCCGGCCAGCTCCAGGAGGAAGGCCAGGCCTTCGTTGACCGCGCGGAGCGGGGTGGGGAGCATCGGCCGGGGTGCCTTTCGTGGACGGAGGGCGAACGGACGCGTCCGTGCCGGGGGGTACCGCGGTCGACCCGGTTCACCGCTCCGTGTCTGTGGCCTGACGGCCCGTCGTCACTTCAGGTGCCGGTGGAAGAACCGGGCCGCGTCGTCTCCCGCGAACTGAGGCACACCGGTGTGCCCGCCCATGTTGGCGCAGAGGGACTTCTCCTCGGAGCCGAAGGCGTCGAACAGGTCCAGGGCCGCCTGCCGGTCGTTCCCCTCGTCGTCCCACTGCAGCAGGACGTGCAGGGGAATGGTGACCCGGCGGGCCTCCTCGAACATGGCGCGGGGCACGAAACTGCCGGCGAAGAGCCCGGCGGCCTTGATGCGCGGCTCGACCACCGCGAGGCGGATGCCGATGGAGATCACTCCGCCCGAGTACCCGACCGGGCCGCCGATCCCGGGCACGGCCAGGAGGGCGTCGAGGGCGGCCTGCCACTCCGGGACCGCTTGTTCGACGAGCGGGAGGACGAGGGCGTCGATGATCTCCTCGCTGACCGGCTCGCCGGCCTGAACGGCCCCGCGCAGGTCGGCGCGGGCCTGTTCGAGGGCGTCCAACCGGGGCCGTTCGCCGCTTCCGGGGAGCTCTATGGTGGCTGCGGCGAAGCCGTCTGCCACGGCCTGCCGGGCCCGGCCCACCATCCGGGGGTACATCTTGCGCAGCCCGAGCGGGGGGTGGCCGAGCAGGATCAGCGGCGTCGGCGTGGATGCGGGGGCGGAGGCGGGCGTCCAGAGGATGCCGGGGATCTCGCGGAGGGTGAACTCGCGCTCGATGACGTCGTCGTCGAGGCGCTGTTCGGAAGTGAAGTGCATGGTCGTGCCTTTCGGGAATGCTCGCGAACGGCGCTCCCGGACGACCTATCGCCCGACCGTGACCCCGGAGGGGAGCACCCATGTCGATACAGCGTTCACGGGTACCACCTCCTCGTTCTCTTGCACGGCTTCCGGAAAGGTAGCAGGGGTTCGGCGGCCCGCCAAACGGATTCCGTCACGGCGGTGTTGCCGGCCCGGCACGGGCTCGGGCGGGTGATCGAAAACGTGGCGTCACCCGCCGTGGCGCCCCCTCCCGCGCGGGGAAGGGGCTCAGGACTCCTCGGGCACGGCTCCTGCGGAGGACGGGGCCGACGCCCTCCTCCTGCGATATACCACCGCCGCGCACACCGCGAGCAGGAGCACCGCCACGCCGGACACCCCGAGGGCCGTCCGCTCGGCGAAGAGCCTGCCCAGCACCTCGAGCACGCCGATCCCCGCGGTCGCGTAGATCAGCGCCCAGGCCGCTCCGCCCACGAACAGGGCGGGGAGGTAGCGCGGCAACGGCATGCGCATGCTGCCCGCGAGGAAGTTGGCGGCGGTCTGGAGCCCGACGGTGAGGAAGGAGGCCGCCACCACGGGCGCGCCCCAGCGGTGGATCGCCCGCTCGGCACGCTGGAACTTCGCCGAGGAGATCCGGCCGGCGAAACTGCTGCGCCGGGCCCCGGCGCCGGCGAGCCACCCGACGGCGAACGTCCCTCCGGCGCGGAGCAGGACGATGGCGTACAGGGCCCCGGCCGTGAGCGCGATCCTATCCACGACGCCTCATCCCCGGCTCCCGTTCCGTTCCGTTCGTTCCCTGGGCTGTCACGCACCTGCGGCCACCCATCTAAGGAAGGTAAGCCTAACCGAATGCGGATGCGGAGGTACAGGGCGTCGGTGTGCGGTGCCGCACGGTCCACGCCTACGCCAGGACGGGGAGCGAGGCCAGGCCGCGGACGAGACGGGTGCTCCGCCACCGCAGCTGGTCGGGCGGTACGGCGAGGCGGATGCCGGGGAACCGGGTGACCACCGCCCGCAGGGCGATCTCGGCCTCGGCCAGGGCCAAGGGGGCGCCGACGCAGCGGTGGATGCCGTGGCCGAAGGCGAGATGGGCCGCCGCGTCCCGGTCCGGGTCGAGGTGGTCGGGCCCCGGGAACCGGGCCGGGTCCCGGTTGGCCGCCCCCAGCGCGACCAGGACCGGGACACCGGCCGGGATCTCGGTACCGCCGAGGGTGACGGCCTGCGTGGTGAACCGGAAGGTGGCGGTGCTCACCGGCGAGTCGAAGCGGAGCAGTTCGTCCAGGGCGGCGGGGATCTCGTCCGGATGCTCCCGGAGGCGGTCCAGCACGGCCGGGTGCCGGAGCAGTGCCAGCAGGGCGTTGCCGAGGGCATGGGTGGTGGTCTCGTGTCCGGCCACGAGCAGGAGCACGGCCAGGGAGACCAGTTCCTCCTCGCTCAGGCGGTCCTGCCCGTCCCGGGCCGCGATGAGCCGGTCCAGCAGGGAGCTGCCGGGGGCCAGGCGCCTGGCGGCGATGAGGTCGGTCATATAGCCGGCCAGTGCGTGCGAGGCCTCGTCGATGGCCTCGGGCTCCCCCGCCGCGAACAGCCCTGCCGACCAGCGCTGGACGGCGGACCGGTCGGCCCGCGGTACCCCGAGGAGCTCGCAGATCACGCTGACGGGCAGGGGCACCGCCAGACCGGCCACGAAGTCGAACGGTTCTCCTTCGGGCCACTGCGCCAGCAGTGCGTCCGTGGCCCGGGCGATGAAGGGGCGCAGCTCCCTGACGGCCCCGGTGGTGAAGGCCCCGGTGACCAGCTTGCGCAGCCGGGTGTGCCCGGGCGGGTCGGTGGCCAGCATGGAGCGGGCCACGGCCGGGTGCAGGCGGCGGCGTGACTCCTTGCCCGCGAAGAAGGCGCCCGTGTCCTTGGACAGACGGGGGTCGCCGAGGGCTTCGCGGGCCTCCGCGTAGCCGGTGACCAGGTAGGCGGGGTGTCCTGCGGGCCCGGCGGGGACGCACTGCACCGGGCCGGCGGACCGCGCGGCCGCGTACGCCGCGTACTCCGCGTAGGGGTCGGGGTGCTGAGGGGACGGGTTCGGGTTCACAGTCCCTGGCCGCCTGCCCGGAGCCGTTCGATCTGCCGGAGAACAGGCGCTTCGGCGAGGCGGGTCTGGGGCTGCGACCACAGACCCGACATGTCGACAATGCACGCACCGACCCGGGCCACGATGCGGTCGGAGATGTCGTCGGGCTCGCTGGAGCCCTCCTCGTGGACGGTGATCCTGATCCGGATCGCGTCCTCGGGGAACCCGGCGCCGTGCAGGTCCTCGGTCGCCACGGTCGCCGTGCGGCCGTCGGAGCCGTGCTGCGGGCAGGCCGAGGCGGCTTCGCGCAGCTGCGCGAAGGCCGTCGTGGCACCCGTGCCCGCGTGGGACGCGAGGAAGTTGACGCTCGGTTCGCCGGGACGCTTCGAGGTGAAGGTCTGCGCGATGGCCGCCTGCGCGCCCTTGTGGCCGATCAGGGCCCACATGGTGCGGCAGGCGGCCGGGTAGGCGTCGCCGCCGGGCACGAGCCCGAACTCGGACGGATGCACGTCCCGGATCCCGTACGCGGGGTCCGGAACTCCGGCGTCCTCCCCCGGCCGCAGCACCAACTCCCGCAGCCGCGCGGTATCCGGTACCTCACCGGCCGCCCGCTGCTGCGGCAACCCAGCGGACGGGGAACGCGACGGATCGGTCCGCACGGCCGCGGGCTGCGCACTCGCGGCTCCCGCGGCGCCACCGGAGCAGGCGGTGAGCAGGAGGCAGCCGGCGGCCGCCGACAGGACGGTGAAAGAACGCATGGACACGTGAGAAGCCCCTGGCGACGAGTGGACCGAGCTGACCGGCTCGCACTGTAGCCGTACCCGGCCCCGGCGCCGTCGGGGCGGTTGGTCTGGGGTGGGAGTCCAGTGGTGGTCGAGTAGGGCTGTGGCGGGGGTCAGTTGTCGGCGAGGGCCAGTTTGATGCCGAAGCCGACGAGTACCGTGCCGGTGATCGCGTCGATGGCCCGTCGCACCGAGGCCCGGTCGAGCCAGCGGCGGACGAGTTGGGTGCCGAAGATCAGCGCGCTGAACCAGACGAGGCCTTCCAGGTCGTGGAGGGCCGCCAGGACGACGCCCATCAGGAGGTGCGGGGCCCCGGCGGGGATGAACTGGGGCAGCATCGCCATGTAGAAGACGCCGTTCTTCGGGTTGAGCAGGCTGGTGCCCAGTCCGCGTGCCCAGGAGCGGGCCCAGGTCTCCTCCGCGGTCGCCGCGCCTCCCGCGTCCGCCGTGGCCTGCGACGCGGGCCGGCGGCGCTCCGCGAGGGTGCGGCGGAGCATGCCGATGCCCAGCCAGCCCAGGTATACGGCGCCGGCCACGCGGAGCGCGTCGTAGAGGAGGTGGGACGCCGTGAGCACGGCCGAGGCGCCGACCGCCGCGGCCATGCCCCAGACGAGCACCCCGCAGAGGATCCCGAGGGCCGTCGCGAAGGCCCGGCGCCGGCCCTGGGTGATGGCGGAACGCAGCACCAGGGCGGTGTCCAGTCCCGGCATGATGGTCAGCATGCCCGCCACCACGGCGAACGAGGCGAGAGCAGAGGAAACGGTCATGCGGCCATCCTGGTGCCGCCTCCCCGATCGCGTCCAGCGCATTGTGCTTCACCGCGCATCGGCGGACTGGTGCCGGGACGGGATGGGAAGTGGGGATCAGCCGGGGGTGGGGGGCTGCCAGGCGATGCGGGTGGCGCACAGGGTGACCAGGAGGGCCGAGGCGGCGACCGCTGCCATGCCCCAGACGAGGTTGCCGGCGCTCGCGATGAAGCCGATCAGGGCGGGGCCGGCCAGCAGGCCGGTGGTCCCCATGGCGGCGACCAGGGCGAGGGCGTTCGGGCCCTTGCGTGCCGCGGCCACGTAGACGCACGGGGTCACGGCGGCCGCCCCGAGGCCGACGCAGGCGAAGCCGGTCAGGGTCGCCGCGATTCCGCCCGCCGGCAGCGCGAGCGCCAGACCGGTGCCGGCGAGGGCGCTCCCGGCCCGCACGACGCGGCCGTCGCCCCAGCGGCTGCGCAGGCCGTCCGCGAAGAGGCGGGCGCCCACCATGGTCACGGAGACGACGGCGATGCCCAGTGGCGCGACCTGCTCGGAGGCTCCGGCCACCGTGTCCAGGTAGAGCGCCGACCAGTCGTTCATGGCTCCTTCGGTCACGGTCGCGAAGGCCATCGCCGCCCCCATCCACAGGGCGGCGGCCGACACCACCGCCCGGGACGTGCCGGTCTTCTCCCCGGCGCGGCCGGCCTCGTCCGGCAGCAGCCGGGGCCGGGCCCAGGCCAGTGACAGCAGCAGGAGCAGGCAGGCCAGTGCGAAGTGGGCCGCCAGGTCCGGGGTGAGGGCGGTGACGGCGGAGGCGAGGAGCGCCGCGCCGAGGCCTCCGCCGCTGAAGGCGGCGTGCAGCCGTGCCATGGCCGTGCGGCCGTGGGTCACTTCCAGGGCGGCTCCCTGCGCGTTCATGGCGACGTTCAGACAGCCCACCGCGACTCCGTCACAGCACAGGACCACCACGGCGGCCGGGTAGTTCGGGGCCAGCGCCAGGACGGGCAGGAGCAGCGCCAGGACGGTGGCCGACAGCAGCACGAGGCGGCGGGAGCCCAGTCGTGCCATCAGGGCGGTCACGAGCGGGAAGGAGGCGGCCGCGCTCGCCCCGCAGGCCATGAGCAGCAGGCCGAGGCGTGCCTCGGACAGGTCCAGACGTGCGGTGAGGGCCGGAAGCCTGGACGCCCAGGTGGCGTACTGGAATCCGAGGAGGGCGAACACCGCCGCGATGCCGGGCTGGGCGCGGTGGAAGGGGATCGGGTCAGTGGTGGGTGTCATGCGGGGCTCTCGGATTCTGCGCACCGTGGGGTCGGCCCTCCCGGATCGTCTTGGACATGTAGACGGCGTCGCCGCCGTAGTGGGGTGGTGGTGTGACCCCGGGCTGGGGGCGGTAGCCGAGTGCGGCCCAGAAGGTGTCCATGCCGGAGACGGCGACCAGGGAGATCCGCCGGTATCCCGCTGCCCGCGCGGCGTCCGAGAGGTGGTGCAGGAGGGTCCGGCCGTATCCCTTGCCGCGGAGGTCCTCGGCGACGGCGATGTCGTGCAGGTGCAGGTTGTCCGAGCGGTGGGCGGTGCGTTCGGGCCGCAGGAGGTCCGGGCAGCGGCCCGGGGGGTAGGGGAAGGCGAGGAGGTAGCCGGCCAGGCGCAGTTCGTGGTGGAGGGCGAAGCAGGTGGACGGCGAGGCCTCGCCCCTCGCTTCCAGGGCGGTCCTCCCCTCCGAGAGCCCCCGGGGGCCGTACACGGCGGCCTCCAGTGCCGCGACGGCGTCCCAGTCGGCGGGCGAGATGCCTCGTATCCGGGTGGCGGATCCGGTCCCGGTGTCCGTGCCGGCGGTCATGGCTGCGCCTTCCCGTGGAGCGGTGTGGTCCGCGCGGCCTGCACCAGGGCCGGCCATGCGTCGATGAGGTGCGCGAAGTCCTCCATGTCCGCGCGCGCCTCGGCGAGGAGCCGCGGGCCCTGGCGGCGCAGGCGTTCGGCCGTCTGCGCGTAGGCGCCGCCCAGGGTGCGGTAGGAGCGGGTGAGGGTGTCCAGGCGGTGGACGTTCTCCGTGTCGTCCAGGGCGGTGCTCTCCCGGACGAGTCCGGACACGACGTCCGCGCGGAGCCGGTGGCGGTCGTCCAGGAGCGAGTCGCCCAGCTGCGCCATGCGTGCGTGGAGGAAGCGGAAGTGGAGCATGGACAGCAGGAACTTGGCGTAGCGGGTCTGGTAGGCGGTGAAGCCCGGGCCGGTCTTGCGTTCGTCGGTGTGGAAGTTGACGATGTGGCGGTTGTGCAGGACGCCGGGCAGGCCGGCGTGGTACAGCAGGTGGAAGATGAAGTAGTCGCTGCCGATGGTGTCGGTGGCCGGGGGCAGCGGGACGCGTTCGTGGACCTCGTGGTGGAAGGCGATGTTGCACATGTCGACCCGCATGGGGTCGACGGGACCGAGGACCGTGTGGTCGTGGGTGAACGGCTCGGTGCCCGCTCCCTTGAACGACTCGTCCACCAGCCGGTCCCGTTCCTGTCCGGACCAGGCGGCGGGTGCCCACAGGCCGACGACCTCGCGGTGGACGTCGGGGGCACGGAGCTGGAGGTCGGTGAGGTCGACGGAGGGCACCCCCACGAAGGAGCCCCCGACCATGGCCACCGTCCTGTCGGCGTGCTCCACGGCGTGCGGGCCCTCGGTGACCTTGGTGATCTCCCTGATCTCGGAGACGGAGGCGGTCACGTCGGCCGCCTTCCGCCCCAGGAAGGCCAGTTCGTGAGTGATGGGGAAGACGGGCTCGCCGTCCAGCTCCTGGTAGCGGCTGTCGGAGTCCCGGCGGTGCACCGAACGGCAGCCGAGTGCCGCGGCGATGAGGAAGGCGCGGTTGGTGCAGGCACCGTAGGAGACCGCGGACGGCAGCATGAGGCCGAGCACCCGGTCGGCCGCGCCGAGACCGGCCCGGTCGATCACCGCGCGCAGGAAGGCCCGTTGCCCGGCTTCGTCCAGGTGGTGGGCGACGACACCCGGTGCGATTCCGGCCGCGCGGACGGCCCGGGCATGGCGTGCGAACGAAAGCCGGTCGGCGGAGTCGAGGACCAGCAGGTGGACTTCGGCCCCGAAGCGGCGTGCGGCGTGGGCGGCCTCGCGGCCTACGGCTTCGATGGTGTCGGCGCAGGCCCGGTTCGTGGGGAGGGTCAGGCAGATCTTGTCCACGTCGTTTCTCCTGTTCACCGCGCCGGTGTCCGATCGTCGTCCCAGGACCTCAGGCCCAGCAGCCTGCTGCCGAGGTCGTCCAGGGCGGCCCGGCCGTAGCGGAGGGATTCGTGCCGGGTGGCGTCGCCGACCAGGGTCTTGTTCCAGTCGGGGGTGGTGAGCCGGCGCCAGGAGTCGACGCGGGAGGCGCGCAGCCGGGTGTGTTCCTCGAGCGCGGGCATCATGGACAGGTACTGGACGGCTCTGACGCGGTCGGCGGAGGTGTTGGGTGCGACGCCGTGGGCCAGGTGCCCGTTGAAGATCAGCAGGTCGCCGGCGGCGAGTTCGGGCCGGATCACGGGGAACTCGGCGCGGTCGATCGCGGGCCTGACCGGGTCCCGGTCGGCGGGCTGGGCCGCCTGCCACTGGTCGAACCGGCGGAACAGCTCCGGCGCGCACTGGAACCCCCCGGTATCCGGGTGCGTGTCGTCCAGCGCGATGATCCCCTGGACCCGCTGGGGCGGCACGCCGAGCGTGGTGTCCACGTCCCAGTGGAGGTCGATGTCGAAGCCCCGGTCGGCCGGTTCGATGAGGGCGCGGTCGCGGTTCCGCACGTTGGGCGGGTTGAGGTTGAGGCGGTCGAGGGTCACCCACAGCTCCTCGCAGTCCCAGACGTCGACGAAGGCGTCGTAGACGCGCCGTGTCTGCCGGCTGTCCCAGATGAGCTGGTGGTGGTAGGCCTCCACGAATCCGTAGATGTAGAGGTGCCGGTCCAGTTCCGAACGGAACTCGCGCTGCGCGTACCAGTCCTGCGGCCGGGCGGGGTCCAGGCCCTGGAACTCCCAGGCGAACTCCAGCAGGCGCCGGGCGGCGTCGGCGGATATGGCGTTCCTGACGATCACGTAGCCGTAGGTCTGCCAGGCGGCGAAGTCCTGTGCGGACAGGACGCGCAGGGGGCGGGTCTTGCGCAGGTCCCGGAGCCGGACCGGCGAGAGGTAGGTCTCGCCGTCCGCGCTGAAGTAGGGGCGGTCCGAGGCCGCGCGGTACAGGTGGCCGGGACGTTCGCGGGGGACGGTGGGTTCGAGGGTGTCGGGGGTCGGCATGCCATGATCCAGGCTTCGCACGGTCCGGGGCGGGCGGACGGGCCGCTGCCCCGGGTCTCCCGTGTCGTGGTCGGTCGCTTCTCGCTGGTCCGGCTCAGACGGCGCCGAGCAGCACCTCGGCCGCGGCGATGCCGCAGACGCGGGTGGCTCCGTGCGTGTTCAGCTGCACGGCCGCCGGGGCGGCGTCGGACGGGACGCCCATCTCGACCACCACCGCGTCGGGGCGGCTGCGCACCAGGCCGTCCAGGGCCCGCTCCATCCAGGCGTGCCTGGCCGCGTCGCGCACGACGACGACCAGGGCGCGTCCCACGGCGGGGGCCAGCGCCGCCCGGTCGAGGGCGTCGTGGTGTGCCAGGTCGGATTCCCCGAGGCGTACGGAGGTGGTGTCCGGGCGCAGTGCGCGCAGCGGGTCGGCCACGCCCCAGGGGGTGCCGCCGTCGATGGCGAGGTGGGTCGTGGGGGCCAGCTCCACGACGTGGGGGGCGCCCGCCAGCGGCAGGGTGGTGCGGGCGTCCGGCCGGTGGTGGACCCGGACGGCGCGCCGGGCCGCGGCCAGGCCCGTGTCACGGCCGTCCGCGCCGTGCTCCGGTCCGCTCTGCGGGAGCCGGCTGGACCAGCGGGCGAACTCGGCGACGCGGGCCGAGGCTTCGGCCAGCCGCTCCTGCGGGAGGGTGCCGTCCTGCACGGCGCGGGCGAGGGCTTCCGCGAGTGCGACGGTGGTGGACTCGTCGGCGCTCTCGCCTCCGACGCACACGGCGTCCGCGCCGGCGGCGACGGCCCTGACGGTCGCGCCGGTGATCCCGTAGAGCTCGGACACGGCGCCCATCTCGATGGCGTCGGTGATCACCAGGCCGGTGAAGGCGAGTTCCTCGCGCAGGAGCCCGCCGACGATCCTGGGGCTGAGGGTGGCCGGGAGCGTGTCGTCGTACGCCGGGATGAGGATGTGGGCGGTCATCACGCTGCGCACGCCCGCTTCGACGGCCGCCCGGAACGGGGGCAGGGCGACGCGGGCGATCGTCTCGGCGTCGGCGTCGATGCGGGGCAGGCCGTGGTGGGAGTCGACGGTGGTGTCGCCGTGGCCGGGGAAGTGTTTGGCGCAGGCGGCGACGCCCGCGGACTGCAGGCCCTGGATCCAGGCGGCGGTGTGGCGGGCCACGGTCTCGGTGCGGGCGCCGAAGGAGCGGACGCCGATGACCGGGTTGAGCGGGTTGGAGTTCACGTCGGCGCTCGGGGCGTAGTTCAGGGAGACGCCGGCCGCGCGCAGTTCGCGTCCGAGCTCGTGGGCGACCTGGAAGGTGAGGTCGGGGTCGTCGACGGTGCCCAGGGCGAGGTTGCCGGGCCGGGAGGAGCCGGTGTGCCGCTCCAGGCGGGTGACGTCGCCGGCCTCTTCGTCGACGGCGATGACGAGGTCCGGGTTCTCGGCGCGCAACTGGGCGGTGAGCGCGCGGAGTTGTTCCGGTGTCTGGATGTTGCGCCCGAACAGGACGACGGAGGTCAGGCCGTCGGCGATCCTGCGGAGCACCCAGTCGGGCGCGGTGGTGCCCACGAAGCCCGGCTGGAGCACGGAGTTGGCGAGGCGGGTGAGTTCGCGGTGGCGCTGGTCGGGCATGGGGGTCCTTGGGAAGGAGGGGGTGCGAAGGGGGTGGTGCGGGCCGTGTGGGCGGTGGGTGGGTGGCGGGCGGTGCGGGCCCGGAGGGCCGGGCCCGCACGCGCCGCCGTACGGGTCTGCCGGGCCGTGCTACGGGTGGGTGCTCTGCGGGGTGGTGTTCCCTGCCGGCGGAGCGGCGGCGTTGAGGCGTTCTTCCAGCGCGGTGTCGGCCCGGTGGCCGGCGGCGCGGGGCGAGCGGCCCGTCAGGACGTCGGTGAGCAGGGTCTTGAGCGGGTTGGGTGCGGCCTCGACGGTGGGCCAGCGGGGGTCGACCGGGGTGGTGTGCCCGTTGGCCGCGGCCTGTGCCTGGACCCGGACGCCGGGGTCGTCGATGGCCTGGGCGAGGGCGAGCCGGTTGGGGAGGACCCCGTTCGCGGTGGCCAGGCGCTGCTGGAAGGCGGGGCCGGTCAGCAGGGCGACCCAGTCGGCCGCAAGGGCAGGTTGCCGGGCGCGCCCGGCGACGGCCAGGTGCGATCCGCCGAGGAAGACGCTGCCGGGGCGGTCCGCGGAGGTGCCGGGGACGGGGAACATGCCGAGCTTGCCGCGCAGCTCGGGGTTGATGCGTTCGGCGTCTGCGACCTCCCAGGGCAGGCCGATCATCTGGGCGACCTGGCCCTTGGCCAGCACCTCGTACTGGAAGGGGTGTGCTTCGTCCTGGTCCTTGGGGGCCTGGGAGAAGGACTGGAGCGCGCGGTAGTACTCCAGGGCCTCGGCGGCGGGGCGCGTGCTCAGGCCGCCGCGCCAGCGGGCGCCGTCGTACTGCGCGATGCGCCCGCCGCGGTCGTGGAGGAATCCGGAGAGCACGTACCAGTTCTGGCCCGGGAGGTAGACGGGCTGGAACCCGGGCTCCGCGCGGTGGGCCCGGGAGAGGGCCCGGGTGGTGCGCAGCCATTCCCTCTGGTCGCGCGGCGGGGTGAGTCCCGCTTCCTCGAAGAGGTCCTTGCGGTAGATCACCACGCGTGAGGCGGCGTACAGCGGCACGCCGTACTGGCGGCCCTGCCAGTTCCCCGACTCGCGCAGGGAGGGGATCCATTCCTGGGCGCCGAGCGGGCCGGACTGGTCGGAGAGGTCCTTCAGCAGTCCCCTGGCGGCGAAGTACGGGGTCGTGGTGGTCCCGGTCTCCACGACGTCCGGTGCCTCGTCGGAGTTCAGGGCCGCTTCCAGCCGTTCGTCGATCCCCGGCCATCCCTGCATCCGCACGTTCACGGTGACGCCGGGGTGGGTCTGCTCGAACTCGGCGGTGAGCCGCTCCAGTTCGGGCTGGGGGACGGAGCCCCACATCAGCCAGACGGTGAGTTCGCGGGCCGGTCCGGCCGGGGTGGCCGCGGCGTTCGCCGCCGTCGCCGGGGTCAGGAGCAGGAGGAGGCCGGCGAGGAGGGCCGCGGCGTGTCGCAGACGTCGTGGCATGTCGTTCCTCTCGTGGGTTCGGGCGGTCGGGGTGCGGTGCGGCCTCGGAGCCAGTGGTGTGCCGGGTCCCGCCGGCCTGCGGGTGGCGAGGCCGGCGGGTGGCGGGGACGGGGCGTGCTCCGTGGCGGTGGGGCGGGGCGTCAGGGGGAGACGGGGTAGACGTGGCCGTCGTACGAGCCGGCGAGGAAGCGGCCCGTCCCGGGGTCGTGGGTGAGGGAGGAGATGCCGGCGGTGGTCACCCGGGTGGTGGCCCAGGTGCCGCGGGTCACGTCGTAGACGGCGACCAGGCCGTGGTAGGAGCCGGTGGCGACGAACCGCCCGTCGGGGGTCGCGGCGACGGACTTGATCGAGTGGTCGTGCGGGGTGGTGACGACGGTGGGTTCGAAGCCGCGCCACAGCCGCAGCTTGTAGTCGCGGCTGACGCTGGCGAAGTCTCCGTCGGGGAGGGCCGCGCAGCCGTTGGCGATGCGGTCGTGGGCGCCGTCGAGGTGGTGGAGTTCGGTGAGGGTGGCCACCGAGAACCAGGTGGCGCTGCCGTCGGCGCAGACGGAGAAGATCCGGTCGCCCGACACGGCGATGCCCTTGACGGCGTTGCCGTGGAGCCGCAGGGTCGTCTCGTGCCGGAAGGTGCCGTCGGCGGCCACGGAGAAGACGATGCCCTCGCCGGTGTAGGCGCCGACGATCACGTGCGGGACGCCGTCGCGTGTGAAGGCGGCGCCGCAGTTGAGCGGCGAGCGGTGCTGGTGGAGCACCTCGCCGGTCAGGGCGTCGAAGACCGTGCCCATCTGGCCGCCGGTGACGACGCGGCCGCCGACGGGGGTGAGGAAGTTGCACAGGCTGCCGGTCTCGCTGTGCGGGGTGCCGTCGGCCCACAGGACTCCGGCGTCGCCGATGGTCAGGGTGCGGCCCGTGTCGTCCACGAGCACCGCGTTCACGCACGGGGTGCCTTCGATGCCTTCGAGGTTCCACTCCTCGGCCGCGATGCGGTAGGTGGCGTAGGAGGAGCCGAAGGTGGCGAAGGCCAGGGTGTCGCTGTCGAGGAAGGCGCAGGAGCGCGGCCAGACCTGCGGCGGCAGGGAGGAGGTGGCCACGGGGGCGAGCGGGCCGGAGGTGTCCCACACGCGCAGGGTACGGTCGTAGCTGAGGCTGACCAGCAGTTCCCGGTCGGCGTTGTAGACGAGCCGCTTGATGCCCGCCTCGTGGGCCGGGTGGGTGACGGTCGTGCCGTCGGCGATGACGATGATCTCGCCCTCGTCGTTGCCGGCGTAGATGGCGCCGGAGCGGGTGATGGCGACCGTGTCGGTCTCCACGCCGTCGAGGTCGATCTCGGCGAGCATGCCGCCGGTCTCCAGGGACCACCGCTTGATGGTGCCGTCGTCACTGGAGGAGACCAGCTCGTCGGTGCCGGTGACCCACTCCACGGAGATCACGTCCGCCGTGTGGCCGGTGAAGGTGGCCTGGAGCGCGCCGGTGAAGTCGAACACGCGCACGTGGTGGTCGCGTGAGGCGGTGGCGATGAGCTGCTTGACGGGGTGGAAGACGGACATCTCGACGTCGTCCTTGTGGTCGGCGAGCACGGCGGCCAGCCGGAGCTCGGGGACCGTCCACAGGCGGGCCGAGTAGTCGCTGGAGGAGCTGACCAGGTGGCGGCCGTCGGGGCTGAACGCCGTCTGGTTGGTGAGGTGGTCGTGGGTGGCCCGGGCGAGTGCCTGCTTGCGGGCGGCGTCCCAGAGGATCAGCTGGTTGTCGTAGCCGGCGGTGGCCACGTACCGGGTGCCGTGGGCGGCGACGCCGCTGATCGGGCCGTGGTGACGGATCACGTGAGTGTCTCCCTCGGGATGTCGTGCGAAATGGCGGAAATGGATGCGTGGATGTGTGGGGGCGGGTGCGGGTGGTCCGGGAGGGCGGCGGCCGTCAGGCGTCGGCGGACCGTGCGCGCGGGCTGCCGAGCCGGTGGGGTGCCAGGCCGCCGGTGAACCGGTAGCCGAGGCCGCCCAGGGCCACGAGACAGGCGAGCACCACCCACAGGAGCGCCGCCTGCCGTTCGACGAGCGCCCCGACGAGTGCGGGCCCGGTCGTCGCGGACACCGTCCAGGTGAGGTTGAACAGCGACAGGAAGCGGCCGCGGGCCCCTGCCGGGGCGAGGGTCGCGGAGAGCGCCACGACGGCCGGGGTGGCGGTCATCTGCCCGGTGGTGAACGCGAGCACGGCGCCCAGCACGAGGGCGATCGAGACCGCTCCGGCGGTGAGCGGGAGCAGGGCGAGCAGTCCCACGGCGGCCAGGATCAGCACCGCCGCCCAGGAGATCACCCGGCTGCGTGCGATGGTGGCGAGCCGGGCCGTCAGGGTGGACTGCGCGGCGACGATGAGGAGCGCGTTGGCGGTGAGGGCGGTCGACGGCAGCCAGGCCGGCAGGTCCCGCACGTTGACGAGGTAGACCGGCAGGATCAGGGTCGGGATCAGCCAGCCGAAGGCGAGCGCGGTCTGGGAGGCGAGGACGCAGAGCAGGATCCGGTCGGCGAAGACGGCCCGCCAGCCGGACCGGCCCGCTGCCGGCCCCGGCCCCGCCGCCCGCGCCCGGTCCGCCGCCGGTTCCGGCGCGCTCGTGTCGTCCGGCCGCTCGGGCCCGGCCGGCGCCGCGGGGTGCACGGGGTGTACGGGGCGTACGGGCTTCCAGAACAGCAGGGCGGTGACCACGCTGGTGGAGGCGTTGAGGACGACGATCAGCGCCGCGGCGCCGGACCAGCCGCCGGCCAGCAGCAGTCCGCCGGCGACCCCGCCGACGGCCACGCTGGCGTTCTTGCCCGCCGCCGTGAACGCGTACCACCGGTCGAGTTCGGCGCCCTCGGCCAGGTCGGCGACGAAGGCCGGCCAGGCGGCCCAGTACATGCGGTCCGCGCCCAGCACCACGAGCATGCTCGCCACCAGGGCGGGGAGCGAGTCGACCAGGAGGTAGCAGAGGTACCCCGTGGCGGCGAGCAGGTTGTTGGAGATCAGGGACACGCGGGGGCCCCACCGGTCGACGGCCATGCCCGCGATCGGGGTCAGCGGTATGGACAGCAGCGTCGCCACGCTGGTCCCCAGCCCCACCTGGGCCACCGTCAGGTCGGTGGTCATCAGGAAGAACAGGAAGGACAGCGGGGTGAACATGCCCGCGCCGAAGGTGTCCAGCGCCGTGGCGGCCACGATCCTGCCCTGGCCCGACAGGTCCGGAACCCCCAGGGCGCGGCGCCACCGCGCGGGGGCGGCCGGCGCCGGCGGTGTCGGCCGGTTCACGCCGGTGCCACCCCGGTCAGGGCGATGCGGTGGCCGGCGTGCACGACCTTGGCCTCGATGTACCGCCGGTTGCCGGCGCCGAGGAACACCCCGGTGCTCACCGAGTCGTGCACCTCGATGCCCGAGGCGGCCAACTGTGCCGCCTTGTCGGGGTTGTTGGTGAGCAGGCGGATGCCGTCGACGCCCAGCGCCCGGAGCATCTGCGCCGCGACCCGGTAGTCCCGCTCGTCGTCCGCGAAGCTCAGCCGGCGGTTCGCCTCGAAGGTGTCGAGCCCCTGGTCCTGGAGCACGTACGCGTCCAGCTTGTTGTAGAGGCCTATGCCGCGTCCCTCCTGGCGGAGGTACAGCAGGACGCCGCCTTCGGCCAACCGGTCGGTGGCCTCGCGGAGTTGGGGCCCGCAGTCGCAGCGGGCGGAACCGAAGACGTCACCGGTGAGGCACTCCGAGTGCAGGCGCACCAGGGGCACGGGGGCGATCTCCTCGCCGAAGACGAGGGCCAGGTGTTCGCGGCCGTCGATCAGTCCGGAGAAGGTGACCATGCGGGCGGTCAGCGTGCGTCCGCCCGCCTCGATGGGAACGGGGACCTCCGCGCGGATCTCGCAGAGGGGGACTTCGGATTCAGGGCTCTCGTCTACGGGAAAGGCCGTGGCCATCGGTATTCAACACCCTTCGTGCGTTCGTGCTGTGTGGTTCCGTGGGGGTGTGCGGCGACGGGCGGGACCGCGTCCGGGCAGGGGGATGCCGCCGGGCGGCGCGGTCCGGGGCCGCAGCAGGATGCCGCGCTGGGCGCGGGTCGCGCGGTGGGATCAGGTGGACAGGGCGAGTTGGGGGTCGCGCCAGATGTGCCGGGCGGCGGGCAGCCCGGCCAGCCGCTCGCTCGGGAAGGCGGGTAGCGGCCCGTGGGCGCGCCGGTCGTCGCGTCCGGCGGCGAAGGCCTCTTCGGCGAGGCCGGTGAGGCGGGCCACCCGCTGTTCGATCCACAGCCGGTGGCCGGGGTCCCCGGCCGAGCCGCCGAGGATCCAGCTGCGCAGGGCGACACGGATCAGGGCGGGGGACGGCGGCCGTTCGGTGGGCGGGGTGTGCAGGCCGAGCAGGTGGCCGCCGTGCCAGATCTCCTCGCACAGCCACAGCAGTTCGTCCGGTACGCGCAGGCCCGCCAGGCCGGCCCGGGCGCGCTCCCACCGTCGCCCGGCGCGCTCCGCGGCGGGTGTGCCGCGCAGGTACGCCTCCCGCGACAGGAACAGCGGCTCGCCGTCCGCGCCGCCGGGGGCGGTGAGGATCACGTGGGCGTGGCCGTGCGGGCGGTGGACGAGCACCGGCGGGGGCTGCGGCAGGGTGCCGGCGGGGCCCGGCCGTGCGGCCGCCGGGGCCTCGACGTCGTCGGCGAAGCAGGCCGAATGCCGGGGCCCGTAGCGGTCGTTGCCGACGATGCTGGCCGTTCCGGTGTGTTCCACCAGGTGCGGGACCGAGATCAGCACCCTGCGGCGGCGCGCGGCCAGCTCGCGGGCCAGCACCACGTCGTCGGGTTCCGCCGGGGCGCCCTGCCGGGGCACCGCCGACAGCAGTGCCGTCACATCGCTGCGGGGCAGCAGCAGCGCCAGGGTGGGGACCCACTCCCCCGGCACGGCGGGCACCCAGGAGGCGCCCTGGAGGGCGGCGGCGCGGGTCGCGGCGCCGTTCCACGAGTTCCAGTTGGCGTAGAAGGCGAGCGGTGTGTCCGGGTGCTCCCGGACGGCCGTCTCCACGCGCCGCAGGAAGTCCCGGCACAGCTCGACGTCGTCCTGGAGCACGAGGTGGTGGGTGGCTCCGGGGCGGATCCGGGACCAGGCCTCCCGGGCCGTGCGCAAGGTGGTGGGCGGCCCGTCCGGCTCGGGGTCGACGGCGGTCACGGCCTGCCAGGGCCGCAGGGCGCCGGCCAGCCGGGCCGCCTCCTCCAGGCGCCGGGGATGGGCCATGACGGCCGCGCTGATCACGGGCGCGCGCCCGGTGGCGGGGCTCAACGGGACGCCCCTTCCCCGGGTTGCGGGGCGGCGGGCACGGAGTCGGCCGTCTCCCGGACGCTGTGCCAGCCCCGGTCGCCGCGTGCCCATTCCCATACGGCGCGGTAGACGGCGAGGGCGCCGACCAGGTGCCAGGGCACGACCAGGGCCCAGGCCAGGCCGTCGACCCGGTCGCGGTACTCGGGGCTGCGCCGGGCGCCCAGGACGCAGGCCGCGTCCGCCACCACCACGGCGGCCGCCGCCTTGCGCGCCCGGGGCGAGACGGCCGCGGCGGCGAGGAGGGCCGGCATCGCGGCCCTGGCCGCCAGGCTGCCCACCGTGACCGCGCCCAGCAGGCGTCCGCGCGGGGAGAGTTCGGGCCAGTTCACCACCACGGCCCGCAGCTGTCCCCGGGCCCACCGGGCACGCTGGCGCAGGGCCGCCGCGGTCCGGTCGGTCGAGCTGACCCGCGACGGCCGCCGCAGGAAGCCGGTGGAGGCGCCCTGGCTCATCAGCCGCAGGGACCAGTGGTAGGACTCCTCGACGTCGTCCGAGCGGATCGGGCGGAGGGTGTCCCAGGTGGCGCTCCAGGCGTAGACCGAACTGCCCGCGACGACGTGGACGTCGGCGGCCCGGGCCAGTCCGCGCACCGACGCGTGCCACACCGCGTCCTCGGCGGTCTTCACGCGTGAGGTCAGCCGCGGGCCGGGCTCCGCGACCTCCTCGGCCTGGACCAGGGCGTAGCCCTGCTCCAGGGCCCACACCGCTTCCGCCGGCTGGCCGGGATCGGGCACGACGTCGGCGTCGACGACGGCGACGACCTCGCCGTCCGCGTGCGGGAAGGCGTGGTTGAGGGCGGTGCCCTTGGGGCTCATGCCCGGCAGGCGCAGGATCCGCCAGTCCAGTTCGGGGCGGCCGGCGGCGGCCCGGGCGTCCTCGGCCCGCTCCGCCTCCTGCGCGTGCTCGGGGCCGTCGGCGACGAGCCACAGCACCTGGAGCAGTTCCGCCGGGTATTGCAGTGCGGCCACGGCCCGGGCCGAGCGGGCGAACGTCGCGGCGGTCTCGCGGTGGAACGGCATCAGGAGGGTGAGGCGGCGGGCGGGCCGCCAGTCCGGCGGCGGCGGGGCCGCCGCGTAGGGCCGCAACGGCCAGGTGGGGACCAGGATGTCGGTCATCGGTGCCCCGGCACGGACAGCGGCGGGGATAACGGTTTGCGCTCTTGCGTGGTGGACCGGGACAAGGTGACTCCTCCGTGAACGACTGTCAGGTTCCAGCTGTAGGTTGGTCCGACGGTGCACCGGATCTCATCCGGTGGAGGGTCCCGCAGAGGGCGGGTACGCAGATCGACTCGGCCGTCGAGACCGGTGGGCTCCAAGATCGACGGCACGCATTGGACTGTACCAATCGCCCGGCGTCAGGCCAACCCTGTTCTCCGGCCGGTGCAGTCGCGCTACAGCCGTGGTGCAGTCGCCCTGTCCCCCGCCTCGAGGAGCCTTCGCATGCCCCGTCCCTACGTCCTGCTCTCGGCCGCCGTCTCGCTGGACGGCTGCCTCGACACCCCTCCCGGGCAGCCGCGGCTGCTGCTGTCCAACGAGGAGGACTTCGACCGCGTCGACTCCGTGCGCGCCTCCTGTGACGCGGTCCTCCTCGGAGCCGGCACGCTGCGGGCCGACGACCCCCGCGTCCAGGTGGCCTCCGCCGGCCGGCGCGCGGCCCGCGCCGGCGCCGGCCTCCCCCCGCACCCCGTCAAGGCCACCGTCACGCGCAGCGGCGACCTCGACCCGGGCCGGCGGTTCTGGCACCACGGGGGCACCAAGGTCGTCTACGCGGTGGGCCGCGCCGCCCGGGACAGGGCGGTGGCGGCCCTCGGCGGCCTGGCCACGGTCCACCAGGTGGCGCAGGACGACGTGTGGCCTCAGGTCCTGGACCACCTGCACGGCCTCGGCGTACGCCGGCTGATGGTCGAAGGCGGCGGCTCGGTCCACACCCAGTTCCTGCGGCAGGGGCTGGCGGACGAACTCCAGCTGGTCATCGCCCCGGTCATCGTGGGCGGGGCGGACGCACCCCGGATGTTCGGCGCGGGCGGCTACCCGGGCGGTCCGCAACACCGGCTGGCGCTCGCCGAGTCGCGGCGGATCGGCGATGTGACCCTGCTGCGCTACGCCACCCACCGCCGCCCGGGCACCGGCGCGCGGGCCACTGCCGCCGACGCGGTCTGGCTCGGGGAGGCCTGCGCACTGGCCGCGGCCTGCCCGCCCTCCACGACGGCCTTCTCGGTCGGGGCGATCGTCGTCGCCGCCGACGGCCGCGAGCTCGCCCGGGGCCACTCCCGCGAAGGGGGCGACGCCCGCGTCCACGCGGAGCAGGCCGCGCTCGCCAAGGTGCGCGGCGGTTCCGGCCTGGCCGGAGCCACCGTCTACAGCAGCCTCGAACCCTGCGGGCATCGCGCCTCGTACCCGCACCCGTGCGCGGAACTGATCGCCGGGGCCGGGGTGCGGCGCGTGGTCACGGGCTGGCGGGAGCCCGACACCTTCGTGCCGGGCGCGAACGGCACCGAGCGGCTCCGGGAGCGGGGCGTCACCGTGGTGGAGCTTCCCGAGTACGCGGAGGCGGGCCGGGCGCCCAACGCCCACCTGTCACCCGGGGAGTGACGCAGGGGCGGGCGGCGGGCGGCAGGCGTCCGTCCGCCCGCCGCCCGGACGGACGGGCGGGCGGCGGACGGGCGGACGGGCGGACGGGCGGACGGGCGGACGGGCGGACGGGCGGACGGGCGGACGGAGGGTGCCCGCCGCCGGACCTCCCGGCCGCCGGTGCCGATCGCCTGACGGGAGCGGGGCCGAGGCGTCGCGGCGGGGTGCCGTCAGCCGCCGGCCGGGGCGCTGGCCGGGGCGAAGCGGACGGGGTGGGACACCGAGTGGGGGCCGCGGACCCGGGTCCCGAACACGACCACCTCGCAGCCCGGGGCGACCCGGCAGTCGACGGTGCGCCCGTCGACGGTGGTGAAGGACGCCGACAGCACGACCTCCTCGTCCAGCCGCCCCTGGTCGGTGGTGGCGGGCGGGCGGCCCCGGGTGCGGCAGCCGGTGGCCTCGGTGGAGCCGGCCGCGCATTCCATGACCAGCGAGTGGTACTGCGGCTCGTAGCCGCGCCCGGTGACGTGTACGGACTGGCCGTCCACCAGCCCCTCGGACGGGTCCACCCCCACGGTGGGAGCCGCTTCGAGCGCGCCGTGGGGCCGGAAGCCCAGCGCGACGGTGGTCAGGACGGCACCGGTGTTGTCCGTCAGGGCCAGCCGGCACGGGTGCGCCGCGGTGGCGGTGCGGCAGTCGAAGGTGCCCGCGCCGGTGACGAGTTGCGCGTAGAGCTTCTTGGGCGACTTCGCCAGGGTGCCGTCCGGCAGCACGCGGAACTGCCGTCCGGTGTCCTCGTCACAGGCCCCCGCCACCGTGTCCGGGGCGCACAGCTCCACCCACACGTACGCCTTGGGCGGGCCGCCCTTGACCGAGAAGCCGACGACGTCCCCGTCGAGCAGCCCGCCGGTCCGCTGCACCACCAGCTGCGGGGTCGCCGGACGCGCCTGCGCCGCCGCCCCGACCACGGCCGGTCCGGCCCCGGCCAGGGCCAGTACCAGCCCGGCCCTGCCGAGAACCCCCCATAATCCCATCGCGGATCCCTTCTGCTGCGCCTGCCTGTCGGGTCGGGGGGATCCTCCTGTTCCGGGCCGCCCGCCACAAGGACGCGAACAGGCCGTCACCGCCGGCGGGGGACCGGCCCGGAGCGTCAGCCGCGGCGGCCTTCGCGGGCCAGGGCGGGGACGAAGCGGGCCGCGTCCAGGGTGCCGACGCCGGTGGCCATGTCGTAGCCGTCCACCGCCCGGTAGCCGGTGACGCCCTGGTAGCTGTTGTCCGTGCCGTCGTTGACGTCGACGATGCCGGTGGACCGGTCGTACGCGGAGCGGCCGTACAGGCGGTACAGCGCCTCGTGGATGTCGCCCAGGCGCTTGCCCGCGGCCTGGTCGGCCAGGGCGACGATGCCGGCGAACAGGGGGCTGGACTCACTGGTGCCGCCGGAGACGTCCCAGCCCGTGGCCGCCGGGTCGTAGCTGGAGTAGAGCCACGCGCCGCCGTCGACCGCGGCGGCCATGGAGATGTCCGGGGTGCCGCGGCGCGGGCCGACGGTGTTCTTGACGCCGTTCTGGAAGGAGGGGCGGGTGAAGACGTGGGACTGGCCGCCGCCGCCCGCGCCGTGGTCGTTGTAGACGCTCTCGGGGGCGGTGCGCCTGCCCGTGTCGTCCAGGTGGAGCTGGGTTCCGCCGACGGAGGTGACGAGGGGGTCGGAGGAGGGCCAGGAGTTGACGCGCTCGTGGTAGTAGCCCGTGCCGTCGGCGGTGTTGTCGGTGGCGCCGCCGTCGCCGGAGGAAGCCAGGACGGTGACGTGGTTGCGGGCGGCGGCCTCGAAGGCGTAGCGGAGCTTCTTGATGCTGGAGAAGTCGCCCTGGTCGAAGCCGGGGAAGGTGTTCTCCGTGGCGCCGAAGCTCTGGGTGATCACGTCGCCGATGCCGTGGTCGATCAGGGCCTTCTCGGCGTCCATCATCTCCGGCAGTCCGGTGGTGCCCTCGGTCTCGGCGACCGCGGTCTCCACCAGGACGATCTTCGCGTCGGGTGCCACCGCGTGCGCCATCTCCACGTCGAGGGTGGTCTCGCCGGCCCAGCCCAGCATGTCGGCGTTCTTCGGGTCCCAGGCGGGGACGTTGCCCCACTTGACCACCTGCACCTTGGTACTGGGTATCCCGAACTGCCTGCTGTAGACGTCCAGGTCGTGCTGGACGGTGGGCGAGCCGAAGGAGTCCACGATGACGATCGTGCGGCCCTTGCCGGTGATGCCCGCCTTGTACAGCGGGCCCAGGTCGTAGGCCTCGCGGTACTGCAGCGGGGTGTAGCAGGCGATCTTCCACTTGGCCCGGCACTCCTCCACGGAGAGCGGGCTCCCCACGGCGCGGACCAGCTGGTGCCCGGCGACGGCCGGACGCGCCACGGTGCGCGGGAGGGTGGATCCGTGCCCGGAGGCGGTGACGGTCCCGGCCACCGGGGCGGCCGCCGCGGCGGTGAGCGCGAGGCCGGCGGCGGCGGCCGTGGTGAGCGCGACGCGCGGCCACGTACGACGGACTGGATGCATGGCGGACTCCCTTGGGGGGTGGCGCCGCTCGAGGCGGCTCCCGCGATCACACCCGCCAAGTCCTGAGCAGAACAAGGCTGTTTGACGCTTGATATCGAACGCTTTACCTGAATGCGGGACACGTCGCCGAGTACCAAGACTGGACCAAGTCCCGCCCTGGATCAGCCGAGTTGAGCGGGTGTCGCCCCATTCGCACCACGCCACGGTGTCCGCTCAGCGGACGCGCACCGGCGAAATCCGGACGCCTTTCGGCCAATACCTGACGTGTCCATGGCGATCATGGAGATCGCTGGCAACCTCTCCCCATCCCCAGCTGGAGTTGATCGACACGCTGCACCCGGCCGGCCCATCCCGGCCGCCGGTTCCACCCCCCACCACTCCGAAGGAGTCCCCGCGTGAATTCCACGCACCGGCGGAACGCCACCGCCACCGGCGCCCTGCTCGCCGCCGCAGCCCTGCTCACCGTCGGCGTCCAGGCGGGCAGCGCCAGCGCGCAGCCCGGCGGTTCCGCGAACCCGGCCGCCGCCAAGGGCCAGCCCCGCAACCCGGGCGCGCTGCCCGCGCAGCTCACCCCGTCCCAGCGCGCCGAGCTCATCGCCAAGGCGCAGAGCACCACGGCCGCCACGGCCAAGGAGCTCGGCCTGGGCGCCCAGGAGAAGCTCCTCGTCCGCGACGTGGTCAAGGACCAGGACGGTACCACCCACACCCGCTACGAGCGCACCTACGAGGGACTCCCCGTCCTCGGCGGCGACCTGGTCGTCAACCGCACCTCCGCCGACCGCACGCAGAGCGTGAGCAAGGCGTCCAACGCCCAGCTGCAGGGCGTCTCCACCTCCGCCCCGGCCGACGCTCCGGCGACCGCCTCCGCCAAGGCCCTGGACGCCGCGAAGGCCGTCGGCTCCAAGGCCGACAAGGCCGACATCGCGCCCCGCAAGGTCGTGTGGATGGCCAACGGCGTGCCGACCCTGGCCTACGAGACCGTCATCGGCGGGCTCCAGGACGACGGCACCCCCAACCAGCTCCACGTCATCACCGACGCCAAGACCGGCGCGAAGCTGCACCAGTGGCAGGGCATCGAGACCGGTGTCGGCAACACGCACTACAGCGGCCAGGTCACCCTCGGCACGTCGAAGTCCGGCACGAACTTCACCATGAACGACACGGGCCGCGGCGGTCACAAGACCTACAACCTGAACCACGGCACCTCGGGCACGGGCTCGCTCTTCAGCCAGGCCACCGACACCTGGGGCAATGGGGCCAACTCCAACGCCGCCACCGCGGGCGCCGACGCCGCCTACGGCGCCGGGGTCACGTGGGACTTCTACAAGAACGTCTTCGGCCGCTCCGGGATCCGCGGCGACGGCGTCGCCGCCTACTCCCGCGTCCACTACGGGAACGCCTACGTCAACGCGTTCTGGGACGACAGCTGCTTCTGCATGACCTACGGCGACGGAGCCGGCAACAACGACCCGCTGACCTCGCTGGACGTCGCCGGCCACGAGATGTCGCACGGCGTCACCGCCGCCACCGCGGGCCTGGAGTACAGCAACGAGTCGGGCGGCCTGAACGAGGCCACCTCCGACATCATGGGCACCTCCGTCGAGTTCTACGCCAACAACCCCAGCGACCCGGGCGACTACCTCATCGGCGAGAAGATCGACATCAACGGCGACGGCACCCCGCTGCGCTACATGGACAAGCCGAGCAAGGACGGCGGCTCCGCCGACGCCTGGTACTCCGGCGTCGGCAACCTCGACGTCCACTACTCCTCGGGCCCGGCCAACCACTGGTTCTACCTGGCCTCCGAGGGCTCCGGCGCCAAGACGATCAACGGCGTGAACTACAACTCGCCGACCTCCGACGGCCTGCCCGTCACCGGCATCGGCCGGGACAAGGCCCAGCTGATCTGGTACAAGGCCCTCACCACCAAGTTCAACTCCACCACGGACTACGCGGGTGCCCGCGCGGGCACGATCGCCGCGGCGACCGAGCTGTACGGCGCGGGCAGCGCCGAGGTCAACGCCGTCACCGACGCCTGGGCCGCCGTCAACGTCGGCGCCCGTTCGGGCGGCGGCAACCCGAACCCGGGGAACGTCTTCGAGAGCACCACGCAGGTGGCCATCCCGGACTCCCCCGGCCCGGCGGTCACCTCGTCGGTCGCCGTCACCGGGATCACCGGGAACGCGCCGAGCACCCTCAAGGTCGGCGTGAAGATCACCCACACCTACGTCGGTGACCTGCAGATCGACCTCGTGGCCCCGAACGGGACCACGTTCCGCCTGCAGAACTCCTCGTCGGACTCCACGGCCAACCTGGACAAGACGTACACGGTGAACGCCTCGGCCGTGGCGGCCAACGGCACCTGGAAGCTGAAGGTCCAGGACAAGGCCGCTGCCGACACCGGCACGATCACCGACTTCAAGCTCACCTTCTGACCCGCGGCCGACCGGCCGTGATCCGAACACGGGTGCCCGGAGCCTTCGAGGCTCCGGGCACCCGTGCGTGCGCCGCCCGCCTGCCGCCGGGGCGGCGGGGCCGGCGCTAGGAGACGCCCTGCCGTCCGGCGGGGACACGGTCCGTCCCCGGCACGGCCGGCTGCCCGGGCAGGCCGCCCGGCTCCGGCCGGGGCGGGGCCGCCGCCACCCGGATGTCCTGGATCCCGCGGCGCAGCGCGGCGCCCAGCCGCCGGCCCAGCGGGCGTTCGACGAGGCGGTGGAGGGCCCAGGCCGACAGCAGCATGGAGGCGGTGGTGCCGAGGGCCAGGGGCACGGGAGCGACGCGGTCCCGGAAGTGGTGGATGAGCGTCAGCCCGGCCATCATGTGGATCAGGTAGAGCGGGTAGCTGAGCGCGCCGGCGTGCGGGAGCCAGCGCCACCGGATGCCGTCCAGGGTGCCAAGCGCGAGGGCGGCCATGACGGCGAAGCCCAGCAGGATGACCAGGTGGGCCGGCCACAGGGGCGTCCGCTCGGTGACGGCCGCGCCGAGGCTCGAGGTCATGCGGCCGTACACGTAGTGCTGCGCGAGCAGGAACTGGATGCCGACGATGACCCACAGGACGGCGTTCGGCCCGAAGCGGCGCATCAGGTGGAAGGCGATGCCGGCGATGAAGTACGGGGAGGCGGACGGCATGGCGAAGAAGGAGAGCACCCCTTCGTCGGCGGTCGGGGCCACCACCCCGGCCAGGGTCCACGTCCCGCAGAAGAGCACGCAGTTGCGGTAGGTCAGCCCGCGCAGGACGACGAGCGCGAACAGCGCGTAGAACTTGAGCTCCACGAAGAGGGTCCAGTACGCGTCGTCGACGTTCGGGACCCCGAGGCCGCCCTGCAGCATCGACAGGTTCACCACGACGTCGGTGTACTTGACGCCCGGCCGCACCTCGGGCCAGAGCAGCAGCACCAGCGAGGTGAACACCACGCCCGCCCAGTAGGCGGGGAAGAGGCGGGCGACGCGGGAGGCCGCGAAGTCGCCCAGGCCGCGGCCCCAGGCGCTCATGCAGATGACGAACCCGCTGACGAGGAAGAAGATCTCGACACCCAGCCAGCCGTAGACGGCGAAGCGGCGGGCCAGCGGGAAGACGTCCGTGGTCGGTTGGCCCCAGGCACTTGCCAAGGCCACGTAGTGGTAGAAGACGACGGCCAGGGCGGCCAGGACCCGTATGCCGTCCAGGACGGCCAGGCGGCGGGGCTCGCCTGGCCGTTCCGGTATGCGCGCTCTCATCCCTCTTCCGCCCCCTTGCCCGCACTGCTGTCCGATTACCGATGCGTAAAGTCGTCGGCACTGTACAGCGCGTCCACAGCCGGGCCACAGGGGCGGACGGCCGGACACGGGGCGGCGCCCCGGCGAAGGGCGGCCTCGGAGCGAGGGCCGGTCAGGAGCGCGGGGAGACCTGGACGATGGCCTCGATCTCCACGAGCTGCTCGGGGACGGACATGTCGCTGACTCCGACGATGGTGTCGGTCGTGCGGTGGTTGCCGACGTACTCCTTGTGCAGCCGCGCGGCCGTGTCGAAGTTCTTGCGCAGGTCCTTGGTGAAGATCTTCATGCTGATGATCTGGCTGCGCGGGACCCGGTAGTGCGCGAGGACCTTGTCCAGGTTGTCGAACGCCGTGCGGACCTGCTTCTCGAAGTCGCCGGCGCCCACGAAGTTCCCGGCCGCGTCATGCGACACCTGCCCCGAGATGTAGACGGTGTCCCCGGCCCTGATGCCCTGCGAGTACCCGTAGGACTCCTCCCACGGCACCCCGAACCCGAAGTGGTCCCAGCCCCGGCGGGCCTGGTCCTGCGCGCTGGCACCCTGCGGTCCCGTGAAGGTGATCGTCGCGGCCACCATCGCCGCCGCCACGGCACCGATGCCGAACCTGCGCCCTGCCTTGGTCATTCGGTCTGTCCCTTCGTCCCGGTGGAGCCTGGAGCAACGACGCTGTCACGGGGGAAAGGAGAACTCCTCGTACGGGGATCGAGTACGCGTCAGCGGGCCGGACGGGGCGGCGAGGGGAGTCTCAGCCGGCCGGGGGGTTCTCGGACTCCCAGCGGAGGAGGTCGCCCGGCTGGCATTCGAGGGCCTCGCAGAGGGCGGCGAGCGTGGCGAAGCGGACCGCCTTGGCGCGGCCGTTCTTGAGCACCGCAAGGTTGGCGGGAGTGATGCCCACGCGGTCGGCCAGTTCACCCACCGACATCTTCCGCCTGGCCAGCATCACGTCGATGTCGACGGCGATCGGCATCAGATCACCTCGTCCAGCTCGGCCTGCAACTGGTCCGCTTCGGCGTAGCGGGCCACCGCCTGGGCGAGCAGCATCCGCAGCACGAGCACGATCAGCGCGACCCCCAGGATGGCCACGCCCACCCCGCCCATGATGACGGTGACACCGGGGTCCTCCCGCTGGCCCGGTGCGTTCAGGGCCGTGACGGCGAACCACACGAGGGCGGCCGCGCCGATCGCGCCGATCACACCGTCCACGTAACGGAACGCGGCGTGGGAGAACACGGTTCCCCGCCGCACCATGGTCACCAGCCGCCATACGCAGACCACGGTTACCTGGGCCGCCACCATGCCGAGGATCGTGACCAGGCGCAGCGGGGTCAGCGGGAGCGACCCGTCCTCGGGGTCGGTGGCCAGCGCCCACACCATCCCCGCCTGTACGAACACCGTGCCGGCGAGCACGACCACGAGCACGGCGCGGAGCGCACCCACTGTCAGCTTTCCCATGAGGACTCACCCTTCCATCGACTCACGATGGGAATCTATCGAATTTCGATAGGCTGGGCAAGGTGTCGCCGCCGGGTTCAGTGCCCGCCCCTCGGGGGCTCGCAGCCGGTGCCGTCGGGGTATCCGCCGAAGGCCTCCGCCGTGGTGGACCCGCTGTTCAGCATCCCTTCCACGCACCAGGGGGAGGCGCCGATGTCGATGAGGAACCCGACCCCGGTGGGACCGTTCTGGTAGGTCCGCACCTTTCCCGCGGGATAGCCGAGGCCGGTGAGTGCGCCGTGGACGTGGCCGGGGGTGAAGTCGCCGCGCCGGCGCAGCGGTTCGAGGGCGCCCTTGACGCGCCCCTCGGCCGCGAGGCCGTCGCAGCGGCTCTGGCCGTCCAGGCGGAGCGGAATCCTGAAGGCGTGGTTCTCGGCGTAGTGGTCGGGGGGCGAAGCGTCCGGCCCGGAACCGGTGGCGGCCGTGGGCGCCGGGGGTGCGGAACTCTCGCCCGGGCAGGGGAAGTCCGCCGGTGCGCTCGGGGTGCCGACGGGTGTGAGGCCCGAGGAGAGGGACGCGCCGGGGGCCGCGCCGGCCCGCTGCGTGCCGCACCCCGCCGCCAGCAGGAGCACCACCGCGAACGGCAGCGTCCCAAGCCCGGCCGTCTTCTTTCCGTGATTCGTCATGCTCCCGGCTCACCCGGGACGGCGGGCGGATCACGCTGCGGGACCACACGCTCATCACCACCTCGGCCGACGGCGACCGCACGGAAAAGGAGCTGGCGAGCGACGAGGAGGTACGGGCCGTCTACCGCGCGGAGTTCGGCATCGTGCTCGACCGGCTTCCGGTGCCGCTCCATCCCCGGGACTGAGGGGGGAAGGGCAGGCGGGCCGGTGCCGTAACCGGGGGACGGCCGCGGCGTTGGGTCCCGTGTGACACTTGACGATCTCTACACCGACATCGTGGCCGAGGAAGTCGACGCGGACGCCGACGCCGGGCCCGAGCGGCTGCCGATGCTCACCTACCGCGAGGCCGTGCTCGCGCTCGCCGTGCTCGGCGCCGTCGCCGAGGGCGAGACCGGTGAGGAGGTGCGCACCACCGCCCGCGCCCTGGGCACCCGCCTCGGCATGGGCCTGCCCGCCGGCTGAGCGGTGGGGGCGGGCCCTATGCTGCGGGGATGATCAAGCCCATCGAACTCGTCATATTCGACTGCGACGGCGTGCTGGTCGACAGCGAGCGCATCGCCGCACGCGTGCAGGTGGCCCTCGGAGCCGAGCTGGGCTGGCCGCTGACCGAGGACGAGGTCGTGGACCGGTTCATCGGACGCTCGCACGCCGCCATCCGGGAGCAGATCGCCGGCCGGCTCGGCCAGGACGTGGCCGCGGTCTGGTCGCAGCGGTTCGAGGAGCTCCACCGGGAGGCCGTCGACGCGGGACTCGCGCCGGTCGACGGCCTGCCCGAGGCCCTGGACGCACTCGACGCGCTCGCCCTGCCGTCCTGCGTCGCCTCCAGCGGCTCCCACGACAAGATGCGGCACACCCTCGGCCGGACCGGACTCCACGCACGTTTCGCCGGCCGCATCTACAGCGCGAGCGAGGTCTCCCGCGGCAAGCCGGCCCCCGACCTGTTCCTGCACGCGGCCCGGAGCATGGGCGTCGACCCGGCGGCCTGCGTCGTGGTCGAGGACAGCCGGCCCGGCGTCCACGCCGCCCGGGCCGCCGGGATGCGCTCCCTCGGCTACGCCGGCGGGCTGACCCCCGCCGGGCGCCTCGAGGGCCCGGACACCACCGTCTTCCACGACATGCGCGAACTGCCCGCGCTCATCGCCGCCCTGTAGCCGGCGCGGAGCACCGGTCCGCACCGGAGCCGGTGGCAGGGGCGGAGCCCGTGTCAGGGGCGGGGGTGGCCCGGGTGCTGGTGGGGCTGGTGCGGCGGGTAGGGCTCGTAGCCCTGCCAGGGCTGGGGCTGCGCCGACTGCTCGGGCCGGGTGCCGCGGAGCAGGGCGTCGAAGCGGTGGTACAGGTCGCGGCCCCGCTCCGGCGGGGGGACGTAGGCGGTGACGGAGCCGTCGGTGAGCCGGACCGTCACCACGTCGCCGCCCCGGGGGTCGCACTGGTACCAGACTCCGGCGAGGGCCGTGGCGGGTACCCAGCCGCGCCGGGTCTCGGGACCCCCGCCGCCCAGCCGGCGCCGCAGCGCCCGCCGGTAGGCCGGGAACAGCAGGCCCGGCAGCGTCAGCACGGCGAGCAGGACGATCAGGACGTCCGCGACCACGCCGCTCGCCCAGTGCACCAGCGCGATCAGGGCCCCGTAGCAGAGCGCGACGAGGAACAGCACGATGCAGGCCGTGAGGGCGGCCTCCGGCGCGCCGGTCGTGCGGAGCAGGCTGTAGAGGCCGGTCAGGGCCAGCAGCACCAGGGCGGTGACGCAGCCGGCCCCCTCACCGAGGAAGGTGTCGGCGAAGGAGGCGGCGCGCCGGTCCGGGGTGACGGCGTAGCCGTGGTCGTGGAACCGGACGGTGCGCCGCCCGCCCGGTGCGGCGTTCACGCCCTTGATCTCGTACATGGCGAAAACGCTATCCTCCGCGTCCCGGGCGAGGTGGACCGCCCCCGGAGGGGTGCTGTGCGAGCGGAGGGCGGGCTTCCGTTGTGCGTGAGAACCGGCACACTTTTGTCCTTTTTGGCCAAGATGGCTGGATCCTTGTCTGCGGTCGTACCCCGGAGCACCCGGAATCCCCGAGCCCCCGAGCCCCGCCCCCAGGAGAGACATGCGACGCGCACACCGCCTGACCGACCACCGGCGGTTCGGACTGCCCGCGATGGCGGGGGCCGCCGCACTCGGCCTCGGCCTCACCCTGCTGATCCCGGCCGGTCACGCCTCCGGCGCCGAGGTGCCGCCGGTGGCCGGGCAGGCGGCCGGGGCCGTGGCCGGCCGGGTGGGCGGTGCGGCGGAGGGCCGTCAGGTGGTGTCCTCGTTCACGGTGAACTTCCCCGCCGCCCCGTACCGCACCACGAACATCGGGCGGGCCGTCCAGCTGATCGACGGTTCGGTGGTCGCCCCGGGCCAGACCTGGAGCTTCAACCGGACCGTCGGCGAGCGCACCAAGGAGAACGGTTTCGTCGACGGAGTCATGATCAACGACGGCCGCTACGTGAAGGCGCCGGGCGGCGGTGTCTCCAGCGTGGCGACGGCCGTGTACAACGCCGTGTTCTTCTCGGGCGCCCCGTTCGTGGAGCACGGCGCCCACTCCTTCTACATCGAGCGCTACCCCGAGGGCCGCGAGGCCACCGTCGCCTGGGGCACCCTCGACCTGCGCTGGAGGAACGACTCCGGCCACCCCCTGACCATCCGGGCCGAGTCCACCGACACCTCGGTGACCATCACCCTGATCGGCACGCGGCAGTACGACGCGGTACGCGCCACCCAGGGGCCCCGCACGAACGTCGTCCCGCCCGCCAAGCGCGAGGCCTCCGGCCCCGACTGCCAGGCGCAGACCCCGCTCGAGGGGTTCGACGTGGCGGTCGACCGCGTGTTCGTCCACCAGGGCCGGGAGGTCGGGCGGGAGACGTTCCGCACCCACTACACCCCGCGCGACGAGGTCGTCTGCGCCGTGGCCCCCTCGCAGAGCCCGGCCCCCTCGCAGAGCCCGGCCCCGTCCGTGAGCCCGGCTCCCGCCGCGCCGCAGCCGGGCCGCTCCTGAGCCGCGCCCGGGAGTCCGTGCCGCCGGCGCCTTCCAGGTTGGCCGAAACCCGGACTCCCTCGTGCCCCGCGCCCTGACCTAGCCTGCGGTCCGAGCCAGGACGCAAACCGGGGGGACGCACGTGACGCGGGAGACACAGGCGCACGGGCAGGACAGGCAGGACGCCTGCCTCGACGCGGTGGTGTGGGGCTGCTGCCCCGCCGGGGCCGGATGGTTCTGGATGGCCCGCCACACCGCCTGGGACGGCACCGTGCGGCGTACCGCGCACGGCTGGCGCGAGACCCGGGACGACGCGACGCGCGAGGGCGCCGCCGCGGCCCGCGGGCTCGCCTCCGGCACCCGCGCCCAGGTGTTCCTGCGCCGGCGGGCCGCCGAGTACGCCCTGCGGATCCTGCTGGAGGAGAGCGGGGCCGCGGCCGCCCGCCGCCCCGCGCCCCGGTAGCACCGGCGCGCGGGCGCCGGTCAGATCCGCGCCGGGCCTCCTGCCGGGGCTCCCGCGGGAGCCCCCGCCCGGGCGATGACCAGGTCGAGCAGGGCCAGCAGGCAGTCGCGCGCGTCCGCGCGGGAGCGGGCGTCCAGCAGGAGCACCGGGGTGGCGGGGTCCCTCAGGTGCAGGGCGGCGGCGATCTCCTCGGCCGTGTAGGGCTGTTCGCCGTGGAAGCAGTTCGCCCCGACGACGAACGGCAGCCCCCGGCTCTCGAAGAAGTCGATCGCCGGGAATCCCCGGTCCAGGCGGCGGGTGTCGACGAGCACGAGCGCCCCCAGAGCCCCGCTGAGCAGGTCGTCCCACATGAACCAGAACCGCTCCTGGCCGGGCGTGCCGAACAGGTAGAGGACGACCCCGGCTTCGGTGAGGGTGATCCTGCCGAAGTCCATCGCGACGGTGGTGAGGGTCTTGGACTCGATGCCGTCGAGGTCGTCGACACCGACCCCGGCACTCGTCAGGCGTTCCTCCGTACGCAGCGGTTCGATCTCGGAGACCGCCTCGACCAGGGTGGTCTTGCCGACTCCGAAGCCGCCGGCGATGAGGATCTTGACCGGGGACGCTTCCCGGGCGGCGGGGGCGACGGAGGTGTCATATCCGGGCAAGGTTGTCCCTGATTTTCATGAGCAGGTGGACATTGGTGGTCTCGGCGCCCTCCAGGGGCGGCCGGTGGTCGATCAGCCCGCGGTCCGCGAGTTCGCCCAGCAGGAGCGTCATCGGCGTCAGGCGCATGTGCATGCGGGCGGCGATCTCGGCGACCGCCATCCCGGCGGGCGGCGCGCACAGGGCCAGGACGGCCCGCCATTCGGTGGCCAGGCCGGGGTCGTCGTCGTCCGCGGGGACCGCCGCCACGATGGTGGTGTCCATCGTGAGGACGGTCTGCGGGGCGGCGGACGTGCGGCCGTCGGTGAGCGCGTACAGCCGGGTCCGGCGGGGGCTTCGGCGCTGCGGCTCGTCGGGCATTACGCGGTCGGCGCGGAGGTGCGCTCGGGGGTTCCCAGCCACTCGCCGAGCGCCTGGGCGGTCCGTACGGCCTCGCCGCCCAGTTCGCCGAGCCGCGCCTTGCGGGAGGTGACCACGATGAGCGTGCTGCCCTCCCCGCAGCCGACGACGCACAGGTAGCGGTCGTCCATCTCGACCAGCTGGCGGATGACCCGCCCGCCGTCGATCTCCCGGGATATCGCCTTCATGGTGGCGGCGATGCCGGAGGAGGCGGCCGCGATGCGCTCGGCCTGGTCCCGCTCCAGCAGGTAGGCGCTGAGTTTGATGCCGTCGTTGGACAGGAGCACGGCTCCCTGGATGCCGGCGATCCGGCTCAGGTTGTTGTCCAGGATGCCGTAGATCATGTCGCTGGATGTCGTCGTCATGGCTGGTCCGCTCCGAGCTCTGCTTCCACTTTCTTGGTCCCCTCTTCGTAGTCCGCCCAGGCGTCGGCCACCTCTTCGGGTGTCGCCGCGTCCCGGCCGGCGTCCGGCTCCGGGGCGCGGGGGCCGCGCAGTTGCCGGGTGAGGTGGGTCTGCGGGACGCGCTCGGGCAGGGCCGGCCGCGGGTCGGCGGGGGCCGTGGCGCGGGTCGGCAGCGCCGGCCCGCGCGGTGCCGGCAGCGGCGCGGGTGCGGCGGTCGCGGTGGCGCCGGCCGGCGGGTCCCCGGCCTCGGGCCCGGTCTCGGCCGCCCGTTCGCGGACGGGCAGGCGTACGGGGTCGGGTACGGGGGCGGGCCGGGGCTGCGGCGCGGGCCGCCGCCGGGGCTCCGGTTCCCCTGCGGCGGGTGCCAGCAGCGCGCTCGGCAGGATCACCACGGCGGCCGTCCCGCCGTAGACCGAGCGGCGCAGGGTGACGCGGGCCTGGAGCTGGTCGGCGAGGTGGCCCACGACGAACAGGCCCAGCCGGTGGGCGTTCTCGGCGAGGACGGAGTACGGCGGCGCCGAGTGCAGGCGCTCGTTCATGGCCTCGTAGCCCGCCGGGGACACGCGCGGTCCGCGGTCCTCGATCTCCACGGACAGCCCGTCCGCCACGAGTTCGGCGCGGACGACCACCTTCGAGCGGGGCGGCGAGAACCGGGTCGCGTTGTCCAGGAGTTCCGCCAGCAGGTGGCTGATCTGGCTGATGGCGTGCGGCTGCACGCTGGCCTCGTCCAGGGCCTGCCGTTCGATGCGGCGGAAGTCCTCGACCTCGGCGGCGGCCTCGCGCAGCAGGTCGGCGACGCGCATGGGCTCGGTGTGCGGGTCGGGGATCTCGCCGCCGGCGAGGATGAGCAGGTTCTCGATCTGGCGCCGCATGCCCACCGTCAGCTGGTCGGAGCGCATCAACTGGGCCAGGAGCGCCTCGTCGTGGCCGAAGGTGTCCTGGAGGTCCTCGGTCAGGCTGAGCTGCCGGCTGACGAGGTTTCCGGTGCGCGAGGCGATGCCGGAGGCGAACAGGCCGAAGCCGTGCCGTTCGGCGGCGAGCTGCCGGTGCCCGTCGACGGAGGCGGCGACCACCCGGGCGAAGGCGTCGGCGATCTGGCCGACCTCGTCCTGGCGGCCGCGGACGGCGGGCAGGGCGTCCTCGTCGACGGGCTCGCCGCGCTGGAGGCGTGCCACCACGTCGGGCAGGGTCTTCTCGGCGATGGCGACGGTACGGGTGTGCAGCCGGTTCAGCCGGCGCAGCACCGACCGCGTGGTGAGCACCACGACGGCGGTGACGAGCAGCAGGGCGCCGCCGCTGGCCGCGATCAGCCAGGAGACCTCGGCCTGGAGTTCGGAGGCCCTCGCGTCGGCGTCGTCGAACACGCTGCGGGCTCGGGCGGTGTTGAGGGCGGCGAGGGCCGGTGCGAACGCCCGGTAGGCGTCGGGCCACTCGGCGACGTCGGCCGGCAGCTTCACGCCGGTGGCGGTGTCCTTGTGGTTGGCGATGACCGCGTTCTCGATGCGCAGCTTGGTCTGCCAGGCCTGCGAGGCGATGAGCTTGTCGTACGAGGCGCGTTCGGCGGGCGGCAGGTACGGCACGATCCAGGTGTCGTACAGGTACCGGTGGGTGCCGACGGCGTCGAGGAACTGGGAGAAACCGGTGGCCGCGAGCTCACGGGAGGGACCGGCCAGAGCGAGGGCGGTGTCCTCGCGGGCGACCATCTCGGTGGCCGAGAACAGGGAGACGGCCGGGCGGCTCTCCTGGCCGAGGTCGGCATCCTGAGGGTGGCTGAATTCGTCCTGGTAGGCGCGGATGATGTCGTCGATGACGCCGGTGTAGTAGCCGACCGCCTGCTCGGCGCTGCCGGTGTGGGCGTCCACGCGCCTGCGGTAGGAGGCCAGCGGGTCGAGCCGCCCGCTCACGGTGTCCAGGCGTCCCTCGCCGGGGCCGTCGGGGCTGTGTTCCGAGCCCTGCGCGGGGTCGCTGCCGGTGCCCGATATGCGGCGGAACTCCGCGGCCGCCCGGTCGGTTTCTGCCCTTTTGTCGCGCAGGGCCTCGTCGGTGACGGGCGAGCCCGCCCACCGGGCCGCCGTCATCGCCCGCTCGGCCTGCAGTTCGTTCATCAGCTTGACCAGCGGTACCCCGATCCGCTCGCCGGCCTCCACGTCGGCGCGCAGGTGCTCCGACTGGGCCAGCAGGCGCTGGGCGGTGACGGCGGTCTGGGTACCCATCGCCACGGTGGGGACGACGGCCAGGCAGACCAGCAGGGTACGCAGGCGTACGGTGCGGCGGCGCCGGACGGGCGGCGGGCTCGGTGGGCCTTCGGGTGCCATCGCAGACATCGGTCCTCGGGAGCGGCGGAGACGGGCCTGGACGCGGGCAGGGGGGAACTGCCGACACGGCCCTGGGGGGTGGGGATGCCGATCATATCCAGCCAGTCCGAATAAACGGAGACCCTACTTCCACGCGGGTGTGCGGCAGCGCGCCGGGGCGCCGGCCGCGGGCCGTCCGGAGGGTTAGCGCAGGGACTCCTTCGGGGGGCGCTCGCGGAGGGCTCCGTAGCCGATGAAGTAGGCGGGGATGCGATTGAGCCAGCGGGATTCCGTGACCAGTTCCGTCATCCGCTGGGCGCGCCGGGGGTTGCCGAAGGCGGCCCGGCCGGCCAGCAGCGGTTCGATGACCTGGGCGTGGGCCAGGCGCTGGAGGCCCTGCGTCGCCACCGTGGTGGGCCAGCGGCGCAGTTGGACGCGGCGCACGTCGTGCAGGCCGACGGTGCCCGCGCGCAGCGGGTGCACCAGGTGGCGGGCGGCGGCCACGGCGTCCTGGACGGCCAGGTTGATGCCGATGCCGAAGACGGGCGACATCGCGTGGGCGGCGTCACCGATGCACAGCAGTCCCGGCCGGTGCCAGCGGCGCAGCCGGTCGAGCCGGACGTCGAGGAGTTTGACCTCGTCCCAGGAGGTGACGGAGCCGGCGCGGTCGGCCAGCCAGGGCGCGGCCTGCGTGAAGCGGGTCATGAAGCGCTCCAGCCCCTCGGCGCGGCGCTCGGCGTCCGTGCCCTTGGGGATGAGGGCGGCGCACTGCCAGTAGTCGCCCCGGTCGATGAGGGCGGTGAAGAAGCGGTCGCCGAGCCCGCCGACGAGCCCGCTGGGGTCGTCCTCGTGGCGCGGCAGGCGGAACCACCAGGCGTCCATGGGGCAGGCGAAGCCCTCCAGGCCGAGTTCCGGCAGGGTCCGGGCGAGCGAGCCGCGGCCGTCGCAGGCCACGGTGAGGGTGGCCCGCAGCTCGCCGGTGCGGCCGTCGGCGGTGCGGTAGCGCACGCCCGTGACCCGGCCGCGTTCCATGAGGAACGAGGTCGCGCCGGTGTCCATGCGCAGCCGGAAGGACGGTTCCTTGCCCGCCTCGTCGGCGAGGAGGTCGAGGAGGTCCCACTGGGGCACCATCGCGATGTAGTTGTACGTGCCGTGCAGGGCCGCGAGGTTGCCCACCGTGACGAGGGAGCGGTCGGGTCCGATGGGCAGCTGGACGGAGGAGACCCGGCGTTGCGGCAGCCGGGCGAAGCGTTCGGCGAGGCCGATGTCGTCCAGGAGCGAGAGGGTCGACGGGTGCACGGTGTCGCCGCGGAAGTCCCGCAGGAAGTCCCCGTGTTTCTCCAGGACCGTCACCTCGACCCCGGCCCGGGCCAGCAGCAGCCCCAGCACCATGCCGGCCGGCCCCCCTCCCACCACGCAGCACGTCGTGCGTTCCTGTTCCACGGGGGCACACCCTTCTCGGGAATCCGGGCTCGCTTGCGGGCCGCCCGAGGTGACGACTCACAGGTAGCTGACTAGCATGGTCAGAAGAGGGCCGCCACCGTGCGAACGGGTGAATCACCTGCGGTGATGCAGACGGCCCGGTGAATGAGCGGTCCAGCCCATGGGTCCGTGGCCCGATCGGCCACGTTGACGGCGGATGCGCCCCCCACGTGTATCGGGCAAGGGCAGAAACTCCGTTCTGTTGGCGAAAGGAGGAGAAATCCGCTCAGCGCCGTGTGCGGCGCAGTACGAGAAGGGTTGGGAAACCATGCAAGCACTGAGAGTGAAGCGGCTCTTCGCGGCCTCCGCGATCGGAGTCCTCCTGGCCGGCGGCGCCGCCCTCGGCGCGGCGGGCACGGCCTCCGCCGCAGCGCCCACCCACGCGGTCACCTACAGCCACGGTGGCGGCGGATGGGACGACGACGGATACGGTCACGGCCACGGCTGGTACGACGACGACGATGACGACTGGGGCGGAGGGTACGACGACTGCGGCTGAACGGCCGGGCGTCAACGAGCTGTGCGGGCCGCCGAGCCGGCGGTCCGTACAGTGACGCGTGCGTGGGGGCCGTAGCGGTCGTAGTAGTCCTGGAGCAGACCGGACTCCTCCAGGACGGCGTCGGCCCAGGCACGGTCCAGGCCGGGGGGTGCGGGGCGGGTGGCGACGGCGCAGGCTCCGGTGAGCATGCCCGCGTAGACGAGGTCGGAGTGGAGGTTGCTGATGCTGTCCGTCTCGTGGAAGTTGACGGGCCGGCCGCCGGCCAGCACCGTGACGTCGACGCCGCCGGGCAGCACGTGGGTGCGCGAGCAGGGGCGTTCCACGGGATCGCCCTCGGCCAGGGCCTCGAGGGCGGGGAGGTCGAACTCGATGTCGCGGCTGCTGACGCTGGCCAGGTAGGCGGGGCGTCTGAGGGAGCGGAACTCCCGGGTGGACATGCTGGTGCGGCCGGTGACGCCGAAGACGAGCAGCGGCTCGTGCCGGTCCAGCAGGGCGGGCAGGTCCCGGTCGGTGACGTAGCCGCTCTCGTGCGCGTCGATGAGCTGGAGGATGTCGGCGTCGTGGACGGCGACCCGCATCCGGCGCTGGGTGAGCAGGGCGGCGATGTGCGCGCCGACGTTGCCGTAGCCGACGACCAGCGCCGGCTGGCCCTCGATCTTGACGGCGGGCAGCAGTTCCAGGGCCGTGGTGACGGCTTTCTCGGCGATCCAGTACGACTCGATGCGCCCCTTGAGGCGGGACTGGGCCACCGAGAACACCGGGAAGGGCAGCTCGGGTTCGCGGCCCTGGAGCTTGTAGATCCCGGACATGGTCTGCTCCACCACCCCTGCCCACTCCCCCGCCCCGGCCGGCGCGGGCTCCCCGGCGCGGGCCCGGTCCAGCAGGGCCGGTGCGACGTATCCGCCGTCGTCCAGGGCCAGGCAGCGCAGGCCCCTGCGGCGGGCCCGCTCGGTGTGCTCGCGCACCGCGGCCGGGTCTCCGGCGTCGACGACGCGCACGCCCTGTTCGACGAGGTGGCCGTGGACGCGGTGGCGCCACTGGTACGCGTAGTCCTTGCGCAGGACCGTCATCGCGTCCAGCGGGGCGCCGAGTTCGGCGAGGCAGCCGACGAGGTGGACGAGGTCGGTGAGGAAGTGGCCGGTGACCAGCACCGCGAAGCCCTCGAGGGGCCGGCCGGGGCGCAGGCGTTCGACGGCGGCGCTCATCAGCGGCAGCTCGCCCGCGACGCGCACCACCTCGTGCGGGGAGAGGGGCTGGCGGTGCCAGATCTCGGCCCAGTGCTCCAGCGAGGCCGGCGAGGGGGTCCTGCCCTGGCCCGCCAGGCGCAGGTTCAGCCGCAGCAGGGGCGATCCGGCGCCGTCGCGGCGCATCTCGGTGGAGACGTACATCGCCGCGTGCAGGCCGGGTTCGAGGCGGGCGGTGAGTTCCCCTCCGGCATGGGTGAGCACGGCGTCCGGCCCGGCGGCCTCGCACAGGCGGCGGGCGGCGCGGTACAGGAGGTGCGGGCCGTCCTCGGGGTCGCCGGCCACCTCGACCGCGGTCGCCGCGAAGGGGACCGGGCCGCCGGCGGGCCGGCCGGTGCGGTGGTCCGGGCGCGGGGCGGTCAGGGTATTCGATTCTCGGTCCACAGGAATTCCCATCCGTTCCACCCGCTCGAATTCAATGAGTTTCCGACAAGGGGATCGCCCGTCATTTCCGAATGGATTCGGTGACGCTCCGTCGAGCGCCCCGCAGGTGAGACGTGCGGCGGGGCACGGGAATGAGATTACGGTCGTTCCGGAAATGTCCACCGCATTACGGGTGGAACCGCCCTCGAATCCGCCTGGAACCACGGGGCGGCCGGGGGCGGGCGTCCGATACTCGAGCGACCTGGTGCCCACCCGAGGAGGAAAACCGTGCCCACGGCACACGACTGGATCGACGCCCTCGCCCTGGAACCGCACGTGGAGGGCGGGTATTTCCGGCGGACCTTCCAGGCGGACCACCGCCCTTTGATCGCGACCGACGCGGGTGACCGGTTCACCCTGACGTCGATCCACTATCTGCTCACCCACTGGTCCCCGGTGGGGCACTGGCACCTGAACCGCTCCGACATCCTGCATTTCCATCACCACGGCGATCCGCTCACCTACCACCTGCTGCATCCGGACGGCCGGCACGAGACCGCCGTGCTCGGGCAGGACCCGGGGCGGGGCGAGGTGCTGACCCTGGCCGTGCCGGGCGGCGTGTGGAAGGCCTCCCACCTCACGGCCGGGGACCACGCCCTGATCAGCGAGGCCGTCGCGCCGGGGTTCGACTTCGCCGACATGACCCTGGGCCGGCCGCAGGAGCTGGCGGCGCTGTTCCCGCAGCACGAGGAGCTGGTGCGGCGCTACTGCCGTCCGGCGGGCGCGGAGGGCCCTGCGGCGCCTGCGGGGTGAGGGCCCGCACGGGTGCGGACAGCGGGGTGCACAGTCGTTTACCCTGGGGGTGAACAATCGTGCACCCCCTTGGTGTCCCGCTCTCCTCCTCCGTCTGGAGCAGCATGCCCTCCGCGATACCGGCCTCCGGCCGCCCGCGCGCCCACGCCCGGCTCGTCGTCCCCGTCCTCGCCTTCTGCGGCATGGTCGTCGCCGTGATGCAGACCCTGGTGGTCCCGCTGCTGCCGCACGTGCCCGCCCTGACGGGCGCGAGCCCGGGGGCGGCCGGCTGGCTGGTGACCATCACCCTCCTCACCGGGGCGGTCTTCACCCCGGTGCTCGGGCGCGTCGGGGACATGTACGGCAAGCGGCGGGTCCTGCTGGCCTCGCTCGGCGTGCTGACCCTCGGCTCGGTGCTGTGCGCGGTCAGCTCCGACATCGGGGTGCTGATCACCGGCCGGGCCCTGCAGGGCGCGGCCCTCGCGGTGATCCCGCTGGGCATCAGCATCATCCGCGACGAACTGCCTCCCGAGCGGGTGCTGCCCTCGATCGCCCTGATGAGCTCGACCCTCGGCATCGGGGCGGCGATCGGCCTGCCGGTGGCCGCGGTGGTCATGGAGAACTCCGACTGGCACACGATGTTCTGGGCCTCGGCCGCGCTCGGCCTGACCGACCTGCTCCTGGTGCTGTGGATCGTCCCGGAGTCCCCCGTACGCTCCCGGGGCCGCTTCGACCTCCTGGGGACCCTCGGCCTGGCCGGCTGCCTCGTCGGACTGCTGCTCGCCATCACCCAGGGCGCCGACTGGGGCTGGACCTCCGCGCGCACGCTCGGCCTGCTCGGCGCGTCCGCGGCCGTGGGCCTGCTGTGGGGCCGCTACGAACTGCGCACCCGCTCGCCCATGGTGGACCTGCGGGTCTCGGCGCGGCCCGCCGTGCTGCTGACCAACGTGGCGGCCCTGCTGATCGGTTTCGCCTTCTACGCCAACTCCCTCGTCACCGGGCAGATGGTGCAGGAGCCCACCAGTACGGGGTACGGGCTCGGGACGTCCATCGTGGTCAGCGGCCTGTGCCTGCTGCCCGGGGGCCTCGCGATGGTCGCCCTCTCCCCCGTCTCGGCGCGGATCTCCGCCGCGTACGGGCCCCGCACGGCCCTCGCGCTCGCCGCCGTCGTGATGGCCGTCGGCTACGTGGTCCGCTTCTACACCAGCCACAGCCTCTGGATGATCGTGGCCGGCGCCACCGTCGTCTCCTCGGGCACGGCGATCGCGTACTCGGCACTGCCCGCCCTGGTCATGCGGGCGGTGCCGGTGGGCGAGACGGCCGCGGCCAACGGTCTGAACACCCTGATGCGGTCCGTCGGCCAGGCCTGCTGCAGCGCGGTGGTCGCCGCCGTGCTGGCCCATCTGACGTTCAGGGCGGGCGGGCGCACCGCCCCGACCCTGCACGCGTACCTGCTGATCTTCCTGATCGCCGCCGGAGCCGCGCTCGCCGCGCTGGCCGCCACGCTGTTCCTGCCGTCGGACCGTCCGCGCGGCCGGGGAGCGAAGGGGGGTACGGTCACGGTGACAGCGTCCGTGACCGCCGCCCGGGAGAGCGCATGAGCACCACCGACGGAACCGCCCCCGCGACCGGCGCGGGCACCACGGCCGCCTCGGGCGAGGCGGGCGAGGCGGGCGCCGGGAGCGGGCGGGACGCCATCGTGCGGGCCGCGCGCCGGGCGTTCACGCTGCAGCCGTACGCCGAGGTCACCCTGCGCGGCATCGCCGCCGCGGCCGGGGTCAGCCCCTCGCTGATCGTGAAGCGGTTCGGCACCAAGGAGGCCCTGTTCAACACGGTCGCCGACTTCGGGGCGGCCGCCGACGCCCTGTTCGCCGCCCCGCTCCCGCAGCTCGGCCGGCACCTGGTCCTGACCATGGTCGCACTCCGTGACCGCTTCGGCGGGGACCCGCTGCTGCGGGTGGTGTTCTCCCTCGGCATCGAGGACGAACGCACCCTGCTGCGGGCGCGATTCCGCGAGCAGGTCACCGACCGGCTGGCCCGGAGCCTGCCGGGACCGGACGCCGCACTGCGCGCCGAGCTGATCGCCGGCCAGCTGCTGGGGCTGGGCGCCACCCTGAGCCTGCACCGCCCCGACGGGGCGGGCGCGCAGGCGAGCGCCGAGCACCTGGCCGACCTGTACGCGCCCGGCCTCCAGCGCCTGGTCGACGGCGCCTGACGCGCCGCGCCGGGCGGCTGCGGCGGGCAGCCGTCCGGCGCGCGCGGCCTCAGACCGTTGCGAAGCCGGTGACCAGGGCGAGCGGCAGGTAGTCCGTGTCGGCCGCGGGTGTCCAGCCGTGGCTCCGGTACGCCAGCGCGGCCAGGGCGAGCGGCAGCAGCGGCAGGAGACTGCGCGGCCGGACGCCGGGGCCCGGTTGGGCGCTGTGGGCCGACAGGAGTGCGGCGAGCCCGGAGTCGAAGGCCTCGCGGTCACCGGCGGACAGGGCGCGCAGCACGCGCAACCCCATGGCGTGCGGCCGGTCGAGGAGAGCGCCCTCGCCGTCCGCGGCCCGCGCGCGCATCCGCTCCAGCCCGGCGTCGATGGCGGCGAGCTCCGCCCGGACGCCCGGCGCAGGCTCCACCTCCTCGTCCCCGGTGTCCCCGACGACCTCGGCCATGAGGCCCTTGACGAGCTCCGTGGCGGGGTTGCCCGGAGCGTTCTCGGCCCAGTCCTGGCGGGCGAAGTGGAACGCCTCGCCGTTGTCCGCGACCTTGTCGGCGAGGATCGTGAGGCAGAACGCGTCGATCCACTCCGAGGGGGTGACGCCGTCCAGCTCGTCGCGCTCGCCACCGGGCCGGTAACTCATCCCGAAGTTCACGTGGTCGAGGAAGACGTGGAAGGACTCGTACGTGTGGTACGCGGCGTACGCGACCGCGCCGGCCGCGGCCGCGGCGGCGTCCTTCAGGACCGCCTCCGCCTCCGGGGTGTCGAGGGCGGGCGTCCCCACGGACAGCGCGCCCAGATGGTCGAGGAGTTCCTCCGCGAGCCGCTGCCACTCGTAGGTGGCCATCGGCCCTCCCCGCGACATCGTGCGGACCTGCCCCCCGATCCAGTTCTCGAAGTCCTCCAGGGCCTCCGAAACAGCCGCTTCGTCCACCTGATGACGCTCTATCCGCACAGCCCACTCCTTGATCACCGAACTGCCCCCAGCCTAGGGCCCGGGTCTGACAGCGCGTCGGGGCGGGGCGGCGGACCCGCCGCTCAGGGGCCGTGCGGGGGCCGGGGCAGCGGGGGCAGGGCCGGTTCGTCCAGCCAGGACGCGCACAGGGCGTCCGTCGGAGCGTCCGCGTGGCGGGCCACGTGCGCGGTGAAGGCGGACGTGGTCACCACGCCGTGGCGGTGCCGCGTCGCCCAGTCGCGGAGCATGCGGAAGAAGGCCCCGTCGCCCAGTTCGCAGCGCAGCGCGTGCACGGTGAGGCCGCCGCGCTGGTAGAGGCGGTCGTCGAACATCAGCTTGCGGCCCGGGTCGGACAGGCGCAGGTCCTGCGGCCGGGACGCGAGCAGCCGGTGCGCGGCGGCGGCCAGTTCGTGTGCGGTGCGGCCGCCGGAGCGTTCCGACCAGAGCCATTCGGCGTACTTGGCGAAGCCCTCGTTGAGCCAGATGTGCCGCCAGTCGGCGATGGTCACGCTGTTGCCGAACCACTGGTGGGCGAGCTCGTGGGCGATGAGCCGTTCCGCGCCGCGGGCGCCGTCGACGTGGTTGGTGCCGAACGTGGACAGCCCCTGGGCCTCCACCGGCACGTCGAGTTCCTCGTCGGCGACGACCACCGTGTACTCGCCGAAGGGATAGGGCCCGAACAGCTCCTCGAACAGGCGCATCATGGCGGGCTGGCGGGCGAAGTCGTGGGAGAACCGGGGCAGCAGGTGCGCGGGTACGTGGGCGCTCTGGGGGACGCCGCCGGGTCCGGCGCCGTCGAGCGGGACCGTCTGGTACATGCCGACGGACAGGCCGACGAGGTAGCTGGAGGTGGGCGCGGGCTGCTCGTACACCCAGGTGGTGGTGCTGGCCCCGGTGGTGCGGGTCAGCAGCCGCCCGCCGGCCGCGACCGTGTAGGCGGAGGGCGTGTTGAGGGAGATGTGGTAGGAGGCCTTGTCGGCGGGCCGGTCGTTGCACGGGTACCAGGAGGGGGCGCCGACCGGCTGGCTGGCCACCAGCGCGCCGTCGGTCAGCTCCTCCCAGCCGAGACCGCCCCACGGGCTGCGCACCGGCCGGGGGTTGCCCGACCAGTGCACCTCCACGGTGAAGGCCGCGGCCGCGGGCAGCGCTTTGGCGGGCCGGATCCGCAGCCGGCCCGCGCGGTGGGTGTAGTGCGCGGCCCGGCCGTCGACCAGGACCCGGCCCACCTTGAAGTCGGCGAGGTTGAGCTGGAACTCGGGCAGGGCCGCCGGGCCGGCGATCGCGCTGATCCGGGCCCGGCCGGTGAGCCGGTTGGGTCCGGGGCGGTACTCCAGGGCGAGTTCGTAGCGGTGCGCGCGGTAGCGCGGGTCGCCGTTCTGCGGGAAGTACGGGTCCGGTGCCGGTGTCTGCTGGCCGCTCACTGCCGTGTCCGCTCCCTGCGCCGTGCTCGTCGGGGGTGCCGGTGTGCCGTCCCGCCGCCGGCCGTGGAACGCGGGTTCGTCAGCGCCACGCCTCGATCGGGTTGCCCAGCCAGCGGGTGTCGTCGGGAACGGATTCCCCGGCCATCACGAGGGAGGCGGGGCCCACCGCGGCGCGGGCTCCGATCGTGCTCCCGGGCAGGACGATCCCGCCCGGGCCCAGGGTGGCGCCCTCGCGCAGCACCACAGTATCGGTCCGCAGGATCCGGTCGTGGAAGAGATGCGTCTGCAACACGCAGCCCCGGTTGACGGTGACCGCGTCGCCGAGGGCCACCAGGTCCGTCTCGGGCAGCCAGTGGCTCTCGCACCACACCCCGCGTCCGATCCGGGCGCCGAGCCCGCGCAGCCACAGGGTCAGCAGCGGGGTGCCGGGCACCGATCCGGCCAGCCAGGGCACGGCGAGGACCTCCACGAAGGTGTCGGCGAGCTCGTTGCGCCAGACGAAGGCGCTCCACAGCGGGTGCTGCCCCACCCGGTGCCGGCCCACCAGCAGCCACTTGGCGGCCACGGTGAGCGCGCAGGCGGCGGCCCCGGCGGTGAGCAGGACCGCTCCGGACAGCAGCGCAGCGCCCCAGGGGCCCAGCGGACGCGCCAGGGCGCTGAGCGCCGCCCCGCTGAGAACGGCCAGGGCGGCCGAGCAGAACACCGGGACGAGCCGGCAGAGTTCGACCAGGCCGCGCGCCCACAGCAGCCGCGCCGGCGGATCGTAGGTGCGGCCCTGGTCGGCGGCGGCCGCGGAGCGGGGCAGCCGGACCGGCGGCAGGCCCAGGTAGGAGCCGCCCTTCTTGGCCTTCTTGGGCGTCGCGGACAGCACCGCGACCAGCCCGTCGTCGGGGACCCTGCGGCCGGGGGCGGTCATGCCGGAGTTGCCGAGGAAGGCGCGGCGGCCGATCCTCGACTGCCCGATCCGCACCCAGCCGCCGCCGAGTTCGCAGGGGGCGGTCAGGGTGTCGTCGGCGAGGAACGCGCCGTCGCCGACGGTGGTCAGGCTGGGCAGTCCGAGGACGGTGGAGACCTCCGCGCGGCGGCCGACGCGCATGCCGAGCAGCCGCAGCCACACGGGGGTGGCCAGCGCCGCGTACAGCGGGAAGAGCGTGTCCCGGGCGAGGTCCATCAGCTGGGTGACCGCCCAGGCCTGCCAGCCGGTCCGGCTGTGCGTGGGGTGGCTGCCCGTGCGCAGTCCGAGGCTGAGCGCGCGCACGCAGACCAGCACCAGCAGGGCGTAGGCGAGCCCGTAGGCGAGCGCCCCGGGCACCACCGCGAGCAGCGCCCCGCGCAGGGCCCTGCCCGCGCCGGCGCCGGCGGGGACGAACCGGCCCGCCACGAGGAGGGCCGGCAGGGCGGCGAGCAGGGGCAGGGCGGTGAGGCCCACGCCGGTCGCCCCGTACATCGTGCGCCACAGGAACGGGCGCGGCGGGCGCTGCCGGGGCCAGTCGTGTTTGGCCCGGCCGAGTTTGACGGCGGGGGCTCCGGCCCACCGCTGGCCGGTCGGGACGTGTCCGACGACGGCGGACCCGGGGGCCACCTCGGCCCGCTTGCCGACCCGCGCGCCGGGGAAGAGCAGGCTGCGGGTGCCGACGACCGCGCCCGCGCCGACCCGGACGGGGCCGATCACGAGCCGGTCCCCGTCCAGCCAGTGCCCGCGCAGGTCCACCTCGGCCTCCACGGCGCAGCCGCGGCCGAGCCGGAGCATGCCGGTGACCGGCGGCAGGGAGTGCAGGTCGACCTCGGGGCCGACCCGGGCGCCGAGGGCCCGCGCGTAGCGTTCCAGCCAGGCCCCGGTGAGGGAGGTCGCGCCGGCGCACTCGGCGAGCCGCTCGGCGGTCCACAGCCTCAGGTGCACGCTGCCGCCCCGCGGATGCCGTCCTGCCGTCACTCCGCGCAGCAGCAGGCGTGCGCCGCCCGCCGCGATCGCGAGGCGGCCGGGCGGGCTCAGCAGCAGCACCGCCCCGGCCCCCACGAGCCACCAGGAGGCGGCGGGCGCCCACGGGTAGGGGCCGAGCCGGTGCAGGACGTTGCCCAGGGCGAACAGCACCACCGTCCAGCGCAGGCCGGCCAGGGTGAACAGCGGGAGCAGCAGCAGCGTCTGGAGGATCCGGGAGCGGAGCGGGACCGGGACGACGGTCCGGGGTGCCTCGTCCTCCCGTACGGATTTCTCCAGCCGCCGGGCCAGCTTGCGCAGGACGGGCTGCTGGTAGACGTCGAGGACGGCCGCGCGGGGGTAGCGGGTGCGCAGCAGGGTGGCGAGCCGGGCGGCGGCGAGGCTGCCGCCGCCGATGGCGAAGAAGTCGTCGCCGGCGCCGGTGACGGGCACGCCGAGGGCCTCGGTCCACTGTTCGGCGAGCCAGGCCTCGGTGCCGTGGAGCCGTTCGGCGGGCGCGGTGGCCGCGGCTGCGGGCAGGGGCCAGGGCAGGGCGTCGCGGTCGACCTTGCCGGAGGTGCGGGTCGGGAGTGCGTCGACGGGGGCGAGCAGCGGGACGAGCGCGGCGGGCAGTTCGGCGCGCAGCCGGGCGAGGGCGGCCGCGTGGTCCCAGCCGTCCTGGGTGACGAGGTAGCCGACGAGGAGCTGGTTGCCGCCGCGTGCGGTGCGTACGGCGGCGGCCGCTCCGGAGACACCGGGCAGGGCCTGGAGGGCGGCGTCCACCTCGCCGAGTTCGATGCGGCGGCCGCCCAGTTTGACCTGTTCGTCGCCGCGCCCGAGGAAGACCAGTCCTTCGGGTTCCGCGCGCACCAGGTCGCCGCTGCGGTAGGCGCGCGGCCAGCCGAGGGAGGGGAGCGGGGCGTACTTCTCGGCGTCCTTGCCGGGGTCGAGGTAGCGGGCCAGTCCGACGCCGCCGATGACGAGCTGGCCGCTGCCGCCCATGGGTACCGGTTCGCCCGATCCGTCGACGACGGCGAGTTCCCAGCCGGCCAGGGGCAGCCCGATGCGGACCGGTTCCTCGCCGGTCAGGAGCGCGGCGCAGGCGACGACGGTGGCTTCGGTGGGGCCGTAGGTGTTCCAGACCTCGCGTCCCTCGGTGACCAGACGCCGGCTCAGCTCGGGCGGGCAGGCCTCGCCGCCGAAGACCAGCAGCCGGACCTCGTCGAGGCTTTCGGGCTCCCAGAGCGCGGCCAGGGTCGGGACGGTGGAGACGACGCTGATCTCCTGGTCCACCAGCCAGGGCCCGAGGTCGGCGCCGCCGCGCACCTGCGAGCGCGGGACGGGCACCAGGCAGGCGCCGTGGCGCCAGGCCAGCCACATCTCCTCGCAGGAGGCGTCGAAGGCCACGGACAGGCCGGCCATGACCCGGTCCCCGGGGCCGAGGGGATCGTCGGCGAGGAAGAGCGCGGCCTCGGCGTCGACGAAGGCGGCGGCGCTGCGGTGGGTGACGGCGACGCCCTTGGGGCGGCCGGTGGAGCCGGAGGTGAAGATGATCCAGGCGTCGTGCTCGGGTGCGGGCGGGGCGGAGCGGACCCGGTCGTGGGCGCGGGGGCCGGTGAGCTCGATGCCGGGACCGGCGCCGAGGACGGCCCGGACCCCGGCCTCGGCGAAGACGAGTGCGGCCCGCTCGTCGGGGTCCTCCGCGTCGACCGGCACGTAGGCGGCCCCGGCGGCGAGGACGGCGAGGACGGAGGCGTAGAGGTCGTTGGTCCCGGAGGGCACCCGTACGCCGACGCGGTCTCCGAGCCCGATCCCGCAGGCGGCCAGGACCCGCCGCCTGCGCTCGACCTCGGCGGCCAGGGCCCGGTAGGTCAGGCGGGCGGTGCCGTCGTCGAGGGCCGGGTCGTCGGGGTGGGCGCGCACGGAGGCGGCGAAGACGTCGACGAGGGTGCGGGGCGGGGCGGGGGGCCCGGCGGAGAACCGGGCGGACTTGGAAGAGGCCCCGTCGGGGGCCCCGGCCGGGCGGGGGCCGGGGTCCGCCGGCGCGGCCCCGCCTCCTTCCCCGGCCCGTTCCCCGGCCCCGGGCCGCTCCCCGTCCTCGTCGAGCAGATCGAGTTCCCCGTGCCCTGGTGTGATTGCCATCGGCCCTCGCGTCTCGTTCCGGAAGCGTCCGGAGCGCGGGGCGCTGCGTTCCGGCGCCGGACAGCCCATCAGCGTAGTGCGGCGGTGCGGGGATTCCGGTTGAAGCGCCGGGCGTGGCCGGATCACGCCGCCCTTCGGGTGGTGGCCGGACGTGTCGGGCGCCCGGCACCGGCAGGGGTTCGCGATGCTGGGCCGGGCGCGGCAGCGGGACGACGGCCGGCCTCCCGCACGGTGACAAGGAGAACGGCATGCCGACGGACTCGGTCGGACGGTTCCTGACGGCTCTGGACCCCGGGCACCGGGAGGCCGTCGCGGCCAGGCCGCGCGAGGAGCAGGAGCGCCTCGCGGCGGCCTGGGAGGAGGAGCTGGGGGTGGGCGACGAGCTCGACACCCTCGACGAGCTGTCCCCGCCCGCCGCCGAGGCGGAGGCGGCCCGGCGGGTCATGGAGCGCGAGTCCTGACTCCGCCGGTCCCCGTACCGCCCGCCCGCCCGCCGGTGCCGGGGTGTCCGTCACCGGCGGGGAAGGGCACTTCGGGGAAGGGCACTTCACGCCTTTACGGCGGCGCGGCTCTCAGCAGCCGAGGGTGACCTCGTGGACGACGGGCCTGGCGGTCCAGGGGAACGAGGCGACAGCGAAGGCGGCGCGCACGGTCGATCCGCAGGGGGCGGAGGCGATCTGTCCCCGGACCTCGACGGTCGAGGAGGTGAAGACGACCGGCCATTGCCGTGTGACGGGCGCGCCCTCGCCGACGACCTCGACGGACAGGGTCGTGAACAGCTGCTTCGGCGCCGGGGCCGGGCTGCCGGGAGAGGGCGGGCCGGCGAGTCCGACCGTGCCGTAGAACTCGACGGTGGTGCCGGTGACTTCGGCGCACACCCGGGTGGACAGGCCCGCCTGGAGACCGGAGGGTCCGCAGGAGGTGACCGTCTCGGCGGGGGTCGCAGGGGTGTCGGCGAACGCGGGGGCGGCCGTCAGGACGGTGAGGGCGGCGGCGCCGGCGGTCAGGAGGGCTAAGCGGTTCATCGGGATTCTCCCCAGGGGAATGGTCATGGATCGCTGCCCGGATGCCCACCCGGACAGGTCTTATGTCATGTGATATTTCACATGACATAAGAATGCAAGGTGATCATGAGCTGAACCCCGCGCACCCGGCCCATGACGACTCCCCCCGCGCACCGTACGATTCCGGCCGGTGGAAGCAGAGCGAACGGGGAACAGAATGCGCAGGCCAGGGCGGGGACTGGGGATCGCGGCTCTCGTGATGCTCACGGCCGGATTGCTGATGGCGGGCGGGGGCGCGCTGGCACCCAGGCTGCTGTACCGGGCCGTGTCGTACTCGGCGTCGGCGATGGAACCCACGTACGCCAAGGGCGACCTGCTGCTGTTCCGCAAGGACCCGGCCGAGGTCCGGCGCGGGGACGTGGTGCTGGTGACGGTGGGCCCCATGGACGGCGGCGAGGGCCCCGGGGGCCCGGTGGTCGAACGGGTCGTGGCCGTGGGCGGCGACACCATCGCGTACGAGCCGGGCGCCTCCCGCCTGACGCTGGGCGGCCGGCCCCTGGACGAGCCGTACGTGAAGGACGGCGCCCCGACGGCGGGTTCGGCCGGCCCGTTCTCGGTGTCCGTGCCGCAGGGGCGCGTCTTCCTCCTCGGCGACAACCGCGGCAACTCGGCGGACTCCCGCTACCGCATGCGCACGACGCCCGGCGGCACCGCACCGGTCGCCCACGTGCTCGGGGTGGCCCTTTCCGACGAGGAGACCCGGCGGACCGCCGTCCTCTTCGGCTCGCTGATCATCGTCGGCCTCCTGGCCCTGCTGGCGTTCGCCGTCCTGGGCGTCCTCTGGCTGGTGGCCCGTCGGCGGCGGCCGGCCGTACAGGGGCCGGTCTGGGGAGCCACGACGGTGGAACCGGCCGGTCCGCGGCACCCCTGAGCGGCTTCCCGGCGCCGTGAGCCCGTCACGGCGTCCAGCCGGGGTCGCGTCCGCTGAGCCCGACCGTGCGGTCCAGCAGGGGCGCCCCGTCCGGTACCGGCACGACGGGGCCGAAGACGCCCACGCCGCCGCCGGATTCCTGGGCCGCCGCCCACAGGAAGGCGTGGGAGGCGTGCAGCGCGGCGGCGTCCGGGACGTACTCCTGGCCGGTGGCCCGGGCCAGGTCCCAGCCGTGGACCACCAGCTCGTCCGCCGCCACCGCGGCCGCGACGGCACCCGGCAGGTCCACACCGCCCGCGCGGGTCATCCCGGTCCAGGCGGCGGGGTCCTCCCAGGCCCCGGCCAGTTCGCCGAGGGCCTGCGGGATCCGCTCGCGCCAGTCGGCGGGCAGCCGGGGCGGGGCCGCGTCCGGGGGCGTGGCGGTCGTGGGGCCGAGCTCCTTGCGGGCGGCGTCACGGAAGGCGACGGCCAGGCCCGCGAGGTGGCCCAGCAGGTCGCCGACCGCGTACGCCGGGCAGGGCGTGGGCCCGGCCAGCAGGCCGTCGGGGACGCCGCTGACGAGGCGGGCCACGATGGCCGCCTGCGGTCCGAGGTCGAAGGTCGTCGTGCCGGTCATCCGGGGCTCCCTGCGCAGCGAACGGGTCTGCAGGGTAGACCGGCGGCGTGGCCGGAACTCATCGGACATGCCCGGGACGGCCGCACCGGCACCGGCCGGGCGCGGGAGGGCAGTACCGGAACCGTCGGCCGCGCCCGGGGAGGCGGCACCGCGCAGATCCGCCGGGGCCCGAGAGGCGGCGTCGCGCCCGTCGGCCAGGCCCGGGGAGGCGGCACCGCGCAGGTCCGCCGGGGCCCCGAGAGGCGCCGTCGCGCCCGTCGGCCGGGCCCGGGGAGGCGGCCCGATGGGCACGGGGGCGCACTGCGTAGGATGCGGCCGGGCGGAGCCGTAGCGCAGAGGTCGACGCGCGCGGTCTCCAACACCGCGAGGACGCCGGTTCGAATCCGGCCGGCTCCGCCCGACCCGGCGCACGGTCTCCTTCCGCCGTCGCCTTGTCTTCCTGCCTAGTCCGTCTGCGGGGGCAGGGACGCGCCGAGTTCCGCCAGCTCCGCCTCGGTGAGCTCCAGCCGGGCGGCCCCGGCCGAGTCGGTGATGGAGGCCGGGCGGCTGGCGCCGGGCAGGGGGATGACGGACGGGGAGCGGGAGAGGAGCCAGGCCAGGGCGACCCGCTGGGGGCTGACCCCGTGGGCGGCCGCGACGCGGTGGAATGCGGTGCCGGTGGAGGTCGGGCCCGAGGGGCCGTCCAGGGAGCTGCGGGAGATGCCGCCGAGGGGGCTCCAGGGCAGGAACGCCAGGCCCAGTTCCGTGCACAGCCGCAGCTGGGGCTCGCTGTCGCGGACGGCGGGCGAGTACTGGTTCTGCACCGAGACGAGGCCGTCGCCGAGGATCGCGTGCGCCTCGCGGATCTGGGCGGTGGTGACGTTGGAGATGCCGGCGGCGCGGATCGTGCCGGCGTCCAGGAGCTCGCGCAGGGCGCCCACGGACTCCGCCCAGGGGACGGCCGGGTCCGGCTTGTGCAGCTGGTACAGGCCGATCGCGTCCACGCCCAGCCGCCCGGCGGAAGCCTGCGCGGCGCGCTTGAGGTGCTCCGGGGTGCCGGTGACGGTCCAGCTGCCGTCACCGGGGCGGCCGCGGCCGCCCTTCGTGGCGATCAGGACGCCGGAGGTGTCGCCTCCGTAGCGGGCCAGGGCGCGGGCCACCAGCCGCTCGTTGTGGCCCTCTTCGCCGGCGTGCCAGTGGTAGCTGTCGGCGGTGTCGATGAGGGTGACACCGGCGTCGAGGGCGGCGTGGACGGTGGCGACGGCGCGGCTCTCGTCCGGGCGGTGCTCGATCGACAGCGGCATGGCGCCCAGGCCGATGGCGCCGACGGTGGTGCCCGCGAGGGTGCGGTACGGGTTCGGCATGGTGGTGGGTGTTCCTCAGGCGGTGGGGACGGCGGCTTCGGCGAGGGCTTCGGTGACGGCGTCCGGCAGCCAGTCGGCCGTGTGGGAGAAGGCGAAGCCCAGTTCCTTCGCACGGGCGTTGCTCATGGCGTAGTGGCGGTCGAAGGAGAACGGAGAGGCGGGCGTGGTGGCGGTGGCCGGCTGGTGGCGGGGCTCCCGGCCGGTCTGCGCGGCGATGGCCGCGGTGAGGGCGTGGACGTCGAGCGGGCCGTCGGAGCAGGCGTTGAGGGGGCCGGCGAAGTCCGCTTCGGTGGCGGCCCAGCGCAGCAGCTCCGCCAGTTCCGCCCAGTGGATGAACACCGTCGGCAGGGGGCGGGCGTGCACGGTGACCGGTTCGCCGGTGGTGGCGCGGCGGGTGTAGTGGGCGAGGCGGCCGGTGAACTCCCGTGTGCCGCCGCCCAGTACGTGCGCGCTGCGGACGGAGGCGAAGGTGAATCCGCCGGCGCGGGCGAGGACGGCCTCCGCCTGGCGCTTGCCCTCGGCGTAATGGGCCTCCAGGTAGGCCCCGTCGTGCCAGGGCAGTTCCAGGTCCACCGGCCAGGCGGCCGGGTCGACGGTCTCCTCCGGCACCGGGGTGTCCGCCGGTACGGGCGGCAGGGCGGTGGTCGCCGGGTCGTAGACCTCGATGGTGGAGGTCATCACGTACCGGCGGGTGCGGCCGGCGAAGACCCGGGCGGCGATCGCGGCCTGCACGGGCATGTAGCAGACCTGGTCCACCACCACGTCGAAGGTGCGGGGGCCGAGGGCGGCGAGGAGGGCTGCCTCGTCGTCGCGGTCGACGACGAGGTGCTCGACACCGGCGGGCGGGCGGCCGGAGCCGCGGTTGATCACCGTGACCTGGTGGCCGGCCGTCCGCAACCGCTGGACCAGGAGCTTTCCGAAGTACCGGCTTCCGCCGATGACGCAGATCCTTTGCATGCCCCCACTCTGTCGATCCCCGGTGATCAGCAGAAGTGGTGTGTTGGTGGGCGGGTATTAAGGAAAACTGGTGACCGACCCGTGGTCAGGCGCGTGCGGGCTCCGGCAGCGGGGCCTTGCGGGCGTGGAGGACGTGGGCGCCCAGGGGCAGCGGGGTCCGGCCGTCGAGGCGCAGGCCCGCGTCGGCCAGCAGGCGGGCGTAGTGGTCCTCCCGGCGTTCGCGGCCTCCGACGTTGCACAGCATGTGCAGGTCCCAGGCGGTCGCCGGCGAGGGGGAACCGTCGGCGGGCAGGAGGCGTTCCACGATCAGCAGGTCGGCGTGGGCGGGCATCGCGCGGGCGCAGTGGCCGAGGATCTCCCGGCAGCGGTCGTCGTCCCAGTCGTGCAGGACCCGGGCCAGGACGTACACGTCGCCTCCGGCGGGGACGTCGGCGAAGTCGCCCGCCCGGTACTCGCAGCGTGCGCCGCAGCCCGCGGCGTCGAGCAGGCGGCGGGCCGTGGCGACGGCGTGCGGGCGTTCGAGGAGGACGCCGCGCAGGCCCGGGTGGGCGGTGAGGACCTGGCGGAGCAGTTCCCCGTTGCCTCCGGCTACGTCCACGACCGTGGCGGGCGCGGGCGCCTGGGCGGCCGCCGTGGTGAGGACCGGATGGGCGGGCAGCGGCCGGAACATGCGCGCACTCGCGGCCATCGAACGGTCGAAGAGGTCGGCGAGTTCGGGGTCGCGGGCTAAGTGGTCGAAGTGGTTCTCGCCGTGGAGGTGGTCGAAGCCCGGCTGCCCGGTCCGTACGGCGTGGTCGAGTTCGCCGAAGGAACGGTAGAAGGGGCCGCCGTACATGAGGGCCAGGGGACGCATCGACGCGGGCGCGTCCGCGCGCAGCAGGGCGCCGAGTGCGGTGAGGCGGAAACCCTCCTCCGGACGCTGCTCCGGGCGCTCCACCTGGCGTTGCTCCGGGCGCTCCTCGCGGGTCACGGCGCCGAGCATTTCCAGGTAGCGCAGGAGGGTGGCGGGGCCGCGGGGATGGGTGCCGGTCAGACGGGCGAGGTCGAGTTAGCGCGAGATAGATTTTTGTGACGGAGCTTCAGGCGGGGGCCGCCGGGATGCGGACTCCGACGACCTTCCCGGACGGGACGCGGAACGCCGTGAGCCGGCCGCCGGCCTCGCCCACCAGGCAGTTCACGATCAGCAGTCCGCGACCACCCTCCGCGTCCATGCCGACGTCCGCGGCCGCGGCCCCTCCCGCGTCCGGACCGACACGCGGAAGGAACGGGTCTCCGTCGGCGACGTCCAGGTACAGGCGGCCGCGCCGGAGGGCGACGGTCACGCACACCTGGGCGCCGCCGCCTCCCGTGTGCCGGACGGCGTTGGACAGCAGCTCCGTGGCGGCGAGCAGCAGGATCCCGGCCCGTTCGGGCTCGACGCCCCAGCCCAAGAGCGCGCGGCGCATGGACGCTCGCACCAGCGGGACCCCGGACGCCGTCGGCTCCACAGTCCAGCGGGCGAGGCGGCGGCCCTGGGGAGGGGCGGACGGGGCGGCGGCCGCGGGCGTCGTGGGGCGCGGGACGGACGGGGGGACGGTAGCCACGATTGACATGGGGCTGGACATGGGACTCCCGGGCGGGACGGGCGACGCAACGAGAGAGCGATGTCTCGTGTAACCTCAGCGCCCTCCCAATCGAACCATTCGGCGCCGGAGGCGTTTACTACGCCGCGCAGGATGTGTTACACGTGTAACAACGCTAGGGCGGACCCTTCAAGAGCACAAGGCATTTCGGATATTCATCCGAAAGCCCGGCGCTCCAGGGCGCCGGCCCGGCGTACCCGGCACCACCCGTAGGAACCCCGTACGGACCCGTACGCCCACAGAAGGAGCGGGAAATGACCCAAGCACCTCCCGGAGCCCCTGCCGGCCAGCAGACCTTCGACCTCGATCTCGCAGCCTGGCCGCCGCCCCCCTTCCGGGCCCCGGGCCCGCCCCGGGTCGGCCAGGACGGCACCCGCCACTTCGACGGCGTCACCTACGCGAGCACCCTCGGCTACCGGCCGTGCCTGCTCGACGTGCGGGTCCCCGCGGCCGCGGGCCCGGTTGCCGCGGTCGTGTGGATCCACGGCGGCGGCTGGCTGGAGGGCGACCGACGCTATCCGCCGCCGACCGTCCCGGCCGAGCTCCTGCACGGCACCGTCCTGGGGGCGGGGCTCGCGCTGGTGTGCATCGACTACCGGCACAGCCTGGAGGCACCGTTCCCGGCCCAGCTGCACGATGTGAAGGCCGCCATCCGCTACGTCCGCCGCCACGCCGCCGAGCTCGGCATCGACCCGCACCGGATCGGCGTCATGGGCGAGTCGGCGGGCGGACACCTGGCAGCGCTCGCCGGCCTCGTCCAGCCGGACGGCGGCGACGCGGCCGCCGCACTGGAGGGCGGTGTGGGCGTCCAGGGCGAGGACAGCAGCGTGCGGGCCGCCGTCTGCTGGTACCCGGCCACGGACCTCGGGGCGCTGCTCGGGCAGCCGCTGCCAATGCCGCCCGCCCCGGACGGCACCGTGTTCCCCGACCCGTTCGCCTCCTTGCTGGGCGGCACCCCGCAGCAGTGGCCGGAACTCGCCCGCACCGCCAGCCCGGTCACCTACGCGGGCGGCGCCACCCCGCCGCCGTTCCTCCTCCTCCACGGGACCGAGGACCGCCTGCTGCCGTACAGCCAGAGCGAAAGCCTCGCGGCGGCCCTCAAGGGAGCGGGCGGCGAGGTCACCCTGGTGCCGGTGGAAGGCGCCGACCACATCTTCCTCGGCAGCCCCGACGTAACACCGCTCGTCACCCAGAGCATCGACTTCCTCGCCCGCCACCTGGCGGCGTGAACCCGGCCGACGACCGCACAGCCGACGCACACCCCGCGTGGGGCACCGTCGTGGCGGCGCCCCACGCTCACCACACCCGCGACCCACAACCATGACCGGCCTCCCCTCCCCTCCCCCACTCCAGCCACCCCGGCACTGCCCACCATCGCCCTCCCCCGCCCCCAGGACCGCTGATGACCGGAGCCTTCTTCCTTCTTCCTCCTGATCCCCAGCACGCTGACCGACACGCTGCCCGCAGCCCCAGTCGGCCACCCTTCCAAGGCCTCGACGACGCCCGGTCGCGGTGCACGGGCGGCCCATACCGCGGCCCGTACCCGGTGGCCGCCTCGGCGCTCGACCGGCTCGGCAGGCCGACGGGGGCGGCGGCACCTGCGGGGTTTCTGGTGCTCCTGACGCCCACAGGCGCTGGCCGTCGTGCTCTGCCTGCTCACCACGCACCTGATCGGCAATCTCCTGGTCGTCCAGGCGCTGAAGCTACCGGTTGACCGGCCACACCCCGCCGATCCCCTGGTGCGGGCGGACCACACGGCCGGAGCCGGGACGGCACCTCGCCCCTGCGGTGGGGCTACAGACCGTGCCTGACCGAGGGGCGGTTACACGTGTATCGGTTCCTACCAGACAGGGCGGCCAGGCCTCATGGCCTGAACGCTCATGAGGAGCGGCGGTGAACCAGGACGGGCTGCACGCCCCGCACTTGCGGCGGTACCCCATGCTCCACGAGGTCATGGAGCGCGTCGGCCACCTCGGCGGGCGTGGGAAGGTCGAGCCGTACGGAGGTCAACGGGGGTTCCTGCAACGCGGACAGCACCAGGTCGTCACACCCGACAATGGCGACGTCCCCCGGAACGGAGACTCCGGCGGCGCGCAGGGCGTGCATCAGCAGCGCGGCGTACTCGTCGTTGTAGGCGAACACCCCGTCCAGACCCACCTCACGCCAGTTCCCCGCGAGTTCGGCGGCGGACTCGTGGGTGAAGGACAGCTCCAGCGCGCTGACGGTGGCCGTGCTGCGGGCGGCGACGCCTTCGGCTCCGGCCAGCCGCGGGCCGGCGAAGGTGGCCAGACCGCGTTCCCGCGGCATGATCACGCCGAGGCTGCGGCACCCCCGGGAGAGCAGGTGCATCGCGGCCATCGCGCCGATGCGCTCCTGATCGAGATCGATGGTGTGGGCGCCCGCCACCTCACGGGAGCCGAAAGCCAGTACTCCGCGGACGCCGGCGCGGCTCAGCACGTCCACCGCCTGGCCGGACAGGCTGTCGCCGTCCAGCGCCACGACCGCCGCTGGCCGGAGTTCGGCCCAGGCACGGGCGGCGCTCACCGGGTCGGGGAACCGTCCGGCGTGCAGCACGAGAACGTAGCCGTGGCGCTCCAGCTCGCTCTCCAGGTCGTCGACCCAGGTGGCGACCAGCCTTCCGGCCGCCGAGACGGACGCGGGCATGAGTACGAGGTTGCTGCGGCCGGCGCGCAGCGAGCGGGCCGCGGCATGTGGTACATAGCCGAGCTGCTGGGCGGCCTCGAGGACCCGGGCACGCGTGGTGTCGCTGACCCGGTGGGCCTGGGTGTTGTTGAGGACGAAGGACACGGTCGCTCTCGACACCCCGGCCAGACGCGCGACGTCCGCGCTCGTGACGACGGCCGGCGCGGTCGGCTCCTTGCCCATGACGGTCCTTGCCCCGCTCCCACACCTCGGCCCTCGGGGGCCGACTGACAGTTCTCTTCCCAGGTTACACGCGTTACCGAAGAGCAGGAGGACTCGGCCGAGGACCGAGGAGCCCTCTCGGGCCAGTGCAGCGCTCCACGAGGCTGTCCGCGGCCTCATAAGGGCCGGCACTTCCAGCATCGGTGAGATCGGGTTCCGTGTCCCAGCCCATGCATGTTGAAGACCGACTGAGCACGAGTTCGCCGGACCCCGGAGGGCGGCTAAAAGGTCGCTTCCTCTGGTTATGAAGTTGTCTCACGTGGCAGGTTTCGCGAGCTTCGTGAGGCAGGTCGGGGCGGGCCATGGCCAGGCCTCGGCTCTGCGGTCGTTGCGGACCACGCAAGGGATCTTGAGACCAGGAGCACCCCATGGCAGGCTCATGCCGCATGATCGACGAATTCGCGAAAGACACCCTGCACGGGAGACTGCGGCGGGACCGCACAGCGCTGCTCTGGAAACTCGACGGCCTGTCCGAATACGACGCCCGCCGGCCTTTGACAGCGACCGGAACCAACCTTCTCGGCCTGGTCAAGCACGTGGCCACCGTCGAGGCCAGGTACTTCGGCGAGGTCTTCGACCGCCCTTCCCCGGAACCGCTGCCCCGGTGGCAGGACTCCGACGGCAGCGATCTGTGGGGAACCGAGGACGAGACCCGCGAACAGATCATCGGGTTCTACCGGCGCACGTGGGAACACTCGGATGCGACGATCAACGAGCTTCCCCTCGACGCCCCCGGCCACGTGCCGTGGTGGCCGGAGCCTTATGGCGACACCAACCTGTTCGCCATCATGGTCCATGTCCTCGGCGAGTCCATCCGGCATGCCGGGCACGCCGATATCCTGCGCGAAGGCCTCGACGGCCGGACCGGGTTGCGCGCCGAACACGAGAAGGAAATCGACGAGGAAGCCCGTGCAGCCCACCGCGCCACGATCGAGCGGGCCGCCAGGTCGGCCGCACCAATCAAGGCTTGAAGCTCGTAACACGATCACAGTGCCGGCAGGGGCAGGGCGCGGCCCGGCTACCAGCACCAGCTGAAAGAACCGGCTTACATCGGGCACTGTCAGAGGCCTCAGGCACACTGCGCCTTATGAACTTGGTGACCGCGCACGACTACGCCTGGATACGCACCTCGCCGCTTTTCCGCCACATGATGGAGAGCGGATACACCTTGACACTGATACAGGAGCGGAGCCCGCAGGAGGTGCTGCGCGCGATGGGGGCGGAACCGTGCGGCACCGGGGAAGGAACCGGCGGGCTGATCGAGGCGGACGAGGCTCACCGTGCCGAGGCGGGTTACGACTACTGGGACGAGTCCTACGTCGCGGGCGCCTTCAAGGCCCCGGGCGAGAACGGAGACTGGACAGTTGTGCTCGGCTTCGACGGTGGCCTTGGGGTGCCGTGCGTGGAGACGCTGTCGGAGGGCGGCCGGGTCGTGGCGCACTCGAGCAATGGCGGCAAGCCCATCCACCTCTTCCACTGGTTCGAGGGCGGTGAGCTCCGTACGACATTCGAGGGTCCCTCGGTGCGCGACGGCAACAGCCCCGATGAACTGGTTCCCCTGTTGCGGGAAGTCGGCTTCCCTCTGACTCCCGAGGGAGAGCACGACGAGAGCGCCCCGGTCGTCGACGGGAAGGCGGCGGTCCTGGCTCTGGCCGAGAGACTCACTGGCATAGGCGTCACCGAATCCCTCCTCCAGGACGCCACGTATGAACTGGGACTTGTCCCCGAACAGCCTGCCGAGGAATGGACCCGCCTAGTCATCGACATTACTGATGCCCACGGAGAGCGTCTGTACAAGGAATGGACCTACGAGGAGGTCGTGGCGGCTTCCGACCGCGCACGGGCGGAGGCGAACGCCCCGATCGTGATCACTTGCAACGAGCCTCTGGCCATGGATTGTTCGGAGCGCAAGACAGGTGAGTAACAAACGGGCGCGTGGAAGGTGACCTTGGGACGCTCGCCGCCCTAGGGACCCGACTCTGGTGGTGCTGGACAGTAAGGGTGTCCAGGCGGCCGCAGGGGTCCCCTCCCCTCCTCCACGACCGGCAAGGTACCCGGCGAAGAAGGTGCCGGGCCGCAAGCGAGGACTGGCCGTGGGCGTGCTCGGGCTCGTCATCGCGGTGATCGTGCCGGCCGCGAACACCCACGACAACGCCGCGGGCATCGCCCGGCTGGACCAAGCCGCCGAGCGCATCGGCGGCACCGTGGAGAAGGCGCTGGTCGGCCAGGGCTTCAAGAAGCAGGACGCCGACCTCCTCCGCCTCCCGCGCCTACTGGGCGATGACTCACGTCATGGCCCGCCGCCTCACCGGCGCGAACACCCCCACCTGGCGCGATGAGCAGGCGGTGAGCACGTGAAGATCCAATCCTCCTTGACGTGCTCGGCGTCCAGGAGGACGCCCTTCGGGCGCTGGCCGACGACCTGCGCACCCAGATCGAAAGACTGCACTACCGGCTTTGCAGGATGCAGGATGCAGAGTCCCACCTCGAACACCTCGCGATCACGCGGAAGACCGTCACCGCCCTCGCCGACCGGCTCCCGGCCGCCCTGCCGCACCTGCCCGAGCACCCGAACTGCCTCCGCATCCTCGGTGTCTTCAACGACGCGACCGGACCACTTCGCGCCCGGGACGTCTGCGAAGCCCTCGGCCACGAACTGCCGTCGAAGAACGTCGAAGGCACCCGCGCCAAGCAGCAGTAGCCGCCGAGAACCGCGACGAGCAGCCCCACACCAGCCTCATCAGTGAGCCGATTCCTGCTGTGTCTGTTCCTGCGGACCGCACGACGCTAGTGTCCTGAGTCGGTAATTCGTCGGCAGTACGAGGCGAGGGATTCGAGGATCTGGTCGGCAGTCTTGGTCCAGATGAACGGCTTGGGGTCTTCGTTCCATGAGTCGATCCAGGTGCGGATGTCCTTCTCCAGCGCCTGGACCGACTTGTGGACTCCTCGCCGTATCCGCTTGTTCGTCAGCTCGGCGAACCACCGCTCGACCAGGTTCAGCCAGGACGAGCTGGTGGGCGTGAAGTGCATGTGGAACCTGGGATGGGCCAGCAGCCACTTCTTGACCGCCGCGGTCTTGTGGGTCGCGTAGTTGTCGCAGATCAAGTGGACCTGGAGTCCGGCAGGGATCTCCTTGTCGAGCTTGTTCAGGAACTTCCTGAACTCCTCGGCCCGGTGCCGGCGGTGGAGGGACCCGATCACCTTGCCGGTGGCCGCGTCGAAGGCCGCGAACAGCGTGGTGGTGCCAGCGCGGACGTAGTCGTGACTGGCCCGCTCGGGCACCCCGGGCATCATCGGCAGCACCGGCTGGGACCGGTCCAGCGCCTGGATCTGCGACTTCTCGTCCACACACAGCACCAGCGCCCGCTCCGGCGGATCGAGATACAGCCCCACCACGTCATGGACCTTGTCGACGAAGAACGGGTCCGTGGATAGCTTGAACGTCTCGGACCGGTGCGGCTGCAAGCCGAAAGCCCGCCACACCCGGGAAACGGTCGACTGCGACAGCCCGGTCTTCTTCGCCATCGACCGGGTCGACCAGTGCGTGGCGTTCTCCGGCTTCGACTCCAGCGTCCGGGCGATCAGATCGGCGACCTGCTCGTCCATCACCGTGCGGGGCCGGCCCGGACGCGGCTCGTCCGACAACCCGTCGAGACGGTCCGCCAGGAAACGCTTACGCCACTTCGAGACGGTGTCGCGGGACACCCCGACCCGCTCCATCACCGCACGCGTCGACACGGGAAAGCCGTCCTCCCCGACATCGTCACAGGCCAGGATCACACGGGCCCGCATCGCCATGTCCTGCGCGGACTTACGCCGCCGCACCCACCCCTCCAACACTGATCGCTCAGCATCAGTCAAATCCAGCGGCGCAAGCTTCGGTCCCGGGCGCGTCATGCCTCAACTATATGGAAATTTAAGACTCAGGACACTAGCGTCGAGTCTCATGATCGTATGGCTCAACGGCACCCACGGCGCGGGCAAGACGACGACCAGTGCGCTCGTGCAGCAGCTGATCCCGGATTCGCGGGTGTTCGACGCCGAGAAGGTCGGCGAGACGCTCATGGACATCACACCGGGGTTGCCCGCTACGGACAACTTCCAGCACTGGCCGCCATGGAGACCTCTTGTGGTCGAGACCGCCCGGCGCGTTCTCGACTACACCGGCGGCACTCTGGTGATTCCCATGACCGTCCTGGTCGAGCAGTACTGGCGCGAGATCAGCTCGGGCCTTGCTCAGCATGCCATTCCGCTCCGGCACTTCGTCCTCCACGCCGACCAGGACACTCTCCGCGGGCGTATCGCGGGCGACACTGTTGTTGGCCCCGACTCCCCGTTCCGTCTGCGATACCTCGGGCCCTACGCCGAGGCGGCCCGCACATGGCTGCATGAAGAGGCCGAGGTCGTCGACACCACACACCTCACGCCTGCCCAGGCCGCCCTGCAGATCGCGGAGGCCGTCAAGAATTGAAACGAACGGCATGCGGCGTCAAAGCCTCGCAGGTGCCAAGAAGTCTGCCGATGTGACAACCAGCGGGCTTCGACCCAACCGGGAAACGGTCAACACCTCACGAACCGCTCTCTCAGGAGACCTCCAGGACCGCCTTGCCGTGAAGTCGTCGCTGAAGAAGGGCGGCAATGGCGTCGGCGGCTCCGTCCCAGCTGCCGCGCCATGAGATCTGCGGGTCGAGTGCGCCTGCGGCGGCGCGGTGGGCGAGCCAAGTCAGGTCAGGGGCGAGGCCCGTGCAAGCCGGCAGGGAGGACGTGACGATCGAGCGGTGCGAGAACTCGGATGACGTCGCGGCCGCCTTGACCGCTTCCGCTCCCACACCCGCAGGCGCACTTTTCGCGCCGCCCTGGCTCGTGGCGAGGACGGCGAGCCTGCTGGAGTTCGGGGAAGGCGCCCCGTCATCACGACGATGAGGGGCCGCGTTCGAACCTCCACCTTGTAGCAGGGGGTTGGGCATCCTGACGAGCGGCGCGCAGCCCGTGCCGCCGCCCTGGTCGCCGAAGCCACCGGGCAAGCGGCGGCCACCGCCCGCGAGAACACGCCCGGCTGAGCTCAGCCCTGTCGGCGATCCTGCTGGTGCAAGGGTCGACTGACCGGCGTGCATCTGGTCATGTTCAGCTGGGACCAAGGGTGGTCCGGAAGGGGCCTTTGATCACGACCTGATGCGCTCCCCGGCGCGCGGCGGTTGGTCTCGGGCCGAACCGTCCGTCCCGGGTTTCGGCCGCGACGCGAACCGATCCCCCCGGGAGTGCCCTCAGGGACCGCCCGCGCCCGGGTCGTGGGCTCGTTTGCGCCGGTAGTGGGTCCGGCCCTTGGCCGAGCTCCCGCACGTGGCCATGGAGCACCAGCGGCGGCGGCCGCCCCGGGAGCTGTCGATGAACATCCAGCCGCATCGAAGGCCCGGGCAGACGCGGGTGCGATCCAGCGGCAGCGACCGAAGCATGTCGAACGCCTGCAGGGCGAGTTCGTGGTGGAGGTACTCAAGCCCCGATGCCCCGATGCCGGCCTGAAGCTGCGGCAGGTTCCCGCTGACAGTGAGACGCGCGCTGGCGACCGCGCGCTTCCAGTGGTCACCGACCTGGTCGACCGCTTCCGCGGGAACCGGGCCGTCTGGGTGGATCAGCGCCGTGATCAGGTCGTGCAGGGCTTCGCGCAGCTCGCGGATGCGGTCCAGGGCCTGCTCGGCGCTGCCGGGCTCGCTTTCGGCCAGCCGCAGCAGTTCCGTGAGGTCGGCGGCGGCGAAGTGACCGGTGAGGGCGGCCCATTCCAGCAGGCGCGGGTAGCCGTCGAGCCAGTCGAGCGGCTCCGCGTCACGTGCCGTCACCGTGTTCACCAGGTCGATGGCGACGTGCCCGCCGACCAGGTCGCGGCGCCTGAAGGTGTGGGGCCGGACGGCTTTCGTCACGCGTGGACCGCCTTTCATCGCTTGCCTCGGTTCGTCCAACCAGTGTACTGATGTTATCTGGTTGGAATACCTCCCGACTGATAGGAGACACCCATGGCTGGCGGTGTCCAGCTCATCTCGGCCCCCTGGAACCTCGGCCTGCGACCGCCCGAGCCGGGGCGCGAGCCCGGCACGTGGCGGGCCCCGCAGGCACTGCTGTCGGCAGGGCTGGCAGTACGTCTGCGGCCCGCCGAAGTGGTAGAACTCGACCGTCCGCCCTATGAGTTCGACGCGCAGCCGGCGACCCGCATCCGCAACGGGGTGACCATCCGCGAGCACGCGCTGCGGCTCGGCGAGGCAGTCCACGCCGCACTCGCCGCCTCCCGGTTCCCGGTCGTCCTGGGCGGCGACTGCAGCATCCTGCTGGGGTGCCTGTCGGGGGCCCGGCGCCACGGACGCTGCGGCCTGGTTCACCTCGACGGGCACAACGACTTCCGCCACCCCGGCAACTACGACGCCGGTTCGGCCCTCGGCTCGGCGGCCGGGATGGATCTGGCCCTGGCCACCGGCCGCGGCGAACTGCTGCTCACCCACTGGCCACAGGTGGGCCGACCGCTGGTCGCCGACGAGGACGTGGTCCAGATCGGCGACCGGGAGGACGAGGGGGCACCCCCGGTCACCCGGTTCAGCGCGCAGGAGATCCAGCGGATCGGCATCAGCGCTCTGAGCCGGCAGGTCATCCGCCACCTGGAACGGCGCGAGCTGGACCGCGTCTGGCTCCACCTCGACCTCGACGTACTCGACGAACGTGTCCTGCCCGCAGTGGACTCCCCGGGCCGTCCCGGCCTGGACTTCGCCCAGCTCACCGCCCTCGTCTCGGCCCTGGCCGGCACCGGCCGGGTGGTGGGGCTAGACGTTGCCGTCTACGATCCGGACCTCGACCCGGACCGTGCGTACGCCGCCCCCATCGTCGACTGCCTCGCCTCCGCCCTGGCCCCGCTTGCAACCGAGGAGACGACCGAGGAGACGACGGAGGAGACGCACGCATGAAGACGCTGCTCGCCGACGGCCCCGACGACCTGTACGCGACCGAGATGGAGCAGTTCGGTCGCCTGTCCGGACACTGGGCGACCCGGATCACCTACTACCCCGCCGACGGCTCACCGGTCCGCCACGTCAGCGGCGAATGGGAGTTCGGCTACGCCCTGGAGGGCAGAGCGGTCCTGGACGTCTGGCGATGGCCCGGGCGCGCGGAACTCCCCGCCGCAGGTCGCGCTCCGGACCAGGAATGCGGGCTGTGCGTGCGGATCTGGGATCCGCGCCTGCAACTGTGGCGGTTCACCTTCCACGGCACCGCCCGCGGCGACCTCGTGCACATGTACGCCCGCCGGATCGACGAAGAGATCGTCATGGAACGCGCGGCCGGCGGCGACCTCATCCGCTGGACCTTCGCCGACTTCACCGCCGACACATTCCACTGGCGCAACGAACGGTCGGCCGACGGCGGACACACCTGGCGGCTCGACCAACAGGTCGACGCCCGCCGCCTGCTAAGTCCCGCTCAGGGCGAACACGGGATCGTCAGTCAGGCCGGGGATGTCCGCGGGTGAGGAGTGCCCGCCGGAGGTGTCCGGCAGTTGTGCAGATCTCCACGGTGTCACGAGGTTGCGCGGGGCGGCCGTCATCCTGGCGGGACTGCGGCATCATGATCGGATGACCCTTCCGATACCTGATGTTGTTCCCGCGGGCCGGATGAGCGGGACAGGCCAGCCCGTGATCGGCCTGGCCGGAGGCCTCGAGCTGCGGCCATGGGCTGCCGATGACGCCGTGGTCCTCGCGGGCTCGTGCCAGGATCCGGACGTGCAGCACTGGAACCGGCCGGGCCACCTATCGGTGGATGACGCCCGGGACAGGATCGCGCGATGGGGGAAGCGATGGCAGACCGAGGAGGCAGCGATCTGGGCGATCGCCGAGCCTCAAGGCGGCAGCCCCGTGGGCCTCGTCGGTCTCGGCGACCTCGACCTTGCCGGAGGCAGTGCCGAGTTCCTCTACTGGCTGCTTCCCGCCGGCCGGGGTCACGGGGCCATGGCCGACGCCGTTGTCCGTGTCAGCCGCTGGGCCTTGGACGACCTCGGTCTGCACCGCCTGCGGATCACCCACTCCGTAGCCAACACCGCCTCCTGCCGCGTGGCGACGAAAGCGGGATTCACCCTCGAAGGCAAGATGCGAAGCGCCCTGCTGCACTCGGACGGCTGGCATGACGAACATCTGCATGCGCGTGTCCAGGGTGACGCCTGGCCGCAGTGAGGAAGCCGGTCATTCAGCGGCGTGCCTCCGCGATCCCCCCGACGTGAGCGGCCGCCGGCCGTCGACGTGGCCGCTCCCTGGCCTCTGCCCTCTGCCCTTCGCTTCGAGAGACCTCGGAGGCCATTGCGCCGCCCGGAAGGAGGTCGCTCAGGATGGACGCGCCGCCTGGCGCCGGGCGCAAGAGGCCTAAGGTGGCGAGGCGGTCCCGATACAGCACCGAGACCGTCTGACCAAGCGCCGACGACCATGGAAAACTCAGTCCGACGCCGCGTTCGCCCCTGCTAGTCCCGTACTTCGCGGGTCACCGTTCCAGGTCTGTGGCCAGTGGCTTTACGGCTCCGGTCGCCGGGTCGGCCGGAGCCGTCGAAGGTGCCTGTGCCGTGATCATCATCAGCTTCTCTGGTTCGGACACGGCTGAGAAGCCGGCATGTGCGTAGACCTCATGGGCGTCCAACGTGGAGAGCATCAGCCGCTTCAGTCGGTAGGGCTCCAGTGCCGCGACGACCGACTCGGCCAGCCAGGTGCCGATGCCCTGGCCACGTGCCTCGCGGGCGACGTAGACGTCGCAGAGCCAGCCGAAGGTGGCGTAGTCCGTGACGACTCGGGCGAAGGCGAGTTGCTCGGCGGTGTCCGGGACGTAGACACCGAAGACGAGCGAGTGCTCGATCGAGCGCGCCACGGTCTCGCGGCTCCGGCCCAGGGCCCAGAAGGCGTCGGTGGAAAGCCAGTGGTGCACGCGGTCGAGGTCGATGCGCGCGGGGTCGGTGTCGAGGGTTAGGCCGTCGGCCCTGGTCGTGATCACGGCCCCCGATCCTACGGTGCTGGCCCCGAGGGCAGTGCCTGCACTGCAGGGGTCGCCGTTTCAAGTCTGTGGCCAGCGGGTTCGGGCGACTTCGATGCCGAGGAGGTCGAGGAGGTGGAGTTGGACGCCGCGGGTGATCTGGACGGTGGGCGCGTCGGTGACGTTGCCGATCCGCAAGGTGAGTTCGCCGAGGTGGTAGAGGATCATCCGGCCGGTGGGCCGCACCCGGCGGTTGTCCGGGTAGAGGCCGACCATCGTCTGCTCGGGCCCCAGGGCTTGTCTGACCTGGCGTTCGATCAGGCAGAACACCACCAGGGCCAGGCAGATCACCTGGATCAGCGCGGCGACGCGGTGGTTGTGCTGCACGAACAGCGGTGTGACCGCCAGGGGTCCCCTGAATTCCGCGCACCGGCGCTCGACCGAGCCCTGCCCTTTGTACTGGACCAGGACCTGGCCCGGGTCGGCCTGCTCGGGTGTCAGCGCGGTCAGCAGCGCGTACCAGCCGTCGGCCGCGGCCTCGTCGTCCAGGACCTGTTGGTCGAAGTGCCAGGCCAGGATGGGTCGCCCGGTATCGTCCCGGCCAATGTCGGTGCGTAGGCAGGAGGCGACCCGGCGGGTTCTGGTGATCACCCCGATCCGTTCGGCGATCTTCTTCTCGGTGTTGCAGCACTTCCCGCCGGCTCCGTTCCTGACCTTGTCCAGGTCCTCGGTCGCACGGGCGAGGTGTTTGACACGGGCCGCTTGCTGGCCTGCGGCGTTGCCGGTGGAGTGGACCAGGATCCGGCGCGCTTCCATTACTGCTGGCCGGCCTCGATACCCAGGACTTCCTCCACCGCCCAGGTCCGGCCCCAGTCGGCGACCCGAATCAACGGCGCGGGCGAGGTCAGCCGTTCGCCACCAGCGCCTCGATCACCTGGCCGTGCGTCAGGTGCGCGCTCCCACCACCCGGGCACAGCCCGTCGACGATCCCGGCCACATCAAGGCGGCGCAGAAACTCGGCAGCGACGGGCAGAGCGCCCAGACGCTTCTCCACCACAGACGTCACCACGCACTCAAGGCGCTGACGCTGGGACCGAGGCCGCGGGGACCGGGAAGTCATCGAGACACCCAGATAACGCCCGCAGCCCCACGCCGGACACCGTCGAGCCCTCAACTCCATCCGATTCAACGACCCGCGAAGTACAGGGCTGGTCCGTCCGGCTGATGCGACCACCGACGACTCCACGGTGAGCCTGGCGCCTCCTGCCCGTCGGCCACGAGAACAACCACTACCGCACGCCCGCCTCTTGATCACCAGGTGCCAGGTGTGGTCTTCTCCTGGCAAGGGGGAAAGATGTCGACCTTGTGGACCCGGCTCACCGGCTGGCTGACGCTGCTGGCAGGCTTGTACGTGGCTGTGCACAGCCTGCTCATCGCGATCCTGCCGTCCGGCCTCGGCGCGACCACCGCCGAACGGCTGCTCCCGACCGGCATCGCGATCCTGTGCGGGACGGCCTGGCTGACCGCCTCCGTCGCCGCCCGGCCGAGGACGGCGAGCTGGCTCTGGGAGCCGCGCCCCTCGCGCATCCTCCCGATCGTGCTCGGCATCACGGTGGTGCTCACCTCCGCCGCAGCGTTGGTGCAGGCCAGTGGCCCGGACGGTGCGGACGGCCGCCAGCTGCGGAGCATCCACCAGGCCGGCGCCGTCGAACGCGACGTGAAGATCCTCGCACTTCGTTCGGAGCCCCGCAGGCTCGCCAGGGTCAACAGATCGAACATCTACCGCACAGCGGTCGACCTCTCGGTGCCCTTCGTGGACGGTCCGCGCACGGTCACTGTGGACGTCGAGACCCCGGGCCCGGCGCTCATCGGCGAGGAGATATCGGTTCAGTACGCGCCCACCGCCCCCGGCCTGGGCGTCCGGCCGTACGAACACACCTCGCTCAGTGGTTTCGTGCTGCCGTGGATCCTGGGTCTCGCCGTCGCCGGTCTGGTCTTCTGCCCGGCAATACTCGCCGGCCAACGCCGCCGGGTGCACCAATGGCGGCGCTTCCGTCCCGCTGTGCACCTGCCCGCCATCGGGCTCCTGCTGGTCGGCACCGGGCTTTCCGCATACGTCGCGCTGGCGCTGCCTCCCCCACTGGTGGGGTGGCTGCTGGCGCTGACCGCCGCAGCCACCCCTTGGATCGCCCTCATGGTGCTCGTGGTGGCGGACCAGACGCCGGTGGAGTATCAGGATTCCGTAGGTCCGCTCGACCTCCACCGCTTCGGCTGAGACGCATGCCTTCTCCTGCGGCTTGCGTTCGGCGATCTCGAGGTGGATGCCCAGGCCGGCTCCATGCGCAAGGACCTGGTTCTTGAAGCCCTGGTGGACCAGAGCCTTCTCGGCTGTGCCGCCGGTGCGCTCGGCGGCTTGGTCCAGCAGGGCGACGCCCGCGGCGCTGTCGTGGGTGTTCGCGGCCGGCACGATCACCGCGATGACAAGCCGAGCACGTCCACGGCCAGTCCTCGCTTGCGGCCCGGCCCTTCTTCGCCGGGTCCCGGCCGGTCGTGGAGGAGGGGACCCCGGCGGCTGCCTGGACACTCTTGGTGTCCAGCACCATCAGGGTCGGGTCCTCTGATCGGCGGCACGTTCACGGACCTGGCAGCGCAGGAGTTCGTGGAGGGTGCTGGGCGCGACCGCGGCTACGACCACGACAAATCTCCCGGCGACGCGACGCCTGGACTCCCGACGGGAGTTTCACGACAGGCACGGCCTACCTTGACAGCGCGCTGGCCTACCTCAGATTGGCTTGCGCCACACGGAGATGTGCTTCGCGGAGTCCTGGGTGAACGGAGTCTCGTCCCAGTCGGCGACACGGCGTTCCAGCTCGAGTCCAGCGATCCGTGCCATCAGGTCGAGCTCTGCCGGCCAGGCGTACCGGTGCCGGGAGTTGTCGCGGCGGTAGTGGCTGTCGTCGCCGTCGCGGGTGAAGTGGTGCGAGACAAGAATCTGCTCGACCAGGTCGAAGGTGTCGAAGCCGAGATGCTGCTCGGAGACATCGAACGGCACCGCGACCTGGCCGGGCGGCAGGAACCGCAGCGGTGGCACGCCCAGCTCGATGACGAATCGGCCGCCCGGCGCCAGATGCCGTGCGGCGTTGCGGAAGCACTCGACCTGCTCGTCCTGAGTGAGCAGATTCGTGATGGTGTTGTAGACGAGGTAGACCAGGGTGAACTCTCCGGGCACGACGGTGGTGGCCATGTCCCCGATGACTACCGGGAGCGTGTTCTCGTCGATCTTGCGTCGCAGCACCGCTGCCATGTGCTCGGAGAGTTCGATGCCCACGACCGGCACGCCGCGTTCCCGGAGCGGGACTCCCACTCGTCCGGTTCCGATGGCGAACTCCAGTGCCCGTCCGTCTCCGGCGAGTTCGGCGAGGAAGGCGAGAGTCGGTTCGAGAACGGCAGCCGAGGACGCCTCGGCCTCCTCGGCGTCGTAGCGGTCGGCGGTCGCACGGGTCCACAGTTCGCTGCTCGTCACGGTCGGCCAATGTGCCGGGTGCCGAGGGGTGCTGTCTACGCATTTACGCTCTCCACGGCGCACCAGCATGCGCCGCCCACAACTCGTCGCCGCCTTCCCACGGCGTCGGCCGATCCATCCAGCACCCCGGGTCATCAGTCCCGGAGGGGTTGACCCTGGGGCCGGAGGTTGCGTTCGCGGTCCGGGCGTCCACGGCGGTGCGGATGGAGCTCGACCACGGCGAGACAGACCGGATCTGAGCCGCTGAGCAGTGGAGGCTGCCGGGGCATCCTGTTTGCCCGGCCTTGTTGTCGGTCTCGACGTACAGTGCGGCCAGAGTCCGTTCGGATCCTTGGTCACAAGGGGTCCGGCCTGGATTGCCCTCCGTTCGTGCAGTGCAGGGGCGAACGGCAGGGCTATGCGCCGTGTGTGGGCGGCGTTTGGGCGGGCCGGGTGTGTCGGAGAGGTTGGTGCCCTGGTGGAGGTAGCCGTCGAGAGGTTCGACGCGTCTCGTGGTGCGCGTTTGGCGGCCTACGGTGCCGTCTCCACATCGCTGGCTCTGTGCAGTGATCGCGAGCTGCGCGACCTGGTGGATACGGCTGCTCCGCTGGGTTGTGGCATCGGCGGGACCTCAGCGTTGCTGGAGGTCGGCGGGACCCCGGTCTTCGTCAAGCGGCTGCCGCTGACCGATCTGGAGAGGCAGCCGGAGAACGTCCGGTCCACGGCGAATCTCTTCAGGCTGCCTGCCTTCTGCCATCTCGGCCTCGGGGTCCCCGGAAGCCCGGGGTGGGGTGCCTGGCGGGAGTTGGCCGTGCACTGCATGACGACGAACTGGGTGCTCGCACAGGACCACGAGGGCTTTCCGTTGATGTACCACTGGCGGGTTCTGCCGCATCCCGGGCAGGCGTTGCCCGAGGAACTGGCCGACGTGGAGGAGGCCGTCGCCTACTGGGGAGGCGGTCCGCAGGTGCGCAACCGGATCGAGGCGTTGCGGGATTCTTCGGCGTGCGTCGCACTGTTCCTGGAGTACATACCGCAGAACCTGCACGACTGGCTGGACGTTCAGGTCAAAGCCGACGATGAGACGGCCGAGCAGGCATGCACCATGGTGGCGAACGGGCTGGAGAGGGGAACCTCTTTCATGAACGCCCGCGGGCTCCTGCATTTCGACGGCCACTTCCAGAACGTCCTCACCGACGGCAAGCGCCTGTTCTTCACGGACTACGGCCTCGCCATCTCCTCCCGGTTCGGCCTGTCGAGGGAGGAGTCCGACTTCTTCGCCGAACACCGGACGTATGACCGCTGCTACACCGTCACCCACCTTGTGCAGTGGCTCGTCACCGCCCTGTACGGGTACGGGGGGGACGAGCGCAGCGCGTTCGTGCGCGCCTGTGCCCGAGGGGAAGCTCCGACGGGAATCCCGTCGCAGGTGGCGGCGATCCTCTCCCGCCACGCCCCCATCGCCGCAGTGATGACGGACTACTACCGCGAGTTCCGTTTCGAGAGCAGGCAGACCCCGTATCCCCTGGAGGCGATCCGCCGCATCGGCGGGCCGGACAGCCTGTTCATCACCTGATGGACCTGCACGTCGGCACCTTCGAGGGCGTCCCGCTGGGCCGGGACGGGTACGTGCTCTCCAGCGCCGAGACGACTCCCCGGAGGGGGCGAGGGGCCGGCCCCGAGCTGTCAGGAGCTCGGGGCCGGCGGGCCGTGCCCTCGCGCTCGGCCTCTCGTAGGTTACACGTGTAATGGACTGGGAGGGTAGGTCTGGCCGCGTGCCGGATTTCGGTAGCGGTCGCTACCCGGCGGCCGCGGCGTTCCGCCGGGTGTGCAGGCGGCGCGCGTGGCCGGCCAGGTCGTCCACCGGGAGGGTGACGGAGTCGAAGCGCATGGTGGTGCGCGCGTCCGTCCGATACCGGTGCCATGTCGGCAGGTCGGCGTGGTTCGGGTCGCCTGTGCGGGCGAAGGCGATCCAGGCCCGGTGCATGGAGCGCGTCAGTCCCTTCCCCAGGGCCGGATCGATCCCGGCGACCAGCGGGGTGTGCGACCAGCTGTCGAAGTTGTCGAAGACGAAGGGGAGTTCGAGGCAGTGCGCGGCGGCGAGCCTGCCGTCGTAGGCCGGCGCCGGGAGGTCGAACTGGTAGGCCCAGACGGGCCGCCCCGCGGCAGCCCGGGCCTCGGCCAGTTGCAGGGAGGGGACGCGGAACAGTTCGTCCGTGATCAGGTCCATGAGGACGTGGGCCGGGCGGGCGCCGGGCCGGGTGCGCGCGTACTCGGCGTACACGTCGGCCGCCTCCTCCTGCCCGAAGCCCTGTGCGATCCGGTCCAGTGCCTGGCCCCGCGTGATGGCGGCGTAGCCCGGGTCGAGGGCGAAGGCGAAGTTGGCCTCCTCGCGGGTCCAGCCGATGAGCACGTCGATGTCCGCGGCCGCCTCCTCGAGGAGGGTCTGCGCGGGGTGCCGCCGGAGCGTCACTCCGTCTCGCACGGGGAGGAAGGGGGTGGACCAGTGGCCCCAGCGGGCGGTGTGCGCGAAGAGCGCCCCGGTGGCTTCGGCCAGCCGTTCCCAGGGGAGGCCGCGCAGTTCCTTCAGGCTTTTGGCCCCTGCGTACCGCCGGTACGCGTCGACGCGTTCGCGGTATTCGTCGCGGGTGGGGATGTTCAGCCCGAACGGGGGGCTCTGCAGGATGACCCGCCGGAACATCCGTCGCGCTTCGGGGTGGCCGGCGAGGGCGGCAGTCGAGACGGCTCCGCCCGACTGGCCGGCGACCGTGACGTTGCCGGGGTCCCCGCCGAAGCGGGCGATGTTCTCGTGGACCCAGCGGAGGGCGGCCAGCTGGTCGGTGAACCAGAGATTGGCCGGCTCCGCTTGGGCCGCTTTCTCGTTTCGGTCCTCTTCGAAGGAGAGGTAACCGAGGGGGCCGAGACGGTAGTTGAGGGTGACGACCACCAAGTCGCCATTTCGGGCGAAGGTTTCTCCGGAGTAGATGGGCAACGCCCCGGATCCGGAGACGAATCCGCCGCCGTGGATCCAGACGAGCACGGGCCGCCGGGCGTCGTCCGGTGCCGGTGTCCACACGTTCAGCGTGAGGCAGTCCTCGTCGAACGGCGGGGTGCCGTGACCGCCCAGGACCGGGTCCCCGCCCTCGAGGAACGGCTGGGGCGAAGCCGGTCCGAAGGCCGTCGCGTCCCGCGCGGCACTCCAGCCGGGGTGCGGGCGCGCGGCACGCCAGCGCAGGTCTCCCACCGGCGGTTCCGCGTAGGGCACCCCCTTGAACACCCAGATCCCGCCCTCGTCGCTCCCGCGCAGCCGTCCGGCCGGCAGTTGTACGACGGGTGGGGCCTGACCCGGTACGTCCGTCATGTGCGTCCTCCTCGGTGGGGTGTGCCGGGTGTCGGCGCCCCGCACGGGATGTTCAGGGTATGTAGCAAATTCTACGATCGTCAATTATTCGATACATGCACCGCCGCGGCCCCGCAGTCCTCGACATGGTGGACCGCGGGGACGTTGAGGCCGCATACCCCCGAGGACACGAGTAACCCGGATGGCCAGCGTCTATGGATGGCGAGGGCTCGGCAGGACCATGGGCACGACTACGCCCAAGGGGCCGCCCAGGACGTCCGGGGCGCGGGTGGACCCGCTCACCACTTCCTGCGGTGAAGCGTGTATCAGGCGCTCATGCAGTGGTCGCCGAGCCCCTGGAAGGCCGGTCTCCTCGGCGCGGGTGGCGAACCCGGCAGGCAGGGCGGCCGCCACGACGGCGACGCCGGCTGCGGCAGCCGGGAGCGGGTGGCGTCGCGGGTGTGCACAGGGGGACGGGGGCACGGCTGACCTCCGGGAAGGGAGCTGGGAAGCGGACACGGGGGCGGCCTGGGCGGCGGCCGCCCGGCCCGCCGGGCGTTGCGCATGGCGGCTGTGGCGCGGCTATTTCCGGCCACCCTGGACCGTCGGAGTGGCGGATGCAAGTGCGACCCGCGAGTAGGTACACGTGTAACGAGAGGGGCCACATTCCGTCGGTCACGGTCGTCATTCAAATGGTTACTGGGCCTATCCAACAGCCTGCCACGGCTGCTACACAATGCAGCAAGCCAGTGATAACACGTGTAACTCAGTGGCGTTCCGTAGGCCTGGTATGCCGCTTTTCGGCCTGCGGCCGCCGTAGCGCGAACACGTCCGTCGTCCCGGCGCTCCCCCCAGTCCCCCGCCGTGCGCTCCACGCGCCCCTCACCCCCGGTGGTCACCGTGACAGCTGATGAACTGATGCAGCCGGAGGCGCCCCCGGCGGCTCCGGAGAGCCGCGGACGCGGCCTCCTGCTGCTGCTCCTGCTCGCGAACTCCTCCATGTTCGCCCTGTACATGGGCGTCGGCTCCGTGCTGCTCCCCACGCAGATCGCGGACATCGACCCGGCGCACAAGGTCGCCATCCTCGGGGCGGTGGGCGGTGCGAGCGCGGTTTTCGGCACCGTGTTCAACCCCATCGCCGGCGCGCTGTCCGACCGGACCGGCCGCCGGAACCCCTGGATCCTCGGTGGCGCGCTGGCCTCGCTCGCCGGCATGGCGTTCCTCGGCGGTGCGCGGACCGCGCTGTGGGTGGGCATCGGGTGGTGCCTGGTGCAGGCGACGATGAACGTCTACCAGGCCGCCGTCACCGCGATCGTGCCCGACCGCATCCCCGTTTCCCGCCGCGGTACCGCGTCCGCCGTGGTGGGACTGGCGCTGCCCGTCGGCGGGACCGTCGGGGTGATGATCGCCTCGCAGACCGCGGGCCGGCTGACGGCCGGCTACCTGGTCCTCGGCGGGGTCGCAGCCGGCGCGGCGCTGCTGCTGACGGCGCTGTGCCGGGACGTGCCGGCGCGGCGCGAGCCCGCGCCCTCGGTCTCGCGCCGCGAGAAGATCGCCGTCTTCCTGTCCGCCCTCGCCGATCACGACTTCCGGTGGGCGTTCATCGGACGGGCGCTGATGGTGCTCGGCTATTTCTCCGTCATCGGCTACCAGCTGTACATCCTCGACGACCACATCGCCCTGCCCGACGGGCTGGAGCCCGCCGAGGCGATCGCGGTGCTGACGCCGTTGTCGATGGGGGCGATGGCGCTGTCGACGGTGCTCGGCGGGGTGCTGTCCGACCGGTGGAACCGGCGGAAGGTCTTCGTCGGCGTGTCCGCGGCCCTCGCCGGGGCTGTGATGGTGATCCCCGTGATCAGTCCGACCTGGACCGGGATGCTGGTGTTCAGTGCCCTCAACGGGCTCGCCTTCGGCTGCTTCATGGCGGTGGACACCGCGGTGGTCACGCTGGTCCTGCCGCGGGCGGAGGACGCCGCCCGCGACATGGGTGTGTTGAACATCGCCAACGCCGGGCCGCAGATCATCGCCCCGTTCGTCGCCTCCGCCATCGTCACCGCGCTCGGCGGCTACGGCCCGCTGTTCCTCATCGGCGGCGCCCTGTCCCTGCTGGGTGCGCTGGCCATCGTCCCGATCCGCAAGGTGCGCTGACGGGCCCGTCCGTCCAGCGCCGTCCCGTCCCACGACGCCGGTCCCGCTCCTGTCCTCCCTTTCCCTCACCGTCCCCTCCCTCATCGAAGGATCATCCGTGAGCCGTAAGCGAGTTCTGCCCCTGGCCGCCCTGCTCCTGTGCGTTCCGGCCCTGACCGGCACGGTGCCGGCGAGTGCCGCTGCGCTGCCCGGGTCCGTCGGCCGGTCCGGCCCGCTGCGCATCCTGCTGACCAATGACGACGGCTATGACGCGCCCGGCATCCGGCTGCTGTTCGACCGGCTGACGGCCGCGGGGCACGAGGTGACGATCGTCGCCCCGCTCACCAACCAGAGCGGCGCGGGGACGAAGCTGATGAGTGGCCCGGCCGTCCGGGTGGAGCACCCCGAGCCGAGGGTGTGGGCCGTGGACGGCACCCCCGGCGACGCGGTGTCCTTCGGCCTGGCCGCCGTGTTCCGTGACCGTGCGCCCGACCTGGTGGTGTCCGGCACCAACTTCGGTCCCAACGTGGCCGCTCTGGCGACCCATTCGGGCACGGTCGGCGGTGCCGTCGCCGCCCTGGAACGGGGGGTGCCCGCCCTCGCGGTGAGTACGGGCGAGCTGGCCGTCCCCGTCCCGCAGCAGATCCTGAACGCCGTGCGGCCCACCGGGGACTTCGCGGTCAAGCTCATCGACCGGCTCCGGGACCGGGCGCGGGGCGGCCGCCTGCTGCCCGAGCACGTCGGCCTGCACGTCAACCACCCGGTGGTCGGCGCGGACGGTACCGGTACGGCGCGCGGGGTGTCGGTCACGACTCAGGATCCGCAGCTGGGTCTCGGGGCGCGCTACACCGACTCCGGTGACGGGACCTGGAAGGTGGACGTGGCGCTGGTGCCGGCACCGGCCGGCAGGGGCGGCGATGTGGAGGCGGTCGGCGCCGACCGGGTGTCCGTCACTCCCATCACCCCCGACTGGAGCGGCGGGACGGCGGACAGGGCCGCGGCCGCGGCGCTGCTGAAAGGTCTGCGCCCATGACGTCCATGACGCCCAGGTCGTTCATGCCGTTCACGCCGTTCATGAAGCCGCTGTCGAAGGTTCTGGCCCTTCTCCTCGTCTTGTCGGCGGTCTCGGCCCTGTCCGCACCGCCGGCGGCCGGGGCCGTCGCCCCGGCGCCGCCGTTCGTCGCCATCGGCGAGGGCCGGCTCGCCGGGCGGGTCGAAGGGCCGGCGGAGGAGTTCCTGGGCGTCCCGTACGCCGCGCCGCCGGTGGACGCACGAGAACATCGCCGCGTTCGGCGGCGACCCCGCGAACGTCACCGTGTGGGGGCAGTCCGCCGGCAGTGGGTCCGTCTGTGCGATGCTCGCCTCCGCGCACACGGCGGGGCTGTTCTCGCGCGCCATCCTCCAGAGCGGGCCCTGCTCGCTGCTCGGCGCCCCCCGGTTCCGGTCAGGCGGCCGACGCGGCGGTGGGGTTCGCGGCCGCGGCCGGCTGTCCTGACGCGGCCACCCGCGCCGGGTGCCTGCGTGCGGCTCCGGTCGCGGCCCTGGTCTCGGCAGCCCGCGCCCGTCCGGTGCCCGGGCCCGCCTTCGGGGACGGCCTGCTCCCGGCGCAGCCGTCCGAGGCGATCGCGGCCGGCCGGTGGCACAAGGTGCCGGTGCTGATCGGCAGTACCCGGGCCGAGGCACGGTTCTTCGTCGCGGGCACCCAGCCGTACCTGACGGAACGGGAGTACACCGGCCGGATCGCCGCCCTGTTCGGGCCGGCGGCGCCGCAGGTGCCGGCCCGCTGTCCGGTGACGGGACGGTCCACGCCGTTCGAGGTGCTGTCGGCGGTGCTCACCGACTCCGGGTTCGCCTGCCGCACCCTCGAACGAAACGGCGAGCGTCTTCGCCGCGCAGGTGCCCACGTACGCGTACGAGTTCGACGACCCGGACTCCCCCACCCTCGCCGGGGCGCAGCTGCCGGGCCTGGACATGGCCAACGCGCACAGCGCCGAACTGGCTTACCTGCACGACTTCACCATGGCCGGGCGTCCTCTCACCGCCGCCCAGAGCGTTTGCGCGGACGGTCTGAAACGGCGCTGGGGGGCGTTCGCCCGCACTGGCAGCCCGTTCCTTCCCGGTGAGGTTGCGTGGCCGGTGGTCCGTCCCGGCCGGTACACGGTCCTGACCCTCGGGCCGGGCCGCACGGGGCCTTCGGCCTCTTTCGCCGCCGACCACCTGTGTGCTTTCTGGGCTGCCCTGCCCTCCCCGGCCGCTGTGCGGGGGGCTCCGTGAACCGCCCGTCTCGCTGCCCGGCCGGTCTGCGGGGCGGGCCGGCGGGGTCCGGTGGCCGGGCTCGGGGTCGCGCTCGCGAGGGTGTCAGGCGCAGGTGTCCGTGTAGCCTCCGGCGTCGGGGGCGGGGCCGAGGTCGGCCCGGATGCGGACGAGTACCTCGTCCCCGGCGCGCAGGGGGCTCGGCGGGGCGGGGACGGTGGTGGGGAACAGGGCGGAGATCTGTTCGGCCGCTTTGACGGCCGCGGATTCCAGGCCCCGGATCTCGATGGTGATCTCATTCGCGTTCATGTCTCAGGGGAGCGGTCGGACGCCGTGGTGGTTCCGTCCGTGGCCGCCGGTCACCCGAAGGGACGCGCCGTCGGGTGTGTTCACCCGGTCGGGTCCGGGCGCGGCGGGCGCGGTCCCGCGAATGGCGCAGGATCGGGGCCTCGGGCGGGCCGGGGTGCGTGGGGGTGTCTAGCGTCGTTGTCACGTACATCGGTTCCCGAGGCTTGTGGAGACGACATGTCCCGTAGAGGGCGGTGGATGGCCGGCGCCTGCGCGGGCGTGGCCGTTGTGGGGCTGCTCGCCGGCGGCGGTGGAGGGGGTGGCGCTCCGGCGCCGCGGGGGGCGTCCGGCAGCAGTGGGCCGGGGGTCGCGGTGGGCGCCTACCTCCACTACGGCACGCCGGGGGTGGACCGGATGCAGGGGCTTTCCCGGTGGCTCGGGGGGACGGAGGTGCGGGCGGGGCACACGTATCTGCCCGGTGACACCTGGGAGAACATCGAGGGCGCGCCGGAGTCCCTGCGCAGCTGGGCGCGGTGGCGGGGTGAGCGGCGCGATCGGCTGTTCGTGCTGAACGTGCCGATGTTCGAGGGCAACGAGGCGGACGTGCCGGACGAGCGGGTGGCCGAGTTGATCCGTTCCGGGGCGGAGGGCGAGTTCGACCAGCATTTCCGGCGGCTGGGCAAGCGTCTGGTCGGGCTGGGGGTGCCGGACACCGTGATCGTGCTGGGGTGGGAGATGAACGGTTTCAACTACACCCACCGGTGCCGGCCCGACCCGGGGAACTGGAAGCGGTACTGGCGGCGCATCGTGGCCGCCATGCGCTCCGCTGAGGGGCAGCGGTTCCGCTTCGACTTCGCTCCCAACCGGGGCAGGGACGCGATCGAGTGGACCAAGTGCTATCCGGGGGACGACGTGGTGGACATCGTCGGCATGGACTCCTACGACCAGCCTCCGGGGGATTCGTTCGACGAGATGGTGGAGCAGCCGTACGGGCTGCGGCAGCAGGTCGAGTTCGCGAAGGCGCACCACAAGCGGATCTCGTACCCGGAGTGGGGGCTGTTCCGCAACGGTGACAACCCGGAGTACATGCGGCGGATGCTGGCGTGGATCGCCGATCACCGGCCGGTGTACCACAGCATCACGGACTACTGCCCGCACGGTGTGTGGCAGTGCGGTGAGAACCCGCGCTCGGCGCGGGTGTTCCGGGAGTTCCTGTCGCCCCACCGCAAGGGGCGTCCGGCTCCGCCGTTCGCGCCGTGAGGACGGGCGGGCGGGGGGCGTAGGGGGCGCGGCGGCGGGGGGCGCGGGGGTGCTCTGGCGTTGGGGCGGTGAGGGGGCGGCGGGGGCGGGGCGGCTGTTTCTCTCTTCCCGGCCGGTTGGTCCGGCTGGTGGCCGGGGGGGGTTCGCGTCGCTGACGCGCGCTTCGGTGCGTCTGCGCGGCCGCGCCGGCCGGGGCAATGGTCGGACAAAGTGAAGGAATATCATCTCGGATTGCTTTGCCCAACCGAGATATTTCCTGCCGTGTCCGACACCTCACGCATGAACATTTCGTGCAAAATGGGCCGTCGTCGGGAGCCGTAACGCAGTCACCGAGAACAGTCACCATCATGGTTTGTTCCTGTATCTGAATGCGGAGGTATCACGATTGCCCAAGACAACAAAACACAGGGAGAGTCATCGCTCTCGGGCCCTCTTCCTCGCAGTGTCCGTAACCGCCGCCCTGTTCACCCCGGCCACCCCCGCCCAGGCCGCCTCCCTCTACGGCATAAAGGCCGTCTCCGTCGCCGCGTCCAAGAAGGGCGCACCCTACGTCTACGGCGCCACCGGGCCCGCCGAATTCGACTGTTCGGGCCTCACTCTCTACGCCTTCCGCGTGGCCGGCCGGGTACTCCCCCGCACCGCGGAGGCCCAGTACGAGAGCACCGACCACATCTCGCGCACCCAGCGCGCACCAGGAGATCTGGTCTTCTTCCCCACCGGGGGAACCATGAGCCACGTCGGCATCTATGCGGGCCACGACAAGATCTGGCACGCTCCCCGACCCGGCACCCGCGTCCGGCTGGAACGCATCTGGACGGGCACCGCCCGCTATAGCCGGGCCAATTAACGCCACCCGATAGAGGCTCCCGGAAATCCCGAGCTCTATGGGCGTGCTGTAAAAGAGTATCGGTGCTGCGGAGCTCCCGCCACCCCCCGCACACCCTCCCGGCCCGGCCCGGCCGTCAATTCCGCCTGCCAAGGTGAATGAACGAGCGGGAGAACGGATGATTGCCACCCGAATGCAATTGCCGCGGGCATCGCCGGAAATCGCCCGCTGCGGCCGGCCCGCCCTGTCGAACGGTCGTTCCGCGCAGAAGTGTGCGGATCGGCGGCGGCGTGTCGCGGATTCACCGTGACACGCCGTTGGTCAGGTGAATGCCGGGCGAAAGGGCCGCGTAGGCGGTGTGATCCTGGTTCGACGTCCGTCATCGACTTTGGAGTGACATGCGTATTCGCACTGCGTTCGCCGCCACCGTGCTGGCTGCTGTCGGCATCCTCGGCGCCACCGGTTCCGCCGTTGCCGACGCCAACGCCAACGGTGCCGCCATCGGCTCCCCGGGCGTGCTGTCCGGGAACGTCGTCCAGGTTCCGATCCACATCCCGATCAACGTGTGCGGCAACACGATCAACGTGATCGGCCTGCTCAACCCGGCGGCGGGCAACACCTGCGTCAACGCCTGATCCACGCGGCCCCCGGCCGTTCAGACGGTCCCGTCCGGCGAGCACCACGTCCGGGCGGGGCCGTCGTCCACGTCCGCCGGCCCCGGGGGCTCTGTCGGTGCCGCTGGCTAGGCTGGACGGATGACCGAGATGGAGATCGTCGCCGAACAGGGCGAGTGGCGGGGCGGGTTCGAGGAGCGGCTGCTGGCCGCCTACCGGGACGCGGGGTGCTCGCAGCCCCTGGCCCAGGCCCTGCTGGAACGGGCCGTGAGGGGCGTCGAGGACTGGACGCTGGCCACGGACGGCACGGGGTGGGTGGCCGTCGGGGTGACCGACGAGGACGGGGCCAGAGTGGGGCGGATACACGACCTGACGGCGGCGCAGGGCCGGGCGTGGGCCGAGCGGTGGTGTGCGGAGCAGGGGGCCGAGCGGGTGGTCGTCCGGCTCACGGGTGGGCCGGGAGCCTTCGCCGACTACCCCGTACGGGGGCAGAACCGGATCCGCGCGGTGGCCGAACGGCCCGTACTGCCGCCCGGTCTGACGGTCCGGCGGCTGCGCGAGGAGGAGTATCCCCACTGGTACGCGCGCGAGGCGGCCTCGTACGTGGCCGACATCGTCCGGGCCGGGGCGCTGACGCCGCAGCAGGCCCAGGAGAAGTCCGACCGGGACTTCGCCGAACAGCTGCCGCAGGGCTACCTGACGCCGGGCCACGCGTTCTACGTGCTGGAGGCCGGCGGTGAGGCGGTCGGCAGCGGCTGGGTCAACCACGGCTACCTGCCGGGCGTCACCTTCGGTTTCTCCCTGGAGGTGTACGAGGAGCACCGTGGCAGGGGCTACGGCCGGGCCGCGATGGCCGTGGGCGAGTGGGCCGCCCGGCAGGGCGGTGACGAGGCGCTGATGTTCAACGTCTTCGGTGGCAACGAGGTCGCGATGGGCCTGTACGACAGCACCGGGTTCACCGTGCTGGAGGAGTTCCGCTCCATCAGCCTCTGAGGGGTGGGGCGGCCGGGGGCGCGTGTCCTATTCGGGCAGGCCCCCGCTGCCGGGCGTGCCCGTGGGCCGGGCCAGGCGCGAGTTGCGGTAGGAGTAGCCGAAGTAGATGACGAGACCGACGAGGAACCAGACCACGAAGCGGATCCAGGTCTCCACGCGCAGGTAGGTGATGAGCCAGATCGAGGCGATGACGCCGACGGCGGGCAGGACGGGCATCAGCGGGGTGCGGAAGGAGCGGGGCAGATCGGGGCGCCGGTAGCGCAGGACGATGACCGAGGTGCACACGACGGCGAAGGCGAGCAGGATGCCGATGTTGGTGAGTTCGGCGGCTTCGCCGATCGGGACGAAGCCCGCGATGACGGCGGAGGCCACGCCGACGATCCAGGTGACGCGGGTGGGGACGTGGCGGGTCGGGTGGGTCTTGGCGAACCAGCGCGGCAGCAGTCCGTCACGGCTCATCGAGAACCACACGCGGGTCACGCCGAGCATGAAGGTGAACATCACGGTGAGGATGCCGATGATGGCGCCGACGGCGATGATGTCGGCGACGACGGGCAGTCCGGCCGCTTTGAAGGCGCTGGAGAAGCCGCTCTCCGGGTCGATGTCGGTGTACTTCTGCATGCCCGTCAGGACCAGGCAGGCGAGGACGTACAGCACCATGGCGATGGCGAGGGAGTAGATGATCGCCCGGGGCATGTGCCGTTGCGCGTCCTTGGACTCCTCGGCGGCCGTGCTCATCGCGTCGTAGCCGAAGACGGCGAAGAAGACGGTGGCGGCTCCGGTGAAGGCGCCGCCCACGCCGAAGGGGAAGAAGGGGGTGTAGTTGCCGGCCTTGATGTGGAAGAAGCCGACGATGATGACGAGGAGCACCACCAGCACCTTGAGGCCGACCACGACCGTCTCGAAGCGGGCCGCGTTCTTGATGCCCAGGGTGAGCAGGTAGGCCGTGAACAGGCACAGGACGGCCGCGATGAGGTCGAAGCGGTGTCCTTCGCCGGTGCCCGGGGCTCCGAGCATCCAGGTGGGCAGGGAGGCGCCGGTCTCCTCCAGGAGGAAGTTGAAGTAGCCGGAGATGCCGATGGCGACCACGGCGACGATGGCCGTGTACTCCAGGAGCAGGTCCCAGCCGATGAACCAGCCGGCCAGTTCGCCGAGGACGGCGTATCCGTAGGTGTAGGCGGAGCCGGCCTTGGGGATCAGGCCGGCGAACTCCGCGTAGGAGAACGCGGCGGCGGCACTGGCGATGCCGGCGATGAGGAAGGAGACGAGCACGGCCGGTCCGGCGACGCCGTTGGCGACCGTTCCGGCGAGGGTGAAGATGCCGGCGCCGATGATGCCGCCGACGCCGATGGCCGTGAGCTGCCACAGGCCGAGGGTGCGGGTGAGGCGCTCGCTGGGTGCGCCTTCGGGCTCTTCGATGTGCTCGATCGGCTTGCGACGGAATGCGCCCTGCCCTGACCACACGGTGGCCATGTGCCTTCCTTTCCGCCGGGGATGACGAGCGCACATCATCTCGGAAGCGGCGTACTTGCGGAACTAGGCGCTCCGACGGGCACCTGTGGGTGCCGGGCTCCCGGTCGCGCCCATGGGCCGGATGGCGGCGGTCCGCCGCGCCGTGGCCTCCCCGCCCGGGACGTCCGCCGCCCCCGGTCGCGCGGGCGGCCGGGGGCGGTGGGGCGGGCGACGGGGGCGGGGTTCAGGCGGTCAGGACTCCTGTGCCCAGGAGGCCGAAGAGGAGCAGGCCGATGACGATCCGGTAGGCGACGAAGGCGTTGAAGGAGTGCTTGGCGACGAACTTCAGCAGCCAGGCGATCGAGGCGTAGGCGACGACGAAGGACACGACGGTGCCGACGACCAGCGGGAGGGTGTCCACGCCGGCGCCGAGGGCGTCCTTGAGTTCGTACAGGCCCGCCCCGGTGAGGGCCGGGATGCCCAGGAAGAAGGACAGGCGGGTGGCCGCGACGCGTTCCAGGTCCAGGATCAGGCCGGTGGACATGGTGGCGCCGGAGCGGGAGAAGCCGGGGAAGAGGAGGGCGAGGATCTGTGAGGAGCCGACGAGCATGGCGTCCTTGAGGGAGGTGTCGTCCTCGCCGCGCTTGTGGCGGCCCATCTGGTCGGCCGCCCACATCAGGCCGCTGCCGGCGATGAGCGAGCCGGCGACCACCCACAGGGAGGCCAGCGGCCCCTCGATGAGGGGTTTGGCGGCGAGGCCGACGACGACGATCGGGATGGTGGCGTAGATGACCCACCAGGCGAACTTGTAGTCGTGGTGGTAGCGCTCCTCGCGGTTGACGAGCCCGCGCCCCCAGGCGGTGACGATCCGCGCGATGTCCTTGGAGAAGTAGGTCAGGACGGCCGCGATGGCGCCGACCTGGATCACGGCGGTGAAGGCGACGACGGACTTGTCGTCGACGGGGATGTCCATCAGCCCTTCGGTGATCTTGAGGTGGCCGGTGGAGGAGACCGGCAGGAACTCCGTCACCCCCTCCACGACGCCCAGGACTACGGCCTGGCCCACACTGATCGCGCTCACGTGCCTTCACCTTCGGTTGGGTTCAACGGGGCATCGGGCATCCTGTCCGGACGCACGCGACGGACAGAGTAACTTCTATTCGCGAATAGAAGTTACTCTGGATCCCGGACGTCCGACGACCGACGACGGACGACGGACGACAGGCGGACGGAAGGAAGCGACGGTGGGCACGCGCGAGGAGCCCGCGGGCCGGGGCGGCGGTGCACGGCGGGCGAACGGGGCCCTGGAGAGCGAGGTCATCGCCGTCCTGCACGGCGCGGGCCGGGCCCTCACCCCCGGCGAGGTGGCCGGACGGCTCACGGCCGCCCGCGCGCACACCACGGTGGCCACCACCCTGGCGCGGCTGCACGCGCGCGGTGTCCTGGAGCGCACCCCGCGGGGGCGCAGCTACGCCTACGCGCCGGTCACGGACGAGCCCGGGCTGACCGCCCGGCAGATGCACCGGGTCATGGAGGGCGGCAGCGACCGCGCCTCGGTGCTGACCCGTTTCGTCGACGAGCTGTCGGACGACGACGAGGAACTGCTGCGCCGCCTGCTGGGCCCCGAGGGATAGGAGCGGTCCTCAGCGATGCATCTGGCCGTCTACCTCCCCCTGCTCTTCCCCGCCCTGGCGGGACTGTGCGCTCAGCCGCTGGCCCGCCGGCTGGAGCCCCGGCTGGCGACCTGGCTGCTGACCGCGGCCGGTCTGGTGCTGGCCGCCTCCAGCACGCTGGTCCTGGGTCTGCTGGCACTGGCCGGGCTGGTGCGCATCCCGCTGGTCGACGCCCTGAAGGGCTACTCGCCGGAGGTGATCGCCCGGCAGGATCCCGCCGGGTGGCCCGCAGCGCTCGCGGGCGCCGTCCTGCTGGCCCTCGCCGTCCTGGCTGCCGTCCGGCTGGCCGCGCGGCGGGCGGGCGCGCTGTGGGCCGCGGCGCTCGAAGCGGCCTGCATGCCGGGCCCGGGGCCGGTCGTCGTCACGGACGACCCGGGGGCGGACGCGTATGCCGTGCCGGGGCTGCCGGGGCGGATCGTCATCTCCCACGGGATGCTCGACGCCCTCGACCCGGCCGGGCGCGAGATCCTCCTCAGCCACGAGCAGGCCCATCTGCGCCACCACCACTACGCGTTCGTCTCCCTCACGCAGCTGGCCGCGGCCGCCAACCCGCTGCTGCGGCCCCTGGCGGGCGCCGTCGCCTACACCGTCGAGCGGTGGGCCGACGAGCACGCCGCGCAGCGGTGCGGCAACCGCCGCGCGGTCGCCGAGACGGTCGCCCGCGCGGCCGTCGCCGCCAAGCGCGGCCGCGCCGCGCGCCGGATCCCCTCCGCGGCCCTGGGGATCCTGGGGCGCCGGCCGGGGCCCGGCATGGTGCCGCGGCGTGTGGCCGCCCTCCTCGCCCCCGCGCCCCGGAGCCGGCCCCTGCTGCTGGCCTCGGCGGCGGTCCTGCTGGCGGCGACCAGCGTGTGTGCGCTGGAGGCGGCGTACGACCTCCACTGCTTCCTGGAACTCGCGCACGTCCACCGGTACCACCGGGCGTGACGGGTGGCGGCCGTCGCCGTGCCCGGCCGTCGCGCGGGGCACGGCGACGGCCGGACGGGTTCTGCGGCGCGGGTCAGAACGCGAAGACGGCGTTGCCGTTGAAGGTCGCGGACATGGCGCAGGTGTTGGAGAAGGTGTGCTTCCAGGAGACGCGGCTGCCCTGCCAGACGCCGTCGGCGGTGACGGTCACCGGGGCGTAGTGCATCGGGCAGGCGCGGCCGGTGTCCGGGGCGGCGAGGAGGCGGTCGAAGGAGCCGCCGGTGGAGTTCAGGGCGGTACAGGCGGCCTTGGGGTCGGGGTGCGTGCCCTGCGCCGACGGCATGCAGCTGAGGGTGGCGGCGCGCAGGACCGTGGCGCCGGCGGCGTCGTCGCCCTGGGTGATGGAGAAGACCATGGCGGAGGGGGCGTACAGGCTGGTCGGCTTTGCCTCCGCCATGCCGGTGGCGCCGGCCAGGCACAGGAGGGCGGCGGCGGGGACAGCAGCGAAGCGGTAGCGCACGACAAGACTCGCTTTCGATACGAAGGTTTTGCGCGGCATTTGGTTGCGTTGCCGCGCCTCGATGGGGCCGAGTCTGTCGGATGCGAAGGTAGGGCGCATGTCCATGACCTATTTACGGACAGCCTGTTCGAATATCGGATAGCGCTGGGGTGTTCGGGCAGCTCAGCCGGGGTGCGCTCGCTCCGTGTCCGGTCGGGAACGGGGTGTGATCACCGCTTCGGCCGCGCGGGCGGGGCCGCTGACCTGGTGCTGCGCACCGCGCGTACACCTGGAGGCCATTCAGCTTGTCCGGATCGGCGCGGTTGCGGCTCCGCGTACGGCTGCTGCGGCCGCGGCCGCGGCTCCGGAGTCCCAGCGCTCCTGGCGGAGCTGGACCGTCTGGGAGACGCCCGTCCCGAGGAGGCCGAGGACCAGCATGAGGACGACCAGCACCTTGGCCGGTGTGCCGAGGAGCAGGGGCCGGGTGGCCGAGGGCGCGGCCGGGGCCGAGGGAGCGGCCGGCGCCTGGGCCGGGCCCGGGGTGAGGGGCTGTCCCGCGGGCGGACCGTCGCCGAAGAGGCGCTTGGGGTAGGCGGAGGTCAGCATCATCACGTACGCCTGGTAGCGCATGCGGAAGCGCACCACCGCGGCGACGGCACCGAAGACGGGTACGGGCATGCGCCCCAGCACCAGTGTGATCAGCCAGAACACCCAGGAGACGGCGGCCAGGCCGTACTGCAGGAGGCTGGTCACGATCGCCGCCGGAATCATCAGGACGATCCGGAACAGCACGGCCAGCCGGTTGAGCTCACCGGGGCGCAGTTCGATCCGGGCGGGGTGGCCCTGCCCGTCGAAGGAGAAGGGCGGGTAGTGGTCGACCAGCAGCATCGCGCTCGTGGTCACCCGGGTCTCGTACGCGAGGTAGCCGCCGAGGAAGTCCGCGATGCCGGCCGGGAGGCGGCCCGTGAACAGGGCGGCGAACCAGCCGACGACCGTCACGAAGAAGGCGGCGATGCCGAGGAGGGCCGTGACGATGAACTGGGGCAGGAGCAGGAGGAAGCGCAGCAGGACCGTCCAGCGCCGCTGGCGGCCGGGCGGCGGGACGTCGAGCTCCGGCAGGTGTTCGGCCGGCGGCCGGCCGGACTGCGGCGGGTGGGGGTTCCAGCCTGTGGTCATGGGGCGCTCCTGCCGTGGGTGGGGCGCGCGGGCCCCGCTGACGGTCCGGCCGGGCCGGGGGCCTGGGGGTGCGCGCGTACGCCCTGCCAGGGGTACCGTGCGGAACCGTTCATTCCAAGGATCCGGGCGGTGCGGGACGGCCCGTTGCCCTGAAGGGCCCCTTCCCCGGGTACGCCGGAGCGCCGGCCCCCGTCTCTTCGACGGCGGGCCGGCGCTCCGGAACGTGTGGCGCGGCGGGCGGCTCAGGCCGTGGCGGGCTCCGCCGTGGCGGGAGCGGCCGTGGCGGGAGCGGCCGGGGTGTCGTTCTCCCCTTCGGGCCGCGGGATGCGGTGCAGGCCCCGGCGGTCGTAGAAGGCGGTGACGGCGAAGCCGAAGGCCAGTGCGGCGACGAGGGCGATGCCCAGGGAGGTCCAGGCCCGGGTCAGGCCCGCGTCGGCCTGGGCGCCGTAGTAGAGCAGGGAGCGCATGCCCTCGGTGATCTGGCGCAGCGGCTCGAACTCGGAGAGCCCGCGGAAGAAGCCGGGGAGTGCCTGGAGGGGGACGGTGGCGCCGGAGGAGGGGACGGCCATGGCGACGAAGACGACGGTGGCCAGCAGCATGCCGGGGGTGCCGAAGGCGGCGAAGAGGGCGAGGCTGCCGATGCCGACGACGGCGATGGTGCAGACCGAGTAGAGCCACAGGTGGCCCAGGTGGGAGGCGTCCATGTCGAGGATCCCGACGGTGGCGGCCTCGACGAGGGAGCCCATCACGAGGGACAGGCCGAGCATCAGCGCGATGCCGATGGCCAGGGTGCGCACGCGGCTGGTGTGCTGGACGGGCTCGCGCTTGCGGAAGGGGCCGAAGTCGGTGTGCAGGTAGCCGAGCGCGGTGTCGACCTGGGAGTTGACCAGGTTGGCGCCGAGCATGCCGCAGACGACCAGGACCAGGGCGTAGTAGAAGGCGCTCAGGCCCATGGCGCTGCGGGCGCCGAGCGGGTGGCCGTCGGTGACGGTCACGGTGACCGGGTCGGCGAGCTGGAGCTGGGCGGCCGTCGGCAGCTGGGCCTTCTGGGCGGCGGCCTGCTTGAGGAGTTCCTGGCCGATCTGGGCGGAGGCGGCGTGGGCGGCCTTCTGGGCGGCCTGGGAGGACATCGAGGAGCCGATGCTGCCGGCGGACTGGTTGGTCAGCACGCTCAGCGTCGGCGGGACGGGCTGCTTGCCCTGGGGCGCGGGCTGCGGGGCGCCGAGGGCGGTGACCGTCGCGCTGAAGTCCTGCGGGATGACCAGGGCGCCGAAGACCTTGCCGCTGCCCAGGCGCTTGTCGGCCTCCTCGCGGCTGACCAGCTGCCAGTCGATGCTCTTGTCGTTCTCGGCGGCCTTGCGTATGCCGGCGACGACCTGTTCGCCCAGCTTGACGTGGCGGCCGCCCGCGTCGGCGCCGGCGTCGGCGTTGACCAGGGCCACGGGCAGGTCACGCAGGTTGCCTCTGGGGTTGACGTTGCCGCCCACGTAGAGCAGGGCGAACAGCATCGAGACCACTGCGGCGATGAGCCCCGTTCCGATCCACAGCTGGGGTCGGCGGAGCACGGAACGGGACGGGGGGTGGGGCATCGACTCTCCGGGATCTTCCGGTGCGGCTGCGGCGGGCTGCTGCTTCGGCCGCGTTCCTCAACTGGATACTTCTGGTATCCAGCTACTGGATACTGGCAGTATCTTGTTGTGGTGTCCAATCGCCGCGATCGCCGGTGAGGCAAACCGGACCGGATGACCGGCAGGGAGGCCGTATGAAGATCTCGGAGCTCAGCCGGCGGACCGGCGTGCCGGTCGCCAGCATCAAGTACTTCCGGCGCCAGGGCCTGCTGCCCGCGGGCCGGGCGACCGCCGCGACCCTCGCCGAGTACGGGGAGGAGCACGCGGAACGGCTGCGGCTGATCAAGGCGCTGACCACGCTCGGCGGACTGTCCATCGCCGCCACCCGCGAGGTGCTCGGCGCGGTCGACCAGGCCCACACCACGGAGGGCGCGCTCGGGGCGATCAGCTACGCCCTCCCGGTGCCGGTGGCCTCCTCCTCCCCGGGCGGCACGGACGAGGACGGGGACGGGGATGCGGCGGCGAAGGAGGCCGAGGAGGCCGCCGGGGCCGAGGTGGCGGAGCTGCTGGCGGCCCTCGACTGGCGGGCGCCCGCCACCTCGCCGCACGTCCAGGGGCTGACGACGGCCCTGGGCGAGCTGCACCGGCTGGACGCCCGGTACGCGCCGGGCGAGCTGGCCGCGTACGCGCGGCTGGCCGAGTCGGTGGCCCGGCTGGACCTGGAACGGGCGGAGTGCCTGGACGACCCGGTGGCGCTGGCGGAGCGGGCGGTCATCGTCTTCGCGATCTGCGCCCCGGTGTTCGAGCTGCTGCGGCGCCTGGCCCAGGAGGACCAGGTGCGGCGGCGGGTGGCGGACGAGGAGCCCGCCGAGCCGTCGGGGTGCGGACCGCACTGAGGCGGGCCCGCCACCCGTTCGCCGGGAGCGGGACGACGCGGGTCCCGCGGGAGAGCGGCGGGCGGCCGTCGGCGCTGCGGAACCGGCCCCGCCCGCACGGGCCGTGCGGGGCTCCTGTACTGCTGGAGGCCGTGCCCGGCGTCCGGCCGGGCGGTACGGCACGGGGGTTCGGGGATGGCCGAGTGGGTGGAGAGGGTCGACGAGCACGACCGGGTGCTGGGCGTGGTGGAACGCGGTGAGGCCATCGAGCGGCGATGGCTGCACCGGGTGGCGACGGTGGTGTGCCGTGACGCCGGGGGCCGGGTGCTCGTACACCGCAGGCCCGAGGACAGCTCGCGGTTCCCGGGCGCCTACAACTGGCTGCTCGGCGGGGGTGTGGAGGCCGGTGAGGGGTACGTCGCCGCCGCCGGGCGCGAGCTGGCGGAGGAGCTCGGGACGGCCGCGCCGGTGCCCTTCAGGTTCAAGTTCCTGTGCGAGGGCGCCATCTCGCCGTACTGGCTGGGGGTGCACGAGGCGCTGATCACGGGGACGCCGTCGCCGGACCGCAGGGAGATCGCCTGGTGGGGGTGGGTGGAGGAGGAGTCCTTGCCCGGGCTGATGGCGCGGTGGCCGTTCGTCCCGGACTCGGTGGAGGCGTTCGCCCGGTACCGGGCGCTGACCGGCTGAGCGCCGGCTACCGCGACGGTGCGGGCGCGGGAGGAAGGGGTCCGCGGTGCGGCGGGGGCCTTCGTCAGGGTGGCCGGTATCGCGGGGGCCTCAGGACTCCGCCCCGCTGTGCGCCTCGTCGGCGGCGGGTGGGGCCGGGGTGGGGGTGGGGGTGAGCGTGGTCCAGGGGTGGAGTTTCTCCGGGTTGCGGACCGCCCAGATGTGGGTGATGCGGCCTTCCGTGAGGTGGAAGGCCGCCACCGTGACCGTGACGCCGCCGCGTTGGGCCACCAGGCCGGGACGGCCGTTGACCGTGCGCTGGAGGAGGGTGAGGCCGGGGGACAGGGCTGCGATGTGCATCAGGTAGGCGGCGATGTCCCGGCTGCCCTCGATGGTGCGCCGGACCGTGCTGACCAGTCCGCCGCCGTCGGCGACCATCGTGGCGTCCGGGTCCAGGAGGGTGACCAGGGCCCGGATGTCGGACGACTGCCAGGCCTCCTTGAAGTCGCGCAGGAGGGCGGCCTGTTGGCGGCTGGGGGTGACCGGGGCGGCGGCCTTGGTGACGCGGCGGCGGGCCGATGCGGCGAGCTGGCGGCAGGCCGCCGGAGTGCGGTCGACGATCCGTGCTATCTCGGGGAAGGGGTAGCGGAAGACGTCGTGCAGGACGAACGCCACGCGCTCGGCCGGGGTCATCGACTCGAGGACGACGAGGAAGGCCATGTGCACCGAATCGTCGAGGGTGACCCGGTCCGCCGGGTCGGTCGCCGACTGCGGCCTTCCCGGCCATTCGGTGCGGTCGGGCAGGGGTTCGGGGATCCATTCGCCCACGTACCGTTCGCGGCGGACGCGCGCCGAGCCGAGCACGTCCAGGCAGATGCGGCTGACGACGGTCGTCAGCCAGGCGCCCGGGGACCCGATGGCCGCCCGCTGCGGCCGGGGCATCGCGTACCAGCGGGCGTAGCCCTCCTGGACCGCGTCCTCGGCCTCGGTGAGTGAACCGAGCAGCCGGTAGGCGAGGTTGGTCAGGTGGCGCCGCTCGCCGGCGATGACGCTCGGCTCCGGCTCGGGCGGGTTGCGCATGGCCGCGTCGGCTCCTCGGGGCTGGTCGTTTCGTTCCACCGGCGTTCGCGCCTCACATTTCGCGGTGCCGCGTCGTCGGATCAGCGAGACAGTACCGACCAGCGCCGCGAGGCGGACAAGGGGCCCTTCCATGACGACGATCGAGACGGCGGCCGACCGGCGGGGAGCCGCGTTCGTGCGGGCGGCGACAGCCGTGCAGACCCTGGCCATCTTCTTCCAGGCCGTCACCGCCGGGCTGTTGCTGTCCACCTCCTACGGGGAGCTGCTGCACGGCGTCGGCGCGCGGGTGATGTACGGCGCGTCGATGCTGTACGTGCTGGCGGCGGTCCTGGCCTGGCGGCCGGGGGGCGGATCGCCCCGGCCCGTCCTGTACGCCTCCGGGTTCCTCGTGCTCGCCTCCGTGCAGGTGGTGCTGGGCATCGCGCACGTCCCGGCCGTCCACGTGCCGCTGGGGGTCCTGATGTTCGGGCTGAGCCTGCTGGACCTGGGGCGGCGCGGGTCGCCCGGCGCCGGGGGACGGCCGGCGACGCGGGCGGCCGCGCGGTCACCGCGGGAGGCGGAAGCCGTTGAAGAGGTCGTCCAGGCCCCGTAGGGCCAGACGGGCGGGGGTCGCGCGCACGGCGAGGTCGCGGGCGGCCGTCGCGACGGGGCTGCGGAGGGCGCCGCGGGCCGGGCGCCCCGGTTCCGGCGGGCAGGACGGCGGTGGCGTAGCGATAGAAGCGGCCGTCGGACAGCGGGGTCACACCGGACCGCGCGCCCCTCCCCCAGCTCTCGCTCAACGCCGGGACGTGCAGGTCCGGGGCGTCCACGAGGGCCCGCCGGGCGGTCTCGCGCGGATACGGACGACGGGCCGGGCGCCAGGGCCCCTGGTGACCGGGGCCGGGACGCACGGTCCTGGTCCGCCGGACGGCGGTGCTGCGACGCGGTGTCGCCCTGTTCGGAGCCCGGCAGCAGACACCTCAGGGTTCTAACTCGTCAAGCTGAGGTCCTCAGTTCGATGTGTAGCCTGTCGATCTGTTCGAACGGGATCGGGGTGGGACGTGCAGAAGCTGGTGGAGGGGGCCGTCACGGAGGCACTTCGCGATGGGGGCGGCGAGGCGATCCGCCTGTATGTCGCCGCCTGCGCCGAACGCATGGCGCCACTGTTCGTGGGCCTGAGGGCCAGCGATCCGGGACGCGAAGCCGACCTGGACTTCTATGCGGAGTCCGTTCGCGATCTCTGGCATGCTGACCGGCCGCTCGCCGACGCAGCCGAGGGCGTGCACCAGCTGGAGCGGTTCCCGGAGCTTCAGCCGAACGAGGAGGGAATCACCGATGTCGCCGACACATACGCCTTCTTCGCTGTCCTCTGCCTGCGGTATGCCCTGCTAGCCCACGGCTCGGGTAGCGCTGATGACGCGGTGTCCTGCGGCCATGCGGCGCTCACCGCGATGGGCATGCTGGACCAGAACGTGGCGGGTGCCAGCTTTCTCGCTGAGGAGCAACGGCTCCAGTCTCTCGCGCTGAACGGGGACGCAGCAGGTCTGTGGGACGCGAGCGTCACTGCTGGGCGGGAGAGGTTCCGTGCAGTGCTGGGCCGTCTGAACCCTTCGTGATCGCTGTCCGCGAGGCGCGGGCCATGGCTATGCGGCCGCTGTGCCCACCTCGTCAGGCGGGGCCGGGAAGGCCAGTGCCTCGTCATATCGATGCCTCTGTTGGAGGCAGTGGTAGAGCTGCCCGATCATTCGGTTGAAAAGGTTGCGCTGGGCGGCGGCATGCCAGTCTCCCTGCTCGCGGCGCCGTCGGTAATGTGCGTCGGCTCCCGGAGAGGAACGGAGCGAGGAGAAGGCCCAGAGGTAGCCGGCGTGGTTGAGGCGGTCGTTCTTCACCCAGCGGCGGGTGATGCTGGACTTCTTGCCGGACGCCCGTGTGATGGGCGAGGCGCCGGCGTAGGCCTTCAGGCCACGGGCGTCGGCGAACCGTTTCCGGTCGTCTCCGATCTCGGCAAGCACCCGGGCGCCGAGCTGGGTGCCGAGGCCGGGGAAGCTGAGGATGATCTCAGCGTCCGGGTGCTGGGGGAAAGCCTCTTCGACCGCCTCGGCCAGGTTGTCGGCGGCGGTGCAGGCCGCCTCCAGCTGGACCAGGAGGGCAAGCATCTGCTTGCCGAGTGCGTCCTCGACCAGCGGCGGCTGATGGGCCCAATCGGCCCGGAAGACCTCGCGGAGCCGTTCGGCGTCGGCTGCGATGCCTCGCTGACGGCCGGCCCGCTTGAGCGCGGCCTGTAACTGCGTGCGTGTGAGACGAGCGGCCTTGGCCGGTGTCGGGGCCACCTTCAGGAGCTCGTGGGCCTCAGGCCGGCAGAGCCCGTTCCTCCAGGGTTCGAAGGCCGCGAGAGCGGCCGGGTAGTACTCGCGCAGCAGGGAGCGGAGCTGGTTGGAGATCTGCTGCCGGTTCCAGGTGGCATCCTGCTGGGCCCGCGCGAGGACAGCGACGGCGCGGGCCAGGTCGCTGTCCTGGGGAAGCGGCCGGTGGGCGTGCATGTCGGTCCCCAACACGTTGGCCAGGACCAGAGCATCTCCCGGGTCGGACTTCTTGCGCGAGACGGAGTGCCGGTCGCGGTAGCGGGCGGCAGCCATCGGATTGATCGCGAAGACCTTCCTCTGCCCCGTCCTCAGCACCGCGACGAGTAGGCCGCGCGAGGTCTCAATCGCGACCGGGATCGGATTCGCTTCGGTGTCGCCGTACTCGGCGAGCAGGTCCAACAGGATCTTGTAGCCGGCCGCGTCATCGGTGATGTGCCGCTTGGCCAGTAACTGGCCGTCGTCGTCAACTAAGGCGACGTCGTGCGTCTTCTCCGCCCAGTCGATACCGCAGTAGATCAAGACCTTTCCCCTCCCAGTATTCGAGTGTTTGCGCTGGTCACGAGCGCATGCGGGCCACGCAGCGACCTAATCCCAGGACTCGATGCGAGGCCGGTCCGCCACCTCAGTAGCCGTTCGTGGCACCAGCTCACCCCAGGAGCCCGGTCTATGCGAGAGCTCAGAACGGCTCGGGCATTACAAGAGGTCACCATGCGGCGGGCTCGCACCACCAAGGCCAACGAGTGATCAAGTGGTGAGTGTTGACGTTCGACTCGATGGCGCTGGGCGGTGCCGATCTTCGTGTAGGCGTCCAGCGCCCAGCGTTTGGCATCCGCCCAGCGCCGATGGGCGCCAACACCCTCTTTGTGGTGGCGGTCCCGAAGACGCCAAACGTCGCCGCTCTGCTACGAGGCATCGAATGCCGTGCGCGAGAAGGGCGTCCGTTCGGCGCCCACGCGACCGCCACCAAGAGCGCCAGTGCTGTCCACCGATCTAGGGGAAGGCCTCGCAAGCCCGGGGGGAGCCAGATGCGACAGCCCTGGTGCTCGAACAGTCCACCCGGTTCTCATCCGGCCGGACCGCTCATAACCACGGATTAGGCGCGAAAAAGGTCGGGGGGCCGGCGCATATCCGGGGTCCGGGCGGGCAGGCGGCGAGAGAGAAAGCTTCGTCCAGGAGGTGAGCACGTATGGCAGCGGGCAAGAAGGCCAAGAACATCGGCAAGGACGCCAAGGGCAAGGTCAAGGAGACCACCGGCAAGGCCCTCGGCAACGAGAGCCTCGAAGCGAAGGGGCGGGCCGAGCAGGCGACGGCCGACGCGAAGCAGGCCGGTCAGAAGGCCAAGGACGCCCTGAAGCACTAGCCGGCACCCACTACCCGGCTCGTGGTGAGGCCGCCATCCTCGGGGATGGCGGCCTCACCACGAGCCGGGGGCGTGGTCAGCGACGGCGCGCCCGGCGCGGGCGCCGCTCTTCCTCTTCTTCCTCTTCGTATTCCGGTTCTTCGTCCTCCTCGCCTTCCTCCTCGTCCTCGTCCGCTTCGCCCTCCTCGTCCTCTTCCGTGTCGCCGTCCTCCTCGGCGTCGGGCTCCTCTTCCTCCTCCGCGTATTCGTCGTCGTACTCCTCGTCCTCGCCCTCGCCCTCGTCGGCGCCCTCGTCGGCGCCCTCCTGCTCGAGGGCCTCCTCGTGCGTGGTCACGACCTCGCCGTCGCGGATCTCGCCGCGCCATCCTTCGGGCTCCTCGTCGCCGGAGAGGGTGACGTGGCGCAGGAAGTTCTTCAGGTCCAGGCGCATACGGCGGCCCTGGGCCCGCCAGAGGTTGCCGGTCCGCTCGAACAGGCCGGAGGGGTAGTACTCGACCACCAGCAGCACGCGGGTGAGGGAGGGGGCCAGTTCGTGGAAGCTGACGCAGCCGCGCGTGGTCCCCTTGGGTCCGTCCGAGGTCCACACGATCCGGTCGTCGGGGATCTGTTCCTGGACCGTGGCCTTCCAGCTGCGGGTGGAGGGGCCCACCTTGACCTTCCACGCGGACGTGGTGTCGTCGTCCTGGGAGACGCTGCGCACGCCCTTGGCGAAGCTGCTGAAGTCCTCGAACTGGGTCCAGTGGTCGTAGGCGGTGCGCAACGGCACTCCGATGTCGACGGACTCGGCGATGTGGGTGGGTTTGGAGCCGCCCTTGCGGCTCTTGCCCTTGCCGCCGCCCAGCAGTCCGCTGCCCGTCTCCTTGACCTTGTCGACGAGGTTGCCGATCGTGCCGCCCGCGGCGGCTTTGAGGGGCGAGTCGCCCTGGAGCAGCCGGCCGCCGATGCCGGCGAGGGACCCTCCGTTGTCCGCCACGTCGTAGAGCTGGTCGGTGAGGTCGTCGATCTTGTCGGCGGCCTTGTCGGCCAGGTTCTCGGCCTGCGCGGTGAGGTAGTCGCCGAGTTCTCCGAGCAGTTGGTCCAGGGGGGACGCCTTGTTCCCGGAGCGGGAGCGTTCGGTGGTGGCCATGGCGCTACCTCCGGGTCGACGGCTTGCGGGCGGACGTCTTCTTCGCCGGTGCGGCGGTCTTCCTGGCCGTACCGCTCCGGGTCGTACGGCCGGAAGCGGTCTTCTTCGCAGGAGCCCGCTTGGCCGCCGTCTTCTTCGCGGGCGGTTTGGCGGACGGCCTGCCCGACGCGGCCTTCTTCGTCGGGGCGCGCCTCGGGGAAGGGGCCTTCTTCGCGGGTGCGGCCGTCTTCTTGACGGGCTTGGCGGCCGTCTTCTTGGCCGGCTTGGCGCGCGAGGCGGTCTTCTTCGCCGGTTCGGCCTTCTTGCGGGCCGGGGAGGGGCGCGAGGGCGCCCGGGCCGACGTGGAGGAACGCGAGGTACCCGAGGAACGCGCGGTACCCGAAGAACGTGTGGAGGCCGAGGAACGTGCGGAGGCCGAGGGACGCGCGGAGCCCGACGAGGCGCGGCGCGGGCGCGGTGCCGCCCGTGCGCGGCGCGGCTTCTCCTCCTCCTCTTCCTCTTCCTCCTCGCCCTCGTCCCGCTCTTCTCCTTCGTCTTCCTCGTCTTCCTCGTCTTCCTCCGGTTCGTCGCTCTGATCCGGCTCGGCCCGTTCTTCGTCCTCCTCCTCGTATTCCTCCTCGTAGGGCTCCTCGTCCTCGTAGTCCCGGTCCTCGTCCTCGTCCTTCTGCTTGTCCCCGGGGCCCCGGGTGAGCTCGAGGGTGCGCTCGTGCAGTGTGTCGGCCAGGCCGGAGAGCTGGCGGTTGGCGGCCGCCGCGAGGGCCTTGCGGCCCGCCGCGAACGCTTCGCCGCGCAGCTGGTCACCGATTTCTGCGACCTGGGGCATCTCTCCGAGCTTCTTCAGGCCCTGGGTCATGAGCTGGCCCGGCTCGAGGCCGAATCTGCGGCCCGCGAGGTAGGTGGCCAGGGACAGGGCCATGCGGCCCTTCTTCGCCCGGCCCAGTACGTAGCCCCCCGCGATGGCGGCAGCCAGGGCGATCTTGCTCGCGTCGTCCATCAGCCTGGTCCCTTCGGAAGTGAATGGTCGGCGCGCCGTGCCGACGGTCTTCCGGCGCCGCGCGATACCTACAGGCCCCTGCTCGCACTGGCCGGGAATATGCGGCATATGCCAAAAAACTTCCCCATATGAGGTGTGGCGGGCACGCTCTGGGGGAGGGGCGCTAGTCCATGGAGATTCGTTCACGAGGGGAGCACATGGCCACGCGACGACCTGCCCACAGGCGCGGTGCGCCCGGTGCGGCCGCGGTGATCCGGGCCGCCGCCGAGCAGCTGGCCGAGCTCCTGGGACGCCCGCCCGATTCGGTGTCCTCCGTGAAACCCACGGAGGACGGCTGGGAGGCGGTCGTGGAGGTGGTCGAGCTGGAGCGCATCCCCGACACCACCAGCGTGATGGGCAGTTACACCGTCGCCCTGGACGAGGAAGGCGAACTGATCTCCTACGAGAGGACCCGGAGGTACAGCCGGGGCACGGTCGACCGGCCGGGCCGCTGAGGCGGACCGGCGGGGAAGGGAAGCGACGCCATGACCATGATGCCGCAGGGAGCGGGCACGACCGTCAGGGGTGACGGCGCAGGCGGCGCCACCAGCAGCCTCTACGACGTCCTGGAACTCATCCTCGACCGCGGCTTGGTGATCGACGTCTTCGTACGCGTCTCGCTGGTCGGAATCGAGCTGGTGAAGATAGACGCGCGCATCGTGGTCGCCAGCGTGGACACCTATCTGCGCTTCGCCGAGGCGTGCAACCGCCTCGATCTGGAAGCCGGCCGCAAGGCCCCAGCGCAGCTGCCGGAGGTCGTCGGCGACATGCTCGAGGGCGGCAGCCGGGGCAAGACCAAGGGCGCTCTCGGGGGCGCCGTCGAGGCCGTGAAGCAGTCCCTCACCGGCGGGGACGACGAGACCGAGGACGCGCAGGAGTGGGAGGAGCCGGAGGACGAGGAGCGCGAGGAGCCGGAAGAGCGCGAGGAGCCGGAAGAGGAAGAGCAGCCCGTCCGGCGCCGCAGGACCGCACGCCGCCCGGCACGCCGTGAGAGGGAGTGACCCATGGCCGTCTACGTGTACGCCGTGACCGGGCACGATCACCCCTGTCACCTCGACGGGCTCACCGGCGTCGGCTCGGACGCGCCCGCCGTGCGCACGCTGGAGAGCGGGAAGCTGCGGGCCGTGGTCAGCGACGTGGCCGGTGAGATCCGGCCCAAACGGCGGGACGTCATCGCCCATCAGGCGGTCCTGGACCGGCTGATGGCCGACGGGACCCCGCTGCCGCTGCAGTTCGGTTACATCGCGCCCGACGACGAGACCGTACGACGGGCCCTCGACGAACGCGCGGAAGGCTACCTCGACGCCCTGGCCGCTGTGCGGGGGTGCGCCGAGTACAACGTCAAGGCCGGCCAGGAGGAGGACGTGCTGCTGCGCAGCATCCTGGACGGCTCACCGCGCGCGAGCAGCCTCAACGAGGAGATCCTCGCCGGGGACACGGATCCCCGGCTGCCGCTGGAGCTGGGACAGCTGGTCTCCGCCGAGGTGGACCTGCGGCGCTCGGACGCGTCCGCGGCGCTCATCCGGGCCCTGGCCCCGCTGGCCCGCGCGTACGTCGTGCACCCACCGACCGGTGAGGACTTCCTCAACCTCTCCCTGCTGGTCCCCCGGGACGGCGAACGCCCCTTCCTCGACGCGCACGCCGGACTCAGCCGGGACGCCGGCCCCGGGGTCCGGACCCGGCTGGCCGGGCCGCTCCCCCCGTACAGCTTCGTGCCGTGAGGAGTGTCGTCCATGGGACTGCTCACTTCGCTGATCACCGCGCCCCTCCTCCCGGTGCGCGCCGCGCTGTGGGTGGCGGAGCGGGTGGCCGAGGAGGCGGAGGCCCTGTACTACGACCCCGCCCCCGTCTGGGCCGAACTCGCCGCACTCGAACGCCGGCTGGTCGAGGGGGAGATCGACGAGGAGACGTTCGACCGCGAGGAGGACGCGCTGCTCGACCGCCTGAGGGAGATCGAGGAGTTCCGCGGCCCCGGCCGGTGACCGGAGCCGACCCGACCCGGTGGAGGTGAGCACGGTGACGGAGCCGATGGCCCGCAGGTTCGGTCCGGGTCCCGCCATGACCGGATACCCGCCCGCGTCCTCCTCGGCCAGCCTGGCCGACATCCTGGAGCGGGTGCTCGACAAGGGCATCGTGATCGCGGGCGACATCCGCATCAACCTCCTCGACATCGAGCTGCTGACCATCAAACTGCGCATCCTGATCGCCTCCGTCGACAAGGCGAAGGAGATGGGCATCGACTGGTGGGAGCACGACGCCTCGCTCTCCTCCCGCCAGGAGGACCGGTCGCTGGCCGCCGAGAACGAACGGCTGCGGGCCGAGCTGGCCGAACTGCGCCGCGCCTCCCTGCCCGGGGCGCAGGCCTCCCTGCCCGGGGCGCAGGAAGGGGCGCAGGAAGGGCCCGGCCGGGCCGTGCGCCGCGAGGAGGCGGCCCCCGCCCGTGACACCGCGAAGCGCAGGCCGCCGTCATGAGCGCCCCGCGCGAGGCCCTGCTCACGTACGTCTACGCCGTCACGCCCCCGGCGCCGGCGGTGCGGCTGCTGCTGCCCTCGCTCACCGGTGTAGGGTGCCGTCCCGTCGGGCTGCTGCACGCTCCCGGTGACGATCCGGGACCCGTCGCGTTCGTGATCAGCGACGTCCCGCGACCCGAATGGGACGAGGACGCCCTCAAGGCCCGCTTCGAGGACCTGCGGTGGCTGGAGGACGCCGCGCGCTCCCACCACCGCGTGATCGAGGCCCTCGCCGCGCACACCACCGTCCTGCCCCTGCGCCTGGCCACCCTCTACGAGGACCACGCCGGCGCGCTGGAGGCCCTGCGCGCGCAGGGGCAGGCCTTCGCCACGCGGCTGGCCCGCCTCAGCGGGCACACCGAGTACGGCGTCAAGGTCTACGTCCGGCCCGCCCCTCCCCCGGAGGCCGGCGCGCCGGCCGCCGCGGCGAGCCCCGGCCGGGCCTACCTCCAGGCCCGGCGGGCCCAGCGGCACGCCCACGAGGACCACTACCGGCAGGCCGGACTGGCCACCGAACGCGTCGCCGCCGTCGCCCGGCGCTTCGCCGCGGACCGGGTCGGCCACCCCGTGCAGAGCGGGCCGCTGGCCGCCGCGTCGCCGGAGGAGAACGTCCTCAACGACGCCTACCTGGTGCCCGACGCCCAGGCGGAAGCCTTCCTGTCGGCCGTGGCCGGTGCGGCCCAGGACCTTGCGGGGGTCCGCGTGGAGGTCACCGGCCCGTGGGCGCCCTACTCCTTCGCCGCCCCTCCGCCCGCGCCCGCAGCGCCGTGAACGCCATGAACGCCATGGATGCCGTGAACGCCGTGAATGGCGCCGATGCCGCCGACACCGTGAGCGGCGCGGAGGCCGGGCCCCCCGCCGACCGCCGCGGGGCCGTCCTGCCCGGACGGCAGGTGGCCCTCGTCGACCTGCTCGACCGGCTCCTGGCGGGCGGGGTCGTCATCGCCGGGGACCTCGTGCTGTCGATCGCCGACATCGACCTCGTACGGATCTCCCTGCGGGCCCTCGTCTGCTCCGTCGCCACCGCCGACTCCCCCGGCCCCCCGGGCGGTGAGCACGATGGCCGCTGACGACCCCTGCGCCCCCCGCCCCGCCCCGCCCGGCCTGGGCGGCGTCGGTGACGCGATGGCCGAGGCCCTGCGCCTGCTGCCCGCCACCCCCGCCGAGACGGCCGGCCGCGGCACCCCCGCCAGACGGTTGCGTACCGGCCCCGACAGCGCGGCCGAGGACCTGGTCAAGCTCGTCCTGACCCTGGTGGAACTGCTGCGCCAGCTCATCGAGCGCCAGGCGCTGCGGCGCGTCGAGGCCGGCGGTCTCAGCGAGGCGCAGGAGGAGGAACTCGGGGCCACGCTGCTCGCCCTCCACGACCGGATGGACGAACTGTGCGACCGGCACGGCTACCGCCTCGCCGACCTCAACCTGGACCTGGGCCCCCTCGGGCCACTGCTGCCGCCGGACTGACGGGCGGAGCCTGGGTCCGGCCCCGCGTTTCCCGCAGCGCTCCCCGCGCCGCGGGGCTACGCTCCGCAGAATGGAACGCGCAGAGATACTCAAGCGGGTGATCGGGATCCTCACCGAGGCCCAGGACATCCGCCGGGCCGTGGAGAACGGCCGGGACGACGACGATGACGCGGGTCCGCAGGAAGCCCCCGGCGTGGCCACGCTGCTGCTGAACGAGATGCTGCCCTCGATCCGGGTCCCCGCCGACGCCACACCCCAGCAGGTCGCGGCCCTGGTCGCCGAGGCCCTGGGCCCGGCGCTGCACACGATGGTGTCCGGGTTCAGCCTGGCGTTCACCAGCCTCGCAATCGCGCACGACAGCGGGCGTACGGACGTGTCCTCCATCGAGGTGCTGCAGGAACTCGCCCTGGAGGTCGAGGCGGGCACCTACGACGAGGGCGCGTAGGGCCGCGTAGGACGCGGTCTCAGGGCAGGCCCAGCCGCAGCGCCGGGAAGGCGGGACCGTCGCGCTCGGACGCCGGCCCGTCGGGCATGGCGAACACGTGGACGGTGACGGTCGGCCCGGCTTCGCGTACGGCGTGCAGCCGGTGGTAGAAGGTCTCGTCGAAGCAGAACGCGTTGCCCGCGCCGATGTCCGTGGTGTGCGGGGCGCTGCCCAGCCGGGGCCGTCCGGGTGCCACCGCCTCACACACCGCGGCCCGCGGTCCGCGGGCCGGGTGCACCGGTGCGGCGCACGGGGCGGCGGCCGTGCCGGGCCCGGCGCCGTTCGTTCGCCGGACCGCCTGCCCGGCCGCGAGCGGATCATGCCTCGGCGGCGGGCCTCACGGGGGCGGCTCCCGCGCGGGATCCGCCGCCGAACGGCCGGGTTTGCCGCCGTGGTCCCGGGTGAAGACGCGGGGTGGGTCCCGGGCCGTACGTCCCGGGGAACGTGTGGGAGGTGAGCGGTGTGGCACAGCGCACGCGGGAGCGGGCCGGCAGCGGCGCACGGTACGACGCCGGACCCTATGTCCCGGACACCGGCGACCTCGCCGAGCTGGGCCGGGCGGCTGCCTCCTGCCGCGGCTGCCCGCTGCACGCGGCCGCGACGCAGACCGTGTTCGGTTCGGGGCCGGCCCGGGCGCCGCTGGTCCTGGTGGGCGAGCAGCCCGGGGACCGCGAGGACCGGGAGGGGGAGCCGTTCGTCGGTCCCGCCGGTACGCTGCTGCGCCGGGCGCTGGCCGAGGCCGGCCTCGACGCGTCTTCGGCGTACTTCACCAATGCGGTGAAGCACTTCAAGTTCACGGTGCCCGAGACGGGCAAGCGGCGGATCCACAAGGCTCCTGACCTGCGCGAGATGGCGGCCTGCCGGCCGTGGCTGGTGGCGGAGCTGGCGGCGGTCCGGCCCCGGCTGGTCGTGGCCCTGGGGGCGACGGCCGGGCGGGTGCTGCTGGGCGGCCCTTTCCGGGTCGGTGACCACCGCGGTCTGCTGGAGCCGCTGCCCGCGGAGGAGGCCTCGGCGGGCGGGCCGGCCCTGCCGGAGGCCCGGGTGCTGGTGACGGTGCACCCTTCGGCGGTGCTGCGCGCCCGGGACCGGGACGCGGCGTACCGGGGGCTGGTGGCCGACCTGGAGGTGGCGGCCCGCGCCCTCGCGCAATGAGGCCCCCCGCCCGCCGGCTCCCTACGGCCGGGGCAGGGCGGTGCCCCCATGGGCCGGGGACCGCTTGCGGTCCGTACGGGCCCCAGGGCTGCCGCGTGCCGGGACACCCTGGCCCCGGGGGGCGGGGTTTCGCCGAGCGGCTGTACGGCGGTGCGCGGCCCGGCCGTGGGGGGCACGTCCGCGTGTCCGCGGAGCGGAGTCCGTCCCCTGCTCACCCGTACGGGGGGCGGCCGGGGCCGGGCTCAGGGGCGTGTGGTGGTGGCCTCGGTGACGGTGAAGGGGGTTCCGGCCCAGTCGTTCAGGGTCACCCGGCGCTCCGTGGGCGAGGTGCTGACGGGGCCGGCGATCGCGCCGCCGCCCCGGACGGCCCGGTCCGCGGCCTCGTCCAGGTCGGGGACGGCGAAGTGGACCTCCCAGCGCGGCCGGGTCCGGGGGTCGGGGGCCGCCTCCACGGCCCCGGCGTCGATCCTGGCGACGGTGCGGTTGTGGTGGCGGACCACCACGTGGTCCTGCTCGTAGGCGACGTCGAGGGACCCGGGCCGCTCGGCGGCCCAGTCGAGTACCTCGCCGTAGAAGACGGCGGCGGCGAACGCGTCGCGCGCCTTCAGCTCGACCCCTACGGGGCCGTCGCGGTCCGGCCACCGCTCGGGCCCGATCTCGCCCTCCCAGAACCCGAAGACCGCGCCGTCCCGGTCGGCCGCGAGCGCGGCCCGTCCGGTGGCGAAGGCCAGGGGGCCGACGGCCGTGGTGGCGCCGCGCTCGCGGATCCGGGACGCCGTCTCGTCCGCGTCCGCGACGGCGAAGTACGGGGTCCAGGCCATGGGCACGCCCAGCCGTGGCACGACGGCGGCGATCCCGGCCACCGGGATGTCGTCGGCGCACGCCACCCGGAACTCCTCCCCGAGCCGGCTGCGGCGGAACCGCCAGCCCAGGACGTCCCCGTAGAACCCCTCGGCCGCGTCGAGGTCATGGGTGGCCAGGCTCACGCAGACCGGCGCCCCGAACACCTCGGCACTTGACCTGGACATCGCACCGCCTCCCTTCCTCCCGGTCGTCGTCTACCCCGCACCTCCACCGTCCACCGTCGGCGGGGAAACGGCTCGTTTGCGCCGGACGGATCCGGGCAGCCGCCCCGGGGAACGTGCCCGGCCCCGGAAGGAGGCCCCCGATGACACGGACGAGCGCGGCAGGCGGGGCGGACGGTCCGCAGGACCGGCCGGCTCGCGGAGCGAAGACCCCGGACCTCCCGGCGCGGGGCCCCGGGGAGGCGGGTGAGCGCGAGGAAGCGGACCGGGCCGGGCGTGAGCGGGCCGAGGAGGCCGAGCGGGCCGAGCGGGCCGCGGCCGGGGAGGAAGCGCCAGGCGACGCCGGCGGCGCCGTCCCGGCCACTCCCCCGCCGGCCGAGCCCCCGGACTGAAGCCCGTCGGACACCGGCCGCCCCGCCCGCGGGGGGCCAGGCATGGACGGGCCGGCGAGGGGCAGGCGCGCAGGGACCCGAACGGGAGACGACCGACGAACGGAAGGATGCCGGGCCATGGGACACGGCGGCGATGTGGTGGCGGAACTGACGACGGACCACGACGAGGTCAAGGAGTACTTCCAGCGGCTGGGCCGGACCGCCTCGGCGGAGGAGCGGCGCAACCTCGCCGATCTCCTCACGATCGAACTGGTACGCCACTCGGTCGCCGAGGAGCAGTACCTGTATCCGGCGGTGCGCGAACACCTCCAGGACGGCGACCTGATCGCCGACAAGGAGATCGCCGACCACGGGCGGGCGGAGCGGCTGATGAAGCAGCTCCAGGAGGAGGATGCGGCCGGGACCCGGTTCACCTCCGTGCTGCGCGAGCTGGAGGCGGACGTCCTGGCCCACATCCACGACGAGGAGGAGAACCTCTTCCCGGCGCTGCGGCACGCCTGCGGCCAGGAGGTCCTGGACGGCCTGGGCGACAAGGTCCGCCGGGCCAAGAAGACGGCTCCGACCCGTCCGCACCCGGGCTCGCCGTCCACGCCGCCGGCGAACAAGCTGCTGGGGCCGGGGCTGGGGCTGGTCGACCGGGCCCGTGACCTGCTCACGGGGCGCGGCAAGGACGACAGGGTGGCCTGAGCCATGAAGGTCGTCGTCACCGGGGCCACCGGCAACGCCGGCACCAGTGTGGTGTGCCGCCTGGCCGCCGATCCGCACGTGACGGAGGTCCTGGGGCTGGCCCGGCGGGTGCCCCGGTGGCGGCAGCCGGGCGTCCGGTGGGCCGCGGCCGACGTCGACCCGGGCGGCACGCCCCTGGGCCCGCTCTTCGCGGGTGCGGGGGCGGTGGTCCACCTGGCGTGGAAGTTCCAGCCGACGCACGATCCGGTGGAGACCTGGCGGACGAACGTGCTCGGTTCGCTGCGGGTCTTCGAGGAGGCCGCGGCGGCGGGGGTGCCGGCCCTGGTGTACGCCTCGTCGGTGGGTGCGTACGCACCGGGGCCGCCGTACGACCGTCCGGTGGACGAGTCCTGGCCGACCCACGGCTGGCCGGCGGCCGCCTACACCCGGGAGAAGGCCTATCTGGAGCGGTGTCTGGACGGGTTCGAGGCCGGGCATCCGGACATGCGGGTGGTGCGGATGCGTCCCGCGTTCCTCTTCAAGGAGGTGGCGGCGTCCGAGCAGAGGCGGATCTTCGCCGGTCCGCTGCTGCCGGGGCGGCTGGTGCGGCCCGGTCTGCTGCCGGTGCTGCCCGACCTGCCGGGGCTGCGGTTCCAGGCGCTGCACACCGATGACGCGGCGCAGGCGTACGCCGCCGCCGTACGGCTGCCGGTGCGCGGGGCGTTCAACCTGGCGGCGGAGCCCGTGCTGGACGTGGCCGCGCTGGCCCGGCTGCTGGAGGCCCGGGTGGTGCGGCTGCCGCTGGGGCCGGCGCGGGCGGCGCTGTCGGCGGCCTGGCGGCTGCACCTGGTGCCGGCCCCGCCCGGGCTGCTGGACGCCCTGCTGCGGCTGCCCCTGCTGAGCTCGGCGCGGGCGCGCCGGGACCTGGGGTGGGAGCCGCGGTACTCGTCGGCGGAGGCCATGACGGCCTTCCTGCGGGGGCTGCGCGAGGGCGCCGGGCTGCCCACCCCGCCGCTGGCCGGGGACCGTGCCCCGCACGCGGCGGACGTGGCGGACGCGGCCGATGCGGAGGCGGAGGCGGAACGGGCGTCGGGGGCGGGGCGCCGGGCCTGATCCGGGCCGCCGGGCCTGCGGGGCCCGGCGGAACGGGGCGTGTTCGCCTCATCCCCCGGTCCGCGGGGCCTTCCTGGCCAGAGGGCTGGAGTCGAGGGAGCGCAGCAGGTCCGGCGGGCCGCCGTAGACGGTGACCGGGCCCGCGGCGGTGAGTTCGGCCTCGGAGATGCCGCCGGTGAGGAGGCCGATGCAGGGGACGCCGGCGCGGGCGGCGGCCTGGACGTCCCAGACGGTGTCGCCGACGAAGACGGCGTCCTCGGGTGCGGAGTCGCTGAGGGCGAGGGCCTGGTGGACCAGGTCGGGGGCGGGTTTGGACCGGTCGACGTCGTCGGCGGAGGTGGCTCCGGAGATCACCTCGTCGACGTCGAGGGCGGCGCGGATGGCGTCGACCTCGTCGGCGGAGGCGGAGCTCGCCAGGACGATGCGCAGCCCGCGTGCGGCGATGGCGCGCAGCAGGTCGGCGGCCCGGTCCAGGACGGGGAGGGAGTCGAACCAGGCGGCGTAGAGGGCGTGGTGGGCGTCCCGGAGGCGCTGGTCCTGGCGGTGGTCGTGTTCGCTGCCGAGGAGGTGTTCCAGGATCCGGTCGCCGCCCATGCCGATGGCCCGGTGGATGCGGGCCATGGGGACGTCGTGGCCGTTCTGGTGCAGGGCCTGCCACCAGGTCAGCGCGTGCAGGTAGTTGGTGTCGACGAGGGTGCCGTCGAGGTCGAAGAGGGCCGCTCGCGGCCGGTGGTCGGTGCTGGTGGTCATGGTGGGCCCGGTCCTTTGCGCTCGTGCGCGCGCGGCCGTGCCGCCGCGGGGGTGGGCGGCCGCCGGCGCGCGAACGTCGTCTGCGCGCCTTCCCCGGGCCCCGCCGGCCAAACGGTGCGGCGGGGCGGCGCGGACGGCGGCGTTTCGGGTGTGCGGGCCCGGGCAGGCGCAGCCAGAGGCCGGCCGGCCCGGCGGGGGTGCGGCCGGGCGGCACGGCGGCGGTGTCCGGGGCCGGTCCTGTGGGGCTGGTGGCCGCGCACGGTGCGGTGCCGCACGGTGCGGTGCCGCGCGGGGCGGCCCGGGGGTTCGGGGCGGACCAGGAGCCCGACCGGCCGGACCGGGCCGGGGAACCGGGTGTGAGTGCCGTCGGCTTCGGGCCCGGAGAGCGGCAACAAGCAGCGAGCAGGAGGGAACAGGACGATGAAGGTAGCCGACTACGTGTTGCAGCGCCTGCGGGAGTGGGACGTCGAGCACGTCTTCGCCTATCCCGGCGACGGGATCAACGGGCTGCTCGCCGCCTGGGGGCGGGCGAAGGAAGCGCCCCGGTTCATCCAGGCCCGGCACGAGGAGATGGCCGCCTTCGAGGCCGTCGGCTACGCGAAGTTCTCCGGCCGGACCGGGGTCTGCGCGGCGACGTCCGGGCCCGGGGCGATCCACCTGCTCAACGGTCTGTATGACGCGAAGCTCGACCACGTCCCGGTGGTGGCGGTCGTCGGTCAGACGGACCGCAGCGCCATGGGCGGCTCGTACCAGCAGGAGGTGGACCTGCTGTCCCTCTACAAGGACGTGGCGAGCGAGTACTGCCAGATGGTCACGGTGCCCGAGCAGCTGCCGAACGTCCTGGACCGGGCCCTGCGCATCGCCGCGACCCGCCGCACCGTGACGGCCGTGATCATCCCCGCCGACGTGCAGGAGCTCGGCTACGAGCCGCCGGCCCACGCGTTCAAGCAGGTCCCCTCCAGTCTGGGCGTGTCCCGGTACGCCCCCGTTCCCGCCGAGGAGGAGCTGCAGCGTGCCGCGCGGATCCTCAACGCCGGTGAAAGGCCCGCCATCCTGGTCGGGCAGGGTGCCCGGCACGCCCGCGCGGAGGTGGAGCAGGTCGCCGAAGTCCTGGGCGCCGGGGTCGCCAAGGCCCTGCTGGGCAAGGACGTGCTGCCCGACACGCTGCCGTACGTCACCGGGTCGATCGGTCTGCTGGGGACGCGGCCCTCGTACGAGATGATGCGGGACTGCGACACCCTGCTCGTGGTGGGGTCCAGCTTCCCCTACACCCAGTTCCTGCCGGAGTTCGGGCAGGCCCGCGCGGTGCAGATCGACATCGAGCCGACGATGGTCGGGCTGCGCTACCCGTTCGAGCTCAACGTCGTGGGCGACGCCGCCGAGACGCTGCGCCGGCTGCTGCCGCTGCTGGAGCCGCACCGGGACGGGGCCTGGCGCGACGGCATCGAGGCGGGGACCGAGCGCTGGTGGGAGGTGATGGAGCGGCGGGCCGCAGTGCCCGCGCACCCCGTCAACCCCGAGTACGTGGTCCACGAGCTGGACGGGCTGCTGCCGCAGGACGCGATCATCACCGCGGACTCCGGTTCGGCGGCCAACTGGTATGCCCGGCACCTGCGGATGCGCGACGGCATGCGCGGTTCGCTCTCCGGCACCCTGGCGACGATGGGGCCCGGGGTGCCGTACCTGATCGGCGCGAAGTTCGCGCACCCCGACCGGCCCGGTATCGCGATCGTCGGTGACGGCGCCATGCAGATGAACGGGATGGCGGAGCTGATCACGGCCGCGAAGTACTATCCGCAGTGGTCGGATCCGCGGCTGGTGGTGGCCGTGCTGAACAACCAGGACCTCAACCAGGTCACCTGGGAGATGCGCGCCATGCAGGGCGCCCCGCAGTTCGAGGACTCGCAGTCCATCCCCGACGTCCGCTACGCCGACGTGGCCGCCCTGTTCGGTCTCGGCGGGGTGCGGGTGGAGCGGCCCGAGGACGTGGGGCCGGCCTGGCGTCAGGCCCTGGAGGCGGACCGGCCGTTCGTCATCGACTTCCGGACCGACCCGGCGGTGCCGCCGATCCCGCCGCACGCCACGTGGGAGCAGATCAAGGCCTCCGCCTCGGCGGTGCTGCACGGGGACAGCGACCGCGGCAACGTGGTGCGCCAGGGGCTGAAGGCGAAGGCGCAGGACTTCCTGCCCGGCGGGGCGGGCTGATGGCGGCCGGCCCCGCCCCGGTGGATGTGGCCGGGCTGGAACGCGCGCTGCGGGCCGAGGTGGACGGGGAGGTCCGTTTCGACGCGGGCAGCCGGGGCGCGTACTCCACCGACGGCTCCAACTACCGGCAGGTCCCCCTCGGCGTGGTCGTCCCCCGGACGGTGGAGGCGGGTGCGCGGGCGGTCTCCGTCTGCGCGCGCCTGCACGCGCCCGTCCTGTCGCGGGGCGGCGGGACGAGCCTGGGCGGCCAGTGCACGAACACGGCCGTCGTGATCGACTGGACCAAGTACTGCAACCGCCTGGTCTCGGTGGATCCGGCGGCGCGCGGCTGCGTGGTCGAACCGGGCATCGCCCTGGACGAGCTCAACCGGCAACTGGAGCCGTACGGCCTGAAGTTCGGTCCGAAGCCGGCCACGCACAGCCACTGCACGCTGGGCGGGATGATCGGCAACAACAGCTGCGGGGCCTCTGCCCAGGCGTACGGCAAGACCGTCGACAACGTCCGGCGGCTGGAGGTCCTCACCTACGGCGGCGACCGGTTCTGGGCCGGTCCCACGGGCCCGGAGGAGTACGAGCGGATCGTCGCCGCGGGCGGCGGGCGCGCCCGGATCCACCGGGGGCTGAAGGACATCGCCGACCGGCACCTCGCCGAGATCCGCCGCGGCTACCCGAAGATCCCCCGGCGGGTGTCGGGCTACAACCTGGACTCCCTGCTCCCGGAGAACGGCTTCGACGTGGCCCGGGCCCTGGTGGGCAGCGAGGGCACGCTGGTGACCGTGCTGCGGGCGGAGCTCGCCCTGGTCGAGGTCCCGGCGGCGGAGGCCCTGCTGGTCCTGGGCTACGAGGACGTGTACGCGGCGGCGGACGCCGTTCCCGCCCTGCTGGAGCACAGCCGGCCGGCCCAGCTCGAAGCCGTCGACGGGCGGATGGCGCAGCTGATGCGGGAGGAGCGGGTCCACCTGCACTCCCTGGAGCTGCTGCCGGAGGGCGACGCCTGGCTCCTCGTCCAGTTCACCGGTGAGAGCAAGGAGGAGGCGGACCGGCAGGCGTACGAGCTGCTGCGGGCCGTCGGACGCGGCGAGGAGGACGCCTCGGTGGCGTTCTCCGACGACCCGCCGCGGGAGCAGGAGTTCCTCAAGGCCCGCGAGGCGGGGCTCGGGGTGACCGCCCGGCCGCCGGACGGCTCGGAGACCTGGGAGGGCTGGGAGGACTCGGCCGTGGCCCCGGAGCGGCTGGGCGGCTACCTGCGCGACCTGGAGCGGCTGTACGAACGGTACGGCTACCAGCAGGCCTCCCTGTACGGGCACTTCGGCCAGGGCTGCGTGCACACGCGGATCCCGTTCGGGCTGCGCGACGCCAAGGGCGTGGAGGCGTTCCGGGCGTTCCTGGAGGAGGCGGCGGACCTGGTGTCCTCCTACGGCGGGTCGCTGTCGGGCGAGCACGGCGACGGGCAGGCCCGGGGCGAGCTGCTCCCCCGCATGTTCGGTCCGGCCCTCGTGGGGGCGATGGGCGAGGTCAAGGCGCTCTTCGACCCGGAGAACCGGATGAACCCCGGCAAGGTGGTCGACCCCCGTCCGCTGGACGCGGACCTGCGCCTGGGGCCCGGCTGGCGGCCGCGGCCGGAGCGGAGGACCTTCTTCGCGTACTCCGGGGACGGCCACGACTTCACCCGGGCCGTGCAGCGGTGCGTGGGCATCGGCAACTGCCGTGCGCACGAGGGCGGGGTGATGTGTCCCTCGTACCGGGCCACCCTGGAGGAGGAGCACTCCACCCGGGGCCGGGCGCGGCTGCTGTTCGAGATGCTGGACGGGCACGGGGACTCCCCCGTCGACGACGGCTGGCGCTCCACCGAGGTGCGCGACGCGCTCGACCTGTGCCTGTCGTGCAAGGGCTGTGCGTCCGACTGCCCGGTGGGGGTGGACATGGCCACGTACAAGGCCGAGTTCCTCGCCCAGCACTACCGGTGGCGGCCGAGGCCGCCCGCGCACTACTCGCTGGGCTGGCTCCCGCTGTGGGCGCGGCTCGCGCGCCCCGCCCCGGGGGTGGCGAACGCCGCGCTGCGGGCGCCCGTGCTGGGCCGGCTGGGGAAGCTGGCGGCGGGCGTGGATCCGCGGCGGGCCGCTCCGCCGTTCGCGGCGGTGTCCTTCCAGGAGGCCTGGCGGCGCTCGCGCCGTCCCGAGCCCCGGCCCGAGGACCCGCGCACGGTGCTGCTGTGGCCGGACACCTTCACCAACCACTTCCATCCGCAGGTCGCCGGGGCCGCCGTGCGGGTCCTGGAGGACGCCGGGTTCCGTGTGACGGTGCCGGATGCGACGGTGTGCTGCGGGCTGACCTGGATCTCCACCGGTCAGCTGGGTATCGCGCGCCGGGTGCTGGAGCGCACCACGCGGACGCTGCGCCCGTGGCTGGAGGCGGGTACGCCGGTCGTCGCGCTGGAGCCGTCCTGCGCGGCCGCGCTGCGCTCCGACGCGACGGAGCTCCTGGCCGGGGACGAGGACGCCCGGCGGCTGGCGGCGCAGACGCGGACGTTCGCCGAGCAGCTGGTCCACCACGCCCCGGACGCCTGGCGGGCGCCGCGGGCCGGGCGGGCGGCGACGGTGCAGACCCACTGCCACCAGTACGCCAAGCTGGGCACCGGGGCGGACCGCGAGCTGATGCGCCGGGCCGGGCTGGACGCGGACGTACTGGATGCGGGCTGCTGTGGTCTGGCGGGCAACTTCGGCTTCGAGCGCGGCCACTACGAGCTGTCGATGGCCATCGCCGAGCAGGGCGTCCTGCCCGCCGTCCGCGCCACGGCCGCCGACGCCTTCGTGCTGGCGGACGGCTTCAGCTGCCGGACGCAGATCGAGCAGGCGGGCACCGGTCGCCGGGCCCTGCACCTGGCGGAGGCCCTGGCCCTGGCCCTGGACGGCCCGCCGCCCGGCGACCGTCCGGAGCGGGCCGCGCCGGGGGCCGGGCGCGGGGTCGGGCGGGGGCATCGGCGGGCGGAGGCCGGGCGGTCGCACAGCCGGGCGCCCCGTGGGCCCGCGTGAGCTTCGGCGTGACGCCCCAGGCGTGAGCCCCGGCTTGGTACCTCACGCGTGAGCCTCGGCGGGGTACCTCACGCGTGAGCCTCGGCGGGGTGCCTCACGCGTGAGCCTCGGCTTGGTGCCTCAGCGGTGTGCGGTCCGGTGGTGGCGCAGGGCCGCCAGGGCGAGGGTCGCCGCCGTCGCCGCGCCGGTCCACAGCAGGCGCGGGCGGCGGGCCGCCCAGGCCTCGGGGGAATGCGGGTGGGAGCGGTCGTCGAAGGTGCCGTGCGCCCCGAAGTCCCGGCCGTCGTCGCCGTCGAGGGGGTTCCACAGGTTGTGCGGGCGCGGTCCGGGGTCGGGCTCGGCGGTCTGCTGGGAGGCGAAGCCGGTGCGGGCGAGGTAGCGGTCCAGCAGGCCCGGCACCAGCCGGTTGGCGATCACGGTGGCCAGGGCCCGGCCGCCCACGCAGTAGACGCGCCGTCCGGGGTGGTCGGCCGCGTGGACGATGGCCCGGGCGGCCACCTCCGGCTGGTAGATCGGCGGTACGGGCTGGGGGCGGTGTGGCAGCCGCGACAGGCCCCAGCTGAACTGCGGGGTGTTGACGGCGGGCAGCTGGACCACCGTCACCTTCACCCGGCTGCCGCGGTGCATCAGCTCGGTGCGGACGGAGGAGGTGAACCCCTGGACGGCGTGTTTGGCGCCGCAGTACGCCGACTGGAGGGGGATGGAGCGTTCGGCGAGGACGGATCCGACCTGGACGATGGTGCCCGAGTCGCGGGGCAGCATCCGGTCCAGGGCGGCCCTCGTGCCGTGGACGTAGCCGAGGTAGGTGACCTCGGTGACGCGCCGGAACTCCTCGGGCCGGATCTCCTCGAAGGGGGCGAAGACGGTGGTGAAGGCGACGTTGACCCACACGTCGACGGGCCCGAAGACGGCCTCCACCCGGTCCGCGGCGGCGGCGACCTGCGCGGCGTCGGAGACGTCGGCGGGCAGCACCAGCGGGGTGCCGCCCGCCTGTGCCACCTCGTTCGCGGCCGCTTCGAGCCCGGCGCGGCCGCGGGCGATCAGCGCTACCCGGGCGCCGCGCGCGGCGAACTCGCGGGCCGTGGCGCGGCCCACTCCGGCGCTGGCTCCGGTGACGACCACGGTCTGACGGGGCCGGCGGGGGTGCTCACTGCGGGTGGTTTCCATGGCTGCGGGCTCCTTGGGGGGCGGCCGTCGGACGGTGGGCGGGGGGCAGCGTGCGGTGGGCGGCGCGCCGGGCGGCGTCGGCTCAGGTGTCGTCGGTGTGCCGCTCCCGTGCCCACAGGGGCAGCGCGAACCAGCACAGCAGGTACCAGGCCACCACCCCGCCGACGAGGCAGGGGACGAGCGTCCCGTGGGTCACCACCCGCAGGACGAGGAAGAGCGCGGAGGTGAAGGTGGCGAGCAGCAGCACGATGCCGGCGAAGGTCAGGCGCGAGGCCCAGACCACCGCCTGGGGTTTGATGCGGCGTCCGGAGACGATGCGGTGGAAGGAGACCGGGCCGATCAGCGCGCCCGCGGCCAGCGAGCCGGTGACCACCGTGGCGACGTAGACCGCCTTGTCGGTCGCCGAGATCCCCTGGAAGTGCGGGGTGAAGGCGACCGTGAGCAGGAAGCCGAAGAGGATCTGCACGCCCGTCTGGGCGACCCGGATCTCCTGCATCAGCTCCTGCCACTGCCGGTCGGCCCGTTCGTCCCTGCTCTCGTGCCGGCCCCGGCCGGCTCTTTCACCGCCGGCCGGCCGCGCGGCGGTCCGCCGCTCCTTCATTCCTGCCGGTTCCTCCCGTACGGCGTGGCACTGGTCCCCTTCGCGCCTACCCGCCCGCCCCGCCCGTACACGCGCCGGCGGGAGGACTGCGGGGGGCACGCAGGGGTAGGCGCGGATGCGTCCCTACGTGAGGCGTGAGGAGGGCCCGGATGCGTGCGCGCAAGGAGTGCGGGGACGTCCCGGTGGAGCGGATCGGGGTCGGTGCGTACACCGTGCCGACCGATGCCCCGGAAGGGGACGGGACCCTGGCCTGGGATTCGACGACCGCGGTGGTGGTGGAGGCGGACGCCGGGGGTGTCCGGGGCCTGGGCTGGACGTACGCCCCGGCGGCGGCCGCGGAGGTGGTGCGGGAGCTGCTGGCGGAGGTGGTCGAGGGCCGTGACGCCTTCGGGGTGCCGGGGCTGAACGAGGCCATGTGCCGGGCGGTGCGCAACGCGGGACGGCCCGGGATCGCCTCGTGCGCGATCTCGGCGGTGGACATCGCCCTGTGGGACCTCAAGGCCCGCCTGCTGGGGCTCCCGCTGGCCGACCTGCTCGGGGCGGCGTGCCCGGAGGTGCCCGTGTACGGCAGCGGCGGCTTCACCACCGCGCCGGACGAGCGGCTGCGGGCGCAGCTGGAGAGCTGGGTCCACGGGCTGCACATCCCGCGCGTGAAGATCAAGATCGGGCAGGACCGGGGCCGGGCCGTCGGCCGCGACCTCGCGCGGGTGGCGCTGGCCCGGGAGGTGATCGGGCCCGGGGCCGAGCTGTACGTGGACGCCAACGGCGCCTACGCGCGGGGGCAGGCGCTGCGGGTGGGGCGCGAGCTGTCCGCGTACGGGGTGCTCTGGTTCGAGGAGCCGGTGTCCTCGGACGACCTGCCGGGGCTGCGGCTGCTGCGCGACCGCCTCGACTGCGATGTGGCGGCCGGGGAGTACGGCTACGACCTGCCCTATTTCGCGCGGATGACGGCGGCCGGGGCGGTGGACTGCCTGCAGGCCGACGCCACCCGCTGCGGCGGGATCACCGAATGGCTGCGCGTGGCCGCGCTCGCCCGGTCGCAGGGGCTGGAGCTGTCGGCGCACTGCGCCCCGCACGTCCACGCCCACCCGGCCGCGGCGGTGCCGGGCTTCCGGCACATCGAGTGGTTCCACGACCACGCCCGGCTGGAGCCGGTGCTGTTCGAGGGCGAGGGCCTGCTGGACCCGTCCGGGGGCACGGTGCGCCCGGCGGCCTCGGGGGCGCCCGGGCTCGGGCTGGCGCTGCGCCGGTCGGGAGCGGAGCGCTACCGGGTGCTCTGAACCGCGCCCGCGCCCGCGGCGGCGCGGGTTGGGGCCTCCTGGTCCGGGTAGCCGCCCGTACAGCGGAAAGGGGGTGAGCCCCACGGAACGGCGTCGCGGCGGACCCCGTCCCGGACCGCGGCACGTGCCGCGGCCGTTGCGGGACTACGCGCTGCTGGCCGACGGGGAGCGGGGCGCGCTGACCGGGCCGGACGGCGACGTGGTGTGGCTGTGCGTGCCCGGCTGGGACGATCCCGCGGTGTTCTGCGAACTGATCGGCGGCGCGGGCGCGTTCACGGTGCGTCCGGAGTGCTCGTGGAAGGTGTCGGGCGGGGCGTACGACGAGGGCTCGCTGATCTGGACGGCGCGCTGGACGATGCCGGACGCGGTGGTGGAGTGCCGGGAGGCCCTGGCGGCCCCGGCCGAGCCGCACCGGGTGGTGCTGCTGCGCCGGATCCGGGCCGTGTCGGGGGCCTCGCGGATGGCGGTGCGGCTGGCGGTGCGCGGGGAGTACGGCAGCGCGCCCGCGCCGGTGCTGCGGCGGGCCGGGGAGGGGCTGTGGGAGGGGGCGCGCGGATCGCTGCGGGTGCGGCTGCGGGGCCCGGAGGGGGCGCGGGTGGGACCGGACGGGGAGCTGGGCGCGCTGGTGGACGTGGCGCCGGGCGGTGGGTGCGATCTGGTGCTGGAGGTGGGTGACGGGCCGCTGGGCGAGCCGGTCGACGCGGAGTCCGCGTGGCGGCGTACCGAGGGGTTCTGGGCCGGCGCCGTGCCCTCGTGCTCCGGGCTGACGGCGGCCCGGGACGTGCGCCAGGCGTACGCCGTCCTCACCGGCCTGACCAGCCCGCGGACGGGTGCGATGGTGGCGGCGGCGACCACGTCCCTGCCCGAACGGGCGGACGCGGACCGGGACTACGACTACCGCTACGCCTGGCTGCGCGACCAGTGCTACGCGGGCCAGGCGGTGGCGGTGCACGGCTGGCACCCGCTGGCGGACGCGGCGGTGCGCGTGGTCACCGAGCGGGTGCTCGCGGACGGGCCCGGGCTGCGGCCCGCGTACCGGGCCGACGGCTCGCCGGTACCGGCCGAGCGGCGGCTTCCGCTGTGCGGCTATCCGGGGGCGACGGACCGGGTCGGCAACCACGCCGGGGACCAGTTCCAGCTCGACACCTTCGGCGAGGTGCTGGAACTCCTGGCGGCGGCCCGCGAGGACCGCCTGCCCGGGGACGGGGCCCGGGCGGCGGTGGTGGCCGGGAAGGCCCTGGAGGAGTTCTGGGACCGGCCCGACGCGGGCCTGTGGGAACTGGAGCCGGCCTGGTGGACCCATTCGCGGCTGGCCGCGGTCACCGGACTGCGCGCGGCCGCGCGGGAGATCGGCGGGGCGGAAGCGGACCGCTGGTCGGCGCTGGCGCGGACGGTGCTGCGGGAGACCCGGCGCCGCTGCCTGCACTCCTCGGGCCGCTGGCAGCGCTCCGCCACGGACACCGGCCCCGACGCGGCGCTGCTGCGGCCCCTGGCCTCGCCGTACTGGCCGGGCCCGCGGTCCGTGGCGGTGGCCACCCGGGAGGCGGTGGCGCGGGAGCTGGCGGTGGACGGGTTCGTGTACCGGTTCCGGCAGGGCGACGGCCCGCTGGGCGAGCTGGAGGGCGCCTTCCTGCTGGGCGGGTTCCAGATGGCCTCGGCCTGCCTGGCGCACGGCCGGCCGGCGGAGGCGGGCCGCTGGTTCGAGCGGACCCGCACGGCCGTCGGCCAGGCCGGGCTGTTCGCCGAGGAGTACGACGTGCGCAACCGGCAGCTGCGGGGCAACCTGCCGCAGGCGTTCGTGCACGCCCTGCTGCTGGAGAGCGCGGTACGGCTGGACCGCGCGGGGGGCTGAGCCGGCCGGCCGTGCGTCCGCGGGCCCGGTGGGGGCGGCACCCGGACATGGCCGGATGTGACAGAAGCTGGTCATTGCAGCCATCCGGTGGGGGCGGAATGATCGGGGCATGCTCCCACCGCACAGGATCGTCATCGTCGCCTTCCCCGGCGCCGAACTGCTCGATGTCACCGGCCCGGCCGAGGTGTTCTCCGTCGCGACGCGCGTCGCCGGACCCGGGCGGCCCGGGTACACCGTCCGGGTCGCGACGGCGGGCGGGGGGCCGGTGGTGACCTCCAGCGGGCTGCGGCTGATGGCCGACCTGGCACTGGAGGAGGTGGACGGGGCCGTGGACACCCTGCTCGTGTCGGGCGCGGTGGAGGTCGGCGAGAACGGGGTGGAGCCGGTGCTCGACGCGGCGGTCGTCGACTGGCTGCGGGGGGCCGCGCCCCGGGCCGGGCGGGTGGGATCGGTCTGCGCGGGCGCGCACCTGCTGGCGGCGGCCGGGCTGCTCGACGGCCTGCCCGCCACGACCCACTGGCTCACGGCCGCCCGGCTGGCCGCCGACCACCCGCGCGTCGCCGTCGACCCGGACCCCCTGTTCATCCGGGCCGGGCGGCTGTGGACCTGCGCGGGGATCACCTCGGGGATGGACATGGCGCTCGCGATGGTCACCGAGGACCACGGCCCCGAACTCGCCCTGGCCACCGCCCGGATGATGGTCATGTACGTCAAACGCTCGGGCGGTCAGAGCCAGTTCAGCGTGCCGCTCGCGGTAGCGGACGCGCCCGGCGGGGACCGGATCGACGAGCTGCGGGCCTGGATCGGCGAGCACCTGACCGAGGACCTGTCCGCGGAGGCGCTGGCCGCACGGCTGCACCTGAGCGTGCGCCACTTCTCGCGGCTCTTCCGCCGCCGGACCGCCACCACACCGGGCGCGTACGTCGAGTCCGCGCGGCTCGAAGCCGCGCGCAGGCTGCTCCAGGACAGCGAGCACGGCCTGCCGGAGGTGGCCGCCCTGAGCGGACTCGGCTCGGTGGAGAGCCTCCACCGCTGCTTCCGGCGCCGCCTGGGCACCACCCCCGCCGAATACCGCCGCCGCTTCCGCTGACGCCCCCTCACCCCGCCTGCCCCGGCACCCCCTTTGCCCACCCCTGCCTCCCCCCCCTCCCATGGAGAACTCACCGTGTCCGCTGCCACCCGAGTCGTCCCGATCCCCGTCCTGGGCCGCCACCACATCAACGCCTACCTGCTGCTGGGCCGCAGGCCCGTGGTCGTCGACGCCGGCACCCCCGGCAGCGGCCGGAAGATCCACGACGCGATCGCCGCGCACGGGGTGGACCCGGCCGACCTGTCGCTGATCGTCCTCACCCACGGGCACATCGACCACTTCGGCTCGGCCGCCGAACTGAGCCGGCTGACCGGCGCCCCGGTCGCGGGCCACGTGGCCGACCTGGGACCGTTCCGTACCGGCCGGGTCCGCGAACCGTACCTGCCCACCGGCCCGATGGGCCGCCTGATGGCCCGCAACGCGAAACTGCACGCGCGGGCCGAACCGGTGGAGCCGGAGGTGCTGTTGCGGGGTGAGACGGACCTGTCCGACTTCGGGATCGAGGCGCGCGTCATGCCGACTCCGGGACACACCGCCGGATCGGTCTCGGTGCTCACCGGGCGGGGCGACCTCGTCGCGGGCGATCTGATCGCCAGCTCCTTCATGGGGCTCATCCCGGGCAGACCGGCCAACCCCCCTTTCCACGACGACCCCGTGGGCAACCTCGCCAGCCTGAAGCGGATGCTCGACCTGGGCCCGGCCCGGCTCCACGTCGGCCACGGCAGCCCGCTGGAACCGGCCCGGGTCCGCCGCTGGGCCGCCCGCGAGGAGCGGCGCCTCACCCGCCGCCGGGCCGCCGGCCGGCTGCGGACCCGGCCGGCTCAGGATCCGGGGGCGGCGGACTGACCCGGTTCGCACGACATCCGTGTGACGTCGGTGTCCTATGACATCTGTCATCCCGCACAGGTGATCACGGGCCCTGCCGCCCGTCCCCTCCCCCCCGGCGAGGATGACGGTCGACGCAACGACCACGGGGGACCGAAGTGAACATCCTGAAGAAGAAGACGACGGCCGGACCGGCCGAAGAGACCAGCACCGAGAACCTCACTCCGGCCGACTACCGGCTCCCGGTCTGGTTCTTCGGCTTCGAGGGCGTCCTCGCGGCCGCCTTCGACATCATCAAGGCCTTCCCCTCGGCCTGGCCGGTCCTGCTGGGGCTGCTGGTCGTCAACATCGCCGTCTCGCTGACGATGATGCGCCGGCGCCTGAAGCTCGCCAAGGCCCTGTGGCGGGGCAAGGAGACCCGCAAGGTCGCGATCGCCCTCGTCGCCCTGCGGATCGGCAGCCACTTCGCCCTCAACGCGCTGGGCTTCGCCGTCGCTTCGACCCTCGGTCACGCCCTCTTCGCGGTGGTCATGGCCACGGTCACGATCGGCCTGCTGGCCTACTCGCAGGAGACGGCCGTGCGCGCCCTCACCCGCACTCCGGCCGGGCGCTGACCGGCGGCGCCACCGGCGCCCGGGGCCGTCCTGCCCGGGCGGCCGGGTCGCTCACGGCTCCCCGGGGGCGGCCGCTGCGGCCCGCTGGGAGGGGATGGCGCCGTCGCGGTCGTGCTGGAGGGCGAGCAGTTCGCGGAACAGGCCGGGGGCGGTGGACAGTTCGCCGTACGTGCCCTGCTGGACGACCCGGCCGTGGTCGAGGACGACGATGCGGTCGGCCACGGCCACGTTGGTGAGGCGGTGCGTGACGAGGACGACGGCGCGGTCCCGGGCGGCCCGGCGCAGATGGGTGAAGATGCGGTGCTCGGCGCGCGGGTCGAGGGCCGAGGTGGGTTCGTCCAGCACGAGGAGGCCGGCGGGGCGGTAGAAGGCGCGGGCGAGGGCGATGCGCTGCCACTGGCCGCCCGACAGGTCGGTGCCACCCAGCCACTCGCGGGCCAGGAGGGTGCCGAGGCCGGAGCGGAGTTCGGCCACGACCTCGTCGGCGCCGGTGGCCCGGCAGGCCTCCCACACACCGGCCTCGTCGCCGTCGCGGCCGTCGCCGCCGGCCGGCTGGCCGAGGGTGATGTTGTCGCGGGCGGTCAGGGGCCAGCAGGCGTAGCGCTGCGGGACCATGGCGACCTGCTTCCACGCGGCGTGGGGGTCGAGGGCGGTGGTGGGGTGGCCGTCCCAGGTGACCGTGCCGGCGGTGGGCAGGTGCAGCCGGGTGAGGAGGTTGGACAGCGTGGTCTTGCCGGAGCCGTTCTCTCCGACCAGGGCGACGATCTCGCCGCGGCGGACGGAGAAGTCGATGCCGTCGAGGGCGTTGCGCTCGCTGCCCTCGTACCGGTAGACGAGCTTCTCGGCGCGGACCTCGCCGGGGGCGCCGGGGACGACCTCGCCCGCCTTCAGCCGGTAGCCGCCGGTCTCCTCCAGGAACCGTGACCAGTCGTCCATGTACATGCCGGTGCGGAAGATGACGGCGGACATCCGGACGACGCCCTGGACGGAGCCGGTGACCGTCCGCAGGGCGAGGACGGCGGTGCCGGCCGCCGCCACGGACAGGTGGCCGGTGGCCAGGAGGGCGACGAGCACGCCCCAGACGAGCGCGGACGCCGCGCCGCCGCCGAGCGCGCCGAGGAAGGCCATCCGGGCGCCGTCGGTAACGGCCTGCCGGTGGACCTCGGTGACGCGCCCGGTGATGCGGCGGTAGGTGCCCAGCAGGAACGGGGCCATCGTCCCGGCACGGATCTGGTCGGCGGCGTGGCTGTCGGACAGGTGCCAGCGCAGGACGCCGAGCATGCGGCTGTGCCCGGTCATCCGCACGCCGGCGGTGTAGGTGACGCGGGCGCTGTGGATCTGGGCGATGCCCTGCGGGATGCCGGCGAGGACGAGGAAGGGGATGAGGACGGGGTGGAGGGCGCCGAGGACGAAGGCGCCGGCGAGGAGGGAGGCGAGGGCGGCGATCAGTTCCTGGCCCTCTTCGATGATGTCCTTGGCGACGACGGCGCCGCGTTCGGCGTTGTCCCAGCGGTCCTTGAAGCCGGGGCTGTCGTAGGCGGCGAGCTCGGAGGTGGTCGCCGCGTCCAGCAGCATCAGCTCGCACTCCTGCTGCATGAGGGGCGCGAGCCGGGAGGAGAGCCAGGTCACGACGATGTACAGGCCGGCGCGGAGTCCGGCCGCGGCGGCGAGGACCGCGACCGAGGGCCAGGCGTCCCACAGCCGGCCGGTGATGTCCCCGGAGGAGATCAGGGCGGTGATGGTCGAGGTGGTGGCGAGCAGGCCGGTGGCGGCGGCGGCACCGGAGACCGCCTGGCAGGCCATCAGGACCACGACCGAGCGGCGGTCGACGCGCCAGGCGACGCTCAGGGAGCGTGTGAGGAGGTGCGGGAGCCGCCGGGCCATGTGCCGCAGTGTGATGAGCTTGGTCGCCTCCCATCTGCTGTCCCGCTCGAACGCGAAGGCGAGTTCTTCCTGGACCCGTTCCTGTCCGTCGCTGTCGCCGTCGCCGTCGCCGTCGCTGTTGCCGTCGCGGTTGCTGTCCTTGCTGGTCACCGGCTGCGCCTCCGTGGGTGCGGGAAGCGCCAAGTCTTCGGCAGGAACGGGGTGTCCGGAAGCCCTGGGCGCGACGGGTCACCCGAAGGTGTCCCGGGGGGCGCGCGCCCGCGCTCAGGGCGCGGCGTCCCCTCCCCCGGCCTCCTGCCCGAGGTCGGTCTCGGCACGCCGCACGAACCGCTCCCAGCCTTCGGCGGCACGGACGCGCAGGGCGCGGCCCGGGGACGCGGGGCCGGGCTCCTGCATCTCGAAGGTCCGTCCGCTGGCACCGGGCTTGCGGCGGGGCAGTGAGGGGGTGGTGGACATGCGCCTTGCTCCTCTTCCGGCGGGGGACGCGGCGGGCGGGGCCGGGGGCCGCGGTCCGCTGCGAGGGGGAGCACGTCCGGAGCGGACGGGCGGCTCCGGGGTGCGGTGACCACCTTGGCCGCCGGAGGGCCGATCGATCAATGGTCGCGTCACGACGGATTCGGCACGACGTCACCGCCGGGTCCGGGCAGCCGTACTCCGCAAGGGCGATGTCCCCGGCCTTGGCGAACTGCGCGGCGGGCAGGGTGCGCATCGGCCAACGGGCCACCGACCGCATCGCGAGGTCGCGCAGCCGGCTGCCCAGGCGTCCCGCGGGCGCGCACCCGGCGGCTCCGCCGGGCGGCAGTTCCTGCGCCCGGGTCACGTAGGGGCGCATGACCGCGTCGTACCGCCGCAGGGCGAGGGCGCCGGGCGAGCGTGTTCCGGCGACCCGTGAGATCACCCGGCAGTGGGGCGTCGCCATGGCGACCGCGAGCAAGGTGCTGGCGGAGCTGCGCCGTGAGCCTAACCGCAGTCGCCGAGGATCGGCCCCGAGCCGTCGGGTGTGTAGGTCGCCCACAGCATGAACAACTCCAGCAGAACCGCCGGACCGTCGAACAGGACGCACACGAGGGCAAGCAGCCCCGGCCAGGTGTCCCGGAGCCGCAGGCCGGAGCGGCGGCGGATCCACCGGGCCAGGAGGAGACACACGGCCATGGCCGACAGGCCGAGGACCGGCCCCGACCACGCGACGAGGTATTCCGACTTCGGAAACGGCAGGTGCCGGCAGGCCGCCTGCTGGCGGTGCACCCAGTCGCTGTCGATGCCCTGGACGCTCCAGGAGGTGACCACGCCGAGCAGGGCCACCACCGGGACGAGCAGTGCCGTGACCACCATGCCGGGCGTGACGGCCGTGCGGTCCTGTGCGGGGCCGGACAGCGCCGCGGGAGGAGTTTCCATCAGTACCAGTTCGGGTGTGGTCGGACGATGTGGACACGCTGCTGGCCGTGGTTCCTCGTGGCCACGTGCTCGCGGCTGTCCAGGCTCACGTTCTGGAACGAGCTGGTGTGCTGGGTCAGTTTGATGTCGCCGTCAGGGGTCACCGAGGTGACCACCGCCGCGTGGTAGATCTCTCCCTGGGGCTCGTCCGGGTCGGCAGCGACCTGCTCGTAGAAGACCACGTCACCCGGACGCGCCTCTGATCGCGTGATTTCCTCACCACCGTTGCGCAGGAGGAAGCCGTGCAGGCCTTTGGCCTGCGACCACGACCGGGAGTGATAGGCCCGTTGGTCGAGCCAGGGAACCCCGATGCCGCTCTCGCGTCCCCAGGTGTTGTCCCCGCGCGGTCCCATCCAGAAGTCGAACTTCTTCTGCATGCCTCCGGCCTCGAGGGCCGACGACGTGAAATTGGCGCAGTTGTTCTTGAACTCGAGATCGTCCTTCTTGTCCCAGTGGTCGAGCGCGTACCGCACCATCTCGACCCGGTCGATCTTTCCGTCGGGACCCCGGAGTTCGTGTCCGACCTCCGGCGGAAGGCCGTTGAGGTCGGCGAGGGTGACCGGATCGGCCCGCATGAGGTCCTGCCGCTGCCGGGGCGTCAGGCCGTCCCACCAGGCGCGTACCAGGTGTGGGTCCTTGCCGACGGGGATGTTCGCCCTGAGGATGTCGAACTCGATGTGGGACGCCTCGACGAGGATCTCGTTGTGCGCTCGTGAGGTATCTGAGACGTTGATGGTTCCCGCGAGTTTCTCCAGTTCGGCAGAGGCCTTCGAGTCGGCCTGGGAGGCCTCGCGGAGGGCTTCCTCTATCAGCCCGTCGACCTCGGTGATGCGTCCCTGCTCCCGGGCATAGGCGTCGCGCACGTTCTGCGGAACGTTCGGTCCCGTGGGTACGGCTCCCGTGTACACGCCCACGGCTCGACCGTCCTGAATGCTCAGCCCGTAACCGCCGGCCAGTTCGACGGCGTGAAAGAGTGTGCGCTGGGCGTACCCCATCGAGTGGGTCAGCGCGTCGAGGACCATGGCGACGCCCTTCATGATGTCGCCGCCGGCCTCCAGCCGGTCGGCCAGGTCTTCCAGCCTCTTGCCGGCCGTCTTGCCGGTGGCGTCCGCCCAGTGGTCGTCCAGGGGCTTCTTCCCCTGCGCCCGGATGTCGTCGGCGGCGGAAGAGGAGCGCCGCGCGAGGTCGACCCAGTCGTCCGCCGCCTTCTGCCACTGGTCCACCCGGCAGCCGTACAGGTCGTGATAGGTGACCACAGGTCAGTTGCCCCCGAAGTCGGCGAGGCCGTGCTGGAGTCGGGTGAAGGCGTCCCTCGCCTGTGCGTCCGTGGTGTCGTAGGAACGAGCCGTAGTGTGAAGGTGGTCGGCCATCGTGTTCATCTGCCTGCCCAGGTCGACCATGTGGTCCTCCCAGGCGGACGCGCACCGCTTCAGGGCCGCGGCGGAGGCCCAGCCGTGGTGGCCGTCGGCTGCCGTGTCGCTCGAGTCCAGCGACCGCCGGAGGTTGTCCAGCGCCTCTTCCGCCGCCGAGCGGGCGCCGCCCGCGCTCTGTCGCACGTAGTACGTCTTGATGTCTGTGTCCACGAATCCCTCATGAGCTGTCGGAGACACCCTAACCTCGATCATCTGTACGGACTTGCCCCCGCCGCGCTCGTGTGCAACGACGTGCCCGCATGCGCTGCTTGGCGGGTCTGGGTTTTCGCCCGACAGGGCTCAGCTAGCCAGGCGGCGCGGGGCTGCCCTGGCTGCGGAGGCGGGGCGGTGGGGGCCGGGGCGGGCGCGCGCCGGGGGTGGGCCGGGTGGGGGACAGCGGGGTGGCGGTGTGGGGTGGGGCGGTGAGGATCGGGGGTATGGGCGTCGTCGTGCCGGTTCTCTTCGCGCTGTTCGCCGCGTTCAGCAACGCGCTCGCGACGGTGCTCCAGCGGCGGGCCTCGCTCACCGTGCCGCAGAGCGAGGGGTTCCGGTTCGGGCTGGTCCTGGACCTGTTGCGGCGGCCGCTGTGGATCGGGGGGATCATGGCGGTGATCGCGGCCGGGGTGGGGCAGGCCGTGGCGCTGGCGACGGGCGCGCTGTCGCTCGTGCAGCCCCTGTTCGTGCTGGAGCTGCCCCTCGCGCTGCTGATCGCCTCGCTGATGGCACGGAGCCGGCTGCCGGGGGCGGTGTGGCTCGCCGTGGCCGCGGTGGTGGCCGGGCTGGGTGTCGTGCTGGTGGCCGCCTCGCCCGCGGGGAACCGGACGCACGTGCCGCTCGACCGGTGGGTGCTGACCCTGCCGGCGTGCGCGGGGGCGGTGGCGGTGCTGGCCGTGGCGGGGCTGCGGCGGCCGCCGGGCCGGATGCGGGCCGGGTGCCTGGGCGCGGCCACCGCCGTCTGTTACGCGCTGACCGCGGCCCTGATGAAGTCGGCCGTGCACATCCTGGGCGCGGGCGGGGCCGGGGCGTTCCTGACGGCCTGGGAGACGTACGCCTTCGGTGCGGCCGGCATCTGCGCCGTCCTGCTCCTCGAGCACGCGATGCAGGGCGGGCCGCTGGTCGCCTCCCAGCCCGCCCTGACGCTGGGCGACGCCGGGGTCAGCGTCGCCCTGGGTGTACTGCTGTACGAGGAGCACCTGCGCGCGCACTGGTGGCTGCTCCCCCAGCTGCTCGGCCTGGCCCTGATCTGCGCCGGGGTCCTGGCCCTGGCCAGGTCGGGGGCGGGAGCGGAGGCAGAGGCGGGGGCGGGGGCGGCGTGACCGGTCAGAGGGCCACGACGATGACCGCTGCCGCCTTCCCGTCGCGCACGAGGGTGCTCCACCTCCCGTCCGCCGCCCGGGCGGGGCGCGGGGGTACGGCGGTGTTTCCGGTGCCGGGCATCCGCGAGGCCGCGAACACGCCGGGAGCCACGCGCACGGCACCGGCTTCCATGGCGGCGGCGAGGAGGGAGATGCGGTAGATCTGGCTCATGGGGATCTCCTGGGAGGAGTGCCGGGTGCAGGGGGGAAATCGCCTGGGGTTCGGCTGGTGGGGGGTCGGGCTCCTGGCTTCCATTGGGCCGCGGACGGGGGCGTCCCGTCACGTCCCGGCAGTTCGGGGCTTGACGGCCGTCCGGGTGACGTGCGGGGGGTGGAGGGCTGTGTCAGGCTGGGCGCAGGCCTCGGACTTCCCGGCGGACTTCCGGCGAAGCCCGGCAGCCGCGGCGAACGGAGCGCGCTGTGGGACATCCGGTCCGGTGTGCCGTACTGCGGCGGCGTGTGGGGGCCGGGTGCGCCGCGCTGCTGCTGGCGGTGTTCGGGGCGGGGGCGTCAGCCCGCGCGGCCCCCGGTCCCCCGCCGTCCCCCTCGTCGTCCGGCCCGGGAGACGCGGGGCGGCTGCCCCCGCAGATCAGGGAGATCATGGGCAAGCCCGAGTACCGGCATGCCCAGTGGGGGCTGCTGCAGACCGGGCCGGAGGGCGGGCCCGTGGTCCGCGGCATGTTCCCGGAGCAGTTCTTCATCCCGGGGTCCACCGCGAAGCTGTTCTCCGTCTCCGGCACCTGGCGGACGCTGGGAACGGACCACCGTTTCGTGACGCCCGTCTACGCCGTCGGGCAGCGCAGCGGGGGCACGCTGACCGGGGACCTCGACCTCGTCGCGCAGGGCGACCTCACCCTGGGCGGCCGGACGCGGCCCGACGGGACGGTCGCCTACACCGACCTCGACCACACCTATGCCAACGACTTCCCCGGCGCCACCCTCACCCCGGAGAACCCCCTCGCGGGGATCGACGAACTGGCCCGGCAGGTCCGCCGGTCCGGCATCACGCGGGTGGACGGGGAGGTGGTCGTGGACAGCCGGCTGTTCGCCGCCGACCCCGTCCTCGACCCCACGCCCACCCCGCTGATCGTCAACGACAACCTCGTGGACCTGCTGACCACGCCCGGCGACCGCCCGGGTGCCGACGCCCGGCTGGACTGGCGGCCGAAGGTGGCCCCGTACGAGGTGACGTCGGCGGTGAAGACGGTGGCGGCGGGCAAGCCCACGGCGGTCACCGTGACGGCCGACGCGACCGGTACCCGGATCCGGCTGTCCGGCACCATCGCCGCCGGCTCCGCGCCGCTGCTGCGGACCTCGCCCGTCACGGACCCGGCCGCCTTCGGCCGGACCGCGCTCATCGAGGCGCTCGGCCGGGCCGGGGTGGAGGTCAGCGCCGCCGCGACGGGGGCCAACCCGGCCGGCCGGCTGCCGCGCGACTACGAGGGGGACCCGCGGGTGGCCGCGTACACCTCACCCCCCTACGAGCAGTACGCCAGGCTGATCCTCAAGGTCAGCCACAACCTGGGCGCCAACCTGGGCATCTGCCTGATGGCCGTCACCGCCGGCAGTGCGCAGTGCGCGGACGGCTTCCCGGTCCTGGCCGCGTTCCTCGGCCGGGCGGGCGTCGACCGCGGACAGGTGGAACTCATGGACGGCCGCGGCGGCAACCCCGCCGACCGGGCCACCCCGCGGGCCCTGGTGCAGATGCTGGCGTACTGGCAGCGCGGCCCGGACGCCCGGCGCTTCCGGGAGGCCCTGCCCATCCTGGGCGTCGACGGCCTGCTGGCCGCGAACTGCCGCAGCTGTCCGGCGCGCGGGAAGGTGTTCGCGAAGACCGGTGCGGCCGTCGGCGGCGACGCGCTGGGCAACGGGCTGGCCGTGGGCGCCATCACGATCGCCGGGTACCTCGACCGGGGCGGCGGCCGCTTCGAGCCGTTCTACGCGGGTGTGAACGGGGCGTCGACGCCGAACACCGACCCCGCGGGCATCCTCTCCATCGGCAACGACGTCGCCCTCGTCGCCGCCGCCCTCCAGGAGACGCCCGAAGGGCCCTGAGCCGGGCTCCGCGCCGGTCGTGCGGGCCCCGGCCGCGGTCGTGCCGGTCAGGCGGTCACCTTGGCGACGAACGCGGCGAGGTTCGCCACGGTACGTTCGATCTTCTCCTCCAGCGTGAGCGTCTCGGGGAGCCGTGCGCCCGGGCCGGCCTCCTTCATGCCGCGCACGTACAGCGAACAGGCGAGGTCGTCGCACATGTAGACGCCGACCGAGTTGCCCTGCTGCCCGGCCTTGCCGGCCTTCGGGGCGACCATCAGGGAGACTCCGCCGTCGTGGGCGGTCAGGCAGATCCTGCACAGGCTGCGCCGCCCCTGCCCGGCGCCCGCCGCGGGGCGGCGCAGGGCGAGGGCGCCGAGCCGGCCTCCGGCCTCGGTCACCAGGTAGGCGCGCCCGGGCGACTGGGGGTCGCGCCAGCCGAGGTAGTCCAGGTCCTCCCAGGGGCGGTCGGCCAGGTCGCGGGGGACGGTCAGCCGCTTGGCCTCGCCCTTGGTGCAGTTGACGAAGGCGGCGCGGATCTCTTGCTCGGTCAGTGGCTTCATGAGGAGCACGCTAATTTGCCTAAAGGCTTTAGGCAAACGCATAATCACCATAGGTAGATGGTGAGGACAGTCGGCGGGCGGCCACCGGCCGCGGGAGCTGTGAGGGACGGGCATGGGACGCATCGGGTTGACCACGGACCGCCTGGTGCGGGCCGGGGCGGAGCTGGCCGACGAGGCCGGCTTCGAGCAGGTGACCGCCTCGGCGCTCGCCCGGCGGTTCGGCGTCAAGACCGCCAGCCTGTACTCGCACGTACGCAACTCCCGCGACCTGAAGGCGAAGATCGCCCTGCTCGCCCTGGCGGAACTCGCCGAGCGCGGCGCCTCGGCCCTGGCCGGACGCGCGGGCAAGGACGCCCTGACCGCCCTGGCGGACGTCTACCGCGACTACGCCCGCGAGCACCCCGGCCGCTATGACGCGTCCCGGTTCCGGCTCACCCCCGAGGAGGCCGCCGCGAGCGCCGGCCCACGGCACTCGGAGATGATGCGGGCGGTCCTGCGGGGCTACGACCTGGCGGGCCCGGACCAGACGCACGCCGTCCGCCTGCTGGGCAGCGTCTTCCACGGCTACGTCAGCCTGGAGCTGGCCGGCAGCTTCAGCCACAGCACCCCCGACTCCCAGGAGAGCTGGTCATGGACCCTCGACGCCCTCGACACCCTGCTGCGCACCCGGGCGGCGAGGTGACGTCCCGCGCCGCCGGGCCCCTGACCACCACGCCCGTCACCGCGGAGCTCCTGCGCGGGGCCCTCGACACCGAGCACACCGGACGCGGCCTGCTGCCCCACCGGCTGCCGGCCCGGGCCCGGGCCCAGAACACCGACGGGCAGCTGGCCATGGCCGAGTCCCAGCCCTCCGGCGTACGGCTGGCCCTGCGCACCGCGGCGACCGCCGTCGAGCTGGACGTCCTGCCCGTCAAACGGGTCTACGCGGGCGCCCCGCCCCGTCCCGACGGGGTCTACGAGCTCCTCGTCGACGGCCGTCCGGCCGGGCGGGCGACCGCGGCGGGCGGCGACACCCTCACCATCGACCCCGCGACGGGCGGCGTCGAGCACCGCAGCGGCCCGGCCGCCACGCTGCGCTTCCCGGGCCTGCCCGGGCGGATGAAGGACGTGGAGATCTGGCTGCCGCACGACGAGACGACCGAGCTCGTCGCCCTGCGCACCGACGCCCCCGTCGCCCCCGCGCCGGACCGCGGCCGCAGGGTGTGGGCGCACCACGGCAGTTCGATCAGCCAGGGTTCCGGCGCCGCGGCCCCCACCGGCACCTGGCCGGCGCTCGCGGCCGCCCTCGGCGGGGTGGAGCTGGTCAACCTGGGCCTGGGCGGCAGCGCACTGCTCGACCCGTTCACGGCGCGCGCCCTGCGCGACGCCCCGGCCGACCTGATCAGCGTCAAGCTGGGCATCAACCTGGTCAACACCGACCTGATGCGGCTGCGCGCCTTCACCCCCGCGGTCCACGGCTTCCTCGACACCGTCCGCGAGGGCCACCCGGACACTCCGCTGCTGGTCGTCTCGCCGCTGCTGTGCCCCATCCACGAGGACACCCCGGGGCCGACGGCCTTCGACACCGCCGCGCTCGGTACGGGCAAGCTGCGCTTCCGGGCGACGGGTGCCCCCGCCGAGCGCGCCGCCGGGAAGCTGACGCTCACCGTCATCCGCGAGGAACTGGCGCGGATCGTGCGGCAGCGGGCGGACGAGGACCCGCACCTGTACCACCTCGACGGCCGCGAGCTCTACGGCGAGGCCGACGCCGCCGGACTGCCGCTGCCCGACGCCCTGCACCCGGACGCGGCCACCCACCGGCGGATAGGCGAGCGCTTCGCCGCACTGGCCTTCGGCGAGGGCGGCTTCTTCGGCCCGGTGCCGGGCGGTCAGCGCCGGCAGGTGTAGTGGGTCAGCCGGGAGCGGGCCTCCTTCTCGGATATGCCGAGGGCGGTGGCGATCGACTCCCACGACAGGTCGTCGGCCTCGGCGATGTAGGCGGCGTCGCGGGCCACGCTCCTGGTGATGCGCTCCAGTGCGGCCACGGCCTTGAGGGCGGCCACCGGGGCCTGTCCGGCCAGGTTGTTGAGCTGGTCCTCGACGCGGTCGAGGAGGTCGGCCAGCTCGGCGGGCAGCGGCACGGTGCGGGCCTCGACCTCGTCGAGGTGGCGTTCCCAGTCGTCGCGGGGCCCTTCGATCACCTGCTCGTAGAGGCCGGAGGGGTCCTGGGGCCGAGGGTCGACCGGATAGTGCGCGGCGCCGCGCCAGCCGCAGGCGCAGGCGGCGCGGGCGGCGGCGGCCCGGGGCCGGTCCAGGATGCCGGTGTAGGCCCACCACTCCCGCGTCTGGCGGAGGTCGCGGCCGCCGCCCGGGTCCAGGGAGACCGGGCCCGGCTCGGTGCCGTCCGCCAGGAGCGCACCGGCCCAGCCTTCGTGCGAGGCCCCGAAATCCTCCGCCGTCCACCCCATGCCCACTCCCCGTCAGCCGTCCCGCGCGGCCGCGCCGCCGGGGGCGGCGGCCGCGTGCTCTCGCCCCACCCTGCCCATGTCCGGGAGGGGTCAAGCGGCGTCCGCCGACCGGTTCGCGGCGCGCGGGGCGCGCGCGCCGCGAACCGTGCGCCCCGGTCAGCGGGTGCGCGGCACGTGCTGGGTGACGCAGTGGACCCCACCGCCGCCCCAGGCGAGGATCCGGGCGGGGGTGCCGAGGACCTCCCGGCCGGGGAAGAGGGGGCGGAGCCGGTCGAGGGCCGCGGTGTCGGCCGCCGCCTCCCCGGAGAGGGGGACGATCACCTGGGTGGCGGTCAGGTAGTAGTTGGTGTAGCTGAAGGTCTCGACCAGCAGGCCGTTCTGGCGGAAGTGCGGCTGCTGTTCCATCTCCACCAGGTCGAAGGGGCGTCCGCAGGCGTCGGTGGCGGCTTGCAGGACCGTCTTGTTGGCGGCCATCCGGGCGTGGTTGGGGCTGGCGGTGTCGGGCTGGGTGTGCAGGAGGATCCGGGCGGGGCCGAGGTAGGCGGCGACGAGGTCGACGTGCCCGTTGGTGATGGTGTCGTTGGCCAGCCCGTAAGGGAGCCAGATGAGCTTGGTGGCCCCGTAGGCGGCGAGCAGGGTGGCCTCGATCTGCGCCCGGGTCATCGTGGGGTTGCGGTTGGGGTTGAGCAGGCACTCCTCCGTGGTGATGAGCGTGCCCTGGCCGTCGGTGATGACGGAGCCGCCTTCCAGGACCATCGGGACGTCGCGGCGCTCCACACCGAGCTGTGCGCAGACGCCGACGGGCAGGAGGTCGTCCTTGTCGTACGGGTACTTGCCGCCCCAGCCGTTGAAGGCGAAGTCGAGTCCGATCCGGCGGGACTTGGCGGCGTTGAGGGCGAAGATGGGGCCGGTGTCGCGCGTCCAGCAGTCGTTGACGGGGTATTCGACGACGGTGACGGTGGGGCCGCACTGGGCGCGGGCCTCGTCGGTGTGCCCCGGTCCGGCGAACATCAGGACCGGCTCGGTGCGGGCGATGGCACGGGCGATGCCGGCGATCTCGGCCTGGACGTCGGGCAGCAGGGAGCCCCAGCCGTCGGTGCGGTCCCAGGGCCAGGACATGACGCAGCAGGAGTGGTCCTCCCATTCGGCGGGCGCCGTGTACTTCTCCGCCGAGGCGGTGGACGTGTCGGCGGTCGCGGCCGTGCCGGCGGCCAGGGCGCGGCCGCCGAGCAGGGTGGCGGCGGTGGCGGTGAGCGCGGCGGCTCCGAAGCCTCTCCGGGACATCGACGGCAAGTTCATGACATACCTCCTGAGGGGTGGGCGGGGTGGTGCGGCGAACGGTCCGGGGGCCGGCGCGGTGAGCCGGGCGGCCCCCGGAGGGGTGGTGGTCAGGAGAGCCCGGCCGCCGGTTCGGCGGAGCGGTCCGCGTCCGGGCGCGCCGGCTGCGGCTCCAGGGTCCGGAGCTTTTCCTGGGGGCGGCGGACCAGCAGGTAGAGCAGGCCGGCCGTGATGACCACGCCGGTGCCCAGCAGACCGGCCCAGATCTGGTACCACGGGGCGCCGGGCGGGGCCAGGACGGCCCGGGGCCAGCAGACGTTGGCCACCTCGAAGGCCGTCCAGAGCACCGCGAGCACGTTCAGGAAGGTGCCCTTGCGGCCGAGCCGGATGTGCCCGGACGGCACCCATGTACCGCGCAGCCGGGCGATGAGCGCGGCCAGCGAGACCAGGAAGAACGGCAGGAAGGTGGCGGCCGTGCCGAAGGCGATCAGACTGCCGATGGCGGTGGCGTTCAGGCCCAGCAGCAGGGCGGAGCAGCTGACGGCGGTGGAGGCCACCAGGCCGCCGATGGGCGCCTGGCGCCGGTTGACCCGGCGGACCTGGCGGGAGAAGGGGAAGACGCCGTCGCGGGCGAGGGAGTAGACGCCGCGGGCCGCTCCGCCCTGGGAGGCCATGGCGCAGGCGAGGAAGCCGACGAGCACGACGAAGACGAAGGGCTTGTCGGACCAGGAGCCGAAGGAGGTGACCACGGCGGTGGTCACCGGGTCGAGGTCCTGCCCGGCCACCACGGCCGCCGGGTCGGGGTGGGCCAGGGCCACCGCCATGGCGTTGAGGATCACCACGGTGCCGACGCTCAGCAGGGCCCACCACATGGCGCGCGGCACCTGCCGCCCGGCGTCCTTGGTCTCCTCGGCCGTCGAGACGCAGGCGTCGAAGCCGATGAAGCCCCAGCCCGCGACCGCGAGGACGGCGAGGAAGGCCATGACCGTGGAGCCGCCCGACAGCTGCTCGGCGCCGAGCGTCTCGGTGAAGAGGGAGAAGCCGTGCTTGCGGAAGAACAGCAGCAGGCTGAAGCCGACCAGCACCGAGGCCACGGCCTCGGCGGCGATGCCCAGCGAGACGAAGAGGCTGAGGATCCTGATGCCGAAGGCGTTGACCAGCATGCAGCCCAGCAGGATGGCGGCGGCCACCGCGACCATCGCCGCGGGCGTCGGCGCGATCCCGGCCAGGGCGAAGACCCAGGGCGCCGCCAGGTAGGCGACGGTGGTGTTGCCGAACATGACGGCGAACTGCCACACCCAGCCGCTCATCCAGCCGAACGAGGGCCCCAGCAGCCGGCGCCCCCACTGGTAGGGGCCCCCGGCGAGTGGCCACTGGGAGGCCAGCTCGGAGTAGACGTTGACGACCAGGCACTGGCCGAGCAGGACGACGGGCAGTGCCCACACCCAGGCCGGTCCGGCGATGGTCGTGCCGACCATGGAGACGGCGTAGAGGGCGACCACGGGCGAGACCACGGCGAAGCCCATGGCGATGTTCCCCAGGACGCCGAGGCTGCGGCGCAGCTCCTGCTCGTAGCCGAGGGCGCTCAGCCGGGCGGCGTCGCCGTCCTGCGGGGTGGCGGTGGCGTCCTGCGGGGTGGCGGTGGCGGGTCTGCCGCCGGTGGAGGGTTCGGGCACGTGACACCTCGGAGGGCAGGGGGAGCCGTCCGGCAACGGCCGGGAGCGCTCCCCGAACTAAATCTAACCTTGTTAGGTAACGGGGTTGCGGGGACGTTAACGCGCCCTCGGCCTCTTGGGAAGACCTGCCGACGGGTAACCTGGCGCCGGAAGAGGGGGAGTGCCGCCGTGGGCCGACCGAGCCAGCCGCTGCTGAGCCGCGCGATCATCGCGCGCGCCGCACTGGAACTGCTCAACGAGGAGGGCCCGGACGCCCTGAAGATGCGCTCGCTGGCCGACCGGCTGGGGGTGCGGGGCGCTTCGCTCTACCACCACGTCGCGTCGAAGGAGGACCTGCTCGACGCGGCGTCGGAGCTGCTCAACGAGGAGATCGACCTCGGCCCGCTCCAGGACCCGCAGTGGCGCCGGGGCATCGCCGAGTACGCCCGCGGGTACCGCCGCGTGTACCTCCGGAACCCCCACATGATCGCGCTGGTGGCGCGCCGCCGGGTCGAGGCCGACCGGGCCCTCCTCAGCTACGACGCGCTGCTGACCGCCCTGGTCCGGGCGGGCTGCACGCCGGACGGAGCGGCCGAGGCGGCGGCGGCCCTGGACTACCTGGTCCTCGGCTCCGCCCTGGAGACCTTCACGGCGGGCTTCACCCGCTCCCCGGCCGACTACCGGCCCGGGTACCCGGCCCTCGCCGACTCCCTCGAAGCGACCCGCTCCCGCCCCGGCGGCCTGGCCGGCCTGGACGACCGCGGCTTCGAACTGGGCCTGCGCCTCGTCCTGGACGGCCTGGCCGCCCAGCTGGCGGACGAGGGCTGACGGGGCGACACCCGCGGGGCTTCGGGCTTCGGGCTTCGCTACGTGGGCCCTAGACGGGCCGGACCGTACGGGGGCCCGCGCAGGCGACGCCGTACGCGGCGACCCGCTCGCGCAGCGCGCGGTCCGCGGTGACGACCGTGCAGGGCCGGCCGGCGTGGGCCGCGGCGAGCTCCACGATGAGGTCGTCCCCGCTGCCGGACGCGGACTCGACGCGCACCCCCGGCACGGACTCGACCCCCCGGGCGGCTCCCTCGACGACGAGGATGACCTCCTCACCGGCGTCCCGCACCGCGAGCCGGTCACGCAGCCGCTCGGCGGCCGCCTTGCGGTCGCGCCACCACCCGTCGGGCACGGAGCCGACGACGTTCGCGGCGTCGACGATCAGCACCGGACGGGTGCTCACGACGCCTCCCGGCGGCACCGGACGCGGCGTGGCGCGGTCCACATCTCTTGCTCGGTCACGGTCGGCGATTCTGCCACGCCGCCGTCCCGGAGGCGCCCGCCGGGGGCTGGGGGCCGGGGGTCAGAACCAGGTGATGGTCAGGGGGAAGGACGTGCCTGCCGTGGCTCCCGTGGAGTCCGTTGCGGTGGCGATGATCTGGGTCGTGCCGGTGCTCCAGGGTTTGCCGGTGATGCGGCCCGAGGCGGGGTCGAGGGTCAGGCCCCAGGGGAGGGTGGTCGTGGCGTAGCGGACGGGGGGTGTGCCGCCGGTGGTGGTGAGCTGGATGGTGCAGGGCTGGGTGAACGTGCAGCTCCGGGGGCCGGGGCTGGGGAAGCCCAGGTTGCCGGGGGTCGGGGTGGGGGTTGGCGTGGGGGTGGGGGTTGGCGTGGGGGTGGGGGTCGAGGTGCAGGCGGGGGTGGCTTCCGGGGGGAGGGGGACCTGCCAGATCTGGGGGTCGTTCTCCGAGCCGACCAGGAGGTGGGTGCAGTCCGCGTACGTGATCGCCTCGCCCTGGGGCTGGGACGGGAGGGCGACGTCCGCCAGTTTGGTGCCCGCCGTGTCGTAGACGGAGGCCGTGTTGGCGCCCAGGGGGCCGCCGCTGCGCAGGGCGTACGAGGCGCCGCTCGGGGAGAAGGCTCCGTCGGTGGCGAACACCGGGGCCGGGCCGACCGGGGTGAGGGTGTTGACCTGGCCGGTCAGCGGTGGGAGCGGGGCTTGGTAGAGGCGGCCCGGGGCGCCGATCTGCTTGGCGGCGATGAACATCCGGCCGGTGAGCGGGTCGGCGAGCAGGGACTCCGCGTCGTGCCGGCCGTCGGCGTAGGCGAAGCGGTAGGTGGTGGGGGTGACGGTGGCGTTCGTGAGCTGTTCGGGTTCGGGGAAGCCGTGGACCGTGATCTCGGCGCGGCCGGCGAAGTTGTCGCCGATGTCTCCCACGAGGACGGCCGGGGAGCCGGTGGCGGCGTCCTTGCCCAGGGACAGGCCTTCCCAGTCGGTATTGGTGACGCCGGCGAGCGTGAAGGTGGCCTTCAGGATGCCGGTGGGGCCGGTGCAGTCGATCGCGAAGACCTGGTTGGTGTTGCCGCTGTCGTTGACGGCGTAGAAGACGCCCGGGTGCCGGCGGCTCATCGCGAGCCCGCTGAATTCGGTCAGGCCCGGCGGCAGGGTGCACTTCTTCTCGGCCGCCGGACCGGCGGCCGGCGCAGGGGCCGGGGCGGGCGCCGCTGCGGCGTCGGCGCCGGCCGCCCAGGCCAGCGCGGGCAGGAGCGTGGCCAGGGCAGCGGTCGCGAGGGCGGCGGCCCGTGGGGGTGTCAGGAGTCGGGGCATGCGGACCATGGGAGTGGGGCGCGGCGGACATCGCCAGGGGCGGGCGACGCCCGTTCGAGCATCGTCCAATGCCGTGCGGGCATACCGCCGTTCGGCGCGCCGGGCCCAGCGCACCCGTCAAGGAGCCCGTTCAACGCGCCGGTTCGCGGACCGGAGCCTTGCGGCCGGCGTGTGCGATGAAGGCGCGGGCGGTGCGGCTCAGCGGGCGGCGGGGGTGTGCGATGCCCACCGGGCGCAGCAGGGGCGGGGAGAAGGAGCGGATCTCCGCCCTGGTGCCGAAGGCCCGTAAGACGACGTCCCGGTACCAGATGAGGGAGCCGCGGCCGTCCGTCACCCCCGTCACCCAGGCGAGGCGTTCGTCGACCTCCAGGGAGGGGACGGGCCGGACGCCCAGGCAGCTGAACATGGCCTCCATCTCGGTGCGGCGGCCCGTTCCGGGGCTCGGCAGCACCATGGGCAGTCCGTCGAGCATGCGCAGGGGGACCGGGTCGGGCAGGCGGGTGCCGATCGGGGAGATCAGCACCACCTCGCGCTCCTGGATGAAGTGCGAGGTCAGCTCCGTGTCCACCGGCAGGTCCACGAGCGCCAGCTCGGCGCGCCCCTGGCTGAGTTCCTGGACCAGCGCTTCCCTGCTGTCGTGCTGCTGGACCTTGACCTCCGCGCCGGGCCGGCCGGCGGTGAAGCCCGCGACCAGGTCGGTGGCGAGGTCCAGGGCGAGCGTGGGGGTGGTGACCAGGGTGAGGGTGGCCTGCGGGCCCCGGCCCTGGGGGGTCCCGATGTCGTCGATGGCCTCCACCGCGTTGAGCACGGTACGGGCCAGCCGGACGACCCGGGCCCCCTCCGGCGTGAGGTCCACCCCCCTTCCCCGCCGGGCCAGCAGCTCGACGCCCAGGTCGCGCTCCATGGCCTGGACGGCTCTTGACAGGGCGGACTGGGCGACGAAGACGGAGGCGGCGGCGCCCGTGATGGACCGGCAGTCGGCGACGGCGACGAGGTAGCGGAGTTGCGCGAGCGTGGGGGTCATGAGCGGACGGTAACGGCGTGAGCATGCCGCCGTAAGAGCGCCTGGATGAACAACTGCACGATTCCCGGGGCCCGTTCATACCGGATGGGCGGCAAGGCATGCCGGTGCGGCATGAGCCGGGGGCGCCTCCGTACGCCCGCGCGTGCTCCGGTGCACGGGCCCCCCGCCGCCGATGCCGCTGGTCAGACGGAGAGGGGCGCCGGGCCGCCGGCGCCGACGGCCCGCACGAGGGCCCGCAGGGGCTCCGGGGGCGCGAAGGGGGGTGTTCCGCATGGCTGTTGACAGTGCGCGACGCCGCTCGCACGATGCATCGCGGCGCCGGGAGCTTGACCCTTGTTCAATCCGGTACACATCCGGGTTCCCGCCGCCCGCGTGCTCCCCGCGGCCCCGTGATGGCAGCCGCCGCCTCACTGCGTCACCGCACGCCTCACCCCGCTCTCCCCCGTTCTTCCGCCCGCACTGCGTCATGTCACACAGCACTGGAAGAGGAGCGTCCGTGACCCCTCCCCCGCAGTCCGCCGCCATCCGCGATCTGGTCGTCGTGGTCAGCCCGTTCGAGGAGCCGCACCCCCGTGTCGTGAGCGCGGCCGCGCGCGCCGGGGCCCTGGGGCTGCTCGACCTCGGCCGGGACCCGGATGCCGCACGGCGCGCCTTCGACGAGCTGGCCCGGCTGCTCGGCCGCGGCGGTGACGCGAGCGGCGGCAACGGCAACGGCCGGTACGGCGTACGGGTGCCCGCGGGCTGCCCGACCGGCCCGGACGAGCTGCCGCCCGAGGTGGACACCGTGCTGCTGGCCGACCCCGCCCGGTACACCCCGGACCGGCTGGCCGCCTGGGCCTCGGCGGCCGGCCGGCCCCGGCTCTGGGCCGAGGTCACCAGCCCACAGGAGGCGGCCGCGGCGGTGGCCGCCGGAGCGGACGGGCTCGTCGCCAAGGGGCACGAGTCCGGCGGCCGGGTGGGCGGGGCCACCTCCTTCGTGCTCCTGCAGCAGTTGCTCGGTGACTCCGGGCCCGGGGTTCCCGTGCGGGTCTGCGGGGGGATCGGGCCGCACACCGCGGCCGCCGCGGTGGCGGGCGGGGCCGCCGGAGTGCTGCTCGACGTACAACTCGCCCTGACCTCCGAGGCCGAGGACGCGCTGCCCGCCGAAGTGGCGGCGGTGCTGCGGGCCATGGACGGGTCCGAGACCCGGCTGGCCGACGGGCACCGGGTGTTCACCCGGCCCGATCTCACCCCGCCCGAGGGGCCCGTGCCCGCGCTGCTCGGCGCCCGGGACCTGCGGGCGCAGCTGCTGCCCGTCGGGCAGGACGGGGCCTCGGCGGCCCGGCTGGCCGCCCGTCACCGGACCACCGGCGGAGTGGTCCAGGCCGTACGGGCGGCCGTCACCGGGCACCTCGAGACCGCCGTACGGGCCCGGCCGCTGGAGCGTCCGTTCCCCGTGGCGCAGGGTCCCATGACCCGGGTGAGCGATCAGGCGGCTTTCGCCGAGGCCGTCGCCGCCGCGGGCGGGCTGCCGTACCTGGCGCTCGCGGTGATGGAGGGCCCGGACGTCCGTGCCCTGCTGGCCGAGACCGCCTCGCGGCTGGGGGACCGCCCCTGGGGGGTGGGCCTGCTCGGCTTCGCCCCGGAGGCGCTGCGACGGGAGCAGCTGGCGGCGGTGGCCGGGGCCCGCCCCCCGTACGCGATCATCGCGGGCGGCACCCCGGCACAGGCGGCGCCCCTGGAGGCGGCCGGGATCCGGACCCACCTCCACGTGCCTTCGCCGGGGCTGCTGGAGCGGTATCTCGCCGAGGGGGCACGGCGGTTCGTCTTCGAGGGGCTGGAGTGCGGCGGGCACGTGGGGCCACGGGCCTCCTTCCCGCTGTGGGAGGAGCAGATCGAGCTCCTGCTGTCCTGTCCCGAACCACGGGAACTGGACGTGCTGTTCGCGGGCGGCATCCACGACGAACGCTCCGCCGCCATGGCGGTGGCGGCCGCGGCACCGCTGGCCGGGCGGGGCGCGCGGATCGGCGTCCTGATGGGCACCGCCTACCTGTTCACCCGGGAGGCCGTGGACTGCGGGGCCGTGCTCCCCGTCTTCCAGCGGACGGCGGTCGAGTGCACGGAGACCGTCCTGCTGCACACCGCCCCGGGACACGCCACGCGCTGCGCACCGACCCCGTACGCCGACGCCTTCGAGGCCGCGCGGCAGCGCCTCACGGACGACGGGGCGGAACCGCGCGCGGTGTGGCAGGAGCTCGAACGGCTCAACCTGGGCCGCCTGCGCATCGCGGCGAAGGGACTGCGTCGACGCAGCGGGGAGCCGGGGGGCGTCACCCGGGCGGAAGGCATCGCCGGGGCCGAGGGCGTCGCCGGGCTGGAAGTCATCGCCGGGGCCGAGGGCATGGCCCGGGCCGAGGGCATGGCCCGGGCCGAGGGCATGGCCCGGGCGGAAGGCATCGCCGGGCCTGAGGGCATGGCCCGGGCGGAAGGCATCGCCGGATCGGAGGGCGGACCGGGCGGCGCGCCGGAGCGGCTGCCCGCGCCCGGCCCCGGCGGTGGGCCCGTCCAGCTGCCCGCGCCCGGCGCCAGCGGTGGGCCGGAAGCCGTCGGCGGACCCCTCCCGGCCGGGCCGCCGGTTCCCGCCGGTGCGGGCCGGCTGGAGGCCGTGGACGAGGAACAGCAGTACACCGACGGACTGTTCATGCTCGGGCAGGCCGCCACCCTGCGGAACGCCACCACCACCGTCGCCGAGCTGCACGCCCAGGTGACCGAGGGCGCGACGCGGTTCCTGGAACGGCGGGCCCGGGAACTCCTCGTCCCGCAGGAGGCCGAGCGGGACGCCGCCGCACCGCTGGACGTCGCCATCGTCGGCATGGCCTGCGCCTACCCCGGCTCCCCCGACCTCGCCGCCTACTGGGCGCGGATCCTGGACGGTACGGACGCGGTCACCGAGGTGCCGGCCGAGCGCTGGGACCCGGCCCTCTACTACGATCCCGACCCCGCGCGGGCGGGCGAGCGCACCCCCTCCCGGTGGGGCGGCTTCCTCGGCCCGGTACCCTTCGACGCCCTCGCGCACGGTATCCCGCCGGCCTCCCTGGCCGGGATCGAACCCGTCCAGCTGCTGGCCCTGGAGATCTCCGCGCGGGCCCTCGCCGACGCCGGCTACGACAAGGGACGGGAGTTCGACCGGTCCCGGACGGCCGTGGTCTTCGGCGCGGAGGCCGGTACGGAGCTGGCGGGCGCGTACGGGCTGCGCGCGCTCCTGCCGTCCTACCTGGGAGCGGTACCGGCCGGGCTGGAGGGGCAGCTGCCCCGGCTCACCGAGGACTCCTTCCCCGGCGTCCTGGCCAACGTCATCGCCGGCCGGGTGGCCAACCGGCTCGACCTGGGCGGCGCCAACTGCACGGTCGACGCGGCCTGCGCGTCCTCGCTGGCCGCCCTGGACCTCGCCTGCCGCCACCTGCGCGACGGGGACGCCGACATGGTGCTGTGCGGGGGCGCCGACGTGCACAACGGCATCAACGACTACCTGATGTTCTCCTCGGTCCGCGCCCTCTCCCCCGGTGGCCGCTGCCGGCCCTTCGACGCGGCGGCCGACGGGATCGCCCTCGGCGAGGGGGCCGGCGTCCTGGTGCTCAAGCGCCTCGCGGACGCCGAACGGGACGGTGACCGGGTGTACGCCGTGGTCAAGGCGGTCGGGTCGGCCAGTGACGGGCGGTCGCTCGGCCTGACCGCGCCCCGGCCGGAAGGACAGCGCCGGGCGCTGGAACGGGCCTACGCCCGGGCGGGGGTCAGCCCGGCCGAGGTGGGGCTGGTGGAGGCGCACGGAACCGGTACGGTCGTCGGGGACAGTACCGAACTGGCGGTCCTCACCGAGCTGTTCACCGACTCCGGGGCGGCTCCGGGCTCGTGTGCGCTGGGCTCGGTGAAGTCCCAGCTCGGGCACACCAAGTGCGCGGCCGGGCTGGCCGGGCTGATCAAGGCGGCCCGGGCGGTCCACGCGGGCGTACGGCCGCCCACCCTGCACATCGAGTCGCCGAACCCGGCCTGGCGGGAGCCGGACAGTCCCTTCTTCTTCGACGCGGAGGCCCGGCCGTGGGCCGTGCCCGCGCGCCGGCGGATCGCCGGGGTGAGCGCTTTCGGCTTCGGGGGCACCAACTACCACGCCGTGCTGGCCGGTTACGACGGCGCCGGGGAGCCGGCGCACGGACTGGAGGAGTGGCCGGCCGAGCTGTTCTGCTTCCGGGGCGAGGACCGGCGGGCGGCGGGCCGGGCGATGGCACGGCTCGCCGCGCGGCTGGAGGAGAACGACGCGGCCGGCCGGCCGTGGGCCCTGCGGGACCTCGCGGCGGAGGCGGCCGCCTCGGGCACGGGTCCGGTGCGGGTCGCGGTCGTGGCCGGGGACCTGACGGAGCTCGCGGCCCGCCTGGAGCGGGCCCGCACCTTCACTCCGGGCGCAGGGGTGCACGTACGGGAGGAGTCGGCGGATCCGGGCCGGACGGCGTTCCTCTTCCCCGGTCAGGGCAGCCAACGCCCGGGCATGCTGGGCGAGTTGTTCACCGCCTTCCCGCCGCTGCGCGAACTGCTGGACGAGGCCCCGGCGAACGTCGTCCAGGCGGTGTTCCCGCCGGCGGCCTTCGGCGCCGCGGGGCGGGAGGCGCGGCGGGCCGCGGTCACCGACACCCGGGTGGCCCAGCCGGCCCTGGGCCTGGCCGGGGCGGCCGCGCACCTGCTGCTCGGGCGGCTCGGCGTACGGCCGGACGCCGTGGCCGGGCACTCGTACGGGGAGCTGACCGCGCTGTGGGCGGCCGGGGTGTACGGCATGCCGGAGCTGCTGCGGCTGAGCGTGCGCCGTGCGGAGGCGATCCTGGCGGCCGCCGGGGCGGATCCGGGGACGATGGCGGCGGTGTCGGCGGCCCCGGAGGAGGTGCGGGAGATCGCCGAGCGGGCCGGGTGCGTGGTGGCGAACCACAACGCACCGCGGCAGTGCGTGGTTTCGGGCCCGGCGGCGGCGGTGGAGCGGGCGGTGTCAGCACTGCGGGAGGCCGGCCTGTCGGCGCAGCCGATCCCGGTGGCCTGCGCCTTCCACAGCGAGGTGATCGCGGGGGCCTCCGGGGCCCTCGCCGCCGAGCTGGCCGGTACGGAACTGGGCGGGGCCGCCGTGCCGGTGTGGTCGAACACCACGGCGCAGCCGTATCCGGCCGGCGCGGATGCCGTACGGGCCCTGCTCGCGCGGCAGGTGGCGGAACCGGTCCGGTTCGTGGAGCAGGTGGAGGCCATGTACGCGGCCGGGGTGCGGACCTTCGTGGAAGCGGGCCCCGGGCGGGTCCTCTCCGGGCTGGTCGGCAGGATCCTCCAGGGCCGGCCGCACACGGTGGTCCCGCTGGACGTGCCGGGCGAGCACGGCCTGGTGCGGCTGGTGACGGCCCTGGCGGAACTCGTGGCCGCGGGCGTACCGGTGGCCCCGGAGGCCCTGTTCCGGGGCCGGACCCGGCGCCTTCCGGAGCGGGCTCCGAACCGCCCGGGCTGGCTGGTCGACGGCCACCTGGTCCGCACCGCCGCCGGCGCCCCGGTACCCGGCGGTCTCCACCCGGCCCGCCGGGTCCCCCTCGCGGCCGCGGCCTCCGGCCCCGCCCCGGCCCCCGCCGCGAGCGGCCACCGCCCCGCCCGGCCCGAACCGGGCGCTCGGCCGTCGGGTCCTGTGATGGCGCCGGGGAGCGTCGTGTACGCGCCGGAAGCCGGGACGGCGCACGACGCGGTGGCGGCCCGCCACCCGTACGGTCCCTGGCTCACGCCGGACGGGACGGCGGCCCACCCGTCCGACCCCTGGACGGCCCCGCCCGGGGCGGGTGTCCCGGTGGCCGGCCACCGCACGACGCCGCACGGGGCAACGGGCTACCCGCCCGACCCGCGCACGGCTCCGCCCGCGGCGGCTGTCCCGTCCCCCGGCCCCCGGACGACGCCGCACGGGGTGACGGACCACCCGATGAACGGGGCGGCGGTCCCGTCCTCCGACCACTGGACGACGCCGCACGGGGTGACGGACCACCCGCTGAACGGGGCCGGTTTCCCATCCGTCGGCTCCCGGAGCGCCGCGGCCCGGGCCGAGGACCGCCCGGCCGGGCTCCGGGACGCCCCCGCGGGGGCGGCGGCCGCCCCCTCCGCCCTCGGGCCGACGCCGTACGGGACCGGTGGCCCGTCCGCCGGGCCCCGGGACGCGGCCGTGCTGGAGTACCTGCGCGGGGCCCGCGAACTGGTCGCCGCGCAGCGGGAGGTGCTGTTGGGGTACCTGGGGGCTGGGGCATCCGCCCTTCCCGGGCCGGCCGGTGCGGCCCGGAGCGGCGAACCGCCCGTGGCCGCCGTCGGTACGGGCCTTGGACCGGCGGTGGACCCGGCCGCCTGGGCACAAGCGGCGTCCGCGGCGGCACCGGCCGGTTCCGGGGGCGGGTGGTCGCCCGCAGCCGAAGCGGAGGCCGGCGCCCCGGCGGAAGCCGGCCCCTGGGGGGCACCGGCAGACCCCGCCACCGGGTGGCCCCTGGATCGGGGGACCCTGAACGGAGCCCTGCCCGGGGTGGCACCGGCGGACTCCGCCACCGGGTGGATGCCGGAACCGGCGCCCCGGGCGGCGCCCTCGCCGTGGGCCGGGCCGACGGACACGGGGGCCGGCTGGACGCCCCTGGCCGGGGCGGACGGTGCCACGGCGTCCGCGCCCTGGGCGGCGGACGGACCGGGCGTGCCGCCCGGGGCCACGGGCTCCGGCGGCGGGGGGCCTCGTACGGCCGAGGAGGTCATGGACGTGGTGCTGGAGATCGTCCAGACGCGGACCGGCTATCCCCCGGACATGCTCGACCCCGGGCTGGACCTGGAGGCGGACCTGTCCATCGACTCCATCAAGCGGGTGGAGATCATCGGCGCCCTGGCCGACCGCATCGGTCTCCCCCGGGACGCCGGAGGATCCGAGGGGACGGCGGTCGAGGAGCTGTCCCGGATCAAGACCTTGCGCGGGATCGTGGACTGGGTCGTCGGCCACGCGGGCGAAGCGGAACCGGCCCGGCCGCCGGAGCCCGTCCCGGCCGCGCTCACGGGCGCCGACTCGGCCGCGCTCGTGGACACGGGCACGGGCCCGGGTGCTGCCACGCCTGCCGCCGGGGCCGGGAACCCCGGACCGGCCGCAGGAGCGTGGGCGACGGCAGCCCCGGCTGGGGGTCGGGGGCAGGGGCCGGGCGCTGAGGCCGCCCCTGGACCGGGCGCGGTCGTGCGGCTCCGGGTGGAGCGCGTTCCCGTGGGGGCGGCCGACGGGGAGCCGGGGCGGCTGCGCGGGCTGCGCGTCGGGGTCGTCGGGGACGGGCAGGGGGTGGCCGGTTCCCTCGCCGGGCTGCTGCGGGATCAGGGGGCCGAGGTCGGGGTGCTCGATGCCGCCGAGGGCGGCTGGGACGGGATCGTCGAGCTGTCCGGGCTGCGGGGCGGCGGCGAGCCCGCGCTGCCCGGGGCCTTCGCCGGGCTGCGGCGGGCCCTGGTCGGCGGCGCCGGCCGGCTGGTCCTCGCCGGTGTGCCCGGTACGGCCGGGGCCGGTCTGCACGGGTTCGCCCGCAGCGCCGCCCTGGAATTCCCCGGCGCGCTGGTCCGTGCCGTGGAGGTCCACCCGAAGGAGGAGCCCGCACGGATCGCCGCCCGGCTGCTCGCGGAACTCGGCTGCGCGCCCGGCGATGACGGGCCCGTCTCCGTCGGCTACGCCCTGGACGGCACCCGGTTCGTCCGCCGCCCGGTGCCCGCCCCGCTGTACGCGGCCGGCGAGCCCGCGCCGCCCCTCGGCCCGGACTCGGTGGTGCTGCTCACCGGCGGGGCCCGGGGGATCACCGCCCGGACGGCTCTCGCGCTGGCCCGCGCCACCGGGTGCCACGTCGAGCTGATCGGGCGGACTCCCGAACCCCCCGCCGCCCCCGACGGGTTCGGGCAGGCCCAGGACCGGGTCGCCCTGCGCGCCGCACTGATCGCCTCGGGCCTGCGGACCCCCGCCGAGATCGAGGCGGCCGCCTCCCGGATCCTCGCCGAGCGGGAGGTGCGCGCGACCCTGGCCGCCCTGGCCGGTGTGGCGGCGTCCGTCCGCTACCACCGCGCCGACGTCACGGACGAGGACGCGGTGCGGGCCGTCGTGGCGGACGTACGGGCCCGGCACGGGCGGCTCGACGGGCTGGTGCACGGCGCGGGACTGCTGCGGGACGGGCTGCTGCGCGACAAGCGGCCGGAGGACTTCGCCGAGGTGTTCGCCGCCAAGGTGGCCGGCGCCCGTCACCTCGCCGCCGCGGCCGCCGACCACGGGTCCGGCCCCGCGCCCCGGTTCCTGGCCCTGTTCGGGAGTGTCGCCGGGGTGTACGGCAACCGCGGGCAGAGCGACTACGCCGCCGCCAACGACGCCCTCGACGGCCTCGCACACACCTGGGCGCAGTCCTTCCCGGGCCGGGTGCTGTCCGTGGACTGGGGTCCGTGGGCGGCGGAGGCGGGCGGGATGGTCACGCCCGAGCTGGCGCGGGCGTACGCGGAGCGCGGGATCCCGCTCATCGATCCGGACGCCGGGACCACCGCGTTCCTCGGTGAACTCGCGTACGGGAACGACGTACAGGTGGTCCTGACGGCGGCGGCACCGGTGCCCGCGGAGGGGGACGGCCATGAGTGAGCGGCAGCCGCGCGGCCCGCGGCCGTCCGACGCGGCGATCGTCGGAATGGGCGCGGTGTTCCCGGGAGCCGCCGACCTGGCCGCGTACCGGCGCAACCTGTTCTCCGGTGCGGACTGCATCGGCGAGGTTCCGCCGGAGCGGTGGGACCCGGAGGTGTACTACGACCCGGAGGGCGCCGCCGCCGGCCGTCCCCCGGCCGGGGACCGGTTCTACTGCCGGCGCGGCGGATTCGTGGACGGGCTGGCCCAGTTCGACCCGACCCGGTTCGGGATCATGCCGGCCGCCGTGGAGGGGGCGGAGCCGGATCAGCTGCTGGCCCTGCACGCGACGGCCGAGGCGATCGCGGACGCGGGCGGTGAGGGGCGGCTGCCGGCCGACCGCTCCCGGATCGGTGTGGTGCTGGGGCGCGGCGGGTTCATGGGGGTGGCCACCGCCCGGCTGGACCAACGGGTGCGCACGGCACACCAGTTGGCGCAGACGCTGCGGGAGGTGGCGCCGGAGCTCGGGGAACGGCGGATCGCGGAGGTGCGGTCGGCGTTCCAGGCGGCGCTGGGCCCGGAGCGGCCCGATGCGTCGATCGGGCTGGTTCCCAGCTTCACCGCCGCGCGGACCGCGAACCGGCTGGACTTCCGCGGTCCCGCCTACACCCTGGACGCGGCCTGCGCCTCCTCGCTGCTCGCCGTGGACCAGGCGGTCGGGCTGCTGGCGGCCGGGCGCTGCGACGTGGTGGTCGCGGGGGCGGTGCACCACTGCCACATCGCCACCCTGTGGAGCGTGTTCACACAGCTGCGGGCGCTGAGCCCGAGCGAGCGGATCCGCCCCTTCGACCGGCGGGCGGACGGGACGCTGCTGTCCGAGGGGACCGGGGTGGTGCTGCTGAAGCGGCTGGCGGACGCGCGGCGGGACGGCGACCGGGTTTACGCGGTGGTCCGCGGGACGGGGGTGGACGGGGACGGAAGGGCGGCGAGCCTGATGAGCCCGCTGGTCGCGGGCCAGGTGAGGGCGCTGGAACGGGCCTGGCGGGAGGCCGGGCTGGATCCGCGGGAGCCGGGCGCGCTGGGACTGGTGGAGGCGCACGGCACGGGCACGCCGGTGGGCGACGCGGCCGAACTGGACACCCTGGCCCGGGTGTTCGGGCCGCCGGGGCGGGGCGACGGGCCGGGCGTCGGTCTGGGGTCGGTCAAGTCCATGCTGGGGCACACCATGCAGGCCTCCGGCATGGCGGGACTGATCAAGGCGGCACTGGCGGTGCACGAGGGGGTGCTGCCGCCGACGCTGCACCTGGAGGATCCCCACCCGGATCTGGCCCGGACCCGGATGCGGCCGGTGACCGCCGCCGAGCCGTGGGAGCGGGGGGCCGGCCCGCGCCGGGCGGGGGTCAACGCCTTCGGCTTCGGGGGGATCAACGCGCACGTGGTGCTGGAGGAGGCTCCGGCCGCCGGCCGGCCGGCGGCGCTTCCGGTGCGCAGGTTCCTGCCTCCGGCGGGGCCGGCCGTGCCCGTGGGGACTCCGCGCGCGCCCGGCGACGTGCTGCTGCTGGCGGCGCAGGACCCGGCCGGGCTGGCGGCCCTGCTGGCCGCGGATGCTCCCGTGTCCGGAGGGGAGGGGCCCTGCCGGCTCGCGGTGGTCGGGCCGAGCCCGCAGCGGCTCGCGCTGGCCGCGAAGGCGGTGGCGCGCGGGCGGGCCTGGCGGGGGCGCGGGGACGTGTGGTTCAGTCCGGCGCCGCTGGGCGGGCGCACGGCGTTCCTGTTCCCGGGCCTGGAGCCGGAGTTCGCCCCGGTGGTGGACGACGTGGCGGACCTGCTGGCACTGCCCCGGCCCCGTCTCGGGCACGGTGACGGGCTCGTGGAGCGGGCCCTGGACGCCCTCGCGACGGGCCGCTTCTTCGCCCGCGTGCTGCCGGCGCTCGGCATCGGGGCGGACGTGCTGGCGGGGCACAGCCTCGGGGAGTGGGCGGCGATGGTCGCCGCCGGCCTCTACCCGCAGGAGGCGGCCGACGCCTTCCTCGACTCGCTGCGGCCGGGCTCGCTGAAGGTCCCGGACCTCGTGTACGCGGCTCTGGGCTGCGGTGCCGGGCGGGCGCGGGCGGCGCTGCACGGGCTGGACCGGGTGGTGGTCAGCCACGACAACTGCCCGCACCAGTCGGTGGTCTGCGGTGAGCCCGACCAAGTCGCGGCGGTGGTCGCGCGGTTGCGCGGGGAGGGGGTGCTCGGGCAGGAACTGCCGTTCCGTTCGGGGTTCCACACCCCGATGTGGGAGCCGTACCTCGGGCAGGTCCGGGCCGCGTTCGCCCGGCTGCCGCTGCGGCCGGGTGCGGTGCCGGTCTGGTCGGCCACGACCTGCGCGCCGTTCCCCTCCGGGGAGCGGGAGGTGCGGGAGCTGGTGGTACGCCACCTCCTGGAGCCGGTCCGCTTCCGCGAGCTGACGCTGCGGCTGTACGAGGAGGAGGGCGTGCGCAGCTTCGTCACACTGGGGCCGGGCAGCCTGCCGGGGTTCGTCGAGGACACCCTGCGCGACCGCCCCCACCTGTCGGTGGCGGCCTCCTCCCCCCGGCTGACGGGACTGGCGTCCCTGAACCGTCTCTGCGCGGCCCTCTGGGCGGAGGGCCACACCCCTGACTGGGCCAGGCTCGCGCCCCCGTCCCCGTCCCCGTCCACCGCCCCCGTCTCCCGGCCGGCCCCGCCCCAGGCCGCCACCGGGCCCGCTACCCGGGGGCGCGCCGTTCCGCTGGATCTCGGTTCCCCGCTCGTCCGCCTGGGCGAAGGGGCCCGGACCGCCCTCGGCGGCCTACCGGCGGCATCGACGGCAGGTTCGTCGCACGCCACCGGCACGGCGGGCCGGGCCGCTCAGGCGGGTCAGGTCTCGCAGGCAGCCCAGACAGCTCAAGCGGCACAGGCGGCACAGGCCGCTGTGCGTGGCCACCCGGACGGGGCCCGGCCTGGCCTGTCGTCGGCCCCGCCCGCCGGGGCCGACCCCGGGTCCGCCGGGAGCCTGCTGGGGCCGGCCGCCGGCACGGGCACGCGGCCGCCGGGGCCGGGGCCGGGACAGCGGGTCGGCCCGGCGCCCGTGGTAACCAACGGTGCGGGAAGGGCCACGGGGAAGCTCGGCCTGCGGATCTCCCTCGCCACGTTGCCCTACGTGCGCGACCACTGCGTGTACCTCCAGCCCGACGGCTGGCCCGAGGAATCCGACCGGTTCCCGGTCGTGCCCATGACCACGATGCTGGAGCTCGCGGCCGACGCCGCCCGCCGGTACGCCCCGCGCGGCCTCGCCGTCACCGGGTTCGAGGACGTGCGGGCCCTGCGCTGGCTGTCCGTGGAACCGGCCCTCGACGTCGTGGCCGAGGTCCGCGACGAGGGGCCGGGGCGGCTCCGGGTGGCGATCGGAGAGTACGCCTCCGTCGTCGTCCTGTTCGGCGAGCGGTACGAGCGGCCGCCCGCCCCCTACGCCGCTCCCCTGCGCGACCCGCGCCCCGCCCCCGTCAGCGCGGCGGCGCTCTACCGTGACCGGTGGATGTTCCACGGGCCGCGCTTCGCCGCCGTGCACGAGGTGCGCACCGTGGCCGCGGACGGCATCGAGGGGGTCGTGCGGGCGCTCCCCTCCCCGGGGGCCCTCCTCGACGCCGCCGGCCAGCTGTTCGGGCACTGGATGCAGCTGCGGCTCCCGGTGGACCGGCTGGTGTTCCCGGCCACCGTCGGCCGGATCCGCTTCTACGGGCCGCCGCCGGCGCCCGGCGAACTGCTGCGCGTCACCGCCCGGGTGCGCGAGGTGCGGGAGGTCACCGTGCGCGGGGACCTCGAGCTGGTCCGGGCCGACGGCGGGGTGTGGGCCCGGATCGAGGGGTGGACGTACCGCCGCTTCGGCGCCGACGAACGGGTCTGGCCGATGAAGTTCACCCCCGAGGTGTGCGGCATCGGCGAACCCCAGCCGGGGGGTTGGTGCCTGGCCCGGCGGCGCTGGAGCGATCCCGCCTCCCAGGAGCTGGTGATGCGCCGCTACCTGGGCGCCGCGGAACGGGAGGCGTACGGGCGGCTGTCGCCGCGGGCCCGGGGGCCGTGGCTGCTGGGGCGGATCGCGGCCAAGGACGCCCTGCGGCAGGTGCTGTGGGACGGTGGCGCCGGTCCGGTGTTCCCGGTGGAGGTGCCCGTCGGCAACGATCCCGCGGGCCGTCCGCTGGCGCTGGGCCCGCTCACCCGGGGCCTTCGGCTGACGATCGCCCACAAGGACCGGATCGCCGTCGCCCTCGCCGGGCCGGGGCGGGCGCTGGGGATCGACGTGGAGCAGGTGACCGCCGACCCGGACGCGCTGGTCCGGATCGCGCTGGGGCCGGGTGAACTCCGCCTCGCCGAGGCCCTGGCCGCCGAGGCGGGTACGGGCCTGGCCTCCGCGCTCACCACCCTGTGGTGCGCCAAGGAGGCCGCGGCCAAGGCGGAGGGCCGCGGGCTCGGCGGCCGGCCCCGGGACTGGCGGGTCTCGGGCGACCCGGAGGCCGGCCCGGACGGCGGCGGTCTGCTGGTGCACTCCCCCGGCGGCCACCCGTACCCGGTCCGCACCACCCTGCTCTCCACCACCCCGGCCGCCACCGCCGCGCCCGGCACCCACCCGGGCGGCACCGCCCCGTCCGGCACCGCCCCGCCCGACCACGTCGTCGCCTGGACCGCCCAAGGCCCGGCGGCCGGCGTCCCCTTCGACCTCACGGAGACACACCATGGCATCTGACGTCCTCGCCGAGATCACCGGCATGCTGGTGGAGATCGTCGGCGACGAGTACCTCCTCGCGGACGAGGTGACGATGCGGACGACCTTCAACGAGGACCTCGCCCTGGAGAGCGTCGAGTTCGTCGCCCTGGCCGAGGCGCTGCACCACCGCTACGGCGCGGAGGTGGACCTGATGGGCTTCCTTGCGGAGAAGGACATGGAGGCGATCCTGGCCATGTCCGTGGGTGAACTCGTCACCCACATCGGCCGGATCACCCATCACTCGCTCGCGCGCACCCCGTCCGCCTCCCCGCCCTCGTCGTCCTCGTCGCCCTCCCCGTCCTCGTCGCCCTCCGGGTCCTCGTCGCCCTCCGGGTCCTCGTCGTCCTCGTCGTCCTCGTCCCGCGCGGCCGGCTGAGGCCGCCGTGTCCTTCGTCCGCGCGGGTTCCCTGCGCTTACACGTGCAACAGCTGCCGGCCGCCGTGCCGGCCGGCCCCGACGAGCCGCTGGTGGTCTTCCTCCACGGGCTCGTCGTCGACAACCTGTCCTCCTTCTACTGCCCCCTGGCCCTGCCGGCCGCGCGGGCCGGGCACGAGGTCCTCCTGTACGACCTGCGCGGCCACGGCCGCACCGAGCGCCCGGCCTCCGGCTACGACAGCCACACCGCCGTGGCGGACCTCCTCGGGCTGCTCGGCGCGCTCGGCCTCGGACGGCGCCCGCTCCACCTGGTCGGCAACAGCTACGGCGGCACCCTTGCCCTGCACGCCGCCCTGGCCCGGCCCGACCTGGTCACCGGGCTCACCCTCCTCGAACCGCCGCTCAGCGGGCCCTGGGTGGAGAACATGCTGGACACCCTGTCCGCCGCCGCCCTCAGCCTGGAGGACAGCCCGGTGCCGGAGGAACTGCTCGGGCTGCGCCTGCGCAAGGCCGCCCGTCTCACGGCCATCGCGGAGGCGCTCCTCAATCACACCTCACTGATCGACGACATCGCCCGCAGCCGGACCTTCACCCCGGCGGACTACGCCCGGCTGCGCTGCCCGGTGCTGGTCGTGTGCGGGGAGCACTCCGAACTGGTTCCGGGTGCCAGGGAGTTGGTCCGGAACGCGGCGCGTGCCAGGTTGCGGATCCTGCCGGGGCTGGGGCACGACGTGCTCAAGGAGAGCAGCGGGGTGCTGCGGCGCGCCGTCCTGGCCCATCTCGGTGCGACGGCGGCCCGGCGGCCGCGGGCGGGGGCTCTGGTGCCATGAGGGTGCTCTTCACCGTGCCCCCGCTGGCGGGGCACGTCAATCCGACCGTCGCCGTGGGGGCCGAACTGGCCGCCCGGGGGCACGAGGTGGCGTGGACCGGGCCTGCGCCGGCGCTGGCCCGGCTGCTGCCCGGCCGGGCCCGGATCCTGCCGGCCGGGGAGGAGGACGCGGGCGGCGGGGGCGCGGCGGGCGGTTATGCGGCGCTGCACGAGCGGTGGCGTGATCTGCGCGGGGTCGGGGCGCTGCGGTTCCTGTGGGAGGAGGCGCTGGTGCCGCTGGCCCGGGCGATGGTGCCGGGGGTGGAGCGGGCCGCCGCCGGGTTCGCGCCGGACCTGATGGTCTGCGACCAGCAGGCCCTGGCGGGGCCGCTGGTCGCGCGGCGGCTCGGGATTCCGTGGGTGACCTCGGCGACCACGTCGGCCGAACTCACCCGTCCCTTCGCCGATTTCCCGAAGGTCGGGGAGTGGGTGGACGAGCGGATCTCGGGGCTGCTGGCGGAGTTCGGCGACACCGGCGGGGGCTGGGACCCGCGCTTCTCCGACCGTCTGGTGCTGGTCTTCTCGACGCCCGGACTCGTGGGCGCGCAGGAGGGGTACCCGGATCACTACGCCTTCGTGGGGCCGGCCTTCGGGGCCCGCCCGGCCGTTCCGGGGTTCCCGTGGCAGCGGCTGGACCCGGACCGGCTGCGGGTGCTGGTGTCCCTGGGCACCCTCAACCAGGAGGCCGGCGCCCGGTTCTACCGGGCCGTACTGGGCGCGGCCGCGCAGCTCGCCGCACGGGTGCAGCTGGTGCTGGCGGCTCCCGCCGCGCTGGTGGGGGACGCACCCGGACACATGATCCTTCAGGAGCGGGTGCCGCAGCTGGAGTTGCTGCCGCACCTGGACGCGGTGGTCTGCCACGGCGGACACAACACCGTCTGCGAGGCGCTGGCGTTCGGACTGCCGCTGGTGGTGGCGCCGATCCGGGACGACCAGCCGATCGTGGCCCGGCAGGTCGTCCTCGCGGGGGCCGGGGTCAGGCTCCGGTTCGCCCGGACCGGGGCCGGGGAGCTGCGTGACGCGCTCACGGCCGTGCTGGACCGGCCCGGCCCCCGCCGGGCCGCCCGGCGGATCCAGGCCTCCTTCTCCGCGGCGGGCGGAGCCGCCGCCGCGGCCGACCGGTTGGAGAAGCTGACATGACGAGTCCCCCGCTCTCCCGGGTCCGCTGGACCTCTGCGGTGCTCCTGGCCGCGCTCGGCGCGGGCACCGTACGGGCCGGCCGGCGGCTCCGCGCGGTCCCGGTGCTGCCCGCCGCCCCGCCGGCGGCGGCCGGGCTGCCCGGGGCCGCCGGGTGGCGGCTGCTCACCGCCCCGGGGGTGGTGCCGGACGCGGCCACCTTCCTGGCGGCCCGCGCGTACGCGGACCGGGAGGGGCTGCGGGTGCTGGACCTGCTGCCCGCCGATCTCGAGGCCGAACGGGTCCTGGGCCTGTTGCGCCTGGTGGATCCCACCGGGTACCGGCAGGACCGCCTCGGGGAGGGGCGTGGCGCCGGGTTCGCGGTCCTGGTCGCCGAGGAGGTGCTGGCACGGGCAGGGGTGGAGCCGGGTGGCCCCCGGCCGGAGCCGGCGGAACTCATGGCGCTGGTCCGGCGTTTGAAGGAGTACGCCGCCGGAGCCACGGGCCTGGCCATCGCCCCGGGCCTGAGCTGCGGCCTGTCGTCCCGCCCCACCGCAGGCCCCGGCCCGTCCCAGGCCACCGGGTCCGCAACGGCACCGCTGGTGGCGGCAGAGGCGGGGGCGCCGGGGCGCCGAGGGACCGGACCCCATGGGGCCGCCGGGCCTGAGACGGCAAAGGCCCCGGCGGCAACACCCGGGCCGACGCAGCCCCGGCGGACCACGGCACCACCGGCCGAAGCCCAGGCCGCGGGGGCTCAGACGGCGGGGGCTCAGACGGCGGGGGCCCAAGGAGCCGGGGCCCTGCCGTACGCGGCCCCGGAGCCCCGGGGCGGCGCGGCCGGGGCACTGGCAGCCGCGAATCCGTCGACCGAGGGCCGGGCGGCGGGCCTCGGCAAGCCACGGGTAGCGGTTGGCTGGGCCAAGGCCCGGAAGAGCCGAGCGCTGGTGGCCGCCTTGGTGGTGGCCGGGCGGTGGAAGACCGAGGCGCTGAGGGCCGGGCTCCGGAACGCCGAGGACCAGGGGGCCGGGGCGGCGGATGGCGGAACGCGGAGGGCCGGGCCGCCCCGGAACGGGGCAGTGGCGGGCCGGGCCCGTGTGGCCGAGTTGCGGGCGCAAGGGCTGCCGCCCGGAGCCGTGTCCGTCGCCCAGCTGGCCGGGCTGGCACTGCTCGGCGGCGTCGCCCTGCGCCAGGGCCGGTGGGGGGCGGCGGCGGCCGGGCTGTACTGGCTCCAGCCGTACCTCGCGCTCGGCGGCCCCCGCTCCCCGCTGCGCCCCGCCGACCTGGCCCGGGCCACCGCCGCCCGGCCGGTGCGCTCCCTGCGCACCGCCCTGCGGACGGGACTGGCGGCAGCCGGCCAGGGACGGGAGGACGGACGGGACACCGCTGCCACGGTGGCGGCCGCGTACCGGGCCGACCTGTCCGGCGGGACGGAGCGGTTCCTCGAACCGCGCCGGCCGGACTGCCCCTGGTGCGGCTCGGACCGGCTCACGGTCCGCGTCCGGGTGCCGGACCTGCTCCAGGGCAAGCCCGGGCGGTTCACCCTGGAGCGGTGCGGTGACTGCGGGCACGTCTTCCAGAACCCCCGGCTGACGCCGGAGGGGCTGGAGTTCTACTACCGGGACTTCTACGACGGGCGCGGCGGCGAGGGCGCCGGCCAGGTCTTCGGGCGGCTCGGTGCCACGTACCGGCGGCGGGCCGAGATGCTCCTCCCGTACGCCGATCCGGCGTCCTGGCTGGACGTCGGCACCGGGCACGGGCACTTCTGCAACGCGGCACGGACGGTCTGGCCCGGGACCCGGTTCGACGGGCTCGACATGGGCGACGGGGTGCTGGAGGCGGAACGGCGCGGCTGGGTGGAGGCCGGCTTCCGGGGACAGTTCCCGGAGTACGCGCAGAAGCTGGCCGGCCGGTACGAGGTCGTCAGCATGTACCACTACCTGGAGCACACCCGCGATCCGCTCGCCGAACTGGACGCGGCGGCCATCGCCTTGACACCGGGCGGCTTCCTGGCGATCGAGCTCCCCGATCCGCAGTCGCGGATGGCCGCGCTGCTGGGGCCGGCCTGGCTGCCCTGGTTCCAGCCGCAGCACCAGCACCTGATGCCGGCCGCGAACCTGCGGGAGGCGCTGGCCGACCGGGGGTTCACGGTGCTGGCGGAGGAACACGGCCCCGCCCACCAGGGCAACGACTTCTTCGGCGCGGTGGCCCTGACCGCGACCCGGCTGTGCCCGGATCCGGACCGGCCCTGGGGTCCCCCGGCCACGACCGGCGCCCGGGTCCGCGCGGGGGCCGTACGCGCGGCGGCCGTGCCGTGCTTCGCCGCCGCGGCGGTCCTCGACGCCCTCCGCACGGCGGCGGCCCGCGCCACGGACGGCGGGAACGCCTACCGCATGCTGGCCCGTAAGGACACCCGATGACGCCCCCGCCCCACCGGCCCGCCACCGGAGCCCCCGCGCACCCGACGACGCCCCCGGCCGCTGCGACCACCCCGCCCCCGCCCCCCGAGGGCGGCCCGACCGGCTCCGGCGCCGCGGGCACCGGACCGGGCTCCGGCGGTGGCCTCGCCCGGCGGGCCGGGGCAGACCCGTTGTTCCGGCTCGTCGCCCACGCCCTCGAGGCGGCGCACGGGCGGCCGCCCGCCGCCGTCTGGAGCGCGCCCCACGCCTTCCACCTGGGCTCCCCCGGGCTCGTCGCGGCGGCCGGCTGGCCCGTTGCCGCCGCCGCGGCGCCGCGGGACGACGGGATGGTGCGGCTCAGCTCGCTCGGCCACCCCGCCGACAGCTGCGATCTGCCGCTGGCCCTCTCCGGGCCGGCGCCCGCCGCCCCCGCCTGGGCCGCCCGCCCGTACGCGGTGCTGCGCGCGCTGGCCCGGGCCGGCCACGGCCTGGGCGGGAGCGACCTGCACGTGCAGGGCTCCCTCACGGACGCCGCCGGGCTGGCCACGGCCGAGCCGGCCGACTGCGCGGTGGCGCTCGCGGTGGCCGACGTGCACGCTCCGTGCGGGACGGAGCCCGACCGGGCGCGGCTGGCCCGGCTGCTGGCGGCAGCGGTTCCGGACGGGGACGACGCCCTGCGCCGGGCCGTGCTGTTCGCGCTGCCCGGCAGGGCGCTGCTGCTCGGGACCGGGCCACGGCCCCACCGCTACAGCGCCTTCGACCCGCCCGCCTCGGACGCCCGCCTGGTGCTCGTGGCCGTGCGCGGGGAGCCGGCGGATCGGGCGGCGGAGCTGGCCCGGGCCGTGGAACTGGCCCGCCGGGCGGGGGCCCTGAGCGCCTGGCCGCCCGGGCCGGGACCGGCGCGGAGCGCGCTGGTCCTGCTGCCCGCGTCCCGGCTGGCGGCGGTGCGGGCGGCCGTCACGGAGGACTTCCGCGCGCGGGAGCGGCCCGTACCGCGCTTCCTGAACGTCGCCGTGGCCGGGGCGGCCCGGCGCGAGGACTGACGCCACCGGTTCGAACCGAACCGGCTCGAACCGAACGAACCGGATCGGCCCGAACTGCATCAAACCGAACCGCACCCCGAGGAGGAACACCCCATGCCCACTCATTCGCCCCGCGCCGGACACAGATCCCGCAGGCGGTCCGCCGTCACGGCCGCCGCCGGGACGCTCGGCGCGCTCGGCCTGCTGGGCGCCCTCACGGTCGCCACCTCGCAGGCAGCCGACAGCAGGACCACGCAGACGCCGGCGGCGGCCGCGCTGCCGGCGTACGACCACGTCGTGGTCGCCGTCTTCGAGAACAAGCAGTACGGGGAGGTCATCGGCAACGCGAGCGCCCCGTACATCAACCAACTCGCCTCGGGCGGCGCGAGCCTGACCGGGATGAAGGCCCTGACCCACCCCAGCCAGCCCAACTACTTCAACCTGTACTCCGGCGCCACCCAGGGCATCACCGGGGACGGCTGCTACACCCCGCAGTCCATGACCGCGCCGAACCTGGGCCAGGAGGTGATCGCGGCCGGGAGGACCTTCGCGACGTACAACGAGGACCTGCCCGCCGAAGGTTCCACCGCCTGTACGAGCGGCCAGTACGCGCAGAAGCACAACCCCTGGTTCGCCTTCAAGAACGTGCCGCTGAACACCGGCAAGACCTGGGCCCAGTTCCCGCGCGACGACTTCTCCTCCCTCCCCGGCCTGTCGTTCGTGATCCCCAACCTCTGCAACGACATGCACTCCTGCGCGGTCGGCACGGGAGACACCTGGACCAGGAACAACCTCGACGCGTACGCGCAGTGGGCCAAGACCCACAACAGCCTGCTGGTGCTGACCTGGGACGAGGACAACTACCTGGGCTCGAACCAGATCGCCACGGTCTTCTACGGGGCGAACGTCAAGACGGGCACGTACTCCACGGCCTACAGCCACCACCACCTGCTGCGGACCCTGGAGGACCTGTTCGGCACGGCCACGCACGCGGGCAACGCGGCGGCCGTCCAGCCGATCACGGAGGTCTTCACCGGCTCCGCGACCCCGACACCCACACCGACCCCCACCCCGACACCCACGCCCACCCCCGGCGGTCTGCACCTCGCCAACCCCGGCCCGCAGACCTGCACGTTCAACCAGTCGTGCACCGTCCAGCTCACCGCCACCGGCGGAAAGGCCCCGGTCCGCTACGCGGCCACCGGGCTGCCCTTCGGCCTCACCGTCGACGCCGGCACCGGCCGGATCACCGGGAAGCCGTGGGCCACCGGCACCGCGCAGGTCACCGCGACCGCCACCGACTCCACCGGCGCCACCGTCACCGCCGCCTTCCCCCTGACCGTCAGCTGGTTCTGACGGCCCCGGCACGGTACGAAGTCCCATGTGAAACATCAGACCCACAGCGCGACCGTCCGCGTGTTCATCGCCCTCGCCCCGCCCGACGACGCCAAGGAGGAGCTGGAACGGGAGCTGCTGCCCGCCTACGAGGCGTACCCGCGCATGCGGTGGAACCGGATCGAGGACTGGCACGTCACCCTGGCCTTCCTCGGCGAGCTCCCGGTCGTGTCCGTCCCCCGCCTGCACGGGCCCCTCCGCGCCCTCGCCGCGATACGCCGCCCCCTGCGGCTGGCGCTGCGCGGCGGGGGGCACTTCGACGAGCGGGTGCTGTGGACCGGGATCGACGGGGACCTCGAGGGGCTGCACCTGCTGGCTTCCGAGGTCCGCTCCCTCGTCCGGGAGTGCGGCATCCCCTACGAGGGCCGGCCGCTGCGCCCCCACCTGACGCTGGCCCGCGCCCGCCGCGGCGACACCGCGAGCGTCCCGCAGGCCGCCGCCGGACTCACCGGCTTCTCCGGCCGCCCGTGGCACACCGCGCGCCTGCACCTGGTGGGCAGCAACACCGGGCGCGGCCCGGGCCCGATCCACTACCGGGACATCGAGTCGTGGGGCTTCGGCGGCGACGGCTGAGCGCCCGGCGGGGAAACGGTTGTGCGAACCACGGATGGCCGTGATACTCACTACCTCCACGGGGGCGGAGACGGATGTCCCCTGTCCGAGAACGTGCACATCAAGGGGTGGGTCATGGCGTTGCTCCGGGGGGCGGGGCTGTCGCTGAAGCGATGGGCGGGCAGATCCGCAGAGCGGCTGGAGCAGGACTTCGGGGATCCCGCGGTGACGCGGATCCGGGAGGCCGCCGAGGCGGCGGACTGGGCCGGGGTGCGGGACGGGCTCGCGGCGCACCCCGAGGGCGAGGACCGCACCTGGCTGCTGTGGACGGTCGGCGAGACCGCCGGCGTGCAGGAGTGGATCGGGGACGCCGTCGCGGCGGAGCCGAATCCGGCGCTGCCGCTGGTGGTCGCCGGGGCCCGCCAGGTGAGCTGGGCCTGGGAGGCCCGGACCCGGGCACAGGCGAAGGACGTCTCGCGCGAGCGCTTCCAGCTGTTCCACGAGCGGCTGCGCCAGGCCGAGGAACTGCTGTTCCGGGCGGCGGAGCTGGAGCCGGCGTGGGTCGAGCCGTGGCACTTCCTCCAGGTCAGCGGACGCGGTCTGGAGGTCGGGCCCGTCCTCGCGCGGCGGCGGTTCGAGGCCGTGGTGCGGCGTGCCCCGCACCATCTGCGGGCCCACCAGCAGCATCTGCAGCAGGTCTGCCTGAAATGGGGCGGCTCGCACGAGGAGATGCACGCCTTCGCCCGCGCGTCGATGCTCGGCGCGCCCGAGGGCAGCCCGCTGGGACAGCTCGTCGCGGTGGCGCACATCGAGCACTGGATCGCCCTCGGCGAAGGGCCCGGCCGGCAGTACATGCGCCGCGACGAGACCGCCGCCTCGCTGCGGGAGGCCGCCGAGCGGTCCGTCCTGCATCCTGACGCCGAACGCGGCAGGGGCTGGGCGCAGGTGTGCAACAGCTTCGCCCTGGCCCTCTCGCTCGCCGGGGAGTCGCGGATGTCGCGCCGCTGCTTCGAGGCGGCGCCGGACACCGTCACCGAGTTCCCCTGGCACTACGTCAACCCCGCCGACCCGGTCCTGGCCTACCGCCGGCACCGCGCGTCCGTCGGCGCCTGACCGACCCGAGCCTCCGCCCCGCCGCCCGGCACCGACGCCGTGCGGCGCGCCTACCGAAAGTCTTCCACGGTGTCCCCATCCGAGTCCGCCCACACCTTCCAGGTCGACCTGCGAGGCCTGGTGGATCTGCTGTCCCACCACCTCTACTCCAGCCCGCGGGTCTACCTGCGCGAGCTCCTGCAGAACGCGGTGGACGCCATCACGGCCCGCCGCGCGGCCGATCCTTCGGCGCCCGCCACCATCACGGTCCGCACCGGGGACGGGCTCACCGTCACCGACAGCGGCATCGGCCTGACCGAGGCCGATGTGCACCGCTTCCTCGCCACCATCGGCCGCAGCTCCAAGCGCACCACGGACGGCGGCCTCGACGGTGCCGGGCTCGACGCGGCGCGCGGGGACTTCATCGGGCAGTTCGGCATCGGCCTGCTCGCCTGCTTCGTCGTCGCTGACGAGATCACCGTGGTGAGCCGGCACGCCGGCGACCCCGCCGCGCCCGCCGTCGAGTGGCGCGGCCACTCCGACGGCCGCTACACCATCCGCACCCTGCCGGCCGACGCCGCGGTGGCACCCGGCACCACGGTGCGGCTGCGCCCGCGCGCCGACAACGCCGAGTGGACGGCCCCCGCCCGGGTCGTCGAGCTGGCCCGCCATTACGGGAGCCTGCTGCCGTACGAGGTCACGGTCGCCGGACCGGACGGCGACAGCGTCCGCATCGACGCGGCCCCGCCGTGGGAGCGCGAGCACCGCTCGCCGCTGGCCCGCCGCGAGGCGCTGGCCGCCTACTGCCGTGACGTCTTCGACTTCGTGCCGCTCGACACGATCGAGCTCGACCTGCCGGCGGCGGGGCTGCGCGGTGTCGCCTACGTCCTGCCGACGGCGCTCAGCCCGGCGCAGCGCGCGGGCCACCGCGTGCACCTCAAGGGCATGCTGCTCACCGACCGGGCGACGGAACTGCTGCCCGACTGGGCGTTCTTCGTGCGCTGCGTCATCGACACCTCCAGCCTGCGCCCGACGGCCTCCCGCGAGGCGCTGTACGAGGACGGCACGCTGTCGGCGGTCCGGGACGCGCTGGGCGTGCGGATCCGGGACTGGCTCACCGGGCTGGCGGCGAGCGATCCGGCGCTGCTGCACCGGTTCATCGACGTCCACCACCTCGCGGTGAAGGCGCTGGCCCGTTACGACGACGAGCTGCTGCGGATCGTGCTGCCGTGGCTGCCGTTCGAGACCACGGACGGCAACGTCACCCTGGAGGAGTTCGCCAGGACCCACGCGACCGTCCTGGTCACGCGCAGCGTGGAGGAGTTCCGGCAGGTCGCGCCGATCGCCGCCGCGGCCGGCCTGGGCGTCGTCAACGGCGGTTACACCTACGACCGGGACCTGGTGCACCGGCTGCCGGAGATCCGGCCGGGCACGGCCGTGACGGACCTGGACCCGGCCACGGTCACCGCGCACCTGGACGCCGTGGACCCGTCGGCGGAGATCCGTGCGGCGGCGTTCCTGGGCATCGCGCGGGAGGTGATCGCCGCCCAGGACTGCGACGTGGTCCTGCGCGACTTCCAGCCCGTGACGGCGCCGGCGCTGCTGCTGGACAACCGGGAGGCCCGCCACGAGCGGACCCGCTCCTCTCTGGCCGCCGACAGCGACGGCCTGTGGGCGGACATCCTGGGCTCGCTGCGCAGTGAGACCCCGCGCGCCCAGCTGGTCCTCAACCACCTCAATCCGCTGGTGCGCCAGGCCGTCACGATCGAGGAGCGCGGGCTCGCCGTCGCCGCCGCCGAGTCCCTGTACGGGCAGGCGCTGCTGCTGAGCCGCCGTCCGCTCAAGGCGAGCGAGAGCGCCCTGCTCAACCGGGCCTTCATCGGCCTGCTCACCCACGCCATGCACCCCTCGGGCGGGGGCGGCGACAGCGCCGCGTCCGGCGCCGACTCCCGGAAGGAACCGTGATGCTGGACACCCCGGAGGCCGTGTTCGAGGCGTTGCGTGAGAACCACGACCGCCCGCACGGGCTGCAGCGCACCGTCACCGCCGAGGAGCTGGCCGAGGCGGCCGAGCCGTTCGAGAAGCCCGAGGTGCTGGTCACGGCGCTGATGGAGCTGATGACGGCGTACGAGTTCACCGGCGAGCACCGCAAGGCGCCGGTGGTGTTCGCCCGGCTGCTGAAGCTGTGGGAGGACTCGCCGGGCGCGTTCAGCGAGTGGGAGGCGGACCAGATCCTGTGGCGGTTCAAGTGGGTGACCACTTCCCTGCTGCAGGTGCCCGAGGTCCCGACGGCCGTGATCGAGGCGTGGATCGGCCGTATGCGGGAGCGGTACGAGGCGGACGGGCACGGCGTGCAGCCGGTGGCGGCGATGCGCTACCACCTGGCCGCCCACACCGGCAGCGGTGTCGAGGACGCCTACGACCTGTGGGCGACGCGCCCCCGGACCCGGCTGAGCGACTGCGAGGCCTGCGAGACCCGCACCCACGCGCTGCACCGGGTGCGGTCGGGTGAGGACGCGGCGGCGCTGGAGCTGTGGGCGCCGGTGCTGACCGGGGCCTCCTCGTGCGCGGAGGAGCCGCAGTCGAGCCAGGCGCGGGCCCTGCTGCCGCTGGTGCGGCTGGGCCGGACCGACGAGGCGCGGGCGCACCACCTGACCGGATACCGGGCGGTGCGCGGCAAGACCGGGATGCAGCAGGAGGTGGGGCTGCACCTGGAGTTCTGCGCGCTCACCCGCAACGAGGGCCGGGGCCTGGAGATCCTCGCCGAGAACCGGCCGCTGTTCGAGGCGGCCGGCGCCCCGCTGAACCGTCTCGGGTTCCTGACCGGTGTCGAGGTGCTGCTCGCCCGGCTCGTGGCGGACGGCCACGCGGGCACCCCGGTCGCCGGGCCGCCGGGGCGCAACTGGACGGCCGGTGAGCTGCTGGCCACCGTACGGGCGGAGGCGGAGCGGCTGGCCGGTGCCTTCGACGCGCGCAACGGCACGACGGAGCAGGGCGACCGGCGCCGGACCCGGCTGGAGCGGGGGCCGCTGCTGGAGGAGCCGCTGCCGCTGGGGCTGCGTACGGCCGTGACGCGTACGGCCGCCGCCGGTACGGCCGCCACCGGGACGTCCTCCACTGCGCCTTCGCCGAACGTCCCCGCTGCCGGGGCTGTGGAGGTTCCGGCCGGCTTCGTCGAACTGGTGCGGGAGGCGCGGCGGCTGGACGCCCTCGGGCATCCGGGCGACGCCCCGCTGTGGGCACGGATCGCGGAGGCGGTGGACGCCGAGGGCCACGTGCACGACGAACGGCTCGGGCCGGAGGGCCGGCTGCGTGCCGAGCTCGCCGAGCAGCGCGCCTTCGGCCTGCGGGTGCGGGACCTCGACCGGGAGGCCTGCGAGGCCATGGCGGAGGCCGCGGCCCTGTTCGAGCGGGCCGGCATGGTCTGGGACGCCCTGACGGCCCGGTCGATGGCGCTGGCGTGGACGGTGCGGCCCGGCTCCGGGGACGAGGGCGCCGGTGACGCCGGTACTTCCGGAGCGGCCGCGGTACGGGCCGGGCTGGAGGCGCTGGTGCGCGAGGCGGAAGCGCTTCTCGCCGCGGGCACCGACGCGGACGCCGCGTACGACGTGCCGGGGGCCGACGCCCCCGTCGCCGGGACCGGACCGGGAAGCATCGCCGCCCGGCGGTACCTGGCGGTGCTGTACGCGCCGGCGTACGCCGCCTTCCACCAGGCCATGGAGGAGGCGCCGGAGGTGTCGGCGGCCACCCGCGAGTGGTTCGAGGCGGCCGCCGGCGCCCTGCGTTCGCAGTCCGTGCGGCTGTCCGCGCCCCACCAGGCGGCTGCCGCGCTGGAGTTCACGGCGAACCTCGCCCTGCGTCTGGGGGAGACCGAGCGCGCCGAGCGGGAGCTGCGGGCCGTGCTGGAGGAGCTGGCCTCGGGCGCCTCCGAGCGTCCCTGGAAGGGCAACCGGCCGCGGGCGGTCCTCGCCCAGCTCCTGATCGCGCAGGGGCGGCACGACGAGGCCGTGGAGCTGCTGCACCAGGCGATCGCCCTCACGGTCCGCCACGGCGACCCGGCCTTCCCGCTGGCGCCCGCCTACTCGATGCTCGGCCACGCGGCCGCGCACACCGGTGACACCGCCGGTGCGGTACGGCACTTCTCCGAGGCCGCCGACCGGTTCGACCGGGACGGCGACCACGACCAGGCGGCCGACGTGCGGCTGCAGCTCGCGGACCTGCTCCGGGGCACCGGCCGGGCCGCGGAGGCCGTGGCCGTCCTGGAGTCGGTGGTCGCCGACGCCGCCGCCGGCTCCCTCGATCCGCGCCTGCTCGCCCAGGGCCGGCTGAGCCTGGCCCGGGGGCTGCGGGAGCTGGAGGAGCACCTGGCCGCCGCCGAGGAGTTCCTGCGGCTGGCCGACTCCGCCGCGGCCTGGGGCGGGGAGGGCGAGGCGGTGCTGACCTCGGTGGCCTCGGAGGCGGCGGTCGCGCTGGCCGCCGCCGACCGCTGGGACGCCGCCCGGGCCGCGTACGCCCGCGCGGTCGCCACGCACGAGCAGGCGCCCAACCCTTCGGTGATCACGCAGATGATGCGCGAGTTCGCCCGCCTCAACCAGTCGGCCCGCGGCGCGGAAGGGGTGGAGGCCTCCCTCGCCCACCTGGCGGAGGCCGACGCCGTGTGCGCGGCGGCGCCGCGGGACGCGGAGGGGTTCACCCTCTGGTTCGAGCACGGCAGCATCCGCTACCGGCGGGCGCTGGTCCTCGCGGACGCCGGCCGCTTCACGGAGGCGCTGGCCGAGGCCGAGGCGTCGGTGGCCGCGCACGAGGGGGGCGGACAGCACGGCGAGGAGGCGCGCGCGGAGGCGGTGCGCATCGCGGCGCTGATCGAGCTCAACGGCCTGGACCGCCCCGAGGCCGCGGCGGCCCGTCTCGCGGCGGGCGCCGCCCGCTGCGAGCAGCGCGGCCTCCCGGAGGCGGCGCGCATCCTGGAGGGCATCCGCCAGGACATCACCTCCGCCCGGCAGGAGGGCTGACCCCCCGCCCGTCGACCGGCGCTGCCGGACGCGGGACGGGGAGGGGCGGTGGATCCGTACCACCACCCCTCCCCGTACGACCGCCCTTCTGCTACGGCGAGTTCGTGAACGACCTGCGGTAGGAGCGGGGCGGGATCCCCCGGCGGCGGACGAACTGCTCGCGCAGGACGGCCGCGCTGCCATAGCCGACCCGTCGGGCGATCTCCTCGACGGGCAGGTCGGTGGTCTCCAGCAGTTCCTCGGCGCTGCTCAGCCGCAGGCCGCGCAGCCAGGCGTGCGGGGTGGTGCCGGTGGCGGCGGTGAAACGGCGGGCGAAGGAGCGCTTGCTCATCAGGGCGCGCCGGGCCAGCTCCTCGACGGGGAGCGGTTCGTGCAGGTGGGCGCGGGCCCAGGCGAGCACGTCGGAGAGGCGTTCGTCCTGGCAGTTCTCCGGTACGGGCGCCGCCAGGTACTGGGCCTGCCCGCCGTCGCGGTGGGAGGGCAGGACCATGTCCCGTGCCACGGCGTTGGCCGTGGCGGCTCCGTGCTCCCGGCGGATCAGGTGCACGCAGAGGTCGAATCCGGCGGCGGCTCCGGCGCCCGTCGCGATGGTGCCCTCGTCGATGTAGAGGGAGTCGGGTTCGACGCTGACCTCGGGATGGCGCTCGGCGAGCAGGCCGGTGAACCGCCAGTGGGTGGTGGCCCGGCGGCCGTCGAGGAGCCCGGCGGCGGCGAGGGCGAAGGTGCCGACGCAGTGGGCGGCGACGAGCGCGCCGCGCCGGTGCGCGGCGGCCAGGGCTTCGAGGACGGGCGGGGCGGGGGGCGTGCGGAAGCCGGTCCAGGGCAGGGCGATGACGAGGTCCGCCTCCGCCAGCCGGTCCAGGCCGTGCGTGAGGGAGAGGGGCACGCCGAGATCGGTGGGCACGGCGCCGGGCCGGTCGGAGCAGAGGGCGAAGTCGAACGCCGGCATCCCCTCCCCCCTCGGCCCGAACACCTCGGTGACGATGCCGACGGCGAGCATGCCGACGCCGGGCGGGGCGTAGGCGGCGACGGTGAGGAAGGGCTGCTGCACGGAGGCAGTCTGCCAGGTGTGGCACGAATCCTGCGATCGGTGTCATCGATGCCACTCGTGGGACGCCGGCCCGGCGAAAAGAATGGGGTCATGACCGAGGCACTGACTGAAGCACTCACCGAAGTACCGACCGAAGCACTGGCCGAAGCACCGGCCGGAGCACCGGACGGCGCGGACACCGACGCACCGACCGGCCGCAGCGCCGTCTACGCGGTCCTGAACACCGGCTACGTCGGCTCCACCGGCCCCGGTGTGGCCGCCACCGTCTCCTACGTCGGCGACGGCGGCCGGCACGTGATCTTCGATCCGGGCATGGTGGCGAGCCCGGGCCACATCCTGGATCCGCTGGCCGAACTGGGCCTCGGCGCCGACGACATCACCGACGTGGTGCTGAGCCACCACCACCCGGACAACATCATGAACGCGGGCCTGTTCCCCAAGGCCAGGATCCACGACCACAAGGCGGAGTACCTGGGCCACCGGTGGACGGCCCGCGACGCCGAGGGCTACGAACTCACCCCCTCCCTGCGCCTGATCCACACCCCGGGTCACAGCCCGGAGGACATCACCCTGCTGGCGGGCACGGCTTCGGGTGTGGTGGCCTTCGCCGGCGACCTGTGGTGGCACGCCGAGGGCCCGGCGGACGATCCGGTCGCCCCGGACCGCGAGGCGCTGCGCGCCGCCCGCCTGCGCGTCCTGGCCGTGGCGGACCTGGTCGTCCCGGGACACGGCGCCCCGTTCGAGGCGGGCGACGGCGTGCCGGTGTAGGCCGTGGCGGGCGGTCCGGCGACGCCCGGTCGGCCGTGTGTCGGTCGTGGGAGGCGGTGGCGGGGTGCGGCACCGTGGGCTGCGGTGGGCGGCCGTCCGGGTCGGCGGCCCCGGGCGTAGGCGGGAGAGGTTCCATGACCGACCACGGCAGCTTCCCGAGCAGTCGTCGTGCCCTGCTGCTGGCCGCCGGATCGGCCTCCGTCGCCGCCCTCGCCGGCTGCGCCCGGCCGGCCGCCGCACCGGCGGCGGGGACCGCGCCCGGGTGCGTGCTGGCCGTGACGGCGGGGGCGGGTCCGAACTACTCCGGGCCGGGCCGGACCCGTTCGGACGTCACCGACGGGCGTGCGGGCGTGCCCCTGCGGCTGGATCTGACGGTGGTGCGGGCGTCGGCGGGATGCCGTCCGCTCGCCGGGGCCGCCGTCGACATCTGGCAGGCCGATGCCGCCGGGGTCTACTCGGAGGGGCGGGAGAACTTCCTGCGCGGGGTCCAGACCACCGACGCCTCCGGCCGGTGCGTGTTCCGCACGATCGTGCCCGGCTGGTACGCGGGCCTGGCACCGCACATCCACTTCAAGGTGCGGCCCGACGCGCACACCGAGACGACCTCGCAGTTCTTCTTCCCCGAGGACGTCCTGCACGAGGTCTACGCCCGGCAGCCGTACGCCCGGCGCAAGGCGCCGCGCAGCCCCAACGCGCACGACGACCGGTACCGGGCGGCCGGCGGCACCATGACGCTGGCGCCGGTGGCCGAGGGCGGCGGCTACCGGGCCGCCTACACCGTCGGCATCGCCTGAACCGCGGCGGGCCTGCGCAGCGGGGCCGGAGCCCACCAGTTGGCCCGGCCGAGCAGGGTCATGGTGGCCGGGACCAGCAGGCAGCGCACCAGGGTGGCGTCGACCACGACGACGAGGGTGAGGGCCGTCGCGAGCTGCTTCATCACCAGGACCTGGCCCGTCGCGAACCCGGTGAAGACGATGCACATCAGCAGGGCCGAGGAGCTGATGACCCCGGCGGAACGCTGGAGGCCGGCTTCCACCGCGAGGTCGTTGTCGGCTCCCCGCCGGTAGGCCTCCTGGATGCGGGAGAGCAGGAAGACCTCGTAGTCCATCGACAGGCCGAAGGCCAGCGCGAAGACGACCACCGGCAGCCAGTAGCCGAGCCCGCCGAGGGTGTGCACGCCCAGGAGGCGGGCGCACCAGCCGTCCTGGAAGACCAGGACCAGCGCGCCGAACGAGGCCCCCAGGGAGAGGGTGTTCATCAGGATCGCCTTGAGCGGCAGGAGCAGCGAGCCGGTCATCAGCAGGAGCAGGACGTAGCTGACGAGGGCGATGACGGCGGCCGCGCGCGGGGCGTGGCGGACGACCTCCGCCCGGAAGTCGGCGTCCACGGCGTTGCGGCCGGTCACCCAGACCGGGAAGCCGGCCGGGCGGTCGGCCCGGACCTCGCCGACGAGGCGGTCGGCCGTGCCGGGGGTCGTGTCGTGCACGGGGACCACGCGGACGACGGAGACGCCGGGCCCGGCGGCGGTGGCCGGTCCGACGGTCTCCACCCCGGGGAGGCGGGCCAGATCCCGTGCCCAGGCCCCGAGCCGGGCGGGGTCGGTGCGGGCGACGACCACGACGGCGTCGGCCCGGTGCTGGGGGAACCGCCCGGCGACCAGGTCGGCGAAGTGCCGGGCCTCGCTGCCGGGCGGCAGCTGCCGTTCGCCGACCGGGTTTTCGAGGCGGACGTGCAGGAAGGGCGCGGCGGAGGCCAGGAGGAGGACGCCGACGCCGAGGGCGACGGCCGGGGCGCGCCGGCGGGTCCAGCGGGCGAGGGCGGCGAAGACCCCCTCGTCGGCGTCCCGGTGGCCGCGCGCGCCGATCCGCGGGCCGCAGGCGGCCAGCAGTGCGGGGGTGAGGGTGACGGCGGCGGCGAGGGAGAGCAGGACGGTGCCGGCGGCGGCCAGGCCGACGGAGGCGTAGAAGTCGCTGGGGAAGGCGGCGAGTCCGCTGAGCGCCGCGGCGATGACCAGCGCGGCGAACAGGACGGAGCGGCCGGCGCTGCCCATGGTCCGGACGACGGCGTCGGCGGTGTCGTGGCCGTCGGCCAGTTCCTCCCGCAGCCGGCCGACGATCAGCAGCGAGTAGTCCACGGCCAGTCCGAGGCCGACCATCGTGGTGGTGGACAGCACGGGGGAGGTCAGGTCGTACCAGCGGGACAGCAGCAGGAGCCACGGCATCCCGGCGGCGACCGTGGCCACGGCGGCGGCGAGCGGAACGGCGGCCGCCACGAAGCCGCCGAAGAGGAGGCAGACCACGAGCAGGGTCACGGGCAGGGTGATCAGCTCGGCGCGGCGGGTGTCGGCCACGGTGCGGGCCGCCACTTCGGCGCGGGCCCGGTCGCTGCCGCCGAGGGTGACCTCGGCGGCGGGCAGGGCGCGGTGGACGGCGCGCAGCCGGGCTTCGACGGCGTGTTCGCAGCGGCGGCGGGCGGGGTCGGACAGGGCCCGGCCGAGCCGTACGGAGAGCAGGACGGCCCGCCCGTCGGCGGAGGCGGCGGTGCCGGTGAGGGGGGTGACGCTGTGGACTGCGGGGAGCGCGGCCAGGTCGCGGCGGGCGGCCGTCAGTTCGCGGCGCAGCGCCGGGTCGCGGGCGGGGAGTCCGGCGACCACGGCGTCGATCTGCGTCCCGTAGGGCCGGGCCGCTTCCAGCAGCCGGTTGGCCCGGACCGATTCGTGTGCGGCGACGCTCCAGGGCCGGCGGTCCAGCCGGGCCGTCACCGGGCCGGCGGCGGCCAGGCCGGCGCCCAGGAGCAGCAGCCAGGCCGTCAGGACGAGCACGTGCCGTCGTACGCAGACCCGGGCCAGCCGGGCCGGGATCCCGCTCAGCCCCGGCATCCGCGGCCCGTCGCGGAGCGGGAGGGACAGCCGCAGACGGGGGGCACGGCCGTCCGGAGGGGGTGGGCGACTGCGGTCATGGGGGGGCTCCGGTCGATGGGCTGGCGGGCTGGGCGGGCGGGAGGCCGCCCTTTCAACGACGGGCCGGTGCCGGTGTGGCGGGCGGGCCGCCGCTGTCAGCCACCCGGCCCACCAGCCCCCGCTTTTGAAGTTTCAACCTTCAGGCGGCGCAGGCGAGTTGGCCGGAACCCGAGATGACCGCACCGGTCTGCTCATGTCATGATCGACCCTCACGTTACTTCTCGGTAACGCACTCGGATCCCCCCATTTACCGAACGGTTCTTCCCACGTGCGCACGTTCACCCAACGCCTCCTGCTCCCCGGCCTGACCACGCTGGCGCTCACCACCGCCGGCTGTGCCTCCCCGGCGCACACCGACTCCGCCGGCCCGGCGGCCGCGCCCGGCGCCCCGGCCGCGGGCAGCTCCCAGCAGCTCGAAGTGGCCGCCGCGCCCCAGGGCTCGGCCGACCCGACGCCGCTGGCCCGTACCGCGACCGGCGACGGCCGGCCCGAGAAGTCCTCGCTGCGGGTCGCCTCCTACGACAAGGGCAGCGGGCGGGCCGTCATAGCCGCGGCCCCCAAGCCCCCCAAGGACGGCCGGAATTCCCCCGCCGACGGCTCCCCCGCCCCCGCCAAGCCGGTGGCGGCCGGCGATGTCATCGCCAGCGCCCCGGCGCCCGGCGCCCCCGACGGGCTCCTGGCCAAGGTCACCGAGGTCGTCGGGCAGACCGACCGCGGCACCGAGGTGAAGACCGCCCCCACGACCCTGTCCGCCGCCCTCGGCGAGGCCAAGGCCGACGGCAAGGTCAAGGTCGACCCGTCCTCCATGACCGTCGAACCCCTGCTGAAGGGGGTCACCTTCTCCTGGGCCAAGGGCGACGGCGCCCGATTCGGCGCCGAGGGCGCGAAGCTGCCGCTGGGCAGCCTCCGGCTCGACGTGAACGCCGCCGTCGACACCGCCAAGGACGCCCCCGCCTCGGCCGGCGCCTCGGTGTCCGGCTTCGTCCAGCTCGCCCCGCAGGTGGAGTTCTCGTACACGGGGACGAAGATCGGCTCCGCACCGAGCGCGGCCTTCCTCGGCATGAGCGGCGACTGGTCCTCGCAGTGGGCCCTCAAGGGCCGCGCGGCGGCGAGCACCGGCGCGCCGAAGCGCATCCCGTTCGCCAAGCTGCACAGCGCCCCCGTGATCCAGGTGGGCCCGGTCCCGGTCGTGGTCAACCTCGACCTGACGGCGTACATCCAGGTGGAGGCCGACGGCCAGGTCACCCTCGACGTCCAGCAGGACGTCAAGGGCGACTTCCGCGTCGGCGGCAGCTACGCGACGGGCAAGGGCTGGACCCCGGTCAGCACCTCGGCCGTGCACAGCACCCCGGTGAAGGCCACCGTCGCCGCCTCCGGACGGGTCAAGGCCGCCGTGGGCGCCGAGGCCTCCGTCGGCCTGTACGGTGCCGTGGGCGTCGGCGCCGACTTCGCCCCCTACCTGCGCGGCGAAGCCGACGCCAAGGCGTCCGCGTCCACCGACGGCAAGACCTCGGTGAGCGGCGCCTGGGCCCTGTACGGCGGCCTCGACCTCAGCGGCCAACTCCACTTCCAGCTCTCCCTGTTCGGCACCCCCGTCCTGGAACGCCGCATCCCCCTGGGCACCCTCCACCGCGAATGGCCCCTCACCAGCGGCGGCACCGGCCGCTGACCCGGCCCGCCCCACCGCCGGGCGAAGGCTCCCCTCCGGGGCCTTCGCCCGCTGCGGCTCCGGGGCCATGGCGGCGCCGCCCGCACGACGCGTCACCCCAAGACCTTGACCAACGGTCGCTACGTGCGGGTAACTTGAGGCCGTCCAGGAAGTCCGACGGAAGGGGAGGCCGTGGCTAACCACGACCTGGCCGGGTTCGCCAAGAGCACGTTCACCCACGACGGCGTCACCCGCCGGGTGCTGCGCCGCGGGACCGGCCCGGCGGTGATCGTCATCGCCGAGATCCCCGGCATCACCCCCAAGGTCCTCGAGTTCGCCGCACGCGTGGCGGACGCCGGCTGTACGGCCGTGCTCCCGGTGCTGTTCGGTACGCCCGGGCGGGACGCGAACCCCTCGACCGCGGGCTGGGCGGGTGCCGCCCGCGCCGTGGGCTCGGCCATGGGGCAGGTGTGCGTCAGCCGGGAGTTCACGGTGCTGGCCACCGGGCGCAGTTCGCGCGTGGTGGGCTGGCTGCGCGCGCTCGCCGCCGCCGAGCACGAGCGCTGCGGCGGTCCGGGGGTCGGCGCGGTCGGGATGTGCCTGACCGGCGGCTTCGCGCTCGCCATGGCCACCGACGAGCGGATGCTCGCCCCCGTGCTGTCCCAGCCGTCCCTCCCCCTGCCGTGGACGCCGGGCCGCGCCGGCTCGATCGACATCAGCCCCCGGGAACTGGCCGTCGTACGCGGGCGCTGCGAGCGCGAGGGGCTCCAGGTCCTGGGGCTGCGGTTCAAGAGCGACCGCCTGGTACCCGGCGAGCGGTTCGCGTTCCTGCGCCGCGCGCTCGGGGACGCCTTCGTGGCCGTCGAGCTGGAGGACGACGCGGCCAACCCGGAGAGCCCCATGCCGCCGCACTCCGTCCTCACAGAGCACCTCGTCGACGAGCCCGGGCAACCGACCCGGCAGGCGCTGGACACCGTACTGGACCTGTTCCGCGAGAAGCTGCTCGGGAAGGGGCCCCGGGTGGGATCCGGGGACGGGGCCGGGGAGGGGACCGGCGTCGCCGGGTGAGTTCGGTCAGTACACGAGCTTGTAGGTGACGTCCTTGTGCACGGGTTCCGGCGCGGTGTCCGTGTACAGCAGCCGGATCACGGTGAAGCGCTGGACACCGGGGTGCGTGGGCCAGGGCCGGGGCGCACTCAGGGTGACCTTCACCGGGTAGGGGCGGAAACGGCCCGCAGCGCAGTACGGACGGCAGTCGTTCACCATGTCGGTGCCGGTCGCGGTCGCCGTGCCCGCGCCCCAGGTGTCCCAGCGGAGTCCGACGAGGCGGTTGTTGCCGTCACCGCAGGCCAGGATGTACTCCTCGGGCCGCACCTGGGCGGCGGAGAAGCAGTCCACGACCACCACCGGGTACGGGTCCGCCGGTGCGGGGGCCTGCGCCGCCGCGGGCGCGGACACCGCCGCCAGGGCGGCCGCCGCGCACAGCAGTCCGGCCTTGCGTCCCCGCGGCCGGGCCGGGCGGGCGCGCCGCCCGTCTCCTGAAGCGTCCACGAGCCCCTCCTCGCCAGTCGGCTCCGCTGTCGGCGCTGCCGCCACACGTCCAGCTTTGCCCATCCGGGCGGCCCGCGCACCCGCTGGGCGCGGGCCCGTCACTTCACGTCACCGCCGCCACTGCCGCCGGCGCCGTCACTGCTGGCAGCGTCCGAAGGTGACCACGTACGTACCGGCGCCGCTCGCCCCGGCTCCGGCCGGGTCGGCCGCTCCCTCCTGGGCCCAGCTGCCGTACTCGCGCAGCGAGCCGTCCAGGATGATGTTGCGGTGGCCCGGGCTGTTCATCCACCAGGTGACGGCGGCCTTCGGGGTGCCAGAGGTGCCCCAGCCGGTGTACGCGATCTCGGCGACGGCCCAGGACCGGGGGTTCGGGCAGTAGCCGGCCGCCTTGATGCGGCTCTGCGGGGTGGAGCCGGTCTGCGGGTTGGTGTGCGCGTCCTTCCCCGGCCCCCACCACTTCAGCTGCACGGCCGCGGCGGTGTGCTGCTGGGCCGCCGCCGTCAGGGACGGGTTGCTGGTCAGGGGCTGGAGTCCGCGCTGCGTGCGCTCGGCGTTGATGAGGCACGCGACGGCGAGCCTCGCCGCGTCGGCGCCGCCGCCCGGGGAGCGGGCGGAAGCGGCGGGGTCGCAGTACGCGGCCGACGCGGGCGCGGCCGCCACCGGTACGAGCGTGGCGGCGAGGCATCCGGCCGTCGCCAGGGTCAGGGCGATACGGGTCGGTGAAGCGAGTCTTCTGCTCACGTGGTTGCTCACGGGGTCCCACCTCCTGCTGGAAACGAACAGGAATCAGGCGTCGGACACCGGCTGTCGGGTGTCAGGTATCCGGCCATCCGGTGTCGGACGTCGGGTGTGCCGACCGGCGTGGAGACGCCCCAGCGCCGCGGCTTCCCGTCCCAGCCTGCCACCGGGCCCCACTGATCGCCACGCAGCCCTCCCGCGGCTGCGGGCCCGGCCGGGCACAGGGGTGAAGACGTATCCATCATGACAGGTCAGAGGCGGTTTTCGTAGGACCGAAAGCACAGCCCATTGCCCTTGTTTGGGGGTGTGTGCGGCTTTCAGAATCTCCCTCATGAATCCCACGGCGCACATCAATCACGACGCTGTCCTGCGAGCCCGCGTGGCCCTCCTCGGATCCGGCACCCTCCCGCTGCGGCAGGAGGTCGCCGCCTACCGGGTCCTGGTCCAGGTGAGTCCGCTGGCCTATCTGCCGCGGCTGGCCGGGGCGTTGGGCGAATACAGTCTCCAGTTCGCCGACCGGCCGCAGATAGCCCTGGCCCTGCGCGCCGAGGCGGTGGCGGCCGCACGCCGCATGCACGCGCAGGAACACGGCTGGGAGCAGCTGCTGTTCACCGCTCTGGTGGGCTACCGAGAGCAGCTGGAGCTCATGGACCGGCAGGACGAGCTCCCCGCGGTGGACGCGGAGACCGGACGCCTCGGCGCCGGCGGCCGCTGACCCCCGCGCGGCCCCTGGCCCCGGCGCGGACGCCCGGGGACGCGCGGTTTTCTTAGCGGAACGTTAGATCTGGGTGACGGGCCTTGTCCGGGTGCGGTGGCGGATCCAGTCTGGGCACTCCCCCGCATCCGGGGGTGCCACCCCTCCCCATCAGGGACTTCCCTCTGGAGCCGCCATGTCCTCGTCCTCCGTCGCACTCGGTCCGCCGCCCGGGGAGGAGCGCCGCAGGCGCCGTCTCGCGCTCGTCGGGGGGTCCCTGGGGAACCTGGTGGAGTGGTACGACTGGTTCGTCTACGCCAGCTTCGCCATCTACTTCGCCGACTCCTTCTTCCCCGGCGACAACCCGACCACCAAGCTGATGAACACGGCCGGCATCTTCGCGGTCGGGTTCCTGATGCGTCCGGTCGGCGGGTGGGTCCTGGGGCGGGCCGCCGACCGGCACGGGCGCAAGAGCGCGCTCACGCTGACCGTCAGCATGATGTCGGTGGCCGCCCTGCTGATCGCCGTCGCCCCGACCTACGGCCAGGCCGGCTACTTCGGGGCCGTCGTGCTGCTGCTGGCCCGGCTGCTCCAGGGGATGAGCATCGGCGGCGAGTACGCGGCCAGTGCCACCTACCTGACGGAGGCCTCGGCCCGCGACCGCCGCGGGCTGGGCTCCTCGTTCCAGTACGTGTCCATGACCTGCGGCCAGCTCCTCGGCCTGGGGATCCTGATCACGATGCAGCACACCCTGACCAAGGAGCAGCTGGGCAGCTGGGGCTGGCGGATCCCGTTCGTCCTCGGCGCGGTGTTCGCGGTCGTGGTGTTCTGGCTGCGGCGCCGGCTGCAGGAGACCGACGCGTTCCAGGAGGGCGGCGCGCACGACGACAGTGCGCGCGGCTCGCTCAAGGCCCTGTGGGAGCACCGGCGGCAGGCGGGGCTGGTCATGGCGCTCACCCTCGGCGGCACCGTCGCCTACTACACCTACACCACCTACCTCACCAAATACCTGGTCGGCAGCGCCGGCATGGCCAAGAACACGGCCACACTGGTGAGTTTCACCGCCCTCGCCCTCTTCGCGGTGCTCCAGCCCTTCGCCGGGATGCTCTCCGACCGGATCGGCCGCCGCCCGCTGCTGATCACCTTCGCCGTGGGCTGCACCGTCGGCACCTACCCGATCATGACGGCGCTCGGTTCGGCGTCCTCGTACTGGTCCGCGCTCGGCCTGTCCCTGCTGGCCCTGGTGATCGTCACCGGCTACACCTCCATCAACGCGGCGGTCAAGGCCGAGCTGTTCCCCACCCGGGTGCGGGCCCTGGGCGTGGCGCTGCCGTACGCGATCGCCAACGCGCTCTTCGGCGGCACCGCGGAGTACGTGGCGCTGTGGTTCAAGAAGGGCGGGCACGAGGGGATGTTCTTCTGGTACGTGTCCGGGTGCGCCCTCGTCTCGCTCGTGACGTACGTGCTGATGCCGGACACCCGCAACGCGGCGCTCAGCCGCGCCGAGGAGGAGGCGGGGACGCAGCCGGCGCCGGCCGGTGCGGGGGCGGCGCGATAGGCTGCCGGCCGGTGCTGGGGTCCGGGGTGCGGGGAGGTGGCGGTGCACGCGCTGCTGGTCGAGGACGACGACCGCATGGCCCGGGCCCTGGGCACCGCCCTCGCCCGGCGGGGGCACACCGTGCGCCGGGTCAGCCGGGCGCTGGACGCCCTGCGGTACGTCCACGAGGCCGGGTTCGTCCTGCTCGACCTCGGCCTGCCCGACCTCGACGGGCTGGAACTGCTGCGGCGGCTGCGCACCGTCTGCGACGCGCCGCTGATCGTGGTGACGGCGCGCTGCGAGGAGCGGGACGTGGTGCAGGGGCTGCGGGCGGGCGCAGACGACTACGTGGTCAAGCCGTTCCGGATGGCGGAGCTGATCGCCCGGATCGACACCGTACGCCGGCGGACGCAGGTCCCCGGTGGGTCGCCCGGCGGCGATCCGGCCGGCGCCGGCGGCCGGGCCGTGCGCGCCGGGGACGTGGAGGTGGACCCGGCCGGGCGGACCGTCACCGTGGCCGGGAGTGAAGTCCGGCTGACCCGGCGGGAGTTCGACGTCCTGGCACTGCTGGCCGCCCGCCCCGACGAAGTGCACTCCCGCGAGGAGATCCTGGACCGCATCTGGGGCGACGCCTTCCTCGCCGCCTCGCGCTCCCTGGACGTGCACGTGGCGGGCATCCGCGCCAAAACGGGCCGTCCGGGCCTGGTGCGCACGGTGCGCGGGTTCGGCTACCAGCTCGGCGCGGACCCGGCCGTACGCGGGGAGCGGGGCGCGGACCGGTGAGGCGCAGGCTGCTCGTGGTGCTGATGGTGCTCATGGGGGTGGCCGCGCTGCTGCTGTGCGTGCCCCTGGCCGACGCCTACGCGCGGGGGCGGACCGAGCACCTGCTGCTCCAGCGGCGTTCGGAGGCCGTCCGGTTCGCCGACCTCGCGGACCGGACGGGCACCGAGGCCGACCGGGCGGAGCTGTCCGCCGAGATCGGCCGGTACGCGCAGCTGTACGGGGCCTCGGTGACCGTGGTCGACGCGGCGGGGGCGACGGTGGCGCGGGCGCAGGGAGCGGGGCCCGCCGCACGCACCGCGCCGGAGGCGGCGTCGGAGGCGGCGTCGGAGGCCCGGCGGCGGGCCCTCACCGGGCGTTCCACCGACCGGCTGCCGACGGTCCGCCCCTGGGGCCCGGACCGCGTGGTGCTAGCCGAGCCGGTGGGGCGGGACGAACGGGTCAACGGGGCGGTGCTGATGACCGTGCCCACCGGGGCGGCCCGCCGGGACGTGACCCTGCGCTGGGCGCTGATCGCCGCCGGCGCGGTCACCGCGTTCGCGGCGGCGGCCCTGGTCGCGGCGGGGATCACCCGCTGGCTGCTGCGCCCGGTCCTCGACCTGGACCGGGCGGTGGAGGGGCTGGCGGCCGGGAGCCTGCGGGCCCGGGCCGTCTCCGACACCGGGCCGCCGGAACTGCGGCGGCTGCGGGGCCACTTCAACGGGATGGCGGAGGCCGTCGCCGACTCCCTGGGCCGCCAGCGGGCGTTCGTCGCCGACGCCTCGCACCAGCTGCGCAACCCCCTGGCCACGCTGGTGCTCCAGCTGGAGAACGTCGAACCGCACATCGTGCCGGGTCCGGGCCTGGCCGAGCACGCCCGGGCGCTGGACGAGGCGGAGCGGCTGGAGGAGCTGCTGGACGGGCTGCTGGAGCTGGCGCGGGTGGAGTCCGGGACGGCGCGGCGCGCGGACCAGGACCTGGCGGGGGCGGTACGGCGACGGGTGGAGGCCTGGGAGCCGGTCTTCCGTGCCGCGGGGCTGGAGCTCGCGGCCGAGGGCCTTCCCCGGGAGCTGCGCGTACGGGCCCTGCCGGACGCGGCGGGTCGGATCCTGGACGCGCTGCTGGACAACGCGGTGAAGTTCGTGCCGTCCGGTGGCCGGGTGGAAGGTGCGCGTTTCGGGTCCGTCGGGCGGGCAGGCCCTCGTGCGGGTCGCGGACGACGGGCCGGGGGTGCCGGCCGGCCGGCGGGAGCTGCTGCTGGGGCGTTTCGCCCGCGCCCCCGAGCACCAGAACGTGCCCGGCAGCGGGCTGGGGCTGGCCATCGCCGAGGAGATCGCCCGGCTGAGCGGGGGCGGGCTCGAGGTCGCCGGGAACGATCCGCGGGGCCTGGTCTTCGCGTTCCGGCTGCCGTGCCCCGCGGAGGGTCAGCCGTACACCGAGCGGTAGTGGGCGACGGCGCCCGGGTGGAGCGGGACCAGGCCGGTGGAGATGGCGAAGCGGGGTTCCAGCCGCACCCCCGCCGTCACCTCGCGCAGCAGGTCGTGGCGGCGGTCGAAGACCACCCGGAGCAGGTCGCGGGCGGCGGCGGGGGGCACGTCCGGGCGGGCCAGCAGGTAGTTGCCCACGCCGACCGTGCCCACGGGGGCGGTCAGTCCGTAGGCCCCCGCGGGCAGGGTGACCGCCGTGTAGACGGGCCCGTAGCGGCCGCGCAGGGCTCCCGTGTAGCCGTCCAGCGGGAGGAAGCGAAGGGGGAGTTCGCGGGCCAGGCCGGTCAGGGCGGGGGTGGGTACCCCGCCGGACCAGAACACGGCGTCGACGGTGCCCGCGCGCAGCGCCGCCGCCGACTCGGCCAGGCCCAGCTGCCGTTCGTCCGCCGGGGACGGGCCCGTGGTCAGTCCGGCGGCGCTCAGCAGGCGGCCGGCCAGGACCTGGACCCCGGACCCGGCGGCGCCGGCCGCGAGCGGGCGCCCGGCGAGGTCCGTGACGGAGCGGGCGGGACCGGCGGCCGGGACGAGGAGGTGGGTGTAGTTGACGTAGACGCGGGCCAGTGCCGTCACCGGGGCGCGGCGTGCGAACGGCTCGCGCCCCAGGGCGGCGTCCTCGGCGACGTCGGCCATGGACAGCGCGAGGTCGACGGAGCCCTCGTCCAGCCGGCGCAGGTTGTCCACGCTGGCGGCGGTGGGGACGGGCACGATCCGCAGCGGGCTCCCGCTGTCGGCGACCGCCCGGGCGAGGGCCTGTCCGAAGGCGTTGTACGGGCCTCCCGGCGGCCCGGTCGCCAGCCGGAGCCGGGGCCCGGGGCCGGAGCTCCCGGAGCATCCGGCCAGGGCCGCCGCGAGCGCGCAGAGGCCGGCCCCGATCAGGTGCCGGCGTCCGGTCTGCGCGCTGCTCACGGCGGCAGCCTAGGGGCGTGCCGGGGATCGGACCAGGGCCCGGGTCAGGGCCCGGGTCCGAGCCCGGGTCAGGGGCGCAGGCCGGCCGCGGTGGGGACGACGACGCCGAACATGTCGGTGATCGTCGTCAGGGCGGCGCTCTGGAGGGCCGCGGCGGGCAGGACGGTGCCGTCGGGGGCGGCGAGGGCGCGGGTGGCGGTGGCCTCGGCGACGACGGTGGGCCGGTAGCCGAGGTTGAAGGCCTGCTGGGCGGTGAAGGTGATGCACATGTGCGTCATGAACCCGGCGAGGACGAGGTCCTTGCCGCTGCCCGCGGCGAAGCCGAGGCCGGTCAGGGTCTTCTCCAGTTCGGTGGCGTGGAAGGCGTTGGGGAAGTTCTTGACCACGACGGGTTCGCCGTCGGCAGGGGCCACCTCCTCGCTGAGGGCGCCGATGTGCTCGCGGACGTCGTACGGGCTGCCCTCGCCGCCGTCGTGGACGACGTGCACGACCGGGGTACCGGCGGCGCGGGCCCGCTCCAGCAGGCGGGCGCCCGCCGCGACGGCCTCCTCGGCGCCCTCCAGGGCCATCACGCCGGTGCGGTAGGTGTTCTGGAAGTCGATCATGATCAGGACGGACTCGGCCAGCCGGGGCGGCCGGTTCTCCAGCCCGCTCAGGTCGCGCAGGGTCGTGGACGCGGTGGTGGCGGCGGTGTTCGCGGTCGTGGTGCTCACTGGATGCCTCTCATCGGTTCTGATCGGTACTCGTTCGGGATGCGGGCCGGCGGAAGCGGCAGGGCGCAGCGCTCCGCCCGGCCGTCCGCCGGGGGACATCGGGGTGTTCGGGTGTGCCGGTGTTGCGGCCCGTCAGGCCGTCAGGCCGTCTGGGTGCGGAAGCGGCGCCGGTATGCCGCGGGAGTGGTGGCGAGCTGGCGCCGGAAGGCCCGGTGCAGGGTCTCCGCGGAGCCGAGCCCGGAGCCGGCCGCCACCTGGTCGAGCGGGCAGTCGGTGGTCTCCAGCAGCCGCCGGGCCAGTTCGACGCGGACCGCTTCGACGTAGGCGGCGGGGCTGGTGCCCGTCTCCTGTTTGAAGACGCGGGCGAAGTGCCGTTCGCTCAGGCACATCCGGGCGGCCAGGGCCGGTGCGGACAGGTCGGCGTCGGGGTGGTCGGCGATCCACAGCCGCAGCTCGTCGATCTCCCGGCGCCCGGCTGCGGGGCGGCTGAGCGGTACCGAGAACTGGCTCTGGCCGCCCTGCCGCTTGAGGTACATCACCAGCTGCCGGGCCACGGCGAGCGCGGTCTGCTCGCCCAGGTCCTCGGCCACCAGGGCCAGCGCGAGGTCGAGGCAGGCGCTGATCCCGGCCCCGGTCCACAGCCGGCCGCGGTCGGTCCGCACGAAGATGGGGTCCGGGTCGACCGTGACGCCGGGGTGTTCTGCGGCGAGCTGGGCGGCCGTCGACCAGTGGGTGGTGGCCGTCCGCCCGTCGAGCAGCCCGGCGGCGGCCAGCAGATGGGCGCCCACGCACACCGAGGCGACGCGCCGGGCGTGCGGAGCGGTCTCCCTCACCCAGGCGACGACCTCCTCGTCGATCCGGGCGACGGGCCCGTCCTCGGCCATGTCGACCGCGCCCGGCACGAGGAGGGTGTCCACCCCGGCGCCGACATCGGCGAAGGCCACGTCGGTCAGCAGCCGCACGCCCGCCGACGTGCGCACCGCGCCGACGGCGGCCCCGGCGAGGCGGACCTCGTAGCCGGCCCGGCCCGCGGTCTCGCGGTTGGCCAGCGCGAAGACCTCTGCGGGGCCGGTGACGTCGAGGAGGTCGACATCGGGGAAGACCGCGATGACGACACGGTGTGCGGTGGGCATGCGCCCATCCTCCCCGCGGGCGCCGCATGGCCGCAATGACGCTTCCCCGTCACATTCGGACACAGGCCCGAAGGGGGGCTTCCACCGCCGGCCGAAGCCGCGACCGGCGATCGGATGACCTTGCGTCACCCCGTCGGGCGTACCCCCGTTACCAGGGCGACCTCCCCGTCGGGGGGACGGGTCTTCCGCCAGACAAGGAACCTTTCGAGCATGCTGAAGAAGATGATGGTCACCGCCGTAGCCACCGCCGCCGCGATCGGCGCGGGCGCTGCCGCTGCCGCCCCGGCCATGGCCATCGGCAACGACAACGGGATCAACACCGTCAACGGCAACGACGCCGCCCAGATCTACGGCAACCAGAAGACCGCCGGCGACATGAGCCCCCAGCTCTCCGTGGTCCAGGGCACCCTCAACAAGCCCTGCATCGCCCTGCCGGCGAAGGTCAACGCCCAGTCCGTGGTCGCCCTCGTGGCCAACATCGGCGTCCAGGACATCAACGTCCTGTCCAACCCGCAGGACCAGCAGTGCACCGAGAACTCCACCCAGGCCAAGGGCGACGAGCCGCTCTCGCACATCCTGGACAACATCCCGGTCCTGTCCGGCAACGCCTCCGCCGGCAGCTGAACGGCGAAGGCCCCTCACCCCGGTCCTTCCGGGGTGGGGGGCCTTCGCGTGCCCTCAGCGGGGGCGGCCTGCGGTCACCGCGCCGACGGCTGCCACATCACGGGCAGACGCTCGGGGAGGCGCTTCATGAAGCCGGTGCGCCACACGAGCTGTTCGACGGGGACGGCCAGCCGCAGCCGGGGCATCGCCGCGAGGACGGCGCGCAGGCCGATCTCGGCGTGCTTCTTGCCGAGGGCCGTGGCCGGGCAGTAGTGGGAGCCGCCGCCGAAGGAGAAGTGGGCGGAGGAGTTGGCCCGCGTGAAGTCGAGGCGGTGCGGGTCGGGGAACACGGAGGGGTCGAAGTTGGCTCCCTCGGGCAGGACGAGGACCAGCTCGCCCTTCTTCACCTCGACCTCGCCGAGGGTCATGTCCTCCATGGCCAGGCGGGGCAGGCCGTCGCCGATGGACAGGTTGATCCGCAGGAGCTCGTCCACGGCCTGGGGCATCAGCTCGGGGTGGCCGGCCAGGTGGTCGGCCTCCTCGGGGTGGGTGAGGAGGGTGACCAGCGCCATGGCGAGGAAGCCGGCGGTGGAGATGACGCCCGCGCCGAACAGGGTGACGCCGACGGTCGCGAACATCTCGTCGCTGACGTGCTCGTAGCCCTCGGTGCCGCGGAGCTTGGCCAGGTCGCCGATGAGGCCCTGCTCGGTGTCGTCGAGGCGGGCGGTCATGTAGGCGATGTCGCGGTCCCAGTTCAGCCGGGCCGCGGGGATCTCCCGGGGGCTGTTCATGAACGCGATCGGGAGCGACTCCGACAGCAGCGGGGCCGCCTCGTGCGGTATGCCGAGGATCTGGCAGTGCATCGCCTCCGAGAAGGGGTCGGTGAACATGGACCGGATGTCGACGGGGGCTCCGTGCCGCAGCATCCGCTCGACCAGCTCGGCGGCGTGCCCCTCCATCCATTCCTGGAGGCCGGGGGCCTTGGGGTTGATCGCCTTCATCACGGCCTTGCGTAGGCCGGCTCCGGTGATGTTGCCCATGTTGTTGACGACCTCGGGCGGGATCGTCAGCGCGTACTGGCGGGGCGCCCCCGGGTCGGAGGTGTTCTTGAGGCTGAACCGGTCGTCCTCCAGGACCTGCTTGACGAGCTCGTACGAGGAGACCAGCCAGGCCTCGGCGCCGGCGATGGTGCGTACCTTCACCACCGGGGCGAGTTCGCCGATCTGGGCGGGCAGGTGGGTGCCGTCCCACGTGAACGGGAAGTCGAGGATCGGCTCCGCGTGGGTGGTCACAGCTGGTCTCCTTCGGGGGCGGGGGTGACGACGGCGTGGCCCTGGTTGCGGGAGGCCCGCAGTCCGGCGCCGCGCGAGTAGAGCAGGTCCGCCATCGGCAGCGCCTGGTGGTAGCAGTTCAGCGACGAGGGGACGCCGAGGATCGCGGGGGTGTCGAGGAACAGGGGCGCCTCGGCGCACACGTAGTCGAGGCACACCTTCCGCTGGTGCGCGGTGGGCTGCTGGCCGCCGAGCACCTTGGAGGAGAGGAAGATGTCCACGAGTTCGTTCGCGGTCTGGGCGAACGCCGGATCGGTGCCGAGGCGTTCCATCAGGTCCGCGTGCATGCGGTCGTAGGCGGGAATGCCCTGGAGCGAGGACATGGGCCTTCCCCTGAGGCGGGTGCCCGATGGGTCTATGTCGGCCACCGCGTTCGTCACTTTTGCACGTACACCGCGTAGGTTCTTGACCGTTTTACGACGGGCCTCGTCCTCCGGATAGCCCATGGCCACATACATTTCGGCCACGTGCAGATCGGTGTAGATGAGGTCGGCCTGCCGGAAGTTGTCAAGGGCCCATTCTGCGAGGGCGTGCACGCGCTGGGCGGAGAAGTAGGAATTGCCGGGCGAGATTCCGATGACGGCGTGGTCGCCCTCACCGGCGATGACCTGGCAGTGCGGGGTGTAGGGGTCAACGCGGAAGGCGCTGGTCCGTGTTGCTGTTGTCATGGGAGTGGTCACGTCCCTGTCGCCGCGATTCCCCGATCGGACCCCGTGTCCCGGGTGCGGCGGCGACGTTCAGAACCTATCCGCAAAGCACGGCTCCGGTTGGATTACCGCACAGTTCGTCTCGGCTTCTGGACGGAGATGTTGCCCGAGTCAACAGCCGTGGCCTGTGGGATTGTTGTTCTGCCCCGCAAGGTGGCGATCAGATGGCTTCACTGGCTCATTGCCGCCTTTCCCCTACAAGATCGCTCGATGGGTCACATGTTCCGAGTGGCCGGAACCGGGGGCCGAAAAGAATCCCCGCACCGGTCCCTGCCGGACGGATCGCCCGCACCGTGCCACGTATGTCCAGGTCATGTCACGGAACCGCCACAGCGGCGCGCCCGCGCAACCCGGACGGGGTGTGAGGCGTGACCCTGTACGCGAGTGCCGGCGCGGGACCGGTCGTGAGAACAACGGGAGCACCCCATGCAGTACGCAGCAGGCCTTCGGCGCACCGCCACGGCACTGGCGGCGGCCGCGGCGGCCACCGCCCTGATGACGGGCTGCGGCCCGGCCGGGGACTCGGGCGCGGCCGCCCAGGCCTCCTCCCCGCCGGCGGCCTCGGGAGCGGCCCAGGCGACGCCCGCCGGGGGCGGCACGGGCGGGACCGGGGGTTCGGGGGCCTCCGGCGGCTCGGGGGGATCCTCCGCCGCCGGCGGGGGGACGGGCGGCGGCAGTGCGAAGCCGACGTCCTCGGCGCCGGGTTCCGGCGGCAAGGCGAAGGCCTGCACGATCGAGGACGTCCAGGTCTCCCCGGCCCACCAGGCCGACGTCCGCCCGCCCGGTACCGGGACCGGGGCGGTGGTCGTCTCGGTGACCAGCCGCTCGAACTGCACCCTGAACGGCTTCCCGCAGGTGGCGGGCGCGGGCAACGGCTCACCCGACAAGAACCTCCCGCTGGCCACCACCAACAGCGGTACGGCCGCCCCCGTGTCGCTCACCCCCGGCGCCCGCGCCTGGACCAAGCTGACCTTCGTCAACGTCCAGGGCGAGGCGGACGGCTACTGCGTCTCCGGCTCCACGCCCGTGGTCTTCCCCACGCTCGTCATCCGTGTCCCGGGCGCGGGCTCGCACCAGATCGCCATGGACGACGGACAGTTCGCCGAGTGCGACAACAAGGTGACGGTCACCCCCTTCTCGCTGACCAAGCCCTCCTGACCGGGCCCTCCTGACCGGGCCCTGCCGTCCCCGGCCGGGCGGGCGCCCGGGGAGGGGTCAGGAGATCCCGTACCACTGGCTGCCCCAGCCGGTGTTGATCGTGCTGGTGGACTGCTCGGCGAGGTTGAGGACGGGCGGCAGCGAGGTCTGGCCGGTCAGGACCGTGCTGTAGCGCAGGGCCGGGGGCGTCAGACCGGCGTTCACCGAGATGCCGGCGCCGGTCGCCTTCAGGGTGAGGGCGTTGGTGGCCCAGTTCCCGTTCAGCAGGAGGGCGATGAAGTAGGTTCCGGGCGCGGCGGTGAACGGCTTGGTCAGGGGCAGTGGCTTGGCCACCGCGTCGGTCATCAGCTGGGGCGAGATGTCGGCGGTGGACGCCACGAGCTTGCCGGTGGCGTCGTACACGCCGAGGTAGCAGTCGGAGAGCCGGGCGTTCGCGTCGACGCCGGCCAGGCCCAGCCAGATGTTCGACCAGGTGATCTGCTCGCGCAGGCCGATCCGCACCAGGGTGATCCGGCCGCCGACCCCGGCCGCCGACTGGGCGGTGACGTGCCCCGCGTCGTTGGGGTCGCCCGTCCAGGCCAGCAGGTTCTGGTCCTGGGGGCGGGGGCCCTCGTACCCCGAACCGCCGCCCTGCACGGGCGCGGGCGCGGGCGCGGCCGCCGGGGTGCTCGCGGCCGCGTGCGGGCCGCCGTCCGACGAGCTGCACCCCGTCAGGGCGAGGAGTGCCGCGAGGGTGGCGGCGAGGCCGGCTGTGGTGGTACGGGTGCGCATGGTCCCCCCATGTGGTGCGGATGTGCCGGGGTCATCGTCACATGTGCCCCCGTGGACGCGGTCAGCACCCGGTCCGGGTGCCTGCGAGGGGAGGGTTCCGGCCTGTCCGCGGGCGGAGTTGGCCCGGGAACCGGTCGTCGGGCAGGGCGCGCGAGCCGATACTGCACGGGGCGCAGGGCCCACGGCCGGGGAGGGCAACCGATGGGGTGGAACGCGGTGTGGCACGGCGGGGTGCGCCGGCGCGGGCGCGGGATGGCGGCGCTGGCCGCGCTGGGGGTGCTGGGGGCCGGGGTCCTCGTACCCGCCGCACCGGCCGGGGCGGCGCCGCGCTGCGGGCCCCCGGCGGCGGGCGGGCCGGTGCAGGTGGCGCACGTGCCGGACTGGACCGAGTCGATCGCGGTGGACCGGCGGGGCCGGATGTTCGCCACCGCGTACTTCAGCGGCCGCGTCTACCGCATCGACGCCCCGGGCGCCGCCCCCGTCGCGCTCACCGGGGACATCGGCGCCAACGGCGGGATCGTCGTGCGCGAGGACGGCAAGCTGCTCGTGGGCACGGGCAACGACCTCGCGCACTCGCTGACCGGGGACCTGCTGCCCGTCTCGAAGCTGCTGGAGGTGGACCCGGAGACCGGGGCCGTCGGCGTGTACGCCTCGGGGCTCGGCGGGATCGACGGGGTGGCCCTGGCGCCCGACGGGACCGTGTACACGACGACCCTCGGCGGTACGGGCATCGGACGCGTCACCCCGGACGGCCGGGTGGATCCCGCGTGGGCAAGGGTGCCGCGGCCCAACGGGATCGCGGTGTCCCCGGACGGGGCGGAGGTGTACGTCGTCCAGACCACCCTCGCACCCGGGGTGTACCGCATTTCCGTCGGGGACCCGGGGCACCCGCGGCGCTGGGCCTCGGCCACGGGGACCGATGCGGCGGGTCTGCCGGACGGGCTCACCCTCGACGGGCGCGGACGGCCGCTGATCGCCACCCATGCGGCGGGCGAGGTCTGGCGGGTGGAGGACGGGGCGCTGTGCGCCGTCGCAGCCGGCCCGGAGCTGCGGCTGTCCACGCAGCTGGTGTACGGGCGCGGCGGGGAGGGCTTCTCGGCGGGCCGGCTGTACCGGGCGGGGGTCGACGGGGGGATCTACGAGGTGCCGGACGGGGCGGAGGACGCCGCCGGGGGCTGAGCCCGCCCGGGGCCGTCGCCCGTCGGGGCCGGGAGGTCGTCCCAGGCCATCGAGCTCATCCGCCAGCCCGCCGGGGTGCGGACGAACTGGGTGGTCTTGCGGCCCTCGCCCTCGAACCACACTCCGCCGTGGCGGCCGGACTTGCGGTACTCGCTGAAACGGTGGGCGATCGATCCGAAGATCTCGGTGCGTTCGGCCACCTCCCATTCCGAGAAATCCGTCAGCGTGCCGTCGGTGAGGATCCTGCGCCGGGGTTCGATGAAGGAGTCGAGGTCGTGGACGACGGGCTCGCCCCCCAGGTTCTTGATGATCATCCCTTCGGGGATGAACACCTTCCGCACGGCGTCGACGTCGGGTGCTCTGCCGCCGGTGTTGGTGAACGCGCCGAGGAACACCTTCATCAGCTCGTCGAGTTCGCTCTTCACGCCGCAGTCCACGTCGGACACGGTAGTCCCTCCCCAGGTCGTACGCCGCTGTACCCGAAGGATCGTATGCGTCCCCGGCCCGCTCGAGAAGATCCGTACGGCGGGTGGGGGCCCGCCCGTCCGCGTACAGTCCGGGTTGTCCAGCACCTCTCGACGGCCGGGCCGACGGCCGGACAGGAGAAGCCCCGTGCCCACAGACGCCGCTCCCGCGCGGTTCCCCCGGCAGCCGTCCGGACCGGGCGGGGGACCCGCGCCGGTGCCCGTACCCGAACTGGACGCGGCGGCCGTCGAGTCGTGGCGCTCCGGGAAGGGGGAGCTGATCGAGCTGCTGGCGCGGGCGCGCGAGCGGCTCGGCGGGGTCGCCGCGGTCCGGCTGGGGCCCCGGCCCACCGTGCTGGTGACCGGGCCGGAGGCCGTGCAGCACGTGCTGGCGCTGCACCCCGACCGGTACGTCAAGCGCTCCCACCGGGCCCGTCTGCTGATCGGTGACGGGGTGCTCGCCGCGACGGGCGGGGCCTGGAAGCGGCAGCGGCGGCTGCTCCAGTCGCAGTTCACCGGGACGGGGATGCGCCGCTACGAGCAGCGGATCGCCGGGGCGGCCCGGACCGCGGCCGCCCGGTGGGCCGGGTACGCGCGCACCGGGGAGGTCTTCGACGTCGGGGAGGAGATGCGCCGCTTCGCCCTGGACACCATCTGGCGCTCGCTCACCGGCCATGCCCTGGACCCGGCCACCGCCCGCGAACTGGCCTCCGTCGCGGCCGTGGTGGCGGCGCTGCCGACCCTGCCGGCCGATGCCGTGGAGGCGCGGGACTCGGTGGGCGCGGACCTGGCCCGGATCGATGCGGTGGCCCGGGAGGCGGTGGCCGCCGCCCGGCGCGGGGAGGCGGGCCCCGACGGGCCGGGGCTGCTCCAGGTGCTGGTCGACGCCGGCGAGGACCGCCCCGAGTACACCGACGCGCTGGTGCGCGACGAGCTGGTGACGCTGCTGGTGGCCGGGCACGAAACCACGGCCACCACCCTCACCTGGCTGTACCTGCTGCTCGACCGGTACCCGCAGGCCCGCGAGGAGGCGCTGGCCGCCGGAGCGCAGGGCTCACCGGAGCGCAGGGAGGCGGTCCAGGCGCTGGTCAGCGAGACGCTGCGGCTGTACCCGTCGGCCTGGATCCTGCCCCGGTACACGGCGGAGGCCGACACCGTGGCCGGGTACGCGGTGGAGGCGGACAGCGACGTACTGGTCTGCCCGTACCTGACGCACCGTGACCCGGCGCTGTGGCCGGACCCGGAGCGCTTCGACCCGCGGCGCTTCACGGCCGGGGGCCGCCCCGCGCTGACGGGCGCGTACCTGCCTTTCGGGCTCGGCCCCCGGGCCTGCCTGGGCACGCAGTTCGCGCTGCGGGAGTCGACGGTGCTGCTGGAACACCTGCTGCCGCTGCACACCCCGGCCTTCTCCTCGGTCCCGGGCGGGGCCACGTACGGCCTCACGGTCCGCCCCGACGGCCCGACCCCTGCGAGGCTCGCCCCGGCAGGGGGGTAGGGCCTGCCCGGTTGTCAGGGCGGGCCACCGCGCCAGGGCTGCCCAGCGAACGCGATAGTCTCCGGAGCTCGAACACGGTCCTCGCCGTCCGTCAGGATCCGGTGAGGGCGGCCCGGCTTCGGGGGTCGACCGGTGTGAGGACCCCGAGGCGGTCCTCGACGGCCTGGGCGGCGGCCAGGCAGAGGTCTTCCCTGAAGGGCCGCCCGATGATCTGCACCCCTGCGGGGAGCCCGTCGCGCAGGCCGGTGGGGACCGCCACGGCCGGGACGCCGGCGAAGCTGGTCGCCGTGCACAGGCGCATGCCGGAGGCGACCCGGTCGCGGCCCGCCCGGTCGCGTGACTCCAGCCCGGGCTCGACCGGCGGCTCCGTGAACGAGGGGCCGAGGACCAGCGGGCAGGCGTCGAGGAACTCGGCCCAGGAACGCCGGATGCCCAGCCAGGTGCCCGTGAGCTTCACGAGTTCGGCGGCGGTGGCGGGCGGGGTGCGTTCCATCGCCAGCTGGATGTAGCGGTCCCCGCCCTCCCCCAGCAGGGTGCGGACCGCCGGCCAGGCCGGGGCGAACTCGGTGCAGGTGATGCGGTCGTAGGCGTCGAGGGTCTCCTCCAGGCGCGGTACGTCCGGGACCTCGCACACCTCGTAGCCGGCGTCGGCGAGCGCGGCGGCCGCGTCGGCGACGGCGGCGCGGACCGAGGGGTGGACCCCCCGGCCGCCGGGGTCGGCCACCACGGCGACCTTCACCGGTCCGGGGAGCGGGGGCCCGTAGGCGGGGACGGGGACGGCCCTCGGGTCGCGGGGGTCGGTGCCGGCCAGTGCCTCGTAGGCCAGGCGGAGGTCGGCCACGCTGCGGGCGAACGGGCCGTCGGTGACGAGCGCCTGGGAGGCCGGGCCGGGGTCGTCGGGGCCGAGTACGCGGTGGTCGGCGGGGAAGCGGCCGGTGGTGGGCTTCAGTCCGGCGACCCCGCAGAACTGGGCGGGGACGCGGATGGAGCCGCCGGAGTCGTTGCCGAGGCCGAGGGCGGCCATGCCGGTGGCGACGGCCACGGCGTCGCCGCCACTGGAGCCGCCGGGGGTGCGGGAGGGGTCCCACGGGTTGACCGTGTCGCCGAAGAGCTCGCTGCGGGTGTGCATTCCGGCGAGGACCAGGGTGGGCAGGTTGGCGTGGCCGATGGGGATGGCCCCGGCGGCGCGCAGCCGGGCCACGGGCGGTGCGTCGGCCCGGGCCACCAGGTCGCGGAAGCGGGGGACGCCGAAGGTGGTCGGTACGCCCTCGACGGGGGTGGTCTCCTTCACCGTGAAGGGAACGCCCGCGAGGGGGCCCAGCTCCTCGCCGGCGGCGCGGCGGCGGTCGGTCAGCGCCGCGTCCGCGCGGGCCCGTTCCGCCATCAGCTGCGTGACGGCGTTCACCGTGGGGTTGACCTCGGCGATGCGTTCCAGGTGGCTCTCGACCAGCTCGGCGGCGGACACCTCGCCGCCGCGCACGGCTTGCGCCTGTGCGGCGGCCGTCTTCCGCCACAGTTCTTCCGGCATGGTTCTTCCCTCTCCCGATATCGTTTCGATGCGGTTGCATCGGAACCATCGGAACCTTATACGGGAACCGATGCGCTTGCATCGAATAAGCTGCGGGGTACCGGAGGCGGATGCCGAGAGGGAGGCGAGGGACGTGCCGAAGCAGGTGGACCACGAGGAGCGGCGCCGGCTGATCGCGGGGGCCGTGTGCGGGCTCGCGGACGAGAGCGGGCTGGAGGGCGTGACCCTGCGCGACGTCGCGGGGCGGGCCGGGGTGTCGATGGGGGCCGTGCAGCGCTGTTTCCGCACCCGGGACGAGATGCTCCTGTTCACCCTCGGGCACATCGGCGAACGGATCGGTGAGCGGGTACGGGCCCGCCTCGTGCGCAGCCCGGCCCAGTCGGCCGCGTCCGCGCTGGGGCACGCGGCCACGGAGGTGGCCCTGCTGCGCGAGGAGCACCGTGCGGAGGCCAGGGTCTGGCTCGCGTTCGTCGCCCAGGCGGCGGTCAGCGCACCTCTGGCCGAATCGCTCCGGACGAACTACGCCGAGCTGGAGGCGATGTTCGCCCGCCTCCTCACGGAAGCCGCCGAGGACGCGCCGGCGCCCGTGCCTGCGCCCGTGCCGGCGCCCGTGCCGCCGGACCCCCGCCAGGAGGCCCGCACCCTGCTCGCCCTCGCGGACGGCCTCACCACGCACGTCCTCATCGGGCACCTCACCGCCCGCCAGGCCCGGGACGTCCTGCACGGGCACCTGACCCGGCTATGGGGGCACGGGGGCGGCGGCGGAGCCGGTGGAGGGACGCCGGCCGGGCTGTGAAAGAGTGCCTGGGGCATCGATCCGATCAGGCCAGAAGGGCTCCCAGCATGAAGACAGCCGACCAGCTCGACCACCGGGCGGCCGTGGCGGCGGAGGCCGCCCGGTTCGTGGACCTGGTCCGGGGTGCCGACATGACGGCCCCCGTGCCCACCTGCCCCGGCTGGGACCTGACGGACCTGACGCGGCACGCCGGAAGCGTGCACCGGTGGTTCTCCGTGCTGCTGCGGCAGCGGATCCAGGCGCCGCCGGCCGGCCGTGACGTGGACCTGCGGCTGCCGGAGCGGGCGGACGGCTACGCCGACTGGCTGGCCGAGGGCGCCGCCGAGGCGGCAGAGGTGTTCGCCGGCACCGACCTGGACGCGCCCATGTGGGTCTGGGGTGCCGACGGCCACGCCCGCTTCTGGGTGCGCCGGATGGCGTTCGAGACCCTGGTCCACCGGGTCGACGCCGAGCGGGCGCTGGGGCTGCCCTCGGCCGTCGACCGCGCGCTCGCCCACGACGGCGTGGACGAGTTCCTCGTCAACCTGCCCTACGCCGCGCTCTTCGCGCCGAAGGTGGCCGGTCTGCGCGCAGCGGACCGGACCATCCGCTTCGAGTGCACCGACACGGACGGCTCGTGGCTGGTCCGGCTGCGGCCCGACGGCTTCGGCGTGGTCGCGGACGGCGCAGCGGAGGGGGGCGCGGGCGGGGTCGCCGCCGACGCCGTGGTGCGCGCCCCGGCCGCCGACCTGCTCCTGCTGCTCTACGGCCGCCTGGACCGCTCGGCGGCGACGGTGGAGGCCGGTGGGGACGGGGAGCTGCTGGACCTCTGGTTCGCCAACTCGGAGTTCTGAGCCCCCCGCAGGGCCGGGCACGCGATGCGGATGTCCACCGGGTGTGTCAGCGTGGGAGAGGACACGTCCCGCGAGGGGCGGGCAGGCCTGACGTGCTTCTCGTCGCCGCAGACCGCGGCCTCGGGCTGAAGGGATCCTCTCGTGGCGTCTCCTGGTGATCCGCCGTCCCCCGCCCTCTCCGCCGAGGTCGCTCCCGCACGGGGAGGGCCGCCCGGGGAGAGCCCGACCCACACCTGGGCGGTGGGCCTGCTGATGGCGGCGGCCCCGTGCTCGGTGCGCGAGGCGAAACAGATCCTGCTGGCGGCCGCCGAGCTGGCACGTGTAACAGCGGTGGAGGTGGCGGCGGCGATGGTCGCCGGGACCCTGGGGATGCCGATGCCCGTACGGATCGAACGGGCCTTGCGCCGGTCCCTGGAGGCGGCCCGCGCCCCGCACCGCCCGGGCGCGGTCCAGACGGTCGGGATCCGGCCGAGCCGGCTGCGCACCGAGGAGGTCCTGTCCCGGCTGCGCGGCTGCCAGGCCCGCCTGGCGGCCGCGCCCACGGACCCGGGCACCCTGCGGGCGATGGACGACGTCGCCTACACCCTGTGCGTCCTGATGGGCCGTCCCAGCACGCACCAGGCGGTCCTGGCGGCGGAGGAACACCTGTCGGCCGCCCCCGAGTAGGGCCTGTCCCGGGGCCCCGGGAGACGGGGCCCCGGGAAGCACGTCACCAGCGGACGGGCAGCCGCTTCACACCGCGGATCAGCATGCCGGGGACCCAGGGCAGCTTCGCCTCGTCCGCGTCGCCGGTCAGCTCCGGGAAGCGCTCCAGCAGCGAGCGCAGGGCGATGCGGCCCTCCAGCCGGGCCAGGGGGGCGCCGAGGCAGTAGTGCAGCCCGTGCCCGAAGGCGATGTGGCCTCGGGCGTCACGGCGGATGTCGAAGCGGTCCGGGTCCTCGAAGCGGGCCGGGTCGCGGTCGGCGTCGGCCATGGCGATCAGCACGGTGGAGCGCCTGGGGATCACCACTCCGCCCATCTCCACGTCCTCCAGGGCCAGCCGCTCGGTGCAGGTTTCGACCGGGCCGTCGTAGCGGAGCATCTCCTCGATCGCACCGTCGAGCAGACCGAGGTCCGCACGCAGGTCGGCGAGCTGCTCGGGGTGGGCGAACAGGGCCCGCATCCCGTTGCCGATCATGTTGACGGTGGTCTCGTGGCCCGCGATCAGCAGCAGGACGGACATCCCGATCAGCTCGGACGGCGAGAGCCGGTCCCCGCCCTCGTCGACGGCGTGGATCATCGCGCTGAGCAGGTCGTCGCCGGGTTCGGCGCGCTTGGCGTCGATCAGTCCGGTCAGGTACGCGATCATGCCCTCGTAGGCGGCGGCTTCGGCCTCGGGGCTGGTGCGGGCGACCGCTTCGTTGGACCAGGCGCGGAAGGCGTCGCGGTCCAGGCCGGGCACGCCGAGCAGTTCGCAGATGACGGTCATCGGCAGCGGGAAGGCCAGCGCCTCCAGGAGGTCCGCCTGGCGGTCCTCGTTCGCTTCCATGGCGTCGAGCAGTTCGTCGGTGATCTGCTGGAGCCGGGGCGCCAGCGCCTCGATGCGGCGCGGGGTGAACTCCCGGGCCACCAGGCGGCGCAGGCGGGTGTGGTGCGGCGGGTCGGCCATCAGCATGTGGGCCAGCGCCGGATTGTCCTGCTCGACGTTGATGATCTGGCCGATGTCGCCGGAGCGGAGCCAGTCACGGCTCAGCCGCGGGTCGTTGAACGCGGTACGACAGGCCTCGTACCCGACGATCAGCCACAACTCCTCGCCGTCCGCCGTGCGGACGTGGTGGACCGGGCCGCGCTCGCGCAGCTGCGCGTAGACGGGGTACGGATCGCGGACGAAGTCCGGGCTCAGTTCCAGCAGATCGACTATTTCGGGCTCGGGCGCCATTTTCGTTCCCCCTGGTTGCACGTGTTGCCTGCTCGGTGACACGTCGATGCGTGTGTACTCCACAGTAGTCGTGGAGTGACCGGCATGGCGGACCGGGCCCTCCCCCACCGCCGCGGAGAGGGTGAGGAAGGGCCTCAGGGGGTAACCGTTTCTTTGGTCAGCAGCCGAAGTTGACGCGCCGGAAGGTGACGTAGTGGTCGGCGGTGTAGTAGTCCTCCCTGTACTGCTCGCCGGTGACGATCCGTCGGGCCCCGCGCGTCGGCGATCCGGGGGTGATCACCGTGTACTCGTGGTAGTAGCCGGTGGTCTGGGTCGGCAGGACGTGCTCGCGGTTCTGGAAGACGATGCCGTCCTGGGAATACGGGAACGGGCCGCCCTGGTCGATGAGTTCGAGGGTGTCGTACGCCTCGTCGGGCAGGGCGGAGTAACAGACGCTGCCGACCGAGGCGACGGCGGCGGGCGCGGAGGCGGGGGCGGCCGTGGCGGCCTGACCGGTGAACAGGGTGGCGGCGACGGCGGCCGCGGCGGCCAGGGCCGCGAAGCGTGGGGGAATCCTCATGCGCCCCACACAACGCGCGTAGAGCCGGGGTCGTCAACGTCAACTCATGGGTGTTCCACGGCTGTTCACCGAGGTGGCACCGGGTGCGGCACGAACTGCCCCGGTCCTTAAAGCGCCGTTCCCCGAGGGGACCGTTCCATTTGAGAGCGCCGGCCGCCAGGGCCCGTCCGGCGCGGTCACGACGGCACGCAGGAGGCCGGGGGAAGACCCTCTCCGGCTCTTCCTCCCGTGAGGGGGCGCCCTCACCGGGGGCCGGGAGCGGAGTTCGTCTTCGACGCCGTCGCGGCACCCGGCGTCCTGGAGCCGGGCAGGGCGGTGGCCCCGGGCGGCATCCTGCTGATGCACGGGGCGCCGAGCGGCGAGCCGACCCCGTGCCCGGGGTTCGAACTCGGGTTGCCCGCGCTGAACATGAGGACCTTCACCGCCCAGGAGATCACCACCGATCCCGGGCGGCTGCGCCGGGCGGAGGCCTTCGTCACCTCGGGGCTGCGCGACGGCTCGTCCGAGCCGGTCGGGGACCGGGTGTTCGGCCTGGACGAGATCGTGGAGGCGCACCGCTCCATGGAGGCGGGGCTCCCCGGTGGGGAAGATCGTCGTCGCCGTACGGCCCTGGGCACGTCGGGGCCGCCCGGACGGGCCGGCCCCGACGCGCATCACTGCCGGCGCGCATCACCGCCCGACTGACGTCGAAAGCCCGACGCGCCTAACTGGCGCTTTCGGTGAAGGTCGCACAAGATCGGGTTTCATGTCCCAGGCCGTGCACGTTCAATACACACACCTCCTGCGCACGAGCTCGCTCGATCTCTGGAAGCGGCTCAGGCGCCTCCTCGAAAATCAGGGGCTCGACCCGGCTACGACCGTGCTGGTCAATCTCTTCCGCGATGGCGGCGACCACGAGTCCGGACAGTGCATCGACGGGGACGGCCGTGTCTACTGCTTCGATGTCGCCTACGACCTTGATACGCCGAAGTCAGCGGGCAAGGCCGTCCTCCGTCACTGGACGGACATCACCGATACGTGGCAAAGGGATCCGCTCCACGACGAGATTGCCGATGCCTTCATCTGGCGACCTGTAGCGCGCAGGACCGTCCTACCTGGCTGACCGCAGCTACGCGCAACGAAGATGATTGCGGCCGAAGTCTCCGGATCCCCTGCCCGCCGCCCTGCGGGGCATGACCTCCGTCGGCGGCACCACCCGCCGGAACAGCTGCCCCAACCCGCCAGCCTAAACGCCGGCGGCCATCGCCGTACGGCGGGCGGGCAGGGGGCTGCGGGCGGTCAGGGGGTGGTGGTGGCGGGGGTCTCGGGGAGGCCGGTGCCGCCCAGGCGGGTGAGCAGGGCGCTCAGTTCCGCGATGTCGGCGCCGGCCCATTCCGGTGCCGCGAAGACGTCGGCGGCCACCTGTTCCGCGGCCTTGAGGGCGTCGGCCAGGCGCTCGCGCCCGGCGTCCGTGAGGGCCGCGTAGGCCACGCGGGCGTCACGGGCGTCGGCCTCGCGCACCACCAGGCCGATCCGCTCCAGGGGCGCCAGCCCGCGGGTCACGCCCGAGGCGGTGAGCCCGAGGGCCCCGGCGAGGTCCACCCGCCGCATCCGGCCGCCCTCGGCCCGCCCCAGGTGCAGCAGCACCAGGAAGTCGGCCAGGCTGACCCCGAACAGGGCCCCCAGCCGGGAGTCGAACCGCCGCACGAGGGCGGTCTGGGCCTTCACCAAGCGCAGGGACACATCCAGCGCATCACTCATTGCTACCTCCTTGACCCCTCAAGGATAGGGGAGAAACTTGAGGAGTCAAGGAGATGTGCAGCAATCGCGCCCGCCCCCGGGTCAGAGCCGGCCCCGCGGGTCCTGGTCCCCGCGCTCCGGGGAGAGCTGGGCGACGACCTCGGCCAGTTCCTCGCAGGCCTCCTCGATCCTCAGCCTGACGTTGTTCTGCTCGGCGACGAGGGCCGCCAGCAGCAGACCGGTCAGCGCGGCCGCGCCGTTGAGGGCCTGGAGGTTGACCATGGTCTCCAGCAGGGTCCGGCCCGCGAACGGTCCGGCGTGGTCGGTCGCCGCCCAGATCGCCAGGACGGAGATGAGCAGGGCGCAGGGCGCCGCCCCCGCCAGCTGGAAGCGCACGGCCGCCCAGATGAGCAGCGGGAAGACCAGGAACAGCACGGACAGGGTGCTGTGCGTGGCGGCCACGGTGGCGGCGGCGGTCGCAACCGTCAGGGCCGCCGCCTCGGCCACCCGCAGGGGATCTCGGGGCAGCGGCGCCCAGTGGAGGGCGAGCAGCAGCGGGGTCACCAGCCACACCCCCATGGTGTCCCCCGCCCACCACGCCGACCAGGTGGGCCAGAAGTTGCCCGCCGGCAGGTTGCCGGTGAGCACCAGCGTCCAGGTCCCGGCGGTGGCGCTGATCAGCATCGGCAGCAGCCCGCCCAGGAAGACCAGGGCCAGTCCGTCCCGGAGCCGGTCCAGCTCGGGGCGGAATCCGGCCGCGCGCAGGAGCAGCAGCGCGCACAGCGGAGCCAGGACGTTGCCCGCCACGATGCCCAGGTCGGCGGGGTGGAACGCGGCGAGCTGCTCGATGGCCAGATACGTGCCGACGGCGAGTCCCGGCCAGACCCGCGGGCCGAACCGGAGCAGGGCCGCCAGGGCGATCCCGGTGGGCGGCCACAGCGGGGTGACGACGGCGCCCCCGACGACCACCTGGCGCAGCAGTCCCAGCCAGCCGGTCGCGTAGTAGGCGGCGGCGACGGCGAGGACCAGCAGGAGCGTTCCGCCCGTTCGTCGCCATTGCAGGGTGCGCACCACAGCATCAGACAACAGCCCGGGCGTCCGGTCCGGGCGTGACACGCCCGTCGGCCGCCCCTCAGCCGCCCGTGAGCCACCCCTCAGCCGCCCGCGGCCCGTCCGTCCGGGGCGGTCGCGGGGCCGTCGTGGCTGATGACGAGGACCGCCGCGTCGTCGGCGTGGCCGGTGGAGTCGGCCACCTTCATCACCTCGGCCGCCAGCTCGCCGGGATCGCCGCCCGCGCCCTCCCGGACGATCCGCGACACCCGCTCCAGCCCCGCCTCTATCGGGAACGACGGCCCTTCCACCACGCCGTCGGTCAGCAGGACGATGGACCCCGCCGCCGTCAGCCTGCGCCGGGTGACCCCGTATCCCGCGCCCGGGACCAGGCCCAGCGGGGGTCCTCCGGCGTCCTCGGCGATGCCGTGGCGGCCGTCGACGGTGGCCCAGACCGCGGGGACGTGGCCGGCCCGGGCCCCCTGGATTTCGCCGGTGTGCGGGTCGAAGCGCAGCAGGCTGCACGTGGCGAACAGTTCGCAGTCCATGGACAGCAGGACGTCGTTGGCCCGGCCCAGCACCTCCCCCGGGTCCGCCACCACGGCCGACACGCCGCGCAGGCAGACCCGGACCTGGCCCATGAAGGCGGCGGCCGCGACGTCGTGTCCCTGGACGTCGCCGATGGAGAAGGCGAGGGCGCCCTCGGGCAGCCGGAAGCCGTCGTACCAGTCGCCGCCGATGTCCAGGCCGTGCTGGGCGGGCGCGTAGCGGGCCGCGGTCCGCAGCCCCGGCAGGACGGGGAGGGAGGCCGGCAGCATCTCGCGCTGGAGGGCTTCGGCCAGCTCGACCCGGGCGTGGTGCAGCTGGGCGCCCTCCCGCGCCTGGGCGGTGAGCCGCCCCAGCATGGTCAGCAGATCGGCGCTGGCCGGCCGAGGGGGCCGCCGGCGCGGGGTCACGGACCACTCCGGGGTACGTCCATCTGCCTCTCTGCTCCCGCTGTGCGAAAGACCCAGGCACATCATATTTCGGCTCGTCCCCGCCCGCCCGGTGTCACGGCGCCTAGGGCCGGCGGCCCGTCCTGCCCCGGGGCCGCTCCCGGGCGCGCGGCGGGCACCGTCGCGGATCCGGCCGGAGTGGGTGCCGGCACGGGGCGGCCCCGGCCCGGCGCCCGGGGTGCCGCGCCTGGCTCCCCATAGGAACGGACAACGAGTTTCGGCCACCTGAGCAGTGACGGGGCATCAGGCGGGCGCGGCGCCCTCGGTAGGCTCGCGATCACCCTGGCTGACCCCCCGGGCCCGGGAAGGCACCCACCGAGCCGAGGAGCAACGTGCCCCTGTCCGCGAACCGCCGCCCCCTCAACCGCCGTCTGGCCGTCGGCGCCGCCCTGCTGGCCGTGGTCGCGGGCGTGGCGCCCGCCACCGCCGCCCAGGCCGCCACCGCCCCCTCCCCCGAGGCGCTGCGCGCCGCCGGGCCCGCCCTGCCTGCGCCCGACATGGAGGCCGTCGACCAGGCGCTGCGCAACACCCTCGCCGCCGGGGCCCCGGGCGCGCTGGCCCGGATCACCGAGGGCGGCCGCGTCGTGAGCGCGACGGAGGGCGTGCGCGACAAGGTCACGGGCGCGGCCATGGACACCCGGGCGCGGTTCCGGATCGGCAGCGTCACCAAGACCTTCTCGACCGTCGTGCTGCTCCAGCTGGTGAACGAGAAGAAGATCGAGCTGGACGCCCCGGTCAACCGCTATCTGCCGGGGCTGCTGCCCGACGACCGGATCACGGTGCGCCACCTGCTGAGCCACCGCAGCGGTCTGGCGGACTACACGAACGCCATGTTCGACAAGACCGTGCCCGGCTTCGAGGCCGTCCGCAACAAGGTGTTCACCTACCGGGGACTGGTGGACCTCTCGCTGGCCGAGCCCAGGACGGCGGAGCCGGGGGCCTCGTACCAGTACTCGAACACCAACTTCGTGGTCGTCGGCATGCTCATCGAGAAGGCCACCGGGCATGCGGTGGCCCAGGAGTACGAGCGCCGCATCATCAAGCCGCTGAAGCTGCGCGACACCTCGTACGTGCACCCCGACACGCGGATCGCGGGGCTGCACACCCACGGCTACCTCACTCCGGACGAGGCAGGCTCCCCGCTGGTCGACTCCACCGAGCAGACCGTGTCCTGGGCCCAGTCGGCGGGCGCGATGATCTCCAGCCCGGCGGACCTCAGCACGTTCATGTCCGCGCTGGCGGGCGGGAAGCTGGTGGCGCCGAAGCTGCTGGACCAGATGCTGACGATGACCCCGGCCGACGCGACGAACACCCGTTTCTACGGGCTGGGCCTGCGCCGCTACGACCTGTCCTGCGGCACCTCGGTGTACGGGCACACGGGCACCGTCCAGGGCTTCTACACCTACGCGTTCACCACCCGCGACGGCAAGCGCAGCATGACGGCGATGGCGAACACCTCGAACCGGGGCGTCGCGAACACGGCCCTCGGCGCGACCCTGGAAGGCGCGTTCTGCGGCAAGAAGCCCGCCGCCGCCGCGAAGGCCCGCGGTTTCGCCTCGGCCCCGGCCGACGTGGACCTGCCGGAGCGCCACGCCCGCTGACGTCCTCCCGCCGGGGGCCCGTCGCCTATGTCCTGGCGGCGGCCCCCCTGCGGTAGGACCGGCGGACGAGGGCGGCGAGGGCCAGCCAGGCGGTGGCGAGGAGCCAGCCGCCGAGCACGTCGGAGAGCCAGTGCACGCCGAGGTAGACCCGGCTCAGGCCCACCGCCGCCCCCCAGAGGACGATCAGCGCGGCGGCGGCGGTCCTGGCCGGGCCCGGCGAGCCGCGCAGGGCCAGCGCCACGAGCAGGAGTCCCGCGGTCAGGGCGCCGGTCGTGGCGTGGCCGGACGGGAAGGACCAGTTCGCGGCGTGGGTGGCCCAGTCGGCGGCCGGAGGCCTCGGCCGGGCGACGAGCGACATCAGCGCGCGCCGCACCCCCTGCCCGAGGGCCAGGCACAGCGCGAGCCCGGCCACGGTGGCGAGCCGGTCCCGGACGGCGCGGCCGGCGTAGAGGCCCGCGAGGACGACCAGGGCGTACGGCCAGACCCCGGTACCGGTCGCCGTGACGGCCCGGGCCACGTCCAGGGCGGCGGGCGGGCGGTGCGCCAGGGACCAGGCGTGCGGGCCGGTGTCGAAGGGCAGCGGCCGGGCCGCCGCCAGGATCACCCACAGCGTGAGCAGCGCGAAGGCGGCCGAGGCGGCGAGGGCCGTCCGGGCGGCCGGGGTGAGGCCCCGCAGGCCGGCCGGGGGCCGTCCGTCGGGGGCGGGGCCGTCCATGCGCGCCGCCTCTCGGAATCCTGGCGGGGCGCGGCGGGCGGGGCCCGTCCGGCGCCCCGTCGTACGGGGTCCACCGCACTTTAGTACTGGGCGCGGGTGACGGCCGTGACCGGGGGGAGGGGAGAGGGGTGGGTACTCGTCAGAGGGTGATCCAGTAGCGGCGCTTGGGGCCGATCAGGGTCTCGCGTACGTCCTCCAGGACGCCGCCGGCGCCCTCGATGGTGCGCTCCGAGGGCTCGTTGCCGGGGTCGCAGGTCAGCAGGACCCGGTCCATGCCCATCAGCCGGGCCTCGTAGAGGACCTGGCCCAGCGCCCAGCCGGCCAGGCCGCGCCGGCGCGCCGACGGGCGGACGCTGTAGCCGATGTGGCCGCCGGCGTCGAGGAGGAAGGCGTTGAGGTAGTGGCGCAGGTCGATGGCGCCCAGGTAGGTGTCGCCTTCGGCGATCCACCAGTAGGTGGCGTGGACGCGGCCCTGTTCGACCGCCGTCGTGCGGTCCGCCTGGCGGCGCAGGCGCTCGGTCCAGGCGGCGAACCCCTCGGCGGTCTCCACGTCGTCGTCGGAGCCCAGTCCGGCGCCGTCCATGTGGGCGTCGGCGCCCCATTCCGCCCGCGCGTCGAGCCAGGAGGAGTGCAGGTGGGGAGAGGGGGCGATCAGTTCGGGCATACCCCGACCGTAACAGTGCGGTCGTCGCGGTATTCAGGAGCATGCGGTCCCGCCCGTGCTCCTCCCCCGCCGGCTCGGCCCACCCCCGGGCGATGCGGCCGCGACGCGATCGGATAGTTTGCCACCCGTTTACCCGAAGGCACCGCAACGCCCGCGCCCCCAGGAGCTCCCGCATGCCCCACCCCATACGCCGCCCCGTACGGACGGCCGTCGTGGCCGCCGCCGCGCTGCTGGCGGTCCCCGTCCTGGCGGCCTGCGACGGCGGCGCCAAGGCCCCGGCGGCGATGAAGCCCTCGGCCTCCGCCAGCGCCCCCGCCCCCACCGCGCCGGCGGCGCTGCCCGCCGCCCTGACCGGGCAGCGGCCGGTCTGGGCCCCGTGCCCGGCGCCCTCGGCGGCGCAGGGCGGCGGCAAGGCCCCGGGCGGGGACTGGGAGTGCGCGACGATGAAGGCGCCCCTGGACTACGCCAAGCCCGACGGCGAGACCCTGGACGTGGCGCTGATCCGCAAGAAGGCCACCGACGCGGGCAAGCGTCTTGGCTCGCTGGTCTACAACTTCGGCGGCCCCGGCGCCTCCGGCGTCAAGACCCTCCCGCACGCGGCGGACCACTACGAGAAGCTGGGCGCCGTCTACGACCTGGTGAGCTTCGACCCGCGCGGCGTGGGCAACACCGCCCCCGTCCTCTGTCTGGACGACAAGGCCCTGGACGCGGGGCCCGCACCCTCCGGCGACGACCCCCTCGCCCCCGTCCGCACGTACACCGAGGCCTGCCGGCGCAACTCGGCGAAGCTCCTCCCCCACGTCGGCACGGCCGACACCGCACGGGACATGGACCTGATGCGGCAGGTGCTCGGCGACGCGAAGCTGAACTACTTCGGCATCTCCTACGGCACCCAGCTGGGCGGCGTCTACGCCCACCTGTTCCCGAAGAACGTCGGCCGCACCGTGTTCGACGCCGTGGTCGACCCCACCTCCGACGAGCTCCAGGCGAGCCTCGGCCAGGCCAGGGGGTTCCAGCAGGCGCTGGAGCACGCCATGGAGTTCTGCCGCGAGAAGTACGCCGCCAAGTGCCCCACGGGCGCCGGCACCGACGAGGGCAACCGCCGGATCGGCGAGCTGCTGAAGAAGCTGGAGACGGAGCCCGCCCCCACCAAGAGCGGCCGCAAGCTCACCTCCGACCTCGCGCTCACCGGCATCGCCGCCAGCCTCTACGACAAGCGGACCTGGGACTACCTCGTCCAGAGCCTGGCCGAGCTGCAACAGCGCGGCACCGGGAACAACCTGCTCGCCATCGCCGACGCCTACAGCGGGCGCGGCGCGGACGGCCACTACGACAACACCGACGCCGCGCACACCGCGATCGGCTGCGCCGACACCAGCCGCCGCTACACGGTGCCGGAGATGCGGGCCCAGGAGCCCGCCTTCCGCTCGGCCTCCCCGGTCTTCGGGCCGTCCATGGCCAAGGGCCTGCTCGTCTGCACCGACTGGCCGGTGCGCGGCACGTCCGACAAGCCGCAGGTGGCCGCCGAGGGCGCGGCCCCGATCCTCGTCATCGGCAACACCGGCGACCCGGCCACCCCGGTCGAGGGCGCGAAGCGGATGGCCGACGCGCTCGGCCGGGGCGTCGGCGTCAGCCTGACGGTGAAGGGCGAGGGGCACGGGGTCTACGGCAAGGACGCCTGCGCGACCAAGGCGGTCGACGCGTTCCTCGTCGACGGCACCGCTCCGGCGGACGGGACCGTCTGCTCCTGAGTTCCGCTTTGCCCCCTGTTCGGGCCTTTGCCCCGGCACCCGTACCGACCTGTGTTCGGGTGCCGGGATTCCGCCACCTACACTTGTGCCGCCCGGCCGCCGGTGCCGGCTTCAGGGGAGCGACGTCCTAAGTGAGCAGCACCAGCAGTGAAGCGCCGATCTACGACCGGCTCGTACGCGAGCGAGGCGATGTGCCGGGTCAGGTCCGCCGTGAGGCGGAGGAGATCCTCCGCCACCTCGCCCAGGTGATGGCGGGCCGGCCCCCGTCGGGCGGACTGCCGGGCTGGCGCACCCACTAACCGGGCTTCACCCCTCGCGGTTGACCCGCGCACCCGCTCCACCCCTGTCGGTTCCCGCCATGGGCGGCGGGCGGAGTGTGGGGGCGGCACACATCGGCAGACGGCGGCGGGGGTCCCTACCGTTCGGTACATGACGAGCGGATCTTCCAGCATCGCGTCCGGCGCCGGCGTGCCCGCCCCGGCGGACGGCGGCGGCCCCATGGGGCCCGGCCCCGCGGGCCGGGTGGCCCTGGTGACCGGCGGCGGCAGCGGCATCGGGCGCGCCTGCGCCGTGGCCCTGGCCGACGCCGGGGCGTTCGTGCACGTCGTGGACGTGGACGCAGACGCGGCGAAGGCCGTGGCCGCGGCCGTCGGCGGGACGGCCCACACGGCCGACCTCGCCGACCCCGCCGCCATCGACGGCCTCCCGCCCGCCGTGGACATCCTGGTCAACAGCGCGGGTCTGCAACACGTCGCCGCCATCGAGGAGTTCCCACCCGAGCGGTTCGAGCTGATCCAGCGGGTGATGGTGCACGCCCCGTTCCTGCTGCTGCGCCGGGTGCTGCCGCACATGTACGGGCGCGGCTGGGGGCGGGTGGTCAACATCTCCAGCGTGCACGGACTGCGGGCCAGCGCCTTCAAGTCCGCCTACGTGGCGGCCAAGCACGGGCTGGAGGGCCTGAGCAAGGTCACCGCCCTGGAAGGCGCCCCGCACGGGGTGACGAGCAACTGCGTCAGCCCCGGCTACGTCCGCACCCCGCTGGTGGAGCGGCAGATCGCCGCCCAGGCCGAGGCGCACGGCATCCCCGCCGAACGGGTCGTCGAGGAGGTGCTGTTGCGCGGCTCGGCCATCAAGCGGCTGATCGAGCCCGAGGAGGTGGCGGCGGTCGCCGTGTGGCTGTGCGGCCCGCACACCGCGCACGTCACCGGTGCCTCGCTGCCGATGGACGGCGGCTGGACCGCCGCCTGACGCCCGGACGGTGTCCGGGCCGCGGCCGCCGTACCGGATCCGGCCGGGGGCACGAGCCCTTCCCGCGTCGGCCGGTGGTGGAATTCCGGCGGGCGCGGGCTTTGCGTGCGGCGCGCGCGGGGGGATCCTGGGAACGGGGCCCGGCCACGGCGAGGAGGCAGGACATGACACACGCCGAGGAGTGGAGGGTGGACCTCTACCTCGTGGAGGAGGACGGCACCACCAGGGCCCGGGCCGTGCTGGACAACGGCAGGACCACGATCACGGGCAGCGGCCGGGCCCGGTGCAATCCGCAGGACGTGGACGTGCCCGCGATCGGCGACGAGCTGGCCGCGAGCCGGGCGATGCGCGACCTGTCCGCCCGGCTGATGCGTGCCGCCGACCGCGACCTGGCGGCGGTGGGGGCCGTGCCCGACCCGCCGCGCACCGGGTACGGCTGGCCGGACGACGCCCGCCCGGCGAAGTAGCCGGGCGGGCAGCGGGTCCCGGTCAGCAGATGCGGGGCAGCTGCTCCCCCAGCGGCAGGTCCACGACACGGGTGCCGCCGAGGCCGGTGCGCGCCACGACCAGGCCCGGGTGGGCCTCGACGGCCTCGCCGATCACCGCCGCGTGCCGGCCCAGCGGGTGGGCGCGCATGGCGTCGAGGACGGCTTCGGCGTGCTCACGGGGGACGAAGGCGACCAGCTTGCCCTCGTTGGCGACGTAGAGCGGGTCGAGCCCGAGGATGGCGCAGGCGTTCGCCACGGCCTCCGGGACCGGGACGCGTCCCTCGTGCAGCACGACGCCGGTGCCGGAGGCGGCCGCGATCTCGTTCAGGGCGGCGGCGAGCCCGCCGCGGGTGGGGTCGCGCAGGACGTGCAGGTCGGGGGTGACGGCGAGCATCGCGCGGACGAGACCGCCCAGGGCCGCGCAGTCGCTCTCGATGTCGACGCCGAACTCCAGCCCCTCCCGGACGCTCATGATCGCGACCCCGTGCAGGCCGATCTCACCGCTGACGATCACCACGTCGCCCGGTACGACGCGCTGCGGGCGCAGGTCGACCCCGTCCGGGATCAGTCCGATCCCGGCGGTGTTGACGTAGACGCCGTCCCCGTGGCCCATCTCGACGACCTTGGTGTCGCCGGTGGCCACCTCCACGCCGGCGGCCCGCGCGGCGGCGCCCATGTCCTCGGCGACCCGGGCGACGGTGGCCATCTCCACGCCTTCTTCGAGGATGAACCCGCAGGAGAGGTAGGCGGCCTGGGCACCGCCCATGGCGAGGTCGTTGACGGTGCCGTTGACGGCGAGGCCGCCGATGCTCCCGCCCGGGAAGAACAGCGGGCGCACCACGTAGGAGTCGGTGGAGAAGGCCAGGCGGAGCCCGCCCACGCGCAGCGCCGCGCAGTCGCCGAGCCGGGCCAGGGCCTCGCCGCCGAAGGCGGGGGCGAACAGGTGCTGGACCAGCTCCGCCGACAGGGCTCCGCCGCCGCCGTGGCCCATCACCACGCGGGGCCGGTCGCGCAGGGGGGCCGGGCAGGTCCAGCCCGTGATGTCGAGTGCGGTCTCAGGCAACGGGGCTCGCCTCCAGCGGGGCGGTCGGGACGGTGGGCCGGTCCGGGGTGGTGGCGGGCCGGGCGGGGCCGGGCCCCAGGTCGAGCCGCCGGTAGAGGTAGTAGGCGGCGCAGGCGCCCTCGCTGGAGACCATGGTGGCGCCGAGCGGGCTGCGCGGGGTGCACAGGGTGCCGAAGGCCTCGCACTCGTGCGGTTTGATCAGCCCCTGGAGCACCTCGCCGCTGCGGCAGGCGGCCGGCTCGCGGGTGGTGATGCCGGTGACGCGGAAGCGGTGTTCGGCGTCGTACTCGCGGAACCGTTCGGACAGCCGCCAGCCGCTGTCCGGGATGGTCCCGATGCCGCGCCAGGCGCGGTCGGTGACCTCGAAGACGTCCGCGAGCATGGCGAGGGCGGCCGGGTTGCCCTCGGGGCGGACGGCGCGCGGGTAGGCGTTCTCGACGGTGTGCTCGCCGCGTTCCAGCTGCCGTACGGCGCGTCGTACGCCTTCGAGGATGTCCAGGGGTTCGAAGCCGGTGACGACGATCGGGACGCGGTGGCGGTCCGCCAGCTCCGGGTACTCGGCGGTGCCCATGACGCTGCACACGTGTCCGGCGGCGAGGAAGCCCTGGACCCGGCAGCTGGGCGAGCGCATGATCGCCTCGATGGCCGGGGGGACCCGGACGTGGGAGACGAGCAGGCTGAAGTTGGTGATGCCGAGTTTCCTGGCCTGGTACACCGTCATGGCGTTGGGCGGGGCCGTGGTCTCGAAGCCGATGCCGAAGAAGACGACCTCGCGGTCGGGGTTCTGCCGGGCGGTCTTGAGGGCGTCGAGGGGCGAGTACACCACCCGTACGTCGCCGCCCTCGCCGCGGACCTGGAAGAGGTCGCGGCCGGTTCCGGGGACGCGGAGCATGTCCCCGAAGGAGCAGAAGATCACCCCGGGGCGGGAGGCGATCTCCAGGGCCTTGTCGATGACCTCGAGCGGGGTGACGCACACCGGGCAGCCGGGTCCGTGGATCAGCTCGACCTCGTCGGGCAGGAGCTGGTCGATGCCGTGCCGGATGATGGTGTGGGTCTGCCCGCCGCAGACCTCCATCAGCGCCCAGGGGCGGGTGACCGTGGCACGGATGTCGTCGAGCAGCCTGCGGGCCAGGGCGGGGTCCTGGAATTCCTCGATGTACTTCACTGCCCCACTTCCTTCCGCGTCGCCGCCGCCTCGGCCGGGCGGCCTTCGCCGTCGTCCTCCCCGAAGGGGCCCTCCTCGTCGCCGAACCGGGCCGCCTGCTCCCACGGGTCGCCGAACTCCTCCTGGAGCATGCCGAGTTCGGCGAACAGGCCGAGGGTCTTGCGGGCCGACTCCTCGTCGAGCCGCTGGAGGGCGAAGCCCACGTGCACGATGGCGTACTCCCCCACCCGGAGGTCCGGAAGGTACTCCAGGCACACCTCCTTCTGTACGCCGCCGAAGTCGACGGTGGCCATGCGGGTGCCGTCCCTCTCCCCGATCTCAAGCACTCTGCCGGGTACCGCCAGGCACATGGGCGTCTCCTTGTGGTGGGTGTGGCGTGGCGGTGGCTGCCGCCACCATGAGCTGGCCGAGCGCCAGGCCGCCGTCGTTGGGCGGCACCCGGTGCTGGCGCAGGACGGTGAACCCCCGCGCGCGCAGCGTCCGGGCGCACGCGGAGGACAGGAGGGTGTTACAGAAGACCCCGCCGGTCAGGGCGACGGTCTCCAGGCCGTGTCCGGCGCGGGCCAGCACGCAGAGGTCGGCGACCAGGGCGGCGACCGCCGCGTGGAAACGGGCGGCGATCAGCGGGCGGGGCGTGCCCGCCCGTACGTCGGCCACCGCGGCGGCCAGGACGGGCGCCGGGTCGGCGGTCACGGGGGCCGTCGCGCCGGGCGGCGGCAGGCGCAGGCCGAAGGCGTACGCGCCGCGGTCGGGTGGCGCCTGGAGGGCTGCGGCCTCCAGTTCGACGGCGGCCTGGGCCTCGTAGCCGGCCTGCTGGCAGATCCCGGCGAGGGAGGAGACGGCGTCGAAGAGCCGGCCCATGCTGGAGGTGGGCGCGCAGTTCAGTCCGCGCTCCAGCTGGGTTTCCAGTACCCGCAGTTCACCGGGCGGGCAGGCGGCGGTGCAGGGCAGGTCCGGGGTCCGGGCGAGGCCGGCGGCGCGCAGGTGGGACAGGGCCATGCGGTACGGGCGGCGCACGGCCGCGTCGCCGCCGGGCAGCGGGACGTAGGCGAGGTGGGCGAAGCGGGTGTAGCCGCGGTAGTCCGCGAGGAGGACCTCCCCGCCCCAGACGGCGCCGTCGTCGCCGTAGCCGGTGCCGTCGAAGGCGACGCCGATCACCCGGCTGCCGCCGTCGTGGCCGTGTTCGGCCAGGGCGGAGGCGATGTGGGCGTGGTGGTGCTGGACGGGGACCAGCGGGCGGCCCGCCGCGTGGTCGCGGGTCCAGCGGCCGGAGCGGTAGCCGGGGTGCCGGTCGGCGGCGAGCAGGGCGGGGGCGACCCCGGTGAGGGCGGACAGCTGGCGCTGGGCGTGGGCGAAGGCGTCCTGGGTGGCGAGGTCGTCCATGTCGCCGATGTGGGCGGAGAGCCAGGCGCGCCCGCCTTCGCCGAGGCAGAGGGCGTTCTTCAGGTCGCCGCCGGCGGCGAGGGTGGCGGGGACGGTCAGGGGGAGGGTGAGCGGCAGGGGGGCGTAGCCGCGCGAGCGCCGCAGGAGCAGGGGTTGTCCGTCGCAGAGGCGGACGACGGAGTCGTCGCAGGGGACGTGGATCGGGCGGTCGTGGGTGAGCCAGGCGTCGGCGAGGTGGGCGAGGCGTTCCAGGGCCTCGTCGTCGTCGGTGACGATGGGTTCACCGGAGAGGTTGCCGCTGGTCATGACGAGCAGGCGGGGTCCGGGCGGGTCGCCGGGCAGGCCGAGCAGCAGGTGGTGCAGGGGGGTGTAGGGGAGCATCACGCCGAGGTCGGGGCTGCCGGGGGCGACGGCGTCGGTGAGCTCCGGGGCGGTGGCGGCCCGGCGGCGGAGCAGGACGATGGGGCGGACGGATCCGGTGAGCAGTTCCCGTTCGCCGGGGCCGAGTTCGGCGATGCGCTCGATGTCGTCGAGGCCGCGGGCCATCAGGGCGAAGGGTTTGTCCCCGCGTTCCTTGCGGCGGCGCAGTCCGGCCACGGCTTCGGCGTTTGCGGCGTCGCAGGCCAGGTGGTAGCCGCCGAGGCCCTTCACGGCGAGGACGGCGCCTTCGGCCAGCAGCCGGCGGGCCCGTGCGACGGGGTCGGCGGTGGTGGCGGCGCGGGGCGGGCGGCCGGTGAGCAGCCGCAGGCGGGGGCCGCAGGCCGGGCAGGCGACGGGCTGGGCGTGGAAGCGGCGGTCGGCGGGGTCGCTGTACTCGCGGGCGCAGTCGGGGCACATCGGGAAGCCGGCCATGGTGGTGTGGGCGCGGTCGTAGGGCAGCCCGGTGACGATGGTGAAGCGGGGTCCGCAGTGGGTGCAGGTGATGAAGGGGTGGCGGTGGCGGCGGTCGGCCGGGTCCGCGAGTTCGGCGAGACAGTCGGCGCAGGTGGCGGTGTCCGGGGAGACCAGGGTGCGGGGCGGACCGCCGGTGCGGGAGGCGATGATGGTGAAACCGGCGCCGCCGGTGGCCGGGAGGGGGCGGTGGTCGACGGTGTCGACGACCGCCAGGGGCGGGGCGTCGGCGGCGAGCCGGTCGCAGAACGCCGCCACCGCAGACCGGGGGCCCTCGACCTCGGCGACCACGCCTTCGGGGGTGTTGGTGACGTGGCCGGCCAGGCCGAGGGTGGTGGCGCGGGTGTAGACGTACGGGCGGAATCCGACGCCCTGGACCACGCCGCGGACGGTGACGCGGCGGCGTTCCGCGGCCTCCATCAGTGGAGCCCGGCCGTGCCCGCGGGGGCCGGTGCCGGGTGGACCGCGGGCGGGGATCCCGCGGGGCCGTCCCCGGGCCGGCCCCGAACCGTTTCCGGCGGCTGCGCCGGTCCGTGGCCGTGGTCGTGGTCATGGGTGTGGTCGTGGTGGGGTTCGTGGGTGTGGGTGTGGGGGTGTGCGTGGCGGGACATCACCGGGTTGTGGGCGCGGGTGCCCCCCGCGATGGCCAGGGCGTGGTCCAGGAGGAGGCCCGTGCCCTCCAGCGAGCGGGCGGAGGTGCGCAGGATCCGCACGCCGGGGTTGACCTGCTGGACGTTCGCGCGGAAGGCGGCCTCGTCGAAGCCGACGGCCTCCGCGATGTCGGTCTTGGTGATGACCACCAGCTGGGCCGGGCCGAAGGCGGTCGGGTACTTCAGGGGCTTGTCCTCGCCCTCCGTCACCGAGGCCAGGACCACGCGCAGGGACTCGCCCAGGTCGTAGGAGGCCGGGCAGACGAGGTTGCCGACGTTCTCGACGAACAGGAGGCGGGTGTCCTCGGGGAGCCAGCCGTCCAGGTAACGGCCCAGCATGTGCGCTTCGAGGTGGCACAGGCCGTCGGTGAGGACCTGTTGGACGGGGACGCCCGAACGGGCCAGCCGGGTCGCGTCGTTCTCCGTCGCCAGGTCGGCCGTCAGGGCGGCCACGGACACGCCCCGTTCCCGGGCCAGCGTCAACTCGCGTTCCAGCAGGGCCGTCTTCCCGCTCCCGGGGCTGGAGAGCAGGTTGACCACGGTCGTTCCGCGGGCGGTGAGTTCGGCGCGCAGGGCCTGCGCGGCCCCGTCGTTCTTCGCGAGCACCGCTCGTCGCAGGTCGGCCTCTCGGCACACGGTCAGGCCTCCTCGGGGATCGGTTCGAGGGCGTCGTCCCATACCACGCGCAGGATCCGCAGTTCGCGCCCCGAGAGGAGCTCCACGGGAGTGGCCTTCGCGCAGCGGGGGCAGGTCAGGTCGGGGGGCATGCCGACGGCCCACTCGCCCGTGCAGGAAGCGCAGCGGGCGCGGGCCGCCACGCGGTGGGTGACGAGTTCGGCGCCTTCGAGGGGGGTGCCGGTGCAGGCCAGTTCGAAGGAGAAGGCCAGGGCGTCGGGGACGACACCGGCCAGTTCCCCGATCTCCAGCTCCACCCGGCTCACGGAGCGTGCCGCTCCGGCTGGGGCCGCCTCCGCCACCTGGTCCACGACGGCCATGGCGATCGACATCTCGTGCATCGGACTCCGTCCTGCCGGGCCCCATTACAGCGGCGGGACCGCAGCGGGCGGGGCGGGCGCGCCGACGCGCCGCCCGCCCCGTCCTCCGTTCGGACGCGCGGGGTCACATGCGGCGGATCCGCAGGTAGCGCTTGATGTCGGGGAAGGTCTGCGCGAGTACGGCGGCCACGGCCAGGGCGACGGCTCCGCAGACGAAGGCCTTCTTCATGGGGTTCTCCTCAGTTCGCACCGGTTGCTTGGGTCCGGCCCGGGCTCCGCCTCCTGGGCCTGCAGGAGGTCCAGGAGCATCCGTACGGCCTCCGGCACCGCGGCGGCCACGGGGGCGCTCAGCCCGATGCCCTCCTCCAGGAGGGCGGGTTCGCAGCCGATGACGTACGTGCGCCGGGGCGGGCGGGAACCGGTGCCGGCGCACAGGGTGCCCAGCAGGCCGAGGACGGCGTCGGGGGTCATGTGGTGGCCGTCCAGGACGGGGCGGCCGGCGCCCGCCGGGGCGGAGCCGGGCTCCTCGATCAGGTACAGGGTGCCCGGGTCGCCGCCGCGTTGGGTGGCGTCGACCAGGACGAGGGTGTCGTAGCCGTCGAGGAGCTGGTAGGCCAGGTGCACCCCGCGCACGCCGAAGTCGGCCACCTCCACGTGGCCGGGCAGGGCGTGCGCGGACAGGGCCCGCACCGTCTCGACGCCGAAGCCGTCGTCGCCGAGGAAGACGTTGCCGATGCCGGCGATCAGGACCCGGCCGCTCACGGCTCCTCCAGGGCGGTCACCTCGTCGGGCTGGAAGTACAGGAAGCGGCCCTGTTCGCGGCGGATGTCGGCGCCCGGGTCGCCCTCCACGGTCACGGCCAGGTGCACTCCCCCGTCGACGTCGTGCAGGACCTCCTCCACGCGTGCGGTGCGGCCCTGGAGGAAGAGGTCCTGGGCGTCGGTGCGCCGCAGGCCGGGGCGGAGCGTCACGCGACTGCCGGGGCCGACGGGTGTGCCGTCGACCAGGACCCGCTCGGGCGCGGGTTCGGCGGGGGCGGTGCCGGCCGGGTCCCACCAGGGGGTGTCCGGGGTGAAGAGGGCGTCCGGCGGGGGCTCCCCGGGCGCCGTCCCCCCGGTGGCGCCGCGCAGGGAGCGCACCGCCCCGTGGAGCCGTTCCAGTACCTCGGGCGGCAGGGTGTCGGCCAGGTCGACGACGGCCGCGGCGCGCGCGTCCGTGCCGCGTGCCTCGCGCTTCTCCTCGTCGGTGAGGGCGGCGGTGCGCAGGGCGAGGATCTCGTCGATCTCGGTGGCGTCGTACATCGCCCCGGCGCTCTCGGGGGCGATGGCGGGGTGGTCCTCCAGGATGATCGGGGAGGAGAGGACCACGTCGGCGCGGCCGTCCTCGCCGGCCAGGACCGGCCAGGTGTGGAGGTTCGCGCAGGCGGCGACGGCGGACCGGGCCCATTCGGGCGGGTCGGTCATGGACAGGAAGGAGCCCGGGGCGAGGCCCAGCAGGAGGTGGGCGGCGACCAGCGAGCGGGGCAGGGCCTCCTCGCGGGCGGCGGGGCCGTCGGGGGTCCAGGGGCTGGTGTTCTCGACCACGGCGGTGAGTTTCAGGACCCGGTAGGGTCCTTCCAGTTCCTCCGCGTGCAGGCGTACCACGCCCTCGACCTCCTGGGTGCGCCGGACCAGGCGGCCGACGGTCCGGCCGCGGTCGTCGAGCACCGGTTCGGTGTCCTCGCGGGCGGGGCGGGTGAAGGGGAGGACGATCTCCTTCTGCGTCAGTTCGGGGACGGCCACGCGCAGTTCGACCCGCTCCTCGGTGCCCTCGTCCCAGGGGACCAGGACCCGGTCGGGCAGGTGGAGGCCTGCGGTGTCGGTGAACGTGCCGTCGTCGTGGGCCTCTTGCACGGTCCGGCGCTGGGCGTGCAGGAAGCGCAGTTCGAGGGAGAGGGTGGCGGCGCCGCGCGGTTCCATCAGGATCTCGGTGCGCTGGAGGCTGTGCTCGCCCTGGGCGGGGGCCCATGCGGGCGGCACGAGGACGCCGAACTGCCAGCGCATCCGGTTCTTGGCGGCGGAGGCCCGGTAGGGGTAGAGGACGTAGCCCTCGAAGAGGACGGCGTCGGCCACCTGGCGGGCCGTCTCGAAGCGGCGGCCGGAGCGGTGGGCGGTGGTGGTGGAGGCCGTCGTGGTCATGGGGCGGCCCTCTCGGTGACGCGGGGTGCGGGCGTGCCGGGCAGCGGGAGCGGCGGCGGGGCGGGTTCGGCGGCGGCCAGCAGGGCGCGCAGGGTGGTCTCCCAGGAGGCCAGGGCGTGGCGGGAGCGGTAGGCGAGCAGTTCGGCCATGGTGTCGCGGGGCAGCCGCAGCCATCCGCAGCCGGGGAAGTGCTGTTCGACCATCTCCTGCCAGACGGCGACGGGCATCCGGCAGACGGCCTCGCGGTCCCAGGGGACGGGTTCGACGCGGAAGCCGCCGGCGCCGGTGAAGGCGGTGCCGGAGAAGAGCAGCAGCAGGGGGACTTCGCCGTCCTGGAGGGCGTTGAAGTAGCGGGCGCAGGCGATGTCCATGTCGTAGGTGCAGGGGACGACGAGGTCGGTCTCGGTCTCCCCGGTGAACCCCGGCACCATCACGCCGACCTGGGCGAACTGCACGGGCCTCAGGGTGCTCCCCCAGCGGGAGCGGTCGCCGAACAGGTCGGCGAGGGCTTCGGCCTCCTCGGGGCCGTAGCCGCGCCGGGCCGGTTCGATGCGGATCTGGCAGCGCAGGGCGAGGGCGTGGACCCGGGTGTCGGGGGCCGCCGCGGTGATGCGCAGCCGCAGGACGAGGGTGGGCCCGGCGGCGTAGGGGTCGGCGCGAACCCCGGTGCAGGTGAAGGTGAGGTCCGTCATGAGGGGCCGGCCTCCGCGAGGATCCGGGCGCGGGCCTCGACGTGGGCGAAGAGGGTGTCGAGGGCGGCGCGGGCCTCGGCGCCGCCGTCGAAGCCGCGCCAGAGCAGCCGCATCCTGCCGACGAGTTCGTAGCAGAGGTCGATGGGGACCAGGTGGCAGGTGGTGCGGCCGGGCGTGTGGTGCAGCAGCAGGGCCTCCACGTCGGGTTCGAGGAGGCCCGCGAGCCGGCCGGCGCCGAGGACGGACTGCCAGGTGTCGGGGTCGAGTTCGCTCTCGGTGGCTCCGGCGGGGCTCGGGTAGAGGGCGACGAGGCGGCCGAGGGCGGCGTTGCGGAAGAGGAAGGCCACGCCGACGGGGATCCTCAGCCGTTCCCAGGCCGCGTCGTCCAGCTCGTGGCCGGGGTCGGCGAGATAGCGGTCGGGGACGGCCCGGTACCGGCCGGTGCGGGTGCCCGGCCGGTCGAAGAGGAGGGCGCAGGCGGTGCAGGCGCACACCAGGGCCCGCTTCTCGGTCTCCACCAGGTGGCGGTGGCCGTCCGGGGGTACGGGGGTCCCGCAGAGTTCGCAGCTCTCGGGGCGGGGCGGGCGGGGGCCGGTGAAGCGGCGCAGCCCCCGGGGGCGGGGGCCCGTCACGGCACCCGGGCCGGGGTGTGCGGGCGGGTGCCGATCTGGAGCAGGGGCGGTGGGGGTGCGGGCGTCTCGATGTCGACGCCGGTCACCTCGGGGGCGAAGCAGGCGAGGGCGTCCTCCAGGGCCGCGCGGGTGGGGTCGCCTGAGCCGCAGCCGCAGCCGGAGGACTCGGCGGGGGTGGTGCGCAGCCGCAGGACCCCGGTGGCGGCGTCGAAGCCCAGGGGCCGGGCGGGGGTGCCGGCGCTGCGCAGGGCCCGCTCGATGCGGGTGTCGACGTCCTCGGGGTGCAGGCCGTGCAGGGTGAGCAGGCTCGCCACGAGGTCGTCGTCCAGCAGCGGGGCCAGGGCCCCGGCGCCGAGCCGCTCGGTGATCCGGGCGAGGCCGGCCCCGTAGAACTCCATGAGGACGCGGACGAGTTCCTCGGCGGCCGCGCAGGCGGCGCGGTCGCCGGAGGCGGCCAGCCCGTCGAGCACCTCCTCGACGCGTGCGCCCGCCTGCCGGGCGTCGGCGGCGGCGCTCATCCGCCGAGTCCGCTCAGGCCGGTGGGGACGTGCATGGTCTTCACGGTCTTGCCGCCGCCGACGTACATGTGGACCCCGCAGGGCAGACAGGGGTCGAAGCTGCGCACGGCGCGCATGATGTCGATGCCCTTGAAGTTCTCCGGGGCGTTCTCCTCGAAGATCGGCGTGTTCTGCACGGCGTCCTCGTAGGGGCCCGGGGTGCCGAAGGTGTCGCGGGTGCTGGCGTTCCACGGGGTGGGCGGGTACGGGTGGTAGTTGGCGATCTTCCCGTCGCGGATGACCATGTGGTGGGAGAGGACGCCGCGGACGGCCTCGGTGAAGCCGCAGCCGATGGACTGGTCCGGGACCTCGAACTTCTCCCAGGTCTGGGTGCGTCCGGCGCGGACCTCGGCCAGGCCCTGCTCGGCGCAGTGCAGGGCGATGCCGGCGGCGTAGGCCTGGAAGTAGGTGCGGGCGCGGTTGCGTTCCAGCGCGTTGGACCACTTCGGGATCTTCCACTCGAAGGTGGTCTCCGGCTTGGTCATGGTGCGCGGCAGGGTGATGATCACGCTGTGGCCGGTGGCCTTGACGTAGCCGACGTCGACGAGCCCGGACAGGGCGGTGGACCACAGGCGGGCGAGGGGGCCGCCGCCGGTGTCGAGCGGCAGGTGGTCCTTGCCGTCGAACCAGCGGGGGGACATCACCCAGCTGTACTTGTCGTCGAAGTTGCGCTTCTGCGGGGCGGGGATGGTGTGCTGGTTCCAGGGGTGGCGGGGGTCGACGGGGTTGCCGAGCGGGTCGTGGGTGACGAACTGCTCGCGGCCCTCCCAGTCGTCGTAGTACGAGCTGCCGAGCAGGATGCGGATGCCGAGGTTGATCTCGGTGAGGTCGTTGGTGACCAGCTTGCCGTCCACGACGACGCCCGGGGTGACGAACATCTTCCGTCCCCAGTCGGTCATGTTGGCGTACGTGAAGTCGCAGTACTCCGGATCGTTGAGGGCGCCCCAGCAGCCCAGCAGCACGCGCCGCCGTCCGACCTCCTCGTAGCCGGGAAGGGCCTCGTAGAAGAAGTCGAACAGGTCGTCGTGGAGCGGGACGACCCGCTTCATGAACTCGCAGTACCGCATGAGGCGGCTCATGTAGTCGGTGAACAGCTGGACGGAGGCGATGGTGCCGACGCCGCCCGGGTAGAGGGTGGAGGGGTGCACGTGGCGGCCCTCCATCAGGCAGAACATCTCGCGGGTGTACCGGCTGACCTGGAGGGCCTCGCGGTAGAACTCGCCCTCGATGGGGTTGAGGGAGCGCATGATGTCGGCGATGGTGCGGTAGCCGTGGTCGCCGGCGTGCGGGGCCTCGGTGCGCTCGGCGAGTTCGAGGACGCCGGGGTTGGTCTCGCGGACCATCTTCTCGCAGTAGTCGACCCCGACCAGGTTCTCCTGGAAGATGTTGTGGTCGAACATGTACTCCGCCGACTCGCCGAGGTTGATGATCCACTCGGCGAGGTGCGGCGGCTTGACCCCGTAGGCCATGTTCTGCGTGTAGACGGAGCAGGTGGCGTGGTTGTCCCCGCAGATGCCGCAGATGCGGCTGGTGATGAAGTGCGCGTCGCGGGGGTCCTTGCCTCGCATGAAGACGCTGTAGCCGCGGAAGACCGACGAGGTGCTGTAGCACTCGGCGACGCGCTTCTGCTTGAAGTCGATCTTCGTGTGGATGCCGAGGCTGCCCACGATCCGGGTGATCGGATCCCAGGCCATCTCGACCAGGCCGCTGCCGTCGCCGGCCGCGTTCGTCTTCGGTGCCATCGTCTGTGCCGTGACCCTTCGTTCGGTACGGGGTGGAGCGGGACGGAATCGGTGCGGACCGCGGGGAGGGCGGTCCGTCACCAGGGCGGGCGGTAGCCGGTGGTGAGCTTGCCGCCGGCGTGGCGCCACTTGGGTTCCTGGTCGACGGTGTGCAGGGTGACCGCGCGCAGCCGGCGGACCACGGCCCCGTAGGCGCCACTGGCCTTCGCGGACACGTGGGAGCCGGGGGGCGCGTCCATGAACGGCATGAACTTGTCGGGGAAGCCCGGCATGGTGCAGGCGATGCAGATGCCGCCCACGTTCGGGCAGCCGCCGATGCCGTTCATCCAGCCGCGCTTGGGGACGTTGCACTTGACGACGGGACCCCAGCAGCCGAGCCGGACCAGGCACTGCGGCGAGTCGTAGGTGTGGGCGAACTGGCCCTGCTCGTAGAACCCGGCGCGGTCGCAGCCCTCGTGGACGGTCTGCCCGAACAGCCAGGTCGGCCGGAGCTTGTCGTCCAGCGGGATCATGGGGGCCGAGCCCGCCGCCTGGTACAGCAGGTAGGTCAGGGTCTCGGAGAAGTTGTCGGGCTGGATGGGGCAGCCCGGCACGCAGACGATCGGGATGCCGGCCTTGGAGGTCCAGTCCCAGCCGAGGTAGTCGGGCACGCCCATGGCGCCGGTGGGGTTGCCCTCCATGGCGTGGATGCCGCCGTACGTGGCGCAGGTGCCGATGGCGACCACGGCGAGCGCCTTGGGGGCGAGCCGGTCGATCCACTCGCTGGTGGTGATCGGCTGGCCGGTGCGGGGGTCGTCGCCGAAGCCGCACCAGTAGCCCTCGGGCTTGATCGACTCGTTGGGGATGGATCCTTCGACGACGAGCACGAACGGGTCGATCTCGCCGCGCTCGCCCTTGAAGAACCATTCGACGAAGGTGTCGGCTCCGCCGACGGGACCGCACTCGAAGTCGATCAGGGGCCAGTGCACGGCCACCTTGGGCAGGCCCGGCAGGACCCCGGTGACGATCTCCTCGATGCTCGGCTGCATCGCCGCCGTGAGGGAGACCGAGTCGCCGTCACAGCTCAGTCCGGCGTTGATCCAGAGGATGTGGATCGTCGGGTCCTCTGCCTGGTCCGACGTTGCTGCATCCATGCGGGGCCTCCTTCGGAGGGGATGCGGGGGGTGGGGAGGGGGCGGGCGGCGGACCGCACCGCTTCCTTGCTAGCAGGAGCCCGCCGGGGACGCGCTGTCTTGTACGGCCGGTCCAGTGACGACGGGGCCGTCCGGGCGGCCGGCGCCGGGTGCGGGGGCGGGGGCGGTGCGGCGCGTGAGGTGGGGCGGGGTCTGCCGGGCGGGCTCCTTGCGGACGAAGGCCCGGCGCAGGGCGTGGTAGGGGGCGTGCGGGTCGTCGAAGACGTGCTTCATCCGGTCCAGTTCCGCCTCCCGGTAGGAGGCCAGCGGGCGCCGGGCCTCGTCCTGTTCCCGGCGGGCCTTCTTGGCGGCGATCCGGGCGGAGGTGGCGGGCAGGCCGGCGAGGCGGGCCGCGAGCCGCGCCGTCTCCTCGGCGAAGGCCTCCGGCGGGCAGGCGACCGTGCGGTCGGACAGGCCCAGGGCGAGCGCCGCGCCGGCGCTCAGCGGCAGGGCGTCCTCGGTGAGCCGGGAGGCGGTGGCCGCGCCCACGCGGGCCGGCAGGGTGTACGTCCAGTACTCGGAGCCGTACAGGCCCATCAGGCGGTAGTGGGGGTTGAGCACCACGCCCGAGCGGCACCAGACCTCGTCGGCGGCGAGGGCGAGCATGGCCCCGCCCGCGGCGGCGTTCCCGCCGAGGGCGGCGACGACGAGCCGGTCGGTGGTGGTCAGGACCGCCTCGACCAGGTCGTCCATGGCGTTGATGTTGGCCCAGGACTCCGCGGCCGGGTCGGCGGCGGCCTCGATCACGCCCAGGTGGATGCCGTTGGAGAAGAAGTCGCGGCCGCCGCCGAGGACGAGGACCGAGGTGGGGCGGGAGAGGGCGTTCCGGTAGGCCTCCAGCAGCCGGCGGCAGCGGCCGGTGTCCATGGCGCCGGAGGGGAAGGAGAACGAGAGGAAGCCGGTCTGCCCCTCCTCCCGGTAGCGGATGTCGGACCAGGTGCGGCGGCGGGGGCCGCTGTGCAGGGGCGCGGGGTGTTCGCGCAGCGGGGGCAGCCGGTCGCCGAGGGCGAGGACGGCCGGGAGGCGGGGGGCGGGGGGCTCTCCGGGCGCCTGGCGGGCCCGTAGCTCCGGGATCCACACGGCGCCGTCGGCCGTGGCCCGGCAGATGGCTCCGGCGCGGGTGGCCAGCAGTTCGCCGGGGCGGCCGCGCAGCCGGTCCTCGGGGTGCCCGCCGTGCAGGTACCACTGCGCGCCGAGCAGTTCGTCGCGTACGCCGGGCCGGGAGTCGGCGGCGCGCAGCACCCGCAGGATCCGCTCGGTGCCGTCGCTCTCCCAGTCGATGCGGCGGCCCTCCTGGCGCAGGGCGGGGCGGGCCTCGGTGGCGTGCTGGGGCCGCGGGACGTACGTTCCGCCGGCGAAGCGCTCCACGGCGAGCAGGACGGCCTCCAGGGCCGCGTCGGCGATCTCCCCGCGGTAGAGGTCGCTCTTGCCGACCGCCGGGACGGTGCACTCGGCGGTGGCCCAGACGGGGCCGGCGTCCATCTCGGCCTCGGCCTGCAGGACGGTCACCCCCCAGCGGGTGCGGCCCTCCTGGACGGCCCAGTCGAGGGAGGAGGGGCCGCGGTCGCCGACCGGGCCGGGGTGGACGATCAGACAGGGGTGAGCGGACCAGACCTCTTCGGGGATCGCGGTGCGCAGCATCGGCGCGAGGACGAGGTCGGGGGCGTGGTCGCGGACGGCCTCGGCGAGGGGGCGGTCGGCGAGGGCGAGTTCGACGGCCACGCTGTGGCCGTGGTCGCGCAGCTCGGCGTGGACCCGCTGGGTGAGGCTGTTGAAGGCGCTCGCGAGGAGCAGGACGTGCACGTGGTCTCCCGCGGCGGTCCGGGGTCCGGGGCGCGGTGGCGTCCGGCCCGATCGGCAGATCGTGACCGGTTCATGACCGGCCGCCTGCGATCGTGGCGGGTCCGGCCCGGTGCGGGGGCGCAGGCGGGCGGCGGTGTCACTCGAAAGCGGCCCGGCCGGGGGCCAGTCGGCCCCGGGGGGACGGCCGGCGGGGTGCCGTCAGAGCCGGTCTTCCATGCCGATGGCGTCCTCCAGGTCCTGGTGGGCCTCGCTCCAGTCGCCCTCCTGCTGCTCCAGGAGGGCGGCGGCGATGGCGTCGAGCTTGCGCTGGATGGCGTGTTCGGCCCGGCGTTCGGAGTTCTTCAGCAGGGCCAGCAGCAGGAGCGACAGGGCGCCCATAGCGTCGCCCGCCAGGTGCTGCCACTCCACCGGCAGCCGGGCCACGTGGACGGCGGCGAAGCCGGCCACCAGGGTCACGCAGAGCAGCAGGAAGGCCGCGGAGCTCGTGAAGTTCGAGGCCAGTTCGGCCAGGGTCTCGAAGCGGCCGCGGCGGCCCGTGCCGGTCTTCTTCGCGGGGTGCTCGAAGGTCATGCACGGCGCCTGCCCGCCGGCCGTCCCGGCAATCCCGGGCCCGGCCCGGGGGGGCACTCAGCCGCCGCGCCGGCACCAGCGGCGCACCAGGACGAACAGCCCGGCCAGGGTGGCCGCGTACGAGAAGGTGAAGGCGGCGATGAGGGCGGGCTCGGAGGTGGCGACGGCGAGGGGCAGGAGGGCGAGGGCGGCCACGGCCATGGCGCAGACCGTGCCGGTCAGCGCGCCGTGGCGGGCGCCGCGCGGCCGGCCGGCCGGGTCGGGTTCCTGGGGGAAGAGGCGGGTGCCGAACGTCATGGCGCGGTCGAAGCGCGGGTCCGCGCGCAGGGCGCGTTCGATCGCGGTCAGGGCCCTTCGCTCCCGGTGCGAGAGTCCGCTGCCGTCCATCACGGCCTCCTGCGCGTCGGCGGCCGGCTCGCGCCGGCTCGCGGGGCTGTGGCCGGGCGTCTTCCCCGCCGCCACGGCGGCCATGCGCGCCTGGGGCGGGGCCGGGGGGTGTCCCGGGCGGCCGTCGGCCGAGGACGTGGTGCCGGCGCCGGTACGTGCCGGGGGGCATGCCCGGGCGGGCGCTCCCGGGGCCGGAGCGCGTGACGGCCCCAGGGCCTGTCGTCAAAGTCCCGTCGTCGCCCGGAGGGCGGCCCCGCGGCGTCTGGTGCGTGCTCCCGGTGCGGCGAGAGTGCGTGCCTGGGGGCACCTCCCAGCGGTAGCCGGGGGAGCGTCGCGGGGCAGACGGGACTTTGCCGACAGGCCCCAGGCCGGGCTCAGCGCCGGTGGCGGGACCGGACACCACGGCATAACGCGCCCGGGACGGGCACGCCCGTGCCGGCGCTCCCGGGCGCCGGGCATCCGCGGGGGGCCCGGGCCGGGCTCAGCGGTAGTGGGCCGCCGCCTCCGCGAAGGGGACCGCCTGCGCGGGTACGGACGCCAGCAGGGCGACCCAGGAGCCGTCCGTGAACTCCAGGTCCATCCGGCCCCGCTGGAGCACGCCCGTCGGCCGGGCGCGCACGGCGGCGACGGCCGAGCGGGGTGCCTCCCAGTACTCCTTCATCACGGGCGTCGACTGCCACAGGTGCGAGACGTCGGTGAGGCCGAACCAGCGCCGGTCGGTGACGGCGAGGACGCCGGTGACCGAGCCGCGGGCTCCGGCCCGGCTGATGAGGAAGCGCCCGGCCGTGCTCTCCCAGCCGCCCTCCATGCTCTTGCCGTGCATCAGGCGGGTGCCGAGCTGGTCCACGGCGTCCGGCAGCCGGTCCACGGCGGCGGCCGCAGCCGGCCGCGAACGCCGGGGGTCGATCACCCGGGTCCGCACCAGCTGCGCCAGCGGCTTGGGCAGCTTCGCCTCGATGCGGCGGTGGAGGGAGGAGGGATCGGCCGGGGGCAGCAGGTCCTCGGGCGGGGTGGGTACGCCCGGTCCGAGCTCGTACGCGCACACGGCGACAAGGTGCTCCCCCGCACGCAGGAAGGGTCGGACCTGTTCGCGCCTGTCCTCGGTCAACGGGCGTGCTCCTGTCGTGCGTAGGGCCGGTGGTAACCGGTGCGGTGCCGCCGGGATGGTCGTGCCCGGCGTTCCGGATTCTCCCTTATGGGCCACCGCGGATGATCATCGGGGGGCCTCGGAAGGGATACCCGGAAGGGGTACCGGCGGTAAGCCCGTGCGGGGGCGCGCGGGTGGGGCGGAGCGGGCCCCTCCCGGGGCCCCTCAGAGGGGTTCGGCGTCCAGGAGGAAGGCCGTCGGATCCGCCTCCGCGCCCTCGCCGGAGCCGGGCGGCGCCAGCTCCGCCCAGATGACCTTGCCGCCGGCGGTGTAGCGGGTGCCCCAGTGCTCACTGAGCTGCGCCACCAGGAACAGGCCGCGTCCGCCCTCGTCGGTGGTGGCGGCGTACCTCAGGTGCGGGGCGTTGCTGCTGCCGTCCCAGACCTCGCAGGTCAGGCCGTGGTCGTGGAGCAGCCGCACCCGTACCGGGCCGCTGCCGTGGCGCAGGGCGTTGGTGACCAGCTCGCTGAGGATCAGCTCCGTGGCGAAGCCGAGCCCGGGCAGGCCCCAGTCCTCCAGGGTGCGGGCGGCCGCGCTGCGGATCTCGCCGACCGCGCTCGGTTCGAGCGGGACGTCCCACTGGGCGACCCGGTCCGCGCCGAGGGTCCGGGTCCGGGCGACGAGGAGGGCCACGTCGTCGGCTGGGCGGGCGGGCAGCAGCAGGTCGAGGATGTCCCGGCAGGTCTCGCGCGGGTCGCCGTCGGAGCCGCTCAGCGCGGTGCGCAGCAGTTCCAGCCCCTCGCCGATGTCCCGGCCGCGCTCCTCGATCAGCCCGTCGGTGTACAGGACGAGCCGGCTGCCCTCCGCCAGTTCCAGTTCCGCCGTCTCGAAGGGCATGCCGCCGAGCCCGAGCGGGGGCCCGGCCGGCAGGTCCACGATCTCGGTGGTGCCGTCGGGGGCGGCCACCAGGGGCGGGAGGTGTCCGGCGCGGGCCAGCGTGCAGCGCCGGGAGACCGGGTCGTATACGGCGTACAGGCAGGTCGCGCCGAGGACGGAGCCGGTCGCGCCGTCGCCCTCGTCGTCGTGGTCGATGCGCTGGACCAGGTCGTCCAGGCGGGCGAGGATCTCGTCCGGGGCGAGGTCGAGCGAGGAGAAGTTGTGCACGGCGGTGCGCAGCCGTCCCATGGTCGCGGCGGCGTGCAGTCCGTGTCCGACGACGTCCCCGACGACCAGCGCGACCCGGCAGCCCGGCAGCGGGATCACGTCGAACCAGTCCCCGCCCACCCCGGACTGCGCGGGCAGGTAGAAGTGCGCCACGTCCACGGCGCTCTGCTCGGGCAGGGCGCGCGGCAGCAGGCTGCGCTGGAGGGTGACGGCGAGGGCGTGCTCGCGGGTGTAGCGGCGGGCGTTGTCCATGCTGACGGCGGCGCGGGCGACGAGTTCCACGGCCAGCGACAGGTCGTCCTCGTCGAAGGGCTCGGGCTTGCGCGAGCGCCAGAAGTTGACCACGCCGAGGACCACGCCCCGGGCGGTGAGCGGGGCCGCGATCAGGGAGTGGATCCCGTAGTCGATGATGGCGCGGGTGCGAGGGGGGTCCTGGGCGAGCCAGCCCGGTTCGGCCGAGAGGTCCGGCACCAGCTCGGCCTCGCCGGTGCCGTAGCCGCGCGCCTGGGGGGTGGAGGGCAGGAAGTCGATGAGCAGGCCGCGGGGGTAGAGGGGGTGGTCGGCGCGGATGCCGCTGACCGCGGTGCGGCGCATGTCGGCGCCCGGTCCGGGTTCGTCCCCGTCGAGGACCGGTTCGGCCAGGTCGACCGTGGCGAAGTCGGCGAAGCGGGGGACGGCGACGTCGGCGAGCTCCTCGGCGGTGCGGACCACGTCGAGGGTGGTGCCGATGTCGCCGCCCGCGTCGTAGAGCAGCTTCAGGCGGCGGCGGGCGGTCTCCGCGCGGCTGGTCAGGACCCGCATCTCGGTCGAGTCGCGGATGGTGACCGCCGTGCCGCCGTCGGCGCGGCCGCGGGGGTGGGTGCGCCGCTGGTTGACGACGAGCAGCCGCTCGCCGGTCTCCAGCACCTCGTCGGTGGCCACCCGGCCGGAGAGCAGCAGGTCCGCCATCCGGTGGTCCAGGCCCGGTACGTCCCCGACGTGGCGGCCGTCGGCGTCGTCGGGCAGGCCGAGGAGCCGTTTGGCCTCGTCGTTGGCGAGCAGCAGCCGCCCGTCCCCGTCGATGATCAGCACCCCTTCGCGGACGGCGTGGAGCACCGCGTCGTGGTGTTCGTACATGCGGGTCATCTCGAGCGGGCCCAGCCCGTGGGTCTGCCGGTTCAGCCGTCTGCTGATCAGGGCCGTGCCGGCGGTGGCCAGGGCCAGGGTGGCGGCGATGGAGAGCAGGATGACGGGGAGCTGGCGGTTGACGACGCCGGTCACGTTCTTGACGGTGAGGCCCGCCGACACCAGGCCGACGACCTTGCCGTCGGCCGCGGTGACCGGCACCACCGCCTGGATCTCCTTGCCGAGTGGGCCGTCCACGCTCTCGGTGTACGTGTGCCCGGCGAGGGAGGGGCCGATGGTGCCGACGAACCGTTTGCCGATGCGGTCCGGCTGGGGGTGGGTGTAGCGGATGCCGTGGGTGTCCATGACCACGATGAAGTCGACCCCGGCGTCCTTGCGGGTCCGTTCGGCGAGCGGCTGCAGGACGGCCGAGGGGTCGGGGGACTTCAGCGCCGCCTGGAGGCCCAGGGAGTGGGCGAAGGTCTGCGCGACGGCCACGGACCGGTTGCGGGCCTCGCGGTCGACGTCGTGCCGCGACTGGAGGACCAGCGCCAGCAGCGCACCGGCTGCGAGCAAGACCACGATCGCCACCTGGAGGACGAATACCTGTCTGGCGACGCTTCTGGATCGGCTGCCTAGAGGTGACCGCACCGACGTGCCCGGCACGGGTGGCGAGAAGGGGTCACGCACCCAGTTGTAGCACTTCCGGGCGCCCACGGCGCCCGGCGCGGCGGCGCGCCGGGCGTGATGTCGCCGCGGGGCCCGTCCGGTCAGGCGGGAGCGGCGGCGGAACGGCAGTCGGGGTGGCCCCAGCGGGTCCCCAGCTTGGCGATCTTCTCGCCCGCCGCGTACGGCTGCCCGCAGGGGCAGGTGCCGCGGAACTTCGCGGTGATGGTGCGTGCGCCGGAGGAGCGGGCGGGGGCGCTCCCGGGGGCCGTCCGGCGGGCCGGGGCCGTGCGCGCGGGGGCCGTGCGGGCCGGGGCGGGCACGGGGAGGGCGGTGGCGCCGTGGGCGGTGCCGGCGGGTTCCTGGCTGACGGCGGCGTCGCTGGCCGCCTGGTCGGCGATGGCGTTCAGGTGGTCGCCGCCCTCCTGGTGGGCCGGGACGTAGCGGAATTCCACGTCCCGGGCGGCCAGCAGGGCGTCGATGCTCTCGACGAGCTCGCGGTTGGCGACGGGCTTGCCCGCGGCGGTCTTCCAGCCGTTGCGCTTCCAGTTCGGCAGCCACTGGGTGACGGCCTTCATGGCGTACTGGGAATCCATCCGCACCTGGAGCGCGGTACCGGGCTCCACGGCCTCCAGCAGGCGCTGGAGGGCGGTGAGCTCGCCGACGTTGTTGGTGGCCCGCCCCAGGGGGCCGGCCTCCCAGCGCTCGGGCCGGCCCTCGGCGTCCGCGATGACCCACGCCCATCCGGCCGGGCCGGGGTTTCCCTTGGCCGCCCCGTCACAGGCGGCGATGATGCGATCAGACATCCCCCGATCTTGCCCTATCCCGGGGGCGCGGACGGCCACCGGACCGGATCACGGCACCGGCTGCCGGGCGGCGGGCTCCACGGCCGGGCCGCGGCCGGCCCTGCCGACCAGGCCCGCCGCCGTGGCGACGAAGGCGAGGGCCTGCACGACGCCCGCGCCGGCGAAGAGGGCCGCCGGGGCGAAGGCGGCGGCCACCCAGCCACCGAGGAGGGCGGCCGGGAGGATCGCGGCGAAGGAGACCGCCCGGTTGACGGCCACCACGCGGCCCATGAACTCGGCGTCCACCACTTTCTGCCGGTACGTGAACCAGCCCACCACGATCAGCGAGGTCGCCGCGCCCGCCACCGCCCAGGCCGGGGCCAGGAGCCGGACGTCCGCGGTGAGGGCCGGGGCGAGCAGGGAGGCGGCGAGCGCGCCCATCCCGACGGTCAGCAGCCGGCCCTCGCTGTGGCGCCCCAGGAGCCGGGGCACGACGGCCGCGCCCGCCACCGCGCCGGCGCCCTGCGCGGCGACGACCAGGCCGAGGACGAAGCTGGACTGCCCCGTCGCCTCGGTGACCACGTACACCAGGTTCGCCTCGACGGCGTGCACGGCGAAGTTCGTCAGGGTCAGCAGGATGGTCCCGGACCGGAGCACCGGTTCGGCGAACAGCAGCCGGAACCCGGTCAGCAGGTCCGGGCCCATCCCGCGCAGCGCCTCGCGCAGCGGGGCCGTGGCGGCCGTCGCCGGGGCGGCGGCGGTGAGCAGGATGAGCACGGCGGACAGGGCGAAGGACACCGCGTTGACCCCGCTGGCCGCCGCCGGCCCGAGGAAGGCGACCACGCTGATGCCCGCGATCGGGCCGAGCATGTTCAGCAGGCTCTCCGACCCCTGGACCCACGCGTTCATCACCGCCCGCCGCTCCTCGGGCACCCGTTCCATCAGGAAGCCCTGGAAGGCGGGGAAGTACAGCGGTCGCATGCAGGCCAGGACGAACGCGGCCGTGTACACCGCGGACACCGGCGGGCTGTCCAGCAGGCACAGCAGGCCGATGCCCGCGACCACCACGGCCGAGGCCAGATCGCAGCCGGTCATCAGCCGGCGCCGGTCCACCCGGTCCGCGACCACCCCGCTGAACAGCCCCACCAGGACGTACGGGACGAACTCCAGCGCGTAGGTGAACGCGGCCAGGAAGGCCGAGTCGGTCAGCTGGAGCACCAGCATCGGCATCGCGAAGCGGAACACCCAGTCCCCGCAGGTGGAGACGATGTACGCGGCGCGCAGCAGGATCTCGTCGCGGCGCTCAGGCACGGGGGCCGTCCAGCGGCAGCAGCGGATCGTCCACGACGGCCTCCAGCAGGGAGACGATCCGGTCCAGCAGGCCGGTGACGAAGGCGGCGGGCAGCCGGTCCGCCTGGTAGTAGGCGGTCAGCGCCAGCTCGTCGCCGCCCGCCTCGCCGACGAGCATCAGCTCGCTGCGCGGGCGGAACCCCTCGTCGGACAGCGGGAACGGGGTGGTCACGGCGGGTGCCAGGTCGAGACCCTCCCCGTGGAGCTGGGCGTACAGCATGTTGAGGACCACGCCGATGGGGGCGTCCGGGTCGGCGTACTCGCCGGGGTTGAAGGCCTTGACCAGCTCGGCGAAGGGGACGGCGGCGTTCTCCTGGGCGTCGAGGCTGTCCCCGCGCACCCGGCGCAGCGCGTCCCGGAAGGTGCCGGCGCCCGCCAGGTCGCTGCGGACGACGAGGAGCTCGGCCAGCGGGGCCACCAGGTTCTCGCGGCCCTCGGTCTCCCGGTTGTAGACGTTGACGGCCACGGCCTGCTCGTCGCGGCCGGTGGACTCGCGCAGCGCGACGTCCAGGGCGCACAGGACCAGCATGAACAGCGTGACCCGCTCCCGGGCCGCGAACTTCCTGATGTCGTCGACGAGGCCCGACGGCAGCCGGCGCGCCTCGTAGCCGCCTTCCGGCGCGGCGCCGGGCTCCCGCTTGGGGACCTCCAGCCTCGGTATGGCGCCCGGGCCGGCCAGGCGCTCGCGCCAGAAGGACATCATCCGCTCGCCCTCGGGGCCGGCCAGCAGGCCGTTCTGCTCGCGGACGTGGTCCTGGTAGGTGTACGCGACCTCGGGGAGCCCGGGCTCCCGTCCTGCGGCCAGGGCGCCGTAGAGGACGGAGAGCTCCTGGGTCAGGACCCCGCGCGCCCAGCCGTCCACCACCAGGTGGTCGAAGACGAGGACGACGAAGTGGTCCTCGTCCCCGACGCGCACCACGCTGACCCGCAGGCGTTCGTCCCGCTCCGCGGGCAGCGGCCGGTCCGCCTCGGCCCGTACCCGGGCGACCGCCGCCGCCTCGTCCCCGGCGGCGTCGTGGAAGGCGGCGCGCAGGGTGACGGCGGGGTGGACGCTCTGCCGGCCGGGCCCGTCGAAGCGGGTGCGCAGGGCCTCGTGGCGCTGCGCCAGCCGGTCCAGCGCCTCGTCGAGCACGGGCAGCCGCAGGGGGCCGCGGACCCGGTAGGCCTGGGAGATCGTACGGACGGAGGGCACGCCCAGGGCGCGGCTGCGCTCGTCCATCAGCAGCCGGCCCTCCTGGTAGCTCAGGGTCGGCAGGGACAGTGGTGCGGACATCTGCTGGGGCTCCTAGGCGGGGGTGCGGTCGGTGTCGGCGCGCTCGGCGACCAGGTCGGCGAACTCGCCGAACTCGGGGTACTCCAGGACCTCGCGCATGGTGACCTTGACGCCGAGGGCGGCCTCCAGCCGGGCCACCATCTGGGTGGCCAGCAGGGAGTGGCCGCCGAGGAGGAAGAAGTCGGACTCCTCGTCGATGCCGGTGCCGAGGACCTCGGACCAGATCCGGGCGACGGTCTCCCGTACGGACGACGTGCTCATCGGGGCTCGCATTCTCCGGCGCGCAGCCGGTTTCGGTCGGTCTTTCCGTTGGCGGTCAGCGGAAGGCTGTCGATGACGATGTAGCGGGCGGGGACCAGGTAGCCGGGCAGGACGGCGCGCAGGCCCGCGCGCACGGCCTTGGCCAGGGCGCGGTCGTCGCCCTCGATGTAGGCGGCGAGCCGCTTCCCGCCGAGGGGGTCGGTCTCCACCAGGACGCAGGCCCCGCGGACGCCGGGCTGGGCCAGGACGGCCTGTTCGATCTCGCCGGGTTCGATCCGGTGGCCGTTGATCTTGACCTGGCCGTCCTCGCGGCCCAGGAACTCCAGTGCTCCGTCGGGCCGGAACCGGGCGAGGTCGCCGGTGCGGTAGCAGCGGACGCCGCGCAGCCGGCCGGTGGCGGGCACCGGGAAGGCGCGGGCGGTCAGCTCGGGCCGGCCGAGGTAGCCGGCGGCCAGGCCTTCGCCGGCCGCCCACAGTTCGCCGGGGACGCCCGGCGGGACGGGGTGGCCGCCGGGGTCGACCACGTAGACGCGGGTGCCGCGGACCGGGGTGCCGATGGGCACGGTGGCCGCTCCGGGCGGGGGCGGTTCGCTGATCGGCGCGCAGCAGGTGAAGGTGGTGTTCTCGGTGGGTCCGTAGCCGTTGACCACCGTCAGCGCGGGGTGGCGGGCGAGTACGGCGGAGACGTGGTGGGGGGAGACGACGTCGCCGCCGGTGAACAGTTTCCGCACCCCGGCGAAGGCGTCCGGGCGGTGCTCGGCCAGCTGGTGGAAGAGCCCGGCGGTGAGCCACAGGGCGGTGACGCCCCGTCCGGTGACCAGGTCGGCCAGTTCCGTCAGGGTGAGCGGGCCGGCGGGGGCGATCTCCAGGCGGGCGCCGCGGGCCAGGGTGCACCACACCTCCAGCAGCGCCGCGTCGAAGGTGGCGGGCGCCAGGTGCAGGACGGTGTCGCCGGGGCCGAAGTCGATGCGCGCGTCGCGGGCGAGGCGGGCGATGCCCCGGTGGGTGAGCCTCACGCCCTTGGGCCGGCCGGTGGAGCCGGAGGTGTACATCACCGTGGCAGTCTCGGGGGCCGGAGGCACCGGGGGCCCGGCGGCGGGGGTGATGCCGCGGATGGAGAGGGCCGCGCCCAGGGGCGGCCGCGGGCCGTCGCCGTCGGTCAGGGTGAGGACGACGCCGGGTCCTTCCAGCATCAGGCGCAGCCGTTCGTCCGGGTAGGCCGGGTCGAGCGGGACGGCCGTGGCCCCGGCCAGGGCCACGGCCACGGTCGCCGCGACGGCCCCGGGACCGCGTTCGAAGAGCAGGCCGACGGCGTCGCCGGGGCGGACGCCCCGGGCCGTGAGCTCCCGGGCGATGCCTCCGGCGTACTCCAGGAGTTCGCGGTAGGTCAGGGTGGTGCCCGGGGCCGAGAGGGCGACCGCGTCGGGCTGCCGGCGCGCCCAGTCGGCGAACATCCGGTACGCGGGCTCCCCGACCGGTTCGGTGTCCTCGCCGGACCAGGCCGACAGCAGCTCCCAGTCGGCCCCGTCGGTCAGGTCCAGGTCGCCGAGGGGGCGTTCGGGCTCGGCGAGCGCGGCGGCCGCGAACCGGTCCGCCCGCTCGGCGAGGACGGCGGCGATGTCCTCGGGAACGCCGTCGAGGGCGAACTCCGCCGCCCCGTCGGGGAGGCGGACGGCGGACGGCCCTTCGGCGGGGGCGCGGAGCAGGCCCGCGGCGAGGGGCCCGTGCGCGGTGCGGACCAGCCGGGCCGTGAGCGCGGCGCAGGCGGCGCCGAGGAGCCGCTCGGCGGTGGTGCCCGCCGTTGCGGCGAGCGCATCGGCCGCCGCGACGGTGTCCGCGTCCAGCCGTACCAGCCGGGTGGTGTGCCCGGTCACGCTCGACGGCATGTCCAGTCCCTTCCCCTACGATCTTGAAAAATGCTGACATCCGACCGAGGGAGCAGGCCTTGACCACCCTGATCGTCTTCGACATCGACGGCACGCTGCTGCGCAGCGTCGCCCCCCACCAGGCCGCGTTCGCCGCGGCGTTGCGGGACTGCGGGCTCACGGACGTCGACTCGGCGTGGGGCGGGTACACCCACCACACGGACTCGTGGATCTTCCGCGAGGTCTTCCGGCACCACACGGGCCGGCTCCCCGACGAGGCGGAGCGCGGACGGTTCGCCGGTCTGCTGCACGAGCACTTCCTGGCCGCCACCGCCCGCGAGGGTGTGGAGGAGATACCGGGCGCCGGGTCCTTCCTGCGGGCCCTCTCCGCCGACGACGGGTACGCGGTGGCCTTCGCCACCGGCGGTCTGCGCGAGGTCACCGCGGCCAAGCTGGCGCCCCTGGAGGGGGGTGCGGCCGGGCCGGTGTCCACCGCGAGCGAGCACACCTTCCGCGAGCACCTGGTGCGCGAGGCCGTCCACCAGGCCGTCGAGCGGGCCGGGGGCGGTTTCGAGCGGGTGGTGTGCGTGGGCGACGGGCCGTGGGACGTACGGGCCGCGGTGGCGACGGGCAGCGAGTTCATCGGCATCGGCCCGGCCACGACGCCGTTCGGCGACTGGTTCCCGCGCACCCACCTGTTCGGCTCGTTCGACGAGGTCGACCCCGCGGCCGACTTCACCCTCGTTCCGCCGCCCGGCCGGGTGCCCGCCGAGCCGGGCGGCGACAAGGTGTTCGCCGCCCGCCCGGCGCAGTGCCCCTGCTGGAGCTGATCGCACGCTCACGCCGCGGCCCGCTGTTCCACGGTCCGGCACAGCTGGTCGAAGCGGCCCGCGCCGGTGAGGCTCGCGGCGGGCAGGCGCACACCGAACTCCTCCTCGACGGCGAGCACGATCTGCAGCTGCGCCAGGGAGTCCCAGCCGGGGGTCAGACCGACCCCGCCGCCGCGCACGTCGGCGGCGGGGCCCAGCACCCGGCGTACGGCGGCTTCGACCCGGTCGGCGACCCCGCCCGGTGCGGCGGCCGGGCCGGGGACGGAGGGGGTCTGCGGAGCACCGGCCGGGGCGGCCCCGGCGGAGCGGGGGGCGTCGGGTGCGTCCTCGCGGCCGCCGTCGAGGGCGAAGCGGGCGGTCCCGTCCGGGGTGAGCCACAGCCGCCGCGCGGGGGCGCCGGTGTCCTCGGCCTCGGCGGCGACCAGGTCGGCGACCTCCTCGGGCAGCAGCCCGAGGCCGGCCGGGCGGACGCCGGCCGAGTAGCGGCCCTGGACGTAGCCGGGCTCCACGACGACGGAGCGGATGCCGTGGGCGCCGTGGTGGCGGTCGATGCCGTGCAGCACGCTCTCGGCGGCGGCCTTGCCCGCGACGTAGTCCGACCAGCCGCGCGGGTGGTAGCGGACGGCCTCCGAGCCGATCAGGACGAAGCAGCCGCGCTGGCGCAGCAGCATGCCGTCGAGGACCGCGTCGGCCAGGTCGCGCAGGGCCGCGTAGCCGACGTCGAGGTGCTCGCGGTACCCGGCCGCCAGCGGCGCGGCCGCCGCGTGCACGACGAGGGCCGGCTCCAGGGCGGCGAGTTTCGCGGCGGCGGCCTCGCGGGCGGCGGGGTCGGCCAGGTCGGCCGTCACCGAGTGCACGGTGACCCCGGCGCGCTCGCAGTCGGCGACGACTTCCCCGGCGCCGCCCCGGTGGACCAGCGCGAGGTCCCAGCCGCGGCCCGCCAGGGCCCGGGCGACGGCGGAGCCGATGTCCCCGGCCGCGCCGGTGACCACGGCGGTGCGGGGCGCGCCGGCGGGGACCAGGCGGCCGCCGGTGGTCTCGTCGGGGCGCGGGCGCGGGGCCCGCACGGTGGTGCGCACCTCGCCGTCGAGGACGACCTCGCGGTCCTGGTACGCCAGCACCCGGCAGGTGAACACGCCGGTGGCGGGGCTCACCGACAGCACGCGCAGGGAGTAGTGGACGGGGCGGTCGAAGGCGACGGCGCGCACGGGCCGGAACTCGGTGCCGAGGATGACGGCGCCGGGGCCGGGCAGCACCATGCCGATGAGCGCGGAGACGGGGCCCAGCGTCATCACGAGCGGGACGATGGGGGTTTCGAACTCGGTCTCGGCGGCGTGTGCGGTGTCGTGGTGGATCGGGTTGTGGTCACCGGTCACGGCGGCGAAGGCCTCGAACTCGGCGGCCGTGAAGGTGTGGCTGCTGTGGGCGCTGTCGCCCGGTGTGACGTCATGCACGGTGGTTCTCCGCCTCGGTGTGGTCGGCGACGTCCAGCCACGCCGGGGCGTGGTGCTCGCCGGTCAGGTCCAGTCGCCAGGTGCCCTCGGCCGCTCCCGGGCCGAAGCCCGCGTCCGCGAAGACGGTGCGGCAGGGCGCGTTGCGCTCGGTCGGGGTGACGAGCCCGTGCAGGCGGGTGCGTCCCGCGGCGGCGAGGGAGGCCGCCAGCCAGCGCAGCGCGCCCGTCTCGACGCCCCGCCCCAGCACGCGGCAGGAGAGCAGGTAGCTGTCGACGGTGGTCTCGCCGCCCTCGTGGGTGAGCACCAGCAGGCCCAGGTCCTCGCGTGCGCTGAAGCGGTCGGCGACGCCCAGGACGAGGACGTCCGAGTCGGGCGCGGCGGCCAGCCGGCGCAGTTCGGCCCGGGTGTGGCGGCGGGTGGTGGTGTTGAACTGGTTGGTCTTGGCGCACAGTTGCTCGGCTCGTGCCGTGTTGCCCTCGGTCAGGGGGCTGATGTGCAGGGTGGTGCCGAGCGAGGCGTAGAAGTCCTCGATGCGCTCGAAGCCGGCGCGCCGGCGCTCGACCTGGGCGCGGGCCCGGTACTGCTCGGTGCGGCGCCGGTCGGCCTCGGTCACGTTGAACACGGTGGTGTGGGGGTCGTCGAGGAGCGCGTCCGCGTACCCGGCGGGGTCCTCCGGCAGCTCCGGGACGATCACCTGCGGCAGGAACTCCCTCACGCGGGCCCGCTCGACGGGGTTGTCGTCGAGGAACAGCACGTTGGCCAGGCCCACGTTGAGGCGTGCGGCGATGTCGGCGATGGCCTCGGCCTTGGGGCGCCAGCTGATCTCGGTGGCGACGAAGTCCTCCTCGCGCAGCACCATCCCGGAGTGCTCGCGGATGGCGCGCAGGGCGAGGTCCTCGTCGTTCTTGCTGCTGATGGCGAGGGCCACGCCCTGGTCGCGCAGGGCCTTGAGGGCGTGCTGGAGCCGGGCGTGGGCGTTTCCGGGGTGGTCGGTGCCGACCTGGATGCCGTCGATGCCGTCCTCGCCGACGACGCCGTGCCACAGGGTGTTGTCGAGGTCGGTGACGATGACGCGGGCGGTGCGGCCGGTGACGGAGAGGGTGAGGCCCCAGAACCTGCGGGCCAGGGCGCGGCTCAGGGCCGCCCCGTGGGGGACCCGGCCCACCAGCCACAGCCGCTGGTCGACGAGGGGGCCGCCGCCCGTGCGGGCGATGACCTCGGGCAGGTCGACGACGTGGACGTGGTCGTGGCCGTCGAGGGCTTCGCGCAGCAGCCGGTCGGCCTCGCGCCACAGGGGCCCGGTGTCGGCGGCGGAGGGCTGCAGGGGGGCGAAGGAGAGCACGAAGACGGGCCGGTCGGTGGTCGCCGCGTAGGCGCGGACCAGGCCGGTGTAGTGGTCCACGGCCCCGGCGAGGCGTTCGCCGTCGCCCGGGCCGAGGGTGTCGGTGGAGAGGACGTCCTCCAGCCGGTCGGTGAAGAAGGAGGCGTGCGGGGTGAACCGGCGCAGGGCGGAGCCCGGGTCGTGGACCTCGCGGGCGAGGGTGCCGTACTCGGGGACGTGGAGGGTGTACGGGGCGCGGCCGAGGATCCGCCTGCCCTCGGCGGCCGTCTGCGCGGCGAGGACCTCCAGGTTGCGCGTGCCGAGCAGGGCCATCCGCACGGGCTCCGCGGCCAGTTGGCGGGCCCGGTGCTCGATCACCCGGGGTTCGCGGAGCAGGACGTACGGGTCGGCCCCGATCAGCTCCCCGCAGACGCGGGCGAGGTCGGTGACGGACACCGATTCCACGGCGGCGTCCCACAGACCCGTGCGGGCGAGCAGGCCGTCGGCGCGCAGCCGGTCGAAGACGGGGGCGAAGTCCAGGACCGAGTCCAGGGCGGTGTCGCGGACGATCATCTCGAGGTCGAGGGGCACCGGCCCGGCACCGAAGTCCGCCGTGCCGCTCACCGTCATCGGATGGCGGTACGGGACCTTCGCCAGTTCCTCGTAGCGGTGGACCTGGGTGCAGGAGTTCCAGTCGGCCCCGAGGGTGACGATGCGCGCGGCATGGCGTTCGAAGACCTCGAAGACGGTGCCGGCCCCGAAGGCCGTGTCGCCGGGGCAGGCGGTCAGCTCGTCGGCGAGGGGGCCGGCGACGGCGAAGGAGTACACCGGGTGGGGGGTCCGGCGTACCTCGGGCAGGTCCAGGAACCACTGCACCAGGACGCCGGTGTTCGGGGCGGAGGTGCGGTGGTGGTACTCCTTGGTGCGGCAGAACTCGAAGGTGACGGCCGGCAGGGCCACCGTGACGCCCTCGGCGACCAGCGCCCGCAGGGCGGCGAGGAGGTCGCCGCGCAGCCCTTCGGCGGGTGTGCGGAAGGCGAACAGCGAGGAGTGCAGCACCACGAGGCGGTCGTCGGGGCCCAGGACGGACTTCAGTGCGGCCAGGAGTTCGTCGCGGCGGGAGGCGTGGCGCATCAGGAGGCTCCCGTGGCCAGCGGGTGGGGCTCGCCGACCAGCACTTCGGCAAGGGCTTCGGCCAGGCGCCGGTTCTCCTGCGGGGCGCGGCAGGCCACCCGCAGGTAGCGGTCGCCGTCGGGCATGGACTTGCCGCCGCAGTCCTTGACGAGGATGCCGTGTTCGGCGAAGGTGCGGCGGACCACCTCGTGGGCGGAGGCGCCCGCGGGCAGGCGCAGCATCACGTAGTTGGCGTCCGGGGGGTAGACGGTGACGCCGGGCAGTTCGCCGAGGAGGCCGGCGAGTTCGTCGCGGTCGCGGCGGACCCGGTCGCAGCTGGAGGCGAAGGCGTCCCGGTAGCGGGGCAGCAGGCGCAGGAAGGATTCGGCGAAGCCGTTGACGTTCCAGATGGGCAGGGCGGCGCGGACGTCGGCGACGAAGGCGGTGTCGGCCGAGAGCAGGTAGCCCAGGCGCAGTCCGCCGATGCCGTACACCTTGCTCATGCTCTTGACGACGGTCAGGCCGGGCAGTTCGGCGAGGTCGGGCTCCAGGCTGTGCCCGGGTGCGCAGAAGTCCACGAAGGACTCGTCCACGACGAGCCGGATCCCGTCGTCGGCCAGCAGGCGGGCGAGGGTGACGAGGTCGGCGCGCGGGACCGCCATCGAGGTGGGGTTGTTGGGCGAGGTGATGATCACGGAGCGGACGCCGGCCCGCCGTGCCTCTCCGGCCACCCGTTCCGGATCCATGGTGAAGGCGGGGGCGGGCAGGTGGATGCGGTGGACGTCCGCCTCGTCGAACACGGCCTCGTACTCGTTGAAGCCGGGGACGACGAGCGCGGTGCGCCCGGCCAGCCTGCCGAGGATCTTGATGAGTTCGGAGGCGCCGTTGGCGACGACGAGGCGTTCGGCGGGCTGGCCTATGGCGGCGCCGAGCAGCTGCTGGAGCGCGCCGTGGCCCACGGGGTAGTGGACGAGGGCGTCGCGGAAGTCCCGGGCCAGTTCGTCCACCAGGGGGGCCGGGGGGAAGTACAGGTTGTAGAGGAGGCGGTGGTCGACCAGGTCGTAGCGCCAGTAGCCGCCGTGGAGGTTCTCCAGGAGGGCGAGCCGGTCCTCGGAGTCCGCGAAGAGGTATTCGGCGGCGGCGTGGTCGGTGAGGTCGTCCACCTCGTACCAGCGCAGGTGCGCGCAGTCGACGGCGTGGAGCGGGAAGCGCCCGGCGGTGACGGTGTCGGCGAGGACCAGTTCGTAGTAGGCGCCGTGGCCGCCGTCGGCGATGAGGGCTTCCAGGGCCGGGACGAACTCCTCGCGCAGGTAGCGGGCGCGCAGCAGGTGCACGTTGGCGGTCTTGTAGGTGCCGGCCAGGTCGATCTCGGGGCCCTGCTGGGCGGGCAGCAGCATCGCCGAGACGGTGCCGGCCGCGTCGAGGGTGACGACGGTTCCGTTCATGCCGGGGCGGTGCGGGGCCACGGCGGTGGCCACCTCCGCGTCGGCGGCGGCCAGGGCGAGGGGCAGTCCGGGGTCGAAGACCACGTCGCCCTCGACGAGGTAGACGTCCCGGTCGAGCTGTTCGCGGGCCAGCCACAGGGAGTAGGCGTTGTTGGTGGTGCGGTAGGCGTCGGACTCCACGTAGGTCACGGCCATGCCGGCGTGCGTGTCGCCGACCGCCGCGCGCACCTCGTCGGCGAGGTAGCCGACGACGAGGACGGTCTCGCGGACCCCGGCGGCGGCCAGGTGGTCGAGGGTGCGCAGCAGGATGGGCCGGCCGGCCACCGGGAGCAGCGGCTTGGCGTGGTGGAGTCCGAGGCGTCGGCCGAGCCCGGCGGCCAGGACGACGGCCTTGGTAGGCCTGTTCATGAGTGGGTCTCCCCCGTGGTCGCTTCGTGCATCAGGTCGTCGAGGACGATTTCGCCGATGTCGTGCTGGTAGAGCCAGACGCCGTCCGCTCTGCGCGTGTAGCTCGGTTCGCCGCCGATGTCGGCGGAGGGGGCCAGCCCCGCGCCCAGCCCGTAGGCGAGGAGCCGGGGGTGGGCGGTGCCGTGGACGTCGACGAGGTGGCCGCGGTCGGTGACCAGCGTGCCGGTGGGGCCGGTGGCGGGGACGAGCGGCGTGCCGTCGGCGTGGCCCAGGGGCGGCAGGTCGGCCTCGAAGCCGTTGGCCATGACGATGACGTCGGCTTCGGCGAGCGCCTTGTGGGCGGCCTCGGTGTCCTGCGGGTCCCCGGCGCGCAGGAGCCGTACGGGCGCCGGGGCGGCGCCGGGGAGGCCGAGGGCGGCCCGGGCCAGTTCGTGGGCGCGGCCGCGCAGGCCCCCGTAGCGGTTGACGCGGCCGTTGAGGGGACAGACGTCGAGGACCGGATCGAAGGGGTAGCCGTCGGCGCGCGCGGCGTCGGCTCCGTCGTAGAAGAGCCGCAGGCCGGTGCGGTGGACGACGGTGACCGTGTCCGTCCCCCCGGCCAGCAGCAGGTCGACCGCCGACCAGGCGCTGTGCGATCCGCCGACCACCACGGCCTTGCCGCGGGCGGCGGGCGGGGTGTGGCGGGCGTCGATCAGCGACGAGGAGTGGCACACCTTGTCCCGGTACGGCGCGAGTTCCAGGCCGGGAACCACCTCGGCGTCGGCGTAGCCGCCGAGCGGGCGGCCTCCGGTGGCCAGCACCGCGCGGCGTGCGGTGAGTTCGAGGCCCGCGCCGGTGGTGACGGCCACCCCGTCGGCGGTGAGCCGGACGGCCTCGGCCCGGTCGGTGAACACGGCGCAGCGCGGATGTGCCTCCAGCAGGCCCGTCACGACGGTGCCGAGCCGGGTGAGGAAGGGCGCGACCACCGAGAGCGGCGGGTGCTCGTCGGCGTGCTCCCTCAGCAGCCGGGTCTCGGGCAGGTCGTGGAGAGCGGCGAAGGGCCCGGTGGCGGGGAGGCCGTCGAGGCACTCCAGGAAGGGGCCGCCGAGGGAGTTGGCGCCGATGCGGTAGTGGGCGAGGCCCCCGGGGCCCACCGGGCCGGGCTCGACCAGCGCGACGCCCCGGTCGAGCAGCGCGTCGAGCCGGCCGGAGCGGGCGGCGGCGATGATCGGGCCGAGCGCTGCGGGTCCTCCACCGCAGAACACCAGGCCGAAGTACTGGTCGGCAGACGGCAAGAGAGATTCCCCCAAGAACATGGTCAACAGGTCCCGCCGCATAACCGTCTGTGCCAACCGACGAGTTGGGCCGGGATTTTCTGGACTGATCGCCAAATAAACCAAACACGGGGTGAACGGGTTGTCAAGACCAATTGTCCAGGGCGCCTTGAATGGCCATGTGCCGTATCCGGCGGGATAGTTGACAATCCTGTGCTTGAATGTGCCACTCGACGAAAGGGAGCGTGCGGTGGCCAAGGTCAGCATCTGTGTGCCGGTGTACAACCGGCCCGTGGAAGTGGAGCGTGCGATACGCAGCGCTCTCGACCAGACGTATAGCGACATTGAAGTGGTCGTGGTCGACAATGCGAGCACGGATGACACCTGGGACGTCATCAGGAAATTGGCCGATTCCGATGCCCGGGTGCGCGCGTACCGCAATGACGAACTGCTGCCGCGGGTCCGGAACTGGCGGCGTGCGCTCGAATTGAGCGAGGGTGAATACGTCAAGCTGCTCTTCTCCGACGACTGGATATCGCCGGAGGCGGTCGCCCGTTCGGTGGAGGTCCTCGACCGGGATCCGGCCGTCGGTTTCGTGTTCACGGCGATGACGTGGCACTACGAGCGGCCCAAGACGTTCTACCGGCGGCGCGAGGGCCGGATGTCCTCGCTGGAGTTCCTGGTGCGGTCGGCGACGGTCGAGGACCAGGTGCCGGTCAGCGCCTCCTGCACCCTGATGCGCCGGGCCGACCTGCTCGAGGTCTTCCAGGACGAGCTGCCGAGCAACCTGCCGTTCGAGTTCACCCACGGCCTCGGGCTCGACGGCACCCTCCTGTGGCGGGTCGCCGACCGCTACCCGCGCCTGCACCACCTCTCCGCCGATCTGGCCCACTCCGCCGACCCGCACGCGGGCGAGCCGAACACGCGCATGCAGATCGGCGCGGAGCGGCACGAGATGATGTGGTGGGCCTACCGCAACGCCTTCGCCCAGACGCTGCTGGTCTCGCGGCGGCCCGCGCACCAGCTGCGCGCCCTGCGGACGGCCCTGCTGGTGTCCTGCGTACCCCTGCGGCCGACGGCGGTGGCGCTGCGCAACCTGCGCCTGTTCCGGATGATGTTCCCGCGGAACTGGTGGGACCTCGCACCGCTGGCGGCGCCGGTACGGGCGCTCGTGGCGCGGCGGCTGCGGGAGCCCCTGGACCCGACGATCCCGCTGTAGCGACCGGGCTCCGTGCCCGAACGTGTCCCGCCGGGCCGGGGGGCGCGGCGGGCCGGGGGGGCAGGCGGGCCGGGGGGTCAGGCGTATTCGAGCCGGATGGCCGCGCCGATGGCCCCGACGGCGGCGCGCAGCCGGTCGTGGTCGGCGGCGGTGCCGTGCACGGTGCCCAGGTGGCCCTCCGTACCGGCGCGCCAGTGCAGGGAGCGGCCGGCGCCGGGGTCGGCCTTGACCTGCCACACCTCCTCCATGGCGGCCACCTCGTCGAGCCCCCGGATCCCCGCGAGGGTGGCCCCCGCGTCGGCGGGCGGCGTCAGGAAGTAGACGAACTCCACTGCGGGGAAGTGCAGTTCCGGGATCTCCAGCGGCAGCCCCAGGGCGGCGCGCAGCGCGGCCCGCAGCAGGTCGAAGCGGGTGGAGCGGCGCAGCAGGGCACCCACGTAGCCGCCCATCCGGCCGTTGACCTCGATCAGCCGGGGGCCGTCGGGGGTCAGCTTGATCTCCACGTGGGTGACCCCGTCGGTGACGCCGAGGGCGCGCAGGGCCGCCCCGGTGAGGCCGAGCACCTGCTCGGCCAGCGGGCCGGGCAGTGCGGCGGGCTGGAACATGCCCGTCTCCCGGAAGGGTTCGGCCAGCGGCAGCTTGCCCGTCACGCACACGTGGCGGACGGCGCCGCCGGAGCTGACCGACTCCACGGACACGTAGTCCCCGAACCCCGGCCCGGCGGCGTCCGGGTCCCCTTCGAGGTACTCCTCCAGGACGAACTCCGCCCCGCCGCCGGCCAGGAACTCCTGCGCCACCGCCACCGCCTGCTCGGCGCTGTCGACCCGGCAGGTGTCCACGCTGCCCGCTCCGGAGCGCGGTTTGACGACCGCGGGCAGCCCGACCTCGGCGAGCGCCGCCGGCACCTGCGCCGCGGTCCGCACCGCGACGCAGCGCGTCGACTGCACCCCGGCCTCCCGCAGCCGGGTCCGCTGCCGCTCCTTGTCGACCAGGACGGCCGCCACGTGCGGCGGGTGGAAGGTCAGCCCGCAGGCCTCGGCCAGCTCCGCCGTGGCGGCGAGCCGGTACTCGCTGAAGGTGGTGATGCCGTCGGGCCGCAGGGCCCGGAGCGCGGAGCGGCGCTCCGCGGGCGACAGACCGGTGACGTCGAGCACCCGGGCCACCTCGGCGAGCCGGGCGGCGGAGCCGGCCGAGCCGGGAAGGTCCTCGTCGCAGACGAACACGACGGAGCACAGCTTGCGGGCGGAGGCCAGGATCTCCACGGAACCGGCCGACCCGCGGTCGAATACCACGGCGAGAAGAGGCAGTGTGCGCATGCCGCCACGCTAGGCAGCCGTCCTGGCCCCGTCCTCGAGCGCCCGTCGAGGCCCCGCCGACCGGGTGTCCACCGCCGGAGGCCCCGGCGGGGTGCGGCGGCCCGCCGGGAGGGGTGCGGGACGGCAGGGCCGAGGCCGGGGTCGGTACCGAGGCCGGGGCCGGTACCGCCAGGGCAGAGGCCGGCTCGCGGTGCGGGGCGGTCCGGCCGAGGTCGCACGCGTGATCCACGCCCCGGACGGCCGTATCATCGAGTCCGCGTCGGCCCCGCTCGCGGAGGGGCCGCACACGCTGGCCGTCCCCCGCGGCGGCCTGGCGTCGCTCACGGTCACGGAAGGACGCCGATGAAGGTAGGGATCACCGACGTCGCGGCCCGCGCGCAGGTCGGCGGGGCGACGGTCAGCCGGGTCGTCAACCGCCGCCAGGGCGTGTCGCGCAAGACCCGGGACGCGGTCGAGCGGGCGATGCCACCGACGACCTGCTCGCCGCCGAGCCGGCGGTGGACCATCTGTACCGGCTGGGCCACCGGCGGATCGGCATGGCCTCCGGCCCGGCCGGCAACCGGCCCGCGGACCGGCGGGTGCAGGGGTTCCTCGACGCCATGGCCCGGCGCGGCATCGAGGATGCCGGGCGCCGGGTGATCCGGCAGTCGTACACCGTGGAGGGCGGGCAGGCCCCCGCGGCCGCGCTGCGGGAGCTCGGCGCCACCGCGATCGCCGCCGCCAGCGGCTGGATGGCCCTCGGCGCGATCCGCCGGATCCGCCGCCAGGGCCGGTCCGTGCCGGGGGACGTGCCGGTGGTCGGCTACGACGGCACGGGCATCACCGAGTTCACCGACCCGCCGCTGACCACCGTGCGGCAGCCGGCGGACCGGCCGGCGCTGGAGGTGGCGCGCGGCGTGCCGGTCCTGGTCGGCAACCGGGACGTGCCCGCGGGGGAGCTGCTCTTCGACCCCGAGCTGGTCATCCGTGCCTCCACCGCCCCGGTCGCCCCCTCCTGACCGCATCTTTCCCGCGCACTCCCCCGACAGACAGGCGAGGACGTGTACACGACCGTCACCGAGCTCGCGGACGGCCGCGAACTCATCTACTACGACAGCTCCCCCGGCCGGGACCGCACCGCCGAGGACCGGCGCCCGCTGGACCGCGTGGAGAGCAGCCCGGAACTGCGCCGGGACCCGGCCACCGGCGACTGGGTCACCATCGCCGCCCACCGGCAGACCCGCACCTACCACCCGCCCGCCGACGCCTGCCCGCTGTGCCCCTCGCGGGACGGGCGGCAGAGCGAGATCCCGGCCGCCGACTACGAGGTGGCCGTCTTCGAGAACCGTTTCCCCTCCCTCTCCGGCGCCGCCGGGCGGTGCGAGGTGGTGTGCTTCACCCCCGAGCACGAGGCGGGCTTCGCCGACCTCTCCCCCGGGCGGGCCCGGCTGGTGCTGGACGCCTGGACCGACCGCACCGCCGCGCTGTCGGCCCGGCCCGGGGTGGCGCAGGTGTACTGCTTCGAGAACCGCGGCGCGGAGATCGGCGTCACCCTGCCCCACCCGCACGGCCAGATCTACGCCTTCTCCACCCCCACCCCGCGCACCGCCAAGCACCTGGCGGCGGCGGCCGCGCACCGGGCCGCCACCGGGCGCAACCTCTTCGAGGACCTTCTCGCCGAGGCCCGCTCCGCCGAGGAGAGGGTGGTGCTGGCCGGGGAGCACTGGACGGCCTTCGTCCCGTACGCCGCCCGCTGGCCCTACGAGGTCCACCTGTACCCGCACCGCCGGGTGGCCGACCTGCGCGGGCTCGACGAGGCGGAGCGGGCCGAGTTCCCCGGGCTGTACCTGGACCTGCTGCGCCGCTTCGACGGGCTCTTCGGGCCGACGGCCGGGCCCACCCCGTACATCTCCGCCTGGCACCAGGCCCCGCTGAGCGGCGGCAAGGAACTCGCCCTGCACCTGGAGCTGTTCACCGTCCGGCGGACCGCCGACAAGCTCAAGTACCTGGCGGGGACCGAGTCGGGGATGGACGCGTTCATGAACGACGTGGCCCCGGAGACGGCGGCGCGCCGGCTGCGGGAGGCCGGGTGAACGCGGTCGTGCGCCGGGAGTTCGAACGGATCCACGGCCAGGCGCCCGAGGGCGTCTGGGCGGCGCCGGGCCGCGTCAACCTCATCGGTGAACACACCGACTACAACGACGGGTTCGCCCTGCCCATGGCGCTGCCGCAGACCGCCGTGCTCGCCGCGCGCCGCCGCGCCGACGGGCTGCTGCGGCTGCACAGCGCCCAGGGTGACGGCCGGGTCACCGAGCTGCGGGTGGCGGACCTCGCCCCGGGCACGGTGTCCGGCTGGGCCCGTTACCCGGCCGGGGTGGTGTGGGCGCTGCGCGGGCGGGGGCTGCCCGTGGGGGGTGCGGACCTGCACCTGGACAGCACGGTGCCGACGGGGGCCGGGCTGTCCTCGTCGGCGGCGCTGGAGTGCGCGGTGGCCCTCGCGTACGACGAGCTCCACGGGCTGGGGCTGGAGCGGCCGGAGCTGGCGCGGGTGGCCCAGTACGCGGAGAACGCCTTCGCCGGGGTGCCGTGCGGGGTGATGGACCAGATGGCCTCGGTGTGCTGCGCCGAGGGCAGCGCCCTGCACCTGGACAGCCGCAGCCTGGAGGTCCGGCAGGTGCCCTTCGACCTCGCCGGGCACGGGCTGCGGCTGCTGGTGCTCGACACGCGCGTCAAGCACGACCTGGCCGACGGGGCCTACGCGGCCCTGCGGGCCGGCTGCGAACGCGCGGCGCGGCTGCTGGGACTGCCCGCGCTGCGCGACCTCGGGGAGGCGGAGCTGCCCGGGGCGCTGGGTCGGCTGCCGGCCGGCCTGGTGCCGCTGGTCCGGCACGTGGTCACGGAGAACGCGCGGGTGGGCCGGGCGGTGGAGCGGCTGGCGGCGGGCGAACCGCGGGCGTTGGGGCCGCTGCTGACGGAGGGTCATGCCTCACTGAGGGAGGACTACGGGGTCTCCTGCCCGGAGACGGACCTCGCGGTGGAAGCGGCCGTCGCGGCGGGCGCGCTGGGGGCCCGGATGACCGGGGGCGGTTTCGGGGGCTCGGTGATCGCCCTGGTCCGGGCCGGGGAGGCCGCGCGGGTGACCGGCGCGGTGACGGACGCCTTCGCGTCGGCCGGGTTCCGGGCTCCGGTCGCGCTGGAGGCCGTACCGTCGGCGGGCGCCCGGCGCATCGGCTGAGGCCCGGGCGGCGGGGCCGGCCCCCTCGGCCACCTGCCCGCCGGGTGCATGGGCGCGTGGGCGCCCCCGGCGACCGGTCCGGCGTGACCGGCGACCGGGGCGGCGGACCGGCGCGGCAGAACCGGCGGCCCGTCCGGCGTGATCTGCCGCCGGGCCGTCGGCCGGAGCTGGTCAACGGGCCGCACCCACGCGAGAATGCCGCCATGACCGAAGCCGATGCCGCCCGCGCCGTCCGCGTCGAACGCGACGGGCCCGTGACGACGGTGGTGCTGTCGCGGCCCGCGGCCCGCAACGCCGTGGACGGTCCGACGGCACGGCAGCTGGCCGAGGCGTTCCGGGAGTTCGAGGCCGACGAGGGGGCGGCGGTCGCGGTGCTGTGGGGCGAGGGCGGGACGTTCTGCGCGGGCGCCGACCTCAAGGCCGTCGGCACCGGGCGCGGCAACCGGGTGGAGCCCGAGGGGGACGGCCCGATGGGGCCGACACGGCTGCGGCTGACCAAGCCGGTGATCGCGGCCGTCGCCGGTCACGCCGTGGCCGGAGGGCTGGAGCTGGCCCTGTGGTGCGATCTGCGCGTGGTGGAGGAGGACGCGGTCTTCGGGGTGTTCTGCCGCCGGTGGGGGGTTCCGCTCATCGACGGCGGTACGGTGCGGCTGCCGCGGCTGATCGGCGAGAGCCGGGCGATGGACCTGATCCTCACCGGCCGCCCGGTTCCGGCCGCCGAGGCCCACGCGATCGGGCTGGCCAACCGGCTCGTACCAGCCGGGCGGGCCCGGGCGGCGGCGGAGGAGCTCGCGCGGGAGATCGCGGGCTTCCCCCAGCTGTGCCTGCGCCACGACCGGCTCTCCGTACGCGAGCAGCACGGGCTGGCCGAGCCCGAGGCCCTGGCCAACGAGCTGCGGCACGGGACGGTGCCCCTGGCGGCGGGCGAGACCCTGGCGGGCGCCGCGCGCTTCGCGTCCGGGGCCGGGCGGCACGGTTCGTTCACCGGCTGAGGCCCCGCCGCGCGCCGGCGGGGCCCGCAGGCCGGCGCCGGTCCCGGACCCTCCTCCGCCCGGGCCCGGGCCGCCTCGTCCGAGCCCCCGACCTGCCTTTTCGCCCGGCGCCCGCCCGGACCGCCCGGCCCGTGCGGCCGGGTGCCGGAGCGGTCGCGGGCGATCGAACCTACGATGGGCAGGAGCCGGCGCGGTCGGGCAGGCCTCGCGCGCCGGTCGTCCCGAGCGCGCAGGGCGGAGGAGCATGGCACAGGCCGGCGATGCGGCGCGGACCGTCATCCTCACCGTGGACGACGATCCGGGGGTGTCCCGCGCCATCGCCCGTGACCTGCGGCGGCACTACGGCGGGGGGTACCGGATCGTGCGCGCCGAGTCCGGGGAGTCGGCCCTGGAGGCGCTGCGCGAGCTGAAGCTGCGGGGCGACCTGGTCGCCGTGATCCTCGCCGACTACCGGATGCCGCAGATGAACGGGGTGGAGTTCCTGGAGCAGGCGCTCGGCGTGTATCCGGGGGCGCGGCGGGTGCTGCTGACCGCGTACGCCGACACCCACGCGGCCATCGACGCGATCAACGTCGTCGACCTCGACCACTACCTGCTCAAGCCGTGGGACCCGCCGGAGGAGAAGCTCTACCCCGTTCTGGACGACCTCCTCTCCGCCTGGCGCTCCAGCGACTACCGGCCGGTGCCCGCCACCAAGGTGGTCGGGCACCGCTGGTCGGCGCGCTCCTCCGAGGTACGGGAGTTCCTGGCCCGCAACCAGGTGCCCTACCGGTGGTATTCCTCCGACGAGCCCGAGGGGCGGCGGCTGCTGGAGGCGGCCGGGGCCGACGGGCTGCGGCTGCCCCTGGTGGTCACCGCCGGGGGGACGGCGCTGATCGAGCCGGAGGTGGCGGAGCTGGCCGCCCACGTGGGGCTCGCGACCACCCCGGCCGCCGCGTTCTACGACCTGGTCGTCATCGGCGGCGGCCCGGCCGGGCTGGGCTCGGCGGTGTACGGGGCGTCCGAGGGGCTGCGCACCGTGCTGGTGGAACGGTCCGCGACCGGCGGGCAGGCGGGACAGAGCTCCCGCATCGAGAACTACCTGGGCTTCCCGGACGGGGTCTCCGGTGCCCAGCTCACCGAGCGCGCCCGGCGCCAGGCCACCCGGTTCGGTGCGGAGATCCTCACGGCGCGCGAGGTCACGGGGCTGGAGGTGAACGGCCCGGCGCGCGTGGTGCGCTTCTCCGACGGCTCGTCGGTCGCCGCGCACAGCGTCATCCTGGCGACGGGGGTGTCGTACCGGCAGCTGGGGGCGCCGGGCTGCGAGGACCTGACCGGGCGCGGGGTGTACTACGGCTCCTCCCTGACCGAGGCGGCCTCCTGCGAGGGGCAGGACGTGTACGTGGTCGGCGGGGCCAACTCGGCCGGACAGGCGGCGGTGTACCTGGCGCGGGGCGCGAAGTCGGTGACGCTGCTGGTGCGCGGGGAGTCGCTGGCGGCGTCGATGTCGTACTACCTGATCCAGCAGATCCAGGAGGCGCCGAACATCGCGGTGCGGCCGCGGACGGTCGTGGAGGCGGCGCAGGGCGAGGGGCACCTGGAGCGGCTGGTGCTGCGGGACGCGGTGACGGGGGCCACGGAACTCGTGGACGCGCAGTGGATGTTCGTGTTCATCGGCGCGGCCCCGCTCACGGACTGGCTGGACGGGACGGTGCTGCGCGACGAGCACGGGTTCATCCTCGCCGGACCGGACCTCACGCCGGACGGGCGGCCGCCGGCCGAATGGGAGCTGGACCGGCCGCCGTACCACCTGGAGACCAACATTCCCGGGGTGTTCGTGGCGGGCGACGCGCGGGCCCGGTCGGCGAAGCGGGTCGCGTCCGCGGTGGGAGAGGGAGCCATGGCCGTCATGCTGGTGCACCGGTACCTGGAGCAGTCGTGAGCGGGCGGGAGGCGTCCTGCGACCCGCGGGAGATCGCCTCGCTGTTCCTGTTCGAGAAGCTCTCGGCGGAGCAGCTGGGGAGACTGTGTCGCGAGGGGCGGGTGGAGCGCTTCGAAGCCGGTCCGGTGTACACCGAGGGCGAACCGGCCACCTGCTTCTACGTGATGCTCGAGGGCACCGTCGTGCTGTACCGCAGGGTCGGCGCGGACGACGTGGAGGTGAGCCGGACCTCGCAGCGCGGGGTGTACGCGGGGGCCATGCAGGCCTACCTGGGCGACCGGGTCCCGCAGAGGTACGTCAACTCGATGCGGGTGACGGAGCCGACACGGTTCTTCGTGCTGCCCGCGCAGTCGTTCGCGGACATCATGCAGGAGTGGTTCCCGATGGCGGCGCACCTGCTGGAGGGCCTGTTCTTCGGCGCGAAGGACACCCAGCGGGCCATCGGCCAGCGTGAACGCCTGCTGGCGCTGGGCTCGTTGTCGGCCGGGCTGACGCACGAGCTCAACAACCCGGCGGCGGCGGCCGTCCGGGCCACGGCGGCGCTGCGCGAGCGGGTGGGCAAGATGCGGCACAAGCTGGCCGTCATCGCCCGGGGCCCGTACTCGCGCGAGGCCCTGGCCGAACTGATCGACATCCAGGAGCGGACGGCGGAACGGGTGGCCAAGGCACCGGTGCTGAGCCCGCTGGAGGCGGCCGACCGGGAGGACGAGCTCTGCGACTGGCTGGAGGACCACGGCATCCCGGAGGGCTGGCGGATCGCACCGGTGTTCGTCCAGGCCGGACTGGACACGGACTGGCTGGAGCAGGTCGCGGCGACGGTGGCCGAGGACATCCTGCCCGGGGCGGTCGGCTGGCTCAACTACACGGTGGAGACCGAGCTGTTGATGGACGAGATCGACGACTCCACCACCCGGATCTCCCATCTGGTGGACGCGGCGAAGCAGTACGCGCAGCTCGACCGCGCCCCGCACCGCGACGCCGACGTGCACGAACTCCTCGACAGCACCCTGTTGATGCTCTCGGGCAAGATCGGCCCCGGGGTGCGGGTGGTCAAGGAGTACGACCGCACCCTGCCCGAGGTGCCGGCCTATCCGGCGGAGCTGAACCAGGTGTGGACCAACCTGATCGACAACGCGGTGTCCGCCATCGGGAGCGGCGGCGGCAAGGGCACGCTCACGGTCCGCACGGCGCGGGAGGGCGACCGGCTGCTGGTGGAGTTCCGCGACACCGGGCCGGGGGTGCCCCCCGAGATCAGGGACCGCATCTTCGACCCCTTCTTCACCACGAAGCCGGTCGGCGAGGGCACGGGCCTCGGCCTGGACATCTCCTGGCGGATCGTGGTCAACAGGCACCACGGCAGCCTCGGGGTCGAGTCCGTACCGGGAGACACCCGCTTCCGCGTCCTGCTGCCGCTGACCGCCCCGGAGGAACAAGCCGGCCCCGGACCCGGACCCGAGCACGGTGCGGGCACCGACCCTGCCACCACGGAGGAGCGCACATGACCGAGATCGACGGCATCGACCCGAGCGTCCCGCCCAGCGGCACGGGCTGCGCGGACTGCGACGCGGTGGGCGGCTGGTGGTTCCACCTGCGGCGCTGCGCCCAGTGCGGCCACGTCGGCTGCTGCGACTCCTCTCCGGCCCAGCACGCCACCGCCCACTTCAAGGCCGCCGGCCATCCCCTGGTGCAGAGCTTCGAGCCGGGCGAGGCCTGGTTCTGGAACTACGCCACGGACACGATGTACGAGTCCGGCCCCGAACTCACCCCGCCGGCCGCCCACCCCACCGCCCAGCCGGCCCCCGGTCCCGCGGACCGCGTCCCCGCGGACTGGCTGGACCACCTCCACCGCTAGAAGACTGATGAAGATCTTGTTGAGGGGCCGTCCGGCCGTAGGCCGGGCGGCCCCTCTGGTTATGTGATGGCCGGTGCGAGGTGCCAGGTGCCGCCTGTGTGAGTGAGTCCGAGGTTGATCAGGCGGCGGAGGTTGAGGGCGGCTGCTCGGGTGTGGAGCCAGGCGTTGTTGCTGATGGTGCCCCGGTAGCGGAGTCGGCGGTTGCCGTGGTGGACGAGCCAGGCGACGGCACGTTCGACTGGTGGCCGCCAGCGGCGGTAGTCGGCCTGCCAGGCGGGGTCGGTGGCGGCCTGGCGGCGGGCCGCGGCTTGGAGATCGTGGTGGGGGCGGATGGTCAGGACGCGTCCGGCTTTGGCCTTGGTGCACTGCTCACGCAGCGGGCATCGGGTGCACACGTTCCCGAAGACGGCCCTGCGCTGGTGGTGGCGGCCGCCGGGCTCGGACAGGCCGACGGTGTGGCCTTGGGGGCAGGTCACGGTGGCGGCCGAGGTGTCGATGGCGAAGTCGTCGAGGGTGAAGCCGTCTGGGACGGCCGGCCGCAGCGGGGCGGGTTTGAGGAACAGCCGGTGTCCGGCCTCTTCGAGGGCCTGGCGGGCGTCGCCGGTGGAGTAGGCGGTGTCACCGAAGGCGTCCACCGGGGTGTCCTCCTCGGCCAGCAGTTCAAGGCCGACGGCTGCCTCGTGGTGCTCTGGCCCGGCCCCGGGCCGCAGGGCGACGGCGGTGTATAACCCGGTCTCCGGCTCGACGGCGAGGTGGGCCTTGTATCCGTCCTGCTGATGGGAGCGGGTCTTGTGGATGTGCCGGGACTCGGGGTCGACGGTGGAGATCATCCGGTCCGGGGCGGTCCCTTGGGTGATGCGCCAGCGGCCGTCACGGCCGTCGGAGTCCTCGGCCGGTTCCACGTCCTGCCCGGCGACCAGCGCGAGGATGCCGACCGCGTTCGCTGCCTTCTCGCCCAGTTCCTGCTCGGGCAGATGCCCGAGCAGTCTGACCGCGTCGCCGACGAGCGCGTCGACCAGGTTGGCTCGTGCCTGGGCATCGTTCCAGGTGATGCGGGGTTTGCCCGGGTCGGTGTAGTCGTGGGCGGTGCACTGCGCGGCGGCAGCCTCGGCGCCGCCGGGGACTTCCCGGATCACCACCCGGATGGCGCCGATGATCTGGGTGACGGTGTCCTGGGTGGCGACCGCGTCGTCCAGCACGGTGGAGTCCAGTGCCCGCCGGTGCTTGCCCCTGAGGACACCGGTGGCCTTCACGACCTCCCGCACGGCCTCGAAGGCCCGGTTCGGGCTGGTGGAGCGGGCCAGCCGGCGCCGGAAGTACGCCAGAAGCGACGGGTCGAACGCGGTGTCATGCAGTCCCAGCCCGCACGCGGCCTTCCACCGCAGGTCACACCGCAGTTCCTGGACCGTCTCGAAGTCCGACATGCCGTGCAGGGCCTGCAATGTGATCGCCGCGGCCAGAATCTGCGGCGGCATGGACGGCCGCCCGTTCGCCGACGGATACATGTCCGCGAACATCGCCGCGGGGAACAACCGGCCACGGTGCTCGGCCAGGAACGCGAACACACTCCCAGCCGGAATCAACTCCCGGCACGTCGCCCACACATCAGGTCCGACCGTCTCCCCGACCCACTCCCCTTGAACCACAACACGAGTCTGGCCCCACCGCTGACGCGGCGGGGCCAGAACCCAACATCTTCATCAGTCTTCTAGTAGTGCTTTGTTAGGTGGTGTCGTAGGGCTGCCAGGGGACGGTTTGTCGGCAGGTGGGGCAGGTGCCGGTCCAGGTCGCCAGGAGGTGTTGGAGGAGGTCCAGGGCCTGGTAGAGCGTCAGACCCTGGACGGGGCTTTTGGGCTCCTCCGCTGTTCGGTCAGGAACAGGTGAGCGGCGGTCACGAGGGTGACGTGGCGGTGCCAGCCGGTGAAGGACCGGCCCTCGAAGTGATCCAGCCCCAACGCTGTCTTCAGCTCTCGGTAGTCGTGCTCAATCCGCCAGCGGGACTTCGCCAACCGGACCAGGTCCTTGGCGGGAATGTTCGCCGGCAAGTTCGAAATCCAGTACTTCACCGGTTCCCTCTCGCCCTCGGGCCATTGCGCGATCAGCCAGACGAGCGGGATGGTTCCATCGGGAGCGGGCTGGGGTCGGCGGCCCGCGAGGCGGACCCGCAGCAGCACGAAGTGCGAGCGCATCGCCGCCTTCGAGCCCTTGCGCCAGGTCACGGCCCGGCCCCGGTGGCGTCCCGCGGCCAGCACGTGATCGCGTAAGGGGACGGGCCGGGTGCGGTAGCGGGGCAGCGGCCTGGGGCCGAGCCTGCCATGGGCGGGCTGGTGCGGCACCGCTTCCTCGCCGTGGGCGGTCATCTCGCCCTTGACCTGCAGGACGTAGGCCAGGCCCCGCTCCTCCAGACCGTGACGGAAGTAGACGTTCGCACCGTAACCGGTGTCCGCGACCAGCGCGGCGGGCCGCAGGCCGATCCCGGCGAGTTCGTCGAGCATGTCCAGCGCGAGCTCCCACTTCGGACGGTGGTGCTCGCTCTCGGGTATCCGGCAGGCCCGCCTGCGTGCCTCCGCTTCGGGTACGTCCCACGACTGCGGCAGGAACAGGCGCCAGGACAGCGGGCACGAGGCCGTGTCCGAGGCAGCGTGGACGCTGACGCCGATCTGGCAGTTGCCGACCTTGCCCAGGGTGCCGGAGTACTGCCGGGCCACTCCGGGCGAGGCCTTGCCGTCCTTGGGGAAACCGGTGTCGTCCACCACCCACACCTGCGGCTGCACCGCCCGCACCGCCCGCCAGGCCAGCCGGGCCCGCACCTGATCGACCGACCAGGTCGACGACGTCATGAACTGCTGCAACCGCTGATGATCCACCCCGAGGCGTTCGGCCATCGGCTGCATCGACTTGCGTCGGCCGTCCAGCAGCAAGCCCCGCAGATACAGCTGCCCCTTCTCCAGCCAGTCCGGCCGCACCAACGGCGCGAACACCTCGGAAGCGAACTCCTCCAACCGACCCCGCACCGCCGCAAGCTCCCCAGCCCTCATACAGCCAGCGAACTACCAGACACCCGACGTGACAAGACCGGCTAACAAAGCACTACTAGTGTCCTGAGTCGGTAATTCGTCGGCAGTACGAGGCGAGGGATTCGAGGATCTGGTCGGCAGTCTTGGTCCAGATGAACGGCTTGGGGTCTTCGTTCCATGAGTCGATCCAGGTGCGGATGTCCTTCTCCAGCGCCTGGACCGACTTGTGGACTCCTCGCCGTATCCGCTTGTTCGTCAGCTCGGCGAACCACCGCTCGACCAGGTTCAGCCAGGACGAGCTGGTGGGCGTGAAGTGCATGTGGAACCTGGGATGGGCCAGCAGCCACTTCTTGACCGCCGCGGTCTTGTGGGTCGCGTAGTTGTCGCAGATCAAGTGGACCTGGAGTCCGGCAGGGATCTCCTTGTCGAGCTTGTTCAGGAACTTCCTGAACTCCTCGGCCCGGTGCCGGCGGTGGAGGGACCCGATCACCTTGCCGGTGGCCGCGTCGAAGGCCGCGAACAGCGTGGTGGTGCCAGCGCGGACGTAGTCGTGACTGGCCCGCTCGGGCACCCCGGGCATCATCGGCAGCACCGGCTGGGACCGGTCCAGCGCCTGGATCTGCGACTTCTCGTCCACACACAGCACCAGCGCCCGCTCCGGCGGATCGAGATACAGCCCCACCACGTCATGGACCTTGTCGACGAAGAACGGGTCCGTGGATAGCTTGAACGTCTCGGACCGGTGCGGCTGCAAGCCGAAAGCCCGCCACACCCGGGAAACGGTCGACTGCGACAGCCCGGTCTTCTTCGCCATCGACCGGGTCGACCAGTGCGTGGCGTTCTCCGGCTTCGACTCCAGCGTCCGGGCGATCAGATCGGCGACCTGCTCGTCCATCACCGTGCGGGGCCGGCCCGGACGCGGCTCGTCCGACAACCCGTCGAGACGGTCCGCCAGGAAACGCTTACGCCACTTCGAGACGGTGTCGCGGGACACCCCGACCCGCTCCATCACCGCACGCGTCGACACGGGAAAGCCGTCCTCCCCGACATCGTCACAGGCCAGGATCACACGGGCCCGCATCGCCATGTCCTGCGCGGACTTACGCCGCCGCACCCACCCCTCCAACACTGATCGCTCAGCATCAGTCAAATCCAGCGGCGCAAGCTTCGGTCCCGGGCGCGTCATGCCTCAACTATATGGAAATTTAAGACTCAGGACACTAGGGCCTGTCTGACAATTCGCGCCGGATCAGGCCGGGTCGTTCGGTGCGTGCGATCGGCGCACCCTGGGACTGCCCCGGCTGCTGGAGGTCCCCCACCGGCTGGGCCGGGCCGCCGCCCCGCTGCGGCACGCGGAACTCCCGCTGCACCCGCACCCGTTCCCGTGAGGGCCCGTGGGCCTCACGCTCTAGAGGCCGGAGGTGTTCAGCAGCCGGTTGGGGGTGCCCGGCGGGACGGCGCCGAGGACGTCGCGGTCGGCCTGCGCCGTGAGCCAGGTGCGGACCTGGGCGGGGGTGGCGGTGGGGTGCGCCGAGAGGTAGAGGGCCACGGCACCGGTCACGTGCGGGGTGGCCCAGGAGGTGGCGGCGGAGTCGCTGGTGCCGGTGCCGCCGCCCGCGAACGCGGAGGTGATCTGGTCTCCGGGTGCGTACAGGTCCACGCAGGAGCCGTGTCCGGAGCCGAAGCTCTCGGTGTCCTGCCAGTGGCGGTCGCCGGCGGTGGAGGCGGCCACCACGACGGCTCCGTGGGCGCCGGCCGGGGAGTGTCCGCAGGCGTCGTCGTTGAAGTTGCCCGCCGCGACGACCACCGGGATCCCGGACTCGACAAGGTGCTGTACGGCCGCGTCGAGCGCCGGGGAGCGGGTCTGGAGATTGAGGGACATGTTGACCACCGCCGGGCGCTGTGCGTGGGCGGTCACCCATTCGACGGCCTTGACGATGGAGGCCTCCGGAGCCGCCGGGGCGCCTGTGCCGGGGCCGCTGCTGCCTCCGCCCTCTTCGCAGGCGATGGCCTGGACGCGTACGAGAGCGGCCTTGGGGGCGACCCCGTAGGTACGGCCGCCGATGATGCCGGCCACGAAGGTGCCGTGCCCGAGTCCGCTGCTGTCGGCGCAGTCCCCGGTGTCGGGGGCGCCGACGAAGTCGGCTCCGGCGGTGGCGCGGCCCGCGAACTCGGCGTGCCCCAGGTCCATTCCGGTGTCGAGCACGTAGACGTGGACGCCGCTGCCGTCCGCACCCGCCGCGTAGCGGCCGTCGAGGGGGCGGGTGCGCTGGTCGAGCCGGTCCAGGTTCCAGGGGACGCCCGTACGCGCGAACGGGGCGGCGCCGGTGTGGCCCGAGGGCGCGGGACTTGCCGGGGCGCTGCCCGAGGAGCCGCCGCCCGGGTGCGGTGCGCCGGTGGCCGGGGGCCGGGCGGACGGGGAGGCCTGCGCGGCGCCGGATCCCGCGGCGGACGGGGCGGGCCCCGCGGGTTGCGGGTTCGCCGACGGGTCGCAGGCCGTGAGGCCCAGTGCCAGCGCCAGCGCCGCCGCGGCAGCCGGCACCACCGTGCCCGCCGTGCGTCTCGTGTCCCGCCCCATCGCTTGTCCCCCGTTCCTCTCGGCAGCCGCCGCGGCTGCCCCTCGTCTACCGCCCAGACGCCCCGGACGGGGGCTCCGGTTCCGGCCGGAGGCGAGGGGCCCGCGGGCCGGCCGCCGGAGCGGCCCCGGCTCAGACGGCCGGCGTCACGGCCCGGTCGAGGACGGCCCCGGTGTCCACCCCGGTCGGCAGGGTCCCGTAAGCCCCTCCGTGCTCCCCGCCCAGCCGGGACGCGCAGAAGGCGTCGGCGACCGCCGCCGGGGCGTGCCGCACCAGCAGCGAGGCCTGGAGGGCCAGGGCCATGGTCTCGGTCAGCTGCCGGGCCCGGTACTCGGCCTCGGCGGGGTCGGCGAGCTGCTTGTGCAGCCCGGCCACGGCCGCGTCCAGGTGCCGGTCGGCCCCGGCGGCCAGGCCCACCTCCGCGAAGAAGGCCTCGACGCTCCCCGGCTGACGGGCCATCGCACGCAGCGCGTCCAGGGCGGCCACGTTGCCCGAGCCCTCCCAGATGGACGACAGCGGAGCCTCGCGGTAGAGGCGGGGCATGCCCGAGTCCTCGACGTAGCCGTTGCCGCCGAAACATTCGAGGGCTTCGGCGGCGTGCGCGGGAGCGCGCTTGCACACCCAGTACTTGGTGACGGCCAGGCCCAGCCGGCGCAGCAGCGCCTCGTCCGAATCCCCGCGCGCGACGCGGTCGGTGGCCCCGGCCAGGCGCATCGCGACGGCCGTCGCGGCCTCGGACTCCAGTGCCAGGTCGGCCAGGACGTTGCGCATCAGGGGCTGGTCGATCAGTGCCTTGCCGAACGCCCGCCGGTGGGTGGCGTGGTGGACGGCCCGGACCAGGCCGAGCCGCATGCCGGAGGCCCCGCCCAGGACGCAGTCGAGCCGGGTCATGTTGACCATCTCGATGATGGTCGCGACCCCGCGGCCCTCCTCCCCCACCAGCCAGCCGAACGCCTCGTCGTACTCGATCTCGGAGGAGGCGTTGGAGCGGTTGCCGAGCTTGTCCTTGAGGCGCTGGAGGTGCAGCCGGTTGCGGGTGCCGTCGGGCAGGACCCGGGGCAGCAGGAAGCAGGACAGTCCCCCGGGGGCCTGCGCCAGGGTGAGGAAGACGTCGGACATGGGCGCCGAGGTGAACCACTTGTGCCCGGTCAGCCGGTACGTGCCGTCTCCGGCCGGGGCGGCGGTCGTGGTGTTGGCGCGGACGTCCGAGCCGCCCTGCTTCTCCGTCATCGACATCCCGGCGATCAGCCCGCGCTTGGTGTCGGGCCGGCGCAGCCCGAAGTCGTACGTGCGGGAGGCGAGCAGCGGCTCCAGCCACTCGGCCAGGGCGGGGGCCGCGCGCAGCGCCGGGACGGCGGCGTAGGTCATGGAGACCGGGCAGGTGTGGCCGGCCTCGACCTGGCTCCAGACGATGAACTTGGCGGCGCGGGCGACGTGCGCGCCCGGCTCCTGCTGCGTCCAGGGGGCCGCGTGCAGCCCGTGCGAGACGGCGGTTTCCATCAGCCGGTGCCAGTACGGGTGGAACTCGACCTCGTCGACGCGGTGGCCGTAGCGGTCGTGGGTGTGCAGGACCGGCTCGTTCTCGTTGGCCAGCCGGCCCCACTCGGCGGCCTGCTCGGATCCGGCGAGGACGCCGAGCCGGTGGAGTTCGGGGGCGGCCCAGCCGGCGCCCTCGCGGGCCAGGGCCTCCAGCAGGGCCGGGTCGGCCGCGGCGTCGTAACCGTGGTGCGGTGGAACCTGGTTGGTGACCTCATGCGTCTGGGGCATCGTGTCCTCCAAGGGCGCGCCGGGTGAAGGTGAGCAGGGCGGGGATGACCTCGCCGGGGGCCGCGTCGCCGTCGGCGAGGGGTCCGACCAGCGCCTCGGCGATGGCGCCGACCAGTGCGGCGGCGGTCAGCTCCGGCAGCTGCGGCGGCAGTTCGCCGGCGGCCGTGCCCGCGGCGATCTGCCGGGCGAACACGTCGCGGAACGCCCGCCGGAAGGCGAGGCGTTCGGTGTCGACGGCCGGGTCGGCCGGCTCCGCGAGCAGGGCGAAGGCCCGCCGAGGGGCCTGGAGCGCCCGCGAGGCGAAGGTCTCCACGGCTCCGGCCACCCGCTCCGCGGCGGTCCCGGGACGGTCCGCGGCGGTGGTCACGGCCGCCACCTCCCGGACCACAAGGGTCCGGAAGAGGGCGGCCGCGAGCTCGGACTTGCCGGAGAACGACTGGTAGACGCTCCCGGTGGAGATGCCGGCCTCCGCCGCGATGGCGGCGACGGAACAGCCGGCGTACCCCTCCCTCGACAGCAGACGGACGGCGGCTTCCAGCACCCGGTCCCGACGGGCGTCGAGCCGGGCCTGAACGGCGGGTGGGCGGCGGTAGGGCATGGGAAGGATTGAAGCAGTGATTCACTGCTTCACACCAGCCCCGGGCGGCGCCCGTTCGGACCGGCGGGGAAGTCTCCGGCCGGTTCAGGCGCAGGTGACCGTCACCTGGCCGCTGCCGCCGTTGCTGGAGAAGCCGATGGTGAACCGGCCGCCAGGGGGCTGCTGCTCGGTCCGGCCGCCGAGCGTGATCACCTGGGAGGCTCCGGCGGCCAGGGACCCGCTGCCCGCGGTGGCGGTGACCCCGGAGGGCAGGGATCCGATCGACCAGTTCAGGTTCCCGCCGCCGCTGTTGCGCACCACCAGGGTGCTCGGCCATTCGCCGTTGGCGCAGAACTCCCGGACGCTGGCCGGGCGCAGCGACAGCGTCGGCACGGCGACCGGGGCGGGGGCGCCGGACTGCTTGGGCGGCGCCGGGGGCGTGGTGGGAGGGACCGGGGCGGGGTTGCCGGCGCCGGGGGTGGGCGGGTGGGAGGGGGCGGGCGTGGGTGAGGCCGCCGCCTCCGTGGGCGAGCCGGTGGGGGTGGGGGCGGGCGCCGGGCCGCCGCCGTCGGTGGAGGCCGAGGGGGCGGGGGCTGCGCCGGAGACGGCGGCGGTGGGAGTGGCGGCCGCCTGCGGCTGGAGGGTCGCCGGGTCGTGGCCCAGCTGCCGGCCGACGAAGACCCCGCCGACGGCCATCACCATGACGCCGCCGATGACCAGCGCCATGGTCTTCATCTTCTTCTTGGCCTGCTTCTGACGGGCCTTCTTGTCCGGGTGCCCGGTGCGTCCGCCCTGGACGATGATGCCCCTGCCGACCGCCCGGGGGTCATCCTGCTTGGGACCGATGGCCCGGGGATCATCCTGCTTCGGGCCGATCGCCCGGGGGTCATCCTGCTTCGGACCGATCGCCCGCGGGTCATCCTGCTTCGGACCGATCGCCCGGGGGTCATCCTGCTTGGGACCGATGGCCCGGGGATCATCCTGCTTCGGGCCGATCGCCCTTGGGTCGTCCTGCTTCGGGCCGATGGCCCGGGGATCGTCCTGCTTCGGACCGATCGCCCGCGGGTCATCCTGCTTCGGACCGATCGCCCTTGGGTCGTCCTGCTTCGGGCCGATGGCCCGGGGGTCATCCTGCTTGGGACCGATGGCCCTTGGGTCATCCTGCTTCGGACCGATCGCCCGCGGGTCGTCCTGCTTCGGGCCGATCGCCCGCGACGGGTCCTGCGGGCCCGAAGCCGTGCGCCCTCCCTGGACGATGATGCCGTCCCCGCCCGGGGCCGGGTCGGTGAAGCCTCCACCGGCGTCCGGGGTCGTCCCGTGGGACGGGACCGGCGCGTCGTTCTCCGGACGGGGCACGTCCGGTCCACCTCTGCCGTCGCTCATGGCGCAATCCCCCTGGGGTCAGCCTGCTCCTGCCAGGACAGTTTTCGGCCACGGAGCCACGGCGTCCATCCCCGCGACGTGACGGCAACGTCCCGGTCTCGTACCGGAACGGGCCGTCACGGCGACGGGGTGCGGGGAGGGCGGGGTCAGTCGCGGGGAGACAGTTCGGCCATGGCGCTCCAGCCCTGGCCGGGCACCTCGACGTGGATGATCTCCGGGGTGGTGGCGATGGCTCCGGCGAGCGTTTCCATACCGGCCTTGAAGTGCTCCGAGGCGACGTGTGCGGCGCCGGCCTCGGCGTCGGTGAACGCCTCCAGCAGGGTGTACTTGTTCGGGTCGTCCACGCTGCGGGACCAGTCGTAGAAGAGGTTGCCCGGCTCGGACCGGGTGGCGCGGGTGAAGTCGTCGACGAGGGTGAGCCAGTTGTCGCTGTGCTCCGGGCGGACGTCGAACCTGACGGCGATGAAGATCATGCGGCCAGCCTGGCACGCGGGGCGGCCCCCGCGCACGTCCGCCGCCCGCCATTCCGGCAGGGCCGGAATCCGGGCGGGGCGGCGGCGGGCGGGAGCCTCACCGGATCCGGCCCTCGGCCGCCTCCGCGAGGGCGGCACGGATGCCTTCCGGGCGGCGGCGGAACTCCTGCGTCGGCACCGACACCGACAGCGCGTGCACGGTGTCCCGCTCGTCCCCCACCGGCGGCAGCGCGACCGCCAGGCAGGTCCACGCCGGGTCCGCCTCCCCCACCGACACCGCGAAGCCCGCCGCACGGACCCGCAGCAGCTCCGCCTCCATGGCCTCGGCGTTCGTGATGGTCGCCGGGGTCAGCCGGGCCATCCCGTGCGCGTCGAAGTAGCGCCGCCGCGCCCGCGGGGTCAGCCGGGACAGCAGGGCCTTGCCGTGGGCGGTGGCGTGGGCGCGGGTCTCACGGCCGGGCGCGAACGGGTTCGCGGTGTCCGTGACGGGGGCGGTGGTGTCCACGACGGTGATCACCCCGCCCCGGTAGGCCGTGTAGTAGGACTCGCCGCCGGTCGCCCGCCGCAGCCGGGCGAGCAGGCCGGGCATGCCCGGGGCCGGGGCCAGCTGGTGCAGGAAGCTGCGGTGCAGCCGGGGCAGCTCGGGCCCGAGCGCGTAGCCGCGGGCCGTGCGCACCAGGTAGCCGCGGTCGGTGAGCGGCCCGAGGAGGTGGTAGGCGGTGGACAGGGAGCAGCCCGCGGTGCGCGCCAGCGCCTTGGCGCTGACCGGGCCGGGCGCCGCGGCCACCGCGTCGACGAGGGCCAGCGCGCGGTCGAGGGACTGCGGACCGGTGTGCGCCATGGTGCTGGTGGTTCCCCGTGGGTGGGCGGCAGGACGGGCCCCAGCCTACGCGGGGGGGGGGCGGGCAGGCGCCGTCGACAGGACGTCACCGTACGGCCACACTGGGCACGGAGGTGGACCCATGACCCGAGCCGACCGGCCCGACGACATGCGGGCGACCGTGCGGGAGACGTACGGTCCCGCGGACCTCAGCGCGGTCCCCGTGTTCGCCGGCGGTTTCATCAACTTCGGCTACTGGCGGCCCGAGGACCTCGACGGCGCGCCGACGGTGGAGGACCGGATCCGCAGTCAGCAGGACCTGTACCGGCGCGTGCTGGACAGCGCGGGCCCTCTCGGCGGCAGGGAACTGCTGGAGGTGGGCTGCGGGCTGGGCGTGGGCTGCGCCCTGGCCGTCGGGGAGTACGGTCCGGCCCGGGTCACCGGTATGGACATCCACCCCCAGCAGCTGGAACGGGCCCGGCGGGCCAACGCCGGGCTACTGGAGGGGCCGGGGCCCGAGCGGCTCCGGCTGGTGCGCGGGGCCGCGGAGGAGATGCCGTTCGGGGACGGGGAGTTCGACTGCGTCTACAGCGTGGAGGCCGCCCAGCACTTCGACGACCTGGCACGGTTCGCGGCGGAGACCGCCCGGGTGCTGCGGCCCGGCGGCCGGGCCGCCGTGACCAGTTTCTTCACCCCGGACGCCGGGGCGGCGCCCCGGCTGGCGCAGCTGCTCGACACCTTCGCGGACGGGCTGGACATCGCCCGCCCGCCCTCCGAACTGACCGGGGCCCTGGCCCGGTCGGGGCTGACCGAGGTCCGCTGCGAGTCCATCGGCCCCTCGGTCTGGCCCGGCTGGGACCACTGGCTTTCCGCGCAGTGGAAGCCGGGCACCTGGCCGAGGAACTTCCGGGCGGCGTGGGAGCAGGGCCTCCTCGACTACTACGTGATCACGGCCGTCCGCCCGTAGCCGCCGGGGCCGTCAGCCGCGCCGGCGGCGGCGGCCTGCCATCACGACGACGGCGATGACGGCGGCCACGATCAGCAGCACGACCAGGACGCCCACGACCAGCGCGGCGGTGCCCAGCTTGCCGAGGATGCCCTTCTTCTTTTTCTTGGACTTCTTCTTGCTGTCCTTCGACACCCCCGACGCCTGCGTGTGGGCGGAGGCGGTCACGCTCGTCCCGCGGACGGATCCGGCCAGGACACCGGCCGGGGCGGCGGCCGCCACGGCGGCGCCGGCCGCGCCTGCGCGCTGGGCCGTGGGCGCCGCCGCCGCATTCGCCGGCAGCGGGGCCAGCAGCAGCCCTGCCAGCAGCGCCACGGGTACCGCCCTGGCGATCACACTCTTCCTCACACCGCTCTCCCTGTCTTCGACACCCGGTACGGGCCCCCTCCATGCCAGGTGTCTCGTACCCCTGGGAGCGGCGCGTACGCACGATCCGGCCATCCTGGGGTGCCGGGCCGCCGGAAGCAACCGCGCGGCCGGGCAGGGGGAGCTCCTGCGGACCGTCCGGAGGGGGCGGGCACGGCCGGAAGCCGTACGGCCGTTGTCCGTTACGGCTCCGGGGGCAGGTGGACGTCCAGGACGCAGATGTCGTCGCGGTGGGGGGTGCGGCCCGCGGCCAGGGTGCGGGCGAGGGTGTCGGCCCGGCCCTCCCGGACGAGGCGGGCCGCGGTCGCGGCGAGGGCGGCCAGGCCTTCCTCGATGTCCACGCCGGGGTCCTCGACGAGGCCGTCGGTGTAGAACAGCAGGTGGTCGCCCGGCAGCAGACCGATGACCTCCTGCCCGTAGGCCACCTCGGCGGCGGCGCCGAGCAGGTTCCCCTCCGGCTGGGGGAGGAACTGCGCCCGGCCGTCGCGGATCAGCAGCGGCGGGAGGTGTCCGGCGCGTACCCAGCTGAGCCGGTGGCCTTCGGGCTGGTAGCGGGCCATCACCATGGTCGCGGTGGCGGCCCCGGACGGTTCCGCGGCCGTGTGGAGCAGGAGGGCGTTGAGCCGGCCCAGGACGTCGGGGAGGGCCGAGCCGGTGACGGCCATCCCCTTGGCGGTGAACCGGAGTTGGGCCATCGTGCCGACGGCGGCCAGGCCGTGCCCGGCGACGTCCCCGACGACGAAGAGGGCGCAGCCGTCGGGGAGGGGGATGGCGCTGTACCAGTCGCCGCCCACGTTCACCCCGGCGTCGGCGGGCAGGTAGGCGACGTCCACGCACAGCCCGGCGAGTTCCAGGGACTGCTCGGGGATGGGCAGGAGCGTTTCCTGGAGCCGTGCGGCGAGGGAGCGTTCGGCGCGGAGCATGCCCCGCTGGACGAGGTTCGCGCGTTCGCTCTCGCGCAGGGCGATCTCGATGTCGCGCTGGGTGGTGACGTCCTGGACGAAGCCGTGCACCTCGACCGGGGTGCCGTCCGTGTCGTGGCCGGCCTCGGCGACGATCCTCAGGTGCCGCACCCCGTCCCTGGTGGTGATGCGGAAGGGCTGGTCCATGCCGGCGCCGTCCTCGAGCAGCCGCTGGACGGCGCGGCCGAGTCCCGGCAGGTCGTCCGGCAGCACGTGGCGGGGGAGTTCTTCCAGGGGGATGGGCCCCAGGGCGGGGTCGCGCCGGAAGACGGTGTAGACCTGATCGGACCAGGTGATGGTGTCCGTGGTGAGGTTCCAGCTCGCCCACCCGAGGTTGCCCAGGCGCTGGAGGTCGGCCAGCCGGCGCGCCTCCAGGTCGCTGGTGTCGAGGCGGGCCCAGGAGGCCACCAGCCGGTCCCTCACGCGCGAGGCTCGCACGGAGAAGACGGAGTGGCGCGGGACCCCCGCGGCGACCTCCTCGTAGGTGAAGGGAAGTCCCTCGTAGACGGTGCCCGTGGCGAGGGCGTCCAGGTAGCCGTCCCACAGGGGGCTCCCGGCCACCGTGGGATACGTCTCGAGGACCGTGCGGCCGACCAGTTCCTTGCCCTTGCGGCCCGCGACATCGACGGATTCCGCGGTCGCCGCGTCGATCCGGAAGTCCTCCACGGAGCCGTCCGCCGCACGCACGGGGGTGAGGAGCACGGCGGGCCCGGACAGCACGTCGAAGATCTGCTGGACCGTCGTGACGTCCTCCTCGGCGGGCACTGGGCGCACCGCCGGCGGCGCGCCCAGTGCCCCGCCGCACAGCCGGACCACCCGGAGCAGCAGGTCCCGTGTCCGGTGGTCGAACGGCCCGGGTTCGCGGCGGAAGAAGCCGACGGCGGTCGTGGAGGGGGCTCCCGGTGCCGGGATCCAGGCGCGCGACAGCCACCGTTCGGGGTGGGCTCCGATGCGCAGGTAGCCGTCGGAGGCCTGGTCGGGGGCCTCCACCCACACGGGCCGCCGGCGGGTCAGGGCCTCCAGCACGGCGAGGCTGCCGAGCGGCGGGAGGTGGCTCCACTGCTGGGCGGTGGCGCCGTCGATACCGGCGTGCCCGGCCAGCTCCAGGCTTCCCGCGGGGTCGCGGGTGTAGATCATGACGGCGTCCACCCCGGCGGGCTCGTTCAGGGCCGTCCGCAGCAGTTCCGCGACCTCGGCGGGGCCGCTGGTGGCCGCCAGGGCCTTGGCCAGCCGGTCCGGCAGGGCGCTCCGTCCGGCGCCGGACGCCCCGCCGGGGGCGTACCCGCCGGTGCGGAACACCGTCCCCGCCGGTGCGTTCCGCCGGCCGTCCGCGGCCCGGACGGGGGGCCAGCCGGCACCGCCCAGGGTGAGCAGGCACTCCTCGGTCAGGGTGCGCCGGTGGTCTTCGGCGCGGCGTTGCAGGAGCTCGTACGCCTCGTCCGCGGGCAGGCCCTGCCGGGCCATGAGCACGCCCTTGGCGCGTTCGAGGACGGCCGCCGTCGCGGCTCCCGCCTCCAGGTCCTCGACCTCGGCGCGGAGCCGGGCCACCACCTTCGCCAGGGCCAGCATCTGCGGTGCTGTGCCCTCTGACCGGGGCACGGCCTCGTCCTCCTCCATAAGTCGAGGATGCCACTCCCCGGCGTTCACCCGGGTGCCGCCACGGACGGCGGCGCCCGAACCGGCCGGAAACCGACCTTCGCCGGGCTCAGAGCCCGCGGCGGTAGCGGAGCTCGGTGAGGACGGTCCCGTCGTCGTACGCGTCGTCCTGGGACCGGCCGTCGGCCCGGTAGCCGGCCCGCTCGTAGAAGCGCAGGGCCCGTTCGTTCCCGTCGAGGACCCACAGGGCCGACGCCGTGAACCCCTCGGCGCGCATCCGGGCGTGCGCCTCGTCCAGGAGGGCGCGGCCGATGCCCGTGCCGATCAGCTCCGGGGCGGCGTACAGGGCGTACACCTCGCCGGTGCCCTCCGGCTCTCCGTCCTCGGGGCGGCCGTAGCAGAGCCACCCGACGGGGCCGCGGTCGTCGGCCGCCACGAGGTCCCGCGAGGTCCGGCCGGGCCGGGCGAACCACTCGCGGCGCCGGGCGGCGTCGTCCTCGACCGTCATCGCGTCCAGGTGGGAGCGGGGGACCAGGCCGGCGTACGCCGCCTGCCAGCCCCGGACCCGGATCGCCGCGACGGCCTCGATGTCGGCCGCGTCCATGTCCCGTACACGTATCATCGCGCCACCCTAGTGCTGTGACCGGAAAGGTTCACCGTACGAGCCGCGGCCCTCCGCCTTGCGATGCACCGCACCGGACACCGCGAACCGGCAAACCTTTCCAGCCACAGCACTAGCCGCTCACGATCAGGTCCGGCCCGGAGGGCGACGGCCGGGCCGGTGCGGTGCGGGACGGCCGCTGCCGGGGCGTTCCCAGCCGGTCGCGGCCGAAAACGATCTCGGCCATCCGCCGCTCGGGGCCGCGGCGGCGCAGGAGCAGGTGGCCGATGAAGGCGGCCGGGCCGAAGAACACCTGGGCGGGCATCACCGCCGGGACGTGGCCGGTGACCGCGCCGGCGATGTGCAGCGCGGCCACGGGGGCCACGACGCCGAAGAGCAGCACCAGCGCGGTCCCGGTCCACAGCCCCGCCTTCCCGTACGCCTTGTGGGCGGTGGTGGTGAAGAGGGCGTACGCCAGCAGGTCGCCCATGCCGACCACCGCGCCGAGGTCCTCTCCGATGCGCAGCCCGGCCGCGGGGGCGAACGGATAGCCCTGTACGGTTTCGGACAGCTCCTCGGTCAGGGGCACGACCCAGGCGAAGACCGCGTCGTAGAGGGTGAGGGCGAGCAGGAACCAGGCAACGTTCCTCAGCCGCATCCCGCCCTGCACGTTGATGTTGGTGGCGGAGACCACGACGAGGCCGACGACGCAACTGTTGAGGATCCAGTAGGGCGCGGAGGTGTCGCCGAAGGCGAGGTGGGCGCCGAGCACGGCGGCGATCAGCGCGGCGATCAGGGCCCAGCGCAGCCGGCCGTTGCCGATGACGGGCTGGTAGCCGACGGACAGCCCGCCCGCGAAGACGAGGGCGAGCACGACCGGCAGGACGGCGCCGGGCAGCGCGAGGTAGACGTACGGCAGTGCCAGGACGAAGCCCATCATCACGAAGATGTCGCGGCCGTCGAAGACGCCGACCGGCGGCCTCGTCGCGCGTACGGTACGGAAGTAGTGGACCGCTCCGGCGCACACTGCGAGCGCCAGGGCGCTGGTGACCGCGAGCTGGAAGAAGACCGTCATGCGGGGCTCCGGGTGAAAGTGTGCTCCAACAGGTCGCAGCGGAGGGGGAAGCGCCGCGCGGCCTCCTCGTCGCTGAGCGGCAGGATCGTGACGTCCGCATCGATGTCCTGGGCCCGCAGCCGCTCGGTCACTTCGGCGGCGGTGACCTCCTTGGCGGCGACCTCCACATGGAGTCGGCCGTCGGCCCCGACGGCTGCCCGGTGGCGCAGCGGGAACGGCAGCCCGGGGGTACCGTCCAGCGCCTCCACGATCTCGCGCGGGGTCACGACGGCGTCGCTGGTGCGGTGCAGCTGGCCCGCCTTGCCGAGGATGTAGGAGACCGCGGGCACCATCGCCAGTTCGCAGTCCGGTTCTTCCTCCAGGGCGCGGACGACGTCACCGGTGTTGTACCGCAGGACGGGCATGCACTCCCGGTAGGGGTAGTACGGCGTGACCGTCAGCTCGCCGAGCCGGCCGGGCGCGGCGGGCTCGCCCGTCTCCAGGTCGAGCACCTCCGTGTACCCCATGTTGGGATCGATGTGCAGATGGCGCCGGCTACAGGTACGGCCGCCGACGGGCAGCAGCTCGGTCATGCCGAAGGCGTCGCCGACGACCTCGGCCCCGAACGTCTCGCGCAGAGCGTCCATGAGGTTCCGCGACAGCATCTCCCCGCCGCCGTAGATCGCCCGCAGCCCGAAGTCGTCGGGGCCGTAGCCGCTTCGGCGTGCGGCGGTCACCAGCTGGCCCAGGTAGCTGGGGGCGCCGGTGAGTATGGTGGGCCGGGTGCCGTTCCGGCCGAGCAGGTGCTCGATGGACTCGTCCGGCGGGATCTGCCCCACGACGTGGCACGACGCGTTGGCGAGCCGGCACACGGCGACGTCCTCCTGTACGGCGGCCGTCGCCCTGGAGCTGAGGTTGATCTGCATCCGGTCGCCGGGGCCGAGTTCGCCGCGCAGGACGAGGGACAGCGCGATCAGCGCGGGCCAGAGTTCCATCTCGTAGCGGGAGAGCCAGATCTGGACGGGACGGCCGGTGGTGCCGGTCGTCTGCGTCGCCAGGTACGGGGCGCTGCACAGGAAGTCGGCGGGGCGTTCGATCAGGTCGGCCTTGCGCGTGACCGGGATGCGGGTGAGCGTCTCGGTGGTCAGCCCCTCGAGGTCCACTCCGGCGAGCAGCTCGCGGTAGAAGGGCGAGCGCTTGGCGAGCTTGCGCACGGTCCGCCGGAGCGCGCGGTTCTGCAACTCCCGGCGCTCGTCCGGGTCGGTGAACGGCCCGTCGGCCAGTTCGTCGACGTCGTCGCCCAGCGAGCCGAACTCCTCGAGCGTGGCAAGAGCGTCGGCGACCAGCCGCTCCACGGTCCGTGCGCTCAGCCGTCGGCCGAACACCATGGACAGCGCCACCCGTACCTGCCGGACACCGGTCTCCAGCACTCATGCCTCCCTTGGGCGTAGCGAGGGGGTGGGGGCGGAAGCCGCCCCCACCCCCCATTTCGGCTCTGCGTCAGCTGACGGAGCAGTACGAGAAGAAGACCGACGTCATGGCACCCATGACGTACTTGAACTGCTTGGCGCTCGTCTTGATGGCGCTCATATGTGCCTCCCCTGTTTGCTGTGAGTGGACGAACACCTGGCCTCCGCCGGAGGTTCGGTGGTGCGCCCCTTGACGGACAACACACTGGCGCGATCGCGGCGAGCGGGCAATGATCGGGTCCATTCAACGGACCGGCGACTGAGGGGAATCCATACGGGCACCCCAACTGACCTGGCCCGAACGGGGAATTGTGGGGGCCGTCCGATCGGCGGCCCCCTGCTTGAGAGGGGGACCCTCATGGCCAGATCCGGCGCTGAGGGCCGCGGCGTGCTGGAAGGCGCGTTCGCTCTGATGGAAGTGCTCGCGCACGACGAAGAGGTGGGGCTGACCCGGCTGGCGAACGACGCCGCGCTGCCGAAGGCCACCGCCCACCGGCTGCTCGGACAGCTGGTCGAGCTGGGCGCGGTGCAGAGTCACGAAGGGCGTTACCGGCTGGGCCCGCGCACGTTCCGGCTGGGGCAGGCCTGGCATCCGGCGCGGGCGCTGCGGGCCGCTTCGGCGCAGCCGCTGCGGGAGCTCGCGGCGGTCGCCGGCGGGGTGAGCCTGAGCCTGTCGGTGCCCGAAGCGGGGCACATCATCGTCGTGGGGGGCATGCGGGGCGAGGTGGACGAGGTCTTCCCGCTGCGCTCGGGGGTGGTCCTGCCGCCCGGCAGCGCGGCGGAGCTGGTCCTCGCGGCGTCCGCGCCGGTGCCGCGGCGGCCGGCGGGGTGGACGGCGGCCGCGTGGGCGCGCGAGGTGGCCGCGATCCGGGAGCGGGGGCTCGCGTTCGACCACGAGAGTTGCGTGGAGTCGTTGTCGTGCGTGGCGGCTCCAGTGCGCGCCGCCTCCGGTCACGTGGTGGCCGCGGTGGCGGTGACCGCCCTGGACGGGAAGCTGATCCCCCCGCTGGGCGATGCCGTGGGCCGCGCGGCATCGATGATCAGCGCCAGGCTGGCCCGGCTTCCGGAACCGGGGGCGCGAGCGCGCCGGAGCGGACCGGCCGTGGACCGGGGGGCTTCGGAACTGGCCGCTGCAGCGGAGCGGGTCCGCTGAGCCGGCGACCGGCGTGAGCTTCCGCTTCCCCCGCCCGCGGCCATGGCCGCGGGCGGGGGAAGCGGCTTTCCGGGCCCGGGCCGGCACGTCGGCGCGGCTGGCGTCCGCCGGCGATGGAATCAATGCGTCCGCAACCCTTGACGGGCCTTCGGGGCCCTCACATACTGGCGGCCAAATCGATTTGGCCGCGCCCCGGCTCCTCCCTGGAGCCGGGGCGCGGCCGAAGCCGGAGCGAGCCGAACGGAGCTCGAACGTGTCCAGTCCCCGCACACTCCCCCACCCCGTGGACCAGTCCCGCCCGCTGAGCCGGATCCTCCTGTTCGGCGTCCAGCACGTCCTCGTCATGGCGGCGACCCCCGTCTCGGCGATCTTCCTGATGAGCGCGACCCTGCACCTCGGCCCCCGGCTCACCGTGAACCTCCTCTCGGCGGCCTTCGTGCTGTCCGGGGTCGGCTCCCTGATCCAGTCGCTGGGGCCCTGGAAGTTCGGGCCCCGGCTGCCGTTCGTCATGCTGCCGGGCGGGGCCCCGCTGATCCTCTTCCTGGCCATCGCCGACGAGCACGGGGTGCGCACCGCCACCGGGGCGGTGATCATCAGCGCGGTCTTCACCTTCCTCGTACTGCCGGTCTTCTCCCGCCTGCTGAAGTACTTCCCCACCCTGGTCATCGGCACGATGATCGTCATCGTTGGGGTGAACCTGGTGAAGGTCGGTGCGCTCCTCGTCACCGGGCGTCCCGGCCAGCCGGGCTTCGCCGACCCCGCGAACCTGGCCCTGGGCCTGGCCACGATCGGCTTCACCGTGGCCCTCTACTGGCTGTTCAGCGGTGTCCTGCGGCAACTCGCCGTGATGCTGGGCCTGATCGCCGGCAGCGTGCTGGCGTTCGCCCTCGGACGGATCGACTTCGGCGGGGTCACCGAGGGCGGGATCCTGAGCGCTCCGCAGCTGATGCCGTTCGGCACGCCCGAGTTCCACCTGGTCGCCGCGCTGCCGCTGATGCTGTACGCCCTCGCCTCCATGGCCGAGGCCACCGGGCAGACCGTGATCAACGCGGAGACCGTCGGCAAGGAGATCGACGCGCGCACCGCCGTACCGCGCACCGTCCGCGGGGACGCCCTGGTGTCCGTCCTGGCCGGCTTCCTCGGGCTGCCGCTGATGGTGACCAGCGGCGAGAACATCGGCATCGTCCGGGTCACCGGGGTGCGCAGCCGGTTCGTCACCGCGGCCGCCGGCGTGGTCCTCATCGCCATCGGCTTCCTGGCGCCCGTCATCCGCGCCATCAGCGTCATCCCGTCCGCCGTCGTCGGCGGCACGGCCATGGTGGTCTTCGCCGTCATCACCGTGCTCGGCGTGCAGATGCTCGGGAAGGCCCAACTGGACCGGCACTCGCACGCGTTCATCTGCGCCGTCGCCATCGCGCTGGGCCTGCTGCCGATCCTGGTCCCCGGCGTCTACGCGGGCCTGCCCTCCGGCGCCCGGATCCTGCTCGAAAGCGGCGTGGCCGTAGGCGCGTTCACCGCCGCGCTCCTCAACGTCCTGTTCCACCACGTACGGCCCCGGCTCTCCCGCGGCGCCGCCGGCCCCGCCCTCGCTCCCGCCGACGCGGGCGCCCCCGCTCCCCTGCCCCATGTGTGAGCCCTACGCGAAAGACGAGATGAGCACCCTCCCGATGAGACACCACACCACCGCCGGCCCCCTCCCCGACCTCCGCCGGCCGGCCGACGGCCCCCGGCTCCTGGTCCCGGACCTCGTGCTCACCCCCGAGGGCCTGCGGGAGGGCTACGCAGCCGTCGTCGACGGCGGCGCCTTCCAGGCCGTCGGGCCGGCCGCCGTGCTGGAGCGCGAGCACCCCCGGCTGACGCCGGTCCGGCTGCCCGGGCACCTGCTGATGCCGGGGTTCGTCGACGCGCACCACCACCTGACGCAGAGCTTCGGCGCGGCCCTGGCCTTCGGCGAGCCCTCCGAGATCTTCCGCCGCGTCTGGGTCCCCCTCGAGGGGGCCCTGGACGAGGAATCCGCCTACACGGCCGCCAAGCTGTCGGCGCTGGAATCCCTGCGGGGCGGGTTCACCACCGTCGCCGAGGCCGGCACCCGGGCCCCGGTGGACGTCGGTGTCGTGGCCGCGGCCGCGGGCGACGCGGGGATCCGCTGCGTCCTCGGGCTCGTCTGCAACGACGTCCCCGATCCCGCGGGGGCCGGGGGGACGGAGGACACCGCCTCCGTCCTGGCCGCCGCCGAGAAGCACCTCGCCCGGTACGAGGGCGCGGAGCTGGTCCACCCCTCGCTGGCGGTCCCGGTACCGGAGGCCGCCACGGAGCGGACCCTGCGGCACACCGCCCGGCTCGCCGCCGAAGCGGGCGCCGTGGTCCAGATCCACGTCAACGAGCACCTCGCCGCCGTGGAACGCTCCCTGGTCCGGCACGGGCTGCGCCCGCTGGAGTACCTGCGGGAAGCCGGCGCGCTGGGGCCGCAGTTGCTCGCGGCCCACGCCACGCTGGTCACCCCGTCCGAGCTCACCCTGCTCGCCGACGCGGGCGCCGCCGTGAGCTACAACCCGGTCGCCAGCGCGTGGAAGGGCAACGCCGTGGCCCCGGCCACCGCCATGGCCGAACGCGGGATCCGCTTCGGCCTGGGCACGGACGGCACCCGCGGCGACGCGCTGCGCCTCGTGGAGGCCGCCGAGTTCGCCCAGCGCCTCGCCTACGGCCTGGCCACCGGGGACTCCTCCTGCGGGGCGGGCTGGACCTGGCTGGACCGCGGCGGCCCGGGCGGCGCGGACGCCGTCGGCCTCGGGGCGCTCACCGGCCGGATCGCCGCCGGGGCGGCCGCCGACTTCCTGCTGGTCGACGTCGGCGGCCCGGAGATACGGATCTCCCGGGACCTGCCCTGGGAGCTGGTCCGACGCGGGAACCGCGACCAGATCACCGCCGTGTTCGTCGCCGGCCGGCTGCGGATGTGGCGGGGCCGGGCCGTCGGCTGGGACGACCTCGCGTTCCTCGACCGGGCGGCGGAGCTGGCCGACGAGGTGGTCGCACGGGCCGGCGTGACCCGGGCGCACCCGACCTCCGCGGCCGCACGGGCCGGGAGCGCCGTCCGGTGAGCGCCGCGACCTTGCTGGTCCTCGCCCTGGTCGTGGCGGTCGCCGCGTTCGTCCAGGGGACCAGCGGCCTCGGGTTCGCGCTGGTCGTCGCCCCGGTGGCCGGACTGCTCGACCCCTCGCTGCTGCCGGTGTTCGTCCTCGCGTCGATGATCCCGCTGAACCTCTACGTGGTCTGGCGCGAACGGCACTCGCTGGACCTGCGGGGCGCGGGCTGGATCTCGGCGGCGCGGCTCGCCGCGACCCCCGGCGGGCTCCTGCTGCTGTGGGCCGTGCCCGGGCAGCGGCTCGGCGTCGTCGTCGGCGTGGCGACCGTCCTGGCGGCGGCCGCCAGCCTGGCGGCGCCGGCCTTCGTGCCGGGCCGGGCCGCCTACCTGGGCGCGGGCGTGGTCACGGGACTCACCGAGACGGCGACGGGGGTGGGCGGTCCGCCGCTGGCCCTGGTCTACCAGCACCGTCCGCCCGCGGAGCTGAGGTCCACGGTCGCGCTGTGCTTCCTGGTCGGCGAGGTGGTCTCCCTCGTCCTGCTCCTGGCCACCGGCCACGGCACGCCGGGTCAACTGGGCTGGGCCGCAGCCCTGTTGCCCGCGCTGGCCCTCGGGGCGTGGCTGAGCCGGCTGGCGCACCACCGGATCGACGCCGCGCGGATGCGCCCCCTGGTCCTGGGCTTCGCGCTCGTCTCCGGTGCGGTGCTCATCCTGGCTCCGTGACCCGCAGCGAGGAGGCGCGGGCGATCACCCGGGGCTCGGGCGCCGCCGCCGGAGCCCCGGCGGCGACCCCGCGCAGCCGGGACAGGAGCAGTTCGACGGCGTCGGCGGCCGCCCGGCCGAGGTGCAGGTCGACGGCGGTGAGCGGGGGTTCGCAGGTGCGGGCCCGCGGCCCGTCGTACCGGGTGGCGACCAGTACGTCCTCGGGGACGCGCCGGCCGCTGTCGCGGATGGCGCGGACGGCGCCGACCGCGAAGACGTCCACGAGGGCGCAGACGGCGTCGGTCCGCGGATGGGCGGCCAGCAGGGCCGCGCAGGCGTCGTACCCGGCCTGTTCGCCCCCCTCCTCCGGGGCGGTCACGACGACGGGGGTCCAGCCCCTGTCGGCGGCGGCGCGTTCGTAGGCGGCGCGGGCGTCGACGGAGGAGTGGCGGGTGCCGGCGCCGATCAGCAGCGCCGGACGGCGGGCCCCCTGCTCGCGCAGATGGTCCAGCAGCAGTTCGGTGACGGCGCCGCCGCGCAGGTCCACGTACGGGGCGTCCGTCCCGGCCACCTCGCGGCCGAGCGCCACGTACGGCAGGCCCCGCTCGCGCAGCTGCGCGACGGCCGGGTCGTCCTCGCCGGGCTCGACCACGATGGCGCCGTCGATGTCGAGGGAGTGCAGCGGGGATCCGGACTGCACCGGGGGGACCAGGACGAGCGCGTAGCCGTGCACCATGGCGCGTTCCGCGGCGGCGGCGGCGATCTCCATGTAGAAGCCGAGCCTGGAGGGTCCGGCGGCCACCGCGAAGGGCATGGAGGAGGCGAGTGCGATGACCTTGGCCTCGCCGTTGCGCAGGCGCTGCGCGCGCAGGTTGGGCCGGTATCCGAGCTCGGCCGCGGTCTGCTTGATGCGTTCGCGGGTCCGGGGGTCGACCTTGCCGAGTCCGTTCAGGGCATGGGAGACGGTGGTCGGCGACACGGAGGCGGCCCGGGCGACGTCGGCGATCGTGGGCTTGCGCCGGCGGGCGCCTCCGACGGAGCCGGACGGCAGCCCGGAGGCGGAAGCGGAAGCGGAACTTGGCATCTGCGGAAACGCTCCTCGCTCGGGCGGCCGGGTCGGTCCCCTCATCTTCGCCGAACCGCCCGCCGTCCTCCAGCCCCGTCCCCGGCCGCCGGGCCGGGGGCGTGCGCCCGGGGGTCCCGGGCGCACGCTTCGCCGGCTCAGCGGTACCGGTAGACGATCCGGCCGCGGGTGAGGTCGTACGGGCTCAGCTCCACGAGCACCCGGTCCTCGGGGAGGATCTTGATGTAGTTCTTCCGGATCTTCCCGCTGATGTGCGCGAGTGCTTGGTGCCCGTTCTGGAGCTGCACCTTGAAGGTCGCGTTGCGCAGGCACTCGACTACGGTGCCTTCGACTTCGATGCCCTTGGCTGTTCTCGGCAAGGTGTCCCGTTTCTCTCGGTTCAGGGTTCGGTGTGCGTGTGCGTGTGCACGGGGGCTGGTCAGTGGCGCACCAACTCGATGCAGCCGCCGGTCCGTTCGGCGCCCGCGCCTTCGAAGAGGGCGAGGGCGGCCGTGTTGGTCTCGTCCACTTCGGCCCAGGCCGAGGTGATGCCCCGGTGGTGGAGCGACCCGAGCGCGTGGGCCAGCAGGGCCCGCCCGATGCCGTGGCGCCGGTCCTCGGCCCGCACGGCGATCAGTCCGATCCGGGCCCGGCGGCGGACCGCCGCCACCCGGACCAGCCCGGCGTACCGGCCGCCCCGCGTCGCCACAGCGTACTTCGCCGGGTCCAGGGGCAGCGAGCCGGTGGGCCCGGCCACGACCTCGGCCGGCATGGTGCGCCAGCCGACGGAGGCTTCGACCTCCTCGCGGATCGCCCGGTCCAGTGCGCGCAGCCGCCCCGGGTCCGCCTCGGTGCCGGGCAGGACCACCACCTCCGGGGGAGGTGCGAGGGCCCCGGGGGCGGTGGGGAGGGTGTATTCGCGCTCGCGGCGTCCGACGGCGAAGCCGAGGCGCTCCCACCGCGCCTTGAGGCCGGGGTCGTCCGCGGCGACGAGGGTGTGGACCGGGGTGGCGGGGAGGTCCGCCAGCACGGCGGTGGCGAGCCGGTCGAAGACCGGGTCCTGCCACACGTCGACGCTGACGAAGAGCCGCCCGTCGGGCCGGTGCGAGATGTCGCCGTGGCCGACGGTCCGGCCGTCCGACACGGCCTCCCACTGGGTTTCGGCGGTGCGGGTGATGATGACTGGGTCCATGGCTGTCGCCTTTCAGGAGTGCGTGGTCCGGGCACTCCCGACGACACCTGGGTCAGTCGCACACCGTGGGGAGAGGAGGGAGCACCCACTTCGATACAGCGTTCACGGGTCTCACCTCCTGGCGGTCTTTCACGGCGCTCCGCACCCTACCCGCCGGCCGCTCCCCCGCCCAACCGGTTTTCCGGCGGCGGGGCGATTGCGGTTCACTCCTCCTCCCCGCGCCCCTGCGCCGCGGGGAGCCGCTCCTTGATGACGTCCATCACGGCGCTGTCGGTGAGGGTGGTGACGTCGCCGAGGGCGCGGTGGTCGGCGACGTCGCGCAGCAGCCGGCGCATGATCTTCCCGGAACGGGTCTTGGGCAGCTCGGGCACCACCAGGATCTCGCGGGGCCGGGCGATGGGGCCGATCTCCCGGGCCACGTGCGCGCGCAGTTCCTCCGCGACGCCGGGCCCCGCGCCGTCGTCGCCGCTGCCGGCACCGGCGCGCAGGATGACGAAGGCGACGATGCCCTGGCCGGTCGTCGGGTCCGCGGCGCCGACCACCGCCGCCTCGGCGACCCTGGGGTGCGAGACGAGCGCCGACTCGACCTCCGTGGTGGAGATCCGGTGTCCGGAGACGTTCATCACGTCGTCGACGCGGCCGAGCAGCCAGATGTCGCCGTCCTCGTCCTTCTTGGCCCCGTCCCCGGCGAAGTAGCGGCCCGGGAACCGCGACCAGTACGTCTCGACGTAGCGCTGCCGGTCGCCCCAGATGGTCCGCAGCATCGCCGGCCAGGGCTCGGTGAGCACCAGGTAGCCGCCGGAGCCGTTCGGCACCGGGTCGCCGCGGTCGTCCACCACGTCCGCGACGACGCCGGGCAGCGGGCCCATCGCCGAACCGGGCTTGCAGACGCTGACCCCGGGCAGCGGGCTGAGCATCTGGGCGCCCGTCTCGGTCTGCCACCAGGTGTCCACCACGGGGCAGCGGTCGCCCCCGATGGCGCGCCGGTACCAGATCCAGGCCTCCGGGTTGATCGGCTCGCCGACCGAACCGATGACGCGCAGGCTGCTCAGGTCGAAGGCGTCCGGGACCTCCTCGCCCCACTTCATGAAGGTGCGGATCGCGGTCGGCGCGCAGTACAGGATGCTGACCCGGTACTTCTCCACGATCTCCCACCAGCGGCCCTGGTGCGGGGTGTCGGGGGTGCCCTCGTACATGACGGAGGTGGTGCCGTTGGCGAGCGGCCCGTAGACGATGTAGGAGTGGCCCGTCACCCAGCCGATGTCGGCCGCGGTCCAGAAGACGTCCCGCTCGGGTTTGAGGTCGAAGACCGCCCAGTGCGTCCAGGCGACCTGGGTCAGGTACCCGCCGGAGGTGTGCAGGATGCCCTTGGGCTTCGCCGTGGTCCCCGAGGTGTACATGATGTACAGCGGGTGCTCGGCGTCGAAGGGCCGCGCGTCGTGCTGCGGGGACTGGCGGTCCACGAGCTCGTGCCACCACACGTCGCGCCCCTCGGTGAAGGGCACGTCCTGGCCCGTGCGGCGGACGACGACCACGGTGCGCACGCCGGGGCAGCCGGCCACGGCGCTGTCCACGGCGGGCTTCAGGGCGGTGGCGGCGCCCTTGCGGTAGCCGCCGTCGGCGGTGATCACCACCCTGGCGTCGCAGTCGAGGATGCGCCCTTTGAGGGCGTCGGAGGAGAAGCCGCCGAAGACGACGGTGTGCGGGGCCCCGATCCGGGCGCAGGCGAGCATCGCCACGGCCGTCTCGGGGATCATCGGCATGTAGATCGCGATCCGGTCGCCCTCCCGGACCCCGAGCTCGGTGAGGGCGTTGGCGGCCCGGCAGACCTCGTCCTTCAGCTGTGCGTAGGTGATGGTCCGGGTGTCGCCGGGCTCGCCCTCCCAGTGGAAGGCGACCCGGTCGCCGTGCCCCGCCTCGACGTGCCGGTCGACGCAGTTGCGGGCGACGTTGAGGCGGCCGCCGGTGAACCAGCGCGCGAACGGGGCGTCCGACCAGTCCAGGACCTCGGTCCAGGGCTCGGCCCACTCGAGCCGCCGCGCCTGGGCCGCCCAGAAGCCGAGCCGGTCCCGTTCCGCTTCCAGCCGGGTCCGGTCGGTGGCGTTGGCCGTCGCGGCGAGGTCCTGCGGAGGGGGGAAGCGGCGCGCCTCGTGCGACAGGTTGGAAAGGGTCTGGTCACTCATGGCCACTCCTCCGGCCGGCCCGCGCCCGCCTCCGGGCACGGCTCTGGGCTCGGCACGGCATCTGCGCCGGCACCCGCTCGTCCGCAGCCCGCGCTGCCGTCCTCCGGTTCACCCGCGGTCCGCCAGCCCGGCACCGCACCCGGCGCCTTTCCCCTACGGATCCACCCAAACCGGTCGCCGGCTGCGGGACCGGCTGGGCGGCGACGGGCGGCCAGTTCGGAAAAAGTTTTCCACTGACGTCTATCGAATGGCCGTCCACTGGGAATGCTGCGTGTGTTCTCCCGCCCCGGCCCGACGCTCCGTCAGCTTCCCGCCCGGGCGGGCCTTCCGTACGGAGCCCTCGGGAGGTAACACGCATGCAGTCCATCCCCACCGCGCCCCCGGCCCCCACCCGCCGCGGTCTCCTCGCCGGCCTCGGGCTGGCCGCCGCCGCCCCGCTCCTCCTCGGCGGCGCCCCCCGCCCCGCACTCCCCCGGCAGGCCGTGGCGCCCGCCCCCGGCGGTACGACGGTCCTGCTCCGCCGGGCCTCCCTCGTGCTCACCATGGACCCCGCCCTCGGCAGCGGCCCCCTCGGCGCCCTCGAGAACGCCGACGTCCTGATGCGCGACGGCGCCATCGCCGCCGTCGGCACTTCGCTGCCGGCGCCCTACGGCGCCCGGGTGGTGGAGAGTTCGGGCAAGCTGGTCATGCCGGGGTTCATCGACACCCACAACCACCTGTGGCAGGCGATGTTCCGGGGCGGCTGCACCGACCGGGACCTGTTCGGCTGGTTCCGGGCCTGTACCGACCCCCAGCGCGGCCTCCTGACCCCCGACGCCCTGCACAGCTTCGTCCGCCTCGCCGCCCTCGACGCCGTGCAGTCGGGCGTGACCACGCTGGTCGACTGGGTGGACATCTTCTCGTACGACCTCGTCGAGAGCTACGTGCGGGCCTTGGCCGGCACCGGCCTGCGGTTCACGTACGCCCTGTACCCCCCGGCCCCCGACGGGGCGCTGGCGGCGAAGGTGAAGCGGGAACTGGTCGACCCGGTCCCGCTCGGCTCCTTCCAGATCGCCACCCACGCGTCCCGCGCCGCCCGGGCCGACAACCGCGCCCACTGGGAACTCGCCCAGGACCTGGGGGTCATGCTCAACTCCCACGTCCTGGAACGCCCGGAGATGCGCGCCGACGACCCCGTGGGCGTCCTCGCCGGCATCGGCGCACTGGGTCCCCGGCTGCTGATGAACCACGCGATCCACCTCACGGACGCGGAGATCGCCGCCGTCGCCGAGCACGACGTGCGCCTGGCCCACTGCCCGCTCAGCAACATGCGGCTGGCCTCCGGCATCATGCGGCTGTCGGACCTCGGACGCAGGGGCGTCAAGGTCGGCCTCGGTCTGGACGGCGGCACCAACGACACCTCCGACTTCCACGCGCTCATGAAGACGGCCATCGGCCTGCAACGCGCCCGCTCGACCGAAGCCGGCGTCTTCCCGCAGGTCGAGGACGTGCTGCGGATGGCCACCCTGGGCGGCGCCGAGGTCATCGGCCTCGCGGACCGGGTGGGCTCCCTGACCCCCGGCAAACGGGCCGACCTGCTGGTCATCGACCCGGCGGCGCTGAACTTCGCCCCGCGCTTCGACTGGATCGGCCAGATCGTCTTCAACGGGCGCCCCGAGAACATCGAGGCCGTGTTCGTGGACGGCCGGCCGCTGAAACTCGGCGGGCGGCTGGTCGACGTCGACCCGGCACGGGTGGTCCGCGAGGCCGAGACGGCGGCCGGCCGGCTGCGCTCGGCGGCGTAGGGCGGGGCGCGGCGACGGGGAGGCCACGGGCAGGCGCTCCGCCGTCGCCGTGCCCGCGCGCCCGATCTCCCCGCCGGACTTACGATGTCGCTAGGCCGTGCGTTCTGGATCAGGTCTGATCGGATCCGATCCAAAAGGCCCGGCCCGGAGCACTCGGGGCAGTCGACGGCCGGTCTCTGGCCGGCGGGAAGCGGGCACCCATGGCTGAGCGGCTCAAAAGGTCCGGATTGATCGGCGAGCTCTCGGCAGAGTTCGCGGGGACCATGATCCTCATCCTGTTCGGCGTCGGTGTGGTGGCCCAGGTGGTCGCCGGCGGCGCCCTCACCAATCCGCCGGGCGGCCTCGGGAACCACGACAGCATCGCCTGGGCCTGGGGCCTCGGCGTCACCCTCGGCGTGTACGTCGCCGCCAGGCTGAGCGGCGCGCACCTGAACCCGGCGGTGACGCTCGCGCTGGCGGCGTTCAAGGGGTTCCCGTGGAAGCACGTGGCCCCGTACGCGCTGGCCCAGACGGCCGGCGCCTTCGTGGCCGCCCTCATCGTGCGCTGGAACTACTCCGAGGCGCTGGCGAAGGCGGACCCCACCCACACCATCAAGACGCAGGGCGTGTTCTCCACGCTGCCGGCCAACGGCAACCCCAACCTGCCGGTCACCGAATGGGGGGCGCTGCGCGACCAGGTCATCGGCACCGCCATCCTGCTGCTGCTGATCCTCGCGGTGACCGACCTGCTCAACACGGCCCCCGGCGCCAACCTCGGCCCGTTCATCGTCGGCCTCATCGTGGTGGGGATCGGCATGGCCTGGGGCACCGACGCCGGCTACGCCATCAACCCGGCCCGCGACTTCGGCCCCCGCCTGGCGAGCTTCCTCACCGGGTACGGCGGAGCGTGGCGGGACCAGTACGGGCACTTCTACTTCTGGGTGCCCATCATCGGTCCGCTGATCGGCGGCCTGCTGGGAGCGGGTCTGTACAAGTTCTTCATCGGCCGGTACCTGCCGACCGCCGAGCCGGAGCCCCCCGGGCGCGTGCCGGTCCCGGACGAGAGCTGATCCGACCCGCGAGGACGGCCCCAAGAGAGGCGGCAACCCATGGCTGATTTCGTCGGCGCAGTGGACCAGGGCACCACCAGCACCCGTTTCATGATCTTCGACCATGCGGGCAACGAGGTGGCCAGGCACCAGCTGGAGCACGCCCAGATCCTGCCCCGCTCGGGGTGGGTCGAGCACGACCCGGTCGAGATCTGGGAACGCACCAACTCCGTGATCCAGAACGCCCTGCGGCACGGAAACCTTTCCGCGACCGACCTGGCGGCCATCGGCATCACCAACCAGCGGGAGACGACCGTCGTCTGGGACCCGCGCACCGGCCGCCCCTACTACAACGCCATCGTCTGGCAGGACACCCGTACCGACTCCATCGCCGCGGCGCTGGAACGCTCGGGGCAGGGCGACGTGATCCGCCGCAAGGCGGGCCTGCCGCCGGCGACCTACTTCTCCGGCGGCAAGATCCAGTGGATCCTGGAGAACGTCGACGGGGTCCGCGAGGCCGCCGAGCAGGGGCACGCCCTGTTCGGGAACACCGACTGCTGGGTGCTGTGGAACCTCACCGGCGGTCCCGACGGAGGCATCCACGCCACCGACGTCACCAATGCCAGCCGCACGATGCTGATGGACCTGGAGACCCTCGACTGGGACGAAGAGCTGCTGGGCTTCTTCGGCGTGCCCCGCTCGATGCTGCCGGCCATCAACCCCTCCTCCCACCCCGAGGCGTACGGGCACGCCCGCTCCTCCCGGCCCCTGCGGGCCGCCATCCCCATCACCGGGGTCCTCGGCGACCAGCAGGCGGCCACGGTCGGACAGGTCTGCTACGCCCCGGGCGAGGCCAAGAACACCTACGGCACCGGCAACTTCCTGGTGCTCAACACCGGTACCGAGCTGGTCCGGTCCCGGCACGGCCTGCTGACCACCGTGGCGTACCAGTTCGCGGGCCAGCCCGCGGTCTACGCCCTGGAGGGCTCCATCGCCGTCACCGGCTCCGCGGTGCAGTGGCTGCGCGACCAGCTGAAGATCATCAACGATGCCGCCGAGACCGAACGCCTGGCCTCCACCGTCGAGGACAGCGGCGGCATCTACTTCGTGCCGGCCTTCTCCGGCCTGTTCGCCCCGTACTGGCGCTCCGACGCCCGCGGCGCGATCGTCGGGCTCGCCCGCTACCACGACAGCGGCCACCTGGCCCGGGCCACCCTGGAGGCCATCTGCTACCAGAGCCGGGACGTGGTGGAGGCCATGGAGCAGGACTCCGGCGTCCACCTGGACGTGCTGAAGGTGGACGGCGGCGTGACCGCCAACGACCTGTGCATGCAGATCCAGGCCGACGTGCTGGGCGTACCGGTCAGCCGGCCGGTCGTCGCCGAGACGACCGCGCTCGGCGCGGCCTACGCCGCCGGACTGGCGACGGGGTTCTGGCGGGACACGGACGAGCTGCGCACCCACTGGCAGGAGTCCAAGCGCTGGGAGCCCCGGTGGTCCGAGGAGCAGCGGGAGGAGGGCTACGCGGGCTGGAAGAAGGCCGTGGAACGCACCCTCGACTGGGCCAAGGTCGAGTAGCCGCCGGGCCGGACGCGAGCCGGACGCCGGAGCGGGCCGGGACGGGCCCGCTCCGGCGCCGACGTGCCCCGGGGCGGGCCCCTCCCGGCCCGTCCCTGGGTCAGCCGCGGCGCAGGCGGGTGGCCAGGAGCGCCATCGCCGCCATCAGCGCCGGCAGCACGAGCATCGCCCACCGCAGGGTCGCCGCCTCCGCCAGCGCGCCGATGACCGGGGGTCCCGCCAGGAAGCCGACGTAGCCCACCGCCGAGACGGCGGCGATGGAGGAGCCGGTGCGCTCGGGCCGCAGCCCGGCCGCGTGGGCGAAGACGAGCGGGATGACGGCGGCCATGCCCAGCCCCAGCAGCCCGTAGCCGACGAAGCCCGCCGCCGTCGTGGCCACCAGGATCGGGATGAGGGCCCCGGCACCCGCCACCGCGGCGCACAGCAGCGTGAAGCGGACGGTGCCGAGGCGGGACCGCAGCCGGTCGGCGGTGAGCCGGCCCGCGACCATGCCCGCGGAGAAGACGGCGTAGCCCAGTCCCGCCGCGCCCGGTGAGGCTCCGGTCTCCTCCTTCAGGTACACCGCGCCCCAGTCGTTGACCACCCCCTCGCCCATCAGCGCGCAGAACGCCACCAGGCCCGGGATCCACAGGCCCGGGCCGGGCAGGGCCAGCAGGGGGTCGCGCCGGGAGGGGCCCTCGGCCCGCGGGGGGTCGGGGGCCAGGGCGGTGGCCGCCGCGCCCGCCACCACCAGCAGGACGAGTGCCGCCACCGTGAAGTGCGCCCGGATGCCGATCCCGGCGGAGGCGGCCAGTCCGCCCGCCGTGGCCCCGGTGATCCCGCCGAGGCTGAACATGGCGTGGAACCCGCCGAGGACGGGGCGCCCGTAGGCGCGTTCGACGAGGACGCCCTGGGTGTTCATCGCGACGTCGACGGCCGTGTTGCCGCACGCGAACAGGGCCAGGGCCGCCGTCAGCACGGCCAGGTCCGGGACGTGCGGCAGGCTCGCGAGGGCGCCCAGGTAGGCGACCAGGCCCGCGCACAGGACCTTGCGGCTGCCGTACCGGGCCACCAGGCCGCCGACCAGCGGAAGCCCGAGGAAGGCCCCGCCGCTCAGGCCGACGAGGGCGATCGCCAGCTCCCCGGCGGACAGGTCCAGCCGGCTCTGGACGGCGGGGACCCGGGCCGCCCAGGTGGCGAAGGCGGCTCCGGTGACGAAGAAGACCGCGCAGACGGCCAGCCGCATGGCCCGCGGACTCCGGCCACCGCTCCGGTTCCGGTCGCCGTTCCGGTTCCGGTTCCGGTCGCGGGCCGTCGGCGCCGTCCGTCCGTCCGCGATACCGGGCTCGGGCTCGTTGCGCATCCGCTCCGTCCCCTGTCGTCGTGTCACCGCGCCGAGTCGGCCGTCCGCCGGGTCAGGGCGATCAGCGCCTCCCGTTCCTCGACAAGGACCTTGTACAGGACTTCGGCGTAGCGGCGCATCGTCGTGTGGTCGTTGGGCGGCCCGAACGAGCTGAAGCTCTGGCCCAGCACCAGCCGGCGCAGGCAGATCTCCTCGCTCACGGGGTAGTGCGCCGGATCGTAGTGGTGTCCGGGCCGGGCGTGTCCGCAGCTCCAGGGGCAGCCCCGGCCGTAGCCGCGCAGCTCCTGGAAGAGGGTCTGCCCGGGCACGGGCTGCGGCTGCCAGCGCATGATGTGCAGGCCTTCGGCGTTCACCGCCCGGGCGAGGGCGTCGCGGAAGGCGGCGACGGGAAGGCCGTCGAGTCCGAGTTCCTCGGGCATGACGAGCAGCGGGTAGAAGAAGTACACGTGCGTGCGGTCCCCGGGTACGGCCGGCGTACGGATGCCGGGCACGCCGGCGAGGGCGTCCGTGAGCGCCGCGCCGTTGGCCTGCCGGGCGAGGGACATCTCCGGCAGGCGGGTGAGCTGGGAGCGGGCGAAGGCGGCGGCCAGGACGTCGATGCGGTAGTTCCAGCCCATGATGCGGGCGTCGTAGTCGCGGCTCTGGCCGGGAAGTTCCTCGCCGAACATCAGCACCCGCCGGGCCAGCCGGTGCTGTTCCTCGTCGCGGGTCGCGAACAGGCCGCCCTCGCCGAGGGCGGAGAGGGTCTTGGACCCGTTGAGGCTGGCCCCGCTCATCGTGCCCAGCGACCCGACCGGGCGGCCCCGGTAGACGGCGCCGTGGGCCTGGGAGGCGTCCTCGATGAGGACGAGGCCGCGGCGGTCGGCGATCTCCCGCAGGGCGTCGTGGTCGGCGGGCAGGCCGTTGAGGTCGACGGCGACGATGGCGCGGGTGCGGTCGGTGATCCGCTCCTCGATCCGGGCCGGGTCGATGTTGAACGTCTCGATGTCGGTGTCCACGAACACCGGGATCGCGTTGGCCTGGAGCACGCAGGAGGCCGAGGCCAGGAAGGTGTCGGCCGGCACGAGCACCTCGTCGCCCGGCTCCACACCGGCGGCCGCGATCGCCATGTGCAGGGCGGCCGTACCGGAGTTGGCGGCCAGGACGTAGGGCATGCCGGTGAACTCGGCCCAGGCCTCCTCCAGTTCACGGACCGTACGCATGGGCCAGTGCCAGGGGGTCGCCTGGTCCAGGGCGTCGAGGACGGCCTTGCGGTCGGCGTCGGTGACCTGCGGCCAGGGGGCCACCTCGTTCCCGGCCAGCAGCGGGGAACCCCCGTCGACGGCTAGCACGTTCCGGCCTCCTCACGGACCCCGGCGGCGGCGCTCGCCGTCAGCCTCCGGCGGGCCGGGGCCTCCCGGCGGAACACCGCCCGGGCGGAGGGGACCTCGGGGAAGGCACCGAGCAGTCCGGCCAGGCCCGTGAGCCCCTCGGCCAGCGTGACCCGCGGGGTGAAGCCCAGCCCCGTCAGCCGGGTGACGTCGGCGAGGAGGGTGAAGCTGTCGGCCAGGCTGGAGGTGTCGGCGGTCAGCAGCGCCGGCCGTCCGGTCGCCGTGCCCACCACGTCGGCCAGTTCACGCATCGAGACGGCGGTGCCGGTGCCCAGGTTGTAGGTCTCGCCGTCGGCGCCGCGGGCGGCCAGGACCAGCATGGCCCGGCACAGGTCCTCGACGTGGATGAAGTCGCGGCGCTTGCGGTCGATGTCCCCGACCACGGGGATGGGCCGTTCGTTGAGGTGCCAGCGCAGGAACTGCGAGACCTCGCCGCCCGCGCGGCGCGGGTCCTCGCCGGGACCGTAGACGACGAAGGACCGGCCGATGACGACGGGCAGTCCGGCCGTCGCGTACAGGCTGCGCAGGGTCAGTTCGCCGGAGAGCTTCGAGGCGCCGTACGGCAGGAAGGGCTGCGTGGGGTGGTCCTCGCGGATCGGGCTGTGGAGCGGGGTGCCGTAGACGATGGCGGAGGAGAGGTAGACGAGGCGGCGCACGCCCAGTTCCAGGCAGGCGTTGCCGACGTTGCAGGTCCCGAGGGCGTTGAGCTGGAAGTCGCGGCGGGGGTCGGCCACCGACTCGGTGCCGCTGGCGTTGCCGGCCAGGTGGAACACGGCGTCGGCGCTCTGCAGAGCCAATAAGGTCTCGCCGTAGTCCCGCAGGTCGGCGCGGACGTGGGAGACGCCGGGCAGGGTCTCGAGCTCGGCGGGGAGGGGGGCGTGGTCGACGACGGTGACCTTCCGGGACAGCAGGCTGAGGGCCGTGACGAGGTGCCGGCCGACGAAACCGGCTCCACCGGTGACGGCCACTGACTCGTAGGGGGTTTCGGGGATGTCCGGACCGTGGTGCACGATCGCTCCATTCGAGGTTCCAGGCGAGGGAGTCGACGGGTACGGGCGCACGCACTGGCCGGTGGTCACCCGGGGCGCACCCGCCTGCCGCCGCGCACCCGGCGGTACGCTCGAAAACGGCGGTGCTGTTCAACCCTGGCCCGGACCGCGGTGACGCTCACGCACCTGATCGGTTACGGCTCAACCAGTTCACCACGCCGCCTCCCCGACGACGCAAGGGGGGCCGGTGAGACTGGCCGAGACTGCCCGCCTTCCGGCCGTGCGGCGGCGAGAAGAGCGGAGCCGGTACGTTTCCGTGACGACCAAGGGCGGAGGGAGCCGCTCCGCCCGAACCGGAAGCATGGCGCGGCCCGCGCGCGGCGGGCCCGGATGGCCGGTTCCCCCGTGCGGCCCTCCGGCCGGCCCTCCGTCCGGTCCTCCGTCCGGTCCTCCGTCCGGCCCTCCGGCGCGGTCCCGCCCGTGCGGTCCTGTCCGTCCGCGCGGGTCGGCCTCGTAGGGACGAACTCCCCCGGCCCGGGCGTCCGCTGACGGAGGGTCCTGTCCCCGAGGGGTCCTCGAGTGCGGGGACCGGCCCCTGACCTGCACCGTCTCGGATCCCAAGACCGCCCGGTCCATCATCCGGTCGCACCCTTGCCGGGAAGGCCGCGCCCGGGCAAGTATTCCTATCAATCCGGTGGGAAAGGTGGGGATCGGGTGCCGTCTTCCACCCGCGCCCTCTGCGCGCCTCCCGGCGACCGGCCCGGCGCCACCCGACGACCTCCCGGAGCAGCCGACATGACCACCGCCGTTCCCTCCGACGCACGGCGCCGCGCGCTGCTGCGGACCGCCCGCGACGTGGCGGACGACCTGGCCGCGGACGCCATAGCCCGCGACCAGGCGGGCGAGCCGCCGACCGACGAGACGGCCCGGCTGCGCGAGGCGGGGCTGCCCGCGGCCCTCACCCCGCCGAGGCCGGGCCGCGGGACCGACTGGCGGACCGGATGTGCCGTCATCAGGGAGGTGTCCGCGGCGGACGCGTCGATCGGCGAAGTGCTCGCCCGGCACTACGCGCACACCTGGAGCGGCCGGTTCTACGCCACCGACCAGCAAGCCGCCGCCCTGGAGGAGGAGTCAGCGCGCGGACAGTGGCTGTGGACCGGCGCGGTCCACCCGCCGGCGCCCCTTGAGGACACCGGCCGGCCGGACCTGACCCTGCGGCCGCGGGCCGGGGGGCAGGTACTGGACGGACGCCGCCTCGTGGACACGGCGGTGGCCACCGCCGACCAGATCGTGGTGGACGCGGTGTGCGCCGCGACGGGGGACGTGCTGGTGGTGCGCGTCCCGCAGGGCTCGCGGGGGCTGCGCGTCGAACCGGCCCGCGGCCGCCTCGGGCAGCGCGTCGCCGGCGCGGGCGAGGCCGTCTTCGACCGCGTCACCGTCGCGCCCGGGCAGGTGCTGGGCCGCCTGCCGCGTGACGAGGAGTCGGCCGCGCCCTTCACGGCGCTCGCCGAGCCCGCGCTCCGTCTCGCCCTCTGCCACGTCGGCCTCGGCATCGCCGAGGGCGCCCTCGGCGAGACCCGCGACCTCAGCCGCAGCGGCCGCGCCCACCGGCTGCCCGGCGAGGACCCCGACCTCTTCCTGGCCTACGGGGAACTGGCCTCCGCCGCGCAGACGGCCACCGCCGTGGCCGACCGGGCGACGGAGGTGATGGCGCAGGCCCTCGAAGCCGGTGCGCGGCCCGACGCGGAGGAGGCCGCCGCCGTCGCCGCCCTGGTCGCCACGGCCGAGACCGTCACCGCGAAGGCCGCCCTGCACATCACCGCCCGGGTACTGGAGTTCGCCGACGCCCCCGGCCTCGACCGGTTCTGGCGCAACGCCCGCGTCCTGACGTCCCAGCGCCCGGTCGCGCACCGCCTGCGCTCCATCGGCGAGCACTACCTCAACGGCTCGCACCGCGCGGTGGCGGCCGCCCTCCGCTGACCTGGGGCTTCCACCCGGGCGGCGGAGGTCCCGCCCGGCAGGCCGCGGCGCACCCGCGGGGGACGGCGGCCGGCCCCGTACGCGATACTGTCCGCATGCGGATCTCAGCCAGGGCGGACTACGCGGTACGTGCCGCGCTGCAGCTCGCCGCCTCGCAGGACGACGAGCCGCTGAAGGCCGAGGCCATCGCCGAGGCCCAGGACATCCCGCACAAGTTCCTCGAGGGGATCCTCGGCGACATGCGCCGCGGCGGCCTCGTGCTCAGCAGGCGCGGCGGCAACGGAGGCTACCGGCTGGCCAGGCCGGCCGCGTCCATCAGCATCGCCGACGTCATCCGTGTCGTGGACGGACCGCTCGTCTCGGTGCGCGGGGTCCGCCCGCCGGACCTCTCCTACACCGGCCCCGCCGAGTCGTTGCTCCCCCTGTGGATCGCCCTGAGGGCGAACGTCCGCGAGATCCTCGACGGGGTGTCCCTCGCCGACGTCGCGGCCTGCGCACTGCCCGCCGAGGTGTCCGCCCTGGCCCACACCCCGGGCGCCTGGACCAACCCCTGACCCCCTGCCCCACCTGCGCTTTCCCGGATCGCGAGACGGCTGCGTCCACCATTCGGTCACCCTCTTGGGGCGGGTACCCCGGTCTGCCAAGATGCCTACCAACCAGGTGGGAAAACTAGGAATCCAGGGAGGCGACCCATGCGCACACCGCACCGTGCCCGGCGTACGCCGTCCCTGATCTCCCGCCGGCACATCGATCTGGCCCGTACCGCCAGCGCCATCTGTCAGCCTTCCTGACACCGCTCCCCGGCCCGGCTCCACGGGCGGAGCGCCGGCCGACCGGCCGGCCGTCCGCCCGGCCCGCCCTGCGGACACCGCCCGCGTCCCGGTTCACCGGGCCCGCCACGGCGCTCCCGCATCCGAGGGCCGCAGAGCGGAACCGTGTACGCCGATGCCCCTCGACGCCCGTCGCGCACCGCCTTTCCCTGCATCCCATCCCCCGAAAGGACACCTCCGTGTCTGCCGCAAGATCGCGCACCGCCCTTCGCGCCCTCGCCGTCACCGCCGCACTCCCCCTGCTGCTCACCGCCTGCGGCTACGGTTCCGAGGCGAAGAAGGAGGAGCCCAAGGCGGCCGGCGCCACCACCGACGGCGGCGCGAAGCTCTCGGCGTCCGAGGTCCGCATCGGGTACTTCCCGAACCTGACCCACGCCACCGCCCTGGTCGGCCTCCAGGAAGGCCTCATCGCCAAGGAACTCGGCGCCACCCAGATCAAGCCGCAGACCTTCAACGCCGGCCCCTCCGAGATCGAAGCCCTCAACGGCGGCTCCCTCGACATCGGCTTCATCGGCCCCTCCCCCTCCATCAACGGCTACGTCAAGTCCAAGGGCTCCAACCTGCGGATCATCTCCGGCTCCGCCTCCGGCGGCGTCAAGCTCGTCGTCAACCCCGACAAGATCAAGACCCTCGACGACCTCAAGGGCAAGAAGATCGCCACCCCGCAGAAGGGCAACACCCAGGACGTCGCCTTCCTCAACTGGATCGCCGAGAAGGGCTGGACGGTCGACCCCGAATCCGGCAAGGGCGACGTCTCCGTCGTCCGCACCGACAACAAGGTCACCCCCGACGCCTTCAAGCAGGGCTCCATCGACGGCGCCTGGGTCCCCGAACCCACCGCCTCCAAGCTCGTCTCCGACGGCGGCTCCGTCCTCCTCGACGAGACCTCCCTGTGGCCCGACAAGAAGTTCGTCATCACCAACGTCATCGTGTCCCAGAAGTTCCTCAAGGAACACGCCGACGTCGTCGAGGCCGTCCTGCGCGGCACCGTCAAGACCAACGAGTGGATCAACGCCAACCCCGAGAAGGCCAAGGCCTCCGCCAACGCCAAGCTCAAGGCCGACAGCGGCAAGGAACTCGACGCCAAGGTCCTCGACCCGGCCTGGCAGTCCATCCTCGTCACCGACGACCCCCTCGCGGGCACCCTGAAGACCGAGTCCGACTGGGCCGTCAAGGCCAAGCTCCTGGACAAGCCCGACCTCACCGGCATCTACGACCTCACGCTCCTCAACAAGGTCCTCAAGACCGCCGGAAAGCCCGAGGTCTCCGACGCCGGCCTCGGAACCAAGTAGCCGCCCGGGCCCACCCGGCCGGAACACGGCGGCGGGGCACCGCGAAAGTGCGGTGCCCCGGCGCTGGCCCCCGAGCTCGCACCGGCCCGGCCGGTCCCGGTCAGGCGGTGCAGCGGATCATGGTCAGCGGGCGGTTGGCGTCGTGGTCCGCCCAGAACTCCTCGCCGAACTTCTCCACGCCCTCCGCCGACACCTCCAGCGTGACCCACTCGATCCCGGTGAACCCGGCTGCCGTCAGGGTCCGCTCGTACGTCTCCTTCGACGGGACGACCGCCTCGAAGGAGACCGGCGGGTCGAGCAGGGCGGTGAGGCGGATCCCCCGTCCGATCTCGTTGTCCTTGCCGGTCGACTCGAACAGGAAGCCGTACTTCTCCAGCGACGGGCCGCCGAAGTCGTAGCCCGGGTTCTGGACGAACAGGAAGAACGAGCCGCCGGCGACGAGGCTGCGCCGGATGTTGCGCATCATCAGCTCGATCTCGGCGACCTCGCTCGCGTAGTTGAACGCCTGCACGGCCACGGCGACGTCGAACGGCTCCTCGAAGACCTGCAGGGTGGCCGTGTCGGCGACCTGGTACTCGATGCCGAGGGGCTCGGCCTTCTCGATCGCGGTGGCCGCGTCGACCATCGCGCCGGAGATGTCGAACCCGAAGACGCGGGAAGCGCCGCGGCGCTTGAGTTCACGGCTGTAGAAGCCGGTGCCGCAGGCGATGTCCAGGACGGACTTGCCGCTGACGTCGCCGACCAGGGCGAGGAAGCCCGGCACCTCGGCGTAGCGGATGACGGGCAGGGTCTTGAAGCCTTCGAAGGCTTCGCCGATACCGTCGTACAACTGACCACTCATCGTGGTTCCCCCTCGATTTGTGGCGTCGGCTCTCATGACGAGCCGCGGCCCTCACCAGGAAGTCTGCTCCGCGACCGAGGTCGCCCAGCACTGGTGAAATGCACGAAAGTCCTGGTGGCCGCACCGAGGTGCGCACAAACGAGCGCACCCGGTCCCGGCTCCGGGAGGATCCTCCGACACCGGGTCAGCCGGCCCCGTCCGGCCGCAGTTCGATGTGGTCCGGGGCCAGGTCGACCGCCACGCGGTGTTCCATGCCCAGGGCCGCGAGGAACTTCTGCGGCAGCTGGACGCGGCCCGAGCGGTCGAGGACGACGTACTCCCGTTCGCTGACGGATTCCTCGCCGTGCTCGTCGGTGACCAGACTGCGCAGGACCTCGCTGCTGGTGCGGCCGTCGCGGATCGCCACGGTGCGGCGGACCTCGCCCGCCACCATGGGGTCGTGCGTCACGATGACCACGGTCACGCCGAGTTCCTTGTTCGCGGTGCGGAAGGTCTCGAAGACGGCGGCCGCGGTCTCCGAGTCCAGTTCGCCCGTGGGCTCGTCGGCCAGCAGCACGCCGGGGTCGTTGGCCATCGCCACGGCGATCGCGACGCGCTGCTGCTGCCCGCCCGACAGCTGCGCCGGGTGCCGGTCGGCCAGGTCGCCGATCCCGAGGGCGTCCAGCACCTCCGCGACCCGGGCGGCCTGGCGGGCGCGCGCGCCGCGCCGTCCGCCACCGCCGCCTCCGCCCTTCAACTGCATGGGCAGGGCAACGTTCTGAGCTGCCGTCAGGAAGGGAAGCAGGTTGCGGGCCGTCTGCTGGAAGACGAACCCGACCGCTTCGCGCCGGTAGCGCAGCCGGTCCCGCGCCGACAGCTCCAGCAGGTCGTAGCCGGCGACCGCCGCGCTGCCCGCCGTCGGTACGTCCAGGCCCGCCAGGATGTTCAGCAGGGTGGACTTGCCGCTGCCCGAGGCTCCGACGAGGGCCACCAGGTCGCCCTGGGCGACGGTCAGTTCCAGCCCCTGGAGGGCCTGGACCTCGATCCCGTCCGTGCTGAAGATCCGCACCAGACGGTCGCAGGCGATCGCGGCGTCAGGCGCGGGGGTACGGGCCCGGGTGGCCGCCGCCGCCCTGCGGTGCAGCTCCTCGTACGTCGGCTGGTCGGTGTTCAACGCTGGTCTCCCGCTCTCAACTCGGTGGTGATCTGCCGTCGCCCGGATGTCGCCGCCTCCAGGAGCACGGCCGCGGCGACCAGCGCGGCCAGGCCCAGGGCCGGAGTCAGCACGGCCGCCGCGCTGAGCCGTACTCCGGTCGGCGCGCTCGCGCCGACCAGCGTGGACAGGTCCATCGCCGGGCCCAGCAGGGCCACCGCGGCCGCCGCCGCCAGGGCCCCGCCGAGGGCGGCGGCCAGGGTCTGCGGCAGGGCCTCGGCGAGGATCAGGGCCACGCCCTGACGGCGGCGCAGCCCCATGGTGCGCAGCCGGGCCAGCAGGGCCGCCCGTTCGGGGACGGTGCGCAGCAGGGTCAGCAGCACGGCCAGCAGCGCGAATCCGGCCGCGGCGGCCACGCAGGACCAGAACAGGCGCTCGGCGGAGCCCTGGAGCGGATCGGCGCCCAGTTCGGCGACGTACTCGGCGCTGGTGCGCACCACGTAGCGTTCGTCGGCCGGCTTCGCGCCGGAGCGGGCGGTCCGCGTCAGGGCGCGTAGCCGCTCCCCGTCGACGGGCCCGAGGGCCAGCCACCGGTTGGGCTGGACGCCGCCGCGGATCAGGGCCGTCGCGGGACCGGCCGGCAGCACGACGGTCTCGCCGCCCGGGCCCGACGGGGCGGGGGTGCAGCCGGTCACTGCGGCGGTGCGTACGTGCAGCTCCCCGCCGGGTCCCGGCCGCAGCGCGTACGTGCCCGGCCCGGCCTTGCGGGCCAGACCGGAGCTGAACAGGACCGGCACGGGGGCGTCGGCGGAACCCGTGCCGCCGCCGCCCAGCAGGGCGGGGTCGAAGGTGCCGCAGCCCAGGCCGCGGGAGAGTTCCGCGTACGCGGCGGGCTCCGCGACGACCAGGGTGACCCGGGTACGGCCCTCGGCGGTGCCCTGGACGAAGGAGTCGTCGTCGGTCCACACCGGCACGGACGTCCGTACGCCCGGCAGCCGGGCAGCGGACTTCACCAGCGCGTCCGGGAGGGACCCGGCCCCGACCGCGGAGACACCCGCGTCACCCCCGATGGTCCGGTGCGCCGCCGCGAGGCGGCCCGCGTCCACGGAGGCCAGGACCGCGGCTCCGAACCCGCCGGTCGTGACGGCCAGCAGCAGGGCGATCAGCGGCAGGACGGAGGGGCCGGTCCGGCCGCGTACCGGGGTGCCCGCGCCCCGGCCGCCCGGGCCCCGCGCGGCCCGCACCAGCCCGAGGAAGCCGACCAGCCCGCGGCTGCGGCCGGCCATCCGGGCGAGCCCCCCGGTGACGAGCGGCAGCACCCGGGCCAGCAGCAGGCCCCCGCACAGCGCGAGCAGCAGCGGAGCGGCGATCAGCAGCGGGTCCGTGCCGCTGCCGGCGGGCGCGACCCCGCGACGGCGCACCTCCCACACGGCGGCCCCGGCGGCGGCGAGGACCAGCAGTTCGGCCACGGGCCTGCGCCACCGCGCGGCCGGCCGCGGCGGGGACAGCAGGAAGGCGGCACGGACCGGGAAGGCCAGCAGCGCGAGCAGGGCGACGGCGGCGGCGCAGAGCAGCGAGGCCGCGAGCCGGGGCGTGGGCAGCGTCAGGACGGCGAGCGCGGTGGCCGCCGCGGCCGCCGGGAGCACCGTGACGGCGCCCTCGGCGAGGAGCCGGCCGACGATGCCGGTGCGCGAGCCGCCGCGCGCGAGCAGCAGCCGCAGCTCGGACTCCCGGCGGTCGGCGGCGAGCGCGCCGGCCAGGCACAGCACAACGAGGGCGACGCCCGCCACCCCGGCGGGTCCGATCGCGGCGAGCGGTGCCGCGGCCTGGCTGCGGGCCCTGGCCTGGGCGAACAGCTCGGGCAGCCGGGAGTTGGTCCGGAGCATCTCGCGCCCGGTCTGTGTGACGAGTTCGGCGGAGACGGGCCCGGTGATGTAGGAGGCGATGTCCTGCTCGGTGGCGCCGAGCCGGTCCGCCCGCAGCCGGCCGGTGTCCACCGGCAGGCGCCAGAAGTCCTCGGCGGTGAAGCTCCAGCCGTCCAGGCGGGGCAGGTCGGCGGCCCCGACCAGGGCGTCGGCCCCCCAGAAGCTGTTCTCGCCCTGGTGGTACTCGCAGGCGAAGGCGAGGCAGCCCAGGTCCACCCAGAAGTCCTCGCTCTCGTCCGCGACCGTGTAGAGGCCGACGACCTCGGCGCGGGGCCCGCCACCGGGCACGGAGGACGTGGTCAGGACCGATCCGAGGCGGGCCCCGATGGTCCGGGCGGTGCGCTGCGAGAGCGCGATCCGCAGGGGCGGGCCGTCGTCGGCGGCGCCGCGGGCGGTGCCGGGTGCCGTGCCGGCGGCGGGTGCGTCGTTGGGCCACTGGCCCTCCACCAGCCGGACGTGCGCCCGGGCGTTGCGCACGTACAGCAGGCGCATCACGGGCGGCAGGCCGGAGGGGGCGGAGAGTTCCGGGTTCAGCAGGCCCCGGCCCTTGACGGTCCAGGTGCCGTACACCACGGTGCCCGGGTCGACGTGGAAGCTGTCCCCGGTGTGCGCGAGCAGGGTCGTCCGCGTCGCGTCGAGGGCGTCCGTGCCCTGCGCCTGCTGCGGGCGCGGAGAGGTGGTCAGCAGGCTGGTGTAGCCGGGCCCGCCGCGCTGGAGGAAGGCGCGCAGCGCCTGGTCGGCGCCCCGGTCCTGGGCGCGCGGCAGCGCGGCGGCCAGCAGGACGGCGACGAACGCGAGCACGGCGGCCAGGACGCTGCCGAGGCGGGCGGCCCGCAGCCGGGTCCTGACCCAGGGCGCGGGCCGGGGACCGGGCCGCCCGGCGGCCTGCGGGGGCCCGGGGCGGGCGGGCGGCGGAGGGGGCACGGAGGCGTCCTCGGTCGCGGACGGCGGCGGGGTGCTCACATCTCCTCCACGGGGCGCAGCCGGGCGGCGATGTCGCGGCCCCGGGGGCCGCCGGAGGCGGCCGACAGCAGGGGGACGGCCGCGATGGCGGCGGCCGTCAGCAGGGTCTGCCCCAGCGGCATGTCCACCCGTACGGGCGGGAACGGCCGGTGCGCGGCCGGGGTCAGCACGACCAGGGGTGCCATCAGGTGGACGAGGGCGACGCCCAGCCCGGTCCCGACGGCGGTCCCGAGGAGGACCAGCACTCCCCCCTCCGCGGCGGCGGCCCGGGCCAGCGAGCGGCGGGGGGTGCCGAGCGCGAGCAGCACGGAGAACTCCCGGCCGCGCACGCGCCGTTCGGCGGCGGTGGCGGTGGCGAAGCCGATGGCGGCCAGGACCGCGCAGGCGGCGGCGAGGGCGGCGAGCGCGCTCTGCGGGCCGGCGCTGAGCGGGTCGTCCAGCAGGCCTGCGGTGATCTCCCCGCTCAGCTGGACGTGCTCGGTCCTGACCCCTTCGCGGAGTTTCTCCGCCGCGCGGGCCGGGAGCGGGTCGGCGGCCGAGGTGGCGGGCAGCCACCATTCGGTGGGCGTGGGCGGCTGCTGCCCGGCGGTCTCCATCAGGAACCGGCCGAGGGTGCGCAGGTCGACGGCGAGCGCTGTGCGTCCGGCGACGGGGAGGGCTTCGACGGCGGCGGTGATCCGCAGCGGGACGCTCACCCCGTCGACGGTGATGTGCACCGTGTCGCCCGCGGCGGCGCCGAGGGAGCGCAGGTAGCCGGTGGTGGCGACGGCCGGGACCGGGGTGGCGGGCGGGGCGGCGGGGGCGGGGAACAGCAGGGCGTGGACTCCCCTCTCGGTGCCCAACCCGCCCCAGTAGCGCAGCCGGAGCAGGCCGGCGGTGCCGTCCGCGGGCGGGGAGAGGACGGGGGTCCCCGAGGCGCGGGGCTGCGCGGGGGGCGCCGTCTGCCAGCCTCCCGTGCCCGGGGCGACCGCTACGGCTCCGCCGTCCGGGGTGTCGGACACGGCGAGCCGGCGGACGGTCAGTTCGGCTCCGTCGCCGGCGGGGCCGCCGTCGCCGGCGTACGCGAGGTCGATCCCCGCCAGGGCCAGCGGGGTGGCGGCGGAGCCGATCGGAGCATCGGTCAGTGCGTCGAGGGGGAAGCGGAGGGTGGCGTCGCCGCCGGTGGGGAGGGTGGCCTGCGGTGTCGTGTGGGTGGCTCCGAACCGGTCGCGCAGGAGCAGGCTCACGGCGGCGTAGCTCGTACCGGTGGTCCGTACCGTCACGTCGAGGTCGATGCGGCGGGGCGCACCGGGGAGGGTGAGCGCGGGCGCCCCCGCCGGGGCGCCGGCGGTGCCGGGCGCGAGCGGGGCGAAGAGCTCCCGCATGCTCTTGCCGTCGCGCAGGTCGGCGCGCAGCGGTACCCGTTCGCCCGTCTTGGCGGCGTCGAGCGCGAGGAGGCCGGCGGTGCCTCCGCCCGGCAGCGGCTGGTCCTGGCGGACCACCGGGATCAGGCGGTCGGCGCCCGGGAGGGACCCGTAGCGTCCGCCCTGCCCCATCGGGGACATGCTGCTGCCGGTGATCCGCAGTCCGCCGGCGGTCGCGAACTCCGCCTGGTCCCGCTGGGAGGCGGACCAGGCAGCGTGCTGGCCGAGGGCCAGGACCCCGCTGGAGACGGCGAGGACGAGCAGCAGTACGGGCCCGGTGGCGCGGCCGGGCCGGCGGGCGAGCTGCCAGCCGAACAGGGCCGGGCCCAGGCTCCGGCCGCGTGCTGCGAGCCGTCCTCCGGCCCGGGCGGCGAACGGCAGCAGCCGCAGGACCAGCAGGGTGCCCGCGCACAGGGCGAGGACGGGGGCCGCGACGAGGACCGGGTCCACGCCGAGTCCGCCGTCGGCGGGGCCGGTGGCCGTCGTGTCGGTGCCCCCGTAGTGGGAGAGCTGCTGGTAGCAGAGGACGGCGAGGGCCACCACGGCCAGGTCGAGTCCGGAGCGTGCGGCGCCCGTCACCAGCGCCTGCCTGCGGCCGGCCCGGCGCAGTACGGCGGCCGAGGCGCCGCGCAGGGCGGAGGGGAGGGTGGTGAGCAGGACGCAGGCCAGGGCGCAGCCGGCGGCGGCCGGCCAGACCAGCCAGGTGTCCGGGACCTCCAGGCGGACCCGTCCGAGCGGGCCGAAGCGGCCGAGCAGGCGCAGCAGGGGCGGTGCGAGCAGCGGTGCCAGGACGGCGGCCGGGAGGGCGAGCAGCAGTGACTCGGCCGCGCTCAGCACGCCCAGGCGCCGGCGTGAGGCGCCGCGTGCGGTGAGCAGGATCCGTTCCGGTTCCTGGCGGGCCGTCATGAGGTGGGAGACGAGGAGCAGGGCGGCGGCCGAGAGGACGGCGAGCTGGAGGGCGCCGACCAGCAGGGTGGAGCGGGCGACCAGCAGTCCGGAGTCCAGCCGGCCGAGCAGTTCGGGCAGTTCGGTGGCGGCCTGGAGCGAGGTGGTGCTCTTCAGGGCGGCGCCGGCGGGGTCGGCTGCGGCCCGGACGGTCCTGGCCCCGGCGGTGGTGACCGTGCGCAGGTCGGGGGTGAGGAGGGTGCCGCGGTAGTTCTGGAGGATGCCGCCTGCCGTGAAGGCGGTGTCGTCCACCATGAGCGGGCCGTAGGTGGTGAAGCTCGCGACCTGGAGTTCTCGGCCGCCGAGCGGGTCGAGCCGCCAGTACCCGGAGTCGGGGTCGGCGGCCTTGTACACGCCGGTGACCAGCACGGTCAGCGGGGGCCCGCCGAAGCGGTCGTCCAGCCGGACGGGCGCGGGCAGCGCGGACTCGGCGAGGCCGAGGCGGGCGAGCGCGGTGCGCGGTACGGCGGCCTGGAGCGGTTGGGCGGGGTCGTCGGCGGGGGCGGTGACGGGCCGGGGCCAGGCGCCGGCGAGCAGCCGTACGTGCTCGCGGCCGAGCGCGGCCAGCAGGGTCAGGTCGGCGTCGCGGCCCGGGGCGGCGGCGCCGGGGAGTCCGTAGGAGCGGCTGCGGGCCACGCTCTCGGAGGCCACCGGGAGCCTGCCGAAGACCTGGCCCGCGTAGGCCCGTACGGCCTCGTCGTCCTTGGCGCGCGCGGAGACGGCCTGGCCGCTGGTGACGACGACGGTGGTCCGGGAGTGTTCCGGGCCGGTCAGCGCCCGGCGCAGCCCCTCCTGCCCCACTCCGCGGGTGAAGGCCGTCAGCGCGGTCAGCGCGGTCGCGGTGATCAGTACGGTGAGCAGTACGGCGACGGCGAGCGGCCATCGCCCGCGCAGTCGGCGCACGACGAAGCCGAGCACGTGTGCAGTCCCTCCCCCGTCCGGACCTTCGGTACCGGATAGCGGACGATGTTGTCAGATCCGGTCGAAGCACGGAAGGGACTTGCGTGATTGGCGGGACAGATGCGCAAATGCGGTCGGAAGTCCGAAGCGGGGGGAGCACGGTGACGGAACACCAGCACACGACGACGGTCGCGGTGGCACAGCAGGAGGACGGCACGCCGATCGTGGCCGCCGAGGAGGTGCACCACAGCTTCGGCAGCGGCGCGCAGACCGTGCACGCCCTGCGCGGGGTCTCCTTCGAGGTCCGCCGCGGCGAACTCACCGCCCTCCGGGGCCGGTCGGGCTCCGGCAAGACCACCCTGCTCAACCTCCTGGGCGGCCTGGACACCCCCACCGGCGGCCGGATCACCCTCGACGGCACCGACCTGGCCACCCTCGACGAGGCGGGCCTGCTCGCCCTGCGCCGGGACCGGATCGGCTTCGTCTTCCAGTCCTTCGGGCTGATCCCCGTCCTGACCGCCGCCGAGAACGTGGGCGTGCCGATGCGGCTGCGCCGCGTCCCCGCCAGGGAGCGCGAGGAGCGCGCCCGGACCCTGCTCGCCCTGGTCGGCCTCGCGGACCACGCCGACCAGCGCCCCGGTGAGCTCTCCGGCGGCCAGCAGCAGCGCGTGGCGGTGGCCCGCGCCCTGGCCAACGACCCCGACCTGATCATCGCGGACGAACCCACCGGCCAGCTCGACCTGGAGACCGGCCGGTCGATCATGGAGCTGCTGCGCGCGGTGGTGCGCGGCAAGGGGGTGACCATCCTCGTCGCCACCCACGACCCGAACCTGATCGAACTCGCCGACCGCGTCGTGGAACTGCGCGACGGCCGCATCGTCGTTCCTGGCGCGGACGCCGCGGCGCCCGCCGCCGGGTAGGGGCCGCGCGCGGGTCAGCGGGCGACCCGCGCGCCCGCCCTGCTGCGGCCCCCGGCGGCCCCGCGGGAGCGGTAGACGACGTAGGGGCGGAAGACGTTGTCGAGCGGCGCGGTGAAGGCGTGGACGAGCCGGCTGAACGGCCACAGGGCGAACAGGGTCATGGCGAGCAGCGCCGCGATGCGGGGGTACGCGTCGGCCGGCAGCCGGGGGCAGGCGCACTGCGGCTCAGCCACAGCACGCCGTCCGGAAGCCGGCCGGTCGTCCCGCTTCCGCGGGCGGGTGGCCGGGCCGTGGGCAGGGGTTCGAGGTGTGTGCAGTGCCAGCCGGTGGTCTCGAAGGCGTCGAGGTCGGGGAGGCCGTGCAGGGTCAGGGGCGTTCCGGCGGAGCGGGCGGCGGCGGTGAGGGTGCGGGCGGAGGCCGGCGAGAGGACGTCGCAGATCCACGCGCCGCCGGCGCCGGCCACCTCGGCCGCCGCGGCCGCCAGGGCGCGGACCTGGCCGGCGGTGAGGTAGGTGAGCAGCCCCTCGGCCAGGAGGAGGGTCCTGCGGCCCGCCGTACGGGGCCGCAGGAGCGCGCTGAGGGCGGCGGGGTCGCGCAGGTCGCAGCGCAGCCGTTCCACCGGGACGCGGGCCGTTGCGGCGGGCAGCAGGCGGTCCTTGAGGTCGAGGACGGCGGCGCGGTCGACCTCGATCACCCGGCAGGAGGCGGGCCAGTCCAGGCGGTGGGTGCGGGCGTCGAATCCGGCCCCGAGGTTGACGCAGACCTCCCAGGCCCCGTCCCGGAGCGGCCCGGACAGCAGGCGGTCGATCACCAGGGTGCGGGCGACGACGACGGACGGGCCCGCGGTGTTCCGGGTGACGCGGACGACGCGGTCCGGGCAGAGGCGGGCGAAGCGTTCGGCGTAGGGATCGCGAAGCGCGCCGTCCGGCTCGGCGCTCGCGCGGGCCCGGGCGAGCGCGGTGAGGTAGGCGGTGGCGGGGACCCCCTCGGGGGCCGGCGGGGAGGCGCCCGCCGGCCCGGGGGGCGGCGGGGAGGCGGCCGGCACCGCTACTCCCACCGGAACAGCCGTGCGGCGGCCGCCGTGCCCAGGACGACCACGCCGGCCAGTACGCCCAGGTCGAGGGCGACGTCGGCGGCGCCGTCCAGCCAGGCGTGCTGGAGCAGCTCGACGGCGTAGGTCGCGGGCAGCGCGGCGCTGACGGTCTTCATGGCGTCCGGGAAGATCTGCAGGGGGATGGTCGCTCCCGACAGGAAGATCATGGGGAAGTAGACCAGGTTGGCGATGGCCACCGCCGCCCGTTCGGACCGGGCGACCGCCGCCACCACTCCCCCGAGCGCGTACATGGCGAGGGCGCAGAGCACCAGGGCCCCGGCCGTCGCGGCCGCCGCCCCGGGGGTGGCCGGCAGGTGGAGGCCGAAGAACAGGTACCCGGCGGCGACCAGCAGCAGGGCCCCGAGCAGGGTCAGCGCGAGGTTGACCAGCCCTTGGGCGACGAGGAAGGCGGACGCGTCGACCGGCGTCGCACGGAAGCGTTTGAGGACCTTGCGGTCGCGGTACTCGGCGAGCCCGAGCGGGAAGCTCATCAGCCCGGTGACGGCGACGACCAGGACCAGGTAGGCGGGCACCGACATGTCCACCGTCCCGCGGCCGTCGAACTGCGCGGACGGCTCGTTGCCGTAGATCCCGCCGAACATGCAGAGCATCAGCACGGGGAAGGCGAGGGCGAAGAAGACCGGGGCGAAGTTGCGCCGCATCCGCCGCCATTCGAACCGGACGATCGGCCACAGCACCGGCATCTCAGGCCCCTTCCTTCGTGACGGTGGCGCCGACCAGCCGCAGATAGGCGTCCTCGAAGCCCGGGGTACGGCGGCTCACCGCCGACGCCGGGAGTCCGGCCCGCGCCACCAGGCGCACGATGCGGTCGTAGTCGGCGGGGTAGCTGCCGGCGAACTCCGGCCGGTCCGGCGCTCCGGGCAGCCGGGTCAGCCCGAGGCCGCCGAGCTGCTCCTCGATCCCGGCGGGCCGGCCGGTGCCCCGGCCGGGGTCCCCGAGGTCGACCAGGAAGGTGGACGGGCCCGCGTGCGCCTCGGTCAGCTTCGCCGGGGTGTCGAGCGCGACGAGCTCCCCGGCCCGCAGCACGCCCACGCGGCCGCACAGCGCCTCGACCTCGTCCATCGCGTGCGAGGTGAGCAGCACCGCGATCCCGCGGGCGGCGAGGTCGAGGACCGAGCGCCAGGTCTCCCGGCGCTGGTGCGGGTCGAGGCCGGTGGTCAGCTCGTCGAGGACGACCAGGCGGACGTCGCCGATCTGGGCGAGGGCCACGGCCAGCCGCTGGCGCATGCCGCCGGAGAGGTCGGCGATCCGGCTGCGGCGGCGGCCGGCGAGGCCGAAGGCCTCCAGCAGCGCGGCCGCGGCACCGGGCGCCCGGTAGATGGCCTCGTAGAGGTCGCACAGCTCGCCGACCCGGGCCCGGCTGGGGAACTGGGACTCCTGGAGCTGCATGCCGAGCAGGCGGGTGACCGCGTCGCGGTCGCGGCGGGGGTCGTGGCCGAAGACCGTGACCCTGCCGCTGCGGACGGGCCGCAGGCCGCCGACGGCCTCGACGACCGAGGTCTTGCCCGCCCCGTTCGGCCCGATGAGCCCGAACACCTCCCCGGGGCGGATCCGGAACGAGACGTCGCGGACCGCGGTGAACGTGCCGTAGGCGACGGTCAGCCGGTCGGCGTGCACGACGGCGCCCTCCCCCGCCCCCGGGGCCGGTCGCGATGCGGCCGCCGCCGGGTCGGCGGACGGCTGGTCGGCGGACGGCTGGTCGGTGGTCACAGGCTGAGCCTCCCGGGGGTGGTGCGCGCTGCCCGGGTCGGGGAGGCGCTGAGGTTGGTGTAGAAGCCGGCGAACGACATGTGCAGCACCAGGGCGGGCAGCACCCCGCCGGTGGCGAGGGTCAGCAGGCCGCCGACCGCGCCGAGGACGAGGCTGGAGGTGCCCAGCACGTACGCCTGGGTACGGGTGGACACGAGGGCGACCTGGCCGGCCGCGAACAGGCAGGTGCTGAACGCCAGGGCGAAGGCGGGGCCGCTGCCCAGTGCCCCGAGCCCCAGCAGGACCACCCCGCGGAAGAGCACTTCCTCGAACAGCGCCGCGGCCGCCGGGACGGTCCACCGGTAGTGCCGGGGCAGGGCGAGGACGGAGGCGATCCACTGGATGCGGGCGATCTCGCCGGGGACGTCGGTCCGCGGGCGCAGCCGGTAGAGCAGGGACACGCACAGGATGGTGCTGCTGGAGGTGCCGAGGACCGCCAGCAGCAGGGCGAGCGCGGCCCCGGGTCCGGGAACGGTGAACAGCCGGCCGGGCGCGAGGGGCGTGGACGCCAGCAGCGCCGCCAGGGCCAGGGCGCCCAGGACCAGGTACACGAGGGTGCCGAACACCGCGAAGGCCGCCTCCGGGCGCAGCCGGGTCCGTCCGGCGAGCCACAGGGCCGTCCGCCGGCGCCGTGCCGGATCGTTGAACGGCAGCCGGTACAGGGCCAGCCAGACGGCGACCGCGCCGGTGGTGAGCGCGGCGAAGGCGGGCACGCTCATCCGGCGGCCCCCCGTCCGGCGGCGGCCGCGCGGGCCCCGCGGTCCCGCTGCCGCTCCTGGCGGACGCCCAGGGCCAAGACCGCCCCGTTCTGCGCGAGGTGCGCCACCAGGGGCACCGCCAGGCTGCCCGACACCAGCATGAGCAGTCCGAAGACCACCCCGGACAGGGTCTTCTGCGCCACGGCGAGTCCGCCGAAGAACAGGTGTCCCCCCGCGTACGCCACGGCGGCGACCACCACCGCGACACCGGCCGGCAGATGGAGGCGTTCGTGCAGGACGCCGATCCACAGGCCCCGGTACAGCAGTTCCTCGGCGACCGCGGTGGCCAGGACGGATGCCGCGTACCCCCCGCCCGCCGCGCCGCCGTCACGGTGCACCGCGAGCCGGGGCAGCCCCGCCCCGGCAGCCAGCCGGGGCACCGCGCCGACCGCGAACTCGCCGCCTACCAGCGCCGCTCCGGCCAGGGCGGCGGCCGGCAGCCAGAGCACGCCGGGCAGCGCCCCGGGCAGTGCGCCGGTCAGCCCGCCGGTCAGCCCGCCGGTCAGGGCGTCCGGGAGGAAGCCGCCGTCGGCGGCGACGGCGAGGGCCGCCGCCGTCACCACCAGGTAGGCGGCGGGGACACCCACCAGCCCCCTCCGGACGGCCCGTACCCGGTCCGCCCCCGCCTTCGCGGCGGGGCCGAACGCCGTCGCGACGCGGATCAGTTCGGCGGGCGCGACGGTGGCCGCAAGCACCAGCAGCTCAAGGGAGCGGGTGGGGGACCACATGGGTCACACCCCCGTGCTCTCGTATCCGCGGGTGGCCCTTCGGCGGGAACCCGGGCAGGCACATGCTCAGCAGCTCCGGGATGACCGCCCGGACCACCCGCCACGGGGTGTCGGCCAGCTCCGGCGGGGTGAAGTCCAGGTAGCCGGCGAACTCGCTGACGCCGGCGAGGTCCTTCAGGAGCCGGCGGATCGCGGCCGTGTCGTCGTCGGCGTATCCGGGCAGTCCGGCGAAGCCGGTCCGTCCGTCCACGCGGCTCTCCACCGCGGCGAGTTTGCGCCGCGCGTCGCCGGGGGCGGCGAACCACAGCACGTTGGTGTCGAGGTCGGTGTAGGCCGAACCGGCCTGCGCGAAGTGCACGTTGGGCAGGTCGAAGACGGTGCTGAACATGCCGATCCCGAGGATCGCGGTCGCCTCGGCCGCGCCGCGCAGCAGCGCCCGCCGGGGATCCGGGTCGGCCTGGAGCCCGAAGGCGATGTAGGGCAGCTTCCCGTCCCGGCGCACCAGGGTCACCCCGATGTTCGGCAGCGGCAGTTCCGGCCGGGTCAGCAGGCTCGCCCGTACCTCGTACGGGCCGTCCGGGTGCAGGCCGGCCGCTTCGAGCAGCGCGTGCCCGTCCGCGTCGAGGTCGATCAGCGGCGCCTTGGCGCCGGTGTACCAGTTGAGGATGAACGCGTCGATCTGCACGGCTTCGACGAGTGCGCCGAGGAGCGCCTTGTCGAGGGACACGTGGGCCGCGGTCCCGGTCGAGAAGGAGGGGGTGAAGAGTTTGTCGGCCGCGCCCGGGTCGCTGCGGAAGCCGAGGAAGACCAGTTGCGCCGGCAGGTACACCTCCTCCCCGGGCCGGGTGAGCGAGGGACATGCGATCCAGGCGACCACGTCGTCCTCGCCCGGTGGTTCGGGCGCATACCGGTGCATCATCCGGGCGAGCTGCGCCTGCTGTCCGGCGTCGAAGACGCCCAGCAGCTCCAGGGGCAGGACGCGGTGCCGGGAGGACAGCGACCGGTACGAGGCGTACTCGATCCGGTCCGCGAACAGCGGCATGGCCATGATCGCCGCGTAGCGCTCCACCGCCTCACCGGTGAGCCGGGTCACCGCCTCCTCGTGGGTCGAGCCGTAGCCCGCCAGGTGGTACTGCATCTGCATGTGCGGGTCGTCCAGCGCCAGCCGGTGGTACTGGGGCATCGCGGCCGTGGCCGAGCGCAGGTACGGCTCGCCCTCCACGGCGGCGACCGAGACCAGCATGCCGGGCAGGATGCCGCCCTGGTTGCCGCCGATCCGCTCGTAGCGGGCGAGTGCGGCACCCATCCCGGGGTGGCCCAGGAGCGGGATGGCGCTCATCGGCCCCCTCCGAGCGCCTCGCGCACGTGCCGGTCGACGATCACCCGGCTGCTGAAGTTGATCTCCCGTACGACGTCCCGGGCGACGTGGCCGCAGGCCGGACAGGTCCCGATCCGCAGCACGTCCTGCGCCTGGATCTCGTAGGTGGGCAGGTAGATGCTCAGCGCCCGGCCCAGGAAGCGCGAGGTGCCGAGCGAGCGCAGCAGCACGGCCTCGTTGACCAGATGGGCGCAGACCAGCGACTCCACGCCGTTCGCCCGTCCCGTGCCGCGCGGGGCCGTGGCCCCGGCCATGGTGTGGTAGCCGATGTGGTCCTCCAGCCGGGCCAGGGAGCGCTGTTCGAAGCACTCCAGGCAGCCGGTGCGCGGACTGTCGGCGCCCACGACGGTGGCGAACGGGCCGTCGACCAGGCCGACGACCACCGGTTTCCCCAGGTGGCAGGCGAGCCGGTTGAGGCCGCGCAGCGCCAGGATCGAGGCCTGCCCGAGGTGGACCACCAGCGCGTCGCAGTGCTCCACGGTGGCGCTCAGCCGCTTCAGCGCGTCCGCCGCGGCCAGGCCGCCCGTCCCGGAGGTCAGATCGGCGGCGTGCAGCCCGTCCAGGAAGTCCGCCGGCAGCAGCTCCAGCGGCAGGTCCAGGGCCTCGGCCTGGGCGGCCACGTACGCGGAGGCGCTGGGCGAGTCCGCCGCGAAGGCGACCGTCGCCGCGGCCGGTTCGCCGGCGCCGTACAGGTCCAGGTTGCCGAGCAGGGCCCGGGCCATCTCCCCGCCGCGCTCGGACGGGCGGTCGTGGGCGAGGAAGCCGGCCTGGCGCAGCTCGTTGACCGCCAGCTCCAGGTTGGCCCGTTCGACCGGGGTCAGGCCGGCGGCGTCCGCGAACGTCCCGTCGGCCGCCTTGCCCGCCGCCAGCGTCTCGAAGAGCGCGGTCATCGCGGCCCGGACGGCCGCCGACTCGGCCCGCAGGTCGACGTTGACCTCGGAGAAGTTCCAGATCCCCCAGCGCAGCCGGATGACGCCCGGTTCCACGGCGAGCAGCCGGACCGAGGTGGCCAGGAGGACTCTCGAATCGGAGGGTGCGAGGGTCATGGCTCAGGCCTCTCCGTGTCCGAGGAGGGTCAGGTGGACCACGTGGCGCGAGGTGCCGTCGCAGTCGAGTGCCCGTTCCAGCGACTGCTTGTCGTACCCGCCCTGGTCGCAGCCGATCAGGCCGAGCGAGGTCCGGGCCAGGTGCACGTTCTGCGAGATCCCGCCGACCTCGATCAGCCCGAACACCAGCCCGCTGTCCCCGTACTTCTGCGAGTTGGAGTACAGGTCGTAGACGTAGACCAGGGCCAGGGCGGCCTTGTCCGCCTCCACGTCCTTGGTCTGCAACTGCCGTGCCAGCTCGACCTGCTGCGGCACCGGCCGGTACGGGAACAGGGTGTGGCTGTGCGGCTGGTACGCGTACGCGCCCGGGGCCAGGCCCTTCACGTGCTGGGCCAGCACCGCCACCCGGACCGGGTACAGCCCGCCGCCCGAGGGCGCGTTGCGCAGCGCCACCGCGGCCTCGCCGTCCTGGGCCGTCGGCACCGGCAGGCTGCCCGACACCCCTTGCGCGTGCCACAGCACCGTGGCCAGCTCCTCCAGCGACACCGGCTTCCCCGAGAAGCCCCGGCCGCTGCGCCGGCCGGCGACGGTGTCCGTCAGGCCGCTGCGCAGCCGCCGGTGCGGGGGCAGGGCGATCGCCCCGTCCAGCCGCTCCTGGAGGTCGCCGTGCGCGGTGGAGAGGACGGCGTCGTGGCCGTAGAACCTGGACACGCCCAGCTGCATCCCGAGATCGCGCCCACCGCGGCGGTGGTTGAGCAGTAACTCCTCCCCCACGAAGCCGTGCACGGCCGGACTCCAACGCCCCCGTACCACCGACTCCGGCGCCCGCACCACCGTCGTCGCGCTGTACATCGACACGGAGGTGTGCTGCTGGCCGAAGGCCGCCACCGTCGCCATATGGCTGTTGCGGTCCAGGTGGTCGGATACGGCTTCCTGCGAGTCCTTCAGTGACATCTCGGCCTTTCCTTCGACGACGGTCCGCGCTCGGGACGGCATGGACGTCGAGCGGGGCCGGCGACCCCGCCCGACACCGGCGGCTACCAGCTGCAGCAGGAGCTGCAGCAGCAGTTCCCGCCACCACAGGTGGTGCTGGCACCCGGAGCCACCTGGACGAACGCACCGCCCGTGGCGGTGCTCCCGACCTGGCCGGAGAAGCTCAGCATTGTTTCCTCACCTCCCATCGAGGACGCGAAGAACGAGGCCTCGACCCGCAGGCCGCCTGGAGCGTAGCAGCCGCCAAGGGTGGCGAGAAGCGGTCGCGCGCAGGCTCAACTCCCTTTGTTGAGAGCCCAGTTGAACATCCCTCGCGCTCACGCCCGACCCGGGGCCGCCGCCTGCCCGGAGGCCTGAGTGGCGGGCGACGGTGCTGCGGGGTGCGGAGTGAGGTGGTAGACGGCGTACGCCCGGTCTATGACCGGCATGGCCACGTTGCGGACCCTGACCCCGCCGGCCGTGATCCCGTGCTCGGTGCCCAGGTGGGCGTGGCCGTGGACGGCGAGGTCGGCGCCGATGTCGTCGATGGCCTCGGCGAGGAGGTAGCTGCCGAGGAAGGGGTGGATCTCGGGGGGTTCGCCGGCCAGGGTGTCCGGTACCGGCGAGTAGTGGGTCAGGGCGATCCGCAGGTCGGTGCCCGCCTCCGCCAGGGTGGTGAGGGCGCGGCGGAGCCCGTCGGCGCAGGTCCGGGCGTGCCGCATGAAGGCCTTCATCTCCGGTTCGCCGAAGTCGCTGCCGGAGCGGCCGGCGTATCCCCCGCCGAATCCCTTGGCCCCCGCCACCCCCACGGTGGTGCCGTGGAGGTCGAGGACGACTGCTTCCCCTTCGAGGACGGTCACCCCCGCTTCGGCGAGGACGGCGGTGAGCTCGCGCGGCTGGTCGCCGTGGTGGTCGTGGTTGCCGAGTACGGCCACGACGGGCACGGGCAGGCCGGCGACCTCACCGGCGACGACGGCGGCTTCCCGCGGCGTGCCGTGGCGGGTGAGGTCACCGGCGAGGAGGAGCAGGTCGGCGTGGTCCCCCAGGGTCTCGAAGGCCGGCCGGAGGGTGCCCTCGCAGCCCGGCGCGAGGTGGATGTCCCCCACGGCCGCGACGCGGATCACGGCAGGTCCTCCTCGCGGTCGGGCGGACGGGCGCTGACGACGGTGAGGTCGTGGCGCCATGCGAGCGGGTGCAGGGATTCCGCGGCGATGCGGAGGATCGTCTCGCGGCAGTCCGCGCTGGACACCGGCCCCCAGACGAGGACCGTGGGGCCGCGCAGCTCGACGCGGACCCCGAGTTCGGCGATGTCCTCCTGCGCCAGCCGCTCACGCAGGTGCTGGGCCCGGTACTCGGGCAGTGCGGGGTCATGGGGACTCATGTCGGGCCTGCTTTCCGGCCTCGATGGCTCGGTTGGCACGTGCCCCCGGCCACGCGGCACAAACCCGGGCGGCGGGCCCGCCGGGCGCCGGGCGCCACTCGCCGTCACCGGACGCGTACACAGCGCTACCGGTGGGGCAGGGGCCGCTGGACATCGACGCCCCTGGCCGCGTACCCGGGGTCGCCGGGGCCTCACGGCCTCACGCCACTCCCACGGCCGGCCGGGCGACGGGGTGCAGGGCGGCGTACTCCAGGGGCGCCGACGGGTCGATGGACAGGTCGAGCCCGCCGGGGTCCGAGCCGGCGCGGACGAGCAGGTCGCCGACGGCGGCGATCATCGCGCCGTTGTCGGTGCACAGGGTCAGCGGCGGCACGCGCAGTTCGACCCCCGCGGCCGCGCACCGCTCCTCGGCCAGGGCGCGCACGCGCGAGTTCGCGGCCACCCCGCCGACCACCACGAGCGTGCGCACGTCGTACGCGCGGCAGGCGGCGAGTGCCTTGCGGGTGAGGACGTCCGCGACGGCCTCCTGCAACGACGCGGCGCCGTCGGCCACCGGAATCTCCTCGTCCCTCAGGCGGTGCCGCTCGGCCCACCGGGCGGCGGCGGTCTTCAGGCCGGAGAACGAGAAGGCGTACGGGGCGTCGCGCGGGCCGGTCAGCGGGCGCGGGAAGGCGACGGCGCACGGGTTCCCCTCGCGGGCGGCGCGGTCGATGGCGGGTCCGCCCGGGTAGGGCAGCCCGAAGACGCGGGCCACCTTGTCGAAGCACTCCCCGGCCGCGTCGTCGACCGTGTCGCCGAGGTGGAGGATCGGGTCGCGCACCAGGTCCCGTACGAGGAGCAGCGAGGTGTGCCCGCCGGAGACGATCAGCACCATGCACGGATTCGGCAGCGGCCCGTGCTCCAGCGTGTCGGCGGCGACGTGGCCGGCGAGGTGGTGCACGCCGTACAGCGGCACCCCGGCCGCGTACGCGAGGGTCTTCGCCCCGGCCAGGCCGACCTGGAGCGCACCGGACAGGCCGGGGCCGGTGGTGACGGCCACGGCGTGGATGTCACGCAGGCGCAGCCCTGCCTGGTCCAGCGCCGCCTGCACGACGGGGCTGAAGGCCTGGAGGTGCGCGCGGGCCGCGATCTCCGGCACGACACCTCCGAAGCGCGCGTGCTCGTCCATGCTCGACGCCACGACATGGGCCAGCAGTCTCCCGCCGGACACGATGCCCGCACCCGTCTCGTCGCACGACGACTCGATCCCGAGCACCACCGGAGCTGCCACTTCAACCTCTTTCGCACATGTAACGCAATTGCATATTGTGTGCAATAAGGTACTCCGTCGGCGCCCGCCCCCCGTTCGCCGGGTCGCCGTCGAGGAGGCGGAAGCATCACACCGCTGCGGCGTACCCGGGCGCCGTCGTGCGCAAGATTCGCCTACGCCCGCCGCCCCGCCGGACAGTTGGCATACTTCGTCCCCGTGGACCAGTTGATCGCAGCAGACCCGACCCACATCGGCCCGTACCGTCTGATCGCCCGGCTGGGTGAGGGCGGCATGGGTCTGGTGTATCTGGGCCGTTCCGAGGGCGGGCGCACCGTCGCGGTGAAGGTCGTACAGGCCGAGCACGCCGGCCATCCCGAGTTCCGCAGGCGCTTCGCCCGCGAGGTGGCCGCCGCCCGGCGGGTGGGCGGGGACTGGACGGCAGCGGTGCTCGATGCCGACCCGGAGGCCGCCGTGCCGTGGGTGGCGACGCAGTACATCCCGGGACCGGACCTGCGCACCGTGGTCGCCGAGGACTTCGGGCCGCTGCCCGCGTACTCGGTGCACACCCTCGCCAACCGGCTGGCCGTCGCCCTGCGGGCCGTGCACGAGGCGGGCCTGATCCACCGTGACCTGAAGCCGTCCAACGTGCTCGTCACCGTCGACGGCCCCCGTGTCATCGACTTCGGCATCGCGCGGGCGATGGACAGCCTCACCGGGGACAGCCTGCACACCCGCACCGGCATGCTCATCGGCTCCCCCGGCTTCATGTCTCCCGAACAGGTCCGCGGCCGCGAACTCACCCCCGCCAGCGACGTCTTCTGCCTCGGCGCCGTCCTCGTGTACGCCTCCACCGGACGGCTCCTGTTCGGTGCCGCCGACTCCGGGCTGAACGCCCACCTCTTCCGGGTCGCCGAGGAGGAACCGGACCTCACCGGCGTTCCGCAGCCGCTGACCGCACTCGTCCGCGCCTGCCTGGAGAAGGACCCCGCCGCCCGGCCGACCCCCCAGGAGGTGGCCGACCGGACGGCGGTCGAACAGGCCGGGGAGTGGCTGCCGGGCACGGTGCTGGCACAACTCGGCCGCCGTGCCGCGAGGTTGCTGGACTGGGCCCCCGAGACACCCGCCGGGGAACCCGCCGCGCTGCCGGACCCCCGTATCCCCTCGGTGCCGCGCCAGCACCAGCCGGAGCCCGGGCCGCCCCCGTACGCGCCCACGACCCCGGCCACTGCCGCGGCGCGGTCCGTCCCCGCGCGGGGCTTCGGGCCGCCCCCGGCCGCCCTCCCCGGCCCGGCGGCCCCGCACCCGAGGCGTTGGTGGGGCCTGGGCGTGATCGCCCTGACGCAACTGCTGGTACTGCTCGACGTGATGGGCTTCAGCATCGCCCTGCCGACCGTCCAGGCCGATCTCGGCTTCGCCGGCGACGGCTGGAACCCGGTCACGGTCTACTTCCTCGCCTTCGCCGGGCTGCTGCTCGTCGGCGGGTACCTCTGCGACCTCGTCGGCGCCAAGCGGACCCTGATCACCGGCGTGGCCGGCTTCGCGGTGGCCTCCGTCCTCTGCGGCTCGGCCGGCGAGCCCGGTCTGCTGATCGCGGGGCGCGCCCTGCAGGGCGCCTTCGCCGCCTTGCTGACACCGTCCGCACTGTCCCTGGTGTCCACCGGTTTCCCCGACCCGAGGGAACGCGCCCGGGCCTTCGGGATCTACGGGGCGGTCGCGGCCGGCGGCGGGGCGCTCGGGCTGTTCGCGGGTGGCTGGCTCGCGGAGCTGGCGTCCTGGCGGATGTCTCAGTACGCCGCCGTCCCGCTCGCGGCCCTCGCGGTGACCGGCGCTGCCACCCTGCTGCCGGGCCGCCCGTCGGACGATCCTGCCCGTTCCGACCGGTTCGGCGTGCTGCTCGGTTCCGGCGGACTCGCCGCCCTGGTCCACGGCATGGACGAGGCCGGGCGGCTCGGCTGGACCACTCCCCTGGCCCTTGGCCTCCTCGCGGTGGGCGTCCTCCTGCTCATCGCCTTCCTGTGGCGGCAGACCAGGACGTCCGGCACCCCGTCGGCCGGGCACCTCAGCTGGGACGGCCACCGCGTCGGCTGTGCCCTGGCGATGGTCCTGACCGGCGCCGGCCTCCTGACGCTGCTCCCCGCACTCACCGTCTACCTGCAGTACGTCTTCGGGGCCGGCCCTGCCATGACCGGGGGGATGCTCCTGCCCCTGGCTGCCACGGCCGGCCTCACCGCCACGCAGGTCTCGGCGCGCCTCCAGCACCGCACCGCGCCCCGCGTGCTGATCGTGTCGGGACTGGTCATGGCCGCCGCCGGGACGCTGGTCCTCGCCGTCGCCGACGCCGGCAGCGGGTACGGGCCCCATGTGCTGCCCGGCATGCTCCTCGCCGGATCCGGCGGCGGTCTGGCCCTCGGGCCGCTCTTCTCCACCGCCACCTCCGGCGTCGCCCCGCAGCACTCCGGCGCGGCCTCGGCGGTCGTGCTCATGGCCCAGCAGGTGGGCGAGGCGATCGGCGGGGCACTGCTCGTAACCCTCGTCAGCGCCCGTCTGGCCGCTTCGTCGGACGAGAACCGGTCCGAGCAGATGCTGCGCGGCTACACCGACACCCTCTGGTGGGCGGCCGGCGCCCTGCTGCTGGCGGCGCTGGTGGCCGGCCTGCTGGTCAAGACCCGGGCCCCCGGGCCGGCCGGCGCCAACGCCAGGTGACCGGCGCCGGCTGGTCCGGGCCCGTGTTCGCTCGCGCCCCGCAGCCGCAGGGCCGCCGCCTCCTGCGTGGACGGGACGCGGGGCGAGTGGATGCCCCGGACACCAGGGCCGGCTTCGCGCGGGTAGCCGTGCCCGGCGAGCCCCCGCGCGACCTGCATGCGGCGACGGCGAGGGCCTGGAACCCCCGACCTACCCCGCACCCGACGTACGCCTGGCGCGCCTCGCCGGCGCGGTTGGCCTCACGCCCACGTGGCCGCCCACCGAGGGCTTCCTCGACGGCCTCGCGGAGCTGACCGGGCTACGCACCCACGACTTCCTGCTCGTCGCGGAACTCCCCGTACCCGAAGCCGCGTGGCTCTTCGACGGGACGGCCGGCGCTTCCGGTTCCCTGGTGTCGCGCTGCCTGGCCCTGCCCGTGCCGGGCCGGCAGCTGTTGCGTACCCGTGCGCGTTCCATGACCGCGCCGGCGAACATGCTCACTCCGTGGAAGCCCCGCCCGTACGAGCAATACCCACCGGGCTTCGGCTCGCTCCTGCTCCGGATGCTCTCGCTCCGTAACCTGAACTGGTTGGGAACGGCCAAGGTGATGTGTCTGATGTCCGGTGTCTGCAAGGCGGCTTCGACCATCGGCGCGGTGGGTCGAGGGGCCAAGCAGATCGATGCGGAGATGCTCGACGGCTTCGCCGCGACGCTCGGCGTGCCGGTCGCCGTACTGGCCGAGCTGACCGGTGTCCGCCGATCGGCGGAGGGCAGGGAGCTCACACCCGCTGTGGTCGACACGGCCGCCCTGCTCTGGGAAGTCCGGCACTTGACCTGGGACCAGGAGAGCCGGCTCACCGAGTACGCGGAGGCACTGGGCGGGGAGTGAGGCCGTCCCGCTATGGCTGTGAGAGCGTCCCTTCGTCGAGCCGGCAGAGCTGCCGGAGGAGGAGAACCGCCCAGGGCGGTCCGAAACGGGTGCGGACCCCGGTCCGCCGGGGACCGCACCCGGGCGCCCCAGCGCAGGGCGATGGTGTCGCCCATGTCGGGCCGACAATCCCCCGGCCGGGTGACACGACCCTGTTCGAGCGAGTTTCAGCGCCGCCACCTCAGGCACGCCAAGCCCCCCAACGCCGACCAGAACATTCGTTCACCGTCCGCCCCGGAACCGACCGTGACTCGCCCGATCGGGAGCCGTTCTTAGAGCACCAGTACCAGCCGTGCGCCCATCCGGAGGACCCCGTGCATCCCCTGCCGATCCGCCCCGAAGCTCCTGCCGCAATCGAACATCCCCAGTCCACCCCGTGCCCGCGAGCGGCAAATGGCCGCCCGGTTGACGCCCCCTCCTCCCGTGGCCGCGACCGACGACCGGATGCCGGGAGGGCCGCGTGAGCAAGGGCACCATGACCGGACCCGGCACCGCGACGGTGTCCGACTCCGAGCGGCTCCTCTTCGGTGGCGAGCTCGCCTACGACATCGGCTGGGACCGGCACGAAGGCGCCTGGCTGAAACTCGGGCTGTGGACGATGGCGAAGCAACTGCCGCGGTTGGTCGGGACCGGCCTGCGGCTCGCGCGCCTGGCCGACGCCCGCGCTCTGCGGGTGGTCCTGGCCTCCGAGGCCGGCCGTGGTGTCGCCCAGGCCGTGGGACTGGTCGCCGTGAACCGTGTCCTCGGGCACATCCTCGCCGGCGGCAGCACCAACGAGCGCCTCACGCAGGCGGTGCCCGCCCTCACGGTCGTGGCCGTGACGGCGTTCCTCGGTTCGCTGCTGCGGTCGGCGTCGACGGCGGCCACCGGAGCCCTGGAGCCGAAGGTGCAGCGTGTCGCGACCGAGCAGTACCTGGGGCTGGTGCACCGTACGGAGCTCGCAGCGATCGAGGACGACGAGTTCCACCGGCTCCTGGACGCAGCCCGGTACGGGGCCGACTCCGCCCGGCGCATGATCCGCTACTGCACCAACACCCTCAACTCCGCTGTCTCCCTCATCGCCGCGGCCGGCGTGCTGACCGTCCTGCACCCGCTGCTGCTGCCGCTGCTCGTCCTGATGACCCTGCCGAGCGCGTGGAGTTCGCTGATGATCTCCCGCCAGAAGTACATCTCCTTCCACGCCTTCGTCCAGCACGCCCGGGCCGGGCACCTCCTCGGCCAGCTGCTGACCCAGAAGGAGGCGGCAGCGGAAGTCCGCGTCCACGGCGTCGGCCCGTTCCTGCTGGGCCACTTCCGGACCATGGCCGAGACCAGCGAGCGCGAGCAGACCCGGCTGGCCCGCCGCGCCGCGCGGATCGGACTGGTCGCCGACGGCGCCGGCGGCGTCGCCACCCTCCTGACCTACGGGGCCCTGGGTGCGCTGCTATGGGGCGGGGCGATGGAACTCGCCGTCGCGGGCACGGCCGTGCTGGCCATCCGTACCGGCGCGGCGAGTCTGGACACCCTGGTGCTGCAGATCACCGAGCTGCACCAGGAATCGCTGTTCGTCGCCGACTTCGAGCGACTGTGCCGGGAAGCGAGGACCCGGGCCATCTCCGTGGGCGGGGTCCCGCTGCCCGAGCGGTTGCGGGAGGTCCGTTTCGAGAAGGTCACCTTCACCTACCCCGGCAGCGGCGCCGAGGAGCCGGCGCCCACGCTGCGCGACGTCAGCCTGGCCTTCCCCACGGGAAAGATCATCGCGCTGGTGGGCGAGAACGGCTCCGGCAAGTCCACCCTGGTCAAACTGCTCGCCGGCCTGTACCTGCCCGACGAGGGAGGCGGGACGATCTGGTGGGACGACGTCGACGCCGCAACCGCCGACCGCGACCAGGTCTTCGGACGCGTCGCCCTGATGTCGCAGGACTTCTACCACTGGCCGTTCACCTTCCGCGTGAACGTCGGCATCGGCCAGCCCGGCCACGCCATCGACGACCCGGCGGTGGAGAGGGCCTCCGCCTTCTCCGGGGCCGACGAGGTCCTCGCGGACCTGCCCCGGGGGCTCGGCACCCTGCTGGCACGGGGCTACCGCGGCGGCCACCAGATCTCCGGCGGCCAGTGGCAGCGCATCGGGATCGCCCGCGCCCGGTACCGGCAAGCCGACATCCTGATCGTGGACGAGCCCACCAGCGCCCTGGACGCGGTCGCCGAGCAGCGCGTCTTCGACCAGATCCGGGCACTCGCCTCGACCACCGGGCAGACGATCGTGCTCATCACCCACCGCCTCCACTCCGTACGTCACGCCGACCTGATCCACGTCCTCAAGGACGGCCGGGTCGCGGAGTCGGGAACCTTCGCCGAGCTGATGCATGAGAAGACCGGCACCGGTGACTTCCGCGACGCCTACCTCGTCCAGGCCGCAGCCTTCGATGCCTCCGTACCGGCGCAGGCCACCGGAGACCACGACGCACCGGCCGCAAGGGACCGCTCCTGAGCACCGGCCCGTCCCCGCTCGTCTGCCGCCGGCCGCCCTGCCGGCGCGTCCGCCGCACCCCCACCTCAAGGAGCCTGTGATGACCCTGACCGACGACCCCCGCGGGACCGCCGCGCTGCTCGTCGACTCCCGAGGCCGCTACCTGCTGCACCTGCGGGACGCCAACAAGAGGATCTGCGACCCGGGGACGTGGAGCATCCCGGGCGGCGACCGCGAAGGAGCGGAGTCCTCCCGGGAAGCGGTGGAGCGGGAACTGCTGGAGGAGACCGGTCTGGTGGTCCCGCTGGAGGAGTTCACGGTGGTCGACAGCCGGGGCCCCGACGGGGTCAAGGGCAGGATCCGCGTCTACCTCGGATCCTGGGACGGCGACGCCGACAGCCTGCCGTGTCCCGAGGGCATCATGTTCCGGCACTTCGACGCCGGCACCATCCGGTACCTGACGATGTGCCCGTGGACGAAGGAGGTCATCGACCTCCACCAGGCCCAGGCCCCCACCCTCGCCCCGGTCCCGGTGCAGACCCGTAACGGAGGGCGGGCGCGCCTCAACGTCGTGGGCGTGCACCTCTACCTGGAGCAGGGCGGCAAGGTGCTGCTCGGCCTGCGGCACCCCGACTCGGCGTTCGCGGCCACGACCCACCACTTCCTCGCCGGGCACTGCGAGCAGGAGTCCGCCGTCGCCTGCCTGGTCCGCGAGGCGCAGGAGGAGGCCGGCATCGACGTGGATCCGGCCGACGTCGAACTCGTGCACGTCGTGCACGTGGTGGACCATCCCGGCGGCCGGCCGCGCATGCAGCTCGTCTTCCGCGCCCACCAGTGGACCGGCACACCGCAGGTCCGCGAGCCGGACCGCTGCGTGTCCTGGGACTGGTGGCCCGCCGAGGCCCTCCCCGACCGGATCGTGCCCTACACCCGCGCCGCGATCGAAGGCATCCGGGCGGGCCGCACCTACACCGAACTCGGCTGGACCTGACAGTCGACGCCCGCGGCCTGCATCTCGGCGGTGAACGCGTTCCGTTGCGCGGGCGGCATGATCGGGTCTTCCGACCCGACGGCGGCTATCCGGTCGGGATCAGCGAGCAGCGGCATGCAACGGGCCAGCGTCTCCTCGGGGTCACCCAAACAGCGCCCGCCGTGAAGGTCGAAGGCCAGCGCTACGTATCCCAGCTCGGCGAGAGCATCGGCCCTGCGGCGCTCGACCTCGCTGAGCCCCATGCCCTCTGGGCCGAGCAGCACCGCGGGCCGGCGGTCGACACCGGCCGGGAGCGCGAGGTGCCCGATCCTCGTCACACCGTCGGCCGGATACTCGACCGTACGCGTTGCTCCGACTGGCCGTGGCCCTGGCGGTACTCGCCGACGGTACTCGCTGAGCGTGGCGTCCGCTGCTGCGCCGGCCGACGGGGTGCCTTGGCCGTCGGCCTCGTCATGGCAGCATCGCCCCTGCCGCCCGGTCGGGGTGTCAGGGCGCGGTGAGGGCCGCGGCGCCGAAGGAGACGTCGAAGCGGTCGCACCAGATCGTCACGCTGGTGTATTCGGAGAGCTTCACACCCGCCGGGATCGGGTAGTTCTGATCGCCCTTGTTGCCCTTGAGCTTGCCCAGGCTGAGGTACTTGCCGTCGTCGAACACACGCCAGCCCGCCACGCCCTCTTTCACCGGGGCGTCGGTCAGCCACACACGCAGGTCCGGCCCGTTGCTGGTGTCCAGCCCCTCCAGCCGTAGGACGTGCGAGCCGTCCGCCAGCCGGACGACCTTCACCGTGCCGGTGGTGGTGTGTTCGTGGCTGATCAGGTGTCCGCCGGAAACGGTCTGCGGGCGGTCGGCGGCCGGGGGCGCGACCGCCGCCGGACCAGGCGCCGACGCAGACGATGCCGCGCCGGGCAGCGCCTCACTGATCGCCTGGTCCTGCCACAGCTTCCATGGCTGGAACCAGTACAGCCCCGCCGCCACCAACACCACCGCCAGCGCCGCCGCTCCGGTCACCAGCGGCCCGCTCCGCCTGCCCCAACGTCCCACGACCCGCCCCTTCGTCCGTACTCAGACACGCATTCAACGGCATCCCGGACCCCGCGGCCACAGGTCCACCCCTGACGGAAGTCTTACGGCGGACCGGGCGGCCGCCGGACCCACAGCCCTTGCGGTGGGAGATTGACATCATGGACAGCTGTCCAGTTATTCTGGACACCTGTCCATTAATGACGAAGGGGCGGGGTCACGCCGATGGAGACGACCGCGACGGTGCTGGTGGGCCTGGTGGCCGTGCTGCACGTGTATTTCCTGGTGCTGGAGATGTTCCTGTGGGAGCGGCCGCCCGGCCGCAAGCTCTCCGGCTTCGACGCGGAGCTCGCCCGCGCGACCGCCGGCCTCGCGGCGAACCAGGGGCTCTACAACGGATTCCTGGCGGCCGGGCTGGTCTGGAGCCTGTTCGCCGGGGACCCGACCGCCTTCCGGGTCCGGGTCTTCTTCCTCGTCTGCGTGGTGGTCGCCGGGATCTACGGCGGCCTCACCGCGAACCGTCGCATCCTGATCGCGCAGGCCCTGCCCGGGGCCCTGGCGCTCGGCGCCGTCCTGCCGGCCGGGTGAGGGGCGTGCCGGAGGACCCCCGCACCGAGCGGACCCGGGCCAGGCTGCGGCAGGCCCTGCTGGAGGAGTGCGGGAGCCGCCCGCTGGAGAAGGTCGGCGTCTCCGCCGTCGCACGCCGGGCCGGCGTAGGCCGGGCCACGTTCTACCTGCACTACGCCGACCTGGAGGCGCTCGCCGTCGACACCTGCGCCGAGATCGTCCGGGAGGCGGTGGACGCCCTGCACGCCTGGCGCGGCGTCCCCGACCCGGCGAGCCCGCCGCCCGCCCTGGTCGAGTTCTTCGACGGTCTCCCCCGGCATGCCGGGCTCTACCGGGAGCTGCTCCGCCCCGGCGGCGGCGGTCCGCTCGGCCACGCCCTGCACCGGGACCTGCGGGCCCGCAGCCGGGCCGAACGCGCCCTGGCCGGCGCACCGGAGCCCGACCTCATCGCCTCCGCCGTGGCCTCCGCCTTCGCCGGGGTGCTCGCCGACTGGCTGCACGGCCTCATCGAGGCTTCCCCCGCCGAGATCTCGGGACGCGTCTGGCGCCTGCTGATCAGCCTCCACCGCACCCCCCTGCCGTAAGCGCCGGTCACCCCTGCCTGAGCGTCTGATGGGGACCCAACCCGGACCCCGGCCTGCGCCATCTGAGTGAGACCCAGGGCGTTCTGCCTGCCATCGCCTGATATGGGCAGGGCTTGGTAGGGGTGGCGGACTGTCCGGCGGCCTGGTGATCGGGAGGATTCGGGGTGTCCGTGGCTGGTCGTGGTGCGAGGCGTATGGATGTGGCGGGCCGCGGGGCCGATGTGTGGCTGGTGCTGGGTGCCGGTCTGTCGCGGCGGCCGGTGACCGGGCTGATCAGGACGGCTCTGGAGGAGGAGTTCGGTGACCGGTTCGCTGTCGTGAGCAGCGGTGAGCTGTTGATGGGGGCCGGGCCGGACGGCCTGACGTTGCGTGGTCGGGACGGGTGTGTGGTGGCGGCTCCCCGGGTGGCGTACGGACGTGTGTGGACGCCGGGAACGGAGGTGGGCAGGGAGGTCTCGCTGTTGCGGCACCTGGAGGCGATGGGCAGTGTCCTGCTGAACCCGGCGGATGCGGTCCTGGCCTGTTTGGACAAGTTCTGGCAGGTGCAGCGGCTCGCGGCAGCGGGTCTCGCGGTGCCGGAGACCTTCATGGGTGCGGGTGGCTCGCTGGATGCGGTGACCGGTGGCGGGATACCGCAGCCGTGCGTGGTGAAGGCGGTGCGGGGGCACCGCGGCGAGCAGGTGTTCCTGGCGCCGGACGCCGACACCCTCCGGGCTGTGCACGACGGGCTCGCACCGGAGGCCGCCTGTCTGTTCCAGGAGTACGTGGCGTCCTCCCACGGCCGGGACCTGCGGGTGGTGGTCGTCGACGGGCGTGCGGCCGGGGCGGTCGTGCGTACCGCCAGTGGAGGGGAGTTCCGTTCCAATCTGGCTCTGGGCGCGTCCCTTGCGCCGTGTACCGGCCGGTACCCCCAAGGTGAGGAGCTAGCGGTCCGGGCCGCCGCCGTCATGGGGCTCGGGGTCGCGGGCGTGGACCTGTTGTTCGCCCCGGACGGCGACTTCACGGTCTGCGAGGTCAACGCCAACGCCGGCTGGCAGCCCGAGATGAAAGAGGTCGCCCCCGCGCTCGCCGCAGCCTGCCGGCGTCGTCTCACGGCTGGCGGACGCCGAGACGCATCGTCGGACCGATAGGCGGAGGAGCCCGCCCGTGCTTGTACCCACGCCCCGGCTGCACCGGTGGCCGCTGCTGAAAAGCCCGGCCTTCCGGCTCTTCGCCCTCGGCCAGACGGCATCCAACACCGGGACATGGATACAGAAGGTGGCCCAGGACTGGCTGGCCCTGCAACTGTCACACGGCAACGGCACGGTCCTGGGCATCACCACGGCCCTGCAGTTCCTGCCCCTCCTGCTGCTCGGCCCCTACGGCGGCGTCCTCGTCGACCGGCACTCCACGCGCCGGATCCTGCTCGCCTCCCAGACGGTCATGGCAGCCCTCGCACTGGTCCCCGCCCTGCTCGTCGCCACCGGCACAGCACGCCTGGACACCCTCTACGTCCTGGCCCTCGCCCTCGGGCTCACCATGGTCGTCGAGAAACCGGCCCTGCAGGCCTTCATCGGAGAATCCGTCGCACCCGGCCAGCTCGTCAGCGCCCTCGCCTTCAACAGCGCCGCCCTCAACCTCGCCCGCATGGCCGGCCCCGCGCTCGCCGGCCCCCTCATCGTCCTCTTCGGCCCCGGCCCCGCCTTCCTCGCCAACACCCTCTCCTACCTGACCGTGATCGCATGCCTCCTGCGCATGGACCCCCGAGCCGGCCGCCCGGCCCCGCCGCTTCCCCGCGCCCAACGGCAAGTACGAGAGGGCCTGCGCTACGTCCGCGACCACCGCGAGCTCGCCCTCACCCTGGTCCTCGTCGCCGTCGTCGCCGCGTTCGGCATGAACTTCCAGATCACCACCGCGCTGATGATCACACGCGTCTACCGGGCCCCGGCCGCCGTGTTCGGGCTCGGCAACACCGCCCTGGCCGCCGGCTCCGTCATCGGCTCGCTCCTGGCCGCCCGCCACCCGCGGGTGGCCGGCCGCCGACTGGCGGCCCCCGCCCTCGCCTTCGGGACGCTGGAGACCGGTTGCGCCCTGATGCCCGGACCGGTCACGTTCCTCGTCCTGCTCGTCCCGACGGGAACGGCGCTGCTGGTCTTCCTCACCGCCGCCAAGGCCCGCCTCCAGCTCGGCGTCGGCGACGGCATACGCGGACGGATCATGAGCCTGTACCTCCTGGCCACCCTGGGCACCACACCCCTGCTCGCCCCGCTGATCGGATGGATCGCACAGAGCGCCGGCCCCCGCACCGCGCTCGCCCTGGGCGGCGCCGTATCCGCCGCCGCGGCCATCACCGTCGGCCTGCTCCACCCACACCCGCCCACACCCCCGGGATCACACCTCAGCCGGCCGGCACCCGCCGGCCACGCGTGATCGGAACAGACCCCGCAGGTCCTCCGGCCGCCAGGGTCGCTCGGGACCGCGTGAACGGCGGTCGCGCCCGGACCGGGTTCACTCCTTGCTCAGCCGCACCGTGTCTCCCGTGCGTCCGCCCGCGAGGACGTCGATGCGCACGCCGGACGCGGGGTCGGTGAAGCTCTGTCCGGGTGCGTACGCGGCCAGGTCCAGCGGGGCGCAGCCGGCGGGCGGGGGCACGGCCGGGTTCGCGTTCATGATCCGCACCGGGCCCTCGCCGGTCCGGGCAGCGGAGTCGACCCGGTAGATGAGGACGCCGCTGGAGCAGGCCGCCGCGTCGTTGCCCTCGGCACGGCGGGATTCCGCCACGTACGCCGTCGTCTCACCGGTCCGCAGCACGGCGATCTTGGTTCCGCCGGGCCGTTCCACTGGGGTCAGCCGTACCGTCCGGCGACCGGACGCGGGCAGGCAGGCCACCTGGTCGTCGCGGGTCCAGCCGAGCTTCCAGGAGTGCCAGCCGAGGTACTGCGGGGCGTGGCCGGCGATGTCGCCCATGAGGTCCCAGCCGCCCACGTACTGGTGGGGGGCGCCGGTGAACGCGTACAGGTCGGGCAGCCCGAAGGTGTGGGCGGTCTCGTGGGCCGCGACCTTGGGGCCCCAGTGCCACATGTCCTGCCCGAAGGTGACGGCCCATTTGAGGCGGGTGCCGTCGGCGGTGATGCCCGGCGTCGCCGGGTCGTACAGGTAGGTCGGTGAGAAGGGGATGGCGGTCGCCGCCTTGGCGGGGACGACGTAGACCATGTCGTAGCGGGAGAAGTCCGCGTAAGGGTCGGCGGCCGTGATCGCGTCGCGGAGGTACTTCTCGTGGGCCTCGAAGGTGAGGCCGCGCGCGAAGCCGTAGGAGGTGGAGTCGGCGGGCATCCGGATCCAGCGGTGCAGCGGGGTGTTCTCCAGCCGCAGACGGCCGTGGCTCGCCCGGCCCATCCAGTCGGCGGCCGGGGCGAGGTGAGCGGCGTACGGCTCGGTGGAGTCGGTGGCCGGGGCGTCGGGAAAGTCCACGTACAGCGTCAGGACGCGGCGGGTTCCGGTGGCGGGCTGGAACTGGGTCCGGTCGGTGTCATGGCCCTCGTCCGTCCAGCCGGTCCGGCCGGGGAGGGCGCAGCCGGCGGCGGGGTCCGGCGGGCCGGGGGCAGCGGCCGCGGTGGGGGCGGAGAGGCAGGAGACGAGGGCGACAGCCGCGGGGAGCGGCAGCAGGCGGCGGAGCGGGTTGGTCATGTCTCTCCCGTCGGAGGCAGGTTGAGGGGTGCGAGGGAGGGTGGAGGAGGGAGGGGAGGCCCTAGGCGCGGCCCGCGGCCAGGTCCATCAGGCGGGACAGCACGCGGCCGCCGGAGGCGGTGACGCCGTCGTGCTCCCATTCGTTGGTGACCCATACCCGGGTGGCGCCGACCTCGCGCGCGGTGCGCAGGGAGAGCCCGGCGTCCACGTACATGTCGTCGTGGTAGACGAGTGCGGCGAGCGGGACCCGGTTGGCGGCGAGGCGGCGGGGGTCGTACAGCGGTGGCCAGTCGGTGCGTTCGGCGAGCAGGTCGACGGCGTCGGCGAAGGGGCGCAGGCCCTGGATCTCGCGGAACATCCAGGGGTAGATCATTTCTCCGGTGAGCAGGAGCGGGTCGGCGTCCTCGGCGAACTCGGGGAAGGCCGCCAGGGCCCTGGACGCCGCCCAGCCCGTCGGCCCCGCTCCCTGGCCGTACAAGCTCTCCTGCATGACGGCGAAGAGCGGGTTGTCGGTGAAGCCGGTCAGTGTCATCACCTGGTGCAGGAACGTGTCGGTGGGCTTCGCTTGCGCGTCGAGGGATTCGTCGAGCAGCCAGTGGATCCGCTCGAAGCCGTCGCCCATGCCGAGGACGAGGCCGAGCGTGCGGAGGCGCTGGGGGGTGAGCCGGTCTCCGTCCGGCAGGCGCACATCGGTGGCGGTCAGCAGGCGGGCGATCTCGCGCAGCCGGGCGGCGTCGTCGGGGTAGCGGGCGTAGAAGTCCAGGACGCGGTCGCGCACCCGGGGGTAGGTACGGGCGTAGACGTCGTCGGCGGTGGCCGAGAGGCCGGGCAGGCCGCCGGTCACGTAGCACGCCCGCAGGCCTTCGGGGGCCTGGGAGAGATAGGTGAGGGTGATGAAGCCGCCGTAGCTCTGGCCGAGGGTCTCCCAGGGCTCGTCACCGCACAGCTTCCGGCGGATCAGTTCGGCGTCCGCGACGATCGAGTCGGCGCGGAAGTGGCCGAGGTGGTCGGCCAGGCCGGCCGGTGAGGCGAAGCGGGCGGCCGCGCGGGCGGTGACGGGTGCGGAGCGGCCCGTGCCGCGCTGGTCGAGGAGGAGGACCCGGTGGGTGGTGAGGGCCTGGGGCAGCCAGCCGGGTGAACCGGCCGACGGCCTGGGCGACTTGCCGCCGGGGCCGCCCTGCAGATAGAGCAGCCAGGGGAGTTGCCGGTCCACGTGGCGTGCGTCGGTGACCTCCCGGGCGAAGAGCTCGATGGTCGGTCCGTTCGGGGCCGTGTGGTCCAGGGGAACGGTGAAGACGTGGTCGGCGGTCGCGTACGCGGGGTTCATGAATCCCTTTCGCGGCCGCATGGCCGCACGGTGACGTGTGACATCGCGGGACAGCATGGCGCGACCCAACCGGGGCGGTGGAGCCCTCACTTACCCATAACTCCGCGCTATGGAGGCGCGACAATTGTGAGTGCCATTTCACATAACTATGTTATCGGTCACATTCCAACCTCCCTCCTCAGCCTCGGGCTGTCCGACTGTTCACGGAAGTGACCACTGATGAACAAGCGCACTCTCCACGCCGTCGCCACCGCCTTGGCGGCGACCCTCGCACTCGGCACGGCCGGCTGTTCCACCGGCAGCCACTCCGGCGGCAGTCGGCAGGACAAGGACGTGAAGAACTCCGCCCTCGCCAACGCGGGGGCTACCGTCGGCGGCACTCCGCAGAAGGGCGGCACGCTGACCGTCCTGTCCGACCAGGACTTCACCCACCTCGACCCGGCCCGCAACTGGGTCATCGGCGACATGGACTTCGGCACCCGGCTGCTCTACCGCACCCTGGTGGCGTACAAGCCGGAACCGGGCACGAAGGGCGGAGAGCTGGTCCCCGACCTCGCCGAGGACCTCGGTGTCTCCTCCAACGGCGCCAAGACCTGGACCTTCAGGCTGAAGAAGGGCCTCACCTACGAGGACGGCACCCCGATCACCGCCCAGGACGTCAAGTACAACGTGGAGCGGTCCTTCTCCCCCGACCTGCCCGGCGGCCCGGACTACGCCGCCCGCTACCTGGCCGGCGCCGAGGGCTACCGGGGCCCCGCCCAGGGGCAGCACCTCGACTCCGTCAAGACCCCGGACGACCACACGATCGTCTTCGAACTCCGCAAGCCCTTCGCGGAATTCCCCAACGCCACCGTCCTGCCCACCTTCGCCCCGGTGCCCCCGGCCCAGGACAAGGGCCCCCAGTACGACAGCCGCCCGTTCTCCTCGGGCCCGTACAAGATCGAGTCGTACGACCGGGACAAGCGGCTGGTGCTGGTCCGCAACCCGCACTGGGACCCGGCGACGGACACCGTGCGCAAGGCGTACCCGGACAGGCTGGTCGTGGTGATGGGGCTGAGGGCCAACCAGATCGACGACCGGCTCATCGCCTCGGAGGGCGTGGACGCCTCTGCCGTCTCCTGGGGCAAGCTGCGCCCGGAGAGCACCCCCAAGGTGCTCACCAAGGCCGACGTCAGGGCGCGGCTGCTGGCCGAGTCGAGCAACTGCACCGAGATGGTGCAGATGCACACCGGCCGCGCCCCCTTCGACAACGTCCTGGTCCGGCGGGCCGTGCAGTACGCCCTGGACCGCGAAGCGGTGCTGACCGCCTCGGGCGGCCCGGCCCTGAACGACCTGGCCACCGCGCTCATGCCGGGCACGCTCTTCGGCGGCAAGCAGCCCGACACGCTGGGGATCCCGGCCACGGGTGACGTGAACAAGGCGAAGCAGCTGCTGAAGGAGGCGGGCAAGCCCGACGGGTTCACGACCTCCATCACCGTCTCCAACGGGGACAAGGGCGTTGCCGAGGCGGTCCAGCAGTCCCTGGGCAGGGCGGGGATCAAGGTCACGATCGAGGCCGTCGACCCCTCGGCCTTCTACGACACCATCGGCGACACCAGGAACCGCACCGACCTCGTCTACACCGGCTGGTGCCCCGACTACCCCTCCGGCTCCACCTTCCTGCCCTTCCTCTTCGACGGCCGCTACATCAAGGAGAAGGGGAACTCCGGCAACCATTCGCTCTTCCGCGACGAGGCGACGATGAAGCGGATGGACGAGATCGCCGGCATGACCGACACCGCGCAGGCCAATGCGGCGTGGCGGCAGCTGGACGGGGAGATCCTCGCCAAGGCCCCGACGGCGCCCGCCGTCATCGAGCGCATGCCGCTGCTGATCGGCACCAACGTCGCGGGTGCCTTCGGCCACACGTCCTTCGGCGGCCAGCTCGACTACGCCACGATCGGGCTCAAGAACCCGGCGAGGAGCGGCAGCTGACCCCGCCCCGCGCAGTGCCCCCGGCTCCTTGGTGCGGAGCCGGGGGCACTGCCGCGTCCGCGCCGCTCCTACGCCTTCGTGATGCGTACGGTCTCGCCGTAGCCGTCAGCGGAGAGGACGTCGATCCGCACCCCGGCCGCCGCGTCGGTGAACGACTCGCCGGCCCAGAACGGGGCGTCGTCCAGCGGGCGGCAGCCGCCGGCGGGTGCGGCGGCCGGCTTGGCGTCCACCACCCTGACCGGCCCCTGGCCGGTCCGCACGGAAGCGTCGATCCGGTAGATCAGGGCGCCGGTCGAGCAGGAGCCCGCGTCCGCCTGGATCCCGCGCCGCGACTCGACGACGTACGCGGTCGTGGGGCCGGTGCGGATCACCGCCAGCTTGGTGCCGCTGCCGTACTCGACCGCCGTGAGGTACACCGTGTCGCTGCCCTTCGAGGCCCGGCACACGACCTGGCCGTCGCCGGTCCAGCCGAGCTTCCAGGAGTGCCAGGCGAGGAACTGCGGCCCCCGGCCGCCGATCAGGCCCATCACGTCCCAGCCGCCGACGAAGCGGTGCGCGTCGCTGCCCGTCTCGAAGGCGTACAGGTCGGGCAGCCCGAAGGTGTGGGCGGTCTCGTGGGCGACCAGCTTGGCACCCCAGTGCCACATGTCCTGGCCGGAGGTCACCGCCCACGAGATGCGGCGGCCGTCGGCCACCACCCCCGCCGTGCCCGGCTGGTACACGTACGTGGGTGTGAAGGAGATCGCCGCCGCGTTGCGCGTCGGCACGACGTACACCATGTCGTAGCCGGAGAAGTCCACGTATGGATCGGCGGCCGCCACCGCGTCCTTGACGTACGCCTCGTGCGTCTCGTGGTCCAGGCCGCGCGCGAAACCGTAGTCGGTGGAGGCGCGGGGCATGCGGACCCACCGCTGGTACTGGTCGATCGCGAGCCAGGCCTTGCCGTACGAGGCGTACCACAGCCAGTCCGCCCCGGGCGTGATCTGCGCCGAGTCCTCGCTCGGGGCCTCGGTGGCCCGCGCGTCCGGGAAGTCCACGAAGACCATGGCGACCTTGAGCGTCCCGGCGGGACGCCGGAACACCGAGTAGTCCGTGTCGTGTCCCTCGTCCGTCCAGCCGGTGGTGCCGCGCAGAGCGCAGGCCGACGGGCTGTCAGCGGCGCCGGCGGGCGGCGCCACCAGCAGGAGGAGGAGCAGTACGGCGGCCAGGGCAGCCGGCAGCCCGCGCGAGGCGGCCAGGCGGTGGATGGGTCTCATGGATGCGTAACCTCCCATTGCCATGTGTGACATTTCACATAAGATTGACGGGAGTCGGCTCCTGTCCGAAAGCTGTCGTCGCTCCATAACATGCGCGGCATGGAACTGGAGGTACGGCACCTGCGTGTGGTGTGCGCGATCGCCGAGGCCGGCAGCCTCACGCGGGCCGCCGCCGCGCTGTCCATGACCCAGCCGGGCCTCAGCACGCAGTTGCGCCGCATCGAGTCGATGCTCGGCGGTGTCCTCTTCGACCGGCGGCGGGCCGGAGCCACGCCCACGGCCTTCGGCGAGCTGGTGCTGGCCCGGGCCCACGCCGTCCTGCCGGGCATCGACGCGCTCCTCGCCGACACCGCCCGCGCGGCCCGCCACCTGGCGGCCCCGGACCGGGTGCGCATCGGATCGGTCGGCGCGCCCCTCATCGGCCACCTCGTCCTGGCCATAGGAACGTTGCTGCCCGACGCCGAGGTGACGTCCCGATGCCACTACTCCCCCGTCACGCTCCTGGACGAACTCGCCGCCGGACGCCTGGAGGCGGCGGTCCTCGGCGACCACCCGGAGCAGGTCCTGCCCCCGCGCGACGGGGTGATCCTCACCCCCCTGGTCACCGAACCCGTCTTCGCCCTGCTGCCCGCGACCCACCCATTGGCCGGCCAGGAGGCCGTGTCCCTGACCGAACTGGCCGACCACGACTGGGCGATGCCCCGGCCCGACGGCGACCGCACCAGCGAGTACTGGTCCTCCGTGTGCGCGCTGGCCGGCCGCCGCCCCTCCGCCCCGCACGAGGCCGAGGGACGCCAGCTGATCGAACTGGTCCGCGCGGGCCTGGCCGTCAGCCTCTGCCAGGCCACCTTCGCGCAAACCCCCGGCCTCACCGTCCGCCCCCTCGCGGGCAACCCGCTCTGGTACCGCCACGTCCTGGCCTGGCACCATGATGGCCCGCTGGCCCCCCACGGCGACGCCGTCCTGCGCACGGTGGCGGCCGGCTACCTGGACACCTGTGCCGCCAGCCCGGTCTACGCGGACTGGCGCCGCCGCCACCCGGACCTGGCCCGGCTCCCGCACGCCGGCCCCCGCGGCCCCGATACGGCACCGGATGCTGCTGGGTGACGCAGTGGATGCCGCCGCCGGCCCACGGTCTGGGGAGCGGTAGAGCGGGAGAGTCCTGGAACCTCAACCGTGGCCGGTGCCCGTCCGCGCCCGGTCGAGCTGGGCGGCCAGCTCCCGCACCGTCTGCTGTCGGAAGATGTCAGCGGCGGAGACGGAGAGGCCGAGCTGCCCGGCGAGCAGGTCCTGAACCTCGACCGCATGCAGGGACGTTCCGCCGATCTCGAAGAAGTTGTCCTCGGCGCCTACCGAGTCCAGGCGCAAGACGTCCTGCCAGACCTCGATGACGAGCTGTTCGGTGGGTGATCCCGGGCGGGCGGGCCCGGCGTCCTGAAGCCTCTCGAAGACGGCGGGCGGAGTGAGCCGGCGCCGGTCCGTCTTCCCACTCGGGGTCAGCGGCATCGCGTCGAGGACGACGTAGGCATCCGGCATCATGTACGGAGGAAGCAGTCCGGCGAGGTGCCGGTGCAGCCGCCGAGTCGCCCCGTCCCGGCGCGCCTTCTTCCGCAGCACCAGGTACGCCACCAACCGGGGGTGACCGTCCAGCTCGTGCGCGAGGACCGCCGCCTCATGGACGTCCGGACGAGCGCTCAGCAGCGCCTCGATCTCGCCGGGCTCGACACGCATGCCCTGGATCTTGATCTGATCGTCCATCCTGCCCAGGCATTCGATGGTGCCGTCCGCCGTGGCACGGCCGAGGTCGCCCGTACGGTAGAGCAGGCCGTCCCCGTAGGGGTCCGGGACGAAGCGCTCGGCGGTCAGCTCGGGGCTCCCGAGATAGCCCCGAGCCACTCCCGCGCCCGCCACGCACACCTCGCCCTCGGCGCCGACCGGTACTTGCCGGAGCTCCGCGTCCAGCAGGTAGACCCGGACGTTGTCGATCGGCCTGCCGATGGGGACGCTCGCGGGCCAGCTGCCGGGGTCGCCGCTGAGGGTGTGAGTGGCAGCGTCCTGAAACTCGGTCGCGCCGTAGTGGTTGTGCAGCCGCGCGCCGCTGCGGCCGAACAGCTCGGCCATCGCCGGCGTGACCCGGAGCCGTTCCCCCGTCGTGACCACGTCGGCGAGCACCAGCGGGGCCGTGCCCCCGGCGGCGGCCTCCGCCAGCTGCTTGAGTACGGTCACCGGGGCGAACAGCCGCTCGATGTGCTGCTCGGAGAGGAACCCGGCCAGCGCGACGGGGTTGCGCCGGACCTCGTCGTCGGCGACTACGAGGGTGCCGCCGAAGCAGAGCGTGGAGAAGATCTCGTGGAAAGAGAAGTCGAAGCTCGCGGTGCAGACCTGGGCGGTCCGGGAGCGGCAGGTGCCGGGGCGGGTGCGGTCGTGCCACAGCAGCATGTTGACCAGCGACCGGTGGGTCAGGGCGACGCTCTTCGGGCGGCCGGTCGACCCTGATGTGTGGAGCACGTATGCCGCGGCGTCCTGACCGACCGCCCGGCCACCTCCGCCCCCGCCGCCCCCCTCCTCCCCGGCCGCGGCACGCCACGGCTCGTCCAGAACGAGTACCCGGGCCGTGCCGACGGGGAGGTCGCGGGATCCGTCGACGACGTACGCGCCGATGCCGCCGGCTTGGTCCACGACATGGCGCAGCCGCTCGTCCGGATCCGCGCTGTCCATCGGCAGGTAGCAGGCACCCGCCTTGAGGACGCCCAGCATCGCGGCGAAGAGCTCGGGGGAACGGCGTAGGCACAGGCCGACCGCATCGCCGCTCGCGACCCCGGCGTCCAACAGCCCGTCCCGGACGCGGTCGGCCTGCCGGTCGAGCTCGCCGTAGGTCACTGTGCGCGTACCGTGGACCACGGCGACCGTCTCGGGACCTGTGCCGTCCCCCGTGCCCGTTGCGCGGACCGCGCGCTCGAAGAGCTCGTGGACGGTGAGCGCAGGTATCTCGAAGACGTCTCCGGTCCACCCGCTCAGGCGGCCCCCGGGGCCGGCCGACTGGTTGCTGACTGCGCTGGTCATGGCGTCGTTCCTCCAGAGGGTGTGGCGGTGGGGCAGTGGTCGGCGGCCGCTCCGGCGGGTTCGGGCTGGGCGTGGGGCAGTCGACGTACGGCAGCGGAGGCCAGGGGGAGCACGGCCGTGAGGGCGTAGACGATGCCGGCGATCACGGTCACCCGGAAGCCGCCGAAGGCATGGGCCAGCGGGCCGACGCAGAGCTGCCCGACCGGGATGGCGATGTAGGAGAGCAGGTCGTCGTAGGAGGTGACGCGGGAGAGGACGCCGGCGGGTACGTGCTCCTGGAGCGAGGTGTCCCAGCTGATTCCGGAGATGGATCCGCCGAGTCCGGCCACGAACGCGGCCCCGACCAGCCATCCGGCGTCTGCCCTCGCGCCCAGCACGAGGAACGGCAGGGCGCCGAGCGCGCCCATGAGCAGCCCCAGCCTGAGAAAGTGGCGGGCCGTCAGCCGGTGCAGGAGCGTGCTCATCACCAGCATCCCGGCGCCCTGCGCGCTGAGCACGACGCCCCATAGCGCCTCGCCGCCGAGCTGCTTGGTGAGAGAGGGCCCGAGGACCTGCCAGGTGCCGGTCTGCACCAGGTTGATCAGGCAGAAGGAGAGAGTCACCCGCCACACCCAGCGAATGCGGCGGAACTCCGTCCATCCGGCCCGGATGTCGGTGAGCAGCGGGGCTGAGCGCTCGGCGGGCGCGCTCGGCGGGAGGGCCAGGCGGACCAGGCAGCCCGCGGCCAAGAGGTAGCTCAGCGCGTCGAAGGCGATGGCGGGGCCGCTGCCGACCGCGACGACGAGGACGCCCGACAGGCTCGGCCCGAGGAGCTTGGTCGCGTTCCGAGCTGATCCCAGGAGGGCGTTGGCCGGGCGGAGTTGGTCCTTGTCGACGAGTTGCGGGACGATGCCGCGCAGGGCCGGCGTCATGAACGCGGTGAGGACGCCGTCGAGTACGGAGAGCGCGGCGACAGCCGGCATCGAGAAGTGGCCGCTCAGCACGAGTCCGGCAACGGTGCCCTGGGTCAGCGTCAGCCCCAGGTTCGCGCAGACCAGGACCGTCTTCCGGGAGAACCGGTCGGCCGTCGCCCCGCCGACCAAGAGGAACGCGAGCAGCGGCACCATGCGGGCCGCCAGCACGACCCCGAGGTCGGTGATGCTCCCCGTCGAGTCGAGGACGCCGAAGGCGAGGGCGACCGGAGCCATCGAGCTGCCGAGGAGTGAGATCAGACGTCCCGAGAAGAACCACCGGAACTCCGTCTGCCCCAAGAGAGGTGAGCGCACCTGCGGGAACCTCCGGAAATGTCGCGGTGGAAACGCTCTCATACACCCCGCGACCTACGAGGACTGCGGCGGGACTTCCTCGGAAGGAGTTCCGCGGAGAACGAGCACACGGCCTTGGTTGTAGGGTATAGGGATCTTTTCGGCCCCGCTGACCACCATCGCCTGCTGAAATCCTTCGATTTCCGGGGACTCGATCACCACGTCATCGAAACCGAGGGCAGCTTTGTCGATCTCCAGTGAAACGTCCACGTCCCCCGGAGCCCAGCTTGCCAGAGCCACGACGGCGTACCCGGCGCCGATCCAGGAGGTGGCCAAGACCTCGTCGTGGTCCGTCACCACCGGCGCGGAGCCGGACCACCAGCCGATCATGCGGGTTTCGGGCAGGCGGACCGAGTCCCAGAACCTCCACAGCGGACGAAGATCGACTCTGGGTGCCCGGGCGGTGGCACCGAAGAGGAGGCCTTTCCACGGGTTTCCCCCGTTCTCCAGCATCTCCCCCAGGAGGCCGAACGGGACACCGGAGAGCTCGACGAGCCAGCGAACGGGATCGATCTCGTCATAGTCGACGTACTCGGAGAACCAGAGCCGGTCCACATACGGAAAGTGCTCCATGTAAAGATTCGCCGAGGAGGCGAAACCGTCGGCCTCCCGGTACTGACTGGCGGAGTGCAGGTCGATGAGCGGATCGCTGCAGTGCCGCTGGAGGACCTTTCGGACGCGTTTCATCGTGGTGCGGTCGAATCCCGCCTCGTCGAGGTAGATGCCGTCGATCCCGCACTCCCTGGCGAGCCAGTCGAGTGCGCACACATATACGTTGAGCCACCGCGACTCGCCGCTGGTCACAATGGGAATGTCGTCGACGTTGGACGAGGCGTACCCCGGGATGAAGCCCCCGGCCAGATGCTCTTGGAGCCACATGTGGCCGACGTTGGGTCCGCTCGGGCCGAGTGCCGGACCTCGCGCATAGACTTCCCCGTCCAGCGCCCTCAGCGCCTGGCACTCCGGGGCGGCGGACGGCAGCTCCCGCACGGTGTAGTAGACCTTCGCCCGAAGCCCCGCCAGATGGGCGCGACGGACGTACGCGGCCAGGGAATCGGCGCTGAGCATCGGGTCGTTGATGTAGGGCATCACCTCTGTGGCATGGTGGATGTTGACCACCGTCGCGCCGTACTCCCGAATCTCGTCCGGGGACCCGGGATGGTTGATCGGGACCGGGCGCGTTCCGGCCCCGGAGACCTCTTCCGCCCGGTTCGGCGCGTGGTAGTACCGCTCCGTCGTCTGCCGCCGGGTCGAAATCGTCTTGAAGGGCGTCACCAGTACCCTGAAGTCGAAGCGGCGCGCCTCGCCGGCCTCCAGGCGGAGCGGGCCGGAGTACGCCTCGACCGCCACGGCGCGGTCGGTTTTCCGCACTTGCACCCCGCCGAGCCCTCCGTTCCCCCAGGACCGGGGCTCCACCAGCGGCGAGCCCCGGTACCAGTTGCTGTTCAGCGGGCGCCGGTAGGAGTCGTCCTTCCAGGAGATCTGGAGCCCGGCGCTGACGTCGCCCACCCACACCGAGTCCTGGTTCTTCCGCGCCACGTCCCAGGTCCAGTCCAACTCCTCGGGGCAGGGCCCGCCCGGCCGGCCGAGGCCCATGAGGTACTGGGCGACAGTGCGCCGGAGGGGTACGACAAGACGGACGTCCGGGAACGTCACCGGACCTCCCTCCGCCGTCAGCTCGCAGCGGTACTCCAGACATCCGTCGGCCTCGAAGGCCGCCGAGACGCGCACCGTGCAGCCCTCCCCCGAGAGGGTCTGGCGCCAGGTGGCAGTGGCGTCCCCCGGCTGCTGGATCTCCACTGCGTGGCAAGGCTCCAGCTCCCTGCCCACGTCGAGCCGCACCGGACCGTCCAGGATGGCGCGCTCGGCCCCGCCGAACGTGGTCACCTCGTCGGAGAAGGTGGAGGCGATCCGCTCGGGAAACCCGTCGGCGCCCAGCACCACCGACCGCCCGAGGATCTCCATCCGGCGGCGCCCGCCGTCGACCGCCACCGGCCGGAAGGGGGCCACCAGGCTGTGGTCCTGCGCTTTTCGTGAGTCCAGCCAGCCGAGTCGGGCCATCGACCGGAGGTCTCGCACCCCTCCGTCGGCGACCGGTTCGCCCTCGGTCACACCGAGGGTGACGCACGCGTGCTCGGGCCCGATTCGGATGCTCCCCGTGTGACCGCCGAAGGGGGCGTCCGGGGGTACCTCCGTGACGAACCAGAGCGTCCGGACCTCCCCGCCCAGGAGCCGGACCGGACGATTCGTGAACTCCGATCCGTCGGCCCGGACCCCCTCGGTGAGCAGCGACCGGGTTGGCCAGGGCATCGCCCCGGTGTCGACCCGTACCTCGGCGTCGGAGAACGCATAGACGCCGACCTGGAAGGCGAAGAACTCCCCCCGTCGCACGACGGCGTCCAGCGGCACATACGCGCCCCGCCGGATCCAGAGCGCCGGAATGCTCCGGGTCATCTCCACCGGGCGCGAGCGCGACTCCGGAAAGAGGAGGAGGTTCTTCCCCGGATGGCGCCGGCGCAGCACCTGGAGCTCGTCCGGTGAGGCGGGGAAGCCCATCGGGGCGAAGCTCTCGCGCTCCCCGGCGGCGTGGTAGGCCACTGCTTCGGCCTGCACCATGGAGGCCACCGCCCGGGGGTCGTCCGCCCCGACGGCGAACCGCCACTGCGGGCTCTCCAGCGGACGCCACGGCAGGTAGTAGCCCTTCGGGTAGTTCCGGGCGCCAAGGAGGGCGTAGGGCAGGTAGTAGACGTAGTAGTCGCCGAGGCCGTCGATCGGCTCGAAGACGATCTCGCCGCTGGTGGGGTCGGAACACAGGCGCACGACGTTGCGCACCCGCTCCCCGGACCGCGCGGAGACCACGATCAAGTCGACTTTGTGCGGGTTCTCGTCCTGGCGCCGCCAGGGCAACACAACGCGTACGGCCCGCGCGTACCGGGCGACGCGCACGACGATCCGGTGGTTTCCGAACAGCCGCGAGTCCCAGAGGCCGACGGCGCAGTCGAGTTCGGGGTGCGGGCGCTCCCGCTCGTCGGTGCGGACATCGCCCGGTGGCGAAACAGCTCTCACGGCATTCCTTTCCGGCGGGCCGGGACGGACCACACATCGGGCAGGGTGGCGGGGGCGCCGGCCGCTCATCCGCTCAGTTCGGCGTGCAGTTCACGAGTGCGCCGGCACGCGTCCTCGATTCGGAGTTCCAAGGACTCCAGATCCGGCGCCTCGACGAGGACCATCGCGACGCATACGGTGCTGGACACCGGCTCTCCCATGGTTTCGCCGACTCCGATCTTCATCCGCACGTGGCGCACACCCTCAAGTGCCTCGATGTCCGATTGCCTGATGCCGTTCCTGGCACCGGGCTGCACCGGAAGACAGGCGAAGCCGACCACCGAGTCCGGTGCGGGCGTCCCGGGGGTCACCTCCTCGCCGGCCAGCAACCGTGCGTGCGCCCCCCACAGGTTCACCCCGATGGTGTGCAGGGCGGTCAGGCTCGCCAACGCGCCCGAAGGCCGCCACGCCAGCTCCCCGGCGACGAAGTTCCCCGGGCCGCCGAACACCTCCAGGTGGAAGACGCCCCAGGTCCCCATCAGGGCGTCGACCGCGGACTGGGCGAACGCCCTCGCCTCGGCGTAGAGCCCTGGGTTCCGGCCGACCGGGTAGGCGATTGAGCAGTTGGTGCGCCCCGACTTGGTCTCGATCAGCGGCGCCAGGTACCGGGAGACCATGAAGCTCTCGATCCGTCCCCCGACGAGCGTCCCGTCGAAGTGCCACTCGTCCCCCGGCTGGCGCTCCTCGATGACCGCATGGCGCAGCTCCGGGGTGTCCCGGAGCACTTCGAAGACCTCGGGGGGGTTCGCGCAGGAGGTCACCAGCCGAGTCCCTCCGAGGGCCGGTGGTTTGACGACGAAGGGCCCCCGGAGATCACCCATGCTCGCGCGGAGTTCGTCGAGCGACCGCGGAGTGTTCGTGACCGTGCGGAACCGCGCGGTCGGTACCCCCCGCGCGGACCAGAGGGTTTTCTGAAACGCCTTGTCCCGGCCGGCCATCGCGGTGCGCGGATCGATGCGCTCGGCGAGGCCGAGGAGGCGGTTGAGGACCGACGCCGAGACCACCGCCATCTCGTGCAGCGGGATCACGGCGTCGACCTCGTCCGCCACGCCCAGGTGGAGCAGCGCCGACCAGGCCAGCTCTGGGCAGTCGTAGGAGGGTACGAAGCCCCGGAGCGCGATGCGGTCGGCGGATCGCTCGACCAGGCCCAGGTTCCGCTCCGTGTACAGCACCGTCAGCGTGTGGCCCAGATCCGCGAGTTCGTCGATCGCTTCGGTCTGTGCGCCGAGGAGAACCAGGTGCACGTGTCTTCCCTCCCTCATCGCCCCCGGGCTCAGCCGGACACCGCATGGGCGAAGAACTCGGCCAGCGGTTCGACGTGCACGTCGGGCCGGTCCCACCGGTTCTCCAGATCGTCCGGCAGGTGCACGGTCCCGACGACCTCTCCGCGGCGGTAGTGCCGGACCACCGGGTGCAGGAAGGTATCGATGTGCTCCCTTCCGAGCACCGAGGACGAGAGCCGGGGGACGAACGGGTCCACCGTGTCGTGGTCCGGACCGAACTCCAGGGTGATGGAGAACGCGTCGTCCCGTTCCTCGTCGACCATGCCGTCTGCGAGGTACGGCGCCGGAACCTCCTCGTAGTACCTGGCGGGTCCGTCCGGCGGGAGGACCAGCACGTCGGCCAGGACACCGAACTGCTGGAAGAGCCCGGAGGACCGGTTGATCCGCCCGATGACCGCCGCCGTCAGCTCCTGCGCCGACCTGCCCACCCGGCGCCGCGGCCACGGCCTGTCGTGGTGGCGGTGCGCCAGCACCCGGCCCAGGGCGCGGGCCCCGTAGCGGAAGCCGTGGATGAACCCGCTGGTGGACTTCTTGAAATCGATCTGCTGCGTGAGCGTGCCGGCGAAGTACAGGCCGCTGACGTTGCTCGACTCGTAGGTGCCGGTGAGTTCGGGAAATCGCCCGTCGATGGCGAGCCGCGGTCGGCAATCCTCCGCGAATATGGCGGAGTCGAACCTGAAACCGGTACAGACGATCACTCGGTCGTAGGTGTGTTCCACTGTTGCGCGGGTGAATTTGAACGTGGCCCGATATCCGGCCGCATCCTTGTTGAGTTCCACCAGCTCCGCATCGATGACCGCATTCTGCGATTTCAGCTGGTAGGTATCGAGGAAGTTGTTGTTGACCGCACGGACGTGGCCCACGAAATGAGTTTTCCATGCCAGCTTCACCGGGTTGGGCCCCGCGATGTGTATGACCGCGGCCGTCTCGATCAGGTTGTCGGCCGTCTCCAGCGCCGAGTTCCCCTTGCCGAGAACGAGGACGCGCTGGTTGATGAAGTCGTTCGGGTCCACGGAGACGGTCGCGTACTGCTCGGCGAGCTCGATGCCCGGAATATCGGGGATATTCGGCAGACTCACCCCGGTGGAGATGACCACGCGGCGCGCTCGGCGCGTGTCACCGAAATCGTCGACCGCAGCAAAAACCCCCGCGGATCGGGAGATCGACACGACCCTCCGATTGTAGGTTATATTCAGTTCGCGCGCGGAGGCGAAGTCCGCAAGATAGCGGACCATGTCGTCGGCGGCCGGAAAATACCGTTCGCTATACCGGGTGAACCTGAGGTCGGGATCGTCCGACAGCAGCGAGTTCCAGTCCATACGCAGATTGAATTCCGGGTCGTCATTGCCGGTGTAGCGCTTGTTGCTCGATATCAACTGCCGATGTCGGGGATAGGTGGTGAAGAAGGATCCGGGAATACCCCCCTGCTCGACGATCTCGTAGGTCAGCCCCTCTTCCCGGAGGCATGCGGCGACCTGGAGGCCGCCGGGTCCGGCACCGACAATCAGGCAGTCGAGAATTTCCGGTGTCACATCGCTCTCCCGGTCAAGGCAGCTGCGCGAACCGGGCCGCGGCGGCCAGCATCGCGTCACTGCTCGGTTTCCCCGTGGTGTGGCCCCCCGGGAGTGTCACCAATTCACCGTCCGGCCAGGCTTCGGCCAGCAGCCACGCCATGTCGTACGGATTCGCCCGATCCTCCCGGCCGTGAATGATCACGCCGGGTATGCCCGTGAGACGGTGGGCGTCCCGGAGTACCTGATCCTCCGTCAACCAGGCGTCGTTGCTGAAGTAGTGCGCCTCGATCCGTGCGAAGGCAAGGCAGTAGTCGGGATCGGCCAGGCGCGGCGACGGCCGCCAGCCCGGATCAAGGCTCGATACGGTCTCCTCCCAGGCGCACCACTGTCGCGCAGCCTCCCGCTGCACCGCCTCGTCGCCACTCTCGTTCAGGAGACGGTGGTATGCCGCCACCAGGTCCTCCCCTGCGCCCTCCCCCGCCCCGGAACGGAACTCCCGCCACTCCGCGGGGAAGTAGCGACCCACGTCGTGGTAGAGCCACCGCAGGTCTGCCGGGCGGTTCAGCATCAGGTAGACCAGCAGCAGCGCCCGCACCCGTTCCGGATACTTCTGCGCGTATACCAGCGCCAGGGTCGTCCCCCACGAACCGCCCCACAGCACCCACCGGTCGACGTCGAGGTGGTCCCGCAGCCTTTCGACATCGTCGATCAGATCGTGCGTGGTGTTGTGGGTGAGCGGGACGGCCGGATCGGCGGCGGACGGGGTGCTCCGGCCGCAGTTCCGCTGGTCCATCTGGACAATCAGGTAGCGCTCCGGATCCCAGATGCTGCGCAGTCCCGGGCTGCTGCCCGAGCCGGGGCCGCCATGGAGGACGAGCGCCGGCACCCCGTCCGGATTCCCGCTCGTTTCCCAGTAGATCCGGTGCCCGTGACCAACATCGAGAAATCCCCAGTCGTACGGTTCGATCTTTGGAAAGGGACCCATCCGCATACTCCCCGAAAGTACCTTCCGCCTGTGGCGCCCACTCCTCCTGCGGGGCCCTCAGCGTGCTCCGGGACCCGTTGCCAGGTCCCGGAGCACACTGAGCGCCGTTGCTGATCAGTGGTCGTAGCTCATGGCCCCTCCCCCCTCTCCGATCTCGGCGCTCCGATTTCACGGGCGGACGCCCGTGGCTCCATGAGGTTGCTGCGGCGGGTCAGCCCGGCTGCCGGAAGGTGAGGGGAAGGAGGTCGAGACTGCGCACGGTCGCGGTGGTGCGCCGCTTCGGCGTTCCCGCCAACCAGAGATCCGGGGCCTCGGCGAGGCAGTAGATGATCTCTCGGACGGCGATGCGTCCGAACACTGCGCCGAGGCACCCGTGCAGGCCCCAGCCGAAGGCGAGGTGGCGGTTGGGCGCGCGGTCCAGCACCAGTTCCTCGGGGCGTTCGAACTCCCGTGGATCGCGGTTGGCCGAGGCCACGAGGGCGAGGACGACGTCACCGCGTTCGATCGGCTGGCCTGCGATCGTGGTCGGACGGACGGCGACCCTGCTGGTGCCCTGAGCGGGGCCCTCGAAGCGGATCAATTCGTCGACCGCGGTCTCCAGCAATTTCTCATTCCCGCGGCGGCGAATCGCCTCCAGTGCTTCGGGGTGCTGCACGAGCGCCAGGGCGACATTGCTGATGGTGGCGAACAGCGTGCCGTAGCTGGCGTTGAACATGACGCCCGTGGTGTTGCGGATGTAGTGCTCCGGAACCCCGGCCTTGCCGCCCGTACGCCTGATCACGGAGAGCACCCCGGGTCGGTCCGCGGCCGCGTACCACTGTTCGACCAGCTTGTTGAGCTGGTTCTTGGCTTCGTCGCCCGAGGCGGCGCGGCCTGGGTCGAGGCCGACGTCCATCCGTCTCGCGATGCTGTCCGACAGCGGTACGTACAGGTCCTGCGCCGGCTTTTCGACGCCGAACAGCTCCGAGGTGACCGAGAGCGCGACGGGGGCCGCGACCTCGTGGATCCAGTCGAACCGCTCGCGTCCGGCCAGGGCGAGGAAGAGGCGCTCGATGCTTCTGCGGGCCCGCTGCCCCATCGCGTCCAGGTCCTGGCTCCGCAGGGCGTCCGAGAGCACGGTCTTGAGCGGAGTCAGCGCGGGCGGATCGAGGGTCTGTATGTTCTGTAGGAATTCGGGAACCTCGACCCCGACCCTGCGGCGGTCCCGAGCAAAGGTTTCGTTGTCCCGCAAAACCTCACGGCATTCTCGGTAACGCGTCAATGCCCACGAATTCGACTGCTCGTGCCAGAAAATTGGTGTCTGCTCGCGGAGGTCTGCATAGAGCGGATACGGATTGGCCAACGTGTCGGGGTGCAGCGGATTGTAAACGCTCGTACCAGGCATGAGCTATCAAACCCCTCACGCGCGCCCGTTCCCATGCGGTGAACGGGCGCGCAACAGCTTGACCTGTAGGAATGGGGAAATCCGGTTACCGGCGTGCGCTCTAATGATCAGCATGCAGAGCCTCCGGTTCGGTGTCAAGAGGCACTCACTGCGAAGAATTTTACAGACGGACAGGAATTGACAATTCCCGCACAATCTCGTTTTGCCCGAGATGGGAGGGTTTACACCGCCCCTCAGCAATCGCTTCCTCAAGCCTACCTGGAATGTATTGTGCCAGTCGGCACCGTCTGGCTACCCTGCCGCACGGCCCTTTAGGAGGTTCAATGGATCCGTCGGTCCGTTGGCTGTGGGACGCCTGCGATGTGGTCGGCACATTCGCGCTGTACCGACTGGCAATTTCCCCGGCCATGAAATGGGGCGCATACGCTCTCGGGTCCGGGAGGTTTCCCGCCACGGGTTCGAACGGCCTGTATCCGGATGCCGCCGTTCCGGGGCGCGGCGCCGTCCACACCGCTCTGGTGTTTCTCCCGTTGACTGCGATCGCGCTGGTCCTGGGCCGGACCCCGGATGCCCCGGCCTCCTGGGTTTCGACCGCAGCCCTGGCGGCTGTCCTGTGGAAGTGCCTGACTTTCGACTACGACGTTTCCCGCGGCCTCTCCTGGCAACGCGTCGATCGCCTGGTGATTGCAGCGACCGGCGGTGCGGCGCTCGTCTGGCCGCAATGCGGCATGCTTGCCCTGATCCTGCTGTGCGGACGGCTCGGTGCCTGGACGCATCATTCCAAGGCGGCGATCCGCATCCTCAAGATGACGTTCGCCTGGTCGGTGACGGCCGGGGTCCATGAGCACCTGGCGCCGAGGAGCGCACCGGAGACCGGCTCCGTCCTGCTCGTGCTGGTCGTAGCGGTCTTCCTGTCGCACTACGTGGTCGCCTGCGTGAGCAAGCTGCGGCTGGGGCCGCGGCCGTGGGACTGGGTGACGAAGAACCGGACCGACCACCTGGTCGCCTCGGCCTACTCCTGGGGCTGGGCCCGCTTCCTGACGGAGCGGCAGGTCCGCCGGATCCTCCGGCCGCTCGCCACGGTCGCCGTCTGGATGAATGCCGGCACCATCGTGGCCGAAGGTCTGGGATTCACGGCTTTTCTCTCCCGCGGGCTGACCGTCGCGGCAATCTCCATCGCGGTGGTATTCAGCCTCGTGGTCTTCATCACCTCCGGGATTTTCTTCTGGGAAAACATTGCAGTCGGCATTGCGCTCATCATGGCTCTCAGCGCGGCGCCCGCCCCGGTATTCGGCGTCGAATCCTGGCTGATCACCATGGCGGTCCTCCTCGCCGTGCTGTCCGGCCTGGCGTGGCGGCCGAGCAAGCTCGGCTGGTGGGATACGCCGTTCGTGGCGAGAGTCTATTGGACCGGCCGAACATCGACCGGCGAGGTCTTCAGGATTCACAACGGCTTCATGAGTCCTTTCGACCGAGAGTTCTCCCGAATGCGCGGATATGCGCTCACGGACGAGGAGTTCGTCACGTTTCCGCTGGGCGGCGTGGAGGACGCACATGTCAGAGACCGCCTCAACGCGCTACGGCTTGAGGGAGAGGACCTGGCCGAAATCAAGCGCGAGTACGGCCGGGTCTACCGCGACGACGAGGACCGCGCCCTGCACGTTTCCTACCTTCGAGAACTCTTTGCCCGCCTGAACGAGGGGGTCCCGAAGAGCCCGCTCCCGCGCTCCCTACGGTGGCTCAAAGCACCCGGGGGCCATCTGTACTACTGGGGCGATCTGCCCGCCTACCGGCTGGATCGCGGCCCGCTGGAGGCAGTGCAGATCCGCTACCAGGAGGTCTACTACCAAAGCGGGCGACAGACCTGGGTCCGCCTGCGTGACGAACTGATCCTCGACGTGCCCGTGTGATTCCCCGCCGCGAAGCCGCCCGCCGCGAAGCCGTCCGCGGCGATGACCCGACAATCGTCCCACGCGTCCGCGCAAGGTGATCTGGAGGATATTCCATGGACAGTCCCAGGCCGGATGTCATTGTGGTCGGCAATGGTGCCGTCGGCTCGTCCGTCGCCTTCGAACTGGTGCGAAGAGGGCACTCAGTGACCCGGATCGGAGCCGAGGGCCGCCCGTTCGCGGCCTCGTCAGCCGCCGGCGCGATGCTGGGGTGCTTCGGAGAGGTCACCTCGTCGATGCTGGCCACCCCGAGCGGCCGGGCCAAGCTGGCGACGGACTACCGGGCCCGCGCGGAATGGCCGGACTGGGACCGCGAACTGGCCGCCGCGTCCGGATCCGAGGAGACCCTGTTCACCGCGGACGGCACCGTGGTGGTACTCAACACCGCCGGAACGGCTGCGGTCGACTCGGCCAACTTCCGGGCCATCGAGACCGCCCTTCGCGAGTACCGGGAACCCCACGAGCTGATCGACCCGGAGGAGTTGGACTGGTTCTCCCCCGACGAGCTGGCCCGTGCGCTGCGCGGAATCCACCTTCCGGGGGAACACGCGGTCGACGCCCACCGGCTGCTGGCCAAGCTCGACCAGGCGTTCAGCGCGCTGGGCGGCGAGACGGTCGACGCCGAGGCGGACGCGGTCGAGGTGCGGCGCGGCCGGGTCCTCGGGGTACGCCTCACCGACGGTCGGCTGTTGCCGTGCGGGCAGGTAGTGGTGGCCGCGGGCGCCCGCTCACTGGAACTCCTGGGCCAGGTCGAGGACCTCCGCCGGCAGATTCCCCCGATGGTGAGCGGATACGGGGTCTCGGCGCTGGTCGAGACCCCGGACAGAAGTCTTCCGCGCAGTGTCCTGCGCAGCCCCAATCGGGCGTTCGCCTGCGGCATCCACTGCGTTCCGCGGAGCGAGGGGACCCTCTACGTGGGTGGCACCAATGTCCTGTCCGAACATCCCCGGAAGTACGCCACCGTGCGGGACCTCCAATTCCTCCTGGAGTGCGCGGTGGACCAGCTCTACTCGGGGCTGCCGCGCGGAGCCGTCCGCGCCGTGCAGGTCGGCAACCGCCCGGTCCCGGTCGATGGATTCCCGCTCGTCGGCTCGGCAGGCATGGACGGCCTCTGGCTGGCAACCGGAACCTACCGCGACGGGCTGCACCAATCGCCGCTGTTGGCCAAGCATATGGCGACGTCGATCGAGGACGGCCGGCCACTCGTAGCGGAGCTGGCCGCCTTCACCCCGGTGCGCGCCCCGCTGCCCTCCGGCACCCGCCAGGAAATCCTCGACTCGGTGGTTGACCAGATGATGGCTTCGGGCTACGAGACCCGGTGGCGGGTGACGCCGGAGTGGCCGGAGCGCATGGAAGAGCAGCTGCGCCGCAGCTACGCCGACACGATCGACGCGCTGCACCCCTGCTTCACCCCGCCCGCCGAGTTCATCCCCAAGCTCAACGACACCCTGCGGAACACGCTGAGTGCCTACTACAAGGCATGGAGCTAAGGCCTGTCCGGCACCGACGTGATCACCGAGGGGAGTCCCCGTGCAGCACGCCACCTATCTGGCATCCGTCACCACCGACAAGAATCTGCAACTTGTCCTCAAGGTCCTGCCCGCGATCGTGGTCATTCTGGCCGCATCGGCCCTGTGTGGGCGGCTGGCGATGCTCGTCAAGCAGCCTCGCGTGCTCGGCGAGATGGTCGCCGGCGTCCTCCTTGGCCCCACCCTGCTCGGCGCACTCTTCCCCACGGCCCAGGAATTCGTCTTCGCCCCTGAAGTCAAGCCCATCCTGTACGTCCTGAGCACCATCGGCCTGACGGTGTTCATGTTCCTGGTGGGAACCGGTCTTGAGCACAGCTCCGGCCAGGGCACGAAAGACACCAGGAACGCAGCCGTGCTGGCCGTCTCCGGCATCCTCCCACCCTTGCTGCTCGGCGCCGCAGCCGCGCATGTCCTGTACGACAAGCTCTCCCGCCCCGATGTCAGCACGTTCGAATTCGCCCTGTTCGTCGGTGGTGCCCTGTCGATCACGGCGTTCCCGATGCTCGCCCGCATCCTGTACGAACGGAACCTGCAGAACACCCCGCTCGGTCGGATGACCCTGCTCGGCGCCTCCGTCGACGACGCGGCCGCCTGGTGCTTCCTCGCCGTGCTCTCGGCCATGCACACCGGCGCAGGCGCGATGCACGTGGTGCGCACCATCGGCCTCACCACCGTCTTCGCCGCCGTCATGCTTCTCGTCGTCCGGCCACTGCTGCGCCCGCTGGGAGACCGGGTGGAGCGCACCGGCACCTTTGGCTTCGACCAGATGTACCTCATCGTCGGCATCGTGCTGCTGTCCGGCCTGTTCACCGACTACATCGGAATCTACTCGGTGTTCGGCGGGTTCATCGCCGGGCTGGCGATGCCCCGCAACCCCGCGTTCCGCGAGGCGCTGCACAGCCGGATGATGGATGTCGTCTGTGTGCTGCTGCTGCCCATCTTCTTCGCCTTCTCCGGGCTCAACACCGAGCTGGGCGGCATCGCTGGCTGGTCCATGCTCGTTCCGTTCCTGCTCATCCTGGTCGCGGGCTTCATCGGGAAGTACGTCGGCTGCGCCGCCGCGATGCGCACCATCGGGTTCAGCTGGCGTGAGTCCTGGGCCGTAGGTGGCCTGATGAACGCTCGTGGTCTGATGATCCTCATCTTCATCAACATCGGCCTGGCACAAGGAATGATCACGTCCGAGGTGTTCTCCATGCTCGTGCTGGTCGCCGTGATCACCACCGCGAGCGCCATGCCGCTGTACCGGTGGGCACTGCCCGAACGGTACGAGAAGCGCATGCCCACCTCCTCGGCACCCGGCGCAACTGCACCCGCCACGGACTCCCAGGACGAGCCGGCGCACGCCTGACCCTCCTTTGGCCGAGCGGGGGCGGGGCACGCAGTGGCCGTGGGGGTGGACCCTGGAGCGTGGCGGCGAGGTAGATGCGGTTGGCGACCTCTTGCGTGGCGCGGGCGAAGGCGCGGATGCGAGGGCTGTTGCTTGCTTTGAGCCATACCGGCGCGCAGTCGATGGGCGGGGTGTCGGAGGTCCGGCTCGCGTTCTGCGAACAGGTCGCGGGCTTGGTGGACGACCTGCCCGGCGGCCGCGCCGACGAAGCCAACGCGCAGCGCGCCGTGTGTGTTGCGGACGTCGGCGATCGCGCGGTCGAGGCCGGCCTGGGTCTGGTCGTAGCCCGGCCGCAGGTCCTGGTTCAGCCGGTGGCCCAGCGGGGTCAGGCGGATACGCTGTTGCGGCCCGGCCGCCGGGCGATGCTCGCCGTCCAACCGCGGAATCCGTGCCCGTCACCACGGAAGCGCGACCGCTGTCCCCTGCACCAGATCATCCGCTGACAGGCACCGACCTCGCCTTTCCCTTCGCGCGATCGATCCGTCCCTCATAGCCGGAGCAACGCACCGGAGCGAACGACACGGCACACCGGCTCGGAAAGACGGGCGGCTGGGACTGCGCCGGCCTCGTGGACGCGGCTGGCCCCGGCGTCGATCTGGCCGTCGGCACCCGGGTGGCCGGGCCGCTCGCCTGCTGGTGACCGGCGCCGCCGAGGCCCACCGGGCCACCGCGAAGGGCGGCCTGCGCGGCCGCTACCTCATCCGCCCCCTGACCGACACCCCCGGCCGGCCCACCTCCACTCTGGACACCCCTGGTCATGAGACAGATGACTGTATGTGGTGTATCCAGATGCGTTCACCCGGTGCTCGGCAACGCGGCGACAGGGGCCGAGTTCGTCGATGCAGAGGAGATCGACGCGGCCGTTGCGGGTGACGGTCTTGTTGAGCCGCACCACGTCGGCGGCCTCGACCAGCTCGTCCACCAGCTTCGTGGTGAGCGTGTAGCGGATCCGGTAGCCCTTAATCGCGGCCTCGGAGGCGGCTCCCCACCTCGCAGTGTCGGAGGACTATCAGGCGAGGCAGAACTCGTTGCCTTCGACGTCCTGCATCGTGATGCACGATTCGTTGACGCCATCGGCGCGCTGCGTCAGCACGTGTTTCGCGCCGAGCGCCATCAGCCGTGCGCATTCGGCCTCGAGTGTGGCCAGGCGCTCCTCACCCACGAGCCCGACGCCGGCCCGTACATCGAGATGCATCCGGTTCTTGACGACCTTGGCTTCGGGGACTCGCTGGAAGAGCAAGCGCGGGCCCATTCCCGAGGGATCAGTGCACGCGAAGTAGACCTCATCCTCGGGCGGCAGCGTGCGGTGGTACTCCTCCCACGTGGCAAAGCCCTCCGGGACCGTCGGCACGACGTAGCCCAGCACCTCGCACCAGAAGGCGGCGAGGCGCGCAGGCTCCGTGCAGTCGAAGGTCACTTGGAACTGTTTGATCGTTGGCATCGGCGTACGATAACAGGGCCCGGCCCTGCTCATCTCCGCAGGTCGGGAGGTCCGCACGTGGTCGGGAGGAGGCGCCTGCTACCGCTGCTGTGTCATGCGGTCGCAGGGGGGAACCGAGGTCAGCGCTCCCCTCGGCAAGATGAGGCGATCAGCTACAGAGCCGGGACCCCGATCCCGATCAGACGCGGGCCTCGACGACATGCCATCACCCACAGAACGGGCCGTTCCCCTCCCGGCTGCCTTCGTCCACGCCGCGCGCGCCGGCCAGTGGCACCCGCTGCGTGAGCGTCCATCTGACCCACACCCAGCGCCGGATCACGGACATCATCAGCAAGTACCTGGCTCTCCGCGGCGAGGGACCCACCGTCCGGGACATCGGCGATGTCGGACTACAGGGCTAGCCGGCGCGGCGCAGGAGGTCGGAGAGGGCGAGGCGGGAGGAGACGTCGAGTTTGCGGTAGGCGCGGGAGAGGTGGGTCTCCACTGTGCGGGGGCTGAGGAAGAGCCGTTCGGCGATCTCGCGGGTGCGCAGGCCCGTCGCGGCCAGTTCGGCGATCTCCCGTTCGCGGCCGCTGAGCAGGCCCAAGGGGTGCGCGGTGCGGGAGTCGGCGGCGAGTTCGGTTCGCGCGCGGGTCACCAGTTGCCCGACGAGCAGTGCCCCGCGGGTGCGTGCGATCGCCTCGGCGGCGTCGAGCCGCGCGAAAGCTTCGGCCGCGCCGTGGGCCTGGTGGAAGGAGCGTGCTCCGGTCGCCAGCGTCCAGGCGTACTGCACGGGCGTCCCGGCGGACTGGAACGCGTCGGCGGCGAGGGCGAACAGTGCGGCCGCCGCGTGGTGTTCGCCGTCGGTCGCGTGGAGGTGGGCGCGGGCGGCGAGGGCGTGGGCCTGTTGGACGGGCAGGCCGAGGCGGTCGGCTTCCGCTTCGGCGGTCTTGATGAGGTGTTGTGCTTCTTCGCGGTCGCCGAGGTCGAGGGTGGCGGTCGCCAGCAGGGAGAGCATGTAAGGCCGTGAGAAGGGTCTGACGTGGGGGAGTTGTCTGCCGCGCCCGGGGTCCAGCAGGGTCCGCCGGCATCCGGCGGGGTCACCGGCGAGGAGTCGGGCGTGGGCGAGCAGGCAGGTCGCCGAGGCGGTCCACCAGCTGTGGCCGGCTGGGGCGGCGCCGGTCGCCTCCTCGGTGAGGGCGATGGCGGCACCGGCGTACTCCTGTCCGCGGGTCCAGATCAGCGCGAGCGCGCTGATCGCCTGTGCCAGGGTGACCGCGGGTGGTACGCCCAGGGAGCCGGCCAGGTTCTCAGCTCCCCGGGCGTGCTGGTGGGAGGCGTCCAGGTGGCCGGTCCAGAGTTCGGTTATGGCGAGTCCGAGGAGCCGGTGGAGCAGGACGGGGCGCAGGTGGCGTCTGCGGTCGGTGGTAAGTCCTCGGCTCAGGTGGCGGGCCGCGTCGGTGAACCGTTCGAGGTAGAGTTCGGCGCTGCCGAGTAGGGCGAGGGTCTCGGGTGTGCGTCCGGCGTGCGGGTCCGGGAGGGCATCCACGAGCCTGGCGCAGTGGGCGACTTCGTCGATCGCTTCGGCCGCGTCGCTGGAGTGGGTGTGGCAGAGGGCGTCGAGTACCCGGAGGACGGCGTGGTTCGCCTCGTTGGTGCGGTCGGTCTCTCCCAGGGCCTGGACGGCCTGCCGGAGCAATGCGCGGGCCTGGTCGTGCGTTCCGCTCAGGACGTGGACCAGCCCGTGCTCGACGACCAGTTCGACGGCTTCGGCCGGTAGCGGGCGGGGCAGCGGACGCGGGAGCAGGCCGAGGGCGGTGTCGGTGATGGCGGTCGCCTCCGCGAACCGGCCGAGCTGTCGTTCGGCGCCGGCGCAGACGGCGTGGGCGTGGAGGAGTTGCCGTCCGGTAAGTGCCGCCGCCCGGTGTCCCAGCAGGTCGTGCGCGCGGGTGCGGGCCTCGTCGAGTTGGCCCGAGTCGATCAGCGCACGGCAGCAGGCGAGTTCCAGCTCGTTGCGGGCGGCGGCGCCGGCTTCGCAGTCGGGGAGGGATTCCAGGGCGAGTCGCAGCCAGTGCGCAGCGGCCCCCGGTTCCTGTGCGGCGATCTCCGTGGCCCCGTCCGCCAGGGCGCGCGCGGCGAGTGCGGCGTCGCTGCCGAGCAGCTGTTCGGCGTGCCGGGCCCGGTCGTGGGCCCGGCCGCCCCGGGCGGTGATGAGGTCCAGGGCCCGGCGGTGGGCGCGCAGCCGGAAGGAGAGCCCGGCCCGCTCGTGCGCGACGTGGCCGACGACGGGGTGGCGGAAGGCCAAGCCGCCTCGCCAGTCCGCCCGGCGGACCAGGTCCGCGGCCTCCAGTTCGGCGAGTGCGTCGAGGGTGGGGTCCGTTCCCAGTTGGGAGATCCGGGCGATGTCCTCCGGCCGGAACGGGCTGCCGACCACGGCGGCGGCCGATGCGGTGAGCACGGCCTGCGGTGACAGCGCGTCGAACTCGGCGATCAGCGGTTCCGCGGTGCGAAGCAGCCCGGCGCTGTCGGTGCCGGCGCGGTCGGGCCAGTACGCGGGGTGCCAGTTGGCCGCGATGAGCAGCTGCGCGTACTGCGGATTGCCTTCGGCCGCGGCGCACAACCCGGCCGCGTAGTCCTGGAGTTCGGCCGGGGTGGGCGGTCCGGAGCCCGCGGGGGCGGGCCGGTCGGCCAGCAGTGCGGCCACGGCTTCGGGGGTGAGGGGGCTCGGTTGGACCTGCGTCACCGTTCCGGTGCGCGCCCCCTCGGCCAGGGCCTCGCGCAGCTCGGGTGCGGTCCGGCCGGGGCGGTGGGCGAGGGCGAGCAGGAACGGGGCGGGCGGCACCGAGCGCACCAGCCGTACCAGCAGCGCCGTCGAGTCCGGATCGCACAGGTGGACATCGTCCAGCACGAGGACGCAGCCCGCGGCCCATTCGGCGAGCCGGCCGGCAGCCTCGTCGAACCGCTGCCGCGGACCGCCGGCCGCCCGCCGTGCCTGCCAGGCATCGTGGAACACCTGCAGGGGGAGGGAGCCGCCACGCAGGGCGCGGGTGCGGATCACCGGGATCCCCCGCTGGTCGGCCAGCTGCGCAAGGGCGGTGGCCAGGCGGGTCTTCCCGCTGCCGGGTTCCCCAGAGAGCTCGACGATCGAGCCCCGACCGTCACTCAATGTCGCCAATGACCATTTGAAAACGTCGAGTTCGGCCTCTCGCCCGACGAGAAGCCCGCTGGCGGCCGGAGGACGCACTGCGGCCATGGCGCCGTCCTCCCTCTTGGGACGTGTATATGACAACCTTACAGATACCGGACGGGCGGCTCGACTTCCACATGTGAAGCAGCGTGATCATTCTACTGACTGCGGCCACGGGGACGCATACGCCGTCACCGCGGCGGCACGGGAGGGATACGTACAGCGACTCCGGCAGATACGTACAGCGATTACGTGGTTCCCCCGACGTCTGCGGATCCGCGGCCGATGAAGCTGGGGTCGCTTCCGCTACCGAAAGGCTGGTACACCGTGACCATGCGTGAGATGCCGGTCGTACGGCAGGGCATGGCAGCCGTCCGGTTCTCCCTCCTCGGGCCGATGTCGGTCCAGGTCGGGGACGACTTGCTCGCGCTCGGCCCGCTCAAACAGCGGGTCGTCCTCGCCATGCTGCTCTGCCGTCCCAACAGGTTCGTCCCGGTCGACCAGTTGATCGAGGCCGTCTGGGCCGACGAACCGCCCCGAACGGCGCGGAAGAACATCCAGGTCTACGTCTCGGCCCTGCGCAGGACGCTGGACAGCGCCGGAGAGCGGATCGTCCACGGGCCCGGGGGCTACCTGCTGCGGCTCGCCGAGCCCGAGCTGGACGTCCTCAGGTTCCAGGCGCTGGCCAGGACCGCGCGGCAGACCGCTGCGGATGGCCAACTCGAGGCGGCCTTCCATCTGTTCGACCGCGCCAGGCGGCTGTGGACCGGGCCGCCGCTCCCCGAGCTGCGCTGCTCCGAGCTGGTGCGGGGGCAGGCCGGCCTGCTGGTCGGCCGCTACCTCGCGGTCTGCGAGGACTGGGCCGAGGCCGGGCTGGAGTCGGGCCGGCCCGCGGAGGTCGTCGAGGTGACAACGGGCCTGCTGGAACGGCATCCGATGCGGGAACGGCTGCGGGCGGCGCACCTGTCGGCACTGCACCGTTGCGGGCGCCGAGCGGAGGCCCTGGCCGGGTACGAGGAGGTACGACAGCTCCTGTCCAGGGAACTGGGACTGCCCCCGAGCGCCGCCCTGACCACGCTGTACGAGTCGATCCTCGCCGACGACGGGCACGCCCCGTGCCCCGGTCGGCCGAGCGGGGCGGCACAGCGCCGCGCACCCGTCGCGCTCCCCGCCGACGTCTGCGACTTCACCGGTCGCGGCGAGCAACTCGGGGAACTGCTGGTGGCGGTGTCGGACGGCGGGGCCGTCGCCCTGGTCACCGGACCGGCCGGCGTGGGCAAGACCGTCCTCGCGGTCCACGCCGCGCACGGCATGGCGGACCGCTTCCCCGACGGCCGGATCCACCTCAGGCTCCGCGAGCCGGACGGATCCCGTCGGTCACCCGCGTCGGTGGCGGCCGAACTCCTGCGGTACGCGGGCCGGGACATCCGGTCGGCGGAACACCTCGACCAGGCCACCGCGCTGTGGCGGGACTGGCTGGCCGACCGCAGAGTACTGCTCGTGCTGGACGACGCACCCGACGAGGCGAGTGTGCGCCCCCTGCTGCCCGGCACCGGGGAGAGCAGTGTCATCGTCACGGCCCGGACCCGGCTCGCCGGGCTGGCCGGCACCCATCGGGTGGACCTGCCGCCGTTCTCCGTCGAGGAGGCGCTGGACCTGCTGGACCGGATCACCGGCCGGGTGCGCGGCGACCTGGCGGCGGCCGAACGCGTCGTGCGGTCCTGCGGCATGCTCCCGCTCGCGGTCCGCGTGGCCGGCCTCAAACTCACCGTGCTGCGGCACCTGCCGCTCGCGGAGTACGCGGACCGGCTGTCCGATCCGCGCATCGTGCTGGACGAACTCGCCGTGGGCGACCTCGACGTGCGGTCACTGGTCGCCGAGGAGTGGCGGCGGCTGGAGGACTCCCATCGTTCCGCGCTGGTCCGGCTCGGGGCGCTGCCGGGCCCGTCGGTGTTCACCGCGGAGCGTGCGGCGGTCGCGCTGGGGTGCGCTCCGGACGCGGCACGGCGTCAGATCGAGCGGCTGATCGAGGCCGGGCTGGTCCTCTCGCCGGCGAGCGAGGTCACCGCGCACTTGGCGGTGTACACGCTGCCGCACCTCACCTGCCTGCTCGCCCGGGAGCAGGCCCGGTGGACGACGCCCGCCGAACAGCACGGGTGGGAGCCGAGTGTGCGCTGACCGAGCCTCCGTGGAGGGGCGGGGGAGCGGAGGCGGACTGGGGGACGATGCCGGTACCAGCGGCATCGCGCCTCCGGCCTGCGGGCATGGGCCGTCAGCGCGGCGCGGCGGGCCCTCCTCCTTCGGCATCGTCGGGTTTCCTCTCCGGGTCGGGCCGGTAGGGGGTGTCGAGCAGTTCGAGGAGCTGCGGGTGGATCAGTGCTCCGGGGAGGCGGGGGTGGTCGGTGAGGATGCCTGCTGCGCGCAGGCGGTCCAGCGCCGGCTGCGGCTCGTGCGCGACGCGGTCGCGCAGCCAGGCGGCCGAGACCGCCGGTGCGGCGCGGAGCTGGGTGAGGACGGCCACGGCCGCGGGATCGTCGGTCACCTGCGCGAGGGCGGTGTCGAGCAGCCGGCCGTGGGCCGTGAGCGTGCGGGTGCGGTGCCGGGCGGTCTCGGTCACCGCGCGGGCGAAGAGTGCTCCCCAGCGGGTGAGGTCGCCGTCGGCCGCGGCGACCAGGGCCGTGTCGTGCTCGGCGTGGTGCTGTTCGGCCCAGGCGTCGAGATCGAGCAGCAGGCCGGGCAACAGGCCTGCCGCCACCAGGTCGCACTGGGCGAGCAGGCGGGCGGTGCGGCCGTTGGCGTCAGCGAACGGATGGATCGTCAGCAGTCCTGCCATGGCGAGCGCGGCGGCGTCCAGCGGGGGCGCGGTGGTGCGGGTGCCCCAGTGGTGCCAGTACTCGATCCGCTCCCTCAACTGCGGACCCGCCGCGGTCGCGATCGAGAAGATCTGCCCGTCGGGCCAGGTGACGGTGGAGGACGAGCGGCGGAAGCCGCCTCGGGCGGTGATGTTGGGGTCCCCCGCGATCAGCATGCGGTGCAGTTCGGCGAGCGCGTCCGGGGTGAAGCAGGGTCGTCGGCCGGGGTGTTCAAGCAGCTCGGCGCGGACCGAGTGGACGGCGAGCAGGCCGGTCGCGCTCCGTGTCTCGGCCGCGGCGGCGAGTTGCTCGGCCAGCTGTGCCGGGTCGATTCCGGCGATGCGGTTCAGGTGGAGCTTGGGCCGCCACCGGGGGCGGTGGAAGAGGTCGGGGTCGTCCAGATGCGTGCGGGTTGCGGCCGTCAGCTCGGCCAGCCCGTCGAGTGCCCGGCGGCGGGCGGCGGGCGGGATCGCGACGGCGTCGAGCGGCGGTGCGACGGGAAGCACCCGTCGCACCGCCGCCGTGGTGGAACGGTCGTGCATCAGCAGGGGACGGCCGTGATCGCGCCGGTCGGCGCGGTGACGTTCGCGAACTCGACGGTGGTCTGACCGAGCCAGTTCGTCGTCGTGATCATGTATTCCTTGGTCTGGTACTCCACGTCCAGCGCAAAGCCCTGTCCCGGGTTGAGCGTGATCTCGAAGCCGATGGACTTTTCGGTCGTCGAGTTGAGCTCGCCGCCGACGGAGACAGTGAGCAGCTTCGCCGCCGTGGCCGAGATGTTCCCGCTGACCTTGTAGCTCACCGTGTACTTGGAGCTCTCGTTCCACTTCATCGGCGCGGGGCCGTCGTTCCTCTTGCAGGGCAGCCTCAGCTTCGCCTTCTCGCCCTCGCGGAAGGGGACGGCGGAGTCCGCGCCGCCGCTGCTGCCCCCGCCGCTCGCACCGCTGCTGTCAGACTCGTAGCTGTAGCTCGGGTCGCCGGGGTAGGCGGGCTCAGCGGGCTCCGACTCCTTCGAGCCCGGGATGATGACCACTTCGCCACCGCCACCACCGCCGTAGTCGCCACCGCCGTAGTCGCCACCGCCCGAGCCGCCCGGGTCGTAGCCCGCGCCCGGGTCCCATTGGCAGTCGCTGTAGTACTCGCCCCAGCAGCCGTCGGCGGCAGCCGGGTGCGGGGCGACCAGCGCGGGCACGGCGGTGAGCACGGTGGCGCCGAGTGCGGCGGCCACCACGAATTTCCTGAGGTTCATTCTCTGCTTTCCCTGAGAGAGCTGTCTGGCGATGCGAGAAGAGGGGTGCCCGGCGTGGCGTCGGGCACGCCGCTTCGGTGATCAGACCTCGGCGGCGGTCGCGCCGACCACGCTGATGGAGGAGGTCTGGCCCTGGTCCATGCCGTTTGCCGGGCCCTAGGCGTCGAGCACCGAGCTGTGCGCCTCGACCTCGGCGACGTCCTCGGCCCGCTCCTCGGTGGGGTCGGCGTTCGCAGCCATGTGAATCTCCCTGGCGTGGTGGGGACCGGGCCGACCGCGAAGCCCGCGGTCCGGCATGAGCAGAAGTTAGGAGGCGGGAGTTCGGCAACACCCGACCACCGGTATGCAAACGGTGGTGACCCAGGTCAGCGGCCCGTACGCGGCTCCGTCGGCAGCGGCGCGGGCCTCACCGCGGGCCCGCCGGCCCCCGGTGAGGCCCCCCCCCAGCAGCCCCCATACCGGTCCGCAACCGCGGGTAGACCGGATCACAACCCGCCGCCCAGGCCGCGGGACACCGGGTGGCAGCCGACGGGGCAGAGGGTTGGATGCCCGTCACGCGGCGATGCGACAAGCCGCCCACCGGGCCCATCGCGTTGTCCCGGACCCGGCCCGGACCGTCTCTGACGCGACCACGAACGGAGCTCCTTCACCCACGGTGAGCGGGCCTGGGGCCGATGGCCCGGTCCCCCGGCTCGCCCTGTCGGCCTCCCTTCATCCTCCTCCCGACCCACCTGGGCGGCAGCCCCCGCGGATCAGCGCGCGGTCGTGGGGGCCGGGCACCCCGGCAGGGCCGGCCGGTCCTTCGTGCGTACGGCGGGGAGCCAGGCCGTGGGGGGTGTGGAGCCGGGAGGGAGGCGGACGCGGAACCAGCGGGTGGACTGCTGGTCCTCCTCGTTGATGATGGGCTGCCCGTCGGACACCTGGCAGTCGGCGGCGAGGACGTCGCCGTGCCACACCCGGGTCGCCACGACGTTGTCCGCGGCGTACGGCCGCCGGGGGTCGATCGCCAGGCCCAGACTGCACTGCCGGTCCCGGTCGGCCCGCTCCCGACACCCCTTCTCGGCGTTGAACACCCGGATCGCGCCGGCCTTCGCCTCCGCGCCACCGGGCGGTGCGGACGGGCTCGCCCGCACCGCGTCCGACCACAGGGTCGCGCCCGCGATCCCGCACAGCGCGGTGGCCAGGACGGCGGCGCGGGCCCGGCCCCGCAGCCGTCCCGCCCCCGTCCCGCGGGTTCCCTGTTCGGCGGCGATACGGGCGAGCAGGCTCTCGGCGGTGTGCGGGGCGCGCGCCGCGTGAGTGGGGGCGAGGCAGTCGGCCGCCAGCGCCCGCCAGAACGGCGGCACCGCGTGGTCCATGCGCAGCGCCACCCGCCCTTCGCCGTACCCCTGCACGGCGGCGCCCCGGGCCATGGGTGTGGCGCCGGAGAACGGGGAGGCGCCGGACGCGAACACCTCGTGGATGATGATGCCCAGGGCCCAGATGTCGGCGCTCGGCCGGACCTGTACGCCGAGTTCCCCGAGCGGCGCCCGCCAGCGCTCGGGCGGGAGGTAGTCCAGGGTGCCCATGGGCGGCGCGTACCCGTGCGTGCCCGTCATCTCGGTGGCGAGGCCGAAGTCCGAGAGCTTCACGGAACGGTCGGTGCCCAGTAGGACGTTCTCCGGCTTGAGATCGGCGTGGACCCAGCCCGAGCGGTGGAGGTGGGCCAGTCCCTCGCAGATCCCCGCGATCAGCCGGGGGCGGTCGGCCTCGGCCACCCCCGCGTCGAGGAGTTCGCGCAGGCTGCCCGCGGCCCGCTCCATGACCAGCACGATCGCGCCGTCCAGCGAGGGGCGGTCGGGTGCGGCGAGGACGAAGGAGTCCAGGAGACCGATCAGCCGGGGGTGGCCCGCCCTGCGCCCGAGTTCGACCTCGCGGCGCGCGGATTCCACGATCCTGCGCGTCTGGCGCGGGGCGTACCCGGCGGTCGGCATGATTTTCAGCGCGACGTCGGCTGGTCCCGCCGGCCCGCCCGCAGGGGCCGCGCCGCCGGTCCGCCCGGGGTACCCGTCGGCCGGCCGTGCCGCGTAGACCGTGGACCAGCCCCCGGACCCGATCAAGTCGGTGACCGCCCAGTCCCGCACCCGGTAGCCGGGCGGCAGGAGGTCCCTGCGCTCGCACTCCGTGGTGTCGCGCAGGCCGTTCGGCGGCGTCATCGCCTGCTCTGCCGCTCCCGCCCGCCGGCCCCCGTCAGGGGCGGCAGCAGCGTGAGGTGCTCCTCCCGTACGAGCCCGAACCGCAGCGCGAGCCCGACGATCTCCTCCCGCTTGCCGTTGCGGCGCTCGCTCCTGCCGGGTTCGCGCAGGTCCGGGGCGCCGATGCGCAGCTTCTCCTCGGCGAGGTAGTCGATGTGCGAGCTGATCGCGCGGGCGGTCAGCGTGCCGCAGGTGGGGTGTCCCCTGAGCCGCTCGACGATCTGGGGAGTCGTGGGGACCGCCACGCGGGACTGGTCGCGCAGGCGCGGTTCGCAGAGCGCGACGAGTACGAGGAAGTAGGCGGCCGTCTCGTCCAGGGAGTACGCCGTGACCGTGAGGCGGCCCCAGGGTGCGCCCATGGCGTCCGGGTCCAGATAGACGTGGTCGGGCGCGAACACCTGGAAGGACACGGTGACGTCGCTGCGGGTGGGCAGCACCACGCGTGAGAACTCGAACGGGACGGGCGCACCGACCCGGCGCGGCGGGACCCTCAGGTACTCCCCCGCTCCTTCCGGGTTCTCCACCAGGTAGCTGTGGGTGGCGCTGTGGTTGGTCAGCTGCCAGTGGTCGTCGGCGACGCGGATCTCCCCGGCGAGCCGGGAGATCGCCGGGTCGGCGAGGCGCAGTTCGACGGGGACCGTCGCGGAGCCCCGTCCGAAGCGGGCGGCCTCGCCCGGTCCGAGCCGCAGCGTCACGGGGTCACCGTACGGTTCGCCGCCGTCGGCGCCACTGCACCCCTGCGGCAGGTGGACGACTACACCGCTCACGGTTCCCCCTGTTCCACGCGTCGCTGCTCGGACGAGTGGAACAATACTCATCTCTCAAGGGAGTTCATCGGCGCACTTCGGCCACTTCGGCAGGGCGGCGCCTGCCCGGCTTCCGCCGGGTCGGGACGCCCACCCTGGCGGCCGTGGAAGCCTCCCGGGTCTCCCTTCCCATCCGCCTGACCCACCCTCACGCAAGGGCCGCCCGTTGTGTGCCGGGCCACGTCGACTCCGTGTCAACAGTGGTGCTTTGGGGCTGCTTTCGACTCTCTGCCGAACGGATCGGAGCAGCAGACGGTGCGGCCGGTACAGGGGCATCGGAGTGGTATCCGTCCCTCCGGCCGTGGCCGCCGGTGGCCTGGCCGGTGGCCTGCCCCGGCCCCGGCAGGGTGGGGAAGGTCACCGTGCCCGGGGGATCACGGCGCCGCCTGCCCTCCCGTTTTCCCCTTTCACTTGGCGAAATCCACACTCCACACGCCGCCCTCCACGCACCGCCCTCCGCGCTCAGAGCGCGGGGCTGCCCGATACGACGGGTGCGACCGCCCGGTCGCCGAAGGCCGTCCACGGCCGCCATCCGCCGCTCGGCCGGTCCTGGACGCGGGTGCGCATCCGGCCTTCGGCGGTGACGGCGAAGACGTGCGTCCGCCCGGTGGAAAGCAACTCGGTGACCGAGACGGTCGTGTCCGTGGTCGCGTCGGTGAACGCGACGCCCGGCTCGCTCCAGTGCAGCAGATCGGCGGACCGCCGGAAGGCCACGACATGGTGGCCGCCCGCGCTGGAGAGCTCCGTGTAGTACATGAGCGTGGGTGGTCCACGGACCGTTCGGGCTCGGCGCGGAGGCGTGGACGAAGGAGGTCTCCCCCGTGCTGTCCGGGGATTCGCCGCGTGGAGCGCTGTCCCCGAAGATGCTGAACAGGTGCCAGTGGCCCTGGGCCTTGATCAGGGTGTGGTCGTTGAGGTAGCGCGGGCCCGCGGGGGTGGACGGGTCGTAGACGTAGGCGAAGGGGCCGGCGCCGGCCCACCGGGCGGGTGGTAGGGCATCGGCGACGTGGGAGGCGCCGGTCGCGGTCCGGCCGGTGTCCAGGAACGGGAGCGCGCCCGCCCCGGCGGCGCCCCGCAGGAGGGTGCGTCTGCTGATCGCGGGCATGAGTCTCTCCAGAGGGGCCGCGTGGTCGGCCGTGCCCGAACGGGGGGGCACGGCCGGCCACGGAGAGCGCGTGTGGGGCGGCCGGAGACCGGTCAGCCCTGGGTGGGGCCGGCGGTGGTGTTGAGCCAGGTCCATTCGGACCAGGTGGAGAAGCCGGTCTGCCATGTGTGGAAGGTGCCGGTGTGGTTGGTGCCGAAGACTTCCATCCGGCCGTCGGCGTTGGTGGCCGCCGTGACCTCGGTGCCGCCGCCGAAGGCGTTCCAGTCGCCGTACGCCCCGTTGACGGCGCGCTGCCAGGTGTGCATGGCCGTACTGCCGTTCATGGCGAAGACCTCGACCCGGCCGTCCGGTGTGCGTTCGCTGCTGAGTTGCGCGTCGGCGGGACCGCCGGTCCCCTCCCAGCCCGACCAACTGACCGTGCTGGTCTGGTACTTGTGGAACACCCCGTTCGGGCCGGAGGCGAACACCTCCAGGCGGCCGTCGGCATTGTGGTCGACGGTGAGGTCGTGGCCGCCGCCTCCGAAGGTCTCCCACGTCGACCAGCCGCCGTTGGGGGCCGTCTGGTAGGCGTGCTGGAAGGTGTCGGCGCCCAGGGCGAACACCTCCAGGCGGCCGTCGGGCGACTTCTCCATCTCCACCCGGCTGTCGGCGGGGCCGCCGCCGGTGGCCTCCCACTCCGACCACCCGCCGTTGGGGGCGAGTTGGTACCGGTGGAAGAGGCCGACCGGACCTGAGGCGTAGACCTCGATGCGGCCGTCGGCGTTGACACCGGCCGCGGTGTCGCGGCCGCCACCGCCGAAGGTCTCCCAGTTCGACCAGCCGCCGGAGGGGGAGAGCTGCCAGCGGTGCTGGAAGGTGCTGCCCGACAGGGCGAACATCTCCAGACGGCCGTCGGCATTGGGCGCGATCGCCAGTTCGGCGTTGCCCGGCCCGCCGAGCGGTTCCCAGGCCGACCAGTTGCCGTTCACTTCCTGCTGCCAGGCGTGGTGCACCCCGTCGGCGCCGGCGGCGAACACCTCCAGCCGTCCGTCCGCCGACCGCGCCGACACCACGCGGCCCGACTCCGCCGGATACACCGGCGGCTTGGGGCGCGGCCCGCTGCCGGGGGTGCAGGGCAGGACGACGCCGCGCTCCGCCAGGTAGACCTCGGGGTCGATGCCGTAGGAGGTGGACCGGTCCCCCCAGATCCGCAGGTGGAGGTGGGAGCCGTCGACGTCGGTGCCCTCCGCGCCCATCAGGGCGATCTGCTGGCCTGCCACGACGTGGTCGCCCACGGAGACGTCGCGGCGGGACATGTGCCCGTACTCGGAGATCCGCCCGTCGGGGTGCAGCACGCGGATCCACTGGCCGTAGTCGCCGGTGTATCCGGAGATGGTCACTTCGCCGTCGCCGACGGCGTAGATCGGTGTCCCGACGTCGTTGGCGATGTCGACGCCGTTGTGGCCGCTGTGGAAGTGCTGGGACACCCAGCCGGTGGTCGGGCAGGCCGCGGTGAGCTCGGCGGGCCGGGCCTCGGCCGAACCCGTGGCGGCCGGCACCGACAGCGCCGCAAGGAGTACGGCAGTCGCCGCGAGGACGCGGCTCAGGGGGCCGTTCACGCCTTGCGCAGCCGGTCGATGATGCCGTTGATGTCGTCCTGCAGCAGATCCCGGCGGACATAGTGACCGCCGCCCACCTCGTGCTGCTCGTAGGGGATGCCCGCGCGGTCGAGGTTCCACTTGAACTCCCGCTGGGTGGCCAGCACCAGGGTTTCATTGGCGTAACCCTGGATGTCCTCGGGGCTGGTACCGGCGACCAGGAAGACCCGCTTGTTCCGGTAGCTCTCGATGCGCTCGCACGGGTTGTCCGCGCTGACCCGGGCCTGGTCCCAGAAGGGCACGCCATAGATGCTGCCGCCGTTCAGTTCCACCGCGGCGGAGGAGGCGTTGGCCCAGTGGGTCACCAGGTCACCGTTGCCCCCGCGCAGGTTGGCCGGGCCGGAGTGGGCGCTGACCGAGGCGAAGTGGCCGTAGTACTTGGCCGCGTACTTCAGGGCGCCGAAGCCGCCCATGGAGAACCCGGAGACGGCGCGGCCGTCGTATTCGGCGTAGGTGCGGAAGTTCGCGTCGATCCACGGGATCAGCTGACCGATGTGGAAGTACTCCCAGTTCCGGGCACCGATGTTGGAGCTCACCGGGTTGGAGTACCAGCCGGCGCGCCCGCCGTCGGGCATCACGACGATGAGGTCCTTCCAGGCGGTCAGACCCCGGATGTCGTGGAACCGGTCGAAGGTGATGAAGTCCTCCAGGCCACCGTGCAGCAGGTAGAGGACGGGGTAGCGGCGCCCGCTGGTGTGGTAGCCGTCGGGGAGCAGCACGTTGACGGCCGGGGTCCAGCCGCCGATGGCGGAAGTCTGGAACCGGTAGTACCACATCCGGGGATCCTGCTCGCCGCGTTCCGTGATGTGCAGGCCGGGAATGTCACCGACGGCGGAAGCGGTCGACGCGGCGGCGAGGACTCCCGCGCCGCCCATGGCCATCGCGGCCGTGAGGGCACCGGCGGTCTTCAGGATGTTCCTGCGGCTGGGGTGCTGCGCGCTCACTGTGTCCTCCTGATCGGGAGCCTGACGATGCGTCCGGAAGGTAGCAACGGTGCCGGGCCGGGAGACCCCGGAAGATTCCGGACTGACAGGGGTGGGCGCGTCGGCTATGGCCTGTCGGGAACTGTCGGAGCCGGCGTCATCGGGATTTCATCGCTCCTCCCTAGCGTGGCCGCGGTCAGACGAAGGCCCGGACCACAGGGGAAGGACGGCTCGATGGCGCGGAGGAGATTCAGAGCGAGGCTGCCGATGGTGGCCACGGCCGCGGTGGCGGCGGTGCTGAGCACGATGGCGGCCACCGGGGCGCCGGCTCCGGGACAGGCGCCCGACAAGCCGACCATCCGTTACACCGAGTACGGAATCCCGCACATCATCGCTTCCGACTGGGCGGGACTGGGCACGGGCTACGGATACGCCGCGGCCAAGGACAACATCTGCACCTTGGCCGACACCTATCTGATGGTCAACGCCCAGCGGTCCCGCTATCTGGGGCCGGACGGCAAGGCGAGCCCCGGCGAGCACCAGAACACCACGACGAACCTCAACAGCGACCTCTACTTCCAGCGGATGAACGACAACCGGGTGGTGGAACGGCTGATCGACCTGCCCGCGCCGGGCGGGCCGGAGCCGGAGGTCAAGGAGGCCATTCGCGGCTACGTCCAGGGGTACAACAGGTACCTGGCCGAGACGGGCGTGGACCACATCACCGACCCGGCCTGCCGCGGCAAGGCGTGGGTGCGGCCGATCACGGAGCTGGACGTCTACCGGCACGCGCACGCCGAGATCATCATGGGCACCGCGGACGTGCTGCTCGACGGCCAGGTGAACGCGGCTCCCCCGGGGGCTTCGGCCGCCGCTCCGGGCGCCGCCCCGCCGGCCTCCTCGGCCGCGGAGACCGCGGCGAAGATCCGCGACGCGATGGCGGTCAGCCGGCAGCAGAGCATGGGCAGCAACGCGCTGGCGGTCGGCTCGCAGGGCGTGTCCGGGGGCACGAGCATGCTGCTCGCGAATCCGCACTTCCCCTGGCAGGGCAAGAACCGGATGTGGCAGAGCCAGCTGACGATCCCGGGCAGGATCAATGTCTCCGGGGCCAGCCTGCTCGGCTTCCCCGCGGTGAACATCGGGCACAACGACGATGTCGCCTGGAGCCACACCGTCGCCACGGTGGCCCCCTTCGGGCTGTTCGACGTACAGGTCGATCCGCTGAACCCGACCAACTACCTGGTCGACGGCGCCTGGGAGGCGATGACCTCACAGCAGGTCGGTGTCGACGTGCTGAACGCGGACGGCTCCATCGGCAGGGTCAACAGGACCTTGTGGGCGACGCGTTACGGCCCGATCACCACACAGGTGCTGACCGTGCCGCTGCCCTGGGTGGTCAGCGCGCACGCGGTGCGCGACGTGAACATGGACAACTTGCGGGCGCTGAACACCTGGTTCCACCTCGACCAGGCCAAGGACGTCGACGAGGTGGTGAACACCCTGGAGACCACGCAGGGCGTCCCCTTCTTCAACACCGTCGCCTCCGACCGCAAGGGCAACGCCCTGTACGCGGACATCCAGGCCACCCCGAACATCACCGACGAGCACGCCCAGTCGTGCCTGACCCTGACCGGGCAGGCTCTGTTCAACCAGGTGCTGCGGCTGCCGAACGTGCCGCCGGTCTCCATCTTCGACGGCAAACGCAGCGCGTGTGACTGGCCCGCCGATCCGAACGCGGTCGCACCGGGGCTGCTGGACCCGCACAAGCAGCCGCGGCTGATCCGCCAGGACTTCGTCGGCAACGCCAACGACAGCGCCTGGCTGGCCAACCCCGAGCAACCGCTGTCCTTCCCCCGGGTGATGGGCGACACGGCGGCGCCCCGGTCGCTGCGCACCCAGGAGTTGATCCTGACCGCGCAGAAGCGGATCAACGGAACCGACGGCCTGCCCGGCCGGGGGTTCACGCCGGAGGACATGCGGCAGCTGCTGTTCGCCGACAACAGCCGGGCCGCCGATCTGGCCCTCGACGCCACGGTGGCGATGTGCCGGGCACAGCCCTTCGGGCTCATCCTGGTGGACGGCCAGCTGGTCAACGTGAGCGAGGCCTGCCCGATCCTGGCCGGGTGGAAGAGCCACGACTTCACGGCGGACAGCCGGGGGTCCTGGCTGTTCGAGAACTACTGGTACGCCCTGCTCGGCGGCCAGTCGGTGGAGAAGCTGCCGTGGCGGATCCCCTTCGACCCCAACGACCCGGTGCACACCCCCAACTCGCTGGACTCCGGGAGCTCCGCCGTCCGCGACGCGTTCGGCCGGACGGTCATCGCCTTCCGCAACGCGGGGATCCCGCTGAACGCGGCGTTGTCGGACGTACAGAAGATCACGCGCAACGGCGAGCAGATCCCGATCCACGGGGCGGTCCACGAGCTGGGCGTGCTGAACGTGGTCACCCCCGGCTCGGTCGACGGCAAGATGGACATCACCTTCGGCTCCAGCTTCGTCCAGCAGGTGCGGTTCACCGCCGACGGTCCGCCGCAGGCCTCTTCCGTACTGGCCTACTCCCAGTCGGCCAACCCGAATTCACCGCACTACGCCGACCAGACCAAGTTGTTCTCGGCCGGCCAGTGGGTGACCGAGCGGTTCACCGAGGAGCAGATCGCGGCCTCGCCGGCATTGGAGGTCAAGGTCCTGGACTGAGACCGAAGGTCCTGAACCGGGACCGGTCTCCCGATCGGTCCCGCACCCGCGCAACGACAAGGCTCACGAGGGAGCACGCTGTGATGAGGACATCGAGTCGGTGGCGCATGGTGGTGGCCCTGATGGCCGCCGTAGTGGGAATGGCGCTGCCCGCCGGTTCGGCCCAGGCCGCCGAAGGCACCGAACCGCCGAGGATGACGGACGGGTTCGGCCTGACCCAGGTCGACACGACGGTGGGCGGTCCCACCAACTTCTACATCACCGTGACCACACCCGAGGTCTCGGGCAAGCACCACATCAAGATCATCCTGCCGAGCGGTTACTACGCCGACCCGGCCAGGCGCTACCCGGTGCTGTACTTCCTGCACGGTTCGCCCGACGACCCGATCCAGCAGAACTACCCGGCGCTGACCACCTCGAACGAAATGATCACCGTCATCCCGGACGGGGGTGCCCGGGGCTGGTACGCCAACTGGCTCAACCAGAGGACCGCGGCCGGTGCCCAGAACTGGGAGAACTTCCACCTCAAGCAGGTGATTCCGTTCATCGACGCGAACCTGCGGACCATCGCCGCCAAGAAGGCCAGGGCCGTCGCCGGTGTCTCCATGGGCGGGTTCGGGGCCCTGCACTACGCCCAGGTCCGCCCCGACCTGTTCGGCCAGACCGCGTCCCTGTCCGGAGACATCGACCTGTCGGTCCGGTCCATGGACCTGCGGATGGCCGTCGTCGCCTCCCTCGTCGGCTACTCCCCCGGCGTGGACAGTGACGCCGCGTTCGGCTCGCCCTACCCGGTGTTCAACGCCGACTGGAGGTTCAACGAGGTGGATCCGGCGGCGCACATGGACAAGCTCGCGGGAGTCGGGGTCTCCATCTACGTGGGCAACGGACGCGGAGACGTCACCGACCTGGAGTTCTGGGTGGAGAGCGCGTCCAAGCACGTCAAGGACAGCATGGACGCCCTGCGCATGCCCTACCACTACGTGGACTACGGCGACGGCGCCGGCTGGGGCACCAACTGCAACGGCGGCCACAACGCCTGGTGCTGGGAAGCGGACCTCCAGGACCTGGTTCCCCGGCTGGAACGGTCCTTCGCCTCCTGACCGCGCGGAGCCGGGCCGCCCCGATCCGGTGGCGGCCCGGTCCGGTGGCGGCCCGGTCACCACGGTGGCGCGGTCACCTCGGCGCCGTGGTGAGGCCGAGGCCCGCTTCGTCCCCGCGCAGGACCAACTGGCGCGTCCGCTGCAGCAGCCGGCCCGGAGGAACGCCGAGTTCGTCGGCCAGGCGACGGCGGACCTGGTCGAACACGGTCAGCGCGTCGGCCCGTCGGCCGCTGCGGTACAGCGCCCGCATCAGCATCGCGGCCACCGGCTCGTGCAGGGGGTGGGCCGCGGACAGGGCGAACAGTTCGGCGACCGCTTCGGAATGCTGCCCCAGCCGCAGCTGCCACTCCAGCTTCCGCTGCGCGATGGTGATCCGGCGCTCGGTGAGCCGCAACCGCTCCAGCTCGGCGAGCGGCCCGGGCAGGCCGGCCAGGGGCTCCCCGCGGAACAGGTCCAGCGCCTGCGAACACAGGCGGACCGCCTCCGCCGGCTCTCCCGCCCGGTCGGCCGTCGCGATGTCGGTGACCAGCTTCTCCATGCGGGATACGTCCACGTCGACCAGGCCGGAGACCAGCCGGTAGCCGCACCGGTCGTGCTCGATCACCGCGTCGGGGCGGCCGTCCCCGGTGCGCAGGGTCTTGCGCAGCCGGTAGATGTACACCGGCACCACGTTCGTGACCGGCGAGTCCATCCCCCATACTCCGTCGAGCAGTTCCTGCTGACCGACCGTGCGGCCCGCGCACAGCGCGAGCGCCGCCAGTACGGCTTGCTGGCGCAGGTGCCCCAGCTTCAGCGGCCGCCCGTCCTGCCATGCCTGCAGCGGTCCGAGCAGGGAGATCTGCATCGTCGGTCCGGCATCGCGGCGGGTGGGGGCCCGCGGCGCCGGGTTCGCCGCCTGCGTACGCGGGCCGCTGCCGGGGACGACCAGGCCGCTGTCGAAGGCGTGGACGATGGCGGCGGCCCGGTCGCGCAGCCCGAGTTTCACGAGGACCCGCGCGAGGTGTCCGGCGACGGCGTCCTCGGAAAGGGCGAGAGCGGCGGCTATCTCGTCGTCCCGCAGGCCGCAGCCGACCGCGTGGAGCACCTTGCGCTCCTGGTGCCCGAGCGCAGTGGCGATCGGTCGGCAGGTGGTGGCTGTCGTCGGCATCGCTGCTCCCCGGGCTCCGGGCTGATCGGTTCGGTCGGTCGGTTCCGCAGGTCTGGCGGAAGCCGTCGACAAAGTAGGGGGGAGAGCGCCGGGCCAGGCATCCGGAACGATCCGGAGTGACAGACGCGGAGCCCCCGACATCCCTGGACACTGCGCCGCCCCCGCGGCGTAGGACCGTTGGCCCATCTGCCCTCCCATCCAAGGGAGTTGCCGATTCCATCGGCATTTCATCGGCGCGCCCTACTGTCGGCCGCCGACGACGGGAGGGGTTCCGGTGACGGCTTTGAGATCACGGTGCGGCAGAGTGCTCCTGCTGCTGATAGCCGGCGCGGCCGCCATCGCCGCGACCGCGCCCACTGCCGCGATGGCGGCCGTCTCGTCCGACCGCGGCGGCCCGATCACCCGTAGCGAGGTGATCTGGCGGGCCCAGTCCTTTCCGCCTGGTCCGGCTGGGAGGGAATGAGCGGCCCGGCGAACTCCGAGATGACCTCGGACCGTTCGGCGGACGGCCGGGTCGAGGTGTTCGCGATCAACGGCAGTACCGGTGGGGCTGGGTGGGCACTTCCGCAGGGCCGGGCATCGCGTGAACTCCGCACATTTCACTTCACGACAGAAGGGCAGACAATGGCGATAACTGATTTGCGCCGCGTGTTCACCAGACTGGCCTTCGTGGCCGGCACCTGGGCGTTGGCCGTCGGGATGACTGCCTCGGTCGCCGTCGCCGCACACGCGCCCGTTCCGGTTCCGGTTCCGGTTCCGGGCAAGGACCACTCCGGGGTCTCCCGGTATTTCAGCGGCCCCCAGGGCTTCGCCATTCCGACCGTGCCGTGTGATCCGGCCGGTCCGTCGGCCGCCGACGGCATCATGGCCGACCAGCTCAACCCGCAGTTGCACGCGAAGATGGCCGGCTACATGGACGCCTACAAGGTGTCCTGCGCGCGGATGGTCACGCAGGCGGTCAAGGACCGGGGCTGCGTCTGGTCGCAGTGGCGGTTCGGAGGCGGACCCCGCAACGCACAACTCTCCGTAGCGGCCAACGCCGACGGACGACTCGAAGTGTTCGCCCTCTCCGACAGCACCTTCGACCACATGTGGCAGACCGCGGTGAACGGCTCCTGGTCCACCTGGGCCAACTTCGGCGGAGGCGGCTACCGACTCGCCACCGGCAACAACGCCGACGGCCGCATCGAAGTCTTCGCCTCCAACACCAACGGAGTCTTCCACCGCTGGCAGACCGCACCCAGCGGCAACTGGGCCAACTGGGAAGGCACCGGCGGCGGCCCCGCGACCTCACGCCTCGCCCTCGAAACCGCACCCGACGGCCGACTCGAAGTCTTCGCCCTCTCCGACACCACCTTCCAGCACCTCTACCAGACCGGGGTCAACGGCGCCTGGTCGGCCTGGGAGAACTTCGGCGGCGGCGGACACGACCTCACGGCCGGCTACAACCAGGACGGCAGGCTGGAGGTGTTCGCCTCCAACTCCACCGGTGTGTTCCACCGTTGGCAGACCGGCCCCACCTCGTGGTCGGAATGGGCGGGCATGGGAGGGATCTCCAACGCCGAGCTGACCCACTCGCGGTCGGCCGACGGCCGCGTCGAGGTGTTCGCGATCAACGCCACCGCCGCGAGCCACGCCTGGCAGACCCGCCCGAACGCGCCGTACTCGGAGTGGGAGACCTTCGGCGGCGGCGGCACCGAGATCGCCGCGGGCAACGACGCCGACGGGCGCATCGAGGTGTTCGCGACCAGCGGCGCCGGTGTCTACCACAAGTGGCAGACCGGCTTCGCCACTTGGTCGGAGTGGGCCTGGCTGAACAATTCCGGGCCGGCGGTCAACTAGCCGCCCCTCCGCGGATCCGATCCGCCGACGGGAGCTGCGGAGGGCGCCCGCCACGGCCTCAAACGTCGGTGCTCGGGGCGTCCTCCGCAGGTCCGCGACGCAGATCAGCCTGGGTGCGCTCCACAGCACCTGGGCCGCGGTCGCATCCCCGAGCCGGTCGCGGACTGTGACTGCCGCGGTCGCTTGTCACTGGGGCTCTGCTCTGACCCGCGCAGGTGTCAACTCGGTTTGCTCTCCGTACATCGGGCGCGCGACTTCCCGGTTCGTCAGGACCAGCAGGGCCCGCACCGGCTCTCTTCAAGCAGCATGGGGACGAGAGCCCGGACTCTGGTGCTCAATTCCGGCTGTTCACACGGTGAGCGTGTGGGCCAGTTGGTCGAGACGGCTGGTGCGGGTGCGGCCGAGGGGTTGATCGCTCCAGTAGGCGTCCAGTCTGATCACATTGAGTGCGGCGGCGGAGAAGGCGTGCTGGAGGCGGACTTTCGGCAGTCTGCGGTAGCAGGCCTGGCGTATCCCCGTGACGTCGAGAGCCTGGTCGATGGCGCCCTCGATTCCGGCGCGCAGGGCGTATCTGGCCTGCCGGGTCACGGTCTCCTGTTCGGCTCGGGCCGCGCTGGCGGCCTCGTGGCTCCTTCCGGCCTTGAACCTCCGGCATGGCCCGGGAATCGCGCCGCCAGGCATGGGCCAGCGCCCTGGTGAGCCGCCGCCGACCGCGCCAGGCGCCACGCAATTAGCCCATGCGGACACGAACGGCCGCCGCACCCGCGGGCGAGCCCGACCCCGCGCGGGAAGAACATCCGCGTCTCGTCGTTCACGCATGGAACAGTCGTGCCCGCCGGGGTGGCCCAGTCCACAGGAGCAAGCGGGGGCGATCGCGGCCAAGCCGATCGTCCTCGTGGACGAGGATGTCTGGACCGGGGCCACCATCGACTACACCTCGGCGCTGCTCGAAGGCGCCGGCATAGAGATAGCGCGTACGGTTTCGCTGATGTCCGCCACAGAACCGGACAAGCCTCGGCGCCTCTTCCATGACCCCGCCTACGACGGACACCTGGTCGGTGTTCCGCCGCCCGGGGCCCTGGCGCGGTGTCACCGCGCGGGTTCCGTGCTTACGGCGAGTCGCTGTGCGACGTTGGGCCGCGGCCCCAATCCGGAGCGGAGGGACGGACACCAATGCCGGACATCAGACGCGGCTGCGCGGCGGTCGCGCTGCTGACAGCCCTGATCACGACGGCGACAGCGTGCGGGGGATCCGAGCCCGAGCCCGTCCCGACGCGCGACACTGCTCCCACCGACACGAACACCGACGTTCCGACGACGCCTACCGTGCCGAGGGGCGAGGACCTGGGAAAGGTCTTCCCCGGCACCGACGGAGACTCCAACGACAACTCGACGCTCGCCGTGCCGACGACGCAGCTCGACGAGCCCGCCGGAGGCACCATGGAACTGTCCAACGACCAGCAGGTGCCCCTGACCGTCCAGCCGCTGAGGGCCACGACCGACAGCGGGGAGCTCTCGATCGTCAAGGACGGCTGCACGGGCGTCACGCTCCAACCGCAGGAGACCTGCCGCGTCCAGGTCAGCCACACCACCCAGGAGGCCGGAACGTGGACGGGGAAGGTCACCGCTCCGACCGCCGAGGGGCCGACGTTCTCGGTGACCCTGACCGGAGAGGCTGTCGCTGCCTCGACAGCACCGGCCTCCGAATCCCCGACGCCGGCGCCGGCTGAGACCTCGGAAACCCCTGAGGAGACCGAGACCTCGACACCTGAGCCCGAGCTCAGCTGACCGAGCCCTTCATCACCACCCGTACGGTGCCGTCGTCGTCCGGGAGCACGACCGTCACGCTGTCCTTGTACCGGGCGAAGTGAGGGACCAGGTAGAAGCGGGTCGGGGTCTTCAACAGGACGCGGAAGTTCCGGTACTGATAACGGTAGGGCCCGGCGCCGGCCCCCAGGTCCTCGAAGCCGATGTCAGTGGCGTGGTGAACCAGCCGCAGGCGCGAAAGGACCTCCACCGCCGGGAACCGCCTCATACCGCTGTTCGCGTCCGTCTCCGCTTGTGCCTCGCCCGCCATCGCCGCGTACCGGGACATGCCGATGAACAGGCTCAAGGTCAGCATCCCCAAGAGCAACGCCCCGGACAGGAGCCACAGCCGGTCGGCATCACGAACCCGACGGTTCCGCCGCCAGGGATCGTGCTGCCCGAGGCGCACCTGAACGGCGAAGAAGGCCAGGCTGGCGCCCAGGGCCACCACGAGGGTGGGTAGCAGCCCGCGCGGCCAGCCCGCGGGGAGGAAGGTGAACAGGTCGGCCCGGAAGAACACGGGGTAGCCCCCGACCACCCCCAGGAGCAGGCCCACCGCCAGCAGCGCGCGATACGCCGTGCGGCGCCGTCCTTCGTTCTCCGGGCGGGCCAGGGCGTGCCCGAGCCAGCCGAGGGCGAGCAGCACGACGAAGCCGCAGACGAGCAGGACCCAGACCGGGAAGAAGACGGCCTGGGGGCTGCGCGCGAGGACGGCCTGGATGGAGAGGGGCAGGTCGCTGGGCGGGACGCCGAACGCCCGGTAGTAGGCCTCGTTGTACTGGTTGCCGAAGTAGTAGAGCAGCCCGAGGACGACTGTCCCGGGCGCCGCGACCAACGCCGCCACGTCGAGGAAGGACCTCTGAGGAGGGGCCGTCGGCGGCCGCCGCGCCTTCACGGGCATGCGGCCAGTCTGTCCGCCCCACCCGGGAGCCGCACGTCATGGCCGCCCGTCCGGCTGACCGACACCGAGACCCGTCGAAGAGCCCACCGGACTCGCCGGCTACCCCCTGCGCCCCGGGCAGCGCGTCGCCTTCAGCCCCTTCGTCCTCCAGCGCGGCCCCCGCCACTACCACCAGCCGGACACGTTCCGCCCCGACCGCTGGACCGGCCGCTCCCCCGCCGGTCCGCTGCCCAAGTACGCGTTCATGCCCTTCGGCGGTGGACCGCGCACCTGCCACCCCACCCCGCCGGGATACCGGCCCCGGCCGGCCCGCGCGGACCGTCCCCGGACACCCCGGAAAGCCCGGTGGCCCTTCAGCGACACCAGGGCCTGACGGCCGCACCGCCGCGGAAACCGGAGCCCGGATGGCTACGCTCTGCATCATGAACGACTCCGACACCGCGAAGGCCGTCCTTGAGGGCGGCCCCGCGGACCTCACAGAACGCGTCGTCGCCCAGCCCGAAGCGGGAGCGGACGTGAAGCTGCTCTTCCGGGGCGGATACGAGCACTTCAGGCGCACCGAGCGCGCGCAGGACACGGCGCAGGGGCGGCTGCCGGTGTACGAGTGGTGGGAGCGCACCGAGCTGCCGGGCTGACCTCCCAGCCGCCGGGTGCCCGGGAGGTGCGCCGGGAGGTGCCGGGCACACTCCCTTCGACAGTCCGGCCGAGGCGAAAAAGTGCCTCAGCCAGTGGGGGGTGATCTTCCTGTTGACCGCGCGCTTCCAGGGACGGCCTCCGCCCGAGATGCTGAGCTTCGGCGCGCTTGCCGGAGCGCAGGAACGACAGTTCCGCCCACAGCGCCCGCAGGCTCCTGCCCTGCCCCCATGCCGCTCCGGCCCTGACGGCATGCGCTCAGGGACCGACGAGGCGATGCCGGCCGAAACGAGTGGGCCCCCATCGCCGGGTACCACTGTGAGATCGGCTCCGAGTTCGGCCGCCAGCTGTTCCAGCGCTGCGGCCAGGCTGCCCGCAGCAGCCAGATCACCGTAGGGCGCGACATAACCGGTCGACACCCTGATCGTGATGGCGTTAGCTGGGCGGCATGCCGGAACTGCGTACCGATCGTCTTCTGCTCCGCCGGTGGCGGGAGTCTGACCTCGAACCGTGGGCGGCGATGAACGCCGATCCCGAAGTTCGGGAACACCTGGGGGAACTGCTGACGCGGGAGCAAAGCGATGCCACGGTGGCACTCATGCAGGCCGAGTTCGACGAGCGAGGTTTTGGGTGGTGGGCGCTCGAAGCACGGGAGACCGGTGAGTTCATCGGCCGCGCCGGCTTGGACGAGGTGGGCAAGGACATGCCGTTCGCGGGGGTGGACGTCGGGTGGCGGTTGATACGTTCGGCGTGGGGTCACGGTTACGCCACCGAGGCCGCCCTGGCCTGCCTGGCCTTTGGCTTCGAGGCCCTCGGGCTGCCGGAGATCGTTGCGTCGACGACCGTCAACAACCTTCGTTCCCAGGCGGTGATGCGCCGGATCGGCATGACCCGGGACCCGGCCGATGACTTCGAGGATCCGAGCGTGCCCGAGGGGCCGCTTCGCCAGTGTGTGCTGTACCGGACCCCCGCAGAGATGCGCACGGGCTACACCACGCGGCGGGACACGACCAACTGATGCAGAGCGATTAAGGGCGGAACCGGCGAAGTGACCCGAAAGGCCAGGACCTCTTGGTAGCAACAGCGGTGTCGGAGCCGGGCTCCACCAAGAGGTCCTGTCATGCCGTTGTACGCGCCCGCTCCTGCCACTGTCACCCCGGATCAGGTGACGTTCGCGACGTCCCACACGCCGCCGACCTCACGCGGGGTGACGTCGATACACAGGGCACCGTCGTTCCCGCCCTGCACCGACTTGGCGAACGGGTACTCGTCACACGAGTCGTTGGGGATGCCGGTGGCACCCCGGGGAAACTTGTACGGCCCACGGTCACAGGTCAGGGCACGCCTGCCCTTGGCGTTCGGGTCAAGCGGGTCGACATGCCACCGGTTCAGCAAGTGGCCGGGGGTGCCGGACTTGCCCGCGAGGTTCTTCTGCGCCCACTCGTAGGCGACGGCCGCCCCCTTGTAGAGCGACCGATGGTACGTCACGTTGGCCGTGTGGCCGTCCACGATACATCCGGGCCGGCTCCCGACCTTGTCGTCACAGTCTTCGGACGCTGCCTGACGTGTTCGCTTGCGCCCAGGCCGAAGGCATCGAGCTGAGGCTGGATGCCACTGAGATCCAGGTCCGCCGTCCGCAGGCGGACGACGCGCGTTCGTCTCCAGGAAATCAGCAAGTTCCCCACCCACGACCTGGCCAACGCCGACCTGCCCCACCGTCACAGCAAACACCGTTGCAGTACTAACGCAACGGCATTGCGAAGTGATGGCCAGGCCCGCCGCATCCACCGTGGTGCCCTGCTGCGCAGTCCAGCACCACGTCGAAGGATCCGCCGACGCCCACCACCAGGGCGCAGCCCAGGTCTTTCTGCGTCCGCGCGAGGAAGTACTCCTTGCGCGGACTCGGCACGGCGAGGAAAAGGATGTGTCGCCGGTAGTGGCTGCGGCGGGCTGTTGCCCGGTGTTGCCGGCGCCGGTCGGACCAGTGCAGCATCCTGGCTGGTGTCACGGCTGGTGGGTTGAGGACCACGGCGAGCAGGTGGCGGATCTCCGCGACGGTCAACGGGATCGGGTCGCTGCCGCGAGTGTGGTGGTGTGGGTCGGTGGGCCGCCTTGGGGTCGTGCTGGCGGCGATGGCGGTCAGGAAGGCCAGGGCGAGCATGGCGAGCGTGATGTGCCGGTGCCAGGCGGTCCAGTGGCGGACCTGGTAGTGGTCGAGTCCGACCTGGCCCTTGGCGGCCTGCACCTTGCCGCTGCGCACCGAGACCAGCCGGTAGTAGGCACTACCGGCTGGTCTCGGCCTGCGAGTCCTCCTACACGAACAGGAAGTACGGCACGAGGACGGCGGGCACACCGAGCGGCAGACCGGTGGCGCTCCAGCGACGGCGGTGACGCCCGCGTCGCCCGCCGGCTGTGGCGTTCTTCATCGCGAGCTGTACTCCTTGCACATCACCGTGGATCAGACAGGTCAGCGCTGCAGGGTGAGGACGCCCGGCCGGTACGGCAGTCGGTCGTATGGGCCGCCCGCGTTGGGGGACTTGCCCTGGTAGAGGAACTGCAGGTTGCAGGGGTCGATGGTCATGGTCTGGTCGGGGTTGTCGCGGACCAGGTCGCCGTGGCTGATGTCGTCGGTCCAGCCGGCACCGCTGTTGGCCTTGCCGGCGAAGGGGTTGCTCTCGCTGGCGGCCTGCGGGGTCCACGAACCGTTCAGGCTGGAGGCCGTGAACGAGCGGAAGTAGCGCTGCTCATTCGCACCCCGGGCCTCGACGATCATGAGGTACTGGTTCTGGCCCTGGACCTTGTAGACCTGCGGCGCCTCGAACAGGTTCTTCGCCGTGTCGCTCATGACCGTCGTGTACGAGGAGCCGAAGCTGCCCGGGAAGTTCCCGATCGGCATGCTCGCCCGGTAGATCTTGCCGTTGTCGCCGGCGAAGAACAGGTACATGTTCTGGTCGTCGGCGATCAGGGTCTGGTCGATCGGGCCGGTGCCGGAGTCGGGGAGGCTCCCGGTGAACAGCGGCTGCGGCGCGGACCAGCCGTTGGGGTTGGTGGGGTCGCTCGACAAGCGGTAGCTGAAGGGCGACGCACCCCACTGGTACGCCAGCACCCAGATCTTCTTCGGCGCGAAGTAGAACAGCGTGGGCGCCACCGCGTTCTGGTTCATCTTGGTCTGGCCGGCCGACGCCATGTCCGACCAGTTCGTGAAGGGACTGAACGCCATCGAGCCGTACGAGGTTCCCTCTGCGCTCGACGCGTAGACCACGTGCTTGCCGTTGTGCACCACGTGGGTGAAGTCCTTCACCGCGGCCCAGCCGTTCGACGGCTGTGCGAGGGCACCTGTCGAACTCCACTTGTACGTCGAGGGAAGAGCACACGTGCCGCCGCCCGTCCCGGACAGGGCGGTCCACTTCTGGTTGTCGACGGACGCGCAGGAGTACAGCTGGATCTTGGTGCCGTTGGCGGTGGCCGCGCCGACGGCGTCGAGGCACAGCCCGGACTGGACGCCGGTGATCGTGCCGTTGGTGTTGATCTTCCACTGCTGGTTGGCGCCGCCGTTGCAGTCCCAGATGACCACCCTCGTGCCGTTGCTGGTGCCCTTGGCCATGGCGTCCAGGCACTTGTTGCCGTTGATCATCAGCTGCTTGCCGGAGGTGTAGGTCCAGCGCTGGTTCGTCTGTCCGTTGCAGTCCGACAGCTGCGCCTGGGTGCCGTTGACAGGGGTGGAACCGTTGATGTCGATACAACGACCGGAGGGGACGCCCTTGATCTGCCCGGTACCGGTTCCGCCGGGCTTCCCGCCCGGGGCGGTACCGGAGGCGGCCTTGAGGGCGTTCATGACGGTGGTGTAGGCGGCCTTGGGGTTGCCGTTGTTGTCGAACAGCAGGGGGCTCTCGCCGCTGCGCCAGGAGTCGCTGTCCCGGATGCCCCATACCGTGAGGCCGGTGCACCGGGTCACGGACAGGCAGGCGTTGACCGCGTTGGCGTAGTGGGTGGACGACGCCTGGGCGATGTCCAGCTCGGTGATCTGGACGTCCACGCCCAGGGCGGCGAAGTGGGACAAGGTGGTCTGGAAGCTGGACGGCGGGCCGCCGGTCCCGAAGTGGCTCTGGAAGCCGACGCAGTCGATCGGCACGCCGCGGGACTTGAAGTCCCTGACCATGCTGTAGACGCCCTGGGTCTTGGCGTCCGACCAGTTCTCGATGTTGTAGTCGTTGTAGCAGAGCTTGGCCGAGGAGTCGGCCGCCCGGGCGGTGCGGAACGCCTCCTCGATGAAGCCGTCGCCCAGCACGTTCTGGAACACCGAGCTGCGGTGCCGGCCGCTGCCTCCGTCGGCGAAGGCCTCGTTGACCACGTCCCAGGCGTAGATCTTGCCCTTGAAGTGGGTCATCTCGGTGGTGATGTGGTTGTTCATCACGCTGCGCAGTGTGTTCGCGTCGCCGATGGAGCTGACCCAGGACGGGAGCTGCGAGTGCCAGACCGTGGTGTGGCCACGCATGCGCTGGCCGTGTGCCATGGCGCGGTTGACGATCTGGTCGGCGGAGCCGAAGTTGAAGTTGCCGCGGGACGGTTCGACGGCGTCCCACTTCATCTCGTTCTCCGGGGTGATCATGTTGAACTCCCGGTCCGCGATCGCGGCGTACTTCGAGTCGCCGAGCCTGCGGGCGGCCACAGCGGTGCCGAAGTACCTGCCCGAGGGGGCCGCCTGCGTACCCAGGGCGGCGGCTCCGGCGGAGCTGGGCAGGAGCGTCACGACGCCGGCCACCAGCGCCGCGGCCGACAGTCCTGTCACCACTGTTCGGCGACGCCGGCCGAGCCGGTGCAGGCCCTTCATGATTCTCCTCGGGGGCTGCGGGTGCGGGGCAGGGCGTGGGCCCGTTCCTGCCTGCCGATCGCCGGGAAGGCGTGGGTGTGTCGCGTCATGGGAGCTGCTCTCTTCAGGGGATACGTCAACGGGAAAGGTCGGGGGACCTGCCACGCCGGCCCGTCAAGGTGAGCGGCGGGAAGAGCACCCCACACAAGGGAGGCTTCCGAACGCACGTCCTCGTAACAGAAAAGTGGCGCCGCGCGGAGGATTGCCCAGATCACCAGCTGTCACTGCGCGACTCGGTCCACATGCTCAAGGAGCGGTTCTCAAGCCCAGGGCCTTCGCATGACGAAGGAAGCCTGGTCGGCGAAGGCCCGAGTGCCGTCGGAGCCATCGAGCCAGATGCCGCCGTCGCGGTGGCGGAGGACGGAACCGGGATAGTTGTGCGCGTGCAAGGTCACCGACCCGGCGACCGCCCCGGGGGTCGGACAGAAGGTGGCGTCCTCACGGAACAGTCCGCTGCCGTCGTTGGTGCTCAGCCGTAGCCGCAGGTCACGATGGCGCAGATAGCGGCCGTCCGCGGCGAGGAAGGTGACGCACCGAGTGTCGGCCAGCCCCCCGACGACCGTGAAGGTGACCCGCTGCCGCGTCTGCGCGCTGCTGGACGCCGAGGCTCGGCCGAGCGTCGCGAAGTCCCCGGCATACGTGAGGTACAGGGCGGGCTCGTCCACGGACTCCAGCGACTGTGCGCCCAGCGGAACAGTGCCCGCGACGGCCGGCGGACTCACCGGGGACGGTCCGGCCGGCGTGATGGTGCTCGACGGGATCGGCGTGGGATGGCCGGCCGTGGGAGCGGCGATGACGCCGGGCACCCGATGCGCCGGTTCGGGCCAGGTCACGTAGGTGGCGGTCCCGGTGACGAGGACCGCGCCGGCGGCGAGGGCCACCAGCGGATGAGCGGTCACCGCGTGGAGTTTGCCGATCAGCAGGCTGTGCAGACTGCCTCCGCCCGTCGCCGTGCCGACGGCGACGGGTGCCGTGGCCAGCCCGGCGGCGCTCGCGGCCGTACCCGACAGCAGGCCCTTGGCGGCCAGGGCGGCGACGAGCCCGGCCGGGACCGCCAGGGGTGCGAGACCGAGGAGCAGTCGCTCGACCGGAACCCGTTCTGTCGTCGTCGCCCCGCAGACCGGGCATCCGCGGGTGTGCCGCGCGATCCGCTTGCGCCACACCGATGTACGCAGCCCGTCCCAGCCGATGATGGCCTCGTCCAACTGCGGACAGCGCGGGTCGGCCTCCAACGCGGCAACGATCGTCCGGCTCAGTTCCAGCTGCTCGCGCATGCGTTGCAGGCGCACTCCGACGTGGGCGACCGTGAGCCCCGTCGCGGCGGCGATGTCGTCACGGCTCAGCAAGCCGGCGCCTTCCTGCCACCACAGCGACAGCAGCACCCGATGGTCCGGGTCGAGCCACCGGCCGGCTTCGACAACCTGACGGCGCTCGTCCGACACATGCAGACGCAGAATCGTCATGTCCCCGGGTTCGGCGCCGGCGTCCGGTATCTGGTGTGCCTCGTCGATGACCGTGCTCCGGCCGGCGAAGGCGCGTTGCCGGTGCCGGTGGTTACCGATCTGGCGGAGCGTGATCGAGACCAGCCAGGACCGGAAGCTCTCCGGGGCACGCAGGGCAGGCAGGTCCCGCACCACGCGCAGCAGGGTTTCCTGGACGACGTCGTCGACGTCGGCATGTCCGTTCAGCGCTCGCCCGACGATGTTGTAGAGCAGCGGCAGGTACGCGGCGATCAGCTCCTCGCGCGCCCGATCGTCACCGGCCTGCGCCGCGACGACCAGCCCCGCGTGGTCCGCATTCATGAGTTCCATTCCCACCTCCTTCAACCGCGGCCGGACGCTCGCCGCGAAGGGCGTCAGCTGGTGCGGCTCCGGGTGTGTCCGCAAGCCGCCGTCTTGGATCGCGCCGAGAGGGCTCCTGGAGGAGGCGATCGGCTTGCGCCCGCGACGCCCCTGACTCTCGGCCGGAACCCGGCCGGTCCTCACCGTGCCGGGGTGAACCTTCCCCAGACCGCGACGGAGCCGCCCGGGGTCTGCGTGTCGACGCGGTAGCCGTCGTCCTTGGCGTTGCGCACGCCGGTGGCGTGGTTGTACTGGCCGGCGAATTCATGCTGCCCGGTCGGCACGGTACGGCCCGGTCTGAGGACCCAGCGGTAGACCAGCGCTCCGCCGGCCTCCTGAACGGTGACGATGAAGTCTTCACTCGGCAGGGTGCGCCAGTTGCCGGTGTTCTGCACGCCGCCGGTTTGGGCGATGCGCAGTTCCACGGTGAGCGAGGTGAGCGGCTGTGTGGTCTTGAGAGTGAGGTTGCTCTGGGCCCAGTAGACGGTGCTGTGCGGATCCACCGAGCCGTCCGACGACAGGGGCCCGTTCTGAACCCGGCTGCTGGGCAGCGGAGTGGGACGCGGGCCGACCGGGGCCGTGGTGGTGGTCGGAGTCGGGGCCGGGGCGGCGGGGGTGGTGGGAGCAGAGGGCGTCGGACGGGAAGGAGACGTCGGGGACGGGGTCGCGGGGGTGGTGGCGCTGTCCGACGGTGGCGGAGTGCGGACGATGCCCGCGACCGCGAGACCACCCGTGGCCAGGGTGACGGTGATGGCGAGGACTGCGAGGGTGACCTTGGGCCAGGATCTCGCGATGGACGGTGTCCGGTGACGGACGGTGCCGTCGGCCGCCCCGCGTTCCACGCGGGCCAGCATCCGGGCGCGATCGGGCTGGTGGGCCTCGGCGGCGTCGCGCAGCCGACGGGTGATGTCCTCGTTCACCGGTTCCTCCTCCCCGCCACCAGGTCGCCGACCGCTCGTGTGCCAAGTATCCGTTCCAACTCGGCCATTCCCTTCGAGGTCTGGCTCTTGACCGTACCGACCGATATGCCCAGCGCCGCCGCGGTGTCCTTCTCCGAGAGGTCGAAGGCGTGGCGCAGCACCACGCACGACCGCTTCCGGAACGGCAGCCGGGCGAGCGCCGTACGTACGTCCAGCACGGCCGCCACGTCCGGCCCCGCCACCTGCTCCGGACTGCGGGACCAGAACAGCGCGATCCGGCGCCGCTCGCGCACCGCACTGCGGATCCGTTCCCGCGCCATGTGGGCGACCACGCCGCGAGCGTAGGCGAGCGGGTGGTCAGCCTTGCGAAGCCGGTCCCAGCGCTGCCACAGGGCGACCAGGGCATCCGCGGCGAGGTCGTCGGCCGCGTCCGTCTCGCCGGTCAGGAGATGGGCGAGACGGGCCAGTTCGGCGTAGTGGCGTTCGAAGAAGTCGTGAAACTCCGCGGACGCGTCATGAAGGAGCATCTCCCCCGGTCGCCCTCTCCCTGCTATGTGCGCGTTAACAATCGGCTCGAGCGTAACAGTGCCCGTCACCGCGGCCGGACAGTGGCCGACCGCGGGGGCAGAGCCGTGACGGTGGGTGGACGGCACGGTCAATGCCGGGCGAACTGGACGCGGGTCTGTTGCGCGACGTCCGGTTTCAGTGCGATCCCCTCGACGGTCAGTTGTTCTCCGTAGAGGTCGGTGACCCTGATCGCTCCGCCGCATCCGCTGCCGCCGGCGGAGAGGAAGTAGTTGTAGTCGGTGCGGGGCAGTTTCCGCCAGCCGCTGGCGGTCCGGAGTTCGAGCACCGCCACCGGGTTCCGATGCCCGATCACCTGGACGCCGCACCAAGAACGGCTGGACCCGGTCTTGTACCGGATGGAGAGCGTGCCGGGCGCGGCGGGGCTCAGCAGCGTCCAGGTGATCGGGATCCGGCCGAGTGAGGGGTCCGCGAGCTTGGCGAAGGCCTGTTGGCTGAGGTCGAGTTGCCCCGGTGCGCAGGGCAGGGGGCACTCGTTGACGATCCGCACCGTGATGGAGTTCCCGTTGGCGGCGCGGACCCGCACGTACGCCCCGCACGCTTTGGCCGACTCGTAGTCGGTGTGGTTCATCGCCGCGATCATGAGATCACCGGACGGTCCGTACAGGCAGGCACCATTGCCGTCACCCGCGGCATAGGAAGTCGCGACTCCCTGGTAGCTGACCGAGGGCTTGATCCGTCCCGCCGAAGAGGCCGGCGACTGCGTGCGTGCCGGGCTGGAGGCCGAGGGCGTCGGGACACCGGCGGCTGACGGCGGGGGCGGGCTCGTGACCGTCGGCTCCGTCGATGCGGTCGCGGCGCCGGCCTCTGCTGCCGGCCACCCGGAACTGGACGGTGCGTTCGTTGGGGCAGCCGCTACGGATGCGCCGGTGGGAAGCCCGGCACCGGACCGGCTCCCGGGGAGGAGCGTGAGGGCCAGGCAGGCCAGCGCACCGACTGCCGTCACCGCCAACGGAATGCCGACGGCCGCCCCGCGTCTGCGCCGCGGCCGCGGCGCACCGTGTTTCGTTGTCCTCATGCCCATCCGTTCGGTAGATCGAGTCGACGTCGCACTTATCAGTGGCCGCCGAAGGCGAAAAGGTTGCCGCTCCGGTCCAATCCGGTCCGATCCAATCCGATCCGATCCGGTCCGGTCCGGTGCCGATGTCGCCGAGACCGGGGCGATCAGGACACCTCGCCGTACACCACGCCACGGCCGTAGCCGCCCAGGTAGACCCGGCCGTACACGTCCGGGTCGCCGATGATGACGGAGATGACGCTCCCGCCGAACTGGTGCTGGTCGTCGTTGATCCGGACCCAGGTCGAACCGCCGTCGATGGAGCGGAACACCCCGGTGACGCCCTTCAGCGTCCCGCTGAGGTAGAGAGCCTGGTAGGTGGCGCCCGGGGCGGGCTTGCCGAAGCCGACACCGTGCGCCTGCTGCACCCCGGCGAGCTTGTTGAAGCTCGCCCCGCCATTGGTGGAGTGCAGGAGTCCGTTGCCTCCGCCTGTGATCCACAGGTCACCGGCGACGCCCGGGGCCGCCTTGAGCTGTCCGTCACCCAGGCCGGTGGCCCGGGCGGTGAAGCTCTTGCCGCCATCGGCGCTGGCGTACAGGGTGCCGCCCTTGAGGGCGTAGAACGTGTTCGCCGACGAACGGTCGGCCACCACGGCCGAGTCCGCGGGCAGACCGGAGGCGGCCGTCCAGGTCGCACCGCGGTTCGTCGAGTGGAACGGCCTCTGGCCCGCGGGCGTCCAGACGACGGCGGCGCCGTCCGCCGAGACCGCCACGGCCCCGCCGCCCGCTCCGCGCACGGGTTCCCCGGCGAACGGCGTCCAGCCGGCCCCGCCGTCGGTCGAATAGGCGCCGTGCTGCTCGCCACCGAGACCGACCCGGACCACGAACCCCGGCTTCGCCTGCGCGAAGTCGATGCCGGTGGTGTTGGAGAACAGCGGTCCGGAGAGTGCTTTGGCGGGTACCTTGGTCAGGTCCTCGTGCCGGAATCCGCTGACATCGCCGAGCGCACTGATCAGCGGGAGGCCCGGGGGCTTGATCAGCCCGAGGACCGCGGTCTCCTCCAGCCCCTTGGCCGGGACCGTCCAGTGCGTGGCACCCCCCTTGTCCGCCGCGGTCACGTCGTGGCTGCCCCATATCCCCGACCCGGTGCCGTACAGCACGTGCCCGGAGTCGAAGGGGTTGATGGCCAGCGCGCCCATCCAGTGCCCGATGCCCGTGCCCACGTACGGCGCAGCGGAGTTGTCCCGCACCGAGGTCGCGCCGAGCGCCTTCCAGGAGGCGCCGCCGTCGGTCGACCGGTACACCTCGTCCGAGGGCCACCAGCGGTCCAGCGTGGTGACCATCACCGTGGACGGGCGCTGCGGATCGACAGCCAGCCCGGCGAAGCCGTAACCACCGCTGGACGGTGAAATGTTCTTCCAGGCCCCGGTGGACGGCGTGTACTTCCACACGGAACCGGCCGTCACACCGTTGGGGCCCGGGGCATTGGTGTACGTCAGATACAGCGAGCCGTCACCGGACAGCACACCGTGCTGCGGCAGCTGCCCCGTGGGCTGGCCGGCCACGGCCTGCCAGCTGCTGCCGCCGTCGGTGGAGCGGTACAGCGAGGTGGTCTTGTCGGCCACCCCGACGTAGATCGTCCGGCTGCCGGCCGGGCCGAAGGTCACGAAGGACAGGCCGACGCCGCTGCTCGCACCGTCCTTGACGGGGAAGGCGGCGACCTGGCTCCAGGTCACGCCGTAGTCGGTGCTGCGCCAGAGCCCGTTCTTGCGGGTGCCCAGGTAGAGCGTGCCGTGGTTGGCGGGGTCCACCACCAGCCGCTCGCCCATGGACCGGCCGTCCTCGTTGCCGCCCAGTTTGAACGGCAGGTCGGTGCGCTGGAACGTCTTGCCCTGGTCGGTGGAGCGGAGGATAGCGCCGTTGCCCGCCCAGTCATTGGTGTAGGTGCCGCTCGCGAGGTACAGGCGGTTCGGGTCGACGGGGTCGGTCGCCAGGCTCTCGATCCCGAGCAGGTTCCAGTCGGATCCACCGATCCAGTCGGTCAACGAGGTCCATTGGGCGGCGGTCGCGTCCCAGCGGTAGGCACCGCCGATGTCGGTCCGGGCGTACAGCAGGTCCTTGCGGGCGGGGTTGAAGACCAGCCCGGTGACGAACCCGCCACCGACGATCTGCGCGTTGTGCCAGGTGTACCTGCCCGAGCCGGCCACCGTCACCAGCTTCCACTGCTGGTTGGTGCTGCCCCGGTCGGCGTACTGGATGAGCGGCGCCCCCTCGCCGGTGGAGCCGCCCCACACGTCCAGCACCATGCCGTTGCTCCGGGAGACGAACTTCACCGCCCCATCGCCCACGTCCTGCATCTTCCACTGCTGCGTGGCAAAGCCGTGGTCGGTCTGCTGCTCGACGGCCGCCGCGGACTCCTTGGAAGCGCCGCGCACTCCGAGGACCTTGTGGCTGCTGCGGTTCTCCACCTCGTAGTAGCCGTCCCCCGCCTGCCTCAACCGCCACTGCTGACTCGCGGCACCTGCCACGCGGCTCGCCTGCCGTATCCAGACGCCGTCCGAGGTGTCCGCCCCCGGCACGTCGAGCACCTTGTCGCTGCGGACAGAGGTCAGCGTGTAGTAGGCGTCGGCATCCACCGTCGCGGCGTTCGAATCGGCCTGCACGAACAGCAGGTAGGGGCCGAGGACTCCAGGCACGCCCAGCATCAGGCCGATCGATATCCCGCGCCGGCGGTGGCGCCCGCGCGTACGCCGCTCAGCACCAGTCGCGGCCTTGCGCCGGCTGCGGCCGTCCGCCGTGGGATCCGTCTCGTTCATGGGGGCTACTCCTTGCTTCGGCCCTGCCCCGTACAACCGCTCAGGTCAGCGGTGCGCGGCGGCATGCGGCGGGAGATCGGGCGACCCGCGGGTGTGATCGCCTTCTGGTGTGCCCGTCAGTTGCCGCCGCTCCGGAAAAGGTTGCCGCCCGCCGAAGTCCGGTACGGGCCACTGAGACCGCGTCGTTCCAGCGTCAGATCGGGGAGGGGGGAGGCTGTCGCGTCCGTTCAGCAGCCCGCCTCGTGCGCGGCGGTTTCCGACGGCAGGCTGGGCGAAGAGCTGAGACCTCATCGGAGGGACTTCGCCAGCGTGGTGGCGCCGTTGAGCAGGTGCTCCAGCGGCCCGCGCCGAAACAATCGGGACCAGGCCGCGGTGAACACGAGGGCTGGGCCGGAGACGGCCGGAGCTTGGGGCGCTTGGCGCCCGGAGAGGAAGGCTTCGGATGTGTGTGTGGCGATCGGGTGGGCACGGGCACGCCGCTGTGGCGGCTCCTGCCGCCTGCGGCCGTCGACGCGGGCTTGACGGCCCTCGCCGCATTCGCACGTGGATCAAGCTCTTCGACGAGAGGACCCCCGCGGCCGTGCCGGGCTGTTGCTGCGCAGGCACTCTCCGTTGACCCATCTTCCAGGGCGGACTGCAGGCCCCCGTATGGCTCGACCGAGACCCCGCCCAGGCACGTTCGGTCGCCCTGTCACACTCCGCACCCCAGGAGGTTCCCTTGAAACACGACGGCAATCACCCAATGCCATCGCATGACTACCCTGGGGGCTGGAGTGGGCGTGCCGGGGCCGCCCCGGGGGCCGGACCGCAGGCTGCGACAGGCCATGTGATCGCGAACAAATACACTCTCGTGAGCACTCGTGAGACAGTCGTAAGGTCTGCGAAGCCCTGCGCCATCGACCGGATCCCGACAGCGGTCCAACCGCCGAGCGCCGTCACTCGTAGGCACTGGGCGGCTGTGAACCATACTGGTACGACCGATGAGGGGGCCTCGAGTGGGAACTGCAAGCACCGAGCCGGAGTCCCGCCAGCCCGTGATGGCGGATGTGGCGCGGGTCGCCGGCGTGTCCCACCAGACCGTGTCCCGGGTGCTGAACGGTGCACCGCACGTCCGGCCCGACACCCGGGACCGGGTGCTCGCCGCCATCCGGGAGCTGGACTACCGTCCCAACTCGGCAGCCCGCGCGCTGGTCACCCGCCGCTCCCAGACCCTGGGGGTGGTCAGTTTCGGCAGCGCACTCTACGGGCCCGCCTCGATGCTGGACGGGATCGAGCAGGCCGCGCGCAGTGCGGGGTACTTCGTCAGCGTCGCCAGCCTGCGTTCCCTGGACAGCCGCTCCGTACAGGAGGCGGTGGACCGGCTCCGCGACCAGGGCGTGGAGGGCATCGTCGTCATCGCGCCGCAGATCTCGGCGGTGAGCGCGGTGGCGAAGCTGTCCAGCGCGGTGCCGGTGGTCGCGGTCGGATCGGGCAGCCAGTCCCGAGTGCCGATGGTGGCCGTCGACAACGAGTCGGGGGCACTGGCAGCCACCCGACACCTGCTCGACCTCGGGCATGCCACGGTCCACCACGTCGCCGGCCCCCCCGGCTGGCTGGAGACCAAGACCCGACAGGACGGCTGGCGCAAGGCCCTCGAGGCCGGCGGCGCCGAGGTGCCACCGGTACAGAGCGGCGACTGGAGCGCGAGGTCCGGGTACGAGGCCGGACTACGGATCGCCGAGGATCCTCTGGTCACGGCGGTCTTCTGCGCCAACGACCACATGGCCCTCGGCCTGCTCCGCGCGTTCCATGAGGCGGGACGGGCGATTCCGGGGGACATCAGCGTGGTCGGGTTCGATGACATTCCCGAAGCCGCATACTTCGCCCCACCGCTGACCACCGTGCGTCAGGACTTCGGTGAGCTGGGTCGCCGCGCTCTTGAGCTGCTGGTGGAGGAGCTGACCGGCGTCGGCCACGCCCGCAGCCACGTGCTGATCTCGCCGGAGATGGTGCTGCGGCGCAGCGCCGGCCCGGTGGCGCGTTAGGCCGCCCGCGGACGGCCTGGTCAAGATTGGGTAACGGCATGGCGGTCCCCTTGTCCATGGAATTGTGAGCGTTAACAATCTCACTCAAGCGAAACGGCACCGCTACATCCTGTTCACATGGACGGCGCGGACCGCACCGCCGCCTGCACCAACGCCGCACCGGGCGCCCATCGCCCCCGACGGTGTTCCCACCGCCTCCCGCGCCGGCCGGCCCGCCTGGTCCATCTGCCCGCGGTCGATCCGTCCGCGCCGAGAGCGGCCTCCCCACTCGAGAGGAATCCCAGATGTCCAAGAGAGCTGCGGCGGCCCTGGTCGCCGGCACGATGGTCGCCGTTCTGTCCGCTTGCGGTTCCGGCGGCGGCTCGGCCGGCGGCAAGGACTCCGGAAGGCCGCTCACCGTGGGCTTCTCCCAGGTCGGCGCGGAGAGCGGGTGGCGCACGGCCAACACCAAGTCCGTCCAGGACGCGGCCAAGAAGGCCGGGATCACGCTGAAGTTCTCCGACGCCCAGCAGAAGCAGGAGAACCAGATCAAGGCCATCCGCTCGTTCATCCAGCAGAAGGTGGACGTCATCGCCTTCTCGCCGGTGGTCGAATCGGGCTGGGACACCGTGCTCAAGGAGGCCAAGGCCGCCCACATCCCGGTCGTCCTGACGGACCGCGCGGTGGACTCCAAGGATGAGTCGCTCTATGCCACCTTCCTCGGTTCGGACTTCGTCGAGGAGGGCAAGAAGGCCGGCAACTGGCTGGTGAAGGAGTACCAGGGCAAGAGCGACCCGGTGAACATCGTGGAGCTGCAGGGCACCACCGGCTCCGCCCCGGCCAACGACCGCAAATCGGGCTTCGCCGACGTCATCAAGACGGACCCCAAGCTCAAGATCACGGCCTCCCAGACCGGTGACTTCACACGCGCCAAGGGCAAGGAGGTCATGCAGGCCTTCCTGAAGTCCCAGCCGAAGATCGACGTGCTCTACGCGCACAACGACGACATGGCACTCGGCGCCATCCAGGCCATCGAGGAAGCCGGCAAGAAGCCCGGCACCGACATCAAGATCATCTCGGTCGACGGTGTCAAGGACGCCTTCACCGCGATGAGCCAGGGCAAGATCAACGTCCTCGTCGAGTGCAACCCCCTCCTGGGCGACCAGCTGATGGACCTGATCAAGAAGGTCAAGGCCGGCGAACAGGTGCCGCGCCGGATCAAGACCGAAGAGGGCGTCTTCACCCAGGACCAGGCCGCGGCCGCCCTTCCGACCCGCCAGTACTGACCGGCCCGGTGACCAGGGGCTGCCCGGATCCGACCCGGCCGGCCCCGGTCGCGACCACGAGAGGAGGGGGCGGATGCCTGCGCACCGTGCACAGCACCCGGTCCTGGAAGTACACGGGATCCGCAAGGAGTTCCCGGGCGTGGTGGCGCTGGACGGGGTCGACTTCCGGCTCTTTCCCGGCGAGGTGCACGCCCTGATGGGTGAGAACGGCGCCGGCAAGTCCACGCTGATCAAGGTGCTCACCGGCGTCTACGCCTCGGACGGCGGCGAGGTCGTACTGAGCGGCCGGCCCTTGCACATCACCGGCCCGCTACAGGCGCAGCAGGCCGGGATCAGCACGGTGTACCAGGAGGTCAACCTCTGCCTGAACCTGTCGGTCGCGGAGAACATCTTCATCGGCCGTGAACCGCGCCGCCTCGGACTCATCCACTGGTCGGCCCTCCGTCGCCGCGCCGCAGAGCTGGTCGCCGACCTCGGCCTGGACATCGACGTCACCGCCCCACTGGGCAGTTACTCGATCGCGGTCCAGCAACTGATCGCGATCGTCCGGGCGGTGGACGTCTCGGCCAAGGTGCTGATCCTGGACGAGCCGACCTCCAGCCTGGACCGCGACGAGGTGCGGCAACTGTTCGCGGTGATACGCCGGTTGCGCGATCAGGGCGTGGCGATCCTGTTCGTCTCGCACTTCCTGGACCAGATCTACGAGATCTGCGACCGGATGACCATCCTGCGCAACGGCAAGCTGGAGGGCGAGTACCCGATCAGCGGGTTGAGCCAGGTCGAACTGGTCGCCCGCATGATCGGCGGCGAACTGAGGAGCCTGGAGGAGCTGTCGGGCACCAGTCGTCACGAGCCCGCCGCCGAAGCCAGGACCACTCCGTTCCTGCGCGCCGACGGCCTGGGTCGCACCGGCGCGATCGAGCCGTACGACCTCACCATCCGGCCCGGTGAAGTCGTGGGACTTGCAGGACTGTTGGGGTCAGGGCGTACGGAAGCGGCCCGCCTGCTGTTCGGTGCCGACCGCAGTTCCCAGGGCTCGGTGCGGATCGAGGACGCCACCGTCGCGCTGCGCACGCCGCGCGCCGCGATCTCGTACGGGATCGCCTTCTGCTCGGAGGACCGCAAGAACGAGGGTCTGGTGGCGGAGTTGACGGTACGCGAGAACATCATCCTGGCCTTGCAGGCGGCCCGCGGCTGGACGCGTCCGCTCTCCCGCTCCAAGCAGGACGAGATCGCGCTGCGCTGGATCCGGTCACTGGACATCCGCCCGGACAACCCCGAGGCGCTGGTGCGCCATCTCAGCGGCGGCAACCAGCAGAAGGTACTGCTGGCTCGCTGGCTGATCACCGACCCCAAGCTGTTGATCCTCGACGAGCCGACCCGGGGCATCGACATCGGCGCCAAGGCCGAAATCCAGAAGTTGGTGGCCGCGCTGGCCCGGGACGGCATGTCGGTGCTGTTCATCTCGGCCGAGCTGGAGGAAGTTCTGCGGCTCAGCCACCGGGTGGGCGTGCTGCGGGACCGCCGGCTGGTCGCCGAGCTGCCGAACGACGGATCGCTCACTCCCGAGCGCATCATGGCGACGATCGCGAGCGGAGCCCGGTCATGACCAAGCACCGCCTCTTCTGGCCCGCCACCGTGCTCGCGGCCCTGTTGCTGGCCAACGTGCTGTTCACTCCGGACTTCTTCGCGATCCGGGTCAAGGACGGGCACCTGTACGGGAGCCTGATCGACATCCTCCACTTCGGCGCCCCGCTGATCCTGGTGGCGCTGGGCATGACGCTGGTCATCGCGACCAGCGGCATCGACCTCTCGGTCGGCTCCACCGTCGCCATCGCGGGCGCGCTGGCCTGCCTGCACATCAGCGGCGCGGCCGACCCGGCAAGCCCGGGCACGGTGTTCGGCGCCGTCGCCATCGCCCTGGCGGTGGCCCTCGTCCTGGGGCTGATCAACGGCGTACTGGTGGCGGGGGTCGGTGTCCAGCCGATCATCGCCACCCTCATCCTGATGGTGGCCGGACGCGGTGTCGCCCAGCTGGTGACGGACGGCCAGATCGTCACCGTCACCAGCGAGCCCTACAAGCTGATCGGCGGGGGTTACTGGCTCACCATGCCGTTCGCGATCCTGCTCGCGGTCGTGGTGGTGCTGCTGACGTCGCTGCTGACCCGGCGTACGGCGCTCGGGCTGCTGCTGGAGTCGGTCGGCGGCAACCCGGTCGCCAGTCGCCTGGTCGGCATCCGGGCGATGGGCCTCATATGCCTGGTGTACGTCTTCAGCGCGCTGTGCGCCGCGGTCGCCGGGCTCATGATCAGCTCGAACGTCTCCAGTGCGGACGGCAACAACGCCGGGCTCTGGATCGAGCTGGACGCCATCCTCGCCGTGGTGGTCGGCGGCACCGCGCTGACCGGCGGGCGGTTCTCGCTCGGCGGCACGGTGATCGGTGCGCTGCTCATCCAGACCCTGTCCACCACCGTCTACACCATCGGCATCCCGCCGGAGACCACCTTGGTCTTCAAAGCCTTCGTGGTGATCGCGGTCTGCCTGATCCAGTCACCCGCCTTCCGGGCCAAGGCCGCGCGCCGACGGGCCCGGACCGGGCGCGGCCCGACGCCGCGTCCGCTGACGACAGAGAACACGGAGGTGGGGGCATGAGCGCGATCACGGCAGCGCGTGGCCGCCCGTACATCCCGCTGCTGGTCACATCGGCCCTGCTGATATCGATGTTCGGTGCCGGATCCGTCCAGTACGACGGATTCTTCTCCGGGCAGGTGCTGCTCAACCTGCTCATCGACAACGCCTTCCTGCTGGTGGTCGCCGTCGGGATGACCTTCGTGGTGCTGACCGGAGGGATCGACCTGTCGGTCGGCGCGATGGTCGCACTGTCGACGGTGATCTCCGCCTGGCTGGTGGAACGGCACGGCTGGCCGCCGTTGCTGGTGATCCCGCTGGTCCTGGCGGTGGGAACGGGCGCCGGGCTCGCGATGGGGTGGGTGATCCACTCCTTCGAGATCCAACCGTTCATCGTGACGCTCGCCGGCATGTTCCTGGCCCGTGGCCTCTGCTACACGATCAGCATCGACTCGATCTCCCTCACCGACCCGGCCTATACGGCCTTCGCCCAGACCCGGATCCCCCTGCCCGGCGACCTGTTCGTCTCGCCGAGTGTTCTGATCGCGGTAGGTGTGCTGGTGATCGCGTTCGCGGTCCTGCACTACACACGGCTGGGCCGGAACGTGTACGCGCTGGGCGGCAGCGAGCAGTCGGCCCGGCTGATGGGGCTCCCGGCCGGGCGGACGAAGATGGCCGTGTACGCCGTCAGCGGCTTCTGCTCGGCGCTCGGGGGAGTATTGCTGACCTTCTACATGCTCTCCGGCTACGGGCTCCACGCGGTGGGCCTGGAGCTGGACGCGATTGCGGCCGTGGTGATCGGCGGGACGCTCCTGACCGGAGGGTCCGGATACCTGCTCGGGACCGCGCTGGGGGTGCTCGTGCTGGGCCTGATCCAGACCGTCATCACCTTCCAGGGCACGCTCAGCTCGTGGTGGACCAGGATCGTGGTCGGCGGCCTGCTGTTCGTCTTCATCCTGTTCCAGCGCCTGATCACCGGCCGTCGCAAGGTCTGACCTGCTTAAGGCGAGCCCGGCCTTGACAGGCTCATTGTTAGCGCTAACAATCCCCGGCGATGCCCCGGCGGCATCGCTGCGCCCTCTCGGGGCTCCGTACGAAGGATGTGAAGTGACCGTGACCCCTCTCCCCCAGACCGCGGAGAGCCATGTCGTGGGTGTCGACTTCGGCACTCTCTCCGGCCGGGCCGTGGTGGTCCGCGTCCGCGACGGCGAGGAGGTCGGCTCCGCCGTCCACGTGTACCCGCACGGCGTCATCGAGCGTGAACTCCCCACCACGGGTCAGCCCCTGCCGCCCGACTGGGCCCTCCAGCACCCCGAGGACTGGCGCGAGGTGCTGCGCACCGCCGTCCCCGCCGCAGTGGCCGCGAGCGGCATCGACCCGGCCGCCGTCATCGGCATCGCCACCGACTTCACCGCCTGCACCGTCCTCCCCGTACGGGCCGACGGCACCCCGCTCGCCGAGACCGCGCTGGGCGTTCGCCCGCACGCCTGGCCCAAGCTCTGGAAGCACCACGCGGCCCAGGGCCAGGCCGACCGCATCAACCACCTCGCCCACCTGCGCGCCGAGAAGTGGATCTCCCGCTACGGCGGCAAGATCTCCGCCGAATGGCAGTACGCCAAGGCGCTCCAGGTTCTCGAAGAGGACCCGGACACCTACGCCGCCACCGAGCGCTGGATCGAGGCCGCGGACTGGATCGTCTGGCAGCTCGCAGGCGTCGAGACCCGCAACACCTGCACGGCGGGATACAAGGGCATCCACCAGGACGGCCACTACCCCAGCGAGGACTACCTCGCCGCCCTGCACCCCGATTTCGCCGACTTCGCCCGCACCCGGCTGGAGCATCCGCTGTCGCCGCTGGGATCGCGGGCCGGCTCCCTCACCGCCGAGGCGGCCTCCTGGACCGGGCTGCCCGAGGGCATCGCCGTCGCCACCGGCAACGTCGACGCCCATGTCGCGGCCCCTGCCGCCCAGGCCGTCGAGAACGGCCGGCTGCTCGCCATCATGGGCACCTCCACCTGCCACGTCGTCAACGGCCCCGCCCTCGCCGACGTCCCCGGAATCTGCGGAGTCGTCGACGGCGGCATCGTGGAGGGCGCCTACGGCTACGAGGCCGGGCAGAGCGCGGTCGGCGACATCTTCGCCTGGTGGCTGCGCCAAGGCGTGCCGACCCACTACCGCGCAGAGGCCGAAGCCACCGGCGAGGACCTGCACCAGCTGCTGTCCCGCAAGATCGCCGACCAGCCCGTCGGCGGCCACGGCCTGATCGCCCTCGACTGGATGAACGGAAACCGCTCCACCCTCGTCGACCACCACCTCTCCGGAGTCATCGTCGGCCTCACCCTCACCACCCGCCCCGAGGAGATCTACCGCGCCCTGCTGGAGGCCACCGCCTTCGGCACCCGCACCATCATCGAGGCCCTGGAGCAGGGCGGCGTCCCCGTCACGGAGTTCATCGTGACCGGCGGGCTGAAGAAGAACCCCCTGCTCATGCGGATCTACGCCGACGTGCTGCGCCGGCCCGTCTCCCTCGCCGAGTCCGCCCAGGGCCCCGCCCTCGGCTCCGCCATCCACGCCGCCGTCGCCGCCGGCGCGCACCCGGACGTACGCACAGCGGCCGCCGCCATGGGCCGCGTACGCCGCGGAGTCCACCAGCCGGACACCGCGCGCGCCGACGCCTACGACCGCCTCTACGCCGAGTACCGCACCCTGCACGACCACTTCGGCACCGGCCCCGACAAGCTCCTCCACCGCCTCCGCGCCATCCGCAACGCGGCGCTCACCGCCCCGCGAACCGACCCCGAGGCCACCCCGGCCGCCCAGAAGAGCGAGGTCCGACCATGAGTTCCCCGATCGATCTGCTGTGCCGCCAGGTCAGCGACCTCCACCAGGAGCTGGTCCGCTACGGCCTCGTCGTCTGGACGGCCGGCAACGTCTCCGCCCGCGTCCCCGGCGAGGACCTGATGGTCATCAAGCCGAGCGGCGTCTCGTACGACGAGCTGACGCCCCGGAACATGATCCTCTGCGACCTGGACGGCAAGGTCGTCGAGGGCGACCAGTCCCCGTCCTCGGACACCGCCGCGCACGCCTACGTGTACCGCCACATGCCCGAGGTCGGCGCAGTGGTGCACACCCACTCGACGTACGCGAGCGCCTGGGCCGCGCGCGGAGAGGCCGTGCCCTGCGTACTGACCGCCATGGCCGACGAGTTCGGCGCCGAGATCCCCGTCGGCCCCTTCGCGCTCATCGGCGACGACTCCATCGGCCGGGGCATCGTCGAGACCCTGCGGGGCCACCGCTCGCCGGCCGTCCTGATGAAGAGCCACGGCGTCTTCACCATCGGCAAGGACGCCAAGGCCGCCGTCAAGGCCGCCGTGATGTGCGAGGACGTCGCCCGCACCGTCCACATCTCCCGCCAGCTCGGCGAACCCCTGCCGATAGCGCAGGACGACATCGACCGCCTCAACCACCGCTACCAGAACGTGTACGGCCAGCAGCGCGCTGCCCGCTAAGGAGACCCACGCCCCCATGAAGGCACAGAAGGCATTCCAGGGCCGCGAAGTCTGGTTCCTGACCGGCAGCCAAGGGCTGTACGGCGACGACACCTTGCGTCAGGTCGCAGAGCAGTCCCGCCGGATCGCCGACGCACTCGGCGACTCCGGCATCCCGGTGAACATCGTCTGGAAGCCCGTACTCACCGACGCCGGCGCGATCCGGCGGGTCTGCCTGGACGCCAACGCAGACGACACCTGCATCGGCCTCATCGCCTGGATGCACACCTTCTCCCCGGCGAAAATGTGGATCGCGGGCCTGGACGCCCTGCGCAAGCCGTTGCTCCACCTGCACACCCAGGCCGATGCCGCACTGCCCTGGGCGTCGATCGACATGGACTTCATGAACCTGAACCAAGCGGCCCACGGAGACCGCGAGTTCGGCTACATCCAGTCCCGGCTCGGCGTCGCACGCAAGACCGTCGCCGGACACGTCAGCGACCCCTCGGTCGCTGCCCGGATCGCCTCCTGGGCACGGGCCGCGGCAGGCCGCTCCGAGCTTCAGAGCCTCAAGCTGGCGCGATTCGGCGACAACATGCGCGACGTCGCCGTGACCGAGGGCGACAAGGTCGAGGCCCAGCTCCGCTTCGGCGTCTCGGTCAACACGTACGGCGTCAACGACCTGGTCGCAGCCGTCGACGCGGCCACCGACGCCGGCGTGAGCGAACTGGTCGAGGAGTACGAGGACACCTACCGCCTCGCGCCCGAACTCCGCGCGGACGGGGACCGGCACGACTCACTGCGTTACGCCGCGCGCATCGAACTCGGCCTGCGCGGATTCCTGACGGACGGCGGCTTCCACGCCTTCACCACCAACTTCGAAGACCTCGGCGGCCTGCGCCAGCTACCCGGCCTGGCGGTGCAGCGGCTGATGGCCGACGGCTACGGATTCGGCGGCGAGGGCGACTGGAAGACCTCCGTCCTGCTGCGCACGCTCAAAGTGATGTCCACCGGGCTGCAGGGCGGCACCTCCTTCATGGAGGACTACACCTACCACCTGGAGACGGGGCGGGAGTTGATCCTCGGCGCGCACATGCTGGAGGTCTGCCCGACCATCGCATCGGACGTGCCGTCCTGCGAGATCCACCCCTTGGGCATAGGCGGCCGCGAGGACCCGGTCCGCCTCGTCTTCGACGCCCGGACCGGTCCCGCCGTCGTGGTCGGGCTGGCCGACATGGGCGACCGGTTCCGCCTGGTCGCCAACGAGATCGACGTGGTCGAGCCCCTCGAACCGCTGCCGAACCTCCCCGTCGCGCGCGCCGTCTGGCAGCCGCGCCCGAACCTGCGCACCTCGACCGAAGCGTGGCTGACCGCCGGCGGGCCCCACCACACCGTGCTGTCCAGCGCGATCGGGACCGAGGAGCTGGGCGACCTCGCCGACATCCTCGCCACCGAGCTGCTGGTCATCGACGCGGACACCACGATCCGCCGGTTCACCAAGGAGATCCGCTGGAACCAGGCCTACCACCGCCTGGCCCAGGGCTTCTGACGCAGGCGCCGTCCACCGGCTGCGGACCCAGGGAAACGGCCACACCCTGCACGGCGGCCCCGAGGGCTCCGACGCGCCCATCCGGGATGCCACAGAGGTGCGCGAGCCGAGCGCGCCGGCCTCGCGGACCCGGCGGGGGTCTCCTACGAGTCGTACGGCGCCGCGGGCCGGTACGTGCGGCACTACGACTTCCTGCTCCACGTCCAGCCCGTCGCCACCACCCCCGCCAAGGGCGACGCCACCTTCCACCGGCAGTGACGACCGGGTCCGGCCGCACTCCCCCGCAGGGATGCGGCCGGACCGGGGCGGAACGGGTTCAGGAGCCGGCCTTGCGCTTGTTGTAGACGTCGAAACCGACCGCAACCAGCAGCACCAGGCCCTTGATGACCTGCTGGTAGTCGGTGCCGATACCGACCAGCGACATACCGTTGTTGAGCACGCCGAGCACCAGGCCGCCGATGAGGGCGCCGAGCACCGTGCCGACGCCACCGGAGGCCGAGGCGCCCCCGATGAACGCGGCGGCGATCGCCTCCAGTTCGAAGTTGATACCGGCCTGCGGCGTACCCGCATTGAGACGCGCCGCGAAGACCATGCCGGCCAGGGCGGCCAGCACACCCATGTTGACGAAGGCGAGGAAGACGACGCGCTTGCTCTTGACGCCCGACAGCTTCGCCGCGGCCTCGTTGCCGCCGATCGCGTAGGTGTGGCGGCCCAGGATGGAGTTGCGCATCAGGTAGCCGAAGGCGACCAGCAGCACGCCGAGGATCAGCAGCACGATCGGGAAGCCGTGGTAGCTCGCCAGCAGCAGGGTGAACACCAGTACCGCGGCGCCGATGGCGCCAAGCTTGGCCAGGAAGAAGCCGAGCGGGAGCAGGTCGAGGCCGTAGCGGGCGGCCTGCCGTCGGCCCCGGACCTCCTGGAGGACCGCCACCACGAGCACGACGAGCCCCAGCAGCAGAGTGAGGTTGTGGTAGTCGGTCCGCGGGCCGACCTCCGGCAGGAAGCCGCTGCTGATCTCCTGGAAGCCCTTGGGGAAGGGAGCCACCGACTGGCCCTGCAGCAGGATCTGCGTCCCGCCGCGGAACAGCAGCATGCCGGCCAGCGTGACGATGAAGGACGGGATGCCGACGTACGCGATCCAGAACCCCTGCCAGGCACCGGCGGCCGCGCCGATCAGCAGGGCGGCGGTCAGCGCGAGCGGCCACGGCACGTCGTGCCTGACCATCATGGCGGCCGCGGCGGCGCCGACGAAGGCGGCCAGCGAACCGACCGAGAGGTCGATGTGACCGGCGATGATCACGATCATCATGCCGATGGCCAGGATCAGGATGTAGCTGTTCTGCTGGATCAGGTTGGTGACGTTGAGGGGCTGGAGCAGGATGCCGTCGGTCCAGATCTGGAACACCACGACGATCAGCGCCAGCGCGACCAGCATGCCGTACTGGCGTACGTTGCCGCGCAGCGCCCTCACCAGCAGGGGGCCGATGCCGCGACCGCCGCCGGGCTGGACGGGCAGGGCCGTCGTGAGGTCCGTGGTGCCCGGGGTGTCCGTGGTCTCTGTCGGGGCCATGCCTTACACCTGCTCGTTCTCGGTCGCAGCGCTCACGGTCATGAGGCGCATGAGTGATTCCTGGGTCGCGTCCGCGCGGTCCACCTCACCGGTGAGCCGGCCCTCGGCCATCACGTAGATGCGGTCGCACATGCCGAGCAGCTCGGGGAGTTCGGAGGAGATGATCAGCACCGCCTTGCCCTGGGCCGCGAGTTCGGCGATGACGGTGTAGATCTCGGCCTTGGCGCCGATGTCGATGCCCCGGGTGGGTTCGTCGAGGATCAGTACGTCCGGCTCGGAGAAGATCCACTTGCTGAGGACGACCTTCTGCTGGTTGCCGCCGCTGAGCTTCCCGGTCTCCGCGAACACCGAAGGGGCCTTGATGTTCATGGTCTTGCGAAAGGACTCCGCGACCCGGGTCTCCTCGTGCTCGTTCACCCACCCGCGCCGAGCGACCTTGCCGAGCGCGCTCAGCGAGATGTTGCGACTGATGCCGTCCATCAGGTTCAGGCCGAGGTGCTTGCGGTCCTCGGTGACGTACGCGATGCCGTGACCGATCGACTCCGGGACGGTGCGCGTGCGGATCTCCTCGCCGTTCAGCAGCACCCGGCCTCCGGTGCAGCGCCCGTACGAGCGGCCGAAGACGCTCATCGCAAGCTCGGTGCGGCCCGCGCCCATCAGGCCGGCGATACCGACGATCTCGCCGCGCCGCACTTCGAGCGACACGCCGTCGACGACCTTGCGCTGATGGTCGATCGGGTGGTGGACGGTCCAGTCCTCGACGGCGAAGGCGACCTCGCCCGGCTCGGGGGTCCGCTCGGGGTAGCGATGCTCCAGATCGCGGCCGACCATGCCCCGGATGATCCGGTCCTCGGAGATGCCCTCGGCGCCGACCGCGAGGGTCTCGATGGTCCGGCCGTCACGCAGGATCGTGACGGAGTCGGCGACCTGGGCGATCTCGCCCAGCTTGTGCGAGATGAGGATGCAGGAGATGCCCTGGGCCTTGAGTTCCAGGATGAGGTCGAGCAGCTTGCGGCTGTCCTCACCGTTCAGGGCGGCCGTGGGCTCGTCCAGGATCAGCAGCTTGACCTCCTTGGCGAGCGCCTTGGCGATCTCGATCAGCTGCTGCTTGCCCACGCCGATGTCGGCGACCCGGGTGTGCGGGCTCTCGTCCAGCCCGACCCGCCTCAGGAGCGACTTGGCGTGGGTGAGCGTGGTGCTCCAGCTGATGATGCCCCGGGTGGCGTGCTCGTTGCCGAGGAAGATGTTCTCCGCGATGGAGAGGTACGGCACCAGGGCGAGTTCCTGGTGGATGATCACGATGCCGCGCTGTTCGCTGGCCCGGATGTCCTTGAACGCGCAGGACTCGCCCTGGAAAAGGATCTCGCCCTCGTAGGAGCCGTGCGGGTGGACCCCGCTGAGCACCTTCATCAGGGTGGACTTCCCGGCGCCGTTCTCACCGCAGACGGCGTGGACCTCGCCGGGGGCGACGCTCAGGGTGACGTCGGAGAGCGCCTGGACACCGGGGAAGGACTTGCTGATCGAACGCATCTCGAGGACGGGTCCGGCCATGGTGGTGCATCCGTTCGACAGGGGCGGTACGGGCGGGGCCTGTCAGGTCGACTGCCCCGCCCGTACGCGCCCGGCTCTGGTGTGGCCCTGCGTTGAGGCCCCGCGGCTACTTGAGCTGGTCGGCGGTGTACTGCCCGCCGTCGACCAGCACCTTCTGGTAGTTCTCCTTGTCGACGCTGACCGGCTGCAGCAGGTACGCCGGGACGATCTTGACCCCGTTGTCGTACTGCTTGGTGTCGTTGACCTCGGGCCGGCCGCCGGTGAGCAGGGCGTCGCCCATCTGGACCGCGACCTTGGCCAGCTCGCGGGTGTCCTTGTAGACGGTCTGGGTCTGCTCGCCCGCGATGACGGACTTCACCGAGGCCAGCTCGGCGTCCTGGCCGGTGACGATCGGCAGGGCCTTGCCCGGGCTGCCGTAGCCGACGCCCTTGAGGGAGGACAGGATGCCGATGGAAATGCCGTCATAGGGGGAGAGCACCGCGTCGACACCGGCCGATGTGTACGACTTGCTCAGCAGGTTGTCCATCCGGGATTGTGCGACACCGCCGTCCCAGCGCAGCGTGCCGACCTGGCTGAGGCTGGTCTGACCGCTCTGGACGACCAGCTTCTTCTGGTCGATGTACGGCTGGAGCACGCTCATCGCGCCCTGGAAGAAGAAGGTGGCGTTGTTGTCGTCCGGCGAGCCGGCGAACAGCTCGATGTTGAACGGGCCCTTGCCGCTCGCGAGACCCAGCTTGTCGACGATGTAACTGCCCTGCAGGACACCGACCTTGAAGTTGTCGAAGGTCGCGTAGTAGTCGACGTTCCCGGTGCCGCGGATCAGGCGGTCGTACGAGATCACCGGAATCTTGGCATCGGAGGCCTTCTGGAGGACGTTCGTGAGCGAGGAGCCGTCGATGGCGGCCACCACCAGCAGCTTGGCGCCCTTCGTAATCATGTTTTCGATCTGCGAGACCTGGTTCTCGACGACGTTGTCGCCGTACTGCAGGTCGGTCTTGTAGCCCTTGGCCTGGAACTGCTTGACCATGTTGTCGCCGTCGTTGATCCAGCGCTCCGACGACTTGGTGGGCATCGCGATGCCGACGAGGCCACCCTTGGCGTTGCCGCCGCTTGCGCCGTCGCCCACACCGTTGGCGCTCTGGCCGCAGGCCGTCAGGGCCAAGGTGAGGCCCGCGGCAGCGAGGCCCATCGAAACCTTGCGCACTATTCCTCCAGTGGTATGCCGCGACCTCGGCAGGGGCCTCGGATCGGGTCGAGCGGGGTCGGGCACCGGCCCGGGGTGGAGCGGGCCGGGTTCGTTCGGGGTCGGTACGGCCGACCGGGCGGCGGGGTGGGTGAACCCGCTGGAGGCCCCGGTGGGTGCCGCTCTGGGCGGGTGTTACATGAGTGTTAACGCTCACAGAAACCGCGTCAAGGGCCCGGAGATCACCTTTGGATATAGCGCGGGGCAACGGGAGATACGGTCGAGGACGGGGGCTTGACCCCCAAATTGTGAGCGTTAACAATAGTCGTGGTACGCGGTCATGACGAAGCCGAAGAGCAGGCCCCGCATCCCGATCCGGGTGCTTTTCGCCCGGCGGCGGCCTCTGCAGAACGACAGGAGACGTACATGTCCGCGCTTCGCGCCCGGCTGTCGGCGATACTGCTCGCCGCCTGCCTGCTCTTCACATCCCAGGCCTTGATCACACCGGACCGGGCGGCCGCCGCCGACCCGGGCTACCTGATGTTGCACTTCACCGGGGAGGGGGCGGCCGGTCAGCAGATGTACCTCGCACACAGCACGGACGGCCTCCACTGGAACGACCTCAACGGCGGAGCACCGATCCTGCGCTCCACGATCGGCACGAAGGGGGTACGTGACCCCGCGCTGGTGAGATCCCCCGGCGGTGACAAGTACTGGATCATTGCCACCGACCTGTGCATCAGCTGCGGGCAGAACTGGGAGGCCGCCGTGAACAACGGCAGCCGCGACCTGGTGGTGTGGGAGTCGACGGACCTGGTCACCTGGTCGCAGCCGTGGCTGCTCAACGTCGCCGGCGCAATCCCCGACGGGCGCAACGCCTGGGCGCCGGAAGCGGTCTGGAACCCGGAGACCAACGACTACGTCCTCTACTGGGCGACGAACAAGCCCGTCAACGGCGTGAAGAAGCACCGCATCTTCTACGCCCGCACCAGTGACTTCCGCTCCATCACCACCCCGCAGACCTACATCGAGCGCCCCGGCCCGCAGGAAATCATCGACACCCAGATCGTCGAGATGCCGGCCGGCGTCGGCAGCCACCGCTACGTGCGGGCCTCCGGCGACGGCCAGATCACCCTCGAGGGCAGCAACTCGATCCTCGGCACCTGGCCGTCGGCTTCGACGTGCGCATCGACCAGAACATCACCGGCCCGGACGCCCAGTTCCGGCTGCGGCCCGGCCTGGCGGGCACGGGAACCGTCTCCTTCGAGTCGGTGAACTACCGCGGGTACTTCCTGCGGCACACCGGATACGACTTCCAGCTGGTCCGCGACGACGGCACCGCCCAGTTCGCCGCGGACGCCACCTTCCGCCAGGTCGCCGGCCTCGCCGATGCCGCCTGGTCCTCGTTCCAGTCGTACAACCACCCCGACCGCCATATCCGCCACTACGCCTACCAGCTCCGCCTCGACCCCATCACCACCGCGACAGGGCGCGGCGACGCCACCTTCCGCGTGACGAACTGACCCGACGCCGACAAGGACGCCGCGCATCGACAGTCCGGACAGCCTCTGACGGGGCCGACGGGAAACGCCTACTCAAGGAATGGGGCTCCCATGCGCAGACTGGGTTTCAGCCGCAGACATCTGTCCGTGGTGCTCGCGGCCCTGGTCGCTTCGGCGGCGACGCTCGTCGCCGGCCCGGCTCAGGCGGCCACCAGCGGTGCCTTGCGCGGTGCCGGTTCCGGCCGGTGCCTGGATGTGCCGGGCGCCGGCCGGACCGATGGCACGAACCTGCAGCTCTGGGACTGCTGGGGCGGGACCAACCAGCAGTGGACGCTGACGGACAACAACCAGCTCACCGTATACGGCGACAAGTGCCTGGATGTTCGGGGCCACGCCACCGCGGCCGGTACCCGGGTGGTGATCTGGAGCTGCAACGGCGGTACGAACCAGCAGTGGCGGGTGAACTCCGACGGCACGATCGTCGGCGTGGAGTCCGGGCTGTGCCTGGCCGCTACGGGCTCCGGTACGGCCAACGGCACGGCGGTGGAGATCTCGACGTGCAACGGCGCCGGCAACCAGAAGTGGACCGGCCCGTCCGCACCACCGAGCGGCACGTGTTCTCTTCCGTCGACCTACCGGTGGACGTCGACGGGTGCGCTGGCGCAGCCGGCGAACGGATGGGCCGCGCTGAAGGACTTCACCACCGTGACGTACAACGGCAAGCACCTGGTCTACGGGACGAACTACACGGGGTCGGACTGGGGCTCGATGATGTTCAGTCCCTTCACGAACTGGTCGGACATGGCGTCGGCCGGCCAGACCAAGATGAACCAGAACGCGGTGGCGCCCACGCTGTTCTACTTCGCGCCCAGGAACATCTGGGTGCTCGCGTACCAGTGGGGTCCGTGGCCCTTCATCTACCGCACGTCCAGTGATCCCACCAACCCCAACGGCTGGTCCTCGCCCCAGCCGCTGTTCACCGGCAGCCTCCCCAGCACCGACAACTCCCCCACCGGCCCGATCGACCAGACCCTGATCGCCGACGACCAGAACATGTACCTGTTCTTCGCCGGCGACAACGGCAAGATCTACCGGGCGAGCATGCCGATCGGGAACTTCCCGGGCAGCTTCGGCTCCTCGTACACGACGGTCATGAGCGACACGGCGAAGAACCTGTTCGAGGCGCCGCAGGTCTACAAGGTCCAGGGCCAGAACCAGTACCTCATGATCGTCGAGGCCCGGGGTGCGAACGGGCGCTACTTCCGCTCGTTCACGGCCTCCAGCCTGAACGGTTCGTGGACCCCGCAGGCCGCCACCGAGAGCAACCCCTTCGCCGGCAAGGCCAACAGCGGGGCCACCTGGACCGACGACATCAGCCACGGCGACCTGGTCCGCGACAACCCCGACCAGACCATGACCATCGACCCCTGCAACCTGCAGTTCCTCTACCAGGGCAGGGGCGCCACACCGGCAGGCACCGCCTACGAGAAGTGGCCCTACCGGCCGGGCGTCCTCACCCTGCGGCGCTGACCTGCCCGCATGTGATCACAAGCTCATGACCGTACCTCAGCCTGGGGACGACGCACCGGCGGGACGAGGCCCGCACGCCCCGTACCTCCTGCGGCCTGCCACCCTCGGTCGACGGCCAACCGGCATACCGGCCCATCGGCAGGCCGACATCGGCCGGCGTCGCGCGGCGCGTCAGCGCGATGGCGGGGGCCGGCCTTCGCGGCGACCGAGCGTCGTGTGGGGCGGTCCGCCACCGGCCGGTGTTCCCGAGCCCGACGGTCGTCATGACGGACGGGAGCGAGCGAGGCCCAGGACGTCCGTGGGCGCCGGGTCCGCATAGACCCGGCGCCCCGATGGAGTGGATCAGCGTCCCGCCGTGCTCGACCGGACCTTTCGGCGGGCGTCGTCGGCGTCGTCTGCGAGCAGGGCCAGCTCGGCGAGTTCGCGGCACTCGGTGAGGGTGTGTGTGGCCAGGGCGGCCCGCACCTCGGGGAGCGAGGCGGGCGCGGCGGACAGGCTGGTGATCCCGAGACCGACCAGCACCAGGGCCAGTGCCGGGTCGGCGGCGGCCTCGCCGCACACGCCGATCGGACGGCCGTGCTCAGCCGCCGATGCAGCGGCGGTGGCGACCAGCGCGAGCAGGGCGGGCTGCCACGGGTCGAGCAGCTCGGCGAGGGAGCCGAGCGTCCGGTCGGCCGCGAAGGTGTACTGGGCCAGGTCATTGGTGCCGATGCTGAAGAAGTCGCAGACCTCGGCCAGCCGGTCGGTCCGCAGGGCTGCGGCCGGGACCTCGATCATCGCCCCGGCCACCGGCAGGCCGTGCGCACGGACCCGGGAGGCGAATGCGGCGGCCTCTCGCGGTACCGACACCATGGGGGCCATCACCCAGACCTGCGCGGTGCTGTCCCGGGCGGCCTCGGCGATCGCGGCGAGCTGGGACTCCAGGAGCTGCGGATCCCGGGCGGCCGTCCGCAGGCCGCGGACGCCCAGGGCCGGGTTCTCCTCGTCGGCGGAGGTGGCGAAGGGCAGCGGCTTGTCCGCGCCCGCGTCCAGCGTGCGGACGACCACCCGGCGCCCGGCGAAGGCCGAGAAGACCTGCCGGTAGGCGGCGGCCTGTTCGGCACGGCCCGGTGCCTCGGTGCGGTCCAGGAAGAGGAATTCGGTGCGGAACAGGCCCACGCCCTCGGCGTCGGCGGCAGCCGCACCGGCCAGCTCGTGCGGCGCACCGAGGTTGACCAGCAGTGAAACCGGGTGGCCGTCGGCGGTCCGGCCCGGTCCCTGGAACCCGGCCAGTAGCTCGCGGCAACGGCGGTCCCGCTCGGCGGCCCGCTCGACCGCCTCCGGACTCGGGTCGGGCTCGATCACACCGTCCGCGCCGTGCACCAGGACCTGCCGGCCGTCCTCCAGTTCCGCGGCGGCGGTGCAGCCGACGACGGCGGGCAGACCGAGCGCCTTGGCGAGGATGGCCGTGTGACTGGTCGGCCCGCCGCGGACGGTGACGAGGGCCAGCACCCGCTCGGGGTCGAGCAGCGCGGTGTCGGCGGGGGCCAGGTCGTCGGCGACCAGGACGTACGGGTGCCCGGGGTCGGGCGGGCCGGGCAGGGGCAGGCCGAGCAGGTACGCCACCGCTCGGTCGCGCAGGTCGTCCAAGTCGGCGGCGCGTTCCGCGAAGTACCCGCCGGCGGCGACCAGCGCGGCGCGGAAGCCGTCGAAGGCGGTGGCGAGCGCGTGGGCGCCGTCGGTGCCCTGCTCTGCGAGGGCGGCGGCCCGGTCGGCGAGGACCGGGTCGGCGGCCATCATGGCCTGGGCCGCGAGCACCTCGGAGCCGGTGCCGCTCACGCGGGCGGCGCGCTCGTGCAGGCCGGTGACGACCGCACCGAGGGCGGCGCGGACCGCCGCCGCCTCGGCCGCCGGGTCTGCGACGGCCCTCGGGGCGGGCAGCGTGGGTACGGGTGCCATCCGGGCGACAGGCCCTGCCGCACTGCCGGTGCCGACGCCGATCCCGCGTATCAGATCACTCATGCCGCTGCGTCGAGGTCGGAGGCGAGCAGGGCGGCCAGCGCCTTCAGCGAGTCCTGGGCCCGGTCGCCGGAGGCGGTGAGCTCCAGGGTCTCGCCGCTGCCGGCGGCCAGGGCGAGGACGGACAGCAGGCTGCGGGCGTCGACCGGGGCCTGGCCCGGGCGGCCGATGGTGACCTTGGCCGGCTGCCGGGCGGCGGCCTGGACGAACAGTGACGCCGGGCGGGCGTGCAGGCCGCTCTCGGAGCCGACGGTGACCTGGATCGAGTGCATGGGAATTCCTTGGGGAGACGATCGCCGACCCGGGTGGGAACCGGGTCGGCGGGAGAGTCGGGCACGGCGGCCCGCGCAGAGGGTGAAGCGCGGCCCTCGTGGTTCGTGCCCGGTCTTCGCGTACGGGGGCAGTCGCGGAGACCGGGCGGTGCGTGGTTTCACGCCCGTCAACGTGTTGTTTCGATTGGTTTTACGCCCGGTCAGCGAGGGATGTCAACACATTCGGGCAAGACCAAGGGGCTGCGAAGGCAGACTGGCCGACGTGTTGCTTTTTCGTCCGGAGCGCGTATGGTCGGGCTTCACCAGGCGTAAACAGACATGAAACGGACCCAATCCCACATGTATGCACCCGAGCGGCAGCAACGCATCCTCCGCCTCGCCCAAGAGCAGGGCAGGGTGGACGTGCCGACGCTGGCCGAGGACTTCGGCGTCACGCAGGAGACCGTCCGCCGTGACCTGAGCGCCCTCGACCGGGCCGGTCTGCTGCACCGGGTGCACGGCGGCGCACTGCCCGTCGGCGCACTGCACCTGGAGCCCGGCCTGGCCGAACGGGACTCCACGGCCGGCGCCGAGAAGGAACGCATCGCCAGGGCGGCCCTGGCCCTGCTCCCGAGCGAGGGCAGCGTGATCCTGGACGCGGGGACGACGGTCTCCCGGTTGGCCGGCCTGCTCCCCGCCGACTGCGCCCTCACCGTCGTCACCAACGCTCTCCCGGTCGCAGCCCGGCTGGCCGACCATCCCGGGCTCGCCCTCCACCTCGTCGGAGGGCGGCTGCGCCACCGCACCCATGCCGCCGTCGACGCCTGGGCCCTGCGCGACCTGGCCGACATCCACGCGGACGTCGCGGTGATCGCCACCAACGGCTTCTCCCCGGAGGGCGGTCTTTCGACGCCGGACCTCGCCGAGGCGGCCGTCAAACGGGCCATGCTCACCGGTGCCGGACGGGTGGTCCTGGTGGCCGATTCCTCCAAGTTCGGCGCCCGCCATTTCGCCCGGTTCGGCTCTCTGGACGAGGTCGACGTCCTGGTCACGGACACCGGACTGACCGACGTGCAGGCCGCCGAGATCGAGAACCACGGACCGGAAGTCATCCGCGCATGATCGTCACCATCACCCCGAACCCCAGCCTCGACCGCACCTACGAGCTGGCAACGCTCGCCCTGGGCGAGGTGAACCGGGCCGCGCACGACCGGCTGGACCCGGGCGGCAAGGGCGTCAACGTCTCCCGTGCGCTCACGGCCGCCGGCCACCGCACCCGTGCCGTCCTGCCACTGGGCGGCTTCTCCGGGCAGCTGCTCTCCGATCTGCTGCGCCGCCAGGGCATCGAGGTCGCGGCAGTGGCGATCTCGGGCGACACCCGGATCAACGTCTCGATCGCCGAGGACGGCGGCGGCCTCACCAAGATCAACTCGGTGGGTCCGGAGCTCAGCGCCGCCGAGTCGGCCGCCCTGCTGGCGCTCGTCCGCGTCGACTGCACCGGGAACGACATCGGCTGGCTGGCCTGCTGCGGCAGCCTGCCGCGCGGACTGGGACCCGAGTGGTACGCCGAGTTGGTCGCGCAGGTGCACTCGGGTGGCACCCGGATCGCCCTGGACACCTCCGGGCCCGCACTGCTCGCCGCGCTCTCGGCCCGCCCCGACGTGGTCAAACCCAACCGGGAGGAACTCGCGGAGGCCGTGGGCCGCCCGGTCGTCACCGTCGGCGACGCCGTGGACGCGGCCGGGGAGCTGCGCAAGCGCGGCGCCCAGCAGGTCCTCACGAGCCTCGGTGCGGACGGGATGCTGCTGATCGCCGAGGAGGGCAGCTGGTACGGCAGCGCACCGGTCGCGGCCGTCCGCAGCGACGTGGGAGCGGGCGACGCCTCACTCGCAGGCTTCCTCGGAGCCGGTGGTACCGGCCCCGGGGCACTCGCGGCGGCCCTGGCGCACGGCGCCGCCGCCGTACAACTGCCGGGGAGCGTCATGCCGACCCCGGCCGATCTGGACCCGGCCGCGGTGCTCGTTACGGCGGACATCCCGCTCGAACGACCGCTTCGCGGTTGAGAACGGCCTCCTGAGGGAGGGACGCCGACGGACGAACGCCGAGCGCGACACCGGCGCGGCTGCGACCACAGCGGCCGAGCGGGCACCCGCAGGCGAGCGTCCGGCATCCCTGCCGGAGGCACCACGCCCGACCGTGTGGGACGGAAGGGCGACCCCGGGGGCAAGAGAACACTGTCAGCCACCAGTTGAAGGATCGACACGATGAGCGACACCAGCGGACTGATCACACCCGCACTCGTTGATCTGCATCTCGCCCCCGAGGACAAGAGCGAAGCTCTCCGCGCCCTCGCCCAGCGGCTGGTCGCCGAGGGCCGGGTCACCGACCTCGACGGCTTCCTCGCCGATGTCGCCGCCCGCGAGGCCCAGGCCCCGACCGGGATGGGTGAGGGAATCGGCATTCCACACTGCAGATCACCCCATGTCACGCAGCCGAGCCTGGCCTTCGGCCGCAGCGCGAGGGGGGTGGACTTCGACGCCCCGGACGGACGGCCCGCCGACCTGATCTTCCTGATCGCGGCACCGGCCGGTGCGGACGACACCCATCTGCAGATCCTCGCCGCGCTGGCCCGCCGCCTGATGGACCCCGCTTTCACCGGCGCCCTGCGCGATGCCGAGAGCCCGAACGCGGTCGCGGCCCGGATCAACGGAGAGGAGGCGCCGGCCGCCGCTCCGGAGACGGCCGCCCCCGGCGGTGGGCTGCGGCTGGTCGCGGTGACATCCTGCCCGACCGGCATCGCCCACACCTACATGGCCGCCAAGGCCCTGGAACTGGCCGCCGCCCGGGCGGGTGCGCAGATCCAGGTCGAGACCCAGGGCTCGGCCGGGACGACGCCGCTGGCCCCCGAGATGATCGCAGCCGCCGATGCGGTGATCTTCGCCCATGACGTCGAGGTCCGGGACCGCGCCCGCTTCGCCGGCAAGCCGACCGTGGACGTGGGCGTGAAGGCCGCCGTCAACCGCGCCGACGACCTGATCTCCCGGGCCGCCAGGCTGGTCACCGAGACCGGCGGCGGCGCACGTGCCGCCGCCGCACCGGTCGCGGCACCGAGCGCGCCGGCGGGCGAGCACTGGGCCCAGCGACTGCGCACGTACCTGATGACGGGCGTCAGTTACATGATCCCGTTCGTCGCGGCCGGTGGTCTGCTGATCGCCCTCGCCTTCGCGATCGGCGGCTACCAGATCGCCTCCGCCCCGTCCGTACTGGGCCACTTCGAATGGACCTCGTCGCACAGCTGGGCGGCGATGCTGTTCCAGACCGGCAAGGCCTCCTTCGGCTTCCTGGTCCCGATCCTCTCCGGATACATCGCCTGGGCGATCGCGGACCGGGCAGCACTGGCCGCCGGGATAGCCGGCGGTGCCGTCTCGGTGGCAGTCGGCGCGGGCTTCCTCGGCGGCATCGTGTCAGGTCTGATCGCGGGCTTCCTGGTGCTGTGGATGATCCGGTGGAACGTGCCGCAGGCGATCAAGGGCATCATGCCGGTGGTGGTGATCCCGCTGCTGTCGGTGGGGGTGGTCGGCTTCGTGATGTTCGTGGTGGCCGGCTCACCGATCGCCTCGGCCATGCACGGCCTGACCGACTGGCTGAACGGCCTCTCCGGCTCCAACGCGATCCTGCTCGGCACGCTGCTCGGCGCGATGATGGCCTTCGACATGGGCGGTCCGCTCAACAAGGTCGCCTACACCTTCGCCGCCGGTGCGCTCACCGCCGCGGGTACCACCCCGGACTCCGGCAGTCTCAAGGTGATGGCCGCCGTGATGGCCGCCGGTATGACCCCGCCCCTGGGCATGGCCTTGGCGACCGTCGTCCGGCGTCGGCTGTTCACCGCCGAGGAGCGGGAGAACGGCAAGGCTGCGTGGGTGCTCGGCGCGTCGTTCATCACCGAAGGTGCGATCCCGTTCGCGGCGGCCGACCCGCTGCGGGTCATCCCGGCCAACATCGTCGGCAGCATGACCGCCGGCGGCCTGGTGATGGCCTTCGGCTCCACCCTGCGGGCCCCTCACGGCGGAATCTGGGTGCTCCCGCTGATCGGCAGCCCGTTGCTGTACCTGATCGCGGTCGCGGCGGGCACGGCGGTCACCGCGGCGGTGGTGGTCGTGCTGAAGGGGATGCGGAAGCCCGCCGCCCCGCCGGCCCCCGGCTCCCCCGTCGCCGGACGGGAGCTGGTCGCCGCCTGACGGGAGCCGCCTGATGGGAGCTACGGAACCGGGGAATCCCCGGTTCCGTAGCCGCCCGCGTGAGCACTTCCGCCACAGGAGCCTTCGAGTTCCGGCCGTGGCGGGGGCGTCCGGACGGCCACCACCCGCCCGACCGGTCCCGGCCGGCCATCACCTCAGGCGTCGATCACCGCCAGAAGAGTGCCGCGAACAACCCGGCCGCGCTCGGGTCGATCCACCCGCCCCGCCCGGACGGCGTCCCGGCAACCGCTCCCCCACACAGGCGAGCAGCTCCGGCGCCGGTACCGCACATTCTCGTGCCGGTGCCGCGATCGGGCAACGGGCCTCCCGGCCGGGGCGCTATCCCGTGCGGTCCCGCTCGGTGAACGTCCCGTGTCCTGCGAAGGCGAGTCCTACGGTGTCCGAAGTTCCTCTTTCGGCGTGGAGGACGGACAGCAGAAGGCCGTCGTATTCGCCCTGGCGGATCGTGTGCCGGAAGTTGATACGGATTCGGCATCCGCTCCATAGCAAAGCCCCAGGTCAGCGACCTGGGGCTTGTTTGTTTCCTGGGCCCCCGCTGGTGGTCAGGCGTGCTTGTCCGCGGGGTGGCGGGTGGGCTGGACCGACCAGGCCGGGGGTTCGTCGTTGCCCGAGTCCTCGTCGCTTTCCGCGTCGGCGAAGGTTGCGTGGATCTTGTCCGGGGCGTGGTGGACCGGGGCGTAGACGGCGTAGAGCTGCATGGGCTCGTCGCCGGTGTTGGTGACGTTGTGCCACGTGCCGGCGGGTACGAAGACCGCCCAGCCGTCCTCGACCTCCTGGTCGAAGTCGAGACGGTCCTTCGCGCTGCCCATCTGGACGCGGCCGCGGCCCGCGTCGAGCCGGAGGAACTGGTCGGTCTCCGGGTGTGCCTCCAGGCCGATGTCCTCACCCACCGGGATGGACATGAGGGTCAGCTGGAGGTACTTCCCGGACCAGGCGACCGAGCGGTAGTTGGCGTTCTCCAGCGTCGCCTGCTCCAGGTCGAAACTCTGAGGTTCGGGCCCGATGTCCTTGATGTTCATGCTTCTCTCCCGGTCGACGGAGGTGGTGCGCGCTCGGGCGCAGGTCTTGCGCCGGGCCAACCCTTCCAGACTCACCGGGGTGTTGTGGCCCGACGCCAGTAACACTCGAGCCGGGCTGTCACGGGCGCCAGGACGCGGGGGCGGCCGCGCCCTCGCCGCGCAGCCGGGCGAGGGCCGGGCAGGAGTCGAGGTCCGGGCGGGCAGGTCCAGCCCGGTCGTCAGCTCCGGAGTGAGCCTGCGCAACAACAAGGCCGGCGGGGTCGACCGGATCGCCCGAAGCCCCGAATTCACCAACCGCATCCGGCAGTCCGTCATCAGCCAAAGCCGCTTCCAGATCGAGCACTGATCCACCAACGCCCTCAGTCGCCGCTCGCTTCGCCAGTCAGCACGGCCCCCGCCCGCACCATCGTCAAGAGCATCCATCAGCCCGCAGGACGAAGGGGATCTCATCCCGGCCGCCGGTCATGGGTAGCGCCTCGGTTCGCCGGGGCGCTCGAAGTAGAAGCCCCGCGGCCCTTCGGGTTCCGGGGCACCGTCACACAGGCAGGGCCGGCCCCCGCCCTCCACCAGAGCGCTGCCGTCGAGGAGGAGTTTGCCGTCGAAGCGCCGCCCGACAGAGCCGAACAGGTACGTACTGCGGCCGAGCCGCATCAGCCCCGCGACGACGCGCCGCGGCGGGACGGGCAGTCCACCCGACACCCGCGGGACAAGTAGGAACAGCGCGGGCGAGGCAGTCCTCGGAGCAGGTCAGTTGACCCATGACGGGCATTTCTGCATCCCCCGGCACCAGGCCGTGCTGACTCCGGCCTTCCCCTTCGCCCCGGGCGCTTCGTACCTGCCGTCGTCTGTGGTCTTGGCGTAGCGGACCTTGACCACGAAGTCGACCTGGCGGCCGTTCTTGATGGCCGATTGCGTCGCATCGAGTCGATGCTCGGCGGTGTGCTCTTCGACCGGCGGCGGGCCGGAGCCACGCCCACGGCCTTCGGCGAACTGGTGCCGGCCCGGGCCCACGCCGTCCTGCCGGGCATCGACGCGCTCCTCGCCGACACCGCCCGGCACTTGGCGTCCCCGGACCGGGTCCGCGTCGGATCGGTCGGCGCTCCCCTCATCGGCCACCTCGTGCTGGCCATAGGAACGTTGCTGCCCGACGCCGAGGTCCTGGCCGCCGGCCGCCTGGAGGCGGCGGTCACCCCCGGCGTCACCGTCCGCCCCCTCGCGGGCAACCCGCTCTGGTACCGCCACGTCCTGGCCTGGCACCATGACGGCCCGCTGGCCCCCCACGGCGACGCCGTCCTGCGCACGGTGGCGGCCGGCTACCTGGAGACCTGCACCGCCAGCCCGGTCTACGCGGACTGGCGCCGCCGCCACCCGGACCTGGCCCAGCCCTCCGCATGAACAGCAGGTCAGGCACCCCTTTGCCACCTGCCGGGCAGCTGTCGCTGCGGTCATCACCCGCGCGACAACGAGGCAGGGGGAGACTGGGCTTCGGTCCTGCGGCGCAGTGCGCGCTGACCTGCGTCCGCTGCTTGGGCGCCGCGCACGGAGGGGACCCGGCCCTCATGGGGTCAGGTCAGCGGAGGGCCGCCGTCTGCCGGCGGCGCACGTACACCACCGCACCGCCGATCGCCGCCAGCGCTGCGGCCGCGGTGGCGGAGACCGGCTGCCACGACGCCTCGGCCGCCGGTGTCCCGGATGCGGCGGCGACCTGTTCCGGCTGTTCCTCCGCGAGGCCGGCGAACCCGCCGGCCAGTCCCTTGCGGTCGTACTCCGAGCCGGGCATCTTGTCGCCGTAGCGGCTGGTGACCAGCTTCTGGTAGGCGGCGAGGGTGACGCCGCGCTTTCCGCCGAGGCCGGTGGTCGCTTCCTCGTTGAGCGGCTCGACCATACCGTCGGCGGTGAGCCGGTACCAGGCGTGGATCTGCGGCTCGGTGAAGGTACGGGCCTGTGCGGTGCCGCGCTCGGCGAAGCCGACCTCGGCGTCCCCGTCCCGGATGCCGGCCAGCTGCCAGCCCTCGGCACCGACGTTCTGCGGGCCGCTTCCCGTCGTAGCGGCAGCCCCCTTGGGTGCGAGCAGTACGGCGGCGTTCTTGCCGTCGGAGGCGGTCACCCGGGAGGCCAGGTAGGAGAGCCGGATCGCGGTCTGCGGGGTCGCCGGGGCCTTGCCGGTCACGAACTCGGGGCTGATCTCGAACATCGGCACCGGGTCCTTGAGAGCGAACCCCGGCGGCGCGGCGACCGCGGCGGGTGCGTTGCCGGGGGTGCCGACGGTGCCGCCGTCCGCGCCGGTGCCCGTGCCGTGCTGCCGGGCCGAGACCAGGAAGCGGGAGACCGTGTCACGGAGTTGGTCGCTGCGGACGGCCTGCTGGGCGGACGGGTAACCCGCGATGCCGTCGCCCTCCGCAGCCTGTGCGGGAACGATTCCGCTCAGGGCCGCGGCGAGCGCGGCCGTGGCGAGGACGGCGGCCCGGACTGCCGTGTGCTTGGTGTGTCGGGTGGTCTGCATGGTCGGTCTACTCCTCAGCCCTGGATCCCGATGCGGGAGTGGGTCCACTGGAACGAGTTGTTGTTCACGTAAGTGGCGTGGTTCCACCAGGTGTAGGTCTGGGTGGTCTGCCACGGGTCCCCGACCGCGACCATGTTGGTGGCGCTGTCGTAGCCGTAGATGACGTTCATGTGACCACCGCCGGTGCGCCAGCCGATCCGGACGGCGAACGGCCGGCCCGCGGCTATCTCGGCGACCGACTCGCTGAACGAAGCGTTGCGATACAGGCTGCGGCCGCTGTTGCTCAGCCCCAGCCTGGCCAGGCCGTTGGCCATGTCTTCCAGCGTCGCGGGCTGGTTGTTGCAGTCCACCCAGGAGCCCTGGGCGGCGAGTTGGCAGAACTGCTCCTGGCTGACGGAGCGGCCCCAGTGCTTGGCGATGGTCACGCCGGAGGCGTCCCAGCACCACTGGGTCCTGACCTGCTTCTGCATCTCGATGTTGAGCGTCTTCACGGTGGTGGGGGTGGGTTTCGGGTTCGGCGTCGAACCGCAGACCGGCAGGGCCGTGGTGTTCTCGTTGATGAAGGCGTCAGCGATGTAGTACGAGCCGGTGTAGATCCACCGCGGGTTGTTCTCCACGGTGTCGCCGGTGGTCCGGCAGGACATCTGGATCCTGTCGCCTACCTTCGAGGAACCGTTCACCTGGGCCGAGAGGGACGGCTTGGCCCGGTGGTTGACGGTCGTGTAGTTGCCCTGGCCGCCGATGACCGTGCCGCTCACCACATCGGCTTGGGCGAGCGCACCGAAGCCGAACAGCAGGCCGCCGGAGAGTGCGGCGGTGACCGTGGCTGTCAGCGCCTTCTTGCGGCGGGACGCGCGACGTTTGTGCATCATGCTCCTTGATCTGAAAATGCGGGAACTTGCTTGCCCGGCAGCCGGATCGTCCGGTCTGCGCGACAGATGCCGAAGGGCGCCTGGCTCGGCGGTGGCACCGTCAGGTGATGGCAAGTCAGCCCACTGGCTGCCACCACGGTGGTGCGGTGGAGGCGTGGTGCTGTGAGGGACCGGCGGACGGCCGCAGGGGAAGGTGACCGTGCGCCGGCGGTTGATCAGACGGTCGGAGGTCAGCCGACCTTCTGGACCGTCCAGACCTGCGTTGCGCGCCCGTCGGCGCGCTGGAGGTCGAGCAGCCGTGCGCCGTAGTGCGGGCGGTTGCTCACGTGGTCGGCGCGCAGTCCGCGGCCGTCACGTAGCGGATGTGTCGGATGCCGCCTGTCTCCTGCGTGCTCGCCGCGTGGATGAGGTCGGCGTCGGCCGCCCACTTGCGGAACGAGGTGAGGCCCGGAGTACCGATCGCGGTCGGGGCCGTGCACGTAGCCGACCTGGACGCGGTTGCCGGTGCTGCCGTCACCGTCGCACCGGACGGTCTGCCCGGCGGGCCCGGCGGGCACGTCCTGAGGACGCCCGCTGACTTCGGCGGCAGCCACTTCGCCGGCCTCCGGGCGGGCCGGAGCGGCGGCCGGTGTGGGGACGTCCGCGGCTGCGTACGCCTGAGCGGCGGTCCCTGCCTGGGCATTGTCGCCGAGCGCTAACACCGCGGCCGAGGCCATGGCGGTGGTGAGGAGTAACAACCGGCGGGGTGTGCGTCGGCGTTCGCCTTTCTCTCGACGGTAGGCCGTCATGCGCACCTCAATTTCTGCGACGGAGGAGTGGGTGCACGGAAGCCTGCCAGACGGGCACGGTGGAGAATTCGGACAAACAGGAATGGGCTTCGAGATATCTGACTGTTACCTTGGTGGCCGAATCTGATGATCTATCAAGTAGCTTTAAAATACGGCAAGTTGCACGCATGGACACGTGCAGGTCCAGGCCATTTCGGTGATGTCGTTATGGAATCGAGATAACCAGGCGAGGCTTGCTGACGGAAATTCAGTCAACGATTCACCTAATTACTACCGGACGAATTTCCCCTGTTACGAGCGGTAAGGAATCCCTCGCTCCGCCCGAGGGTGACAACTCGGCGATGCGAAGGGCTTTGATGCGCGACAGGTCCAGCTGCCGACGGGTCGCACGGCCTGGGGTCGAACTGACCCCCTATGCCCGGACGTTCGTCGCGCATCCCCTCGCTCCCACGCCCCCGGCACGGGTGATCGGCGTGGGCCGGGCCGCGTGTCACGGCCCTGGAGTCCAGACCGTGTCCTATCTGTGGCGATGGGTCGTTGGGCTCGGCATGGGGCGGGGTACGTGGAGTTGGATTGTTCCGACGGGTTGTGGGAGACCGCCAAGCCGCTGATCCCGCCGTCGAGGGTGCGGCCGCAGGGCGGCGGTACGCAGGACACGCCTGACGACACGCTGTTCGCGGCGATCATCTATGTACTGGTCTCCGGGTGTGCCTGGCGGGCCCTGCCGCCCTGCTTCGGGATATTGAAGTCGACCGCCCACCGCCGGTTCCTGATCAGGTCGAGGGCCGGAGTGCGGGGCCTGCCGGACGCGGCCGGACTGCCCCTCGTTGTCCGGCCTCTCGGCCGCCAACACCCACGACAGCCAGGCCCTGAAGCCCATGGTCCTCGGTCACCAAACGAGAAACGACGCCCACCGCGGCCGACACTTCAAACCCCGGACACTGCATGCCGGTCGGCTTCGGGAGTCAGTACCGTCCCTCCAAAACCGGCGGAATTCTGCACATCCGACACGATGTGGATGGGCTTCCTCCGGGGGCAGGGAATGAGCAAGCGGCGGTCGCGTGGTGATCCGGCACACAAGATGGCCTGCGATTGTGATGGTCTGCCACATATGCCGCTGACCTAGGGACTTCTACGTTGTGGCCACACCCGACGTCCCCGCAGACCCCCTGGAAGTGGTGCACATGGTCTCCCCCGCAGCGAGCAGAACGAGCCCGTCCGGCATACGGAGGATCGTCGCCGCCAGTCTCGTCGGGACCACCATCGAGTGGTACGACAACTCATCCGATCGACGCTATGACCTGGGGCTTCCCTGTCTCTGACGACCAAAAGTCAGCACCGAACCAGCACCGGAGTGAGCCAGGAGCTGAGGGCGACGGCCAGGCGGCGGCCCGATCCACTACGCCAACAGGCTTTCAGGAGAACGGGATCGTAACCGCCTGCAGTCAGTGGGGCGGCTCGCCGCTGTAGGGCCCGACACTCCCCAGCAGACACCCGGACGCCCCAGCAATGAGACGGGCAGACCGCGCCCCTCCATCGGGCGTGGAGGGGCCCTCATCGCCCGACGCGGTCAGGCCGGGTCAGCCGTGCAAAGCCGCCGTTGGCCGCTGCACAGCCAGCCTGCACACCCTCGCCCCCAGCCCCCGGGCAGGGCGGCGAGGTCGTCGGCGCTCTCGTCCGTGCCCCAACCCGACACCTCGTCCTCACCGAGGACATCGTCGGCCAGGTCTAGCCTCCCGCGGCGGCCGACCCCCGTCACGCGGTCGAGTGCGGGATCAACCGCCTCAAGAGGAACCTGGTGTCTCAGGGATGCCGTGGCTCGGGCCCCGCCGAAGGCAGGGCCCGAGCACTTCAGTGAGGCCAAGGCGACGGCAGTCCGCGGCCGATGGTATCGAGGCCCGGAGACCCACAGCCCGTCCGCCGAAAGGGGCAACGGGGTGCCTCGCCTGGAACAATGGTCCAGGCCATCTCACGCAACTTATGGATGGCCCTGACTGCCGCGGCTGGAGCCTTGCGTTCGGTCAGTAGGCGATAGTTGTCACGGTGTTGTTGGCGGCGTTCCAGAAGGCGTAGCCGTGCTGGAAGTCGGTCCGGCGTCCGCCCGAGACGGCGTACTCGCCGCTGGTAGGGTAGCCGAGCCAGCTCCGCTCCCAGCCGAGCGATGCCCACCGCTTCCGGATCTCCCCCAGGACCTCGTGAGCCCCGGTGCCGGGCGTCCAGTAGACGGAGTTCTCCCAGCCATCGGTGCGGCGGAAGTGGTTGTAGCGTCCGACACCGTCGGGGGTGGTGTTCTCGTCCGTGGTCGGATAGCCGAGGCCGCCCTCCCAGCCGAGCGCCGCCCACTTCTTGCGGATCTCCCCCATGACCGCGTGAGCGCCGGTGGAAGGGCTCCAGTAGACGGAGTTCTCCCAGCCATCGAGCCGACGGAAATGATTGAAGGCCCCGCCCCCGTCCGGAGTACCCGACTCATCGGTCGTCGGGTAACCCAGCCCGCTCTCCCAACCGAGCTCGGCCCACTTGTCACGGATCGCCATGCGTACGGTATGCGCTCCGGTGTCCGGGCTCCAGTAGATCGAGGCGCCGTTGGTGAAGTGGTTGAAGGCTCCGACCCCGTCCGGGGTGCCCGACTCATCGGTCGTGGGGTAGCCCAGTCCTCGCTCCCAGCCATAGGCGGCCCACTTGTCACGGATCGCCTTACGGACCGTGTGGGCGCCGGTGTCGGGTGTCCAGTAGATCGAGGCGTCGTTGGTGAAATGGTTGTAGCGCCCGACACCGTCAGGCGCGGCGCTCTCGTCCGTGGTCGGGTAGCCGAGGCCCTGTTCCCAGCCGTAAGCCGCCCACTTCTTACGGATCTCACCCATCACCGCGTGAGCACCGGTCCCCGCAGTCCAGTAGACGGAGTTCTCCCAGCCGTCGAGCCGGCGGAAATGATTGAAGGCCCCGACGCCGTCCGGAGTACCCGACTCATCGGTCGTCGGGTAACCCAGCCCGCTCTCCCAACCGAGCTCGGCCCACTTGTCACGGATCGCCTTACGGACCGTGTGGGCGCCGGTGTCGGGTGTCCAGTAGATCGAGGCGTCGTTGGTGAAATGGTTGTAGCGCCCGACACCGTCAGGCGCGGCGCTCTCGTCCGTGGTCGGGTAGCCGAGGCCCTGTTCCCAGCCGTAAGCCGCCCACTTCTTACGGATCTCACCCATCACCGCGTGAGCACCGGTCCCCGCAGTCCAGTAGACGGAGTTCTCCCAGCCGTCGAGCCGGCGGAAATGATTGAAGCGTCCCACCCCGTCAGGGGTGATCGCCTCGTCGGTGGTGGGGTAGCCCAAGCCCTGTTCCCAGCCGAGTGCCGCCCACTTCTTGCGGATCTCGCCCATGACCGCATGGGCTCCGGTCCCGGCCGTCCAGTAGACGGAGTTCTCCCAGCCATCGGTGCGGCGGAAATGATTGAAGGCCCCGACGCCGTCCGGAGTACCCGACTCATCGGTCGTCGGGTAACCCAGCCCGCTCTCCCAACCGAGCTCGGCCCACTTGTCACGGATCGCCTTACGGACCGTGTGGGCGCCGGTGTCAGGGCTCCAGTAGATGGAAGCGTCGTTGCTGAAGTGCTGGAAACGCCCCGTGCCGTCCGGGGCGATCACGTCATTGTCCAGCGGGTAACCCAGACTCGCGGGCCCGCCGCGCTCCTTGTACTTGTCCAGGATCGGACCGCACACGTCGGCTTCGCCGCCGGAGGGGGTGTCGAACTGCTCGCAGCGCCCCCACGTCTCCATCCCGGGCAGAGGAGCCGGTGCCCCAGGCGCCGGAGGGATCGCCGGACCGGTGATCGTTACGTAGAAGCGGTCGTCCTTGATGATCCGCTGCGTGCGGTAGAAGTCGCCCAGGACCCGGCCACCCGCCTGGTTGTCGGCTTCCGGCAGGGCTCGGACCGAGAAGTTCGTGTTTCCGCGGGGTATCTGGGCGCCCTGCTGGGTGCTGGCGAACGGGTACTCGTCGCAGTCGTAGAGATGGGTGTTGGTCGCGGGATCGTACTGCGCGTAGTTCGCGCCGAAGACGCGCGTGCAGGTCCTGGTTGAGCGGCCCCGGTTCTTCTTGATCGCTGAGGCATCGCCCGGCGCGAGGCGGGTCAGCGGGACCCCGCTCTGCACACTCCCCGGGATCTTCTTGCCTGCCACTTTGGGTTCCGTGGACTCGGGCCTGTACTGGGCGTCCCAGATGTGCTGGGCCGAATACTTGTACTCTCCAATATTCCGGTCCATGATGAGCTCTTCGACGACATTTTGGAAGACGCAGCCGGCCTTCGGTCCCCCTACCTTGGGGTCCGCGTCGCAACGGAACTCGTTGTCCGCGAAGACGTCGCCGACGCCCCGGTAACCGGGCATGCTGACCCGGACGTAAAACGGGAAGTCGGCTATCTCCCCCTCCGGGGCGCTCGGCGGACTCTGGAAGGCCGGCGGGTTGAACGCGGCGAACGTCAGGCCGTTCCGCTGCCAGTTCGTGATCGTGTCATCGAGCCCGTTCGTAGGTTCCGCGCCGCACGAGTACGGGCCCGCCGTGCACCCGACGTCGATGCGCAGGAACGCGGTCGGATCGGGGGTGCCGGACTGCTTCCAGTCGTCGACGAGGATGTTGAACGTCACGCGGCCCTGGGTGTCGTAGGAGACCCTGCCGATCGTCGTGACCCGGAAGGTGTACTTGCCGACTTCCTCGCACTCTCCCGTCGAGCAGACCATACGCTTGGCCTCTACTCGCTGGACCTGGCACATGAACCGGTGACTGACCACCAGCCCGCGGTGAAACTCGGCCGACGGGCGCTTGCGGCACTCCTCGACCGAGAGGTCGGGCACCGTGCTGGAAGCGGCTCCCGCCCCGGCGAGCGCCTTGGAGCGGGAACCGGTGGCCGCCCGGGCCGTAGCCGCGTCCGCTTCGGCAACTGCCTTCCGGTCGGCGAACTGCTCGGATGTCTCCTTGGGTATGGAGGTACCGGGGAAGAACTCCAGCGGCTGCCGGCCTGCCAGTTGCGGATCCGGGACGGTGCGCAGGATGTTCACCGGGCCGCTCGCGCCGGCCGGTATCTCCGCGGCACCAGCCGCCGGACTGCCGGACTGGGCCGAAGCGCGAGGTGCTTCCTCATGCGGCAACGTGGCCGTCGAAGCGTCCGGCGGCCGGACGGTCGCGGACGGGGCTTCCGGGATCGCGGCGGGGCCGGGGGCGGGCGATGCCGGCCGGTCGGCCGCGCCGTTCGCCGAAGCGGCGGGCCCGACCGTGGTCACCTCTTGCGCACCGCCTACTTGCTGCCCACCGATCGCGCTGGAGGCCGTGGCGACGGCGCCTCCAGGTGCGAGAACGGGCAGCAGGATCGTTAAAGCAACGAGCCAGGCGAGGGCACCCCGCCGCGTACTGAACCTGCGTCTCACACGTCCCCCTTAGGCTGTGCTGCGGGCGGCCTGTGCCGCCGAGCAGCGGATAACCTAACGCCTAGTCAGCTAGCGTATGGCCACTGTGACCTGTTCCTGTGGGTGCAGGGAAGAAGCGGATACTTGCCGCCAAAGAGTCAGGAAGACCGGATGGGAATCGGATACCAGCCCTATATATGGGCGGAAAACGAAGGACTCAACTACGGCTGCCTCACCTTCGTCCGGGGCAGGAATCCGGCCGAAACCGCCCGCTACTACGGTGCCGACCCCCGAGCTGCGGTACCCCTGACCACGCACGAGCGCCGCACCCACCCAGCGTTCCCGGACCTGGTGAGCTGGATCGAGCTCGGCGAGTGGACCGTGGCGTTCGAAGAAGAGCGATCCCGCGGCTCCGATCCCAGCCTGCTGGGCCAGCTGTCACTCGGCACGGAAGCCGTCAGCATCCACACCAACGTTCTCGCCCACTACCGCTTCCGCTACGCAGCCGACGGCCAGACACTCACGTATTTCGACGCCCTGTCCCCCCATACGCGCCACGGTACTGAACCCGACCGCTTCGTGGACGCCATGCGCCTCATCGGCCTCGACCCGGACATCCCGCCCGACCTTGAGGAACTCGACGACGACCCTCAATATGTCGAGTACACCCTCCCCATGCTGCTCGCCCTCACCGAGCACGTCACCGCCATCCGCCTGAAGCCCGAGTTCCTGGATACCGCTCTGACCGCTGTGACCGGTCGAAGCAACCGCTCCACACTCCGCAGCTCACCGTAGCGCCCCGCCCGTCATCGAACGGACCGCCACCACCTGCCGGCATGCCTGACCAGGCGGCGGCCGACGGGTTCTTCGCCATGTTCCGCGACCGGAACCTCCTTGGAGTCCCGATCAGCCTCTCCCATCCGCCATTCATCGAGATCCGGGTGTCGGGCCGGTCGGGTCAACTCCGCGGCGGGCGGCGCAGCGCATGTCGTCGAGGCTGCCAGTGCGCGCGAAACGGCGGACGGTGGAGCGGTCCAGCCACGGTGTCCGGCCGATCGCGGCCAGGAACCTTCCCTCAGTCAGCAGCGCCTGGACTGCCTCACATCTTCACGTCTCGGAGCCACCAGGCGCCGGGGCTGGCCCATGAACGGCGAGGGTGCCGTCCGGCGGGACGAACGGCACGGCCACCGGACTAAACGGCTCCGGCGCGACCAGGCCCCTCGCGGTTGCCTCCGCCATGACCGCGGTTCGCCGCGAACGCGGCCTGGATGCACCCGTAGCGTGAGCCGACCGTTGTCTCTAGCATCCGCGACATTCCGCCACAGATGCCAGGCGTCGGCGATCTGCACCGTCTGCAGGGCACCATTCCGAACCCTTCCGCATAGGCGCCCCAGCTTGGCTCTGCGCCATCAAAGGGTCCCCGACGGAGCCGAATTACGTGACCGCCGGCATAGCCCGTCAAGCGGCCCAGGCCGCTGGTTACGGGGCGGGGCGACTGTGGGTAACATCGGCGTCGCTCTCGTCGGACCACTGGTCGCCTGCCGCGAGGTAGCGGAAGCCGTGGTGGTGTGCGCTGGCTGGGTGACGCTCGCGGCGTGGGTGCCGCCGCGGGAGGCGAGCGGGCGGGCGGCAAGTCCCACCCACCGAGGCGAGCCCGCTCCAGGCAGTGGCCGCGACGACGCCGTTCCTGCTTGACGTGGCCGGGGGTCGGCTTGGCACGCTTACGCCGCCTCGGTCAGCGCCTCGAACGACAGAGGCAGCGACAGCTCCACGTCGAGCGTGAACACCGAGTCCATGACCACGCGCAGACGCTGTGGCGCGTCCGGCATCACGTGCGCGTACGTCTGATAGGTGATCTTGGGGTCGCGGTGTCCGAGCCATTCAGCCATGTCGGTCACCGGCACGCCCTTGGACAATCCGGCCGAGGCGAAGAAGTGCCGGAGCCAGTGAGGTGTGATCTTCCTGGTGATGCCGGCGGCCCTCTTTGCCGTCCGCCACAGCCTGTCCACAAGGGAGTACATGAGAATGTTGGTACGACCCACGTTCGAAAACAGGTAGTCACCCTCGATCCGGTTCAGCCCGGTCTCGACACGGTAGGTACCGTACTTGTCGATGTGGTCCCGGATCTTGGCCGCGATCGTGGTCGGAATCGGGACCCCGCGCCCTTCATCTTGATCACGCCACTTCAAGTGGCGGATGCAGTGCGCTCTCCCCCGCCCCTTGGTTGCGGCTTTCTGTCGTCGGGTCCTAGGCTCCTCGTTCTCCCCATCCTGGGTGATCTGTCTATCGACGTAAAGGACCCCTGCCTCGAAATCGATCTGCTGGAGGGACACTGCGCTCGCCTCGCCGATACGAAGCCCGCATCCGGCCATCAGCCACACCAACAGTTGGTAGGGCCCCGGAAGGTGCGCGGCGAGCGCAGCGATCTCCTCCAGCGTAGGTAGGTGGATCGTCTTCTTGATCCGCCGCTTGGCCTTCCTCCGACCAGCCTGTACGTGCTGGCAGGGGTTCTTGATGATGTAGTCATTGGCAACGGCGAAGCTGAAGACACCACTGAGGGTCTCGTACCGGTTCACGGCTGTGCTCGATTCGTAGCCGCGTTCCTCAACCATCCACCGCAGCCAGGCCGTGAGATCCTTGGGCTTGACCGCTCCAATCGGCTTGCGCTGAAAGTACGGCTCGACGTGCAGACGGAGACTGGTCTCGTATTGGTAGCGCGTGCCATTGACGCGGTCTCCGGACGCAATGAACTCCTGGTACACCGCAACAAGCGGCGTCATGAACCCAAGCGGTTCTATATAGGTACCAAGGTCCTTTTCACGTTCGACCTTCGCCGCGAACGCGTCTGCTGCCCCCTTCTTGTCGAAGGATTCCTCACGTTGGCGGCCGCTACGACCACCTGGCTCTCTATACCTGACAGTCCAAGGGTGACCACAGCGAACACCGCTACAGGGGTCCTTACCCCGTTGCCCTTCCTTGCACTTCTGGAAAACCTTGGCCAAACTAGTGCCCCTATCCTTCTGCAGCCCGGTTCACGTACAGTGTCAACCTCTATCCATATTTCCGGTCGAGGTAATCAACGACATCTCGCTCACGAAATCGCAACAGCCGCCCCACTTTCTGCGACCTAAGCCCCCATGTTCGATACTTGTTCTTGACGGTCCCTTCGCTCACCTTCAGCCAGTCCGCCACCTCTGCTGGCGTCAGCAGAACGTAACTTCCTCCACGCATCAAATCTGTTCCTCTCCGCCGAATACCACTGCCAAATGTCGCGCCAGCTGCTCCGGCGACGCACACTCCTTCCATGGTGCGGGCGATCCCCGGTTTGGCTAACCGGGGATCGCCTGCTATACGAAGAGATGCCCTGAACACAGGCACCGCTTCTCGGGAGTGTTGTAGGTTCACATGACCGAAGGTGAAATTCCACCCGGATGAGGGTGATTCCTGTCTGCCGTGGGCGAATGCCGTGTCAACACCCTTGCGTGCCAGACATGTGGCCCCACCGGATCGACAGTGCAGGAGGCAGTAGCAGACGGAAAACTTTCATCAGCGGCGCGCGACTGTCCTGGACTCGCAGACCCGGACGCCCCCGCAGCTGCCCCGAAGCCCTGCTCGGCGACAAGGGCTACGACTCGAACCCGAACCGGGAAGGACTGCGCAAGCACCCAATCCGACCCTTGATGTTCGGTGTGCCCTTGCGGGAGATCACCGGCGTGCTTCAGGGTGACCAAGTCGCCACGAAGCAGCTGACGCTGTCCACGGTCTCGGCGTACAGGAGACGGTGAGTAGTCAGGTCCCAGTCGGCCCCGTCCAGCAGCTGCCAGGGGGAGCGGCCCGACACCTTTAGCTCACGAGCGAGGTCCTCGTCCATGGTCGGGAAGAATCCGTCCACGTCACCGCTGGCCAGCGCGGCACCGATGCCCGCGTCGATCTCCTCGACTCGCGGGTCGGGGCGCCGGGCTCCGTCCGCGCCGGCGCGAGTCGGACCGTTCCCCATCACCAGCAGCCCTACGCGGTCCGCCCATCCCGCCAGATGGACGCCGTCCTCGCCGTTCGTGGGCCAATTCCGGGCGTCGTTCAGCTCGTAGGCGCGCACCGGACCGGTCCAGCCTGCCTGTTGGAGCAGCCACGCACCGACGCTGAGCGCGACCGGCAGCCTGCTCGTCGGTGCCTTTGCGGCCCGGCCGTGGCCAAGTCGCAGGGCTCCCTCCTCGTGGAGAAAGGATCGCGTACCGGGGCCGACCACGGCCACGATCTCGGGATCCTCGGCCAGTACCGCTGCCACCGCCTCCGCGCACGCCGCGCGCAGCCGCTCCGGCGCGGCAGGCGCGCTCACGTCCGTCGCGAACGTGAGCGATGGCAGGCAGGGACAGACGGCAGCGGCAACGAGCATGCTCCGCAGCCTAACCACCGCGTCCAGGCGGTCACGCCGCCGACGGGTGGGACCGCAGCCGTCACCCTGAAACGCCGACCTCAGTAACGCTCTGGTTCGGGTCCCGGCACGGTTTCCGTGACTCGGTCCGGATTCGTGGCCGCGAGGAGGTGCGCTGTCCACCTGCCGGTTTGCCAGAGTTTGCTGTCCTCGGCCACCGAAGAGCGACCAGCCCCGGTCCGTCGACGGTTGAGCCGCTGTCCGGCTTCTCCCCGCCGCTCCCTTCCTTCGTGGTCAGCCTTTCGGGACGGATTTCCCCGGTTCGCCTGACCAGACGGCGCCGGTGCGCGAAGGTCGTGGCAGACGGGCCCGCAGCCGGGCGGGCCCTGCCAGGCGGTGAAGGGGCGTTATGGCCAGCGACAGGGAGACGTGGACGACGGAAGAGTTCGGGACCTCCCACGAGGGCTGGGTCGGGGTCCTCCTGGCCGACGGCACCGTCCCCGCGCCGGCGCTCTTCAACACCGGGTCGGGCCCCGACGTCCACCAGACATCCCACTGGTCCGTCTACGACGGCCGCTTCACGCACATCCCGCGCGCGGCCGCCCTCCGCGGAACCTGCTCGTGCGGATGGACCGGCCCCGAACACCCCCTGGACTGGGAGGCGATCGGCAAACAGGACCTGGAAGACGCCGCCGATGAACAGGCAGACGCGTGCAGCCAGGACTGGGACGACCACACGACCGCCGTCGAAGCGGCCACGATCCCGCTCCCCGAGTCTGTCACCCACCTCGTTGAGCAACTGCAAGCCGAGATCGGCAAGCTCGGCGACAACTCGCCCCTCGCCGCGGTCCGCGCCGTCCGCCGGCTGGAGGCCGCCGCCCACGCGGCGGGGTACTGGATAGCCCGCTCCGCCCAGCACGACACCACCCCGGCCCAGGCCGCCACCGCACTCGGCCTGACCGAAGCCGCCGCCCGCCGCGAACTCGCCCGCCTGGGACGCTGGAGCCCGTACCGGCCTTGATGGCCACCGCTCCGATCTGTCACAGCGAGGCTCGGATCCGCGCCGTAGGAATTCCTCGCCCGCCCGCCACCACCGGTCGAAGACCGGCACCAAGCAGGGCCACGCCGACCAGCGCCGTCCCTCCTGGCGGCCGGTAGAACCACTCGCCCGGCAGGGCACGCCGCCCGGCTTCCTCAGACGCGTGGGCCCGAAGAAGCCCGGCGGGTGGAGCTCGAAGAGGCCCCATTTTCCGGTCCGGCAACGACGCACCCCGGCGACGGGCAGCGGCGGCATGGTCCGGCCCCCAGCCCGGCGGTGTTCCACCGCGCCGGTTCAAATGCGCAGCAGGCTCTCGGGGGACGCCGGTTCAGTCATTCAGTGTTGCGGTGGGTGAGAAGGTGCAGCAGCCAGTCGGTGGCGGTCAGGTCGGGAAGCACATGGTCGGCGCCAGCAGCCATGAGACTTTCAGCGGACGTGGTGCCCGATGCGACGCCGATGACCTGTGCGCCCCCCTGCTGCCCGGTGATCACATCCTGTAGCGAGTCCCCGATGATGACGGTGTTGATCCGGTCGAAGGCGCATCCGTAGGCCAATGTTGCTCGCTCCTGGGCAATTCTGACCAGGGATGGCCTGTGAGCGTCGTCGGAGGCGTAGGCACCGACACTCATGTCGAGATACTGGGCCAGGTTCAGCTCGGACAGCTTCACCAGCGCACTCCCGCGAAGGTTGCCTGTCACCACCGATGGGACCAACAGTTCGTCGTCGTGTACTGCTGCGAGGGCCTCGCGGGCACCTGGCAGGACAATGCCCTCACGCGCGATGAGTTCACGGTGGGCGTTGAGTCTCCAGGGCAGCTGCTCGATGATGCTGTCCGCCAGTTCGTCCAGGCGGTCTGGAGGAACGTGGTTGGACAGGAGGAGTTCGCGTACGGCCAGTGGCATGGTGACGCCCGTGCCCTTGGCGGGCAGAGCTTCCGGGGGTCGCCCGACGACGGCGGTGAACGCCTCCCTGTAGACCTGGCGGTCGATGCCACCGGTGTAGACGAGGGTGCGGTCGATGTCCCAGAGCACGAGTTTCACGCGGCTCGGTCCCTCATGACGGCCAGTCCACGCTCGTGGAGCTCGACTGCTGCGGGCGCCGAGCCGAAGCGTCGTAGCTCGGCGAGCATGGAGTCGAGGTTCTCGTCCAGGCGCGCTGACTGGACCCCGGTGACGAGGGAGAGGACTTCGTGGCCAGTGGCGCATCCGGCGTCGGCATCGCCGGCGCGCATTTGCGCGGTTGCCGCGCGGGAGAGGAACTGGGCCCGGGTACGGATGTCGTCAGCGCCAAGCTCTCCGCGGGCGGCGGCGAACGCCTGCGCGGCCTCGGCGGGGCGCCCGAGGTCGAGGTAGCAGCTCCCGGCCTGACCGTGGATTTCGCCTTGGTTGATCCAGTACAGCCAGTGAGGGTCGTCCTCGCCAGCCCCGGCGGCGCATAGGGTTTCGGCTTCCTCGAGCGCGGCCCGGGCCTGGCGGTCTTCGCGGAGGCGAGCGTGGCCGCGTGCCTGCCGGGTGAGCAGCATGGCGTGGAGGGACGGGCTGTCCTGGCTGGTGATGGCCTGGCGGGCGACGCGGGCGGCGCTGATCGCGTCGCGGGGGTCACCGACGCTGTAGCTGTGGATGGCCAGGAAGGACAGGGCACCGGCGTGCAGCCTCGAGTCGCCGGAGGCGTGGGCCGCGCGCAGCGCACCGCGGAGGAGTTCCTGGGCGGCGGCGTGGGCGCCACTGTCGAAGAGGTACCAGCCGGCCTGGATGGCTGTGTCAGCGGTGACGGCGGCGAGGCGCCGGCCGGTTTCCTCGTCGAAGGTCCCGTCCTTCAGCATCCGCAGGAGGACCGTGAGGTGCGTGCGCGCTGTTGCCGCGAGCTTGCCACTGCCCTGGCTGGCATCGGCCAGACGCAGGGCATCAGTGGTGGCCTGCAGGCCATCCAAGAGCGGGGTCGACACTCGAATGCCGTCGCGTGAGGTGGACGCGATGGCTTCGGTCGGTGCGATGACCGATTGCAGTACGAACTGCCCGAGCGCGGCGCCGCTCAGAGCCGCGAGCGCGCTCCGGCGGGTCAACGTGTTCATGGCGCCTCCGACTGCCGTCTCCAGTGACGCCACCATACGAGCCGTGGTCCACGGCAGAGACGGGTCGTAGGTCTCTGCCCGGCCCTGCGCGTCGGCTCGTTCCAGGGGGGTGAGGAGGAGCGGGCGGAGGTCGGCGGGCAGCCCGAGACCGGTCAGCAGGTCGATGATCGAATCACGTCCGCCGAGCTGTCGGTGGCCGTTCTCCAGGTCCGAGATGAAGCTCTGCGCCAGACCCGTCAGGGACTGGACCGTCTTCTGAGACAGTCCGGCGCGGCAGCGGACCCGCTTGAGGAGAAGGCCGAAATCCCAGGTAGAGAGGGCGCGCTGGACATCCATGTCGCGCCAGGCTCGGTCGGGTACCTGACATGTGGCGCCGGCCCGCGCGCAGGAGGCGCAGCGGTCGTCGGGGTTGTACTGGCTCAGTGCGTGACCGCACTGGCGGCAGACGCGTTGCGGCGAGTTCACGTTGCCTTCCCGGTGTCCGGTTCGGAGGGGATGGGCCCCCTCCACAGGCTATGGGCAGATCGGTATCGCAGCAGCGATATCGCGACAGCGAGGGCTTCAGATCTCGGTGGCCCTCAGACTCTTCTCACCGCTGAGGCACCCACAACCGCTGGGTGCTCGTCCGGCCGTCGGGAGGAGGAGTCCAGTGCGAGGAATCAGATCGGACTCCAGGTGCAGCGGGGAGAGCGTGCCGCGTCGATCGCGGCTGAGCTCAGGCGGCCATCTCGGTGCGCAGTTCCTCCAGCGCGAGACTGGCAGCACTGGTCACCTGGGGCAGGGCCTCACCGCCGGCTCGCAGGACCCGTTGGAGCTGGTGGGGCAGGCGCTGCGCTCGCGCTTGCTGCACGGCCGTCTCGAGCAGCTGGGTGGCCCCGTGCCGGTCGCCGGCGAGGAGGCGGACCCGTCCGGTGGTGATGAGCTCGATGACGCGCCACTGGGGCGCGACGGTGATCGTGGGAGAGGGCACAGGTCCCTCAGCAAGTCTTATGGCCTCGCGGGCCCGTCCTGTGCTGATCAGGCCTCGAAGGTGGATCTCGTGGAGGGCTACGGGGTTGACGAGGCTGGTGTGGTCGACGGTGTCCATCAGCTGGTGGACCTCGCGTACGGCCCGATCGAAAAGCGCCTGGTTGCCGAGAACGCCGGCGGCACGTGCAAGGAGCGGGAGGACCGCAGCCCGGTCGGCGATGTTCGGCGCCACCGAGGCGGCTTGGGCCAGGCGTTGAACAGCCGCGCCTGCCAGTCCCAGCTTGCGCAGCTCATTCCCGTGCATCCGCAGGGCGGTCGCGGTCAGCGTTGGGTCATCGAAGGCCTTCGTCACCTCGAGGCTTTTGGCCGTCCAGTGCGCGGCCGTGGCCAAACGCTCCTCTGGGAGGACGTTGCCGAGGGCGGTGCCGAGACCGAGACGGGCTTCCGCCAGGAGCCTGAGGACCTCACGTTCGATGTAGCCGTCGCGGGCACGCGCCTCCAGGCGGGCGACCAAAGGCCAGAGTTCAGCGACGGCTTCTGCCGCGTGCCCGGTCTGGCGTGCGATCTCGGCGAGGCGGATGGTGGAGTGTCCAAACTGGCACATGGCCCGGTGGTCGGTGTCGGCGAGATCGGTGACGCCCAGGACATGCGGGGGCAGGGACAGCTGCTCGGCGATGTGGCGCAGGCTGCCGACGTCCGCCAGGCGCCGTTTACCCAGCTCCAGGGCGGAGACGTAGGTCTTGTCGTAGCCGAGGCGCTCGCCCGTCGCGGACTGACTCTCGGCGTACACGCGGCGGTAGTAGCGCAGGATGGCTCCCACATCGCGGGTAGCCAGCACAGCCTGGGCCTCAGGGGTGGCCCAGTGCCAGGACAGGAGGCGGCCGGAGCGCTGGCGCAGGTTGTCGGGGGCGGCCATGGCCTACTCGACGGTCTGTTCGTACCAGGCGGCGATAGCTCGCTTGTATCCCTCGGGCATGTTCAGGTCCGGCACTTCACGGCGGTGGAAGAGGCCGAGCTGTTTGTGCTCGTGGCTCAGGACCGGCTTCTGGTCGGGGGTCTGGACGATACAGCCGTAGGTGAGGATCAGCACTCGGCGGTCGGGGATCGGCTCGTAGATCCACGTGCCGGCCTCCAACTGCGGCCCCACCGTGACGCGCCAGCCGGTCTCCTCCAGGAGCTCTCGCTCCAAGGTCTCCGCGGGGCTGCTGTCCGGAGCCGCGGATCCGCCTCCTGCCGGTCCGATCTCCAGCCTGCCGCCGGGCAGTTCCCACTCATCGCGCTCGTTGCGCAGGAGAAGGACCCGCAGTTCGCGGTCGAGGGCGACGCCCTTGACGGAAACGGGCCACAGCGACGGTTTGTAGTGCATGACTCATCCCCACGGCGATCTGGGCGTTCGGCCGTTCGGACCGTAGCAGCCATCGCGCGTCCGGACGTCGGGCTGAGCGGATTGTCCGAGTCGACAAATTGTCGCTTTACCAGCGGCCGCACGTGTCCGCAGCCTGAGACCTCCGCCCATCACGTGAGGAGCCAGTCAATGTCGACCATGTCGCTCACCCGCTACGGACTGCCCCGTCCCGAGCCGTTCGGTTTGCCCAACGCGCCGACAGTGGCGGAGGCAGTGGCGGCGACGGGCATGGCGCTGGTCTCCGGTCTGACCACCCGGACCCGCGTTCTGGACTTCGCAGCTCGGCTCATGGTGGTGGAACCGCACCGCGACAGTGACTCGGACGGGCTGACGACCTTGCGGAACATCGGAGCCCGCGCACGGCAGCCCGGACTCGGCGGCTTCGGAACGAGTGAGCTGCTTCCTCACACCGAGCGGTCCGGCATCCCCACGCCCCCGCGGCTCATGCTCCTGGTCTGTCAGCAACCGGCGGCCTCCGGCGGAGCGGTGCTGCTGAGCGACGGGCAGGCCGTACATGCGCGCCTGGCCGCCAAGGCTCCGGACGCCGTTGAAGCGATGTCCCGACCGAGAACGGCGTTCTACGGCGACGGGAGCGGGCATCCGTCGTCGATCTTCACCCCGCATACGGAAGGGCGCGTTATCCTGCGTTTCCGCCAGGACGTCCTTGCGCAGTTCAGCCCGCTCGTCGAGCCGTTCCTGCCCGCCCTGCGGCAGGCCATCGAGGCCGTCCAGCACCGGTTCGAGCTGCGGGCCGGGGACGGCTACGTGATCGACAACGAGCGCTTCCTCCACGCCCGAGCAGGGTTCGAGGGCAACCGGATCTGTCTCCGAGCGCTCGGCAGCCCGCGCAGACCCATGCTGCGCGGCTTCGCCACCGTACTCCCGACCAGCCGGCCGGGGAGGGCGTGATGGTGCCGACGCCCTCCCCGTCCTGGCCGGCCACCTGTACGGCGATCTGGCGGGGCAGCGGTGGGACACGAGGGCTGCCGTGCAGCTGCTACGAGGGGCGGTCGGTGTGGTCGTCCCAGTAGTGGGTGAGCATCTCGCCAGGCCAGGCCGGGACAGTGACCAGGCCCCGCGGGCCCATCTGTGGGAAGTACGGGGCGAGGTCGATTACCGGGGTGCCGTCTACGGCGTCGAGGTCGGTGACGTGCAGGTCCAGTCCGTCCACTCCCAGCAGGCGGGGGAAGGATGTGGCGAGCTGCGCCGGACGCCGGTGGTTGCGGTGGACGAACGTTCCGGTCGCGGGCCAGCGCGGGTTACCTCGGGGGCTGCGGGCGTGAAGTTCCACGTCGCTAGGCGAGGCCAGAGTGAACGGCCACGTGACCACAAGGTGAGAGAACTCCTCGATACCTTGGAGGACTTCTTCGGGAAAGTCGGCGTTGAGGCGGATGATGGCCTTGGTGCCGCCCTGGTAGTCGTCCAGGGGCGTGGTGTGGCCGCCGATGACCGTGGCGACGGGCGTGTAGGTGAAGGTCTGCTCGGACACGAGGTCCCCCTGATCGGTCCGGCCGGAGTACGGCTCCGGCGGCTTGGTGCCGTGGCGGCCGGATCAGACTACGTGGGCGAGGAACTCGCGGGCCCGCTGGTCGAGGTCGGCGGCGGTACTGCCGCCCCGGCCCTTGACCGGGGAGAGGGAGCGGCGCATCTGGACCACGGTGTCCCGGGCGCGGCCGGAGCGGATGCCGGCCATCGCGTCCAGGGCCCGATTCCAGGTTCCGCAGGCGTCGTCGAGGTGGCCCTGTCCGACTTGGACCTGACCCAGGTATCCCAACGTGACGGAGAAGGTCCGGGCGTAGGGAAGGCCGCGGGTTCGGACGCTGTGGCGGAAGGCGGTTTCGGCGCCTTTGAGGTCGCCCAGGTCTCGCAGGGTGCAAGCGCTCTCGTGGGCCAGGGATGCTTCACCGAAGAACCCGACCCGGTCGGGCTCCTCGATCCCGGGACCCGCGGCGGCCAGGTCGGTGCTCGCGCGGGTCAGCGCGGTCAGTGCCTCCTTCTTCTGGCCGCTGATGGCCAGGGCCCGTGCGTGGACCACACCCAGGAGGGCACGCTCGCGAGGGGTGGCGAGTTTGTAGCGGCGCTCGGCCATGGATCCCTCAGCGAGTTCCAGCGCCCTTCGGGGATGACCAAGGTCGACGGCCTGGTGTGCGGCGGCCCGCAAGATGTGTCCGGCCAGGGCGGGTGCGTCGGCTTCGGCGGCCAAGCGCAGGGCGACGCCGAATTGTCGCTGGGCCACTGCGTGCTCGCCGATGTCGAAGCTGGTCCATCCGGCGAGGTAGACCAGCTCGGCGGCTGCGGTGAGCAAGTCGCGGCGCACGTGCTCGGAGGGGAATCGGGCGGCGAGGTAGGCGGCAGCGTCCGTGCGCAGGTAGGCGGCGAGTGCGGTGCGCCCGGCGCCGCCGCCGAGCCGCTGGTCCTGACCAGAGTAGAAGCGTCCGGCGTCCCGTACGGCGGCTACGTGGCCGACTGTGACGGTCAGACGGGTCCGGGGTGGCTGGGTGCGGGCGCTGTCGCGGGTCTCCTCCCACCAGGCGGGCGGGGGCAGGGCCGCACCCGCCGCCGAGTACGCGGTGGCGGTCAGCGCGGTGCGCCGGTTCATCGTCATGCTGTCCCCGAAATCTGCCAGTGCGGTGGCCGTGTCGATGTCCCATGCCGGCCGGGTGTCCTCCTCGTCGGCAGGCGGAGTGAGTCCGATGTGTGCCGGGGTGACGGTGCGGCTCAGGCGGCGCGAGAGCGTCTCGCACAAGATAAGGGCCGTTCGTGGTTCGGGGCGCGTGCCGTTGACCCACATCGTCACGTGCGACTGGCGCACGGCGGCGAGTTCGCTGGCTCCCGTCTCGGTTGCCACCCGCGCGACTGCAGCGGCCAGCTGCCTTTGAGACCAGGCGGTTTCCGCGATCACCGAGGCCAGCAGCCTGTTTCGTTCACGGGCCACGGTGACCCCCTTCACTCCGAAATGATCTTTGTTGGGTTTGTTCGGGTTGGTCAGCACCGGGCCCTGCCCTGGCAGCCCGGCTCACGGTTTGCTTTCTGCAACCCACCGTATTGCCCAACTCCCTTGAGGGGGTGGGAATCCGGACGGGCATTCCACCATCAGGGCCGATCGCAAGCCACATCCCGGCCGCCGTCCGTTTCCCCGCGAGAAGTTCACGTGATCGAGCTGACCAGCCTCGTCCTGGCGCTGTCGCCGACCGTGGGCACGGCGTGCGTTGCGGGTGCCATCCTCGGCCGGGTGAGACGCAGGGCGGCTACCCGAGGCCGGAATGAGGCGTACGCCGAGGCCGCGCAGCGACTCGCGGCCCGGGATGAGGAAGCCCTCCACACCGCCCCTGTGCGCCTGCTCGCGATGGCGGCTGGACCCCGCCCTGTCACCGAGAGCAGCGCGGGCACACTTCTGCATCCGCAGTTGGCGGGAACGGCGTTCGCCGAGACTCAGCGGGTCGTGCTGCGGCAGGTTGCCGCCCTCCTTAACGCCGCTGAGCAGCCGATCCACGCGACCGCGACACCGGCGACGAAGGGAGGGACGCTGTGACTTCGCTTCGAACCTCCCACTGGCCGCCGATCAGCAGGAACGTCGCGGGCCTTCTGACTGCCTACGAAGAGGTGCTTGACTGGCCGCTGATCGTGGGGAGCGACATCGTCTCCGCCCGCCGAGCCATCGCCCTGATGCGCGAGGCTCCGGGCCTCGGGCTGCAGACGACCTGCTCCGCATTCGATGCCGTCATCGTGCCGGCAAGCCTCGGCTCGGATCTTCTCGTTCTGGCCGACCGCCGCGAACAGAGCCTCCCCCCCATCCCCTCCCTTGCGTACGGGAGCGGCGAAAAGGTGCTGCTCGTTGCTCCTGGGACCGCGGCCTCTCTGGTGGGGGTGGCTGGCGTCCAGTGTGAGTCCGGCCCGGGCGGCCGCATCGCACTCCCGCCGTCGGGGGGAGCGCGCTGGGACACCTGGCCGTGGACGCCCGCCGAGCCCAAGTCGGTCACCTTCAGCGACGGCGCCGCCCTCATGCCGCTCCTACGGACCGCCATGGCCAGCACGCCCTCCTTATAGCCCCCTATCCCCAGCACGCGCGGGCCCGACCCGTCCGTGCCGTCCCGCCGAGGAGTCGCCGTGCCCGTTGCCGCCCCCGCACCGCCGAGTCCGCCGCAGGACTTCCGCCTCTTCATCAGCAGTCTTGCCCTCGCCCGGGAACTGACCGCCGTATCCGAAGCCCCCCGCACCTGGGACGTCTTGGATTTGGCGACCGGACCCTCGGCTCCCCCGGCCCACCTGGTTCCGCCGCTGATCACGGAGTTACAGGAGGTTCTGCGGACGCTCGTGAGGTGCTCGGCCCGGCTGCTGGTGATCCACCGCAAGGCCGTGGAGTCGGGGCAGGCGGAGGAATCGGCGATGGAGGACGCCCTCGTTCGGGCGCAGCAGCTGCTCAGCACGGGCGGATCTGCCGGATCCGAGCTGGGGTATCTCCGCCTCCTCGCCGCAACCGCAGAGGCAGTCTTGGACCTTGCCGGCGATACGCCGTGAGGACCGTTCTCATGCACCTGCCCGTTGCTGCTGTTCACCCGGGTGCCTGCGGCAGTCGTCGAGGGCCCTTCGACCGAGGAGTTTCCATGTGTCAGCACAAGCCGCCCTGCCCGCCCAGTACCGCCTCCGACGCCCAGCAGGCGCGGTGTGTGGCCAGCCACCCGGAACAGGGCTGGTCCCTGCTCTGCAACGGCGTACTGGCGTTCGAGGACACTGGGGCCCTCACCCCCGACGGCGGCGTTCGCGACCCGCACCGGATGTCGGTGAAGGCGGCATGAGCCTGACCACCGCGACGCCGACAGCCCCCCTCGGCACGTCGGCAGAGGTCACGATGCCGCCGCTGCCGGAGGTGCTGCTCGCGCAGGCGGCACGCGATGAGGCCCTGACCCTGTGGGCGTCCAGCCTCCCGGGTGCATCGAACCGCCGCCTGGAGGTAGCCGCCGTCCGCGCGGGGCACGAACGCGAGCTGATGCGCATCGTGGATCGCCATGGCTGGCCGACCGTGGACCTCGTCGGCGCGAAGGCTTCCGCAGCCGCGCTGCGGATCCTGCTCCACGGCACGGACCTCGCCTTCCTGCTGCGCTGCCGGGACCTGATCAAGACCGCCGCCGAGGAGGAGGGGTCGTGCTCCCTGATCCACCTGGCCTACGTCGTCGACTGGTGCCTGGTCCGCCTCGCCCAGCCGCAGCTCTACGGCACCGCCTTCAACCCCGCCTTCGGCCGGCCGTATCCCATCGCGGACCTGGAAACCCTGGATGAGCGGCGCAACGAGATGTGTCTGCCGCCGCTGGCCGAGGAGATAGCCCTCCACCGGGCCCGCCGCCTGGCCTCCTGACCGTCTTCCTCCCGTACGCCCGCTCGCTGTGCCGTCCCCCTGTTCCCTGATTGGATCTCGATGCGTTCCGAAGTCACCGCACCCCGGAGGGGCCTGGTCACCGATGCTCTGTTCGGCAGGCGCCTGGAGCCGCTGCTGGAGGGGTTGCTGGCGCTGCCGGCCTCCCAGGAGACAAGCGCGCTGATCGCTGCGGTATCAAGTCCGCGGTTCACGGGATCCGCCGACGTTCAGGCCCTGGTCACAAGGGGCGAAGCGCACGTCAAGGAGCGGTCGCGCGCCGCGACCTACGCAGTCGTACCGCCCGGTTCGGGCGGGCGCCTCCAGGCCGCGATGGACGCGACGGTCAGCCGGTACTGTGCGGCGGAGCCCTCGCGCCACCAGGACATCGCTCCGTACGCCGGTCACGCCCGGTCCGGCCTGCGCACCGTCCTCGAACTGGCGGAGCACCGGAAGATCCAGATCCTGATTGTCCCGTCCCTGGATCACCTGCCGCCCGACGACCCCCGCGACGAAGGCAACCCCTGGACCCGAACGGGCATCCGAGATCGGTTGGGCGCGCTCGCAGTACGCCTGATCCCGGCAGACCACGACGGTGTCCTCTCCCGCGCCGTCTGGGAGGCCGTGCGGTGAACACCCTCCAATGCCGTATGACAGCGAGCGATCTGGCACGGGCACTGTGCCCGCCCGGGACCGAAGCGCAGGCTGCCTTCGACGGTCGGCCCGCCACCAGGGTCGTCATCGGCACGCACATCAACTTGCGCACGTGGCGGCTGTTCCCGGTGCGCGATCAGACGGCCGTCAACGGCTTGAGGGCGGCCTGCGCTCTGAAGCCCCTTCCGGTCACGCCGACCGACAGCGGCCTGATCTTGCGGTATGCAGCCCAGCATTTCGTTGCCGCTCGTACGGGCATCCCGTGCTGACCCGCGTGGCGGGGCCTGAACCGGAAAGCGCCCCGTTCTTCGTCCGGCCAGCGGACTCCAAGGACCGGCACATGGTGGGCAGCCTGATCATGAGGCATCGGCGTGCCTGTCTGGACCTGGCGTCCTGCCGGGACGCGGGCGTCCTCGCCGACGGCCTGGATGGCGCGGAGCTGGGCCAACCGTCGGGGATCTGGTTGCTGATCGATGCCTCGTCGGACTGGGTCGCGGCTGCCGCCCACGCCGAGGCACGTCTGAACGCTGACGGGGTCGGGCAGCTCCTGGTGCGTGGGCTCGTGACTGATCCTGGGCGCGAGGGCGACTTGCCGTGTGAGCTGATGGCCTCGTGGCTGACCCACTGGGCGTCCGGTCGGCCGGCTGCGGTCCGCGAGGTCGTTTTCCGCGTGGACTGTCCGCTGGCACAGGCCCGAGGTCGCGGCAGGGCTGTGCTTCGGCAGGAGGTGCTGCGTGTTGACGGCCGTGTGCAGCAGATCGATGTTCGCGCGCCGCAAGAGCTTCCCTCGCTGGCCGCGATGGTCTCCACCGAGGCGGAGCTGCCTGGGGGCGCCTCGTTCGAGGTTGTGCCTGCTCGGGTCGCCGATCGCCCGGCCCTCGACAGCTTCCTGCAGCAGACTGGAGACGGCGGCCGACCCGAGGACTACACCCGCGCCAGATCTCAGGCATCAGGCCGACTGCTGCTCACAGGCGGCCGGCTGACCGCTGCCTTCACTGCACGTCGCCATATCCAGGCGGCCGCTCGCGGGTCGGGGGTGGCCGTGGAGAAGCCCGCCTTGCGCTTGGAGCAGCTCCGGATCACGACCGGCAGCCATCAGACGCTGGGCTGGCTCACCGCGTGGGCCGACTCCCATGCCGCGCACTGGCACCTGCGGGTCTTGGAGATGCCAGTCACCGGCCGGCATCTGGTCAGTCCGCTGATGGACCTGGGGTGGGGCGTCGCGCGAATCCGAAGCACTCCTATCGGCCTGGAGTGGGTGATGCAGCGACGACGGAACCCGACCTCGATGTCTCACGGCTCGGGCACCACGTGACTGGGTCGGCTGGCATGAGCTACGTGGCCAGGCTGTTTGTTCCAGTTCTGCGAGCCCTCGCATCCCTGGTGCGAGGCAACCTCCCTGAACTTCCCATGCAACGCCTGCAGTCCCTGGAGGAGACGTGGCGTACAACTACCAAGACCGACACGGGGGGCAGCCCCGACGAGGCCTCGTCGTCCCATTGTGTGACAGCGGCCCGTCCCCGACCGTGACGATGAGCTGGCCGGATCCGTACACGGATGTCTCGGAGTCATGGCTCGCCGCGACCCAGCAGGTGCGCTGCGGTGAAGACTTCCACGCGGTCAGGGTCCCCGCCGGCCCTGCGGCCGCCGCCCACGCCCGCCTGGGACACCAGGGGCCGGTGCTCGCCAGCGCCTACACCGGTGTCTGGTACTGGCTCCTCCCGGTGAAAGCCATCTCCTCGGCCACCTGGAAGGTGGCCGGCAGCCGGGTCATGCCGACCGGGCGCCTCATCTCCATACCGCCCGCTACCGCGCGCACCGGACCGGACGTCCACTGGATCGTGCCGCCCGGGCAAGGCAGGGCCCACGCCGACATGCTCGCCAAGGCTCTGTCCGGCCAGGTGGTCAAGGCCTCCACCAGACGCTTCCACCCCCGCTCTGTGTAGATCATCGGAGACTCACCATGCCCGCTCACCGCGAGGCGCCCCCCGTCCGAGCCCTCCAGCACGACAGTCGCCGCCACGATGTCCTCGCCGTCCAGGCTGCCGGACTCGGAACGGTCCGGTGGCCGTACATCGCGCGGCGCTCCACCGAGCGGACCGTGCGGGCGCGGTTGATGCTTCGGCCGGACATGACCTTGGGCTACGTCGACGAGCGGGCGCAGGACCGGGACAGCGAGGGTGGGCTCTGGGCGCGCATCACCAGCGACCCCAGGGGCGGTGGGGCGGTGCACAACGCCCTGCCTCACTACTACCGCCAGCGTCACCTCATGCGCGATCTGCTCTGCCAGGTCTGCGCGCGAGCGCCGGCACGCAACCAGGAGGGCGACTACCTCTTCGTTCTTCCCGACGGGCCCAAGTCGGGGGCTGCCGTGGATCTGGAGGGCGTCCGGGAGGCGGCACCGCCGGTGTGCCTGGGTAACGCGGAAGACGCGGCTGCCCGATGCCCCCGCTTGACCCGCTGCGTCGCCTTGTGGGTACGGCGGCCTGTGCTCTACGGCGTCTTCGGCATGCAGTACGCACTGGGACCCCGAGGCCTTCAGGCGGTCGGAACCCGGATGGCGGAATACGAGACCCCAGCTCTCGGATGGATGGTGGCGATCCAGATGGTCCGCCAGCTCAACGGCGTCACCGTCGACCGGGACCTCACCGCGCATCTGCGTGACCTCGGCAGGGCCCGGCAGGACGACCGCTGTCCCAGGAACGGAGGCGCGTGACCGCGCCCACGTTGGTGTCCCAGTCCACGACGCAAGCTCCGACTCAGAAGAAGGCACGTTCGATGCACAAGTCCCGGTCCTCCACCTCCTTACCGAGGGAGCAGGCCGCGGTGAACCTGAGAGTCCGCCGCCATCTGGCCGCCAACTCCCGTCCGGGCCAGCTGTTGCCCGGCAAGCCCGCGACGGAGCAGGAGAGTGTGCGGTATCTCGCGCACCTCCTGTCCCTGAGCAACGAGCACGTCCAGGCCGCGCTGCGCTGGCTCGATGGCCGAGGCGACGTCGCCCTCATTCCCAACCGAGGCGTCCTCGTTCTGGGCCCCGAGCAGCCGCACCCCGACGACACGGGCATCACGGGCCTGATCCGGCGGCGCATCGAAGCCGGCGTGTACCGGCCCGGGCAGCCCCTGGCGCTGGAGCTGCTCGCGCTGCGCTTCCGCGTGCCCTCCCACCAGGTACGGCGCGCGTGCCGACCGCTGATCCGCGCCAGCCTCCTGCACAGTCGGCCCCACGGGCCCTACGGGCCGGGAATCTACGTCCGCACCACGCGGACCGCCCCGAGCATCACCGCGCCGCAGGCCGTGACGGAGGCCCGGTGACGACCCCACTGACCAGCGGCGCAGCGTGGCTCGCGAAGGTCGTCGCCTACCCCCGTCGCACGCCCCGTCGCAGTCCCTGGCCGCCGGACGGCAAGCCGGTCCCCATCCCCATCGGCCCGCTCTTCCACGTCGTGCGGGTACCGGCCGGCAGTGCGGCCCGAGCCATCGGCTATCTCGAGGCGCGGTCCATTGCGACCGGTCCGGTCCTGTCCCAGCCGCACGTCTGGTCGTTCCTGGTTCCGACCTCACTCGTGGACGGGCGCGACATCCCCGGCGGAGTCCTGCTGACCGGCCGCGACAGGACGGAAGCGCTGATGTGCCCCCAGCCGGGCCGGCCCGCCTCGAAGGACCGGTACTGGAAGGCCGCGCCGGACGGCAGCGGGCGGCTGATGGATCCTCCCGCCCTGGCCGAGGCCATCGCGAACACCTTCGCCGTCGGCGACATCGGCAGCGAACCCGGGCACCTCGCCCCGCACGAAGGAGCTGCTCATGGCTGACCTCCCTACCGGCGATTCTTCCCCGCAGCGGGTAACCACAGTGCCCGGACCGCTGCGGCGGCCCGCGCCCGCCCGCGTCTACGACTTCCTGGCGGGCGGACGCAACTCCTACCCCCACGACCAGCAGGTCGCCCGCAGCCTGCTGGAGCGGGCCCTCTGGCTGAGGAACGCGGCGGAGACCAACACCAGCCACCTGGAGAGCGCCTGCCTGGTTCTCGGCGGGGAACTGGGCATCGGGCAGTTCATCGACCTCGGATGCGGATACCCGGCGGAGCGCAGGATCAAGGGCGCCGGCGCGGCGACCGCATACAACATCGTCCGCTCGGTCCGCGAGGACGTCCGGGTCGTCTACGCCGACAGCGACCCCATCGTGTTCGGGTATGCGAAGGCCCTGCTGGCCGAACCGGAGGGAACCCTGGCCGTGCGCGCCGATGCCCGGGACATCCCCGCGCTTCTGGACGGCGTCGTTGACCTCCTGGACCTGAGCCGGCCCATCGCGGTGCTCCTCCACGAGGTCCTGCCGTGGATCGACGACGATGAAGCGGCCGCCGTTATGCGCTCCCTCCACGACCTCTTGCCGGCCGGAAGCGCCGTATCGGTAACCCACGCCACCCCGGACGAGGCGCCGGAGTCGATGACCGCCGTGATCGACCTGTACAAGGAAGCCGGCATCGCCTTCCGGCCGCGGACGCTCGACCACTTCCGCGAGCTCCTGGGGCCGTGGAGTCTCCTGCCCCCCGGTGTCCGGCCGACCGGCCTGTGGGGCGCCGAGTACACGCAGAGGCCCCGCAGCCGACCGACCGTCGTACCCACGGAGCAGGGTTCGGGCTCGCACGCCTACGCCGCGGTCACCGCCGCCAAGACGAAGCCTTCGCCTCCCGTCACCGTCGGCGTCCTCCTGGGCCAGGAGCCGGACCGTTCCCCCGGCCGGCTGCTGGCCGGCGCGTACCTGCGCGCCCTACGTGAAGCCGGCGGCATCTCACGGGGGGACCTGGCCCGCGACCTGGTCACCACGCCGCTCGCCGTGGAGTGCTGGGAAGCCGGCAGCACCCGCCTGGCCACCTCCACCCGGCTCCGCAGGCTCCTTGACCAACTGGGCCTGCACGAACGGACACACCAGGCAGCGGTGGAACACCTGCTGCACGATTCGGAAGGAATCCAGGAGATCTTCTCCGACACCCTTCCGGGGAACTTCGACCGGGCCTGGTCCGCGCAGCATGCCGCGACCCGCATCAGAGCCTTCGCACTCGACCGGATCCCCGACCCCTTCCAGACCCTCGCGTACGCGGCGCTGGTCCCGATCACCGACATCGCTGATCCCGTCGGATCGCCCTCCGGCCCGATGCCGCCCGTCACGGTGCCCCGCGCCGAGGACAGCCACGGCTGCACCTGGGACCTCATCCTCGATGAAGCCGCCCTGGACCGAGGCCGAGGAAACCCCCAGGTCGTCGCCGACCAGCTCGGCTACCTCCTCCACCTCGACACCCTTGCCCACATCACCGTCCGGGTGCTCGCGCTGGACAGCCCCTTCGCCATGCCCGTCAGCGACCTCACCGAGTACACGCTGGCCCCGTCCTCAACCCTGTGGCGGGAGAACGCCTTCACCTACACCGGGCTTGAGCGAGGAGAACGGCGCCGGCTGATGCTGGACCGGGCGATGGAGCACGCCAAGCCGCCGGGGGAAAGCCGCGCCTTCCTGGATGCAGCCCGCGCACGGCTGCTGGCCGGAGTCAAGCCCCGGTGGGCCCACGGAGCGTCATGAAGCGCCCCTGCGGGGAGCAGGTGCCACCGCCGGATACCCGGCGGGAGATACGACCTCGCCCTACCGCGTTGCCGCAGTGACCGCGGCCGCGCTCAGTTCGCCCCATCCGACAGCTTCGGGATCCATCGAGGTACCCATGCCGCACAACGGTCCGTCACCAGGCTCTGACGCCCCCGGGAGCACCAACGACACCGGCCCGGCCGCCGACCTGCCCTTCGCCCCGCCCTACATCCGATACGTGGCGCAGCGCTTCGCTGAAGCCACGGGCGTCGCCCCAACGCTTGAGAAGCCCCACCGTGGCCGGATCCAGTTACGCCACAAAGTCGGCAGCTGGGAACTCCTGCTGGTCTGGTCACGCAAGCGCAGCGGCGGGTGGACGACGCAATGGCAGCCGACCCTGACCCACAACGGTGAGCGGCGCCCTCTTTTCGCGGGCCTTACGTCCTACACCACTGCGGTATCCGCTCTACCCTCCTGCCCGCCGACGGTCGAGGTCGTTCAGGCGGCAACGGAGATCCCCGACACGGTCCGCGCCCAGCGGGACCGGGAGATCGCCGCGGACAGCGCGCACGAGTGGGTCATCCGGGCCGGCCGGGTGGGGAATCGGTGGGTCGTGGCCAGCGTGGGCCAGGAGATCATCGCGCACTGGTACTTCGTCGAACGCGACGGGCAGTGGCTTCGGGATCCCTTGGACCCGCTGGCGCTATGGGACGACGTCGGTGAATGCACCACGGAGCTCATGCCGCTGCTCCGGAGGCAGTTCGCACAACCGACCGACGGCACCTCTCGAGAACTGCTGTCCGGGTGGCGAGCCACCCGCGCTCCGACCCCTGCTCCCACGTTGTCCCCTGTACCGGGATCCAGCGTGAACGTCCGGCTCCGGCTCTGAGCACCACAAGACAATGCCGACGCCGACCGGTCACCTGGCCAAGAGCGTTCGCTCTCACCTTCCAACGCGCTGATCGGGACCGATATGACCATCACCCCGCAGCTGTCCGAAGCCGAGCTTCGGGTTGCCCAGTACATCCCCTATGGGTGGTCGAACAGCAGGATCGCCCTGGAACTGCACCTCGGCGAGAACACGATCGCGACGCACGTCCGACGCATCCGTCGGCGATTCGGCGTCGTCGGCGTCTCCCGGGCCGTGCTCGCCGATGTCCTCCTGACAGCAGGCGGGGTCCAGCCGCCGACGAGCTTCTGGCGGATTCCGGCACCCCAGCTGACGTTCGCCGAGCTTTTGCTGCTGGGGGCGATCGCACGGCACACGCGCGTCCGCGACATCGCGCACGCGGCCGGTATCCCCCGCGCCGACGTCCACGGCAACGTCACCGCGCTGACCCGGCGCTCACGCGCGGTCGATCCGGTCCACCTGGTGGGGCTCAGCCACGGCTGGCAACTGCTGCCGCTCACACTGGCCGGCCCACCCGGCCCACCCGCCCAGGCGCCGGACAGAACAGGGTCGTCCAAAGCCATCCCGGCGAGCAACGTGGGGAGCTCCGCGTGACTGGTCCTGGGGGAAGCCTGAAGAACAGCGACGAACGGGCGGCCACAGCCTGCATCGCCGGCTGGATCAAGGTTCCTGCCTTGCCCACGGGCGGCCGTCCCCGCTCAGGCCTACGAGTACGTCCAGTTCTCTCCAGTGCCGCGGTATTCGTCGACCGTGATGGGCTCCGTGTCCGGGTCCATCCGGTCGCGGTACAGCACTCCGTGCAGGTGATCGACCTCGTGCAGCACGAGGCGGGCCAGGCCGTGGTCGAAGCGTGTCAGCCGGGGTGTGCCGTCGAGGTCCGTGTGGGCGATGACGACGCTCAGCGGGCGGGGTACGAGACCGCGGACGTCGAAGTAGCTGAGGCATCCCTCGTACTGGCGGTCCAGTTCCGCGGAGGCCTCGGCGATGGTCGGGTTGAGCAGGATGATGGGCTCGGCGCCTGCGTCTGGTGGAACGACGACGGCGGCGGCTCGTCCGATGTTGATCTGTGGCGCGGCGAGGCCCATGCCTTTCCCGAAGGTGTGCAGGGCGCGCACCCGGGCGATGCCTTCCTTCAGCTTTCGGACGACGGTGTGGGCCTCTTCTGCTTCGGAGGGCAGGTCGAAGGGCTGGGCGGTGCTCGCGAGGAGGGGGTCGCCTTCCTGGACGATGCCGGCCTGGGTCATGAGGGTGCTGGGTGTGGGCACGGGCTCGCTCTCTTCGGGTGTGTCGGTCCTCAGGTTCCACTCGAGACGGAATCGCGTGTGCAGCGGCGGGTCAAGGGTGGTCCAAGTGAAGACGGCCAGCTCTCCTTGCTCGGTCCTTTCCGCCGGGGTGCGCAGGGGCGCGAAGGTCGCGGTCAGCGAGGATTCGGTTCCCCATACGGTGGGCTGGAGTGCGGCGGGGAAGGTGAGGCTGACGCTGAGTTCGCGGGTGGGCAGGCGTACCGCCCTCTGGAACCAGCGGCCCCAGAGGGCTTCGCTGACGCTGTAGGTGTAGGTGATCTCGGTTTCCTGCCCGGGGTACAGGGGGAACCGGGTCCGGGCGTTCGCGAACTCCAGCCAGACCTCTTTGAACGCGTCCCTGTCGTGTTTGACCGTCCACGTCATCGGCTCGTCGCCGCAGTGTGCGGTGAGCTGCAGTTCGTCGAAGGTCAGGGGGCGGCTGCGGTAGAGCTCGTTGGAGCGTTCGGGCTCGCCCGGGTGGCGGTCGACGGCGATGCGCGCCAGGTAGCGGGTGACCGGTTCGGTGCCGGTGTTGTGCAGCCAGCGGCGCATCCGCAGGTGGTAGGTGGTTCCGTCGAAGGTGAGGGCGGCGTCGTCCTCCAGGACGAGGAGGGCCGCGGCCGGGCTGTCCGGCTTCTCGGATCGGGGACTGGTTGCGCTGGGCTCGTCCTGCCAGGCCCGCCACACCGCTCCACCGGCGTCGAGGACGGTGTCGAGCCGGCGGGCGAGCTGGGAGGAGCCGCGCTCACGGCCTCCCTCAAGGTGGCTCACATAAGACGGGTCTACCGAAAGACGGCGGGCCAGAGCGGCCTTCGACAGGCTGCGAATGGTCCTGAACCGCTTGACCTCCGCCGCGAACGACGCCCCCCGCGTGCTCTCCATCAGCCGTCCTCTCAGCCGGAGTTGACACCTGCCATGAGTGAGCGCTGCTCACTGATGCCTCATCCTGCCCGCCGCAGGCCTACTGGTGCCAGGCGGCGGCCGCGGACGCGAGCATCGGCTCCGCGTCCGCCGCCCCTCCACCGCACGGCCGCACTCGCCCTTCGACCTTCGAGACCAGCCCAGTGAGCGGACGGCGATGCAGGAATCCGCCGGACTTCACTTCGGGACGGACCTCTTCCGTACGCAGGCCGCTGAAAAGTTACCTCCATCGCTCTGGCAGGTCCCAACCCCGCGCATCCCGACCGCCCGCGAGTTCGGCCATCCAGACGCGTGGCCGCTCGCTCAAGAGATATGGACCCAATGAGTCCGCAGATACCGGCGCAGCGCCGCAACGAGAAGTTTGCGTGGTGGGTGCAACAAACTGGCCTGAGTTACGCAGAGTTTGCCCGCGAGCTGTGGCTGACCGCGAAGGAGAGCGGGCGTCCCGATCTACGGCCCGACCGCACACGCGTCGGCCACTGGATCAACGACGGACAGGTCCCTCAGGGGCCACTCCCGGAGCTCCTCGCGCAGACAGTCGCCCGACTTCGTGGTTGCGTCGTCAAGCCTTCTGACCTGGGGTTGCCGAGCGCTTCGTCCGTGCCCGTCGGCCTTGGCGCGGTGGATGTCGCCAACACGTTTGCGCGACATGCCACGTCGTCGGAGCTGGCCTCGTCAGACGTCGCCGATCTTGATCTGGCCGTTCACGAACTCACCGCCACCTACCCCACGCGTCCTCCAGGTGAGTTGTGGGAGTCGGCCATGGGGCACCGGCAGAAGGCCCACGTTCTGCTCCACCACCGTCGCCACACCCTGCGTGAAGGCCGGGAGATCGCCCAGCACGCCGGATGGCTGTCGGTGGTCCTCGCCTGGATCGCACACGACACAGGGGATCACGATGCTGTGGCGGCCTTCGCCGCCGACGCGAGTGCCCACGGGCAGCAGGCCGACGCACCCGAAGTAACCGCATGGGCAGAAGACGTTCTGGCCACTGATGCCCTCTACAACGGGAAGCCGTTGGACGCACTCGCCGCCGCAACCCGCGGGTTGGCCATAGCCCCCCGCCAGAGCAAGGCCGTGCACCGGCTCACGGCCCAATTGGCCCGGGTCCACGCTCGCCTGGGCAACGGAGATGGCTATCGCGAAGCTGCGCAGCGTGTCGACGAGTGCCGTCCGGACCTTCCCCCGTCCTGGAGTGGGCTCTTCGGGTTCGACAGCGCGGCAGTCGAGTCGTTCAACGCCTCCTCGTTCCTTTGGCTGGGACATCCGAGGGAGGCTCACGACGCGGCGATAGCCGCCATCGGTCTCTACCGTTCGATGGTCGCGCCGGCGGCTGCGCCCACACGTCTGGCCCTGGCCGAGCTCGATCTGGCTCTGGCCCGTGCCGCCCTGGGCGATTTGGAGGGGGCTGTCCTCACGGGCCGGGAAGCCCTTGCCGGGCCTCGCGTCGTCGACGTCATCCTCGACCGCGCTCACCAACTCCACCTCGACCTGCGCCGGCGATTCCCTGGCCACCGGCTCACCGACGAGCTTCGAGACCAGATCCGAGCTACCCGAAACGCCGCATAACAGTTCGGTCCGCAGCGGTTTTGACTCCGGTGGGCTCATACGCCACGACGCCGTGCTGGCGCGCTGGTCGGCAAAGAAGAAGAGGATGGACAGACGATGCAGCACCCTGCTCAGAGCCGTGTCGCTCCTGGCCCACGATCCGCCGTCGTCTTCGACTGCGACGGTCTCCTGATCACCACGGAACGGGCCTGGGACCTTGCATACGAGTCGTTGTTCACTCGGCACGGCGCCCAGCTCGACCCTGCCGGCCGCAACCGGCTCAGGGGCCTCGGACTCGAAGCGGTCGGGCGGGTCCTGTCCGAGCTGCTGCACCAGGTCCTGCCGGCCGCCGTCCTCGCGAGCCAGGCTCTCGACTTGATGGAAAGCCATCTCGAGGAGGTCATCGCTCCCATGCCCGGCGCGGTCGACTTGGTTGCCGAGCTGTCCGGTACCCGCCCTCTGGCTGTTGCCTCCAATGCCCCCACCGACGTGGTGCGGGCCCACTTGCAGAGGTTCTTCGACCTGGCTGACCTTGTCATCATCGGAGGCGACATGGTCAGATCCCCGAAGCCGCAGCCAGAGATCTATCTCGCTGCCTGCGAGGTACTCGCCTCACCCCCGGCCCAGACATGGGCCCTCGAGGACTCCGCCACCGGAGCCACTGCCGCGTACGCGGCAGGACTGTATGTCGTCGGCGTCCCCCAAAGCTCGGCAGGGATGCTGCCCTGCCACATTGCCGTCAACGCGTTGGACGATCCCCGGCTGCACCGCGCGCTGATCCGCCGCCCAGCCCCGGAGAGCCCTCACACGTCGGACGGCCGCCTGCCTCACAGCGAGGCAACGGACTGAGCTGGCATCACCTGCCTTCAGTGCGCCACAGCCCGCCACGTAGTGCCACACCTTCACGGGCCGCCGCCACAGCGCACCCCCTATCGGTGCCACAGGCCCATGGGGTCTGCTGTGGGGGTGAACAGCCCGCGCGGCACACGCCGCGTGGTTCTCCAGACCGGCGTGCAGCGAAAGCTCCGGAACAGCCAGGCCATCTCGGCCGCACGGGCATCGTCGGCACGTCGAAGGGAGGGTTCAGCCCGTGGTGCAAATGGCTTTGAACACCGTGCTCTGCGACGTGGGGGATGTCCTGATCAGGTTCGACCGGGGTGTCGCCGCGGAGATCGAGCGTCGGCACGGCCTGGCCGGAGGATCGCTCCTGCCCGCCGTCTTGAAGTCCCGGCCAGGCCGCCTGGCCATGGCGGGGGCCATCGACCACGACACGTGGCGAAAGGAGGTGGGTGCGCTGGTGGGGTCCGGAGCGGTCGAAGAGTGGCTCCGTTACCACGGTGACCTCGACACGGACGTCGTCGCGCACCTCAAGACGGTCCGGGACCGCGGACTCCGCATCGTTCTCCTCTCCAACGCCAACGGCCGCTTGCGCGAGGATCTCGCGTTCCACGGTCTGCTGGACGTGGCGGACCTCGTGCTCGGCTCCGCCGAGATGAAGCTGCTGAAGCCCGACCCCAGTTGCTACCGGGAAGCCGCGCGACTGGGGGGCTTCGCCCTGCACAAGGCGCTGTACATCGACGACACCGCGTCGTGGGTGGCCGCCGGGCAGGCCCTGGGCATGACCGGCCACACCTTCACGTCCGCGCAGGCACTCCACGAGTGCCTCATATCGAAGGGACTGCTGCCGTGAGTACCGCTGAGGCCGGACCGCGCGCTCCCGCCGTAAGCATCATCGTGGCCACCGCCCGGGACAGCGGCTGCCGCAGGCTCGTCCAAGCCGTTCGGGACCAGTTCGCCGCCTCCCCGCAGCCGTCCTACGAGATCATCCTCGTACTGGACGGATGCCCCCGCTACACGTGGCTGACCGGCGACGACCCGGACCTGCGCGTCATCGTCCTGCCGCAGCGCCTGGGCATCGCCCGCGCCCGCAACACGGGGGTCAGGGAGAGCCGGGGGGATCTGCTGGCTTTCCTCGACGACGACTGTGTGCCGGCGGACACCTGGCTTTCCGAGCTCCTACGCATGAGCGCCGAGTACCCCGGTTCCACTGCGTTCGGTGGCCGGGTGATCGCCACCGCACCCTCGAACCTCTACAGCCAGCTGAGGGACGGGGTCTACTACTACGAGACCTTCGGCGCCTGGTACACCGGCAGCTCCTCCTCCGAGGACGTCCTCGGAGCCCCGTACGTGAACGGAGGCAACTGCGCCTACCGACGCGAGGCGCTCCTCGGCAGCGGCGGGTTCGATGCCCTGCTGCCCGCGTACAGCGACGTCGAACTCGGCCGGCGCCTGTTTCTGGCCGAACGCGCGGTGCTGAGCCCGCGAATGGCCATCCACCACGACCATCCCAGCGAGTTCCGGCAGTACATGATCCGCTGCTGGCGCAGCGGACGGGCCCGTGCCGTCCTGTGGCGGCACCGCGGCTACCGGCAGGACTCGCCCCTCGCGGTCGGCCGCACCATCGCGGGGAACCTCATGTGGCACAACCCCGTCGACCGGCGTCGCCGGATCACCGCGTCCCCCGTCCGGGTGGTGGCGGTACTGACCTGTCAGGAGATCGTTCATGGCATCGGATACACGTATGCGCTCCTCGGGAGTCTCGTTGGCCGCCGGCGTGCTGGCGACCGCTCTGGTGGCGCGCCGGGCGCGGGAGTGGCGGCAGGTACGGCGTAACCTCGCCCTGCACGCCCCGGCCGTGGCTCAGGCCGGGGCCGACGCCGCGCGGGTGGTGTGCGTCGTGCCGATGTACCAGGAGACCGACCTCGCCGAGGACACCGTCCGCTTCTGGCGCCAGCTCGTGCTGGACAAGAGGGTGGACGCGGTGGTCCTGGTGACCACCGTCAAGGAGTCGGGTCCGCCCGGGCGGACCACTCACGCCCTGCTGGAGGAAGCCCTCGCCGACGAGGGGGATGCGGCCGCCTCGCTCGTGCTGCTGCACTGCCAGGAGGTTTACCCCTACCGTGCGGCCCAGCTCGATCTGGCGGTTGAGTGGGCGCGGGAGCGGTTCAGCGCGGCGGCGGAGACGGAGTCGCTGTGGATCGGGGTGTACAACGCCGACTCTCGGCCGCAGCCGGGGACCTTCGAGGAGCTGCGGAAGGAGATCTCTTCCGCGCCGGAGGTGCGGCTGTTCCAGCAGCTGGTCGACTACGTGGTCCCCGACCGCGAGGGCAGCGGGAAGGTCGCTGCGGGGAACGCCGTGCTGCAGACCTGGTGGACCCTGTCGCACTACGTGTCCCGCAACACAAAGGGACGCTCCGGTGACACGGTGTGGTCGAGGACTTCGCCGTACTCGACATTCGGACACGGCGAGTTCATTCGCAGTGACTTCCTCGACTTCATCGGCGGGTTCCCGCGCTACGCGTACGCCGACGGGCTCCTTCTGGGCTGGGTGGCCCGCCTCGCGGGCGAGCCGATCGGCCTGCTGATGAGCCGCGACATCGCCGAGGTCCCGCGCACCGCCCGCGACCTCGTGCTGCAGCAGACCGCCTGGCTGCGCGGCCTGCTCAATTTCGGCATCACGGTCGAATGGTGCCGCGCCCAGGGCCTGCTGAACCTCTCGGAGCGGGAGGTCCGGCTGCTGCGGGCCCGTCACCTGGCGATTCCCGTGGCCTGGGGGCTGAGCACCGCGGTGGTCGCGGCGGGGATCGCGGCTGAATCCCACCGGGTGATTCGCGGGCGAAGCTCTGCGGCCGGCCTCGCGACGGTGGCAGCATTGGGTGCCTACCCCGTCCTTCCCGGGCTGGTGGCCGCGACGCGTCAGCAGCGCGCGATGGGACTGGGCCGGAGGGTCGCCGGGGTACTGGCATCCTGGCCAGTGGAGGGTCTGGCCTTCTGGCCGGCCTTGCACGGGCACCTGCGGCACGGCCAGCAGGCGCCGGCCAAGACGCCGCGCTAGGCGGCATGAAAGGTGAACGGGAATGTCGGCCGACGACAGCGCCAGCGAGCAGCTGCTCAGCGACGCCCTGGCCCGTGTGAGCGGGACGTGGCACGCGGCGGACTACCGGTTCGAGCCGGTGGCCGGCGGCACCATGGCCGCGGTCTGGCGTGGCGTCTCGGCGTCCTCGCAGGCACCGGAGGTGGCCGTGCGGCTGACGCCCAAACCGGCTGCTCTGATCAGCCGAATCGCCGGGCTGGTCGACGGCGTCGACGGTGTGGAGTGTCCGCGGACGCTGGCCGTCGGAACGGTGGAGACCAAGGCCGGTCCGCAGACCGTTCACGTATGCACCTGGATCGGCAAGGGGGGCGCCGACCGGAGCGACCCGTACGGCCTGGGCCAGGATCTGGCCCGGCTCCACTCGGAGCTGGCACGGCCGGACGCGGGCGACTTCACCGACCGGCGCCTGACCTTCGAACGTGGCCCGATTCCCTCCCCGGACCAGGAGCTCCCGCACTGGTACGTGGCCAGGCATCTGTGGCGGGACCGGATCCTGCCCCGCCTGGCCCAGGACCTGGCGTCCCTGCGGCCCCAGCCCATCCACGGCGACCTGCACTGGGACAACGTCGTGGCTGGCAGCGGCGGCGGCAGGTTCGGGTTCATCGACTTCGACAAGGTCATGCACGCCCCACCGGTCTTCGACCTCGCCAAGCTCCTCGCCACTGGGTTCTTCGTCCTCCAGGGCGAACGGGCCCGCTACCAGCAGGCCCGTGCTGCGGACCTCCTGGCGGGCTACCGCAGCATCCGGCCCCTGGAGGAGGCCGAGGTAGCCGCGATTGAGGGCTTCGTCGTGATCCTCAACGGCGAGATCGCCCGCCTCGGGTACGCGTACGACGTCCCCGCCTACCGGGAGCAGGCCAATGCGGTCGGAGCCTGGTGGACGACCCGTCGCCGCCAGCGCCCGCAGGACCCGCTCGGCCTGCGCGAGCGGAAAGACGCGCCCGCGCCCCAGCAGCTTCGTCTTCCTGACCACGACAGCTAGGCCTTTCCGCACTTCCCGCACCTTCTGACGAGACCCGTGTGCCCGAAATCGGCCGGGCAGCTGCCCGCACACGAGGCGATCTGTCATGCCCATGCTCAGATTCTGAACGGAGTGACGTATGCGTTCCCTGCTCATCGGCGCCGGCGGTCACGGCGGCGACACCCTGCTGCCGGCGGCCTGCTCCGCCGGCCTCCCCCTGTCCGCCCTGGTCGACCAGGACACCGAGCGCGCCGATCGGCTCGCCGCCCAGTGGATGATCCCCCAGGTCTACGCCTCCGCCGGCGAGGTGGACCCCGGTGTCTTCGACGCCGCGCTGATCGCTCTGCCCGTCACCGAACAGGCCGATCACGCCGCTTGGGCGATCAAGTCCGGGCTGCACACTTTCGTGGAGAAGCCCCCGGCCCCGGACCTGGAGGGCCTGCACTCCCTCGTCGAGCTGACCCGCAACGCCGGGGTGAAGTGCTGCGTCGGCATGAACTTCCGGTGGGCGGAGGGCGTGCGCCAGCTGGTCAAGGCCCTGGAGTCCGGCCGGTACGGGACGGCTCGCTGCGTGCGGGTCGAACACGTGGCCCGCAAGCCCGTCGAGACCTTCGGTCCGCACATGTCCCTGGAGGCGAGCCTCTTCGCCGCGCAGGGAATCCACGCCATCGACCTGGCCGAGATGCTCCTGCCGGGCACATCGTCCCCGACCGGCCAGATGATCTCGGTGGACCGCGGGCGCCTGTGCTCCATGGTCTCCAGCGACTCCGAGGCCGGAACCCGGGTGGAGGTGCAGTTCGGCAGCTGCGCGGCGGGCTTCTACCACTCCGTCCACGTCACCACCTCCCGCGGAGACGTGTTGTACCTGCGGGACCTGTCCGAGCTGCAGCTCCGGCCCAGCGGCAGCGACCAGCACGTCGCGGAGTACCCCGGTGCCCGGGTGCTGTGGCGCCGCTCCCCTGTCTCGGGCGGCTACGCCCACGCCGGGTACGGCCCCGAACTGGCCGCGTTCCGGGACTTCCTGCAGAGCGGCACCGCTCCCGGCCACCTCGCCCAGCTCGAGGACCTGCTCCCCGTGTACGAGGCGTTCGACGCGCTGCTGAAGAAGGAGGGCCTGTCATGGACCGCATGACCACCCAGCTGATCGACCTCGCGATCGCCGACGGCGGCACTGGCAACGCCGAGGTGATCCGCACCCTGGAAAAGCACCTGGCCACGCTCCTCGACGCCCCGTACGCCCTGGGCGTCTCCTCGGGCACCGCCGCTCTGGTCTGTGCGCTGCACGCCGTCGGCGTGCAGCCGGGAGACCGTGTCGCGGTCTCGGCGCTGGGACCGTCGATGACGGGGCTGGCTGTCGTTGCCGCGGGCGCTGAACCGGTCTTCGTCGACTGCCGCCCCGGTTCCTTCGCTCTGGCTACGGATGCCCTGGACGCGGCGGCGAAGGCCGGTCCGCTGGCCGCCGTGATCCCGGTCCCGATGTGGGGCTACTGGGACGAGGACCCCCAGGTCCTCGCCGACCTCCGCCGGCGCGGGATCCCGGTGATCGTCGACGCCGCCCAGGCCCCTTTCCTGCGGCTGGGCCCACAGTCGCTGGCGGAGAGCGTCGACGTGATCTGCCTGAGCCTGCACGGCCGCAAGCCCATCAAGGCCGGTGAGGGCGGGGCCTGCCTGACCCGGAACCCCGAGCTCGCCGAGCGGATCCTGGCGGTGCGCAACTTCGGGCAGCAGACGAAGTTCACCGGCACCCGGCTGGATCCCACCGGCCCGTTCGCCAGCCAGTTCGGCAGCAACTTCAAGATCAACGCGTTGGGCGCGGCCTGGGCCCTGGTCCAGAGCACCGACGTCGGCGCGCTGCGCTCCCGCTTCACCACGCTGCGTAAGACGGCGCAGGCCGCCTTCGAGGCGACCGGCATCGCCTGGCAGGAGGCGCCACAGGCCGGCGCCGTCCTGGAGCACGGCGGATATGGGCTGGTCGCCCTGTGCGCCGACGCCGGCGACGCCGCGGACATGGCCCACCAGCTGGCCGACAGCGGCATCGAGGTCGACACGCTCCGCTACTCCTACGCCCCCATGCACCACAGCCCCTGCTTCGCCGGCCACCAGGCGAGCACCCCGGCCGCGAGCGACCTCGCGGCCCGCGCGGTGGCCTGCCGGCTCGAAGCGTTCCCTCACCCCCTGACCCTCGGAGACTGACATGAAGATCGGCATCATCGGCATGGGCCACGTCGGCCACTCGATGCGGGACCTGTTCCAGGGCCACGCCGAGCTGGTCACCTACGACCAGGCGCACGACAGCACGTACCCGCAGGAGGCCCTGGAGGCGTGCGACTTCGCGGTGGTGTGCGTGAACACGCCGTCCGGGCCCGACGGGGAGTGCGACGTGACCCACGTCGTCGACGCCATCAAGCGGGTCCCCACCCAGCGGATCCTGCTGAAGTCCACGGTGCCGCCCGGTACCACCGCCCAGCTGTCCGCCGCGACCGGCAAGGACATCTGCTTCAGCCCCGAGTACGTCGGGGAGAGCACCTACTTCAACCCCGTGTGCGACGACCCGCGGACGATGTCGTTCGTGATCCTCGGCGGGGAGAGCGCGATCCGCGGATACTTCCTCGACGCGCTGCTGCCGATCCTGGGACCCCACAAGACGTACTTCCAGTGCACGGCGGCCGAGGCCGAGGTCGTCAAGTACATGGAGAACGCGTTCTTCGCGACGAAGGTGACCTTCGTCAACGAGTTCCGGGAGATCGCCGAAGCGATGGGAGCCGACTGGCACACCGTCCGCGAGGGCTGGCTCCTGGACCCCCGCGTCGAGCCCTCACACACCGCCGTCTTCGCCGACAACCCCGGCTTCGGCGGGAAGTGCCTGCCCAAGGACCTGTCCGCCATCATCGCCGCGGCGCGCACGGTCGGCGCCCACCCGGACCTCCTGACCGCGGTCGCCCGCAGCAACGAGCAGCGCCGGGGCGCCCTGAGCTGACCGCCCTGCCGCCCGGCCCGAGACACCGGCCGGGCGGCAGCCGTCCCCGGAAGGACCCGTATGCCCGTACCCACCGTCATCGGCGTCAACTACCACCGCATCGGCGACGTCGATCCCGCCAACCCCTACCACCGGCTCCACACCGTGTCCCAGGAGACGTTCGCCCGCCAGCTCGACCTAATGCTGGACCTGGGCCAAGTCGTCTCCCTGGACCAGGTCCGCGCCGGCGAGGGCCTGGCCGAGGTCAACTTCGTCCTGTGCTTCGACGACGTTCCCGCCTCCGCGCTGACCGCGATCGACCAGGTGCGCGCCTGCGGCCTCCCGCTGACGCTCTCCCCGGCGGGCCTGCTCACCGACACCGGGCTGGGCAGCCGCGACAAGGTCTACGCCATCGAGAAGTACGCCGACCCACGGGCAATCGCCGAGCGCATCGCCACCCACCTACCCGAAGCCGCCGGCCTGGGCACCTTCTACCAGCTCACCAAGAGCGCCAGCCTCGATCCCGAGGTGGTCGCCACGCAGCTGATCGACCCGCTGTACGCAACCGTCGAGAAGGTGGCCGCGCCGTACTTCGCCGAGCGCGGCTACCTGCCCTGGTCGAAGCTGCAGGAGCTGGCCCTCGACCCGATGGTCACCGTGGCCAACCACACCTACCGCCACGACAACCTCGCGGCCCTCGGCGCCGACGCCGTGCGACAAGAGGTCGACCGCTCCCACACCCACTTCCAGCAGCGCATGGGCACCGGCGCCCGGTACTTCACCGTGCCGTTCGGACGCCTCACGCAGCAACTCGCCCTGGACCTCCAGGCTCCGCTCACCGCACTGGGGTACGCCGGAATCCTCTGGGTCGGATCCGGCGGCGTGAACATCCACGCCCCCTACGACCACCAGCTCCTCCACCTGATGCGGCTACACACGGACGACAGCATCGACGGGTTCGCGGCCCAGGTTCACGCCGCGACCCGGACGGCCACCCGGGCGGCGATCTGGCAAGTCCCCGCCACCGTGCACAGGCATCCGGTCCAGGTCGTCCACGGCAGCGGGGCCCGCCGCGCCGGGCAGCTGGAGATGCTGCTGCGCCAGGGCAAGGACTACGCCAGCGATCCGCGGTACTACCAGCACCAGTTCACCGAAAACCCGCAGCGCGGGAACCGTCCCGACTACTGCACCATCGAAGCCGACGGCCGCCCCGAGGCCATCGCGTACAGCTTCCACACCCGCTTCGCCCTGGACGGTCAAGCGGTGCCCGGCATCTACCTGTCCGGCTGGCGCAAGCTCCCGCACGCCCATGCCGCGGCCGCCGGCCGGCTGCTCCGCATCCACCTTGACCGTGAACCCGTCGTCGGGGTCTACCGGCCCAACCCGGACATCCACGCGGCCTTCCGCGGCTGGCACCGGGCCCGCGTTCACCAGCTCGACCTCCCCGTCACGACCAAGCCCCTACCTGCGCACCGGACCATCGGCGACGTGGAGGAGAGCACCGCGTTCCCCATGGACTTCGAGGCCCTGTGCGTCGCCTCGGCCCGGAGCGCAGGGTTCACCGTGATCCGCGACCCCGCCTATCACCACTGGCGGCACACCCGCTACCCGGTAACCCCCCCGGTGTATCTGGCCGTCCGCCAAGACGGCAGGCCCGCGGCGCTGGCCGTCACACTCCACCTCCAGGATGTCACGCACGTCGTCGACTTCCACCTGGCCGCCGACGAGGAAGCCGCATCCCTGGTCGGCGCCGTCCTCGCCCACGCCGCCGACCACGGGTCCGCCACCGTCCGGTGGGAGACCAGCAGCCATCACCTGGCCCGGGCCGCCACCGTGCAGTTCACGGCCACGACCACGCACTACGACAACTTCTACCGCTTCAACCCCGCTCTCCTGGCCGATCAGGGCATCGCACCCCCGGCAGAGCGCTGGCCCGAGCTGCCCCTGCACGAGACCGCCACCACCAGCGACGTCCTCCCGCGATGATCCGAAGGAGCCCCATGTACACGGTCGCGGACCTCCTCCTGAGCAACGCCCACACCCGGGCGGGCGCCCCGGCCGTCATCGACGGCCCCGACGTCCTCACCTACCGCCAGCTCGCCGACCGCGCCCACCACATCGCCGGCCATCTGGCGGCCCGCCTTCCCGCCGGCTCCCGCGTCGCCCTGCTGCTGCCCCGCTCGGCCGACGCCCTCACCGCCTACTTCGCCACGCACCTGGCCAGCCTCGTCCCCCTCTTCATCCACGACCAGCTGCGCCCCCGGCAGATCGCGCACATCGTCGACCACAGCGAAGCCAGCCTCGCCCTGACCAACCGTCGCCTCGCCGCGCGCCTGGAAGGTGCCCTGCCGCAGGAGGACATCCTCATACCCGAAGACCTCTTGCAAGCCCCCGCCGCGGCCCCGACGACAACGGCCACCATCGGCCGGGACCTGGCGGGACTGATCTACACCTCCGGGTCCACCGGCACGGCCAAGGGCGTCATGCTCAGCCACGACAACCTGCTCAGCGGCGCCCGGATCGTGGCGGACTACCTAGGGCTGACGCACGAGGACCGCACACTGGCGCTGATGCCGTTCAGCTTCGACTACGGGCTGAACCAGGTCCTGGCCACCTTCCATGCCGGAGGCACCGTCGTCATCCAGCGCTCCGCGTTCGCCCCCGACATCAGCCGCACCCTCCTCGAACACGAGGTCACCGGCCTCGCGGGCGTGCCCAGTCTCTGGACCGACCTCCTCCACCCCCGCTCCCCCTTCATCACGACCCACTACCCCTCCCTGCGCTACCTGACCAACACCGGCGGCCCCCTCACCCCCACGACCGTCAAGGCGCTCCGATCCGCCCACCCCCAACTGGCGGTCTTCGCCATGTACGGGCTCACCGAGGCGTTCCGCAGCACCTACCTCGACCCCACCCGCATCGACAGCAAACCGACCTCGGTGGGTCAGGCCATCCCCGGCTGCCGCGTCGATGTCCTCGACGAGAACGGCACGCCGTGTCCCCCTGGCGTGGTGGGTGAGATCGTGCACCGCGGCCCCACGGTCACCCTGGGCTACTGGCGCGATCCCGACACCACCGTGCTCGTCTTCCGCACGCGCGCGGGCCTGCCCCCGCCCTGGACGGAAACCGTCGTGCACTCCGGAGACCTCGGCTACACCGACACCGACGGCGACCTGTACATCACCGGCCGGCGCGACGACCTCACCAAGATCCACGGCATCCGTGTCACACCCGCCGAGATCGAGGCCGCCATCGCGGCCTCCGGCCTGACCGCCGGCGTCGTCGCCCTCATCGTCCAGGATCCCGACGGCCGGCCCGACCCGTCCGTGCTCGTCGCCGTCGAGCCCCACGACCCGTCCTTCACCCTCGACGCCCTCAGCGCCCACTGCTCGGCCGAACTCCCGCCCCACATGCGGCCCCACCACATCCAGGTCGTCGACACCCTGCCCCGCACCCCGCACGGAAAGCCCGACCGCAACCGCATCCAGGTCCTCTTCACGAAGGCCGGGGCGGACCGATGAGCCTCACCACCCACGAAGGGCTGCTTCGGCCGCTGGAGGAGTACACCCGGCTGCACCTGGACACGCTGCGCCGCTTCGGCAGCCGGGCCCTGGACCTGTCGTTCCCCAACCCCCAGTTCCTGAGCGACCCCCGCCCCTACGAGGTCCTGGCCTCGCTCGCCGCGCAGGCCCGCCCTCTCGACATGCGCTACAGCCCCTTCGGCGGGTTCACCCCGGTACGCCGTCGCGTCGCCGCCTCCCTCGCCAGGCAGCACGCGCTGCCGTACGCCTGGAACGACATCGTCATGACGCCCGGCGCGACCGCCGCCCTCCGCGTCGCCCTGCGCTCCCTCTTCTCACCACCCGACCGGATCATCCTCATCACCCCCTGCTGGATGGACTACCCCCTCTACCTCCAGGACCTCGGCCTCGTCGTCGACTTGGTGCCGGCCACCCGCAACAAGCGCCTCGACGTCGAAGCCATCGCGAGTGCCTGGACTCCCGCAACCCGGGGCATCGTGATCGCGCAGCCTGGCAGCCCCACTGGTGTCATCCACGACGACAACGAACTCAAGCAGCTGGCCGCCCTGATGCTGCGGCACTCGACCCCGACGCCGCCGCTGCTCATCGCCGACGAGGCGCACGCGCTCCAGGTCTGGGACGAAACGCCGTGCCCTGCCCCCGCCACCCACTACCCCCACACCATCACCGTGCGCTCCTTCGGCAAGGCGTGGGACATGCAGGGCCAGCGCACCGGCTGCCTGGCCGTCTCCCCTCATCTGGGCATCCGCGACCAGGCCGTCGCGGCCCTCATCAGGGACATGCGGGTAACGGGCCACTGCGCCCCCACGGCCCTCACCCAGCAGCTGGCCGCTGCCCTCTGCGACACCGCGCCCGATCTGACTGGCCTCGCCGATCTCCAGTGCCACGCCCGCCAGCAGCTCACCCGCCGCGGCCTGACCGTCCTCGACGCGCACGCCACGCGATTCCTCTATGCCCGCTGCCCCGCGCAGGACGACCGCGCCTTCATCTCCCGTCTGGCCGAGCGCGGCGTGCTGGTGATGCCCTCCTCTCTGTTCCACGAGTCGGGCTGGTTCAGGATCGCCCTCAACTTCGGGCGCCCGCACCTCGACCGGGCCATCGACGTCATCAGCGAGGAGCACGCACGTGCTTGAGACCCACCTCCCCGTCGACAACGTCTGCTGGAGCCCCGACGGGGGCACTCACCAGCAGAACCTCTCCCCTGAGGCAGCGCCGGACCTCGTCGGACGTTTCGCCCACGTCCAGCAGGACGGCAACCGTGTCACCGCGATCCGTGACCAGCTCGGTCTCAACAAGCTCTACGTCGGATTCCACCCCGACCGGGGCGTCATCGCCGCGAACTACCTCGGCGACCTCGTCAAGGCGGGCATCGCCTTCACCGACACCTACGCGATTCCCACCGGCAGCGTCGTCACTCTGGACCCCGAAAGGCGCACAGCAACCGTCCGCAACTTCAGCGCCCTCCCCGCCCGCGCCGGATCCAGCGACACACCCTCCAACATCGCCCACCAAGTCTCCGAATTCCTTGATCAAGGAATGCGGCACCTGGCTACCACGCACCCGAGCACGCCAGTAGCCGTCTGCCTGTCCGGTGGCGCGGACAGTTCCGTCGTGGCCACCTACACCCGCAAGTACTTCCCCCACGCCGTCGCCTACACCTACTCTTTCGGAGGCGAGCACCTCAGCGAGGACGCCGCCGCCGCCCAGCGGGTGGCCACTCACCTCGACATGCCCGTAAGGGTGGTACGAGCCGACCGGCAGGGCCTCCTCACCGCGCTACATCCCGCAGTCCTGAACGGACAGGACTGGCGCGACTTCAACGTCCACGCCGCTGTCGTCAACGAGGTCCTCGGCGCCGCCATAGCCGAGGACCACCCCCACGGCGCGCTCGTGTTCACCGGCGACCTCATGAACGAGTTCCTCGCCGACTACACCCCCGTAACGTACGCCGGCAATCTCTACTACCGCCTGCCCGACCTCCCGTCCGAGCGGCTGCGGGTTCACCTCACCCGCGGGGTCCAGACCGGTGACCGCGAGGTCGGTGTCTTCACCGCGCACGGACTGACGGTCGTTCAGCCCTACGGCTGGGCCGCCACAGAGCTGCTCTCCCTGCCTGAGCCGGTCTCCAAGGCGCGGTTCATGGCGCACCTTGCGCACCGAACTCTCCCCAACGGCACGATCCAGCGACCGAAGGTCCGCGCTCAGATCGGGGACACGAGCGCCGACACCGGCGTACTACCCCAGCTGCTGCTGGCCGGCATCACCCAGGCCCAACTCCAGCGCCTCTTCCAGGACGCGCTGCACATCTCCTCACCAGCGGAGCTGCACCGCACCGTTCGCGGCGGCGTTCACCAGCCTGTGCCGCACACCTTCCCGAAAGGCGACTCATGAGCTTCACCCATGCCGAGACCACGGCACACATCGAAGCGTTCATCCGGCGCGAGGCCGCTGTCGCCGATGACGACCCAGGCTTCACCCGGGAGGTCAACCTCTTCGACGCCGGCTATCTCGACTCCCTCACCGTCGTGGCCCTCACGGTCCACCTCGAGGACGTCTTCGGCATCCCCATCTCGGACACCGACCTGTTCGACCCCCGATTCGCCACCATCGGCGGCATGGCCGAGCTGATCACCCAGCAGCCCCGCCGCGAATAGCGCCGCAGGCTGCAGACCCCATCTGCCACACGACTTCAACGCTGGCCATTCGTCCACCCCGCGGCAACAGTGAGTGCGGGCAACCAGGGGTGGATGCAGGCTTCGGCACCGACGTCTGGAACCAGGAGATCTCCGCGCGGAGCATGCTCGGCCTCCCGGGCCGACGTGATCACCCCCGCATGAACGAACTCCTCCCAGGCCACGTCGGCATCACGGCCCTCTACCTCGTCGATCACGAATACTTCGCCACCCCGTCGCCGCCCTCGATCCCGCTGACATCAGTACCTGGAACCAGGCCCTGGAGGCCACCACGGCATGAGCCTTCCTCGGAGCCCACAGGGCATCGGTGCATACCGCCGCTGCCCTCCCCGGCATGCCCGCAGACGCCCGGCCCGGCGACCGCGCCAATGCCCGCAATCCCCCAGCGGAGCGACAGGAACCTGTTCGAGCGAGTTTCAACGCCGCCACCGCAGGCCTGCCAAGCCCGCCAGGCCGGATCAGAACATTCGTTCATCATCCGCTCCCGATTCGGCCGTGACGCACCCGATCGGGAGCCGTTCTTAGAGCACCAGTACCAACCATGCGCCCATCCGGAGGACCCCGTGAATCCCATGCGGAACAGGCTCGACACTGCCGCTGCAATCGAACATCCCCGACCTCCCGCGTGCTCGCGCCCGTCCTGCGCGCTCCGCGTTGACGCCACGTCTTCCCTTGCCGGCAACTCACGACCGGATACCGGGAGGGCCGCGTGAGCAAGGATTCGACGAGCGGATCCGGCGCCGCGGGGGTGTCGGACTCCGAGCGGCTCCTCTTCGGCGGCGAGCTGGCCTACGACATCGGCTGGGACCAGCACGAGGGCGCCTGGCTCAAGCTCGGGCTCTGGACGATGGCGCGCCAGCTCCCCCGGCTGGCGGGGACCGGCCTGCGGCTCGCCCACCTCGCCGACGCACGGGCCCTACGGGTAGTCCTGGCCTCGGAGGCCGGGCGGGGCATCGCGCAGGCGGTCAGCCTGGTCGCGGTCAACAGCGTCCTCGGCCACGTCCTCGCGGCCGGCAGCACCAACGAGCGCCTGATCCAGGCGCTTCCCGCGCTCACGGTCGTGGCCGTCACGGCGTTCCTCGGCTCGCTCTTACGCTCGGCCTCGACTGCGGCCACCGGGGCCTTGGAGCCGAAGGTCCAAAGAGTCGCCACCGAGCAGTACCTCGGCCTGGTGCACCGCACGGAGCTGTCGGCGATCGAAGACGACGAGTTCCACCGTCTGCTGGACGCCGCCCGCTACGGCACCGACTCGGCTCGACGGATGATCCGGTACTGCACCAACACCCTGAACTCCGCAGTGTCGCTGATCGCGGCGGCCGGCGTGCTCACCGTCCTGCACCCGGTGCTGCTGCCGCTGCTGGTGCTGATGACGCTGCCGAGTGCGTGGAGTTCGCTGATGATCTCCCGCCAGCGGTACATCTCGTTTCACGCCTTCGTCCAGCACGCCCGCGCCGGGCACCTGCTCGGCCAGCTGCTGACCCAGAAGGAAGCGGCTCCCGAGGTCCGGGTCCACGGCGTCGGGCCGTTCCTGCTGGGCCACTTCCGGACGATGGCCGAGACGAGTGAACGCGAGCAGACCAGGCTGGCGCGCCGGGCCGCCCGGATCGGGCTCGCCGCCGACGGTGCCAGCGGCCTCGCCACCCTCCTCACCTACAGCGTCCTGGGTGCCCTGCTGTGGGGCGGGGCGATGGAGCTCGCCGTCGCGGGAACGGCGGTGCTGGCCATCCGCACGGGCGCCGCCAGCCTCGACAGCCTGGTGCTCCAGGTCTCTGAACTGCACCAGGAGTCCCTGTTCGTCGCCGACTTCGAGCGGCTGTGTCGGGAGGCCAAGACCCGGGCGATCCCCGTGGGCGGGGTCCCGCTGCCGGAGCGGCTGCGGGAGGTTAGGTTCGAGAAGGTCACCTTCACGTACCCCGGCAGCGACGAGCGCCTGCCCGAGCCCACGCTGCGCGAGGTGTCCCTGTCGTTCCCGACGGGGAAGATCATCGCGCTGGTGGGTGAGAACGGCTCTGGCAAGTCCACCCTGGTCAGGCTCCTGGCCGGCCTCTACCTGCCAGACGAGGGCAGCGGCACGATCTGGTGGGACGACGTGGATGCCCGTACCGCCGACCGCGACCAGGTCTTCGGCCGCGTCGCGTTGATGTCGCAGGACTTCTACCACTGGCCCTTCACGTTCCGGGTGAACGTCGGTATCGGCCAGCCCGGTCAGGGCATCGACGACCGGGCGGTCGAGGAAGCTTCTGGCTTCTCCGGTGCCGACGAGGTCCTCGACGACCTGCCTCGCGGGCTCGGCACGCTGCCGGCTCGCGGATACCGCGGCGGGCACCAGATCTCCGGCGGTCAGTGGCAGCGCATCGGCATCGCGCGGGCCAAGTACCGCCAGGCCGAGATCCTGATCGTGGATGAGCCCACCAGCGCCCTGGACGCGGTCGCGGAGCAGCGGGTCTTCGACCAGATCAGGGCCCTGGCCGCGACCACCGGGCAGACGATCGTGCTCATTACCCACCGCCTGCACTCCGTACGCCATGCGGACCTCATCCACGTCCTGAAGGGCGGCCGGGTCGCGGAGTCGGGCACCTTCGAGGAACTGATGAACCCGTCGACGGGCACGGGCGACTTCCGCGACGCCTACCTCGTCCAGGCCTCAGCCTTCGATGCCACGATCCCCAACCAGTCGGCTGGCGACCACGACACCCTGCACGCCCAGGACAACGCATGACCGCCGCCGCAATCCAAGAACGGGACGGTGGGGTGAACGTCTGCCCGGCGGCGGGAAGCGACGAGACCCGATCGCAGACCGAGTGCCGTCCGTCTGTCCCGGTTCCCGATGCCCTGATCGCCGGCCGGGCCGCCCTCACGCTGCCCAAGGGGCGGCTATTGGCGGAGACCGTCCTGTGGTGACGCTGCCCGGCCCCCAGCCTTCCGTCCGCAAGAGGGCACCGGTACTTGGGACGGGGTTCCGCTTGTACCTCGGCGGGGAGTCCGCCGGCCTGGTCGGGACGTCGGTGCACCTGGTGGCGCTGCCGACCCTGGCCGTCCTCGAACTGCACGCGACGGCCGGGCAAGCCGCTCTGCTCGCCTCCCTGGCTCACCTGCCCACCTTCCTCCTGGCCCTCCCCGCTGGCGGCATCGTCGACCGGTACGCCAAGCGGGCTCTGCTCGTGGGCACCGACCTGGCCGGTGCTGCTGTCGTCACGGTGGTTCCCGTGGCGGCGCTGGCCGGGGTGTTGTCGATGTCCGTGCTGTACGCGGTCGCGTTGGTCCTGGGTGCGGTGACCGTGCTGCACCAGGCGGCGGCCATCGCGATCGTGCCTCAGTTGGTCGAACCCGCCCTGCTGCACCGGGCCAACGCCCGGGTGGGTTCCGCGTTCGGGGCGGCGGATACGGCCGGAACCTACCTCGGCACTTCGGTCGTCGCGGCCGTGGGCGCGGCCAGGGCCTTCTGGCTGGATGCCTTGTCGTACCTGGTGTCCGCCTGCTGCGCGGCCCGGATTCCGGAGCCCGGTCAGCCGGCGGCGGGCGAGGGGCGGCCCAGGCGCCGGTTGGCCGGGGAGATCTGGGATGGCTTGGCCTACACCGCGCGGACTCCGCTGGTCCGGGACCTCGTGTTCGCGCTGACCCTGACCGGTGTGGGTGTCGGTGTGACTGGAGCGCTGTTCGCGTACTACCTGCTGACCGCGCTGGAGGCGGGACCGACTGGGCTGGGGGTCGTGATGGGTGTCTCCGGCGCGGGCGCGCTCGCCGGCGCCCTGGCAGCGCCGCGGGTCGTGGCCCGGTTCGGCCCCGGCCCCACCCTGCTCGCCGGATTCGCGACCTGCCCAGTGGCGGGCGTGCCCCTGCTGTTCGCTCGGCCGGGGCCCGTCTGGCTTGCCGTCCTCGCCGCGGCGGGCGGGCTCCAGCTCGCCGCCGCGGCGGTGGCAGGTACCACCCAGCGGTCTCTACGCCAGCAGATCTGCCCACCTCACCTGCAGGCGCGGGCGCAGCAGACGTCGACATGGCTGGTCTCCGGGAGCAAGCCGTTCGCGGCCCTGGCCGGCGGCGCCGTAGCCACTTCGTTCGGGGCACGTACCGCTCTGGCCGTCGGGACGCTGGTGCTGGTCTTGCCGGTGATCGTGCTCTGGCACTCCCAGGTCAGCCGCCTGACCGCGATGCCCATCCCCGCACCTCCCCCCGACGACTCCGCCCTCGCCCGAGGTACACGTCCACCCGCTGATGCCGCCGGAGCGGACCCTCACCCGTGAGCGCCGCCGACACCTCCATCCCGCCGTCCCACCGACCTGTGAGGCCCTCTTGCCACCCGCCCGCGCACACATCCGCGATCTCGTCACCGCCTACCTGGAAAGGCACCCGGCTGAAGGTCCGTTGCTGACACCTCTGTTGCGGTTGCTGGACGAAGACGACGAGCCCACGAGCCGCTCGACCATGCCGGGGCACGTCACGTGCAGTGCGGTCGTCGTCGACCAGGACCGCCGGGTGCTGCTCGTCCACCACAACACTTTCGGGCTCCTGCTGGCACCCGGCGGGCACGTCGAGGCCGCGGATCGCTGTCTGCTGGAGACGGCGCTGCGCGAGATCCACGAGGAGGCCGGCATCCCGCCCGGCGCCCTGTGCGCCACCGCCGCCTACGGGGACCTGCCCATCGACATCGACGTCTTCGACATCGACGCCAACCCGGCCAAGGGCGAGGCCGCGCACCAGCACTGGGACTTCCGCTTCGTCTTCCAACTGGTGGACAAGGACGTCAAGGTCACGGTGCAGCCGGAGGAGGTCTCGGCCCCACAGTGGGTCGCCTTCGACAAGGTCACGGCCCCGCAGCTGCGGGAAAAGCTCACCGCATCCGGGCTCGACGGCCGCATCGAGCCGGTCAACGCCTCGGCGCTGATCCACGACGGGCACGGCCGCTACCTGCTGCACCTGCGCGACGACATCCCCGGCATCTGGGAGCCCGGGGCCTGGGCGCTACTCGGCGGAGGCCGCGAGCCCGGCGACACCTCGCTCGACGACACCGTCCGCCGTGAACTGCGAGAGGAATCCGGGCTCGAGCTGGCTGGGCTGGAGCCGTTCGCCGTCGAGCTCGCCACCGGCGCCAACGGCCTGACCGTGCCGGTGCAGGTGTTCACCGCCCAGTGGAACGGCGACCCCGCGCGGCTGCCGCTCACCGAGGGAGTGATGCTGGCCTGGTTCCACCCCGACACCATGGAGCGCCTGAGGCTGAGCCCCTCCACCCTGGACCTCGTACGCCGGCACGCCCAGCACGCCGCCCGCAGCACGACGGCGCCGCAGGGCGGAGCCCTCGGGCCGGACAGGCCGAAGGCGGGCAGCACCAGCGTTCCGCACATCGTCGGCGTCCACCTCTACCTGGAACGCGAAGGCCAGGTGCTGCTCGGCCTGCGCCACCCCGGCTCCGCGTACGCCGGTGGCACGCATCACTTCCTCGCCGGGCACTGCGAGCAGGAGTCCGCCGTGGCCTGCCTGGTCCGCGAGGCGGAGGAAGAGGCCGGGCTGCTCATCGACCCGGCCGACGTCGAGCTCGCCCACGTGGTGCACATGGTCGACGAGCCCGGGGACCAGCCCAGAATCGGTTTCGTCTTCCGCGCCCGGCAGTGGACGGGAACACCCGAGGTTCGAGAGCCGGACCGTTGTGTCTCCTGGGGCTGGTGGCCCGCCGACGCCCTTCCGGAGCCGATCGTCCCCTACACCCGAGCGGCGATCGAAGGCATCCGAGCCGGTCGCCCCTACACCGAGCTCGGGTGGACCTGACCGCCCCGCGCTTCCCGCCCGCAGTCCCCGTCCCCCTGCCCAAGGAGTCGTACGTGCCCGATCCCCTCGTACCGCCCGCCCGGACCGAAACTTCCCCTGAGGATCGAGCGAGGGTCGCGCGGGCGGAGATGGTCGCCGGGCTGGAAGCGGCCGGCCATCTCCGGGCGGGCCCGGTCCGGGACGCGTTCCTCGCGGTGCGGCGGGAGGTGCTGATGCCGCAGGCGTACGTGCGACGCAGCGGCCCGGACGAGACCCCGCCCCGCTGGGACCTGCTCGACTGGGAAGTGCCCGCGGACCGGGAGGAGCTGCTCGGGCTGCTGTACGGAGGAGAGAGCGTGCTGGTCCAGCACGACGGCGAGCCGGTCCTGGGCCGGGTGCCGACCCCGAGGTCGGGCGGGTCGATGACGGCGATGTCCAGCACGGCTGGCATGACCGTCGCGCGCCTCCAGCAACTGGATCTGCGGCCGGGTCAGCGGGTCCTGGATGTCGGGACCGGTGCGGGAGTGACCGCGGCCGTCGCGTGCGTGATCGCAGGTGATGCCGGGGTGGTTACCGTGGACCGGGACGAGCACGTCACCGCCGCCGCCCGTGAGCGGCTGGCGTTGCTCGGCCACCGGCCGACGGCCGTGACGGGGAACGGGCAGAACGGCTGGCCTGCCGGCGCCGACTACGACCGGATCTTCGTGTCGTACGCGGTCACCCGGGTGCCCGAGGCCTGGCCGCAGCAGCTGGCCGCCGGCGGGCTGGGGCTGGCGACCTTGTCGACGTCCTCGCCTTCCTGGCCGGGCCTGGCGGTCCTCACCAGGACCGGCAGCGGGCGCGTCCGGGCCCGTCTGGAAGCGGTGCGACTCGGGCACCGGGCGGGCCACGGCTGGAGCCAGCTCTACCTGAAGCCCGGTCTGCGGGGACGGATCGAGGCCGCGGACGGGGGCAGCACCCGCACCACGCACACGGGCCCGCCGCCGGATGATGCGCGGGGTCTGTGGCTGGCCCTGGACCACCTGCACCCCGGGCTCGTACGGAACTGGGCTGCCGACCACCTGGTCATCGGGGCCCCCGACTGCGGGTCCTGGGTCACTGCCCGGCCGGACGACTCCGGGACGTGGACGGTCACGGTCTGCGGGCCTCGTGACATCTGGGCGGAGATCCAGGACACCGCCACCCGATGGCAGGCGGCCGGAGCACCGTCCTCCTACCGACTGCACCTCGAACCGGACGGAGCCCAGTGGGTCAGCGCCGGCAGCGGGCCGAACGAGTTGTCCTGGCCACTGCCCGCCGCCCTCCGGCCGTCAGCGAGCGTCCCGCCGCAAGCCCTCGAACCCACCTTGATGCCAGAGGAGTTCACCTCATGACCTCACCCGCCCCCACTTCCACCGCTGCCCGGTCGGGCGGCTGCCTCTGCAGGAAGGTCCAGTTCACGGTCACCGGAGAGCCCGACTACCCCCACACCTGCAGTTGCCGGGACTGCCAGGGCCTGTCGGGGGCACCGATGATGTCGTGGGTCTCCTTCCCGCTCGACGGTCTGGCCTGGTCTGGCGCCGAGCCGTCGTGGCACTACACGTGGCCGGACTCCAAGCCCGGCTTCTGCCCGTCCTGCGGCAGCCAGATCTGCGCCCTCGACGACGGCGCCACCAGCATCGCGGTCACCCTCTCCGCGCTGGGCAACCCGCCTGACCTGGTCCCGGTCAACCAGACCTTCCGGGAGACCGCCGTGCCCTGGCTGCCCTAGGTCCCCGACACCCGCAGCTGACGGCCACGCCCACACCACGAGATCGGAGACCCGTGTCCCTGTTCGACTCGGTGGACCACTACTACGCCCGCTACCGCCCCCGGCTGCCCGACCGGGTGATCCAGCTCCTGGCCCGGGAACTGGCCGGCGTGGCGGCGCCCAGGCTGCTGGACCTCGGCGCCGGCACCGGACGGGTCGCCCTGTCCATGCTGCCGACCTTGCCTCCCGCATCCCACCTGGACCTCGTGGACCAGGACGAGGGGATGCTCCGCACCGCGCTCGACGAGCTCGGACCCCAGCTGGGTGAGCGCACCGCCACCGTGCACGCCGTCCCGGCCGAGAAGTTCGCCCCCGCCCAACCCGGCTACCAGGCAGACCTAGTCACCTGCTGCCGGGCGTTCCACCCCGTTTAGTGAACTAAGCGTCGAATAATGCCAGGTCAGGTGAGTTGCGGCGTGTCTGCGTGTGGGAGGAGGCGGATGTTGCTCAACTGCTGCCTTGTGAAAGAATCCATGGTTGTCCGCGATGTCGGTCGCCTGCATTTGCAGCAGGTCGGGCGGGTCGCTCCCTACGGCGGCGACGTGCCGTTCCTGGTCCTCGACGCACAGGACCAGCCGGTGGTGTCGGTTCTCGACTACCTGCGCACGTGCCAGGCGTGCGGCTTCGAACCTCTGAGCATCGAGGCGTACGCACGTGCCTTGCTGCGCTGGTTCCGATTCCTGTGGGCGGTCGAGGTCTATTGGAACCGGGCGACCAGCGTGGAGGCGCGGGACTTCACGCTGTGGCTGCAGCAGAACAAGTTCCACCGTCGCAGGCCCCGACCTGGCCGGGCGGGTACGGTGAACGCCCGGACCGGAAAGCGGCGCCCAGGAGCGGGCACCGCACCAGCCACGATCAACCAGACGCTGTCGGTGGTGAGCGAGTTCTACCGGCATCACATGAGTACGGGTGCCGGTCCGCTCCTCAATCCGATTCCGGCCCGGCGGCCAGGCCCTGGTGAAGAGCGGTACGCGGCGCATCACAATCCGCTTCAGGCGTTCCCGAGCAGCCGCAAGGCCCCATTGCGGCAGAAGGTTCCCAAGCGGGCGCCGCGGTCCCTGCCCGATGCGGCGTTCGACGAGCTGTTCGCAGCGATGAGGTACGACCGCGACCGCGCGCTTCTCGCCTTCTACGTCAGCAGCGGTGCACGCCCGAGTGAACTGCTGGGCGTCACCAACGGGTTGGTGGATCCAGGGAACCAGACCATCGGGGTGATCCGCAAGGGCACGAAGGCCCTGCAGCACGTGCCGGCCTCGCCGGACGCGTTCGTGTGGCTGCGGCTGTATCAGCGAGATCTGCCCGTCTCGTGCCTGCGCCGTACTGCGCCGGTGTTCTGGACGCTCAGGAGACCGCTCCGCCCCTTGGAGTACGACGCAGCCCGCGCCGTGCTGCTGCGGGCCCAGGAGGCACTGGGCACGGACTGGTCGCTGCATGATCTACGGCACACTGCGCTGATGCGGATGTCGCAGGACCTGAACCTGGTGGAGGTTCGGGACATCGCCGGGCACGGTTCCCTGCGGTCGACCGAGCCGTATCTGCAGCCACGACAGGAGGAGTTGCTGGCTCACGCGCGTGAGCACTTCGAACGGCTGCGGAATCCACAGCGGCGCCACGACGCCCGGCCGCACCTACCGTCCTCGGTGCTCGGCTACAACGCCGACGACATGCTCGAACTGTTCGGAGGAGCCCGATGAGGGTTGTTGCTCCTCCCACGCTCCCGTCACGGACCGATGATGCTCTTCCCGCCTCGGACGCGGCGCCGAGCGGTTCGGCAGCAGAGTGGAAGCCGTGGCCGACGACCCTCCTGAGTGAAGAGGACATCATCGACCGTATTGCTGCTCTGCCCGCGCTCTCTGAGTCGCGGCAGCAGGAGGCCGCCCGGGGTGTCCGTATGGTCCTGGCGGCCTTGCGCCGTGCGGAGGGCTCCTGCTGGCAAGAGCGCTGGCACAGCGGCGGCTGGAACCAGGCCCCGGACGTGGCGACCTTGTTCGGCGACTCGGTACGTGCGAGTGCCTTCAAGAGCGGCGCGATCACGCACGGGCTGGGTGTCTTGCTCTGCTTGGACGTCGTCCGTCCGTCTTATGACTGGCTCGGCCGGTTCCGCTTCACCGCGGGGTTCGAGCGACTGCGCCAGATCCGGGATGCTGAGTTCTTCAACGCCGTCCGTGATGAGTGCCAGGTGCGGAAAGTCACCCGAGTGCAGGAGCAGCACGCCGTCCGCATGCTGACGATTCCGCTCGCGCACACCGGGAAAGCCCCACGCGGTCTGACCAGCCAGGACATGCTCGACATGTGCCGTGTCCTGGCTTCCCGGAAAGGGCAGCGCCCGCGCGGCCTCACGCTGGCCTGGGATCTTCTGCGGCAGCTCGGTGTCCTGCCGTCAGGGACGCCGACCCTGCACGATGCCCAGCGCCGGCAGCGGCCCACCATCCCCGACATGGTCGACTTCTACGGCCTGTCCTGCCCGGATGTCCGCGACCTGATCATCCGGTACGTCACTGAACGCGCCCCGGCCATCGACTACAGCACCACTCGCCAGCTGATCTGGAAACTCGCGAAGCGCTTCTGGAAGGACCTTGAGGAGCACCACCCCGGCATCGACAGCCTGCACCTGTCCTGCGACGTCGCCCAGGCGTGGAAGAAGCGCATGGGACACGACAACCCGGACCGTCCCTACGAGGGCTACTCGGTACTCTTCGCCGTCCGCGCTTTCTACCTCGACATCTCCCAGTGGGCGCTCCACGACGCCTACTGGGCACAGTGGGCGGCCCCGTGTCCGGTCTCACTGCAGGACACCAAGGGAGTCGCCAAGCACCGCAAGCACGTCACGGCCCGGATGCACCAGAAGGTCCGCCAGCTGGCTCCCCTGCTGCCACAACTGATGGCCAGCGTCGAGGAGCGACTCCGCTTCCAGCAGGAGTTCATCGACCGGGCCCGTGCCGTCGCCCCGGGTGAGGAGTTCGTCCACGGCGGACGCACCTACCACCGCCGTCGCTACCCAGCCGTCAGGGACCATGACCCAGCGGGTCTGCGCCGCCTGCACGCCACCGACCCGGACACCGGCACGCACGTCGACCTGCTTCGTGCCGAAGAGCGGGCCTTTTGGACCTGGGCGGTGGTCAACACCTTCTTCTACACCGGCGTCCGGGTCGAAGAACTGCTCGAGATCACCCAGACCGCTCTCACCACCCTGCGGCTGCCCGATTCCGGTGAAACGGTGCCTCTGCTGCAGATCGTCCCGTCCAAGACCGACGCCGAGCGTGTCCTGCTCGTCCCGCCAGAGCTCGCCCACGTTCTGGCCAAGGTCAAGCAGAGAGTCCGTGACGGCCACGAGACCGTCCCCGTACTCCAGCGGTGGGACCCCCACGACCGCGTACTCAGCCCACCACTGCCGTTCCTCTTCCAGCGCCGCCACGGACTCGAGCGCCGCGTGCTCACCGACACCTACGTGCAGCGCCTGGTCAACGAGGCCCTGACCGCGCTCGGACACGGAGAACTGAAGCTGACCCCGCACGACTTTCGGAGGCTGTTCGCGAGCGAGGCCGTCAGCAGCGGACTGCCCCCGCACATCGTCGCCAAGATCCTCGGCCACGAACACTTGTCCACCACCGAGCACTACATGGCGGTCTATCCCGAGGACATGCTCCGGCACTACCGCGCCTTCCTCGCCCGGCGCCGCCAGCTCCGGCCGAGCGAGGAGTACCGCGACCCCACTTCGGAGGAATGGGAGGAGTTCCACCAGCACTTCGCCAAGCGCAAGGTCGAACTCGGAACCTGTGGCCGCGGCTACGGAACTCCCTGCGCGCACGAACACGCCTGCCTGCGGTGCCCGCTCCTGCAACCCGACCCCGCCCAAAAGCACCGGCTCGACGAGATCATCGTCAACCTCCGCGACCGCCTGACCGAGGCCCACGAACGCGGCTGGCTCGGCGAGGTCGAAGGGCTGGAGATCACCATTGCCGCGGCCGAGCACAAGCTCGCTGGCATGACCCGCCAGATCAACCTCGGCATGCCCGTCATCCCACCCCGACGCCAACCAGACCCGTCCTGAAGGAGCCCATCGTGCGCTACGAACCTGACGAGTTGTTCGCCTCCACCGCCCCCAAGGCCAAGCACCGGGCAGGGTACTCACCCGAGTTCTTCACTCACTACGTCACCCAACCCGGCCTCGACGGCACCCAGACCGCTCTCGACCTCGGCACAGGCACAGGGGCCATCGCCATCCCCCTGGCCATGTATGCGCGCGAGGTCATCGCCGCCAACCCCTATCCCAGCATGCTGGAGGAGGGCCGCAAACTCTCCGCCAAACGCGGCATCACCACCAACGACTGGCGCCTCGGCGACTCCCACCACCTCAGTGAACTCACCCCGGCCCGATGCAACTCGTCACCCCGGGCCAAGATTTCCACTGGCCCGACCCCGACCCCCTCCTGTTCGCAACATGACCCCGGTGCCCGTCGGCATCCTCGACTCCGGTGCCCGCCGGCATCCTCGACTCCGGTGACTTCACGCAGGTTCTCAAAAGGCTCGAGGACGGTGACCTCCCAGCCCCCTTCTGAAGCAACCAGTAGGGCGGGGAGGGTCAGGACGTGCCCTGATAGGCAGTGACGCGCTCCAGGAGCGGTACCGTGCAGACGAGTTGTAGCGGCCATGGGTGGACCTCGTCGCGTTGGCGCTATGCTCTCCTGCGGCAGCCACAGGCAAGTGGACCGGGGGATTTGAATGGAAGAGTGGGCGCCGGAAGAGCTTTCCGGCCCGGAACTGTGGCCGAAACTCCAGGCACTAGCTGCGAGCGCGAGGTCGGCGAGACGTGCCGCCTTCAAATCCAGCTCGCTGCGCGCACTTACCAAAGCCACCAACCGCTGCCCCTGGCTATTAACCGCGGTCTCCCCTCAAGACATCAAGACATGGATCTACGGAGATCCATCCACACTTGAACTTCCGCACATTCCCAAGCAAATCTATGCCCTTATCTGCGTCCTATGCGACTGGGCCGATGAGTCGTTGGACCATGACGAATGGATTGGGCTCATCAGCCTTGCCCAGCTCCGCGAGATGGGCATTCTAGAAAAGATCAGCAACCTTCATTTGGAGTTCTCAGGCGAGAGGCAACTCATGTCACTCGCGCAGCGTCTCAACAAAACGCAATTCCCCGCAGCCTCGGCGCTACCCGAATGGGAAGCGGGAGCCGCCGTTCTAGTCGGCGTCCACTCCTATGAGCACCTGAAGAATGTAAACTCCATTGAGAACAACATTCGCACTCTGAAGGAGCTGGTGACTTCGCCCGACTTCGGGATTCCCCTAGAAAGATGCTTCATAGTGGAGAATCCCACCGACCCTAGGATGGTTTTCAAGGCTCTTGATGCCGCCTTCCAGAGCGGTGCCGAATCATTGTTCTTCTACTATGCCGGCCATGGACTTGCCCATCCCATTTCAGGTCGACTACTGCTGTCCGTCGCCGACTCCAGAAAACACGCCTACTACTCCTACCTGGAATTCGATCGACTTCGAGAGCATATTGCAGAATGTGGGCTTTCGCGACGCCTCGTTGTCATTGACAGTTGCTACAGTGGCGCTGGCCTCGACACCCTGAGTCCACTCGCAGATGGAGTTACCGCCATCAGAGGTTCGTATGTTATGACCTCATCAGCCGCCACCGAGCAGTCACTAGCGCCAGAAGGAGCCGAGTTCACCACTTTCACGGGAGAACTCATCAAGGCACTTGAGGACGGTGTCCCCGGGGCAGGAAAAGTTCTCAGCGCAGAGTCGGTCTTCAAATTCGTGAAGACTCAATGCGAAGCTCAGGGTTTCCCAACACCATCTCGACAGGTTAGAGACGGCGGCGACTCGATCATGCTTACAGAAAACCCGTTCCTAAGAAAGGAGGCCGCCATTGAGTCCATGATTTCAGGAATTGCGCACGAGGATCGCACAGTCCTTATTGCAGCGCTTGAGCAGTGGGTAAAAGACGTTGGACACCTGGCGGTCCTCGGGAAATTTGTACACGGAGATGATGAACCAGAGGCTGCAAAGCAGGAAATGGATAAACGCCTCCGCCAGGCGTGGACCCTCCTGAAAAGGTACAAGCCACTAGAAGGTTCGGAAGAGGAGGCAAGCCAACGCAAGGCTGATCGGAAGATCCGAAAGCGTTTCGCAACTATCGGTGTCGCAATTGTGTTGACACTCGCGATTGCCCTGGTTCCAATTTGCATCATCTTTGACGTGTGGAGCATTTATACCCCACTCATGGTATGTGCAATTGGCGCCGCACTGACCGCCGAGGTCAGCTTTCGCAGAGGTCGAGATAGCAGCAAGGCATTCGTTGAAGGGATGGAAGCCAGATGGAAGCTAGATCGGAAGTTGTAATCACTTCGCCGGTCAAAGATCCCCGATCCGCCGAGTCTCTGCGCAGATGGCTCGTCCGGTCTGGAGCAGTTAGTAACGCCTCTTTCGAGTCTGACGTTGCCCCTCCAGGAGTTCTCGGCGATCCTGTAGCGATCGTTGCGCTGATCGTCTCGTCGGTCCTCGCGCTTCCTGCTGCAATTGACGCTGTACGGAAATGGTTCGACACTCAGCCACCTTCGACCCCTTCCGTCACCTTCAAAGTCGGAGAAGTTTCCGTGGAGATTTCGGGAGACTTGAGCGAGCAAGACATGCATCGCTTTGCTGGAATTCTGACCGCTGCGCATCAGGCACAACAGTGAGCTTCCCTCGAAGTTACCAAGTGAGACACACCGTCGACGTGGGGCTGGCTCAGCGCTGAAACGGCTCACTAGCCTCGATCTTTCGTGACGGTCCGTCGACTTCTTTGGCGGGCCGTTTCGGTCGTTCGGGCTGGTGGTGGTCAGGCTGATGGCCCGGCTGTCGCGTCGGGTGGGCGCCGGGTTCCACGGCTTCGGTCGGGATGGTGCTGCTCGCAGGGACGGGAACATGCTGGTCAGCCAGGGTTCGGGAGAGCTTCGAGTCGTGCCAGGGCGTCGGTGATCACGTCGGTCCAGGGCCAGTGGCGTGCGAACCTCAGGTGCCGGCGGCGGGCGGTGGTGACGAGGTGGGCGGCGGCGGAGAAGAGGCGGAGCCTCAGACGGCGGGGCTCCCACCTGCGGGTTTCGCCGGTCAGGGCGAGCATGGGCATCCATGCGAGGAGGTCGAGGGCGATCTGGACGATCTCCAGCCAGATCTGGTTCTGCGCGGTGTCGTGCAGGGGCAGGTTGCGCAGGCCGGTGGCGCGGGCGGCACGGATGCGGTCCTCGGCCCTGGCTCGCTGGCGGTGCCGCAGTTCGAGTGCGGCGATCGGAACGTCCACTGTGTTGGTGGCGAAGCCGGTGAGCCGCAGTCCGTCGGCGTCGGTGATCCGCAACTGGGCACCGGGGTGCGGCCGTTCCTTGCGGACGATCAGCCGCATTCCCTTCGGCCAGCCCTTGAGGCAGTCGCCGGTGATCTCGGCGATCCAGGCGCCGTCACGGATGTCGCCGCCGGGCTCGACCGCCGCCGTCCAGGCCGGGGCGGGGACCTTGAGTACGGCCTGGTGAATCTGCTCGGTGATGGTCATGCCGACCGAGTACGACAGCCACCTTCCACGCTGGGTGAGCCAGGCGACGAACTCGTGGGTGCCGCCGCCGGAGTCGGTGCGGATCAGCGTCTGACGCCCCCGCCGGAGCCGTTTCGGCAGCTGGGCCAGCGCCAGTGTGGTGGCCTCGATATGGTCGGCGGCCGTGTTGGAGCCCGCGTTGCCAGGCCGCAGCAGGCCCACGACCGGCTCGCCGGACCCGCTCCGGCCGTGGTCGACGAACCCCATCAGCGGATGGTGCCCGAACGTCTTCTTCCAGGTCGCGGCGGCGTCCTGCTTCTCGGAGTGCGCCAGGACGAGGACCCCGTCGATGTCCACGATCACCTGCCCGCCCGCGTCCGGCGCTGCATCACCGGCCAACTTCCAAACGTGCTCGCGCACTTCGGTGCGGGCCACACGGAGCGCGGTCAGGGCCCGCTTCCCGCCCCGGGCCAGTGTGTCGATGAGCCGGGAGACCGTCGGGTCGGAGGCCACCGGCCCGAACACCGCCGGCTCCGCCCGCAGCATGCTCACATCGGCCAGGCAGTCCCCGCTCAGCGCGACCGCGAGGGCGACGTCCAGCAGGACCTTCCCCGGGTCGTGGACAGCCCGCTGCTTGCGCCACGGGGCGAGCGCCGCCGATATCGCCTGATCAAGGCCAGTCTTGAGAACCGTCTCGACCAGCAGCACCGCGCCAGCCTGCGAAACCACTCCGCGGCCGCCGCCCTCGACGCGGACACGCGGGTAGGACCCGATACGCTTCTTCACCTGGAAAGTGCCTCCGACGGTGGCGGGAACAAGGACCTCAGCAATCCTCATTCTCGCTGGTCAGAGGCACTTTCTGCTTTCGCGATCACCAGCCGGACAGCCCGCTTCATGAAAGCGCGAGGTTTTAACTACCCGGCCTTGGGCGAAGCCCAGTGCCGCCTTCCACCCGGGTGGCGGGCACAAGCGGGGGCGGCCATCCTGAAGGAGCGGCAGTCGGGACGCAGGGCAGGATCGATGTGGGAGGTTGCCGTGGGCATTCTCGATCACCTGGGCCCGCGCGACCCGGGCCGAAGCGCCGGATCGACAGCCGGGCCGGCGGCGTCCTCGGTCGGGTCGGCCATCAGCACGGTTGCCGTCGGCACCGACCCCACCGCTGTGACGGTGGCCCGGGACGGCCGCCGCACCTACGTCGCCAACTCCGGCTCGGACACGGTGTCCGTGATCGCGATCAGCGTCGGCCACGCGGTCGGTACGCCGATTCCCGTCGGCAGCAATCCGCGTGGCGTGGCGGTGACCCCCGACGGCCTGCGGGCCTACGTCGCCAACGTTGATGCGGGCACCGTGTCGGTGATCGACACGGCAACCGGCCAGGTGACCGGCGCCCCCATTCCCGTCGGCACCAACCCCGCCGGAGTGGCGGTGACCCCAGAGGGCCGCCGCGTCTACGTCGCCAACGCGGGCTCGGGCACGGTCTCGGTGATCGACACCGGCACGGGCCAGGTGGTCGGCAGCCCGATTGCGGTCGGCACCAACCCGCGCGCAGTGGCGGTGACCCCCGACGGCCTGCGGGCCTACATCACCAACGGGGGCTCCGCCTCCGTGTCGGTGATCGACACCGGCACCGGTCAGGTGGTCGGCAGCCCGATCCCGCTCGGCACCAACCCGCGCGCAGTGGCGGTGACCCCCGACGGCCTGCGGGCCTACATCACCGATCCCGAAGCGGACTCCGTGTCGGTGATCGACACGGCAACCGGCCAGGTGACCGGCGCCGCCATCCCCGTCGGCACCAACCCCGCCGGAGTGGCGGTGACCCCGGACGGCCGCCGCGTCTACGTCGCCAACGCGGGCTCGGGCACGGTCTCGGTGATCGACACCGCGACCAACCAGGTGACCGGCACCCCCGTCCCCGTCGGCGTCATCCCCGTCGCGGTGGCGGTGACCCGCGACGGCCGCCGCGCCTACGTCGCCAACGCGGGCTCGGGCACGGTCTCGGTGATCGACACCGCGACCAACCAGGTGACCGGCACCCCCGTCCCCGTCGGCGCTGCCCCCGCCGGGGTGGCGGTCGCCCCCGACGGCGGCCGCGCCTACGTCACCAGCGGCGGTGCGAACGTGGTCTCGGTGATCGACGAGATCGACCTCAACGAGCTGACCGCCACCGTCCCCGTCGGCCAGGGCCCCCAAGGGGTGGCGGTGACCCCCGACAGTCGCCGCGTCTACGTCACCAACCTCAACTCGAACTCCGTGTCGGTGATCGACACCCGCACCGACCACGTGACCGCCACCATCACCGGGGTCACCTCCCCCGTCGGAGTGGTGGTGGCCCCGGATGGCCGCCACGCCTACGTGACCAATAATCTCCCGGGCGCCGTATCAGTGATCGACACCAGGACCAACCAGGTGACCGCCACCATCCCCGTCGGCCAGAGTCCCAACGGGCTGGCACTGACCCCCGACGGCCACCACGCCTATGTCGCCAACCGCGGAGCGGACACCATCTCGGTGATCGACACCGGCACCAACCGGGTGACCGCCACCATCCCCGTCGGCACCTTCCCCGGCACGGTGGCGGTGACCCCGGACGGCCGCCGCGCCTATGTCCCCAACGATGGCTCGGGCACGGTGTCGGTGATCGACACCAGGACCGACCAGGTGGCCGTCACCATCCTCATTGCCCCTCTCGCCGAGGGCAGCGGCGGCAGTATTGCCACCGACGTGGCGGTGGCGCCGGACGGCCGCCGCGCCTACGTGACCGAATTCGCCTTGGGCACAGTCTCGGTGATCGACACCACCACCAAGGAAGTCATCGCAACCGTCCCCGTCGGCAATCTCCCGCACGCGGTGGCGGTGACTCCGGACAGCCGCCACGCCTACGTCACCATCCGCGGAGCGGACACCATCTCGGTGATCGACACCAGCGTGTTCCAGTGATTGCACCAGGACTTCGTTCAAGCGGCTTGCGGCGACTGCGGGGTGTCCTCGGTGGCGGCACGCGGACAGGGATCGGGCGCGCGATATGGCGGGTGGACTCCGGCAGAGGAGCCTCACCGGCCACCGTGCCGGTCCGGGCCTTCCTCAGGCCGGGTAGGGGATCGAGCCCAGCGGCGGGCAGGGGATGAGCATGGTGCCGGCTCCCGGGCGTTCGACGAAGGCTCGGGCCTCGGCGGCCTGGCGGCGCCGGGATTCCAGTTCGTCGGCGTGCCAGGCATCGCGCACGGCACGGGGGTGGTCCCACGAGTCGTCTATGAGACCGAGGCTGGTGTTGCTGGCGCAGCGCTGGAACTCCGCTTTCACGGCGGCGTTTTGGAGCGCGCTCTGGGTCGCGGCGAGATCGATGCGGTGATCAGTATGCCGCGGGTGTTCGGTTCGCGGGTCGGCATGGGGGCTGTGGGAGCAGCGACACCCCGGTGTCGAGGCGGCCGATGTTGTCGACGCACGCGTTCTGGGCGTCCCTCGACATGAGCTGCATTTCCTGGTGCAGCCAGAAGAGCTCGTCGAGGTCGGCCGGGGTGACGCGCATCCGCTGGTACAGGGCTCGGAAGCGGGGATCGTGGTGCAGCGGACGGAGGGGGGCGATGTGGAGCGCCACGCAGTCGTTGAAGCCGGCTGCCACCGCGGCGTCGAGGTGGAGGACGGCCCGGTCCGCCTGCCAGGGCCATGCCGGCGAGGCTCGCGTGGCCCGCGGCGACGAGCCATGTGCCGTCGGGGCCGAGCGCCCTGGCGCGCGCGATGACGTCGTGGAAGCCTGCGGCGACGTCGACGCCCGGTGGGGTGCCGAGGAATTGACGCGCGAGCGAGGAGAGGACGTCCTGCCCCGGCACCGCCGCGGCGGCAGCATGGGTCAGGTGCGTCACCAGCAGTTCGTGAGCACGGGCGACCAGCGAGTCGACGGTGTCGGCCATGGTGGTGGTGAAGAGCGAAACGTGAAGAGCAGGGGGGCTTTTGAGCCTGTGGTGTCCCTGAGGAGATGACGGGCGGACGGGGTGGGCGGTTCCAGCTCGTCCGCGCCGATGCCGGTCCGGAGGCCAGTCACAGCGTCGTGTCGATGACCGACACACTGCCCAGCGCGACGTGGGTGACGTAGGCGCGACGGCCGTCCGCCGCGACCGCGATATCGCTGGGCAGGATGGCGGTGGGGATGGGCGAACCGATGACCTGTGCGGTGGCGGCGTCGATCACCGAGACGGAGTTGCCGCCGGCGTTGGCCACGAAGACGCGACGGCTGTCGGGTGAGACGGCCACGCCGAACGGGCGCTCGCCGACGATGATCGGCGCGCCGACCACGTCCTCGAGGTCGGTGTCGATCACCGAGACCCGGCCGGCGCCCACGTGGGTGACGTAGACGTGACGGCCGTCGGGTGAAATCGCCACTCCACTGCTGGCCGCACCCAGGGCGATGGTGTGGATGAGGTGACTGGAGCCGACGGCGAACACGGACACGGAGTCGCCGTTGGTGACATAGGCCCGGCGGCCGTCCGGAGTGACTGCGACCCTGTGGGGGTCGGACGGAACAGCGACGGACGCGGCACGGGCGTTGACCATGTCGATCACCGTGACGGTCCCGTCGCCGTGGTTGGCGGTGAAGACGTGGCCGCCGTCGGGCGTGATCGCAACCCCTAGGGGATCGAGTCCCACGTCCAGAATGTCAATCACATGACCGGTTTCGCTCTCGATGACGGAAACCGTGGACCCAGCCGCGTCCGCCGTGTAGACGGTCCGGCCGTCCGCGGCCACAGCCAGGGCGGACGGCCCCGGGCCGACGGGGATGGTGCGCTCCACCTGGTGCGTCGCGGTGTCGTCGACGACGGAGAGGGTCCCGTCGGCACCGTTGGCCACGTACACGTGGCCGTCGGGGGCCGCGGCCACCGCGACCGGGGCGGCTCCGACCGGGATCGGGTCCGCGACGTGGAGTGTCTCGGCGTCGATCACCGACACCGTGTTCCCGGCAGCGTTGGTGACGTAGACGCGGCGGCCGTCCGGGGTGGCCGCCAGCCCTGCCGGATTGAGGCCGACCGGCACGGGGGCGCCGGCCTGCTGTCCGGTGGCCGTGTCGATGACCGACACGTCGGCCGATCCGGCGTTGGCGACGAAGAGACGGTCCGTGGTGACCGCCAGCCCTGCCGGATTGACGCCCACCGGGAGCGACGCGCCGACCACGGCGAGCGCGCCGGTGTCGATCACCGAGACCGAATCCGCGTCGGGGAGGGTGACGTAGAGGCGCCGCCCGTCCGGGGACACGGCCACCCCCCTTGGGGCACTGCTCATCGTGACGGTGGCGGTCACCCGGAGGGTCCCGGCGTCGATCACCGTCACCGAGTCCGCAGCCGCGCTGGCCACGTAGACGCGCCGCCCGTCCCCGCTCGCTGCCAGCCCCACCGGGCCGCCTCCGACCGGTACGGTGCCCGTCACGACGCCGGTGGCGGTGTCGATCACCGACACGAAGTCCGCACTGCCGTTGGCGATGTAGACGCGCCCGCCGTCCGGGGCGACCGCCACCCCCCGCGGCCCGCTACCGACGGTGACAGTGTTCGTCAGCTGTCCCGATGCGCTGTCGATGACGGAAACTGTGTCCTCCCCGCCGTTGGTGACGTAGACCCTGCTGGCGTCCCGGGAAACCGCCACCCCCCGCGGCCCGCTACCGACGGTGATGGTGCCGCTGAGCCGCCCGGCGGTTGTGATCGCGATGACCGATACGGTGTCGGATCCCGCGTTGGCGACGTAGGCGCGGCGTCCGTCGGGCGTTAGGGCCACCTCTAAGGGGGCTCGGCCGACAGTGATCGTGTCGAGGAGCGGGCCGCCCGCAGCCTCCGGTCCGGCGTCCGCCGGGGCCGCGCCGTCTGCCAGCAGACCCATGTCGCGCAAGGGGTCGGGGACGGGCATGGCGGTCTCCTGATCCGTCGTGCTCAGCATCCTGTGGCCCGACCGCCACCCTCCAGACGGGAGACGTGTCAAACACCGGGTCGGGCTCAACGAATACCAGGCAGGCTCGTTAAGCCGGTGATGTGCCTACACTTCAGGATCCCCGCCGACGGAGGCGCCCGCAATCCACCCACCGACACGGGTATCTGGCCGGCCGGCTCGGCACCGGCCCGGCCCCGGAGCGGCCGAGGACCTCCCCTCCCGGGGCGGGACGCCTCCGGCGAGCGCCCGAGCCGCCGCCCCCAGTGTCAGGCGCCGCTGCCGCTCATACAGTTGCGGCGGCAACCGGGCGGACACCTCACACCCAGCACTGCCCGTCTCATCCGTCATACCCTCACCGTAGGGCCCATACAGCCCAGAAGATCAAGGAGTTATTCTCCAGTAGGCCCCTGCTGCGGTATGCGATAAGCGCGAAGCAGGGGCATGGACCCCAGACCGGCGGACACACCGGGAAAAGCGGTCTTGACGGCGGCACCGTTCACATGAATGACAATCTTTCCATATTTTGCATTGGGGCAATTTCCATCTTCCGACTCGCCACACCGGTTTGCATACGGATAACCCACAACCGGTCCCGGATCTGCTCCAATGGGGCCCGCGCCTGAGTATCCGTGCGGCACACCAGGGAACGGCGGGACATATCGCGATCATGGGTACGTTCTCCGACACCGTATTGCTCGCACTGAGCGATCCCGGCCGCCTCAAGGACGCCTTGGCCCCGGCGGACGACAGCAGTGGGATTCTCACCCTGATCAACGCGACCCATGAGCTCGCATTCGCCCGCATCGACCGGGTCGCGGACATCCGGGTCGGCGACATCGTGCTGCAGCAGCCATTCTTCCCGGTCCGGCGCGTCAGCGGCGACCTCAGCCGGACCGTGCCGAACTACGTTCGGGACGATCTGCGGCTGACCGTGACGCACGAGCCGATCTGGGCCGATCTGCTCGCCCGCGTCCACGTCGACCTGGTCGCCGAAGTCGATCCGGGCGGCGTGGAGTCGGTGGTGACGCGGATGGTCGACGGCATCTCCACGCTGGACGACTTTCGCGCGCAGGTCCCCTTTCTCGATCTCGACGAATTCATGCACCGGCACCAGCTGGCGACGGTCGAGGACCTCCGGGACGCCGGCGAGTACCTGGTCGCCGAAATCCGGCTGCGCGCACCGCCGCAGTTCGACCCGACGGATCCGGCCAATGCGTACGGAATCGAGATCTCCGTCGCCGTTCTGGCGGTGGACTCCCTCGACCTCACGGCGGGGCTGCGAGCCGCCAAGCGGCTTCGGGCCTCGGCCTCCGGTCTGCTGACCCCTAGCCAGCCCTCCGTCCTCGGCGAGGCGAAGGCGCCGTACGCCGTGGCCGTCGTGTTCCCGGCCGCATCGTCCTCACCCGATCCGCAGGCCGCAGCTGCGGCCGCGACGAGGCTCTTCGCCCGCGAGGACGTCCTGAGCCTGTTCCTGAGCATCCCCTAGACCCGAGCGGAGGAGGCCACCATGCCCGTGCCCGTCGATGTGCCCGAGCCCCAGGACGGCGCCCAGCCGCCACCGGCGCCCCCGGCCGGGGAGGCGAACCGGGGGACCGCCGCCGACGAGCCGGCCGCGACGGCACCGCCGGTTCTCTCCCCGAGCGAATTGACCTCCCTGCAAAGGAAGTTGCAGGCGAAGTACCACTGAGGAAGGCCCGACAGAACGGAGACGGCGGATGACCGTCAGATACATCAGAGTCAACCCCACGGTCGACCTGTTCGCGCCCGTCACACGGACATTCGGCAACATCGCCGTGATCGGCAAGGTCACCGGTCCGAGCTCTCCCCCTGCCGACATCGCGCAGGTGGGGGTACCGCTCATGTTCACCGACCCCGCCGAGGCGCGCCGCCAGGCTCCCGGAGAGTTGGGCGCCTCGATCGGGCTCGCGTTCCGGCAGTCCCCGGGGCCCTCCCTGGTGTGGGGGGTCCGTGTCGACGACGCCGCGCCCGACTACGGCACCGCCCTCGACGCCGTGGCCGCCCTCGACGTCCAGCTGGTGGTGCTCGCCAACCTCCCCCTCGACTCGACGTCAGGCGCCGTCAACGGCAGCCAGGGGGCGATCTCACTCCTGGTCCAGCACGTGGACGAGGTCTCCCAGACCGGCGGCGACGGCAAAGAGCGGATGGGCGTCGCCATGCTGACCAAGGGATCGGCCGATCCGTCGATCGTCAGCGGGACGCTGGCCAGTGACCGGATGGTCTACATCGCGCACCAGAGCGACGAGGACGCCGCCGCCGCGGTGGCAGGCACGATCGCCGGGCACGCGCCGCACGTCTCGATGCTGCTGAAGCAGGTCCAGATCACCAGCCCGCCGTTCACCCCGACCCAGATCCAGACCCTGAACGGCACGGAGGTCGAGACCGGTCCGCTGCCCTCGGGCCCGGCCGGACTCGGCGTCAACTGGCTCACCACGCCGTCGCTGATCCCGGGCCAGGGGGTCTACCTCGGCGAGGGGTACACCGGCGGCAGCGCCCCCGGCAAGAAGAAGTTCATCGACATCGTACGGACCGTCGACGACGTCTCCTTCCGGCTGAAGGCGCAGCTCATCAAGACGATCGGCAACCTGCGGATCAGCCGGTCCGGGCTGCGGGCCCTGGTGGGGCAGATGGAGTCGGTCCTGGATCCGCTGCAGCGGGCCGAGGTGCTCGACTCCTACAAGATCGACATTCCGCTGCTGCGCCTGCTGGACAAGAATCCGGCGACCCTGACGCCCTCGGAGGGCTCACAGATCAACAACGCCCACGCGCAGCGGGTGGTCGAGGCCCTGGTCACGGTCGAGTACGCCGCGGCCGTGCACCGGCTCAACATCGCGCTGAAGTTCCAGTAGTCCCCAGAGCCCCCAGAGTTCGATGAGTCCCCAGACTTCGAAGAGTTCGCAGAGCCGCAGAGGAGGAGAACGCGCATGGCCGACTGGAACACCCGGCTGGAGGTCAAGCTCGGCGACGCCACCATCACGCCGATCTCGACGTTCACACCGACGTTCAACGTGCCCCACACGGTGATCCACAGCATTGAGGCGGACAACGTCGGATACGTCCGGCAGCCGTTCACCTTTACCTTCACCATGGCGGTGCCCGCGGTGGCGTCGGCGGTCGCTGACCTCACCGAACTGGCCACCAACGGCGCGGAGTTCTCGATCGCGGTCGCGGAGAAGAAGGGCACCGACTGGGCCTTCAATTCGCTGAAGTTCGCCCGCTGCGTCGTCACCTCGGCCAGTCCCAGCAACGTCGTCATCGACGGTGTCCCCCAGGCGAGCTTCAACTGCCTGGCGCTCACCGTCGGACTGGAGGCCTGAGCCGTGGCCGAGGACGACTCGACCGTGGCGCTGCCGTCGTACGACGGAGGCGGGCGGGTGGAGCGCACCGGGATCGCGCTGGTGCACGAGGGCGAGTACGTCGTCCCGGCGGTGGGCGGCGAGGCGATCCTGTCGCCCCACGGCGACAGCGGGACGGTGATCAACTTTCACTTCCCGGTGGAGGTGCAGGTGGTCGGCGCGCTGAGCGACAGCCATGTCCAGCAGGTCGCGACGCACGTGTTCAGCGAGTTCGAACGTGAGCTGACGAGCCGCCTGTGAGCGGGGCGAACATCCCGGTGCTGGTCGGCGCGGTGCCGCTGCTGTACGTGCAGTCGATGACGATCAACGAGGGCTACCGGATCGAGCGGATCGCCGGCGGCCGGTTCTCCCAGGCCACCCAGCCGACGACGAAGACCATCGCCATCGAGGCGATGCTGATCGGGCCGGAGCGCCTGCTGCTGAAGAAGGCGCTGGAGGTCATGGCGCTGACGTCGCGGCTGCTCGTCTCGACCGCGGCGCCGCTGCTGGCCGTCGCCGGCATTCCGGTGGTGTCGGGGTTCACGATCAGCCTCGACATGCAGATCACCGACCTGCGGTTCACCCAGAACGTGCAGAAGCGCGAGGCCCTCGACGTCAGCATCACCCTGCAGCAGGTGCCGAGGTCCGCCGTCACGGCGGCGATCGGCGAGGCCGCCGACCTCGCGCTGGCCGTCGCGACGGCGGCGCTCCCGAGCGGCCCGCCGCCGAATCCGATTCCCCGTACGCCGCGAGGCCCGATGTAGCCGGAGGGATTGTGGCAACACCGAGCTATCTCCGTTTGCCGATCGAGCCCACCGAGGGCTTCCCCCAGGCGTTCCGGCTCCAGCTGGGCGCCAGGATCTACCAGTTCCACCTGTACGTGAACGCGGCCGAGGACGTCCTGCGCGCCGCGCCCGCCGATCCGGTCCTGGACCTGCCCGCGGCCGGGGCCTTCCTGGTGCTGCGGGTTGCCCGGGAGGAGCCCTCGGGGCTGGTCGCGCTGCTGCGTCGCAAGCTGGTCCCGGGGGTCGAGTACCGGGCCGGCGAGCTCTCCCTGACCTTCCCCACCATGCGGGTGGCACGGCAGAACCTCAACGGGGTCGGCGAGTTCGGCTCTGTGGTGGTGGGCGGGGTGGCGCTGCGATGAGCCTGGTCATCTGGTACAAGGTCGAGATCGCCGAACTGGGGCCGGGCGGCGGCGGTCCGCTCGCCGCGGTCGCGTCGCTGGTCGGCGCCGCCCTTCCGGTCACCGTCTCGAACGACCTGCTGAGCGGTTCGCTCGTGCTGGACGCCGACATCACCGTCACCATGACCGAGGGCGCCGCCGCGGACACCTTCGAGCTCACCCTGGTGAACCTGCCCGATCCGACGGTGGAGCTCATCCGGGCCAAGGTGGCGACCACACCGCTCAAGGTCCTCATCCACCTCGGGTACTTCGACGAGCCCGCCACCACCACCGGCCTCGATCCGGTGCTGCAGGGGCGGCTCACCTCGATCGCCAGCAGCGTGGACCAGGACGGGTCGTCCCGCACCGTGCTCACCGGCCAGGAGGAGGGCGGGTACCTGCTGCGGAACACGCCCACCGCCGAGAGCGCACTCGCGCCGACCGACGTCACCGAGTTCGCCCGAACCGTCGCCGCGCAGGCCGGCGTTCAGCTGGCCACCGGCTCCGCCTTGACCGGGACGCTGGAGAACTTCACCGCGGGGAACGGGTCGGCCCTGGACACCTTGCGCGACCTGGCCCGCCGGGCGGACGTGCCGCTCGTCGTCCGGGACAAGATGGTCTATCTCGGGCCGGCCGTCGGGAACCCGGCCGACCGCGCGCCCGTCGGCTTCGACCCGGAGCGCAACCTGGTCTCCCTCGACCAGAGCCGCGCCGAGGACACCGTGGCCCGGTCCGCGCAGAGCGCCCAGGCCTCGGGGCCCGACCCCGGACCGGCACCGGCCACCACCCAGGCGGTACCGATGCGTGCGGCGCTCGGTCTGACCGCCCTGGGGCACCCCGGGCTGCGGGTGGGCCAGGTCGCCTCGATCACCGGGGTCAAGGGTGTCCCCGACCAGACCATGCGGATCAGCGCCGTCCTCCACCGGTTCGGCTCCCGCTCCGGCTACACCGTGGACGTCAAGCTGGTGGTCGCCGAGGCGGGTAAGCGGGCCCAGGTCGGCGGCGGGGTGCAGGGCGTGGTCGACCGCTGGCGGGACGTCGTGGACCGCCAGCAGCAGGAGCGGCCGGCCATCGACGTGGGAGAGGTCACCGCCTACGCGCCCGGCGCCGAGGGCAAGCACCTGGCCTCGATGCACTACGGGCAGAGCCCGTCCGGCGCGGTGGTCGCGCCCAGCGTCGCGTCCCCGGTCGACACCGCGGTGGACCTGCACAACAAGCCGATCGCCTCCCCGTTCGCGTTCCACAACTGCGGCCTGATCACACCGGTGTACCCGAAGATGCGCGCCGTCCTGGCGCACAACCGCGGCCTGGTGAACGACGCCGTGGTGACCGGATTCCTCTGGCCGGAGAACCCGGCCCAGGCACACCCCGGCAACCGGGCCGGCGACTACTGGCTCGCCCTGCCCACCCAGCTCGGCCCGGACGGGCTCCCGGTCGGCAAGGGCGCCAACGACCTCACCGACGCCACCGGCCACCGGGTGGTGCAGGTCGCCGGGATCCACCTGCTCGTCGGCGCCGACAAGCTGCCGAACGTCGGCACCCGGCCGACTCCCCCCACCGACAGCACGATCACGATCGAGCACCAGAGCGGCACCAAGATCGCCGTGGACAAGGACGGCAACGTGACCATCACCACCGCCGCGACCAAGAAGCTGACCCTCGGCAACGGCCAGGTCAGCCTCACGCTCGACGGCCCCTCGGTGAAGGTGACCTGATGCCCAGCGCACTCACCACCGCGTCGGTACTCCAGTGCATCCACGGCGGCCGACTCACCGTGCCGGCCGCCGGCACCTCGCTCACCGTCGACGGACAGCCCGTCCTGGTCCAGAGCGACCTCGCCGCCGCCACGATCGCCGGCTGCACCAACACCAACGCGTCCGCCGGCCAGACCCCGTGCCTCAAGGTGACCTCCGTCATCGCCGGGCTCAGCACCGACCTCGCCGTCCGGGGCCAGCCCGTGCTGCTGGACACCGCCCGGGGACTCACCAACGCGACGCCGCCCGCGCCCGTCATGTGGCAGGTCGCCTCGGCCGGCCAGACCAAGCTGACGGCCCGGTAGCCGGCCAACCCAGGAGGATTGACGTGAACGACGGACCGTTCGGCCGCAGCCTGCTGATGCAGGACGGCGATCTGGTCGTGCGAGACGGGCAGTTGACCGAGGTCAGCGGCACGGCCAACCTGCTCCAGGCCCTCACCCTGCGGGTTCTCACCCCGTTCGGGTCGGACGAGTTCAACGTCGGCTACGGGCTCGATGTGACGCGGGCCTTCACCGAGGCGCACCCTCCCCAGCTGATCCGCCAGCTGCTGGAGCTGAACCTGGTCCGCACGCTGGTGACGGATCCGCGGGTGAACGACATCCGGCAGATCACCTTCGACGAGGATCCGCAGTTCCGCACCTCGCGGTCCTGGAAGGTCCGGGTCGAGGTCGAGACGGTGGCGGAGCAGCCGGCCACGCTGCTGGTCGAAGTGGGGGTGTGAGCGTCCGATGACCGAGTACGGAGTCACCGAAGAGGGATTCGTCCTTAAGCCCTTCGACATCCTTCTGCAGGAGGGCGTCGACCGGGTCAAGGCCGTCCTCGGTATCGACCTGTCCAGCACCAGCCCGGTGCGCAAGCTCCTGGAGGTCGCGGCGCACGAGGACGCCGAGGTCTGGAAGCTCATGGAGGACCTCTACTACGCCAACTTCGTCTCCACCGCGTACGGCGACGCCCTCGACCTGCTCGGCGAGGACGTCGGCCTGACCCGCCGGGACCTGTTCAGCGAGGGCACCGTCCGGTTCACCCTGGCCGGAGCGGCTCCGGGGCGCGGCTACGTCGTGCCGGAGGGGACGATCGTCACGACGGCGACCGCGCCGGTACGGGCCTTCGCCACCACCGCCGCGGCCCGGCTGGGCACGACCGCCCCCACCGCGGACGTCACCGTCGCCGCGGTCGACCGAGGCGACACCTACGACCGGGGCAAAGACACCCTCACCGTCGTCGACCCGGTCTGGCAGCAGGTGTACCTGGGGGACTTCGCCCCGGCCACCCTGACGGTGACCAACCCCTCCCCCACCACCGGCGGCGCGCGGCGCGAATCCGACGAGGTCTACCGCGCCCGGCTCACCGGGCTCGCCCGCGACCTGTGGACCCTGGACAGCGTGCGCCAGGAGGTGCTGGACGTGAACGGGGTCGTGGACGTCGTCCTGTCCGACCCGCTCGGCGGCGTGGACGTGTCGCAGAGCTACTTCGACATGTTCACCTTCGACCAGCGGCAGTTCAGCACCGAACGCCACATCGGCGAGCCGTACTTCTTCGACGTGCTGGTCGCCCACGACTACCGGTGGCCGTGGCGGACGACCGGGCCGGTGCCCGGGGTGTACGAGCGCGTGTCGGCCGCGGTCGACCGGGTGCGCCCGGTGGGCGTGCACGCCAACATCGTCGAGGCCAACCACATCGAGACCGGTGTCCGCGCGACGGTGATCGTCGAGGCCGGATCCGACAGCAGCGCGCTGCAGTCCGCGATCCTGCGGCGGCTGGCCGCCGACATCGGCGGGCTGCGGCTCGGCGGCGACGTCCGGTACTCGCACGTGATGGCCGCCTTCGTCGAGCAGCCCGGGGTCGTCGACGTACAGCAGCTGCACCTGCGGCGGTGCCCACCGGCCTTCGGGCGGATCACCTTCGGCGCCGTGCCGCACCAGACCGCGGTGGTCGAGGCCGCCGTCGGCGAGAACCTGGTGATGGGACCGACCGAACTGGCCGTCCTCCGGCCGGAGAGCGTCCTGATCGACCTCACGGTGGTGGTCCGATGAGCACCCTGACGGCGGTCCGGATGGCGCGCCACCTCACGACGCCGTTCGGCCGCGGTGCGGACTCGCTCGCGCTGACACTCCTTCCGGGCTCCGACCCGGCCGCCGCACGGATCGCCCCGTACGACTTCCGGGACCACCGGGCAACCTTCGGGCATCCGGCCGAACCGACCTACGTGCTGGCGCTGTTGCGGGACTGCGAGCGCGACACCGTCGTCGCTCTGGAGCTCGCCGGGCCCGGCAGCGCCGGGGGCCCGGTCTCCCTCACCGTTGCGGCCGGGACGCGGGCCGGAACGTCCTACCCCCTCCGGCTCCCGGACGGGACCACCGAGGACACCACGCTGACCGGCCTAGTGACGACGCCGGCGCCGGCCGACGGGAGCGCCGCGGAGCGCTGGTCCCTGACCGCGCTGCTCGGCACGACGGGCAAGCTGCTGTGGGCCCTCGGCGCGGAGCGGGACCAGCTGCGCCACCAGCTCGCCCGCACGCTCGGGCAGCGCCACCTGTCCAGGGCCACCGGCGCCAGCCTGGACCTGATCGGGGCCGACCTCGGGGTGCCGCGCTTCCCTCCGCTGCCGTACGGCTACGACGAGCACGTCATCGCGCTGTACCACCTCGACGACGAGGCGGGCGCCGACCCGCAGGTGGAGGACCTGACCGGGCGCTACCCGGGGCGCACCGGCCATCACGGCACGATCAGCGGTCCGGTCCAACCGGGCAGCCCCAGCCGGTACGGACGGGCCTTCCGCTTCGCCGGCCCCGCGGCCGTGGTCACGGTCGAGAGCAGCCCCGACTTCGACATCGGGCCGACGGCGGACGCGACCGTCGAGTGCTTCGTCCGCCCGGATCCGGGCTCGTCGGACGGTCTGCTGCTGACCCGGCACCCCGACCCGGCGACCGGCCTGGCCGGCTGGGTGCTCGGCACCGGCGACTTCGGCCGCGGGCTGCCCGGGAACCTGCGGTTCGCCGTGGGTGACGGTACCTCCACCGTGGAGCTGTTCGCCGATCTGTCGCTGCCCACGGACCGGTTCAGCCATGTCGCGGCGGTGCTCGACCGCGGCGCGGGCCTGGTCACCCTGTACGTCGACGGGAAGCCCCGCGACCACAAGCCGCTCGGCCGGCCCTTCGGCGCGGTCGGCGGCACCGCACCGCTCCTGATCGGCCCCGCCGGCAGCGGGTTCCTCGGCACGATCGACGAGGTCCGGCTGTCCTCGGTGGCCCGGACGGACTTCTTCCCCGTCCTCGGCGAGAGCGACGAGCACTACGGCCGCCGGCTGCGGATCTTCCGTCGGTGGATCCTGCCGACGCCCGCCAACCTGACCGAGGTCCTGAACACCGCCGTCGGCCGGATCGGGTCGACGGACCACCCGCTGGTGGTCGACGACGCCAACCGGAGGGTGTTGCGGGGCACCCGTGTCGTCACCGTCGTACCGGTGGGCCTGCTGCCCGGCGAGGTCATCGACCGGGACGGACGGCGCCGGGTGGCGGAGGCCGACACGGTCGGCACCGCGGCCGACGAGGAGCTCTTCGACCCCGTGTACCTGCTGCGGCACGAGCGCGCCGACGTCGACTACACGCCTCCGCCGCCGCGGGACGTCCGGCCGTACGAGCTGCCGCCGGACCCGCACCGGCTGCAACTCGTCGTCGCCGACCCGCTCGACCGGCTGGCCGACCTGGCGGCGGCCGAGGCCCCGGCCGGGCGGTTGCGGGTGGAGTCGGCCTTCGACCCCCGGGCCGACGACCTCCGGGCCACCGGACGCGCCCTGATGCTCCGCCACAGCACCCTGCCGCCCGGTCGGCTGGCGGCGCTGGCCCACCGAGCGGGCTTCGACTTCGTCCGGTGCCCCGGTGATGCCGACCCGGTGTACGCCGCGTGCGCGGTGGGCGACCACCTCGGCATCGACCTGACCCCGCCCGGCGCCGGGCCCACCGACCTGACGGCGGGTTCGGCCGTGCAGCTGGCCGTCCGGCCGGCGCTTCCAGCGGACGCGTTCGTCCGGTGGCTGACCGTCCCGTGCGGTCCGGGCCGGGCCACGGTCACCGAAGGGCCGGCCGGGACGGCCACCCTGCGGGCCGGCGACCCGGGTGGCGTGGTGGTCAAGGTCGACGTGAGCCGGGGCGGCCACACGCTCAGCGCCACCCGCACCCTCCGGGTCGGCCCGGCCGACCTCGCCGACGGCGGGCAGATCGCCGCCGACGGCACCCTCGGTGCGCCGGTGGACGTCGTCGGCGGGCCCGATCCGGCCTTCGACCCGGTGTTCCTCACCCGGCACGACGATCCCCGCGCGGTCTACGGGACCGACCCGAACCACCGGCTCGTGCAGCACGGCGTGGCCGAGCGGCTCGACGCGCTATTGGGCGAGCTGGACCGCCAGCAGATCGTCGGGAAGCTGAACGTGGTCGGCGCCTTCGATCCGGCCGGCGACGAACTGGCCGCCCAGGGGCGCGGGCTCACCGTCCGGCACCGCGGCCTTCCCCCGGGTCGACTGGCCGCGGCGGCCCACGCGGCCGGCTTCGGCCACGTCCGGCGGGCCGGCTCCGACGTGGTCCTGCGGCACACGGCGCAGCCGCTGGTCGCCGTGGCCGGCCCGGACACCGTCGACGAGGGGGAGTCCGTGGACCTGCGGGTCGTGCCACCGCCCGCCGCGGTCGGCGCGGACACCCGCCTCGACTGGGCGTCCGGGGCGCCGGCGAACGGCCTGACGAGCTGGAGCACCACCACCCAGCCGACACCACGGCTGACCGGGGTGCGGGCCGGCGCGGTCTGGGTCCAGGCCGCCTACCTGCTGGGCGACGGGCCGGCGCCCTACACCTTCGAGGTGCGGCTGCGGCCGGAACTGCCGGCGGACACGGTCATCTCCAAGGACCAGTACGACCTGATCATGAACATCCTCAACGCCCTGCACCCGATCGGGGTCGAGGTGAGCACCCGGGCGATCCGCGAGCGCGTCATCGAGATCCGCGGCGAAGCCCTGGCGGCCAACCCCGACCACACCTTCCCGAAGTTCCGTGTCCGCAGCGGGTCGCCGCGGCGGACCAAGGAGACGAGCCCATGAGCGGAGTCAGCTTCACCCCGACCTTCCACCACACGGACTGGGTCGACAACGTCGACCGAGTGCAGGCCGGCGGGCCGGTCGGCTTCAACATCCGGTTCCGGACCCTGGAGGCGGACCTCGGGGCGGTGTCCACTGCCGTCGGCAAGCTCGACGCGGCCATCGCCGCCCTCTCGGTCCGTCCGCCGGCCAAGCCCACCTCGATCACGCTGAGCCCGGCGCTCGTCCCGGTCTCGCCCTCCCCCGGCTGGAGCCACGATCCGACCGGGGTCGCGGTCCGGCCGCAGGGGGCGGCGAACGTCTCCGGTCTGATGACCGTCCCGCTGCCCGACCAGGTGCGGCTGCTGTCGCTGCGGGCGCTGGGAACCAACACCGGGGCGACGGCAATCGTCCGGGTCTCTCTGCTGCGGGCTCCCCTGGTCGCCGCCGGCGGCGCCGCGCCCGACCGGATCGTCCGGGTGTCCCCGGACACCAACCCGTTCGACCGGACCGACACCATCACGGACCAGAACCTGGCCCGGGTCAACCTCAGTCAGTTCCGCTACTTCCTCCTGGCGACCGTGGACAACGCCGTCGCCGCCGACGTGATCACCCTCACCGGCTTCCAGATCTCGTACATCGCCGACTGAACGACCCGACCGCTGAACGACCCGACCGCGCCGAAGGAGAGCACCATGGCCGGCACCCTCCACATCCGGGTCGCCCCCGGCGACAACGGCTCCCGCCCGTTCAACTCCTGCGCCAACGCGTGGACCAACGAGAGCATCTGGCTGGACCCGCCGCGCCCGGACAACACCACGGCCGAGGTGGACCAGCCGAGCGTGATCAAGGTCCAGGTGCGCAACACGGGCGCCACCGACCTCCCGTTCGTCAAGGTGCACGCCTACGTGATGGACCCGCAGATCGGGCTGAGCAGCCCGGCCCAGCGGATCGCCGAGTTCGTCAGCTCCGCCCAGACCGTCCCCTCCGTGACGCGGGCGCCGAACGGCGTGGTGTTCGCCTGCGGACCGTGGACGCCCACCGCCGCCCAGCTCTCCGCCTCCAACGGCGGGCACCTGTGCCTGTTCGCCAACGCCTTCCAGGACCGGAACCTCGCCGACCCGCCGTACGACGGCAAGGACCTGACGCCGGGTGTGGACACCTTCCAGATCTGCGCCGACGCCCACCAGGGCCAGCGCAACATCACCCTCTGGGCGGTGGCCCGGGGGATGGAGCGGCTGTCCACGATGGGCTTCCGCGTCAACCCGCTGCCGAAGGACGTCGAGGAGGCGGTCCTGGCGGTCGTCACGCTCAAGGAGGCCGAGCTGGTCGCCCCCGGCCTGCAGAGCGTCCTGCTCTCCCGGCGCGACATCACCCGTGACAAGGAGAACCGCCTGGTCATCGACACCGGCGAGGGCGAGCCGGTCCCGCTGCGGCTGTCCGAGAAGCCGCTCACCTTCGAGCTGGAGACGGACGGCGGCCACCGCGGCCGCCCGTACCTGCCGCTCGACCGGGACAACCACCACCGCCACACCCGGGCGAAGCTGGAGGTCGGACTCGACCCGAACGACCCGATCGGCACCGTGCACGCGTTCGACCTCGTCCAGCACACCAAGCAGGGCCGCCACCTCGGCGGGATCCGCGTGGTCGCCGTGGTGACCGCCGAGGGCCGCTGACCGTGCGGGTCGACTGCCACATCCCGATCACGGTGCGCGTGGTCGGCACCCCCACCGACGCACAACTGGAGGAACTGACCCGGACGTTGACCCGGGCGGTGCGCGCCCGGATGGCCGAGGCCGAGCGGGAGCTGGCCGCCCGCCTCGGCCGGCGCGCCCCGGCCCGGCCGGCCGGGATCCGCGAACGGTACGAGCCGGCGCGCCACGGCGACCGCGGCTACGCCGTGGCGTCCTACCAGGACGGCGGACGCCCGCAGGGCGTGCCGGTCCGGGCCTCGGACCGGCCGTGGACGGTCCTTCGGACGGTGCACTTCCGCGCGCGCGTCGGCCGGTTCCTCGACTTTGTCGGGAGCGTCAACGCGGGCGGGCCGCTGCCCGAGCGGGTGCTGTACGACGACATCCAGGAGGAGGCCCGCTGGGCGGGAGTCTGGTGGGTGCGGACCGGCCGGGACCGCACCCTCGCCGAACTGTCCGCCGAACTGTACGAGCGCGCCGCCCAGTTGGCCCGGGTCGGCCCCGACGGGGTGCTGGCGACGGCGATCTGGGTGACCGACGACAGTCGGGCCGCGCTGCTCGCCCTCGACGAGCACGGCGCCCTCACGGACCGGATCGGCCGGATCGGCCCGCACAACGCCCGCCGGATCGACGGCACCGGCGCCGCCGCCACCCTCCGGCACGGCGGCTGGGCCCTGTTCGCGTTCATGGCGCTGCCCCGGGTCGAACTCACCGGCCTCGCCGCGCTCGACCCCGACCTGCTGCTGCGACTCCCGCTGTCCGAGGCGGCGTTCTGCCTCGACACCGCCGACTTCGAGACCCGCTTCGGTCTCGCGGCCGCCCAGTACCTGGCCGAGTTCGGCCGCACTCCTGTGCCGGTGTGGCTCCAGCCGCTCACCGTACGCCGACGCACCCCGCCGGCCGCGCTCGCCCTGCTGCTGGCCCGCCGGGCCGACCAGCGCCTCCCGGCCGGTGACGGCCAGGTGGCCGGCGACCGGCTGCTCCTGCTGACCGACGCGGCCCTGAGCCGGCTACCGGCGGCGCTGCGGGAGCGGGCCGCCGGCTGGTCCGACGCGGCGACCCGCCGACTGGACGACCGGGCGGACGTGTTCCATCTGGAGACCGGCCGACGGTGCCTGTACGCCAGGGCGGTCCTGACCGTCGACGAGGAGCGACTCGGCGCCGCCCGCCACCGGCCGCGCGCCCGCCACCTCGCGGCCCGGCTGCGCCGCCTGCTGCCCGGGGACCCGGCCGAGCGGTCCTGGCAGCAGGCGATGGACGACTTCCTGCGCCGCGAGTTCGAGAGCGACCCGCCGATGGAGCGTCCCGCCGGCGGAACTCTCTTCGAGTACGTGCTCACCGAACTGGCCGGGGACTTCGACCGGTTGTACGACGCGGTGGCGGCGAGCCGGCACTTCGGGCTGCGGCACCGCCTGCTCCGGCTCAGCCTGGCCACCTCCTGGGCCGCCCACCCCGGCGTGGTGCGGCTGCGCGAGTCGCTCCGGGCCGAGCGGCTCGCCGGCACCGCCCACGGCTACCGGACCGACCCCTCCCGGGTCCTGCTGGACCGTGACCCCCGCAGGACGGTCGTGGTGAACGGCGTCCTCGGCGAGGTCGACTCGATTTACACCACCCGCCGCGAACTCAAGCGGCTGCGACCGGACCGGGTCGCCGCGCTGCGCGAGGCACTGGACGCCGAACGGGTCGCGCTGATCGGCCGGATCGCCCGCGGCGAGGACCGCGGCGGCTACGACCAGGAGCGGTTCGCCCGCGAGGTGCTGGCCCGCGCCGTCCAGCGGGTGCGGCTCACCGAGGGCGACTTCCAGGCCGTCACCGTCGAGCGCAGCATCCGTCTGCTGGAGGTCCGGCAGCAGGAGGAGGGCGGGCTGCCGGCCGTCCACGTGCGGTTCGAGTTCGTTGAGCGGGTGGCCGGCGAGAAGAGGTGGACCAGGGCCGGCGAGCCGGTGTGGGAGCCCGCGGGCGGCTTCGACGAGCGCCTGGTCTACTGGCGGCTCGGCCGCGCCGGCGAGGTCTACCAGGCCGCCGGCACCGTCATCGCCGTCATCGGCGCGGCCGTCGTGGCCTGGGAGATCGGGCTGGTCTCCGCCCTGGTGGCCCTCGGCGGCGGGACGGGCGCGGTCGTCGGCGCCATCGCCCTCTCCGAGCTCGTCTACCTGTACCGGGTGGTCTTCGGTGACGCCCGGCTGACCCTGGGCGGCGTCCTCATGGCCGCCCTGGACGGCTACCTGCTCGCGACGGGGTTCCGGATCGCGGCCTTCCCGGCGCGCTGGGCCGCCGAGGCCGTGGGCACCGCGACCCTGCGGCAGGCCGTCACCGGCTGGGCGCTGCAGGCGCTGATCAAGGGCTCCGTGGGCGGGGCGGCGTCGGCGGGGCTGACCACCTTCGCCCACGACGTGGTCACCATCGCGACCGGCGAGGGCTCCTGGTCCGGCATCGACACGTACGTGCGGAACATGGCGCTGGGCGCGCTGATCGGGATCGTCGCCGAGTTCGTGCTGGCCCCGGCGCTGCAGGCCGTCCTCGTCGGCGCGCGCGGCACGCTGACCACGGCCGCCCGGACCGCCGCGCGGCTGCGCGCCGCGGGCTGGGGCGCGCGGGAGTGGGTGCTGGTGTCGACCGAGGCGCTGGCGAACCTCCGGGCGACGCTCGCCACCTTCATGGGCGACGCGACGGCCTGGGGCTTCGCCTCCGCGATCGCCGCCCGGCTGGTCGGGGTCGCCACCGAACTCGGCGGCCGTGAACTCGCCCGGCACGTCCTCGAACTCAGCGGCGCCCGGTTCACGGGTGCGGCGAGCGCCGGGCTGGCGCGGCTGCTCCCGGCGCTGGAGGCCGTCGCCCCCGCACGGGCGTACGCCGTCGCGCGGGTCTTCGCGACCAGCCCGGAGGGAACCGTGCGGCTGCTGGAGGTGCTGGCTACGCTCGACCAGGCGGCGGCCCGCCGGCTGGCCGCCGGGACGTTCGCCACCTCCGGGGACCTCGCCGCCTTCCTCGGGCGGCTGTCCCGGTACTCCCCCGCCGAGCAGCGGGCCGTGCTGCGGCTGCTCGCCGAGCTGGACATCGTCGCCGCCGAACCCGTCCCGTCCGGCACCCCGGCCCAGGTGGTGCGCCGGCAGTTCGCCGCGTCGCTGCGGATCGGCGCGGCCGGGCAGGAGCTGCGGGCCGCCGAGCTGGAGCGGGAGCTGGCCGGCAACGCCAGACGCGCGGCCGCACTGCGCGGCGAGGCCGACGCGCTGCGGGCCGAGGTCGGGAGCATCCGCTCCAGGGCCGCCGAGGCGCGGGCGGAGGCGGCCGGGGGGGCGACGCGCCTGCCGGAGCTGCCGACGCCGGCCGACGTCGAACGGGCCCTGGAGCGGTTGGAGGCCGGCGCGGGCGCGGGGGGCGCCGGGGCGCAGACCTGGATCCGGCTGCCCGCCGGCACGCACTTCCAGAACCGCCCCGAGCTGCTGGAGCGGCTGGTGCGGCCGATCTTCCGCAGCCGGACCGGCAACCGCGTGGTGTTCCGGGTGGAGGGCGGCACGCCGCCGGCGGCGAGTTGGGAGCGCACCGTGATCGGTCCCGGCGGCAGCGCCCGGGTGGTCGGCGACGGCGCGGTCAACCTCAACTTCGGGGTGTTCGAGCGCGCCGTGGAGTTCCTGCTCCAGGCGCGGCCGGGTGCCCGGCTGAAGGTCTTCGAGGTCGAGGAGGGCTGGTTCCGCGCCCTGCGCAGCCAGGCCGTGCCCGAGCGGGGTGTGCCCGCCCCGCTGGCCGGCCGGCCGCCCGGGGCGCCGGTGGGCGAGGCCACCCCGCTGCCCCGCCCACCCGGCCTGAAGGAGGTCACCGGCCGGCCGCGCACCGTGGACGTCCGGTTCGGGTACGACCAGCTCCAGCTCCCGGGCGTGCTCATCCCGGAGCTGAACGAGTTCATCGTGCCGCGCAGCGGGCGGTTCGTGGAGTTCACGCCGTGAGCCGCCGCTACCACCTGCCCGGTGGCGCGGCCGGGGACGGGCCCCAGGACGAGCGGGAGCGCCTGGCCTCGGCCGTGCGCGAGGCGGTGCGGCGCGCCGTGGAGGCCGCCGCGCCCGGCGAGGTGGTGCCGCCCCGGCCGCGCGAGCGGCCCCGGGAGCGGTTCGACGGCGGCAGGCGGGTGACCGCCGACACGTACACCGTGCCCGGCTACGACGACCGGGGCCGGGCGGTGGCGGTCCCGCTGGCCGACCCGGGTGCGTCCGATCGCACCGGGGCGCCGGCTGCGCCGCCCGAGCCCGCCGAGCCCTCGGCGCCCGGAGCGGCCTCGGGAACGGCCCCGTCGGCCGGCCAGGGCGTCCACCTCGACACCGATCGGGCCGGCGTCCCCGCCCAGGGACCGGGCCTCGCGGCGATCAGCGGGCTGATCCGCTCCCGGTGGCCCCTCGCCGGCTGGACCGACCCGGCGGGGGTCCGCTACGGCACGTACCTCACGGCGGCCGGTGCGGGCACCCCGCGCCTGTACTACCTGGCCCCGACCAGCGAGGGGCCGACGCTGCGCGCGCTGCGGATCGCCCGCCGGGCGCCGGACGGACCACACCCCGTGGACCTGCCCAGCGGCGAGTACACCGTCATCGCCCGGCCACACAGCCCGGGGCAGCTCTACCGGGGAACGCGCCGGCTCGACGACCTCGGCAACCCGCAGGACCTTGACCTCACCGTGAACTTCACCGTCCCGGACACGGACGTGGCGGAGGTGACCGTGCACGCGGCCCGGCGCCACCACCTGTGGCCGCGGCTGCGCATCCAGCGGACGGACCAGGGCAGCGCCACCGTCGGCGCGGACACCGTCTACCTCGCCGAGGTGGAGATCTGGCGGGTGGACGAGGCCGACCGCTGGACACCGGTGTTCCAACTGGCGCTGGTCTACGCCTTCGTGCAGTTCCACTGGCAGGTCTACCGGATCGAGCACGACCGGCACGGCGAGCGGCAGCGGGTGCCGGTGGACCGCCCCCAGCCGTCCCGCTCCACCTTCACCCACCGCTTCGACCGGGCCGGCGAGTACGAGGTGGAGTGCGAGGTCCGGCTGAGCTACGAGGACGCCTCCCCGCAGCCGGTGACCGAGCGCAGGACCGACCGGGTCCAGCGGCTGGAGGAGAAGATGGCGCTGGAACTGGCCACCCTGGAGCGGGCCGCCCGCGCCCCCGGTGCCGAACCCGTCTGGTCCACCAGCGCGCAGGCGCTCCTCGACGCGGCCCGCGCCAGGCTGCGCCAGGCCGAACGCGCCCCCGTCCCGAACGAGTCGCTGGTCCGCGAGCTGCGCGACGCGGTGGCGGGCCTCGAAAGGCGACTGGACGGCCCGACCAGTGCCGGGCCGTTCCCGGTCCGGGCGCTGTTCACCGACCGCCGCACCGCCCAGTCCCGGCCGATCTCGCTGTTCGTCGGGCCGGCCTCCGTGCCGGAGGGCCCGGGGCACACCTGGCTGCTGATCGACCTCACCTACCCCGCGTTCTACCGGACCTACCGGGGCACCGGGCCCAGCCCCGAGGCGGCGCTGCGGGCCGCGTTCGAGGACGCCCGGACGTCCTTCCGCGGCAACTACCCGCCCGGCCGGATCCTGGCCCGGATCGAGTGGCCCGGCATGGACCGGCTGCACCTCAAGCCCTTCGACTTCGCCACGGACACCGAGAGCTACCAGCGCACGGCCTGGGAGTGGCTGTCCGCGATCGCCGCCGGGCTGGCCGTGGTCGGCGTCGCGGCCGCGCTGGCGTTCCCGCCCACCTCGGTCTTCGTCGGCGCGATCGTGCTCACCGGGGCCGTGGCCGGGGGCGTGCTCAGCGCCGTCAACCTCGCCGAGCGGGTGCACCAGGACGCCTTCGAATGGGACCGGGAGACCGCCGTCGACCTGGTCTCCCTGGCCACCGCGTTCGCCTCGCTGGGAGGCGCGGTCGCCCGCGGGGTCGCCGCGGGCATGACCCGGTCCATCGCCTCCGGGGCTCCGCTGACCATCGAGACGGCCGGACGGCTGAACGGACTGCTGAGGTTCCAGCACGCCGTCCTCTACGTCGACCTGGGGGCGCACCTGTCCGACTCGCTCCTGCTGTCCTACGACACGTACGTCCAGCTGCGGGACATCGACGCGGCGATGGGCGCGGGGGCTCTGGCGCAGCTGCAGCGGCAGTTCGGCCCGGAGGAGGGCCGGCGCCGGTTCGAGACCGAGCGCTTCACCCGGATCCTTGGTGTGCTGGCCCGAGCGGCCGTCAGCGGGCTGCTGACCGTGGTGTCGATGCGCGGTACCGCCAAGGCGATCGCCGCCGGGGCGGCGCGCAACGCCGCGGGACGGCTCCCCGGACTGGACCGCCGACCCGCGGTCCGGCTCGCCGTGGCGCCGGGCCCGGCGCTGCCGGCCTTCCCGGACGCCGAGTTCGCCCTGGACCGGGCGGGCTTCCGCCGCCGGCAGGTCGACGGCGTGGCGGCCCGGCTCGGACTGGTCGGCGACCCGGCCGGCCTCGCGGAGACGGCATCCCTCTCCCCCCAGGCCGCGTGGCGGATCAACGCCGCCTTCGACGGCCTCAGCGAGGAGCAGCGGGCCCTGGTCCTCGCCACGCTGCGCCCGGGCGGAGCCGATCTCAGGGCGCTGCGGACCTTCCTGGGCGACGGCGGCAGCATGGCAAAGCTGGCCAGGTTCCTGGAGACCCAGCCCGTACGGCTGCGCGGCCACATCACCACGTTCAACACCCTGCAGTCGCGCGCCGCGGACTTCCGCCGGCTCGGTGCGGCCGTCCCGGAGCTCGCGGCGTTCCGCTGGGATCCGCAGAACCTGCACGAGCACTTCTACCGCCACGTCCTGGGCCGGGCGAACTACCCCGACGAGGCGTGGAAGTGGGCGCAGCAGCTCGGTATCGCCGAGGCGTACGGCCTGGACCGGGCGCGCTACCTGGCGATGCTCGGCTCGACCGCCCCCGCGGACGCCGCGCTGCGCGCGGAGATCACCACGAAGTTCCGCTCGGTGTACGGGGACTACGTTCACGCCGTGCTGGTCCGGTCGGCGGTTTTCGGCCGGTCGGGCCGGGGTGCCGAGCTCATCGGATCGGACGGGGAGCTGCTCTGGGCGGCGAGCCCGGACGGCCTGATCTCCACTGGCTACTTCCCCGACAACCCGGCCCGGTGGCCCGCGCCGGTCAGCACGCTGCAGGGAAAGCTGGAGGCGGCGCTGGCCGAGGGGCAGTCGGTGGTGCTCCTGTTCCGGGGCGCCCACTGAGCGGTGCCCGCACGGGTGGTCGGGTGCCGGTTGCGGGCGCTGCCGGGGGCGGCCATGCTGATCGATCGCCGCCGTCCAGGCCGTCGCGGGGACTTTGAGGACGGCCTGGTGGATGGCGTCGGTGATGGTCATGCCGACCGAGTACGACAGCCACCGGCCGCGCTGGGCGAGCCAGGCGACGAACTCGTGGGTGCCGCCTCCGGAGTCGGTACGAATCAGCGTCTGGCGTCCGCGCCGGTACTTCTTCGGCAGTTGAGCCAGGGCGAGTTGGGCGGTGGTGATGTGGTCGGCGGCGGTGTTGCTGCCCGCGTTGCCGGGCCTGAGCAGGCCGGCCACCGGCTCTCCGCTGCCACCGCTTCCGTGGTCGACGAAGGCCATCAGGGGATGGTGTCCGAAGGTCTTCTTCCAGGTCGCGGTGGCGTCCTGCTTCTCGGAGTGGGCCAGTACGAGCACCCCGTCCAGGTCCACGATCACCTGTCCAGCGGCGTCCGGGGCCTCGTTCCTGGCCACGTTCCAGACGCGCTCGCGGGCTTCGGCCCGAGCTGCCCGTATCGCGAAGAGGGCCTTCGGCCCGGCTGCGGCGAGGGTGTCGATCAGGCGGGAGACCGTCGGGTCGGAGGCCACTGGCCCGAACACGGCCGGCTCGGCCCGCAGCATCCCGACATCCGCGAGGCAGTCCCCGCCCAGCGCGACCGCGAGGGCCACGTCCAGCAGGATCTTCCCTGGATCGTGCACCGCCCGTGAACGTCGCCACGGCGTCAGTGCCGTCGATATCGCCTGGTCCAGCCCGGCCTTGCGGGCGGTCTCGACCAGGAGCACGGCCCCGGCCTGGGACACCACTCCGCGACCGCCGCCCTCAACGCGGACACGTGGATAGGACCCGATACGCTTCTTCACCTGGGAAGTGCCTCCGGCATGGCAGGAACAAGGACCTCGACAATCCTCATTCTTGCTGGTCAGGGGCACTTTCTGCTTACCTGACCGCCCGTCGGACAGGCCGCTTCATGAAAGCGCGAGGCTAGCTGAATCGGGCGGCCCCGGGCGGCATGGCGACCCGTCACCAGCACTGGGGCTGTCTCGCGCACTCCTGTACCGGCGCCAGCTGGGCACGAGCCCAGGCTTCGGAGGTCGAACCGGCACATGCGCGGGGACTCCCGCTGATCGTTTAAGAGAGTCCTGTGCGTGCTGGACGATCTCGGGCCTGATGACCTGTGGGAACACGTCGCTCCGTTGCTGCCGCCTTAACCACCGCAGCGTGGGCAGTATCGGGAACGGTTGCCGATGAACGACCATGCCGCGCTGCGGGGCATCATTTGCGTGCGTGCAAGAGCGTGAGCATCGCCGTTTGACCACGCCCGCGTAAAGCCCTGACCGACGCCATCGTAACCACCGCTGCCTGGTCCAACGGTGGCTCGTCCGCCGTCAGAGCCACTCCAACGGAGGCGCGATTGTTAGTTCAGAGAAACTGGATGGACCGCCCGGCAGTGCTGGCCATGGCCGACCGGGTGGCCGCGCCGCACGCCGCCGTCGCGATCATGGGCGACGGCAGCCTGTGGACCCACCAGGCCGAATGGACCGTCGCGCTCCAGGGCCTGATCCAGTCCCACCTCGGAGCAGACCGCCGCGCCGGCACCACCGGCACCTATCGCGAGCCCGGCCGCCGATACGAAGACGACCTCTCCGAATCCGCGTTCAGCGACATCGCCGAGCACCGCATCCCCTTCACCCGCACGTGGACCCCCCGCAGCGTCCTGGGATACCTGCGGTCCACCAGCTTCGCCCGGCCCAACCTCTTCGCCGACCACGCCGCATTCGAGGACCAGGCTCAGGAGCTCCTGCTCCAGCACGCGCGGGACTGGGTCCTGTACGAGGACGGCGTGTTCACCGTGCTGCTCGCCCGCCGCCCCGGGGCCGCACGGTGAGCGGCGGGGCCCGGCACACGGTGCCGGTCGACGTCCACCTCATCCTGCGCCGCGACGGCGAAAGCGGACCGCAGGTGCTGCTGTCCCGCCGGGCCGGACCGGTGTACGCGTCGGGCCTGTGGCATCTGCCGTCCGGGCACCTCGACCCCGACGAGGACATGGTCGAGGCCGTCATCCGGGAAGCCCTGGAGGAAACAGGCGTACGCATCCAGGCGGAGGACGTGACCGCGGCGGTCACCGTCCACCACCGCCCACCGGTGGGATCCCGGTCCCGTATCGGCGTCTTCTTCGAGGTCCGCCACTGGTCGCGCCGGCCCCGGATCATGGAGCCGGACCGGTGCGACGGCATGGACTGGTACCCGCTGGACACCCTGCCCGACCCGATGGTGGCGTACTGCCGGGCCGGTCTGAACGCCTACCGCGCCCACCTGCCCGCCGCCGTGCACTTCCAACAGCCGGGCGACGCCATCGAGCACCGGTCGGACGGCCCCGACCGCACCCGCCTGCTGAGCGGACCGCCCGTCGGCGGGATGGAGTTGCCGTACGGGCTGCGGGTGTTCGCCGAGCAGGCCGTCGGCCGGATCGTGGAGGCGACGGAGGTGTCCTGGGTGCGCACCGGCAGCCGGGTATGGCGACTGACCGGGCCCGGGGGCGGCACCTGGTACCTCAAGCGGCACCGAGGGGAGAAGTTCCATGACCGGGAGGTCACCGCGTACCGGTCCTGGGTGCCGGCCCTTGGAGGGCGCGCTCCCCGTCTCGTCGCCGCCGACACCCCAGCGCGAGCCGTCGTCGTCACCGCGCTGCCCGGACACCCGCTGCACGGCATGGTCCTCGGCGCCGCCGACGAGGCGCGCGTCCAGCAGGCCCTGGGCCGTCTCGTGGGCGTCCTTCACCGCAGCGCACCCGAGCGGCCCGCCGCAGCCGCCATGGCCGCGGACAAGATCAAGCGTCATCTGGACGGGGCCCGCCCGTACTTGGCCGACGGGGATGAGGATCTGGTCCTCGCCCTGGCCCGCGCATATGCGGACCTCCCGAAGCCCACGCTCGTGCCCACGCATGGGGACCTGCAGTACCGCAACGTCCTGCTGGACGGCGACGGTGAACCGCTGCTGTTCGACTTCGAGCGGTCCGAGTACAACACCGCGACCCGGGACATGGTGCGGCTGTGCGACACCTGGACCGGAAGGCCTGACCTGCGCGCCGCGTTCCTTGACGGGTACGGCAGGGTGCTCACCCCTGCCGAGGAGCTGCGCCTGGACTGCGACGCCGCCTTCGACGCCGTGTCCGGCATCGCCTACGGCACCAGCCACGACGACCCCGAGGTCACCGAGCGCGGCCACCGCACCCTGCGCCGACTCCGAACCCAACATCCCTAGCCTGTCTGCAACTTCTACCCGTTCGAGGAAGGACCCCCGTGCCCGAACCCCGCCTCGCCACCCCTGCCGATGCCGCCGAGATCGCCTGCCTGCGGTCGGAAAACATCCTCAGCGAACCCCTCGACGAAACCAGGCTCACCACGTGCACCGACCAGCTCGCCTTACGCCTCCAGAACGGCGGTGGCGCCCGCGCATACGTCGTCGACTCCCCCGCCGGCGGGCTCGCCACCTGCGCCCTCGGCCTGGTCCACCCCGTCCTTCCCGCCCCGAAATACCCCAAGGGTCTGGCCGCGCGAATCCACGCGGTCGCCACCGACCCCGCCCACCGGCGCCGCGGCTACGCCAAGGCCGCCCTCTCCGCGCTGCTCGACCACCTGGAGCACGAGGGGGTGACCTTGTACGAGCTGTACGCCAGCGATGGTTCCGCCCCGCTGTACGAGCAGCTCGGCTTCGCGGCCGACCCGGCACTCATGCGGATGACGCGCTTCCCCACCACCGTAGAAGGGAACGCGTCGTGAGCAAGCGGAAGTGGCTGCCTCCGGAGGAGTTCGCTGCGACGCTGCCGAAGGCCACCATGTTCGGGGCCGTGTTCTTGACCGACGAGGACGACCGGCCCATCCAGCTGCGGGCCACCTACTCCACTACGCACCCCTGGCAGTGGCCGGGCGGCGTCGCCGACCCGGGCGAGCGCCCCTGGGAGACCGCGGTGCGGGAGTGCCTGGAGGAGACCGGCCTCCGCGTGGAGGGACCGCCGAAGCTCCTGGCCACCGTGTTCGGGCTGCCGGGCAAGAACTGGCCGCTGGCCACCGCGGGATGGGTTTTCGAGCGGCCGACTCACCCCCGGGCAACTTGCGGGGATCGTGCTGGACCCGGACGAACACGACGAGGTCCGTGCCCTGGCCGTCCCCGAGTGGCAGCGCCTGATGCCGGGACACGACCACGCCCGGCTCGAGGCCGTGATGGCCGCCCGCCGCACCGGGATCCCGGCGTACTTCGACACCTGGGACTGGGAGGTCTAGATGAGCATCGTCCTGATGTCCGACCCTCGGGTCGCCGCCATCCCGGTCGCGGAGAACGGCGAGCCCCTGGCCGACGTTCGGGCCGGCGGAGAGCTCCTCCTTGATGACCGCCGCTCCGATCCCGCGTACGCCTTCGCGCACCTGCGCTCCGGCGTCCTCGACCGGCTCCTGCAAGCGCAGCTGCTACTGCCCGAAGGGCTGCGCCTGCTCGTCGTCGAAGGGTTCCGCCCGCCGGCACTGCAGCAGCGGTACTTCGAGGAATACGCGGCCGAGCTGCGCGCGGCCCACGGCGACTGGCCGGCGGAGGAGCTGCGGGCGCAGGCGAGCCGGTACGTGTCACCGCCCGAGATCGCCCCGCACAGCGCCGGCGCGGCCGTCGACCTGACCCTCGCCACCGCGGACGGCACCGAGCTCGACATGGGCGCCCGCGTCAACGCCAGCCCGGAGGAGAGCAGGGGCCGCTGTTACACCCTCGCCGAAGGCCTCTCCCCCGGGGCCCGGCTGCACCGCGCCACCCTCAGCCGTGCGCTCACCGCCGCCGGGCTCGTCAACTACCCGACCGAGTGGTGGCACTGGTCCTTCGGCGACCGCTACTGGGCCTTGATGGCCGGCAAGCCGGCAGCCCTCTACGGACCCGCCTCCCAGCATCCCTCCGAACTCTCCTGAGCCACCCGACGAACAGGGAGCCCCGCAGCACATGAGCACCACGCACACCGCACAGGACTGGCACGCCCACTACGCGGCCGGCCGCGACTTCCGCCCCCTGAGCGACACCGAGAAGACCATCCTCACCGAGCACCTGGCCCTGCCTGAGGACGTCCAGGATGCCCGGGCCCTGGACGTGGCCTGCGGGACCGGTGAGCTCGCCCGCTTCCTCGCCGCCGCCGGGTACCGGGTCGACGCCGTGGACTGGGCCCAGTCCGCCGTCGACAAGACCAGCGCGGCCTCGGACCAGGTCAGCTGCCACCACCTCGACCTGACCAGCGGGGACCTCTCCGCCCTCTCCCCGGCCGGCACCGGCGGCTATCGGCTGATCACCATGCGCCGGGCCCTGGCCCACCTGCCCGACCGCACCCGCACGGTCGCCGAACTCGCCGCCCTCCTCGACGAGGACGGCACCCTGTGCGTGATCACCCCGCATGCCGACCGCCACCCCGAGGAGCTGCGCGGGATCTGCCTGGACGACACCGAGATCGACCTCCTCGCCGACGGCTGGCAGCACACCGAGCGCATCGAGGCCGGCGACCTCACCGTCCTGCTGCTGCGCGGGCCCAAGACCGACCCCGTCGCCTACAGCGAGAAGCGGACCCCGAAGCCGTCCGCGATGGCCGGCGTCGCCGTCGTGGTCACCAACGACCGCGGGCAGGTCCTCCTCGGCTGGAACCCCTCCCGCACAGTGTGGGAACTCCCGGCCGGCAAGGTGGAGCCGGGCGAGGCCTTCGAGGCCACCGCGGTACGCGAACTCGCGGAGGAGGCGGGCCTGCAGGCCCGGCCGGAGTCGGTGCTCCTGCTGGGCACGTTGTGCGACTCCACGCACGGATTCACCCGGGTCACCGAGATCGCCCGCATCACCGACTACACCGGCGAGCCGACCGTCCGGGAGCCGGAGCTGATCACCCGGTGGGAGTGGCACAGCCCCTTCGCGGTGCGGAACCTGCCCCAGCCGATCTTCACGGCTTCCGCCCAGGCCCTGAACGTGGTGTGGCCGGGCCTGCTGCCCGACGTCCCGCCCGCGCACCACACGCCCAGGCCCACCGGAGGCGTGCAGCTGACGTTCGGCGAACCGGCCACGGCAATCCGACTCCGCGAGCAGCTGGTCCAAGTCCTCACCGAGGCCGGCTGGACCGACACCCCGGAGCTGCGGGCGGCGTTTTCGGTCGTGCCCCGGCAGGCGTTCCTCCCCGAGCAGTCGCTCGCTCGGGCGTACGTCAACGAGGCGGTGGCCACCGTGTTCGACGAGGGCAGCGGGCGGTCGATGAGCTCGGTGTCGCAGCCCGAGATGCAGGCGGTCATGCTGCGCCGCGCCAACCTCCGGCCGGGAGCGAACGTGCTGGAGATCGGAGGTGGCGGCTACAACGCCTGCCTGATCGCCGAACTCGTCGGTCCCCAGGGGTCGGTGGTGTGCATGGAGATCGACCCGTACGTGCATGCGCGTACGCAGCGGTTCCTGGCCGAGACCGGGTACGCCAAGCGGGTCCGGGCCGTCCTAGGCGACGGCACCGGCGGAGCGCCCGGGGACCTGCTTCCGGCGGACGGCTTCGACGCCATCATCGTGACGGTCGCCTCGAACGACGTGGCGCGGCACTGGACGAACCAACTCGCGCAGGGCGGGCACCTGGTCGTGCCCCTGCGGATCGGCGGGTTCACCCGGGCCGTCGGTCTGCGCAATGAGGACTCAGCGCTGGTGTCCACGGAGATCAGCCCGTGCGGGTTCGTCCCCATGCAGGGTGCCGGCCGGTGGGACGAGACCCCGGCCCCGATCGGGGACACCGGCTACGGCATCCGCTGGGAGGACACCCCGCCCGCCGCGCTCGACGGCCTGGACCGCGCCCTGGCCGCGGGCGGCGTAGAGCTGTGGACCGGGGTGAGGGTGCTTGGCGGGGAGACGCTCGAGGACCTGCAGCTGTGGCTGGCCACCTCCCTGGCCGGGTTCTGCCGGATGGAGGGGGATCCGGACCGGTCAGGGCCGGTGCGGCTGCCGAAGCGGTCGGGTGCCGAGGCGATTGTCCTCGGTGGCTCGCTGGCCTGCCTGATGACGGAGCGGCGTGAGCACGACGAGGCTGGCGGCACGTCCACGTGGGAGTTCGGCGTCCAGGGCTTCGGGCCGGACGGCAAGGCCGCCGCGGACACCCTGGCCGCCGCGGTCCGCACCTGGGACCGCGACCTTCGGGGCCGGGCCGCGCCCCGGCTGACGGTGCTGCCCGCAGGTACCCCCGACTCAGCGCTCCCCGCCGGAGACGTCGTGGAGAAGAACGACTGCCGCATCGTGGTCTCCTGGCCCGGCCGTGACGAGGCCCCCGGCCCCGCCGTTGGACGGAACACAGCCTCAGGGAGGTCCGACCAGCAGTGATCACCTGGATCAATGGGGCCTTCGGTAGCGGCAAGAGCACCCTGGCGGCCGGCCTGCATCAGGCACTGCCCGGGTCGGTGGTGGCCGACCCGGAGGAGATCGGCGACCTGCTGCGCCGCACCCTGGCCGGGCACCCCGGAAAGCTCCGCGACTACCAGGATTACCCGGCCTGGCGGCGCCTGACCACGGCCTACATCAGCGAGATCGCCGCCCACACCAGCGGTCACGTCCTCGTGCCCATGACCGTGCTCAATCCCGCGTACGCCGCCGAAGTGTTCGCGCCCTTGCGCCGCTCGCCCGGGCTCGTCCACCTCGTCCTCCACGTCGAACCGGACGAGCTGAAAGCCCGGATCGACGCGAGCGAGGAGTTTCCGGGAGACGAGACCCGTAACGAGGCCGTGCGTGCGTACCGGCGGCGAAGGGCGGTGGACTACGCCGCTGCCGCCACTGCGTGGATGCACGCCGACGGCCACGTCATCGACACCAGTGCCCTGCCGGCGCACGCGGTCCTCCAGGCCGCGCTCAGCCGTATCTCGCCCGCCCGCCCCGTAACCGCCGATGGAGCCCGACCATGATGACCAGCAGCACCACCCTCACCACCGTCCGGCTGGGGACCCGGCCCAGCCCCATGGCCCTGGAACAGACCACCCGCTTCGCCAACGCGTTCCGCGCCCGCTACCCGCAGGCGGTCCTCGACATCGTCGAGATCGTCTCCGAGGGCGACCGGCACCGCGGCCCGCTCTCGGCGATCGGCGGGAAAGGGGCCTTCACCCGCAACGCGGACCGCTACCTCCTCGACGGCCTCGTCCAGGCCACGATCGCGTGCGCCAAAGACGTGCCCGGCCCGCACGACCGATCCCCCGGCATCATCATCGGAGCGGTTCTGCCCCGGGAGGACACCCGCGACGCTCTCGTCCTCCCCGCCGGCCATCCCGCGGCCACGCTCGCCGAACTCCTTCCCGGCACCAGGGTCGGAACCAGCGAACCCCGCCGCTCGGCCCTTCTCAGAGCCCTCCATCCGAAGCTCGTACAGGTACCGATCCGCGGCAACGCCGACAGCCGGCTCTCGAAGCTGGACGAGGGAACGCTCGGCGCGGACGTGATGATCGCCGCCCTGGCCGGCCTGCGCCGCCTTGGCCACGAGGACCGGGCCTCCGAGATCCTCGACCCCACCGTGTGGCTGCCCGCGGCCGGCGCGGGAACCGTGATCGTCGAGCACCGTGCCGACGACCCCGCCACCGGCGAACTGCTCGCACCCCTCACCCATGGCCCCACCCGGATCCTGCTCGACGCCGAGCGAGCCGCGCTCGCCACGCTGCACGGCGGGTGCCTGACAGCCGCCTCCGCCCACGCCACCCTCGACGCCGCGTCGGGAGTCGTCACCGTGCACGCCGCCGTTCTCGACCCGATCGGCGGCGACCCTCTGCGCGCCTGCGCGTCCGGCCCCTCGACGTCAGCTCATGAAGTCGGGCAGGACGCAGGCCAACAGCTGCTGGACGCCGGAGCGAAGCGTCTTCTCGGACGGCCCGTATGACCGATTCGGAGGCCCGGCAGGCAGTCTTCGCGCCGCCCGCCGAGACGTGCGACCAGCAGCGGATGCGCAGCCGGCACCAGCAGGCCGCCCGCGCCTTCTCCGTGACCGCGTCCGGGCCGGAAGCCTGGGGATGGCAGGGCCGAACCCTGGGCCGGCGAGCCGGCCGGTGGTGGCTGCGGCTGGTCAGTGCTCCTGCCGACAAGCGCAACGCCCGCCTGTGGGAGGGCACGGCCGCCGCGGACGCCGCCCTGCCCCGCTCCGTTCCCCGACCTCGCCTGCACGACGTCACCGAGTGGACCGACAACGCCATCGTCTACCGGGCCGAGCTGTCCGAGTACATCGCCCAACCGGCGCTCCAATCCGGCGGACCGGTCCTGACAGGCGACGTCGACCTGCCCCGCTCCTGGTGGGGAGACCTGCGCAGCGCGCTCGCTGCTACTGCGACGGTGCCAACCGACCGGCAAGCCGTACGGCAGCAGTGGATCGACCGCAACTTCACCCGCTTCCTCGGCACTCCCGTGCCCACGATCTCTTCCTGGACCACGGGGCACGGGGACCTCCACTGGGGCAACCTCACGCCCGAGCCCCTCGTGATCCTCGACTGGGAGGGGTGGGGCCTACTCCCCACCGGCTACGACGTGGGCCTCCTCCACGCCTACACCCTCCCCCAGCCCGCCACGGCCGCTCGCATCCGCAGCGAGTTCACCCACGTCCTCGACACCCCCGAGGGACGGATCGGCGAACTCGTCGCCCTCGCCCAGCTTCTCCAGGTCACCGGCCGCGGCGCCCACCCCGAACTCGCCCCGCACCTGGCCCGCAGAGCCCAGCAGCTCACCGGCACGGCCGTCCCAGCAGCCACCGGCACGGCCGGAAACCCCGACCTCTGACCTGACCCCACCCCCGACATCTCGAAGCTGCGGCCCACACGCAACCGTGACGGCCGGCACCGACACCCCAACCGAAGGAGCAGCCGTGTCGCTTCCCAGCCTGCTCGGCGTCTTCGCACACCCCGACGACGAGGCCCTCTTGGCCGGAGGTGTGCTCGCGCAGCACGCCGCCGCGGGCGCAGCAACGAACGTCGTCACCGCCACCTGGTCCCCTACCAGCCACCGGGCACCCGAGCTCGCCGACGCCCTGGCCGCGCTGGGAGCCGGCGAGCCGAGGATGCTCGGCTACGCGGACGCCCGCATCCCCGAGTCCGCGCTTGGTCGGGCCCGGCTGTGCGACGCTCCCATCGACGAGGTCGTCGAGCTGCTCGTCGGGCACATCCGCTCCGTACGCCCCCAGGCCGTGGTGACCCACGACGCCTACGGCCAGCTGACGGGCCACCCCGACCACGTCCGCACCCACCAAGCGACCGTCCTCGCGTTCCACTCCGCCGGTCTTGAACACCTCCACCCGGATGCCGGGGCCCCGTGGCAGCCCGCGGCCCTGTACGCGGCCACACACCCGGTCTCGGGGGTGGGCGAGCTCGGCCCGCTCTTGGAGCGGGTCGGGAAGAAGATCCTCAGCGTCCCAGACGAACACACCACCACGACGGTCGACGTGAGCGAGTGGCTCGAGCAGAAGTGGGCCACGATCTCGGCTCACCGAAGTGAAGCCGCCAAGGAGAGGCCGCTTCCCGGCATCCTCTCCCGCCTCCCTGCAGCGAAGCGGGAGTCGATCATCTCGACCGAGCACTTCACCCTCCTCGCCACCCGCCCCGCACCCGACCACCGAGCAACGGCCACGGAGCACGCCCGCGTAGGCCAGCCTGTGTGAGCGGGGGGGTGCGCGAAGTACGTCCGCCCCGGCAAGGCCGGCCTGGTCCCGTACCAGTGCTGTCTGCTCCAGACGGAGCAGGGGTGGTGACTCCGCACGCCGGTGGACGTTGGATGACCGTGCCGAAGACCGCGTCCAGCTCAAGCAATGCCAGCGCCGCCCCTGCCCGGAAGGAGCAGCAGCCGGGCTTCCTCTTGACGTCCCCACAGGGTGAAGCAGCACGCACGCTGCTCGGCTACGTGGCCTCGCTGGCCCTTCCCGACGCCGATGCCCAGCTCGTTGCCGTGGTGGTGGCGATCCGAGCCGCGCGTGGCGGGGTAGGCAACATCACCGGGGCGGACCTGTCGGCCCTGCGGCTGGGCGATGCGAGCGGAGCCGTCAATGCCCTTCGTGGGCTGGGCTGGCAGGTGGATGAGACGCTCCTCAGCGGTGATCCGGCAGTACCGGTCCCGGTCACGGTGCCGGATCTGTCCCAGGAGGCGGGCCATCCTCTGCCCTTCGGGCAGAACACGCGCTCGCGAGTGTCCGGATGGACCACGCGAACCTTGTCCGTCAAGCCGGTCAAGAAGCTCCCTCCCGCTGGTCGGCTGGCCGGGCTGTTTCTTGCCGCGCACAGCACCTCCAAGCTCCTCGGTCAGATTCCGCCCGACCTTCCCGACGCCTGCCGGGCCGCCCTGCCCGACCTTCTGCGGACGGGCTTCCTCACTGAGCTATCCGAGGACCGCTGCCGCCTCGACCCCGCGGTGCGTCATTTGTCGGGCATGCGTCAGCCCTCCGAAGAGGAGAGGGCACAGAGCGCCAAGGACGAGGGCAGGGCGGTTGCGCTCGCTTCGACTCCGGGATTCCAGTTCGACGCAGAGGCATGGGCCAGGTGGAAGAGCGCGGTCACGCCGGCCTTGCGCCGACACGTTGAGGCCGTTGAGTACTGCACCGTGTGTGCTCGGACACCGGAGCGCGTCGCACAGGCGTTTATGGTGCCCGGGCGCCCTCAGTTCTTCTCCAGGAGCACTGCGGTCGCGTACGGCGCGTGGAAGGACACGCACCCGGACCGGGGCCAGCTGGCGGCCAAGTTCACCGTGGCCTTTCGCAGCGAGCACGGCCACGGCCCCTCATATGCCCAGCTGGGCTCGGGCCTGGGCTGGCAGGTGGATCACGCGTTGCGGAACTTTGCCGTGCGGCGGCTTCTTGTGAACGAGTGGCTGACCGAAACGGGGACGGTGCCGTGGACGTTGCGCCCGGGGCAAGTCGCGCAAGGCGAGGGCATCACCCTGCCCAAGGCACGGAATCCGGAGGCCGCCGTTCAGGCCCGGACCTGACGGGTGGGTGCCCACGTCGCCACCCGGCTCGGAGGCCGTGATTTCACTCAGCGAGGGCGACCTGCCGGCACTAATCGCCAGGTACACCGCTCAGGACTGAACCATTGGGACCCACCCTCCCTCCTACGTGACCGGCCCGGCAGCGAGGTGGAGGAGAATGGTCCCGCGCATGTCTCAGTGAGGCGGAGGGGCGAGGGATGCTGTACGAAACCGCAAAGATGGCGCTGCAACAGCTCACGGACGCTCGGACCCTGGAACGGGTCGCCCTGCGGGTGCTCCGGAAGCGCTACCCCAATCTCCGCCTCACCAGCGCCACCGGTGACACAGGTCTCGACGGCTACAGCCGCCCCTTGTTCGCGGGCGAGATCGACATGGCGCTGTGGGTCAGCCTTCAGGGCGAGTGGACCACGAAGCTCACCATCGAGTTGGAGAAGCACAAGCAGCACGGACGTACCGCGCCGGCCACCTTCGTGACGAACCGTTCGACGAACGACATCTCGAAGAAGAAGCAGAGGGATCGGGCGAAGAACGACTTCGGGGTGGACCTGGAGATCTTCGACCTCGGCGAGCTTGTCGTCGAGCTTGAGTCGGACGATCTGCGCTGGGTGGCCGAGGCCGAGCTGGGGGTCCGTCCGCGTCGGCCCAGGGCCCTGGCCACTGCGGTGGTGTACCTGGATCGGCTCTCTAGCACGGTGCCCGGGATGGCCGCTGAGCTCCGCGGCGCTGCCGAGATCCAGAGCCAGCTCCGCGCCCGGCTCGCCCCGGAATCTTCTGAGGACCGGGTTGTCGTGGTGGAGGGCCCTGGCGGCTCCGGGAAGACCAGGATCGCGATCGAGACGGCCCGGTCCGTCGCCACAACCCTGGTCGTCCCTTCTGGGGCTCCATTCACGCTTGACTCGTTCACAGAGGTGGGGCTGGACGCACCGCTGATCCTCGTGATCGACGACGCCCATCGCAGCGAAAGCCTGTCCGCAGTGGCCGCGATGCTCGCCGACCAGCGGTTCGACCGAGTCCGGCTGGTCCTCACCGTTCGCCCAGGCCAGCGCGAGCGGACGCTCTACACCGCCGGAGCCGAACACCAGGCCGCCATCCCGGTCGTACTTCGCCGCCTGGGCCGTCCGGAGATCGACACGATCATCACGGACTACGGCATTCAACTGGACGAGTTCCGCACGGCCGTCATTGGCCTGGCCAGCGGCAATCCCCTAATCGCTCACACCGCCTGCCAAGTAGCCCTTTCCAACGGGAAGTTCGACTGGAGCGACGCCTCCGACCTCCTGCGGGAGCTGGTCTCCAACAGGCTCCTGGCACTGGACGACCCTGGCTTGCACCGGACGGTCGCGGTCGCTCTCGCGCTGCTGACCAAAGCCGGCGACCTGGCCGGGCACCGCGGAGGTCAGGACCTCGCCGTTCTCCACGGCGCGGTCTCCAGCTTGCCGTCCGAGCCCGACCGGCTCGACCGGCTCCTAGACGACCTTGCCGACGCGGGGCTGGTGGACACGCCGCCCTACACCTTCCGCCCCGACCTTGCCGCCGCCGTTGTCCTGACCGACGCCCTCGCCTCGGGGGCCAAGGTCCGGCTGGACCCGGAAGCCGCCCTGCGCTGCCTGGCCGCCCACTCGGGCCTCACCCCGGAGATGACCCCGCAGGGGCACGCGGACGCCCTGGACGCCGCGACTCGGCGGCTCGATCCGCAGATTGGCGTACTGGCCGCAGCCGCCCGCGACAGCAGCAACCGGGCCGCCACCTCGGCGATCACCGCCTTTGTCCTCGGCCTGCTCCCCGAAGACGCCCACCTCGGCCACTGGACCAGCGTTGTCCGCCTCGCCTCCCAGGCCGCCTCCGCTGATCCGACACTTCTCGCGCAGCTCACCGAACGGCTGGTCCGACAGTGGCCTGTGCCGGCCTCCGAGCAGCTCTGGGGGGACACTGACGCCGTCGCCTACTACCGGTACGAACTGGACCGCCTGTGCCAGGAGTTCGCCCGGCTGGCAGGACGCACCAACCCCGAGACCGCCCCGGCGGCGGTGGCATCCGTGCTGGACATCGCCTGGCTGATGGATGCCGCCCGCCCCGTCTTCGGCGGCCACCAGCCGGACGGCCTGCTGCGCGTATTCCATACATGGACCGGCCTGAGCGGCCAGCACATCGGACAGGCACTGATGGGGCGCCGAGGCGCCCTGCTCGGCGCGATCTCGCGCTGGGTCCGGGACCGCACCGCCGAACCGCCCATGGGGCTCGACCCCGAAGACGCAGCCAGGCGGGGCCCCGAGTCCATCGCCCGAGTCCTCCTCGCAGCCCTGCAGCCCTACCTGGAGATCACCGTCGAACTCGTGCGGCACGCCACGCCCGAGCACGCGAACACCCTCAACATCAGCATCGCCACGCTTCCCGACCTTCCGGAGACTCGGGACCAGCTCGACCAGGCCCTCGATCTACTCGAACCGCTGCTTGCCGAGTCGGCCCTGCACCAGCCCGAGCACCTGAACCTCCTCAACGCGCTGGTCGCCGTACCCGGGCAACTGCGCCAAGCCGTGGGCCGCGGACTGCACGGCAACCACCACCAGCCGCTGCCCGCGCACGCCGGGCAGATCCTGATGGAGGCTGCCTCCAGGTTTGCCGAGAAGATCGCCTCGCGGTGGACGGACCTTCCGCTGTCCGTGCGGCGCCGGGCGGTCGAGGCCGCGCTCGGAACAGGCACCCGCCGGACCGACCTGGCAGGAGCTGCGGCCAACGGCGAGCCCGTCGCGGTGGCGGCACTCAGCGACCCGGGGCTCTCGCACCTCCTCGTCATTCAGCCACCAAACACCTTCACGGCCACCTGGGCAGAGGACGTCGCAGCCCAGAAGCCCACCGCCATCACGCTGGCCGGTCAGCTCACCACCGCGCAGGCCATCGACCTGCTGGAAGCCTCAGATCTCTCCTTCTTCGGCACAGCGCACGAGGTTCTCCCGGCATTCGCCGCAGCCGTAGGCCGGAACGCGACCGACGCTGATCCCGTCCTGGACCGCATCGCCAGCGGGCCACTGCCAGGCGATGCTGGCCTGCTGGCCGGCCTGGCGACCCGGCACCCGGAGCAGGTCTGGCAGCGGGTTTCCGAACATGCGGATGACCCCAGGCTCGCGGGGCTCGCACTCGCGATGGCGGACGACCACCCCAAACAGGAAGAGCAACTCCTTCGCGCTCTCACGGACGCGGCAACCGGAACCGAGGCCTCCGAGCCGGCCGCCATCTGCACACAGGTCGCCCGGCACGCGCGCCACTGCACGAGATCAGCCGAGGACCGCCTGGAACGCCTTGCCCTGCTCGGCACCCAGGGGCCGGATCAGGCGGTTCCCGAGGTATTGGAGGCGATCGGGATAGTGCTCCACTCCAACGCACCGGTGGACCCCGAAGCGGTAAACGCTTGCGTGGCCGTGCTGGAGCGGGGGCTCACCACCGACATCACCGGCCTCATGAACAACGACGGCCTCGGCCTCATCAGCCACGGAGTGATCCAGATCGCTCGCCGGTCACCCCAGAGGTTCGCCCAGGTCCTAGCAGGACATGTCCTCGGAGGTCGCCGCCTGCCGGCTTCCTGGACGGAGCAGCTTGAGAGGCTCGACATTGCGGTGCGAGACGAGATCACCGCCGCGTTCGAGCAGCGCTGGTCGGCAGTACCGGCCAACGCCCTCGACGACTCCGTCGAAGACGTGCTGTGCGAGACGCTCACTGCGATCGGCAAAGACACCGAAGCCTGGTCGCGAGCACTAGTCGAGTGGGCCGGCGGACCGCCGAGCGCACGCCGTCGAGCTGCGAAGGCGGTTCACCTGGCCTGGTCGAGCACTACCTGGGGACAGGTTGTCCCAGAGCTCCTGATTGCTGGGCTGACCCTTGAAAGCCAGGAGCTGATCCTGCACGGGTTGGCCGCAGTGAACGCCGTCTTCACCGACTTGGACGCCGTGATCCGCCCGCGCCGGGAGGCTGCGGAGAAGTTGAAGTCCCACCCCGACGCTTTGGTGCAGGCCTTCGCCACCACCGCGCTGGAACGCCTCGACAGTTCCGCCTCGGCCTTCCGGGGCATGCAGCAGCGCAGCCGCACCGGCTACCGCGCCTGATCCGGAACGGCCACCAGCCTGCTGGGCCTTCCGGGCAGGTGAGTTCGATCCCACTGGGCTCCCCAACTGCGTCGAGGAAGCCCCGCTAGACGGGGCCAGCAGCTTCGTCGCAGGGTGGACCGAGGGCCCGGCCGTGCTGTACCTGTGACCAGCCGCTGCGGCGCTGAACGGTTCAGCGGCGCGTGGCGCCGAAGGCAAAGCCTGGACGCCGCCTCGCGCCAGTCCCGCCGCCAGCGCTCCATCGACCGCTCGCTGACCCGCAGAGCGGAGGTTGGTCCGGCCGTCGTGCTGGTCGAGGTGGTCCAGGATCCGCCGGGCCACGGTGGGATGGCCGGCGAGTCGGTCTGCCAGCTGCCGTCGAGGCTTTGCCCGGACGATCCCAGAGAGGAGGGCAACACAGCACCTGGACAGGCGGCCGGCACTTCAGCGGACCGGGTCCTCTTTCGAGACCGCGCCAGAATGCTCCGCTCACCCGCTGGGCCTCACCTTTGCCGAGGCCCTGACCGTCGCGGGCGTCGGCCGCCATACTGCCTCTCATGCCGACGTCGCGCGCCCTCCCTCCTCCCAGGGCCTCACTCCTCGCCGTTGACCTCGACAACACGCTGATCAACAGAGACGCCGCCTTCAGGCGCGCCGCCAGCGCATTCCTCTCCGAGAACGGCCTTCCAGAGTGTGACGCAGACGTGATCATGGAGCTGGACCAAGGCGGCCACGCACCCCGGCCTGCCGTCGCAGCTGCCCTCGCGCAGCGATGGAACGGCATCTCCGAGCACACGATTCTGACGTTCTTGCGCCGGGGCCCGGCGGCCCACGTGACGCTCGACGATGCGGTCCGACGATCGCTCCTTGCCGTCAGGGCGGCAGGGGTGCCCTGCGTGATCGTCACCAACGGGCGAGGCGACCAGCAGGAAGAGAAGATCCGCAACGCCGGGCTGGATGCCTTGGTGGACGGGTGGGTGATCTCCGGTTCGGTCGGACACCGGAAGCCGTCGCCGGAGATCTTCCACGCCGCTGCCGAGGTGGTTGGTCTGCCCGGCCTTGACCGAGCGACCACCTGGATGATCGGAGACGCCGCGCACGCCGACGTACAAGGGGCGGTCGACCTCGGCATTCACAGCATCTGGGTTTCCGGTGGCCGGCCATGGACAGAGTCGAGCTACTGGCCGACCCTCATCGCGACCGACGTCGTCGAAGCGATCGCCCACGTGCTGGGGGAGCGCCCCCGGCTGGTCCGAGATCGGATCCCGTCCTGGTTGCTTGAGACCGATGGCCGGCAACCCGAGGTGTACGAGGCGGCTCCGGCGGAGTACCGGGCGCGGCTGCGAGAGGCATTGAGGGAGGAGGTGACGGTGCTCCTCGCCGAGAATCCCGCCGGCGCGGCAGCCGGGCAGCAGCTGGCCGAGATCCTGGAGGTCGTGCACGCTGTTGCCACCGACCTGGGAATCAGCCCCGAGGTCCTGCAGGAGCTTCGTCGGGGCAGGGCAGAAGCACAGGGGACTTACGAGAGCCGCACGATCTGGACGGGCCGGTACGCCGAACGTGGCCCCGACCGGCCGTAGAGCACCACGGCCCGTGCCGGCCCCGGTGCGGACTTCGCGCCGGGGCCGTGCTCTCACGCGGCGACGGCCGCCGACAGGCTCTCGTACCGGTGCACCACACGCTGCGAGGAGACCCGGCCGAGGAGGTCTTCGGCCTGACCGAGGAGGTCGCGGGCGTGCTCGGTTTCGCCACCCTTGTGGACTGTGTCGGCCAGGTCGAGGACTGCGAGCAGGCGGTCGCGCGGGTAGTCGACGGCCGAGACCGCTTCGACGCGCCGGGTCAGGAAGGGCACGGCCCGAGACGGCTGGTCGCAGGCGAGCCAGGCGCGTCCGGTAGCGGCATCCACGGACTCCGGCGTCAGCCAGGTAGCCCACCACGGCGTACGTCCGTCCGGAGCGCTGGCATGCGCGAGCGCTTCGTCACGGAAGCGGAGTACCGCCTCGGGGTCTTGGCGGCGCCCGGCCGCGTACACCCGCCGATCGTTGATCACGGCGGTGACAGCCGACGGCAGATCCAGTGCCCGGGAGGCGATGTCGAGGAGCTGGGCGGCGTCGTTGTGGTGCCCGAGCCAGGCGGCCTGATACGCCGCCGACGCAACCAGGTTGGCGGCGGCGTGCTGGGTGGTCAGAGACGTCGTGCTCTCGCGGGCCAGCCGCATTCCAGTGTGGTAGACACGCTGCGCCTGGGGGTGCTGGCGGGCGTCGAAGAGCATCCAGCCGACCTGTTCGCTGAGTTCGACGTAGGCGGTCTGGAGCCGGTCGACGAGGGGGCCCTGCCCTCGGGCCTGCGCCATCACACGGGACGTGCTCTGCCAGATCCCGGTGCCCCAGGTCAGGTCGCCGGCGGAACTCCCAGCGGAGTCGTCCATGTTCCGGAGATCACGAACCGCGCTCTCGATGGTGGTGACCAGCCCCTCGGAGAGCCGCGCACCGGCCGGTGCGGCTGCCGCTTCCGCTATCGGGCCGAGGAGCAGCGCGAGGGCCGGGGCGGTGGCTGCGGCTCCGGTGAGCATGAGCAGGTTGCGGCGGTCCATGATGTCTCCTTGGCTGATCTCGTGAAGCAATGCCTCCAGGGGGGCGTCGCCGGGCGCGTCGATGTGCCGATTGCGCGTCCGCTGGCGAGGCAGGTCCCACCCGACGTCCGACGCGGTGATGCACCGTCCGGCCTTGGCCGTGAGGACGGCGAGGGCATCGGTCGCGTTGTCGGGCTGAGGGTGGGCTCCGCGTAGCCACGGGTAGGCCGCCTTTAAGCTCAACGGGTTGCATCCGCGGCGCGCGCGCCGCTCGTTGATCCGCGCAATCAGTTGCTCCGGCCGCACTTCCAGCTGCTGGAGGAGGGCGGCGAGCACGGTGGTCGGCGATGCGCGGACCTCGGCTGGCTCCATGGGCACTCCAAGTCCGGCGGGGTCCTGAGCCGGACGTTACCACCGCTCAGCGCGCCGAATGAGGTGGGACGAAAAGGACTTGGTGTACGTACACCAGTTGCCAATTGCAGTGTCCCTAAACCGACTTGGTGGGTGCACCGGGTTCACCTCCTGAACCTATCGCGATCACGATGCTGCTCCGCTTGTCTGGCTTCCCCGCAGGGCTACTGGTGGAGGTGAAGCGGTGCGAGCAGTGATCTTCGGAGCGTCTGGACTGCTGGGGCGCAGTGTGCTGAGGGCGTTCGGTGATGCAGCGGCCGGAACGGGATACAGCCGGACCGGCGCCGGTCTGATTCCGGTTGACGCGACGTCGACCGATGACGTCGACCGGCTTCTCGACCGGATGAGGCCGCACGTCGTCGTGAACTGCGTCGGGGAGCGCAGGCCCGAGGCATGGGCGGCCGAGCCGGAGCAGGCGCGGGGCCGGAACGTAGACGCGGCCCGTCTCATCGCCAGCGCCGCTGCCGAGCGCCGGGCCCGGCTGATCCACGTCAGCAGCGACTACGTGTTCGACGGGACCCAGGCGCCGTACAGGCCCGACGCCGTCCCGAACCCGTTGACGCCGTACGGCCGGTGGAAGCTGGAGGCCGAGGCGGCGGTGCGGACGGCTTGCCCGGACGCCGCGATCCTGCGGCTGCCCGTGCTCTACGGGGCCGCCGAGTACGCGGCCGAGACGAACCTGACCCAGATCGCCGCCACCGTGGCTACAGGCGCGGACGTCGAGCTGGACGACGTATGCGTGCGATACCCGACCCACGCGGACGAGGCCGCCGACGTCTGCCGCCGGCTCGCCACGGTGCTCCTCGAAGGCCAGCGACTCGGGTCCGTGAACCACTGGGGCGCGCAGGAAGCCTTCACCAAGTACCAGATGGCCGTACTGATCACCCGCGCGTTTGGTCTGCCCATCGGCCGCCTGCGGGCCGGGGCGGCGGACGCGGCGGCCGGCGGCCGTCCCATGGACTGCCGTCTGGACTGCCACGACCTCCCTGCAGCCCTGGGCTGGCCGCTGCGCCGCTCGTTCCGCGCCGAACTCCCGAACGTGGTCTCGCCCTGGCTGCGCCCCGGCCGCCCCACATCGACCTGGTCAAAGGACGCGACCGTGTACCAGGATTTCGCGCACGCCTACCTGACCGAGGTCGGTACCGCAGTCGGCCGCATGCTCACCCGCGGCCATGACGCAGTCGACCTGCTCAACCGGGCCGCCGTCGGCGGCGCCCGTATCCGAGCCTTCGGCAACGGGGGATCCTCCGCGATCGTCCGCTCGGCCGTCCTCCAGCTCCAGGCCCACACTGGACGCCCGGTGTCGGACTCGATGATGAGCCCGGCGGCCATGGCCTACACCGCACAGCGCGCCACGTACTCCGAGGTCTTCGCCAGGTCGCTGACGGCCGACATCCACAGTCTGGACCTGGTCGTCGTCGCCAGCGTCAGCGGCCGGTCGGCGAACATCCGCAAGGCCCTCAGCCTGTGCCGCGAACACGACGTCCCCGTTCTGGCCCTGGTCGGCGGCGACGGCACCCAGGTTGAACCCACCCGCGGCATGGTCTGGGGCACCGGGACCACCGACCAGCAGGTCAGCGAGGACGCCATGCTGACCGCGCTGACCCTGGCAGCCGCAACCGCGCTGGGATCGGCCACCGCGCCGCTCGCGGCCCGTGTTGACCAGCACCTGCACGCCGTGGCCGCCGTTGACACCGTCCAGCTCGGGGCGTTCCTGGAGGAGGCGACCACAGCGGTCGCGGAGGCCATCCGCACCCGGCGCCCGATCTACGTGCTGTGCCCCGACGGCGGACCCCTCGCCCTGGCCGGCGAGCACTACGCCCACAACCTGCACTGGGACGCACCCCTCGGCGTCGAGGACGTCCAGCCGCCCGTGGTCGTCTCCGACCCGTCGCTGGCCGACATGAGCGCGATCTACAACGATCACCCGGACCCGGCGCACGGCGTCGTCTACCAGCTGCGCTCGGCCGCCCCGGGCGACGTGGTGTTCCTCCTGACCTACGACGCCGCCAGCAGGACCACCCAGGAGGCGATCCGCGCGGCCGTCGCGGCGGACGTCCGGCTGTTCCTCCTCCACCGCAACGGCCCGTCCCAGCCGCATTCCGAGCGGCTCCAGCTCCCGCAGACGGACGACTTCGCGTTCGCGGCCCTGGTGCAGTCCGTCGCCCACCTCGTCTGCCGGACCACTCGCGCCGTGCTCTCCACCGGCAACGCGCCCAGCGCGCCCGGACCGTCTCCCGCTGACCTCATGGCCCAAGACCTCGCGCCGCTGCGCGAACTGTCCAACATCAACCGCTCCTCCTGACGAAAGGCCGTCCCATGCCCGCACGCGAGATCCGCACTGACTTCGACCGCCCCACCCCCGACGAGATCGCCGCCCTGTCCCAGCTCCCCGTCGCCTCGATCCGCCGTCGCCTTGGTCGGTGCGGGTGGCTTGGTGCCAGTGGCCGCGCGGGATGTGCATGACCTCGCCGGCGCGGAGAGTGCCCTGCCAGATCGAGGTCTCAGGCGGAGTGTTGTTCGGGGCGGCGTCCCGGTACATGGGGACCGGCCGCGAGGTGCCGCGTACGTCCCAGGACTTCTCGCCGGCGACTTGGACGATGACCACGTCGTGGTCGTCCCAGTGGAGGGCGAACCCTGCGGCGTCCTGCGTGGTCAGGTAGGCGTTGACCTGGACGAGCTCGCGGGACCACCACTGGAGGGCGCGGCAGGCGACTTCGAGGCTTGGGTCGAAGAAGTCGAGCTCGTCGAGGACGAGGGTGGCGCCTTCCTGCATGATCGCGGAAAGGCGGGTCATGTTCGTGAAGCGGATGCCCTGGCCGCGGCGGGTGACTGTGTCGGTGAAGTACTCGCCGGGGTGGAGCTCGCGTCCGTTCTGGAAGGCGCGGAACTGAGGGTGGGACAGACTGCGTCGCATGACAGTGTCCAAGAGGCGGGTGGGGCTCATCAACCGGGCCGGAAGCCCAGGGTCAGCGAGGTGGCCTCGGGCAAACTCCCTGCCCATGGGGGCGGGCCCGGTCCAGCCGAGGGCGGTTTCGAGGGCTTGGACGAGCTGGTGGTGCACGGCGTCCTCCGGAGACTTCGGGTGCGGCCGGGCCCACCCTGGAGAAGGGGCGGGCCCGGGCTGCAGAGCGGCTCGAACGGGGGCAGCGGTTACGCCTCGGGGTGGTTCAGGCCGTCGCGGTTCTCTCCGTCATCGCCGGCCGAGGTGCCGGTGGGATCGGATTCCTGGGTGTCGAAGCGGTCCTGCACACGAGCAAGGTGCTCGATCGCGATGAGCAGTGGAGAGGTTCCGGTCTCTTCGGACTGACGCTTAGCCATGGTCGTCTTCGCTCGCTTCCTGCCGAAGTGGGCTGGACGTGCTCGGAAGTATGGAACCCTGCCCGCTCGAACGCCTGTACGCAAGATGCGAACGAGCCCCATCCAGGCGCTACCGAGCAGGTATCCCAGCCAGTGGCTGGGCGATACATAGCGCAGGATCCCCGGTTTCCGAAACCGGGGATCCTGCCGAAGATGGACTGCACCACCGCCACGTCCTACCCGTCCACCGAAAGGAGCCCGCCAAGAGCCAGCACCGCGTCCCGACGCGACCAGCCGTGACTCCCCAGGCGTCGCCGCCCCGGCTACACCGGCCTACGCTGCGGCGTAGGACAACCGGAACAGGTCCATTGCCCGCTCCACGTCCCTCTCCGAGCGCAGCTGGACCTCAAGATCGCCGGTGCCGTGATGCCCAAGCCCTCTTACGTCCCTGGTGAATCCTGGTACGAGGTCGACGGCCTCCGGGGCCGCCTTGAGGTAAACGAGCAGCTTGTCCTGCCGCGACGTCACACAGGCGAAGTTACGCAGGCGCTGGTACGCGTCGTACTGCTTGCGCTCGACCTTCGTCACGTCGGCACCGAGGGCCAGCAGCGCTTCGTCAACCACTGCGGCCAGCTCCACCATTGCCCCCGCCGGATTCGGCCGCGATGCCGCACCGCCGGCGTTCCCGCGGCGCATGCGCGGGGATGCCTTGGGCTGCGCCGCGACGGAAGCGACCGTCTCCAGCGCGATGAGGCCCTTCCCGTAGAGGCGGTAACGCACGAGGTCGATCGACCGGCGGTGTTCCCCGACGGCGTGGAGGTCGTATCGGGTGTAGTCCCCCGCGACACAGATCAGCCTGGGTGCCTTCCACATCACCTGGGCGGCAGCCGCAGAGCCCAGGCGCTCACGCACCAGGGCATGGAACTCCTGCCGGTGGTCGACCAACCAGGCCATGTAGAACAGGCCCTGCGAGAGGACACCGGGGTCGGTGGCCCTCTTGTACTCGACGATCACGGGCGAGCCGTTCTCGTCCAGCCCGAGCGAGTCGATGCGCCCTCCGTGCACGGGGCCGGTGCTGTATTCGCTCGCCAGGAACCGCACTCCGAGCATGACCTCCATCGCGCCTTCGACGAGGGCCTGCACCTCTGCCTCTTCATCGGCCAATCGCGGCGCAACCTCCGTGACGCCGCCCTTCGTGCTGAACAACCTCAGCGTCGACACCCCCCATCGTCGGCATCCCCAACACGAACGGCTTCGGGACTATTTCCGGAGGTGAGCGATTCCCTTGGCCGACTACGGAGCGTCACGGGAGCTAGGAGCGCCTGCCGCGCCGGCCCACGCTGGCTGGTTGGGAGCGGAGAGGCGAGGGGAGTTGTCGCTCGGGGTGCCACTGACCGCGCCTTGCCGTCGACCGTGTGAGCCCCGCATAGCGGTGCGGGGCTCGGGTTGGTGGGTCAGAGGCAGGTGCAACCGAGGCGGCGGGCACGTTCGGTTCGGAGATCAGCCACACGCTTGTCCCAGGCGTCGCGGATGTGCTGGACGGATTCCCCGGCCTTGATCCCGCTGGACGGATACTTGATCTTGTCCCGGGTGCCGGTCTGGGTGGTGTAGCGGAGCAGGAGCCCGGCCCAGTCCCGGCGGACCAGGGCCGTGTGGAGCGCGGCGGAGGCGGCCCGTTCCAGCTGCAAGGCGGCGTAGGTGCTGCGCAGGTCCTTCGGCGTCGTGGGAAGGTTACGGGCCCACTCCTCGCGTACGGCGGGGTGGATGGGGATCGGGTGGAGTTCTTCGAGCCGGAAGATCATGTTCTCCTGGTACATCCGCAGTTCCTTGGCCGCGTAGTCGGTCAAGGCTTCCTCGACGGCCTGGGCCTCGCTGGTGGTTAGCCTCACGGCTGGGTCGGTGGGGGGCAGGATGTCATCCGGGTGCATCCAGGCGAGCGGGCAGCGTGTCGACTGGCCGGCGGTGTTTGGGGTGATCATCTCGGTGTTCTCCATCCACAGGTCAGTGGTGCATTGCTGATCAGGGTCCGGGGCTCCGCGCCCCTTGAAGGTCTCGGCCAGCGCTTTAGAAGTCGGGGCTAATTTGCGGCATCACGGAACAGCCAGGCCTAGAGAGTCCCGCGACACGGGTCGGGGGCTACGCGGCTGCGGTCAGTCGCTCGATGCTGGCGCGCAGGCACGTGTGTCCCCAGTCGAGCGCGGGTCGGCCTGGTCGGCGGCAGGCATGCGCGCAAGACTGCCTCCGGGCGCGAACTCTGGAGGGAGTCGGACAGGGCTGGCGGTCCCATTGGCCGACTCCTGCGGGTCCGGGACAGCCAGGACGGTCTGATGGGCCGATCCTGCCTTCAGGGCCGCAGCGAAGACATCCAGGGTGTTGTAGCCGCCGTGCTGACGGAGCTCTTCCAGCCCAGCGCGGAGTCTTGACCGTTCTTCAGAGGAGGGCCAGGCGAAATCGGGAGAGGCGTGCTTCCAGGCGTAGGCCCAAACCTCCTCCGCGTGCAGAAGGGTTGGGCGGGCTCCGAGGACATCACGCTGTTCCGCACTCAGACCTGCGTAGAGGTCTGCGGTGTCGCCGAGGCCAGCAGCGGCTGCGGCCAGGATCACGGGTATGGGGTGGGCGCCCGCTTCGTAGAGTTGGGTGCAGTTGGCCCAGAGGGCGTCGAGAACTTCCTTGGGCGGCGCCTCCCCGTGTGAGAAGTGCCAGGCGTATTCGAACACGGAATGCGCCACGTACTGGTCGATGAAGGTCTTCTGATCTTCATGATGCTGGATGGCCTGGCGGGCGTCGGCTGTGGCGAACCAAGCCCCGTACTCGGCGGACTGGACTAGCTCGCCTGGGGTGCGGCCTAAGGCCAGAGCCTCATGAGCCGTCGTCCGGAACTCCGCTTCATGTTCCGGGGTCGGGCCCGGCAGGAGAGACGCCCACTCTTGGCCCCAGAGAAGGAGCGCTGTTTCAACAGCGAGCGCATCCACGTCGCCCGTGGCCCCGGCTTCGGTGAGGTTGACAGCCGCCGGTGCGAGATGGGCCCGGGCTTCTGCGTGCAAGGCGTGGATCTGCTTCCAGGCTATGCCGCAGCAGTACTTGAACTTGTTCTCCGCTTTCACGGAGTCGTAGCCCATGGATGTGTCGACGATCGCTTCCCATACCCAGGACGGCAGTCCCGCGATGCGAAAGCGTTCGATGCTTGCCTTCCACCCGGCGGGCAGCGGAAAGGTTTGGCGCGCCGGGCCTTCGCCCCTGCCCCAGGCGTTCCACTGAGCGAGGAACGCCTGCCGGTACTCCTGCTTCGGCTTTTCCTGCTCCAGCAGATTGTCTGCGGCCCGCTGCATGGCAGCGGCCCAGCGCATCGCGTCTTCGGCCACATCGGCGACAAGGTCTGCTCCCACGGTGCTGCTGCTCTTGCCGTTGTTGCATGGCTCGCAGCTGGTGACCAGGTTGTCGGCTGTGTCGGTGCCTCCTAGCGCGAGGGGCACGACGTGGTCGATGCGGAGAGGGACTGCAGGTGCGGCAGCTCCGCAGTATCGACAGGTGTGATTGTCGCGGCGCAAGATTTCATAGCGCAGGCGCTTCGATACGGGCATGAGGGCCTCCTTCGGCCATGTCCGGTGCTGCTGGGTGAAGTGGTGTTCGTGGGCCGCTGCCTGTGGCGCGGGTGAGCGCTGGGGCTCAGCTCCCAGCTGGTGGTGGCGCGAGATCAGGGCGTGAAAGGGCCAGCATGCAGAGAGACGAACCGGCAGCGCTCCTCTTCGAGGAAGAGCTGCGCGGAGCCGGCCTGGGATGGGCGCGGGCGCAGCACTGTCAGTGTCGAGGCGGCCGAGTCGTCCTCACGGCGGGCGAACCAGGAGCTGTTGTCGCGGTGGAGCGCCAGGATCGAGTCCGCGCCTCGCAGCTCTGGCGGCAGGTGCTCGGCGCTGATGGCCTCGTCCTTGGACTCGGTCAGAACCCGGGCGGTCACCACGACGGGAATCTGGTTCTCCTGCGCGATCCGACGTGCCTGGTGCATGGAGTCGGCGAGATCGAGGCCGTCGTCGGTGAACTGACTGAAGTGCTGAATGGTGTCGAGGACCCAGAGGTCCAGCCGCCGACCGCGCGCGTTCGCCATGGTCCGGCCCTCCCGGAAGACCGCGCGGACCGCGTCGCCGGGGTGCGGATTGTGAATGAACAATGGCAGCGAGCTCATGTCCGCGTTGACCTTGGCCTTGAAGGCATCCCAGCCCTCAGGGGGAGCCTGCCTGCGGACATCGAACCCGTACTTGGCGTTCAGTACCTTCCGCCACAGACCCTCGTCGGACGTCTCGCCCGAGGTGAACAGGCACGTCACGCCCCGCTCGGCGTTGTGAGCCGCGATGTTCAGCGCCATGGTCGTGCGCCCGGCGGTGGGCAAGGAGACCAGAACCGTGATGCTGCCTGGCTCGAGGTGGACCAGATCGCCGGTGCCCCGCCACGGAAGGGAGGGGGTCCGAGACCCGTCGGCGGGCTGGGGGTGTGTATGCGTACCGAAGACGGCGGGGCTCGCCTGCGTCTGAGGAAGGATCGCGGCGGTCTCTGTGGCGGCCAGGATGCGCACGGCGCGTTCCCGGCCGGCGGCGTCCAGGGATGAGGGGAGGAGGCCCCGCTCGGCGGCGAGACGCACACGCCTCAAGGCTTCCTGATAGCCGCAGCCGATGGTCTTGTGCAGCGCACGGGCGATCTTCTGCTGGTGGGTGGTGTTGTGATGCGGCTTGGCGGTCACAGCGGTCTCCTGCACCCCTGGCGTACGCCGTCCCACCCCGACTACCGCCAGGTGCATGGAGAGTCTGGACTCGGCAGCACCAACGAACCTCTCGCCTCCCAGCGGCCGCTCGGTTCGCCGACGGCGGAAGGTGGGTTCCGCCTCAGCGCGCACAGACGAGGTGCGCTGAACAAACGGTACCCGCTCGATTGCCCTGCGGGGAGCTGTTGGCGAGACCAGTCGGTGAAAGACCGACCCCGCACACCGAAGTCAGGCATCCTCTGATGAGGTCCGAGCAGTCGGGCCTCGGCTCTGGGAGGGGCGATGGGCAGCAACCACCTCATCAGCGATGACGAGACCCGGAAGATCGCAGAGGGCTTTCTAGCTGACTCCGTGTGGCTCGGAGACGTGACCTGGGCCGAGAACGTCGTCATCGGTCCCAACGCGGCGCACCATGCTGGCTTCGACGGACAGTTCCCCAAGGACGCCCAACTCGCCGAGGGGCAGAAATGGTCATGGACTGTACGCTTCACAGACCCTGCCGGGGTCGAGAAGTCCCTGTCTCACGAGGTCGTCCTCGCGGGACTGACTCGCATCGTCTACGGCGACCACGACTCGCCTGATGGATGGAGTCACATGGGCATCCGCCAATGGTTCACCGAACCTGCTAGCGAGCGTAAGCGGCTTACTCTCTCCGCAGCGGACCACTCTCGGATCTGCCAGAAGGCTCTCTACGACAAGATCGTGTATGAGCCGAGGATGGAGGGTTTCCCGAAGAGCGACTGGTTCGAAGATCAGCGTGGATGCCTCGGCGGCGACCCAAAGAACACGCCGTGAGCGGTTGCAGGCATAGCCGCGCAGCACGGCACTTCTGCCATGCAGCGCGGACAGCACGAGCCGACGACGAGGGCACTGTCAGCGGCGAGCTTTAAGATCCCGGCATGGCTTCCTCGGAAGGGATCGAGCAGATCATGAACCGCATCGAACTCGAGGGGGACGGTGAGTTCTACAAGTGTGGGGCATGGGCCGCCCGCCTGGTGCGGGGCCGTGAGTGCCAAGGGTGCTACCGGATGCGCCGGGGCATCGAGAAGTACGGGCTCACCGTCCCCCAGTACAACGCCATCTGGCGCGCGCAGAATTTCCGGTGCGCCCTCTGCGGGGACAATGAGGAGCCCTGCGACGGCGGTATTCCTCACGTCGAACCACGCCCCTGGCAGATCGATCACGACCATCACTGCTGCGGCATGAAGGGCTCCAGCAACCGCTGCTGCGTTCGCGGGATCCTCTGCCGCCCGTGCAACCTCAACGAGCTGGCGCCGTATGAGCGCAAGCGCCGTCGCGGCGCCGGCTTTGCGATCCCGGACATCGACGCCTACCTAGCCAACCCGCCGGCGCGCCGCCCAGAAGCCCGTGTCATCCGCGGCCGCGACGATGCCTACCTGCCGACCTCCTGGGCCTTCATACACGATGCGGAGGTGGTCAAGCACGGATACATGAGGTGGTCGGGAGCCTTCCACCGCTGAGGCCCCACCGCCACTTGGACCGCGGGGAGACATGCTATATGCCGCAGTGCGCGCTCATGCGCTCCCTGTCACACCTCGGCCCATTAGGCCATCCTGGTGACATGGCGACCCTCCCGAAGGCTCCATGCCCTTCCTGTTCCGTACCGCACGCCTTGCTGCCTACCAAACGAATCGGTTACGGATCGGTTAAGGACCACAAGATCGAGCCCCGGGCATTGGTTCTGTGCCCAGGCAGCATGGTCCACGTCGCTTACGCCGATGCGCGAGCGTGGCAGCTCGAGTTCGAGCGCGCACAGCGGGACGCAACGGCGCCGGCCGGGGTGGAAGAAATGCTCTTCGAGGAATGAAGCCATGAGTGACCGGGAGGCGTCGCTGACTGGCAATGCTGGTCCCCAACCTCGCGTTGCTGCGGCCGTTGTGGCTCATGAAGGCCAAGTACTGCTCGTACGGCGAAGGGTTGTAGAGGGCCGACTCTCATGGCAGTTCCCGGCGGGCAAAGTCGAACCGGGTGAGTCCGTCGAGGAGGCCGCCGTCCGCGAGACAAAGGAGGAGGCCGGCCTGGATGTGGCCGCCGTTTGTCAGCTGGGCGAGCGGATCCATCCGATCACAGGTCGGCAAGTGTCGTACACCGCCTGTGAGGTAGTCGGCGGGACCGCGCGCGTGGGGGACACTGATGAAATCGCTGAGGTCGCGTGGGTAACCTTGTCCGAGATCCCGCGATACATCCCGTACGGGCTCTTCAAGCCGGTCCAGCGATACCTGGACGTTGCCCTTCGACCTTGACCGCGGCTACCAGGCCGCGATCCGCTGCTGTTTGACCACGCCTGAAGGTCGGAGACCTTGAACGGATCCTGGCGTTACGACCGGCCTGGCCGTTCAGTGCGTGGGCGCGTGCTGCCGGTGCTGACTGGGGTGCCCTCGGCATCGCTGGGGAAGCTTGCCGTTGAGGTGGGTGCCGCCGCAGTTCGGCTTCCTGCGGGGCGCTGTAGGCGGTGGTGCGGCCTATCAGCACGCACAGGGTGTAAGCGGCGTCCTGAAGCCCGGTCTGCAGCCGGCTGTCGTCGGGGGCGGCGAGGAGACGGCGGCGCAGGGCACGGAAGCGGGCCAGCTGCTCGCGGACCGCATGCGGCTGCGGGCGCAGGCGGCCGGGCGCTTCGGTGCGGTGGTCGGGGGAGCAGCGGGCTTGCTCGACCGCGGACCGTACGGCTTCCTCAAGGCGGCCCGGAAGCGGTGCATCGCCGGCCATGGCCGCCGCCAGGTCCAGTGCACTGCAGTCCGCGGCACGGGCGGCTTGGGCGAGTATTGCCTGCGCGGTTGGCGCGTCACAGGGCCAAGGCCATGAAGACGCCCGTGGCTCGCTCCAAGGCGCCGGGTTCCCCTCCACCTGCTTTTCCGCATGGCATGGAGTCCGGCTCTGGCCGCTGGAGCAGGCCCCACTCACACCGCACACCTGCCAGATCGTGAGAGGCCTACGCCGGGCCCGGGCTGCCGGCTCGCCGGACAACCATCTGTGGCGCGCGAAACGGGGCCGGCGCCCAGGCGCGCCGGCCCCGCGGGTTCAGTCCAGTCCGTGCACCATGCGGGCGAGGTGGTGGACTTCGTCGGCACGTCGTGCCAGTCCGGCCGCGTATTGCTGCGCCTGGGCACTGCCATGGGACAGCAGCAGACCGGACATGCCCAGCAGGCGGGCGCTGCCCAAGCTGGCCACATCCAGGGCAAGGGCAAGCATCTCCGGGGAGATGTCGTGGGCGGACAGAACGCCTTCGCGATAGCGGGTCATGTGCACGAGGCCGACCGGAGTGCTGTGGACGACCTGGCTGAGCAGCGAGTAGGCCACGGGTAGCCAGCCCGGCTCGGGGTAGGGCGCCCCCATCAGCAAAAGCATCTTGTCGATCGAAGGCAGCCGCTCACGACCCTTGGTGATCGTCTCCGGTCCCTGGACGACATGGTCGGGCATCGTCAGCAACCGAATGGCCGCGGCGCGGGCAACACCGTTGCCGGTGAACGTGGCGATCGCGGTCTTCTTCATCGCCCGGAACTCATCGAAGTATTGGGTGGACCGCTGCACGAACGCGTCCTCGTCCTGGACGTCCTGGACCAGCCAGGTGAAGCGGGCGGCTTCCTCCAGAAGCATCCGCGCGGCGAACACTGCTGTCACAGAGGCATGTTCGTCAAAGGTACTCATCACGGTGTTGAACGTGGAGTGGGCCCCGCCGTACGCGAGAACGCTCGCCAGCTTGGGGTCACCGTGAGCCCACGGATTGACGGTCCAGCTGCCGACGAACTCAGCGTAGCGGCGGACCGCCCCGATGACCGGACCGGCATGCAGAATGTCCGGCAGAACCTCGTGATACGCCACCAGCGCTTCGGGCCGCAGACGCCGCCTCCCCGCCGTTGCGCGGACCTTCGCAGTGGTCCCCGATACTGGCTTCGGGTCGCCGAGACCGTGCACTGTGTGCGCTGCGGTCACGACATCCTCGGTCAGCCGCAGCAGTGTTCCGAGAAACCCGGCCCGTTCGACCTCCGGCGGCCAACACTCCGGCACAGCCGCGCACACACCCAGAAGGGTCACGGTGACCCCGACAGCGGCAACATGCATGAAAAGTGCCTCGTGATCGGCCCGCAGGTCATGCCCGGCGGCACCTCCGGCGGCCAGGCTGCTCTGGAGCCCCAGTAGATTGCCGTGACCGGCGTGCGCCAGAACCATCACCGCCCCGCGCAGTCCGGACATGGCCAGCAGGCCCCGGGCGGCCTGCATCAGGTCCTCGACACTTCCGCCGAGCAGCGAGACCGGCGGAGTCCGGGTGGGGGAGGAGGCGAGGAACAGGTCCAGAAGCTCTGGCGTATCCGGCAGCGACGGCGCCGCAAGCGCCTCCAGGGACGAGCCCGTCAGGTTGGTGACGCCATCCAGTGGAACGAACCACCGGGCCAAGTTGGGGCAGGTCGCCTCGTGGGTGGCCAGGAAACCGCAGATTCGGTCGCGTTCTTCAAGCATGCTGCCCAGCAGACCCGGCCGCCTCTCCGTCGGCGATTCGGCGATCCACTGCCACCGCAGACCGTCATCGAACAGGCTGCGCGACAGAGCCCCCACGACGGTGCCGCCGGTACCCGAACCCAGCAGGGAGTCAGCGCAGGCGTACCGCCACCGGGCAAATGGAAACGCAGCCTCCGCGAGAAACTGGTCGGCCGGCCCGTCGAAGTGAAACACCGCAGGCAGCGTGTCCAGATGGAACCGCAGGGCGCGCGTCGCTGCCCGCATGGATGTCAGCGCTGGGTCGACTTCCCGCCCGTCCGGCCAGGTCCCCTTCGTCCCGCTCACATCTGCTGACATCTCTCCCCCTGTCCGTGCGTCCTGCCGCGATTGTCGCCGAATCGGCCAAGCGCTGAGGATGTCGAGCGGTGATGGTCAGCGGAGACCAGCCATCCGACGCGCTGGGTTGTCTCTCCAGCCTGTGCGGGTACCGCGGGCAGGGCGACCATGCAGGAGGCGCAGCGTCGGGCCTGGGCGGGTACGAGGCTGAGGCATTCAGGGCAGTCCCGTTTCGGGGTCTGGACGTCCTGGTGGGGGGCGAGGCGTTCGTGAAGCTTGTTGATCGGCAGTACGACCAGGAAATACAACGCGCTGGCGAGGAGGAAGAATCAGGGATGTCGTCTCTGCCTTCGGATGCTTGGAGACCACCCAAATTTGGGTGGTCGGCTGCTGCGCTCCCGCAGACTGCACCCGTGCCCCTCCGCACGCGATCAAGGCCTGGGCCGAGGCGTCTGCCAGCGGCGGCTGCTGGCGACCCTTAGAGCTTCGCCCATGCTCATGCAGCCATGATTCGCGACTGGCACCCGTGAGGCAGGTGAATTGGTGAGGTCGCACCTGCCCAACCCACAGCTCGTCGGCGCCAGCTTCACCACCCGCCAGTCCACAGACGTCGTCCTGCATGCACTCCGAAGGTTGGACTTACTCAACCGGCCCACCACGTGGTGGCCGGCCCCCAGGCCTCCCGCGCCCATACAGGCTTCCGCCACCGCCTGGTGGTGGGGACGGGGCCAAGCAAGGCTGTTGTCGCCTCTCCACAGGTGCCCACGCATACACACCACCGACGTATCGCATGTCTTGACTGTTCCGCTGACCAGGTCGCTGGCGCCAGCGACCCAATGGCAGCCACCCTGCCCAGTGCGGGTACCGGAAACTCAGCAGAGCCTGCGAGCAAATCTAACTACTCGTCAGTAAAGTCAGCAAAAGGTCAGCATCCGTCCGACTAAGCTTGGTTACAGCCTGCGACACATGAGACTCGACCGTCGGCACCGAAGGCTCTTACACCGCGCCCGGCAGCCCCCTCCGCGAAACCAAAAGCGGAGGGCCGAGAGCGAGCACCGCACCCAGCCCTCACCCACGCAAAACAGCAGGTCAACGCACCCTTCCCCTGGGCTTCAGGTGGGTGGGAGGCAGCTCTGGGGCAGGAATCGGAGGGCCGTCATAGCCCTTCACCTCGCCGAAGCGGGACCCGTTCATCCAGTCTTCTCGGGCCTGCGCGATATCATCGTGTGACCGTCCGATCCAGTTCCAGAACATGACGAGCTCCTCCTCGAACGGCTCCCCGCCCAGCAGCATCAGCCCCGCGTCCGACGTGGCCCGCAGGGGGAGTTCGCTGCGGCCGCAGCCCAGGTAGAGCATCGAGCCCGGGAGGAGGGGGACGCCGTCGGCGTGGGCCTCGCCGGACATGGAGAGGACCGCGTACTCGAAGTCCGGGTCGAGGGGGAGGCGGGTTTCGGTGCCGGCGGACAGGGCGAGGTCGGCGCCGACGATGGGGGTGTAGGCGGTGCCCGGGGAGGTCGCCGTGTCCAGGGTGCCGAGGATGACCGTGGCGTTGAGCCCGGGGGCCGTGACCTGCGGGAGGTCCGCGTGGTGCTGGAAGTGGGGGGCGACGTCGCGGTGGGCGTCGGGGAGGGCCACCCACAGCTGGGCGCCGTGCAGGAAGCGGGCGTGGGGGCGCGGGCTCTCCTCGGAGTGGCTGATGCCCCGGCCGGAGGTCATCAGGCCCAGCTCGCGCGGGCGGATCGTGGCCAGGCTGCCCACGCTGTCGCGGTGCAGGACCTCGCCCTCGTGCAGCCAGCTCACCGTCTGCAGGCCGGCGTGCGGGTGCGGGGCGACCTGCATGCCGGGCTCGTCGGCGATGTCGTCGGGGCCGTAGTGGTCGACGAAGCACCAGGCGCCCACCATCCGGCGGCCCAGGTTCGGCAGGAGGCGGCGGACCTCGGTGGACTCCCCGAGCCGGACCGTGCGCGGGCTGAGGAGCTCCCGTACCGGTTCGGCCACGACGAAGCCGCGGCCGCCGCAGGAGGACAGGGCCGGCTGGCGATCGAGATTGCTCATACGGGACAAGGTAGCCCCGCCGGGTCCGGTTGCCCCCGTTCCTCGTCCGGGAAAGACGCGGCGTGCGGGGCCCGGCGGCCGCCTCGGCTAGCCTGGGTCCGATATGAACCGCCTGACCACGCCTTTCGGCTCCTACGAACTCACCCGCTTCCCCGCCGACCCGCGCGACCGGCTCCGCGCCTGGGACGCCGCCGACGAGTACCTGCTGCGCCACCTCGACGCGGGCACCGGCGAGCGCGGCCCGGTGGACCTGGCCGGCGCCGGGCAGATCACGGTCGTCGGCGACCGCTGGGGCGCGCTGACCACGGCCCTGGCCGCCCACCACCCGGCCCAGATCACCGACTCCGCGCTGACCCGGGCGGCCACCGAGGCCAACCTCGACCGGGCCGGCATCGGCACCGCCAAGTCCACCGTGACCCTGCTGACCACGCGGGACGCGCCGCCCGCGCGGATCGACGTGCTGCTCGTCCGGGTGCCCAAGAGCCTGGCGCTGCTGGAGGACCAGCTCCGGCGGCTGGCCCCGCACCTGCACGAGGGCACGGTGGTCGTGGGCACCGGCATGGTCAAGGAGATCCACACCTCCACGCTGGACCTCTTCGAGAAGATCATCGGCCCGACGCGGACCTCCCTCGCCGAGAAGAAGGCCCGGCTGATCTTCTGCACCCCGGACCCCGCGGTCCTGGCCGGCGCCGGAGCCTCGCCGTGGCCGCTGACGTACACGGTGGACCAGGACGGGGGCTCGGGCGCCGGGCTGACCGTGGTCAACCACGCCGGGATCTTCTGCGCCGACCGGCTGGACGTCGGCACGCGCTTCTTCCTCCAGTCGATCCCCACCAACACCGACGGGGCCCGGGTCGTGGACCTGGGCTGCGGCAACGGTGTCGTGGGCACGGCGGTGCAGGTCGCCGACCCGGACGCCGAGGTGGTGTTCACGGACGAGTCGTACCAGGCCGTCGCCTCGGCGCGGGCCACCTACGAGGCCAACGTCCGCCCGGGCCGGCGGACGGCGGAGTTCCTCGTCGGCGACGGGGTGGCGATGCTGCCGCCGTCCTCCGTGGACCTGGTCCTCAACAACCCGCCCTTCCACTCGCACCAGGCGACGACCGACGCGACGGCGCTGCGCATGTTCGCGCAGTCGCGCAAGGTGCTGCGCCCGGGCGGGGAGCTGTGGGTGGTGGCCAACCGTCACATGGGCTACCACACGCATCTGCGCCGGCTCTTCGGCAACTGCGAAGTCACCGCGAGCGAACCGCGGTTCGTGGTCCTGCGGGCCGTCAAGCGCGAGGCGCCGCAGCGCACCCGGTGACGCGGCCCCGCCGCCCCATGTGACCTGCCGGTACACCCGCCGGTAGGTCCTACACTCGGCCGCGTGAGCACTGGGGCGGGGACGGACGACGGGCAGGGGCGGCGGCGCTGGCGCCGGGAGGAGGTGGCCCGGGCGGCCGGGGTGAAGGTGCGCAACCTGCGCTACTACCAGGAGCGCGGGCTGCTGCCCCCGCCGCGGCGCGAGGGCCGGATCGCCTGGTACTCCGACGACCACCTGACCCGGCTGCGGCTGATCAGCGACCTGCTGGGGCGCGGCTACACGGTCAACGGGATCGGCGAACTGCTGGCCGCCTGGGAGCAGGGTGGCGGGCTGTCCCAACTCCTCGGCCTGGAGCGGGAGATGACCCGGGACTGGGTGAGCGAGGAGCCGGTGACGATGACCCGGGCCGAGCTGCGCGAGCTGTTCGGCGCGGGGGCGACGGCCGCGCACACCCGACGGGCGGTCGAGCTGGGTTACGTACGGGTCGACGGGGACCGGGTGACGTATCCGAGCCGGCGGTTGCTGGAGGCGACGGTGGCGCTGGTGCGGCAGGGGATTCCGCTCGGGGAGGTCCTGGACGCCGGGGAGTTCGTGCAGGAGCAGGCGGCGGCGCTGGCCGACCGGTTCGTCGGACTGTTCCGGAGGCATGTGATCGGCCCGCAGGGACTGGGGCTGCTTTCGGCCACCCAGCTGGATCACGTCCGCGAGGCGGTTGCGGCGCTGCGGCCGGTGGCGGGTGAGGTGGTGGCCTCGGAGTTCGCCCGGGCGATGGGGCGGCGGGTGGAGGCCGAGGTGGCCGAACTGCTGCGTACGGAGCAGTAGGAGTCGGCCTAAAGGGTGCACTCGCACAACCTTGCCAACCACCATTGGCACTCTTACATTCAACTCGTCGGTAACAAAGGTGCACAGCCGAGATAAGGGACGATCTCGTGGCAGATTCACCGTACTTACCTGAATTCGATTCTGAGGGCGGGGTCGGCGCCGAGTCCGCGAGCAGAGTGGAGGGCAGGGTCCGCTGGCGCAGGTTCGCGCTGCTGACCGTGCCCGCCGTGGCGGTGACCGCCGGGCTGGGGATCGCGCTGGCCCAGGGTGCGCTGGCCGCCTCCTTCGCGGTGTCGGGCCAGCAGTTCAAGGTGTCGGCCGAGAGCCTGGAGGGGGAGGGCTTCGCCCAGTACGGCAGCGTCGACGTCAACGCCCGCCAGGAACTGATCCCCGTGGCCGTCACCGCCATCAAGGAGGCCAAGCTGCACAGCCTCTGCCAGTCGGTGGTCACCAGCCTGCCGGTCATCGGGGACATCTCCCTCAACCTGACCGCCGGCAAGAAGGCCCCGGTCGAGGCCTCCAACCTGTTCGTGGACGCCACTCAGCTCGCCGGTGACGCGGAGTTCACGAACATCGAGATCGGGCGCGACGCCTCCACCCTGGACAAGGGCCCGGCCGAGGCGCAGGGCATGCAGGACCTGTTCGCCCAGCAGGCGGACAAGGTCACCATCAGCAGCCTCCAGCAGACGGCGTGGGCGACCAACGCCGGCACCTTCAAGCTGTCCGGGCTGAGCATGAACATCAGCAAGGGCAAGAAGGAATGCTTCTGAGCCGCTGGCGGCGGTGGCGGCGCAGCAGGCCCTTCTGGGGCGGGCTCTTCGCCGTCCTGGCCGGGGCGTGGATCTGCGTACTTCCGCTGGCACCACTGAAGATCATGCTCCAGCAGGGCATCGCGGGGATCCCGTCCGTCCTGATGGGCATCATCATGATCGTCCTCGGTCTCACCGCCTGGTTCTCGCCCCGCCAGCGTGCCCTCGCCGGGGTGCTCACCACCCTGATCGCCACCGCCGCGCTGGTCCTGTCGAACCTCGGCGGGTTCCTGATCGGCACCCTGCTCGGCATCCTCGGCGGCGGGCTGATGTTCGCCTGGCAGCCGAACGCCGCCCCGCGCACCGGGGGCTCCGCCGCCCCCGCCCGGCCCTCCCCCGCCGGGACCTCCCCCACTCCGCACCCCGATCCCCAAGGAGCACAGCCATGAGCCGCACGCGTACCGCGCTCGCCCTCGGCATGGCAGCGGCCGCCGCCCTGACCGTGGCCTCCACCACCGCCCACGCCGCTCCGTTACCGCTGGCCGGGTCGACCACCGTCACCCCCGCCGGGCACGCCTTCAAGGCCGCCCTCAGCGGGAAGGCCACCCTCAAGGCCGGTTCGGTCACGGTGACCTGCACGGTCTCCGTCTCCACCGGCTCGGTGCCGGCCGCCCCCGGCAACCACAACGCGGCCGGGCCGGTGTCCTCGCCGATCTCCCCGCCCACGTACAGCTCCTGCACGTCCAGCATGCCGGGCGTGACCCCGACCGTGACCACGAGCGGCGCCTGGTCGGTGTCCATGCAGAACGGCTCGCCGGTCACGGCCACCATGACGGTGCCCACGGGCGGTCTGGTCGTGCACACGACGGGCCTGGCCACCTGTACGGTCACCGCGGCACCCGGCGGCCCGGCGAGCGTCCCGGGCACCTGGGCCAACGGGGCCCCGTCCAGCCTGACCTTCACCAACGCCGCCGTGCCGGTGACGGTGACCGGCGGCTTCGGCTGCCCGACCAGCGCGACCTCGTCCACCTTCAACGCGGTCTACCTGGTCTCCGACACGACCGACCCCGCGCAGCAGATCACCGTCGCGCCCTGACGGCCGTCCGGTCCGCCTCCGCCCCCGCCCCCGCGCTCCGTGGGGGCGGGGGCGGATATTGCGTTGCCGCGGCCGCGCGGGCGGGCGAAGCTCGGGGGCATGTCACAGAACACCGATCAGCCGAGCGCCGCAGCTCGGACGCACGAACCCTCCGACCGCACCCCGCGCGGGGTCGGCGACCTGTTCTCCGGCGGCCGTCTCGTCGCCATCCCGCGCAAGGCCGCCCGGCGCGAGCAGTTGCTGGCGCACCTCACCGAGACCTTGTTCGCCCCGGACCGGGAGTACTCGGAGCCCGAGGTGAACGACGCGCTGCGGACCGTGCACGAGGACTGTTCGGCGCTGCGGCGCTACCTGATCACCTCGGGGCACCTCACCCGGACCCGGGACGGCAGCAGCTACCGGCGGGCGACGACCACCCGGTAGTGGGTCGTCAGCCGCGCGTCCTCGCCCAGCACGTGGAAGGCGACGGCCGGCGGCTCGTCCAGGTACACGTGCTCGTCGGGGCCGGCCGGCGCCTCCCAGGGGAGCCGCAGGGTGGACGTCACCCCGGGCGCGACCAGCAGCGGCAGGCCCGCGAAGGTGGTCGCCGCCGCCGTGTGGGCGTGCCCGCACAGGAAGGCGCGCAGGTGGGGGTGGCGTCCGGCCAGGGCCGCGAGCCGCTCCTCGCCGAACTGGCGGATGTCGTCCACGTACGGGGTGTGCAGCGGGACGGGCGGGTGGTGGAAGGCGACCAGGACGGGCACCTCGTGCGGGGTCCCGGTGAGGACGCCGTCGAGCCACTCCAGGGTGGAGTCCTCCAGGCGGCCGTGGTCCTCGCCGGGGACGGAGGAGTCGCACACGGCCAGCACGAAGCCGTTCCCGCGCAGCACCTGGTCCACCGGCCCGGCGGACGGCTCCTCCTCGCCCAGCAGGCCGCGGCGGAAGGCGGTGCGCTCGTCGTGGTTGCCGGGGCAGACGACCATCGGGTGCCGCGAGACGAGGTGCTTGCGGGCCTGCTCGTACTCGTCCGGGGTCCCGTTGTCGGCGATGTCCCCGCTGACCAGCACCGCGTCCAGGTCGTACGGGAGGGCGTCCAGGTACTCCAGGACCGCGCGGGTGCGCTCGGCGGACCGGGGGCCGCCGTCGAAGTGGACGTCACTGAGCTGCGCTATCACGATCACGGACGGTGGCTCCTCCATCGCGGGTACGGGGCCGGCCGCGGGCCGGGTGGTGACGGTCGGTCACCTGAGGGCCGGGGCCTGCCCGTTCAACCTATCCGACCAGGCGGGAGGGGGTAAGGGGCCCTTTCCGCAGCGGTGGCGCGGCGCTCGTCCCCTCGGCTCCGCGCCCCGCTCGGCTCCGCGCCGCGCTCGGCTCTCTCCGCGCTCGCGGGACGGCCGCGGTTGCGCGACGACCCGGAATGGGGTTCGTTCGAAGGGGGTCCGTTCGACGGGCGGCCGTTCGACGGGCTTCCCGGGACGGGGTGAACCGTCATGTCCTTCACCGGCAGGGTCTTCGCCGACCGCGCGGACGCGGGGCGCGTACTGGCGGACGCGCTGCGTCATCTGGCGGGCGCGGACCCCGTGGTCCTCGGGCTGCCGCGGGGCGGTGTGCCCGTGGCGTACGAGGTGGCGCGGGCCCTCGGCGCCCCGCTCGACGTGATCGTGGTCCGCAAGCTCGGCGTGCCGGGCCACCGGGAACTGGGCTTCGGCGCCATCGGTGAGGGCGGGGTGCGGATCCTCAACGAGGACGTCCTGCGCCACAGCCGCGCCTCCCGGGCCGACCTCGACTCCGTCGAGCATGCCGAGGAAGCGGAGCTCGAACGGCGCGCACGGCGCTACCGGGAGGGCCGGGCGCGGGTCCCGCTCACCGGGCGGACGGTGATCGTCGTGGACGACGGGATCGCGACCGGGGCCACGGCCGCGGCCGCCTGCGCGATCGCCCGCGCCTCCGGGGCGGCGCGGGTGGTGCTGGCCGCCCCGGTGGCACCCCCCGAGGCGGTCGCCGCGCTGCGCGGGGCGGCGGACGAGGTGGTCTGCCCCTCCGTACGGCCCGGGTTCCGCGCGGTCGGCGAGTGGTACCGGGACTTCTCCCAGACCCCGGACGAGGAGGTCGTCGCCGTACTGGCCCGCGCGGCGAGCGGCACGGACCTCGCCCCCTGACGGTGCCGGGGACGCCGGGGGGTCCCGACGGCGGGCCGGGGCAACCGGGCCGCCAGGGCGACCGGACCACACCCTGATGGGCTGCGCACACCGGCTGCCCCCGGCACGGCCGGGCAGTCGGACCGCCCCCTGACGGGGCCGGGGACGCCGGGCGGTCCCGATGGCGGGCCGGGGCAATCGAACCGCACTCCGAGGGGGCCGCGCACGCCAGGCGGCTCCGCCGGCGAGCGGGGGGCGAACCGCACCCGGCCGGGATCGGGCGGACGCCACCGGGGTGGCCCCGGCAGCGGCCGGGGGCAGCCGAAGCACACCCGGAGGGGACCCGGCAGACACCCCCGGAGTGGCCTCGGCGGCGGGCCGTGCACAGCCGAAGCACACCGGCTGAAACCCGGCGGACGAACCCCGGACTGGCCCCGGCAGCGGGCCGGGCACAGCCGGGCCACACCCGGCCCGGGGCCCGGGCGGACACCGCCGGGGCGGCCCTGGCAGTGGGCTCCGGGCCGGCATCCGGGCCTGGGCGGTGGTGGTGCCGGGGCGGGTGGAGGTTCGGCGGAGGGTGGGTGGGGGTGGGGACGGAATCCGGGTGAGGGGGGCGCGGCTTCGTGATCAGATGGGGCGGTCAGCGCGCCGGGGACCGGCCCGGAGCCGGCCACCGAAGGAGTTCGCATGCCCCAGCCCGTGATCCCCTCCAGCCCGCCGGCCAGGGGGCGGCCACGAAGCGGCGCAGTCCGCCCGGAGGGCGGGGACCGCGGCGGCCGGGCGCAGGGGGACGTACCCGGTCTTGCGCCCGGTGCGGCGAGCGTGCGTGCCGAGCGGCGCGGCGCAGGCGGGACCTCGCGGACATCCCCGCGGGAGCGTGCCGCATGAGCCGGGGCGTACTGGTCACCGGGGCCTCCCGGGGGATCGGGCGGGCCGTCGCCGCCGCGTTCGCCCGGCAGGGCGACCGGGTCGCCGTCCACGCCTCCGCCCCGCACGCCGAGGCCCGGGAGACCCTGGCGGCCCTCGACGGGGAGGGCCACGTCCTGGTCACCGGCGACCTCGGCGACCCCGCGCGGGTCGAGGAGCTGGTGGGCGAAGCCTCCGCCGCACTGGGCGGGGTGGACGTCCTGGTGAACAACGCCGCGGCGATGGTCGCGCACCCGCTGCCCACCACCTCGTACGCGGACTGGCAGGAGGCCTGGCGGCGCACGGCCGCGGTGAACCTCTTCGGCGCGGCCGACGTCAGCTACTGCGTGGCCCGCCGGATGATCGACGAGGGCCGGCCGGGGCACATCGTCAACGTGGGCTCGCGCGGTGCCTTCCGGGGCGAGCCCGACCATCCGGCGTACGGGGCCACCAAGGCGGCCCTGCACGCCCTCGGCCAGTCCCTGGCCGTCTCCCTGGCGCCCCACGACATCACCGTGGCCTCCGTCGCCCCGGGTTTCGTGGCCACCGAGCGGGTCTCCGGCCGGCTCCGGGGCGCGGAGGGCGAGGGCATCCGTGCGCAGAGCCCCTTCGGCCGGGTCGCCGAGCCCGAGGAGATCGCCTCCGCCGTGCTGTACCTGGCCTCGCCCGCGGCACGGTGGAGCTCGGGGGCGGTGCTCGACGTCAACGGGGCCTCGTACCTGCGCACGTGAACCGGCTGCGCGTGCTCAGCCCCGGTAGGCCTCCAGCAGCCGGAGCCAGACCTCGCTGATGGTCGGGAAGGCCGGCACCGCGTGCCAGAGCCGGTCGATCGGGACCTCCCCGACGACGGCGACGGTGGCCGCGTGCAGCAGCTCGGCGGCGCCGGGCCCCACGAAGGTGACCCCGAGGAGCACCTCCCGGTCGAGGTCGACGACCATCCGGGCCCGCCCCCGGTAGCCGTCGGCGTACAGGCCGGCGCCGGAGACCTTGCCGAGGTCCTGGTCGACGGCCCGCACCCGGCGCCCGGAGCGCTCGGCCTCCGCCAGGGTCAGGCCGACGGACGCGGCCTCCGGGTCGGTGAACACGGCCTGCGGTACGGCCTCGGCGTCGGCGGTCGCGGCGTACGGGCCCCAGCGGGCGGTGCCCGGGGCCGGGGCGCCGTTCCCCCGGCCCGCGCGGGCGGCGATGGCGGCTCCGGCGATCCGGGCCTGGTACTTGCCCTGGTGGGTGAGGAGGGCCCGGTGGTTGACGTCCCCGACGGCATACAGCCAGTCGTGGCCCTCGACCCGGCAGCCGTCGTCGACGCGGATCCAGTCGCCGGGGGTCAGCCCGACGGTGTCCAGCCCGATGTCGTCGGTGCGCGGCGCGCGCCCGGTGGCCATCAGCAGTTCGTCGCCCTCCAGCAGCTCGCCGCCCTCGAGGACCACGGTGACGGGGCCCGTCGGCCCGTCCCGTACGACGGCTTCGACGGTCACCCCGGTCCGGACGTCCGCACCGGCCGTGGTCAGGGCCTCGGCGACCAGTTCCCCGGCGAAGGGCTCCATCCTCGGCAGCAGCCCCGAGCCGCGGGCCAGGACGGTGACCCGCGAGCCGAGGGCCTGCCAGGCGGTGGCCATCTCGCAGGCCACGACGGACCCGCCGACGATCAGCAGCCGGCCGGGGACGTGCCGGGCGGAGGTGGCCTCCCGGCTGGTCCACGCGCCGGCCCCGTGCAGTCCGGGGAGGTCCGGGAGGACGGGCCGCGTGCCGGTGGCGACGACGACGGCGTGCCGCGCGGAAAGGACGTGGTGCACCCCTTCGGGGCTGGTGACGGCGACCTTGCGGATGCCGTAGAGGCGGCCGTGGCCCCGGTACAGGTGGGCGCCGATGGAATCGAGCCAGTCGACCTGGCCGCCGTCCCTCCAGTCGCCCGTCCAGTAGTCGCGGTGCGCGAACACCGCCTCGGCGTCGAGCGGACCGGAGACGGCCCCGGCCAGGCCGGGCACCCGGCGGGCGTCGGCGCGGGCCAGCACCGGGCGCAGCAGGGCCTTGCTGGGGATGCAGGCCCAGTACGAGCACTCCCCGCCGACGAGTTCGCTCTCCACCAGTGCCGTGCTCAGCCCGGCGGCGCGGGTCCGGTCGACGATGTTCTCGCCTGCCGGGCCCCCGCCGAGCACCACGACGTCGTACTCCACCGGTTCGGTCATGCCGTCCAGTGTCGCCGTGGGACGGGGGCCGCGTCCGGCAAGCTCAGCCCTCCGGCGTGCCGGGGGCGGCGCCCTCCTCCTCGTCCGGCGCCGCCTGCTGCTGCGCGGCGATCTTCTGGCGGACCTCGTCCATGTCGAGGGCCCGGGCCTGGCCGATCAGGTCGGTGAGGGCGGCCTCCGGCAGGGCGCCGGGCTGCGCGAAGATCGCCACCTGGTCCCGGACGATCATCAGCGTGGGGATCGAGGTGATCTGGAAGGCCTGCGCCAGCTCCTGCTGGGCCTCGGTGTCCACCTTGGCGAACACCAGGTCCGGGTTGGCCTCCGAGGCCTTCTCGTAGACGGGGGCGAACTGGAGGCAGGGGCGGCACCAGCCGGCCCAGAAGTCGATCAGCACGAACGGGTTCTCGCCGACCGTGCGGTCGAAGTTCTCCTTGGTGAGCTCGACGGTAGCCACGGTTTCCTGACCTCCTGGTCGCTGCGTCGCCGCATCGCCGTACGTCCTGCGGTGCGTCCTACTTGCCCTGCTGGAACGAACGGCCGCGCCGTGGCATTCCGCTCCGGCTGCGGCTTCCCTAGAAGGGGTGGCCGGCGGGGGTCCGGCGGACCGTGGTCCAGCGGAGTTCGGTGAAGGCGTCCAGGTTGGCCTCGCCGCCGAAGCGGGCACCCGTGCCGGAGGCGCCGACCCCGCCGAAGGGGGCCACCGCCTCGTCGTTCACGGTCTGGTCGTTGACGTGCGCGATGCCGGTCGGGATGCGGTCGGCCAGCTCCAGGCCGCGGGCCGCGTCGCGGGTGACGATGCCCAGGGAGAGCCCGTACGGACCGGCGGAGGCCAGCTCCACGGCCTCGTCCTCGGTGGTGAAGGAGCGTACGGGCGCCACGGGGCCGAAGACCTCCTCGGTGTAGGCGGGGGTGTCGTCGCCGACCCCCGCGAGCACGGTCGGCCGGTAGAAGAGGCCCTCGTAGGTCCCTCCGGCGAGGAGCTTGGCGCCCCGCTCCAGGCTGTCCTCGACCAGCCCGTGGACCCGCGCCAGCTGGGTCTCGTCCAGGAGCGGCCCGAGGTGGACGCGCTCGCGGTGGGGGTCGCCGACGGTGAGCGCCTCGGCACGCGCGGACAGCCGCTCCACGTACTCGTCGTAGAGCGAGGCGTGGACGAGGTGGCGTCCGGCGGTCATGCAGATCTGGCCCTGGTGGAAGAAGGAGCCCCAGGAGGCCTGTGCGACGGCGGCCTCGACATCGGCGTCGGCGAGCACGACGAGCGCCGAGTTCCCGCCCAACTCCAGGTGCGCGCGCTTGAGGTGACGGCCCGCCAGTTCGCCGACGGAGCGGCCGGCGGCGGTGGACCCGGTGAAGGAGACGACGCGCACGCGCGGGTCGGCCACCACTGCGGCGCCCGTCTCGGCCCCGCCGGGCAGGACGTGCAGCAGCCCGGCCGGGAGCCCTGCGGCGGCGAACACGGCGGCCAGGGCGAGTCCGCCGCAGACGGCGGTCCGGCGGTCCGGCTTGAGCAGCACCGCGTTGCCGAGGGCGAGGGCGGGCGCGACGGAGCGTATGGAGAGGATCAGCGGCGCGTTGAACGGGGCCACCACCCCGACCACCCCGGCCGGGACGCGGCGGGTGTAGGAGAGCCGGGGCGCCTCGCTGGGCAGCACCTGCCCGGCCGGGCGGGAGGCCAGCGCGGCGGCCTCGTAGCACTCCTGGGCGGCGACGTGCAGTTCGAAGTCCGCCTTGCCGGGGACCGAACCCGACTCCCGTACGAGCCACTCCCGCAGCTCGTCGGCGTGCGCCGTGAACAGGTCCCCGGCCCGGCGCAGCACGGCGGCCCGTCCGATGTGACCGGCCCCCGCCCAGTCCCGCTGCGCGGCCGCCGCCCGTACGGCCGCCTCCGCGACGTCGGCGGGGGCGGCGAGGTCGAGGGTGGCGAGGGTCCGCCCGGTGGCGGGTTCGACGACCGGGGCCGTACCGCCGGTGAGGGTGGGTCCGTCCTGCCAGAGTGTCGGATCGAGCAGCGGCATGACGCGGGGCCTCCGGAGGGGTGGGCGGGGCGGGGGGCGGCGGTGGCAGGCGCCATCGTGCCAGACCCGGGGCTCCGGATTCTGTTCAGTTATTGGGCAGTTGGTGCGGCGGGCTGTCCGGAAACGATCGCTACGCCGGGGGGGCCGGGCCGGGCCCTGGCAGGGCCCGGCCCGGGTGGGTGGGGCGTGGTGGGGGTGTCGTTCAGCGTTCCAGGACCAGGGCGATGCCCTGGCCGACGCCGATGCACAGGGCCGCCATGCCCGTGCCCGAGCCCGCGGCCGCCAGCTGGTGGGCGACCGAGCCCGCCAGCCGTGCGCCCGAGGCGCCGAGGGGGTGTCCGATCGCGATGGCGCCGCCGCGCGGGTTGACCACGGCGGGGTCCAGCTCCGGCCAGGCCGCCAGGCAGCCCAGCGCCTGCGCCGCGAAGGCCTCGTTCAGTTCGAAGGCGGCCAGGCCGGAGAGGCTACGGCCGGCCTTGGTGAGGGCGCGCTGGACGGCGTCCACCGGGCCGAGGCCGAAGAACTGGGGCTCGATGCCGGTGACGGCGGAGGCGCTGATCCGTGCGAGCGGCTCACGGCCCGTGGCGGCCAGGCCCGCCTCGTCGGTGAGGAGGAGGGCTGCGGCCCCGTCGTTGAGGGGCGAGGCGTTGCCGGCGGTCACGGTGCCGGAGCCGTCCGTCCGGAAGGCCGGCTTGAGGCGGGCGAGGGCCTCGGGGGTCGAGCCCTCGCGGATGCACTCGTCGCGCAGGAGTTCCACGCCGGGGTACGGGACGACCTCGCCGTCGTACAGCCCGGCGTTCCAGGCCGCGGCGGCCTTGCGGTGGCTGTCGAGGGCGAAGGCGTCCTGGGCCTCGCGGGTGATGCCGTGCTTCTCCGCGATGAGCTCGGCGCCCTCGCCGAGCGAGCCGGTCCACTCCGCCGGCATGCGGGGGTTGGTCATCCGCCAGCCGAGGGTGGTGGACCACATCTGCTGGTGCCCGGCGGGGTGCGCGCGCTCGGGCTTCTGCACCACCCAGGGGGCCCGGGTCATCGACTCGACGCCGCCGGCGATGGCGACGGAGGCGTCGCCCAGGGCGATGGCACGGGCCGCCTGGATCACGGCTTCGAGGCCGGAGCCGCAGAGGCGGTTGACGGTGGCGCCGGGGACGGTGACGGGCAGCCCGGCGAGGAGCACGGCCATGCGGGCCACGTCGCGGTTGTCCTCGCCCGCGCCGTTGGCGTCGCCGAAGACGACGTCGTCGATGCGGGCGGGGTCGAGGTCGGGGGTCCGGTCGACGAGGGCGCGCACGACGTGCGCGGCGAGGTCGTCGGGGCGGACTCCGGCGAGGGCGCCGCCGAACTTGCCGATGGGGGTGCGGACGGCGTCGACGACGTAGACGTCGCGGACGGTGCGGATGCTCATGGGGGCTCTCCTGGGCGACTCCGTACGATCGGCGGCGCGCCGGCGCCGATGTGGGCACCGGAGCACACCACCGGGCACGCCCGGTGGGGCGCGCCCGCAGTCTCCGCCGCGGTGTCACTGCGTGTCAACGGGGTCCAGGGGCGGCCGGGGCCCTGGCCGGGCGGTTTGCGGGGGGGCTGGGCCGCCCGCCCGGTTGCGGGGGGGGGCGTCAGCCGGCCCAGATGTCCATGAGCTGCTTCGCGGCGCGGAAGCTGTCGGGGGCTTCCGTGTTGCACACCACCGTGACGGCGGTGTTCCGGTCCGGGCTCACCTCGAAGGTGCTGTGGAACTGCTCCCAGTCGCCGCGGTGCACCAGGCCCTTGTCGGGGAGGACGAGGATCCCGGCTCCGTACCGGCCCGCCTCGACGCCCCGCCGGCTCAGGGCGTCGCCCACGTCGACCGCACCTCGGGTGACTGCGTCGAGGAGCTGCTGTCCGCCGATGCGCCCGGTGCGGTAGTTGTCGGCCCAGCGGACGAGCTCCCCGGGCGTCGTCTGCACGGCCCCGTCCCCGTACTGCTTCCAGGGGGAGGCGTTGGGGGTGTACGCGCCGTCCTTCTCGTCGTACGACTTCGCCTTGCCGGGGAGGTCCGCGGCCGGGGAGACCGACATGCTCAGGTGCAGCGGGGTGAAGAACTCCTGCTGGAGGAAGGCCGCGAACGGCTTGCCCGTGACCCTTTCGACGACGTGCGCCAGGAGGACGTAGTTGGAGTTGGAGTAGGCGAAGTGCTTGCCCGGCGGCTCCTGCGGCCGGGAGGCGAGGATGGCCGCGATCGCCTCCTGCTGGCCCGCCGGATCCGTCAGCTTGACGCCCTTGGCCTCCAGCAGGTCCTGGTAGTCGGGAATGCCGCTGGTATGACGCATGAGGTCGCCCAGTGTGACGTCCCGGGTCCAGGCCGGCGGGTGGTCGAGGAAGTCGGACAGGGGTGCGTTCAGGGTGAGCTGACCCCGTCCGGCCAGTAGGAGGACGGCGTCCGCGGTGAACTGCTTGGAGTTGGACGCCATGTCGAAGACGGTCTTCGGGGTGATGTCGCGTCCGGTGGCCAGATCGGCCTTCCCCCTCCCCTCCTCCCAGACGACGTCGCCGCGCCGCCCGACCGCGGCCGCGCAGCCCGGGGCGTCGGTGGCGGGCACCAGTTGTTCGAGGACCGCCGCACTGCGCCGGTCGCGGTCGCCGTCGCCGGCCGCCGCGTGCGCCTGCGGGCTCGCGAAACCGGACAGGACGCCCATGATCACGGCGCTCCCGGCCGCGCACAACGACACCGTCCGACGCACCTGGACCACCTTCTTCCCTACCCCCGAGGGTGCTCCGGCGGCCCTGCCCCGGCCAGTCGATCAAGAGCCGGCGGTTCCCGGGTCCGGGCGGTCGTCGTGGACGGGAGGGCCGGCGTTGAGACGGGCCGCCTGCCGGGTGAGGTGGGTGCGCTCGGCCAGGGTCGGGGCCCGGTGGGCGGCCTCCGCGTACAGCCGGGCGGCGGCGGCCCGGTCGCCCGTGCGTTCGTGCAGCCACGCGGCGACGGCGGTGTACCGGGGCAGGTCCGGGTCGAGATCGGCCAGCGCGGCGAGGCCGGCCCGGGGCCCGTCGGCCTCGCCGACGGCCACCGCCCGGTTGAGGCGGGCGACGGGGCTGCCGGTGAGCCGGACGAGTTCGTCGTACCACTCCACGATCTGGGGCCAGTCGGTCTCCGCGGCGCTGGGGGCGTCGGCGTGCAGGGCGGCGATGGCGGCCTGGGCCTGGTACTCCCCGAGGCGGTCGCGGGCCAGTGCGGCCTGCAGGATCCCGATGCCCTCGGCGATGGCCGACGTGTCCCAGCGGCCGCGGTCCTGTTCGGCGAGCGGGACGAGGCTGCCGTCGGGGGCGGTCCGGGCGGCGCGGCGGGCGTGGTGGAGGAGCATCAGGGCGAGCAGCCCGGCCGGTTCGGGGTGGTCGACGGCGGCGGCGAGCCGGCGGGTGAGGCGGATGGCTTCGGCGGCGAGGTCGACGTCGCCCGAGTAGCCCTCGTTGAAGACGAGATAGAGGACGCGCAGCACGGTGGCCACGTCGCCGGGCCGGTCGAGGCGGACGCCCGAGACGGTGCGCTTGGCACGGCTGATGCGCTGGGCCATGGTCGCCTCGGGCACGAGGTAGGCGCGGGCGATCTGGCGGGTGGTGAGGCCGCCGACGGCGCGCAGGGTGAGGGCGACGGCCGAGGACGGGGAGAGGGCGGGGTGCGCGCACAGGAAGTAGAGGCTGAGGGTGTCGTCGGCGGCGGGCGCGGGGCCCGGCTCCGGTTCGCGGTCGGCCAGGTCCTCACGGCGCCGGCGGGCCGCGTCGGCGCGGGTGGCGTCGAGGAAGCGGCGCCAGGCGGCGGTGACGAGCCATCCCCGGGGGTCGCGGGGCGGGTCGGCCGGGCAGGTGCGGAGGGCGTCGAGGAGGGCTTCCTGTACCGCGTCCTCGGCGGCCGCGAAGTCGGCGCCGCGCCGCACGAGGATGCCGAGGACGGCCGGCGTGAGCTCGCGCAGCAGCGCCTCGTCGACGGCGGCCGGAGCGGCCCCGCCCTCGGCGGCGGGGTGCGGCGCCCCGGCCGCGGCCGGGGGTTGCGGCGACACACCGGCCTCGGCCGCGGGGTGCGGACGGGCACCCGCCGCGGCGGTCGCGGGCGGCGGGGCCCCGCCCGGGACCGCGGGGTCCTGGGCGGGGCGGGAGCCGGGGGCGGGGGCGGCGTCGGGGGCGGGGCCGGTGGGGCCGGGGCGGGTCATGGGGGCGCCGTTCACTCCGTGATCGTGGGCGGCTCGGACATGAAGGGGCGCAGCTCCAGCCACTCGTGGATCGGGCGGCCGCCGGCGCCCGGGGCGGCCGACAGCTCGGCGGCGAGCTCCAGGGCCCGGTCGTGGCTGTCCACGTCGATCACCATCCAGCCGGCGATCAGGTCCTTGGTCTCGGCGAACGGACCGTCGGTGACGGCGGGGCGGCCCTCGCCGTCGTAGCGGACCCACGTGCCCTCCGGTGCCAGGGCCTGGGCGTCCACGAATTCGCCGGTCTGCTCCAGCTTCGCCGCGAAGTCGCGCATGTACCGGATGTGGTCGGAGACCTCCTGCGGGGTCCAGCGGTCCATGGGGACGTCGTTGCTGGGGGCCGGGGCGCCGCGGTAGTGCTTCAGCAGCAGGTACTTGGCCATGACGGTTCTCCTCGATCCGTTCCGACGCGTCCATTCTGGCCGCGTTCACCCCTGGGACGGAGCCGGCGCCGGGTTCTCGACATCTCCGCCGAAGATTTTTTTCCCGGCCGTCCCGGAGCGCCCTGCGGGGCGCTGCGGGAGGGTGCGGGCCGGACCGTTTGCGCTTACCGTCGCTATTACCGACCGGTAGGGGGGAGGCAGCCGATGACGGACACCGTTTCAGGGCTCGCGGAGATGGCCACGGCACTGGTCGAAGGGCGGGTGAATGCACAGGAGTTGACGGAGCGTTCGCTGGCGCGGATCGCAGCCGCGCAGCCCTCCCTCAACGCCTTCCGGATCGTCCGCGCCGAGGCCGCACTGGCCGAGGCGGAGGCCGCCGACCGGCGGCTGGCCCGCGGCGAGCGGCTGCCGTTGCTGGCTTGGCCCGGCGCACTCCGAGCCCCGGCTGCTGTCGCTGGCGGCGCAGCTGGAGGCGGCGGAGGGCTGGGCGGCGCACTGGCCACCGGGGGTCGGCCGATCGGAACTGGCCGATCAGGCTGGAATTTGACGGCAGTTGACACGTGCTTGACCACCCGCATACCCGACGCGCCTAAGCTCACCGCGACTTGATCCACACCATGATCGACAGGGGGTGCACGCCATGGGCGTGCAGGACGACAACAAGCAGGCCGTGCTCGGTTTCTTCACCGCCGTCAGCGAACGGCGCACCGCGGACCTGCCGCAGTACATGACCGAGGACGTGATCGACCACAACCAGATCATCCACGGCGAGCCCGACGAGCCGGGTGCGGCCTTCGAGGGGCTGCGCCGGCAGCTGGCGGCGTTCGATCCGCTGACCGTCCGGGTGGAGGAGCTGGTCGCGGAGGACGAGCGGGTCGTCGCCCGCGTGGTCATGTCCGGTACGCACGGCGGCACACATCCGCGTATGCCGGAGCCGACGGGCCGTTCCTTCGAGAACGAGGCGATCTGGCTGTTCACCCTGACCGGAGGCCGGATCTCGCAGATCCGCGCGGTCAGCGACCGGCTGGGCCTGTTCCTCCAGCTGGGCTGGGACTGGCCCCGGACCGACTGATCCGGGCCGCGCTCCCGGGCCACGGCCTCCGTGGCCGTGGCCCCGGCGCCCGTACCGCCGCCCGGAAGTCGCCTCCCGGACCCGGCACCCTCTATGTAATGTCACACGGCATGATGCTCTTACGCCGTACGGCCCTCGCCGCCGCCCTCCTCGGGATCACCGCCCTGCTCCCGGCCGCCACCGCCCACGCGGACCCCGCGCCCGCCTGCACCGCCGGAGCGCAGGCGCCCGCCGCGCCCGACGCCGAACAGGGCCGGCTCTCCGATCCCCGGGCGACCGCTTTCCCCGGGCGGGCCGGCCTCGACGGCTTCGTACGCCGCTTCCCGGCCGCGCTGTGCGGCGTACGCGACGCCGCCGGGGCGGAGCGGCTGCTCGACGCGTGGGGCGAGGCCCTGTGGCAGGCCGCGGTGAACCGGGCCCAGGGGCGCCGGCCGGGCGGTGACCTGCCGGACCGGGACGACCGGCCGCTGTACTGGACCCGGCTCGCGATGACCGTGCAACTCGACGCCTGGCAGCCCGGGTTCACGGTGGACCGGGCCGCGCTGAAGTCCCGGTTCGAGGACGCCTCGCGGGGTCTGAGCGCCAACGAGTTCCGCGGCACCCGGGGCGTCCGGCGGATCTTCGTCAGCGGGTTCGACCCCTTCGGCCTGGACACCGAGCTGCGGCGGGCCAACCCCTCCGGCTTGGCGGCCCTCCAGCTCAACGGCCGCCGCATCACCCTGGCCGACGGCACCACCGCCGAGATCCGGGCCGTCGTCCTGCCGGTCCGCTACGCCGACTTCGACGCCGGGATCGTCGAACGGGCCTACGCGCCCCGGCTGGCGGCGGGCCCCCGCTCCGCCGACATGATCACCAGCATCAGCCAGGGCTACCCCGGCCTGTTCACCCTGGAGGCCTGGGCCGGCCGCAACCGCTCGGCCGACCCGTACCCCGACAACGCCGGCGCCCTGGCGGGCGGTACGCCCGAGCACCCGGCCACCGCGCCGGGCCTCGGTCCCGGCGCGGAGTTCCTGCGCACCAGCCTGCCCACGGACGCCATGACCGCCGTCCAGGCGCCCTACCCCGTACGGCTCAACACCGCCGTCACCGAGATACCGGCCGGGGAGACGGCTCCGGTGGACCGCGAGGACGGGCCCACCCCCGGCTCCCGCGCCGTCGCGGGCGGGGGCGGCGGCTACCTCTCCAACGAGGTCGCCTACCGCTCCAACCGGCTCCGGCTGGAACTGCGCCCCGCCCTGCCCGGCGGGCACCTGCACACCCCCGTCCTGACGGGCCTGCCCGCCGAGCCGGACCGGCTGACCGGGCCGGAGTTCGAGCGGAACGAGGCCGCGATCACCGCGCAGGTGCTGGAGCTGCTCCGCGCCTCCTCCGGGGGCCCCGCCACGCCCTAACGCAGTGCGCCGAAGGCCCTGGTGAAGGCCAGCGGCTGCTGGAGGACCGAACTGCAGGTGGGCTCCGCGTGGTTCAGCGCGCCCGCGGGGCACTGGGCGTCGCGGGCCGCGGACCACATGGCCAGCCGTCCGATGCCCTTCGCCGAGGCGAACTCCACGAGCTGCGTCGCGTCGGAGACGGAGAAGACCTCCGACGCGACGTCGTTGACGCCGATCATCGGGGTGACGGCCAGGGCCTTCCAGGCCGCCTGGTCGGACAGTCCGAGGACCCCCTTCAGCTGGGCCTGGGTGGCCGTCGCGGCCTGGATGGCGTACTGCCCCATGTCCCCGCCGTACGCCTGCCCGTAGTCCATCGCCATGATGTTGACGGAGTCGATCCGCACCCCGCCCCGGCGGGCGTCGGCGAGCAGGGCCACGCCCGGCTGGGTCAGCCCTTCGGGCATCACCGGCAGGGTGAACGCCACGTCCAGGCCCGGGTGGGACTGCTGCAGCCGGGCTATGGCCTGGGCGCGGCGGGAGTTGGCGGCGGTGTCGGGCAGGGCCGCGCCCTCGATGTCGAAGTCGACTTTGGTCAGCCGGTACTGGTCGACCACCTTCCCGTAGGCCGCCGCCAGCTCGTCGGCGCTCGCGCAGTTCAGCGCCAGCTCGCGGCCGGCGGCCCCGCCGAAGGACACCCGCACGTCGCCGCCCCGGGCGCGCAGCGCGCCGATCTGGCCCGCCACCTTGTCGCTCGCCAGATCGGTGACCCCGCCCCACAGCGGGGTGCACCCGGCGCCGGCGGTGACGAAGGCGAGGTGGAACTCCCGCACCCCGGTGCTCGTCGCGGTGTCGAGGAGGTCGTAGGCCGGGTAGAGGGAGGTGTCGACGTACGGCGCGAAGCGCGCCCCGCCCCCGCCGGGCCCGGGGGCCGGCGCGGTCGCGGTGGGCTTGGCGGTGGGGGCGGACGTCGCGGAGGCCGTCGCCACCGGTCCCTTCGTGGCGGTCGGGGCCGGGGCGGGCGGGGTGGTGGGGCGGCCGCTGGGCTGCGGGGTCGCGCTCTGGTCGACGGAGCACTTGACCCCGTTGATCAGGCACCCCTTGGGGGCGCCGGGGGCACCGGCGCCGCTCGCGACGAAGCCGACGGTGACGGAGGCCCCGGGCGCGAGCTCCCGGTTCCAGCTCGCGGGCTTCACGGTGACGTGCTGCCCGTCGACGGTGTGGGTGCCGTTCCACAGGGAGTCGATCCTCGTGCCGGCCGGCAGGTCGAACCGCAGGGTCCAGTCCGACTGGGTGCGGCCGGTGCCGTTGGTGATGACGTACTGGCCGGTGTAACCACCGCTCCAGGCGCTGGAGGTGGTGTACACGGCGCCGACGGCGGTGGCCTGCGCGGTACCGGTGAACGCGAGGGCCGCGCCGCCGATCACCGCCGCCACCACGATCGCGCCCGCGGCCTTCGCCCTGCCGCCGGCCCTGCGACGGTGACGGGTGGTGCTGCCCATGGCGTGCCTGCCTCTATTACTGGGGAGTTGGGGATGCGGCAGCACGCTAGCGGCCCCGAAACGGACAATCGTTCGTTTCGGGGTGCGATGTGGGAACCCTAAGCTCCGCTTAAGGCGGCGGTAAGGGGGCCATCAGGGTGGATCAGGCGGGCCGCTCAGGCGGGCTGCCACAGTTCCACGCGGTTTCCCTCCGGGTCGGTGACCCAGGCGAAGCGGCCCACGCCCTGCATCTCCTGGACCTCCCCGGCCACATCGGCGCCCTTCGCCCGCAGCTGCACGAGCATCGCGTCCAGGTCGCGGACGCGGAAGTTGAGCATGGTCCCCTGGGCGCGGGAGCCGAAGTACTCCGTACCGGCTTCGAAGGCAGCGAACACGGTAGGCCCGGACTCCGGCCGCCACAGGCCGTGTTCGTCGAGGTCCAGGCCCAGGCAGTCGCGGTACCACGCGGTCAGGGCCGCCGGGTCGCTCGCCCGGATGAAATAGCCGCCGATTCCCAGCACTCGTTCCATGCCGCCATCCTGCCAGGGCGGGCGCCCGCGAGGGCCGAGGCGCCGCCGGGCCGGACGGGACCGGCGCCGCCCTCCTCCCCCTCCCGGGCCCGCGCACCCGCTAACCTCGCCCGGATGACGGCACTTTCACATCACGGCAACGGATACGTCGAGCAGCCCGGGCGGGACGGCTTCGCCGCCACCGTCGAGGCCGACCCCCTCGCGATCGGCCCGGTCCGCACCGAGTACGCCCCCGACCCGGACGGGGACCCCGACCCCGGGGAGATCGTGTGGACCTGGGTCCCGTTCGAGGAGAACGACGGGCGGGGCAAGGACCGGCCGGTGCTGGTGGTCGCGCGCGAGGCGGGCGGGTCGACCGTGCTGGCGGTCCAGCTGTCCAGCAAGCGGCACGACGCCGACCGGGAGTGGGTCCCGATCGGCTCCGGCCCCTGGGACGCCGCCGGGCGGGAGTCCTGGGTGGACGTCGACCGGGTGCTGCGGGTCCACGAGGCGGGCATGCGCCGCGAGGCCTGCGCCCTGGACCGGCCCCGCTTCCAGCGGGTGGTCGACCGCCTGCGCGAGCGCTACGGCTGGCGGTAGCCGGACGGGCCCGGACCCGCTCTCGGACTCAGGCGTCGGCGAAGGCCCGGGTGAAGGCTTCGCGCGGGGCCGGGTTGCGGTCCAGGACGGCGAAGACGACCCGGTCGAAGGTTCCCGTGAAGCGGCCCGTCAGCAGGTGGCGGAAGGCCTCCGCCACCTCCGCCGGGTCGTTGCGGAACACCCCGCAGCCCCAGGCGCCGAGCACCAGCGCCCGGTAGCCGTGCAGTGCGGCCACCTCCAGGACGCGCTCCGCCCGACGGGCCAGGGCCGCCGGGATCTCCGGGGCTCGTTCCGGCTCCTGGCGGCGGATCGTGCCCGCGTTCGGGGCCGGGGAGGTGAGGAACCCGGCCCGGAACGGGGTCTCCAGCAGGTCGCCCCGGTCGTCGCGGAACACCGGCACCCCGGGTGAGTGGATCACCCGGTCGGTGTAGAAGGTGCTCCTGCCCGCTCGGTGGACCTCGTAGTACTCCGGGGCCTCCAGCAGGGTCTCGTACAGCGCCGAGGCCCGGCAGAGCGCCTCCTCCTGCGCCTTGGCGCCGCGGACGTAGCCGCCGCCGGGATTGCGGGCCGAGGCGAAGTTCAGCACCGCGACCGGGCCCTGGCCGGGCGGCTGCGCGAGGCGACGCGCCGCGGCCGTGCTGCTCTCCCCCGTGACCTCGAAGACCGTCCGCAGGCTCCCCCTGACGGACCCATCGTCTGGAATGACCGAGTTTGGCCCATATATCCTGGTTCCGGCCTTGGCTTCCGCCAGGCCGGCGGCGAGGGAGACCCACCGCCCCGACCGCGTCCGGTACCCGCCGGCCGCCACGACCAGTGCGTTCTCCCGCGCGATCTCGCGCAATCTGCTGCTCACGCGGCAATCCTGCGGCGCGGGCACGGGAGCGGCAAAGGAATTAGCACCCCGAGGACGGGTAGGCACGGGTGACATCACGGCCGACTACAGGAGACGAGGTTCCGGTCATGTCCGAGAACTCACCCGCTCCACACGTCCACGATCCCGCGGATTCCGCGGACGCCCACCTCGGCGAGGCGGCCGCCGAGGACCTGATCCACGGCATCTGCTTCAAGACCGGTCCGCCCCGCACCCTCGGCGCCGAGCTCGAATGGCTCGTCCTGGACGCCGAGCGCCCCTGGCTGCCGCTTCCCCCCGACCGCCTCACCGACGCCCACGCGGCCGCCCGGGCCCTGCCCCTGGGGTCCCGGGTCACCGTCGAACCCGGCGGCCAGCTGGAGCTCAGCTCCGCCCCCGCCGCCTCCCTCACCGCCTGCCTCGACGGGCTCCGCGCCGACCTCGCCGCCGTACGGGGCGCCCTGCGCGAGCGCGGCCTCGTCCTCCACGGCCTCGGCGAGGACCCCCGAAAGCCCCTGCGCCGCCTCCTGGCCAGCCCGCGCTACGACGCGATGGAGACCTACTTCGACCGCACCGGCCCCGCCGGCCGGGCCATGATGCGCTCCTCCGCCTCCGTGCAGGTCTGCGTGGACGCCGGGCACGAGGAGCCGGGCCCGCTCGGGTACGGGAGGCGCTGGCGGCTCGCCCACCTCCTGGGCGCCGTACTCGTGGCCGCCTTCGCCAACTCCCCCGGCCGCGAGGGCCCGTACGAGGGCTGGCGGTGCGCGCGGCAGGGGATCTGGAGCGACATCGACCCGCGGCGCGCACTGGCCCCGCCCCTGGACGCCGAACCCCGTGCGGCCTGGGCCGCGCACGCGCTGGACACCGAGGTGATGTGCGTACGGGGGGCCGGCGACGGATCCTGGACGGTGCCGCACGGTCTGACCTTCCGCGACTGGCTGCGCACGGACGGCCACGGACCGGGCCCCGCCCGGCGGCCCACGGCCGCGGACCTGGAGTACCACCTCACCACCCTCTTCCCGCCCGTGCGCCCGCGCGGCCACCTGGAGCTGCGGATGATCGACGCGCAGCCCGGGGAGGACGGCTGGACGGTCCCGGTGGCCGTGGTGCACGCACTCTTCGACGACCCGGAGGCCGCCGAGACGGCCTACCGGGCGGTGAAGGCCCTGGCCGACGCCTACGGGACCCGGAGCGCGCCCCGCAACCCGCTGTGGCGGACCGCCGCACGCGGCGCGCTGGCGGACCCGGACCTGCGGGCGGCCGCCACGGCCTGCTTCGCGGCGGCCGCGGAGGCCCTGCCCCGGCTCGGAGCGGACCGCTGCGTCCAGGACGCGGTGGAGGCCTTCGCCGGGCGCTACGTGAGGCGCGGGCGCTGCCCGGCCGACGACGTGGACCACGCCCTGGTCGCCGGACGCACCCGGGCCGCCGCGAGCACCGCTCCGGCAGCCATGGAAGACACCGGCCCGGCGGCACACCGCCGGCGGCCGCCCGCCGCGAAGGGACCGCGCCCGTGACCACCGAGACCCACCCCGAGATCCGTCCCGACGTGCTGCGCGAGCGTGCCGCGGCCGCCCTGACCGCCGCCCGGGCCCGTACGGCCGGGCTGACCGACGTCGTCAGCGACCCGGACCTGACCGCGCAGCACTCCCCCCTGATGTCCCCGCTGGTGTGGGACCTGGCGCACATCGGGAACCAGGAGGAGCTGTGGCTGCTGCGCAACGTGGCCGGCCGCGAGTTCCTGCGTCCCGAGATCAACTCCCTGTACGACGCCTTCCAGCACCCGCGCGCGGAGCGGCCGAAGCTGCCACTGCTGGGCCCGGAGGAGGCCCGCCGGTACGCGGCCGAGGTCCGCGGGCGGGTGTTCGACCTGCTGGACCGCACCCCGCTGGAGGGAACGGCCCTGCTCGACCGGGGGTTCGCCTTCGGGATGATCGCCCAGCACGAGCAGCAGCACGACGAGACCATGCTGATCACCCATCAGCTACGGGCGGGCGAACCCGTACTGACCGCAGAGGATCCGCAGCCGCCGCAGGGTCCGGCCCCGGCCGCGGCCGAAGTACTGGTGCCGGGAGGCCCGTTCATCATGGGCACCTCGGCCGAGCCGTGGGCACTGGACAACGAACGGCCCGCGCACGTGCGGGAGGTGGGCTCCTTCTGGATCGACACCGTGCCGGTGACCAACGGCGCCTACCAGGCCTTCATCGCGGACGGCGGCTACACGGACCCCCGCTGGTGGGCGGCCGAGGGCTGGGAGCAGATCCGTAGGCATGACATCGGGGCCCCGCTGTTCTGGCAGCGCGAGGCCGGCCAGTGGCTGCGCCGCCGGTTCGGGGTGACCGAGCCGGTGCCCGACGACGAACCGGTCCTGCACGTGAGCTGGTACGAGGCCGACGCCTACGCCCGCTGGGCGGGCCGCCGGCTGCCCACCGAGGCGGAGTGGGAGAAGGCGGCCCGCCACGACCCGGCCGCCGGCCGCTCCCGCCGCTACCCCTGGGGCGACGCCGATCCGACCCCCCTCCACGCCAACCTGGGCCAGCGCCACCTGCGCCCGGCCCGCGCCGGCTGCTACCCGGCCGGGGCCTCCCCGCTGGGGGTGCGCCAGCTCATCGGCGACGTGTGGGAGTGGACCGCCTCGGACTTCCTGCCCTACCCGGGGTTCCGCGCCTTCCCGTACCGGGAGTACTCGGAGGTGTTCTTCGGGCCGGAGCACAAGGTGCTGCGCGGCGGTTCGTTCGCGGTCGACCCGGTGGCCTGCCGGGGCACGTTCCGCAACTGGGACCTGCCGGTGCGCCGGCAGATCTTCTCCGGCTTCCGTACCGCGAGGGGCGTCTGATGTGCCGTCACCTTGCCTATCTGGGACCGGAGATACCCCTGAGCGCCGTACTGGGCGATCCGCAGCACTCGCTCGTGCGGCAGTCCTGGGCGCCGCGCCGGCAGCGGTACGGCACCGTCAACGCCGACGGCTTCGGCGTCGGCTGGTACGCGGCCGGCGACCCGGTTCCGGCCCGCTACCGGCGCGCCGGGCCCGTGTGGGGGGACGAGGGCTTCGCCGACCTGGGCCGGGTGGTGCGCAGCGGGGCCCTGCTGGCCGCCGTGCGCGACGCCACCTTCGCGGGCACGGACGGGGAGGCCGCGGCGGCCCCGTTCGCCTCGGGGCCCTGGCTGTTCAGCCACAACGGTGCGGTACGCGGCTGGCCGGACACGGCGGCGCCGCTCGCGGCGGCCCTGCCGGCCCACGCCCTGCTGGAGCTGGCCGCGCGCACCGATTCCGCGCTGGTGTGGGCCCTGGTCCTGCACCGGCTGCGGCAGGGCGACGACCCGGGCACGGCCCTGGCGGAGGCGGTCCGCGAACTGGCCGCCGCGGCCCCGGGCTCCCGGCTGAACCTGCTGCTCACCGACGGCGTCTCGATCGCCGCCACCGCCTGGGGCGATTCCCTCTGGTACCTGCCCGGCAGCCCGTCGGGGCGGGTGGTCGTGGCGTCCGAGCCGTACGACGACGACACCGGCTGGTGCGAGGTGCCCGACCGGAGCCTGCTGACCGCTACCCGCACGCGGGTCGCCCTGATCCCCCTGAAGGAGAGCACCCCGTGAGCGACTTCCAGATGACCCGGACCCTCGACGAGCACGCCGCCGACAGGGCGCTGCGCAAGGACGTCCTGAGCGGGATGACCCGCTTCCCCAAGGAGCTGCCGCCGAAGTGGTTCTACGACGCCCGGGGCAGTGAACTCTTCGAGGAGATCACCCGGTTGCCGGAGTACTACCCGACGCGCGCCGAGCGGGAGATCCTGCTGGAGCGGGCCCGGGAGATCGCGGCGGTCAGCGGGGCGCGCACGCTGGTGGAGCTGGGCTCCGGCTCCTCGGAGAAGACCCGGCACCTGATCGAGGCGCTGCCGGCGCTGGAGACGTACGTCCCGGTGGACGTCAGCGAGAGCGCCCTGACGGGGGCGGCGGAGGCGCTGCTGGCGGCGCATCCGGGGCTGAAGGTGCACGCGCTGCTGGCGGACTTCACGGGGCCGCTGCACCTGCCCGACTCTCCCGGGCCGCGGCTGGTGGTGTTCCTGGGCGGCACGATCGGGAACCTGCTGCCGCCGGAGCGGGCGGTGTTCCTGGCGTCCGTACGGGCGATGCTCTCGCCGGGGGACGCGTTGCTGATGGGCACGGACCTGGTGAAGGACGAGGCCGTGCTGGTGGCGGCGTACGACGACGCGCAGGGGGTGACGTCGGAGTTCGACAAGAACGTGCTGGCCGTGATCGACCGGGAGCTGGGCGCGGACTTCCACACCGCCGACTTCGACCACGTGGCGGTGTGGAACCGGGAGCACGAATGGATCGAGATGCGGCTGCGGGCCCGGTCGGCGGTGACGGTGAAGATCCGGGCGCTGGATCTGGTGGTGCCCTTCGCCGAGGGTGAGGAGATCCTCACGGAGATCTCGGCGAAGTTCCGTCAGGAGGGGGTGCGGAAGGAACTCGCGGAGGCGGGGCTGGAGTTGTCCCACTGGTGGACGGACTCCGAGGGCCGGTTCGCGCTGTCGCTGTCGGTGGCGGACGGCTCGGTGGACTCGGTGGCCGTGGACTGAGCCGAGGACCGGCGTACGGGCGCGCGCGGGGCCGGGGTGTGCGGGGCCGCTCCGTGCGCGGCCGGGGTGTGCGCGGCCGGGGTGTGCAGGGCCGTGTGCGGGGCCGGTGCGTGCGCCGCCGGTGTGTTTGCGGCCGCTCCGTGCGCGGACGGTGCGTGTGCGGCCGGTGCGTTTGCGGCCGCTCCGTGCGCGGACGGTGCGTGTGCGGCCGGGGTGTGCTGTGGGCGCTGCTGGGCCGGTACGCCGGCCAGCGGGGTCCGCTGCGGCTCCCGGGTCCCGAGGACCGCCCGCTGCGCGGCCGCCGCGAGCGCGCGCCGGTCGGCGTGACGGCCCTCGGGGATCCGGGGCAGCAGCCGCACCTCGGCGCGTACGCCCCGGGCGCGGGCGATCCGCCACAGGGAGGCGGTCAGCGTGTCGTCCCCGACGAAGGCGGGCGCCCCGGCGAACTCCCCGTCCCCCAGCCGGTAGGCGATCCGCACGGGCTGTACGGGCACCCCCGCGTCCAGCGCCGCCTGGAACGCGGCCCGCCGGAACGGCCCCTGGGCGCGCCCGCACCAGGTGCAGCCCTCGGGGAAGACGGTGACCCGGTCCCCGGCGCTCAGCGCCCGGGCGATCGTCGCCACGGTCCGGGGCAGGGCCCGGATCCGGTCGCGTTCGATGAACAGGGTGCCCGCCCGGGCGGCGAGCCGCCCCAGCACCGGCCAGGCGCCGATCTCGCTCTTGGCCAGCATCCGGCTGGGCAGGGCGGCTGCGACGAGCGGGATGTCCGTCCAGGAGATGTGGTTGGCGACGATGAGGCGGCCCCCGTCCGGTCCCGGGGTGCCGTGCACGGTGATCCGTATCCCCAGGGACCGCAGGAGCACGGTGCACCAGGCCCGGATCAGCGCGCGCCGGGGCCGGGCGGGCAGCAGCCGCACCGGCGGGGCGGCCGGGACCGCCAGCAGGACCAGCGCGAGGGTGCCGGCCAGCCGGAGCACCGCGTGCGGGACGCTCGCGGCCCGGCCCGGGTGGCCGGCGCAGGCCTGCGGGGTGCAGGGCGCGGTGGGGAGCAGCCAGTTGCTCATGCGGCCGGGGCGAGCGAGAGGAAGTGGCTCAGGTAGCGCGGGTTGGTCCGGCGCAGCGAGAGCAGCACGTACAGGTCGGCGCAGCCGAACTCGGCGTCGAGGGCGGGCTCCCCGCAGACCCAGGCGCCGAGGCGGATGTAGCCGCGCAGCAGCGGCGGCAGCTCCAGGCGGGTGCCGGGGAGGGTGACGCCCTCGGGGCTCCACGGCAGGTGCGGGGTGACCCGGTACTCCTGCGGGGCGAGGTTGCGGGCCAGGACGGTCTCGCGGGTGGCCGCGGCCAGCACCCCGCCGTCGGCGAGCGGTATCGAGCAGCACCCGGCGAGCCAGTTGTGGCCGGTGCGCTCCATGTAGCGGGCGAGGCCGGCCCAGATGAGCGCGATGACGGCGCCGTTGCGGTGGTCGGGGTGGACGCAGGAGCGGCCGACCTCGACCAGGTCGGAACGGATCGGGGCGAGGGCGGAGAGGTCGAACTCGCCCTCGGAGTAGAGCCGTCCGGCGACCGCGGCGCGCTCCGGGGGCAGCAGCCGGTAGGTGCCGACGACCTGGCCGGTCTCCTCGTCGAGGACCAGGAGGTGGTCGCAGTAGGCGTCGAAGGCGTCGGAGTCCAGGCCCGGCTCGGGGCCGTCGAGGCGGGCACCGAGCTCTCCGGCGAAGACCTGGTGGCGCAGCCGCTGGGCGGCGCGGACCTCGTCCTCGTCACGGGCGAGGCGGACGGCGTACCGGGGGGCGGCGGAGGGGGCGGCGGGTGCGGCGGGGGCCGGGGCGGGGACGGCCGGGGCTGCGGGTGCGAGGGGGGACGGGGACAGGGGGGCGATGGTCATGGCTGCTCCTGATCCGGGCACGGGGAGCCGGGCCGCGGGTGGCGGACCCGGCTCCTTTACTTCTTCCGTGACCGGCTGGATTCGACATGACCGCCCAGCGGCCCCCGGATGTGCGGAGGCTGAACTCGGCGGGCGGCGACGGGCCGGGCGCGCAGCTCAGCGGCTCAGCGGCCCGTCGGATCAGCAGATCATGAGCCCGCCCGCCACACGGATCAGGCGCCCGTCCGCCGCACGGATCAGGCGCCCGGCGGACGGCCTCGGCGTTCGGACCTCAGGGGCCTGGGCTCAGGGGCCTGGGCCCAGGGGTCTGGGCTCAGGGGTCTGGGCCCAGGGGCCGGGGGCAGCGTTCGGGGCTCAGCGGTCGGAGTTCAGGACCTGGGCCATGGTCTCCGAGGCCGTTTTCGCCGCCTGGCGGGGGTCCTGGCCGCTGAGCACGGCCGTCATGTAGGGCTTGAGCGGGTTCTTGGCCTCGACTGCGGCCCAGCGCCCGGACTTCGGCGTGGCCCGGCCCTGGGCGGCTCCGGCGGCCATCGCGGCGGCGCCCTCGTTGCCCTCGACCACCCGGGCGAGGGTGGTCTTGTTGGGGACGTAGCTCATGGTGCGGGCGAGCTCCGTCTGCCATTTCTCGCTGACCAGGGCGGTGATCAGGTCGACGGCGTCGGTCCGGTTCGCCGTCTTCGCCGGGATGATCAGGTCGGAGCCGCCGGTGAGGACGGAGCCGGCCTTCTCCGAGGTCTTGCCGGGGATGGGGAAGTAGCCGAGCTTGCCCTTGAGCGCGGGGTCGGCCGCCTCGATCGCGGCCGCCTGCCCGGGCGGGGCGATGATCTGGGCGACCTGGCCGCGCGCGAAGACCTCGGCCTGCGGGGGCGTCTCCTCGTCGGCGTTCTTCGGGCCCTTGCCGAGGGCCTGGAGCTGCTTGTAGAAGTCCATCCCGGCGAGGGCCTTCTCGTCGTCGAGGGCGCCCACCCACTGGCCGCCCGTCTCGACGGCGAGCTCGCCGCCCTCGTCCCAGACGAAGCCGGCGAGGACGTACCAGTTCTGGCCGGGGAGGTAGATGCCCTGCTGATCGCCCTTGTCGAGCTTCTGGGTGGCCGAAATCCACTCCTGGCGGTTCTTGGGCGGGGTCTTGATCCCGGCGTTCGCGAAGAGGTCCTTGTTGTAGATGACCACCCGGTTGGCGGCGTACCAGGGGACGCCGTACTGGGCCCCGTTGACGCTTCCCGGGTCGGAGAGGCCCTTGAGCCAGTCCTTGCTGCCCCAGGTGCGCAGGCCCTCCAGGGTGAGCTCGGAGAGCCCGCCGGTCTCGACGTACTGGGCCACCTGGGTGTTGCCGACCTCGATGACGTCGGCGTGCTCCTTGCCCTTGCCGGCGAGGACGGCGTTGACCTTGTCGCCGATGCCCTTCCACTCCTGGATCTTCACGTCCAGGTGGATGCCGGGGTGCTCCTTCTCGAAGTCGGCGGTGAACTTCTCGATGAACCCCTCCGAGGCGCTGCCCTTCATCAGCCAGAGCGTCACCGTCCGGGGCCCGCCGTCCGATCCGGCCAGAACGCCGCAGCCGGCGGTCAGGGCGGTGGCTGCCGCGAGGGCCGTGCACACGGCGAGGAAGCGCTTCTTCACGAGGGTCACCTTCTGGGCTGGATCTCAGATGGCTTGAAATTGGCATAGACCAATGGGCCGGTCAAGGGGCTTCCCGCCGGGACTGTTCACGCAAAGTTCGCGGACACGGCCTTACTGGGGCACCGTGGAACAAGGCAAAAGCGACAACTGGCGGGAGGCCCCATGTCCAACCACACCTACCGGGTGACCGAGATCGTCGGCACCTCCCACGAGGGCATCGATCAGGCCATCCGGAACGGGATCACGCGCGCCGGGCAGACCCTGCGCAACCTGGACTGGTTCGAGGTCACACAGGTGCGCGGGCACATCGAGAACGGGCAGATCGCGCACTACCAGGTCGGACTGAAGGTGGGCTTCCGCCTCGACGGCGAGGACTGACGGACCGACGGGCCGTCCGCGAGCCCGCCCGCGGGGACCCCTGCCGCGCTCCCGGGCGGCCCGGCGGCCCGGCGCCCCGGCGGCCGGGTCGCGCAGCGCTGCGCCTAGGCTGCGGGCATGACCGAGACCACCGCACCGCGCCGTCCGCTGGCCGTCTTCGACATCGACAACACGCTCGCCGACACCGGCCACCGCCAGCACTTCCTGGAGCGCCGGCCCCGCGACTGGGACGGGTTCTTCGGCGCGGCGCCTGCCGACCCGCCGCTCGCGCGCGGGGTGGAACTGGCGGTGCAGAGCGCGGCCGACTGCGAAGTGGTGTACCTGACCGGCCGGCCGGAGCGCTGCCGGGCGGACACCGCCGACTGGCTGGCCCGGCACGGGCTGCCCGAGGGCCGGGTGTGGATGCGCGGCGACCGGGACCGGCGGCCGGCCCGCGTGACCAAGCTGGAGGTTCTCCAGCGGATCGCGCGGGGCCGCGAGGTGCGGGTGCTGGTCGACGACGACCAGCTCGTCTGCCAGGCCGCCCGCGCCGCAGGCTTCACGGTGCTGGCGGCGGACTGGGCGGCGCAGTCGGCGGAGCTCAAGAGCGCGCAGGAGAGCGAGGGCGGGAGCCGTACCTGAGGAGGGGGAGCCGTACCTGACGAGGGGACCCCGGCTGCCGGGAATCCCCGGCGGCGCCGGGCGTTGAAGAGGGGTGTGATCCCAAGAATCTCGGTCCTCGACCGGTCCCGCGTCCGCGAGGGACACCCGGCGGCACAGGCCCTGCGCGACACGGTGGAACTCGCCCGCGCCACCGAGGAACTGGGCTACCACCGCTTCTGGGTGTCGGAGCACCACAGCGTGCCCGGGGTCGCCGGTTCCGCCCCCACCGTCCTGGCCGCGGCCGTGGCGGCCGCCACCCGGCGGATCCGGGTCGGCACGGGCGGCGTGATGCTGCCCAACCACCAGCCGCTGGTGGTCGCCGAGCAGTTCGGGGTGCTGGAGGCGCTGTTCCCCGGCCGGATCGACATGGGCCTCGGCCGCTCGGTCGGCTTCACCGGCGGCATCCGGCGCGCCCTGGGCCGTGACACGGGCGACGCCGACCGGTTCGAGGAGCAGCTGGCGGAGCTGCTGGGCTGGATCGACGGCACCCAGCGCGTCCACCCCGAGGTGCACGCCCGTCCGGCGGAGGGGCTGCGGATCCCGCCGTTCGTGCTGGCCACCGGCGCGGGTGCGTCCATCGCCGCCCGGGCCGGGCTGCCGGTGGTGGTGGGCGACCTGCGGGCCCGCGCCCGGGTGGCGGAGGCCGTCGCGGCGTACCGCAGGGAGTTCCGGCCGTCGGCGTGGGGCGCCGAGCCGTACGTGGTGGTCTCGGGGACGGTGGCGGTCGCGGAGAGCGAGGAGGCCGCGCGGCGGATCCTGGTGCCGGAGGCCTGGTCCCTGGCGCACTCGCGGACGCGGGGCAGCTTCCCGCCCCTGCGGCCGGCCGAAGAGGTCGAGGCGATGGAGCTCGGCCCGAAGGAGCGGGAGCTGTACGAGGGCGCCCTCGCCGGGCACCTCGCGGGTACGGAGGAACGGGTCGCGGCCGGCCTGGCCGCCCTGGCGGAGGCCACCGGGGCGGACGAGCTGCTGGTCACCACTTCCACGTACGACCGGGCGGCCCTGCTCGACTCCTTCCGCCGGCTGTCGCGGATCGCCGGGCTGCGGTAGCTCCGGATGCCGTGGCCCCGGCTGCCGGGGTCACGGCTGCCAGGGCCCACGGCCGCCGGGGCTCCGCGCGCCGTGGGCCCTGCTGCCATGGCTCCGGCCGCACCACCGGACCTCGTACGCCACAAAGACCGACCGGCAGATGGATCACTTGAGGCGTCGGGTCGTGGGGCGGGTGTCCCAGCGGTAGCGGCTGGTCGCGCGGCGGATGAGCATACGGAGCGTGACGAGTGCGGCGGCAAGGTCGAGGTAGAAGTCCACGGCCTGACCGGCCTTCTCGGTGCAACGTCGCAGCTTGCCGTAGCCGTTCATCCAGGAGTGGGTCCGCTCGATTACCCACCGCTTCCCGGCCTGGATCGGGGCGGGGACCCCTTTGCGGGCGATCTCGCCGGTGAAGCCGAACTCGTCCAGCAAGAAACGGGGCTGGGCACTGTCGTAGCCGCGGTCAAGGTTGACGTTCACCTCCACTGGCAGGGGCCCGACCTGAGCTTTCATCGCTTCCAGAGTGGGACGGAGCAGAGGTGAGTCGTGTCGGTTGGCACCGGTGGAGACGATGCCCAGCGGCACCCCGGCCTCGTCCGAGGACACCGATCGCCTCAGGCCCCGCTTGCCCCGGTCGACTGGGGAGCGGCCGGCCCGCTGGCCACCCGAGGGTGCCTCGGTGATGCAGCCGTCCACGGCGATCTCGGCCAGTCCAAGGCCGATCATGCGGTCGTGTGCCTCGAGAGCCAGCGCATGGACCTGCTCCGATATCCCCATCTGGGCCCATGATTTGATGCGGCGCCGGATCGTGCGGTCCGAGCAGCCAGGACTGGAGATCCGTTCGTACCCGGAACCGTGCACCAGAGCCTGCACGATGTGCTCGAAGACCACCCGGTCCGGGATCCGACGGCGTGGCAGCCCAGCGGATGGGTCGCCGCGAACTCACCCCGCGTCGGCAGTAGGGCGGCGAACTGATTCCACAGGGGTTCGAGCAGGCAAGACGGCACTGGGGGGCACGGGCCCTCCGGTGATCACTGAGCGAAGAGAACTCCACGCGCGTGCCTGCCCTCACGGCCGGGATGACATCCCGCGGCAGCCAGCACCATGCGCCGGTTTACGCGCGGGCGCCTGGCCCATGGCCCCTCGGCTGACGACCAGCACGGCGGCATCCCCGGACAAGGCCCACCGCCACGACCATCAGCACGATCCCGACCAGATCGGGCCCGTACGAAACCTCCATGGACCCCATGGCGCCCGGGTGTGGCCGCACCTCGATGGAGCCTTCCGGGACGATCTCCGCCAGCATCCGGTGCACCCAGGCCAGGACTGCCCCACCGGCCACGCCTACTGCCAGCAGAGCCCCGGCGCTCATACCCGACCGGCGACCAGCACGCCAACAGCCCCGCACTGTATCCACCGCCCCAATGACCAGCGCAATCGCGAGCGCACCGGACGCGGCCATCCAGGCCCCGGCAGCAACCGCGCCCAGCACCGAAGTGGCGAAACCCCTAGGCCCCCGCCCCGTCAACGCCGTCACAGACCCCTCCGGCGGGGCCATGCCCCATGCCAGCAGCCAGCTCACTCCGCCCAGGACCGCCAGAGCGGCCGCGCCCCACGTCCACAGCACCCCGGCGCCTCGGCGCCCGCTTCGCATCCCCACCAGTTCCCCCAGACTGCCTCGCTGCGGACGTCAACCTACCAATCGGTAAGACGTCCATCTGCGGAGAGGCCAGAGTGGGAGGCGGTGGGTGACCGCTGACCTCTACCTTGCCGCCACACTCGTCACGCTCCGTATGCTCATCCGCCGCGCGACCACGTTGCCGCTGGGACACTCGCCCCACGACCCGGCGCCTCAAATGATCCATTTGCCGGTCGCTCTAAACTGGGGCGAATGCACCAGCCTTCCCCCGATGCCCCCGCCGTCCCCCGCGACGCCCTCGATCCCTGCGTACGGGTCCGCGGCGCCAGGGAGCACAACCTGCGCGGGGTGGACGTGAACATCCCGCGCGACACCCTGACCGTCTTCACCGGGGTGTCGGGGTCCGGGAAGAGCTCCCTGGCCTTCGGCACGCTCTACGCCGAGGCCCAGCGGCGCTACTTCGAGTCCGTGGCCCCGTACGCCCGGCGTCTGATCCACCAGATCGGCGCGCCGAAGGTGGACTCGGTGACCGGGCTGCCGCCCGCCGTCTCCCTGGAGCAGCGCCGCTCCTCCCCCGGCTCGCGTTCCTCGGTGGGAACGGTGACCCTGCTCTCCAACTCCCTGCGGATGCTGTTCTCCCGGGCCGGCGACTACCCGCCCGGCGCCGAGCGGCTCGACTCCGACTCCTTCTCCCCCAACACCGCCTCCGGCGCCTGCCCTTCCTGCCACGGCCTGGGCCGGATCCACCGCACCAGCGAGGAACTGCTCGTCCCCGACCCGGACCTGTCGATCCGTGAGGGCGCGATCGCCGCCTGGCCGGGGGCCTGGCAGGGCAAGAACCTGAGGGACATCCTGGAGGTGCTCGGCCACGACGTGGACCGGCCCTGGCGGGAGCTGCCAGCCGAGGACCGGGAGTGGATCCTGTTCACCGAGGAACAGCCCGTGGTGACGGTGCACCCGGTGCGCGAGGCGGACCGCATCCAACGCCCCTATCAGGGCACGTACATGAGCGCCCACCGCTATGTGATGCGGACCTTCTCCGACACCAAGAGCGCCACCCTGCGGGCGCGCGCCGAGAAGTTCCTCACCGACGCGCCCTGCCCGGTGTGCGAGGGGCGGCGGCTGCGGCCGGAGGCCCTGGCGGTGACCTTCGCGGGGCGGACGATCGCGGAGCTGGCGGCGCTGGCGCTGGGCGAGCTGGACTCCGTACTGGCCGGGTCCGCACCGGACACCGAGGCGGCGCGGGTGCTGGTGGCTGACCTGCGGGCGCGGATCGCGCCGGTCACGGAGCTGGGGCTGGGCTATCTGAGCCTGGACCGGACGGCGCCGAGCCTGTCGGCGGGGGAGCTCCAGCGGCTGCGGCTGGCGACCCAGCTGCGGTCGGGGCTGTTCGGGGTGGTCTACGTGCTGGACGAGCCGTCGGCGGGGCTGCACCCGGCCGACACCGAGGCGCTGCTGGGCGTGCTGGAACGGCTCAAGGCGGCGGGGAACACGGTGTTCGTGGTGGAGCACAACCTGGACGTAGTGCGGCGCGCGGACTGGCTGGTGGACGTCGGCCCGCTGGCCGGCGAGCACGGCGGCCGGGTGCTGTACAGCGGGCCGCCCGGCGGCCTGGCGGGGGTCGCGGAGTCGGCGACGGCCCGGCACCTGTTCGCGCCGGCCGCCGCCTCCGGGGCCGCCCGGCCGGTGCGCACCGCCACCGGCTCGGTCCGGCTCGAGGGGGTCCGGCGGCACAACCTCCGTGACCTGACGGCCGAGTTCCCGCTCGGGGTCTTCACCGCCGTGACCGGGGTGTCGGGTTCGGGGAAGTCCACCCTGGTCGGCCGGGTGCTCGCGGAGGAGGTGGCCGCGCGGCTGGGCGGCCCGGACTTCCCGGTGCGCCGGCTGGTGGAGGTGGACCAGAAGCCGATCGGCCGGACGCCGCGCTCCAACCTGGCGACGTACACGGGGCTGTTCGACGTCGTGCGCAAGCTGTTCACGGCGTCCGCGCAGGCACGGGAGCGCGGCTGGAAGGCGGGCCGGTTCTCCTTCAACGTGCCGGGCGGCCGCTGCGAGACCTGTCAGGGCGAGGGCTTCGTCTCGGTGGAGCTGCTGTTCCTGCCCAGTACGTACGCCCCCTGCCCGCAGTGCGCCGGCGCCCGGTACAACGCCGAGACGCTGGAGGTCCGTTACGAGGGGCTGGACATCGCGCAGGTGCTGGGGCTGACGGTGGAGGCGGCGGCCGGTTTCTTCGCGGAGGTCCCGGCGGCGGCGCGCAGCCTGCGGGCGCTGCAGGAGATCGGCCTGGGCTACCTGCGGCTGGGGCAGCCGGCCACGGAGCTGTCGGGCGGCGAGGCCCAGCGGATCAAACTGGCGACGGAGCTCCAGCGGTCGCGCCGCGACCACACCCTGTACCTGCTGGACGAGCCGACGACGGGGCTGCATCCGGCCGATGTGCGGGTGCTGCTGCGGCAGTTGCACGGGCTGGTGGATGCGGGCCACTCGGTGGTGGTCGTGGAGCACGACATGGAGGTGGTGGCGGGGGCCGACTGGGTGATCGACCTGGGTCCGGGCGGCGGCACGGAGGGCGGCCGCATCACGGCCTGCGGCCCGCCGGCGGAGGTGGCCGCGTCGGCGGCCGGCCGCACGGGCCCCTACCTGGCGCGGGCGCTGGGCCGGTAGGGCGCGCCGGAGGGCCCGGGGCCTGCCGGACGGCCCCGGGCCTGCGCGCTCCCGGGCCTTACGCGTCCCCGGGCAGGAGGTGCTGCGGGAGTTCGCGGAAGGACCAGGTGCCGCGGCTGCGGGTGAGGGTCCAGACGAGGTCGCTGCGGTCGGGCCAGGCCGCGGGGAGGCCCAGGACGCCGTGGGCGCCGAGGGCCTGGACCAGGCGGGGGATGCCGGCGGGCTCCCAGCACAGCAGGACCGGCGCCGGGGCGGCCAGGACGGCCGGGGCGAGGTCCGTCTCGGCGCCGAGGGCGAACCGGTCCTGCACGGGGACCCGCAGGGCGGTGGCCAGGGGCGCCAGGGTCTGCCGGCACCGGGCGGGGGCGGACTGCGGTCCCCCGGTGGCGAAGAGCGCGGCGGGCCGGGGCAGCGGGGCGCCGTGGGCGGGGCCGAAGAGGCGGTGCAGTTCCTCGGCGCGGCGGCGGCCCCGTCCGGCGAGGAAGCCGGGGTCCTCGTTGCCCTCGTCGTCCTCACCGGTGGCTCCGGCATAGGGCTTCTCCGCGTGCGGGATCACCATGACGAGGGCGTCCTTGGCGGGCGGCTGCGGTCCGGGCGCGGGCGGGCGGCGCTCCTGCTCCGTACACCCGGCCGCCGCGAGGGGCGCCAGGGCGGCCAGGGCTGCGAGCACGGTGCGGCGGTGCGGTCCGGGGCCGCCGGAGGCTGCTGGCATGCGCCCACTGTGCCCCGCCGTGCGGACGCGGCGGGGGCGCGGCGCGGCGGACGGCGCCCACGTGCGCCCGGTCGGCGGATCGGGTCGTCAGGCCGGGTCGGCCGTTCGGGCGCACGCGGAGGGCCGCCGGAGCGGGTCAGCGCTTGCGCAGCGCCCTCAGCCATTCCTTGTTCATCGCGGCGATCGACGGCAGCGGGATTCCCTTCGGGCAGGCGGTGGCGCACTCGCCGGTCAGGGTGCAGCCGCCGAAACCCTCGTCGTCCATCTGCGCCACCATGTCCAGCACGCGCGTCTCGCGCTCGGGCGAACCCTGCGGGAGCACGTTCAGGTGGTTGACCTTGGCGGAGGTGAACAGCATCGCGGAGCCGTTGGGGCAGGCCGCCACGCAGGCGCCGCAGCCTATGCACTCGGCGTGCTCGAACGCCGAGTCGGCGGCCGGCTTGGGCACGGCGGTGGCGTGGGCCTCGGGCGCGGAGCCGGTGGGCGCGGTGATGTAGCCGCCGGCCTGGATGATCCGGTCGAAGGCGCTGCGGTCCACCACGAGGTCCTTGACCACGGGGAAGGCCGAGGCCCGCCAGGGTTCGACGTCGATGGTGTCGCCGTCGGTGAAGGACCTCATGTGGAGCTGGCAGGTGGTGGTGCGTTCGGGGCCGTGGGCGTCGCCGTTGATGACGAGGCTGCACGCGCCGCAGATGCCCTCGCGGCAGTCGTGGTCGAAGGCGACCGGGTCCTCGCCGCGCAGGATGAGGTCCTCGTTGAGGGTGTCGAGCATCTCCAGGAAGGACATGTCCTTCGAGATGCCGTCGACCTCGTAGGAGGCCATGGCGCCGGGGGCGTCGGCGCTTCGCTGGCGCCAGACGCGCAGGGTGAGCTTCATGCGTAGCTCCGCTGGGTGGGGTGGACGTACTCGAAGACCAGGTCTTCCTTGTGCAGGACGGGTGCGGCGCCGGTGCCGCGGTACTCCCAGGCGGCCGCGTAGCCGAACTCCTCGTCGCGGCGGGCCGCTTCGCCGTCCGGGGTCTGGGACTCCTCGCGGAAGTGGCCGCCGCAGGACTCGGCGCGGTGGAGGGCGTCGAGGCACATCAGCTCGGCGAGTTCGAGGTAGTCGACGATGCGGTTGGCCTTCTCCAGCGACTGGTTGAACTCCTCGCCGCTGCCGGGGACCTTGATGCGCCGCCAGAACTCCTCGCGGATCTCGGGGATGCGGGCCAGCGCCTTGCGCAGGCCCTCCTCGGTGCGGGCCATCCCGCAGTACTCCCACATGAGTTCGCCGATCTCGCGGTGGAAGGAGTCGGGGGTGCGGTCGCCGTCGACGGCCAGCAGCTTGGCGAGGCAGTCGCGGGTCTCGCGGACGGCGGCGGCCGCCTCGGGGTGGCTGTCGTCGACCGCCTCGTGGTGCGGGTGGCGGGCGAGGTAGTCGTTGATGGTGGAGGGGAGGACGAAGTAGCCGTCGCCGAGGCCCTGCATCAGCGCGGACGCGCCGAGGCGGTTGGCCCCGTGGTCGGAGAAGTTGGCCTCGCCGATCGCGAACAGGCCGGGGATGGTGGTCTGGAGGTCGTAGTCGACCCACAGTCCGCCCATCGTGTAGTGGACGGCCGGGTAGATCCGCATGGGGACCTCGTACGGGTTCTCCGCCGTGATCCGTTCGTACATCTCGAAGAGGTTGCCGTACTTCTCGGCGACCTTGTCGCGGCCCATGCGGCGGATGGCGTCGGCGAAGTCCAGGTAGACGCCCTGGCCGCCGGGGCCGACGCCGCGGCCCTCGTCGCAGACGTTCTTGGCGGCGCGGGAGGCGATGTCGCGGGGGACGAGGTTGCCGAAGGAGGGGTAGATCCGCTCCAGGTAGTAGTCGCGCTCGTCCTCGGGGATCTCGGCGGCGGGGCGGGTGTCGCCCTTGGCCTTGGGGACCCAGATGCGGCCGTCGTTGCGCAGGGACTCGCTCATCAGGGTGAGCTTGGACTGGTGGTCGCCGGTGCGCGGGATGCAGGTGGGGTGGATCTGGGTGAAGCAGGGGTTGGCGAAGTACGCGCCGCGCCGGTGCGCCCGCCAGACGGCGGTCGCGTTGGAGTTCATGGCGTTGGTGGAGAGGTAGAAGACGTTGCCGTAGCCGCCGCTGGCCAGGACCACGGCGTCGGCGTAGTAGGTGTCGATGCGGCCGGTGACGAGGTCGCGGGCGACGATGCCGCGGGCGACCCCGTCGACGGTGATCAGGTCCAGCATCTCGGTGCGGGCGTGCAGTTCGACGTTGCCGGCCGCTATCTGGCGGGACAGCGCCTGGTAGGCGCCGAGGAGCAGCTGCTGCCCGGTCTGGCCGCGGGCGTAGAAGGTGCGGGAGACCTGGACGCCGCCGAAGGAGCGGGTGTCGAGGAGGCCGCCGTACTCGCGGGCGAAGGGGACGCCCTGGGCCACGCACTGGTCGATGATCTCGACGGAGATCTGGGCGAGGCGGTGGACGTTGGACTCGCGGGCCCGGAAGTCGCCGCCCTTGACGGTGTCGTAGAAGAGCCGGTGTACGGAGTCCCCGTCGTTGCGGTAGTTCTTGGCGGCGTTGATGCCGCCCTGGGCGGCGATGGAGTGGGCGCGGCGCGGGGAGTCGCTGTAGCAGAACTGGACCACGTGGTAGCCCTGCTCGGCGAGGGTCGCGCCGGCGGCACCGCCCGCCAGGCCGGTGCCGACGACGATCACGGTGTGCTTGCGGCGGTTGGCCGGGTTGACCAGCTTCGCCTCGAAGCGGCGGCGGTCCCAGCGCTCGGCGATGGGGCCGGCGGGGGCCTTGGTGTCGGCGATGGGGTCGCCGGTGGTGTAGGCGGCGTACTCGGTGCTCATGGTCAGCTCACCACTCCGGTCATGACGGCGACGGGGACGGACACGAAGCCCGCGAAGAGGACGAGGGCCAGGGCGTTGGCCAGGAACTTCAGGGCGCGCTCGCGGCGGGCGTTGCCCGCGCCGAGGGTCTGGGCGGCGCTCCAGAAGCCGTGGCGGACGTGGAGGCCGAGGGCCGCCATGGCCACGATGTAGATGGTGTTGCCGTACCAGGTGGAGAAGGTCGCGAGGACGTTCTCGTACGGGTGGCCGGCCCAGGCGCGCTGGTTGACGGTGAGCGTGGTGAGGTCGAGGAGGTGCCAGATGATGAAGAGGGCGAGGATGATCCCGCCCCAGCGCATGGTGCGGGTGGCGTAGCTCGCGCGGCGCCGCTTGTGGGCGTACCGCACCGGGCGGGCCTTCAGGTCGCGGCGGCTGAGCTGGTAGGCGCAGACGGCGTGCGCGACGACGGCGGCGACCAGGACCACGCGGACGGTCCACAGGGCCCACTCGTAGTGCAGGAACGGTTCGCCGAGGGTGCGCAGGGCGTGGGCGTAGCCGTTGAACTCGCCGGCGCCGAAGAAGATCTTCAGGTTGCCGAACATGTGCGCGACGAGGTAGCCGAGCATGATCAGGCCGGAAACGGCCATCACGGACTTCTTGCCGACGGTGGAGTCCCAGAGCGTGCGCGTGGTGGACGGCCGTCGATCCGTCCGCGTTGCCAGAGCCATAAGGAGACCGTAGGGACCAAGGTCCCGAAAGGTCCAAGACATGGTGGAGCTGATCGCGATAGGCATCCCCTATGGAGGTGCCCGATTACCGCTAGCCTGGGGTGATGCAGTTCCAGCAGCTCGTGTACTTCGTGGCCGTGGCCGAGACCCGGCACTTCACGCGTGCCGCCGAGCGGGAGCACGTGGCCCAGCCATCGCTGTCGCAGCAGATCAAGGCGCTCGAACGGGAGCTGGGCGCCGAGCTGTTCAGCCGGGCGCGGGGGAACATCGCGTTGACCGACGCGGGGGAGGCGCTGCTGCCGCTGGCCCGGCGGATCCTGGCCGACGCGGACACGGCGCGGCTGGAGGTGCAGGAGCTGCTCCAGCTGCGGCGCGGCCGGGTGCGGCTGGGAGCCACGCCGAGCGTGTGCACGGGGATGCTGCCGGAGGTGCTGCGCACCTTCCACGCGGCGCACCCGGGCATCGAGCTGCTGATCGAGGAGGGCGGGTCGCTGGACCTGGTACGGGAACTGGCACGCGGGGTCCTGGACCTGGCGCTGATCGTCCTGCCGCTGCCGCCGTCGGCGCCCGCACTGACCACCGTGGAGCTGCTGACGGAGGACCTGGTGGTGGTCTCGTCCCGCGATCTGCCACCGCCGGGCGGGGGCGGTGAGCTGAGCGTCGCGGACCTGCGCGAGGAGCCCATGGTGATGTTCCGGCACGGCTACGACCTGCGGGACCTGACGGTCGGCGCCTGCCGGGCGGCGGGGTTCGAGCCGGTGTTCACGGTGGAGGGCGGCGAGATGGACGCCGTCCTGGGTTTCGTCCGGGCGGGGCTGGGCGTGGCGGTGGTCCCGGAGATGGTCGTGGAACACGGCGGCCCCGGCCTGCGCGCCACCCCTCTCGCGGGCTCGCCCCTGCGCCGCACGATCGCCCTGGCCCACCGCACGGACGTGGCCCCACCCCGCGCGGCCCGCGAACTGAAACGCATCCTGACCGGCTGAGACGCCCCGAGCCCCCGGCATGGGGCCGAGGCGGCGCCCGCCACCGGCCGACGGCCGCCCCTGCCCCCGGGCAACCCCGGGCCCCGACGAGAACCCGCACAACCGGCCTACGCGACCCCCCAACCCCGTCCTTGTCCGCGGCCCGGGCCGGGCCAGGACCCGGGCCGGGGCCCGTCCGGGGCCGGGGTGGGGACCCGGGCCGGGACCGGAACCGGGGCCGGGGTGGGGACCCGGGCCGGGACCGGAACCGGGGCCGGGGTGGGGACCGGGGCCGGGGCCCGTCCGGGGCCGGGGCCGGTAGCCGGGTCCGGTTAGTGGTCGGGGTGGGGGCGCGGGGCGGGGCGGAGTGGCTTGGTTTGTGCGCGGGAGCGGAGGAGGCGCTTGTCGGGCTTGCCGCGGTCCGTGAGGGGGATGTCCCGTTCCCAGAAGACCGCCGTCGGGCGGTGCGCCGGGGCCAGTTCACGGGCCACCAGCTCGCACGCCTCGGCGGCGGCCGCCGCGCTCGGAGTGTGGCCCGGGGCCGGCACGAGGAAGGCGCAGACCTCCTCGCCGGTGGCCGCGCCGGGCCGTCCGACGACGACGGCCCGGGCCACGGCCGGGTGGCGGGCCAGTGCCGCCTCGACCGGCAGGCTGTAGATGTTGACGCCGTCGACGATCACGACGTCCTTGCTCCGGTCGTCCAGGTAGAGGTACCCGTCGGCATCGGTGTGGCCGAGGTCGCCGGTCCGCAGCCATCCGTCCCGCAGTACCTCGGCGGTCAGTTCGGGCTGGTTCCAGTAGCCGGTCATCATCGCCGCCGACCGGATCCACAGCTCCCCGGTGCGCCCGGCGGCCAGTACCGCGTCCCGCTCGTCGCGCACCTGGACCTCGACGCCCGCGGCCGGGCGCCCCGCCGAAGCCAGTAGTCCGGGCCGGCCGGACACCGCCGCGTCGTGGTCGGCCGGGGTGAGGCGGGAGATCACGGCTGCTTCGTTCATCCCGTAGCCCTGCCGCCAGCGTCCGCCCCAGCGGGTCACCGCCTCGCGCAGCCGGTCGGGAAGGATCGGTGAGGCCCCGTAGGAGACCGCCTCCAGGCCCGGGATGCCCCCTGCGGTCGCGGGATCGTCCAGCAGCCGGTACACCATCGGGGGCGTCAGGTACGTGGACACCGGCCCGAGCCGCCGGCAGGCCGCCGCGAACTCCCCCGGCGTGAAGGGGTCCAGGATCTCCACCCTGCCCCCGGCCCGCAGCTGCTCCAGGCACCGGCCGCCGGCCCGCTGGGCGAGGCTGGTGACCGAGAGGTGCACCGCCCCGGTCCACTCGGCCCCGCGCCGGACGTCCCGCGCGGCCATCGCCCCGAAGGTGGAGGCCACGCCCTTGGGCCGGCCCGTGGTCCCGCCGGTGTACGTCACCCGGGCCACGTCCTCCTCCCGCGCCCGCACCGGCACTTCGGCGGGCTCCCGCCCCGCGGCCCGCGCGATCAGGTCGTCCAGGCCGAGCAGCCGCACGCCCGTGGCCGGCACCTGAACGTCGTGCACCACCAGGCCCGGAAGGCAGTCCCGGAGGATGAACTCCAGGCCGTGGACCGCGGGTCCGGTCACCACCTGGGTCAGCCGGGCCCCCAGCAGATGCGCGGCGATCCGTACCAGCAGCGCTTCCGGCCGGTTGCCGCCCGTCACGCACGCCAGGCCCGTCCCCCGCCCGACCCCCGCATCCGCGAGGGCCCCGGCCAGCCGGTGGGCGGCGTCCAGCACCTCGGTGAAGCCCAGGACCCGGGGTCCGGCTCCGATCGCGGGCTGTTCCCCGTACTGCTCCAACGCCCCGACCAGCTCGGTCACGTACCGCGCGGCCATCCGCACACCCGCCTCTCCGGCCCGCCGCCCGGCGGGCCCGCACCGGGCATCATGCCCGGCCCGGCGGTCCCACCCGCCTCAGGGCCGGGATATCAGGGGGCCCAGCGTCCGGTCGAGTCCGTCGGCCAGCATGCCGAAGGCCCCGTCGGCGTCGGTGACGGCCGCCGGGTAGGCCTCCTCCGCCGTGCTGCCCGCGTCGATGCGGCGCCAGTTCTCCCGGCCCAGTTCATGACGGACCGCCACCAGGTGCGTCGCGGCGAGGCGGGCGGTCAGGGGCTCGACCCGCTCGGCTTCCAGGGCGGCGGCGAGCAGCTCCACCTCGCGGGCCGTGTAGTGGGCGATCCGGCTCTCCAGGCTGGGCGTGGAGTACAGCAGGCGCTGGAACGCCAGCACGCCGGGGTGGTCGCAGAGCCCGGTGATGGGATCGCGCTCGGCGAGGGCCGTACGGAAGTGCTCGTGCAGCGCGCCCACCGGGCCGAGTCCCGCAGGCCGGCCGCGCACGATCCGCGCCGCTTCGTCCTGATGGTCGGCGAAACGGTCGAGGACCAGGTCCTCCTTGCTGGGGAAGTACCGGAACAGGGTGGGTTTCGACACCTCGGCCGCCGCGGCCACATCGGCCACGGACACGGCGTCGAAGCCCCGTTCCAGGAAGAGTTCCAGCGCCGTGGCCGCCAGCTGGCGACGCGTACGCAGCTTCTTGCTCTCGCGCAGACCCGTCGTGTTCTCCATGGCACCACCGTACGGCCGAAATACAACCAAGTCAATTTCGTGACCGGGTTGCATTTTTTCTCGCGGCGCGCTTTCCTTGGTTCAGCGACGAGGGATCGGCGACGACGAGAGAGGACCTCCGATGAGCGACACGACGACGGTCGGCACGACGACGGCCGAGGCGGCAACGGCCGAGACGGCAGCGGCGGGCACGACGACCGGACCGACGACCCAGGTGCTGATCGCGGGCTCCGGGCCCACCGGGCTCACCCTGGCCTGCGACCTGGCCCTGCGCGGCGTGTCCGTCCGCGTCCTGGAGCAGCGCTCCGGCCCCCACCGCGAGTCCCGGGCCAAGGGGCTCACTCCGGACGGCCTGGAGGTGCTGGCCCGGCTCGGGGTCGGGGAGCGGCTGGCCGCCGTGGGGTCCCGCGGCCTGGTGCTGCGCAAGTACTTCGACGGCGCCCACGTCGCGGACACCCCGGCGGACGGCGGCGGCCTCCTGATCGGCCAGTGGCAGGTCGAGGAGGTCCTGCGCGAGCGGCTGGCCGGTCTCGGCGTCCGCGTCGAGTACGGGGCCCGGGTCACCGGGCTCGCCCAGGATCCGGCCGGGGTCACCGCTCGTCTGGCGGACGGACGTGCGGTCCGGGCGGAGTACGCGGCCGGGTGCGACGGCGGCCGGAGCACGACCCGCGAGCTCCTCGGCATCCCCTTCGAGGGGTACACGGAGGAGAAGCCGACGATGGTCGTCGGGGACGTGCGGGCGCCCGGGCTGAGCCGGGACCACTGGCACCAGTGGTTCACCTCGGAAGGCGGCGGGATCCTGCTCTGTCCGATGCCGGGGACGGACACCTTCCAGCTCCAGGCGGCGCCGGAGACCGACGCGGACGGCGAGCCGCTGCCGCCCACGATCGAGGGCTTCCAACGGCTCTTCGACCGGTACGCCGGGATACCGGGGATACGGCTGACCGATGCGGGCTGGCTCTCCAGCTGGCGGGTCAACGTCCGCCGGGCCGCCCGGATGCGCGAGGGCCGGATCCTGCTCGCCGGGGACGCCGCGCACGTCCACCCGATCGCCGGCGGACTGGGCATGAACACCGGTACCCAGGACGCGGCCGCCCTCGCCCGGACCCTGGCCGCCGCTCTCCCGGGCCCGGCCCCGGCCGACGCCCTCGACGGCTACGAGGCCGAGCGGCTCCCGGTGGCCGAGCGGCTGCTGGCCGACACCGCCGCACGGCACCGGCGGGTCCTCGCCGCGGTCCGCGAGCCCGGCCGGGGAACGGAGGCCGGGATGCGCTGACTTCGCGCAGGGGGCCGCCCCGGCCGGGGTCCCGGCCGCCGCCTCACCGGGTGGGTACGGCGTCGCAGAGGGAGAGGGTGTGGATGCGGTCCGGGGCGCCCGGGCGGGCGTAGTACCAGCCCTGGGCCGTGTCGCAGCCGAGGGCGCGGAGCTGGGCCGCCTGGGCCCCGGTCTCCACTCCTTCGACCGTCACCGCCAGCTCCAGGCTGTGGGCCAGGGCGACGATGCCCTCCACGATCTTGACGTCGACGGGGTCGGCCGGCTCCTGCTGCATGCCCTGGGTGAAGGAGCGGTCCAGTTTCAGGACGCTGACCGGCAGCCGGCGCAGGTTGGCGAGGTTCGAGTAGCCGGTGCCGAAGTCGTCGAGGGCGATGTCCACGCCGAGGGCGGCGAGGCGGCGCAGCGGTTCGAGGAGTTCGTCGTCGGCTCCGATCAGCGCCGACTCGGTGACCTCCAGGCACAGCGCGCCGGGGGCCAGGCCGGAGGACTCCAGGACGCGCAGGGTGTCGGCGACCAGCCCGGGATGGGTCAGCTGGGTGGGCGAGAGGTTGACGTTGACGCGCAGGGGCGCACCGCCGTGCTCGCGCTGCCAGGTGCGGGCCTGGCGGACGGACTCCTCCAGGACCCAGCGGCCGAGCGGCACGATCAGGCCGGTGCGTTCGGCGAGCGGGATGAAGCGGTCCGGGCCGAGCACTCCGTACTGGGGGTGCGACCAGCGCACCAGGGCCTCCGCGCCGTGCACGCTGCCGTCGTGCAGGTGTACCAGGGGCTGGTACTCGATGAAGAACTCGCCGCGTTCCAGCGCCGCCGGCAGGGCGTTGGTCAGGCCGTGCCGGGTGATGGCGCGGGCGTCGGCCTCGGCGTCGGCGAACTCGAAGCGGTTGCCGCCGGCCGCCTTGGCCCGGTACATGGTGATGTCGGCGCTGCGCAGCACTTCGGCGGGGGTGCGCTCGCCCGACGCGCCCTCGACGATGCCGATGCTGCCGCGCACGGACAGCTCCCTGCCCTCCAGCCGGATGGGCGTGGACAGGGCGGTCAGGATGCGGACGGCGAGGTCGGTGACCTGCTCCTCGGTCTGGGCACCGGGGCCGGTGGTGAGGGCGACGAACTCGTCGCCGCCGAGCCGTGCGACGACCTCGCCGGGCCCGGTGGCGCAGCTCTGGAGCCGGTCGGCCACCTCCACGAGGAGCCGGTCGCCCGCCGAGTGGCCGAGGCTGTCGTTGACGGCCTTGAACCCGTCGAGGTCGAGGTAGCACAGGCCGAAGCGGCTGCCGGGGGCGGCGTTCAGGGCCTTCTCCAGCCGTTCGAAGAACAGCGTGCGGTTGGGCAGCCCGGTCAGTGCGTCGTGGGTGGCCTCGTAGCGCAGGCGCAGGTTGAGCAGCCGGCGTTCGGTGGTGTCCTCCATCAGGGCGAGCTGGTACTGGGGGAGCCCGTCGGCGTCGCGCAGGAGGGAGACCGTGAGGTTGGTCCACAGGACGGTGCCGTCGTGCCGGTAGTAGGGCTTCTCGACGCGGTAGTGCTCGCGCTCGCCGCGTACGAGTTCCCCGTACATCTTCCAGACGTGCGGGGTGTCGTCGGGGTGTCCCCACTCGCTGACGTTGCGGCTGCGGACGTGTCCTTCCAGGCCGCCGAACATCTTGAGGAGGGTGTCGTTGACCTCCAGGATGTTGCCGTCGAGGTCGGCGATGCCGATGCCGACGGCCGCGCCCTCGAAGACGGCCCGGAAGCGTTCCTCGCTGGCGTGCAGGGCCTGCTGGGCGTCGATGCGGGCGGTGAGGGCGGAGCGGGCGATGGCCTCCTGTTCCCTGAGGGTCCGCTCGCGCAGCGCACGGGCGAACCCGGCGGCGATGCCGTGCTGGAGCCGGGCGCAGCGGGAGCGGTACTCCTCGGTGCCGTCACTGCCGTCGGCGGCGGTGCTGTCCGGGCCGCAGTAGAGGACCAGGTAGGACTCGACGACGCCGAGGGTGCCGGCGAGCGCCTCGGGGTCGGTGCAGTGCACGGCGACGAGTTCGGCGCCCACGCCCTGGGCGGCGCTCGCGTCGAAGGGGCGGGCGTGCAGGGCCTCGGTGAGGGTCCGGGCGAGCGGGACGAGGTGCTGTTCGAACTCGGGGCGGGTCAGGGAGGTGGCCGTGACGGGGAAGATGGCCCGTCCCCAGATGGTCGCGAAGCGGGCGATCCGGTCCTCGAGGTCGCTGTGCGGGTCGTGCAGCGGCGCCCGCACGGGATGCGGGGCGGGGGGTTCTGCGCCGGCCGCGGGTGCGGGGGCGGGGGCGGACATGGCGGGGCCGCCCCCGGCCGGGCGGTCCTGGCCGGGGGTCGCGGGCGGGGGCGTCGGTGCGGGGAGTCTCACGCCTTGCGTCCCACGCCGCCGAAGCCCGAGAAGGCGTACGGGTCTTCCGGGGTCTCCCCCTCCGCGAGCGGCCCGGTGCGGTCGGGGCGCCAGTCGGGCATGGAGACCAGGCCCGGCTCCAGCAGCTCGAACCCGTCGAAGAAGCCGGCGATCTCCTCGTGGCCGCGCATGACGAGCGGGTTGCGGATGTCGCGGTAGACGCCGACGGTGCCGGCCGCGACCTCCTCGCTGAGCGGGATGCCCTCGTAGGAGGCGTGGGTGAGGATGAGCATGCTGCCCGGGGCCAGGGCGTCGCGCAGCTGCGCGACGGCGGCGTAGGGCTGGTCGGTGTCCTCCAGGAAGTGCAGGACTGCGACGAGCATCAGGGCGACGGGCCGGTCGAGGTCGAGCAGCCGGCCGGTCTCGGGGGCGGCCAGGATGTCCTGGGGTTTGCGCAGGTCGGCGGCGATGATGCCGGTCTGGTCGTCGCCGGCGAGGACGGCCCGGCTGTGCGCGACGGCGACCGGGTCGTGATCGACGTAGACGACGTGGGCCTCGGGGGTGGCGGCGCGGGCTATCTCGTGGACGTTGCCGAAGGTGGGGATGCCGGAGCCGATGTCGAGGAACTGGGTGATGCCCTCGGCGACGGCGTGGCGGACGGCGCGGCGCATGAAGGCCCGGTTGGCCTGCATGATCTTGGGCAGGCCCGGCATGAATTCCATGGCCCGGCGGGCGGCCTGGCGGTCGACCTCGAAATTGTGGGAGCCGCCCAGGTAGTAATCGTAGATTCGGGACACGCTCGGCACCGATATGTCGATGCCTGGCGGGGCCCAGGCGGGGCGTTCCATCGGGGTCTCCAAGCCGTCGTCAGTGTCGTGGTCGTACCTGGTCCGTCCGGGGATCGGGCGGGGGCCGGACTCTTGTCCGAGCCGAATGTACTGATCATTGCCCAACAGGGCGAGCAAAAGCGGAAATTGCCGATCCGTTCTTGGTCACACACCAAAGGCTCCGGGGGCCGGCCCGGGCGTCACGGAAACCGACAAATACCTTTTGGGAATTGACCAACGTTCAATCACAAGCGATCAGAACCTGTCTCAAACCTCACCGGTCCAGGATCCGCCCGTTCGGGCGAACCCCTCCCGGGTCCCGCGTGCGCGGGCGCGCGCGAGCCCATGCTCCCCGGGTGAACAGAGCTTTAGCCAGACGTCTGCTGGCGGTCCCGGTCCTGCTGTGGGCGACCCTGTCGACCACTCCGGCGGTGGCCGATAGCTGTGCCTACGCGACGGTCGGCAGCGGGGAGGGCGGAGCCTCCGTCGAGGTCTACGCGTACGCCGGCAGCGGCGCCGGCGCGGCCGCCGGGGGTGGCGGACATCACGATGGCCGGCCCGGCAAGGGCCGTGGCCACGACAAGGGCCGCGGCCACGGGCACGAGCACCACTGCCCGCCGCCCCCTCCCCCGCCGTGCCCGCCGAAACCCACGCCCACACCCACGCCGACGCCCACCCCTCCGCCACCCAAACCGACCCCGCCGCCCAAGCCCACCCCGCCGCCTCCGCCGCCTCCTCCGCCGCCGGCCCCCGCGCCGCCGAGGCCCGCTCCCCCCGCGCCGGAGCCCCCCGCGCCCAAGCCGCCCGCGCCCCAGGTGTACCGGGCGCCCGCGCCGCCTCCTCCGCAGCCCGCGCCCGCGCCGCCCACCCCGGCACCCAAGCCGCCCGCGCCCAAGCCCAAGGTGCCGCGGCCCGCGTATCACACGGCCGCGCGCAAACCGGTCGAACACCACATCTCGCCGGTCACGTTCACCCTCATGACCGCCGCCCCCGCCGTGCTCGCGATCGTCGCGCTGCGCCCGCGCTAGACCCGCGCCGGCCCACGACCGCCACGCACCGCCACGCACCGCCCACCGAACGTCCCACGCCCACCGATTGGGAGCCCGTCTTGTCGGAATGGCTCGTCCTGACCCTCGCGATGGCCGCGGCCTGTGCCGTGGTGCTGTCCATCGCCTTCTTCAACCACCGCAGGATCACCGAGGACGACGATCCGGACGAGACCCCGGACGTCATCGAGTACATGACGATGATGATCGGGGTGATCTACGCGATCGTGCTGGGCCTGGCGATCGCGGGCGTCTGGGAGGGCCGCGGGGCCGCCCAGGAGTACGTGCGCCAGGAGTCCCAGGCCCTGCACGAGATCAGCGTCCGCTCCCAGGTCTACCCGGCCGAGGTGCGGGCGAAGATCCGCTCCGACGTCGACGCGTACGTGACCTACGTGGTCGACACGGAGTGGAAGCACATGTCGGAGAAGAACGAGCTGACCGACGAGAGCGGGCAGCTGCTGGAGAAGATCCGCCGCGACGTGACCGACTACGCGCCGCAGACCGACCACGAGGGGCAGGCCTACCAGCCCCTCGTCGACCAGGTCGCGCTGGTGGACGACGCCCGCAACGCCCGCGGCCAGAGCGCCGGGGCCACCATGCCCGGGGTGGTGTGGTTCGGACTGATCGCCGGAGCCCTGGTGACGGTCGGGATGATCTTCATGCTGCAGATCCGCCGGTCCTTCCGCGAACTGCTGCTCGCCGGCCTGTTCAGCGCGCTGATCGCCTTCCTGCTGTTCCTGATCTGGGACTTCGACGCGCCCTTCGGACGCGGGATCGCGGCCACCGCCGAACCCTTCCTCGCGCAGTTCCCCCACCTCGGCCTGAAGAGCTGAGCGGCCGGGGCACGGCCGGGCCCGGTAAACCGCGGACGGGGGGTCCGTCCCCGGTTCGGCCCAGGGCCGTGCCCCATTCGCCCGTTCCTGATCGCGGGCCCGCGGGCCGGGACCTAGCGTGGCGGGCATCGAGGCGCACGACCCCCCACGTGCGGTAATCGCCGCGCGACTGCGCCCCGGAGATCCGGAGGAACCCGATCATGGGTGCGATACGCAGCTCCGCCACCGCTCTGCTGAGCGCCGGCGCAACGGGCCTCGCCCTCGCGCTCGGCGCCTTTGGCGCGCCCGTCGTCCTCGCGGCCGAGGCGGCGCCCGCCACCTCCTTCGCCTTCGCCGTCACCCCGTCGACGGTGGCGCCCGGCGGTACGGTCACCCTCTCCGTCAGCAACTGCGGCGCCGCCTACGCCACCGCCTCGTCCGGGGTCTTCGACACCGTCACCATCGAGCGGGACAAGGCCGTCAAGGTCACGGTCGACCGCGACGCCCGGCCCGGCGCCCTGTACTCGGTCACCTTCACCTGCGACGGGGAGAACGGGTCCACCGATCTCACCATCACCGGCGGGACGAGCCAGCCCACCACCAGCTCCACCGCCGCCACCCGGCGCACCCCCTCCCCGGCCGCCACCTCCGGCACGGGCCTGCGGCCGCCGCCGCTCACCACACCGCCGGCCCGCACCACACCTCCGGCGCGCATCACACCCCCGGCGCGCACCGCCGCGCCCGCCCGGACCACACCGCCGGCCCGCACGAACCCGGTCCCCCGGGCCAGCGCGACCACCGCCGCGCTGGGCGTCCGCGGCGGGCTCGGCGGCAGCGTGGCCGGAGCCGACCCGCTCGAACTCGCCGCGGGAGCCGTCCTCTTCGCCGCCGCCGCGGGCGGTTCGGCGTACGCCCTGCGCCGGCGCCGCGCGGCCCGCGGCCACTGACCCCGCCCCGGGCCCCCGCGCACGCGGGCGGCCCGGGGCGACCTCCGGGGAGGGGCGTCAGGAGCGGGCGGCGGCGGCCGGACGGCGGCGGCGCACCACGTGCACGCCCGCACCGAGCGCCGCGGCGCCGACCAGGCCCGCCCCGATGGCCGTCTCGGCGGTGGACGGGCCGAAGGAGCCGCCGAGACCGCCCTGGGCCCCGTTGCCGGCCAGGATCGTGAAGCGGTGCGTGGCGACCAGGCTGTTGTCGTGGCACTTGACCGACAGGGTGTGGTGGCCGGGCGAGGCGTGGTTGAAGATCCGGACGGTGGCGAAGCCGATGGAGCCGGCCGACAGATTGGTCTGCGGAAAGTTGCCGTGCGACCAGACCGTGCCACCGTGGCCGCAGCCGGCCGCGCTGACCTGCATCGAGGCGCCCTGGTGCACGGAGTACGGGTTGACCGTGACGTTGCTCGGCCCGTTGCCGCTGCCGTTCGGGTTGTTCGCGGCGGCGAACGGGGCACTGATCCCGAGCGCGGCGCAGGCGGCCGCGGTCACGGTGAGAGCGCGGAAAGCACGCATGGTGGAACCTCCAGCGGGAGAGCGCCCCGGAGCGGTGGCCCGGGCAGATCGACGAGAACGCCTCCCATCACGAACCCTCCCGGCGGGGCGCAACCAGCGCATTTCCGCCCTTGGGCCGCCCGGTTGAGCGACACGCCGAGGCGCGCCCGGGGCATCTGACGGATCCGCAGGTCACGAGCCGTCAGGCATTTATGTGATGATTACCTGGATGGCCGCACCCCGACCGGACGCACCACCCGTTCGCCGCTCCCCGATCGCCGTCCCGCCCTTCCAGCCTTAGCGTGCGGGAAGAAGGGCGTACAGGGGAGGGACTGGAACGCGGGTCGGGACCCCCGCGTCGGGAAGGGAGAGCCATGCTCGAGGACGAGACCGGGCAGCGGCCGAGGAGACGTTCCCCATGGGGCGTGCTCGCACTGGCACTGCTCAGCGGCCTCGCCATGATGCGGAACGGGGCGAACGTGGCGGACGGGCCGCCGCAGCCCACCGCGGCGGCGGCCGTCGCCACCCGGGCCGACCAGCAGCCGGCCAACGCACCCACACCGCCCGCGGACATGGAGGTGCTGGACCACTCGTCGGTGCAGCGCATCCGGATTCCGACGATCAACGTGGACGCGCCGGTGATGACGGTCGGCCTGGACGCGCAGGGCTGGATCGACGCCCCGCCGCCGCAGGACCGCAACCTGGCGGGCTGGTACCTCAACGGCATCTCGCCGGGCCAGCAGGGGTCGGCGGTGATCGTGGGCCACGTGGACAACGCGCAGGGCCCGGCCGTCTTCTACGGGCTGGGCTCGCTCAAGCCGGGCAACCACATCGAGGTGCAGCGCTACGACGGCCGCACGGCGGTCTTCGAGGTGTACGGGGTCGAGGTGTTCGCGAAGGACTCCTTCCCCGGCGCGCGGGTGTACGGGGACACCGGGCACCCGGAGCTGCGGGTGATCACCTGCGGAGGCGGCTACTCGAAGGCCAAGGGCTACGACGGCAACGTGGTGGTCTTCGCGCGGATGGTCGAGGCCCGCTGAGCAAACGTTTCATCGCGCCGGGCCGCCGCTCCCCCGCGGCGGCCCGGCGCGGCAGCGGGCGCCCTCAACGGGGCGGCAGCACCGGAAGGGTCATGCGGTAGCCGCGCCCCAGCAGCTGGGGAAGGTAGGTCTCCAGCGCCCGGACGCTCTGCGAGCGGTCGCCGCCGGCGTCGTGGCCCAGCACGATCACGCCCGGCGCGGCCCCGTCCAGGACCCGGGAAACGATGGTGGTGGTGCCGGGTTCGGTCCAGTCGAGGCTGTCCACGGTCCAGGCGAGGGGTTCCATGCCCAGGTCCGCCCCGATCTCGAAGGCGGCCCGGTTCCACGCCCCGTACGGGGCCCGGAACCACAGCGGGGGCTGCCCGACCGCCTGCTCGACCACCTCGCTGGTGCGCCCGATCTCCGATTCCAGTGCGGACCGGCTGAGCTGGGGGATCTGCGGGTGCGTCCAGGTGTGGTTGCCGATGACGTGCCCCTCGGCGGCCATCCGGCGCAGCAGGTCGCGGTTGTCGGTGGCCATCTCCCCGCAGACGAAGAACATCGCGCGGACCCCGTACCGGCGGAGGGTGTCGAGGATGGCCGGGGTGTAGCGGGGGTCGGGGCCGTCGTCGAAGGTGAGCAGCATGGCCTTGCCGCCCGCGGCCGGGCCCTGGGGCAGTTCCAGGATGGGCCGGGTGCGGACGGCGGGCTTCACGGCGGGCGGCTTGGCGGGGGCCTCGGCGGTCATGGGCTGCAGCCGGTGGGAGGCGTCGGGGAGCCCTTCCGGGTGGCCGCCGGGGGCTCCGCCGGCCCCGGGGCCGCGGGCGGGCTCGGGGGTGGCGCCCGGGGACGTCCCGGGCGGACCGGCCGGGGATCCGTCCTCTCCCACCCTGAGCAGTCCGGAGGAGGCGGCGGCCGCGATTCCGAGGAAGACGGCGGTGCGCAGGAGCACCCTTCGCCCTACTGTCGGCTCGTCATTTGTCATTATTACTACGTATCAACGACATCGCCGCAGAGGTCGAGGGGCGCGGAGGCACCGCGTCCGCCTCACCCGCTCGGACCAGCCGCCCCGCGGGGGCGGGCGGCGGCCGGTCCGGTCAGTTCTGGCGTACCAGCGGGAACGGAAGCGTCTCGCGGATCGTCAGACCGGTGAGGAACATGACCAGCCGGTCGACGCCGATGCCCAGTCCGCCGGTGGGCGGCATGGCGTACTCCAGGGCGTCGAGGAAGTCGTTGTCAAGTTCCATCGCCTCCGGGTCCCCGCCCGCCGCGAGCAGGGATTGCGCGGTGAGCCTGCGGCGCTGCTCCACGGGGTCGGTGAGCTCGGAGTAGGCGGTGCCCAGTTCGGTGCCGAAGGCCACGAGGTCCCAGCGTTCGGCGAGCCGGGGGTCCACTCGGTGCTGGCGGGTGAGCGGGGAGACGTCGGTGGGGAAGTCCTTGTAGAAGGTGGGGAGTTGCGTGCGCTCCTCCACCAGCCTTTCGTACATCTCCAGGACCACGTCGCCGCGGGTGTCCTCGGGCCCGTGGGGGACGCCCGCCCGGTCGCAGTGCACGCGCAGGACGTGCTCCTCGGTGTCGGCGTCGACCTCCTCGCCCAGGGCCTCGCTGATCGCCCCGTACATCGTCTTGACGGGCCACGGCCCGGAGATGTCGTGGACGACGAGCTTGCCGTCGGGGCCCGCCTTGTGGGCGATGGGCGAGCCGAAGGCGGCGGTGGCGGCGCCCTGGATGAGCTCGCGGGTGAGGTCGAGCATCACGTCGTAGTCGGCGAAGGCCTGGTAGGCCTCCAGCATCGTGAACTCGGGGTTGTGCTTGTAGGAGACGCCCTCGTTGCGGAAGGTGCGGCCCATCTCGAAGACCTTCTCCAGGCCGCCGACGCACAGCCGCTTGAGGTAGAGCTCGGGTGCGATGCGCAGGTACAGGTCGAGGTCGTAGGCGTTGATGTGGGTGCGGAAGGGACGGGCGTTGGCGCCGCCGTGGATCTGCTGGAGCATCGGGGTCTCGACCTCCAGGTAGCCGCGGTCCAGGAGGCCCTGGCGCAGGGCCTGCACGGCGCTGGAGCGGGCCCGTACGACCTCCCGGGCGTCGGGGCTGGCGACGAGGTCGAGGTAGCGGCGCCGTACCCGGGCCTCGGGGTCGGCCAGGCCCTTGCGCTTGTCGGGCAGGGGGCGCAGGCACTTTCCGGTGAGCTGCCAGGAGTCGACCAGGACGGACAGGTCGCCGCTGCGGCCGGCGGCGGCGGTTCCGCCGGCGACCACGTGGTCGCCGAAGTCGACCTGGGAGGTGAAGGAGTCCAGCGCTCCGGGTCCGGACTCGTCGCGGGTGAACATCAGCTGGATGTCGCCGGTCCAGTCGCGCAGGACGGCGAAGACCACGCCGCCGAGGTCGCGGACGACCATCACCCGGCCGGCGAGGACGACCGGCTCTCCGGTGCGGGCGCCGGCGGGGAGCCGGCCGGGGTGGGCGGCCTTGAGCTGGGCGGCGGTGTGGGTGCGCTGGCGGATCCCGACCGGGTAGGGGTCGGTTCCGGAGGCGCGGATGCGTTCCAGTTTGGCGTGGCGGACGCGGACCTGCTCGGGCAGCCGCTCGGCGGGCGCCCGTTCCCCCTCCTCCCCCACGAGGTCCAGGCCCAGGGACTCGAGGGGGGGCAGGCCGGCGGTGTTGACGGGGGCGGTGAGTCCCCTGGGCTGGTGGCCCTTGCCCCACAGTTTGCGCAGGCTGGGCACGGAGACGAAGCCCTCGGCGATCCCGGAGGCGAGGCTGACCCGGGCGAGCGAGCCGGCGTCCTGGTAGCAGAGGAACCGGGGGTACCACTCGGGCCCGTACTTGACGTTGGACCGGTAGAGGGCTTCCAGCTGCCACCAGCGGGAGAAGAACAGCAGCAGCCTGCGCCACAGCTTGAGCACGGGGCCCGCGCCGATCCGGCCGCCCTCCTCGAAGGCGGAGCGGAACACGGCGAAGTTGAGGGAGATCCGGCGCACGCCGAGGCCCGGGGCGGCCGCGCACAGCTGGGCGACCATGAACTCCATGACCCCGTTGGGGGCGGTGCGGTCGCGGCGCATCAGGTCGAGGGAGATGCCGTCCTTGCCCCAGGGGACGAAGGAGAGCAGGGCGATCAGCTCGCCCTGGGCGTCGAAGGCCTCCACGAGCAGGCAGTCCCCGTCGGCGGGGTCGCCGAGCCGGTCGAGGGCCATGGAGAAGCCGCGTTCGGTCTCGGTGTCGCGCCAGCGGTCGGCCCGGTCGACGATCGTGCGCATCTCCTCCTCGGTCAGGGCCGAGTGGCGGCGGATCAGGGTGGTGGCGCCGGCCCGTTTGACGCGGTTGACGGCCTGCCGGGTGACGCGCATGTCGCGGCCGTCGAGGTCGAAGTGGGCGACGTGCAGGATGGCCTCGTCGCCGAGCTGGAGGGCGCTGAGCCCGGAGCGGGCGTACGCGGTCGCGCCGTTCTCGGAGGCGCCCATGACGGCGGGCTGCCAGCCGTAGCGGCGGGCGACGGCCAGCCAGGCGTCGATGGCGGGGGTCCAGGCGGCCGGGTCGCCCACCGGGTCGCCGCTGGCCAGGCAGACGCCGGCCTCGACCCGGTAGGTGACGCCCGCCTTGCCGTTGGGGGCGAAGACCACGGCCTTGTCGCGCCGGGTGGCGAAGTAGCCGAGGGAGTCGGCGCGGCCGTAGGCGCCGAGCAGGGCGCGGATGCGGAGCTCCTCGTCCCCGTGCAGGGCGGCGGTCAGCCGCTGGGAGCGGAAGAGGGTGGAGGCGGCGTTCAGCAGGGCGAGGGCGCCGAAGAGGCCGAGCAGGAAGTAGAGCACCCTGGGCGGGCGGCCGTCGAACTGGCGGGCGGAGAAGAGGCCGCCGAAGACCTGCTTGGCGGCCCAGTCCAGCCACTGCCCCCTGGGCAGGGTGCCGGGGAACAGGGCGACGAGGGCCCAGCCGAGGAAGACGGCGGCGAGCAGCCCGAGCCCCAGGACGAGAAGGGCGCGCCAGACGGCGCCGGGGCGGGAGGCGGCGTAGAACTCCTTGCGGGCGGCGGTCAGCACGACGAGGGCGGCCACCGCGAGGGCCAGGGACAGGCCGCCGACCCAGAGGTCCCCGTCCGCGATGATCAGTACGTCGACGAGGATCAGCAGGGCCAGATAGGTGACGACGATCCACCAGGCGATCTTCTTGCGGATGCCGAGCGCGGCGGCGAGCAGGAAGAGGAAGACGGCGTACGCGAGGTTCGCGCTGACCGGCACCACGAAGTCGTCGAGGAAGCGCACCACGGGCCGCAGCAGCCCCCGCAGCACCGGGGAGAGCGCCAGCAGCGCGCACAGCAGGCCGAGCGTTCCGAAGAACGCCCCGAAGGCGTCCGGGACGCGGTTGAGGAACCTGTTGCGGGTACCGCGGGTCTGCTCCGGCGTGGCACTCATGCCATGCACTGTAGGGAGGGCCGCGCCGCGGCGCGCGCCGAACGGGGAGGGTCGCGGCGGGGTGGCGGCGGGTCCGGTGGGCGCCGCCGGCGGGGCCGAGCGCGTCGGAGGGGGCGCGGGGGGCGCAGCCGGGGGCCCTATCCGGCGCGGCGGAGGCCGTCCTTGGCGGCGCCGTGGCTGAGGACGGCCTCGGTGATCTCGTCCTGGGCGCTCTCGTACGCGGAGTTGCCGGGGTCCTGGGCGAGGGCGGCGGGGAGGTTGACGACGCGGCCGGTGGACAGGTCCATCATCTGCGGGACGAACTCGGCCTTGGTGACCTGCCAGCGCTGTCCGGGGGCGGCGGGCGGGGCGAAGGTGAAGCGGGCGATGGAGCCGTAGTTGCCCCGCATGTCGCGGGCGCCGGTGTAGTTGAACATCTCGCCCGCGACCTGGTCGCCCATGCCGTAGACGATCCAGGTCCCGTTGACCTTCTCGTAGGCCTGCGGGATGTGGGCGTGGGTGCCCAGGATCATGTCGATGTCGGGGCGGCCGCCGGTCTGCGAGGCGGTGAGGGCCTTGCCGAGCGAGAGCTGGGTCTCGTCGGGTTCGGTCTGCCATTCGGTGCCCCAGTGGAGGCTGACGAGGACCACGTCCGCGCCCGCCTTCCGGGCCGCCCGCGCGTCCGCGAGGATCTTGTCCTGGAGCATCAGGTTGACCGCCCACGGCTGGCCTTCGGGCATGGGGTAGCCGTTGGTGTCGTAGGTGTAGGCGAGGTGGGCGACCTTGGCGGTGCCGGCCGTGTAGAGGGTGGTGCGGGCCGCCTCCGCCGCGGTGCGGGCGGAGCCGGCGTGGCCGAGTCCGACCTTGTCGAAGCGGTCGAGGGTGCGTTTCACGCCTTCGGCGCCGTCGTCCAGGGTGTGGTTGGAGGCGGTGGAGCAGCCGTCGTACCCGGCGTCCTTGAGGGCGTCGGCGACGGCGGGCGGGGAGACGAAGGCGGGGTAGCCGCTGAAGGGGCCGTCCTCGTCCCCGTAGATGGTCTCCATGTGGCACAGGGCCAGGCCGGCGGCCGAGACCACCGGTTTGACCGCGGAGAACATGGGCCGGAAGTCGTACCCGTCCCCGCCCGCGTCGGCGTTCGCCCGCTGGATGACCGAGGTGTGCGGGAGGACGTCGCCGCTCGCGACCAGGGTGAAGCCGCGGGCGCCGGCGGGGGCGGCGGGGGAGGCGGATCCGGCCGCCGCGGCGGGGGCGCCGGCGGCGCTGGAGCCGAGGCGCGCGGGTGCGGGGTGGCCGCCGGTGGAGCAGCCGGCGGCCGCGGCGGACAGCAGGCCGGCCGACAGCAGGGCGAGGGTCCGACGGGTGCGCTTGGTCATCTGCCCCGGCTCTCCTTGAAGGGATTATCAGATTGTCTGCAATCCCTATGAATCCATAGGAGGGGGTGCCCCAAGTCAAGGAACGGCGCCGTCCGCCCGTCCCGGCCTCACTCCGACGGCGGCCGCGGCCGTTCGCCGTGCCGTTCAACCGTTCGTCGTCCGGCGCGGCCGCCCACCGGACCACCCGGGTGCTTGGGCGCAACGGCGGCGCCGGACGGTTCCCGGGCGGCTCCGCGCAGGTGAGGGTGGGTGGAGCCGGACGACCAGGACCCGCCGGCCGGTCCCCGCAGACCTCCCCGCCCCCTCGCCCGCCCCGCGGATCCGGAAGGAGCCACCGACGTGCCGCCCTCCCCCACTCTCCAGCGCACGGAACCCGAGGCGCTCGCGGCACTGCAGCGCGAGCACGGGCGGGCCCTGTTCTACTTCCTGCTCGGGCTCACGGCGGGGGACGCGCAGCGCGCCGAGGACCTGGTGCAGGAAACCCTCGTCCGGGTCTGGCAGCACCCCGAGGTGCTGGCGACCGGGCACGAGTCCCTGCGCCCCTGGCTGTTCACCGTGGCCCGGCGCCTCGCGATCGACGCCCGGCGCGCCCGGCTGTCACGGCCCCAGGAGGTCGAGCCCGACGGCCTGGAGCAGGCGCCCGCGCCGGAGGACGCGGTGGCCGGCTCGGTCACCGCCATCGACGTGCGGCGGGCGGTCGGCAGCCTGGGGCAGGAGCACCGCGACGTACTGGTGCAGGTCTACTTCCAGGACCGCTCCGTGGCCGAGGCCGCGGCGGAGCTGGGCATCCCGGCCGGCACCGTCAAATCCCGTACGCACTACGCCCTGCGCGCGTTGCGCAAGGGGCTCCAGGGGTACGGGCTGGGGGCCTGAACCGGGCGCGCGGGCGCGCGGTCCGCCCCCGCACCGGTGGAGGAACACTCAAGGAACGCCCTCCACGCGCACGAACCGGACACAAACCACGCCGAAATCGGCATCAGTCCGTTCAAGTTGAGTAAACATCCCCCGTTGCGCGAGCCCGCCGGTGAAGGCTCGGGGATGACGGCGGCAGGCTCGACGCGCGGGAGAAGGTGGAACGGTGCAGCCCGAGGGTTCGAACGGCACCAGTGACGGCGGGCTGGCAGTGCCCATGGCCTGGCTCTACGCGGAGTACATCGCGGGCGAGCTGCTGCGCACGGGCCGGCTGATCCCGGTCAGCACCCTGGAGTTCCGTGCCGGACGGGACACGCTCGCGCTGACGATCTACCTCTCGGACGCGGCCGGCGAGCTCTCCGGGATCCGGGTCGTCTCACAGCTCGACGAGTGGCTGTCCCTGACGGCGTACGGGCACCCCTGGCGCGACTGGGTCCAGACCCGGTTCCTCACCCTGGGCGAGGAGGCCCGCGAGCGCGGCGGCGCCGAGGACCCCGACCTGGAACTGGCCCGGGCGGCCTGGCGCTGGCTGGAGCACACCGAGCTGTTCGCCACCCACCTCGACCCGGACCACCCCGCGCAGGCCGGCCCCCCGCCCGGGCTGGACGAGAACGCCCGCGTCTGGACCCCCGCCTGGCAGCTGGGGCTGCCGCTGGGCCACCTGGCGATGCACCTGTTCTGAGGGGCGGGGCGGCCCGGCCTCCGCGTGGGCTAACCGGTGGGGTCGGCGGGGTCGGTCACCAGACCGGTGAAGTCCGCCTCGTTGCGCTCGGCCCGGGCCACGTACCAGCGGGCGATCAGCCACATCACCGGGTACGCGACCAGCCCGAGCGCCACCCACACCAGCGGGCCCGCGGCCGCCCGGGGCAGCAGGGAGCCCAGCGGGAGCAGCCCGAGCACCAGGACCAGAACCGCCACCGCGCCCAGCGCCGCCCGCAGCTGGCTGCGCATCAGGGCGCGTACGTAGGTGGCGCCGAGGGTGGTCTGCTCGGAGATCTCCGAGCGGGCCGGGGCGTGGGCGGGCGGCCTGCGGCGGGCGGCGCGCGGGACTCCGGTGACGACCTCCCGCCGGGGCGGTGGCTGCTGCTGCTCGGCCATGGTGCCGGAGTCTACGCAGCGGGCCCGCTACTTGAGGAGGCGGGAGAGCCTGCGGTCGGCGAGCGGCTTGCCGCCCGTCTGGCAGGTGGGGCAGTACTGGAGCGAGGAGTCCGCGAACGAGACCGAGCGGACGGTGTCCCCGCAGACCGGGCAGCGCTCCCCGTCCCGGCCGTGCACGCGCAGCCCGCTCTTCTTCTCGGCCTTCAGCTGCCCGGCGGCCAGGCCGTGGGCCCGTTCGACGGCGGCCCGCAGGGTCTCGCGCACCGCCCCGTAGAGCTGGGTGACCTGCTCCTCGTCGAAGGAGGCGGCCTGCTTGAAGGGGGAGACGCGGGCGGCGTGCAGGATCTCGTCGCTGTAGGCGTTGCCGATGCCGGCGATCACGGACTGGTCCCGCAGGATCCCCTTGATCTGGCGGCGCTCACCGGTGAGGAGGGCGGCGAAGGCGTCCCGGTCGAAGCCGTCGGCGAGGGGGTCGGGGCCGAGGCGGGCGATGCCGGGGACCTCCTGGGGGTCGCGGACCACGTACACCGCGAGGCGTTTTTGCGTGCCCGCCTCGGTGAGGTCGAAGCCGGAGCCGCCGTCCAGGACCACGCGCAGGGCCAGCGGGCCCTTGCCGGGGCGGGGGGGCTGCGCGGGGAGGGAGTCCTGCCAGCGGAGCCAGCCGGCGCGGGCGAGGTGGGTGACGAGGTGGAGGGCGCCGATGCGGAGGTCGAGGAACTTGCCGTGGCGGGCCACGGGGCCGGCGGGCTGCCCCTCCAGGGCGGTGAGCGGGGGGTCGTAGGTCTTGAGCACGCTGACGGCGAGCGGGAGGACGCGTTCGACCACCCGCCCGGCGAGGTGTGCGTCGAGGAACTCCCTGAGCGCCTCGACCTCCGGTAGCTCCGGCATCCTCCCAGGGTGCCGCCCCCGCGGGGACCGCGCGACCCGGGCCGGGGACGGCGGGCGGCGCCGCGCGGGGCCGGGGCGGCTACACCGTGAACTCGCACCACACGCACTTGCCGCTCCCCCTCGGCTCCACCCCCCACACGTCCGCCAGCCGGTCCACCAGCATCAGGCCCCGCCCCGACACCCCCGCCTCGCCCGCCTCCCGTCGGCGCGGAAGGGCGCTGGAGCGGTCCTCCACCTCCACCCGCAGCCGCCGCTGCGGTCCGCTCAGGACGCGGAGGGTCACGATCGCCGGGCCGTCGGTGTGCATCAGGGCGTTGACGATCAGTTCGTCCGCGACCAGTTCGATCTCGTCGGCCCGGCTGCGCGCACCCCACGCCCGTACCGCCGTCCCGATCATGTGGCGGGCCGCCACAAGGGCCTCGGGGTCCCCCTGGGCGACGTGCTGCTGGAGCCGGCCGCCGCCGGCGCGTCCCGTGTCGTCGCCCTCGCGGCGCAGCAGCAGGAGGGCCATGTCGTCGTCCCCGCCCCGCTCGTCGGCCACCTCGCACAGCCGGTCGGCGAGGAGCTGGAGGTCGTCCGGTCCCTCGCGGACCATGCCGGTCAGCAGCCGGATGCCGTCGTCCAGGTCGGCTCCGGGCTGTTCCACCAGGCCGTCGGTGCACAGCAGGAGCGTTTCCCCGTAGTCCAGTTCGACCGTCGTCACCGGGTACTCGAGCCGGCCGAACTCCGCCGACAGCCCCAGCGGCATCCCTCCCTCCACCGGCAGCCGCCGGCACTCCCCGTCCCGGGTCCGCAGCAGCGGGTCGATATGGCCGGCGCGGACCACCTGGAGCACCCCGGTGGAGAGGTCGGCCTCGGCGTAGGTGCAGGTGGCGAAGCGGTCGGTGTCCAGTTCGTGCAGGAAGACCGAGGCGCGGGCCATCACCGTGCCCGGCGAGTGCCCCTCGGCGGCGTAGGCGCGCAGCACGATGCGCAGCTGCCCCATGACCGCGGCCGCGTGCGTGTCGTGGCCCTGGACGTCGCCGATGACGGCCCCGACGCGGCCGCCCGGCAGCGGGATGACGTCGTACCAGTCGCCGCCGATGTCCTGGCCCATCCTCGCGGACCGGTAGCGGACCGCGATCCGGGCGCCCGGGACGTCCGGTATACGGCGGGGCAGCATGGCCTGCTGGAGCCCTTCGGCCAGGTCGTGCTCCTGCTCCAGGAGCATGGCCCGCTGGAGGCTCTGGGCGATGCTGCTGCCCAGGGCGACCAGCAGGTTGCGTTCCTCCTGGGTGAAGCCCTCCTTGTCCTCGTACAGCAGGCCGAGGGCGCCGATCGGGCGGGCCTGGGCGATCAGCGGCAGGTAGGCGGCGGCCGAGATCCGCATGTACGAGATCTTCTCCCAGAGAGCGGGGTACCCCTCGGCGAACTCCTCGGCGGACTCCAGGAACCTCGGCTGGAGCGAGCGGACCACCTCGCTCATCGGGTACTCCTCGTCGATGCGCGTGTAGCGCGTGCCGGGGACGAAGCTTCCCTCCGGGCCTTCCGCCACGAGGTGGATCCGGCCCGCCTCGACCAGGCCCATCACCATGCCCATCGAGCCGAGCCGCTCCAGCCCGTGGGCGTCGCCGATGACGTCGATGACGTCCTTGACGGTACGGGCGTGCGCGAGCGCCGCGGTGGTGGATTCCACGACGGAGGTCTGGCGGCGGCGTTCCTCGTCCAGGCCGAGGCGTTCGGCAGAATGGCTCAGCTCCTCGGTGGCGTCGCGGACGATGCCGATGATGCGGAACGGGCGGCCGTCGCGGTCGCGCATGACGCGGCCCTGGGTGTGGGTCCAGCGGAGCCGGCCGTCACGGCAGCGGATGCGGAAGTAGGCGCCGTAGCTGTCGGAACCGTTCTTGAGCGCGCTGGAGACCAGCGCGTCCAGCCGGGCCGCCTCGGCGGGCGGGACGCGCCGGTTCAGCGTCTCCGGCCGCCCGTCGTAGTCGTCGGGCGGCGTGTCGAAGACGTCGAGCGCGGCCGTGTCCAGGTGCATGAGCCCGGTGACCAGGTCCCAGTCGAAACTGCCCATCCGGTTCAGTGACAGGGACCGGTCCGGGTGTGCGGGCCAGTCCTCCGGCAGCGATACGGTGCTCGGCACCGGTCCACCATGACACAGCGCGGGGTCAGGCGCTCTCCAGGTTGGGGCTCTGGTCGGCGCCCTGGTCGGTGCCAGGCTGCTGGTCAGGGAAGCCGAACGGGTCGGCGGGCGCGGCCGGCCCGGTGGTCGGTACGTCCTGGGGGTCCGGGGTCAGGCCGGGTTCGGCGGGGACGGGGGCGAGGGGGGCGGTGGGGGCGGTGGGAACGTCCGAGAAGGGGTCGGCGGGGGTGGTGGTGCCGCTGGGGAGGTCGCCGGGGGGCGGGGTGGCGGGCGCCTGCGGAGGGGTCTGCCCGCCGGGGGCGGTGGGGGCGGAGTCGGACGGGCAGGGGGTGGTGGGCGTGGGGCCGGTGGCGGAGGGCGGTCCGGGCACGCCGGCCTCGCCCGGGACGCCGGGTTCGGCGGGGACGGGCAGCTGCTCGTCCAGGGGCCCGGCCTGGGCCGGGGCTCCCGGCGGGCCGGCGGCGGGCGGGGCGTCCAGGGGTGCGGTCTCGGCGGGCGCGCCCAGGGGTCCGGCCTGCCCGGGCAGGTCCAGCGGCGGGGCGGTCTCGGGAAGGTGCTGCGCGCCGGCGGAGGGGACGTCCAGCGGCGGGGCGGTCTCGGGAAGGTGCTGCGCGCCGGCGGAGGGGGCGTCCAGGGGCGGGGCCGTCTCCGGCAGGTGCTGCCCGCCGGTGGAGGGGGCGTCCAGCGGCGGGGCCGTCTCCGGCAGGGGCTGCGGGCCGGTCGGTGGGGGCTGGTCCGAGGGCGGGCCGGACGGCGGGGCGGGAGGTGCCGTCGGCGGGGCGGTCCGGGGCGGGCCGGAGGTGCCTGCCGTGGCGCAGGGGTCGGAGGGGTCGTCCGGCGGGGTCGGGGGGCTGTTGGGGATGCCCTCGGCCGGGTCGTAGGGGGGCGGTACCTTCGGCGCCTTGTCCTGGGCGCCGTCGTCACCGGCCTTCCGCTCGATCCAGGTGTTGTCGGCGAGGTTGACGATGACCAGCCTCTTGATCGGCTGGATGGTGGGTTCGATGACGACGACCTGGTTGGGCCGGTAGCCGTTCCACTGCTCCCCCTTGAGCACCGGGTTCCCCTTGGCGGAGCGGGGGGCGGCCAGCGGGTTGCCGCAGCCGCAGCGGACCCTCGGCATGCCGTGGTCGTCCACGAGGACGGCCGTGCCGGCCTGGAGGACGGACTGGTAGCCGTCGGCGTGGCCGTCGCGGAAGCCGTGGTTGGTGATGCGGGTGTCGGCGCGCAGCACCACGGGGGTGAGGCCGCGCAGGAACTCGGGGATCTTCTCCTGTTCGATGCCGGTGGCCTGGGCGAAGGCCCGGGCCTTGGCGTCGTCGGCGGTGAGGTAGGCCGCCTGGCGTTCGACGTCGCAGCTGCCGAGCCGGTTCGTTCCGCCGTACAGGCCGGGGGTGGCGGCCCCGACCGTGCGGATGCCCTGGCCGGACTTGTTCGGCACGGGGGGCTGTACGGGGGCCGACTCGGCCGTTGAGGTGGAGGCGGTGAAGGGGTCGGGTCCGGCGGCGCCCACCGGCTGGAGGGTGAGCTCCTGGCTCTCGGCCGCGGCGCCCTTGGTCTGCTCCGGCTCCTGCGCGCCGCACCCGGCGGCGATCAGGCCGAGGAGCGCCAAGACGGCGGCGCCGGCCGGTACATGACGGCGCGGCGCCTGACGGGATGTCGGTGCGGGCACGTCGTTCTCGTCGTTCACGCTGGATCTCCCTTTTCGCCCCGGTTGCTCCTCTCTTGTCTGCCGCATCAGCCCCGGGGCCGCAACCGGAGTTCCGGCAGATGCACGCCTCCCGCGCATTGAACGCGTTCAAGAAAAGCCCTAGGGTGGCGCTCAGCATCCTTGAACACGTTCAAAGGAGTGGTCGTGACCGTACTCGTGAACCTGATCGTCGCCCTGGGGATGCTCTACGCCGTCCCCGTCGGCCTGCGGCTGATCGATCCGGCCGGGCTGCGCCGGGCCGTCCGGCTGTGGCCGTGGGCGGCCGCCCCGGGTGCGCTGTCGCTGTGGCTGCCGCGCGGGGGCGCCGCCACCGCGCTCGCCGCCCTGTACGCGGCCGCCGCCCTGGCCCTCCTGTGCGCGGCCGGGGCCCGGCTGCGCCGCGGGGCCGCCCGGGCGCGGTCCGGGGGCGCCCGCTTCCCCGCCCCGGCCGAGGTGGCGGTGCTGACCGCCCTGGCCTCGCCCTCGGTCGCCGCGACCGCCCTGGTCGCCGAGCGGGCGGGGTACCGGCTCTTCGGCTTCGACCTGGGCGTCCTGGCCCTGACCGTCCCGCACTTCCACTTCGCCGGGTTCACGGCCGCCCTCGTCGCCGGGCTGGTGTGCCGGTCGGCGGCTGCGGCACACCGGGCGCGCTGGGCGGCGTACAGCGTGCCGGCGGGGACGCTGCTCGTGCTGCTCGGGTACTTCGTGGACGACTGGGCCGAGCTGCTGGGTGCGGTCGTGCTGACGGGGGGCATGTGGACGGTGGCGCTGGTGACCTGGCGCGAGCTGCGGCCCGCCGCCCGGGACCGGGTGACGGGCGCGCTGCTCACGGTCTCGTCCTCGGTACTGGCGGCGACGATGCTGCTCGCCCTGTGGTGGGCCGCCGGCGAGGCCACCGGCGTCGTCCACCCGACCCTGACCTGGATGGCCGCCACCCACGGCCTCGGCAACGCGCTGGGCTTCGCCCTGTGCTCGCTGCTGGCGTGGCGGCGGCTGGCCGCCGACCGGGACTCCGGCAGCCGCCCGGCGCCCGTCCCCGCCTGACCCCGACCGCACCCCGAACGGAGACCCCCGTGACCCGCCTCACCAGCACCGGCCGCAGCGTCCTCAGTTACCCCGACCGGGGCGCCACCCGCTTCCGGCCGCTGCCCGAGGGCTACCACCACCTGCACTACCGCGCCCGCGTCGGGCACGGCCGGGCGGCCTTCGAGGCGGCCGGCGCGGCCGTCTCCTCCTTCCGGATGCACCGGGCGACCGGCGCGAGCGTCCGGGCCGACGGCCCGGCCGTCCCGGGGGCCCGGGTGGAGATCGGCCTCGGCGTCGGCCCGCTGCGGATCACCGTGCCCTGCGAGGTGATCTGGACCCCGGACTCCCCCGGCCGCCTGGCCGGCTTCGCCTACGGGACCCTGGCCGGGCATCCGGAGAGCGGGGAGGAGTCCTTCCTCGTGGAGCTGGCCGCCGACGGCACCGTGTGGTTCGAGGTGACCGCCTTCAGCCGCCCCGCCGTCTGGTACACGCGCCTGGCGGGACCGCTCGTCCCCGTCCTCCAGCGGGCCTACGCCCGCCTCCTCGGCCGCCGCCTGCGCGCGCTGGCCGCCGCCGTCTGATACTGGAGTCGATGGACTGGTTCACCGCCCCCGGGTACTGGCTGGGCCGGCTGGTCTTCCAGCGGGCCCTGGCCGGGGTGTACCTCTTCGCCTTCGCCGGGGCCGCCCTGCAGTTCCGGGCCCTGATCGGCGCGCACGGCATGCTGCCCGTCCCGCGCTACGTGCGGTACGTGCCGTTCCGGCACGCTCCGAGCCTGTTCCAACTGCGCTACTCCGACGGGCTCTTCGCCGGCTGCGCCTGGACCGGCGCGGCCCTGTCGGCGGCCCTCGCGGCGGGGGCCGGGGACCTGGTGCCGCTGGGCGCGGCGATGGGGATGTGGGCGGTGCTGTGGCTGCTCTACCTGTCGATCGTCAACGTGGGCCAGACCTGGTACTCCTTCGGCTGGGAGTCGCTCCTGCTGGAGGTGGGCTTCCTCGCGGTGTTCCTGGGGAACGCCCGGGCGGGGCCGCCGGTGCTGGTGCTGTGGCTGCTGCGGTGGGTGCTGTTCCGGGTGGAGTTCGGCGCCGGGCTGATCAAGATGCGCGGGGACGTCTGCTGGCGGCAGCTGACCTGCCTCTACCACCACCACGAGACCCAGCCGATGCCGGGGCCGCTGAGCTGGTTCTTCCACCATCTGCCCAAGCCGCTGCACCGGGTGGAGTGCGCCGCGAACCACGTCACGCAACTGGCGGTCCCGGTGCTGCTGTTCACCCCGCAGCCGGTGGCCTCGTACGCGGCCGGGATCATGATCGCCACCCAGCTGTGGCTGGTGCTCTCGGGGAACTTCGCCTGGCTGAACTGGCTGACGATCACGGTGGCCCTGTCGGCCGTGGACTTCACCGGGCTCGCCGGCCCGCCCCCCGCGGCGGCCTCGCGCGGGGCGCCCCTCTGGTACGTGGTCCTGGTGTGCGCCGTGACCGTGCTGGTGCTGGTGCTGAGCCGGCACCCGGTGCTGAACATGGTCTCCCGGCGGCAGGTGATGAACCGCTCCTTCGACTCCCTGCACCTGGTCAACACCTACGGGGCCTTCGGCACGGTGGGCCGGATCCGCGACGAGGTGGTGGTCGAGGGGACCGCTGACCGCATCCCCCGCGAGGACGGCGACTGGCGGGAGTACGGCTTCAAGGGCAAGCCCGGTGAACTGCACCGGATCCCGCGCCAGTTCGCCCCTTACCATCTGCGGCTCGACTGGCTGATGTGGTTCGCGGCCCTCTCCCCCGGCTACGCGCGGGACTGGTTCGGGCCGTTCGTGGAGCGGCTGCTGGCGGGCGACCGGGACACGCTGCGGCTGCTGCGCCACAACCCCTTCCCGGACGCCCCGCCGCGCTTCGTGCGGGCCAGGCTGTACCGCTACCGGTTCACCACCTGGCGGGAGCTCCGCGAGACGGGCGCCTGGTGGCACCGCAGGCTGCTGCGGGAGTACATGCCGCCGACCCGGCTCGCGGAGGCCTCATCGGCCGAGCCCGAGTAGCGCCGCCTCCCGCTCGGGATCGATGCCCTTGGCCGAGCGGTCGGGCCGCATGGGTGCGGTACCGCCGATCGACCGGAGCCAGGCCCAGGTGTCGGCGACGGTCTCCTCGACCGGGCGGCACTTCAGGCCGGCGGCGAGGGCCTTGGTGACGTCGCTGCGGAACATGTGGTCGTGGAGTTCGCCCGGGGGAAGCCAGCAGGGCAGCTCGGTCCAGGGCTCGATGCCCGCCTCGGCGATGCGTTCCGGGTCGGTCCAGCGGAGCTCGGCGGTGCCTCCCGTGACGGCGGCGCACGCTTCGAGGAAAGCGCCCATGGTGGTGTGCCCGGGGGCGGAGACCGTGTCGTACGGGCCGCCGAGGCCGGCTTCCGCGGCGTCGAGGGTCCAGTGCGCGAGGTCGCGTACGTCGATGTACTGCATCGGCAGGTCGCGGGGGCCGGGGGCGAGGGTGGGGCCGCCGCGCGCGGTGCGGCCCAGCCACCACGGCAGCCGGCCGACGTTCTCGTAGGGGCCGAGGATCAGGCCGGCGCGCACCAGGAGGGCGCGGTCGCCGAAGGCGGCGGTGGCGGCGAGCTCGCCGCCGCGCTTGTCCTCGGGGTAGGCGGTGGCTCCGGCGTCGGGCGAGCCCTCCACCACGGGGCCGTCCTCCGTCAGGCCGGCCGGTGCCGGGTAGGTGTAGACGGAGCGGGTGGAGACGTAGGTGTAGTGTCCGGCGCGGCCGGCGAGCAGGCGGGCGGTGTCGCGCACGGCGGTGGGGGCGCCGCTCCAGGTGTCGACGACGAGGTCCCAGCCGGCGCCGTCGGCGAGGGCGTCCAGGCCCCCGGGGGCGGTGCGGTCGCCGTGGACGGCGCGGACGCCGGCGGGCGGGGCGTGGTGGCCCCGGTGGAAGGCGGTGACCTCCCAGCCCCGGTCCAGGGCGTCCTCGGTGATCGCGCGGCCGACGAACTCGGTTCCGCCCAGCATCAGCAGCTTCTTCATGCCGGTCAGCCTGCCCGGGCGGGCGGGGCGGGAAAAGCCGTGATCGCCGTCAGCGATGACGCTGAGGGCTGATCGGGAACGGGAACCTCCGGCCGGGTCCGGCCGGTCGCGCCGCGCCCCGCCACCATGGGGGGCGGGGCGGGGGCGTGGGGCGCGCCGTGGGCCGGTGGCTCTGGCGGGGTCCGGCCCGGGCGCGTGCGGGCCCTAGTCGATGCCGGGCAGGATGTGCGGCTCGGCGAGGTCGTCCTCGTAGCCCGCCAGCCGGATGGGGGCGGATCGGGCCCAGACCTCGAGGCTGCCGAGTTCGTCGGAGCGGGTGGGCGCCCGTCCCGTCAGCTCCATGGTCGGGTTCGGCTTCGTCGTCTCAGTCACCGCGAACTCCCTTGTGTCGCGTAACCCGGCAGGCTCGACCGCATGCCGGATAGGGAAATTAAAAGGTCTTCCGGACGCGGTGGCGCCTTGGTGGAGCGGATCCCGGGTGGGGATCCTTGCGCCTCAGAGTACACATATGAGCGGGGTGCCGCTCGATGGAACGGTAAAATCCACGCTGGACCGCTTGTTTTCGCCGCGAGTTCAGGAAGTCGCCCTCCGGCGTGTCCACCAGGGCTGATCTGCTCGGCGGGGGCGGCGGCGTGCGAGCGCGGACGACGGAGGGAAGCGGCGATGGCCAGGTCAGGGGTGCCCGCGATCGGCAGTGTCGACGAGCTTATGGAACTGCTGCACGCCCGCCACGGCGGGCCGGACGCGCCCGACCGGGACCTGGGGCTGCGGACCGCGGCCCTGCTGCGCCGCTCGCACCCGTACGACAAGGAGCTCCAGGTGGCCGGGCTGGTCCACGGCCTGGGCGGGCTCCCCGGGGCGGAGGCGGCCGAGGCGGTCCGCCCGCTGCTGGGCGACCGGGTGGCCCGGCTGCTGCGAGGGCCCACGGCCGCGGGCGAGGACGCGGAGGCCCTGCACCGGGCCGCGGAGGCGGGGCGGGCGGCGGGGCTGGACGCCGGGGTCGTCGATGACTGGCGTCCGGTGCTCGAACTCGTCGCGGCGGGGGCCTACCAACTCTGACGCCGGGATTGACCCGAACGGATGACGGGCCGGCCCCGTCCCGCGCGGAGGCGGGGAAGGGGCCGGCCCGTGGTACGGCTACCAGTTGGCGGGCGCGTAGTCCTTGAGGAAGACGCCGTACAGGTCCTCGCCGGCCTCGCCCCGGACGACCGGGTCGTAGACCCTGGCCGCGCCGTCGACCAGGTCGAGGGGCGCGTGGAAGCCCTCCTCGGCCAGGCGCAGCTTGTCGAAGTGCGGGCGCTCGTCGGTGATCCAGCCGGTGTCGACCGAGGTCATCAGGATGCGGTCGGTCTGGAACATCTCCTGGCCGCTGGTCCGCGTCACCATGTTCATCGCGGCCTTGGCGGCGTTGGTGTTCGGGTGCCCCGCGCCCTTGTAGCCGCGGCTGAACACGCCCTCCATCGCGGAGACGTTGACCACGTAGGCCCGGCCGCTGGAGGCCTTGCGGGCGGCGTCGGCCATCGACGCGCGCAGCGCGCTGATCAGGATGAAGGGGGAGGTGTAGTTGCACAGCTGGGTCTCGAGCAGCTCCACCGGGGAGATCTGGTCGATGGTCTGCACCCAGGTGTTGCTCTCCACGACGTCGGGCAGCAGGCCGCCCGCGTCGATGGCGGTGCCGGCGAGGTGGCGCTCCAGGCTGGCGTTGCCCGCGACGAGGGCGAGGTCGGCGACCTTCTGCGCCTCCAGCCCGCTGACCCCGACGGGCAGCGCCGCCAGGCCGTCGACCGCACCCGAGTTGAAGGCGCCGATGACGTGGTGGGCGGGGAGCTCGCCGGCCGGCAGCGGGGCGCTCTCGCCCTCGACCAGCGCGGCGTAGGCGGTGGGCAGGCGGCGCACGGTCTGCGTCGCGTTGTTGATCAGGATGTCCAGCGGGCCGGCCTCGGCGACCTGCTCGGCGAGGGCGACGGCCTGGGCGGGGTCGCGCAGGTCGATGCCGACGACCTCCAGGCGGTGCATCCAGTCCGCCGAGTCCTCCATCGCCTTGAAGCGGCGGATGGCGTCCTTGGGGAAGCGGGTGGTGATCGTGGTGTGGGCGCCGTCACGCAGCAGCCGCAGCGCGATGTACATGCCGATCTTGGCCCGGCCGCCGGTGAGGAGCGCGCGCTTGCCGGAGAGGTCGGCGCGGGCCTCGCGCTTGGCCCGGTTCTGGGCGGCGCAGTCCGGGCAGAGCTGGTGGTAGAAGTAGTCGACCTCGACGTAGCGCGTCTTGCAGACGTAGCAGGAGCGCGGGCGCTGGAGTATCCCGGCGATCCGGCCGGACTCGGTGACCGAGGTGGGCAGGAGACCCTCGGTCTCGTCGTCGATGCGCTCGGCGGAGCCCGTGGCGGTGGCCTCCGTGACGGCCTTGTCGTTGGCGGTCTTGGCGGCGCGGCGCTCCTGGCGGCGGCGCTGCTTGACCGTACGGTAGATGCCGGCGGTGGCGCGGCGTACGGTGATGGCGTCGGGGTGGTCGACGTCGATCTTGTCGAGCTCGTCGAGCACGCTGAGGCAGACGGCGAGGCGCTCGGGGTCGATGCCCGGCCCGTATGCCTGGTTGTCTCCGGTGTCGGTTTCGGTATCGGTCACCGTCATGGCCGCTGCCGTTCCTTGCTCGCTCGTCCGCGTCCGCCTGCTGCGGAAGTCCCGAAACGGAAACTGTACGGATCCGACACGCCCGGGACCAAACCCGTTCGCGGTACCCTCACCGACCGCGAGCGTCCTGTCACGGTATGGAAGGGGATCAGGTCCTTCGTCCCCGCGGGCGCGGCTTGCGCGTACTCCCTCTGGTGTATGCCAGGAGGATGACTCGGGCTTCGATCAAGGGGCCCGTGGACGGATGAACCAGGGGCCCGGTTGCGGCATGGTGGATCCCATGAGTGCCCTGGCCCTGTCGGTTCTGCTCTGCCTGGTGTCGGCCGTCGCGTACGCGGGCGGCGCGATCCTCCAGGAACACGTCGCGGCGAGCTCCGCGCAGCGCCGCGCCGTGGCCGCGCTGCGCCGCCCGGGCTGGTGGGCGGCGGTCACCCTGAACTGCCTGGGCGCCCTGCTGCACGTGGTGGCGCTGGCGTACGGGCCGCTGAGCCTGGTCCAGCCGCTCGGTGCGCTGACCATCGTCTTCGCGCTGCCGATGGCGGCCGCGTTCGTGGGGCGCCGGGCGGGTGCGGCGGCCTGGCGCGGGGCGGTGCTCGCGACGGTGGGGCTGGCCGGGCTGCTGGCCCTGACGGGCGGGGAGGGCCGGGGGCGTCAGGCCCTGGCCGGCGGGGAGCGGGGCCTGCTGCTGACGGTGACGGCGGTGGCGGTGTCCGTGCTGGTGCTCGCCTCGGGGCGGATGCGGCGGGCGGTGCTGCGCAGCGTGCTGCTGGCGGCGGCGGCCGGGACGGCCTTCGGGATGGCCTCGGTGTTCACGAAGTCGGTGGCGGAGAGCCTCGCGCCCGGCGGGCTGCTGGGGACGTGGCCGGACCTGGCGGCGATCGCCGTGCTGGCGGCGTTCGGGCTGCTGCTGTCGCAGGCCGCCTACCGGGGCGCGGGGCTGACGGCGCCGCTGGCCACGGTGACGGTGGTGAACCCGGTGGTGGCGGCGGCCGTGGGGGTCACCCTGTTCGAGGAGGGCTTCCGGTACGGGACCGCCGGGGCGGTGGCGGCGCTGGCGAGCGGCGTGCTGGCGGCGGCCGGCCTGATCCTGCTCACGGCCGTGCCGCCGCACGTGCGGGGGTCAGATCCCGCGTACGCCTCAGATGCCGACGCCCTTGCCGCGGAGGTACTTCAGCGGGTCGATGTCGGAGCCGTAGGCGGGGCTGGTGCGCATCTCGAAGTGCAGGTGGGGTCCGGTGGTGTTGCCCGTCGAGCCGGAGCGGCCGATCCGCTGGCCTCCGGAGACCTGCTGGCCGGCCTTGACGCCGAGCGCGGAGAGGTGGGCGTACTGGGAGTAGCGGCCGTCGGCGTGCTTGATGACGACCTGGTAGCCGTAGGCACCGGCCCAGCCGGCCGACTCGACGGTGCCGGGGCCGACGGCCTTGATGGCGGTCCCGGTCGGCACGGGGAAGTCGACGCCCGTGTGGTAGCCGCTCGACCAGGAGGAGCCCGCGACGTGGTAGGCGGTGCCGAGGCCGGCGTCGACGGGGGCGGTGAACCCTCCCGAGGCGGGCTTCTGCTCCGTTGAGGCGGGCTTCTCGGCGGGCTCGGCGGGCGGCTGCGCGGGCTTGGCGGCCTGCTCGGGCCCGGGTTTGGCCTCGGGTTTGGCCTGGGGCTTGCCGTCGGGCTTGGTCTCGGGCTTGGTCTCGGGCTTGGTCTCGGGCTTGTCCTGCTGCCCGGCCGGCTCCACGGGCTTGACCGGCTCGGCGGTGCGCGGCGGCTTCTCGGGGTTCTGCGCGGGGGGCGCGGCGGTGATCCGGAGGGTGAGCCGCTGGCCCGGGAAGATCATGTCCGGGTTGCCGCCGACAGTCTGCCGGTTGGTCTCGTACAGGGCCTGCCAGCCGCCCTCGACGTGCTGCTGGGAGGCGATGCTCGACAGCGAGTCCCCGGGGGCGACCACGTACGGGTTCGGCAGCACGGTGGTGCCGGTCGGGTGGGGCATGCTGACGGGGGTGCCGGTGGTGGCCTTCGTCGGCTGGATCCGGTCCTTGGGCGCCTGCTGCTGCGGCTGCGCGGCGGGTTTGGCGGCCGGCTTGGCGGCGGGCCCGGTCTGCCCGCCCGGGGCGGCCGCGCTGCGGCTGAGCCCGGCCTGGGGCCCGCAGGCGGGCCAGGCCCTGGGCCCCTGCCCCTTGAGCACCTTCTCCGCGACGGCGATCTGCTGGTCCTTGGTGGCCAGGTCGGCACGCGGGGCGTAGGCGGTGCCGCCGAACTCGCGCCAGGTGCTCTGACTGAACTGGAGCCCGCCGTAGTAGCCGTTGCCGGTGTTGGTCTGCCAGTTGTTGGTCGACTCGCAGGCGGCGACCTTGTTCCAGGTGTCGACGGCGGCCGCCTGGGCGTCCCCGGCGCCGATGAGGGGGAGGGCGATACCGGCGCCACCTGCGGTGACGACGAGCGAGGCCCGGTTGATGCTGCTCGGCTGATACCGGCGGTGCCGGCCCCGTACACCCATGGGAGAGCCCCCCTGGAAGACATCAGGAACCGCACAACCTAACGGCGCCCCGATGTCCTGACAAGGGCCACAACCAGCCGTTGTGCCACCGCAGTTGACCGCGCGCCGGGCTCAGCTCAACGGACCCGGCTGCGGGATCGGAGCGGGTCCCGGCGGCGGGGGTACGGGGTCGGGCTCGGGGAACGGCGGCGGTACGGGCGGCACCGGCCGCGGCACCGGCCCGGGTCCCGGAAGCGGCGGGTCCGGCGAGGGGACGGGCTCCGGCTCGGGGACCGGGGGCTGTGTCTGCTCTGCGTTTCGCACCATAGCCCCCACCTTCCCCCGATCTCAGCCCGTATGCCCGCCGAGCAGCGCGGCCGCCAGCCCGGCGGCCGGGCTGGACAGCACGGGTACCCGCGTCCGCGCGAGGCGGGCGGCCCCGGCCATGGAAGCCTGCGCCAGCACGATGACGTCGGCGTCCTCGACCGCCTCCGCCGCCCGCGCCACCACCTCCAGGTAGCCGTCGCCGTCTCCGGCCTCGAACCGCTCCCAGGCCCCGTCCACCAGCCGGCCGCGCACCCTCACCGGCCGCCCGGCGGCCTCCTGCGCGATCAGCTCCCCGGTCGGTCCGAGCGTCGACTCCACCGCGGCCAGCACGACGATCCGCGGGCCGAGCCGTACGGCCTCGGCCGCCATGGGCCGGTCCACGCGCGACACGGGCACGCCGAGCAGGGGCCCCAGCGACTCCGCGACCGCCCCCACCGTCGAACAGGTGACGAGCACGGGCCCGCGGACCCCCTCCAGCACCTCGCGCGCCTGCCCCGCCACCGCCTCCGGCCCGAGCTCCCGGGCGCGGTCGAGCAGCTCGGGAACCACCAGGTGCCGCAGCACGGCCCCCGGATGCGTCTGGTCCCGCAACGCGTCGAAGACGGGGACGTGCACCGGCGAGGTGTGCAGGAGGGTCAGCCCGGTCACCAGAGGGCCGAGTCCCGGTCCAGCTGCGCGATGGCGGCGTCGACGACCTCGCCCGGCGCCACGGGCGCCCGCTCGGGGTGCTTGGCGGCCCACCGGGCGGCGTAGGGGCAGAGCGGCACGACAGCCACCCCCTCCTCCGCGGCGATCTCGTAGAACCGGCTCACCAGGTCCCCGGCGATCCCCCGCCCCTCGTGCCCCGGCTCGACGACCGTGTGCACGGCCACCAGCGCGTGCGGCTGCGCCTCCAGCACGAAGTAGGCGATGAAGCCCACCACCGCGTCGTCCTCGACGGCCAGCAGCCGCCCCGCCTTGCGCTCGTCCAGCAACTCGATCGCCATGGTCCCCGACTCCCCTCAGCCAGCCACCGCGTGGGGGCTGCGCTCCTGGTCCGTTCCCGGCACGGGGGCGGACGGGTCCGCCCCCAGCTCGATGATCCTGTTGTCCCCGTCCACGTGCACGACGCGCGGCTTGAGCGCCCGCGCCTCGGCGTCCTCGACCTGCGCGTAGCTGATCAGGATGACCAGGTCCCCCGGGTGCACGAGGTGCGCCGCGGCCCCGTTGATCCCGATGACCCCGGACCCCCGCTCCCCCTCGATGACGTACGTCTCCAGCCGCGCGCCGTTGGTGATGTCCACGATGTGGACGAGCTCCCCCGGCAGCAGATCGGCGGCGTCGAGCAGGTCGGCGTCGACGGTCACGGACCCGACGTAGTGCAGGTCGGCCTGGGTGACGGTGGCCCGGTGGATCTTGGACTTGAACATGGTGCGAAGCATGCGAATACTCCCGGTGTGTCTGCTCCCTGCCTGCTTCGCGCAGGTCAAGGGCGGTCTCGGCACCCTACAACGATTCGCGTGTTCGGTCAGCTTCCCCAGGATTTTCCAGGACTCATGCTGACCGACTGCTGACTTTTCCGACGCACCGCCAGGCCGCTGCGCCGGCTATTTCGCGTCCTCTGACTCCCTGCCGGACTCGTGGTTCCCCTCCAAGGTGAAGAAAGGGCCTGGTCATATCCGGAGGCACGGGACAGCAGGAGGCTCCACCGATGCAAACTGGCGCGATGCCGGCCGGCCCGGGTGTCGGCTGCAGGATGGGAGCAGCCTGGGGAGCAATGGACTTCTTTGGGTTGGCCATTGATCTGGGCGTGACCCTGGCGCGGTAGCAGCGGAAGTCGGCACCGCGGAAGCGCAGTCCCCGCGGGTCGGAGGAGGAGTTGGTGCGCCGCTCCCCGTCGTACGGGCGGCCCTGCGCGCCGCCTGCATGGCCGCGGTGCCGTTGACGGCGCGCACGCCGACGGCCCCCGTCGCAGTCAGGAAAGCACGCCGGCGCAGTCCGTTCATGGCCACTACCGGTATGACGCACGAGCGCTGCGGAAACGCTTGTGGCCAACTTTCCGCCCGGCGGGAGTATCCGGTATGCGGGCAGGCCCGTTGGGCGAACCCCGGACTCCGCGGCGGGCGATCCGTGCAGGAGGCCCGATCGTCTTGTCCGGGGCCAGTCGGGCGCGGAGACTCGGTCCCTGACGGATCGTCCGCTGTAGGGGGACAGGATGAAACAGTTAGAAGGCGCCGACCCGGTGGCGGTCGGCAAGTACCGGACCATCGCGGAACTTGGCCGGGGTGGGATGGGCCGAGTCCTGCTGAGCAGCGCCCCGGACGGCCGGTTGGTCGCACTGAAGCAGGTGCGCTCGCAGTTCGTCGAGGACGACGGGTTCCGGGCCCGGTTCCGCCGGGAGGTGGAAGCCTCCCGCAAGGTCTCCGGAGCGTATACGTCCGCGATCATCGACGCGGACGCCGATGCCCCCGAACCATGGCTGACTTCGGAGTTCGTCCCCGGACCGTCGCTCCAGCACGCCGTGGCGACCGTCGGGGCGCTGCCCGAGGAGTCGGTACTGCGCATGACCGCGGGCCTGGCCTCGGCCCTGAGCGACATCCACCGGGTCGGCCTGGTGCACCGGGACCTCAAACCGTCCAACGTGCTCCTCACCGACGACGGGCCCCGCGTGATCGACTTCGGCATCGCCCGGGCCGCCGACAGCGAGGAGGGCAGCGAGCTGACGACCACGGGCTGGCTGGTCGGCTCACCCGGGTTCATGTCCCCGGAGCAGGCCCAGGGCGCGCCGCTCGACTCGGCCAGTGACATCTTCTCCCTCGGGACGGTGCTGGTCATGGCGTGCACCGGCGCGTGCCCGTTCACCGGGCCCTCCCTGCCGCAGACCCTGTACAACGTCGTGCACACCGAACCCGACCTCAGCGGGCTGCCGGCGAGGATCCGCCCGATTGTGGCCCGCTGCCTCGCCAAGGACCCCGCCGCCCGGCCCAGCGCGGCCCAACTGCGAGAGTCCCTCGGGAGCCTGGCGCCCTCGCCGCGTCCCTGGCCGCAGGAGATTCACGAGTTGATCGCGGAGCAGCAGGCCGAGATCGAGCGGCTCCGGGTCGAGCTGGGGAAGCGGCCTGCCGTCCCGGAGTCCGTGGCGCCGGTCCTCGACAAGCCCGCACCGCCGTACCCAGCGCCCCCGCCCGCTTCGGCCCGGCGCGGCTTCGCCGTCGGCGCGGGCATCGCCGCCGGCCTCGCGATCGCCGCGACCGTGCTCGCCCTGGTGCCCGGCCGCGACGGAGGCACCGGCACCGTCGCCGTCCCCGAGGCGACCGTGACGGCGTCCGGACAGCCGGCCGGAGACCCGACCGCTCTGGGGTCCGCGCAGCCGACCCGCGACCCCGGCACCGAGGCACCCCGCACGCCGACCGTGGAGCCGACCCCGCCCGCGCCCGAGCCCTCAGCGGCACCAGAACCCTCGGAGCAGGCTCCGACGACGGTCACCACACGGTCGAGCACGCGGCCCGCCTCGATCGTGAGCTGCTTCGGGGACTACCTGGAGGAACCCGAATCGGTCCTGCTCCACTGCGGAGACGGGAACGGCATGCTCAGGGGCCTGACCTGGTCGGACTGGGGTCTGTCCACCGCCCACGCCAGCGAGCAGGAGTGGATGGTGATCTGCCGCCCCAACTGCGCGAATGGCAGCGAGGTCCACTACCCGGCCACCGTGACCCTCACGGGTCTGGTCGGCGGGCGTTACACGACGATGCAGATCAGAACCCCGCAATCGCCCTACGGCCCCGTCTCCCGCTACAGGCTCGACTCGAACGGGCCGACGCAGACGGACTGACGGGGCCCGGAGCCGGGCGGGCGCTCACACTCCCCATGCGGTGAACGCGGCCCAGTGGACCGGCGAGGCGAAGGGACGCTCGCCGGTCATCGCCCGGGAGGTGTATCGCTCGGTCAGGGCCGCCACGTGGGGCCTGGAGGCGGTATACCGGGCGAGCTCCTCCCAGGTGAGCCGGCGCAACCAGATGCGGGCCCGGCGCAGGGCGGCCACCGGGGGCAGCCCGCCGGACCCGTGAGCGGGAGCGAGCAGCTCGTAGAACCGCGCCATCAGCACCGCGGTCGCCATGTCGTCCACCAGCCACAGCCCGGCCACCGCGCACGCCGCCCCGGCCTGGAGGAATCCCGCCGCGAGCCCGCGGAACTCGTCCGGAGCCCGGACGACCTCGTAGTGGCCGGACTGGCAGGCGCTGGCCACCGCGAGCCGGCAGGCGGGGAGCCGGTGTTGGACCAGGGTGTCCATGTCGAGGCGGCCGTCGGCCAGGGCCAGGGAGCCGCCCCGACCGTCGAACTCGCCGCTGCCGTGGCAGATGATGTGGAGGTACGAGGTGTCGGCGAGCTGGCCGAGCAGCCAGTCCACGGTGGCTTCGGGCCCCACCGCGCAGCGGGCCTCGCCGTGCGGCTCGAACAGCTCGCGGATATGGGCGAGTTCACCGCGTCCACCGGGGAGCGAACCGTCAGGGTCGGTGACCCCCACCAGGCGTGGCACCGGCTCCGGCGGCCGGGCGGCCGCGACGCGGGAGGCCGCGTACACGGCCGCGGAGGGGGAGACGATCACGGTGCCGATGTCGTCGAGCACTTCTCCCGCCCCCGGCCCGAGCGGCACGGCGTGCAGGGGGACCAGGCCCAGCAGACCGGTCGGGACGACGACGGCCTCCTGCTCCGGGTCCTCCGCGAGGACTCTCGCGACCGGGTGCAGGAGCGGTCCAAGGGCGGCGAGCCGGTCCAGGGCCTGCGGGAGCAGACGCCTGCGCCGGAGCGCTCCGGCCTCCTGGGCGAGGAGCAGGCCCAGGGTGCCGTCGGCCGGGTCCAGCACCAAGAGGCCTGTGACGGTCTCGCTGCTCACCCCCGGAACGGGAACGGCCCGTACCACGGGCGACTCACCCGAGCTGCGGGGGAGCACGAGGGCGTAGCTGCCCCAGGGCGCGTTCACCAGGTAGACGAGCGGACGCCCGCCCGCCGCGCGGACGATGTCCGCCAGCCCGTCGGTGCGCAGGAAGCGCTCGAAGCCCGGGATGGCACGGATCTCCGCGATCGCCGCACGCACGCCGCGTTCGGCGGCGGCCTCCCTGCTCGCCGTGGAGCCGGCGACGGTGGGGCCGCCGGACGCCGCCGCGAACGCCTCGCCGACCGAGGACCGGTACCGGGCCTGTGCCAGCCGGTAGCGGTGGGCGGCGGCGGGGTCGATCCGTCCCAGGGCCTCCAGGTCGGCCGCCCCTCGCCCGGCCACCACCGAGAGCTCACAGGCCACTCCGCCCTCGATCGCCTCGACTGCACGCTCCGGACGCCCCGCCCGGGCCAGCAGGAAGGCGGCCCAGCGGGCGATCCGGTTCACCTGGGCGAGGACGCTCTGGCGGCCGGTCCCGGTGACCTGGGCGTCGTAGAGCGCGGTCACAGCGGTCAGCATGCCGGACGCGACATCGGCCGCCTCGCTCCAGCGTTCCGCCGAGGCGTGCGCGCTGAGGAGTTCCCGGCCGATGGTGAGGTGCAGGGATGGCGACACCGTGGCCGGTGTGGCCCCCAGGGCCGCGTGGCGCAGCCGGAGGCCGTCTGCGCTGCCCGGGCCGTCGATGTGGTCCATGGCCCGGGCCAGCAGCCAGGCGATGCGGCCCGTGTCCAGGAGGCCGGGGCGCGCGGTGGACAGGGCGAGCGCTGCCGTCGCCGCCTCCCGGGCGCCGCGCGCGTCGACGGGATCCCGGGACAGCAGCAGGTCGCCCAGATTGCACTGGATCCGGGACCACAGAGCCGGGTCGTCACCGGCGCCGAGGTGGCTCAGGGCGTCCCGGTAGCACTGCTCCGCCTCCCTGAGGTCCTCCACCCCGGCGCGCCGATACAGCAGCAGGCCGAGGTTGACCATCGAGTAGGCCCAGGCGACCCTGTCCCGCTCGGGGGCCCGCTCCTCCAGTCCCGCCCTGATGTGCTCGATGCCGAGGGTGAGGTCCTCGGGGCCCCCGCCGGGCCGCTCCGAGAGGAGCAGGCCGTAGTTGGTCTGGACCCGCGCCCAGTACTCGGGATACTCGCCCCGGTCCAGCGCGGTCGCGCGCGCCAGCAGGTCGCGGGCGGCTTCCCAGATCTCCAACCGGTCGCCGTCGTCCCGCAGGTGGTGGGCGCTGGCCAGGTTGTTCGCCACCTCCACCCACTGGAGAGTCCCCTCGCGCAGTCGGCTCAGGGCGCGTTCGAGGACCCGGACGGCCTCGGACGGATCGGCGTCGAGCCCGGCGTGCACAGCGAGCACCAGGCGTTCGCCGAGCCGCGCGGCCAGCTCGGTCTCCATGCCCTCCTCGCCCAGGCCGGCGGCGAGCTCCAGCGCCTCGCGGGCGAGCGGGATGCCTTCGGGCCCGTCGGTGTCGCGGGCCTCCAGGTACATCGCGTGCAGCCGGGTCCGCAGACCGGCGTCGAAGCGCCCCAGGGACTCGAAGTAGCGGCGCATGGCGGTGTCCGGAGTGGTCCGGCCGTCGCACAGTTCGTCCAGGAGCCGCTGCCGTATGCGCAGCACCTCTTTGAGGGGGGTCTCGGCCGCCCTGCGCAGCTCCTCGCGGCCCGCGTCGCGCACCCGGGTGCCGTCCGTCAGCTCCGGGTGCGTACGGACGAGTTCCGCGAGGGCGTCCGGCAGGCCGAGCAGCACCGCGGTCAGCAGCTCCCCGACCAGGGAGTCGGCGCGTGCCTCCCCCAGGTACTCCAGGAAGATCCGGTAGTTCGCGACCGTCGGCGCCCCCTCGGGCTCCAGCTCCCGGCATGCCGACTCGGGGTCCGCCAGGTCCCGTTCGAGGTCGCGGGCCAGGACGTGGGGGAGCAGCCTGCGCGGCAGCGGGATCGCCTCCCCGGGGAAGACGCCGCCGAGGAAGGCCCCGGCCAGCGCGGCCTCCGCCAGCAGGGGCTCCCCGGAGGGCGGCGGACCGCCCCCGAGCTCCGCGACGGAGACCGCCAGCAGCAGGGGCGCTGCCGCGCCCGGGCGCAGGACCAGCAGCGGCGCCTCGATGTGCGTCCTGGTCCCGCAGACGGGGCAGTCCACCCAGGAGACACCCGGGACGCCGGGGACGGGTGCCGCCAGCACGTCGGCCCGCTCCCGCGCGTCGATGACGCGCCAGACAGGAGCCCCCCGCTCCTGGACACATTGCTCGCAGTGCCACGCGTAGGGCGCCCTCACCGAGACCGTCATCGCGAACCCCCTCCCGGTCCGCCGGCTACTTGCCGCTGGTGATCTGCGAGAGCAGGGCCGTCAGGACCCGGCCGAGGGAGGAGTCCCGCAGGGCCCGCTTGTGGATGGTCAGGCTCCACCTCCCGCGCGGATCCCGCTTCAGGACCACCTCGGTCTGCAGGAGCGTGACGGCGAGCGCCGCGACCGGCAGCGTGACGGGGTCGAGCCGTTCCATGGGCGAGCATGCGTAGGCGACGGCCTCGCCGACCGTGTCCGCCAGGTCCTCGCGCAGCGCCGCCGCATACTCCAGTAAGCGGCGCGCCAACTCACCGTCGGAAAACTCAGGTTGGTCCGCCCCCACGTACCGCTCCAGCTCCACGGCGGCCACCTCCGCCCGCAGCTCATCGCCGCCCTCGGACAGCTGCCGCGCGGCGGGGAGCAGCCCGCGCTCCTCCGCCAGCGCCGTGAGCGCGCGGACGGCCTCGTCGTCGGCGAGGGTGCGGATGCCCTGTTCCAGATCACCTTGATTCAACATGCTCGCAATTCTGTCTCTCGCTGCGCATGTTCGTGCCTGAATAAGGGAGTTGGGCGTGTGACGGGCGCCGATCGCGGTCAGGCGACATCGGGGTCGGAGAACGTCACTGGCACGCCACGGTCACCCCCGCCACAACCTCGCCGAGCCCGGGCGCGATGACGAGGATGGCGTCCCAGCCGTCCTGTGAGCCGTCACCCTGCGCTCGAGGCGTGCGGGAAGGTCTCTCCTGGCAGTCGGCCAGTTCCGGCAGCGGAACAGGGTCTGGGGGGCGAAGGGGCGAAGTGCCGTACGGCTTCCCGGGTCGTCTGCCTCAGGGCATCGGGGTCGGGGCGCTGAAGCCGACCGAGACCGCCGACGAGGTCCGTGCAGTTCGTCGGCGCAGGTGAGGCGCAGAGTCAGGCGACACCCGAGGAGCAGCAGCCCTTTACGACCGACTCGCCCGTGACTGCCAGGACTTCTTCGGCTCCTACGACGTCCGGACACTGGACTCCAGAAAGCCGTGACAAGCAGTTTCCACAGTCAGCACTTCCACCAACTAGAGCCCCGATGACCAGACTCCCGACGAGGTGGGGCCAGATTTCGGCCCATAACGACTTGAAAACGCCCAGGACGACGATACCGTCGACGGCTCCCACGGCGAGCCGGTTGTCCCGGCGCATACGTCAGGACGACTGGCACTTCGCCTTGCGGGCTGCCACCCGTTCCCTCCCCTTGTCCCTGACCGTCAGTGTGGGTGAGGAACGCCGCAGGCGTAAAAGCGCCTGTTGGGTCATGGCTCGTTCTCTCAGCAGGGCCCCGAGGCAGCGACGTGCCCGCGTACGCCCTGTGCATGCCCCTGTCCCACTGCATAGCTTGCGATGTTGGTCTGTCACACCCGAGCGAGCCGTAAGGGAAACAGGTTGAAGCCAGCCGCTGACGTACTGAAGGAGCTCGTCCAGCCCTCCAACATCTCCGCTCATTCCAGCACCGGGCTGGTCGGCAAGGTCGATGAAGCCGCTGCCGAGGACGACAAGGCCCGCGAGGAGGAGGAGCTCGACGAGCTCCGGCGCAAGTCGGGCCTGCGCCCCATACCCGCGAAGGAGCTGGACCGGACCGTCCAGCTCACGCCCTGGGATGTCTTGCACACCCTCGGCCAAGCCATCGCCCTGTCCCGGCGAGGAGCCGGCCGCGGGCTCGCGGAACGCTGGGGATGCCTGAAGTACAGCCAGGCTCTGACCTGCGTCGCCGAGTCCTTCATGACGCCCTCGGCAGAGGGCCGGGAGACCGCGGACTACTACAAGGCGATCCAGTCCGGCGAACTCGGCACCGGCTTCGCCCTGCCTCTCGCCCGACCATCCAACGCCGCCCGTGTGAGTGGGAGCGGAAGGGCTCCGATCCGTAACAGTGCTGGAGCTTATGAGGCCCGGCTGTCAGTCGTCCTGTCGCTCCTCGTGCCCGGCGAGCTGCACTCGTAGCCGTTCCGCCTCGGCCTCGGCCCGGCGCAGTCGGCGCTCCAAGACAGCGCGAGTCGGCGGCGGAGTTTCGGGCTTCGGCGCCTCATTCCGGGGAATGAGCCAGCCCACGCGCTGATACGCGACAATCGCGCGAGCGTGGGGACACGTATGGCAAGACCGTTCCGGCCTCGGACGCGGCCAGCCTGCCTCCAGCATCCGGCGGGTGTGCTCACATTGGTGTTCAGATTGAAGCATCGGGTCTGAATCCCAGACCTGCTCGAATTCCTCGATCATCTGTTTCACCCTCGTGGCCTCGGCCAAGCGAGGCCCATCATCGGGTTTCCAGTCGAGGGCTGGCGCTACGACCTCTTCGACGTGTCCGCAGGCCAGCGTCACCATCCAGAAGGCCGACGTGTGTGCTTCATCGTGGCGCATCACGGCCCACACGTCGTCATCAGCCCATTCGGGTGGCTCCACCGGGTCCGCAGGAAAGCTCACCTCTCGCCGGTCTCCCCACTCAACGATGTCGCGGTAGGGGGCATCAGAGGAATCATCGTGCCGGCAGTACACCTGTCCCGGCGGCAATGCTTCACCATCCCCGAGGCCACGCCACTGCCTCTCGCTCGGCGGGGTGCAGTCGTCCGGTGTCAGCAGCTCCTTGATGCATGCGCAATCCAGCTGAACCCGCCATCGGTAGTAACGGTCCGGGTCCGGCGCGAAGAACGGCCACAGCACCGGAGTCGTACTCGCGCAGGACGGCCGTGCGCGGCTTTGCCCGGCCGGGAAGCCGACGCGCCACAGCTGGTGGGCGCACAGCTGCGGCAGGATCGTCCACGTTCGAGTCCTCTCCCCCAGCGAAACACTCCTGCCGACGCTAAGGGCTGTCCCGTAATCCCCGGTGGATCAGCGCACGGCGTCAGATGCGGTGCATCGCAAGGCGGAGGGGCGCCCGCATACTGGGCGTATTCGGGCGTCCCGACAACGCAGCGAGGTGCCGTAGCTGGCGTCGTGCGCCCGCCGGGGATTACGGGACAGCCCTTAGACAGTGACCAAAATTCACCCTTGAACGGCAGTCCGGCGGCCGGTAAATTCACGTAGCCGCTGGACTTCCGTCCGGTGCCGCAGGTCGATATGCAAGGGAAGACAGATGCGCAGCAGGTCCCGAGCCTGCCGCTGACTCGCGAAACGCGGGCCAGCGGGGTTCTTCATTCGCTTGGCTGCCCTACCAGGGCACCGTCCGAGGAGACGTATGCCCTCAGGCGGAAACCAGGTGACCCCGCTCGCGCATCCGAGGAGTACACCTTGCTGGACCGTTTGATCGACCTCCTGTCTCAGACCCGGACCCTCCACGCCCTGCTTGACTTCTGCACCATCGTGGTCCGCCTGCTGCCCGCGCTGGTTGTGATCGTGGCGCTCATCCCCTCGTTCGTCATATTCGCATTCATCTCGGCCAGCGCACGCAGGTCAGTCCTCGACATCGTGGACCGCCTCACGAACTGGACCCTCGCCCGCTAGCTTCGATATTTCGTGACGGTCCGTCGGATTCCTCGGCGGGCCGTTTCGCTTGTTCGGGCTCGGGATGGTCAGGCTGATGGCCCGACTGTTGCGTCCGGTGGACGCCGGGTTCCACGGCTCCGGTCGGGTGGTGCAGGCCGGTGGCGCGGGCGGCACGGATGCCTCCTCGGTCGTCGCGCGCCGATAGGGATGCCGGTGGTGTTGGCGGCGAACGCGGTGAGCCGACGGCCGTCGAGGGCCCTTCAGCTCGTCGAGGGTTACGTAGGGCAAAGCCGCTCCTCTCCTGTCGTGCGCCCATCAAGTCGACTGTCACTGCGGAGAGTTGGCCGTCCACTAGGCTGTCGGCCCATCAGGCCACGTAGGGGGTGGCCTGTTCAGTGGTGCAGGAGGAAGACTCAGAATGACCACAGCATCCGGGAGTCCGAACGCCGGAACTCCGCCAGCACCTCCACCAGGACCTCCACCAGGACCTTCGGGCGGGAAGTCGGCCTGGAGGCGGATGCGTGACTGGTTTGGGGGCTTGAGTGAGGTCGGGAAGGTTGGCGTCGTTGTGGCGTTAATTCCGGCAGTTGGCGCCCTGATTGGCGTCATCATCACCTCAGTAACGACCATCGCCACCTCTGACGGCGGGAAGTCAGAGGGTGACGGGAATGGCACACCTTCAGCGTCACAATCACGTGCTCCATCCGGCGACAGTGGCGCCGGGGTTGAGGCCAAGCCGTCTGGCGCGGCATTGCCTTCTCCATCCGCGTCACGGCCGAAGGCGACGTACACGGCCGTCTACACAGATCAGAAGATGCAGCTCGGACTGCCTAACTTCCCGAGTGTTGGGGTGCTTGACTTCGATGAGCCAGCCTCTCGGACGTTGTCCGAGGGCCAGTGGAAACAGCTGAAGAAGGATGCAGAGTCGCAAGGGCAGCCGCTTGAGCAGGATTTGATCTACAGCAACGACCTCTGGGGCTATCTGATGGTTCGGGAGGGGCGGAACGCGGCGCAGATCGACGAGACACCGAAGGATGCCGAAGGTTGTGCTCGTAGCGCCAACCTTGGTGGGTTCACCGAAGCGAGGATGTCGGAGTGGCCGATCAAGCTCCATCAAAAGTTCTGCTTCGCCACAGACAAGGGGAACATCGTCAGCGCCGAGATCACTCGCTTCGTTGGGGGAAATCGGAACTCAGTTACCGATCCTCCGACGCAGGTCGAGTTCACTGCGACCATGTGGCAGCGCAGTTGATCGACATCCGCTGGATGCCGCATGGTCCGCCCGTTGAGGTGTGCGGCCCGGCGTCTCATTAGGCGTTGGCCGGTTCGGTCTCAGCCTTGTAGCCGGTCGGGGTCCAGACCTTCGCATCGCTGATGCCGGTGATGGTGGCCAGATCAAAAGCGACCGCACCCGGGAAGTGCCTCCGAAAGTGGCAGGACCAAGGACTTCGAAAATCCTCATTCCTGCTAGTCAGAGGCACTTTTCGCTTGCCTCCACCGGTCGGACAGCCCGCTTCATGAAAGCGCAAGGCTAAGGGTCGTCCCGTAACTGCCAGGACCTCCGTGCTGGTCCCCGGGCGAGCCATGCCAGTGGCTGGTGACAGGCTTACGGGGTGTTGATTAAGGGATACGACGACGGCCCGTTGGGTGCCGGGGAGCCGATGCTGGCGCGCCCGGGCCCCACTTCCCCGAAGCGTTGGGAGACTGGGGCCCTGATGTGGTGTCGTACAGCTATCCTGGACAACTGCTCAGACCGCGAGCGGTAGCACGGCGCTGTTCCTGATCATGCTCGGAATCCCGCTTATGTTCCGGCGAAAGTGGACCTGTGCGTACAGCTCCTCGCCGCCCAGCTCCGTATCGAGCACCTTGCTCCCAAGCTCGAAGACGAACGTTCGTGTTTGCGTACTGCTTGTTGGCCTGTAGGTTCTTATTGGCATATTGAGGAGGCGGTCGTCATCGCCGCCGAACGGCTCGTCTTTATCGGATTCGAAGAGGGCCATGCTTTCGGCGAATCCATCCGGGAAGGCCAGGTCATCCGGGGTGAAGTTCGCCGTGTATTTAACGGTGAACAGAAAGTTACTCCCGCTCGGTTCAACGCTAATGGTGGGGTCGTTCGCAAAGTTCGCCATATTCTGCTCCTTGCGTGACCGGCTTACCTCTCGTGGCGCAGATATTTGCCAAGATCCCCTGTACTGACGGTCGCACGCAGAGTATCAACATCGCAACACGAGAGGTTGCGACGATCAGCGACACGTTTGCCCCTGACCCCCTATCAGCCGGGCGGCTGCCGCAGCCAAGGACGAGAATCCGCTCGGCGGCCGGGGCCGGGATGGAGCCGGGGTGGTGCGTGATCAGGGTGGCGGTCCGCCCCTCCGCGCCGGCCAGGACTTACGCCTCGCCGATGCTGTCGAAGCCACGGAGCAGCGGCTCCAGCTCGTGGGCGGCACCACACAGTGCGCACAGACGTGTGCCTGCCCGCTCGGCGTGATCGAGTGCCTGCCGCCAAGTTAGAGCCGGTCGGCCGGTCGGGGCATCGGGGCAGTCGACTGTGTGGATGACGGCATGGTCGGGGCCGCGACCACGCAGTGGTTCCACGACCCAGCCGGGAGGCCGCCGGGGACCCAGCTGCCGCTCTTTGGAGTCCGGCAGCGGCAGGGGGTAGACGGGGACGGCCGCGTACGCGGCCGGGTCCACGCCCTCGATAGGCCGTGCGCGGCCGGGGGCGTCCACCCACATGCGGGCGGACGCCGTACTCATGACGCCGTCCTCGTCGCAGACCCACAGGTCGAAGGAGACGAGGTAGAACCATCCGCCCGGCAACTGCCGCCGTTCCCACAGCAGCCCTGTGACCTCGCCCTGGGGGAGCAGGATCTGCACCGGGGGCGGGACGAAGTCAGCCGGGTGGTCGTTTCGCGGGGCTGGCGTCGCGGTTCCCGGGCGTGGGGCTGCCACGGGGCGCGCCTCCTTACGCGGCCGGCACCCACAGGCGGGTGCGGGCCTGGCGGCGAAGTTCCACTATGCCTGTCGGGGATGCACCGGGCGTGATCCAAAACGGGTGGCCGTAAAGACAGCGGAGGGCCTCCACGAGCTCGCGCCGCAACAAGGCGGTAGGAGCGGCCGGAGGCTGCTGCGCGAGGGCCTCGTAGGCCAGGATCACCCGGACCTGGGCCTGTACAAGATCGGATGGGAAGGTCGGTCGCGCCATACCGACATTAGGTCATCTGTTCGATTTCGTGTGCAAGTCGAGTCGACCCGTTCGCGTTGTGGCAAATCTGTGCGGGTATGGGCCCGGTGTGACTTTGTCCCCGCCGCTGGAGCCGATGCTGGCACGGTCCGTCCCTCGCTTGCCGACGCCAGCCGCCCTACCTGGGGAAGCCGCGAGAGCGCCTCGGTCCTCATCCCGTCGACCATGAACGTTGCTCTCGCCCGGCATTGGAAGCGTTCCGGTGGCCCTCGGCTGTTGTCTCCCCAGGTGGGTCGATAGAGGGGCTCCTGATGTACCTCTTCAGGGCTTGCCTTAGCTCCCGTACTGCGCGGTGTCGCTGAACATGCACCTGGGCGAGAGGAATGGCCAAAGCGGCAGAGATCTCGACATCCGTCAAACCGCTGGCTTGGAGGCTGGCGACCTTGTGTCGTTGTGTGGGCCGCATGGCCTGGAGCCCCTGCTGCAGTAGCTCTGCGGCGACATCTCCAGGGTCGGATTGTGAGTAGTCGTGGCTAAGTGCCTGGGTCACGTTGAGGCGATTGGCACGCTCTGCCAGGCGGCCGATCGCACCGTCTTCTGTCGGCGATGCCCGCTGGAGGCGGCGGCAGGTATCGATGGCTCGATTTCGCGCTGCCACGCGCAGGTAGCGGACAGGGTCTTCCATTGAGCCGATGCGGTCCCAGTCGCTGAACGCCCTGACGAACACTTCGGCGACTACGTCCTCAGCAGCGGCCTGGCCGAGCGACGGGAACTGGAGCTGGACGTAGCGGGTCAGGCGGGGATGCATCTCTTGGTAGAGCTGCTGCAAGCGCGCCTGGGAGGCTGATGCGGTGTCTTCACCGCAGCCAGCCTCCCATTCCGTGTCGCCAGTAGGCGTCACGGGCGACGCCACTCGCTGTGGGACCGGGCCTCGCCTTCTGTGATCATCACCGCTCGGTTCACGCGCCGGCAGTAGTCGATGGCCCGGTGAGCCAGGTTTACGCCAGCAGCGGCGATCACCCCAAGTTCGACCGCTTCAGCGGCCGGGTCCCAGGTGTTACTGAAGGCTTCCACCGTCTTGCAGGCGATCAGCGCGATGACGCCAGCGATGTGGTACTTGGGTAGATACATGTCGCAAATGGAACCTTTCTCATCATTTGTGTGCCTGTTGCTCTGAAGCGCAACCGTCGGTCACCCGGCGCAATGAGTCACCTTTGGTTACGAGATGCATTTCAATGGATGCGTAGAGTGGCGGTCAAGTGGGGGATCACTCATGCGAGCGATTTTGGGCATTCCGATCACGCCTACCGGCTAAGCCTGGTAGGCGTCCCCCTGCCTGAGCGGTGCACCGAAGGAGTTGGCCTGGCTGCTGGGACTTCAACCGTTTGCGCCGGGTGACCAGCAGCCAGACCGAGCAACAGACACAGAAAGGTCCGTCGGAGAGCTAACGTCCAGCGGGGCCGGATTCTTAACCACCTACCAAAAATTTCTGTATGTGCCTCTGGTCGAGAGGTTGCCAGAGCCGACTGGCAAGACAGCTGCTGACTGCAAGAGGAGGCAGGCCAGCTGAGTTGGACGCAGGGCGATCGTGCGTCCCTATCGGTGAGCTGTCGTGAGGTGGCCGGACACCCATGGGTGGCCCGTTCGCGCTGCGCGAGAGGTGGATCGACCGAGCGAGCTTGGGTCAGCAGCGACGTGCGAGAACGGCCCGAACACGAAACCGCCCATGGCTTCCCGTGGCTTAGGAACCCTGAGATCGAACTGCTGCCGAAATAGCGATCGCTTCGCCTGAACGAGGGAGACGCAGCTACCGCCGCCCCACTCTGCACCCTCGTCATCCGGTGGATGACTGCACCCGTGTCGCTGGCGAGGACGGCCGGCGCGGCCTCAACGACGTCGGGCTCCACGTGACAGAGGCCGTCACGGCGCACCGACACGCCCCCTGCGCCAGCAGCATGCGCGACCGCCGACGGGTGCGCCTGCGTGAGCAACCCAAGGGGCTGATACTGACCGTTTACTGACCAAAGCCCCGTCGCCGCGCCGCTGACCTGCGGAAACGTCCGAATGTCAGATGTAGGACCTGAACATGGTGCGAAGCATGCGAATGCTCCCGGTGTGTCTGCTCCCCGGTCTCCGGAGACTACAACGATTCGCTGCCCGGTCAGCCCTCCCCAGTTCTTCCAGGAGTTCTCCCAGGGCAGGGTCGGCCGGCTCTTGCGGCGCGCGCACGAGGCGGAGGCGCGGCACGGTGTCGGAGGGCGCGAGGGCGGGGAGACCAACACCTGTCTCCTCCGGGCTTTCTTCCCCCCTCTCATGTGAGGTCGCATGATCGCCAGTCTGATGCGGCGCGCCCAGGGCGCGCTCGCCGTCGCCCTCGCCGCCGGTGCCCTGTTCACCGCCGCAGTCCCCGCCCGTGCCGCCGCCGCGCCCGCTCTGAGCGCGGCCGGCGCGGTGCTCGTCGACGGAGCCACGGGGGCCGTGCTCACCTCCAAGGCCCCCGACACCCCACGCCAGATGGCCAGTACGACCAAGATCATGACGGCTCTCGTGGTCGCGTCCCAGCCCGGCCTGGACCTCGACCGGAGGGTCACGGTCAAGCAGGAGTACCTCGACTACGTCTACCGCAAGGGTGCGAGCTCCGCCCAGCTGAAGGCCGGGGCCACCCCGACGGTCCGTCAGCTGCTCTACGCCATGCTGCTGCCCTCGGGCTGCGACGCCGCGTACGCGCTCGCGGACACCTTCGGGGCCGGCTCGACCACCGCCGGGCGCACCGCGGACTTCATCGCGAGGATGAACGCCACGGCGAAGGCGCTGGGCCTGACCGGGACCGTCTACGACAGCTTCGACGGCATCTCCCCGACCGGCAGGAACCTCACCACCCCGCGCGACCTCGCCAAGCTCACCCGGCACGCGATGACCGTCCCGCTGCTGCAGGCGCTCGTGAAGACCGCCGCGTACAGCACCGGCGGCACGTCGTCCCTGGCCACCTGGTCCAACACCAACCTGCTGGTCCAGCCGCGGCCCGCCGGCTACGGCTACCCCGGCGCCATCGGGGTCAAGACCGGCACCACCACGGCCGCGGGCAAGTGCCTGGTCTTCTCCGTGACCCGCAACGGCAAGACCGTCATCGGCGTCCTGCTGGGCGACGAGGAGCGCTACATGGACTCCATGGCCCTCTCGGACTGGGCACTCGGCCCGGCCACCGGGTCGAGGACGGCACTGCGGCGCAGCAGCGCCGAGCCGGTCCCCGACGTCCTCGACTGACCGCGGACCCGGCGCGGGGCGGGGCGGGGCGGGGCGGGTCATTCCTCGATCGCCCCGCCGATGCGGCGCAGGTGCGCCCGGAAGGTGTAGGAGGGGTCGGCGGCGCGGCGGGTGAGGTAGTCGGCGAACGCGGTCTGTTCGCGCAGGGTCTCACCGGCCCGGATCCTGCGGGCCTGTTCGCGTTCGGTGTCGTGGATGCGGTGCGCCGTCGCCAGGACCTCCCCGGCGCGGGCGGAGGGGACGAACAGCACGCCGTCCTCGTCGCCGAAGACCAGGTCCCCGCCCCGCACCAGGTGCTCCCCGCAACGTGCGCTGGTCAGGGCTTCGGGCCCGCGCCCGTCCAGCCGTACGGGGCCGGCCGGGCAGCTGCCGTAGCTGAAGACCGGGAGGCCGATCTCTGCCAGTTCGGGGGTGTCCCGGTGCAGGCCCCACACCACCAGCCCCGAGATGCCCGCCGCCCGTGCCTCCAGGACGGCCAGGTCGCCGACGCAGGCCTCGTCGGTGCGGCCGCCGTTGTCGATCACGAGGACGTCGCCCGGCTCGGCCGCGGCGAAGGCCTCGAGGAAGACGTCCACGCTGCCGTAGTGCCGCACGGGCAGGGCGCGGCCCGCGAGGCGGCCCGCGGCCGGGACGGAGGCGATGCCGGGCGGTGCGGTGCGCAGCGGTACGCCGGTGCGGACGCAGGCGTCGGCGATCAGCGGTGTGGACAGTTCGGCGAATTCCTTCAGCACGGCGTTCTCCTGACCCTGGCTCGGACCCGCCCCGGCGGCGTGCGCCGATCCTAGGCCGCGGCGGCTGGGTAGGGTCGGGGCCGTGGAGAGCACCGGGATCGTGATCGCGCAGACCACCGTCGACGACGAGGGGCGGGCGCAGGCGCTGGCGCGGGGGGCGGTGGAGGCCCGGCTGGCGGCCTGCGCGCAGGTCGACCCGCCGTTCACCTCCGTCTACCGGTGGAGGGGGAGCGTCGAGACGGCCCGGGAGTGGCGGATCTCGTACAAGACGACCGCCGGCCGGCTGCCGGAGCTCGCCGCCTGGGTCGGGCGGGAGCATCCGTACGAGGTGCACGAGTGGATCACCCTGCCGGTGACGGGCGGGGCCGAGGCGTACCTGCGGTGGGTGGCCGAGGAGTCGGCGGCGGGTTAGCGGGCGGCGCTCCGGCGCCCACCCGGCCGGCGCACGGGGACCAGCCGGCCCGGCTGACCCCGCGCGAGCGGTGCCGCGCTACCCGGAGTCCTTAAGGGGTGGCGGGGTACGGGTGACGGTGCGGCCGTCCGCGGCGGCGGCCCGGGCGAAGCGGGAGGCGTCGGCGACGGCCGCGCCGCCCGGGTCGTTGTTGAAGTACACGTAGACGTCGTCCCGGTCGGGCCAGCCGTCGGCGATCCGCCGGGCCCAGGAGTGCAGCGCCTGCCGGCCGTAGCGGGGCGGCGGGTTCGCGGCGCCCGCGTGGAGGCGTACGTACCCCCAGGACGCGGTGCGCCACAGCGGGGTCACCGGCCGCGACCACCGGTCGGCCCAGCACAGGGCGCTGCCGTGGGCTTCGAGGACGGCCCTCAGCCGGGCTTCGGGGGCCCACCAGGACGGGTGGCGCGGTTCGACGGCCACCCGTACGGTCCCGGGGAAGCAGTCGAGGCAGGCGTCGAGCGCGGCGGGGTCGGCCCGGAGGGTCGGCGGGAGCTGGAGCAGGACGGGGCCGAGGCGGGGGCCGAGGCCGGCGGCGTGCTCCAGCAGCCGGTGCACCGGCTCCTCCGGGTCGCGCAGGCGTTTGACGTGGGTCAGGTAGCGGCTGGCCTTGACCGCCATCACGAAGTCCTCGGGGGTGCGCTCGCGCCAGGAGGCGAAGGTCCCGGTCTCCGGGAGCCGGTAGAAGGCGTTGTTGTTCTCCACGGTGGCGAAGCCCCGGGCGTACTCCTCCAGCCAGAGCCGCTGGGGCAGGCCGTCCGGATAGAGGGGGCCGCGCCAGTCCTTGTACTGCCAGCCCGAGGTTCCCACGTGCAGGGGCATGCCCGGCTCCCCTCCGGTCCTACGCTCCGACGCGGACCAGTGCGAGCGTGATGTTGTCGGGGCCGCCGGCCTCGATGGCGGCCTTCCACAGTTCGAAGGCGGCCCGGCCGTCGTCGTGGACCCGCAGGACGGCGTCGATCTCCTCGTCGGGCAGCGGGTCGGTGAGTCCGTCGCTGCACACCAGGTAGCGGTCGCCCGGGGCGAGCGCCAGGGACGTCACGTGGGGCACGGGGGTGCCGGAGGCGCGGCTGCCGCCGAGGGTCTGGGTGACGGCGGAGGTGGTGCGCCGTCCGGGTGGCGGGAGCGGGCTGTCGTCGACGCTGACCCGGCGCAGGCCGTCGGGTCCGGCGGAGTAGACCCGGCTGTCGCCCACGTTGAACACGAGCAGTGACTGGCCGAGCACGAGGACGCCGGCGACGGTGGTGGCCATGGTGAACATCTCCGGGTGGCCCTCGGCGGCCGCGTTCACCTCGTAGTCGCACACCTCCAGAGCGTGACGGAGGGGGTCCGGTCCGTTCAGGGTGGGGCCGAGGGCGGAGAGCCGGCGGGCGACGAGAGCGCTGGCCACCTCCCCGGCCGGGTGTCCGCCGAGTCCGTCCGCGACGGCGACGACCAGGGGGCGGCCGAGCGGGAAGACGAGGGTCTGGGGGCTGTCGGTCACGGTGGCGCACAGGGTCCACGGTCCGACGACGAGGCTGTCCTCGTTGTGCTCGCGGACCAGACCGGCGTGGCTGAGTGCGGTCACCGCTACGTACGGCATTCCCCCATTGTCGCGCGGAGCGCGGTGGGCGGCACCATCACCCGGCCGGTGGGTCCGGCGGCAGTGCAGCGGTGTCGTCCGACGAGTTTCGGCCAAGCCAACTCCATTGGCACGTCCACATCATGACCTCCTGTCAATACCCGTGCACGGAGCCGCTAGGATCCCGGGCTGTTGTCCAAGATCTTCCACAACCGATCGTTTGAGGGTTCTGATGGTTCGAGAGGGATCGCCCGGCAGTCCAGGGCCCGCCTCACCCGTCGCATGGGCGCTGCCCGCCCTGGTGACCGCCGCGATATCCGCGGCGGCCGCGGCACTGGTACCCGCGTCCGCCCGCGCCTCCGTCGCCTGGATCGGCGCCGCGGCCTGCGTGGCCGTCGCGCTGTCCTGCGCCGAGGCCGCCCGGCGCGGCCGGGCGGTGGCCTCGATGCGGGCCGTGGTGGCGGCGCGCGAGGAGGCCCTGGCGGTCCAGCAGGCGGAGACCGTCTGGCTGGCCGAGGTGCTGCTGCCCGACATCGTGGGGCGGCTGCGCAAGGGCGAGTTCCCCGAGGACGTGCTCACCTCCCTGGAGGACGACGACGTCCACCGGCCGGGCCTGACCCAGGAGTTCAGAGCGGCGCACCAGGCGGTGCTGCGCTCGGTGCTCGACGCCGTGGTCGCCGAGGAGGACCTGCGCGACTCCGCCCAGCGGGCCTTCGTGAACATCGCCCGCCGCGTCCAGGCGATCGTGCACCAGCAGGCCCAGGAGCTGCGCGAGATGGAGGACCGGCACGGGCAGGACCCGGCCGTCTTCGGAGACCTGCTGCGCCTCGACCACGGCACCGCGCTGATCGGCCGGCTCGCCGACTCCATCGCCGTGCTCGGCGGCGCGCGGCCCGGCCGCCAGTGGGGCAAGGCCGTCCCGCTGTACAGCGTGCTGCGCGGCGCCATGTCCCGGATCATCGACTACCAGCGCGTCGAACTGCACTCGGTGACCCAGGTGGCCGTCGTCGGGCCCGCCGTCGAGCCGCTCATCCACGCACTGGCCGAGCTGCTGGACAACGCCACCCGCTACTCCCCGCCGCAGACCCGGGTCCACCTGACCGCGGTCGAGGTGAACTCGGGCATCGCCATCGAGATCGAGGACGGCGGCCTGAGCATGAGCGAGGAGGCCCGCAAGCGGGCCGAGCGGATGCTGCGCCAGGCACAGGAGGGCATCGACCTCACCGACCTGGGCGAGACCCCGCGACTGGGCCTGGCCGTGGTCGGCCGGCTGGCGCAGGCGTACGGCTTCCGGGTCTCGCTGCGCTCCTCGGCGTACGGCGGCGTGCGCGCCGTCCTCGTCGTCCCGCAGGACCTGATCACCACCGTCTCGACGGCGACCGGCGTCGCGCACGGCATCGGTACGTCCTCCGGCCCGCGCGCGGCCCTCCCGGCGAAGGCCGGCGGGTCCGCCCCGCTGGAGCAGCAGCGCCGGATCACGGGGCCGCAGGCGCCCCCGGCGGACGACGAGGGGCCCGTCGTGACCGAGCGGACCCCGAACGGCCTGCCGCAGCGCCGGCGCAGGAGCCGGGTCTCCGCTGCGGCCGCACCGGCCGCCGCGGAGCGGACGAGCACCGCCGCCGCGGCACCGGAGCGGGCCGAGGCCCAGCCCGGGATGTGGCTCGCCGCCTTCCAGAGCGGCCTCTCCGGGGACACCCGGCCCGCCGAGAGCCACTCGGCGGACGACCAGCACACGCACACCTCGCCGGCCTCGGCGAGCAAGGGGGAACAGCCGTGAGTCAGCAGCAGAGCAACATGGACTGGATGCTCAAGGACCTGGCCGAGAGCGTCCCGCAGACCCGGCACGTGATCGTGCTGTCGGCCGACGGCCTGCGGATGGCCCAGCACGGGGCGGAGACCGACACCGCCGACCGGCTGGCCGCCGCCTGCGCCGGACTGCAGAGCCTGGCCGGCGCGGTCGCCTCCGAACTCCCGCACGGCAGCGGGCGGATGCGGCTGGTCGTCATCGAGATGGACGGCGGGTTCTTCTACCTGATGGCCGCCGGCGCCGGGGCGTACCTCGCGGTGCTGGCCGACGAGGGCGTCGACGCCGGGCTGATGGGCCAGCGGATGCGGGACCTCGTGGCGCGGATCGGAGAGCACCTCAGCAGCCCGCCGCGCAGCGACGCCAGGCTGACCGCGTGAGCGACCCCGGCAAGAGCTGGGAAGACGGCAGCCCGGAACGTCTCTACGTCATCACGGGCGGCCGCACCGAACCGCTGGGCCCCACCGGCCTCGACCTGGTGACGCTGATCGTCGCCACGGCGGGGCCCCGGCCCGGCATGCAGCCGGAACACTCGGCCATCGTGCGGTTGTGCCAGTCGCCGCTCTCGGTGGCCGAGATCTCGGCCTACCTCGGCCTGCCGGTGAGCGTGGTCACCGTGCTCCTGGCCGATCTCCTCACCGCGAAGCACGTGATCTCGCGCGCGCCCGTGGCCCCCGCCCGACTCCCCGACCTGGCATTGATTGAGGCAGTGATCGATGGACTTCGAAAGCTCTGAGCACCCCGCGGGGCCGCGGCGCGAGGACATCCTGCCGGCGACGGCGGCGGCCGCGGTCAAGGTGGTGATCGTGGGCGGCTTCGGGGTCGGCAAGACGACCCTGGTCGGCGCCGTGAGCGAGATCCGGCCACTGACCACCGAGGAGACCATGACCCAGGCCGGGGTCGGGGTCGACGACACGGCGGGGATCGAACGCAAGAGCTCGACCACCGTGGCCATGGACTTCGGCCGGATCAGCATCAACGAGGAGCTGGTGCTGTACCTGTTCGGGACCCCGGGCCAGCAGCGGTTCTGGTTCCTCTGGAACGGCCTGTTCGAGGGCGCCCTGGGTGCGGTGGTCCTCGTCGACACCCGCCGGCTGGAGGTCAGCTTCGACGTGATCGGCCGGCTGGAGGAGCGCGGGGTGCCGTTCGTCGTCGCCGTGAACAGCTTCCCCGATGCGCCCGTGTACCCCCTCGACGAGCTGCGGAGCGCCCTCGACCTGCCGCCGTCCGTCCCCCTCGTCGCCTGCGACGCCCGCCGGCGCGACTCCAGCCGCGACGTCCTGATGACGCTGATGCACTACCTGCACTCCCTCGCCGTGACCCCGGAGGCCTCGTGAGCACCCCCCAGCCCCCTTCCGCCCCGCCGCCGGGCTGCCCCGCGCACCGGCTCTACGGGCCGGAGGCGGAGGCCGACCCGATGGCCCTGTACGAGAAGCTGCGCGCCGAGCACGGGGCCGTGGCCCCGGTCCTGGTCCACGGCGACCTGCCGGCCTGGCTGGTGCTGGGGCACCGGGAGAACCTGGACGTGGCGCGCACGCCGTCCCGGTTCTCCCGGGACCCGCGACGGTGGCGGGAGCGGCAGGAGGGCAATGTTCCCCCGGACCACCCGCTCTCCCCGATGACCGCCTGGCAGCCGGTGTGCCACATGGTGGACGGCGCCGACCACGAGCGGCTGCGCGGCGCCATCACCGACTCGGTGGAGCGGTTCGACCGGCGCGGCATCCGGCGTTACGTCAAGCGCTTCGCCGACCAGCTGATCGACGCCTTCGTCGAGTCCGGGACGGGGGACCTCGTCGCGGACTTCGCGGAGCCGCTGCCCATGCTGGTGATGACGCAGCTCGTCGGCGCCCCGGAGTCCTACGGCCCGCGCCTGGTCGAGGCCGCCCGCGACGTGCTCCGCGGTACCGAGACGGCCCTCGCCAGCAACGACTTCATGACGGAGACGCTGCGGGAACTCGTGGCCCGCAAGCGCCGGCAGCCCGGCCGCGACTTCACCAGCTGGCTGTTGGAGCACCACTCGGGACTCAGTGACGACGAGACCCTGGAGCACCTCAGGCTCGTACTGATCGCGGGGTTCGAGACCACCGCCAACCTGATCACGAGCACCCTGCGCCTGGTGTTCACGGACCAGCGCTTCCGGGCGAACCTCTCGGGCGGCCACATGACCCTGCCCGACGCCCTGGAGCAGGTCCTCTGGGACGAGCCGCCGCTCAACACGGTCATCGGCCGCTGGGCCACCGGTGACACCGAGCTGGCCGGGGCCCGGATCAAGGCCGGTGACATGCTGCTGATCAGCCCGGGCGCGGGGAACCGTGACCCGGAGGTGCGCCCCGACGCCGCACAGGCCATCCACGGCAACCGTTCCCACCTGGCGTTCAGCAGCGGGCCCCACGAGTGCCCCGGCCAGGACATCGGCCGGGCGATCGCCGACACCGGCATCGACACGCTGCTGTCGCGGCTCCCCGACCTGGAGCTGGCGGTCCCCGAGGAGGAGCTGGAGTGGACGTCCTCCCTCATGCTCCGCCACGTGACGGCCCTGCCCGTACGGTTCACGCCGCGGGGCGCGACCGTGACGGGGTCCACGGCCCTGCCGCTCAGCCGGCCGGCCGTTCAGACGCGGCCGGCCGGCGCGGCCGGGCCCGAGGCCCGGCCGGCCTGGTGGCAGCGCCTGCTCGGCCGCCGGGCCTGAGGGTCCGGCCCGTCAGCCGTCGAGCTGCTGCCACCACCACGCGAGAGCGGGGAAGGGCAGCGGCTCGGCGCTGGGGTCACAGGGCGCGTCCGCGTACGTGATGTCGTACGCGGCGCCGTCCACGGGCAGGGCGTTGCGGTTGCGCGGGCTGGCGTAGCGGGGTGCCCGGCTCTGGTAGGCGATGTTGCCCGCGATCCAGTGCTCCACGGAGACGAGGTAGCGCCCGAGCTCCTCGTCGGCGTGCCCGGCCAGCCGTTCGCGCAGCCCGACGAAGAGGCTCATCGTCCGGTCCCGCAGGGCGAACGCCGCGGGCAGCGCCTCGGCGGGGGTACAGCCGTGCTGCTGGGCCAGCACGTTGACCACGTTCTGCTCCCACGGCACGTGGTGGTCTTCCTTGTTGTACGAGAAGACGTCGTTGTCGCAGCTGACGACGAACCCCGCGGCCTCGGTCAGCGCCTGGACGGGGGCGGAGTACATCACGTCGGCCGGTACGTCGATCCCGTTCGCCACGTCACACCAGGAGAGCAGGAACCGGGTGCCGCTGCTGCAGATCCGTGCGGCGGTGAACTCCTCCAGGGACGGCATGACGCCGCGTTCGGCGTTGGCCGTCTGCCAGGTCGCGCCGGACATCCATTCGCGGATGCCGTGGGTGAAGCGGCGCAGCTGGCCCGGCCTGAGGAGGGCACGGGTACGGGCCGCAAGGTCCTCCAGGGCCGCGGTGTGCGGTCCCGGCGGCAGCAGGCCCGAGCCGGGCGCCTCGACGGTGCGGGCCAGCCGGGCACCCTGTTCCGCCACCGCCGTGGCGCCGGCCGTGGCGGAACCCGAGTCGTGCCAGTCGTCGGCCGCGAACGCCCAGTAGAGCCATTCGGCGTACAGGACCATCGCCTCGACGTCGCCGGACGGGATCGTGCGGCCCGCGAGTTCGGCCGAGCGCGTGGCCAGGCCCCAGGCGCGCTCGGTGGCGTCGGGGTAGACGCCGAAGGCGTCGATCCACTCGACGCAGCGCTCCTCGATCGCGGCCGTCTTCGGGTGGATCAGCTCCCGCTCGAAGGGGCAGTAGAACGGTGGGAGTTCCCAGCCGATCCGGGAGGGCCGGTCCAGCTCGGCGTGGACGGGTGCCACGGTCAGTTCCCCCCGCCCAGACGGAACAGCAGCAGCCGGGTCTCCATCGCGTGGTCGCGCCAGATCCGGAAGAGCTTGCCGTGGGTGATCGTGGACTCCAGGAGCCGCTCCCGCGTCCAGGCGGAGGGCCGGCCGGCGGCTTCGATCCGGTCCAGTTCGGCGGTGTTCCAGGCCATCGACTGGACCCAGAACTCGGCGACCCGGTCGGTCACGTCCTCGCACTGCTCCAGCTCGAAGCCGGCGGCCGCGGCGGCGGTGATGTACTCGGTGAGCGTGCCGAGGCGGGTCTTGTAGTAGCCGTCGATGAAGTCGGTCCACTCGGGCCGGCAGATGAAGTGCTCCTGGATGCCGAACCAGCCGCCCGGCTTCAGCGCTCGGGCCACGACCTGGAAGAGCCGCTCGCGGTCCATGTAGCCGGAGCTCTCGTTGGCGTAGGCGGCGTCGTACTCGCGGCTCGGGACGAAGTCGTGGACGTCCGCGAGGAGCGGGGCGACCCGGTCGGCCACCCCGCCCTGACGGGCGAACTCCGCGATGATCGGCACGTGTTCGGGGGTCACGGTGAGTCCGGTGACCTGCGAACCGTGCTGCTGCGCCCAGTAGAGGGACCCGCCCCCCACTCCGCAGCCGATGTCGAGGAGGCTGGCGGGCGGGCTGGCATAGGCACCCCAGGTCCGGGCGGCGTGGTCGACTATCGCCTCCTGGGATTCCACGATGCGGCTCTTGAGGACCCGCTGCGGGACCGTGGTGTTCGGCGCCGCACCCGGGTCGAAGATACCCATGTGGAAGTGGACCCGGGGCCCGGGCCCGTATTTGTGCAGGATGTCTGCCGTCTTGCGGCTGTAGTAAAGCGGGATTTGGGTCTCGTCGAATGCCCGGTGTCTTCCGGCGGGGGTGTGCATGACGAGGTTGCTGTCCATCTGTTCTCCGGTCCTGCTCTGGCGTGGGGAGATGGTCGGCCACCCCACGGGGTCCTGAGTGATCGACAGGGGGTTTTGATCACACAGGACTTGAGCATAGCCACATCAGAAACAGGCATATTCGGAACAGAGTTGAACCAATGGGCCAGGGTGGTCAGATGCCGGACGCCCACGCCCCGATAACGAACCGGCCTTTTTCCTCGCGGACTTCAAAAGCACCCGTCCCCCCGAAGTGGGCGGGAACCACCAGCTCCCCGAGCTCCGCCGCCCGCGCCAGGGTCCGGCGGCGGGTGTCCGCCGCCTGGGCGGCGTCCATGCAGAAGCAGCTGTTGCAGGAGGGCCGCAGGACCTGCACCGGGCTGTGCAGCATGTCCCCGACGAAGACCGCCCGGTCGGTTCCGGAGGCCAGGCGCAGCACCGACGAGCCGGGGGTGTGGCCGGGGGCCGCCTCCAGGGTGAGGTGGCCGTCGATGCGGTGGGAGCCCTCCCAGAGGATTGCCTGCCCCGTCCGGTGCACGGGGGCGACGCTGTCCTCGTAGACCAGCCGGTCGACCTCCCGCACGCCCCCGCCGTATCCGCCGCGCGGCCCGAAGTACGCGTCGTCGGCAGCCGGAATGAGGTACTGGGCGTTGGGAAAGGCCGGGACCCACTCCCCGCCGGCGTCCAGGGTGTTCCAGCCGACGTGGTCGGCGTGCAGGTGGGTGTTGACGACGACGTCCACCTCCTCGGGACGGACCCCGGCCGCCTCGAGGTCCGCCATGAAGGTGCCCTGCCGCCGGTGGAAGAGGGGCGAGCCGGGGCGCTCGCGCCCGTTGCCCACCCCGGTGTCCACCAGGACGGTGCGGCCGCCGCTGCGCAGCACCCAGGTCTGCAGGGCGAGCACGGCCAGGTCGGCGTCGGGCTGCCAGTGGTCCGGTGCCAGCCAGTCCCCGTTCTCCTTCCACACGTCGGTGCCGGAGTCCGGGACGAGGTCCCGGGCGGCCGCGAAGGGGGCCCGCGCCTCGACGACGCGGGTGATCTCGACGTCCCCCAGGAGGAGGGTCTGCGTGTTCTCGTTGGTCATGTACACCACCCTAGGAAGCGGGAGTGAGCCGCCCAATGCGCGTTCTGCTCAAGCGGATACGCGTCCCGCTCACGGGCGTCCGGCGTCGGCGGTACCCTGCGCGCATGGACGTGGTGAGCGACGCGATCTCCGCCGTCCGCCTGGGGCGGCCCTCCTCGGACCGGGTGCGGGTCGGCGGTACGTGGCGCGTACGGCTGGACCCGTACGAGGGGGCGGGCTTCCACGTCGTCCTGACGGGCAGCTGCTGGCTGCTGGCCGACGGCGGCGAGCCGGTGCCCCTGGCCGCGGGGGACGCGGTACTGCTGCCGCACGGGGCGGGCCACGTGCTCGCCGACTCCCCCGTCGACGCGGCGGCCGCGGCGCGGGCCCTGCCGCTGGAGCGGTACCGCGAGGCGCGGGGCGCCCGCTCCCCGCAGCCGGGCGGCGCGGCGGTGGAGATGCTGTGCGGCAAGTATCGGCTCGACCGCAGCCGGGTGCACCCGCTGCTGGCGGAACTGCCCGGCGTGGTGCGCCTGTCGGCTGGCGCACACACCGAACTCCAGTCGGCCATCACCCTGTTGGGCGTGGAGGTGGACGAACGGCAGCCGGGCTCCTCGATCGCCCTGCCGAGCCTGCTGGACCTGCTCCTGGTGTACATGGTCCGCGCCTCGGTGGCCGGGGCGGCGCCGGGGTCCTGGTCGGCCGCCCTCGGCGACCCGGTGACGGCCGCCGCCCTCCAGGCGATCCACGCCGATCCGGCCGCCCCCTGGAGCGCCGACCGCCTGGCCGCCGAGGCGGGCGTCTCCCGGCCGACCCTGGTGCGCCGGTTCACCCCGCTGGTGGGCCGTCCCCCGATGGCGTACCTGACCTGGTGGCGGCTGACGCTGGCCGCCACCCGCCTGCGCGACACTCCGGACTCGCTGGCCGCCATCGCGGCCCGGGTCGGCTACGGCAGTCCGTACGCCCTGTCCCACGCCTTCGTGCGGGAGTTCGGCACCACGCCGGGCCGCTACCGGACCACGATCACCGCCACCCCGGGCTGAACCTGTTCAAACGAGCGGATACCGTGGGTCCCCTGGATGTGCCCGGAGTGCGCAGCCCCCGGGCATCCGTCTGTCCGAGGAGTTCGCATGGCAAGCCAGACCCGTACCGCGCTGGTCGAGGACCTGATGGAGCGCTTCCCCCACGTGCCCCGGGAGGCCGTGATCAAGGAGGACCTGCTGCGGGGCGGCATGGCCTTCCACGAGTCCGCGCTCAGCGGCGGCGGCGCCGACGGGCCGGGCGGCGGGGACGTCAAGCCGAAGTCCTACTTCATCTTCTCCTTCGACCACCGCACCCTGCCGGAGCTGGGCGCCGCCGCGCTCAACCGCCCGCCGGAGGAGATCGTGCTCACCGGCGGCCCGTACGGGCTGCGCCGCACCGTGGTGTCGGTACGGGTCAACCCGGACTCCCCGTACGTGGTGCGCGGCGGCGAGGACGGCACGCTGGGCCTGTACCTGGACGGGGCGCGGATCTCCGACGTGGGGCTGCCGCCGATGCCGGAGTACTACCGGCACAAGCTCTCGAACGGCAAGTCGGTGATGGAGGTCGCGCCGACCATCCAGTGGGGCTACCTGATCTACCTGACCGTCTTCCGGGTGTGCCAGTACTTCGGCGCCAAGGAGGAGTGCCAGTTCTGCGACATCAACCACAACTGGCGCCAGCACAAGGCGGCGGGCCGCCCGTACACCGGGGTGAAGCCGGTGGAAGAGGTGCTGGAGGCCCTGGAGATCATCGACCGGTACGACACGGCCGGGACCTCGCGCGCCTACACCCTCACCGGCGGCTCCATCACCTCGCAGGTCGGCGGCCGGGACGAGGCCGACTTCTACGGCCACTACGCACAGGCCATCGAGGAGCGCTTCCCCGGCCGCTGGATCGGCAAGGTCGTCGCCCAGGCCCTGCCGCGCGACGCGGTCCAGCGCTTCCACGACCACGGCATCCGGATCTACCACCCCAACTTCGAGGTGTGGGACCGCCGGCTGTTCCAGCTCCACTGCCCGGGCAAGGAGCGGTACGTGGGCCGTGACGAGTGGCACCGCAGGATCCTGGACTCCACCGAGGTGTTCGGCCCGCGCCACGTGATCCCCAACTTCGTGGCGGGCATCGAGATGGCCGAGCCCTTCGGGTTCACCAAGGTGGGCGAGGCCATCGACTCGACCGCCGAGGGCCTGCGCTTCTTCATGTCGCACGGCGTCGTGCCGCGCTTCACCACCTGGTGCCCGGAGCCGACGACCCCGCTGGGCAAGGCCAACCCGCTCGGCGCCCCGCTGGAGTACCACATCCGGCTGCTGGAGACCTACCGGGCGACGCTGGAGGAGTTCGGCCTGAGCTCCCCGCCCGGGTACGGGCCGGCCGGTCCGGGGCGCGCGGTGTTCTCCGTCAGCTCGTTCATGGACAGCCTGGAAGGGCTGGAGGAGCCCGGGGACGGCGCGCCCGCCGCCTCCTGACCTCCCGCTCCGCTCCTCTTCGTCCCTCCACCGCCCCAGGGGCCCGGTCCGCAGCACGGACCGGGCCCCTTCGCCGTGCGGCGGGGGACTCGGGTCCGCTTCCGGGACGCGGGCAAGGTAGCAGCCTTCTGCGGGGCCGCGCCGATGTTTGTCCGATGGTGAGGGTCCTCCCCGGCGACGGCGCGGCGGGCACTAGCGTCCCGTGCCACCCCCAGCCCACCGAGCGAGGAGGCAGCGTGCTGTCATTGCGGCGGCGATCCACCGGCGGCCTGTCCGTGGCCACGAGACACACGATCGGGAGCGGCCTGGTCATCACCGCGCTGGTGGCCACGCTGGTCGCGCTGCTGGTCCCGGTGTCGAAGTTCGGCGACCGGGCCGCCGCGGCGCCCGCGGGGGCCTCGGGCCTGCCCGCCGGGGTCCAGGACGACGGCGCCGGGACCATGAGCACGGCGTACGGGCCGCTCAGCCCCGTGGACCGGGACTTCGTGCGCAAGGTGCGGCTCGCCGGCCTGTGGGAGCTGCCCGCCGGGCGGCAGGCCCAGCAGCGCGGCACCCGCCCGGCGGTCCGCACCGCCGGAGCGCACCTGGTGGAGGGCCACACCGAGCTGGACCGGCAGGTGATCCAGGTCGGCCAGGCCCTCGGCGTGGACCTGCCCGACCGGCCCTCCGCGCAGCAGCAGGGCTGGCTGGACCAGCTGACGGCCGCTCAGGGTCCGGAGTACGAGCGCCTGTTCGTCCAGCTGCTGCGCCGGGCGCACGGGAAGGTGTTCGCCCTGCTGGCGCAGGTACGGGCGCAGACCCGCAACTCCATGGTGCGCGCCCTCGCGACCTCGGCCAACACCACCGTCCTGGACCACATCACGGTGCTGGAGGAGACCGGGCTCGTCGACTTCGACTCCCTCTCCGACGCGGCCCCCGCGCCCTCCTCGCCCGGTCCGGCACGCCCCCAGGGGGCCTCGGCCCCTCCGATGTCCGACCGACGATACGAAGTGAAGTGATCGCATGAGTCAACAGGGCCACAGGCGCCCCCGGTTGTCGAAGAAGCTCCTGGCCGTGGTCAGCGCCCTGGTGCTGGGCGGCGGCGGGGTGGCGATCGTCGCCGGGAACGCGAACGCCGGCCAGGACGCCTCCCGCACCGGACAGGTGACGGCCACGATCGACTGCCCGGACGTGGGTGACAAGCTCACGGCCGTCCCCGACGGCGCCAGGGCGGAGGTGGACGAGAACCTGGCCCGGCTGGACGTCCAGGTGGCCGACGCCTACCGGCAGCTCGCCGGGGGACAGGTCAAGGGCAAGGCGCAGCAGGACGCGCTGCTGGGCCGGCTGCGCGACCAGCGCGGGACGGCCATCTCCCGGATGTCCGACGCGATAGGCCGCTCGGGAAGCCGCCCGGAGGGGCTGGGAGCGCTGAGCGGGTGCTCGATGAAGGAGGCTCCGGCGCAGGACGACGCGGCCGCCGACGGGGCCCGGAGCATCGGGCAGAAGGCCGGTCCGGCGAAGAGCGACTTCGTGGACATCACCAGGGTCCGGCCCAACGCGAAGGCCCCGTCGCCCTCGGCCGCCGCCTCGAAGGGCACCTTCACCTCGGAGTGCGGGCGCAACGAGAACGGGCACTTCAACCCGGACAACGTGATCGTCGCGCCGGGCGTCTCCAACGGTGCGCACCACATGCACGACTACGTGGGCAACAAGACGACCAGTGCCTTCTCCACCAACAACAGCCTGGCCGCTTCGGGTACCACCTGCGCCAACGGCGACCAGTCCACCTACTACTGGCCGGTGCTGCGGCTGCGCGACGGCAGGGCCGAGCGCGACGCGAAGGCCCCGGGCGGCGGGCAGGACGCCAACGTGGGGACGATCCTGCGGCCCAAGCAGGCGAGCATCAGCTTCAAGGGCAGCCCGGCCGGCCCGGTGAAGGCTATGCCCCGGTTCCTGCGGATCATCACGGGCGACGCGAAGGCCTTCAGCAACGGCACCGCCAATGCCAACGCCTCCTGGAGCTGCACCGGCTTCGAGGACCGGCAGCTGAAGGACAAGTACCCGGTCTGCCCCAAGGGCAGTGACGTGGTGCGCACCTTCACCTTCCAGAGCTGCTGGGACGGCCGCAACACCGACAGTGCCAACCACCGGACGCACGTGGACTTCCCCGACCGGAGCGGGCGCTGCAAGAAGGGCTTCACCGCCATCCCGCAGCTGGTGGAGCGGGTCACGTACGGGGTGGCGCCCGGGGCGCGGTTCGCGGTGGACAGCTTCCCCGAGCAGCTGCACAAGCCGGTGACCGACCACGGCGACTTCATCAACGTGATGTCGGACGGTCTGATGGCCCGGGCGGTGGGCTGCATCAACGGCGGGCGGTCCTGCCGCTGACCCGCCCGGAACGCGTGTGCGGCCGGCCCGGAGCCCCTCGGCTCCGGGCCGGCCGCTTGGCGCGGGCCGTGCGGCCCGCGGTCACAGGCCGTTGACGCGGGCCATCCGTCCGACGACCAGGGGCGGGAACTCGGCGCCGACCACGCGGGCGGCGCGGCGGGCCACCCGGGAGTGCTGGCGGCGCACCTGCGCCATCAGGCGGCGGCTGCGCAGGGCCATCTCCAGTTCGAAGCGGGTGCGGGGGTCGCGCAGTCCGGGGCCGAAGAGCTTCTCCAGCTGGCGCATCCGGTAACGGACGGTCTGCGGGTGCACGTTGAGGGCCTTGGCGGCCTCGGGGGCGCCGCCGCCCTCCAGCCAGGCGAGCAGGGTCACCTCCAGGCGTTCGCTCTGGCGCGGGGTGAGGTCGGCCAGCGGGCGCAGCCAGCGGGCGGCCAGGGCGTGGGCCAGGGGCTCGTCCTGGAGGAGCAGGAGGGTGGAGAGGTGGTCGTCCACGAAGACGGCCCGGGCGTCGAGGCCGCCGCGGGCGGGGGTGAGGGTGAGCAGGCGCAGGGCCCAGCGCAGGGAGGAGGCGGTGTCGCGCAGGGGTACGGCGTGTCCGACGGCGGCGACCCGGCCGCGCAGCGGGGGTTCGAGGGCCGCGCGGGCGTCGGCGTCGGGGCTCGGGAGCAGCAGGCAGGGGCGGCCGGCGAACATGCCGGCGAGGGCGTCGTCGAGGACGGCCGCCAGTTGCTGGGCCTCGCCGGGGGTGGCGAGCGCGATGGCCCGGACGGCGGCGGGCAGCGGCCAGCCGGCCGCCCGGGCGAGGTCGTCGAGGGAGTCCTGGGAGGCGGCCCGGTCGTCGGTGAGGGCCTTGAAGAGTTCCTGGCGCAGCCGGTCGGGAGCGGCGGTGGGGGTCTCGTGCCGGATCCCGTGGCCATGGCCGTTGCCGTGGTCGTGGCCGGCCCCGCGCACCGTTTCGGGGGCGCCCCCGCGGGGGTCCTCCCGGCGGCCGTCGTGCCGGACCTCGTGTCCGGCGTCGTCCCCGGCCGGGTCGTGGGCGGTCTCGTCGCGGGCCGGTTCGTCCCGGGCGGGTTCGTCGCGGGCCGGTTCGTCGCGGGCCGGTTCGTCGCGGGCCGGTTCGTCGCGGGCCGGTTCGTCGCGGTAGCCGAGGGCGGTGAGGAGGGCCTCTTCCACCCGCTGCCGGATCAGTTCGTCGCCGATGGCGTCATTACCGTCGACAAGTGTGGAGAATCCGGGAATTCCCTGCAGAAGCTCCTCCACTATCTCCGCGGCCAGTGCGGGGAGTTCCCTGCGCACGACACGCGTCCACTCTCCTCGCGGGCGGGACCAGATGCGGTTCAGAAGTTCGCACATCGTTTCCTCGTTCTTGCCGGGGTGAGGCCTGTCCGGTGGAGGAGCGACAAGCCCGTCAGGGTTGTCTGCCTCGCCAACGACCCTGCCTGTCAAGAGAGTTGCAGCCCCCACGCGCCCTTCTGGAGGGATCCGGCCACTTTTGCGCCCTGCGGGTTTGCCTTGTTTTTGCCCCCGGGGACGCATGGATGGCGCGCGACGCGGCGGCCTGTCACGACCTCCACTGGAGGGGAATCTTCCGGCGTTGTTCGATGCGCCGGAGACGCGGTGCGAGAAATTATCACGTTTCGATAAATCCTGTGGAGATGCTGCGCAGCTCCACGATGCTGCTGCACTCCGGCCCCGAGCCCCTTCGGCCGGCGCGGGAATTCCACAGCGCTGCCGGCCGCCACCACCACGATCCCGGGTGCCGAGCGCCAGGTGGACTGTGCTCGGAGCCCCGGTGCACAGGAGAACTGGATGCCCCTGCCCCAGCCGCACATACCCCGCTCCCACCGGTCGCGACGCAGGAGCCGCCACGCGGCGGCGGCTCCGGCCGCGGGACGGCGGGCCGTCCGGCGGCCCCCGCTCCTGCCCGCCTCCGGCCGGCTGCGCCCGAGCGCGCTCTGCGGCGCCGGTGCCGCACTCGTCTCGCTCCTCGTGGCGGTCCGCGCGGGCGCCCTGTCCCGCCTGTGGGAGTTCCTCGACTTCGGCGTGGGCGTGCTCTCGCTCGTCAGCCTCACCGCCACCGTCCTGTGGGGCCTGGCCGCCACCGACCGGGCCGTTCTCGGCTCCGGGCACCGGCTGCTGGCCCAGGGCGTGCACCGCGGGCTGGCCGTGGCCGGACTGGGATTCCTGGCCCTGCACGTCTGGGTCAAGGTGGCCCAGGGGCACACCACCGCGGCGGGCGCGTTCCTGCCGTTCGCCGACGCGGACCGGCCCGTCCTGATCGGCCTCGGGACCCTGGCCGGATATCTCTTCGTCGCCGTCGCGGTCTCCGGAGCCGTGCGTAGTGTGTTCGCGGTCAAGAACCGCTCCGTGTGGTGGCGGGCGCTGCACATCGGCGCCTACCCGGCGTGGGGGGCTTCCCTCGTGCACGGGCTGAAGGCCGGCCGCGCCGCGGACCCCTGGGTGACGGCCTCGTACGCCCTGTGCCTGGCCGGGGTCGCCGCTGTCATCGTGCTGCGCCTGCGCTCCAGGAGACTCGGCGCACCCCCGCGGCCCGCCGCAGCCCCGCAGCCCGGCCCCGCCCCCGCCCCCCCGCAGGGCTCCCGGCCCTCGCGCGGGCGGCCCGGTTTCGTGCAGGACGTCCCCCTCACCGGGATGCCCTCGGTTCCCGGGCAGCGCACCGCCGCCGGTACGTCCGCCGCCGCCCGCCCGGCCGGGCCGCCGCCCGGGCCGGGGGCCCAGCCGTACGCGGCCGCCGCCACGGCCCCGGCGGGCCCGGGCGGCGGCGAGGGCGGCGGGCGGTCCGCCGGCCGAGAGGGGTGGCTGTGAGCGGCCCGGCGGAACGCCCGGGGCTCGGCTGCGTGGGAGCCCCCCGGCTGCTGACCGGGCTGGACCGCACCGGGTGGCTCGACCGCGAGGCCCATCTGGCGGCGCACGGCCCCCTCCCCCGGCTCCACCCCGACGAACTCACCGACCTGGCCTCGGACATCGGCCTGCGGGGCCGCGGCGGCGCGGGGTTCCCCTTCGCCCGCAAGCTCCAGGCCGTCATGCGTTCGGCCCGGGAGAAGCAGTCCGCCACCGCCGTCGTGGTCAACGGCAGCGAGGGCGAGCCGAGTTGCCTCAAGGACACGGCGCTGCTGCTGCACGCCCCGCACCTGGTGCTGGACGGAGCCCTGCTGGCCGCGGCCGCCGTGTCCGCCGAGGAGGTGGTCGTGGCCGTCACCCGGGCGGACGTGGAGCGTTCCGTACGGGACGCCGTCGACGAACGCGGCCCCGGCGGCAGGCGGGTGCGCGTGGCCCGGCTGCCCGAACGCTTCGTCACCGGCGAGGGCACCGCCCTCGTCAACGGGCTCAACGGCGGGCCGGCGCTGCCGTCCGGGCAGCGGGTGCGGACCAGCGAACGGGGCCTGGGCGGGGTTCCGACCCTGCTGTCGAACACCGAGACCTACGCGCAGCTCGCCGTGGCCGCCCGGCTCGGGGCCCCGGCCTACCGCTCGGTCGGCCTGCCCTCCGAGCCGGGGACGGTCCTGCTGACCGTCGCCGGGTCCACGGTCGTGGAGACCCCGTCCGGGACCTCCCTGGCGTACGTCCTGGACCTGTGCGGGAGCGGCGTCGGCCAAGGGGTGCTGGTCGGCGGCTACCACGGCCGCTGGCTGGATCCCGGGGCGGCCCGCTCCGCCGACCTGTCACGGCAGTCCCTGTCCGCCTTCGGCGCGGTGCTGGGCGCCGGGGCGGTGCTGCCGCTGCCGGAGGAGACCTGCCCGGCCGGGGAGGTGGCGGCGGTGACGCGCTGGATGGCCAAGGAGTCCGCGGGCCAGTGCGGGCCCTGCGTACGGGGGCTGCCCGCGCTGGCCGACGTCCTGGAGGACGCCGTACGGGGCGGGGGCCGCGCCGCGCTGGAGGCGGTGGAGGCCCGGCTGAGAGGGGTCCGGCGCCGGGGTGCGTGCAGCCATCCGGACGGCACCTCGTACTTCGTGGCCTCGGCGCTCGCCTCGTTCCCCGAGGAGTTCCGCGACCACGCCCTCGGCAGCGGCTGCGGCCGCCCGGTGACCGGGGCGCTGCCCCTGCCGCCGGACGAGGAGCCGGCCGGGGGCGCGGAGCGGCTGGTCGTGGACTGGACGCTGTGCAAGGGGCACGGGCTGTGCGTGGACGTCCTGCCCGACGTCGTGCGGCTGGACGCGGACGGCTACCCGGCCCAGGCCTCCATGCCGGTCCCGGCGCGGCTGCGGCCCAAGGCACTGCGCGCGGTGCGGCGTTGTCCGGCGCTCGCGCTGCGCTTCCGGGAATGAGCCGCGCACGGTCCCGACGGGTACCCGAGTTCATTCCTGTCGCGATCTGACAAATTCCCGGGGAATACGGCTCCGACCGGCCCGGGCCCCGTATCAATGGGCGAAGGCAGTGAGCCCGCGGGATCGGACCAGAACCTCGAGGAGAGATCGTGAAGACCAGGACAATGCGCCGTGAGATATTCGCCGGGTCGGCGGCGGTCGCGGTACTTCTGCTGACGGCCGGGTGCGGTTCCGGCGGGAATTCCGCCGCGAAGCAGGATTCGGTGAAGCCGGTGGGCGACAGCAAGCAGCTCGACCTCTACGGGTCGGGCTACGGATCCGGTTCGGGCGACGCCCCGGCGGGCGGGGGCGCGAAGAGCGGTCCGGCCGGGCAGCTGAAGGCGCAGGAGGTGGCGGGGGTGGGCTCGGCGGTCACCGACGGGGAGGGCTTCACCCTCTACCGGTTCGACAAGGACACCGCCAAGCCCCCGAAGTCCAACTGCGAGGGCGACTGCGCCCAGGCCTGGCCGGTGGTCCTGGCGGACGACGCACAGGCCGGGGCGGGTGTCGACGCCGCGATGCTGGGTTCGGTCACCCGGGCCGACGGGACGAAGCAGCTGACGCTCGGCGGCTGGCCGGTGTACCGCTACGCGAAGGACACCAAGGCCGGGGACGCGCTCGGCGAGGGCGTCGGCGGCACCTGGCACGCCGTGGGCCCCGACGGGAAGCCGGCCGCCGCAGCCAAGGCCGCCGGCGCGGGAACGGGCTCCGGCTCCGGCTCGGGCTCGGGAATGGCATCGGGAATGGGAATGGGAATGAACATGGGGGCCGGGGCGAATTCCCCGGCGGACGGGAAGAAGGTCTCGCTCTCGGTCCGGCAGAACGCACAACTGGGCGGAATCCTGCAGAACGCGGAGGGCTGGACCCTCTACCGCTTCGACAAGGACAGCGCCTGGCCGATGAAATTCGGCTGCCTCGACGCCTGCCTGGACACCTGGAAGCCGGCCAAACCGGTGGACAAGACGGAGGTCTCCGGAATTCCCTCGGAACTGGTCGGCTCGGTGAAACGGCCGGACGGCTCGGAGCAGCTGACGATCGACTGCTGGCCCGTCTACACCTTCACCGGTGACAAGCAGCCGGGCGACGTCAACGGGCAGGGCAAGCAGGGCCTCTGGTTCGCCGTCACCGACAAGGGCAAGAAGGCGAAGGCCGCCGGCTAGGCCGCCCCGCCCCCACCCCCAGACCCCGTGGTGCCCGGCCCCCCTCCCCGCCGGGCACCACGGCCCTTCCCCGACCAGCCCGTGAGGTTGCCATGCCCCCGTCCGACAAGCGCCGGATCCGCCGCGCGTGCGCGCTGGGCGCCGTCCTGTGCGCCGCACTGGCGGCCGGTGCCTGCGCCACCGCGCCGGCCCGCCCGGGGTCCGCGCACGCGGCCCACGCCGCCCATGCGGCGAGCACCGCCCCCGCCGCCGCGGCGACGGTCGAACAGCTCGCCTCCGCCCTCGGCTGCACCGCCGAACTGGGCATCCAGGCCGATGAGTTGCGCCAGGGCTCCTGCGAGACCGGGCAGGGCGCCTACCGCATGACCACCTTCGCCGCCGCGCAGGGCCTGCGCTCCTGGCTGGCCGAGGCCGAACCCTACGGCGGCGTCTATCTCGTCGGTGACCGCTGGGTGGTCACCGCCCCGACCGAGGACGCCCTGGCAGAGCTGCGCGAGCGATTCGGCGGAAGGGTGGAGAACGGCGCCGCACACACCGGCCACTGAGCCCAACCCCTAAGGGAATGTGGCTCGTTGTCCGAAATCACCTCGTCCGCGAAGAGGACGAGAGCCGTCATGAGGGATGATTCGCCCCGCCGCCCGGTACTCCAAGGTGGGCAGGGAATGGGACCGCCCCTCTCCGAAAGGAACGGCCTTCCGTGCCGCAGATGAAACGCTTCGCACCCCTGCTCGCCGCCGCCGGGCTACTGGCCACCTCCCTGCCCCTCCTGACGGCCACTCAGGCCGCAGCCGACCCCGCCCAGGAGTACGCCCCGCCAAAGCCCGCCTGGCACCGGTGCGCCGCCGAGCAGCCGGCCGCGTACGAATGTGCCACGCTCAAGGTGCCGCTCGACTACCGGCAGCCGCGGGGGCGCACCCTCGACCTCGCGATATCCCGGATGAAGAGCCCGGACCCCGCCAAGCGACGCGGCGTCCTGCTGATGAACCCCGGCGGACCGGGCGGACCGGGGCTCGACCTGCCGCTGATGGCGGACGGGGCGCTGCCCGCCGAGGTCCGCGAGAAGTACGACCTGATCGGCTTCGACCCGCGCGGTGTCGGCGCGAGCAGCCCGGTCAGCTGCGGACTGACCGACGCGGAGCAGCAGTTCCAGCGGGCCTACCGGCCCGAGACCTTCGCCGCGGACGTGGCATGGGCGCGCACGGTCGCGGACAAGTGCCGGGAGAAGGCCGATGCGGTGCTCCCGTACATCACCACGCGCAACACGGCCCGTGACATGGACGCGATCCGCGTGGCCCTGGGCGAACGGAAGATCTCGTACCTGGGCTACTCGTACGGCACCTACCTCGGCGCGGTGTACACCCAGCTGTTCCCGTCCCGGACCGACCGTTTCGTCCTGGACAGCTCGATCGACCCGCAGCGGATCTGGCGCGGCATGATCCAGGTGTGGGCCACGGAGGCCGAGCCGGCGTTCGCGCGCTGGACGCGGTGGACGGCGGAGCGCGACGCCGAGTACCACCTCGGGGCCACCCCCGAGGCGGTGTCGACCGCCTTCTGGAGCCTGGTGGCGCGGGCGGACCGCGACCCGATCGAGCTCGAGGGCCGGAAGCTCACCGGGGACGACATCCGCAGGGCCCGGCCCCTGTTCTTCTCCCCCGCCCAGGCGGCCCCGTTCGTCGGCGCCCTCAAGGCGGCGGCCGAGGGCACGCCGCCGCCCCGTGGCGTGGCCGTGCCGGAGGAGCTGCGCGGGACCCTGCGGGACGCGGCCGAGCCCGCCTCGGACAACGGCATGGCCGTGGCCTTCTCGGTGCTGTGCGGGGACACCGACTCCTGGCCGCGCGACCCGGAGCAGTACCGGCGTGACGCGGAGCGGGACAAGGCCCGTTACCCGCTGTACGGAGACATGGCCTCGAACATCAAGCCGTGCGCGTTCTGGCAGCGGCCGGCCGAGCCGGCCACGCCGATGCGGATCCCGGCGGACGTGCTGCTCGTGCAGAACGAGTGGGACTCGCAGACCCCGCTCGTCAGCGGGCAGGGGATGCACGCCGTCCTGCGGGGTTCGCGGATGGTCACGGCCCTGGGCGGTGAGGGGCACACGGTGTACCTGTCCGAGCCCGGCTCCTGTGTGAACGGCCCGGTGAACACCTATCTGGCCACCGGCCGGCTGCCCGGCCGCGACGTGACCTGCACGACCGTCCCGGCCCCGGCCCAGCGGCGCGAGGCCGTGCCGGGTCAGTCGCCGCTGCCCTTCCCGGCCGGACCCCAGCGGTTCTGAGCCCGCCGCCGGGGGCGCCCGTCACGCCCCCGGCGCCGTCTTCCCGGCCCGCCGGCCCCGGCGGCCGCCCGGGATCCGCGCATCCGCCGCCTGCCCCCGCGGCGCGGGCCCGCGGCGGGCGCCCCGCAGCGGGGTGGCCAGTCCCGCCCCGAGGATCAGCAGGCACAGCACGCCGCCCGCGACGCTGACCGCCGGAACCCCGTACCGGGCGCCCAGTCCCGTCAGGACGGCGGCGCCCACGGGGCCCGCGGCGTTGTGCACCGTCCAGAAGGCGGAGGTGACCCGGCCGAGCAGCTCGTCCGGGGTGACCTCCTGCCGCAGGGTCATCGAGGTGATCCCGCCGAGGGTCATGCCGAACATGAACACGGCGGCCAGCACGGCGATCACGGGCACGCTGCGGCTGAGGCCGATGCCCGCGACCGACACCGCGATCAGCCCGACGGTACCCAGCCAGCACGGCCCGAACCCGAGGACCCGCCGCAGCCGCCCGGCCGCCAGGGCCGCGGCGACGACGCCGAGCCCGCTCAGGGCGATCACGTAGCCGAGGGTGGCGGCGTCCCGCCCGAGGTCCTCCCGGACCCGGTAGACCAGCAGGTCGGTGGTGCCCATGGTGACGAAGGTCAGCAGGGTGAGCAGAACGGTCAGGGGGCGCAGCAGCACGTGCCCCCACAGGAAGCGGAAGCCCACGGTGAAGACCTCGCGCAGCCCTCCGGCCGGGGCGGCGGCCGCCCGTGCCGCGGTCTCGCCGGCGGGCGGCGCGTGGCGTCCGAAGGTCACCCAGCGCAGGCTCACCGCCGAGACCAGGAAGGTCGCCCCGTCGATCCCCAGGGCCCATTCACCACCCGCCCCGGCGGTGATGAACCCCGCGACGACCGGGCCTGCCAGCGTTCCGAGGGCGAAGGTGCCCATGAGCCGGGAGTTGGCGGCGGTGAGCTCCCCGGCGCCCACCAGCTGGGGAACGGCGCTCACGTACGCCACGTCGAACACCGTCTTGAGGGCGGTGACCAGCGCGGTCAGCACGTACAAGGGCCACATCAGCGGCCCGGCCGTCAGCCAGAGCAGGGGCACCGCGCCGAGCAGGACGGCCCGCAGCAGGTCGCAGGCGACCATCAGGCGGCGGCGGTCGCAGCGGTCGGCCACATGGCCGGCGAAGAGCCCGGTGAGGATCCCGCTCACCCCGGTGACGACGGTGATCAGGCCCATCTGGACGAGGGACCCGGTGGCGGCGAGGACCAGCATGGGCAGCGCCACCAGCGAGAGCGAGCCGCCGAGGACGGACAGGGCCTGGCCGAGCCAGAAGACGGTGAAGTCGCGGTTGCGCCAGAGCGAGGCGGGGGCCGGCACCCCGTCAGCCGAGGAGGGCGTACACGGTGGAGGCGGTGGCGGCGGGGTCCTGGGCGCCGTCGGGGGTCAGGGTGGCGTCGGCGAAGGCCATGCGCTTGCCGAGCTTGGTGACCCGGACGGTGATCAGTACGTCGGCGCCGACGACCGGCCGCTGGAAGCTCGTGGACTGCTGGACGGTGGTCATCGGGCCGTAGGCCCCGCGCGCTGCGGAGACCGCGATGACGGTGGCGGTGTCGGCGGCGGCCATCAGGGCCTGGCCGGACAGGCCGCCGCCGTCGCGGGCCAGGGAGTCGGACCAGGGCAGCCGCAGGACGGCGTGCCGCTCCCCGGTCTCCTCGACGGTGAGGCCGAGGGCGAGCACCCAGGGGGCGAAGTGGTCGGCGAGGATCTTGTCGGCGTCTGCGGGTGTCAGCGTCACCCGGAGATTGTGGCGGCCCGGCCGGGCCGCCACAACTCCCTTTGCGCCGACGGGATCAGAGGGCCGCGGCCAGCTCGGTGCCCTGGCGGATGGCGCGCTTGGCGTCGAGTTCGGCGGCCACGTCGGCGCCGCCGATCAGGTGCGCCGCGATGCCCTCGGCGCGCAGCGCCTCGTACAGGTCGCGGCGCGGTTCCTGGCCGGTGCACAGGACGACCGTGTCGGCGGGGACCAGGCGCGGTTCGCCGTCGACGGTGATGTGCAGGCCCTCGTCGTCGATCCGTTCGTAGGTGGCGCCGGCGACGGAGACGACCCCGCGGTGCTTGAGCTCGGCGCGGTGGATCCAGCCGGTGGTGGTGCCGAGGCCGGCGCCGACCTTGGTGGTCTTGCGCTGGAGCAGGGTGACCCGGCGCGGGGTGGCGGGGCGCTCGGGGGCGGTGAGGCCGCCGGGGCCGGCGTAGGCGGTGTCGACGCCCCAGTGCCGGAAGTAGACGGCGGGGTCCTGGGAGGCGCCTTCGCCGCTGTCGGTGAGGAACTCGGCGACGTCGAAGCCGATGCCGCCGGCGCCGACGACGGCGACGCGCTCGCCGACGGGGGCGCCGTCGCGCAGCACGTCGAGGTAGCTGACGACGTTCTCGCGGTCCACGCCCTCGATGGCGGGGGTGCGGGGGGTGACGCCGGTGGCGACGACGACCTCGTCGTAGCCGCGCAGGGCGGCGACGTCGGCGGGGGTGTTCAGGCGGACGTCGACGCCGCGGGCCTCCAGCTGGGTGCCGAAGTAGCGGATGGTCTCCTCGAACTCCTCCTTGCCGGGGATGCGGCGGGCGATGTCGAGCTGGCCGCCGATGTGGCCGGAGGCCTCGAAGAGGGTGACGGCGTGGCCGCGTTCGGCGGCGGAGACGGCGCAGGCGAGTCCGGCGGGGCCGGCGCCGACGACGGCGACCGTCTTCTTCGTCCGGGTCGGGGACAGGACGAGCTCGGTCTCGTGGCAGGCACGCGGGTTGACCAGGCAGCTGGTGATCTTGCCGCTGAAGGTGTGGTCGAGGCAGGCCTGGTTGCACCCGATGCAGGTGTTGACGGTCTCCGGCCGGCCGGCGGCGGCCTTGGCGACGAACTCGGCGTCCGCGAGGAAGGGCCGGGCGAGGGAGACCAGGTCGGCGCGGCCGTCGGCGAGGATCTCCTCGGCCTTCTCGGGGGTGTTGATGCGGTTGCTGGTGACGAGCGGGACCGAGACCGCGCCCATCAGCTTCTGCGTGACCCAGGTGTAGGCGCCGCGCGGGACAGAGGTGGCGATGGTGGGGATGCGGGCCTCGTGCCAGCCGATGCCGGTGTTGATGATGGTCGCGCCCGCGGCCTCGATCTCCTTGGCGAGGTGGACGACCTCGTCGAGGGTGGAGCCGCCGGGGACCAGGTCCAGCATGGACAGGCGGTAGATCAGGATGAAGTCCTCGCCGACGGCGGCGCGGGTGCGGCGGACGATCTCCAGCGGGAAGCGCACGCGGTTCTCGTAGGCGCCGCCCCAGCGGTCGGTGCGCCGGTTGGTGGCGGCGGCGATGAACTCGTTGATCAGGTAGCCCTCGGAGCCCATGATCTCGACGCCGTCGTAGCCGGCGAGCTTGGCGAGGCGGGCGGCGCGGACGAAGTCCTCGACGGTGCGCTCGACCTCGGCGTCGCTGAGCTCGTTGGGGACGAAGGGGCTGATGGGGGCCTGGACCGCGCTGGGGGCGACGAGGTCCTTGTGGTAGGCGTAGCGGCCGAAGTGGAGGATCTGCATCGCGATCTTCCCGCCCTCGGCGTGCACCGCGTCGGTGATCACGCGGTGCTCGGCGGCCTCCTCCTCGGTGGTGAGGCGGGAGCCGCCCTCGAAGGGGCGCCCGGCGTCGTTGGGGGCGATGCCGCCGGTGACGATCAGCCCGGCGCCGCCCTTGGCGCGCTCGGCGTAGAAGGCGGCGAGCCGCTCGAAGCCGCCCTGGTGCTCCTCCAGGCCGGTGTGCATGGAGCCCATGATCACGCGGTTCGGCAGGGTGGTGAAGCCGAGGTCCAGGGGGCTCAGCAGGTGCGGGTACGGGCTCATGGGTGTGTGTCTCCTCGCGCGGTGTCCTGACCCTGTTGTAAGGGAGCGGGAGACGGTTTTGCAACTAGGTGCAAAACAGCTGTGGCGACTCTCACGGCCCGCCCTCCCCTCCGGCCGGCGCCCGGAGGGCCGGCTGGAGGGAGGGCGGCGGGCCGGGGCCGGGCCCGGCCCCGGCCGCGGGCCGTCAGGCGGGGCGGAGGCGGACCGTGACGATCTGGAACGGGCGCAGGTTCAGCGGGACCACCCCCGACGGGGTGGGAGCTCCGACGGCCGTGGGCGGCAGGGGGCGCTCCAGGAGGTCGGTCTCGGTCGCCGCGCCGACGGGGAAGCCCGGGGTGAGGATGGCCCGGGCGCGGCCGCCCCGGGATTCGTAGAGCCGGACGATCACGTCGCCGCCGCGGTCCTCGGCGAGCTTGACCGCCTCCACCACCACCGCGTCGTTGTCGACGGACAGCAGCGGTGCGACCGGGCCCGCGCCGCGCAGGACCCGCTCGGGCAGGTTGAGGGCGTGGCCCTCGCGGACCGCGTCCCCGATGTCCGCGCCCGGCGCGAGGGCGAAGCGCAGGGTGTGGCGGCCCTGGTCGGTCTCCGGGTCGGGGTAGCGCGGCGCGCGCAGCAGGGAGAGGCGGACGGTGGTGGTCTGGCCGCCGTCGGGGCGGACGTCGCGGGTGACGTCGTGGCCGTAGGTGGAGTCGTTGAGCAGGGCCGTGCCCCAGCCGGGCTCCTCCGCGTGGATCCAGCGGTGGGCGCAGATCTCGAACCGGGCGGCCTCCCAGGAGGTGTTGGTGTGCGTGGCGCGCTGGACGTGGCCGAACTGGGTCTCGGAGGAGGTCCGTTCGGCCTTCACGTCCAGGGGGAAGGCGGCCTTGAGGAACTTCTCCGTCTCGTGCCAGTCCACTTCGGTGACCAGGTCCACGGTCTTGGCCCCGGCGCGCAGGGTGATCGTCTGGGTGACGGTGGAGGAGCCGAAGGAGCGGGTGGCGGTGACGGTGCAGGCGCCGGGGCCGTGCTCGGTGACCTCCAGGGCGTCGAGCATGTCGAGGTCGGTGACCTTGTTGCGGTAGAAGGCCTCGACGTCCCAGGCGTCCCACATGTTCGGGAAGTCCGGGTGGATCTGGAGCAGGTTGGCGGCGGCGCCCGGGGCAAGGGCCTCCCGGCCGTGTTCCAGGTCGTACGCGGAGACGATCAGGCCGCGGCCGTCGACCTCCACCAGCAGCCGCCCGTTGGCCAGGACGTGGCCGCCGCCGTGCCGCTCCTCCACGGTGGCGGGCTGCGGGGCCGGGGCGGGGAGGCCCGCGCCGCCGGCCGGGATCCCGCGGCGGGTGTGCGGGGCGCAGTTGAAGACGAGCTCCCGCGTGCCCTCGCCGGCGAGGGCGGTCTGCGCGGCCAGGGTGAGGGCGCTCAGCTCCCGCGCCACGCGGGCGTAGGTCTCACGGGCCTCCCGGTGCACCCAGGCGATGGAGGAGCCGGGGAGGATGTCGTGGAACTGGTGGAGCAGGACGGTCTTCCAGAGCCGTTCCAGGTCCTCGTACGGGTAGGCGAACCCGGGGACCCGCACGGCGGCCGTCGCCGCCCACAGCTCGGCCTCCCGCAGCAGGGACTCGCCCCGGCGGTTGCCCTGCTTGGTGCCGGCCTGGGAGGTGTAGGTGCCGCGGTGCAGTTCCAGGTAGAGCTCGCCGGCCCAGACGGGGGCGTCCGCGTACTCGGCGCGGGCCTTGTCGAAGAAGGCGTCCGGGCGCTCGATCTCCACGCGCGGGGAGCCTTCGAGGTCCCGCTGGCGGCGGGCCCGGGCCAGCTGCTCGCGGGTGGGGCCGCCGCCGCCGTCGCCCCAGCCGAAGGGCACCAGCGAGCGCGAACCACGGCCCTTCTCACGGTAGTTGCGGGCGGCGTGCGCCAGCTGGGCGCCGCCGAGGTCGCTGTTGTAGGTGTCGACGGGCGGGAAGTGGGTGAAGACGCGGGAGCCGTCGATGCCCTCCCACCAGAAGGTGTGGTGGGGGAACCGGTTGGTCTGGGACCAGCAGATCTTCTGGGTGAGGAACCACTGGTTGCCGGCCAGCCGGACGATCTGCGGCAGCGCGGCGGTGTAGCCGAAGGAGTCGGGCAGCCAGACCCCCTTGGTGTCGATGCCGAACTCCTCCAGGAAGAACCTCTTGCCGTAGAGGAACTGGCGGACCATGGCCTCGCCGCCGACCATGTTGGTGTCCGACTCCACCCACATGCCGCCGACGGGGACGAACTGCCCGTCCGCGATCTTCTTCTTGACCCGTTCGAAGAGCTCGGGCCGGTGGGTCTTGATCCAGTCGAGCTGCTGCGCCTGGGACATGGCGAAGACGAACTCGGGGTGCTCGTCCATCAGGGCGACCATGTTGGAGGCGGTCCTGGACACCTTGCGGACCGTCTCGCGCAGCGGCCACAGCCAGGCCGAGTCGATGTGGGCGTGCCCGACGGCGCTGATGCGGTGCGCGGTGGCGTGGGCGGGGGCGGCGAGCACCCCGGCGAGCCGGGCGCGGGCGGCGGCGGCCGTGCCGGGGACGTCGTCGAGGTCGATCTCGTCGAGGGCGGAGGCGACGGCGCGCAGCACCGTGTGGCGGCGGGCGTCGTCCTCGGCGAGCTGGCCCATCAGCCCTTCGAGGACGTCGAGGTCCTGGACGAGTTCCCAGACCTCCGTCTCGAAGAGGGCCAGGTCCATCCGGGCGAGCCGGTACAGGGGCCGGTCGCCGCTGGTGAGCCGGTCCCCCTCGGTGGTGGGGCGGTGTTCGACCAGGACGGGGTTGGCGGCGGCCTCGACGTACCACTCGATCCGCTCCCCGCCGGCCGCCCGGTCGGCGACCCGCACCCAGTCGTTGTACGGGTTGAGGGCCTTGACCTCGGAGCCGTCGGCCCGGTGGACCAGGCCCTCGCACTGGAACCCGGGCATCATCCGGTCGAAGCCGAGGTCGAGGACGGCCTCGACCGTGCGTCCCGCCCAGTCGGCGGGGACGGTGCCGGTGACCCGGAACCAGGTGGTGCCCCAGGCCGGCCCCCAGGCGTCGCCGGGGGCGCACGGCTCGTAACGGGCGGCCAGTGCCTCGGCGACGGGGACGGGCTCCCCGGGGGCGTCCCAGCGTTCGACGGTGAGCGCGAGGGGACGGGAGCGGACGGCGGGCCTGATGCGTTCGCCCAGGACCCGGCGGAGGCGTTGCTCGGTGATGCTGCGGTCGTCGTGCATGACGGCGGCTCCAAGGGGAGGGTCGGTGCGGGGGCACGGCGGGGTCGGAGCGGGTCAGACCTTGACGGCTCCCTCGCCCACACCGCGGAAGAAGAACCGCTGGAGGGCGAGGAAGAGCAGCAGCATCGGCAGCAGGGCGGCCATCGCCCCGGCCGCGATGAGCCGCTGGTCGTTGACGGTGGTGGCGCCGGCCAGGCTCTTCAGGCCGAGCTGGAGGGTGTAGTGCCCGCTGTCGGTCAGGACGATCAGGGGCCACAGGAAGTCGTCCCAGGCCCCCATGAAGCTGGTGATGCACACCACGGCCAGGGCGCCGCGGGCCGAGGGGACGAAGACGCGGGTGAAGCGGGTCCACTCGTCAGCCCCGTCGAGCACCGCGGCCTCCTCCAGTTCCCGGGGGACGGCGAGGAACGCCGCCCGCATGATCATGATGTTGAGGACGGAGACCGCTCCGGGCAGCCACACGCCGACGAGGGTGTCGACCAGGCCCATCCCGCGGACGGTGAGGAACATCGAGATCATCACGGACTCGAACGGGAACATCAGGGTGGCCGTCAGCACGGTGAAGACCGCCCTGCGGCCCTTCCAGCCCTCCCGGGACAGGGCGTAGCCGCCCATCGCGGCGAACAGCAGGTTCGAGGTGACGGCGAGGGCCGCCACGACGAGGGTGTTCGCCGTGTACGGGAGCAGCGGGAAGGACTCGGCGACCCGGACGTAGTTGCCGAGGGTGGGGCGGGCCGGCAGCACCCCCTCGTAGACGTTCTCGCCGCGCCCGCGCAGGGAGGTCAGGAACTGCCAGACGAGGGGACCGGTCGTCACCACCAGGGCCACGCACAGCGTCAGGTAGCGGGCCAGGAGACCGGCCCGGCGCCTGCCCGTGCCCGCACGCCCGTCGGCGGCCCGGGGCGCGCTCACGCCTCGTCCCCCTTCGACAGCCGGCGCCCCAGCAGGCTGAAGGCCAGGGTCAGCAGGAACAGCAGCAGGGAGAGGGCGGAGGCGTAGCCGGTCTCGCCGGCGAAGCCGAGGCCGACCTGCCGGATCAGGAACGGCAGGGTGCGGGCGCCGCCGCCGGGACCGCCGCTCTCCCCGCCCAGGATGTAGATCTCGGTGAACACCCGCAGGGCGGAGATCGCCGACAGCGTCCCGACCAGCAGCATCATCGGTTTGACGGAGGGGACGGTGATGCTGGTGAACCGGCGCAGCGCGCCCGCCCCGTCGAGCGCGGCGGCCTCGTAGAGCGCGCCCGGTACGTTCCCGAGGGCGGCCAGGTAGAACACCATGTAGTAGCCCAGGCCCTTCCAGACCGTGACGATCATCGCGGACAGGAGCAGCAGCGTGCTGTCCGTCAGGAACGGCACGGGCTCCGCGACCACCCGCAGCCGGACCAGGACCGCGTTGACCGCGCCGTCGCTGCGCAGCAGCCACTGCCAGACCAGGCCGACGACCACGGCGGAGGCGATCACCGGGGTGTAGAAGGCGGACCGGAAGAGGCCGATGCCGGGGAGCTCCCGCCGGACCAGGACGGCCAGTCCCAGCGGCAGCACGACCAGGCAGGGCACGACGACCAGCAGGTACAGCACGCTGTTGGCGGCCGCCGCCCAGAAGTCGGGGTCGGCCAGGGCCCGCCGGTAGTTGGCCAGGCCCACGAAGCTCCCGCCCTCCAGCACCCGGGCGTCGGTGAACGACAGCACGACGGTGTTGACGAACGGCCAGAGGCTGAACAGCAGGACGGCGGCCAGGCCGGGTGCGAGGAACAGGTACGGGCTCCACCACCTGCGGTGCGGCAGCCCTCCCCCGCCCTGCGCCGCCGTCACCTGCGGCCCGCCGCCGCCAGCAGCCGGTTGGCCTCCTCCTCGGCCTTGCGCACGGCCGTGCGGGAGTCCTCCTCGCCCTTGATGGCCTTCTGCATCTCGCGCGCCACCGCGTCGCCGACCTGACTGGTCCACTGGACGGGGGTGTTGGCGTCGAGGGCGGCGGTCTTCAGCTGTTCGGCGCCGATCGCGCGGGCCAGCGTCTCGGCGTCCTTGCCGTCGCCGCGGTCGGCGAAGCGCGGGTCCGCCAGGCCCTGGGCGTTGGAGGGGTAGATGGTGGCCCGCCGCGAGAACTCGACCTGGTTGGGGCCGTTGGTGACCCATTTGGCGAACTCGGCCGCCGCGTCCGGGTGGGCGGTGTCCTTGCGGATGCCGAGGGACTGGGCGTAGATGCCGATGTGGCCGAGGGTTCCGGTGACGGCGCCCGCGACCCGGGTCTGGGCGTAGACCTGCGGGGCGTTGGCCTTGATGTCCTTGACGAAGCCGGGCGAGCCGGGGCCGAAGACGAGCCGGCCGCTGCCGTAGAGCTGGTTGATGTCGTCGGCCTTCAGGAGGGACTCCTTGGGCATGGCGCCCTTGGCGTACAGGTCCTTCATCCGGTCGGCCCAGGCGACGGCCTGGTCGGTGGCGAAGGTGAAGCGGTCCCCGGCCTGGTTCAGGAGGGGCACGCCCATCTTCTGCCAGTCCCCGGGCAGCCGTCCCTTGGGGTCGGCCATGAAGGCCGCGTACCGGCCGCCGGAGCGGGCGGCGATCTGGTCGGCGTAGTCGAAGAACTGCTCGACGGTGGTGGGCGGGCGGGCGGGGTCGAGTCCGGATCTGGTGAACAGGTCCTGGTTGTAGGTGAGGATCTCGGGGGTGACGTACCAGGGGTAGGCGTACACCCCGTCGCCCTTGCCGGGGAGTTTGAACTGCTCCCAGGCGCCCGGGACGTACTCCTTGGCCACCCCTGCGTCGAGCGCGGCCACGTCGGCGAGCATGCCGCGGCCGGCGAGGAGCTGGAAGGAGTCGGTGGAGAGGTTGACGACGTCGGGGAGGGCCCCGGCCTGGGCGTCGGCGACGAGCTTCTCGTTGTAGCCGTCGCCGGGCACGTCCTCCCACTTCACCCTGGCGTCGGGGTACTTGCGCTCGAAGGAGTCGATGAGGCCCTGGACGTAGGCGGTGTAGACGGGCTTCAGCTGGAGGGTCCGGAAGGTGATCTCCCCGGCCACCTCGCCGGTCTTGCGCGCCTCGCCCGTCGGGTGTCCGGCGCCGCCGAGACCGCAGGCGGAGAGGGTGAGCAGCCCGGCGGCCACCGCGGTGGCGACGGCCGTGCGGGTCAGGGGGGAACGGGTCATCGTCGCCGCCTTCGTGGGAGTTCCGGCTCCGGCGCCGGAGGGCGGTGCCCCAGGCTGTACGCAAGCGCCGGTCGCGTCAATGCGGCCGTAATCCCGGTGGCCGGGGAACCCGTGTCCGAGGGCGTCGAAAGACACCCGCACCCGGGGCCGGTGCGGCAGCGTTGACCTGGACTGATGCGCTTTAGCACGGGCATTTCCATCCCCGATGCCACCTGGGCGCCTCAGTCCATTCCCGGGCCGTCTTTGACTTCTTATCGCCGGTGCGCCCCGAGGCCGGGAGACGAATGCGCACGGCAGGCACTAATGCGGTTTATCGCAATACGGCGCACTGCCCCGGCCGGACGGCCGATAGCACGCACGACGGACGCCCGGCAAGAGAACCGCGTCTCCCGACCCGAACGGATCACGGGTTTGCCTTGATCAACGCAATGTGATGCATTGATCACGCACTGTCGCGAAGCCGCCCGCCAGCGAAGGAACCTCCCATGCGCACGGTCCGTGAGTCGGTCCTGGACGTCCTGCGAACCCGCGGGATGACCACGGTGTTCGGGAACCCCGGTTCCACCGAACTCCCCATGCTCAAGCAGTTCCCGGAGGACTTCCGCTACGTCCTCGGGCTCCAGGAGGCCGTCGTGGTCGGCATGGCCGACGGCTTCGCCCTCGCCTCGGGCACCACCGGCCTGGTCAACCTGCACACCGGACCGGGCACGGGCAACGCCATGGGCGCGATCCTCAACGCCCGGGCCAACCGGACCCCGATGGTGGTCACCGCGGGCCAGCAGGTGCGCGCCATGCTCACCATGGAGGCCCTGCTGGCCAACCCCCAGTCCACCCTCCTGCCCCAGCCCGCCGTGAAGTGGGCCTACGAGCCGCCGCGCCCGGCGGACATCGGGCCCGCGCTGGCGCGCGCCGCGCAGATCGCCGAAACCCCGCCGCAGGGGCCGGTCTTCGTCTCGCTCCCGATGGACGACTTCGACGTACTGCTCGACGATGACGAGGACCGGGCCGCGCAGCGGACCGCGGCGCGGACCGTGACGCACGCCGCCGCCCCCGCCGCCGAGGTGGTGCAGCGGCTGGCCGCACGGATCTCACGGGCGCGCAGCGCCGTCCTGGTCGCCGGTAACGACGTGGACGCCTCGGGGGCCTGGGAGGCGGTCGTGGAACTGGCCGAGCGCACCGGTCTGCCGGTCTGGTCGGCACCCACCGAGGGCCGGATCGCCTTCCCCAAGTCCCATCCGCAGTACCGGGGGACGCTGCCCCCGGCCATCGGGCCGCTCTCCCGCTGCCTGGAGGGCCACGACCTGGTGCTGGTGATCGGCGCCCCGGTGTTCTGCTACTATCCCCACGTCCCCGGCGACTACCTGCCCCGGGGCGCGGAGCTGGTCCAGCTCACCCGGGACGCGGAGGAGGCCGCCCGCGCCCCCGTGGGAGACGCCCTGGTCGCCGATCTCACCCTGACCGTACGGGCCTTGACCGCCGCCCTGCCCCACCGCGAGGCACCGCCGGCCGCCCCGCGCACCGAACGGGCCGAGTCCTTCGAGGAGGTCGACGGGGCACTGACCCCGCTCGCCGCGATGACGGCCATCGCCCAGGGTGCCCCCGCGGACACCCTCTGGATCAACGAATCCCCGTCCAACCTGGGGCAGTTCCACGACGCCACCCGGATCGACACCCCCGGTTCGTTCCTCTTCACCGCGGGCGGCGGCCTCGGCTTCGGCCTGGCCGCAGCCGTCGGGGCCCAGCTCGGCGCCCCGCGGAGGCCGGTGGTCTGCGTCATCGGCGACGGGTCCACCCACTACGCCGTCCAGGCCCTGTGGACCGCCGCCGCCTACAAGGTGCCCGTGACCTTCGTCGTCCTGAGCAACCAGCGCTACGCCATCCTGCAGTGGTTCGCCCAGGTGGAACGGGCCCAGGGCGCGCCCGGGCTCGACATCCCCGGCCTGGACGTCACGGCCGTCGCCACCGGCTACGGGGTGCGGGCGCACCGGGCGTCCGGCTGCGGCGAACTGGCCAAGCTGGTCCGGGAGTCGGCCCTCCAGCAGGACGGCCCGGTCCTCATCGACGTGCCCGTCACCACCGAGCTCCCCACCCTGTAGCCCCTCCGCTCCCCCGCACCCCCGTTCCGCCGCACCCTCCCGGAAGGCCGGCATGTCCGTCACCACCGACACCCCCCTCCTGCTCGCCAGGCTCCGCCAGGAGCTCCCCGCCGAGGCCCTGCTCACCGGTCCGGCGGACCTCGCCGCCCACTCCCGGGACACCGCGCCCTTCTCCGCGTACGGGACCCCCGTCGTGGTCGCCGTCCCCCGCACCGCCGAGCAGGTCGAGCACATCATGCGGACCGCCTACGCGCTGGACGTCCCCGTGGTCCCGCAGGGCGCCCGCACCGGACTGGCGGGCGCCGCCAACGCCGTCGACGGCTGCGTGGTCCTGTCCACCACCGCCATGGACCGGATCCTGTCGGTGGACCCCGCCAACCGCCTGGTGCGCTGCGAGCCCGGGGTCACCACGCGCCGGCTCGCCGAGGCCGTCGCCGAGCACGGGCTGACGTACCCGCCGGACCCGGCCTCCTGGGAGACGTGCACCATCGGCGGGAACATCGCCACCGGCGCCGGCGGCATCTGCTGCGTCAAGTACGGGGTCACGGCCGACTACGTCCTCGGGCTGGACCTCGTACTCCCCGACGGGCGGCGGCTGCGCACCGGCCGGGACACCGCCAAGGGCGTCGCCGGGTACGACCTGACCCGGCTGGTCGTCGGCTCGGAGGGCACCCTCGCGGTGGTCGTCGGCGCCACCCTCGCCCTGCGGCCCGCCCGGCCGCCGGCGCTGTCCCTGCTGGCACGGTTCCCCACCCTGGCCGCCGCCGGGGACGCCGTCGCCGCGATCACCGCCGCCGGGCACACCCCGTCCGCCCTCGAACTCCTCGACCGGGCCACCACCCAGGCCGTCGTGGACCTCGGCACCCACCCGCTGATGCGCGCCGGCAGCGCCGCCACCCTGATCGTGGAGAGCGACGGCACCGACCCGGGCGCGGACCTGACCGCCATGGAACTCCTGTGCAAGGAGGCCGGGTCCGAGCAGGTCGCCACCTCGGCCACCCCCGAGGAGGCCCGGGAGATCATCGAGGCGCGCCGCCTGGTCACCCCGGCGATCGGCGCGTACATGGCCTCCCGGGGCGGCGGACTCACCGCCTTCATCGAGGACGTGGCGGTCCCCCGCAGCGAACTCCCCGCGCTGATCGGCCTGATCGAGGGCATCGCCGACCGCCACCGGCTGCGGGTGTTCACCCTCGGCCACGCCGGGGACGGCAACCTGCACCCCACGGTCGTCTTCGACCCCTGCGACCCCGGCGAACTCGACCGCGCCCGCACCGCCTACGACGAGATCATGGCGGCCGGACTCGCCCTGGGCGGCACCACCACCGGGGAGCACGGCATCGGCACCCTCAAGCGGGAGTGGCTGGAGCGCGAGCTGGGCCCCGTCTCCCTGGAGCTCCAGCGCGGCCTCAAGCGGCTGTTCGACCCGAAGAACCTCCTCAACCCCGGCAAGGTGGTCCGCGCATGACCCACTCCACCGAGACCCGCGAGGCCGCTCGCCCCGGGACACCGCCGCGGCCGCCGGCCCGGGCGGGCCTGGCGGAGACCGTGCGCTTCATGGCCACCCACACCCTGCCGGTCTTCGTACGCGGCGTCGCCAGCCCCCGGTTCGGGGTGGTGGCCCTGTACTCCCGGCTGAACCAGCCCGCCTGGTCGAACGCCACGCTGCGGGCGATGCGGGCCCGGCACGGCGGAGCGCCGGTCCTGGTGCGCGCCCTCTCCGGCGAGATGCTCGTCCTCTTCGACGAGGAGGACATCGCACGGTTCTTCGCCGAACCCATGGACGTCCTCGCCATGGACGCCCGGGACAAGCTCGACAGCCTCTCCGTGTTCGAGCCGACCGGCGTCATCTGCTCGCACGGGCAGCTGCGCGAGGACCGCCGCGAGGTCAACGACCGTGCCCTGGCCGCCGGTCGGGACATCCACCCCGACTGCGCCGAGTACCAGCGGATCGTCGCCGAGGAGTGCCGGCCGCTCACCGCCGCCACCGTCCTCGGCTTCCCCCGCCTGGGCACCGCCCTGGCCCGGATCTCCCGCCGGATCGTCCTCGGCGACCGGGCGGCGGACGACACGGAACTCGCGGGCTGGCTCACCACGTTGCGCGACCAGGCCAACTGGATGGGCAAGAGCCGGCCCGGGGCCAACCGGGCCCTGTACGCGCGGGCGGAGGAGCGGATCGCCCGGTACGCGGACGGCGCGCCGGAGCACACCCTGGCCGCCCGCGCCCTGAGCGCCCCCTCCCCCGAGGGCACCGACCCGCTCGGACAGACCCACCACTGGCTGCTGGCCATCGAGGTCTGCGCGCCGGTCGTCATCCGCACCCTGCTCCTGCTGGCCGCCCACCCCGCCGAACAGGACGAGGTGCGCGCGGAGATCGCGGCGGGCACCCCCGGACTGCCCCGGCTGCGGGCCTGCGTGCAGGAGTCGCTGCGGCTGTACCCGGTCGTGCCCGACCTGGTACGGGTCACCCGCGCCGAAACCGAGTGGCGCGGGGTGCGCCACCCGGCGGGGACCACCGTCCTCGTCCCCATCGGCTTCCACCAGCGCGACCCCGGCCGGGTGCCGGGCGGGCACCTGTTCGCACCGGGCCGCTGGCTGGTCCCGGGCGCCGACCTGGACCCCCGGACGGCCCCGTTCAGCCAGGGCGCCGGCCGCTGCCCCGGCGACCGGCTCGGGCTGCTGCTGTCCTCGCTGGTCTGCGCCGAGGTGCTGCGCGGCAACCGGCTCACCGGAGCCCGCCCGGTCCTCGACACCGGCCGTCCGCTGCCGGGCATCGTCGACACGGCCGGCATCCGGCTCCGCCTCGGCCGCCCGTAGGGCCTGTCCTCAAAGTCCCGTCTGCCCCGAAGAGGAGCACCCCGTGCCCGAAGCCGTGCCCGAGGCCGCCGCGGCCGTCACCGAGCCGGACGTCGACTCCCTGCACCACGTCTGCCGCGAGCTGGCCGGGGCGGCCGAGGCCGTGCGCGAGGCCGCGCGCTACGCCTCCCGGCTCGCCCTCGGCCCCCGGCTGCCGCTGGCCGCGGCCGGACCGCGGCGGGCCCGGGCCGCCCAGCGCGGCCTGCTGCGGACCCTGCTGGATCCGCGGGGCTTCGGCTGGGCCCCGCACGGGCGCACCCCGCTCGCCGGGGCGCTCTGGCTGGCCGGGGTGCTCACCAGCCGGGAGAGCCTGGCCGTCAGCCTCGCCGTGGCCGGGCTCAAGGCGCGGATCCGGGCGGCCGCCGTGCGCCACCCGGAGCTGCTGGCCAGCCCCACCACCTCGCGGGTGCTGCGCGCCATCGACGAGGACCGGCAGGCCGAGGCCGTCCGGGTGTTCAAGGGGCTGCTGACCGAGAAGGGGGCCGAGTACGCGCTGGCGCTGCTGGCGCCGTCCTTCGCGGACATCATGGCCTGGAACGCGCTGACCGACGAGAACCCCTTCAACGACACCGCCGGCTGGCAGATCGCCACCAACCGGCCCCTGACCTCCGACTTCATGCTCGGCACCGCCGCCGCGCTCTGGTCCTTCCTCGACCGGGGCAGGGGTCGCGCCGAACCCCACACCCCGTCGGCGGAGCTGCTGGAGCGGATCGACAGCTCGGGCACCATCGTCGGCTACGTCCGCAACATCGGCCATCTCGGCACCCGCGGGCTGCTCCTCGTCCAGCAGGTGTCCGGCCCGGACGGGACGCGCCGGTTCGTGGTGCAACTCGCCGGGATGGGCAAGGGGTTCAACCAGGAGAGCCCCCAGGACCTGTTGGGCAGCTGCAACGCGATGGGCTCCGCCGACACCGCCTACACCCGCGCCGTGCGCCGGGCCCTGCACCGGCTGGTGCCCTCCGGGTCGGAGCTGGCGCTGGTCGGGCACAGCCAGGGCGGGCTCACCGCCATGAACCTGGCGTCGAGCCGGGACTTCAACGCCCTGTACACGGTCACGCACGTGGTCGCGATCGGGTCGCCCGTCGACCACAAGAGGGCCGCGGACCCGCGTACCCGGGTGTTCTCGCTCGTCAACGAGCACGACATCGTGCCGAGCCTGGAGGGCCGCTCTCCCGTGTCGGCCTACAAACTGCCCGCCGAGTTCACCGAGTTCACCTGGAAGGACGACACTCACGCGTTCCCGCTGTGCCATGCCGCCGAGCGGTACGCGCACAACCTGGAGCACGACGTCCCCCACGCCCGCACCCGCGTCGACTCCGCACTCGCCGCCTTCCGCGGCCGGGTCACCGGCACACACCTGTTCACCCTCCACGACCGCTGAGGACCCCGTATGACCGACACCACCGACACCACCCCGCAGGCGGCCCCCGACGCCGCCGGGCCGCTGCCCGGCCAGGCCGGGCGGTCCGGCCCCGGCACGCCGCCGCCCGCGGCCCCCCGTCCGTACGGCCCGCCCGGCCTCCTGGAGCGGCTGGAGTCGGCGGTCTTCGCCCGGGTCAACCGCACCCACGAGTGGTACGAACTGCCGCACGCCCTGGGCCTGATGAACCTCGCCGTGATCCGCGAGGACCTGCGCCGCCTCAACCTGCACGACACCTTCGGCGCGGGCGGCGAGCGCGACCGCCGCCCCACCCCCCACCTCGCGCCGCACCGCTCGTACGACGGCTCGGGCTACGATCCGTTCGACGTGGACATGGGCCGGGCGGGCACCCGGCTGGACCGCAACTCCCCGCTGGAGCTGGCTCGTCCGGACGAGGACGAGGCCCTGATGACGCCCAGCCCCCGCGAGGTCAGCCGGGAGCTGCTGGCCCGGCGGGGCTTCGTCCCGGCGCCCACGCTCAACCTGCTGGCCGCCGCCTGGATCCAGTTCCAGAACCACGGCTGGGCCAACCACGGGGACAACGAGGAGGCCGAGCCCTTCACCGTCCCGCTCGCCGCCGACGACGACTGGGCGCAGCGGGGCGGCACCTGCCCGATGCGGGTCAACCGCACCCGCCCCGACCCCGTCGCGCACACCACCCCCGGCGCCCCGCCGACGTACGAGAACACCGTCACCCACTGGTGGGACGGCTCGCAGATCTACGGTTCGGACGAGGCGCGCTGCCGCTCCCTGCGCACCGGCGAGCAGGGCCGGCTGGTCCTGGAGGACGGCCGGCTGCCCCGGGACCCGCGGCCCGGGATGGACTGCCTCGACGCGACCGGGATGAACAGCGACTACTGGACCGGCCTGTCGCTGCTGCACACGCTGTTCGCGAAGGAGCACAACGCGATCTGCGATCTGATCCGCTCCCACCACCCCACCTGGGACGACGAACGGCTCTTCCACACCGCGCGGCTGGTCAACACCGCCCTGATGGCGAAGATCCACACGGTGGAGTGGACCCCGGCCATCCTCGACCACCCGGTGCTGCACCACGCCATGCGCTCCAACTGGTACGGCCTGCTGCCTCGTTGGGTGACGAGGACCTTCGGGCGGATCGGCGGCGAGGTGCTGAGCGGGACCCTGGGCTCCGCCACCGACCACCACGCGGCGCCGTTCTCCATGACGGAGGAGTTCGTGTCGGCGTACCGGCTGCACCCGCTGATCCCCGACGAGATCACCGTCCGCGAACACCGGGGCGGCACGGTCCGCAAGGTCGTCGGCTTCGACGACATGCAGGGCGCCACCACCCGCACGGCGGTGGACGAGTTCGGCACGAGCGACCTGCTGTACAGCTTCGGCGTGCAGCACCCCGGCGCCCTGGTGCTGCACAACCACCCGGACGCGCTGCGGAACTTCACCCGGCTGTCCGGCGAGCGCATCGACCTCGGGACGGTGGACGTCCTGCGGGACCGCGAGCGCGGCATCCCCCGCTACAACGCCTACCGGCAGATGCTGCGCAAGCGCCCGGTCACCTCGTTCGAGGAGCTGACCGGCGGCCATCCGGCCGACACCCCGCTGCTGCGGGAGGTCTACGACGGCCGCCTCGACCGCGTGGACACGCTGGTCGGCAACCTCGCCGAACCGCGGCCGGCGGGCTTCGGGTTCAGCGACACCCTGTTCAGGATCTTCGCGCTGATGGCCACCCGCCGGCTCAAGAGCGACCGGTTCTTCACCACCGACTACCGGCCGGAGGTGTACACCGCCGAGGGGCTGCGCTGGGTCGACGAGAACTCGATGGTGACGGTGCTGCTGCGCCACCACCCCGAGCTGGCGCCGCACCTGGACGGCGTGTCCAACGCGTTCGCCCCGTGGAAGGGGCAGGGGTGAGCGGGCGGCCGTACGGGGCGCCGGCCGGGCCGCGCGGTGCCGCCGAGGGGCTGCGCTCCCACGCCGCGGCGCTGCGGGAGCGGGCGGAGCGGCTGCGCGGGGCCTGCGCGGGCCTGGACTGGAAGGGGCCGCAGGCCGACCTCTTCCGCGCCCGGGTCGACGAGCTCGCGCTGCGCTGCACCCGGGCGGCCGAGGGGCTGGCCCGGTCGGCCGCGGAGCTCGACGGCCGCGGGCGGTAGCGGGGGCCGGCCCCGGGGGCCGTCGGGGTCAGAGGTCCGCGGGGTCGGTGTTCGCCCCGCACAGGACGACGGCGACCCGCTCGCCCAGGGGCTGCGGCGCGGTGCGGACGGCCGCCAGGGCGGTGGCCGCGGCGGCTTCGACGACGATCCGGTGCTCCTCCCAGAGGGCGCGCCGGGCGGCGGTGATGGCGGCGTCCGGCACGAGGACGGACAGGGCGTTGTCCTGCCGGACGGCGTCCAGGGCATCGGCGGAGACCCGGGTGGCGCCGAGGGAGTCGGCGGCCACGGAGTCCACGGGGACGTCGACGGGGCGGCCGGCCTCCAGGGCGGCGTTCAGGGCCCGGCAGTTCTCGGGTTCGGCCGCCACCACCCGTACTCCGTGGGCCCGCGCGGCGGCGGCGACGCCGGCGAACAGCCCGCCGCCGCCGACCGCCACGACGACGGTGTCCAGTCCGGGCAGCGCGGCCCGGATCTCGTCGAGGAGGGTTCCGGCGCCGGCCGCGATCAGCGGGTGGTCGTAGGCGTGGCTGCCGACGGCGCCGCTGTCCGCCGCGAACCGGTGGCAGGCCTCCAGGGCATCGGCGTAGCGGTCGCCGACGAGGCGTACGTCGGCCCCGTATCCGCGCAGCCGGTCCACCTTGACGCGGGGGGCGGTGACGGGGAGGAAGACGGTGGCGGGGACGCCCTGGGCGCGGGCCGCCCAGGCGCAGGCGAGGCCGGCGTTGCCGCCGGAGGCGATGGTGACCCCGGCCTCCGGGAGGGCGCCGGCCTCGCGGTGGGCGGCGAGGAAGTTGTGGGCGCCGCGGGCCTTGAAGGAGCCGGTGTGCTGGAGGTGCTCCAGGGCGTACCAGAGGCCCTTGGCGGCGGGCGCGACGGCGACGGGCCGGACGGCCCCGGCCGTGCGGACGGCGGCGGCGCGGACGGCTGCGTAGTCGAGCTGCTGTTCCATGGCGGGCGGCCTCTCTCGGGTGGGGCGGGACTGGGGGCGGGTCAGGCGGTGGGCCGGGCGGCGGCGATGAGCTGGCGCAGGGCGCCGTAGTAGACCTCGTGGTCGGTCAGCGGGGGCAGCAGCTCGGCGGGAGCGCCGCCGAGTACCGGGAACTCGGCCGGGTCGAGCGCGGCGAGCGCGGCCCGTGAGGCGGCGGTGGCCCCGGCGGGGTCCCGGTGGTCGACGAAGGCGGCGCAGCCCAGGGTGAGCAGGTACATCCGGCGGTAGACGGTCATGGCCTCGACGCGGGTCATGCCGGCGGCGACGCTGTCGGCGAGGGCGGGTTCGACGAGGCGGGCCAGCAGCTGGCGGCCGAGCCAGGGGCGTCCGCCGCGCAGGACGAGCAGCCCGGGGTGGGCGGTGAGGAGCCGGTAGAGGGCGCCGAACCGCTGCTCGGCGGCCTCGGCCCAGTCGGTGCCGGCGGGGATGTCGGGGAGCCGGGCTGCCAGGTGCTCGGTGCACAGGTCCAGCAGGCCGGCGAGGTCGGTGCAGCGGCGCTGGACGGTGGCGTGGGAGACCTCCAGGCGGTCGGCGAGGGCGCGGAAGCTCAGGGCCCCGGGCCCTTCCTCGTCGAGGATGCGCAGCGCGGCGACGGCGATGGCCTCGGGGGTGGCCCGGTCGAGGGCCGCTGATCTTCTCGGCATGAGATACACCGTATCAGCCGACGTCACATACGGCGTCTCTCCGAGCTCCCCGGTGCTGCGGGGTGACACGGCCGGGCCGTATGACACGACCGCGTGACACGACTGTGTGACACGACTGTGTGATACCGACTGCGGCCATATTGCTGGTCATCGGTCCATAACCACCGACCCCTGTTGACAGTGCGTGGTCACCCCGCTGCACTGAGGCACGATCACCGTCGGTACGCACCACGCCAAGGAGACCCCGTGCCGCCTCGCCTGCGCGCCTCACTCCCCTGTCTGACCGCGGCCGCCCTGCTCGCCCTCGCGCTCTGCCCCGCCCCCGCGACGGCGGAGCCGACCGCGACCTCGGACACCCCGCTGGCCCTCACCCCGCCCATGGGATGGAACAACTGGGCGCACTACATGTGCGACGTCGACGAGGCGAAGGTGGTCGCCAACGCCGACGCCCTCGTCTCCAGCGGCCTCGCCGCCAAGGGCTACGACACCGTCACGGTGGACGACTGCTGGATGCGCCGGGAGCGCGACGCGCAGGGGAACCTGGTCGCCGACCCGGTGAAGTTCCCGCACGGCATGGCCTGGCTGGGCGGGCATCTGCACGCCAAGGGGCTGAAGTTCGGGATCTACGAGGACGCCGGTTCGCTCACCTGCGAGCGCTACCCCGGCAGCGGCGCCCCCGAGGGCGGCGGCGCGGACCACTACGCCCGCGACGCCCGGCTGTTCGCCTCGTGGGAGGTGGACTACGTGAAGATGGACGGCTGCAACCTGTGGGTGCCCCCGGGGAAGACCAAGGAGCAGGCCTACCGGGACGCGTACAACTCCGTCGCGCGGGCACTGCGCGACAGCGGGCGGGCGATGGTGCTCTCCGCCTCCGCCCCGGCCTACTTCCAGCAGGGCGAGTGGGGCGGCGCCGACTGGCACAAGGTCCTCGACTGGGTGGGCGAGACCGGCCAGTTGTGGCGCGAGGGCAAGGACATCAAGGTCTACAAGCCGACCGCCCCGCAGACTTCCCGCTGGAGTTCGGTGCTGGGCAACTACGGGTACAACCGCTGGCTCGGCCGCTACGCCGCCCCCGGCAACTGGAACGACCCGGACTTCCTGATCGCGGGCGCCCCCGGGCTGACCGACGCGGAGAGCCGCAGCCAGGTGGCGCTGTGGGCGATGATGGCAGCCCCGTTCATCCTCTCCTCGGACGTCTCGGCGCTCAGCCCGGGCGGTCTCGCGGCCCTGGGGAACACCCGTCTGATCGGCCTGGACCAGGATCCGCTGGGGCGGCAGGGCGCGGTCGTCTCCTCCAACGCCACCTTCGAGGTGCTGGTGCGGCCGCTGGCGAACGGGGACCGGGCCGTGGCGGTGCTCAACCGCTCGGCCGCCGACCGCGACGTCTCCGTACCGCTGGCCGACGCCGGACTGCCGGCCCCGTGCGCGGTGGACGCCGTGGACCTGTGGACCGGGAGGCGCACGGAGGCGGGCGACACGCTGACGGGGCGGGTCGCCGCGCACGACACGGCGGTGTGGCGGCTCACCCCGCACGGCTGCGCGGCGCCCGTGCCCACGGGGCAGATCAACGGCCTCGGGGCGAAGTGCGCGGACGGGGCGAGCACCAGCGGGGTCGGTGCGGTCGTCCTGGCGGCCTGCACCGCCGGGGCCGACCAGCGCTGGACCCTGGGCGGCGGTGGACGGCTGAGGCTGGCCGGGCAGTGCCTCACGGCAGGCTCGGGCGGTCTGGTGGAACTGGCCGACTGCGCGCCCGGACGCAGGGCGGGGCAGAGCTGGCGCCACCGGCGGGACGGGTCCCTGGTGGAGGAGGCGTCCGGCACCTGCCTGACCGCCGACGCGGCGGCCGAACGGCTGCGGCTGACCGCCTGCGGTGACCACCGGGCGGACCAGGCCTGGTCCCTGCCGGTGTGACGCCGGAGACGGCTTCACTCTTCCGGGGGAATCGCCTCGCGGGCTGCCCCGTCCGGCGGGGGCACTGGGTTCACTGACCCGGAGCGGCCGAGGGGCGGCCGCCGGAACGATCCGGCGGCCGCCCCTTGCGGCGCGCACGGGCCACGAGAGCCGACAGGAGTGCACCGACATGCACGAGAACGCCCAGGAGCTGCCCCGGACCCCGGCCGCCGCCGGGATCACCGACGGCGTGGTGGAACTCCGCAAGCGCAGACCGGCCGCTCCGGCCCCGTGCGCCGACCGCACCGCCCCGGGGGGCCTTCCCCGGCCGGCCCCGGAACCCGCACCGGACGCCGGGCCCGCTGCGCGGGGCGAGGTCCCCCACCCGCCCTTCGCCCGGTCCCGGGGGCCCCGCCCCTGACCCCCGGTGCGGGCCGGAGCGCGCCCAGCGGAGCTCAGCCCCGCCGGCGTTCGAGGCGCGGGCGCGGTGGCGCCGTGACGGAGAAGGGGCGGGGCGGGGAGAAGGCTCCGCGCCCCGGGATGCGGGGCTATGTTGGCGGCAGGGCCCCGACGGGGTGTCCGGCGCGGAGGTGAGCCCCATGACACCTGTACAGGCGGGCCCCGCCCGCCCCTCGGCCGCGGCCGGAGCCGTCAGCGGCGTGGCCGCCGCCTTCTGCGGACTGGCGGTCGGCGAGCTCGCGGCCGCGTTCGTACGCCCGGAGGCCTCCCCCCTCACCGCGGTCGGCGGCGTCGTCGTGGACCGCACTCCGGCGGCCGTCAAGGACTGGGCGGTCCGCTCCTTCGGCACCTCCGACAAGCTGGTGCTGACCCTCGGGATCTGCGCCGTCCTGGCCCTGCTCGCCGTCGGCACCGGGATCCTCGCCGTCCGCCACCCGCGCGCCGGCTGCGCCCTCGCGGCGGCGGTGGGGGTGCTGGGGGCGGCGGCCGCGCTGAGCCGCCCCGAGGCCGGCTGGAAGGACGCGCTGCCCTCCGTGGCCGCTGCGGCGGCCGCCGCTGTCGCGCTGTACCTGCTGGTCACGGTCGTCCGCCGGCCCCACCCGGCGCCGGGCCGGACCGGCGGGACCTGGCCGATGGACCGGCGTGCCTTCGGCCGCCTCCTCACGGCCACCGTGGCCGCCTCGGCGGCCGCCGGATACGCCGGGCGGCGGCTCGGCGCCCACGGCTCGGCCGGTGCCACCGCCTCCCGCGCGGACCTGGTGCTGCCGCCCCCCGCCGAGCCGGCGCCGCCGGTGCCCGCCGGGGCGGACCTGCACGTGCCGGGCGTGGGGCCGTTCCTCACCCCGGGCCCGGACTTCTACCGGGTGGACACCGCCCTGGTCGTGCCCCGCGTCGACGCCCGCACCTGGCGTCTGACCCTGCACGGCGAGGGCGTGTCCCGCCCCCTCACCCTGACCCTGGCGGACCTGCTGGCCCGGCCCCTGACCGAGCACGACATCACCCTGTGCTGTGTGTCCAACGAGGTCGGCGGCCCCTACGTGGGCAACGCCCGCTGGCTCGGCGTCCGCCTCGCCGACCTGCTGGACGAGGCCGGGGTACGGCCGCCCTCGCGGGGCGGCCCGGCCGACCAGCTGGTGGCGCGCTCGGTGGACGGGATGACCATCGGCACACCGGTGGAGACCGTCATGGACGGCCGGGACGCCCTGCTCGCCGTCGGGATGAACGGCGGACCGCTGCCGTTCGCGCACGGCTTCCCGGTCCGGATGGTCGTACCGGGCCTGTACGGGTACGTGTCCGCCTGCAAGTGGCTGACGGAGCTGCGGCTGACCACCTTCGCGGCGTACGACGCGTACTGGGTGCGCCGTTCCTGGGCGCAGCAGGCACCCGTCAAGACGCAGTCGCGGATCGACACCCCGCGCGCCTTCGCGAAGCTCGCACGGGGACGGCTCGCCGTGGCCGGGGTGGCCTGGGCGCAGCACCGGGGCATCGCCCGGGTGGAGGTACGGGCCGACGGCGGCCCCTGGCACGAGGCCCGGCTCGGCGACGCGGACGGCACCGACACCTGGCGGCAGTGGGTGTGGCCGTGGGAGGCGGCGCCCGGGGAGCACACCCTGGAGGTCCGTGCGACCGACGGGCGGGGCGAGGTGCAGACGCAGGAGCGCCGCGGCACCCTCCCCGACGGGGCGACGGGCTGGCACTCCGTCACGGTCAGCGTCCACGCGTAGCGGTTCCGGGCCCGTACATTGGGTGGGACAGCGGGGAGCGCGGGGACACCGGGCATCCCCGGTGACACGAGGACCCGTGACCGTACGTCAGGAGCCGCCGCCGTGGAGCTGACCAGCACGTCGTTCCTCGTCACGCTGATCGCCGTCACCGCACTGGCCATGCTCCTGGCGCTGCTGCTGTGGAACCGGGTGCCGGGCCCGGGCGTGGTGCGCTGGGTGGCCCGGGTGCTGATGATCGGGGTGTGCCAGCTGACGGCCATCGGCGTGGTGGCCGCCTGGATCAACGACGGCTACGGGCTGTACGCCTCCTGGGACGACCTGCTGGGCACCGGTGCGGACGCCGGCGCCTCGGCGATGACCGGCCCCCCGGTCGGCCGGGCGCGCTTCACCCCCGGGGAGAACGGCACCCGGAGCACCTACTTCCGGGGCAGCCGCTCGAAGCTCGCCGGCCAGGTGGTCGTGTGGACGCCCCCCGAGTACGACGCCCCGGGCGCGCAGAAGACCCGTTTCCCGGTGCTGACGCTGCTGCACGGGTACCCGGGCACGCCGCGCTCCTGGATCGACCTGGGCTCCATGCCGGACGCGCTGGAGCAGCTGGTGCGGCTGGGGGCGGCGCAGCCGTTCATCCTCGTCATCCCGGAGCTGTACCCCGGTGGGGTGAACACCGACTGCAGCGACACCCCGCAGCGCAAGATCGCCACCTGGCTCGCGGAGGACGTCCCGGACCTGGTGCGGAAGAACTTCCGCACCCTGCCCGAGCCGAAGGGGTGGGGGCTGATGGGGGTGTCGACGGGGGCGTTCTGCGCGGTGAAGCTGCCGTTGCAGTACCCCAAGGTGTTCCGTGCGGGCGCGGCCCTGGACCCCGATCCGCTGACTGGGGATCCGCAGGTGCTGCCCGACCCGGTGCTGCGGGAGCACAACAGCCCGGTGTGGCTGGTCGGGCAGGCCAAGGGCGAGGACGTCGGGCTGTTCCTGGCCACCTCGGCGCAGGACCGGGACAGCCCGCCGCAGCAGCTGGCCGCCTTCACCCGGGCGGCGCAGGGCAGCGGGGTCCGGGTGAAGACGCTCGTCCGGCCGGCCGGGGGCCACAACTTCCAGACGTGGACCGGGATGTACCCCGACGCCCTGGGCTGGCTGAGCACGGAGCTCTCCCCGCCCGCCGCCCCCGGGTAGCGGTCGTCGTGCCGGCCGGCCTTGCCCGGCCCGGCCGGGGTCTACGGCGTCACGGACGGGCGGCGGAAGAGGGCGGTCCAGAGGAAGGCCTGGCCGAAGTGCGGGGACTCCTGCGGCTGGTCGCGCATCCGGCGGATTTCCCGCTCCTCCAGGCCCGAGAAGATCCAGCGCAGGGATGCGGGGGTGTAGGCGAGCCCGCCGCCCAGGCCGCCCTCGCGGTAGTGCGCGGCGTCGGGGAGTTCGGATCCCATCGCGCCGGACGCGAAGCAGGTGAGGCCGAGGTGGCCGCCGGGGGCGAGGACGCGTTCGAGGAGGTCGAGGTAGCTGACGCGGCGGTGCGGCGGCAGGTGGTGGAAGCAGCCGGAGTCGTACACCAGGTCGTAGGGGCCGCCGAGTTCGCCGGCCGCGGCCAGGGCGAAGGCGTCGCCGCGGTGGAAGCGGATGTCGGCACCCGCCTCCCGGGCCCGGTCCCCGGCCCAGGCGAGGGCCGCCGGGGACAGGTCGACGGCGTCCACCTGGAAGCCCAGGGAGGCGAGGTGGAGGGCGTTGCGCCCGGGGCCGCAGCCCAGGTCGAGGGCCCGGCCGGGGGTGATCAGGCCGCGTTCGAGGTGGGAGACGAGGTTCTCGTCGGGCTTCGCCACGAAGAACGGCACCGGCTTGGAGCGGTCGGCGTAGAAGCCGTCCCACCAGTCCGCGCCGGCGGCCGTCCAGCGGTCCGCCCCCGGTGCGAACAGTCCGTCCAGCAGGCCGAGTACGTCTTCCACCGAGCGTATGTTCCGGTCCATCAACTCCCCTTTCCCGAGGGGGACATCGTATCGAGAACGGCACATCGCCGCAGGTCGGAGCCCATGCGCCGGGCGCCGGTACGGCCGCGTGCACGACGCGGGCCGGGGCCTTGGCCGCCTCCTCCGCCCTCCTGCCGTACGGCTGCGGACACCCCCGCCCCGCCCCCGCGCGGGGCCCTTCCGGCCCGCGGCGGCGCGCTTTTCCGGACGGATGAGCCATCCAGGTGTACGCATCGTGCGTACAGCGTGCGCAGCGCGGTAGGCTGGGGGCATGTCCTCATCAGAGCAGCAGACTTCCGCCCCCGTCCCCTCCGTCTGGGCCCGGCCCCGTCGGCAGAAGGAGCAGCCCGCGCTCAGCCGGGAGCAGATCGTCGCGGCGGCCGTCCGGCTGCTGGACGCCGAAGGCATCGAGGCGCTGAGCATGCGCAAGCTGGGCACCGAGATGGGCACGGCCGCCACCTCTCTCTACCGGCACGTGGCCAACAAGGACGAGCTGATCGAACTGGTCGTGGACGAGGTCTACGGCGAGCTCGAACTCCCGGCCGTCACCGGTGCGGACGGATGGCGCGAGGCCCTGGCGCACAGCGGGCACAGCCTGCGCGGCATGGTCCTGCGCCACCCCTGGGTGGCGTCCGTCCTCGGCCAGGTGGGCCTCGCGCACCTGGGCCCCAACCTGATGCGCATGTCGGAGCGGATGCTGGCCATGGCCCTGGCGGCCGGCTTCCCGAAGGCCGAGGCGGACCTGGCGATGAAGGCCGTCATGTCCTACGTGCTCGGAGCGGCCACCAGCGAGGCCTCCTACCTCTCCCTCCTCGCCCGCAGCGGCAAGAGCGAGAGCGAGTGGCTGGAGTCCCTGGTGCCCGCCTCCCAGCAGGCCCTGGAGGAGCACCCGCTGACGCAGGACCACGCAGCCGCCTGGCAGGGCAAGGACCCGGCGCGGCTGCGTGACGAGAACTTCGACTACGGCCTCCAGCGGATCCTCGACGGCCTGGCGACGCGGCTCGCACGGAGCTGACCCCGGCTCAGGGCCTGTCTGACAATTCGCGCCGGATCAGGCCGGGTCGTTCGGTGCGTGCGGCGAGCGTGCGTGCCGGGCGGCCCGGACGGTCCAGGGTCTGACGCTCTACCAGGCCCTGGACCTCCTCCAACACCTCCTGGCGACCTGGACCGGCACCTGCCCCACCTGCCGACAAACCGTCCCCTGGCAGCCCTACGACACCACCTAACAAAGCACTACTAGGGGAAGGTCAGCTCGCCGCCCTCGCCGAGCGGGGCGAAGAACCGGTCCACCGCCGCCGCGCGGACCTGGACCAGGGCCGCGGGGGACCAGCGCGGACGGCGGTCCTTGTCGATCACCTGGGCGCGGATGCCCTCGACGAGGTCGGGGGCGGACAGCGCGGCGCTGGAGACCCGGTACTCCTGCTCCAGCACCCGCTCCAGCGAGTCCAGCTCACGGGCGCGGCGCAGGGCGGCGAGGGTGACCTTCAGCGAGGTCGGGGACTTGGCGTGCAGGGTCTGGGAGGCCTCGCGTGCGGCGGGCAGGCCCGTGGCCAGCAGCCGCCGGTGGATCTCCTCGACGGTGTCGGCGGCGTAGCAGTGGTCGATCCACTCCCGCTCGGCGGCGAGCGGGACCGCGGGGGCGGTGGCGCCGTCGAACTTCCCCAGTACCTCGGCGACGGGTGCGAGGGTGAGCTCCCGGGTGAACTCCTCCAGCCAGTCGGACGGCAGGTAGTGGTCGGCGAGCCCGCACAGGACCGCGTCGCCGGGGCCGACCGCCGTACCGGTCAGGGCCAGGTGGGTGCCGAGTTCGCCGGGGGCGCGGGAGAGGAGGTAGGTGCCGCCGACGTCGGGGACGAATCCGATGCCGGTCTCGGGCATGGCGACCCGCGAGCGCTCGGTGACGATCCGGACGCCGCCGTGGGCCGACAGGCCGACCCCGCCGCCCATGACGATCCCGTCCATGAGGGCCACGTACGGCTTGGGGTAACGGGCGATGCGGGCGTTCAGCCGGTATTCGTCCCGCCAGAAGGCGAGCGAACCGGTGGTGCCGGCCTTCGCGTCGGCGTGGATGGCGCGGATGTCGCCCCCCGCGCACAGGCCGCGTTCACCGGCCCCGCGGAGGAGGACCTGGCGGACGGCGGGGTCGTGTTCCCAGGCCGTCAGCGCCTCCGTGATCCGCAGCACCATGGGACGGGTGAGGGCGTTGAGGGCCTCGGGACGGTTGAGGGTGATCAGGCCCGTACAGCCCTCGGTGCCGAGCTGAACGGTCTCGTCTTCGGTCTTCACAGGCGTCAGTATGTCGGGTCCGAGGCGCTATGAAGATCCTTTCTGACGATCTTGTCATGTCTGAACGACTTCGGCCCGAACGTCACCCGAACAGCCGCGCGGGCCGCTCCCCGGGCCGCGTCCCGCCGGCGGACTCAGAGCTGCCCCGCGCGCCCTCCGCCGAGCCCCGCCGGGGCCCGCGACCCGTGCGGGCGGCGGATCTCGGGCGGGCAGGGGACCTCCAGCCAGACGCACTTGCCGACCGCCCCCGGGCGCCATCCCCAGGCCCGGGCCAGGCGGTCCACGATGAGGAGCCCGTAACCGCCCGGCCGTCCGGCGGCCCCGGGGCGGCCGGAGCCGGGCGGGACCGGGGGCGCCGGGTCGGTGTCCGTCACCTCGATCCGGAGCCGGTCGTCCGCGCAGTCCAGGACCAGTGCCCCGGGCCCGCCCCCGTGCCGGCAGGCGTTGGCCACCACCTCCGAGACCAGCAGCAGGACGTCCTCCGCCGCCTGCCGGCTCTCCGGCGTGGCCGCGGGCAGCCAGCTCCAGGCGGTCAGGGCCCGCCGGGTGAAGTCACGGCCGCGTGAGACGGGCTCCGTGAGCCCGTCGAGGACCAGGAGCCAGTTCCGGTTGACCGGCCCGCGCTGTTCCATGGCCCTGCTGCCCCTCTCCTCGCTCTCACCGGCCGGGATTCAGCCCAGTGCCTGCGCCACGTCGTCGTGGACGGGGAAGACCGCGTCCGCCCCGGTGATGCGGAACATCCGGGCGACCGGCCCGCCGAGTCCGGCCAGCTCCAGGGAGCCGCCGGCCTCCTCGATGGCGATCCGCCCGTGCAGCAGGGCGTTCAGCCCGGTGGAGTCGCAGAACCGCAGCCCCGACATGTCCACCACCAGCCGTCCGCCCGCCACGGCCGCCGCCGCCAGGGCCTGCCGGAGGGGCTCGGCCGTGTCGTGGTCCAGCTCGCCGCCGAGCGTGAGGAGGACCGCGCCGTCCACCGTCCGTACCGCAACGCTGAACCGTTCGTCTTCCGTTCCCGGCATCACCATCCGGCATCACCCTTCCCGCGCGCTTCCCTGCGCCTGCCCCGGCACCGGCGCCCTATGCATGCATACCCCGTCCACCGCCGGTCCGCCGGGACCGGCCAGGCCGCGGCGAGCGGGCGGACCGCCCCGTCTCGCCCGAACGGACGCAGCCGCCCCCTAGAGCAGGTCGGCCCGTGCGGGGGCGTCGTCGAGGAAGCCGCCCGACTGGTGCTGCCAGAGCCTGGCGTAGGCCCCCTCGGCGGCCAGCAGCTCCTGGTGCGTGCCCTGCTCCACGATGCGGCCGCGGTCGAGGACGACGAGGCGGTCCATCGTGGCGACCGTGCTCAGCCGGTGCGCCACCACCAGGGCGGTCCGGCCCTCCATGAGCCGCCACAGCGCGTCCTGGACCAGGAGCTCGCTCTCGGAGTCCAGCGCGCTGGTCGCCTCGTCGAGCAGCAGGACCGGCGCGTCGCGCAGGATGGCCCGGGCGAGGGCGACCCGCTGGCGCTGCCCGCCCGAGAGCTTGACCCCGCGCTCGCCGACCATGGTGTCGAAGCCGTCCGGGAGGGCGTCGGCGAACTCGGTGACGTGCGCCGCCTCGGCCGCGCGGCGGATCTCGGCGTCGGTGGCGTCCGGCCGGGCGAAGGCGATGTTCTCGCGCAGGGTGCGGTGGAACATGGCCGGGTCCTGCGGCACGTAGCCGATCAGGCTGCGCAGGTCGCTCTGGGAGAGCCGGCTGATGTCCTGCCCGCCGATCCGGATCCGTCCGGCGTCGATGTCCGTCATCCGCAGCAGCAGCCGGGTGAGGGTCGTCTTGCCCCCGCCGGACCGGCCGACGAGGCCGATCTTCGACCCGCCGGCGACGGCCAGGTCCAGGCCGTCGAAGAGCGGCTCGGTACCGCCCGCGTGGGTGAAGCGCACCCCTTCGAAGGACACGTCGGAGGCCTGCGGCCGGAGCGGTTCCGGGCACACCGGGTCGAGCACCTTCGGCGGGGTCAGCAGCAGTTCGGTGAACTGCGCGGCCTCCGTCATCGAGCTCTCCAGACGGCGGTAGATCTGGTTGAACTCGAACATGATGCGGGTGGCGTTGCTGTAGTAGGTGAAGGCGACGACGACCCCCTCCACCCCGTGGCCGCTCCGGGCGAGCGCGACGGCGAGGAACAGGCCCAGCGCGTTGGTCAGCACGGACATCGGCGCGACGAGGGTGTCGATGCGCAGGTTTCCGTAGTCCCAGGAGCGCAGCATGAGCCGGCGCGACTGCGCGACCCGCGAGCGGTGTTCGGCGGCCTCGCGCTCCTCGGCGGCGAACGCGCGCACCGTGTCCATGTTCATCAGGCTGTCGGCGACGTGCCCCGACACCCGGGCGATCGCCTCCTCCCGCTGGTCGACCAGCGCCTGCCGGCGCCTGATCAGGGGTGCCACGCCCAGCGCGGTCACCACGATCATCGTCAGGAGCCCGACGACGAGCAGCGGATCGTACTGCCAGAGCACCACCGACCCGAAGACCAGCGGCACCAGCCGCCCCACGACGTTGAAGGTGAGCGCGTCGACGAACTCCTCGAAGCGGGAGGCGAAGCTCAGGACCCGCTTGGTGAGCGAGCCGGCGAAGTTGTCGTGGAAGAACGCGGCGTCCTTGGCGAAGAGTTCGTCCAGACCGATGACGTACAGCCGCTCGACGCCCAGGGCGTCGACCCGGTTGAGGCAGTGCAGTCCCAGGCGCCACATCCCCTCGGAGAGGAGGAGGACGGCGGCGAAACCGGCCACGTAGGGGAGCATGGCACCCGTGCGGGTGGCGGCGCCGTCCGCGATCCGCCCGACGAGTTTGGCGACGACCAGCGGCGCCACGTAGTTGATGCCGATGTTGCCCAGCGCCGGGAGCAGCATCGCGGGGGCGGTCCAGCGTTTGAGCCGGGCCAGCTCCCGGCCGTAGTAGCGGAGTGCGAGGAACACCGAGCCCTTGCTCGGCGAACTCTTGGACGATTCTGGCATTTCCCGTACCAACCCTGCTGTGTCGGACCGTCAGAGAAGGTTCCGCAGTGTTCCGCAAGGGCGCCCGTACGGTCCATCCGTTTTTCGACCGGTAAGGGCATCACGCACTGTAGCGGAACGGGTGCGGGGCGCGACAGGGTGCCTCAGGATCCGGCGCGGTCCAGCTCCTCGTCCAGGGAGAGCGCCGCGGCGATGAGCGCGAGGTGGGTGAACGCCTGCGGGAAGTTGCCCAGTTGCTCCCCGGTCGGCCCGATCTCCTCGGCGAACAGGCCGACGTGGTTGGCGTACGTGAGCATCTTGTCGAAGGCGTACCGGGCCGCCGGGAGGCGGCCGGCGCGGGCGAGGGCGCCCACGTACAGGAAGGTGCACAGGGAGAACGTGCCCTCGTCGCCGCTCAGTCCGTCCGGCGACTCCTCGGGGTCGTAGCGGTGCACCAGGCTGTCGGAGACCAGCTCCGCCTCGATCGCGTCGAGGGTCGACAGCCAGCGGCGGTCCTTCGGGGAGATGAAGCCGACCGTGGGCATCAGCAGCAGGGCGGCGTCCAGCACCTCGCCGTCGAAGTGCTGGACGAAGGCCCCGCGGCGCTCGCTCCAGCCCCGTTCCATGATCTGGTGGAAGACGGCGTCCCGTGCGGCGGTCCAGGTGGCCACGTCGGCGGGGCGGGCCAGGTCCGCCGCGAGCCGGATGCCCCGGTCGAAGGCCGACCAGCACATCAGCCGGCTGTAGGTGAAGTCGCGGCGGCCGCCGCGGGTCTCCCAGATGCCCTCGTCGGGCCGGTCCCAGGAGCGGGCCAGCCAGTCGAGGAGGTCGCTCAGGTTCCGCCAGCCGTCGTACCCGGCCAGCTGGGCCAGGTCCGCGGCGTGGCTGAGGGCGAACACGGCCTCGCCGTAGATATCGAGCTGGAGCTGCCCGACCGCCCCGTTCCCGAGCCGTACGGGTGCGGACCCCCGGTACCCCTCCAGGTGCCCGAGCACCTGCTCCTCCAGACGCGGGTCGCCGTCGACCCGGTACATGATCTGCAGCGGCTCGCCGGTCACCGTCCCGCCCCTGTGCACGCGGGCGCCCAGCCAGCGCCGGAACGCCTCGGCCTCGTCCTCGAGCCCCAGGTCGAGCAGGGCCTTGACCGACAGCGAGGCATCGCGCACCCAGGTGTAGCGGTAGTCCCAGTTCCGCTCCCCGCCGACCCGTTCGGGCAGGCCCATGGTGACGGCGGCCACGGGGGCGCCCGTCGGGGCGTACGTCATGAGCTTGAGGGTGATCGCGGAGCGGTTGACCATCTGCTGCCAGCGGCCTCGGTAGCGGCTGCGGCTCAGCCAGCGGTGCCAGTGGTCGTAGGTGGAACGGAACGCCCGGCGCAGTTCGGCTTCGGTCATCGGCTCGGGCGGCGCGGTGGCGGGGTCGTGGCAGACCGTCAGCACGGCCGCGGCGAGCCCGCCCTGCCCGAGCTCCGCCTCTCCTCGTACGCCCGTCCCGTCCTGCCACATCCGCGCCGGACCGCTGAGCTGGAGGAACGCCGAGACCTCCGGTCCGCCGAACCGCGCCGTGCCTGATTCCACGTCCAGGTGGTGCCCGGCGCGCCCGTAGTCGAAGGCGGGCCGGCAGTCGATCCGGAACCGGACGGTGCCGCGGGTGACGCGCATGATGCGGATGATCCGGTGCCGGTCGGCGGGCGCCTCGGCCTCCCCCAGGGGCATGAAGTCGACGACCTCGCCGACCCCTTCCCCGGTCATGAACCGGGTGACGAGGACGGCGGTGTCGGCCAGGTACAGCTGCCGGGTGACGGGGTCACGCGCCTCGGCCGCGATGGCGAAGTGTCCGCCGCGGTCGTGGTCCAGGAGGGAGGCGAACAGGCTGGGCGAGTCGAAGCGCGGGGCGCAGAACCAGTCGATCACCCCTTCGGAGGAGACCAGCGCGGCGGTCCGAAGGTCCCCGATCAGCCCGTGGTCCCCGATCAGCGGATATCGGCGACGGCGCATGGCGCTCCCTCCACGGGCGGGACCGGTCCCCCTCTCACGCTACGGTCATGGACCCTGCCGGGCACCCCGTGCGACGACTCCTTGTCAGCTTGACTGTTTGACCGGTATGCGAGGGGCGGCCGAGGACTGACCCACGGCACACCACGGCACGGCAGGCGCACCGCACGCACCGCACGCCCCGGCGGACCACCGGGGCCGAACCAGCGAGGAGTCACCCATGTCCGGCCTCAGCCTCGACCGCCACACCGCCCTGGTCCTGATCGACCTCCAGCAGGGCATCCTGGGCCTGCCCACCGTCACCCCCGCCGACCGGATCCTGGAGCAGGGGATCCGGCTCGCCGAGGCCTTCCGCGCCCGGCAGCTCCCGGTCGTCCTGGTCAGGGTCGCCTGGTCCCCCGACGGCGGTGACCTGCCCTCCGGCCGCACCGAGCGCCCCGGCCCGGCGGCCGCACCGCCGGCCGCGTTCTCCGCGTTCCCTCCCGGGCTCGCCTCCGACGGCGACATCGTGATCACCAAGCGCCACTGGGGCGCGTTCACCGGGACCGAGCTCGACCTGCAGCTGCGCCGCCGCGGCATCACCGGGATCGTGCTGGCCGGCATCTCCACCAGCATCGGCGTGGAATCCACCGCCCGCTCGGCCTGGGAGCACAGCTACGAGCTGACCTTCGCCGAGGACGCCATCACGGACACGGACGCCGACTCCCACGCCCACACCTTCGGCAAGATCTTCCCCCGGCTCGGCCGGATCGGGACCACGGACGAGATCATCACCGCCCTCGACGCCTGACGCCCCCGCGCCGGGCGCCCGGCGGTGCGGTCACCGGGCGCGGGAGGAAGCGTGGCCGCCGGAACGGGGATCAGGCGGCGGCGAGGGAGATCTCGGTGGCCTTGATCAGGGCGACGACGGAGGTGCCGGCGGCGAGGCCGAGGTCCTTCACGGCGTCGGCGGTGATCGCGGCGGTCAGGCCGCCGCCGTTCACGTCGACCTTCACGGAGGCCATGGCCGGGCCGGCGGCCACGTCGACGACCGTGCCGGGGATCTGGTTGCGGATGGAGACGCCGGAGACGGCGCCGGTGGCCAGGGAGACCTCGGTGGCCTTCACCAGGGCCTTGACCGCGGCGCCCTCGGCCAGACCCAGCTCCTTGGCGGCATCGGTGGTGATCACCGCGGTGATTTCCTGACCGCCCTCCAGGCGGACCTTCACCGAGGACATGGCCTCGCCGGCCGTGATCGAGGTGACGGTGCCGGAGATCTGGTTGCGGATGGACAGGGTCATGAACACACGCCTCACTGAAGAGAAAAACGGGGACGGAAAATGCGGGTCCGGTGTGACCTGCCTTACGGCCGACATTACAGGGCGCCGAAAGGCGGCGGAGGCACCCGGTCTCATACCCCAGCCGAACAGCCCTGTCCCGCGGGCCAATTCCGGAAGGACCGGCAGATGCCAAGGATCCGGGGACTCCTGCCTGGCGAAATCCCGTCCAGCCCCCGGAATTCTCGAAATCGCAGGAGTCCTTTCATACTTTTCCGGAGCGAGCGATTACCGAAATCCGGCCCTCACGGTGTCCGGACCAGCATGGCGGCCAGCACCAGGCAGAGCAGGGCGACGTACCCGCGGGCGTGGAGCCGGTCCGTGATGCGCGGGGGTCTGCGGCGCAGGAGGAGGACGACCGGGACCGCTCCGAGGAGGAGCAGGGCGGCGGCGCCGAGGTCGACCGATCCGACGGCCGTCGCCGGCGCCCCGGCCCCGGTCGTGTGGCGGGCGCTGAGGAAGACCGCGCACGCGGGGGCGCTGACGCAGGCGGTGAGGGGGTTGGCCAGCGCCGCCGCGGTGCGCATCGGGAGGCCCGAACGCCGCAGCAGGGGTACGGTCATGACGCTCCCGCCGACGCCGAGGAACGAGGCGACCGCACCGATGGGCACCCCCAGCCCGGCGGACACCGCGAACCCGCCCCGCCGCCCCGCGGCCGCGGTGTCCGGGCGCAGGAACCCCGGGCGGGCGAGCACGTCGACGAGGGTGGCCGCCAGATAGAGCACGAACCCCCAGGGGATCAGCCCGGCCGGCGCGGCGCCCGCGGCGAGCGCGCCGGCCACCCCTCCGGCGCCGAGCAGGACCAGCAGCGGGGTGGTGCCCCGCAGATGCCTCAGGACCGGACGGGGCGTGGCGGCGGTGGCCACCGCCGCGTTGACGACCATCACCACGGCCGAGGTCGCCACCGCGACGGCCGCCGCGGCCGGCCCCGCGGCGGCGTCCGCCCAGACGATGACGGGGACCGCGACGAAACCCCCTCCGAATCCGAACAGCACGGTGGTCAGCCCGGTGAGGACCCCGACGACGACGAGAACGAAAGCACTCATGGGCCCAGTCCAGCCGAGAGGGCCCGCGCCGACGATCGACTGTCGGCCCGGTCCTTTCGAGTTCCGGCCATAGGATCCCGCCATGCGCAACGTGCCCCTCGGACAGGTCGACCACCTCCCCGCCGAGGTGCTGCCGATCGCGACGGACTACCCGCCGGACACCCTCCTCGCCTGGCACGAGCACCGCCGGGCGCAGCTCCTGTACGCCGCGACCGGCACCATGCTCGTGGAGACCGACGACGGGGCGTGGACCGTTCCGGGCGAGCGGGCGGTGCTCATCCCGCCCCGGACCCGCCATCAGGTGCGGATGCTGGACACCCGGACGGCCAGCCTCTACGTGGAGCCGTCCGCCGTCCCGTGGTGGCCCGCGGCCTGCCGGGTCGTGGCGGTCCCGCCGCTGCTGCGGGAGCTGCTGCTCGCCGCCGCAGACCTGGAGGCGGACTACGCCGGGGACGCCCGCGACAGCGCGCTGATCGCGCTGGTCCTGCTGGAGACGGCCGCGCTCTCCGAAGTCCCGCTGTACGTGGCCCTCCCCCACGAGGAGCCGTTCTCCGCGCTGTGCCGCGGCTACCTCGCCGATCCCGGCCTGTCGGTGAGCAACACCGACTGGGCGCGCGCCACGGCCATGAGCGAGCGCATGCTGACCCGGCGCTTCCGGCAGGCGACGGGGACGAGCCCCGCGGCCTGGCGGTCCCGCGCCCGGCTGCTCGCCTCGATCCCCCTCCTGCGCCACAAGAGCGTGACCGAGGTCGCCGTCCTGCTCGGCTACGCCTCCCCGGCGGCCTTCTCGTACGCCTTCACCCGTGCTTTCGACGTGCCGCCGTCCTCCATGAGGCAGCACTGACGGGCGGCATGGGCCCCTGTCGCGCGGGCAGAAGCCCTGCGGCGGATTCCGACGCCGGCGTGCGGGCCACGGGCCGGCCCCCGGCGGGCGGCGATGCCATCCAGGGGGGTGAGGAGGCCTCACATGACTGCCGAATTCGACGTACGGGCGGACCGCGGGGCGGACGGCGGCGTGCGGACGCCGGTCGTCGTCCACGTGAGCGGTGAAATCGACATCCGGCACGCCGGCGAACTCGAAAGCCGGCTCACGGCGGCCCTCTCCCAGGCCGAGCCCGCGGCAGCGGTGATCGTCGACTTGAGCAACTCGTCCTTCTGCGACTCCTCGGGGCTCACCGCGCTGCTCCGGGCGCGCGAGGCCGCGCTGCGCGCCGGCCACACCCTCAGCCTGGCCGCTCCCAGCCACCAGATGCTGCGACTGCTCGACCTGACGGGCACCGCCGAGCTCTTCCCCCTGGAGCCGGCCGGCTGACACCGCGCGGGCACCCGGCGCCCGGCCATTGCCTTCACCGCCACCCGTTGCAACGCACCGTTGCATTCGGCGGCAGGGCCATTGCACCAATTTCCCGGCTTTGACCTGCACATATGCCTGCAATCCGTTGACTGCATGATGAATGCAACGTAGCTTTCGAGGGACAGCAAACGCGTCATATCGCGAGATGAGGAACGCTTCATGAGCCAGTCCCCGCACACCGTCGAGGCGATGCCGACGGAGCGTCGGTCCGGGTGCCCCTTCGATCCGCCGGCCGAGCTGAGCGATGCCCAGCGGCACGGTCCGATCAGCCGTTTCACCCACGTCGGCGGGAAGCCCGGCTGGCTGATCACCGGGTACGACCTGGTGCGGTCGGTCCTGGCGGACTCCCGGTTCAGCTCGCGCAAGGAGCTGATGAACATCGTCGACTTCGAGCTTCCTCCGGCTCCTCCGGGCGAGTTCCTCCTGATGGACGAGCCGCAGCACAGCCGCTACCGCAAGCCGCTGGTGGGGAAGTTCACCGTGCGGCGGATGCGGATGCTGACCGAGCGCATCGAGCAGATCACCTCCGAGTGCCTGGACGCCATGGAGGCGGCGGGGCCTTCGGCGGACCTGGTGACCGCGTTCGCCAAGCCGATCCCCACCATCGTGATCTGCGAGATCCTCGGCGTGCCCTACGAGGACCGTGCGTCCTTCCAGGAGCAGATCGACGCCTTCATGGGCGGGGAGGTGAGCGACGAGGAGCTGATCGCCGCCTACACCGCCACCCAGGACTACCTCGCGCGCCTGGTGGCGGCCAAGCGCGCGAACCCCACCGACGACGTGCTGAGCGAGCTCACCGACAGCGATCTGACGGACGAGGAGCTCAAGGGGATCAGCCTCATCCTGCTGGCGGCCGGCTTCGACACCACCGCGAACATGCTCTCCCTCGGCACGTTCGCCCTGCTGCGTAACCCGGAGCAGCTGGCCGCCCTGCGCGACGACCCCTCGCTCACCGACGGGGCGGTGGAGGAGCTGCTGCGGTACCTGAGCGTCGCCAAGACCTTCCACCGGACGGCGCTGGAGGACGTCGAGGTGGGCGGCCACACCATCGAGGCGGGCACGACGGTCGTCCTGTCGTTCAACACCGCCAACCGCGACCCCGCCCGCTTCACGGACCCCGACGCGCTCGACATCCGGCGGCCGTACGACGGCCACCTGGCCTTCAGCCACGGCATCCACCAGTGCCTGGGCCAGCAACTGGCCCGTGTGGAGATGCGGGTGGCGTTCCGCGCGCTGCTCGACCGCTTCCCCACGCTGCGCCTGGCCGTACCGGCCGACGAGGTCCGTCTGCGCCCGGAGAGCGCCGACATCTACGGGGTGAAGAGCCTCCCGGTCACCTGGGACCCGCGGTGAGCCCGGCCCGTCTCGGCGTCGACCGCGAACGCTGCATCGGCGCCGGGATGTGCGCCATGACCGCGCCCGGCGTCTTCGACCAGGACCCCGACGACGGCCTGGTGGTCCTGCTGCGGACCGACCCGGCCCCCGACCGCCTCGCGGCGGCGCGGATGGCCGCAGGGGTGTGCCCCTCCGGGGCGATCACCGTCACCGGGCCGGAATCCGAGGACGGCCCCGGAGACCGGTCGCCGTCCGGATGAGCGGAGGCCACCGCTTCGAAGCCCGAAGGCGGGCACGGCGTGGACCTTCCGCTCTGCTTCCCGTGCCGGGGGCTGGGCCGTTGTGCCATGCTGACTGGCGCCCACGGGACGAGCGTCGCGTGGGAGGACGACGGGGATGGCGTCTCACGGGGGTGTGGCATGCAGCCGTTGACCGCGACCGATCCGCGCCAAGTGGGCTCGTACCGGCTGCTGTACCGCCTGGGAGAGGGCGGCATGGGCCGCGTCTACCTCGGCCGGTCGCCGGGCGGCCGGACGGTCGCCCTCAAGGTGGTGCACGGGACGATCGCCGGCGACGCGGGCTTCCGGCAGCGCTTCGCCCGAGAGGTCAGGGCGGCCCAGTCGCTCCGGGGAGCGGGGACCGTGCCGGTCCTGGACGCCGACCCGGAGGCTGAGGTGCCCTGGCTCGCCACGGCGTACGTTCCGGGGCCCGCGCTCGCCGACGCCGTCGTCCTCCACGGGCCGCTGCCCCAGGAGGCCTTGTGGCGGCTGCTCTCCGGACTCGCAAAGGCGCTGGCCGGGGTGCACGGGGCCGGTCTGGTGCACCGCGACGTCAAACCCTCCAACGTGCTGCTCTCCCCGTCGGGGCCGCTGCTCATCGACTTCGGCATCGCCCGGTCCGCCGACGAGACGGCGTTGACCGGGACCGGTCTGGTGGTGGGTTCACCCGGCTACATGTCACCGGAGCAGGCGGAGGGCCGGACCGTCGGCCCGACGGCGGACGTGTTCTCCCTGGGAGCGGTGCTGGCCTTCGCGGCGACCGGACGCGGGCCGTTCGGCGGAGGGTCGGTGGCCGAACTGCTGTACCGGCTCGTGCACCACGAACCGGACCTCGACGGGATCGAGGGCGCGTTCGGGGAACTGACCCGGCGCTGCCTGGCCAAGCGGCCCGCGGACCGCCCGACGGTCGCGGAGCTCGCCGCCGCGTCCGGGGAACGGGCCGGCACGGGCCCCTGGCTGCCGGCGCCCGTGGTCGCCGCCATCGCGCAGAAGGCGGAGGAACTGCTCAACGCGGAGGCGCAGGAGCCGGAGGGGCCGCAGGGGCCGGAGGGGCCGAGGAAGGAAGCGGAGGAACCGGAGAAGGAAGCGCAGCGCCTCGTACGGGGGTCGGAGGCCGGGGCGGTGTCCGGACCGGACCGGGTGGCCGCCATCACCGCGCTTCCCCCGCGGACCCCGCCGCCCACGGCGGTCATGCCCGGCCGGACACCGGCCGGCCCGGTCCGCGCCCGTGCCGCGTCGTCGGGCGCGTCCTCCCCGCGGGAGGACGCCGTCGGGGCCCTGACCACGGGTCTCGGCAGGCCGCTCTACGGGCTGTTCTTCCTGATCCCGGTCGTCGCCCTGCTCATCGGAGGGTTCGACCTGCTGGACCGGGCCGCGCGGTACCCGTCGGAATCAGAGCAGCCGAGCGCCGCACACCAGTGGGCCGTGAACGACGACTGGTGGCGCTTCCCCGTGGCCCTCCTGCTCCTCGGCGCGATGGTGGGGCTCCAGGTCTACCGGAAGCGGCTGATGACCGCGCCTGCCGGCAGGGTCCGGCTGTGGTCGGCCGGGATCGGCCTGTACTGGATCGCCCTGATGGCGGGCACGGCCCTGCACCTGGCGTGGTTCGTGATCGTGCAGGAGGACATGCCGTCCGAGGCCGGGGACCACCCCCTCCTGTGGGTGGCCCTGCCGGTGATCGTCATCGGAGGGGCGGTCTCGCCCGCCCTGCTGTTGGCCTCGGTGCTCCGGATCGTGAGGGCCTGAGCCGAGCCGTCGGGGAACACGCGGGGGCCGGTCCGTGCCCGCTCGGGGTTGCGGCCCGCCGGGGATCGTTTCTGCATGCCGCCCCTTCACTCGGCCAGGTGGTTTGGGACGCGGATTCCCAGGCCTGGACTGGGCGCGAACCGCCCGGAACGGGAGCCTGTGGAGCAGGTCGGACAGGGCGGCCGCGTCGGGGAGGCGAGAGTCGGCAGATGAAGGTCAACTTCGCGAAATTCCAGGGCTCTCTGCCGTACGCCTCCGAGCTGTACGGCGTCTACCAGCCGCTGCTCGGCTGGCGCTCGGCCCGGCTCGCCGAGCGGTTCGGCACCACGGGCCCCGCCATGCGCCGCTCGCTCGCGGCGGCGCTCACCGAGAACATGCGCCCCTCCTTCACCCTGGCCCCGGCCTCCGCCACGGCCGCCGCGCCCGCCCTGACGATCGAGCCGGGCGCCCCGGTGCCGTCGGTCGCCTCCGCCCTCCCCGGAACCCTCGACTCGGTGGTCACCCGGGAACTCCTGGCCCGGCTCAAGAAGGCGGACCTCGCCGATCCGGCCGTCTGGGACCGTCTCGTGGGGCCGGGGCCCGACGGGCTCGCCGCCCTGCTGCGCATCGCGGAGGAGAAGATCGCCCAGGGCGGCGTCATCGTCCACGCCGCGTCCGACGGCCTCCCGGCGGCCGCCGCGGACCCCGCCGCCCTGGCCGCCCAGGAGTCCCGCGTCGCGGGAGCGTTGAAGAACCTGCAGGCCGCCGGCCGGTACGACGTGCTGCACGCGATGTTCGCGACGAGCGGCCACCGGGTGAACGTGCCCGAGGTCGACGCCCTCGCCGAACTGCTGGGGGGCGGGCCGCCCGTGTCGCCGGGAGCACGGGACCGGGCGGCCACCGCCGGCCTGCCCGAGGCGTCGCTGTCCCCGCTCGGTGTCGTCCACCTCTTCCGCCAGTACTTCTTCGAGTTCGACTCGTTCCTCGGCCCCCCGGTCCAGCACATCTGGCTCAGCCCCGGCGCCGCGGTCGAGCTGATCGAGGTCTCCACGCGCCGTACCCTCACCGAACGCACCACCGAGGCCTCCGAGGAGGTCACCCAGCGCAGCGAGCAGGAGAGCCGGTCCGAGGACGAGCTGTCGGCCTCGGTCAGCGAGGAGAACCAGAGCAGCAGCAAGTTCGGTGTGAGCCTGGAGGCGCGGACCAGTGGCAAGCTGGGGGTTTTCAACACCCAGGCCACCGCCCGTACGAGCTACGACTCGGCCGACGCGCGCAAGACCGCCAAGGAACAGACCCACAAGCAGCTGCGGCAGCAGACGATCAAGCTGTCCACGGAGATCAAACGCAGCTTCAAGTCGACGTTCAAGACGGTCGTGGAGACCACCGACACCTCCAGCAAGAGGTACCTCCTGCAGAACACCACCGACAAGCTCGTCAACTACGAACTGCGGCGCAAGATGCGCCAGGTGGGGGTCCAGGTCCAGGAGATCGGCACCCAGCTGTGCTGGCAGACCTACATCGACCGGCCGGGCGACGAACTCGGGGTCGCCGAGCTGGTCCACGTCGCGCAGCCCCCGCAGGGTCAGGTCCAGCCCGCCCAGCTCGTCCCGATGCCCGAGCAGTACCAGGAGACCGTCGAAGGCACGTACAAGGGGCCGGACGACGACTACTTCGACGACGCCCTGGCGGATCTGCTGCTCTATCCGAAGTACGGATACGAGTACAAGAGCCACACCAACGTGCAGTGGCTGAGCAGCAACGTCGCCGATCTGCGGGTCAGCCAGTTCGCGGAGGGGACCAACCGGCTGAGGCTGCGGATCATCGGGCACAGCGGTGACGACGGCGAGATGTTCCCCTACCGCTTCACCGTCAACTACGGCCCCACCTCGGCCTACGTGGAACAGGTGAACAAGGTCAACGCCGAGCGCCTGAAGGAGGTCGACCAGGAGAAGGAGCGGCTGGCGAAGGAGGCGTTCTTCAAAGCGGCCCAGGAGCGGGTGAAGCTCGCCGCGGGCATCAGCCCCCGGCGCTTCGAGGATCTGCGGGAAGAGGAGCAGATCGTCGTGTACCGCAGCCTGATCCGCCAGCTCTTCAAGGGGAAGGGCCTGTCCGGCATCAGCAGCCAGACCCAGCACATCATGGCCGAGCTGGTCCAGACGTTCTTCGACGTCGACCGCATGCTGTACTTCGTGGCCCCGGAGTGGTGGGTGCCCAACAAGCTGGCCGTGAAGGAGAACCTCGGCTTCGACGGCTCGGGGGCCACGGAGAAGGAATTCGAGAAGAGCACCGTCGTCGGCTGGGGCGGCACCAGCAACACCGGCGAGGACTACTACATCACCGCCGACTCCCGGCCCGCCAGGCTGGGGAGTTCACTGGGCTGGCTGCTCCAGCTCGACGGCGACAACCTGCGCAACGCCTTCCTCAACGCCCCCTGGGTCAAGGCCGTCGTCCCGATCCGCCAGGGGCACGAGTTCGAGGCGCTGCAATGGCTGACCAACGCGGGCGTCGAGGGGACCGACGGACTCGACTCGCTGTACGCCGAGTCGGTCCCGGGCGAGCGCGGCCGCATGCTGCTGGTGCTCAAGCGGTACGCCTGGAGGGACCCGGAGCTCACCGCCCGCTACCGCGACCTGCCGGCCGATGCGCTGACGGTGCACGACGCGATCCGCTATCTGGCCGTCGTGGTCGGCGGCGACTGGCAGAAGTCGCGGGTGAAGGTCAGCGACCGGCTTCCGGACGGCACGCCCGTGAACTACCTGCCCACCGACAAGGTCTACGAGCGCGGCTTCGATCCGCTCGGCGACGGATTCGAGGCGGACGGCACCGAGCCCTTCCAGGTCTTCGACCAGTGGATCGAGGTCATGCCGACCGATCAGATCGTCGCCACCGAGGTCCACTACGACCCGAAGACCGGGATGCAGCTCTGAGATGGCGACGACCCGTCTCACCTTCGCCGTGGCCGACGTCCTCGGCCGACCGCCGCAGGCCGGGACGGTGGCCGAGGTGAAGCTGACGTGGACCGATGCGCAGGGACCGGTGACCCAGCACATCAGCCTCCCGCTGGACGGCCCCGTCACCCGTGCGGTCCCCGCGCAGGAGTGGAGCCGTATCGACCTCGACGTCGCCCACCCCGACTACGCGCCGGAGTCGGTCACCCTCACCCGCAGCCCCGACGCGCCCGTGTACTGGGACAACCGGGGAGTCACGGTGACCCGTGACGGGGACGACCTGCGGCTCACGATGGAGCTGGGCCGCATCCGCCAGTCACCGGTGACCCCGCCGCCGTACACCGGCACCCAGGTGCACGGTGACCAGCCGGGGGTCTTCTTCCGGGAGGCGACGGGGCAGCCGAGGAGGTACGCGGTGCTGAACACGCCGGCCCCGCCCGCCACGCCGCTGTGGCTGGAGAAGGTGAGCGTCCGCACGCTCACCGACGCGGCGCCGGCCCGCGCCGAGCAGGAGGGCTGGGACCGGTTTCGCACCACCGACCAGGTGGTGGCACTGGCGGACACCGGGGGTTTCCTCTGGCTGGAGTACGGCGGCAACGACGACGCGCACCCGCCGCAGCCGCGCTTCCTGGTCGCCGTCTGGGCGCCGAAGCGGCCTTCGGCCCCGGTCCCGGCCGACGGCATCGACGTGGTCTGCTACTTCACGCCCTCCACCGCGACGCGCGGCTATCCGCTCTCCGCCTACCCCTTCCGCAGCAACTACCCGTACAGCGTCAAGAGGGACACCACGGCCGACCAGCCGTACGTCGTCGTGGGCTACCGGCACCTGCTGCGGGACCTCAATCTGGTCCAGGCGCAGCACGTTTCGGGCCGTCCGGCGGTGGTCGTCGTTCCCATCCTGCCCGCGCTGCCGCCGGGCAAGGACAACGAGAGGTTCGCCTGGCAACCGTTCAACTCCCAGGAGGGGACCCACCGTCTCCTGCTGGAGGTGGTGCGCTTCCTGCACCGCTTCGGGTACGGCGGTTCCGGCACCGATTTCAGCCGCTGGCAGGGCAGCACCGCACCGGTCGGCCTGCTGCCCCCGCTGCCCACCGCGCGCCGCGCCGGCTCGGTGCCCACGCCCCCGCCGGCCCTGGGCAGCGTCACCGTCTGCGGGTTCAGCAGCGCGATCATGGGGATCTTCCCGCTCCTGACACGGAAGGAGATCTCCCTCCCCCACCACTTCCCGCGCCACCTCTTCGGCGGCGACGCGGCGGCGTTCGACGCGGTGTGGCGCGAATGGTGGGACCTCGACCTGGAGCTGAAGGCCGAAGCCACGGGCATCAAGGCCGCCGACTACGAGCGTCAGCTCCTGCGGTGGTTCGCCGACGGGAACGACCGCCGCATGCGCCTGTACCACTGCGACCACACGATGGGCGACACCCCGCCGGCCCGGCAGTTCGCCGCCCTCGCCGGGCTTCCCCACAAGGCCGGTTCCCTGCCGGGACTCTCCGAGGCATGGCACTCCGAGGACGGCCGCTGGACGGCCGCGTTCTACCGGGCCGGACTCCTGCGCGCCAGGACCCGGCCCGCCGGCGTCCTCCCCCTCTTCCCCCTGGAAGCCGCCGACGCCGGCCTGATCCACCCGTTCACGGCGGCACTCGGCTTCGGCCACGCGTCGAAACTGCGCGCCGGCTGAGCGGCCGGCCTGAACCCCCTCAGCCGGCCCCGCCCGGCGGCGGCGGACCGGCCTTCCGCGCCCTGCGGGCCCGGGCCCGGGCCTTGCGCGCCTCACCGCCCGCGTTCCACAGGCGCACGGCGAGGACGGCTGCCGAGGCGGCGAACAGGCAGGCGGTGATCAGCAGCCACCGCCCCAGGAACACGTCGGCCGGCAGGCCGGTGCTGCTCGTGAAGTGGCCGACCTGCCCCAGTACCAGCGGCCAGTAGACGAGCAGCAGGACGCCGGAGACGAAGGCGGGCACCCGGACGTGGTTGACGCCGGCCCGCCGCATGCGCGCCCCCTCCCCTTCACCGGGCGCGAGGAGCCGCTGGAGGGCCAGGTCCGCGACCGCGTACAGCGGCAGGAGGACGAGGTCGTGCAGGAGCGCGGCTCCCACGAACCACACGGCCACGCCGAGGGCGTCCCCTTCGAGCAGGCGCAGACCGGCGTAGCAGGCCAGGGCGAAGGACGCGAGCACGAGGAGCAGGTGGAGCGGGGAGGAGCCGTAGCGGTGCCGGAAGCCGGCCGGGGCGGTGTCGGCGGTGGGCGCCCTCATGACGGTTCTCCGAAGGTGAGGCGGGTGACCCACTTGGTGTTGTGGACACCGGGTGCCCCGGGGACGATCACCCGGGCCGGATAGCCGTGGTCGGCGGACAGGACCGCCCCGTTGACCCGAACGGCCAGCAGCGAACGCGCGTCCCGGACCTGGTCGGCGCTCAGCACGACCGAGCTGAACGACCCGCCCCGCTGGACGGACTGGACCAGGAGCTGTGGCGCGTGCGTGCCCAGGCCCACGAGCGCGGCCAGGTCGGTGAGGCGGACCCCGCTCCAGTGCTGGTCGGCGGTCGACCAGCCCTCCACGCAGGCGATGGGCAGCAGCGCTTCGTGCTGCGGCAGGCCGAGCAGCTGGGCGTAGGTGAGGTCGATCTGGCGGCGCCCGCCGCGCACGGTCAGCCGCCAGGCCGGACCGGTGTCGCTGGGGCGGATGCCGACGGAGGCGGCGGTCTTGTTGATCTGGAAGCCGTTCGGGCCGGAGCCCGGGTCCTGGCCGTGCGGCGCCAGGAGGGCCGTCCGGCGGAACCAGCCGCCCACGCTCTGCCCCGCGGTCACCACGAGCAGCGCGAGGGAGCCGAGCCCCACCATGCCCAGCGCGCCCCGCCGGGAGATCGTGGGAGCGGCCGGGCGGGGCGAGACCAGCCCGGCCGCCTCCTCGCTGTCCGGGGCCGGTTGCCGCGGCCCGGCGCGCAGGGCCCGCACGGCCCGTCCCAGCCGGAAGACCACATGGACCGCGAAGGCGCCGATGAAGACCCAGGCCCCGTAGAAGTGCAGCGTGTAGAAGGAGCCCGGGAAGATGTAGTGCAGCTGTGTGTTGAGGATGCCGGTGGCGAACTCGAACCCGGCGCCCCCCACCAGCAGGAGGAGGGAGAGCCGCTCCAGGACCTGGGCGCCCGAGCTCACCGGGGGCCAGGCGAAGAGCTTCGGGATCACCGACCACAGCTTGGCCAGGAGCACGGGCACGAGCACGACGCCGAGCGTGACGTGCACGCCCTGGGTGACGCGGTAGAGCCAGTACGGGGAGGTCGGCCAGGAGAAGAGGTAGAAGCCCAGCCATCCCTTGCCGGGGGTCTGGTCGTTGACCGCCGCCAGGTCGGGCTCGTACGCGGCGTACGAGACCAGGCCGGTGACGAAGACGATCGTGATGCCGAAGAGCAGGACGATCCCGAACACCGCCGTCAGCCACGGGCCGCGCAGCGGGCTGCGCCAGAACTCCGGGCGGGACGGGCCCCGTGGCGGGCCGGCCGCCCACCGGGCGCCCAGGGCCGACCGCAGCCGGGCGAGGCCCGCCATGCTGCCGTCGCCGGGTTCCGTTCCCGCCCGCGCCGGACCGCCGGGTGCGGCCGGACGGCCTCCGTTCGCGTTCATGGGGTGCCTCCGTGGATGTGGATGCTGCATGCGTGGGTTCACGTGGCCCTCCCCGCCGAGGGGAGCGTGTCCGGTCCGGCCGTACGGTGCGGGGCGGCGCGCCGGCCGCGGGCTCGCCGGCGCGCCGCCCAGCCGCACGCGACGGCCAGCGCGGCGGCGGCGTAGGCGGCCGTGCCGGCGTGCGGGACGACCCGGCCCGTCAGGTAGGCGGCCGCGCCCGCGACCGCGACGCCGAGCCATTCCCAGCGGCCGTCGAGCGCCACCAGGGCGATCAGGAGGAGGGCGTACCAGGAGTAGCCGGGCGTGGTCAGGAGGAACGCGGTCCCGCTGACCAGGAGGGCACCGCTCCACGGGCGCTGCGGGTCGCCCCGCCGGATCACGTACAGGCTGACGGCGAGCATGCCCGCGACGACGGCGGGCACGGCCCAGGAGTCGGGGAGGAGCAGGCGCAGGAGGGCGTAGCGGTCGCCGGCGGAGGCGTCCTGGTAGCCCTCCTCGTCGGCGTACCCGGCGAGGTAGCCGAGGACGGAGGAGTGGGAGAGCAGGACGTACGGCAGGTAGAGGGCGACGAGGACGGCGGCGGCGGGGAGCAGGACGGCGGCGGCGTCACGGGCGCGGCGTACGCCCGACAGGGCGCCGGGGAGCAGGACGGCGGGCAGGAGTTTGGCCGCGGTGGCCAGGCCGAGCAGGGCGCCGCCCCAGGCCCGGTGGCGCACCGTCAGGCCCAGGGCGAGGACGGACAGCAGGACGGCGAGGACGTCCGCGTGGGCGTTGTTGACGGCTTCGACGGCGACGGCGGGGCACCAGGCCCAGTAGGCCGCGGTCCTGGGGTCACCGCGCCGGCGGAGGATGCGCAGCAGCGACAGCGTGGTGGCGAGGGCCAGTACGGCGCCGCCGACCTGGAAGGCCTTGTGGCGGACTCCGTCGGGCGAGAGGGCGTGGACGAGGAGGAAGTACAGCTCGCCGGCCGGAGGGTAGATGGTGTGGACGCGGGGGCGGTTGATGCGCGTGCAGACGCCCTCGGACACGGCGGCCAGGTCCGGCCTGCCACACGCCTCCCCCGTCGGGAAGAGCCATCCGTCGCGGTACGGCAGGAGGGCGGGGTCGGCCGGGGCGTGGTCGTAGGGGGAGATGCCCGCCGCCTGCACGCGGCCGTCCCAGGCGTACCGGTACGAGTCGGTGCTGGTGCGGGGTGGGGCGGCCAGTCCCGTCAGGGCGACGGCGACACCGCCGGCGAGGACGAGGGCTGCGGCGTGCCGGGCGGGTACCCGGCGCAGGGACCACACCGCCGCCGCGAACAGGGCCCAGCAGGCGGCGTACAGCCAGGACAGGCCGGCCGGGTCGGCGAAGTAGCCGTCCTTGCGCACGGTGAGGACGAGCACGGCGACCAGGGCGGTGACGAGGACGGCGGTGGCGGCGGTCGCGGTCGCGGCGGCCCGTACGGGACCGGCGGCGGGCCGGGTCACGGCGCGGCCCGCAGGGCGGTGCCGGCCTCGGGGCCGCGCGGTGTCCCGGGGACGAGTTCGGCGAAGTGCCGGCCGGCCACCGTCCAGCTGCCGGCAGTGCGCCAGCCGGTGGCCTCGGCGTGGCTCAGCAGGGCCCGGCGGCCGACCCGGGCCCACGGGAAGGGGGCGCCGAGCGTGCCGCGGCCGTCGTCGAGGCGCACCTCGCACCGCTCGTCGACGTCGACGGGCGCGGCCTCGGCGACCAGGCGGCCACCGGGGCCGATCAGGCCGGCGGTGCGCCGCAGGAGGGCGGCGGGATCTCCGCCGATGCCGATGTTGCCGTCGATCAGCAGGGCGGTGTCCCAGCGGCGTTCGCCGGGCAGGGGCTCGAAGACGGAGCGGCACAGGGCCGTTCCGCCGCGGCCCACGGTCCGGGTCACGGCGGCCGGGGTCACGTCGATGCCGAGGGCGCGGCGGCCCCGTTCGGCCAGCGCCACGACGAGCCGGCCGGGGCCGCAGCCGATGTCGAGGACGCTTCCGCGGCAGCGGGCCAGCACGCTCTCGTCGGCGGCGTCGGCCCCGGCGCACCAGCGTTCGACGTCCAGGGGCAGCAGCCAGCCGTCCGTCCGCCGCAGGAAGAGGGGGCCCTGCCCGGTGCGCAGGGCCAGGCTGTAGGGGTCGGCCCGCCATTGCCGGCCCGGTGTGGCGGGCGGCCGGGAGGTGGTGGGGGCGGTCATCGCGCCACCGCCGTCCGGGCGCTGAGCCGCCGGTGGAGCGCGGCGAACCGGCCGGCCGGTGCCAGGGCGGCGACCTCGGCGGCGTCGGCGGCGGTGTCCACGTCCCGCAGCCGCGGCAGCAGCCCGGTGCGCAGGCCGGCCGCACGCAGCCGCTGGTACTGCACCGCCCCGGTCTCGGGCACGGACATGGGGACGCCGAGCAGCAGGGCCGGGTCCGGCGCCGCCAGGCCCAGGGCCCAGAACCCGCCGTCGGCGGCCGGGCCGAACCAGGCGTCGTACGCGTCGAAGGCCAGCGCGGGCGCCAGGAGTTCCGGGGTGACCTGCGGGGTGTCCATGCCGATCAGCAGGGCCGGCCCGGCGCAGCCGGCGAACGCGGCCGCGAGCCGTTCGTCGAGGCCCCCGCCGCCCTGTGGCACGACCTCGAAGCCGGGCGGCAGCCAGGGCCCCGGGGCGCCGTCCAGGACCAGGACGTGCCGGCCGGCCGGGGTGGCCGCCGCGGCCGCCAGGGTGTCGGCGAGCGCGGCCTCGGCCAGGTCCGCCGCCTGCCGGGGGGTGAACGGCGGGGTGAGCCGGGTCTTGACCCGGCCGGGCACGGGCGCTTTGGCGATCACGAGCAGGCTGGTCACCGCGCACCGCCGGCCCGCTCGGAGCGGCCGGCGGCAGGGACGTACGGGGGCTCGGCGAGGACCGCACGCATGTCGCGGACCGCGTTCCAGGTGCCCCGCCAGGTGCCAGTGACCTTGGACTTGCCGCTGCGCGGCAGGTACGGCACGTCCTCCTCACGCACCCGCCAGCCCGCGTCGGCCGCCCGGACGACCATCTGCAGCGGGTATCCGGAGCGCCGGTCGGTCAGCTCCAGGCCCACCAGGTCCTCCCGGCGCATCGCCCGGAGCGGGCCGAGGTCGTGCAGCCGCAGGCCGGTGCGGCGGCGCAGCATCCGGGCGAGCACGAGGTTCCCCGCCCGGGCGTGCGCGGGCCACGTGCCCCGGCCCCGGGGGCGGCGGCGGCCGAGGACCAGGTCCGCCTCGCCCGCGGCCACCGCCCGGACGAATCCGCCCAGCAGACCGGGGTCGAGGGAGGCGTCGCAGTCACAGAAGCAGACGTACTCGGCCTCGGCGGCCATGAGTCCGGCATGGCAGGCGGCGCCGAAGCCGCGCCGCGGCTCCGCGACGACGGTGGCGCCCAGGGAGCGGGCGAGTTCGGCGGATCCGTCGGTGGACCCGTTGTCCACGACCAGGGCCCGCCAGCCGGCGGGGATGCGGGCGAGCACCCAGGGCAGGGCCTCGGCCTCGTTGAGACAGGGCAGGACGACGTCCACGGAGATTTCGGTCACGACTGCCACCGTAGGATTTCCCCGGGGACATACCGGACATCGACTCCTTACGAAACACGGACGTCGGCCCTCCGGGGCCACTCCCCCGCAGACGGCAGCGGCCCGCCGGTGGGAGGCTTGCCGTCATGAGCACGGCCACCAGCACGCCCCCGCCCGCCCCGCCCGCCCGGGTCCTCGTCGTCGACGACGACCCCACGGTCGCGGAGGTCGTCACCGGCTACCTCCGCCGGGCCGGCCACCACGTCCACCACGCCGCCGACGGCGCCGCCGCCCTGGACTCCGCCGCCCGGCACGAACCGGACCTGGTCGTCCTCGACCTCATGCTGCCCGGCATCGACGGGCTGGAGGTGTGCCGGCGGCTGCGCGCCGAGCGTCCCGTCCCAGTGATCATGCTGACGGCCCGCGGCGACGAGGACGACCGGATCGCCGGCCTGGAGCTCGGCGCGGACGACTACGTCACCAAGCCCTTCAGCCCGCGCGAGCTGGTCCTGCGCGTCGAGTCCGTCCTGCGCCGCAGCCGGGCCGCGGCGCCGCCGGCCCCCGGAACGGGGCTGCTGACCGGCGCGGGCATCCGGCTCGACCCGCAGCGGCGCCGGGCCTCCAGGAACGGACGGGAGCTCACGCTCACCCTGCGGGAGTTCGACCTCCTCGCGCACCTGCTCAGCCATCCCGGCCGGGTCCACGGCCGGGAGGAGCTGATGCGGGAGGTGTGGGGCTGGGACTTCGGCGACCTGTCCACCGTCACCGTCCACGTACGCCGCCTGCGCGCCAAGATCGAGGACGACCCCGCCGCCCCCCGGCTCATCCAGACCGTCTGGGGCGTGGGGTACCGGTTCGAGGCGGACGCGGAGGAGGGCACCCGGTGAAGGACGTCCTGCTGATCGCGGCGTTCGCGTTCGGGGGCGCGGCCTGCGCCGGGCTGCTCGGCGCCGTCGCGCTGCGCCTGCTGCGGCACCGGTCCGTCGCCGTGTCCCTGATCGTCGTCGCGGCGGTCGCCGTCACCGCCATGCTCGCCGGGACCCTCGCGGTCGCGCGGGCCATGTTCCTCTCCCCGCACGACCTGAGCGTGGTCACCCTGGTGGTCGCCATGGCCGCCGTCGTCTCCCTGGCCACCGCGCTGCTGCTCGGACGCTGGGTCGTCGCCCGCGGCCGCGACCTCGCCCGCGCGGCCCGCGACTTCGGCGAGGGCGGCAGCTTCGCCGCGCCCCCGGCCCGGGCCACCGCGGAACTGGCCGCCGTCACCCGTGAACTGGCCGCCACCAGTGCCCGGCTCACGGCCTCACGCGAGCGCGAGCGCGCCCTGGAGGCCTCGCGCCGGGAGCTCGTCGCCTGGATCTCCCACGACCTGCGCACCCCGCTCGCCGGGCTGCGGGCCATGGCCGAGGCCCTGGAGGACGGGGTGGCCGCCGAACCCGCCCGCTACCACCGGCAGATCCGCACCGAGGTCGAACGCCTCGACACCATGGTCGGCGACCTCTTCGAGCTCTCCCGCATCCACGCCGGGGCCCTGGAGCTGGCCCCGAGCCGCGTCTCCCTCCGGGACCTGGCGGCCGACGCGCTCCTGGGCGCCGACCCGCTCGCGCGCGAGCGCGGGGTGCGGCTGTGCGGCGAGGACATCGCCCACGTCCCGGTCGAGGTGGACGGCAAGGAGATGACCCGGGTCCTGGCCAACCTCCTCGTCAACGCCATCCGGCACACCCCCGCCGACGGCACCGTGGCCGTACGGGTCGACCGGTACGAGGACACCGCCGTCCTGTCCGTCACCGACGGCTGCGGCGGCATCCCGGAGGAGGACCTGCCGAAGGTCTTCGACACGGGCTGGCGCGGCAACCCGGCCCGCACGCCCCCCGCCGGCGCCGGACTGGGGCTCGCGATCGTACGGGGCATCGTGGAGGCCCACGCCGGCCGGGCACGGGTCCGCAACGTGCGCGGCGGCTGCCGCTTCGAGGTCACCCTGCCCCTCGCCGCCGCCGACGCCTGACCCACACCCCGGGGCCACCCGCACCGGGCACGGGCCACCCGCGCGGGGCACCGACCCCGAAGCCGACACCGGCACCCGCCCCGGGGCACCGACGCCCGCACCCGCACCCGCACCCGCACCCGGCCTACCCGACGCGGACCGAGCCCCGCTGCCCCGCCCGGGCGAACTCGGCCATGCCCGCGGCGAACCCCACCTCGGGACGCCAGCCCAGCTCCCGCCGCAGCCGCGACGAGTCCGCCGTGATGTGGCGCACGTCGCCCAGCCGGAACTCCCCCGTCACCACGGGAGCCGGGCCGCCGTGCTCCGCCGCCAGCGCGGCGGCCATCTCCCCCACGGTGTGCGGATCGCCGCTGCCCACGTTGTACGCCGTGTGGCCGCCCTCCGGCAGGCCCTCGAGACCCGCCAGGGCGGCCGCGTTCGCCCGGGCCACGTCCCGTACGTGCACGAAGTCCCGCCGCTGCGCACCGTCTTCGAACACCCGCGGCGCCTCGCCCCGGGCCAGCGCGGACCGGAAGAAGGACGCGACACCCGCGTACGGGGTGTCCCGCGGCATGCCCGGCCCGTACACGTTGTGGTACCGCAGCGACACGGCCGTACCACCGGTCGACCGTGCCCAGGCGGCTGCCAGGTGCTCCTGTGCGAGCTTCGTCGTCGCGTACACGTTCCGCGGATCCACCGGCGCGTCCTCGCCCACCAGCCCGGGGACGAGCTCGGCCCCGCAGCCCGGGCAGCGGGGCTCGAACCGGCCCGCCTCCAGATCCGCGACCGCCCGCGGCCCCGGCCGCACCACTCCGTGCTCGGCGCACTCGTACCGCCCCTCCCCGTAGACCACCATGGACCCGGCCTGCACGAACCGCCGCACCCCGGCCTCGGCCATCCCGGCCAGCAGCACCGCCGTCCCCAAGTCGTTGCAGGCGACGTACTCCGGCGCGTCCGCGAAGTCCTTCCCCAGGCCCACCATCGCGGCCTGGTGGCACACGGCGTCCACGCCGCGCAGCACGCGCGCGACCGTCCGGGCGTCCCGGACGTCGCCCCGCACGAATTCGGCGTCCGCCACCTCTGGGGCGTGCGGATGGGCCTTCGGCAACAACGCGTCCAGAACCACGGGCGTGTGTCCCTCGGCTGCCAGGACGGCAACCACGTGTGAGCCGATGAACCCGGCTCCTCCTGTGACGAGTACTCGCATGCCCGGCAGGCTACGGAACCCCACCCGCCGAAGCGCCCTCCCGCACCGCACCGTAAGACTTCCGTCACCCCCCGGCGGCCGGTGGGTCAGCACACCCGACAGGTGGTCAACTCAGGCTTCCCGAACGAACGCCGCACAATCCGAACATTCGTCGAGGTACCGGTGCCGGCACTCGGCGGTGTGCTGCAGGAAGGCGATCGCCTGCTGCCTCCGCTCCACTTCGGCTTCGAGTTCAGCGATCTTCGCCCTCACGACCGCCTGCGCCTGCGACTTCTTCGGCGCCATGGCGGCGGTGACCTCGGGCAGCGAGAGGCCGACGCGCCGCAGCTTCAGGACCGTGCGCGCCTGTTCCACCGCCTTGTCGTCGTACATGCGGTAGCCCTTGCCGTCGCGCGGCACGGCGAGTGCCCCGACGTCTTCCCAGTGCCGCAGCACATGGGCTTCGACTCCCAGTTCCGCGGCCGCTTCTCCGATCGTCTTCACCACTCGCGCCTTGCCTTCATGTCGGCCTGAACCCCTAGCGTCCCGATCATGCCTGATACCCCTCGCCCCACGGGCGCTCCTTTCCGTCCGTCGATCCTGGTCACCGGCGCGGCCGGCAACCTCGGCCGTGAGGTCGTCGACCGCCTCCGCGCACACGGCGCGCCCGTACGAGGCCTCGTGCGCGATCAGACCGGTCCGCACCCCGGAGCCGGGCAGGCGACCGGCGATCTCACGGACGCCGCCGCCGTGCGCGCAGCGCTCGTGGGCATCGACACCGTCTTCCTGATCTGGCCCCTGCTCGATTCGGCACCCGCCCACGACCTGGTCGCGGAACTCGTCGCGGCGGCCCCCCGTGTCGTCTACCTGTCCTCGACGGCCGTGGACGACGAAGCCGCGCGCCAGAGCGACCCCGTCGTTCAGGTGCACGCCGACATGGAAGCGCTGCTCCGCGATGCCGGTCTGCGCCCCCTGGTGCTGCGCAGCGACACACTGGCGTCCAACGCGCGGGGCTGGGCGCAGCAGCTACGGGCGGGCGACGTGGTGTCGGGCCCCGACATGGCTCCCACGGCCGTCGTCGACGAGCGCGACGTCGCCGACGCGGCCGTAGCCGTGCTGCTCGAGCAGCACGGCCAACCGGACGACGGGCCCTACCTGTTGACCGGTCCGGAGGTGCTGAGCCGCACCGACCAGGTCGCCCTCCTGGGTGCCGCGCTCCGGCGCCGTCTGCGCTTCCGGGCGGTCACCACCGACCTCGCACGGTCACGGATGCTCGCAGACGGGCGCCCCGAGCGGCTGGTGGAAGCGCTGATCTCGGCCTCGGTGCACCGGCCGGCGTCACACCGCACCACCAACCACATCGAGCGCCTCACCGGCCGTCCGGCCCGCACCTTCGCGCGGTGGGCCGTCGACCGTGCGGCCGAATTCAGCTGACCGGAGGACCCACGCCGTTTCGCCGGGCGTACCGAGCGGCTTCCGACCGGTACGCCACGCCGAGTTTGCGCAGCACGGCGGCGACGTGGTGCTCTACGGTGCGCCGCGACAGGAACAGCTCGTCGGCGATCTCGGCATTGCAGCCTCGTCCCGGGCCCCGAGGCTGCGGGGACGGCGTCCGGCCGCCCCCGCCATCGGTCCGGGACCCTGACGGGGCCGGGCGGCGGCCGCAGCCACGGCACCGCCCGGCCCGGTACCGGTCCCACCGCGCCCGCCCGCCCGGCTTCGCGCTCGGGTGGGCCCGCGCCGCGCCCTTACCCGACTCGCCGGGCTACCAGGAGGACTTGGTGACCCCGGGGAGGAACCCGGCGTGTGCCTGTTCACGCATCCGGACGCGGGAGAGCCCGAACTTGCGGAGGTGGCCCCGGGGGCGGCCGTCGACGGCGTCGCGGTTGCGGACCCGGGTCGCGCTGGCGTCGCGGGGCTGCTTGCGCAGCTCCGCCAGGGCCGCGCGGCGCTCGCCATCCGTCGAGGACGGCCGCCGCAGGACCTCCTTCAACTCGGCGCGCCGGGCCGCGTACCGCTCGACGACCGCCCTGCGCTTCTCGTTCTGCGCGATCTTGCTCTTCTTCGCCATCAGACCCTCCCCCCTCGGGCGCGGATCCGCGCCACGGCAGCCTCGACGCCGATCACGTCGACGGTCTTGATCGCCTTCGCGCTCAGGGTCAGGCGGACGTAGCGGCCCTCTCCGGGCAGCCAGTAGCGCTTGCGCTGGATGTTGGGGTCGAAGCGGCGGGAGGTGCGCCGGTGAGAGTGGGAGATGTTGTTGCCGAATCCCGGCTGGGCGCCTGTCAGTTGGCAGTGGGCGGACATGGCGTGTGGCCTGCCTCTCTCCGAAGGGGAAGGTTATTGGAAACGATTTCCATTCCCGTATAGTAGCGGCATGGCACGCAACGAAGTACGCCCGGTCATCAAGCTCCGCTCCACCGCGGGGACCGGCTTCACCTACGTCACCCGCAAGAACCGCCGCAACGACCCGGACCGCATGGTGCTGCGCAAGTTCGACCCGGTGGTCCGCCGGCACGTCGACTTCCGCGAAGAGCGCTGACCAGGACCCCACAACCGAGAGGCCGCATCCCATGAAGCCTGGAATCCACCCCGCCTACGGCCCCGTCGTCTTCCGCGACAAGGCCGCCGGCTTCGCCTTCCTCACCCGCTCCACGGCGACCAGCGACAAGACCGTCGAGTGGGAGGACGGCACCACCTACCCCGTCATCGACGTCGAGATCTCCTCGCAGAGCCACCCCTTCTACACCGGCACCGCCCGCGTCCTGGACACGGCCGGCCGCGTCGAGCGCTTCGAGCGCCGCTACGGGAGCAAGGCGTGACCCTGCCCGTCGTGATCGTCGGCGGGCTGCACTCCGACGCCCGCAAGGAGGTCGTGGACCGGCTGCTGCACGCCGTGCCGGGCAGCGTCGCCCTCCACCACGACCTGGCCACCGCGCCGACGGGCACGGTGCGGCGCCTGGTACGCGACGCCTCCGGCGAGCTGTCCCGCGGCGAGGCACCCCTGGCCAACGACTGCGCCTGCTGCGCGCTGCGCGAGGACCTGGTCCCCGAGCTGGAACGGCTGGCCGGCAACGGCACGACCCGGCTGGCCGTCGTCGAACTCTGGGATTCCGTCGAACCCAAGGCGATGGCAGAGGTCGTCGTCGCGCACGGCGCCGGGGTACTCGACCTCACGGGCGTGATCACCGCGGTCGACCCCGCACTCGTACTGCCCTACCTCGCCAACGGAGACGACCTGGCAGAGGCGGGCCTCGCCGCGGCCGCCTCCGACCAGCGGACGGTCGCGGACACCTGGGCGCGGCAGCTCGAATACGCCCCCGTACTCGCCCTCGTCGACAGCGAAGAGGCCGATGACGAGGACCGCGCCCTCCTCGCCCAGCTCCACCCGACCGCCCGTCAGGTGCCGGCCGGATCCGGCGAACTCGCCGCGCTGGCCTTCGCCGGCTTCGACCCGGAAACGGCGGCCGCCGCCCAGCACCCGGCCTGCGCCCTGCTGCCGCAGGAGGCCGACGAGGCGGGAGTCACCACCCTCGTCTGGCACCGCCGGCGCCCCTTCCACCCCGAACGGCTCTTCGAGGCCCTGGAAGAGCTGTGCTGCGCCGCCGCCCGCAGTCGCGGCCGCTTCTGGCTCGCCGACCGCCCCGACACGCTGCTGGCCTGGGACGCCGCGGGCGGGGCGCTGTGCGTGGAGAACGCCGGCCCGTGGCTGGCGTCCCTGCCGGACGCCGCCTGGGAGCTGGTGCCGCCGATGCGCCGGGCGGCCGCATCGCTCGACTGGCATCCCGAGCACGGCGACTGCTGCCAGCACCTCGTCTTCACCTCACCCGGCCTCGACCGGCACGGGCTCGAACGACTCCTCGAGTCCTGCCTGCTCACCGACGCCGAATACGAGGCGGGCCGGGAGGCATGGAAGAGCCTCCCGGCCGCCTTCGACTCCCTCCTCGACCCCGTCTCCTGACCGTCCGACCACCCCTAGGAGCCCTCATGGCCCGCCGTCAGGCCCCCCACAAGCCGCTGAAGTCCCGCCCCAACCCGCTGGACGCCGCGAAGATCACCTACATCGACTACAAGGACACCGACCTGCTGCGGAAGTTCATCTCCGACCGCGGCAAGATCCGCAGCCGCCGCGTCACCCGCGTCACGGCACAGCAGCAGCGCCGCCTCGCCCAGGCGATCAAGAACGCCCGCGAGATGGCCTTGCTGCCGTACAGCAGCACCCGGTAGTCCCCCGACCCGTTCCGCGCAGAAGCCGGCAGGGGCGGCGTGCGATGCCGCACGCCGCCCCTGCCTGGTCCCCGCCCCGGGCCGGTCAGCCCGCCAGCAGCTCGGTGACCAGCCGGACCGCCTCCGGTACCTCGACGTGGTCGTCCGGGGTGGCACCGAAGTGCGCTCCGGTGGGCGTCACCACCGCGGTCGCGCCGAGGCCGTCGACCAGCAGCCTGACGTGCTCGGTCGGGTCCGGCTGATTGACCGGGTCGTCCATGGCCTGGAGCACCCGGAACTGCAGCGCCGAGCGGCGGATCCGCTCCCAGTCGAACCCTCCTTCGAAGAACTCGGCGAGCTCGTCGTACCCGACCTCGTGCGCGGAGGTCGCCACCAGCAGCACGCCCGCGAACACCCCCTGGGTCTCGGGATCGTGCTGCTCCAGGAAACGCAGCACGTTCACGCCGCCGATGCTGTGCCCGACCAGCACCGTCGACCCGGCCGGGCCGGCGGCCAGGGCGGCCTCGCCGTACGCCTTGCGCCAGGGCTCCAGCCGCGGAGCGGTGGTTTCCGGCAGCCGGGGCACGGTGACCCGGTGTCCGCCGGCCGCAAGCCGTTCGGCCAGGTACGGGAACCAGACACTGTCGTCGCTCGCGCCGTAGCCGTGCGACACCACGATCTCACCCATGCTCGTTCCACTCCCCCATCAATCAAAACGCTCCGTAGCGTTTTGATTGAGAGTAGCACGCTGCTAACGTGACGGGGTGTCCTCCCCAGAAACCCACAGCCGCCGGACCGGCGGCCGGATCCGCAGCCAGGAGGCCCACGACGCCGTCCTGGCCGCCGCGGTCGAGCTCGTCGAGGAACTCGGCTACCAGGCCGTCACCATCGAACGGATCGCCGCTCGCGCCGACGTCGCCAAGAGCACCGTCTACCGCTGGTGGAAATCGAAGGCCCTCCTCGTCATGGACGCGTACCGGACGGCGGTCGAGCAGCGCATGCCCGAACCCGACACCGGCTCGCTGACCGACGACCTGACCGCGTTCACCACCGCCCTGTACGGCGTCTGCGCGCACCCGCTGCGGGTCCGGACACTGCGCGGCCTGATGGCGGAGGCACAGCTCGACCCGGCCTTCGCCGAGCCGTTCCGGGAATGGGTGGAGAGCCGCCGCGCCGTCGTGCTGACCCTCCTCGCCAGGGGCGTGCAGCGCGGCGAACTCCCGTCCACCGCAGACGTGGAGGCCGCCACCGACCGGCTCTTCGGCCTGTTCTGGTACCGCCTGCTGGTAGGCCACCAACCACTCGAACCCGCCCAGGCCGCAGGCCATGTCGACCAACTGCTGCACGGACTCCGTACGCGCGGGGCGGAGTAGGACCAAGTGCCACCCGCGCTGTCGTGTCCGCGCCGGCCGGAGCAGGCGCCCCTCGGCGGGCTGACGGAGGGTCCGGGGATTCAGCCGACGGTGACGACCATCTTCCCGAGGGCTTCTCCGGCCTCCATGGCCCGATGGGCTTCCACGATCTCCTCGAACCGGAAGACCCGCGAGGGACGGGCCCGCAGGACACCGGCCTGGACCTTGGCGTAGATCTCGTCCAGCGGCACGTCGGCGAGCGGGTACGCCGGGGTGCCCAGCACGAAGGCGCTGCCGAAGAAGCTGAGCCGGACCCCGCTGGGGAGGTCGGCGATCGGGTCGAAGTCGTGTACGGGATCGAAGCCGCCCAGGAAGCCGAGCTGGCAGACCCGGCCGCGCGGCCGGACCAGGGCGAGCGAGTCACGCAGGACGCTGTTGCCGACGACGTCGAACACCGCGTCGACGCCGGCCCCGCGCTCCGCGACCTGGGCGGCGAGCGCTCCGTCGTCGACGAGTACGCCGGCGGCCCCGAGCTCCTTCAGCAGGGGCGCCCGCAGCGGGTCCCGGGTCGTGGCGAGAACGGTCGCGCCGTGGTCGACCGCCAGGTTGACCGCGGCCTGGCCCAGCGAGGAGGTCGCTCCCCTCACCAGGACGGTCTCGCCCGGCCGCAGGTCGAGGTTGCCGAACAGGCCGCTCCACGCCGTCGCGTACACCTCGGGAACGGCCGCGAGACCGGCCCAGTCCAGCGTCGAGCGGACGGCCACCACGTTGGTCGCCGGCACGGTCACCAGCTCCGCGTAGCTCCCGTTGCGGGTCCTGCCCATGCCGCCGAGGATCGCCACGACCCGGGTACCGGCGGCGAGTTCACCTGACGGGTCGGCCTCCACCACCCCGGCGCACTCGATCCCGGGGACGGCCGCGACCTTCCCCCAGGCACCGCTGCGCATGTACGCCTCGGCGTGGTTGAGGCCGAACGCCTTGACCCGGATCAGCACTTCGCCGTCGGCGGGCACGGGGTCGGGCAGTTCGGTGAGGGTGAGGACCTCGGGGCCGCCGTGGGCGGAGATGACTATGGCCTTCATGTCCCGGCTCCATTCTTGAGCACCTATTCAACTATTGATGCGAGGAAAAGGGCCACCGCGAACGGTGGCCCGTAGCCCTCGCCGTCAGGCGAGAGCGGCGAAGGCGTTGTCGACGATCGCGCGCAGGAGCGTCTCGTCGGGGTTCGCCTTCCCGACGACCATGAGCCCCTGACAGGCGGCCACCAGAAGCTTGGCGCTGCCGGCGCAGTCCAGGGAGGCGCGGACCTGCTCCCTGCGGGCCGCGTTCTCCAGCGCGTGCGTCATGCACCGTTCGAGCCGCGCCAGGTGGCCGCGGACGACGGCCGCCGCCTCGTCGTCCTCGGCCGCGTTCTCGATGGCGGTGTTGACGAGCAGGCAGCCCTGCCGGCCCTCGGGGCTGAGCAGATCGCTCACCAGTCCGTCGAAGTAGCCGCGGACCTCGCCCACCGAGGCGCCCGGGGCCTCCAGTTCGCCCAGCTTCTGCGGGACGACCAGCTTCGAGTAGCGCTCCAGGGACTTCAGGAACAGCGCACGCTTGCCGCCGGGGAACGCGCTGTAGAGGCTGCCAGGCTTGACGCCGGTCGCCTTCACCAGCTCCTCGACGGACACCGCCCGGTAGCCGCGCTCCCAGAACCGCAGCATGGCCACGTTCAGAACGGCGTCGGGCTCGAACTCTCGTGGTCTGGGCATGACAAGAAGATACATGAATGACCATTCAAGAACAACGCCGCCACCGACGAAGCCGAGGCCCCGTCGGATCTCAGCCTTCCGGACCCTGAGGGGTCATTCACAGGGCGTGATGCTACGCTACCCACCGTGACAATGGAGCCCGAGGGCATCCCTCGACACCGCACGACCGCGCCCAGCCGCGTCTACTACTTCGACATCGGGACCGGCACCTGGCACGGAAAGGCCACCTTCCGCGTCACCTCATGGCGTCGCCTCATGCGCAGCCGCATCGGATGGACGAACAAGCTGCTCGCGACCGCCATGCACACCCTCGAGCGGGTCGCCGGTGCGCTACGGCAGAGTTCGACGATCGTGGCGAAGCCGGACGAGGGCGAGTTCGGCCAGGCCGACAACGTGGTCAGGATGACCAAGTTCGGCGTGACCCTGTACCTCTTGGAAGAGCAGTACGTGCTGGACGGCAACGGGACCGGAGTCACTGTCCGCGCGCACGAGAGGCTCGGCCCCGTGCCGGGCCTGCTCACGCGGACCTTCACCTACTCTGCGGAGATCCGCGACGAAGGCATGGCCGCGACCTACCACATGCCGTTGCTCGAAACCCTTTGGACGGCGGACTACCAGGTCTCACCCGACCGCCAGAGCCTCTTCGCGGAGTTGGTGTGCGACTGGGGCAGGGCGACCGAGGAAACCCGCCGCGTCAGCGGGCCGGCTTAGCGGGCGGCAGGAACACACTCCCGATGACCGCCGAGTCCATGCTCCCCGCCGAAAAGGTCACCCGGGTCGCCGGATTGCTTGCCGAGCGGGTCAGGCAGTACGACACCACACACGATCACCGGGCCGCGTTCGCCTACACCTACTACCGCCTCACCACGACGCTCGCCACAGCCCTGGATACGGGCACCCCCGCGTTCAACGACCCGCCGTGGGTCGCCGAGCTGTGCGAGACGCTCGCGTCGGCCTACTTCGCCGCGATGGACGGCATCGACACCTGGCTGGCAGGACGGCCCGGCGGCTCCGCGGACGAAGTCCGGCCCGGTGATCTGCCGGACCTCGTCCCCCCACCATGGCGGGACGTCTTCGCCGCTTCGAGCGTCCGGCGCTCGTACACCCTGGAAGACGTGCTCTTTTCCATGATGGCGCACATCTCGTACGACCTGCCGGGGGCCTTGCGTCGCATGGCGACGTCCACGGGCGACCGCAGCCACATCGCGGACTTCCACCGCATGAACGACGTGCTGGGGTCCTGTATCGACAGGGTCCAGGACGACCTTTCGTCCAGGTACATCTACGGGCTCAGGTCTTTGGACAGGCTGTTCACCCGGAGTGACGAACTGTTGACCAATTACGGGATCCGGGTCGCACGGGGCTTGGCCTGGTTCAACTGCGACAGACTCCTGGACCCGGATGCGACCGAGGAAGCGTCGCGGTCGATCGGCAGGAGCACCGGCGCCCTCATCTCCGAAATCCGCTCCCCCGGAGACTGGAAGCTGCGCGCCGGCTTGTGGATCCTGCGCAGGCTGATTCCCGAACGCCGGCACTGGCCCGCGGCGAGTACGCCCCTCGCGTAGAAAGCCGAAGCCCGTAACGATCTCGAGGCCGTACCGGATGCTCCGATACGGCCTCTGACCTGCGTATTCGCAAGTCGGGACGACAGGATTTGAACCTGCGACCCCTTGACCCCCAGTCAAGTGCGCTACCAAGCTGCGCCACGTCCCGTTGCCCCTGCGACCTAGGGTTTCCCCCTCGTGCGCCGGGCACATGCAGAACATTACCGCACGCCGAGGGGTGCGTGTGCACGGGTGATCGGGGCGCGGGAGGATGGGGCGGTGGACGGTCGGGAGCGGGATCGGGACGGTGCGGGGCGGGCGCGGAGTGCGCGGCCGCGGGACGGGTTGGGGCGGCCGCTGCCCTACGGGGCCGCCGGGGTGGCGCGGCAGCCCGAGGGGGTCGTGCGGACGCCCGGGGAGACGGTCTCGGAGGCGCAGCGGCTGCTGGATGCCGGGATGCCGTTCCACGCGCACGAGGTGTTCGAGGACGCCTGGAAGTCCGGGCCGACGGGGGACGCCGCCCTGTGGCGGGGGCTGGCGCAGCTCGCCGTGGGGCTGACGCACGCCGCGCGGGGGAACGCCGTCGGCGGGGCGCGGCTGCTGCGGCGCGGGGCGGCTTCGCTCGGCGGGGTGGAGCGGGCGTACGGGATGGACCTGCCGGGGCTGGTCCGGTGGGCCGGGGAGCTGGCCCACCGGGTGGAGGCCGGGGCCGTGGTGGACGCGGCGCGGGAGGCGCCGAGGCTAAGGGCTGTCCCGTAATCCCCGGCGGGCGCACGACGCCGGCTACGGCACCTCGCTGCGTTGTCGGGGCGCCCGAATACGCCCAGTATGCGGGCGCCCCTCCGCCTTGCGATGCACCGCATCTGACGCCGTGCGCTGATCCACCGGGGATTACGGGACAGCCATTAGGCGGAGGCGGGCTGTAGCAGGTCCCAGCGGTTTCCGTAGAGGTCTTCGAAGACGGCGACGGAGCCATACGGCTCGTGGCGCGGCTCCTCCAGGAAGCGGACGCCCTGCGCGGTCATGCGGGCGTGGTCGGCGGCGAAGTCGGTGGTGTGGAGGAAGAAGCCGACCCGGCCGCCCGTCTGGTCGCCGATGCGGGAGCGCTGGGCGTCGTCCTTGGCACGGGCCAGCAGCAGGGCGGCCTCCTTGGCGCCGGGCGGGCGGACGACGACCCAGCGGGAGCCGTCCGGGCGGGGGGTGTCCTCGGCGAGTTCGAAGCCGAGGGCGCGGGTGTAGAAGTCGATGGCCTCGTCGTAGTCGCGGACCACGAGGGCGGTGAGGGCGATGTGGGATGGCATGCGCTCATTGTGCGGGTGTGTCGAGGAGGACCACGTCCAGGGTGCGGGGGCCGTGTACGCCCTCGACCCGGTCGAGTTCGATGTCGCTGGTGGCGGAGGGTCCCGAGATCCAGGTCAGCGGGCGGGCGGGATCGAGGCGTTCGAGGGCCTGCGGAACGGAGTCCACGACCTGGGCCGGGACCCGGACTACGCAGACGTGGTGGTCGGGGATCAGGGTGATGCGGCGCCGGCCCTGATCGGGGCCGCCGTCCAGGACGATCGTGCCGGTCTCGGCGATGGCCAGGGCGCAGCCGGTGACGGCGCTGTCGACGCCGTCCAGGTCGCGGGGGGTGGAGCCCGCGCGGTCGTGGATCCGGGTCGCGTCGGCGGCCGAGAGCCAGTGCGGGGGCAGGCCCGGCGGGACGAGGACCGTGCGGGAGGCGGAGAGCAGGCGGGCGAGGAGGAGCGGGAGGCCGTCCTCGTCGGTGCGGTGGACCCTGGCCCGGTACTCCGTGAGGTGGGCGGCGAGCAGGTCGGCCGTCTCGGCCGGGGTGCGGGTGCCGTGGGTGCGGAGGTAGTCCCGGGGGATGGGTGGGGCGTCCGGGTTCTGGGCGGTGGCCCGCCGGATGCGGGACAGGATGCGGTCCTTGGTGCTCAACCTCGGTTCCCCCGTTCGCGGACCCACCAGTCGCGGAAGGGCTCCGCCGGGATGTCGGGAAGGGCGCGGGTGTCCGTCCAGGCGCGGCCGGGCCCCGGGAGTCGGCGGGGGCGCAGGCGGCGGGCGCGGGCCAGGAGGCGTTCGGCGGTGCGCAGGGCGCCGGGGTGGTCCAGGAGGAGGCGGGCCGCGCGCATGGCGGCCCGTTCGGCGGTGTGTCCGTGCGCGGGGCGCAGGCGTACCCGGACCCCGGCGCGGGTGGCGGGGCCGCCCTGGACGACGCGTTCGCGCAGGTGGACCAGGACCTCGGGGATGTCGATGGCGACCGGGCAGACCTCGTAGCAGGCCCCGCACAGGGTGGAGGCGTAGGGCAGGGTGGCGTCGATGTCGCTGCCGGTGCCGCGCAGTTGGGGGCTGAGGATGGCCCCGATGGGGCCGGGGTAGACGGAGCCGTAGGCGTGGCCGCCGGCGCGTTCGTAGACGGGGCAGACGTTGAGGCAGGCGGAGCAGCGGATGCAGCGCAGGGCCTGCCGCCCGGTCTCGTCGGCGAGGGTGTCGGTGCGGCCGTTGTCGAGGAGGACGAGGTGGAAGGCGGACGGGCCGTCGCCGTCCGTGGTCCCCGTCCACATGGTGGTGTACGGGTTCATCCGCTCGGCCGTGGAGGAGCGCGGCAGCGTCTGGAGGAAGACTTCCAGGTCGCGGAAGGCGGGGACGACCTTCTCGATGCCGACGACCGAGATCAGGGTCTCCGGCAGGGTCAGGCACATCCGGCCGTTGCCCTCGGATTCGAGGACGACCATGGTTCCGGTCTCGGCGACCATGAAGTTGGCGCCGGAGACGGCGACTTTGGCGCGCAGGAACTTCTCGCGGAGGTGGAGCCGGGCGGCTTCGGCGAGTTCGCGCGGGTCGTCGCCGAGGTCGTCGGGGGCGGGTCGGCCCCAACTCGCCATCTCACTGCGGAAGATGTCGCGGATCTCGTCGCGGTTGCGGTGGATGGCGGGGACGAGGATGTGCGAGGGCCGGTCGTGGCCGAGCTGGACGATGAGCTCGGCGAGGTCGGTCTCGTACGCGGCGATCCCGGCGGCCTCCAGGGCCTCGTTGAGGCCGATCTCCTGGGTGGCCATCGATTTGACCTTGACGACCTCGCGTTCGCCGGTGGCCAGGACCAGGCCGGTCACGATGCGGTTGGCCTCGTCCGCGTCGGCCGCCCAGTGCACGGTGCCGCCGGCCGCGGTGACGGAGGCCTCCAGCTGGAGGAGGTAGTGGTCGAGGTGGCGCAGGGTGTGGTCCTTGACGGCCTTGCCGGCCGCGCGGAGCCGGTCCCAGTCGGTGAGTTCGGTGACGGCGCGGGCCCGTTTGTCGCGGATGGTGTGGGTGGCGCGGCGGAGGTTGGCGCGCAGGACCTCGTCCCGTACGGCCTCCCCCGCCGCCTCGGGGAAGGGCGGGAAGGAGGGCATGCCCAGGTTCGTGCGGGTCATGGCAGCGGGTCCTCCTCGGTCGACGCCAGGATCTCGGCGAGGTGCAGGGTGCGCAGCCGGGCCCCGGCGTGGCGGAGGGTGCCGTCGAGGTGGGCGAGGCAGGAGTTGTCGGCCCCGCACAGGACCTCGGCGCCCGTGGCCAGCGCGGCGGCGGTCTTGTCGGCGCCCATGGCGGCGGAGACGCCGGGGTTCTTGACGGCGAAGGTGCCGCCGAACCCGCAGCACTCCTCGGCGCCGGGAAGTGCGACGAGTTCCAGGCCCTTGACGGCGGCCAGCAGCCGGCGGGGGCGCTCGCCCAGCCCGAGGGTGCGCAGGCCGTGGCAGGAGGGGTGGTAGGTGACGGTGTGGGGGAAGTACGCGCCGACGTCGGTGACGCCGAGCACGTCGACGAGGAACTCGGTGAGCTCGTACACGCGCGGTACGAATTCCTCCGCGAGCCGTTCCAGTCCGCTCCCCCGCCCCTCCCGGGCGGCCTGGCGGGCGATGCGCGGGTAGTGGGCGCGGACCATGGCGGCGCAGGAGCCGGAGGGGGTGACCACGTGGTCGTAGCCGGCGAAGGCCTCCGCGGTGCGGCGCAGCAGGGGTTCGGCCTCGCGGCGGTAGCCGGTGTTGTACTGGGGCTGGCCGCAGCAGCTCTGGGCCGCCGGGAAGTCCACGTCGACGCCGAGCCGCTCCAGGAGGCGGACGACGGCGATGCCCGTACGGGGGTACAGGGCGTCGTTGACGCAGGTGACGAACAGGGCGACACGCATGGTGGGCACAATAGCCCGGTGAAGAAGTTCTCAGTGATCGGTATAGGCGCGGGCGACCCGGACCACCTGACCCTCCAGGCGGTCAGGGCGATCGGCGCGGCGGACGCATTCCTCATCCTGGAGAAGGGGGAGGAGAAGGCGGACCTGACGGGACTGCGGCGCACCATGCTGGAGGCGCACGCCCGGCCCGGTCACCGTCTGGTGGAGGGCCGCGACCCGGACCGCGACCGGACCCCGGCCCAGTACGCGCCGACGGTGGACGGCTGGCGCAGCGCCCGGGCGGAGATCTTCGAGCGGTTCATCGCCGAGGACCTGGCGGACGGCGAGACGGGCGCGTTCCTGGTGTGGGGCGACCCCTCGCTGTACGACTCCACGCTCGCGATCCTCGACGAGGTGCTGGAGCGTGGCCGGGTGGCCTTCGAGCACGAGGTGGTGCCGGGCATCAGCAGCGTGTCGGCGCTGCTGGCGCGCCACCGCACCAACCTGAACCGGGTCGGGCGCCCGGTCCAGATCACCACGGGCCGGCGACTGGCGGAGGGCTGGCCGCAGGACGTGGACGACGTGGTGGTGATGCTGGACGCCCGGCACGCGTTCACCGCCCACCTGGACCAGGACCTGTTCATCTACTGGGGTGCGTACGTGGGCACCCCGGACGAGATCCTGGTCTCGGGCAAGCTGTCGGAGGTGGCCGGCCGCATCGAGGAGCTGCGGACCGAGGCCCGGGCCCGCAAGGGCTGGATCATGGACACCTACCTGCTGCGCCGCCCCTGAGGCGGCAGGCGGGCCGGCGCAGGCAGGCGGGTCAGCGCAGGTAGGCGGGTCAGCGCAGGTAGGCGGGTCAGCGCAGGTAGGCGGGCAGGGCCGCGGCGAGGCGTTCGTACTCCTCGGGCCGGTTGTAGACCTGCCCGCACACCCGCAGCCCGCCGCCGCCCGGCCGGGGCCAGACCAGGACGCGGATCCGGAGCTTCGCGGCCAGTTCCTCGCGCAGTGCCGTGGCCGCCTCGCGGGTCTCGGCGACGCCGGGCGGCAGCAGCAGGGAGCGCAGGGCCAGGCCCGCGGTGTGCGGCAGCGGGGTGAGGCCCGGGACCCGGGCGAGGAGTTCGGCGCCGTAGCCTGCCAGGGCGCTGTTGTGGGCCCGGACCCGTTCGGCGCCGAGGCGTTCCAGGAGGTCAAGGCCCTCGGGGGCGGCCAGCCAGCCGGTGTAGTCGAAGGTGGCCCGGTACTCGACGGAGAGCGGGAAGCCCCGGTGGTCCTCCCAGGAGGGGCTGAGGGAGCGGACCCGGGCGCGGTGGGCGGGGGCCACGGCGAGGAGGCCGCTGCCGGAGGGGGCGTACCCCCATTTGTGCAGGTTCCCGAACCAGAAGTCGGCGCCCGCGGCGACCGGCTCGGCGAGCATGCCGGGGGCGTGGGCGCCGTCGACGACGGTGGTGATCCCGCGCGCGGCGAGGTCGGCGAGGAGCCGGGGGCCGGCGATGAGGCGGGCGGTGGGCGAGCTGACGTGGTCGAGCACGGCCACCCGGGTGCGGGGGGTGACCCCGGCCAGTACGGCCTCCCGTACGGCGTCCTCGTCGGGGAGGCGGGGGTCCAGGGTGACCGTGGTGACCTTCGCCCGGCGGGCGGCGGCGTCCACGACGGTGCCGTAGCCGTGGTCGGTGACCAGGATCTCGTCGCCTTCGGCGAGGGGGATCGCGTCGAGGGCGAGGTTGGCGCCCTCGGTGGCGTTGGAGATGAAGCAGAGGCCGTCCGGGTCCGCCCCCAGGCGCGCCGCGATCCGGCCCCGGGCTGCGGTGAGCCGTTCGGAGACCCCGTTGAAGAACGCGTCGGGGTCTGCGTGGGCCTCGGTGCGCAGGGCTTCCTGGGCGGCCTGGACGGGCAGCGGGACCGCCCCGTACGAGCCGTGGTTGAGGTGCGCGACGGCGGGGTCCAGCCGGAAGAGGTCGGGGCCGCCGGGGAAGGCGGACGGGGCGGTCGGAGCGGTCACGGATGCCTCCGGGTCGGGGACGGGCGGGCGCACGCGGCCTCGTGGGCCGGCCCGGGAAGCATGCGGCGGGGCCGGGGCCCGGCGAAAGGGCCGCTTGGGCGGGATTGGCCTGGCGCCGCCCCTCCGGCGCCCGCTTTGGCCCGCCTTGCCCCTACCCGGCCCGTCCGCTGGTCGCCGCGTAGTACTGGAGGTCCTGCACCGGCACCGTGCGGTCCGCCGGGTAGGGCAGTTCCACCTCCGCCGTGGCCCGGCCGTCGCGGACCAGCCGGGCGGAGCTGATGCCGGGCCCGAGCGGGAGCAGTTCGGCGTGGAGGCCGGCCGGGGCCGCGTACTCGCGCGCGGTGCGGCCGACGGCGGTACGGACGGTCCCGGGGGCCGTGAGGAAGCTGAGCACTTCCACGGTGTCCCGGGCGGCGGCGCTGCCCTTGCGCAGGGACATCAGCTGGGACTGGGCGCCCGTCGGACCGGTGTCCGCGAACTGGGTGCGGGCGGTGAGGTAGAGGGTGTCGCGGACGATGCGCGGCCAGGCGCCGGTCTTGAAGCGGGTCAGGTAGTACGAGGTGAGGTCCAGGTAGGCGTAGCCGTTGTGCAGGGACGGCGCGAACTGGCTGCCCTCGGAGTAGTCGTTCCAGGTGGTGAGCTGGACCCAGTCGGCGCCGTCCTCGATGGCGTGGGTCCACGTGGACCGCAGGGTGGCGGTGTTGCCGGCCTCGTCGTAGATCCCCTGGTTGGGGCGGGCGTCCTGGACGGACACGGGCTGCATCCAGATCCCGCCCAGCTCGCGGGCCCGCCGGACGTCGGCGGTGGCGCCCTCCTGGCCGGCGTAGCTGCGGCTGCCCCACTCGGAGAAGCCGTAGCTGATCGGCGCGAAGGCCTCGGCGTGGGCGTCGAAGTCGAGGAAGAGCGGGACGAGGGCGGTCCGGATCCCGTGCCGGGTCCGGAGGGTGTCGATGACCCTGCCCCACCAGGCGGGGTCCTTCTGCTCGGCCTTGAACGGGGAGAGGACCAGGCGGCCGTCGGCGAGGCGGTGGGCGGCGGGTGACGCGGCGAGGGTGGCGACGGCTCCGGCGAGCACCGCGGGGTCGTCGGTGTCCAGGGCGGTCATGTCGGGCATCAGCATGATCTTGAAGGCGGGGTCCGCCGCGTGGGCCGCCTCCATCAGCCGCCGGGCGCGCTCCCAGTTCTTGCCGGAGAGGGAGAGCAGGTCGAGGGTGAAGCCGTCGATGCCCGCGTCCCGGGCGGTGCGCACCTCCTGCCGGAGGTTGGCGTACTCCCAGTCCCCGGCCTTCGGCGGCACGGGCAGGGGGCGGTCGCGCAGCAGGCCCCCGTAGCGCTGGTGCTTGCCGTTCTCACCGCCGGGGTCGAGGTAGTTGCGGGTGTAGTAGTCGGAGTCGGCGCTCGCGTTGTCCAGGGAGAGCGGGTACGGGGTGAAGTAGTGGGCGAACACGAGCTTGCGGCCGGCCTCGCCGGAGCGCAGGGCGGCCGGGCCGGGCAGGTCGAAGGGGAGGGCGTCGGCGGGACGCGGGCCGCCGGTGTCCTCTTGGCCGCGGGTGGCCGGGGGCGGCGTCGCCCCGCCCTTGGCCGCGCCCTGGTCCCCGCCCGCGGGCTTCGCGGCGGAGGGGCGTGCGGACGCCGGCGCCCCGGTCGCGGGGGCGGCCGCCGGGGCGGGGGCACCGGAGGGGAAGGGGTCCCAGGCGATGCCGGTGGCGGCGCCGGCACCGACCAGCAGGAACACCGCGAGCAGCAGCGCCGCCAACGCCCCGCTCCCCCGCAGCCGCGGGCGGCGCCGGTGCGAAGAGGCTCTGCGCGCAGGCCCGTTGGTCCGCCGGTCCGCTGTCATCGCCGAGCCCCTTCCTGGCACGCGCCCCACCGGGGGCTGCACAGCAGTAGAGCCGATGTCCGCGGTGCGGACAACCGTTCCCCGGGGCGGGTGGCGGCACGTACGTCACGGCGACCTCAGGAACCACGAAGACCGCTTTGCCGGGGCTAATTTGGCGTGCATGCCGATGACCGTGGTGCGGCGCCGCCGAGGGGTGCTCCCGAGGCTGCGCAAACGCATGCGCAACTCCTTCCTCTTCGTGCCGTTCGCGGGCCTGCTGATCGGCTGGGTGCTGGCCACGGTCGTGGTCCGGGCGGACTCCTTCATCCACGACCTGGACGCCCGCTGGACCGGTGTGGACCTTTCCGGGCTGTGGTTCCTGCGCACGGCCGCGGACTTCGGGTCGGCGGCCAAGACGGCGGTGGCCGCGGTCAGCTCGGCGATGCTGACGTTCATCGGCGTGGTCTTCTCGATCACCCTGGTCGCGCTCCAGATGGCGGCGGGCCAGTTCTCGCCGCGGGTGCTGCGCATCTACGTGGAGAGCCGGGTCACGAAACTGACCCTGGGGACCTTCCTGTGCACCTTCCTGTACACCCTGCGCGTGCAGAAGGAGTACGGCTCCTCCACCGACGACAGCGATGCCGTCGTGCCCTACCTGGGCTCTTCGCTCGCCATGGGGTTCCTGCTGCTGAGCCTGGTCCTGTTCGTCGTCTACGTGCACTCCACCATCCGGCTGATGAGGGTCACGTACGTGATGGACCGGGTGTGCCAGGAGAGCCTGCGGCTGATCCGGGACAGCGCCGGGCCCGCGCGCGCCTTGGCCGGGGACGCCGGGGAGCGGGGCGCGGATCCGGGCGGCACGGCGGTCGGGCACGTGTGGCGGCCCGGTGTGCTCCAGGCCGTGGACGTGCCGCGGCTGGTGGCCCTCGCCGGGCGGGACGGGCTCGTGCTGCACCTCGTCCCCCGGATCGGGGACTACCTGGTGCCGCACACCCCCCTGTTCCGGGTCGCGGGCGGGCCGGCGCCGTCCGACGCGGAGCTCCAGGCGGCCCTGGAGCTGGGTGTGGAGCGGACCACCGAGCAGGACCTGGCCTTCGGGATCCGCCAGCTCGCCGACATCGCCTCGCGCGCCCTGTCCCCCGCGGTCAACGACCCGACGACGGCGGTACAGGCCCTCGACCGGATCCAGGTGCTGCTGACCGCCTTCGCCCTCCAGCCCCTGGGGCGGGCGTACCACCGGGACGCGGACGGCGCGGTGCGGCTGGTGGAGACCCTGCCGAGCTGGCCGGAGCTGCTGGACCTGGCCCTCACCGAGGTGCGGGACTACGGGATCGGCTCGGCCCAGGTCACCCGGCGGATCGCGGCCTGCCTGGACGACCTGGAACGGCTCGCCCCGCCCGACCGGCGCGAGCCGGTACGGCGCCACCGGGACCTCCTGGAGGAGGCCGTCCACACCACGGCGGCGAGCCCGCAGCGGTCGGCGTTCGCCCTCCAGCCGGACCGGCAGGGCATCGGCTGAAACCCACGGCCGCGGAATACGACATTCCCCTAGTCATCCGTGTGAAGTGGCGCATAATCGTCGTCACGCGGCTCGAACCATCCCAGCTGCCGCACCAATCACGCGTGCGATGGGGGGCATCGTGATGATGGGGGACTCCAGACCGGCACGGTCGGACGGCGCGGCCGGGACCTTACCGGCCACCTCGACCGAGTTGTCGGTCCTGCTCACGACCGTACGGCGGGGCCGGGTGCTGACCGTGACGGGCCGCTTCCGCGAGCCGCGCGGCCTGCTGGTACGGGACATCGCGCGGCGGATCTCGTCCAATTTCTGCGACGGCGCCTCGGTGGTCTCCGTGTCCGGGGACGGCGGCGTGCGCGAGCTCGTGGCCGCGCTGGGGTGCCTGCCCGGTATGCCCTTCCTGCCCTGCGGGACCGCCGACGCCGCGTCCTGGCTGGCCGAACGGGACATGCTGCTGGTCCTGGACGACAGTGACCGGCTCTCCCCCGAGGCCCTGGCCTGGCTGCGGCGGCTGCTCGCCGTGGCGCCCGGGCTGCGCATCCTGGCGGCCGGCCGCCGCCCCCTGGCCGTCGGCCAGGGCCGCGTCCACCGCCTCTGAGAGCCTTCCCCCGCCGCGGGGCCGGGCCCCGCGGATACGGGTCCGCCCCGGCCGGCGCCGTGCCGGCCGGGGCGGACCCGGACCACTACCGCCGTGTCAGGGGCGGCGTCAGCCCAGGAGCGCGAGCGCCTGGTTCAGCGTCGCGGAGGGACGCATCACGGCCTCGGCCTTGACCGGGTCGGGCTGGTAGTAGCCGCCGATGTCGGCCGGGGTGCCCTGGACGGCGACGAGCTCGGAGACGATGGTCTCCTCCTGCTCGGCCAGCGTCTTGGCAAGCGGCTCGAAGGCCGCGGCCAGCTGGGCGTCGTCGCTCTGGCCGGCCAGCTCCTGCGCCCAGTACAGGGCGAGGTAGAAGTGGCTGCCGCGGTTGTCGATGCCGCCGAGGCGACGGGTCGGCGACTTGTCCTCGTTGAGGAAGGTGCCGGTGGCGCGGTCGAGGGTGTCGGCCAGCACCTGGGCGCGGGCGTTGCCCGTGGTGGCGGACAGGTGCTCGAAGGAGGCGGCCAGCGCGAAGAACTCGCCGAGGGAGTCCCAGCGCAGGTAGTTCTCCTTGACCAGCTGCTGGACGTGCTTCGGGGCGGAGCCGCCAGCGCCCGTCTCGAAGAGGCCGCCGCCCGCCATCAGCGGGACGACCGACAGCATCTTGGCGCTGGTGCCCAGCTCCAGGATCGGGAAGAGGTCGGTCAGGTAGTCGCGCAGCACGTTGCCGGTCACCGAGATGGTGTCCTCGCCGCGGCGGATGCGCTCCAGGGAGAACTTGGTGGCCTCGACCGGGGAGAGGATCTCGATGGTGAGACCGTCGGTGTCGTGGTCGGCCAGGTAGGTCTTGACCTTGGCGATCAGCTGCGCGTCGTGGGCGCGGGTCTCGTCGAGCCAGAAGACGGCCGGGGCGCCGGTGGCGCGGGCGCGCGTGACGGCGAGCTTGACCCAGTCCTGGATGGGCAGGTCCTTGGTCTGGCAGGCGCGGAAGATGTCGCCGGCGGCGACCTCCTGCTCGATGACCGCGTTGCCCGCGGCGTCGACGACGCGGACGGTGCCCGCGGCGGCGATCTCGAAGGTCTTGTCGTGGCTGCCGTACTCCTCGGCCTTCTGGGCCATGAGGCCGACGTTCGGCACCGAGCCCATGGTGGCCGGGTCGAACGCGCCGTGGGCGCGGCAGTCCTCGACGACGGCCTGGTAGACGCCGGCGTAGCTGCTGTCCGGGAGGACGGCGAGGGTGTCGGCCTCGGCGCCGTCGGGGCCCCACATGTGGCCGGAGGTGCGGATCATGGCCGGCATCGAGGCGTCGACGATGACGTCGGACGGCACGTGCAGGTTGGTGATGCCCTTGTCGGAGTCGACCATCGCGAGGGCCGGGCCCTCGGCGATCTCGGCGTCGATCGAGGCCTTGATGGCGTCGCCGTCGGCGAGGGCGCCCAGGCCGTTCAGGATGGTGCCGAGGCCGTCGTTCGGGGACAGGCCGGCGGCGGCCAGGGTCTCGCCGTAGCGGGCGAAGGTCTTCGGGAGGAAGGCGCGGACCACGTGGCCGAAGATGATCGGGTCGGAGACCTTCATCATCGTGGCCTTGAGGTGCACGGAGAACAGGACGCCCTCGGCCTTGGCACGCGCGATCTGGTCATTGAGGAAGGTGCGCAGCGCGTCGACGTGCATGACGGACGCGTCCACGACCTCGCCGGCGAGGACCGGTACGGACTCGCGCAGGACGGTGGTGGTGCCGTCGGCGGCCACGTGCTCGATGCGCAGGGTGCCGGCCTCGGCCATGACCGCGGACTTCTCGGTGGAGCGGAAGTCGTCGGCGCCCATGGTGGCGACGTTCGTCTTCGACTCGGGGGTCCAGGCGCCCATGCGGTGCGGGTGGGTCTTGGCGTAGTTCTTCACCGAGCCGGGGGCGCGGCGGTCGGAGTTGCCCTCGCGCAGGACCGGGTTGACGGCGCTGCCCTTGACCTTGTCGTAGCGGGCGCGGATCTCGCGCTCCTCGTCCGACTTCGGGTCGTCCGGGTAGTCCGGAAGGGCGTAGCCCTGGCCCTGGAGCTCGGCGATCGCGGCCTTCAGCTGCGGGATCGAGGCCGAGATGTTGGGCAGCTTGATGATGTTGGCCTCGGGGGTCTTCGCCAGCTCGCCGAGCTCGGCGAGGGCGTCGGCGATGCGCTGCCCCTCCTCGAGGTACTCGGGGAACAGGGCGATGATCCGACCGGCCAGGGAGATGTCACGGGTCTCGACATTCACACCGGCCGTCGACGCGTACGCCTGCACCACGGGCAGGAAGGAATACGTCGCGAGGGCCGGGGCCTCGTCAGTGTGCGTGTAGATGATGGTCGAGTCAGTCACCGGATGCTCCGCTCCACAGTCTGCGTCTCTCGTCTGCAACATTGCTCGACATCAAGATATCTCGTGATCGGCCCGGTCAGGACAGCCCCCTGCCGCAACCCGAGCGAGACGCGTGTCACCCCGGGCACACGCGAGCGCCGTCACCGGCCGTGAGGGGCCGGTGACGGCGCTTCGAGGTGCGGGCCGCCCGGAGGCGGATCAGGCGGCGATCTGCTTGGGGCTGGGGCCGTACGCGTTCGGTCCGGCGTCACCCTCGGTGGCCATCAGGACGATCATCCAGATGAACCCGACGAAGGGGATCAGGCTGATCAGGTACCACCATCCGGACTTCCCGGTGTCGTGCAGCCGGCGGACCGAGACCCCCAGGGACGGGAGGAACACGGCGAGGGTGTAGATCCAGGTGATGACCGGGTAGCTGCCGAGCGCGTAGTCCAGGATCGTCAGGACGATCACGATCGGGATGTTCCACAGGAGGAACATCCAGTACTCCTGGCGGCGGGCGCGGCCCTGGAAGTCGGCGTACCGCTTGATGACGTCGAGATAGTAGTTCACGAGCCCCCCTTGGGACGGAACCTGCGGCCCCTCCCCTGTAAAAAACGGGGCCGGGCCGGGGTTATGCCCCCGGGGCGACGCCCTCAAGCCACTTCGAGCCAACCGAATAAGGCCAGTACCGTTGGTTTCAAAGGGAGTTGGGCTGTTCAGCGGGCCGGGGTCAGCCGATGTGGTACGAGTCCCCGTACACCTTCCAGTCAAGCGGGGTGTTCAGGGCGAGGTTGCCCTTCTTGAGGAAGACGCGCTGGGCGGTGTCGACGCGGCTGGTGTCGCTGTGCGCCTCCTCCTGCTTCATCGCCCAGACGCGGGCGTCGAGGAAGGCGTTCAGCCATGCGGTCTCGCTGCCGCCCTGGGCGGGGGGCTTGGCCTTGGACAGGGCGCGCTTGCGGATGCTGCGGAAGCTGGTGGGGTCGGTGCCGTCGCCGTGCATGACGATGGCGTCGTAGTAGACGAACTGGCCGAGGGTGCCGACACCGTCGGACTTGCCCTGCCTGACGGCGGGGTCGAAGTAGACCCGGTCGCGCTCGTGGTCCTGGGCCTTCTTGAACTCGGCGTCCTGGGCGGCCTTGGCCCAGTCCCTGGTGAAGGCGGGGCCGAGGCCCGCGTGGGAGTCGCTGCCGTTGACCTTGCGCAGGGCCGGGAGGTACTTGGCGAGCACGTTCCCGGGCTTGACCTGGGTGTAGTACTCGACGAGGTCGAGCATGTCGCCGGTGCCGGAGCAGAAGCCGATGATGCCGGCGGTGTAGCCGCGGCCGTCGCCTATGTCCTCGATGTACTTGTACTGCGCCTTCCAGTCGAGGGAGGAGTTCTCGGCGCTGGAGACGATCTGCATGGCGATGTCCTTCTTCGCCGGGTCGTCCAGGCCCGCCGCCGCGCGGGCGGCGCGGGGGGCGGGGGCGGCGGGCGCGGCCTGGGCCGCGGCCGGGAGTGCGAGGAGGGTGGCGCCGAGGAGGGCGCCGATGGCCAGGGTGGTGCGACGAGGGGTGAACACAAGGCCTCCGTAGGGGGGTTGAGCCTTCCCTGTTCCGTTAGGAAACTTTCCTACCAGATACGGGAACCGGAGGACACCCCCTCGGGCACAGCCGTCCGGCACCCGTCCGTCCGCGCACCGGCGCGGACGGACGGCTCAGAGCCAGCCGTTGCGGCGGAAGCCCCGGTGGATGACGTAACAGGCCACCGCCATGACGGCGAGGACCAGCGGGTAGCCGTACGTCCAGTGCAGCTCCGGCATGTGGTCGAAGTTCATGCCGTACACCCCGCACACCATCGTCGGCACCGCCACGATCGCCGCCCACGCCGTGATCTTGCGCATGTCCTCGTTCTGCGCCACCGTCACCTGTGCCAGGTGCGCCTGGAGGATGGAGTCGAGGAGCCCGTCGTAGGCGGCGATCTGCTCCGTCGACCGCGTCAGGTGGTCGGCCACGTCCCGGAAGTACGCCCGGACGTCCGGCGGGATCACCGGTATCGGCTGCGTGGCGAGCTGTTCCAGCGGCCGCCCCAGCGGGGCCACCGCCCGGCGCAGTTCGAGGAGTTCGCGCTTGAGCTGGTAGATCCGGCCCGCGTCGCCCCGCCCGCCGTGCTCGCTGAAGACGGCCGTCTCCACGGCGTCCATGTCGCTCTGCACCGCGTCCGTGACGGCCACGTAGTCGTCGACCACATGGTCCGCCATGGCGTGCAGCACGGCCGCCGGACCCTTGGCCAGCTGCTCCGGCTCGACCTCCAGCGCCTCGCGGACGGGACCGAGGGTGCCGTGGCCGCCGTGCCGGATGGTGATGACGAAGTCCTCGCCGACGAAGGCCATCAGCTCGCCGGTCTCCACCACCTCGCTGGTCGCCGTCAGTTCCTCGTGCTCGACGTAGCGGACGGTCTTGAACACCGCGAAGAGGGTGTCGTCGTAGCGCTCCACCTTGGGCCGCTGGTGGGCGTGGACGGCGTCCTCGACGGCCAGCGGGTGCAGCCCCAGCAGCTCCGCGAGCCTGGCGAGCTCCAGCTGGGAGGGCTCGTGCAGCCCTATCCAGACGAAGCCCTCGCCGGTCTTGCGGACCCGGCGCAGCGCCTCCTCGACCTCGCCGCAGCCCTCCTGGCGGATGCCGTCCTGGTAGACCACGCAGTTGACCACGGCGCTGCCGAGCGGCGAGCGGGCCGGGTGGCTGAGGTCGACGGCCCGCCGGTAGCCGCGGCGTACGGCCCGGCGCAGATTGCTGAACATGGACAACGCGGTACTTCCCTTCGGCGGATCAGCGGCCAGTCTGCCACCGCCGCGCCCGGGAACCCGCGGGAGGTCAGCCGCGGTCGACGAAGACGCTGGTCGACTTCACCCGCGCCGTGGCCCGCGAGCCCACCTCCAGGCCCAGCTCCTCCACGGCCTCCCGGGTGAGCAGGGAGACGATGCGGTGGGGGCCGGCCTGGATCTCGACCTGGGCGTCGACGGTGCCGAGCTTGACGCCGGTGACGATGCCGGGGAAGGCGTTGCGCGCCGAGGTGTAGGACTCCTCGCCGTCGGCCCCCTCCTGCGCCGCCTCGACGCAGAACGCGGCCAGGTCCGGTCCGTCGACCATGCGGCGGGTGCCCTCGCGGCGGGTGGGGAAGCGCTCGGCGTCGGCCCAGCGGCGGGCCGTGTCGACGCTGACGCCGAGCAGCCGGGCCGCCTGGCCGATGGTGTAGGACTCCATGGGCGCAGCTTAGGCCGGGGCGTCGGGGCGGGCTAACACGCGGGGGACGATCCCTTCTGCCCGGTGAGGTCGCGGTTGTAGAGCCAGCCGGTCTGGTTGGTGCCGTCCACGCGGACGAACGTCCACTGGTTGCCGTACGAGTTGATGATGTAGCAGTGGTACCAGAGCTTCGTCCCGCTCTTGACCAGGCTGCCCTGGGCGCACTGCTGGTAGGGCGCGGCCAGCAGGTGGTGGTCGCCGGATATGTAGCCGTAGGTGCCGGGCTTGGGGTCCTTGTGGGTCCAGCCGGCGCAGCCCGTCGGGGTGGGGCTCGGCTTGGCGGCGGCGGGCGAGGGTGCCGACGCGGAGGGGGACGCCGTGCCGGGCGTCTTCGAGGGGGTGGCGGAGGGGCCGGACCTGGACGGGGAGGGGGACGGGGCCGGGCTCGCCGCGCCGTGCAGGTCGCCCGGGGCCGGGGAGGCGGTGGCGGAGGCCGGCGGTCCGGCGGTGGTGCGCGCCTTCTTGCCGCCGCCCGAGGAGGTCAGGGCGTACGTGGCGCCTCCGGCCGCGAGTACGGCGACCACGGCGACGGCGACCGCGATCCGGCCACGCCCGCGCCCCCGGCCCCCGGCCCCGCCGGCGCCCGCGGGCGGCCGCCCCGACGGGGTGCCGTGCGGGTTGCCCTGCGGGGTCCCGTGCGGGCCGCCCTGAGGGGTGCCGTGCGGGGCGCCCTGCGGGGTGCCGTGCGGGGGGAACGGGTCGTAGGGCGACGGGCCTTGGGAGCGCTGCTGCGGAAACGGTACGCCGGCCCCGGCGGCAGCCGGAGGCGGCCCGAACCCGGCCGGCGCCCCGGCGCCGGGCGTGGTGAAGGACACACCGCCGGGCCCGGTGACGGAGCCGGCGCCGGATGACGCGAAGGGCGCGCCACCGGGCTCGGTGAAGGAGCCGGCACCCGGCGCGGCGGCCGGTCCGGTGCCGGACGGCAGCGGGGCGACGGGCGACGGGGCCGTGGGCGGCGGCCCGAAGCCGGCGGCCGCGGGCTGCGCCAGGGCGGTGCCCGGGCCCGGGGCACCGGCCGCGCCGGCCCGGTCCGGCGGCACGGCCCCGGCCGGCTGCCCGGGCAGGCCGGCCGGCCCGGCGGCCGTCGCGGGGCCCGTACCCGTGGCGGTCCCGGCCTGTCCCGCGGCGGTCCCGGCGCCCCCGGCCGCCACCGCCTCCAGCAGGGCGCGCGCCTGGTCGGCGGTGGGGCGGGATTCCGGTTCCTTCGCCATCAGCGCCTGCAGCACCGGGCCGAGCGGGCCCGCCCGCCGGGCCTCGGGCAGGGGTTCGGCCACGATCGCGGACAGCGTCGACCACACCGAGGTCCGGCGGAACGGCGAGACGCCCTCCACCGCCGCGTACAGGGTCATCCCCAGCGACCAGATGTCCGAGGCGGGTCCGGGTTCCCGGCCCTGGGCGCGCTCCGGCGGCAGGTAGTCCAGCGAGCCGACGATCTCGCCGCTGCGGGTCAGCTTCGCGAGCTCCTCGTCGTCGGGGCTCTGCATGCTGGCGATGCCGAAGTCGGTGAGGACGACCCGGCCGCCCCGCTCCAGCAGCACGTTGCCCGGCTTGACGTCCCGGTGCAGGACGCCGGCCCGGTGGGCCGCGTCGAGGGCGTCCATCAGCTTCGCGCCGATCGCGGCGGCCTCGTAGGGGTCGAGCGCGCCGCGCTGTGCGACGACCGCGTCGAGCGAGGGGCCGTCGACGAGTTCCATCACGATGACCGGGAGCCCCTGGTCCTCGGTCACGTCGTGCACGGTGACCACACCGGTGTGCCGGATCCGTGCGGCGGCCTGCGCCTCGCGCTGCATCCGGGTCCGCAGGTCGGCCAGTTCGGCGGGGCCGGCGTCGGTGTAGGCCCGCAGCAGCTTGACGGCGACCTCCCGGCCGAGGACCTCGTCGACGGCCTTCGCGACCACGCCCATGCCCCCACGGCCGACCACCGAGGTGACCCGGTAGCGCCCCCCGAGCGCCCTGCCGACGAGCTCTCCGTCGTTCGCCTGCTCCGATGGCACCGGCACCGCCCGCTCCGTTCCCTCACCGGCCGTCCGTCGACGGCCTGCCGGGGCCAAGCGTAGAGGCATGATCGCGTCATGGTTCACCGGGTCGGCGGAGCCGGCTCACCCGGCGTCCTCCCGCGGCAGGTGGGCTTTGGCGTCCTCGTACGTGGCGCTGCCGGGGGCCGTGGCGGGGGCGTAGAAGAGGTTCAGGACGCCGGTCTCGAAGGTCTCGCAGGAAACCAGCCTCAGGGGGAGCGGGGGCCCGTCCTCGGCGAACAGCCGCATGCCCCGGCCGACTGCGAGGGGGTGCACCAGCAGGTGCAGCCGGTCGAGTTCGCCCGCGGCCAGCAGCTGGCGGACCACCGACACCGAGCCGCTGATCGCGACGCGGCCGTCGCCCGGCTCGTTCTTCAGGGCCCTGACCCCCTCGACGAGGCCGCCGCGGAGCAGCTCGGCGTTGCGCCAGCCGAGATCCGGGGTGCCGCGCGAGACCACGACCTTGCGCGTGTCGCCGAGCCGCTTGGCGAAGGCCGCGTCCTCGCCGCCCGCGGCCTCGCGCTCCGGCCAGGCCCCGGCGAAACCGTCGTAGGTCCGCCGGCCGAGCAGCAGGGTGTCGGCCGTGCCGACGACCGCCTCGACGGCGGCGCCCATCTCGTCGTTGAAGTACGGGAAGTGCCACTCGTGGGGGGCCTCCACGACGCCGTCGAGGGATACGAACAGCTCTGCGGTGATCTTCCTCATCCCGGTGCTCCCCTGCGGTCGGTCGGTGTACGCACGTCCCTCCCAGTAGACGACGCCCGCCGCCGGCCCTCATCCCGGCCGCCTCCGGTTCCGGGGCGGTCAGCGCGGGCGGTCCCCGGCGGCGGGCCCCCGGGAGCCGGGCCGGCCCGGGGGCAGGAGGGCCGCGCGGGCGGTCTCGGCGACCAGCCGGGCCACCGCCGCCAGGGCGGGCGAGTCCAGCTTCCACTGCTGCCAGTACAGCGGTACGTCCAGGGTCCGCCCCGGGGTCAGCCGTACGAGCGCCCCCGCGCGCAGCAGCGGCTCGGCCTGCGGTTCGGGCACCAGGCCCCAGCCCAGCCCGGCGGCCACCGCGTCGCGGAAGCCCTCCGAGGTCGGCACCCGGTGGCGGACGGGCGAGGCGCCGGTCCCGTCGCCGGTGAGGGAGCGGACGAAGGAGTCCTGGAGGTCGTCGCGGCGGTCGAAGACGATGGTCGGCGCCGTGCGCAGGTCCACCGCCGGCTCCCCGGCGAGGTGGCGGGCCGCGAAGCCGGGGGCGGCCACCGGCAGGTAACGGGCCAGCCCGAGCGCGCCCGCGGTGCACCCCGCCACCGGGTCCGGCGAGGAGGTGACGGCCGCCATCACCTGGCCCTCGCGCAGCAGGGCCGTGGTGTGGGACTCGTCCTCGCGGTACAGCTCGAAGCAGACGGGCGGGTCCTGCGGGACCCGGCTCAGCACCGGCAGGAACCAGGTGGCCAGCGAGTCCGCGTTCACGGCGATCGGCAGCCGGACCGGCCCCAGCCCGTCGGCCGTGCCCATGCCCAGCTCGGCCCGGGCGTCGCGCTCCAGCCGGGCGAGCTGGCGGGCGAAGCGGACCACCACCTCGCCGGACTCGGTGGCGCGTACCGGTTTGGTGCGCATCAGCAGGACCCGGCCGGTGCGCTGTTCGAGGGCCTTCACCCGCTGGCTGACGGCAGAGGGCGTCACGTGCAGGGCGGCCGCGGCCGCGTCGAAGGTGCCCTCGTCGACGACCGCGAGGAGGGTCCGCACCTGGTCCAGGGGAAGCTCGTCCATCATGAACGCTAAGGGTACGTAAAAATCTTTAGCTGTACTGAGCGCGGCGCGCTGCCTACGGTCGGAGGCATGAACAACGGCATCACCGCAGCGCTCCTGGCCGGCTTCGGCACCGGCCTCTCCCTCATCGTCGCCATCGGCGCGCAGAACGCCTTCGTGCTCCGGCAGGGCGCGCGCCGGCACGCCGTCCTGTGGGTGGTCGCCATCTGCGCCGTGTCCGACGCGGCCCTCATCGCCCTCGGCGTGGCCGGCGTCGGCGCCTTCGTCACGGCCTGGCCGGCCGCCCTGACGGCCGTGGGCATCGCCGGCGGCGGGTTCCTCATCTGCTACGGGGTCCTGGCGGCGCGCCGGGTGCTGCGCCCGACCCCGGGTGCGGCCCTGACCGCCGACGGGGCCGGCTCCGGGTCGGCCCGCGCGGCCGTGCTGACCTGCCTGGCGATGACCTGGCTCAACCCGCACGTCTACCTGGACACCGTCCTGCTGCTCGGCTCGCTCGCCGCCGACCGGGGGGACCTGCGCTGGGCCTTCGGCATCGGGGCCGGCCTGGCCAGCCTGACCTGGTTCTCCACCCTGGGCTACGGGGCGCGGCTGCTGAGCGGCGTGCTCGCGAAGCCGGGGGCCTGGCGGGTGCTGGACGGGCTGGTGGCCGCGACCATGGTCACGATGGGCGGCATGCTCCTCGCCCGCGCCTGAAGCCGCCCGGTCGCGGCCCCTGCGAAGGCCCCGGTCTTCGGCCACGGCGACCCGCCCGGAGGGCCGATCCGTGGTGTCCGGCCTGCTCGCACCGCGGGCGTGGTAGTGATGCGCGGGAACCGTCCCCAGGGGCGCGTCCCGCCCTCCGGGCCAGCCGGCCCGCCCTATCCCAGGAGCCGTCACCGTGCCCGACCGACCCTCACCCGAGGCCGTGCGCGCCTATTACGCCGCCCAGCCGTCCCCGCTGGTCGCCGCCACCGGGATCGTCCTCGACGCCGGCGGGCGGGTCCTCGTGCTGACCCCTTCCTACAAGGAGGGCCTCGAACTGCCGGGCGGGACGGTGGAGGACACCGAGACCCCGGAGGAGGGGCTTTCCCGGGAGCTGAAGGAGGAGCTGGACCTGGCCGTGCCGGTCGGCCGGCTGCTGGCCGTGGACTCCTGCCCGCCCGGGGCGCTCGGGCGCTCGCTCGTGGTGCACGTGTACCTCGTGGGACCGCTCTCCGACGAACGGGCCGCAGCGCTGTCCTTCCCCGACGGCGAGGTCTCCGAGGCCCGCTGGCTCTCCCCCGAGGACGCCGTGCGGCAGCTGCCCGCCCGGCTGGCGCCCCGGCTGCGCGCGGCGCTGGCCGCGCTGTACTCGGGTTCCCTCGCGCACCTCGTCGACGGCGTTGCCCAGCCCGGCTCCCCGGCCGGGTACGACCCGGCGGACCGCACGGCCCGGGAGCATGCGGGCGGCTACGACGCCGCCGCCCACCGGGCCGCCCGGCCGAAGGCCCTCACGGCGGCGAACGTGCTGTTCACCGACGGGGCCGGCGGGGTGCTGCTGGTCCGGCCCGGCTACGGCGAGCCGGGCCGCTGGCTGCTGCCCGGCGGCGGGGTCGACAGCGACCTCGGGGAGACCCCCCGGGCCGCCGCCGCGCGGGAGGTGCGCGAGGAGATCGGCCTGGACCTCGCCCCCGGCCGGCTCCTGGCCGTCAACTGGTCCCACCGGCCGGGCTACCCGGCGCGGGTGCGGTTCCTCTACGACGGCGGGGTGCTCGACGCTGCGGCGCTGGCCCGGATCCGGCTGGCGCCGGCCGAGCTGCTGGAGTGGCGGACCGTCCCCCGCCGGGAGCTGCGCGGGCTGGTCGGACCGCACCTGCGGCGCCAGATCAAGGCCTGCCTCAAGGCCCTCGCCGAGGGCACCGGCCCACTGGAGCTGCACCGCGGCCGGCCGGTCTGAGGGCCCGCGCCCATACCCCCTACCCCTTTGGAGTATCGGGACGCCTCGCATACGATGCCCGGCATGAGGACGACGCGGGCGGAGCGAGCGGGGTGGGCCGTCGGCCCGGCCGGCTTCCTGGTGCTCGTCCTGGCGGTCCTCACGGGCCTGATCGCCATGCACGGCCTGGGCCCGGGCGGCCTCCCGCATCCCGGCCCGGACGCCATGCCCCACCCGTACGCCGCCTCCGGGGCCGCGACCCCTGCCCGGCACGCCCCGGGCGCCACGGCCGGTGCCCCCGAGGCAGCCGCGTCGGCGCCCGGCGCCTGCGGGCGTACCCACGCGGGCGGTGCCGCGCACGACGGGTGCGGGGGCGGGCACGCGCGGCATGCCGACGCCGCCTGCGCGGCCCCCGGCACCAGCGGCACCCCGGTCCTGCCCGCCCTCGCCCCCGCGCCCGGCGGTGTCCCCGCCGCCACGGCGGCCGCGCACGCGGCGCCGGCCGGGGCGACGGCGCACGGGCGTGCGCCCCCTTCCCTCAGCGAACTGCAGCTCCTGCGCATATAGGCGGCTCCCGCCGGCACACCCGCCGGCCGAGCCCGTTCCGACGTTCCGACGTTCCGACACGCCTCAGCACAGGAGAAGCACCACCATGCACGCCAAGCGTTCCCCGATCCGCCGCACCACCGCGCTGGCCGCGGCCGTCACCGCCGCCCTCGTCCTCGCCGCCTGCGGCGGGAAGTCCGACGGCGCCTCCGGACACGGCGGCGGCCACGACACCCCCACCGCTCCCGCCTCCACCGCCCCCTCGGGCACGGCCGCGCACAACGCCGCCGACACCGCCTTCGCCCAGGGCATGCTCCCGCACCACCGCCAGGCCCTGGAGATGGCCTCCCTCGCCGCGACCCGCGCCGAGTCGGCCGAGGTCAGGGCACTCGCCGACGAGATCAGGAAGGCCCAGGACCCGGAGATCAAGACCCTCTCCGGGTGGCTGGCCTCCTGGGGCGAGCAGGTTCCCGCGGAGGGCGGCGGGCACACGGGCCACTCCATGTCCGGGATGATGACGGGCGAGGAGATGGACCAGCTGACGAAGGCCTCCGGCAAGGCCTTCGACACCGCCTTCCTCCAGCTGATGGTCAAGCACCACGAGGGCGCCGTCGCCATGGCGAAGACCGAGCAGACGGACGGTCGCTACCAGCCCGCCAAGGACATGGCGGCGGCGATCGTCACCTCCCAGAGCGCCGAGATCACCCGGATGAACGGCCTCCTCGGCAAGAACTGACCCGGTGGCCGGCGAAGGCCCCCGCGCCGCCCGGCACGACGGGGACGGGCGGGGGCCTTCGCCGCGGGGGGTCAGCCGCCCACCCGTGCGACCAGGAGGGCGATGTCGTCGTCCGCGGCTGCCGGGACCAGGTGCGTGATCAGGGAGTCGCAGACGTGGTCCAGGCTGCGCTGCGGGTCCGCGAGGAGCTGGGCCAGTTCGGCCAGGCGCTCGTCGAGGTCGCTGCCGCGGGCCTCGATCAGGCCGTCGGTGTAGAGGACGAGGAGGCTGCCCGGGGGCACCTCGACCTCGGTCGGGGTGAAGGCGATGCCGCCGACCCCCAGGGGGACCCCGGGCGGGGTGTCGAGGATGCGCACGGTCCCGTCGGGGAGGGCGAGGACGGGCGGCGGATGGCCGGCGCGGGTGACGGTGCAGCGGCCGGCGGCGGGGTCGACGACCACGTAGAGGAAGGTGGCCAGCATCGGCTCGGCGAGGTCGTCGAGGGCGGCCTCCAGCTGGTGCAGCAGCCGCACGGGCGACAGGTCCAGGCGGGCGAGGGAGCGTACGGAGGCGGAGAGCCGGCCCATGACGGCGGCGGCGGCGATGCCGTGGCCCATGACGTCGCCGATCAGCAGCGCGGCCTTGCCTCCCGCCAGGGGCAGCACGTCGTACCAGTCCCCGCCGACCTCGTTGACGTCGCTGGCGGGCAGGTAGCGGTGGCTCACCTCGATGCCCCGGGGCGGGGTGATGTGCTGGGGCAGCATGCTGCGCTGGAGGATGACGGCGGTCTCGTGCTCGCGGTGGTAGAGGCGGGCGTTGTCGATGCTGAGGGCGGCACGGGCGGCGAGTTCGGCGGCGAGGGTGACGTCCTCGGCGCCGAAGGGGCCGCCCGGCCGGGTGCGGTAGAAGACGGCGACGCCGAGGACCCGGTCCCGGGCCACCAGCGGGGCCATGACGAGGGAGTGGACGCCCGCCTCGACCAGTTGGGCGGGTCTGGCCGTGTGCCGGGCCGCCGGGGCGATGGCCTGTGCGTCCAGGCGGGCCACCAGGAAGGGCTGCCGGGAGGCCAGGGCCTGGGTGTACGGGGCGGTCGCGGGGAAGACGAGGGTCCGGCCGAGCGGGGCGAGGATGTCCGTCACCCGGGAGCCGCCGAGCGGGGCCCGGCCCAGCCGCCGCAGGGCCGCGCCGCCGGTGAGGCCCATGCCGGGCTCCTCACCGTGGGCCAGGGCGTCGAGCACGTCGACGGTGACGGCGTCGGCGAGGCGGGGCACGGCGAGGTCGGCGAGTTCCTGCGCGGTGCGCTCCAGGTCGAGGCTGGAGCCCATCCGGATGCTGGCCTCGCTGAGCAGGGCGAGCCGGCGCCGGCCCGCCTCGGCCTCGACGTGGTCGCGCCGCTGCTCGGTGATGTCCACGAGGGAGGCGATGACCCCGATGGGCTTGTGCGCGGGGTCCTCGACCCGGACGTAGGAGCAGGACCACACCCGGTCGTGCTCCGGTTCGGCGGGGGTCCGCCCGACCCGGCGGCGGTCGAGGACCGGCTCCCCGGTCTCCAGGACCTGGAGCATCGCCTCCTCCATCTCGCGGGCGTTCACGGCGGGCAGGATCTCGGCGAGCCGGCGTCCCACGTGCGCCGACTCCGGCAGCCCGTTCATCGCCTCCAGGGCGGCGTTGACCTGGAGGAACCGCAGCTGGGTGTCGAGGATGGCGATGCCGACGGGCGAGCGGGCGAACAAGCCGTCCCACACGGCGGAGGAGCCCCGGATGCGCCGGGCGGCGGGGGCCTCGGCGGCGAAGACCAGTACGGTGGCGGTCCCGTGGCCCTGCCGGTCGGCCACGGGTGAGGCCCAGATCTCCAGCTCCATCGGGTGGCCGTCGCGGTGCCAGGCGGTGACCGTGCCCATCACTCCGCGGCCGGTGGCCACCGTCTCCCACAGGGAGCGGCCCAGGCTGCGGTCGGATCCGGGGTGGAGGAGGTCGGCGATGTTGTGGCCGAGCATCTGCGGCGGGGCGTAGCCGAGGAGTTCCTGCGCGACCTGGTTCCAGCGCACGATGGTGCCGTTGGCGCTGGTGGCCATGAGGGCGACGGGCAGGGAACCCAGCCAGCCGCCCGCGGCCTGCGCCGCGCTGTCGATCAGGTCGTCGACCTGGATGTCCTCGTTCATCCGGCACGCACCCCACGCCGAGCCCGTCCCGCGCTCCGCCCGGCGGCCCGGGCGGACCCGCCGGAACCGCGGCCCGCGCTTCCATCGTCTGCCGCCCGCCATCCGGCCGCCTCCCGGCCCGGCACGCGGCACGTGGTCCGCCCCGCGTTCGAGACCACGGGGCGGCACGTCGGAGTCTGCCCGGGGGCCATAGGGGCAAACGCAGGGGGTAGGCGCACCAGGAGATGGGTGCACAAGGGGAGGAACATGGAGGAGAGGGGGGCGGCGTGGGGGTGAGGAGTGTGCGTCATGGGTGACAGGCGACAGGACGAGAAACAGGTACAGGATCAGGGACAGGGCCGGGGGCAGGGCCAAGGGCGGCGGATCCGGGGCCGGTCGCCGAGTCCCGAGCAGCTGAGGACCGGCGGACGGCCGCGCACCCCCGGTGAGATCGCGCACGAGCGGGGCCGCGAGGACGCGACGATGCGCGACGTGATGCACGACCTGCGGGAGGGGGATCTGGACGACATGCGCGACGACCGCTGACCCGCGGACGCGACTGCGCCCGTGCGGCGCGGGGTATACGCGGAGCCCCGAGCGAGGAGACCCCGATGCACGCGCTGACGATGGGAGTGGAGGAGGAGTTCCTGCTGGTCGACCGGGCCAGCCGGCGTCCGGCCGACCGGGCTCCCGCCGTGATCGCGGCTGCCGCCGTCGAGCTCGGTGAACAGGTGCAGACGGAGTTCTTCGCGGCACAGGTCGAGGTGTGCACCCTGCCCGTCGCCGACACCACCGGCCTGCGGGCCGAGCTCGCGCGGCTGCGGCGCACCGCCGTGGCGGCCGCCGAGGAGTTCGGGTGCAGGCTGCTGGCGACGGGGACCCCCGCGATGCCGCCCGCCCGGCCGCTGACCGTGACCGACACCGACCGCTACCGGCGCATGGCCCGGGCGTTCGACGCGCTCGTCGGCCGCTACGACGGCCTGGTCTGCGGCTGCCACGTCCACCTGGGCACCATGGACCGGGCCACCGCCCTGGACCTGTCCCACCGCCTGCGGCCGTGGCTGCCGGTCCTGCAGTCCCTCACCGGCAACTCCCCCTTCGTCCTGGGCCGTGACACCGGCTTCGACAGCTGGCGCTACAAGCAGTTCTCCCGCTGGCCCACCGTCGGCCCGGCTCCGGTGATGTGCGAGGCCCAGTACGAGGCGTACGTGGGCGCCCTGGTCGAGCACCGGATCCTGATGGACCGGCGGATGCTCTACTGGTACGCCCGCCCCTCCGAGCACGTCCCCACCCTCGAAATCCGCGTGGCCGACTCCAACGCCGACATCGAGACGGTGGTCCTGGTGGCCGCCCTCCTCCGCGGGCTCGCCCAGGACCTGCTCGCCGAGGCCGAGCGCCACCAGCCGCCGCCGGAGGTCTCCGACCGGCGGCTGCGCGCCGCGCACGAGCTCGCCGCGGCCGAAGGGCTGCACGGCTGGGGGCTGGACCCCGTCAGCGGTGAACGGCTGCCCGCCGGCACCCTGGTGGACCGCCTCCTGGCCCGGGCGGCGCCCGGGCTCGAGGCCGCCGGGGACCTGGCCCTGGTGGAGGACCTGCTGCGCCGGCTGCGGCGCGAGGGCAGCGGGGCCGCCCGGCAGCGGGCGGCGCTGCACCGGCACGGCCGCCTCAGCGAGGTCGTCGACGAGCTGGCCGCCGCCACCGCCACCGTCTGACGAGCGCCTTCGGGATCAGGTGCACAGGGCGAACACCACCATCAGCGCGGCCAGTCCGGCGGCGAGCCAGGCGACGTAGTCCCCCACGTGCCCGGAGTGCAGGCGGCGCAGCGGGACGACCGCGAGGACGGTGAGGCGGTCGGCCGCGGTCCGGGCGGCCACGGCTGCCGGGCCCTTCAGCGCGGGTCCCCAGAGCGCGGCGGCGGCCATCGCCACCGCCAGCAGGGTGCCGGCCAGGCCGAGGAGTACCCCCGTGGCCGTCCAGCCGGCCTCGGGCACCCGCGGGCCGGCCGCCGGGACCGTCCGGCCCGTCACGGCGGCGGCGTAGCCGGCCGGGTCGCAGAACCGGGCGGCGGCCTCCGCGATCCGGTGGGCGAGGCCGGGCAGCAGGCCCACCGCGAGCGAGGCGCCCAGGAGCAGGGCGGGGACGACGAGCATGACGCGCGGGACGCGGCGGCTGGGGTCGCGGACCTCCGGCTCCTCCCCGCTGCCCGTGGTCTCGGGGCCCGCGTGCCGCTGCCGGGGCGTCGTCCCGGCGCCGGCGAACACCCGCAGGGCGGCCCGCAGGACGGCGCCCGCGGTGACGGCGGGGACCAGCAGGAACACCGGCAGCAGCCAGGGGGCCTCATGGACCGTGGCGTGCTCGGCGACCGACTTGCCCAGGCCGGTGCCGAACGGCGGCAGGCCGGCCAGGGCCAGGGCGCCCGTCACGGTCAGCGCCCCGGCCGCCACGAGGTCGCGGCCGCGCCCGTACAGCCCGTGTTCGTCCACCGAGCCGAACCGGTCGAGGAGCACGCCGACCAGGGCGAAGAGGGCGGCCTTGGCACCGGCGTGGCCGAGGGCGTACAGGGCGGCCCCGGCGGTGCCCGCCGGGGTGAGCAGGGCGGCCGCGCACAGGAACAGCCCCATGTGGCCGACGGTGGAGTGCGCGAGCAGCCGTTTGAGGTGGCGCTGCTGCCAGCAGAGCACGCCTCCGGTCAGCGCGGTCAGCGCGCCGACCACCAGGAAGGTGGTGCGGAAGGCCTCCGCGGGGATGCCGCCGGGCCCGGAGAAGACCGTCCAGTAGACGCGCAGCAGTCCGTAGAGCCCGAGCTCGACCATCACCCCGGACAGCAGCATGCACACCGGGGAGGGGGCTTCGGCGTGGGCGTCGGGCAGCCAGAAGTGGAAGGGCACGGCGGCCGCCTTGACCAGCATGGCCGTGGCGATCAGTGCGAAGGCCGCGGCGGAGACCGGTCCCGCCGGCTCCCGGTCGAGCACCTCGCCGATCCGGGCGAAGGCCAGTTCCCCGGTGCGGGAGTAGAGCAGACCGATGCCGAGCAGGGCGCAGTACCCGGCGACCGAGCCGGTCAGCGCGAAGGCGAGGGCGCCCTGGAGGGGGCGGGGCTCCTCGACGCGGTAGGCGGTGAGGGCGTACGCGGCGACGCCCATCAGCTCGAAGAAGACGAAGGCGTCGAACAGGTCGCCGGTGAGGGCGAACCCGCACATGCCGGCCTCGAAGAGGAGCAGCAGGGCCGGGAACGCGCCGCCGTGCCCGCGCTCGCTCTCCGGTTCGTCGAAGTAGTGCCAGGAGTAGCCGAGGGCGGCCAGGACGAGGGCGGCCGCGAGGAGCGCCAGCCCGCCGCCGATGCGGTCGGCGGCGAGGACGATGCCGACGCTGTGGCCGTCGACGGGGGTCCAGGCGGCGACCCAGCTGATGATCCGCCCGTCCCCGGCGGCGGACCACAGCCAGGCGAGCAGGGCCAGTTGGGCGGTGGCCCAGGCGCTGGCGAGGGCGTCGGCGCCGAGCCGGGGCAGCCACCGGCCGGGACCGGCCAGCAGGACGGCTCCGAGCAGCGGCCAGGCGACGGTGAGCGGGAGCAGGGCGGCGGCGTGCGTCACGGTGGGTACCAGGGCCTCAGCCCTTGAGGCCGGTCAGGGCGTCGGGGTCGGCGGTGCCGTGCCGTTTGGCGGTCTGCAGGACGAGGGCGAGCAGCAGGGCGCTGACGGCGGCCCCCACGACCACGTCGGTGAGGGTGAGGGCGTGGGCCACGGGGTCGGCCACCGGGGTGGTGGGCGGGATGTCGGTGAAGTAGGGGGCGGTTGCGCCCCACCGGTAGCCGACGGCCAGCAGCAGGACGTACGTGCCGGACTGGACCACGGTGAGGCAGCCGATGGCGTGCACGGCGTGGCGGCTGGTGACCAGGCCGTGGAGGCCGGCGAGGAGGATCCAGCCGGCGGCGAGGTAGGGCAGCGGGTCGGTGGTGGCCGGGCCGGTCGCCGGGGCGGCCGCCAGCAGGGTGGTCGTCATCCGGTCTCGATCTCCAGGGCCTGGTCGAGGAAGGCGGCGAGCAGTACGACGAGGGCGGAGCCGACCTCCACCCCCACGGCGGCGTTGAGCAGGGGCACGGTGCCGCCGGAGACGATCTGGCCCTGCACGCCCCAGGGCAGGACGTTCTCCAGGTAGGCCGATCCCCAGGCCAGACCGGCCAGCCCGAGGGCGGCGAAGGCGCCGGCCGCCATCGCGTCGGCGAGGTCGAGGACGGTCCGGGGGCGGACGTTGCGCAGCACCCGGTAGTCGGCCGCCAGGTAGGCGACGTGCAGTCCGGTGGCGAGGGCCACGCCGCCCTGGAACCCGCCGCCGGGGGTGAGCTGCCCGTGGGCGATGACGTACACGCCGGTGACGAGGGCGACCGGCAGGAGCACGGTGCCGGCCAGGCGGACGGTGGGCAGGACGCGGCCGGGGCGGGGGCTGACGGTGTGCTCGTCGCGGGCCCGGCGCAGGACGATCGCGGCGCCGAGGACCGCGGTGAAGAGGATGAACTCCTCGCCCAGGGTGTCGAATCCGCGCTGGTCGAAGTTGACGGAGGCGACGGCGTTCGCGGTGCGGTGCGCCAGGGCGGCCGGGACGGCCCGGTCGGCGTAGGGGTGGAAGGACCCGCCGAAGCCGGGGAGGTGCCCGCAGGAGATCCCGTAGCAGAGGGCGATGGCCAGGGCCGCGCACCAGAACAGCGTGGTGCGCGCGGTGCGGTTCACCGGTTCCCGCCCCGGCCGCGCCGCCCGCCGCCGGTGGCCGATCCGGTCTGCCGGCGGATCTTGCGGACGGTCAGCATGATCAGCAGCGGGGTGACGACGGTGCCCACGGCCAGCTGGGACAGTGCCACGTCGGGGGCCTGGAGGAAGGTGAACAGCAGGGCGAGCAGGAGCCCGAGCTGGCTGAGCACGACGGCCTGGCGGACCGGGTCGTGGGTGCGGACGGCGACGGTGGCGACGGCCGCGACCAGCAGCACGGTGAGGTCGACGAGGAGCCCGACGGGGGTCACGGCGGGGAGTCCCGGGGGACGCGGCCCTCGTCCACGGCGGTGGAGCGGCCCACGGCGAGGGTGGTCAGGGTTCCGCCCAGCACCATGAGCGCGGCCACGACCAGCAGTTTCCCCGCCTCCCGGCCGGGCCCGGCGGCCACCGCCAGGGCGAGGGCGCACAGCGGGGCGCCCAGGGAGGAGGCGGGCGACAGGGCGTGCAGCCGTGCGTAGGGCCGGGGCAGCGCCAGCAGCGCGGCTCCCGACAGCAGCAGGACCCCGGTCCCGGCGGCGAGCAGGACGACGGCGCAGACTTCACGGGGATCCACCGTCACCCTCCTTCCCGGGGCGCGCCGGGGACCTCTGGGGGCGGCCCAGGACGCGGGCGAAGACCAGGACGCCGACCGGGCCCAGTACGGCCAGGACCAGGCCGAGGTCCTCGTAGCCGCTGCGGCCGAAGCCGCGTGCGGCCAGGAGCAGTACGACGGTGGCCGTGGTCCCGGTCAGGGCGAGGCCGGCCAGCCGCTGCGGCGGGGTGCCCCGGCAGCCGGCCGCCAGACCGGGCGGCAGGCCGAGGACCAGCAGGACGGCGGCGGCGCCGAGCCAGACGTTCCACTGCTCGCCCGTGCTCCCGCTCATCCGCGGCCGCCGCTGGTCAGGGCGCGTTCGAGGGCGGTGGGGCGGCCGGGCAGGGTGTGGGCGAGGGCGGTGGCGCCGGGCGGCCCGATCTCGACGACGTACAGGCCCGGGGTGGCCGAGAGCAGCCCGCAGACCCAGGCCGTGCCACTGCCCGGGCGCAGCCGTACCGTGTGGAACCGGCCGGTGACCCGCCGGCCGCGCAGGACGCGGGCGGTGGCGGCGGTCAGCCGCCCGGTGTCGGTGAGCAGGGCGCCGGGGAACAGCAGCAGGGCGGTCAGCAGCCGGGCGCGGCCTCCGGTGCGGGCGCCCGCGGCGCGCCGTACCGCCCGCGCGGCCACGGCCGCCAGGGCGGCGCCGGCTGCCGCGACGGCCAGTTCGGGCCAGGACAGGGTGCTGATGAAGAGCACCTGGAGGACGAGGCCGGCCGCCCACCACGCGAACAGCTCCGCCGCCGCGCCCGCGGCCGCCGGGCCCTTCGCCGTACCCTCCATCGCGTCTCCCCGCCGTCCGTCCGCCCTGCCCGCGGCGCCCCTGTCCGTCCGCGGAGCCAGGTCTACCGCCCTCCCGGGCGCGGGGTCCCGGCCGGGCGGGAGGCACGCCGGGCGGGGGCCGCCGCGTCACCGGTACGGAGTAGGGCGGCGGGCGGCGGGCGGCGCCGGACTCCGGGACGAAGCCTCACGTGTCACAGTGGAGGCGACGGCTCCTCTACGGGACTGGCCATGGACGAGACAGACAGAACGCTGGAACAGCTGCTCGCGGGCCTGATGGCGGTCCGCGACGGCAATCTGGACACCCGGCTTCCGGAGGACGCCGGCGGCCTGCCCGGAAACATCGCGGCCGTCTTCAACGGCATGGTCGCCCAGCTGTCCCTCGTGACCACCGAGGTGACCCGGGTGGCGCAGGAGGTCGGCGGGGAGGGCCGGCTCGGCGGGCAGGCGCGGGTGCCGCCCGTGGGGGGCGTGTGGCGCGAGCTCACCGACGCCGTCAACAGCATGGCGGACAACCTGACCTCGCAGGTGCGCAACATCTCCCAGGTGGCCACGGCGGTGGCCAGGGGCGACCTCACGCAGAAGATCAGGGTCGACGCGCGCGGGGAGATCCTGGAGCTGAAGGACACCATCAACACGATGGTCGAGCGTCTGTCCTCCTTCGCGGAGGAGGTCACCCGGGTGGCCCGGGAGGTCGGCACGGAGGGCAACCTGGGCGGCCAGGCGACCGTCCACGGGGTCTCGGGCACCTGGATGGACCTCACCAACAACGTGAACTCGATGGCGGACAACCTCACCAACCAGGTCCGCAACATCGCGCAGGTCACCACGGCCGTCGCCGAGGGCGACCTCACCCGCAAGATCGACGTGGACGCCCGCGGGGAGATCCTGGAGCTCAAGACCACCATCAACACCATGGTCGACCAGCTGGGGTCGTTCGCGGCCGAGGTGACCCGGGTGGCCCGGGAGGTCGGCAGCGAGGGACGGCTCGGCGGCCAGGCCGAGGTGGCGGACGTGTCCGGCACCTGGCGCCGGCTCACCGAGAACGTCAACGAGCTCGCGGCGAACCTCACCAGCCAGGTCCGGGCCATCGCGGAGGTCACCAGCGCCGTGGCCCGCGGCGACCTGACCCGTACCGTCACCGTCGAGGCTCCCGGGGAGGTCGGCGCGCTCAAGGACAACATCAACTCCATGGTGGAGTCGCTGCGCGCCACCACCCGGGCCAACGAGGAGAAGGACTGGCTCAAGACCCAGCTCGCGCGGATCTCCGGCGGGATCCAGGGCCGGCGCGACCTCACCACGGTGGCCCAGCTGATCATGCGCGAGGTGCCGCCCCTGGTGCACGCGCAGTACGGCTGCTTCTTCCTGGCCCAGGACGGCCCGCAGGGCGCCGTGGGCGCCGACCGGGCCGAGGGCCAGGCACCGGAACTCGTCGCGATCGCCTCGTACGGGCTGCCCGACGACCCCTCCTGCGTGCCCCGCCGCTTCCGCGTGGGACAGTCCCTGGTCGGGCAGGCGGCCGCCGACCACCGGGTGGTCGTCGTGGACGAACTGCCGCCCGGGTACGCACCGGTGCTCACCGGGACGGGCTCCGCCGACCCCACCACCCTGATCGTGCTGCCCATCGTCTTCGAAGGGCAGGTGCTCGGCGCCCTGGAACTCGCCTCCCTGCGCCCCTTCGCTCCCCTGCACCGAGATTTCCTGGAGCAGTTCACCGAGCTGCTGGGGGTCAACGTCAGCTCCCTGACCGCCAACGCCCGTACCGACGAGCTGCTGGAGCGCTCGCAGCTGCTGACCGCCGAGCTCAGCGCCCGGTCCGGCGAACTCCAGGCCCGCCAGCGCGAACTCCAGCGCAGCAACGCCGAACTCCAGGACAAGGCGGCCCTGCTGGCCGACCGCAACCGGGACATCGAGCGGAAGAACCACCAGATCGAACAGGCCCGCCAGGAACTGGAGGAGCGGGCCCAGGAGCTGGCCCGGGCCTCCCTCTACAAGTCGGAGTTCCTGGCCAACATGAGCCACGAACTGCGCACCCCGCTCAACAGCCTGCTGATCCTCGCCCAGCTCCTGGCGCAGAACGCCGAGGGCAACCTGACCGAGAAGCAGGCCGACTACGCGGCCGTCATCCACTCGGCCGGCTCCGACCTGCTCCAGCTGATCAACGACATCCTCGACCTGTCGAAGGTGGAGGCCGGGCGGATGGACGTGCACCCGGAGCCGGTGTCCCTCCAGCGGGTCCTGGACTACGTGGACGTCACCTTCCGGCCCGTCGCGGACGAGCGGGGCCTGGAGTTCACCGTGAGCGGGGCGCCGTCGGCGGGCGAGGGGCTGGTCACCGACGAGGCCCGGCTGCGCCAGGTGCTGCGCAACCTGGTCTCCAACGCCCTGAAGTTCACCCACACCGGCGGGGTCGCCCTGCGCGTCCAGCAGACCGCCCCGCAGGAGGTGCCCGAACCGCTGCGCGGGGCGGGGCCGGTCCTCGCCTTCCGGGTCATCGACACCGGCATCGGCATCCCCGCCGAACAGCTCGAGTCCGTCTTCGACGCGTTCCAGCAGGGCGACAGCGGGACCGACCGGGCGTACGGCGGCACCGGCCTGGGCCTGTCCATCAGCCGCGAGGTCTCCAAACTGCTCGGCGGGACCCTCACCGCCGAGAGCACGCTGGGCCAGGGCAGCTGCTTCACCCTCTACCTGCCGGAGCACGACGGCAGGACGCAGGCCCGGCCGGCGCCGGCCGGGAGCGAGGAGGAGCAGGACGATGCCATTGCCGCCGCGCTCGCCGCGCCGGTGGACGACGAGGGCCTGCGGGACCGGACGGTGCTCGTCGTCGACGACGACACCCGCAACGTCTACGCCCTCACCGAGGTGCTGAAGTCCGCGGGCATGCAGGTACTGACCTGCGACAACGGCGAGGCCGCGATCCGGATGCTGGCCGCGCACCCGGAGGTCGACCTGGTGGTGATGGACCTGATGATGGCCGGCCTCGACGGCTACGCCACCACCCGGGCCATCCGGGCCATGCCCCGGCTGGCGGAGCTGCCCGTGGTGGTGGTGACCGCGAAGGCGATGCCGGGCGACCGGACGGAGGCCCTGGCGGCCGGGGCGTCCGACTACGTGGTCAAACCGGTGGCCCCCGACCGGCTGCTCACCGCCCTGCGCACCTGGCTGACACCCCGCTGAGGAAGCCTCATGGCCCAGCCCGAGAGCGGACTCGCCTCGACCGTCGCGGACCTGACGGCCGAGGTGGCCGCCCTGCACGCCGACCGGGCCCGGCGCAGTCTCCTGGACCTGGCCTGCGGGGTGCTGATGGCCCAGCTGTCGGTGCCGCCCGCCGAGGCGAACGACCACCTGCTCAGACTGGCCGTGTCGACGGGGCTGAGCGCCACCGACCTCGCGGCGGACATCGTCAACGCGGCGATCGGCCCGGACGCCGTCCACGGTTCCGGCCCGGGGGCGGCGGAGGTGGCGGTGCCGACGGCCGAGGCCCGCCGGATCCGCCGGGGCACCACCGCGGTGCTGACCTCCGACACCGCCGACGCCGCGGCCTCGGCCCTGCTGGAGGGCGGCCTGCGGCGACTCGGCATCGAGTCCGTCTATCTGTGGCGGCGGACCGAGACCGACTGCCTGGAACTGGCCGGGCATGCCGGAGCGCCCCCGCTGGAGGCCACGCACTGGCGCTGGGTCCCGCCCGAGACCGAAGGACCGCTGCACCGCACGCTCACGATGGGCCTGCCCACCTGGTTCCCGGACGGCCCGGGGGCGGAGGGCCGGCTGCCCGGTCCCCGGGCCGAGGCGGCCCGTGGGCTGGTCCCGCTCCACCGGTCCGGCCAGAGCGCGGGGCTCGCCCTGGTCGTCTGGCCCGGACCCCGGGGCCTCGACGACACGGTGCGCGCCACCGTCGCGGCCCTGTGCCGCCCGGCCGGGCAGGTGCTGGACCTCAGGGACCACGGCCCGGCCGCGCCGCCCCGGCTGACCGCCGTCCTCTCCGAGCTCGTGATGCCGGCGATGCTCGTCAGCGTGACGGTCCCGGCCGGGGGCCAGGCCGTGGGCTTCGGCCGGGCGCACACCGTGGACTACCTCAACCCCGCCGCCGTGCGCGACCTCGGCAGCCTCCCCGCGCCCGTCGGGCGGCCGGTCGCGCAGCTCTTCCCCTCCGTGTACGAGGAACTGGTCGGGCTGCTCGCGCGGGCGAACGCCACCGGTGCCCCGCAGTACGCCCCCGTCCTGCCGGCCGCTCCCCCGAACGCCAGGCCCGCGAAGGCCGGGACGGCGGCGGCCGAGCACGCGATGGCCGAGGTGCGGGTGCTTCCGCTGGGCGGCGGGCGCACGGCGGTGATGTGGCACGCCGACGACCGGCGCGGGCCGCCGTTGACCCGGGCGCTGGCGCGGCTGGAGCAGCTGGCGGTGTTCGAGGAGGACCTCGCGGCCGGTACGACCGTGTGGAGCGCGCACGCGTACCCGGTCTTCGGGCTGCACCCGGAGGATCCGGCCGTGCCCCTGCGCAACCTGGGCGCGCGGCTGCACCCGCAGGACAGGGCACGGCTGGAGGGCCTGCTGGCCTCCCTGACCGACCGGCACGCGGGCGGGCAGGTCCTGGTGCGGGCGGTGCGGCCGGGGGGCGGGGTGCGCCGGGTGCGGGTGGCGGCCGAGCCGGTGCTGACGGGCAGCGCGCTGACCGGGATCGTCGGGGTGTTCCAGGACGTGTCGGCGCAGCACCACACGGAGGTGGCGCTGACCGCCACGTACGACCAGCTGTCGGCCGCGCGGATCGAGGCCGAGCTGCGCGACCACCTGGTGCTGGGCCTCCAGCACGCCATCGTCCCGGAGGCCCCGGCCCTGGAGAACCCGCCCGGTCTGCGGGTGGCGGCCCGCTACCGGCCGGCGGCCGCGGAGTACCGGGTGGGCGGTGACTGGTACGACGTGCAGTCGCTGCCGGACGGGAAGGTGCTGGTCACGGTGGGGGACATCGCCGGGCACGGCATCGACTCCGCCACGGCCATGATCGCCCTGCGCGGGGCACTGCACGGCCTGGCCTTCACCGGGAACACCCCGGGCCGGCTGATGGAGTGGCTGAACGAGGTGGCCCTGCGCACGCCCGGGCAGCCGACGGCGACGGCGGTGTGCGCCCTGTTCGACCCGGCGGACCGCTCGCTGCACTGGTGCGGGGCCGGCCATCCCCCGGTGCTGCTGCTGCGCGGCGGCCGGGCCCGTTTCCTGGAGGGCATGCACAACATCCTGCTCGGCGCGCTGCCGGGGGCCGGGTACGGGGAGACCGTCACGGAGCTGCGGTCCGACGACACCCTGCTGCTGTACACGGACGGTTTCGTCGAGCGTCGGCACGTGGGCCTGGACGAGAGCCTGGAGGTGCTGCGCCGGGCGGTGGAGCGGCTGCGGCCGGAGCCGGCGGAGGAGCTGGCGGACCGGCTGATGTCGGCGGTCCTCGGGGACACCGACGACGACACCAGCCTGGTGGTGGTGCGGGTCACCTGAGGCGCCCGCCCAAGATGGGTCGTTCTCTGAGGAACGGGTATGAAAGGGATGAAACCCGACATGGGTCGGAGGTCCGTTCCATGACCCGAATCCAGCAGACCCGCACCCGCCCCACCCGCGGAACCCCGCGGAGCGCCTGCCGTACCGCCCCGCCGCAGGATCACCCGGCGACACCGCTGGGGGAGCCCGTGGCGGACCTGCTCGCCGAACCGCTCAAGGCCAGCACCGCCGACGCCCGGACCCTCTCGCGGTCCCTGTTCCGCCGGCTGAACGCCCTGGAGGAGGGCACGGCCGAGTACGCGTACGTGCGCAACACCCTGGTCGAGCTGAACCTCAGCCTCGTCAAGTACGCCGCCCGCCGCTTCCGCGGCCGCAGCGAGCCCTTCGAGGACATCGTCCAGGTCGGCACGATCGGCCTGATCAAGGCCATCAACCGGTACGACGTCAGCCGCGGGGTGGAGTTCACCACCTTCGCGCTGCCCACCGTCACCGGTGAGATCAAACGCTTCTTCCGCGACACCAGCTGGGCCGTCAAGGTCCCCCGCCGGCTCCAGGAGCTCCGGCTGAACCTGGCCAAGGCCTCCGACGAGCTGGAGCAGGACCTGGGCCGCGGCGCCACCGACGCGGAGCTGGCCGACCGGCTCGGACTGACGGAGGCCGAGCTGGCCGAGGGACGCCGGGCCGCCCAGGTGTACGCCTCGCGGTCGCTCGACGCCCCGGCGCAGGACGACGCCGACTCCGGTACGGCCCAGCGCCCGCTGGGCGAGGAGGAGCCGGTCTACGAGCGCATCGAGTGCCTGGAGTCCCTCAAGCCGCTGCTGGCGGAGCTGCCCGAGCGGGACCGGGAGATCCTGTCCCTGCGCTTCGGCCAGGAGCTCACCCAGTCGCAGATCGGCGAGCGGCTCGGCATCTCGCAGATGCACGTGTCCCGGCTGCTCACCCGGACCCTCGCGACCCTGCGGACCGGCCTGCTGACGGACCCGCCGCTGGAAGACCCCGAGGACGGTCCGGCCGCTCAGACCAGCTCGGGCTGAGGCTCGCGCCGGGGCTGCGGCACGGCCGCCTGCGGGGCCTCGCGGTCCCACAGCCTCGTGGTCCGCAGGTAGCCGTAGACCACCGAGGCCGCCGCCAGGACGAGCAGCGGCCCGCACAGCCACGGCAGCGCGGCCAGCTCCTGCGACAGGTAGCGGTAGGAGAGCAGCAGCGCGGTGAACACGGCCGTTCCGTACCCGGCCAGCAGGAGCCCCCGCCGGTCCCGGCCCCGGTCGACGGCGCGCAGCGCGGCTTCGATCGTGACCGTGAACACCACGCCGGCGAGGATGTCCGAGCCGTAGTGGTAGCCGAATCCCAGCGTGGCGCCGAGGGTGGCGACCAGCCAGAAGGAACCGAGGAACCGCAGGGCCCGCGGGCCCTTCCGCGAATGGATGAAGATCGCGGTGGCCCACGCCGTGTGCAGGCTCGGCATGCAGTTGCGCGGGGTGAATCCGTCGAAGAGCATCGCCTGCGGGGTGCCGAGCGGCGGCGGCGTGTTCGGCCAGAGGTCGGCCAGGGCCCACTGGCCGCCGTCGGCGCCGTAGGCGAGGACCGGGCCGACCACCGGGAAGATCATGTAGATGCCTGGTCCGAGCAGCCCGACGACCAGGAAGGTGCGCACCAGGTGGTGCTTGGGGAAGCGGCGCTCGGACGCCACGTTGCGCAGCTGGTAGAGGGCGACGAGGACCGCGCCGACCGCCAGCTGGATGTACACCCAGTCCAGGACGTGGGCGCCGACGGCGCCGGTGGCCTGCACGATGCGGCCGGCCACCCATGAGGGGTTGCCGAGCGCGTGGTCGGCGGTCGCCACGTACTGGTCGAGCACCATCGGGCGGGTCTGCGCGGTGATGTCCAGCCAGGTGTAGCCGGTCTTGCGGCCGGTCACGAGCAGCAGGGCCAGTCCGACGCCCTTCAGCAGCAGGGTGCGCTCCCGGCCGGAGCGGCGGGTGACGGCGATGACGGCGCAGGCCAGGGTCACGATCAGGGCGCCGTTGCCGAACATCGTCGGGGCGCCCACCGCCCAGCGCACGAGCCAGAAGACCAGGTCGATGCCGACCGCGGCGCCGACGGCGATGAACCGCTGCCGCCAGGTGAGCACCACGAGCATCAGGGTCATGGCGGCGTACAGCACCGTCCCCGACCGGGGCGGGAAGATCACCTCGCGTGCCTGGGCGGTGATCGGCCCCGGGGAGCCGTAATGGCGCGAGGCGATCTCCAGGGCGACGAGGAACCCCAGGCCGATCAGGCTCGCGGCAGCCCACAGCACCACCCGGGGCCGACGCCACACGGGAGGCTCCGTTCCGCCGTCTTTTCCGGAGAACACTCGCGTTACCGCAGATATCAATTTTTCGGCCGATGTTCATGTTTCGACGTGATCATTGTTAGGCCGAACATGTTATCGGAGCGGCCGTGCCTGTAGATACGGGCGGTACCGCCGGGGCCGGACACCGGGAACCGCGGCGGAGGGCCGGCCGGGGTGGCCGGCCCTCGGGGTGCGCCCCCTAGCGCGCGGCGCGGCGCACGGTGTTGCGGAGGGTGCCGATCCCCTCGACCACGGCCTCGACGACGTCACCGTCCTGGATGACCCCGGCCCCGGGCGTACCCGTGGAGAGGACGGATCCGGCGTCGAGGGTCATGCCGCCGGAGAAGTGGGCGACCTGCCAGTACGGGTCGCGCATCATGGCGGAGACCTGGTTGGTGGCGATGGTATCGCCGTTGACCACCGTGGAGATGCGGATCGAGGAGAGGTCCGCGACCTCGTCCGGGGTCACGATCCACGGGCCGAGGCTGCAGAACGTGTCGAACGCCTTGGACCACGGGATGTAGCGCGGGTTGACCCGGATCGCGTCCTCGGCGGTCATGTCCAGGATGGTCGTGTAGCCGAAGATGACGGAGGCCGCGTCCTGCGGCGCGACGTCCCGGCAGGTCCGGCCGATCACCACGCCGAGTTCGGCCTCCGCCGTGACGCGGTCCGACTGGGCCGGCAGGACGATCTCGTCGCCGTCGCCGATGACGCAGCTGCTCGGACGCAGGTACGAGCCGGGGGTGCCGACGGGCTGCTCGACGTCGAGGTCGGCGGCGTGCCCCCGGAAGTTCAGCCCGACTCCCCACAGCTTGGGCGGGTGGCGGTAGATCGGCCCGAAGGCCACCTCGGCGGAGTGGACGGCCTTGGCCCTGGCCGGCGGGTCGGCCAGGGCCTCCCGGATGCTGCCCAGCTGGTCGCCGACGACGATGTCGAAGAGGGTCGGACCGAGCGCGGTCCCGGTCAGCTCGGCGAGGACGCTGAGCCGGACGATCCCGCCGTCGACCGCGATGCCGACGTCCTCCCGGCCGTCCACGGTCAGGGTGCAAAGGCGCATGGGTACTCCGTTTCCAGGAACAGATGGCGAAAGGTGGGTCAGCTCGCGCGCAGCGCGAGCCTGGGGGCGAGCGGGGAGCGGCCCCGCGTCGCGGCCCGGACGAGATTGAGGAGGGTGAAGCGGACGGGACCGCCCGGCTTCGAGGGGACCTCGGCGATCAGGCCGGCGTGCAGCAGTGACTGGAGGGCGAGGGCCGCCTGCGCCCTGGGCAGCCCGGACCGCCGGACGACCTGGTCGACGGTCCAGCCTTCGGACCGGCCTGCGAGCCGCAGGGCCAGGTCCTGGATGACGGGGGTCTGCTGGGCGAGTACGTCCTGTGCCGCAGCCACGGGGTCGGTCCGCATCGCGGGGTGGCTGGCCAGGGCCTCCGGTTCCTCCCGGGCCATGGTCAGCAGTTCGTCGGTGGATATCACGGTGGCCCAGGAGGCGGCGGACTCGAGGGCGCTGGGCAGGCCGTCCAGCCGGGCGCAGATCTCCGCGAGCTTGCGCAGTTCGCCTTCGCCGGCCTGGAAGCCGGGCCGCAGGTCGGCCAGGCGCCGCAGGAGGAAGTCCAGGGCCGGCGCGTGCGCGGGAGGGACCTGCGGCGGCTCCGCGCGCCGGGTGGCGAGGGGGGACACCAGGAACCTGTGGTGGTCCGAGACGCCGTGGGGGACGCGGGCGGTCTCCAGGACGCTCAGGCGCGGGCACTCGCGGATGAGGGTCCACACGGTCTCGCGACGGACCTGGCCGTGGTCGTTGCCGTCGAGGACGAGCAGCGAGGCGCGGTCGCCGATCTGCCGGGCGAGCCTGCTGACGCCCGCGCCCTCGCCGACGAGCAGGTCGGCGATGGCGGCCTGCAGCGGGCCGCGGTCGAAGTCCTCCTGTAGCCGGACCCAGAGGACCGCCGCGGAGCCCGTCGCCTCGACGGCACCCGCCGCGGCGGCCGCCAGATGCGTCTTGCCGACGCCCGGGAACCCGGACAGGACCGTGATGCGCTGCTGGTCGTCCAGCAACTGCCGGGTGAGGGAGTCGAGTTCGCGGCCACGTCCGACGAGGGGACGGGCCAGGACGCTGATCGGCAGGCCGAGGGCCTCGAAGAGCACCTCGTCGACCTCGCCGCCCGCCGAGAGTTCGAAGGAGAGCCGTTCGTCGGTGGTCAGCGCCAGCGCGTCCGCGAGGAGCCGTACGGTCTCCCGGCGCGGGGCGGCCACCCGCCCGAGCTCCAGGTTGCGCACCGCCCGCACGCTGACCGTGGAAAGGTCGGCCAAGGTCTTCTGGCTCAGCTGAGCTCGCTTCCGATAGCGCTGGAGCTGGACTCCGAAGTCCTCGACATTCGCCCAGTTCATCATCTTCAATTACTCCAGATATGAATACGCGCGCACGCCGCCACATGAGGGGAGTGACGGTGCCGTACGCAGCCGGCAGCCATTCCCTGTAGGGAATTCCCCTGGCCCCCGTCAGCCGGATCGGTACATATCGGCGGATCAGTCGGCGTACCGACTGGCCCGACCCTAACTGGAGTCGGTTGAACCACGGAACCTCGTGCGATCAAGCGTTGAGTTCCGGTTGGAGGCATATCGGCACTTGTGACGGCAGGCAAGTGCCTCGTACCGCCGTCCCGGTCGGAAGGGAATGCCTCGTATAGCCGCATGATCCCGGTATCGGTCCTGGCGTTTACCGCCACGGTGGCGTGAACCCTCCGCTTCCGGCGGGATGGTGCGGACATTTCGTGTGAGGCATGTCATGCGGACGCGCGGCGGGCGAGCCGCCCCCGGAGCGCCGCCCCGCGGCGGCCGGCCCGCCGGGGGTTCAGGGCCGCAGGGCGACGGCCAGCTCCTTGACCAGCTGCTCCGTCGGACGGACGCGCTCCACCTCCGCGACGGCGGTCATCAGCTCGAAGACGTCGACGTCGGCCGCCTCGGCGCAGCGCGTGATCAGCGGGAAGAAGCTGGAGTGGGTCTGCGTCAGCCCGCCGAGCACCTGGAAGGTCCGGTCGTCGTGCAGCCGCGGGAGCGGGCGCACGACGGTCTCGCTCAGCTGGGCCAGCGCCCGGTAGTCGTAGGCGGCGCCGGCCCGGTGCCGGGTCAGGATCGCGGCGAAGGCCTCGGTCACGGTGTTGCCCGCACCGCGCCCGATGCCGTCGAGCGTGGCGTCCACGTACCGCGCCCCGCCCGTCGCGGCGGCCAGTGCGTTGGCATTGGCGAGCCCGAGGTTGTCGTGGCCGTGGAAGCCGAGCGGAACGGCCACCTCGGCGCCGACCCGGCGGAACAGTTCCTCGACCTCGTGCGGCAGGAATCCGCCGACGGAGTCGACCAGGTAGACGCTGTCGGCCCCGAAGCCGGCGCAGCGCCGGACCGCCGCCACGACCCCGTCCTCGTCGAGGACGTTGGTCTTCATCAGGTTCACGAACGTGCGCAGGCCCAGTTCCTTCGCCAGCTCGACGAAGTGCCCGGCCGGGGACACGTCGGTGATGTCCACGCCGATGCGCACGAATCCCATTCCGGCGTCGGCGGCGCGCACGAGGTGGTCCGGCTCGGCGAGACCGGGAATGCAGAACATCCCCCAGGCCGTCCGGCGCAGCGTCTCGGCGGCGACGGCGAAGCAGCGTTCGTCACCGACGAGGCTGGGGCGGGAAAGCGCCTCGCCGGCGTTGAGACCGAGGCCGTGACCCATTTCGATCAGCCCCAGTCCCGCGTTCTCCAGGCCGGTCAGGACGGCTCGGATGGTCTCCTCCGTGAACCTGAAGTCCACGGAATAGCTGCCGTCCCGGAGCGTGCAGTCAAGAATCTCGGCCGCAGCCGGAATATTACGGTCGACGGTTTCTTGCAAGACGCCGGTCATGGGAACTCCCTAACCCATAGGAAAGTCGCTCAGGGGTCTTCAAGCTACCCCGGGGCCGAACTGCGGGAGAGGCAACGGAAGAGGCACTTTCACTGCTTCTGGGAAAGCCCAAGATGCCGCCCCGTGAGTGGCGTCGATCCTTGTATGGTCTCCACGTCGGTGCGGGATCGACTACCGCACGCCGCTCACGTGCGCATACGTGCGGACCGGGCCCGGCCGGAGCCGATCGTGACCACCGCGAAGAAGGTCCCTTCACGGGAAATTCCCTCTCCGATAAGCAGAGGGGACCTTCACGGGCAACGGATTCCCGGTCGAGAAACGGCCGGGACCGCGAGGCGGAGTGCGGCCGCCGCTCGCACGAGGCGGACTCCGACGGTCCTGCGATCACCGCCGCGTAGCCTCCGCGTGACGCCTCCGACGACGTCCCGGACTTCACCGAAGGAAGGAACCGCTCATGGACAACACCCACGCATTACCCGCCGCCGCCCGCGTCAGGCGGCCGTAATGCCCACGCAGCTGCCGCTCTTCGTCCTGACCACCTGGCTCCTGGCGATGCTGCCGGGCGCCGGACAGGCGATGATGATGCGGCAGACCCTGGAGGGCGGGCTGGGCGCCGCGCGGGCGACCATCGTCGGCAACGCGGTGGGACTGCTCGTCTGGTCCCTGTCGGCGGCGGCGGGCCTGTCCACGCTGCTGCTGACCAACCCCGGCGTCTACACCGTCGTACGGATCGCCGGCGGCCTGGTGCTCGTCGTCCTGGGGGTCAACACGCTCCGGGCGCAGCGCGGCGGCCCGGCACCACCGGGACGGGACGGCCCGCGCACAGGCAGCTGGGGCGCCTTCGGCACGGGTCTCGCGACGAACCTGGGCAACCCGAAAGCAGGTGTCTTCGCGGTCTCGGTACTACCGCAGTTCGTCACCGCGCACGGGCCCGCCTTCGCCTCGATCGCACTGCTGGGCGCCGTATGGGCGTTCGTGAACGCCTGCTGGTACCTGCTGTTCACCTGGGGCGTCAGCCGCGGCCGGGCCCTGATGACCCGGCCGGCCGTGCAGCGGGGGCTGCGCGTGGTCACCGGGCTGGTACTCCTGGCGCTCGGGACCGCGGTCGCCGCAGGGGTCTGACGGTCTCCGCCGCCGCGTCGCGCCAGGCCCCCGGGGGCCGGCCCGTGCGGCGGTGGCCGGCCGCCTTGGACGGCGAGGTCCAGCCATCTGATGCCCTGGGCGAGGCGGACTCCGCGACTGGCGGCCGGGCCTTCCTGTTCGACGGCAAGGACCAGTACCTGACGCTGCCCGCGGGCAAGCAGCAGGCGGTCGCCCCGAGCGGCGACCTGACCCTGGAGGCCTGGGTCAACCCCGAGGCGGGAGGGGGCCGGGTCATCTACGAGCTGATCAGGCGCCTCGAACCGTACGTCCGCCCCGCCGCCACGAGCGCCACCGCCCTGGCCACGGCCACCCGCGAGACCCTGGCCGCCCAGTTGCCCGAACTGCTGCCCCACAGCGCCGAGATCATCGACTACTTCGGCCACTACTTCGGCATGGACACCTGACACCCACCCGGCCCTCCGACCCCCCCGAGGGCCGGGCCCCCACCGCCGCGCAAAACGAGCCGTTCGTCACCCTTGGCTTGATTGGCCGTCTTGTCGGGTGTTCGGAGAGTTCCGGAGGATGGCGCAGCCGGGCACGATCCGTGATCGTGCCCGTGACGGCTCCTGCACGTCCTGCCCTTTCCCCCAGTCTCCCTGGAGTGTGCCCGTACCCGACGCCACGATCGATCTGCCGCTGAGCTTCGGAGTTCCGGAGGATTTTCAGGACATCGACTTCGCGGTATCCGCGGAGGTGAACACCAACCGGCTGATCGACCGGCTGAACATGGTCGACCCGCAGCCGTCGGAGGCGGAAATCGCGCACGCCGTCCTGGCGCAGCAGTCGATGTACGAGATGCTCAGCGCGGCGGGCGCCGTCTACGCGGGCACCCTGCTCTCCGGGCCGACGCGCGAGGAACCGGAGAAGCGGCTGTCGTCCGTGACGCTGACGGTGACCGCGCGCCCCAGTGAGCTGTCGAACGAGCTGACCGTGCACCGTCTGGCTCGCACCATGGGCGCCCTTTACCCGGATGCCGAGGTGGGTGTCGTCCGCCTCGAAGCCGGGCCGGCGGTGCTGCTCACCGAGGAGAGGAAGGTGGAGCGGCCGGTGAACCTCCTGGGCGAGGGAGGTGGCGCCACCGTCGTGCGCCAGCTCCACGTCTTCGTGCCCATCCCGGGCCGGCTGGCGATGGCGGACTTCGCCATCGCCACGGAGAACACCGCCGAGTGGGAGGACTGCGTCGAGATCCTCGCCCAGGTCTGCCGGACCATCGTCTTCGCCGAAGCCGCCTGAGAAGGGATCAGCCCGCGATGCGCATCTCGTACCAGATCAGCGAGCAGCTCTACAGCCTCGGCTTCGACCCGGGCAGCGACAAGTACGTCGGCGCCATCCACTCCGAACTCAACATGTACACCGGCAACGAGCGGGACGCCCTGAGGATCTGGGGCTGGGACCCGAACACGCTCACCGACGCCGACCGGTACAAGATCGACCAGCTGCTGCGGATGTTCGTCTTCCAGGAGAACCAGATCCTCTCCGCCCTGCGGCGCCTGGACGAGGAGTACCGGGCCTACCTGGAGTCAAACCCGGAAGCGGCCCGCCAGGCCGAAGCCTTCACGCAGTCCCTCCAGGACGACCTGGAGAAGCAGTACACGCAGCTCCAGGAGTGGGCACCGTCCGCGGAATCGCCCTTCCCGCCCTCAAGCAGCGACCTGGAGTGGCTGCGCTTTTCGGTGCAGGGCGTGATGTCGTTCATGCACCCGGAGATCGCCCGCAACACCGGCCCCAACTACTCCCTCGCCATGGGAGGCATGAGCTTCACCGGGAACTACTGGCGGCTCAAGGACAACGGCTACGCCCGGGACCGGATCCCCGACGGCTACCTCTACGACCTCATCGACACCGCCATCGCCCTCCAGGCCGAGTTCCAGCTCCAGGCCCTGCTCACCGACCGCGAATTCACCCGCATCATCACGACGCGGGGCCAGGAGTTCGAGTGGCTCAAGGCCGAGGCCGCGCGCAAGGCGGCCGCCGAGCAGGGCGGCGGATTCTGGTCGCTGTTCGGTGACATTCTGGGCATCGTCTCCGCGGTCTCCGGCGTTCTGGCCCTCATCCCGGTCTTCACCCCGATCGCGGGGCCGATCGCCGTCGTCACCGCTGTCGCCTCGCTCGGAGCGCACACGGTGGACGCGTCCATCAAGGGCGACTGGGACGCCACGACGTTCGCCGGTCTCGGCGCCGACGCCCTCGCGGCCCTCCCCGGGATCGGTGCGGTCGCCAAGAGCCTGAAGGCCGGCCGAGCCGCCATGAAGACGATCGGCACCGCCGGCAACGCGGTCTCCAAGGCCAGCGTCGTCTCCAAGACCGCCGGCCGCACCTTCCTCGCCACCACCGGCGGCTCCGCCGCCTCCGATGCCTCGGCCGTCTTCAACTACATCGGCACCAAGGGCGCCAAGGTCGTCAGCGGCTCCGCCACCTCCGGAAAGATCGCGGGCAAGGTCCTTCAGGGCTCGGTCAACCTCTCCACCCAGGTCCCCCTGGTGGTGGAACTGGCCTCCGGCACGGACATGTCCGACCCGAAGACCGCAGCCACGGGTGCCGCTCTGACGGCCAACTACGGGCAGTCCATCGGCAGCTGGGGCGCCGTCGGCGCGGCTGCCAAGAAGTCCGGCACCGTCTCCCTGGCACTGTTCGCGGGGATCATCGGCCGCCGCTGACACCGACCCCGAACGCTCAAGCGGCCGGGCCGGCGGCGGTGATCCGCCAGCAGATGGAGCTTGCCGGTCAACCCGCCCCGGCACCGTCCCAGGGCCTCACGGCCCTCTGCATGCCCGCCGGGCTCCCCGTCCGCGAGCCCGTCCAGCTGCTTGATGAGGGCACCCGGGTCGACGGGGACACGGGACCTGCGCTCGTCGTCGAGCTGCCCTGCGGTGTAGTGCAGCCGGTGGGCAGCGGCGCGGTAGGGCGCTCGGGTATGTGGCGCCCCAAGTGCCTGCCTGGCCTATGACCGAGCGGACGTGCACGCCAACTCGTGCGACGGCCGCTTCTGTCCCGGCTGATCTCCGCTCGCCGCCCCGGAGCCGGCAAAGAGCGTTCCCACCTCCTCGACGGACAATGGGGAGGCCGGATTATTTCCCAATGCGCCTCCCAATGAGGTGATTCGCCAAGAAGATCACCCGATGGGGTGAGCGCATACGGATCCTGGCCGCTCAGCCCTCCTTCTGGTGGCAGATTCCCCTCTGCACGTCGGTGGTTCGTCACCGTCGTCCGCCTCATGCCGCCGACGGCGGAGCAGGAGCAAGTCGCGAGATGCCCAGGCACCATACGGGGTGCTGTTCGGGCCGATCCTTCTACGGGCGCCGGCAGTCGGATCGTACGGAGCGGAACATGTCGCACTCCCACGGTGAGCGGCCTGCATCCCGCTGGCGCGAGGCTTTGGCCTTCGGGCGCGTGTCACGCTCCCGCAGAGGCAGAGCGTGCTTTTCGCCCGGCGCCTGCCGGGGAAAGGCGACAGTCCCGTGGCCTACAAACGACCCGATGGCGTTTACCCATACATCGGCACCGATACCTGGGCTAAGCACCTGGCTGACGCGGTCGAGAACACCTGCGAGCAGCACGGCGTGGTCCCGCCCCCGCGTATTGCGATCACCGAGGGCCTCGCCACCGCCCTCGGCGACACTGAGATCAAGAAGATCGTGGCCACCGTAGGAGGGAAGAAGGTCCTGCGCCCCAACACGTGTCGGCCGGTGCAGGCGGGCGCCGACACGGTCCTCCTCCTCATCTGTGACGTCCACGGTGCTGCCGTGGTGCCGTGGGACCTCAATGACCGTACGGTCAGCTCCTGGACACCGCCCAGTCCGGAGGCAACGCAACGCGTCTCAGCCCTGATCGCCGCCGAAACGGCGCTGGAGAAGGCCGAGAAGGAACAGAGGATCGCCGAAAAGGAGCGCGACGCCCGCCGCCGCGCACCCGGCGACGAGACCTATGCCGCCGAGGCGCTCGCCGCCGCGGGGGAGAAGTTCGCTGAGGCAGCCCGGAAAGTGAGGGATGCCAAGCGCGAACGTGACGCCCTCCTGGCCGCGCTTGGGCACCGTCGGCCCCGCCCCGTAGTCCAGGCGGTAGACGACAACGGTCAGCCCATGTCAGCCCTGACGCTCGCGGAGCAACCGTATGAGGTGGCGGTACACATCCAGCGTTACGCTGCGGCCAACCTGCGGCGCGCAGGCAAGACTCGAGGCTACGACCTCACTGAGTCCCTGGTTGCCTCAGGGCAGCTCACTCGCGGCATGAGCGTGCTGCAGCAGTGGCAGATCAAGACTGCCGACGGTACGTCCTCCAGCCTGTGGCGGATGGTGGCGGTGACCGCCAACAACCGGGCGCTGGCCCGCCTCGATATCTTCGGACTACGCCCGGAACACCTGGTCACCGGTATGCCCCAGTCTCTGTGTCCGCTGCCGAAGGAGAAGAACGACCCGACTCTGCTGCTGCTCAACCAGCGCGAGATCCTCAACCGTGTCTCGGCCGGCCTCAACGAGGCCAGTGCTGCGGAGGAGACAGAACCCGAGCACGCGGCCAAGCGCGCCTCCAAGGTCGCCACCGTTCCGATGGAGATTGTCATCGGCTGCAGCAAGCCGGAGGCGCTGGAGCACGTGCTTCGGGCGCTGAACGTCAACGACCACCTGCGCGGAATCCAGCCCTACGACGAAGACGCACGGCTGATCGCTCTGTTCGCCACGCTCGTCGACGCGTACGCCAAGGAGGGCCAGCTCGGTGCAGTGCTCGCCGACACCTTCCCCACCGCGCGGGGGGCGGAACTGCTCGACTTGGGGGGCGTGCGCGATGCCTTGACTGCGAATGGGCCGCTCGATCCGCTGGCCTCCCTGCTGCCGCCAGGCGAGGAGGTCTCGCCGGTCACGATGCGGGACGTGGCCATCCGGGCCATCACAGCGCTCGTCTTCCCCGAGGTTCCTTCCGCTCCACCGTCGACGGGGAGGCGTCAGGTCCGTGACACCGGATGGTTCTGGCCGATTGTGCAAGGGGCGCTGCAGGAGCCGGCGTGGAGTCAGATCCGCGCCAAGACCGCCGAGGCCCGCACGAGGCTGTGGTCCGCGGCCATCGCCCAGTTGTACCTGCACCGGGCCAACATTCTCTCCGCGCTTGGCCTGTTCGGAGTGCCGGAGGCAAAGGAAGGGTCCGGGCAGGACCCGAGGTCGCTGAAGGACCTGTTCCTGGGGGCCGAGGCCGGCGATCCCACCGCGTGGGCCGCACTGGTGCGCCGGATGGCACCGAACCTGATGCATGCTCCTGAGCCGCTGATCACACCGGGCCAGGGCAGCGAGGCCGGAGACAGTCGCAAGGGTGTGCGCCGAACCCCGTCCAGTGCGCTCGCGGCCCTGACGCTGGCGTACACCGAGCAGACCCCGCACGTCAGCAGGGCGCTGCTCCTTGCTTTCGCGCGGGCTGTGTTGGCACACCCTGATGCGATGGAGCCACCCGAGACACCCGAGGGGGGTCGGCCGGTCTGTTACGGCGAGCGGTACTGGGACGACACGGCACGAACCGCGATCGTGCCGGGAATGGTGCTCGTCCCGGACATGGACGGCCGCCCCACCTCCTTCGTCGTCGACAAGGCGTGGTTTGACGAGATGTTCCCCGTGGAGTTGGGCCGCGCCACACAGACCCATGCTGCTGGGGGCGCGAGCGGAGGGCCGTCGACTTCCAGGGCCATCGATCCCGCCGACGCCGGCGCCACCGTGCACGAATATGCGCCTGTGGACCCGCGCGATCAGCTGGCCAGCCTCCGAAGGGAGCTGCCGGCCCGCGTCGAGTTGGCCGAGGGAAGCTATCAGAGCGCAGTCGCCGCTGCCGACGCTTTGCTCGCCGATTTCGAGGAGGCCCGCCGTCTGCGCACCCAGCTGGGCGAGGAACCGCTGCCCGCGGACGAGCGGATCACGTGGATGGAGAAGCTCGTGAAGGCGCGCGATGCTGCGCAGACCAGCGTGTCAGCCCTGGAGCAAGTGGAGAGCCTGATCCTGCAGATCTAGGTGTATTGCCCTGGGAGGTTGTGGACGGGTGATGCAGGTCTCGGCTGAGGGATCTTGAACGGGTGAGGGCCTTCCGGGTTCGGTGTGGATTGCGACGTCTACACCGACCAGCAGAAGGCCCTCATGCCCCACCGTAATGCACCCCTGACCGAGACCGGACGCCTTCGCCTGGCCCGCTGCGTGGTCGAGGACGGCTGGCCGCTGCGCCGGGCGGCCGAGCGATTCCAGGTCTCGCCCACCACCGCCCAGCGGTGGGCGGCCCGCTACCGGGCCGGGGGTGAGGCCGGAATGACCGACCGGTCCTCGCGCCCGCACACCAGCCCGCGCCGGACCCCGACCCGCATCGAGCGGCGGATCATCAAGGTCCGCCTCGCCCGCCGGTGGGGGCCCGCCCGCATCGCCCACCTGCTCAACCTGGTGCCCTCGACGGTGCACCGGATCCTGACCCGGTTCGGCCTGGCCCGTCTCACGCACCTGGACCGCGCCACCGGCGCCGTCATACGCCGCTACGAACGCGACCGTCCGGGCGAGCTGGTCCACGTGGACATCAAGAAGCTCGGCAACATCCCCGACGGCGGCGGCCACAAGACCCTCGGCCGCCAGGCCGGCCGCAAGAACCGCTCCAGCGCCGGCTACAGCTACATCCACACCGCCGTCGACGACCACTCCCGCCTCGCCTACAGCGAGATCCACGCCGACGAGAAGAAGGAGACCGCCACCGCCTTCTGGGCCCGGGCCCAGGCCTACTTCGCCGGCGTGGGCATCACCGTCGAACGGGTCCTGACCGACAACGGCGCCTGCTACCGCTCCCGCGACTGGCGCGACGCCCTGACAGCGGCCGGGATCGCCCACAAGCGAACCCGGCCCTACCGGCCCCAGACCAACGGCAAGGTCGAACGCCTCAACCGGACCCTGCTCGAGGAGTGGGCCTACGCCCGCCCCTACCACTCAGAGCAGGAACGACGCGACGCCTTCCCTGGCTGGCTCCACACCTACAATCACCACCGCGGACACACCGCACTCGCAGGCAAACCACCCGCCAGCCGCGTCCCCAACCTCACAGGGCAGTACATCTAGGGCGCCGCGGGGTCAACCGTGGACTCCCAGCCTCCATCGTCTGTTGGCGGCCCGCGGACTACCGTTCACGGCCTTCAGCGTCCCGGACATGACGAACACAGGCAGCATCCTCTTCGTCACTCAGCCCCCGGAATCGTGACGAGTCCAGCGGCTGGGTTCGCTGTCAAACGCCTTGATTCGATGACGGAGGACGCCTACTGCGGCAGAACCGCGCGCCGCTCAGGCGGGAGCGCGTGTCTGCCGGTCCTGGACAAGGTCATCCCTCTGGCGTAGAGATCACGGAAGGGATGCTGTTGGTGATCTTGTCGGGACCCATTGACGCTGCGCTGTTGCGCCCCGTGCGGCGTGCCGGAGTTGTCGCCGATAGCCGTTCTCTCGTGCGGCTTCGGCCGGCACCCGGGCTCGTCGGGGCGCCGTGTGACCAGCGACTACTGGAACGCGACAGCGCTCGTGCCGGAGATCACCCACAGCATCCGGAGGCCCGGTCAGAACCCCGTAGCTTGAGTCTGGCGTGGGTTCGCGGGTTCTCTGGGTGGACCCCGTTTGGCATGGGCGGCGATGACGGCCGGCGGGCGGTTCAGGGCCTGGCGGGGCGGCGGCCCATGGAGCCCCGCCGGCTCAGGGGCGGGAGGCCGTGTCGTTCGCGGGCGGTTTCGTCGAAGTCGTCGAGGAAGGCGTGCAGTTCCTCGGCGAGGTGGTCCAGGCAGTCCACCGCAAACAGGAGGGGCTGGTAGCCGGTGACCTGGTAGGGCTGGCGGACGAGGTCGAGGATGTTCCATCGGCGGATGCGGGCCCGGTGGAAGCGGTGCAGCTCTCCGTAGGAGGACAACAACGCCGCTCCGTAGGCCTTGACCGTGCCGTTCTCGCGGGCGACGCCGTATTCGAGGCTGTACCAGTACACGCGGCTGATCAGATCGAGGGCGTCGTCGCTGTCCACACGGCGGGCCGCCCTGCCGACGGTGCGGTACAGGTCGGCGAACCAGGGGCTGCTCAGATGGATGCCGTGCCCGAAGACGTCGTGGATGATGTCGGGCTCCGGCGCGTACAGAGGCACAGCCGGGTGCCGCATGTACTGCACGGCGTGGAAGTAGCCGTCGGCCATCGCGCCCAGGAACCGCTTGTTGGGCACAATGCCTCCGGCCAGTGTGAAGGTGAACCCCGACAGCTCACGCAGCCGGTCTCCGACCTCGGCATGCTGCGGCACGCGATCGGAGGGAATCGGCGCCTGCCGGCAGGCCTCTTCCACCACACGGCACACGCGCCCCTCGCGTGCTCCCGCCAAAGCTGCGTGCACCCGCCTCCAGACCCCGTGTTCGGCAGCCGTGTACTCGACGATGGGCGACGGCGCGCCCACCCGATGCCCTGCGGCGCCGGCGGCAATGGCGTCACGGCGGAGCACATACGCAGGGTCGGCGAAGGCGGGATGAGCGTCGGCGCTTCCCAGTCTGCCGTCCTCCCTGACGGGGGTCATCGCCATCACCTCGACCACGGATTCTCCTGTTCGTCCATGTCCGCAGGGGGCGACGCCTCAGCAGTACGCAGCGGTCCGGCCTGCTCGTTACGCTTCGGCACACGGCGGAGTCCCGCCCCGACGGCTGAACCCGGCCCGGAGGACCATCGGCACCACGCACCTGTCCCGACGTCCCGCGGGTCGGCCATGACGTTCCGGGCCCGGATCGGGATTGCATCGTTCAACGATGCTGCGCCCCAGGTGTCACGCGGGGGCCGACTGGGTTCTAGGACCGGTTGGCAGCAGGTGCGGGGGCTGCTGTCGGGGTCGCGTGCGCAGGAGCGTGTGGGGCGGGCGCTGGCACTGGGCGACTCGGTGCCGATCAGCCGCAAGGACTACGGCATCACGAGCACACGGCACTGCGTGGGAGCCGGGGACCGGATGGAACCCTGAGGTGCGCCTTGAACAGGGTCCGGAAGTTGGCTGGTGTGCCCGGGCCGTTCGGACGGGACGCTGCCGCTGCCGCGACCACTGAGGGCCGGAGGGAGCACGCCCAGACGGATCAGGGCTCGATGACCAGGCGCTCGATCAGTTCGTCGCGGAGGCTGAACTGATAGCGCAGGTCGACGCTGCCTCCGGGGAAGTTGCCTTCGAGGTGATGTGTGGCGACGTAGTGGGCCGGATCGATCTGCTGCGCTTCGGTGAGTTCGATGGTGTAGGTGAACTCGGTGGCGGAGCGGTCCAGCCACCGTTCAATTGCAGTGGCGCCCTGGTACGTCTTGCCGTCATCGGTCACCGTGGCGTCGCTGGTGAAGGCGGTGACTGCGGTCGAGGTGTCGTGGTCCCGGTGGGCCCGCAGGTAGCGGGTGATCGTCTTGGGCAAGTCGCTCGGGGCTATGGTGTGGGGCTGATGGCTCGGCATGACGGTCCTCCTGACTGTGGGGGCTCAGACGGCGGGGGTGGTACCGCCGTCGATGACGTGTTCGGCGCCGACGATGGCCGAGGCGCGGTCGGATACGAGGAAGGCGACGAGTTCAGCGACTTCCTCCGGTCGGTTGGGGCGGCCGAGGGGAATCCCGCCGAGTGAGCCCATGAGGCGGTCCAGGGCGGTTTCCCGGGTGGCGCCGGCCTCCTGGGCGATCTTGGCGACCAGGTTGTCTGCGGCGGTGGTCTGGATGAAGCCCGGTGAGACGGTGTTGACGCGGACGCCGCGCGGGGCGACCTCTGGAGGGTGGGCTACGCCTGCCGGAGTTCGAGCACGGGAATGGTGCGGATTCCAGCAGTCTTTCGTGCGTACTCGGCAAAGCCGGGGTAACGCCGTGCCTGCTCGGCGTAGATGCGGTCGCGTTCAGCGCCGGTCAGTTCGCGCACGGTCACCTGGTAGGTCGCGGTGCCGCGTTCGATGGTGCCCTCACCGGCGGCGGTCAGATTGCGGTACCAATCCGGGTCGGTGGGTGCTCCGCCCTTGGAGGCGAAGACATAGACGATGTCCGGCGCGGTGTCGTGCGGGAGGTACATCATCGGGCTGACGTGCTCCTGCCCACTCTTGCGTCCGCGGTGATGGACGAGGACCAGCGGAGCGCCCTCGAAGACCCCGCCGACCCTGCCCTCGTTCGCCCGGAACTCCGCGATGACCTTCGCGTTCCGGTCGAGTGCTTCGCTCATGTCGAACTCCTGTCGTCCACGAACCCGGTGATGCGTTGGGAGGATGATCTGCAGGAACAGCCGGCGGGCGGCTCAGGCAGCGGCGGCCGAGGCCGTGCGCAGCGGTGCGAGCGCGGCGCTCCAGGCGATGACCTGGTCGAGCATCGTTTCCAGGGCGGTCAGGCTGTGGGCCCCGGGCTTGAAGGCGCTGAAGTTCTCGAATTCGGTGATCATCGAGAGTGCGACCTGCTGTCGTACGTCGGCCATCTGGAGCTCGGCAACGACGAGGCGCAGGTGCTCGACGGCCCGGACGCCGCCGACCCCGCCGTAGGACACGAAGCCGACCGCCTTGTTGTTCCACTCGGCGTACAGGTAGTCGATGGCGTTCTTGAGCACGCCGGGGATGCCGTGGTTGTACTCGGGTGTCACGATGACGAACCCGTCGAACGCCCCGATCTTGGCCGCCCATTGCCTGGTGTGCACGTTCTGGTACTGGCCGAACATCGGCGGCATCGGCTCATCGAAGTGCGGCAGGGGGTGGTCGCGGAGGTCGATGAGCTCGAACGCGGCGTCGTCGCGGCGCAAGGCTGTGTCGAGCACCCACTTCGCGACCTGTTCGCCGTTGCGGTTGGGGCGGGTGCTGCCGAGGATGATGCCGATCTTGAGCATGACGGTTGCCTTCTCATCTGCGGCGCTTCGTCGCGGAAGTGCGCTGTCCGATAGATCGCATGCTGCGCAGACGATCTGTTCAACAATGAATGGGCGGGTATCATTCCTGTTATGAGTGCGGAGACACCGACCACGCCGGTCGCCGGCGGTGTCGACGTCGCGGGGGACTTCGGTCTCTCCCTCCTCGTCCTGATGCGCGCGTACAGGACCGTCGTCGCGTCGGTCCTGTACGGCGTCCCGCAAGGCGCCCGCGGCTACCAGACGCTCGCCGTCGTCACCCGAGGCGACCAGCAAAATCAGCTAGCCCTGGCGACGTACCTGGGGATCGACCGCACGGTCATGACCTACCTGATCGACGACCTCGTCACGGCCGGCCTGGTCGAGCGCCGGCTCAACCCCGCCGATCGCCGCCAGCGCAAGATCGTCGCCACCGACCACGGCGTCAACACCTTCCAGGAGCTGCAGCGGCAGGTACAGGAAGCCGAAGACCGGCTCCTTGGGGCGCTCGATGAGAATGAGCGCCAAGCGTTCCGGACCCTCCTCGGCCGGATCGCCTGCGACGTCCGGGACATGGACTTGTCCACTGCCCCCTGCGACGTCACCCCCGACCCGTGCGAGGTCACCGACCCCGGGTCCTGAACCAGGTGCGCCGTTCGAGGAGGTCGGAGGGTAGTGGCGACAGGGCGGATGGCTGGACGGTGGTTGACAACAATGATCGGCCGGAAGCCAACGGCCCGGTCGTCTCGATCGCCGCGAAGACCTGATGCCGGTCGATGCAGTCAGCCGTGACCCGGTAGCCGGACATCACCGTGGCGTACGGCCCCTGATAGGCGCTGGACCTCTGCACCAGCGCGGTGAGGCCCTCGGCATCCTGCTCAGCGGCACGCCTTCGTCATGGACTACATGGGCCAAAGTATAGGAGTGTAGAGGAGCTAAGACCGTTACTCCTCACGCTGTGACAGCTTTCCAACTCCCCCTAGTCGGCGACAACTCCCGTGTTCTGGCAGGCGGTCAGCAGCCAGCGGCCGTCGGCTTGCTTCGAGATCACGTACAGCGGGGCGCCCTCGCTCTCCTCGCCCGGGGCCAGGTAACGCTGACGGACCTTGACCGCCGCGACGTCGGGGCGGATGAAGAGCACGTGGTCCACCTGGTAGGTGACCTTGCCGTCCCAGCTCGCTGAGGGGAGGACCTTGCGGGTGAACTCTGCGATCGCGTCGAATCCGATGAGGACCTTCCCGTGGGCCGTCGTCCAGATCGCCTCCGGATGGAAGAGGCCGAGGAACTCCTCGGGGTCCTTGTTCTGCTGTGAGTGCTCGACGGTGGCGACGAGCCGGCCGATCGCTTCGATGTCTGCCGCGCGGACTGTGGATTCCGTGGTCATGTGGATCATCGTCACACCTCAAGCCCGATTGAGGTCAAGCCTCCTTTGCAGGGCGCTCAACCACGGGCGAACGGCCCTCACCCGCCGCGCCACCGAGCTGCGTGCCGAAAACCCGGACTGGGTCTTCCGACCCACAGGCACCCCGTCGGAGCTCGACGACGTCGGCCACCTCGGATTCCACTACGGCCCGGCCGACTAGGCGGCCGTTCCGATGGGCTCGAGGACGGCCTCGACGTCGACCGTCACATCGACCATGGGGCTGACGACCACGCCGCCGTGGTCGACGACATCGTTCCAACTCACACCGAAGTCATGCCGATTGATACGCGTTGTGGCGGCGAAACCGGCGCGTCGCCTGGGCCCGAGGTCCCGCCCCTCCTCCCACCAAGGCGTATCCCACTGTCCCAAGTAGGTGACGTCGAAGGTTACGGGGCGCGTCACTCCACGTACCGTGAGATCTCCGGTCACCTCGAACTCGGTTCCGCTCACCTGGTGAATGCGCGACCCGACGAACGTCCAGGTCGGGTGGTGCTCGACGTCGAAGAAATCGGCGCTGCGGAGGTGGGCGTCGCGCTGGGGCTGACCGGTGTACACCTGGGTCGCGTCGACCGTCGCCTCGACGCGCGCCTTCTCCGGCTCGTCGGCATCGACCTCCAGAAAGCCGTGCACGTTCTTGAGCTGCCCCCGCACGTAGGTGACCATCATGTGCCTGGCACGGAACTCCGCCGCGGTGTGACCGGGCTCGAAGAACCATTTGGTCATGGCCATGTGCGCCCCTGACTTGCCCCTTCGACCAGGACGGATGCGATGGCGGTCACGGAGCGCGTACGGCAGCCCTGGCGGCCGACGTGCTCGTGGTGCGTCACCGGTGTCCGTTCAGGCCCTCGGCGATGAGGGAGATGCCGATGCCCAGCATCCAGACGTCCTTGGCCAGCACGATTCCCTGCTCGGTCGGGCGCAGACTGCCTTCCTTCCGCATCCCCGGTGTACGCAGGTAGAGCCCGACGGTGCCAACGGAGAACGCGGTCAGCGCAACCCCGGCGACAGCGGCAGGGACGACCGGCAGGAGCAGGGTGGCGGCAATGGCGAGCTCCCCGCCGGAGAGCAACCGTACGAACTTCTGGGCGTCGGGCTTGCCCAGGAACGGGTAGGTCGTGGCGGCGAACTGCTGCAGCCTCTCGGCGGTGGCCTCGTCCGCACCGAGTTTCGAGAGCCCGGAGTTCAGGAAGAACGCGCCGACCGTGAGCCTGAGCGGAAGTTGCCGTGCTACGGAACATCGTGCCCCACCGGAAACCATGCCGAGCCTCCCAACACTGGCCCCAGATACAACCCTGCCATCCGTTCGAACCATGTCAAACGGGGGCCGGTTCTCCCCCACCCGCCGGCCCCGCAGCAAGGGAAACCAGCTGGTCACGGCGTTCGCGAGAGGCGCTGTGGTCGCTGGCCTGCGAACACGCCCTGACGCCCTCGGGCTCCTCGCCGGACTGGGCCGCGAACCCCGCCCCCGGCGAGCTCGAACCCTCACCCGGGCGTACTGGGAACACGACCTGCGCGCCGCCGAGCGCAGCGCCCCCTTCGTCGCCTTCCCCGCCGTCGTCGCCGACATCACCGGCGACCCCGCCGTGTCCGTACCCCTGTAGTGGTCCGGCAGCGGCCTGCCCATCGGCGTCCACTTCCTCGGCCGTGTCGGCGACGAGGCAACCCTCCTGCGCCTCGCAGCCAAGCTCGAACGCGTCCGCCCCTGGGCCCCCCACTCGCGACCTGGCGCGATCCGTCCGCCGGGGCCAGCCTGGAGGAAGGACATCCGTAGTCCCAGCGAACGGAGAGGGCCATGACGGCGACGACGCGGGATGACACACCGGTCGTGATCGACGGCGGAGGCGTCGAAGTCCGTACGCAGGCGATCGGAGACGGACTGTCCGTTGCCTTCGTTCGGTTTCCGCAGGGCACCGACATGGGGCCTGCCCTGACCGGTCTGCCCGACGGCCTCTGTGCCTGCCCTCACTGGGGCTACATGCTCAAAGGGCGGCTGAAGATGGTGACGAAGGACGGGGAGGAGACCTACGAAGCGGGCCAGGCCTTCTACTGGCCGTCCGGGCACGTCCCCGTGGCCCTCGAGGACTGCGAATACGTGGACTTCTCACCCACCGAAGCCTTCACCGCCGTCATCGACCACATCAAGGCACAGGGCTGACCCGGCCCGCTCATGCCCCACACCAGCCCCGTTCGGTCCAGGCCCGCGCACGCAGCGGGAGGCCGGTTGGTAATGGCAGGCCGAATCGTCTGCCCCGGCCTTTCTGCCACCGTGCAACCGCGACCTCACCGCACGCGCTGGCGCAGCCACACGGGCGCCCGGCCTGCGGCCCCGCCGACAGGGGCGGCAGACCAGCCGGTGCCCAAACTGACTTCAGCGGTCGGACGTCTTCCCCGGCCGCTATAGGCGCGTCCCTGGACAGGCCTCATATCCCAAGCTCAGGAGGCACTTTCGCGTTTCCCCTCGGCATCCGGACGCTGCCGCAAGCGAGAGGCGGAGACTAGCGGCCGAGGAACCTTTCGACCACTGCCGCCAGGGCCTCCGGGCTCTCATCCGGGGCGAAGTGGCCGGCGTCGTCGAAGACCTCGAGCTCAGCGTTCGGATACCACTGCAGCCAGGTGGACCGCATGGTGTCAGGGCCCATCGCCGGGTCGTTCGCACCAGCCACGACAAGCACCGGGATCGGATTCCCCTCGATCCGCTCGTGGATGTCGGAGCCGCGAGTCCAGGATTCGAGGTACGAGCGCAGGGCAGCCGACGAGGAGCGTTCCGAGCCGCTCACCCTGGCATCCAGCCATGCATCGTCGTGCCGACCGCCGGTGGTGACGTCAAAGATCGTCCTACGGTTGCCGGAATCCTCCACGGCCCCGACGAACAGCTCCCACATCTCCCCTTCGAGCGGGAACCCGGACGCGGGTACCGGCGAGATGCCGACGATCGAGCGGACCCGCGAGGGGGCGTCCAGCAACATCAGCTGGGCCGCCTTGCCGCCCATGGAGTGGCCGATGACCGAGAAGGTGTCCCAGCCGAGGTCGTCGGTCACGGCGAGGGCGTCCGCCGCGACCTCCTCCATCGTGTACGTACCGGGGGTGTCCATCGCCTCGCCGTACCCACGGCAGTCCACGAAGGCGTAACTGAACGCGCCTCCGTCAAGGTACCGCCGCAGATGGCCGAAACTCGACCTGTCGCTCAGCCAGTGGTGGAGTGCGAGGACCCGCTCCGGACCGTTGCCCTGTACCTCGTACGGAATGACGTGTCCTGCTACATGGCCTGTCACAATGCTGGGTCTCCCCCTCCGGACCGGGCCCGGAATCCCGTCGGCTTGTGGATTCGCTCCAACGGCGTAGCAGCGTGAGCGGGCGACCGAAGGCGTCGCAGGCCAGATGAATCCTGCCGGTCAGGTCCACCCCGGCCCGGGAAGTTCCAGGACGATCCCGTGAGGGCCACCTGGCCGTCCGGCCGCTTGCAGCCACGCAAACACCTCGCTGGTGGCGGCCAGGAAGCACACCAGCCGGTGGAACGCGAAACTGCCCTTGTATGTGGGTGCCGCCGCCCCCTTCTCGGAGGGGCGCCAGCGTGGCGTCGAGCTCCAGGACAAGGCCGGGCAGCATGCGTCCGGCGACCCGGGCGGCGAGCACGCTGCCCCGGTCTGGGTGCCTGCAGACAGGCGGCTTCCCGAGCCGAAGCGCGGCCCGAACGCAGACAATTCAGTGCCCGCCTGTCACCGTCGGCGAGCAGCCGCCAGGCCGTCGGTGTCGAGGCGACGGAGCCGGACACTTCGGTCTGGCTCCGCAGCACGGCCAGGTCCGCAATAGTCTCTCCGCTGTCAGCGAGCATCACCGCCAGGATCTCGTCCTCGTCGGCCATGAAGTGGACGTAACCGCCCTCCTCGGAGTGCGGGGCGGTGTCCCTGACGGAAGCGATGGACGCATTCGCCAGCGCCCATCGCTGCGATCCGCCATCCGCGACATGGCGAGAGCCCCCAGGAGCCGACACCGCCAGGATTCGGACCTTCCCGGACCAGACTGCGGACCTGGGGGCTCCAAGACCAACGTCTCCCGCTGGTCAACGGCACGCGGCTGCCAAGAGAGGAAGAACCTGCGGACGCTTTCCGGAATGGGGCCCTTGGCGCAAAGACAGGGGGAAGCGCAGGTCACGGGAGGCGCATGGGTCGTGGCGGTCGCAGGTGGTCACACGAGAACCGTCCGCCGTGGCGGATCCGCAACCACGATGCGGCCGCGGGGGCGCTGCGGAGGTTCCTGGAGGGCGAGGCCGGCGGGTTCAATGCCGACCCGAACCAGAGCGTGGACGACTACCTGTGTACCTGGCCGGCCGCCAAGGCGCTCGTGCTCAGGTCGACCACCATGGCGCGATAGGACATATGCAAATTTGAGGGCGGGGGATGTGCGTGAATGCGCGTGTCGTGCACCTGCGGGCAGGGGCGCTGGTCCCCAGCTGGTCCCCAACCAGCCGTCACCCCGGCGGCCGCTCGGCGGTGTCGCCGCGGATCGAGTGCCACCGCGCATGCCTGCCAGACCTCTGGCCGGTCCCTCAAAGCGGGCTGCCCCCGTCCCGCATGGGACGACCAGCACTCGCGCTGCCGATCTGAAATCGGGGTGACGACGCAGGCAGGCCGGCGCCCCGCACGGCCCGGTGGAGGCCGGCGCCCCGCACGGCCCGGCGGGCACGTCAGCGGCGGCGCCATTCCTCGGCCAGGAGACGGTAGGAGCGGACCCTGTCGGCGTGGTCGTGCGTGATCGTGGTGATCAGCAGCTCGTCGGCGCGAGTGGCCTCCTGGAGCCGTTCGAGGTGATCGGCGACGGTCCGCGGCGAGCCGACGAACTGTGTCTCCACCCGGTCGGCCACCACCTTCCGGTCCGCGTCCGTCCAGGTGCCTGTCAGCGCCCGCGCCTCTGCCGGGGACGGGAAGGGGATGGCGCCTTCGGCCGTGCGGATGCTGCGTACCCAGGGCGCGTATCCGGCGGCCAGTTCGCGGGCCGTGGCGTCGTCCTCGGCCACGACCACGTCGGCGGACACGGTGACGTACGGGCGGTCCAGTTCGGCGGAGGGTTTGAACGCGGCCCGGTAGCCCTCGGCCGCCTCCAGCACGCTGGCCGGGCTGACGTGGTAGTTCGCGGCGAACCGCAGGCCGTTGCGGCCGGCCGTCTCGGCACTCTGGCCGCCGCTGCTGCCCAGGATCCACACCTGTACGTCGGCCCCCTCGCCGGGGACGGCGTGCGCCTCGATGCCCTCGCCGGACCGGTACTCGCCGCGCAGCAGCGCGAGGACGTCGTCGACCTGCTCGCCGTAGTCCTGCGGCTGGGCACCGGGCAGGTTCAGCAGCTTCTGCTGGAGCGCGAACCGGGGATGGGCCGCCAGGTGCGCGAAGGAGAAGCGCTCCGGGATGCGCAGCCCGTTCGGGGTGTGTCCGACGAAGGGCTCCGCCTCCCCGGCCCGCTGCGGAGGCCGGCCCGCCGAGCGGCCCAGGCCCAGGTCGAGACGGCCCGGGTGCAGGGCGTCGATCAGGCCGAACTCCTCGACCGTGGACAGCGCCGTGCGGTGGCCGAGCTGTACGGCCCCGGAGCCGATCCGGATCGTGGAGGTGGCGGAGGCGGTCAGGGCCAGCACCACCGCCGGGGAGGTCCCGGCGACACCGGGATTGAGGTGGTGCTCGGCGAACCAGTAGCGGGCGTAGCCGAGTCGTTCCGTCTGCCGGGCCAGATCGATGCTGTTGTGCAGGGCGTCGGCGGCGGTGGAGCCGGAGGGGATCGGGATGAGGTCGAGGACCCCGAGCGGGATGCCGGACATGGCCAGGTCTCCTTACAGATCGGCGAAGGGGGGATCGGGGATCTCGCGGCGCAGCACCGGCGCGATCTCGGACTGGAACAGCTCCAGCGAGGCGCGGTGGGCGGCCGGCGGGAGACCGCCCGGCTCGGCCTGCAGGTGCAGGACGGTGTGGCCGAACTGCTCGTGGTAGCGGTGCACCTTCTCGATGATCTGCTGGGGGCTGCCGATCAGCGCGGAGCTGCGCTCCACGAAGTCGTCCAGGTGCGGGAACACCGGTTCCACGCCGGCCTGTTCGTGGAAGGCGAGGTACTGCTCGAAGGCCGGCCGGTACGCCGCCACCGCCTGCTGCGAGGTGCGGGCCGCGTGGAAGCCGGCCGTACCCGCGCCCACCACGGCGAGCGCCGGGTCGTGCCCGTAGTGCTCCCAGCGCTCCCGGTAGTGGCGGATCAGCTCGGCGTACGGGCCGATCGGATGGGTGACGTTCGCGGAGAACAGCGGATCTCCGTAGCGGGCGGCGAGGTCCACGGACTCCCTGCTGGTCGCGCTGCCGTGCCACACCCGCGGGGGCGGCCCACCGGGGCGGGGCAGCACCTCGGCGTCCTTCAGCGCCGGCCGGAACCGGGGCTCCGCCGTCACCCGGTCCTCGCGCCAGAGCCGCCGCAGCAGCTCGTAACCCTCGCTGTTGCGCTCCCACTGGTCCTCGGGTGTGACGTGGAACAGCTCCCGCTGGGCCGTGCCGTTGCCCTTGCCGATCATCAGTTCCAGCCGGCCGCCGGACAGGTGGTCCAGCGTCGCGTAGTCCTCGTACGCCCGGACGGGGTCGAGCAGGCTCAGCGTGGTGACGGCGGTGAAGAGCCGGATCCGGCGGGTCAGCGCGGCGATGTGGGAGAGCACCACCGGCGGCGAGGACGACAGGAACGGCCGCTCGTGCCGCTCGCCGACCCCGAAACCGTCGAAGCCGAGCTCCTCCGCCGCCAGCGCGCTGTCGACGACCTCGCGGAACCGCTTGCGGACGGGGGTCAGCCGGCCCGTGACCGGGTCCGGGGCGTGCACGATCAGCGTGATGGCCAGGAACTTCACGAGGCCGTGGCCTGCCGCTCGCCGGCCGGCCGGACCGCCGGCACGTCGAGTCCGAGGTGGTCGCGCAGGGTGGTGCCGGTGTACTCGCTGCGGAAGACGCCGCGTTCCTGAAGGAGGGGGACGACGGTGTCGGCGAAGCCCTCCAGTCCGTCGGGGGTGAGGTGCGGGACCAGGATGAAGCCGTCGGCGGCGTCCGCCTGCACCAGGCTGTTGATGGACTCGGCGACGGTCGCGGGAGAGCCGACGAAGGTCTGCTTGGCGGTGGTGGCGATCACCAGCTCGCGGATGGAGAGGTTCTTGGCCTCGGCGAGCTCGCGCCACTGACGCGCGGTGGCCAGCGGGTCGCGGAACTGCCGTACGCTCGCGCGGCCGAGGGCGATGGTGTTCTCGCCGGGGTCGGGGTCGACGTCCGGGAGCGGCCCGTCGGGGTCGTAGCCGGACAGGTCGCGGTTCCAGACGTGTTCCAGGTACTTGATCGCGGTGGCCCCGCTGACCTGGGAGCGCCGTACCTCGTGGGCGAGTTCGCGGGCCTGGGCGTCGGTGTCGGCCAGGGCGAAGGTGGCGGCCGGCAGGATCAGCAACTCCTCCGGGCGGCGGCCGTACCGGGGCAAGCGTCCCTTGACGTCGGCGTAGAACTCCCGGCCTTCCTCCAGGGTTGCGTACCGGCCGAAGATGGCGTCGGCGGATGCGGCGGCGAACTCGCGGCCTTCGTCGGAGTCGCCGGCCTGGAAGACCACCGGGCGGCCCTGGGGGCTGCGCGGCACGTTGAAGCGGCCCTCGATGTCGAAGTGGCGGCCCTGGTGGGCGAAGGCCCCGGCGCGTGCATCGCGCAGGAAGGTGCCGGAGACGGGGTCGGCGGTGACCTCGGTGCCGTCCCAGGAGTCGAACAGCTCGGTCGCGGTGGCCAGGAACTCCCGGGCCCGGGTGTAGCGGTCCTCGCGGGGCAGGAATCCGCCGCGGCGGAAGTTCTCCCCGGTGAAGGCGTCCCAGGAGGTGACCACGTTCCAGGCGGCCCGGCCCTCGGAGAGGTGGTCCAGGGAGGCGAACTGGCGGGCCACTTCGTAGGGCTCGTTGAAGGTGGAGTTGATGGTGCCGGTCAGGCCGAGGTGCTCGGTGACGGCAGCCAGCGCGGCGAGCACGGTGAAGGTGTCCGGCCTCCCGACCACATCCAAGTCGTATATCTTCCCGCCTTGTTCGCGCAGGCGAAGCCCTTCGGCGAGGAAGAGGAAGTCGAACTTGGCGCGTTCGGCGGTCTGCGCGAAGCGGACGAAGGAGTCGAACTCGATGTGGCTGCCGGCCGCGGGGTCGCTCCACACCGTGGTGTTGTTGACCCCGGGGAAGTGGGCCGCGAGATGGATCTGCTTGAGCGGCTTGGTGCTCATGGTGTCCTTCCGGTTCCGGATCCGGGGTCAGGCCGTGAGGGCTGCGGCGGCGTAGCGGTTGGCGGGGCGTTCCAGACCCAGCAGCCCGCGCAGCGAGGACGCCTCGTACGTACTGCGGAACACGCCGCGCCGCTGGAGCTCGGGCACCAGCCGGCGGGTGATGGCGGGCAGGTCGTGGGCCATGACGCCGGGACGCAGCCGGAAACCGGTCAGGCCCGTCTCCCGCCACTCCTGAAGCAGGTCCGCGAGCTCGGCGGGGGTCCCGCTGAACGTGGCGGCGTCGGTGGGGGTTGGGGCGCCCGCGACCCGGTCGAGCCGGTCGCGGCGGGCGGCGGCCGCCGGGCCGTCCTCGTCCAGGAACACGGTGAGGTCGGCGAAGACGTGCCGAAGGCCGGGTGGCGGGGGCAGCACGGCGGCCGCGGCCCGTGCCTCGTCCAGGTCGCGCGGGGTGACGTACACGAGGTCGACCAGGGCGGCGCGGGGGGCCACCGTGCCGGCCGAGGCCGTGACAAGGGGCTGTCCCTGCGGCGGACGCGGGGTGATCGACGGCCCCCGGACGCTGAAGTGCGGTCCCTCGAAGTCGATGTAGTGCAGCTTGTCGCGGTCGACGAACCGGCCGGTGGCCACGTCCCGGATCTCCGCGTCGTCCTCCCAGCTGTCCCACAGCCGGCGCACCACCTCCACGTGGTCGGCGGCCTCCTCGGCCAGCTCGCCCACCGGCGCGGGGAACTCGCGGCGCCCGAAGTGCCGGGCTTCGTACGGCAGTCCGGAGGTCTGTACGCGCAGGCCCGCCCGGCCCCGGCTGACGTAGTCGAGCGTGGCGATCGCCTTCGAGATGTGGAAGGGCTCGGTGTGCGTGGCCGTCACGCTCGGGACCAGACCGATGTGCCGGGTCAGCGGCGCGATCCGGGCGGCGGTCAGCACCGCGTCCAGCCGCCCGCGCACCCGGTCCGTGCGCGCGTCGGGTTGCGCCGCCGCGGACGACTGGAGGGCCAGACCGTCCTCGAAGGTGACGAAGTCCAGCAGCCCGGCCTCCGCCTCGGCGACGACGTCGGCCCAGTACCGGGCCGTGAACAGTTCAGCGGGCCGGGCGCCCGGCTCCCGCCAGGCAGCCGGGTGCCAGCCGGCGCCGTCGAGCGCGACGGCGAGGTGCAGTTCGGACACGTCGAACAACGCCTTTCTGATCGACCGTGGTGAAGGAAGGAAAAGAAGGGGTAGGAGGGAAAACGGGTCCGGGAATTCTTCCGGACCGGCTCGGAAAAACGCTACGGCGTACGGAACAGCGGCACAATGACCGCAGTATTAAGGGAATTTGGCAGCCTTGTTGCCCGGTGTCCGGACCGCGAGGAACAGCGGCCGCCTGCGCAGCGTGAAGCCGATCGACTCGTACAGCCGGATCGCCGCGGTGTTGGACGCCCCGGTGTGCAGGAACGGCACCTCCCCGCGTTCCCGTATGCCCGCGGGCACCGCGCGCACCAGCCGGGTCGCCAGCCCCCGGCCCCGGTGGCCGGGGTGGGTGCACACCGCGCTGATCTCCGTCCAGCCGGGTGGCCGAAGCCGCTCCCCCGCCATCGCGATCAGCCGGCCCTCGTGGCGGATCCCGAGGTACCTGCCCAGTTCCACGGTCCGGGGCAGGAACGGGCCCGGCTGGGTGAGGGCGACGAGGTCGAGCATCTCCGGTACGTCGGCCGGACCGAGGCGCACCGCCTCGGGCGCCGGTTCGGCGCGCAGTCCGGACCGCAGAGCGAGGCCCAGGCGGGATTGTCCAGGACATGGGGTGGCATCGGTGGCTCAGGAGTTGGTCAGGGGCAGGCCGGGCGGATTGACCTCGGAGGTCTTCACGGCCTCCTCGGACAGGTTCCAGGCCGCCAACAACTTCGCGTACTGCCCGTTCTGGATCAGGTGGTTGATCGTGGCCGCGACGGGCCCGGCCAGCCCGCTGTCCTTCTTGGCTGTCGCCGCGATCAGCCCCTGGAGGGTCTCCCCCGCGCCGGAGAACTGACCCGCGTTCCGGGTCGGCGTGCCGCTGTGGGCCGTCTGGGTGATGTGATAGGCGCTGGACGGGTTCGGCACGAAGGTGATGTCGATCTTCTTGCCGCTGAGCGCCAGGTAGGTGCTGTTGCTGTCCGGGAAGTACTTGACGTCGATGTCCTTGCCCTCGGACCGCAGTCTCGCCTGCCACTCCAGGAGGATCTTCTCCTGGTTGGTGCCCCGGGCCACCGCGACCGTCTTGCCCGCGAGGTTGCGGTAGTCACCCCCGAAGTTCCAGGGGTTGTCCTTCAGCACCTCGAAGGCCAGGTTGTCCTGCCGGTACGAGGCGAACTCGTACTTCTTCTTCCGCTCCTCGGTGACGGTGACGTTGGTGAAGCCCACGTCGACCTTGCCGCTGTCGATGCCGACGAACAGGTTCTCCCAGGTGGAGTTCTTCACCACCGGCTTCAGCCCGAGCGTTGCGGCCACCAGCCTTCCGAGGTCCGGCTCCGCGCCGGTCAGGGTCTTCTGGTCGGTGCCGACGTACGCCAGCGGCGGGAACCCGGCGGGCAGCGCGCCCACCCCGATGACCAGTTCCCCCCGATCCCGGACGGCCCCGGGCAGTTTCGCCCGGAGGGACTCCTCCACCGGGACGGTGAGGTCGGTCTGCTGCGCGGCGCCGTTGGACAGGGCGCCGACGGTGACCGTGGCGGTGCCCGCCGGGACACCGGTCCCGCCGGCTGCGGTGGCTGCGCTCTTGCCGCCGCAGGCGGTGAGCCCGGCGACGAGGGTCGCGGCGGCGGCCGCGGTGGCGAGGGCTCTGCGCAATGGCTTCAGGCGGTGCATGGGTGACGTTCCTTCGACTCGCGGGTCAGGGTTAGGGGGCGGGGTACGCGGTCAGAGCACGTTGCTCAGGTACTCCCGGGTCCGGGGGTGGACCGGGTTGTCCAGGACCTGCTCGGGCGGGCCCTGCTCGACGATCCGGCCGTCGTCCAGGAAGACGATCTCGTCGGCGACTTCGCGGGCGAAGCCGATCTCGTGCGTGACGATCAGGAGGGTGGTCCCGCCGCCGGCCAGGTCCTTGATGACGGCCAGCACCTCGCCGACCAGTTCCGGGTCGAGCGCGGAGGTCGGCTCGTCGAAGAGGATGACGCCGGGCCGCAGCGCGAGCGCGCGGGCGATGGCCACCCGCTGCTGCTGCCCGCCCGAGAGCTGCCGCGGGTAGGCGTCGGCCCGGCTGCCGAGACCGACCCGTTCCAGCAGCTCACGGGCGAGCGCACGGGCCTGCGGCCTGGGCAGCCGTCCGGTCGCCACCGGCGCGGCGGCCACGTTGTCGAGCACGGTGAGGTGGGGGAAGAGGTTGAAGTTCTGGAAGACGAAGCCGATCCGCGCGCGCTGGGCGAGGATCGCGCGTTCGCTCAGCTCCTTGAGCCGTGTCCCGTGCCTCCGTACGCCGACCAGCTCGCCCCCCACGCTGACCTGGCCGGCCTCGGGCTTCTCCAGGTGGTTGACGACCCGCAGCAGGGTCGACTTGCCGGAGCCGGAGCGGCCGATCACCACGGTGACCGTGCCCGGCGGGACGTTCAGGCTCACCCCGTCCAGGACCCGCCGGTCGCCGTACCACTTGTGCACGTCGTGCACCTCGATGGCGGCGGGTGGACCCGTCGTGGCGGTGGTGGTCATCGCGCGGTCTCCTTCCGGAAGCGTGCCCGCAGCTCGCGCAGGCCCGCCCGGGCCCGCTGCAGGGGGGTGGGCGGCATGGTCCGCAGTGCCCCGCGCGCGTAGTACCGCTCGACGTAGAACTGCACGACGGACACGACGCTGGTCAGGACCACGTACCAGGCGGTGGCGACCAGCAGCAGCGGCACCACGTCCCCGGGGTAGGTGGCGCCCAGGCTCTGCACCGAGCCGAACAGGTCCAGCAGTGACACGTAGAACACCAGCGAGGTGGCCTTGACGAGCCCGATCAGCTGGTTGACGTAGCTGGGCACGATGGAGCGCAGGGCCTGCGGGAACACGATCCGGGCGAACTGGTAGCGCTTGGGCAGTCCGAGCGCGGCGGCGGCCTCGTGCTGGCCCTGGTCCACGGAGAGCAGCCCGGCCCGGACCACCTCCGCGGCGTACGCCGCTTCGACCAGGCTCAGTCCCACGACCGCCACGGCCATGTCGGTGGCCAGCTTCGACTCGTCGAAGGTGACGAGGGCCGGACCGAACGGCACCCCGAGGCTCAGCGTGGGGTACAGGGCGCCCAGGTTGTAGAGGAAGAGCAGGACGACGATCAGCGGCACGGAGCGCAGCAGCCAGATGTACGTCCAGCTCACCGTCCGCAGTACCGGGCTGGGCGACAGCCTGCCGAGGGCCAGCAGGATGCCGCCCAGCAGCCCCAGGACCGCGCTGGACGCGGCCACCTGGAGTGTGACGAGCAGACCGTCCAGGATCACCGGCCGGGTGACCCAGTACGCGAACCGGTCCCACTGGTAGAAGGGGTTGGTCAGCAGCCCGTGCGCGGCCTGGGAGGCCAACACCAGCACGACGACGGTGGCGACCCACCGCCCGGGCCGCCGCAGCGGCAGCACCCGCTCTGCCGGAGCGGGCGGACCGGACCGTCCGGAAGGGCCGGACGGCGCGGTCAGGAGAATCGATTCGGTCAAGGACACTCCCGCAGGCTCGGTCATATTCGGAATTCCGGGAACGGGTATCGGGCCGGCTGTAGCGGCGAATTCACGGGCGGGACACACAACGCCTCCGCCGGAAACAATGCACAGCGGTTCATTCGAATGCGGCGGCCGCCTCGCGCAGCGCGCGGGCCACCAGTTCCGGGGCGTACGGCGCCTGCGCGCCGGGCGTGTACGTCACGGATCGCAGGCCGCCGGTGTAGCGGAAGCCCCGGTGGCGCTCGTACACCGGCCAGGAGACCGGCGACTTGCGGTCCACTCCCACGCTGATGCCCTGGAGCGGGGCCATCCCGATGAGCTGGTGCACGCTGCCGGCCAATCGCCCCGTCTGCACTCCGTCGACCAGCAGCCGGAACTCCCAGCGCAGGCCCTCCAGCGCGGTGGCCGACAGGGTGACGGTCCGTCGTCCGACGGGCAGCGGACCTGCGTCGGCCTCGTGCAGCCTGCCGTACTCGTTGTAGGCGAAGCGCAGCCGCCCGTCTTCGACGTACAGGCTGTAGCCGCCGCCCTGGTCACCGTGCGACACCAGCACGCCCTGGTCGCCGGCGCCGTGCTCGTCGAGCTCGACCGAGATGTCGAAGGAGCGGAATGAGATCAGCCGGGACGACCGGTAGCGCTCCAGCTCCGGGGTGCCCGGCAGGAGCGTGAGGGGGCGGTGGAACCGCTCCTCGGCGGGATGGCGCCGGGCGAGCGCCCCGCTGCCGTCGGAGAGGGGGAAGACGCCGTTGCGCCAGGCCGCCGCTTCCCAGGCCGCGGCCAGCTCCTTCACCACCTCCGGGTGGTCGGCGGCGACGTCGGTGGTCTCGGTCGGGTCGGTCGTCAGGTCGTACAGCGCCCATTCGCCGTCGTCGTACGGGGCGCCCGGCCGGTGCAGGGTGACCAGCTTCCAGCCGTCGCGGTAGTAGCTGCGGTTCCCGGACATCTCGCAGTACTGCTCGGTGTGCGCGCCCGGGGCCCTGGCGTCGCGCAGGACGGGGGTGAAGCTGACCCCGTCCAGCTCTTGCGCGGGGCGCGAACGCCACTGCCCGGGCCGCCGTACGCCCGCCAGGTCCAGGAGGGTGGGGGTGACGTCGGTGACGTACTGGTACTGGTGGCGGATGCCGGGGTCGTCACCGCCGCGCCGCAGCCCGTCCGGCCAGGAGATGACGAACGGGACGCGCACCCCGCCCGCGTAGGTCTGGCCCTTGTACAGCCGGAACGGGGTGTTGGAGGCCATTCCCCAGCCGCGCGGGTAGTGCACCAGGCTCCGCGGGCCGCCGATGAGCTCGGTGTCCCGTGCGACGTCCGGGTCCCAGTCGTCGGGGACGGGCTGGTGGACGAAGCGGCTGAAGTAGCTGCGGGTGCCCTCGGCCCCGCCCTCGCCGGTGCCGCCGTTGTCGGAGGTGAACAGCACGATGGTGTTGTCGAGTTCACCGAGGGCACGCAGGGTGTCGGTGAGCCGACCGAGGTTCTGGTCGATGTTGGCGACCATCGCCGCGTACACCTCCATGTAGCGGGCGTAGCGTTGCTGCTGGTCGGGCGTGAGCTCCTCCCAGGGGCCGACGTCGAAACCGGCCTCGGAGTTGCGGTCCGGGAGGGCCGTGCCCGCGGGGAACAGGCCGTCGGCGATCTGGCGGGCGAAGCGGGTGCCGCGCAGCGCGTCCCAGCCGCCGTCGTAGCGGCCGCGCTGCCGCTCGATGTCCTCGGGCTTGGCCTGGAGGGGACCGTGGACGGCGTTGTGCGCGAGGTAGAGGAAGAACGGCTTGTCGGGGTCGTGCGCGCGCAGCGACTTCACCATGGCGATGGCCTCGTCGGTGATGTCGTCGGTGTAGTAGTAGCCGTCGGGCAGTTCGTCGATGTCGAGTGGGCTGTTGTCGCGGACCAGTTGGTGGGGATGGAACAGGCTGGTCAGGCCCTCCAGCACGCCGTAGTACCGGTCGAAGCCCTTCTGCAGCGGCCAGTTGTGCCGGTCGTCGGCGGCGTTGGAGGCGGAGTCGCGGGTCAGGTGCCATTTGCCGACCGCGTAGGTGGCGTATCCCGCCTCGTGCAGCACCTCGGCGAGGGTGGGGACGTCCTGGCCGATCTCCATGCCGTAACCGGGGAATCCCGGGTCGGAGTTGGCGACCGTCGAGTACCCGACGCGGTGCGGGTTGAGGCCCGTGAGCAGGGCCGCCCGGGCGGGGGAGCACAGCGGCATGGTGTGGTAATTGGCCAGCCGCAGGCCGTTCGCGGCCAGCCCGTCGAGCACGGGGGTGGCGATCTCGGCGCCGAAGGGGCCGATGTCGCTGTAGCCCATGTCGTCGACGAGGACCACGACGATGTTCGGGGCGCCGCCGGGCGTGCGCCGCGGCGGCCAGGCGGGTTCGGACTCGGCGAAGGTGCGGCCCACGTGGCCCGCGAACCCCTCGTACGGGTCGCGACGGTTCGGGATACCGGTCGGCTCGGTCACGGGCGGGCCTCACTGCCGCGGCGGTTGAACGGCAGTCGGCCGAGGACCACCGCCATACCGCAGGTGTCGGTGAGCGCGGAGAACACCAAGCCCGCGGCGATCGCCACGGACAGCAGCTGGAAGACCGGGTGCACGAACAGTCCGAGGAGCAGGCCGAGCAGCACGAGGGCGCCCGCGGTGAAGCGGACCTGGCGTTCCATTCCCCACACGGCCCGGGCCGGGCCGTCCGGGGAATGGAGGCCGTGGCCGGCGGCCGTCCAGGCGCTGGTGCCGCCGGTGAGGCTGGCAGCGGGGACCCCGTGCGCGGCGAGGGCCGCCGCGGCCTTCCCGGATCGGGCTCCGGAGGCGCACACCAGCAACAGGGAGCCCCGCTCGGCGGCCTGCCGGAGCTCGGGCAGGCTCCGCTCGATGCGGTCGAGGGGGACGTTGACGGAGTCCGGCAGATGACCGGAGGTGAATTCGCCGGGGGTCCGGACGTCAACGACGGTCAGCTGGGGCAGGCGGGCCTTCGCTTCGCCGACGCTGAGGGTGGGGGAAACGCTCATGGCGGAACTGTTCCTTGGCTGAGTCGGAACGGGCACGGCCTACCGGGTCCATGGGGCCCAGGCCGTGCCGGGGATGTTAGGCACTTCCGGGCCGCCCGGACGGGAGGCCCGGACGACTGCCATGAGGTCGCCATGCAGCGGCAACAACCGGGGCTCGCCCGGACGTCTCCATGGGGCGTTCATCGTCGATGCCGTGGGACACCGGCGGGGCACGGGGACGGTGGCGGACGTCCGGCTGGACGACGGGTGCGCCAGGGCGAGCGAAGGAAACGGCTCCGCGGCGCAGGGCGCCGACACATGTTCTTCATGCCCCGTGCATGGAACAGGTCTGGTTCGCCGACCCATGATCGGCTGAACACCCGCAGCCGCCATCGAGGAGCAGTCACCCATGCCCAGCCGCCGTACCTTCCTGGCCGGTTCGTCCGCCGTGCTCGGCCTGACCGCCGCCACTACCACCGTCGCCGGGCCGGAGCAGGCAGCGGCCTCGGTGGCGGTCCCGGAGACGGGGGACGGCCAGGTCAGCAGGCCTCCGAACTTCGTCGTCGTCCTTGCGGACGACCTCGGCTACGGCGAACTCGGCGCCTACGGCCAGAAGCTGATCACCACACCCCGCCTGGACCGGCTCGCCGCCGAGGGACTGCGCTTCACCGACGCATACTCCACCGCCGCCGTGTGCGCGCCCTCCCGCTGCTCCCTGCTGACCGGACTGCACACCGGCCACTCCACCGTGCGTGCCAACCCCTCGTCAGGCGGCCAGGGTTCGCTCACCGCCGCCGACACCACCTTCGCCCAGGTGCTCCGGGCCCGCGGCTACCGGACCGCCGTGATCGGCAAGTGGGGCTTCGGACCGGAGACGGCCGGCCAGGAAAGCCATCCGGCCGCCCGCGGGTTCGAGGAGTTCTACGGCTACATCGACCACGGCCACGCCCACGAGTACTACCCCGAGTACCTGTGGCACAACGACGCCAAGGAACCCATCGCCGCCAACGCCGGCGGCGTCAAAGCCGTGTACGCCCCCGACCTGCTGGAGCAGCACGCCCTGGAGTTCATCGACGCGCACGCCGACGAGCCGTTCCTGCTGCTGCTCACCCCGAACGTGCCGCACGCACCCAGCGACATACCCGACACCAGCGCGTACGCCGACCGCGGCTGGACGGCCGCGAACAAGGGGCACGCGGCCCAGGTCAGCTACTTCGACGCGCTCGTCGGCAAGGTGGTCGACCGGCTCCGCGCCCGCGGGCTGGAGCAGGACACCGTCGTCCTCGTCACCAGCGACAACGGCCCCCACGAGGAGGGAGGGGTCAACCCCGACCTCTTCGACGCGAACGGCCCGCTGCGCGGCTACAAGCGCAACCTCTACGAGGGCGGGGTACGGGTCCCGCTCATCGCCTGGGGCCCCGGCCGCGTCAGGCAGGGCACCAGCGACCGTCCGACCCCGCTGACCGACGTGCTCCCCACCCTGGCCGAGCTCGGTGGCGCCCCCTCCCCCACCGATGTGGACGGCCTGTCCGCCGCTCCCCTGCTCTCCGGCAGCGCCGACTCGGCCCTCCACGGACACCTGTACTGGTTCCGCGACGAGTGGGGCGTCACCAGCCGGGCCAACGCGCAGGACAACAAACGCGCCACGTGGCTGGCCGAGGCGGTCCGCCGGGACAACTGGAAGGCCGTCCGCTTCGCCCCCGAGCGGGACCACAGCCTCCCCGACGACAAGTGGCAGGTGGAGCTGTACGACTTGGCCACCGATCCCGGCGAGACGCGCAACGTCATCGACAAGCACTCGTCCAAGGCCGGCGAACTCGTGGCGCTGATGCGCTCCTCCTGGAAGGACACCTATCCCCGCACACCGTTCGGCACGCGGCTGACCCTGCCCAGGCTGGCCGTCCCCGGTGAGGCGTTCACCGTGACCGCCACACTGGACAACGGCTCCGCGCGGCCCTGGACCAACGCCGCGCTCGCCCTGCGCGCCCCCACCGGCTGGACCGTGGCCCCCGCCTCCCCGGCCACGGCGGACCAGCTCGCCGCCGGCGGACGCCTCACCACCTCCTGGCAGGTGACCCCGCCCGCGAACGCCACCCCGGCGACCGCGTGGGCGCTCACCGCGGAAGGCACCGCCGACACTCCGTCCGGGCCGGTCCGCTACCCGGCGACGGGCACCGTCCCCACCCCGCCGCCCGCTCCCGTCCGCGACTCCTACCTCTCCGACCTCACCTGGATCAGCGCCACCAACGGCTGGGGGCCGGTGGAGCGCGACACCTCCAACGGCAAGAACGCCGCCGGCGACGGCCCGCTGATCTCGTTCGGCGGTACGACGTACCCCAAGGGCCTGGGCGTCCACGCGCCCAGCGACATCGCCTACCACCTCGGTGGTGCTGCCGTCCGGTTCACGTCCCTGGTCGGTATCGACGACTTCTCCGCCCAGCAGAGCAGCGCCGGTGCCACCCGGGCCAAGGTCTACGGCGACGACCGCCTGCTCCTCACCACCCCCACGCTCACGGCGGCCACCGGCCCGGTCCGCGTCGACCTGGACGTCCGCGGGGTACGTGTACTGCGCCTCGTGGTCGAGGACGCCAACAACCGCACCTCCTTCGACCACACCTCCTGGGCCCTGGCCCACGTCACAGTGGAGTGAACCCTCCAGCCCACATGCCGGAGAAGCCGTTCCGGAGCGTCGCTCCCGGAACGGCCTCTCCGGCACGCGCCGGACCGGATCAGGCAGGGTGGGCGGCCACCCGGAACCCGATGTTGCCGGTCGAACTGTCGGGCGTATTGGAACTGCGCGCGGCCACCCGGTAACGGTTGCAGTAGGAGTCGTGGCACAAGTACGAACCGCCGCGCATCGCCCGTGCGGTCTCCTCACCCGGTGTGAACCAGTCCGCGCACCACTCCCAGACGTTGCCGACGGTGTTGTAGAGCCCGAAGCCGTTGGGCCGGAAGGACTTCACCGGCGCGGTGCCCGCGTACCCGTCCGCGGCGGTGTTGAGCACCGGGAAGTCGCCCTGCCAGATGTTGCACATGTGGCGGCCGTCGGGCATGAGCTCGTCTCCCCAGGGGTAACGGCACTGCTCCAGGCCACCGCGTGCCGCGTACTCCCACTCGGCCTCGGTGGGCAGGCGGGTCCCGGACCAGTCGCAGTATGCCTGGGCGTCGTGCCAGGACACGTGGACGACGGGGTGGTTCTGCCGGTCGGTGACGTGCGAGCCGGGCCCTTCGGGGTGGCGCCAGCTGGCCCCTTCCACCGCCCGCCACCACGGGACGGCCGCCACGGACGGGGAGACCGCGGCGACCTCCTCGGCGAGGAAGGCCCCGAAGGTGAAGGAGAAGCCGAAGCGCTCAGCCTCGGTGGTGTGGCCGGTGGCCTTGACGAAGGTGGCGAACTGGGCGTTGGTCACGGCCGTGGCCGCGATACGGAAGGACTCCACGGCCACCTCGCGGACCGGCCCCTCGGCGTCCGCGGGGAAGCCCTCCGGGTCGTCCGTTCCCATGAGGAAGCTGCCGCCGGGCAGGCTGAGCAGCTGCCGGGCCACGCGGGAGAGCGGCGGTGTGGGGGGCGGTGGGGCGAGGGTGAGCGTCGGGGCGTGGGCGTGGCCGGGGGTGCAGCATGCGGGCATGACGGCTCCGTCGGGACGGTAGGCGGCCGGGCGCCCGTGCCTCGCGGTACGGGCGCCCGGCCGGGGGTGCGGGTGTAGGTCAGGCCACGCGGTCGGCGGCGAGCTGGGCGGCCAGAGCGGGTATTCCGAGGGCCTGCTCCTCGGCCGGAGTGGCCTGGTACAGCTTGTTGATCAGCTGGTACGGGTCGCCCTCCAGGTCGTAGTACTCGCGGAACTTCACCTGGCCGGTACCGGACACGGTCCCGTTCGCGTCGGTGGTCAGGTCGTAGTACTCGGTGTACTGCTTGTCCTTGGCCACGTACGAGGACCAGGTCGGTGCCCCGCCGGTGCCGGTGCCCTGCTTCCACCACTCCACCAGCAAGTGGTCGCGGCTGTAGGAGGAGAGCAGGGAGCGGCCGTCCTGGGGTGCGGCGGGAGTGATGCCCGCCGCGTCGAGGATGGTCGGCGCGATGTCGATGTTGGCGACGATCCGGTTGTCCACGGTCCCCGCCCCTCGGCCGCCGGCCGGCCAGGAGAGGTAGAACGGCACCTCGTGCGCAGGGCGGTACGGCACCGACTTGGCGGTCCAGCCGTGGTCGCCCCAGCTGAACCCGTTGTCACCGATGTAGATGACGAGGGTGTTGTCGAGCTGGCCCAGGGCCTGGAGCTTGTCCTTGAAGGCCTGCACCGCGTCGTCGACGGAGAGCAGCGTGCGCAGTTGCTCGGCGCGGATGGCCTGACCGTCGGCGAGGGTGCCGGTGGCGTTCCGGATGTACGCCGGTTTGTCGCTGCGGTCGTTCTCGGGGACCGACGGCCGGCCGTTCCAGTCCGGTACGGGGGTGCCCGCGTATTTCGCCTCGGGGGTGCGCGGGCCGTGGGAAGCGTAGGGGGTGACGTACGCGAACCAGGGCCTGGTGTCGGTGGCGGCCTTGTCGAGGAAGTTCAGCGTGCGGTTCTTGATGATGTTCGTGGTGTAGCCGTTGATCGTCTGGACGGTGCCGTTGACGTTCCACTGGGCGTCGACGTAGCCGGGCTGGAGGAGGGCGAACTCCTCGAAGTGCGGCGGGTTGTCCGCGAGGGTCCAGGAGTTGAGGTACTTCCCGAACAGGCCGGTGCGGTAGCCCGCCTGATTGAGGTACTTCTGCACGGTGGTGCTCTGGTCGAGGGCGTGGGAGGCGCCGTTGTTGCGGACGCCGTGGTTGTGGGCGTGGCGGCCGGAGAAGACGCTGGACCGGGACGGCGCGCACAGCGGGGTGGTGACGTGGCCGTTGGTGAACTTCACGCCCTGGTCGGCGAGCCAGGCGACGGTCTTGGGCAGGGCCCACTCGGTGTGTTTGGGCTGGTCGTCGGTGACGATCAGCAGGATGTTCGGTCGGCCGGCGGCAGCGGCGGGACCGGCTCCGGCGACCTGCGCGAGGGCGGGTACGGCGGTGGCGGCCGCCACGGCGGCGGCACCGCCGAGAAAGCCGCGGCGGCTCACCGGGGATCGTCTGTTCTCGCTGTTCTCGCTCATGATGTCCATTCCTCCTGGGTGCGTCGGCGCATGGAGGCACGGCAGGGCGGGCGGCCGGAAGCCGCCGACTGCGGTGCGGAAGGGGAAGAGACGGGAGTCAGGCAGGGGCGCCAGGTGGGGATCCCGTGGGGAGGAGGCGCGTTCAGCGCGCCGGGACGACCGTACACAGGGCGCTCGCCAGGCGCCCTTGGTCGACGTGGCGGCGCGCAGTGAGGATTCCTGCTGCCATGGCGATGAGACTAGGTGAACCGGAACCGCGGTTCCATGTACAGCAGATGAAATGGGAAGCGGGCCGTGGGGCGCCGGCGCAGCCACGGTACCCACCTGTCGCAGGCCAGGGGTACTCACTTCTCTCCGCGTCACGGAGGTGATCCCTATGCGTACCAGCGTCGGCCGCGGCCGCATCTACCGCCGCTGCGGCTGCAGGAACACGCAGCACCACCAGCTCGGTGCCCACTGCCCCACGACTGCGGCACCTGGCCGCCACGATCACCATCCCCGCCGGACACATTGCGGCCACCATGGCTCCGGATACACGAAAGGCCGCCCTCTCACGGATGAGAGAACGGCCTCCGACCTGCGAAAACGCTGGTCGGGACGACAGGATTTGAACCTGCGACCCCTTGACCCCCAGTCAAGTGCGCTACCAAGCTGCGCCACGTCCCGGTGCCGCTGACCTGGGGTTTCCCCCGGCTCAACCGGCACGAGAACCATACCGCACTTCCGCGGGTGGTTGCGCGCGCCTTTCCCGGGCGGCGGGACCTGACGGACGCGACCGCGGGCGCTTGACCTCAAGCGCGCTTGAGGTCACATGGTTCCTGTATGACACACGCAACCGCGGAGCCCGGCTTCCGCTACGAGGACCTGGGCCGCCTGATGGCCCTCATGACCGGGGACGAGAAGCACGGGCCCGCCGCCACCTCCACCCTCGACGTGCTGTGGGTGCTGTACGACCGGGTACTGCGCGTGGATCCCGCGAGCGCGGACGAGCCCGGCCGGGACCGGTTCCTGCTGTCCAAGGGGCACGGGCCCATGGCCTACTACGCCGTGCTCGCCGCCAAGGGCTTCCTCCCCGTGGACTGGCTGCCCGGATTCGGCACCTTCGACTCCCCCCTCGGCCACCACCCCGACCGGGTCCTGATCCCCGGCGTGGAGATCGCCAGCGGCTCCCTCGGGCACGGGCTGCCGCTCGCCGTCGGCAGCGCGCTCGGCCTGCGGGCGCAGGGGCTCCACGAGCCCGCCGTCTGGGTGCTGATCGGGGACGCGGAGCTCGACGAGGGCAGCAACCACGAGGCCATCGCCTACGCCGGCTCGGCCGGGCTGGAGGCCCTGCACACCGTGGTCGTCGACAACGACTCCGCCACGCACGGCTGGCGCGGCGGGATCGCCTCCCGCTTCGAGGCCGCGGGCTGGAGCACGGCCACCGTCGACGGGCGCGACCACGCGGCACTGCACGCCGCGTTCACCACACCGCACCCGGGCCGGCCGCACGCCGTCGTCGCCCGGGTCGAGAAGAAGTTCTGAGGGGAAACGTCATGGACACCATGCGGGAGCGGTTCATCTCGGTCACGTCGCGACTGCTCGACGAGGACCCCCGGCTGGCCCTCGTGCTCGCCGAGATCACCATGGACGGGTTCCGGCCCGCGCAGCGGCGCCACCCCGACCGAGTGATCAACGTCGGGATCCGGGAGCAGCTGCTCATCGGCGTGGGCGGCGGACTGGCCCTCACCGGGCTGCGGCCGGTGGTCCACACCTTCGCCAGCTTCCTGGTGGAGCGGCCGTTCGAGCAGGTCAAGCTGGACTTCGGGCACCAGGACACGGGCGGGGTCCTGGTCAGCTCCAGCGCCAGCTACGACTGGCCGGCCGGCGGCTACACCCACATGGCCCCGGGCGACGTGGCCCTGCTGGACACCCTCGACGGCTGGACCGTGCACGTGCCCGGCCACCCCGACGAGGCGGAGGCCCTGCTGCGCCACGCGTACGCCGCCGGGGACGACCGGGTCTACGTCCGGCTCTCCCAGATGTCGAACGCCGCTCCGCGCCCGGGGGCCGACGGGCTGCGGTTCCAGACCGTGCGGGAGGGGCGGGCGGGGGTGGTGCTCGCCGTCGGCCCGATGCTGGACGGCGTCCTCGCGGCGACCGAGGGCCTTGACGTCACCGTGCTGTACGCGGCCACCGTGCGCCCCTTCGACGAAGCGGTCCTGCGCGCCGCCGTGGCCCGGGCCTCGGCCGACGTGGTCCTGGTGGAGCCGTACCTCGCCGGGACCTCCGCGGCCGCCGCCGGGCAGGCGCTGCTCGACGTCCCGCACCGGGTGCTGCCGCTGGGGGTGGGCCGCGCCGAGCTGCGCCGGTTCGGGACCATCGAGGAGCACACCGCCGCCCACGGACTGGACGCCGGCTCGCTGCGGCAGCGGATCACGGCCTTCCTGGGCTGAACCCCCTCCGCGAGCCGGGCGCGGGCGGCCTCAGGCCGGGCGGTCCGCGCGCGCCTGGAGCAGCTCCGCGAGCTCCGCGGCGAGGGCCTTGACCGTCGTCAGCCCCGCCAGCCCCCACCGCCGGGGCACCACGTCCACCGCGCACACCGTGCCGAGGACGATGCCCCGCCGGTCCGTGAGCGGCGCGCCCAGGTAGGAGCGGATCCCGCTCTCGTCCACGACGGCGTTGCCCGCGAACCGCGCGAAGTCCCGTACGTCCTCCAGGACCAGGGCCCGCCGCCGCACCACCACGTGCGGGCAGTAGCCGTGGTCGCGGGGCAGCACCCGGGCGGGGTAGCCGCTCGCGGCCGCGTCCGGGCCGTGGTGCAGTCCGGCGAAGAACTGGCGGTCCTCGCCGACGAAGTTGACCCCCGCGTACGGGGCCTCCAGGGTCTGCGCGACCCGGCGGGCGAAGGCGTCGAGTTCGGCGTCCACCCGGTCCCCCAGGTTCATCTCGCGCAGCCGGACCACCCGTGCGGGCGCCTCCCGGTCCACGGGGGTGAGCAGCAGATGTCCGGTCGATTCATAGCGGTTCATGGCGGTTCCCCCGGTGCGGAGTGGTGTGCGTAGGCGTGCTGGACTGCCGGACGGGGCCCGGCGGAGCGCCGGGCCGTGGTCAGCAGGTGGTGGACGAGGGCGGCCAGCGTCCGGGTCCCGGAGCCCGTCAGGCGCGCGTCGCAGCGGACGACGGGAACCTCCGGGCCGAGCCCCACCGCCTCGCGGACCTCCTCGGCCGTGTAGCGGTGGCCGCCGTCGAACTCGTTGACGGCGACGACGAAGCCGATGCCGCGCCGTTCGAAGAAGTCCACGGCGGGGAAGCAGTCGGCGAGGCGGCGGGTGTCGACGAGGACGACGGCGCCGAGCGCGCCCGCGCAGAGCTCCTCCCACAGGAACCAGAAGCGCTGCTGGCCGGGCGTGCCGAACAGGTAGAGGACGTGGCGGTCGTCGAGGGTGAGCCGGCCGAAGTCCAGGGCCACCGTGGTCGCCGTCTTGGCCTCCACCCCGTCGAGCGGGTCGGCGGCCGCGCCGATCCCGCTCAGCAGTTCCTCCGTGCACAGCGGCTCGATCTCGCTGACCGCGCCCACGAAGGTGGTCTTCCCCGCCCCGAACCCGCCCGCGACCAGGATCTTCAGGGTCGCGGGCAGGGCCGGGGCCTCAGAGCCGCCGGCGAAGGCCATCGAGCACCGCCCTCAGCAGGGTCTGGTCGTCGGCGGCGAAGGACCCCCCGCCGCCCGGGAACCTCGGGGCCTGCGCGCGCACGGCCCCGTACTCCATCAGGTCGGACAGCAGCACCTTGACCACCACCGCCGGCAGCCGCAGGTGGCCGGCGACCTCGGCGACGGTCACCGCCGGAGCGGCCGCGCAGCAGCGCAGGGCGAGGACGTGCTCGGCGCCGAGCGGGACCCTGGGCCGGACCCCGGTGGCGCACACCAGCGACAGCAGGTCGAGGGCGACGGCGGGCCGGGTACGGCCGCCGCTGGCCGTGTACGGGCGCATGACCCGGCCGGCCGAGTCGTCCAGCCAGGGCGTGTCGCGCGGCCCCCCGGCCCCGGGTCCCCGCGCCCCCTTCGCCCAGACCCTCATCGCCCGGCTTCGGCGTCGGCGACGGGGCGGCGCGGCGGGGCCGCGAGGTAGGGCCGGACGCTCTTGACCAGCATGGCCATCTCGTAGCCCAGTACGCCCGCGTCGGCCTCCCGGTCCGCGAGGACGGCCAGGCAGGTGCCGGAGCCGGCCGCGGAGACGAAGACGAGGGCGGTGTCGAGTTCGACGACGACCTGGCGGACCTCGGCGCCGTCGCCGAAGCGGGCGCCGGCGCTGCGGCCGAGGGAGTACAGGCCGGACGCGAGGGCGGCCATGTGGTCGGCGCTGTCGGAGTCCAGGCCGTGCACGCAGGTGACCAGCCCGTCGTTGGTCAGCAGCACCGCGGCGCGCGTGTACGGGACGCGCTGGACCAGTCCGCCGAGCAGCCAGTCGAGGTCCGAGAGGCTGCCGGTCTTCGACAGCGGCTTCGTCTCCGTCTGCGTCTGTGTCTGCGTCGCCACTTCGCCGGCCATGGGGGTGTGCTCCTTGCTGGGGTTCGTGCGGGTGTACACGCGGGGGGTCATGTCTGCTGCTCGGACGACTGGGCGAGGCCGAAGCCCCGCTGGAAGGCCGCCATCAGGCCGGGGTCGTGCACGGGCCGTTCGGCGTCCCCGTCCGGGCGGCGGGGGGCTGGGGTCTCGCGCAGCTGCGGTGCGAGGTGCGTCTGGGCCCGGCGCCGGGGCAGCGCCGGCCGGTCGTCCCGGTCCGCGCGCGCGGCGGGGATGCGGCGCGGGAGGGGCGCCGGCCGTGTCCCGCCGTCCCCGGCTTCCTCGCCGCGGGCCCACACGGGTGCGTGTGCGGTGCCCGGGGCCGCGAACCCCTCGGGGGAGGCGGGGACCAGGCCGAGGTCGAGGGTGTGCCCGGGGTCGGGGATGCGGCCGGCGGCCCCGGTGCCGTGGGCGTCCACGGACCGGCCGGCGCCGGGAGCCGGGCCGGAGGCGGGGGCGAAGGCGGGGGGCCCCGCGTCCCCGCCGGGCTCCGCGCCGGAGGCGGACACGGGGCCCGCGTCCCGGGACCACCAGGGATCCGGTGCGCGCAAGGTCTCGGCGGGCCGGCCGGGGCCGGCTGCCGCGGTGCCGCCCGCGCCGGGCGGGGGTGGTGGGGCGGCCCGTCGCGGACCGGGGGCCGGCGGCTCGGTGAGGCGGGCCGGTTCCAGGGGCGGGGTGGTCTCGGCCGTGCCCCAGGAGGTGGCGCGGGAGCCGCCCAGTGCGTCGGCGGCGCCCGGGGCCTCGGCGCCCAGCAGGCCCTGGGGCAGGACCAGGACGGCGAGGACCCCGCCGTAGATGTTGGACTTCAGCTCGACGGCGATCCCGTGCCTCCGGGCCAGTGCCGAGACCACGAACAGGCCGATCCGGCCGTCCGCCAGCAGGTGCCGGACGCTGACCTGGTCGGGGTCGCCCAGCAGGGTGTTCATCCGGTTCTGCTCCTGCGGCGGCATGCCCAGCCCGCGGTCCTCCACCTCCACCGCGATCCCGGCGGTGACCCGCTCCGCGCGCACCACGACGTCGGTGTCGGGGGCGGAGAACACCGTGGCGTTCTCCACGAGTTCGGCCAGCAGGTGCACCACGTCGGCCACGGCGTGCCCGCGCACGGTACCGCCCGCCGGGGGCACCACCTTGACCCGCGTGTACTGCTCCACCTCGGCCACCGAGGAGCGCAGCACCTCGCTCAGGTCGATCGGCCGCGTCCACTGGCGCCGGGAGGCGGCCCCGCCGAGCACCGCCAGGTTCTCGGCGTGCCGGCGGATCCGGGTGGCGAGGTGGTCGACGTGGAAGAGCTGCCGGAGCAGGTCGGGGTCCTCGACCGTGTCCTCCAGCTCGTCGAGGAGGGAGATCTCACGGTGCACCAGCGACTGGAGCCGGCGCGCGAGGTTGACGAAGACCTCCACCTTGCGGTCGCTGTCGCTGGGCGCGGCCGGGGCGGCCAGCCGTACGAGCGCTTCGTGCGCCTGCTCGCGGGCGCCGCGCAACTCCTGTGCCAGCAGCCAGAACTCGTCCACCCGGGCCGGACCCGCGGCCTCCGGCGGCACGGTGCCCCGCCCGGCCCACACGGGGCGCGCCGGCCGCTCGCCCCGTTCCAGGCGCTCGGCGGTCGTACGCAGCTCCTGGCGGCCGCGCATGCTGGAGCGCCGCAGCGCCTCGCACCGGTCCCGGACGGCCTTGGCGGCGCGCTGGGCCCCCAGCAGGGCGGCGGCGAGCGCCCCGACGGCCAGCAGGGCGCAGCCCGCGAGCACCGGCCAGAGCCGCGCGTCCCGGTGTCCGGCGCCGCCGCCGAGCTGCAGGGTGAAGATCACCGCGGCGGTGCCGCTGAGCGCGGCGGCGAGCGTGGGCAGCACGGCGGCACGGACCAGCTGGGGGCGTATCTGCCGGCCGGGACCCGTGGCGGCGTGTCTCGACGGGGCGTGGCGGGCGGCGCGGAGTCCGGACATCGGCGTCCTCGGTACGTGGGGCCCGGCCCCCGGATCCAGTTCCCGGGGCCCGGTGTTGATCACCGGATACCCAAGCTAGACCGCACGCTCCCACGACCGTTGCCGAGTTGGGGAACTTCGCCGGGCTGCTTCCCGCTCCCGATGGAGCGCTCGCACGACAGCCCGAATGCGCCGGGAGCGCGCACGCCCCTGCAGGTCGGGGCGTGCGCGCTCCCGGGTTCACGACCCGACGGCCTCCGGTTCCCCTAGTCCGGCCGCCGGCGCCGGCGCCGGATCGAGGACGCCCGCCGCGGCGGGCGTGTCCGGGGTGGCCGGGGTGTCCGCTGGGGTCACGGGGCCCGCGACGTAGGGGCGCCACCAGGGTGCGGCCGGGACGTCGGGGGCGCCCGGTTCGAAGGGCCGGCCGGGGATGGGGAGGGCGATGGCGGCGCCCTGGGCCACGGCGGCGGCCACGGTGCCCTCGCCGGGCTCGTCCCACGGGTGCGGGGCCAGGTTGAAGGTGCCCCAGTGGATCGGCAGCATCGTGCCGGACGGGGCGCCGCCCTGGAGGTCGAGGTGGGCGCGCATGCCTTCCTCGGGGGTCATGTGGATGTCGGGCCAGTACTCCGAGTAGGCCCCGATCTGGATCATCGTGGCGTCGAAGGGGCCGTGTTCGGCGCCGATCTCCTTGAAACCGGGGAAGTAGCCGGTGTCCCCGCTGTGGAAGATCCGGTGCTCCTCGCCCGCCACCACCCAGGAGGCCCAGAGGGTGGACTGCTGGTTGCGCAGGCCGCGCCCGCAGAAGTGGCGGGCCGGGGTGGCCGTCAGGGAGAGGCCCGCGACCTCGGTGGACTCGTTCCAGTCGAGCTCGCGCAGCCGGCCCGGGGCGACGCCCCAGCGCTCCAGGTGCGCGCCGACGCCCAGGGGGACGGCGAAGACCGTGCCGGTGCCGGCCAGGGCCTTGATGGTGGGCAGGTCCAGGTGGTCGTAGTGGTCGTGGGAGATGACCACGACGTCGACCTCGCCGAGGGAGGCCAGCGGTACCGGCACGGGGTGCAGCCGCTTGGGTCCGGCGAAGGGGAAGGGGGAGCAGCGCTCGCCCCAGACGGGGTCGAAGAGCACGCGGCGGCCGTCGATCTCGGCGAGCACGCTGGAGTGCCCCATCCAGGTCAGGCGCAGTCCGCTCGCCGGCGGCTTGGCCAGCTCGGCGAGGGTGGTGGGGTGGACGGGGACGGGCGCGCCGGGGTTGCGCCGGATCCGCTGCTCCTTGTGGAAGTAGATCTTGGCGAACTCCAGCATCGAGCCGGAAGGCCTGGTCCGGGCCCCCACCGGGTTCTGGAAGACGCCGTCGGCGAAGTTCGGCGAGCTCAGGATGCGCTCCAGCCGCGCGCCGGACGGGTCCGCGCCGAAGGCTTCGGGCCGCAGGGCGCGCAGCCGGGGACGCAGGGGAAGGGAGCCGGTCAAGGCGCCTCCTGGGTAGTGCGGGTGGGGTGGGGCGGGTTACGCCCACGACCATCCCAACGCGCACCGGCCTCCCAGGATTCCGCCCGGCCGTTTCCCCCCGGCCGCCGTCCGGATGCCGGGCGGCTTCCCGCGCCCGGCCGCCGGCGTCCTGCTCCCCCGGTCCGGCAGCCGGTCCGGGCGGGACCGGGGCCGCGCCCGGCCGGGACCAGGCCCGGGCCGGGCCCGGGCCGGGCGGGACCAGGCCCGGGCCTGGTGGGCTACAGCGGGAGCAGGTCGGGGCGCTTGGCCTCGACGTTGTCGCCGGAGGACTCCCCGCGCAGCCGCCGCCCGATCCAGGGCACGAGGTATTCGCGCGCCCACTGGATGTTGTCCCGGGTGACGTCCACGGACCCGCGCGGCGCGGCCGGCGGCCAGGGCTGGTCGGGGTCGGCGGGGACCTCGTACCCGAGGACCTGCGCGGCGCGCAGCGCGACGCGGGTGTGCCCCTCGGGCGAGAGGTGGAGGCGGTCGTCGTCCCAGGCCCGGCGGTCCTGGACGGTCTTGAGCGACCACAGGTCGAGCACCGGGCAGCCGTAGCGGTCGGCGATGGCGCGCACGTGGGCGTTGTACGTCGCGATCTTGCCGCGCAGGTGCTTGAGGACGGGCACGCCCCGGGTGTCGAAGCCGGTGGTGATCATGACGAGGCCGACGGCGCCGGTGAGGTCGGCCACGGCCGCCTCGAAGCGCTCCGCCACGTCGTCGGGGTCGCTGCCGGGCCGGATGATGTCGTTGCCGCCCGCACAGAAGGAGACGAGGTCGGGGGCCAGTTCCTTGGCCCGCGGAACCTGCTCCTCCACGATCTGGTCGAGCACCTTGCCGCGCACCGCGAGGTTCGCGTACCGGAAGTCGTGCTCGTCGCGCTGATCCGCCAGGAGTACGGCGAGCCGGTCGGCCCAGCCGAGATACGAATCCCCGGGTCCCGGGTCCCCCACGCCTTCGGTGAAGCTGTCCCCGATCGCCGCGTACGAGCCGATGGTCTTGAGTGTCGTCTTCGTCGCTGCCACGGGAACCCATCCTTCACCCCCGTCGCCAACCTACGCCAACGTAATGAGGGGTTGACGGACCGTGATCTATACCACGCGGGGGATAAGGAATAAGTACACGCGGGGCCGGAACCCCCCTCGGGTCCCGGCCCCGCGCGTGCCGGCGCTCCGCCGCACGGGCGGTCGTCAGACGCTGACGCCCTTCGAGCGGAGGTAGGCCAGCGGGTCGATGTCGGAGCCGTAGGACGGACCCGTGCGGATCTCGAAGTGGAGGTGCGGGCCGGTCACGTTGCCGGTGGCGCCCGAGAGGCCGATGCTCTGGCCGGCGGTGACGGTCTGGCCCGTCGAGACGTTCAGCTGGGACAGGTGGCCGTACTGGGAGTACTTGCCGTCGGCGTGCCGGATGACGACCTGGTTGCCGTAGGCACCGCCCCAGCCTGCGGAAACCACGGTGCCCGCGCCGACGGCCCGGACGGTGGTGCCGGTGCTCGCGATGAAGTCGACGCCGGTGTGGTAGCCGGAGGACCACATGGCGCCCGGGGTGCGGTACTGGGTGGAGATGCCGCCGCTGACGGGGGCGACGAACCCGGCGGCGCTCGCGGGCGCGGACTGGGCGGCCGGCGCGGACTGCTTCATTCCGCGGGACGGGGCGGCGGAGCCCTTCAGCGGCGCGGCGGCGGAGGAGCCGGCGGTGCCCGGTCCGGCGCCGTCGTCCTCGGCCGGGGCGGCACCGGCGGTGTCCGCGCCGGCCGCCGGAGTTCCGCTCGAGGACTCCTCGGCCGGCGCCGCAGCCGGCTTGGGGGCGGGGGCGGCGTCCCCGTCGAGGGTCAGGCGCAGGCCCGGGTGGATGAGGGAGGGGTCGTCACCGACGGCCTCGCGGTTGGCGGCGTACAGCTGCTCCCAGCCGCCGGAGAGGCCGCGCTCGGCGGCGATGGTCGAGAGGCAGTCGCCGGGCACCACCGTGTAGACGGCCGGGGCGGCCTGGGCGGCGGCCGGGGCCGCGGCGGGAGCCGCCGTCCGGAACGCCTCCGGAGCCTGGACGGGAGCGGCGGCCGGGGTCACGGCGGCCGGGGCGGCCGCGTGGGCCCCCGCGGCGCCCATCAGCGGCAGCGCGAGGGCCGCGCCCCCGGTGCCGGCGAAGGCCAGGCCGCGGGATATGGAACGGGACTTCGGACGGCGGTGCTTACCCTTTCCGGGCATGGCGAATTCCTCTCCGGCGCCTGCGAGGTGAGCTGTCGGGTTCGGACTGGAGATGTCCGGCCGTACGGGTACGGCTTCACCCCGAGCCGCGCCGGATTCGGTCCGGCCCGGCGGCCTGCATGGGTCCCCCGCTCCTGCCGCGCGTCTTGGTCGGGTGCGGTTCCCGGGCGGCGGCAGGATTAGGCGGTCCACCCGGATCGCTCGCGAAGGTAATCCAGCGGAGGCACGGGCAACAAGCCGTGAATTCCCTGACGGAATAGCAGGCATGAGGGATCAACGGAATTCCGGTCACCCTGCGTCCATTCCGGAACGGCAACGGCCGCCCCGGCATGGGAATTCGCGTTTCACGATCAGGCACGCACGGTCACCGTATGATCTGGCTCACGGAGTTCGGCCCGATCTCGCGTCCACCTATGGCAAGTTGGTCTCAACCAGAGCAATTCGGACACGCGGCACACCGCGGAGGAGTACACGTGACCCAGCAGATACCGCAGGACCTTTCCGCGCACCCCGAACCCACGCCCGAGATGACCGGAGTGCGTAATTTCCGTGACGTGGGCGGCTTGCCGGCCACGGATGGACGGAGGGTCAGGCCGGGACGACTGTTCCGAAGCGGACATCTGGCACATGCCACCGAAACCGATGCGGAATTCCTCGCCTCCCTCGGCCTGCACACCGTCTTCGACTTCCGCAACGCCGCCGACCGGGCCGTCGAGGGCCCGGACGTCGAACTGCCGGGCGTGCGCAACGTCAACATCCCGCTCTCGGACCCCGCCGACGGCGGGGAGTTCTGGCGGATGGTCCGCGAGGGCGGGATCGACCAGCTCCGCGGGCTCCTGGGCGGCGGCAGGGCGGCCGCCCGCATGGCGGAGTCGTACCGGGAGATGATCCGCGAGCGCACGGCCGAGCACGGCCGGGTGGTGCGCGCGCTCGCCGAGGACAGCGTGCCCGCGCTCCTGCACTGCGCGGCGGGCAAGGACCGGGCGGGCCTGACGGTCGCCGTCACCCTGCTCGCCCTCGGGGTCGACCGCGATGCCGTCGTGGCGGACTACCTGGAGTCGAACGCCCCGCACAACCGCTACCGGATGCGGCGCGGCGACGAGACGCCCGAGACCCGTCCCGCCGAGGTGACGGAGCTGCTGGCGCCGCTGTTCGACGCCCGCCCCGAGTACCTGCTCGCCGCGTACGAGACCGTCGACGTGCACTGGGGCGGGCCGGACCGCTACCTCGCCGAGGGCCTGGGGCTGACCCCGGCGACGCTGGAGCGGCTGCGCGACCGGCTGCTGGAGTGAGCCCGCACGGGGCCCCGGCCTGCCGGGGCCCCGTCCCGCCGACTGCGCGAGGGATGGCCTAGCGGTTGCCGACGGCCTGCTTGACCAGGGTCCGGCCGAAGTCCCACATCAGCGAGCCCCCGCCGTGCGCCTCGTCCATGACCTCGCGGAAGGCACCGACGAACCGGTCCACGTCCGCCTCGTCCACGATCAGCGGCGGGATCAGCTTGATGACCTCCAGGTGGTCCCCCGAGACCTGGGTGAGGATCCGGTGCCGGTTCAGCAGCGGCACCACCACCATCTGCGCGAACAGCCCCTTGCGGGCCGCCTGGAGCATCGTCCAGCGGCTGCGCAGGCCCAGCGAGGACGGCCGGCCGAACTCGATGCCGATCATCAGCCCCCGGCCGCGCACCTCGTGGAGCATCTCGTACTCGTCCACGAGCGCGGCCAGCCGCCCGCGCAGCAGGTCGCCCATGGTCCGGGCGTTGGCCACGACCTGCTCGTCCTCCATGACGTGCAGGACCGCGAGCCCGGCCGCCATCGCCTGGGCGTTGGAGCCGAAGCTCGCGGAGTGCACCAGGACGCGGTCCATGGACGAGTAGACCTTCTGGAAGATCCAGTCCTTGCCCAGCGTCGCGCCGACGGGCACGTACCCGCCGGAGAGGGCCTTGGCCACGCACACCAGGTCCGGTTCCACGCCCGGTTCGTTCTGGTACGCGTAGAAGTCCCCGGTCCGTCCGAGGCCGGTCTGCACCTCGTCGGCGATCAGCAGGGCCTTGTGCCGGTGCAGGAGCTCCTGGGCGGCGCGCAGGAACCCCGGCGGGGCGGCGTGCACCCCCTTGCCCTGGATCGGCTCGACCACGAAGGCCGCCACGTCGCCCCGGCGCAGCTCGCGCTCCAGCGCCCCCAGGTCCCCGAGGGCGATCTTCGTGTCGGGCAGCAGCGGGGCGAAGCCGTCGCGGAAGCCGCCCTCGCCGTTGACCGACAGGGAGCCCGTGGTGAGCCCGTGGAACGCGTGGTCGCAGTAGAGGATCCTGGGCCGGCCGGTGGCGTACCGGGCGAACTTCAGGGCGGTCTCGACCGCCTCGGTGCCGCTGTTGCCGAAGAACACCCGGTCGAGGTGGGGGCTGTGGGAGAGCAGCTTCTCGGCCAGCAGCCCGGGCAGCGGCTGGCAGTCGAAGCGGGTCAGGTCGGCGAGCTGGGCGTCCAGCACCTCGTGCAGGGCCCGGCGGACCACCGGGTGGTGGCGGCCCAGGCCCATGACGCCGAAGCCGGCGAGCATGTCGAGGTAGTCGTTGCCCTCGGCGTCCCAGAAGTGGGCGCCCTCGGCGCGCACGTAGACCTTGTCGAAGCCGATGGTGCGCAGCATGCGGGGCAGCTGGTGGTTGAGGTGGCGGGCGTGCAGCTCGTAGCGCTCCCCGCCGCGCTCGGCGAGCAGCGCGGCCAGGTCGAAGCCCCCTCCCCCGCCGGCCGCCCCCGCCTGCGGCGCCGTCATGCCGACGCGTCCCGGTTCCCGGCGACCGTCTCGCGGGCGGCGCGCAGGGACTCCTTGAGGGAGCCCATGGTGGCGAGGACGGCGGTGGGCTCGTAGCCGCAGTGCGCCATGCAGTTGGCGCAGCGCGGGTCCTTGCCGCGGCCGTACTTGCTCCAGTCGGTGTCGTTCACCAGCTCCCGGTAGGTGGGCACGTATCCGTCGCTCATCAGATAGCAGGGGCGCTGCCAGCCGAAGAGGGAGTAATTCGGAATGGCCCAGGCGGTGCAGGGGAAATCCGCCTTCCCTTCCAGGAAGTCCAGGAAGAGCGGGGAGTGGTTGAGCCGCCAGCGGCGCCGGTTGCCGCCCGCGAATGCCTTCCTGAAGAGTTCGCGGGTCTGTTCGACGCCCAGGAAGTGCTCCTGGTCGGGGGCCTTTTCGTAGGCATAGGCGGGCGAGATCATCATTTCGTCCACCTTGAGGTCGTCATTGAGGTAGTTCAGCACCTCGATGACGGTTTGCGGGGTGTCGGTGTTGAAGAAGGTGGAGTTGGTCGTCACCCGGAATCCGCGGCGCTTGGCCTCCTTGATCGCGGCGACGGCCTCGTCGAACACACCTTCCTTGGCCACGGATTCGTCGTGGCGTTCGCGCAGTCCGTCGATGTGCACGGCGAAGGCGAAATAGGGGGACGGGGTGAACTTCTCGATCTTCTTGCGGAGCAGCAGGGCGTTGGTGCAGAGGAAGACGTACTTCCGCCGGGCCACCAGCTGCCGGACGATCTCGTCGATCTGGGGGTGCATCAGGGGCTCGCCGCCCGCGATGGACACCATGGGCGCGCCGGACTCCAGGACGGCGCCGACCGCCTGGGCGACGGGCATGCGCTGCTTGAGCACCCCGGCCGGGTGCTGGATCTTCCCGCACCCCTCACAGGCCAGGTTGCACGCGTAGAGCGGCTCCAGCTCGACGATCAGCGGGAACTTCTCGCGCTTGCGGAGCTTCTGTTCGAGAAGATAGGTCCCGACCCTGATGGACTGTCGCAGCGGCATGGCCATCTGGTTCACCTCCTGGGAATCAGCAACGAACGGTGCCATTCATGAAAAGCGGGCAGTACGGCACGTAGTACACGGAAGGCAGATATTCCACCGCGGACCGTGCCGATACGGACGAGCTCGTGCTCCGGAGCGTCCACGATCACCCGGACGGCCGCAACCGGGCGACCCGCCCCGGAAGCGGTCCACAGGGTGGCCGCGGACTCCATGTCGACCGCGATCGCGCCGGCGGCCCGCAGCCGGTCGCGCTCCTGTCCCCGGACGACGTGGTCGGAGCCGGTCAGTACGCCGGTGTGCACGGTCCGCCCCGGAAGGGCGCGGGCCAGTGCCCCGGCGAGCAGGGCGGTACCGGTGCAGGAGACCGCCCCGCGGGGATCGCGGGTCTCCTCGGCGACGACGAGGTCTCCGGGGTTCATCCCGGGGACCAGGCCGGCGCAGAAGCCGGTGGCGAGGACGGCGGCGCGTTCCATCCCCGGGCGCCCCAGGGCCCGGGCCACGGCCCGGTCGGCGGCGCGCGGGCCCATCCCGGTCCGCAGCACCGTGCCCCCTGCGGCCGAGCGGCCCGCGCCGCCGAGGGCCGCCCGCTCGATGCGCAGGGCGCAGGCGATCAGCAGCGGCGGCGCTGACGGGGCCGCCCGGGCGGACATCAGGCCCCCTCGGCCGGAACGGGGGCGGCGGCCGGGGCCTGGCCGGCGCGGCGGGCGGCCGCGGCCGGGCCGAAGGGCTCCCCGTACAGGTAGCGGCCCAGGGCGGTGAGCGGGAACACCTGCCGGTAGAGGTGGTAGTTGATGGAGAAGTCCCAGGGGAAGCCGGTCCCAGTGAAGTACGGCTCGTCCCAGGTGCCGTCGGCGCGCTGGGTCTCCACCAGGTACGCGAGCCCGCGCCGGACGGCCTCGCCCTCCCGCTCCCCCGCCGCGAGCAGGGCCATCAGCGCCCAGGCGGTCTGCGAGGCGGTGGAGGCGCCCTTGCCTGCCCAGGAGCGGTCCCGGTAGGAGCGCTGGTCCTCGCCCCACCCGCCGTCCGCGTTCTGTACGGACTCCAGCCAGGCGACGGCCCGCCGCACGGCGGGGTGTCGGGGGGAGATCCCGGCCGCGGTCAGCGCGGGGACCACCGAGCCGGTCCCGTACACGTAGTTGGTGCCCCAGCGGCCGAACCAGCCGCCCTCCGGCTCCTGTTCGGCGAGCAGCCAGGCGATGCCGCGCCGGGCGCGCGGGTCGCCGGCCTTCCCCTCGGCGGCCAGCATCTCCACCACGTGGGCGGTGACGTCGGCGGACGGCGGGTCGATGACCTCCCCGAAGTCGCAGAAGGGCAGCCGGTTGGGGAACGGGCTGGTGTTGTCGGCGTCGAAGGCGGCCCAGGCCCCGTCCTTGGACTGCATCCCGAGGGTCCAGGAGGTACCGCGGGCGATGGCGGCCTCGACCTTCGCCGGTTCGGGGTGGCGGATGCGGCGCAGGGCGAGGACGACCTCGGCGGTGTCGTCGATGTCGGGGTAGGTGTCGTTGTGGAACTCGAAGGCCCAGCCGCCCGGGGCCAGTCCGGGACGGCGCACGGCCCAGTCGCCCGGGCGCCGGATCTCCTCGCCGAGCATCCAGTCGGCGGCCTTCACCAGCGCCGGGTGGTCGGGGCGGACGCCCGCGTCGGCCAGGGCGATGGCGGCGAGGCAGGTGTCCCAGACCGGCGACTGGCAGGCCTCGACCATGCGGGCGCCGTCCTCGCGCCAGACGGCGAAGCGGTCGAGGGATTCCAGGCCCGCCCGCATCACCGGGTGCCCGAGGTCGTAGCCGAGCAGGTGCAGGGCGATGACGGAGTACACGGCGGGGGGCTGGATGCCGCCCCAGCAGCCGTCGTTCTCCTGGCGTTCGACGATCCAGCGGCCGGCGGCGGCCATGGCCGCCTTGCGCAGCCGGCGCGGGGCGATGCGCCGGTAGAGGTGCAGCGCCTTGTCCATGCGCTGGAAGGCGCCGTCCCAACTGGCCACCGGGGCCAGCGGCTTGGCCGGGTTCGGGTCGCGGGCGTCGGTGTGCAGCTCGTCGAGGGCGAAGGGGGCCGGGCGGACGGGCCGCAGTGCGGAGACGACGGTCAGCGGGACGATGGTCTGGCGGGCCCAGCAGCCGAAGTCGTAGATGTTCAGCGGCACCCAGGACGGCAGGAAGACCAGCTCGGGCGGGAGTTCGGGCAGGTCGTCCCAGCTCCACCAGCCGAAGAGGGCCAGCCAGATGCGGGTGAAGACCCGGGCGGAGGCGATCCCGCCCTGCTCGCGGATCCAGGCCGAGGCGCGGGCCATGTGCGGGGCGTCGGGCAGGTCCCCGGCCAGCCGCAGGGCCACGTACGCCTCGATCGTGGCGGAGAGCTCGGGCGGGCCTCCGTGGAAGGTGGCCCAGGTGCCGTCGGGCTGCTGCTCGCCGCGGATGAAGAGGGCGGCGGCCCGGGTGGTCGCCTCGTCGCGGATGCCGAGGAACTGGCGCAGCAGCAGGTCCTCGGCGTCCATGGTGACGTTGGTCTGGAGGTCGCCCTTCCACCAGCCGTCCGCGTCCTGGCGGTCCAGCAGTTCGCGGACGGCCCGGTCGGTGGCCTCCTGGACTCCCTTGAGCAGGCCGGTGTCCTCGCCGGACGGCCCTGCGGCCACGGCGGCAGGGACCGCCGTGCTGTCGTGTCGCGGATCGGCGCCGCCGGTGATCGCACCGCCGCCGTCGGTCGTCGCTGTCATGGCTTCCCCTTCGTACCGTTCGTCGGCTGTGCCAGGGTCTGCCGTCGGCCGGGGACCTCTCAGGAGGAGGGGCCCCCGCCCGGCGACTCGCGATTCATATCCACTTTCCGGCGAAGATCACCTCTTGCGCACGACGACGAAGTCCGCGAGCGCGACCAGCTGCTCGCGCACCCGCTGCGGCATGTCCACGTCGTCGAGGGCTCGAACGGCGATCGCGTGCTGGCGGCGCGCCTCGTCGGCGGTCCACTGACGGCCGCCGGCGGCCTCGATCAGGGCGGCGCGGTGGGCGAACTCCTCCTCCGAGAAGTTCTCGAAGTCGTTGCTCTTGGCGTCGGCCGCGAGCAGCCTCGCAAGCTCCTCACATGCGGGTCCGCCCGCGGCGAGGGCCGCGACGACGGGCAGGGACTTCTTGCGCTGGCGCAGGTCGCTCCAGGTCTGCTTGCCGGTGGACTCGGGGTCGCCCCAGATGCCGAGGAGGTCGTCGACGGCCTGGAAGGCGAGGCCGAGGTGGTAGCCGTACTCCTCCAGCTTGTCGGCCGTGCGGTCGTCCGCACCGCCGAGCACGGCGCCGATGGAGACCGCGCACGCGAGCAGGGCTCCGGTCTTGTTCCCCTCCATCTCGAGGCATTCTCGAACGCTGACGCGCTCGCGGTGCTCGTAGGAGATGTCCTGGGCCTGGCCGTCGATGAGCTTGCGGCTGGCGGTGGTCAGCCGGCGGGTGGCACGGGCGGCCTCGGCGGTGCCGAGCTCCAGGAGCACCTCGTTGGCGAGGGCGAAGAGGGCGTCGCCGACGAGGATGGCCAGCGCGGGGCCGTGGACCTTCCACACGGTGTCGCGGTGGCGGCGCTGCTCGTCGCCGTCCATCAGGTCGTCGTGCAGCAGCGAGAAGTTGTGGACGAGTTCCACGGCGACGGCGCCGGGGATGCCGGCCTCGGCAGGGGCGCCGGCCGCCTCGGCGGAGAGCAGCGCGAGGGCGGGGCGCACGGCCTTGCCGCCGTCGCCGTCCGCCGGGTTGCCCTGGGCGTCGATCCAGCCGAAGTGGTAGGCGGCGACGGTGTCCATGGGCGCCGCGAGCCGGTCCACCGCCGCGCGGAGCACGGGGGTCGACAGCGTGCGGCCGCGTTCGAGGAGGGCGAGGGTGCCGGTCTTCTCCGCTCCCCCGCCGGCCGTGCCCGCGTCGGCATCCGTGTTCTCGACAGCCGGGTTCCCCGGGTTCACTGGCTCTCCTCTGTTTCCTGTACGTGCTGTGCGGGTCGTGCTGGTGGTGCTCGTGCTGGTCGTCATACCGCCTCCTGCAGAGGATGTTCGCGGGGGCGGCCGAGCGCGGCGAGCGCGGCGTGTGCCGCGCCGAGGCCGCTGCGGACGGCGCTCTCCATGGTCGCGGGCCAGCCGGTGGCGGTCCACGCACCGGCGAGATAGAGCCCCGGCGTGTCGGTCCGGGGGCCCGGGCGCAGCCGGCCGACGCCCGGGCTGGGGGCGAAGGTGGCGGTGCGCTCGCGGGTGACGAAGAAGTCCCGCACCTTCGCGCCCCGGGCGGCCGGCAGCAGCCGTTCCAGTTCGGGCAGGTACTTGGCGCGCAGGATGGAGACGGGCTCGTCGATGTCGTCGTGGGCGACGGACTGGGACAGGGCCAGGTACTGGCCGCCGTCGGTGAGTCCGGAGGAGTCGGTGCGGTCGAAGACCCACTGGACGGGGGTGCCGAGGGCGGCGAAGAAGGGCTGCCGGAGCACCTTGCGGTCGTACACGACGTGGACGTTGAGGATCGGAGCGGTGCCGATGTCGAGGAGCTTGTCGGGGTCGGCGAGGGCGCCGGGGGGCAGCAGGCCGTGGGCTTCGCGCTGCGGGACGGCGAGGACGACGGTGCCGGCGTCGAAGGACTCCCCGTCGGTGTCGACGCGCCAGTTCCCGTCTTCGCCGCGGGTGACGGCGGTGACGCGGGTGCGCAGCTCGGTGCGCACGCCGGCGGAGTCGAGGGCCTTGCGGGCGAGGGTGTCGTGGAGTTCGCCGAGCGGGACGCGGGCCCAGCCGATGTCGGCGGCGCCGTTCTCGGAGAGCAGGCCGGTCTTGAAGACCATGGCGGCCAGGCCCAGGGAGGACTGCTGGGCGGTGGCGTTGAGGGTGGCGATGCCGACGAGGTCCCAGAGCGCTTCGACGGTGCGCGGGCTCTGGCCGTACCGGGCGAGCCAGGTGGCGAAGTCGAGGCCGTCGAGCGCCGGGTCGGCGGGGTCGAGGCGGCGCAGGGCGAGGGCGGCGCGGCCGACGGAGGCCCGCTCGGCGAGGGAGAGGTGCGGGTAGCGGGCCAGGGAGGCGGCGAGGTGCAGGGGCACGGGCAGGGCGCTGCGGCGCAGCCGGCCCAGGCGGGGGCCGGCGGCGTGGGCCACGTCGAGGACGGGGACGTCGAGGCGGTCCTGGAGCGGGGCGAGGGCGGCGCCGTCGACGCGGTCGAGGAACCACCGGTAGGCGGTGCAGCAGCGCAGGTAGACGTGCTGGCCGTTGTCGACGGTCAGGTCGCCGCGTTTGAAGGAGAAGGCGAGGCCGCCGAGCCGGGGGCGTCCTTCGAGGAGGGTGACCCGCAGTCCGGCGTCGGCCAGTTCGAGGGCGGCGGTGACTCCGGCGAGCCCCCCGCCGATGACGACGGCGCCGCCGGTTCCGCTGCCGCTCATGATGCCTCCCGTGTGGTGCGCCGGCCCTCGGGGCCGGAGGGTGCTGCCGCGGTACGGGCGGAGCCCGGACGATAGGACGCGCCCGCGTGCCCGCGGGTTGCCCGGCCGGGGCACACGGCCACCGGGTCCGGGGCCTGACGGCCCGGGCCCGATCGGCGCAGCCCGGTCACGCCGCAGGCCGGACCGGAGCCCTCAGCCAGGGCCGCGGGCCGAGCCAGGGCGGAGCCCCGCACCGGCCCGAGGATGCGGGCCGGTGCGGCGGACGGGGCCTGGGCGACGGGCCCGGTCGGGGTGGGGGCCGGGACGTGGGGGGTGGGCGGGGCCGGGGTGGGCGGCATCAGGCGCGCCTCCGGGCGGTCTGGCGGGAGATGGTGCGGGCGTCGAGGCCCGAGAGGCCGCGCACGGCCACGTACGCCTTCTCGTGGGTCGGCAGCGAGACGCGTCCGCGCAGCACGGCCGCGGGTTCGCGCTCGATGCGGTCCAGCAGGCGGCGGTAGATGCCGGCCATCGCGGCCACGCAGGCGCCGCTGCGCCGGTCGAGCATGGGCAGCAGGCGGTAGCCCTCGGTGAAGAGGGCGCGGGCGCGCCGGACTTCGTGGTGGACCAGGCCGGGGAAGTCGGAGCCGGCGGGGAGCCGGCCGCTGCGGAAGCCCTCGGAGCAGCCGAACTTGGCGAGGTCCTCGGCGGGGAGGTAGGTGCGGCCGTTGCCGGCGTCCTCGCGGACGTCGCGGAGGATGTTGGTGAGCTGGAGGGCCAGGCCCAGGGTGTCGGCGTACTCCTCGGCGTGCTCGCCGGGGCCGACCGTGCCGAACACGCCCAGCGAGAGCCGGCCGATGGCGCCGGCGACGCAGCGGCAGTACGCCTTGAGGTCGTCCCAGGTCTCGTACTCCTCGCCGCGGACGTCCATCAGGACCCCGTCGATGAGCTCGTCGAGTCCGCCGAGCGGGATGGGGAAGCGGCGGGCGGCGTGCGCGAGGGCCACGGCGACCGGGTCGGTGTCGTCCTCGTCGACCTCCCCGGCCCGGATCCGGCCGAGGACGGCGCGGGTGTCCTCCAGGCGGGCCAGTTTGGCCTCGGGGGCGAGGGTGCCGTCGCCGATGTCGTCGACGCGCCGCGAGAAGGCGTACAGCGCGGACATCGCCTGCCGCTTGTCGGTGGGCAGCAGCCGGATGCCGTAGGCGAAGTTGCGCGCCTGGGTTCCGGTCACGGCCTCGCAGTAGCTGTAGGCGGCGAGGACCGGGGCGGACGGGACGGACGCGTGGTTGGGGCCCTCCACGTTCGGGCTCACCCCTTTCTCGGCGCTGTGCGCAGGACGGCGGCCACCTCGCGGAGGAGCAGGCCTCGGGTGGGCTTGGGCGGGCCGGGCAGGACGTCGAAGCCTGCGGCCGAGATCGCCCGCAGGGCGGCTCGCCCCCCTCCCACGAACCCCGCGAGCAACAGCCGTAGCCTGCCGTGCACGCTACCCACGAGTGGGGTGCCTTCATTCAGGAGTTCGTATGTGCGTTCTGTTTCGAAGGCGATCAGGGAGCGTACGGAGGCTCCGGCGGAGCGGGCCCCGAGGTCGGCCTCGGCGACGTGGAAGCGCCGCATGTCCTCGGCCGGGAGGTAGATCCGGTCGCGGGCGAGGTCCTCGGTGACGTCCTGGAGGTGTTCGGCGATCTGCAGGGCGGTGCAGACGGCGTCGGAGCGGCGGATCCGCTCGGGGGTGCTGGTGCCGGTGAGCTCCAGTACGAGGCGGCCGACGGTGTTGGCGGAGAGCTCGCAGTAGGCGAGGAGTTCCCCGTAGGTGGTGTAGCGCGCGACCCGCTGGTCCTGGCGGTTGGCCTCGATGAGCCCGAGGAAGTGCTCGGGGCTGAGGCGGTGCTCGCGCGCGACGGGCTGGAGGGCGAGCAGCAGGGGGTGGCGCGGGGGGCCGTCGGTGCCGCCGAAGACGCGCAGCAGGTCGGCCTCGAAGGCGTCGAGCATGGCGAGGCGGTCGTCGGCGGCGGCCGGGTCGAGGCCGAGGAGGACGGCGTCGCGGCCGCCGGGGGCGAGGTCGCCGTCGCCGATGTCGTCGACGAGGCGGGCGTAGCCGTAGACCGCCATGAGGCCCTGGCGCCAGGCGCGGGGCAGGAAGGCGGGGGCGACGGGGAAGTTCTCCGAGGCGGCCTTGGCGAGGGTGGCTCCGGCGTGCGCGCCGGGGGCGCTGCCGGGGGCCGGGGCCGACGGGTGACGGACGCCGTGCCCGGGGGTCACCGCCCGCCGCCCGGGGCCGGGACGGCCGCTGTGCCTGGGGGCCGCAGAATTCCCGTAGCCATTGCCGTCACGTCTCCCGTTCTACACTGCCGACCCAAGTCATCCCATTTCGGACACGCCGCGGAGTTTACCGGGGAGTATCCGGGAGTGTCCCGGGGGAACCCGCTGCGGGGAATCGTCCCCTCTTGGCGCGATTCAGAACTGGTACAGCTTACGCCGTACAACACCACGCAGGACTATCGGGTGGCCACCACGCCCGGAATGTCGGCCACATGCCCAGGCCCCCGGCGCGCGGAGCGGCGGGGGCCTGTCTGCGAGGGGCGGCGGGTCAGTGGCCGCTGGCCTTCTCGTACGCCGCGACGACCTCTTCGGTGGGGCCGTCCATCAGGAGCTCGCCCTTCTCCAGCCACAGCACCCGGCTGCAGGTGTCGCGGATGGAGTTGTTGTTGTGGCTCACCAGGAAGACCGTGCCCGCCTTTTCCCGCAGCTCGCGGATGCGCGCCTCGGAGCGGACCTGGAACTTGCGGTCGCCGGTGGCGAGCGCCTCGTCGATCATCAGGACGTCGTGGTCCTTGGCCGCGGCGATGGAGAACCGCAGGCGCGCGGCCATGCCGGAGGAGTAGGTGCGCATCGGCAGGGAGATGAAGTCGCCCTTCTCGTTGATCCCGGAGAAATCGACGATGTCCTGGTAGCGCTCCTTGACCTGCTCGCGGCTCATGCCCATCGCGAGACCGCCGAGGACGACGTTGCGCTCGCCGGTGAGGTCGTTCATCAGCGCGGCGTTGACGCCCAGCAGCGAGGGCTGGCCGTCGGTGTAGACCTTGCCGGACTCGCAGGGCAGCAGGCCGGCGATGGCGCGCAGCAGGGTGGACTTGCCGGAGCCGTTGGAGCCGATGAGGCCGATGGCCTCGCCCCGGTAGGCGGTGAAGGAGACCCCGCGGACGGCGTGGACCCGGCGGACGCCCGGGGCGTCGCCCTTGCCGCGGCGCATTATCTTGCTGAGCGCGGCGGTGGCGCTGCCCTTGCCGGAGCTGCCGGTGTTGACGCGGTACACGATGTGCACCTCGTCGGCGATGACGGTGGGCACGCGGCCCTGGGTGTTGTCAGCCACGGCCGTAACGCTCCTCAGCCTTCCAGAAGTACACGAAACCGCCGAGGCCGATCACGACGGCCCAGCCGACGGCGAAGGCCCACACGTGCGGCGGCAGGTTGCGCGCGCCGTAGTCGTCGATCAGCGCGTACCGGATGAGGTCCATGTAGATGGCCGCCGGGTTCCACTGGAGGGCGTCGGTGACCCACCCGGGCACGTGCCGGCCCTTGAGGGCCCCGCTGATCGAGAACATGACGCCCGAGGCGTACATCCACGTGCGCGTGATGAACGGCATCAGCTGCGCGAGGTCGGGGGTCTTCGAGCCCATCCGCCCGAAGATCAGCGCGAGGCCGGTGTTGAAGACGAACTGGAGCGCCAGCGTCGGGATGACCAGCAGCCAGGACAGCCGCGGGTAGTTGCCGAACGCCACCGTGACGATCACCACGACGATCATCGAGTACAGCAGCTGCTGGAGCTGCTGCATCGAGAAGGAGATCGGCAGGGAGGCGCGCGGGAAGTGCAGGGCGCGGACCAGGCCGAGGTTGCCGGGGATGGCCCGGACGCCGGCCATCAGCGAGCTCTGGGTGAAGGTGAAGACGAAGATGCCCGTCACCAGGAAGGGGATGTAGACGCCCTTCGGCATGCCCCGGCCCGCGTTCATGATGAGGCCGAAGATCAGGTAGTAGACGAGCGCGTTCAGCAGGGGGGTCGCCACCTGCCAGATCTGCCCGAGCTTCGCCTGGCTGTACTGCGCCACCAGCTTGGCCTGGGAGAAGGCCATGATGAAGTGGCGCCGACCCCAGAGCTGCCGCACGTATCCGCCCAGGCTGGGCCGCGCGCCGCTGACGGACAAGCCGTACTTCCTGGCGAGCTCCGCGGGGCTGAGCCCCGCGTCGTCGGACGGCGGCTTGCTCGTGGCGAGGGCGCCGTCGTGGGTTGTGTCACTCACAAGTTGAAACTTTCCGTCTTCAAGATGCGCAGGTGGGGCATCGGGCCTGGAGCGCCGGACCCGTGATCGGGCTTCGTGATCGGGGCTTATGGTCCCAGACGCGAGCTTCTCAGATGACAGGCGGTCGGCCCAGTCGCGTCAGCCGCCACACGGTACGCCACCTCATGGGGCGCCGGGGACCGCAGGGGGTGGTCCAGCCCTCCTTGAACCCGCCGAACCAGGCCTTGAGCGCCGGCGCCGAGGGCCTGCGCACGAGCGTCAGCGCCAGCCAGACCCCCAGGTAGACCGGCACCAGCGGGGCGGGCAGGTTGCGGCGGGCGAGCCACACCCGGTTGCGCGCCACCATACGGTGGTAGACCGCGTGCCGGGAGGGCGCGGTCGTCGGGTGCAGCAGCACCATGTCCGCGCGGTAGTCGATCAGCCACCCGGCGTCGAGGGCCCGCCAGGCCAGGTCGGTCTCCTCGTGGGCGTAGAAGAACTCGGCCGGCAGCGCTCCCACCTGCTCGAAGACCTTCGTGCGGACGGCGTTGGCGCCGCCCAGGAAGGTGGTCACGCGGGAGGAGCGCATCGGGTCGGAGGCGCGCAGCCGGGGCACGTGGCGGCGCTGGGTCGCACCGGTGTCCGGGTCGGCGATCCGGAAGCTGACGATGCCCAGCTCGGGGTCCTCGGTGAAGGCCTGCCGGCACAGCTCGGCGGTGTCGGTGCGCTCCAGGAGGCCGTCGTCGTCGAGGAAGAGCAGCACGTCCACGTCGCGGCCGCCGGGGCCGAAGGCCTCGATGCCGACGTTGCGGCCGCCGGGGATGCCCAGGTTCTCGGGGAGGTGCACGGTGCGCACGCCTTCGGGCAGGCCCGTGACCTCGACGCCCTGGCCGACGACGACCACCTCGACGGGGTCGCCGTCCTGGCGGGCCACCGAGTCCAGGAGCGCCTTGAGCTCGTCGGGGCGGTTGCCCATGGTGATGATCACCGCACCGACGCGCAGCGGGGCGGTCACCGCAGCCTGCTCGACACGAGGATGGACACCAGGTGCAGCACCGTCTGCACCAGCGCGATGCCGGCCAGGACGGCGACACCGAGGCGGGAGAAGAACAGGTCGCCGCGGACCTGGTCGAGGACCGCCAGCACCAGGATGAGCAGCGAGGCCTCGATCCCGAGGACCAGGCGGTGGAACTTCAGCGCGGCGGCGGCCCGGCGGGCCAGGGCCATGCCGGAGGAGCGCGGCTCGGCGGCGGACTCCTGGACCACGGGCTTGCCCGCCTGGTGACGGGCGACGCCGACCAGGTCGGTCTCGGCCTTGATCAGGATCGCGCCGAGGGCCGCGAGGGTGCCCAGGAAGGCCCACAGCCAGTCGATCCGGCCGCCGCCCCACAGGTCGGCCGCGCGCAGCCCGAAGCCCACGAGGACCGCGGCGTCGCACAGGTAGGCGCCGACGCGGTCCAGGTAGACGCCGGAGAGCGAGAACTGCTTCTTCCAGCGGGCGACCTCGCCGTCGACGCAGTCGAGCAGCAGGTAGAGCTGGACGGCGACCACGCCGAGGACGGCGCCCCACACGCCCGGCACCAGCAGGGCCGGGGCGGCGAGGACGCCGGCGAGGGTCATCACGTAGGTCAGCTGGTTGGGCGTGACCTTGGTGGTGACCAGGAGGCGGGTGATGCGCAGGGAGATCTCGCGCATGTAGAGGCGGCCGCCCCAGTGCTCGCCACTGCGCCGGTCCTTGACGCCCGCCGGGTGAACGACGGGGCGCAGTTCAGCTACGGATGGTCTGGGCATAGTCGGCGTAAGCGTCCCTGATCTCGGCTGCGGACAGGTTGAGGTGCTCCAGGATGGTGAACCGTCCCGGGCGGGTCTGGGGGGCGTACTCCACGGCCGCGACGAACTCGTCGGCGCTGAAGCCGATCTCCTCGGGCAGCACGGGCAGGCCGTGGCGGCGCAGCACCTCGGCGAAGAGCCCGGACTGCTCGCGGGCGCCGCGCAGGTGCATGGCGAAGGCGGCGCCGATGCCGACCTGCTCGCCGTGGAGCGCGGAGCGTCCGGGGTGGAGCAGGTCGAAGGCGTGGCTGATCTCGTGGCAGGCGCCGGACGAGGGGCGGCTGTCGCCGCTGATCGACATGGCGATGCCGGAGAGCACGAGGGCCTCGGAGAGCACGGTGAGGAACTCGTCGTCGCCGCAGCCACCGGGGTGGCGCAGCACGGACTCGCCCGCCGTGCGGGCCATGGCGGCGGCCAGGCCGTCCACGGACTCCCCGGTGATCCGGTGCGAGAGCTCCCAGTCGGCGATGGCCGAGATGTTGGAGATCACGTCGCCGATGCCGGCGCGCACGAAGCGCGTGGGCGCCTCGCGGATCACGTCGAGGTCGATGACCATGGCGATCGGCGTGGGCACCCCGTAGGAGCCCCGGCCGTTGTCGTTGTCCAGGATGGACACCGGGGAGCAGATGCCGTCGTGGGAGAGGTTGGTGGCGATGGCCACCATGGGCAGCCCGACCCGCGCCGCGGCGTACTTGGCCACGTCGATGATCTTGCCGCCGCCCAGGCCCACGACGGCGTCGTAGCGGCGGCCCTTTATGTCGTCGGCGAGCTTGACCGCCGAGTCGATGGTGCCGTCGACGACCGGGTACCAGTCGGCGTGCGGCAGGGCCTGCTCCAGACGGGCGCGCAGCGCCTGCCCGGAGCCCCCGCTGATCGCGATCGCGAGCCGGCCGGACGCGGAGATCCGCTGGTCGGCGAGGATGCCGTCCAGCTTGTCCATCGCCCCGCGGCTGATGTCGACGACGACCGGCGAGGGGATCAGCCGCGTCAGTACTGGCATGCGATCGTCCGGCCCTTGGCGAGGTCGTCGTGGTTGTCGATCTCGACCCACTTCACGTCGCCGATCGGGGCCACGTCGATGGTGAAGCCGTCGTTGACGAGCTGCTGGTAGCCGTCCTCGTAGTAGAGGTCGGGGTCGCGCTCGAAGGTGGTCTTCAGGGCCTCGGCCAGCTGCTCGGCGGCCTCGGGCTCGATGAGGGTGACGCCGATGTACTCGCCGGTCGCGTCGGCCGGGTCCATCAGCTTGGTGATCTTCCGCACGCCCTGGCCGTCGGCGGTGACGACCTTCATCTCCTCGTCGGCCAGGTTCTTGACCGTGTCGAGGGCGAGGATGATCTTCTGGCCGTTGCCGCGGGCGGCTAGGAGGGTCTTCTCGACGGAGACCGGGTGGACGGTGTCGCCGTTGGCGAGGATCACGCCCTGCTTCAGGACGTCACGCGCGCACCACAGGGAGTAGGCGTTGTTCCACTCCTCGGCCTTGTCGTTGTCGATCAGGGTGATCTTGACCCCGTACTTGGCCTCCAGCGCCTCCCGGCGCTCGTAGACGGCCTCCTTGCGGTAGCCGACGACGATCGCGACCTCGGTCAGGCCGACCTCGGCGAAGTTGCCCAGGGTCAGGTCGAGGACGGTGAGGCTGTCCTCCCGGCCCTCGGGGCCGACGGGCACGAGGGCCTTGGGCAGGGTGTCGGTGTAGGGACGCAGACGGCGTCCGGCACCGGCAGCGAGGACAAGGCCGATCATGCGGGTTCTCCTTCGTCGTGTACGGCGGGTGCTCCGGCGGAGACCCAGAAACGGATGCTCTCCGCGAGCACCACCACGGCCACGAACACGGCCATGGCCGTGAGCGCGACGGGGAACGCGTCACGGGCGAGGACGGCGGCCAGGACCGTGGCCAGCAGGACCCTGCCCTCGTGACCGCCCGTCGTCCGCACCAGCCAGGGCGGGGGGGCGTCCGAGCCACCGCGGATGCGGTAGACCGTGTCGTAGTGATGGTAGGCGACCGCCGCGACCAGTCCGAATGCGGCCGGAACGGCCCCGGGGACGTCCGCCTTGACGGCGAGGACGAGGACGGTGACGTACTCGCCGAAGCGGAACAGCGGCGGGATCAGCCAGTCGAGGGGGCCCTTGAGCGGCGTGGAGACCGCAGCCCCCGAGAGGAGGACGTAGAGCCCCGCCGTCGCGATCAGCGAGGTCGAGCCGAAGTCGCGGACCAGGGCCCCGCCGGCCATCACCACGGCCGCCCCGGCGGCCATCGGCAGGGCGGCGGCCGAGGCCCGCTTGCCCGGGCGCGGGGCGCCGGCCCAGGCGAGCACGCCCGAGTCCGCGAGGTCGGCCAGCGCCCGTGCGGCCCGGTCGGTCCTCTTCGCCTTGCGGGTCACGGAGCGCAGGACGCGTCCGGCAGTGGTGTAGAGCGCGCCGAAGGCGCAGCCGGCCAGCAGGGCGTAGAAGACGATCCGGGGGCTGGTGACGGCGGTCAGGACCGCGATCATCGCCCAGCGCTCGCCGATCGGCAGGATGATCATCCGCCGGACCCAGACGGTCCAGCCGACGCTGTCGAGCCGGCCGGAGAGGGCGGCGGTGGGGCTCGTGTTCGCCGTGGCGTCGTGGTTGGCCTCGTTGAAGGAGAAGTCGACCACGTGCCGGCAGGTCATCAGGACCATCGAGCCGAGCGCGAGCGCCCACACGTCGTCGCCGTCCCGGGCCGCGCCGAGCGCGAGGCCCGCGTAGAAGGCGTACTCCTTCACCCGGTCGAAGGTCGCGTCCAGCCAGGCGCCCATCGTCGAGTACTGCAGCGAGTAGCGGGCGAGCTGCCCGTCGGTGCAGTCCAGGACGAAGGAGACGAGCAGGAGCACGCCCGCGGTGACGTAGCCCCAGCGCTCGCCGGTGGCGGCGCAGCCCGCCGCGAGCAGCGCGGTGAGCAGGGAGGCGGTGGTGACCTGGTTCGGGGTCAGGCCGCGGCGCGCGCACCAGCGGGCGATGTAGCGCGAGTACGGGCTGATGAAGAAGGTGGTGAAGAACCCGTCCCGGGCCTTCACCGCGCTGCGCAGCCGTACCGCCTCGTCGTCCACGGCCGCGACGGCGGCCAGGGCCTCGGCGCGCTCCGCCTCTCCGGCGGGCACGGCGGCGACCAGCGTGCCGAGCTCGGGCCGCTGGACGGGGGTCCCGGAGGCCTCGACGGCCGCGGCGAGCCGGTCCGCGTAAGGGCCCTCGCCGTCCGGGGCGAGGGCCGCGGCCCGCTCCAGGGCGGCCCGGGCGCCGGGCTGCACGGCGAAGGCGCCGGTCACGGCGCAGGCCTCGAAGCGCGGGTCGGTCAGCGCCAGGCGCAGGGCGTGCGGGTGCCCGACGAAGCCGCTGTCGACGACGGCCACCCGCTGCCCGGCGGGCACGCCGGCCAGCGCCTCGGGGGCGTCTTCGGGAGCGGGGACCGGGCGGACGTCGAACCCGAGCGAACGGAGCTCGTCTTCAAGCGGTGATCCGGGAACCGGCAGGCCGGTGAGGATGACGGTCGACAGACGGACTCACTCCTTGCAACGAACATTCCGGGCGGGCGCCCCGTGGGCGGCTTACAGAAAGCGCGGCGGCGCGGCGGCTGCGGCTGTCGGCAGAGGCTATCGGATGAATGGAAGACGGCATTCATCAGCCGTTCGGCCCCCATCCGTCCGCTTTGCGGGCGGATGTTAGGGTGGACGCCGCTCCGGAACCTGGAAGAGAACGTGGAAGAGGTGGATTGATGACCGTCGCAGCGATCGCTGCCGTGCGCAGCGAGCTCCGGTACGTCTCCCCGTCTTCCCGGGCGTCCGGCCGGGCCTGATCCTTCCCTCACCCAGCGACAGGCCCCGTCGGCCGGAGCCCCCGTTCAAGGGTTCACGTTGACCGACACCACCAGCACCACCAGCACCACCGACCACGACAGCTCCGCCGGCGAGGTCTTCGCGGCGTTCATGGAGCTGCACCGCGGGCTGCCCCGGCAGTCCCCCGGTTCCGACACCACCACCCGGCACCTGCTGTCCCTGTGCGGACCGCTGCCCGAGCGGCCGCGCGTCCTCGACATCGGCTGCGGTCCGGGCCGCAGCGCCCTGCTGCTCGCCGCCGAGGCGGGCGGGGCGGGCCGCGCCGAGGTGACCGCCGTCGACCTGTACGAGCCGTTCCTGGACGAGCTGCGCTCCGCCGCCTCGGCCCGGGGCCTCGGCGGACGGGTCCGCGCGGTGCGCGCCGACATGGGGGCGCTCCCCTTCGAGGACGGCTCCTTCGACCTCGTGTGGGCGGAGGGCTCCGCGTTCGTCCTCGGTTTCGACCGGGCGCTCACCGCATGGAAGCGGCTCCTCGCCCCCGGCGGCCGGATCGTGCTCAGCGAGTGCGAGTGGACCGCCGAGGAGCCCTCGGCCGGGGCCCGGGCCTTCTGGGACCCCCAGTACCCGCTGCGCTCCACCGCCCGCAACACCGCGGCCGTCCAGGCGGCCGGCTACCGGCTGCTGGGCGACGTCCTCCAGCCGGACTCCGACTGGGCCGGGTACTACGGGCCGCTCGGCGAGCGCGCCGCCGCCTTCACCGCCGCCACCCCGGCGCAGTCCGCCGCGCTGGCCGCCGTGCGCGAGGAGCTCGCCGTACGGGAGCGGCACGGGCACGAGTACGGCTACCGGGGCTGGGTGCTGGCCCCGGTGACCGCGGGAGACCCCGCCCCGGACGGGGGCCGCTGGCAGACCCGGCCCGAGACCGCGGCCGACGCGACGGCCGTGCGTGGCGTCAACCTGGCGGCCTTCGAGACCCCGTTGGAGGCCGATCTCGTGGACGCGCTGCGCGCCGACGGTTCCTGGCTGCCGGGGCTGTCGTACGTGGCCGAGGGCCCGGACGGGTCGGTGGCGGCGCACGCCCTGCTGACCCGCTGCGAGGTGGACGGCGCGCCGGCGCTCGCGCTCGCTCCGGTGGCGGCCGTTCCCGCACTCCAGCGCTCGGGCGCCGGCAGTGCGGTGGTACGGGCGCTGCTCGCGGCCGCCGCGGCGCGGGGGGAGGCGTTGGTGCTGGTCCTGGGGCATCCGTCGTACTACCCGCGCTTCGGGTTCGTCCCGGCGTCGCGCTACGGGATCCGGGCTCCTTTCGAGGTGCCGGACGGGGCCATGATGGCGCTGGTGCTGGACGATTCCGTTCCGGTGCCCGCGGGCACGATCGGGTATCCGGCCCCCTTCGGCCTCTGAGGCCCTGACGGGCCGTCCGGCCCCCGCCGTTTACCACGCGGCGGGGGCCGGACATGCGCGGATGACCGAAGTGGGGACAAGCCCCTTTTGTACGGCAGACTGAAGACCGAAGTCCGAAGCGAAGGATGGGTATGCCGACCACATCAGCCACTGACGCCAACAACAGCGCGTCCGCCGGCACCGGCGCTCAAGAATCGATCATGCTCGAACTGGTCGACGAGTCCGGCAACACCATCGGCACGGCGGAGAAGCTCTCCGCCCATCAGGCCCCCGGTCTGCTGCACCGGGCGTTCTCCGTGTTCCTCTTCGACGAGCAGGGCCGGCTGCTGATCCAGCAGCGCGCCCTCGGGAAGTACCACTCCCCCGGCGTCTGGTCGAACACGTGTTGCGGTCACCCCTACCCCGGCGAGTCCCCGTTCGCGGCGGCCGCCCGGCGCACCCACGAGGAGCTGGGGCTCTCGCCCTCGCTGCTCGCGCAGGCGGGGACGGTGCGCTACAACCACCCGGACCCCGCGTCCGGGCTGGTCGAGCAGGAGTACAACCACCTGTTCGTGGGACTCGCCCAGGCGTCGCCGGCCCCGGATCCGGAAGAGGTCGGGGACACCGCCTTCGTCACGGCCGAGGAGCTGGCGAAGCGGCATGCGGAGGCGCCCTTCTCGGCCTGGTTCATGACGGTGCTCGACGCCGCGCGTCCCGCGATCCGCGAGCTGACCGGCGACGCGGCCGGCTGGTAGCCGCTGCGCCGTTCGGGTGCGGTGCGGGCCCGTCGGCGGGCCGGGGTCTCACACGGGCCGGGCCGGGGCCTTGAGCGGCAGTGCGGCCCAGATCACCTTGCCGCCGGTGGAGGTGTGCTCGACGTCGCACACCCCGCCGGCCTCCAGGGTGACCTCCCTGACCAGCAGCAGGCCCCGGCCGCCGGTCTGGCCGAAGTCGGCTTCCAGCGCCTTGGGCCGGTACGGGTGGTCGTCCTCGACGGCCACCCGGACCCAGTCCGGGCCCACGGCCACCTCGACGGCCACCTCGGGGGAGAGCAGGGCGGCGTGCCGGACCGAGTTCGTCACCAGCTCGGAGACGATCAGCAGCAGGGAGTACACCAGGTCCTGCGAGGCCGGCACCCCCTGGCGGCCGAGCAGGTCGCGGACCGCCCGGCGCGCCTGCGGAACGGATTCTTCTACCGCCGGCGCGGTGAAGCGCCACACTCCCTCGTACATGAGGGGGTCGGCCGGAGCGGCCGGCTCACCTCCCCTGGCCTGCGGGATGCTCCCGCTGTCGTCCATCTTCCGGCCCCCGTCTTCACGCTCGATCGTCTCCACGCGTCAAGAGTGGCGAGCCGCCTGGTCCGGACCGCTCCGCTGACCAGAAGTCAGCAGCAATCGCACACATTCTGACCGCCGGCGTATGACGGAGTCAGTTGTTGGACTGTTCCTGATCCGCCACGCTCCGCTTGGCAGCGTCTGCCGTGTCCTGTCCGTTCCCCGCGTCTTCCCTGACCAGACCCAGGATCCGCCGGGCGCCCATCCCCACCGCCACCAGGCTCAGCCCGTCGAACAGCAGGGCCAGGGAGAAGAAGGTCCCGATCACGTACAGGCTGCTGCCGGGCCACTCCCAGAGGATCAGGATGCCGAGCAGGATCCCGAAGGCGCCCTGGATCAGGGACAGCCCGAAGTTGGGCCCGCGCACCACCAGGGAGCCCGCGAGGCGGAACACGCCGCCGGTGAGGAAGAGCAGCGCGGCGAACATGGTCAGCGCCTCGGCGCCCGCCTCGGGGCGCCGCAGGATCACGAACCCGGCGGCGAGGTTGACCGCGGCGACGATGACGGCCAGCCAGAAGTAGTTGCTCTTGCGGGACTGGACCGCCTGGGCGAGGCCGACCAGGCCGCCGATCAGCAGCAGCCAGCCGAAGAGGAACATCGAGGTCAGGGTCGCCACCCCGGCGTAGACCAGGCCCACCAGCCCGGCCAGCACCAGGACCACCCCGAGGAGCGCCAGCAGCCCGAAGCTGCGGTTGAGCTTCTTCTTCTCCTGCTGCTGCGGCTGCTTCCGCTCGGCCCTTCGGTCGGCGCTCATGGGCATGCCACCTCCTGCACCCCCCGGGGGACGGAGTCCCCTTGATCATAGGATCGTCACCCCCGGATAGCATCCGGCGCATGGACGCAGCCATGGACGCCGCCCGGGAAGCAGCCCTCCGCCACACGGTCGCCGACGGGGTGGCCACGGTCACCATCTCCCACCCCGCGAAGCGGAACGCCATGACGGCCGCCATGTGGCGGGCGCTGCCGGAGCTGCTGCCGGGGCTGGCCGCCGACCCGGCCGTACGGGTCCTGGTGCTGACCGGGGCCGGTCCGACCTTCTGTGCGGGCGCCGACATCTCCTCCCTCACCGGGGACGAGGATCCGCCGGCCCTGGCGGTCGCGGCGGAGGAGGCCCTGGCCGCGTTCCCCAAGCCGACGGTCGCGGCGGTCCGCGGCTTCTGCGTGGGCGGCGGCAGCCAGCTGGCGGCGGCCTGCGACCTGCGGTTCGCGGAGGAGGGCGCCCGCTTCGGGGTGACCCCGGCGAAGCTGGGCATCGTCTACCCGGCGTCCTCCACCCGCCGGCTGGCCTCGGTGGTGGGCCCGGCGTGGGCGAAGTACCTGCTCTTCTCGGCCGAGCTGATCGGGGCGGAGACCGCGCTGCGGGCCGGGTTCCTGAACGAGCTGCTGCCGGCCGGCGAACTGGACAAGCGGGTGGCGGAGTTCACCCGGACCCTGACCGCGCGCTCGCAGCTGACGCAGGCCGCGGCGAAGGAGTTCGCGGACGGCCGCACCGACCGGGACGCGTACTGGAGCGGCCAGGCGGCCGCGAGCGGCGACACCGCGGAGGGTGTCGCCGCCTTCCTGGAACGCCGGGACCCGTCGTTCAGCTGGCGCCCCGGTCCGTCAGGGGATTAGCGGAACGCAGCCGGGCGACGATCTCGGCCGGGGCCTTGGCCGGGGAGCCCGCGTCGTAGGGCGGCTGGGGGTCGTACTCGCACATCAGCTGCACGGTCTGGGCGTACGTGTCCCCCGCGATCCGGCCGAGCAGGCCGAGCCCCATGTCCAGGCCGGAGGAGACCCCGGCGGCGGTGACGTACTTCCCGTCGAAGACCACCCGCTCGCCGGTGGGCTCGGCCCCGAAGGGGGCGAGCTGGTCGAGGTACAGCCAGTGGCTGGTCGCCCGCCGCCCGTCGAGCAGTCCGGCGGCGGCCAGGAGCAGCGAGCCGGTGCAGACGGACGTGGTCCAGGTGGAGGTGGCGTCCACGGAGCGCAGCCAGTCGAGGACGGCGGGGTTCTTCATCTCCACCTCGGGGTGCGGGCCGCCCGGGACGATGACGATGTCGGGGCGCGGCACCTCGTCGAGCGACTTCTCGGCGACGAGGACGGCCGCGCCGTTGTCGGTCCGCACGGGGCCCTTGTGCTCCGCCACGAAGACGGTCTCGGCGCCGTCGAGGCGGCTGAGGGTTTCGTAGGGGCCGATGGCGTCGAGGGCGGTGAAGCGGTCGTAGAGCAGGACGGCGATCTGCACGTCTCCTCCGGAGGGGTTGCTGTGACGTTGACGGCCGCCCCGGCGGGGCTGCCCGTGGTGCGCCGGGCCCGCGAGCCCGGATTTCCGCTGCGCGGGGCTGGTCGGGACTGGTCGGGACTGGTCGGGGCTGGTCCCCCACCCGCCCTTCGCCCGTTCCCAGGGGCTGCGCCCCTGACCCCGCGCCTCAAACGCCGGCGGGGCCATGGGTGGCCCCGCCGCCGTTGGGGGGCGATACGTACGGGGGTCTGGGGCCGGAGCCCCTGCGGGCGCCTACACCGCCGGGGGTCCGAAGCGGCGGCGGTATTCGGTCGGGGACTGGCCGAGGGTCCGGACGAAGGCACGGCGCAGCGCCTCCGGAGTGCCGTAGCCGCACTCGCGGGAGATACGGGCCACCCCCTCCCCCGACTCCTCCAGCATCCGCCGCGCGTGTTCCACCCGCACCCGCTCGACGTACCGCCCCGGCGTCACCCCCGTCTCGGCCTGGAAGGCCCGCGCGAAGTGCCTCGGGGACAGCGCGGCCCGGGCCGCCAGGGCCTCCACGCTCAGGTCGCCGCCCGGGTGCTGGCTGATCCAGTGCTGCACCTCCCGCAGCGGCTCCCGCCGGGCGGTCTGCGCCGCGAGCTGGGCGCTGAACTGCGCCTGGTTGCCGGGCCGGCGCAGGAACACCACCAGGTGCCGGGCGATCAGCAGGGCCACGTCCCGCCCCAGGTCCTCCTCCACCAGAGCCAGCGCGAGGTCGATCCCGGCGGTGACCCCGGCCGAGGTGGCCACGTGGCCGTCCCGGACGTAGATGGGGTCCGGTTCCACCGTCACCCGCGGGTAGTCCCGTGCCATCCGCTCGCATACCGACCAGTGCGTGGCCGCCCGCCGCCCGTCCAGCAGCCCGGCCTCGGCCAGCAGCAGGCCGCCCGTGCAGACGGACACCAGCCGGCCCGCCCGGCCCCCGTGGGCCCGCAGCCAGTCGGTGATCCTCGGGTCGAAGTCCCCCGTGTAGCGGCCGCCGGGCACCAGCAGGGTGGTGTCCGGGCCGGGGCGGGCGTCCTCCAGGTCCCCGTCGGGGACCAGGGTCAGCCCGCTGCCGGTGCGGACCGGGCCGCCTCCGGGGGAGACCGTACGGACCGCGTACCCGCCGTCGCCCGGGCGGCAGCGGCCGGCTCCGTCGAAGACCTCGACGGGGCCGGTCACGTCCAGGCTCTGGACCCCGTCGTAGAGGACGACGAGCACGTCTCGCTGTGGCATGGCTCCATGGTGTGACGCCTCCACGATGGCCGCAATGACGGGCGTCCCACCTTTCCGGACACGGAGCCCGTGCGATCCTTGGCCGGTCCTTCCCGCCCCGTCCGGAGTGCCCCCCTGAACACCGTCCTCGCCGAGTCCCTGTCCTGCGCCCTGCTGCTGCTCGTCCTGGCGTTCGCCGTGGTGCGCCCGCGCCGGCTGCCCGAGGCGGCGGCCGCCGTGCCGGCGGCCGGGCTGCTCGTCGCGCTGGGGGTGGTGTCGCCGGCCGACGCCTGGGAGCAGCTGTGCGGGCTGCTGCCCGTGGTCGGGTTCCTGGCGGTGATCCTGGCCCTCGCCCAGCTGTGCGCGGACGAGGGGCTGTTCCGTGCGGCGGGGGCCGCGGTGGCCCGGCGGGCGGCCGGGCGGGGGGCGGCGGGGCTGCTGGGCGGGGTGTTCCTGGTGGCCGCGGCGGTGACGGCCGTGCTCAGCCTGGACGCCACGGTGGTGCTGCTGACGCCGGTGGTGCTGGCCACGTCCGCCCGGCTGGGCGCCCGGCCGCGCCCGCACGTGTTCGCCACCGCCCACCTGGCGAACTCGGCCTCGCTGCTGCTGCCCGTGTCCAATCTGACGAACCTGCTGGCCTTCGCCGCGAGCGGGCTGACCTTCACCCGGTTCGCGGTGCTGATGGCCCTGCCCTGGGCGGTGGCCGTCGCGGTGGAGTACGCGGTGTTCCGCCGGTACTTCCGGGCCGACCTGGCGGCCCCGCCCGAGCACGTGCCCGGGGTGGCGGAGCCCGCGCCGCTGCCCCGGTTCGCGACGGCCGTGCTGGTGCTGACCCTGGCGGGTTTCGCGGTGGCCTCGCTCGCGGGGGCGAGCCCGGCCTGGGCGGCGCTGGCCGGTGCGGTGGTGCTGGGCGTGCGGGCCCTGTGGCGCCGCGAGACCACCCCGCGGCGGCTGGCGGCCTCCACCGCGCCCGCGTTCTGCGTGTTCGTGCTCGCGCTGGGCGTGGTCGTACGGGCCGTGGTGGACCACGGGCTCGGCGACGGGCTGGAGTGGCTGCTGCCCGACGGGGACGCGCTGCCCGCGCTGCTGGCCGTGGCGGGGGTGGCCGCCGTGCTCGCCAACCTGATCAACAACCTCCCGGCGGTCCTCGCCCTGCTCCCGCTGGCCGCGCCGGGCGGGCCGGGCGTGGTGCTGGCCGTGCTGATCGGGGTGAACATCGGCCCCAACCTGACCTACGCGGGCTCGCTGGCCACCCTGCTGTGGCGGCGGATGCTGCACGCGCACGGCGAGGACGTCCGCCTCGGCGACTTCACCCGCCTCGGGCTGCTCACCACCCCCGCCGCCCTCGCGGCGGCGGTGGCCGCCCTGTGGGCCGGGCTGCGGCTGACCGGCGGGTAGGCCGGCGGCGCGCGGCGCGCCGATAGGATCGGGGCATCATGACTGCAACCCTCGTCGCCAAGAACCTCACCGCCGCGCACGGCGAGCGCACGCTCTTCGCCGGCCTCGACCTCGTCGTCGCGCCCGGCGACGTCATCGGCCTCGTCGGCGTCAACGGCGCCGGGAAGTCGACCCTGCTGCGGCTGCTCGCCGGGCTGGACACCCCCGAGACCGGTGAGCTGCGGCTCTCCCCGCCCGGTGCGGCGGTCGGCCACCTCCCGCAGGAGCCGGAGCGGCGGGAGGGCGAGACCGTACGGGAGTTCCTGGCCCGCCGGACCGGCGTCGCGGCCGCGCAGGCGGCGCTGGACGAGGCCACGCAGGGGCTGGTGGACGGCACCCCGGGCGCCGACGACGCGTACGCGCAGAGCCTCGACCGCTGGCTGGACCTCGGCGGCGCCGACCTGGACGAGCGGGCCCAGGAGACCGCGGACGAGCTGGGCCTGGCGGTGAGCCTGGACCTGCCGATGACGGCCCTGTCCGGCGGCCAGGCGGCCCGCGCCGGCCTCGCGTCGCTGCTGCTGTCGCGCTACGACGTGTTCCTCCTCGACGAGCCCACCAACGACCTGGACCTGGCCGGTCTGGAGCGGCTGGAGCGGTTCGTGACGGGGCTGCGCGCGGGCACGGTCGTCATCAGCCACGACCGCGAGTTCCTGACGCGGACCGTCACCAAGGTCCTCGAACTCGACCTGGCGCAGCAGCAGATCAAGCTCTTCGGCGGCGGCTACGAGTCGTACCTGGAGGAGCGCGCGCGGGCCCGCAGCCACGCCCGCGAGGAGTTCGAGGAGTACGCCGACAAGAAGGCCGCCCTCGAGGGCCGCGCGCAGATGCAGCGCAACTGGATGGACAAGGGCGTGCGCAACGCCCGCCGCAAGTCCTCCGACAACGACAAGATCGGCCGGGCGCTGCGCGGGGAGTCCAGCGAGAAGCAGGCCGCGAAGGCACGCCAGACGCAGCGGGCGATCGAGCGGCTGGAGGTGGTCGAGGAGCCGCGCAAGGAGTGGGAGCTGCGCATGGAGATCGCGGCGGCCCCGCGCTCCGGTTCGGTCGTCGCCACCCTGCGCGAAGCGGCCGTCAAGCGCGGGGACTTCACCTTCGGGCCGGCCAGCCTGCAGATCGACTGGGCGGACCGGGTGGCGATCACCGGGGCCAACGGTGCCGGCAAGTCCACCCTCCTCGCGGTCCTGCTGGGCCGGCTGGCCCCGGACTCCGGCTCCGCCACGCTCGGCTCGGGCGTCCTGGTCGGCGAGGTCGACCAGGCGCGCGGGCTGTTCCTCGGCGAGGAGCCGCTGCTGGAGGCCTTCTGCGCGGCGGTCCCGGACACCGAGCCGGCGGACGTGCGGACGCTGCTGGCCAAGTTCGGCCTGAAGGCGGCGCACGTGCTGCGCCCGGCGGCGACCCTCTCCCCGGGCGAGCGCACCCGGGCGGCGCTGGCGCTGCTCCAGGGCCGCGGGGTGAACCTGCTGGTCCTGGACGAGCCGACGAACCACCTGGACCTGCCGGCGATCGAGCAGCTGGAGTCCGCTCTGGAGGCCTACGAGGGCACCCTGCTGCTGGTCACCCACGACCGCCGCATGCTGGACGCGGTGCACGTGACCCGGCGCCTGGAGGTCGCGGACGGCAAGGTCACCGAGCTCTGAGCACGGCGGCCCGGGCCCCTGGAACGTCTCGGGGCCCGGGCCGTCCGCGCGGTGCGGTCCGGTCGGGGCCGCCTAGCCGTGGCCGTGGGCGTGGCCGCGCTGCTTGCGGGGGTCCGCCGGGTCCGGGGTGCCGGGGCGGTCGAGGCGGCTGGCCTCGTCCGTGTCCTCGCGCCGGACCGGTCCGGGTGACTTCCGCCCCGGGTCCCCGGCCGTGCCCCGCCGCGCGTGCGGCTTGCGCCGCTGCTGCCCGTCGTCGTCGTGGAGCGGGACGCCGCCCGCGCCGCCTTGCTCGTCCATGGCACAACCTCCTCTGTCCCCCGGTCCGGCGGCTTCCCCGGCGGCGGCCCCGCAAACCGGCCGGCTCAGCCCGTCCGGTCCGCGGGGGCCCTGCGCTTGCGGGCCATCCGGCCGGCCACGAAGGTGCGCGGGAGGTGGCGGACCGCGAGGGCGTACGCCTGGTACCGGCGGCCCGTGATGCTGACCGGGCGGCGCAGCGCGAGGTCGCGCAGGGCCTTGGCCACCACCGCCTCCGGCTCCAGCCACACGCCGTCGCGCAGGGAGCTGACGTCGGACCCGGCGCGCTGCTGGAACTCGGTGCGGGTGAAGCCGGGCACCACCGCCAGCACCCGGACCCCGTACGGTGCCATGTCGACCCGGAGGGACTCGCTGAAGGCGGTGACCCAGGCCTTCGCCGCCCCGTAGGTGCCGGTGGGCAGCAGTCCCGCGACGGAGGAGACGTTGAGCACGGCGCCCCGGCGGCGTTCCCGGAGCCCCGGCAGCAGGGCGTGGGTGAGGCGGAGGGGGACCTTCACCAGGAGGTCGAGCATCCGCTCCTCGTCCTCGACGGGGTTGTACGGGTAGGGCGCGGGCAGTCCGAACCCGGCGTTGTTGACCAGGACGTCGACGGGCCGTGCGGCGTCGGCGAGCCGGGCGGCGACGGCCGCGCAGCCGTCGGGGTCGAGGAGGTCGGCGGGCAGTACCTCGCTGACGGTCCCGAAGTCCCGGGCGAGTTCCGCGGCCACGGCTTCCAGGCGGGCCTTGTCCCGGGCGACGAGGACCAGGGCGCAGCCCTTGGCGGCGAAGCCGCGGGCGAAGGCGGCGCCGAGGCCGGCGCTGGCCCCGGTGATCAGGACGGTGGTGGTCAAAGGGGTGTCACTTCCTCGGTGTTGCGGACGGGTGCCGGTGGTGCACCCGGTTCGTGCGGCTCGCCCGGTTCACGTGGCGCCCGGTCCGGGGGCGAAGGCGGAGGTCTCGGGTGAGGCGTAGGCCTGGGCGACGTCCACCAGGAAGCGGGCCTCGTCCTTCAGGCCGCCGCCCTCCGCGGAGGTCTGCATCGCGGCCGGGAGCTCCAGGGCGGGGGCCTGCGCCGGCTGTCCGGGCAGTCCGGCGAGCTTGGCCCGCCGGGCCTCCTTCAGTACGCAGGCCAGCGCGGCCGCCGTCTGCCGCTGCTCGGGGATCCGGCTGCCCGCGACGTGGCCGCGTGCGAGCTCGGGCACTCCGGGGGCCACGTACTCCCCCAGGATCAGGATCGCGTCGCGGGTCTCGATGACCTTGCGGTAGACGAGCAGGTTGCGCGGAACGGGCGGCCAGATCAGCTCCAGCACCCGTCCGGCGCGGGGCCGGGAGAGGACCACGTGCGGAACGGCCTGGACCAGGTCCCGCCACAGCGGCCACAGCCGCCATGCGGTGGCGGTGTCGGCGAGGGCGTGGCGGAGGGTGAAGAGGGTGGGGACGAGGATCGCGGCGGCGCGCAGCAGTCCGTGCAGGTTCATCAGCAGCGGCAGGGCGGGCACCGCCCAGGTGCTGGCGAACAGGGCCTTGAGCAGGTACGCGAACCAGAACAGCCAGGCGAGGCCGGTGCCCAGGCCGAACAGCCGCAGCCCGGCGGCCAGTCCGCGGCTCTCGGTGCGCAGGCTGTAGCGCCAGCACACGTACACGCAGATGGTGTTGGCGATCAGGTGGGCGGAGATCAGCACGAGCCAGTACGGCAAGGACGGGACGGGGGCGCCGGAGTTGGGGATGGTGTGCGTGCCGTGTGCCGGCGCGGCCGCGTCCAGGGCGACGAGCACGCCCAGCCAGACCAGGGTGCCCACCCAGGAGGCGAGCGGGAGCCTTCGCCCTCGGGTGGCGGCGGCCACGAAGTAGAGCACGGCGCCGGCCGACAGGACGCCGATCAGGTTGCGGACGAGGCCGATGGTGTGCGCGTACGAGGCGCCGCGGCTCATGGCGTACGTGACGACGTCGGGCAGGTTCAGGGTCATGGCGGCGGCCGCGGTGGCGACGGCGAGCCAGAGCCCGCGCTGCTGCGGGGAGCGCAGGGCGCCGGGGGCGCGCAGCAGGACGGCGGCCCACAGGCACACCACGCTGGGGACCGCCAGGCTGTCGCCGAAGGCGGCGAGGTCAGCTGCCATGGCGGTGGCCCCGCTCGTACCCCATGGCGGACTCCAGCCGGGCGAGGGCGCCGCGCGGGCCGGGGGCGGGCCGGGGGTGGGCCGTGCCCGAGGTGTGGATGCGGATCATGCTCGCGAGCATCTCCGCCTCCTGCTCCTGGCGGGTGGTGTAGTTGGTGCGGCCGAGGACCACCGGGGCCTGGCCGTCGATCTCCTCGCCCTCCAGGGAGTGGTGGCCGAAGAGGATGTGACCCAGCTCGTGGAGCACGATGTGCTCGCGGTGCAGGGGGGTGGTGTGGGCCTCGTAGAAGACGTAGTCCACGGTCTCGGTGCCCACCCACAGGCCGCAGACGCCGGATTCGGCGGCCTCGCGGGGCAGCGGGTGGAGACGGATCGGACGGCCTCTGCGGTCGGCTATGCGGGCGCACAGGGTGTCCAGGGAGAACGGGTGCGTCAGATCCATGTGACCGAGAATCATCTCGCAGCGTCTGCGCAGGCTGAGATTCCGGTAGGGCATGTGTTCCCTCTTCGGACCCTTTCTCGGGCAGCGTCGGTAGGCGTGGGTGGGCATCGGCATAACGTCCTGTGCCTTGAGGCGGCCTCGGGAGTGCGGTCCTGAGGGGAAACGCGGAACGCCCGTCCGCGCGAGACGAACGGGCGTTCCACCATGCCTACAGATCACGTGCGGGAGTTGGCAAGGACGGCCCTCCCACGTGGGCGTTTTCCGGCCAGGGCTGCCGGCCCCGCCCGCCGGGCCGGCTACCGCTTGCGGCGGTCGTCCCGGCCGCCGCCGGTGAGGCCGGCGCGGCGCAGGGCATCGGCCATGGCGCTGTTGGCGGGGGCCGGGGCGCCGGACCGCTCGCCGCCGCCCTGCCCGCCCTGGCGCCGGCCGTCGCCGCGCCGGCTCTGGCCCTGGCCCTGGCCTTCGCCGCGTCCCTGGCCCTGGCCCTGGCCGCGCTGTTGCGGGGGACGGCCGCCGCCGCGGCGCTCGTCGCGCTGGCGGGGCGCACCGGCTCCGCGTTCCGCGCCGGCCTCGTCCTCCAGCCGCAGGGTGAGGGAGATCCGCTTGCGCGGGATGTCCACGTCCAGGACCTTGACCTTGACGATGTCGCCGGGCTTCACGACGTCCCGCGGGTCCTTGACGAAGGTGTTCGACAGGGCAGAGACGTGGGCCAGGCCGTCCTGGTGGACGCCGATGTCGATGAAGGCGCCGAAGGCGGCCACGTTGGTGACGACCCCCTCCAGGACCATCCCGGGGGCCAGGTCGCCGATCTTCTCCACGCCCTCCTTGAAGCTGGCCGTCCTGAAGGCCGGGCGCGGGTCGCGGCCGGGCTTCTCCAGCTCGCGCAGGATGTCGGTGACGGTGGGCAGGCCGAAGGCCTCGGTGACGAACTCGTCGGGGCGCAGGGAGCGCAGGACGGAGGTGTTGCCGATCAGCGCGGCCACCTCGCCGCCCGCCTTCTTGCCCATCGCCCGCACCACCGGGTAGGCCTCGGGGTGCACGGCGGAGGCGTCGAGCGGGTCGTCGCCGCCGCGGATGCGCAGGAAGCCGGCGCACTGCTCGTACGCCTTCGGGCCGAGGCGGGCGACGTCCTTGAGGCCCTTGCGGCTGCGGAAGGGGCCGTTGGCATCGCGGTGGGCCACGATGTTCTCGGCGAGGGTGCCGCTGATGCCCGAGACGCGTGAGAGCAGGGGCGCGGAGGCGGTGTTGACGTCGACGCCGACGCCGTTGACGCAGTCCTCGACGACCGCGTCGAGGGAGCGGGAGAGCTTCACCTCGGACAGGTCGTGCTGGTACTGGCCGACGCCGATGGACTTCGGGTCGATCTTGACGAGCTCGGCCAGCGGGTCCTGGAGGCGGCGGGCGATGGAGACGGCGCCGCGCAGGGAGACGTCCATGCCGGGCAGTTCCTGCGAGGCGAAGGCGGAGGCCGAGTACACGGAGGCGCCGGCCTCGGAGACCATCACCTTGGTGAGCCCGAGCTCGGGGTGGCGGGTGATCAGGTCCCCGGCGAGCTTGTCGGTCTCGCGGGAGGCGGTGCCGTTGCCGATGGCGATCAGCTCGACGCCGTGCTCCCGGGCGAGGCGGGCGAGGGTCGCCAGGGACTGGTCCCATTTGTTGGCGGGAACGTGCGGGTGGATCACGTCCGTGGCGACGACCTTGCCGGTGGCGTCGACGACGGCGACCTTCACGCCGGTGCGGAAGCCGGGGTCGAGGCCGAGGGTGGCGCGGGTGCCGGCCGGGGCGGCAAGCAGCAGGTCGCGGAGGTTGGCCGCGAAGACCCGTACGGCCTCGTCCTCGGCGGCGGCGCGCAGCCGGGTCCGCAGGTCGATGCCGAGGTGGACCTGGATCTTGGTGCGCCAGGCCCAGCGGACGGTGTCGGCCAGCCACTTGTCACCGGGCCGGCCCCGGTCGGCGATGCCGAAGCGGCGGGCGATCAGGCCCTCGTAGGTGGACGGTCCGGGGGTGTCGGAGGGCTCCTCGGGCTCCAGCTCCAGGCTGAGCACGTCCTCCTTCTCGCCGCGCAGCATGGCGAGGACGCGGTGGGAGGGCAGGGCGGTGAAGGGCTCGGCGAAGTCGAAGTAGTCGGAGAACTTGGCGCCCGCCTCCTCCTTGCCCTCGCGGACCTTCGCGGCGAGGCGGCCGCGGCCCCACATGCGCTCGCGGAGGTCGCCGATGAGGTCGGCGTCCTCGGCGAACTTCTCGGTGAGGATGGCGCGGGCGCCCTCCAGGGCGGCCGCCGCGTCGGCGACCCCCTTGGCGGAGTCGACGAACGCGGCCGCGGCTGCGGCCGGTTCGGTGGAGGGGTCGGCCAGCAGCCCCTCGGCGAGCGGCTCCAGGCCGGCCTCGCGGGCGATCTGGGCCTTGGTGCGCCGCTTGGGCTTGAAGGGCAGGTAGATGTCCTCCAGCCGGGCCTTGGTGTCGGCCGCGTTGATCCGGGCCTCCAGCTCGGCGTCGAGCTTGCCCTGCTCGCGTACGGAGTCGAGGACCGCCGCGCGGCGGTCCTCCAGCTCGCGCAGGTACCGCAGCCGCTCCTCCAGGGTGCGCAGCTGGGCGTCGTCGAGCATCTCGGTCGCTTCCTTGCGGTAGCGCGCGATGAACGGCACGGTGGAGCCGCCGTCGAGCAGCTCGACGGCGGCCTTGACCTGCCGTTCCCGTACGCCGAGCTCCTCGGCGATCCGGCCTTCGATGGACATCGTCGTCACTGCGGTCCCGCCTGTCTTCGTGCCTTCGTGCGTATGCGTGGAAGGCTGCAATTGTGGCAGGTGCCGGTGGCGGCTGCGGGGAGCCCCTCAGCCCTTTCCGAAGAGGTCGGGCGGGAAGGCGCCGGCGCCGATGGCCTGCTGGACGAGGGCCCCGCCGAGCGCGTGGAGCCGGGCGACGCCGGAGGCGCCGAGGTGCTCGTACGGAGCGGCGTCGAGCCGGTCGGTCTCGGTCTCGAGCCGCTCGCGCAGGGCGCGGCCCTCCTCGGTGAGCTCCCCGTCGCCGTCGAGGACCCCGCGGGCGCGCAGCCGGTCGGCGGCGGCGTCGAGGTCGGACTGCTCCCAGCCGCGGATGGACTTGACCCACTTCTCCGTCATGCCGCGGCCGGTGGCGGTGTGGCTGACCAGCGCCTCCAGCGGGTCGAGGCCGGTGAGGAGGAGCGCGGCGAGGTGCCCGTCCCCGCGGTGCTCGCGCAGGAGGGTGGTGGCGTGCCAGAGCCGCAGGTGCGGTTCCTCGGGGACGGGGAGGTCGGCGTGGGCGGCGTAGAGGGTGCGGCCGTGCCGGGTGCAGGCCTCGGTGGCGCGTATCGCGAGGTCGGCGGCTTCGGCGAGCTCGGGCGAGGCGATCGTCTCCGGGCCGAGGAGGCGGCGCAGCGAGCGGTCCACCGCGCGCAGGCGGGCGGCGAGGACCTGCTCGGGGGTGGTGGTGTCCCAGACGGCGGGGAGGTGCCGGGTGACGAGGTCGTGGCGGTAGTTGTAGAAGGTCGCGGTGACCACGCCGGGGCCGACGGCGCCCATGGCCGCGGAGCGGCTGGCCAGGTTGACGGCCACCCGGTCGGTGACGCCGAGGGCGCCCAGCTCCTCGAAGAGCTCCGGGGAGAAGTAGCTCGTGGCGTGCAGGGGGTTGATGGCGGCGTGCCAGCAGCGGCGTGCGGCGTGGGGGGCGTCGATCGTCATGACCGCACCCTACCGACTAGCCGGTATGGAGCACACCCCCTGCCCTGGCGGGCGTCCCTCGAGCGCGGGCGGGCGCATTCGCGCCAACCTGCGCCCGGCCCCGTGGGCAGGGGCGGGCCCCGGAAAGCGCCTTCCGGGCCGCCCGTCCCACGGCCGGGACACCGTGGTGGGCCGTGATCGTGACGGCCGAATGGCGATCGTGTGACAGCAGGGGCCATGGACATGACCTGAGTCGCCACGGGTGAATACGGTCGGACCACGTACGACGTACGACCGACGACCGTCGACGGATGAACCGATCTGTCTCCCCTACCCCTTGGAGCTCTTCGTGTACCGCAAATTGATCGCCCCGAGCGTCCTGGCCGCCTCCCTCCTGCTGGTGATCCCGGCGTCGGCGGCCGGGACCGTCCAGGGCGCGCCGGGCATCGGCGACGGCTACTACCCGGAGAGCGGGAACGGCGGCTACGACGTCTCCCACTACGACCTGCGCCTGCAGTACCAGCCGAAGACCGACCTGCTGGAGGGCACGGCCACCCTCCTGACCACCGCCAAGCAGGACCTGTCCCGGTTCAACCTGGACTTCGGCCTGAAGGTGAGCGAGATCCGGGTCAACGGCGCCAAGGCGAAGTTCGCCACCTCCGGCGCGCACGAGCTGGAGGTCACCCCCGCGCAGCCGCTGGCCAAGGGCAAGCAGGCCACCGTGGTCGTCAAGTACGCCGGAAAGCCCTCGGAGTTCAAGATCGACGGCTGGTCCGCCTGGCAGCGCACCCCGGACGGCGGCATCGCGGCGCAGGAGCCCGACTCGGCGGTCTGGTGGTTCCCGAGCAACGACCACCCGCTGGACAAGGCCACGTTCGACATCTCGGTCAACGTGCCCGACGGCACCCAGGTCATCAGCAACGGCGTGCTCCAGTCGCAGTCCTCCCGGCTCGGCTGGACCCGCTACAACTGGCGCTCCAACAAGCCGCAGGCCACCTACCTGGCCACCCTCGCCATCGGCAAGTTCGACATCACCACCGACAAGACGGCGAGCGGCCTGCCGATCCTCAACGCCTACAGCCGGGACCTGGGCGACAACGCGGGCGCGGCGCGGGCGAGCGTCGAGCGGACCGGCGAGGTCGCGGAGTGGCTGGAGTCGGTCTTCGGCCCCTACCCCTTCAACGCGCTGGGCGGCTACGTCCCGAACGTGCCCTCCGGCTTCGCGCTGGAGACCCAGACCCGGCCGTTCTACAGCCCGCGCCAGTTCGCGAACGGCGCGAACGTCTCGGTCGTCGTGCACGAGCTGGCGCACCAGTGGTACGGCGACAGCGTGTCCGTGGACAACTGGAAGGACATCTGGATCAACGAGGGCTTCGCCCGCTACGCCCAGTGGCTGTGGTCGGAGAAGGAGGGCGAGGGCACCGCCCAGGAGCTCGCCCAGTGGGCGTACGACACCCGCCCGGCCGAGGACCCGTTCTGGCAGGTCAAGCCGGGTGACCCGGGCGCGGAGAACCAGTTCCACGGGGCCGTCTACGACCGGGGCGCGATCGCCATCCAGGCGCTGCGCAACGAGGTCGGCGACGAGACGTTCTTCCAGATCCTCAAGGGCTGGCCCACCGAGCGGGCCTACGGCAACGCCAAGGTCGGGGACTTCGTCCGGTACGCGGAGAAGATCTCGAACAAGCCGCTCGCCCAGCTCTTCGACACCTGGCTGTACACCCCGGGCAAGCCGGCCTTCGGCGCCCCCGCCGCCAAGCCCGGCGCCCGCTCCCTCCAGGCCCCGGCGAAGCCGGCCGTGGAGCCGAAGTCCTGGAAGAAGATCGCCGCGACGAACAACATCCACGACCACTGATCCACGACGGTACGCGGACCGGCGCGCCGGGGCCCCTCAGCGGGCCCCGGCGCGCCACCGTGCCCGGGCGGCGCGGGCCTGCGGGAGGTAGCGCAGCCGTTCGGGCAGGAGCGGCACGAGGATCCGTACGGCGGTGCTGAACCGCCGCAGCCGGCGCTCCTGGGCCGGGGTCCACTCCAGGCCGATGGCCGCCCGGGCGTCGGGCGGCATGTAGCCGACGGTGACGAAGGCCCGGAAGCGCAGGTAGCCGGTGCGCAGGAGCGGCCAGGTGAGCCGCAGCAGCAGCCGCAGGGCCGGGGAGGCGGGCTCGGGGCGGGGCAGGTCGGCATCGACGGCGACCAGCTCGCGGGCCACCTTGGTCGGCTCTATCTCCTCGGCCAGCATCCGGTGGTAGTACGGCCAGAACTCCTCGACCGTCTGCGGCATGTCCCGGTCGCGCAGCCCCAGGATCCGGCCGACCTGCAGCCACTCCCGGTACATCTGCCGCTCCTGGGCGGGGGTGATGGGGCGGAACAGGTAGCGGCCGGCGTACTGGGCGACCGGGAAGCCGGTGGCGTGCACCCAGGCGTAGCAGGCCGGGTCGAGGGAGTGGTAGCGCCGGCCCCGGGTGTCGGTGCCCTGGATCTCCTTGTGCAGGCGGCGCACCCGGCGGCCCTCGGCGGCGGCCTCGTCCCCGCCGTAGACCCACAGCATCACCGAGCGCAGGGAGCGCTCGCCGCGCCCCCAGGGGTCGGTGCGGAAGACCGAGTACTGGTCGACGCCGGCGCCGACGGCGGGGTGGGCGACCTGCATGGTGAAGGCGGCGGGCAGGGTCAGCAGGGAGCGGATGTCCCCGGCGGTGGTCCACAGCACCCCGCCCGGCGGCGGGGGCTCGGGATCGAGACGCCTCGGGGGGCTTTGGGGGGTGATGTGACCAGTGTGGTTCATGAGGTCAATTATGCGAGCGCGAGAAGTCTTGGTCCGGACAGAAAGTCTTGTCACGGGTGTTACCCCGAAGTAACCGTGGCTGCTTGGATGACGGCGTCGATCTTCCCCCGCAGGATTCCACCGGACATGTTGGAGACCTCCATGCCGCAGATCTCGCACCGCAGCCGCGCCGCCGCCACGGCCGTCGCCGCGACCGCCGCAGCAGCAGCCCTCGCCCTTTCCTGCGCCCCCGCCGCCACGGCGGCCCAGAGCGGCTCCGCTCCCCGGCTGAGCGTCCTGACGTACAACACGTTCCTGATGAGCAAGAACCTGTACCCGAACTGGGGCCAGGACCACCGGGCGGCGGAGATCCCCAAGGCCTCCTTCTTCCAGGGCCGCGACGTGGTGGTGCTCCAGGAGGCCTTCGACAACGGCGCGTCGGACGCGCTCAAGGCGAACGCCGCCGCCCAGTACCCGTACCAGACCCCGGTCGTGGGCCGCAGCAAGAGCGGCTGGGACGCGACGGGCGGCTCCTACTCCGCCACCACCCCGGAGGACGGCGGCGTCACGATCCTCAGCAAGTGGCCGGTGCTGCGCAAGGAGCAGGTGATCTACAAGGACGCCTGCGGCTCCGACTGGTGGTCCAACAAGGGCTTCGCGTACGTGGTCCTGGACGTCAACGGCACCAAGGTGCACGTCGTCGGCACGCACGCCCAGTCCACCGACTCCGGCTGCGGCACGGGTGAGGCGGCGCAGATGCGCAGCCGCCAGTTCAAGGCGATAGACGCCTTCCTCGACGCCAAGAACATCCCGGCGGACGAACAGGTCATCGTGGCGGGCGACATGAACGTCGACTCCCGCAGCCCGGAGTACTCCTCGATGCTCACCGACCTCGACCTGGCCCCCGCCGACACGCGCACGGGCCACCCGTACTCCTTCGACACGGCGCTCAACTCGATCGCCAACTACCGCTACCCCACGGACCCCCGCGAGGACCTGGACTACGTCCTCTACCGCAAGGGCAACGCCCGCCCGTCGGGCTGGGAGAACAACGTGGTCAAGGAGGAGTCGACCCCCTGGACGGTCTCCAGCTGGGGCACGTCGTACACCTACTCCAACCTCTCGGACCACTACCCGGTGGTGGGCCGCTAGCGACGGCCGCCGGGCGGTAGCCAAGAGCTGGCCGGGACCTCGCAGTGGCGGGATCCCGGCGGGGCGGTCTCAGGGACGGGTTGGGGCTTTCCCGTCAGTCCCACTGTCCTTCCGGTTCGGGCCGCCCTGTCAAGGGCGCTCCCCAGGGAGGGGCCGGACCACCCGCCGCCCCGCAGCCGGGGAGGCGGGTGGGCAAGCACCGGTCGGCCGGGACCCCTCGAGGGGGAGATGGCGGGCCCGCGCCGCGAGCCCGCCGCCAGGCCCCCCGGCCCGGGGCTCAGGGTCCCTCGTACAAGCCCTCCAGCAAGGCTCCGTACCTCTCCCGCACCACCCTGCGGCGCAGTTTCAGCGTCGGGGTGAGTTCGCCCGTTTCCGGGCCCCATTCCTCGGCCAGCAGGCGGTAGCGCTTGATCTGTTCCGTGCGGTTGAGGCGGGCGTTGGCGGCCTCGACCGCGCGGGCCGTTTCCTCCAGGACCGCCGGGTGGGCGGCCAGGTCCGCCAGGGTGGCCGCCTCGATGCCCCGGGCGGCGGCCCAGGCCGGGGCCAGTTCGGGGTCCAGGACCAGCAGGGCCACCAGGTAGGAGCGGCCGTCTCCGTGGACCAGGGCCTGGCCGATCAGCGGGTGTTCCTTGACGGTGTTCTCCACCAGGGCCGGGGCCACGTTCTTGCCGTTCGAGGTGATGATCAGTTCCTTCTTGCGGTCCGTCAGCCACAGGAAGCCGTCCTCGTCCAGCCGGCCGATGTCCCCGGTGGGGAACCAGCCCTCGGCGTCGGCGGCGCCCTCCACCGTGCCGTCGGGCCGCAGGTAGCCGTCGAAGACGGTCGCTCCGCGCGTCAGGACCTCCCCGTCCTCGGCGAGCCTGAGCTCCAGCCCCTCGATGGGCCGGCCCACCGAGCCCAGCCGGAAGCCGCCGGGGGTGTTGCTGTTGACGGTGCACACCCCCGAGGTCTCGGTCAGGCCCCAGGCGTCCATGATGGTGATCCCCCAGCCCGCCCAGAAGCGGACCACGTCGATCGGCATCGGCGCGGTGGCGCTGGCCGTCCAGACCAGCCGGTCCAGACCCGCCAGCCGCAGCAGCGGGTCCAGTACCCGTTCCTTCACCTCCGCGTACGAGGCCTCCAGCGCGGCCGGGACCTCCTCGCCGCGCTCCCGGTGCCCGGCCAGGGCCCGGGCCACGTCCCCCGCGCCGTCGATGGCCCGCCGCTGCTCCTCGGGAAGCCCCGCCAGCACCGCCCGTACGCCGGCGGCGAGCTTCTCCCACACCCGTGGCACGCCGAAGAACTGCACGGGCCGCAGCTCGCGCACCGCGCCGGCCACGGCGGTGGGGTCGGCGACCAGCCGCACGTGCGCGGCGCGCAGCAGCGGCAGGTAGATGCCGAGGATCCGCTCGGCGATGTGGGCGAAGGGCAGGTAGCAGATGTGCTCGGCGTGCTCGGGGAGCTCCACGTGCCGGTCGAGGCGCACCGACTGGAGCAGGATGTTGCGGTGGCTGAGCCGCACCCCCTTGGGGTCTCCGGTGGTGCCCGAGGTGTAGACGACGGTCAGCGGGTCCTCGGGACGGCTCTCCTGCCAGGCCTTCTCGAAGGTGTCGGGGCGGTGCAGGCGGGCGCCGCTCGCGTAGAGGGAGCCGTAGGTGGCGTGCGGGCCGGCTTCGGCGGCCTCCACGACGACGAGCCGCTCCAGCGGGGTGGCGGGGTCGTCCAGCAGCGGGGCCCAGCGGGCGAGTTCGCGGGCGCCCTCGACGACGGCCAGCCGGGCGCGGCTGTGGCGGGCGATGTGGGCGATCTGCTCGGGGGCGGAGGTGCCGTAGACGGTGACGGGGACGGCGCCGAGGTGGACGAGGGCGAGGTCGCTGAGCCAGTGCTCGGGCCGGTTTCCCATCATCAGCAGGACGTGTTCGCCGCGGGCGACGCCCAGGGCGGTGTATCCGGCGGCGAGGACGGCGACACGGCGGCGGGCCTCGCTCCAGGTGAGGGTTTCCCACCCGCCGGCGCCGCCTCCCTCCGCGCCCGTGCCCCCGTCCGCGCCCCCGTCCGTGCCCCCGCCCACGCCCCCGGTGCGCCAGGAGAGGGCGGGCAGGTCGGGGTGTTCGGCGGCGTTGCGGGCGAGCAGAGCGGGCAGGGTGAGGTCTTCGGGACGTCCGGGCAGTCGCAGGTTCGTGGTCATGGGCAGCTCCTGGCCGTTTCACATCGTTGGTGCGACAGCAATACTGTTGAACCCAAGCCGTGCAGCAGAGAGCAAGGAGCGGACGATGGCCGACCACCGGGCGACCGAGCCGATGCTCACCGTCGACGAGCTGGCGTCGAGGGCCGGTGTCACCGTCCGCACCGTACGGTTCTACAGCACGCGCGGCCTTTTGCCCCCTCCCGTGATCGGACCTCGGCGGGTGGGCCACTACGGCCCGGAGCACTTGTCGCGGCTGGCGCTGATCGAGGAGCTCCAGCACCAGGGCATGACCCTGTCGGCGATCCAGCGCTACCTCGACGCCCTCCCCGACGACCTGAGCCCGCACGACCTGGCCATCCACCGGGCGCTGGTGGCGACCTGGGCGCCGGACGCGGCGCTGGAGGTGTCGCGGGCGGAGCTGGAGAAGCGCGCCGGGCGGAGCCTGTCGGAGGAGGACCTGCGCCGGCTGGCCGCGATGAACGTGGTGGCGGAGTCGGACGGCGGCTTCCGGGTGGAGGCGGGGCTGCTGCGGCTGGGGGTGGCGCTGCTGGACGTGCCGATCGCGCACGAGACGCTGCTGGTGGCGCGGGGGATCCTGCTGGAGCACGCGCGGACGGCGGCGCACGAGCTGACGGCGCTGTTCCGGGACGAGGTGTGGGGGCCGTTCACCGAGGGTGAGAGCGATCAGGAGCGGATCGAGTCGATGAAGGCCCTGTCGGCGCACATGCAGCCGATGGTGGTGCAGGCCCTGGTGACGGCCTTCCAACGGTCGCTGAAGGATGAACTGCGGGCGGCGTTCGCCCCGGAATCCGGGTGAACGCCGCCCGCTGAAAAGGTGCTTGGGGACTCACACGCCGCCCACGAGGAACGACCAGCCCGAGGAGACCCCGGGCAGAGATCCGACGTTGGCGTAGGTGTTCCCGCTGAGTTTCGAGGTCCAGGCGGTGCCGTCCGTCTTGTAGAAGAACAGGCTGTCGCCGGTCCGGCCCTCTTCCTCCCACACGCCCGACGTGCCGATGTCGCGGAAGGCGCCGACCTTGCCGTCGGTCGCCCGGGCGATGCGGTAGCGGAGTTGGGAGCCGTTGTCCGCCAGGGCCAGGCCGACTTCGCCGGACTTGACGAAGACCGCCGTGTCACACGAGGCGGCGAGGGAATCCCAGCCCGTGCTGAAGTTGTCGTACGAGCGGACGTGGTGGTAGCGGCCGTTGCGCAGGGTGCCGGTGCCGCCCTGGCCGTTGTCGGCGTTGCAGAAGAGGGCCGAGTCACCCGACGCCACGACGTGGGTCCACGCCGTCGAGAAGTTGTCGTAGGTCTGGACGCGGGTGTACTTGCCTCCCCTGAAGGTGCCGCTCTCCCCGGCACCGGTGTCGGCGTTGTAGAACAGCATCGAGTCGCGGCTCGCGACGCCGTGCGTGTAACCGTCGGGAACCTCGATGTTCGACCCGTCTGGTGCACCGCATCGGGCGCCCCCGCATCCCGGCCCTGGTCCTGCGCGAAGGGGCCGCCCCGGGGACGTCCCCGGGGTGGCCCCTCGCCGTGTCCGGTGTCCGGACGGGCCCGGTCGGCTAGGCCGTGTTTTAGAAATGGGCTTGTCGCTCGCCCTGCGCCGTGATGATCGTGGTGTGGGGCGAGGGGATCTTTCTGATGGTCAGTGGGCCGTGCTGGAACCACTGCTGCCGGTCGCGGTGTTGGGGCGGCCGCCGTTGGGCCGGCGGAGGCTGATCGACGGGATTCGGTGGCGGGTGCGGACTGGTGCTCCGTGGAGGGATCTCCCGTCGGAGTACGGGCCGTGGCAGACGGTCTATGGGCTCTTCCGCCGCTGGCAGCGTGACGGCACCTGGCCTGCACTGCTGACCAGGCTGCAAGCCCGCGCGGATGAGGCAGGGCTGATCACGTGGGAGGTCAACGTCGACTCCACGATCTGCCGGGCCCATCAGCACGCCGCGGGTGCCCGCCGCGACGGACAGGCCCAGAAGGAACCGCCCGGCGGGACCCGCGCCGAGCCGGAAGACCACGGACTGGGTCGGTCCCGGGGCGGTTTCACCACGAAGATCCATCTAGCCTGCGAGCAAGGTCAACGGCCGCTGTCGTTGCTGGTCACCGCAGGTCAGCGTGGTGACAGCCCTCAGTTCGCCGCCGTGCTGGAAGGCATCCGGGTTCCCCGCACCGGACCGGGCCGTCCTCGTGTCCGCCCGCTGCGGGTGCGGGGCGACAAGGCGTATTCCTCCCGCGCCAACCGGGCCTACCTGCGAAAACGGGGAATCCGCTGTACCATCCCAGAGCCCGCCGACCAGGTCGCGAACCGCAAGCGGCGGGGGAAGGCCGGCGGGCGGCCTCCGGCCTTCGACCGTGAGGACTACAAGGCTCGGCACGCGGTCGAGTGTGGGATCAATCGGCTCAAGCGCAACCGGGCGGTGGCCACCCGGTTCGACAAGCTCGCGGTCCGCTTCGAGGCAACCGTCCTGATCGCCGCCATCGGTGAATGGCTGTGACTGGCCTGGGCCGTCGGTCCGCATGCCATGCTGACCGCGGCCAGGGCGAACAACGCGAGGGAGAAGCAGCGATGGGGGCCCAGTACTACGGCGCCGACAGCGAGAACGGCGACCGCATCGACGACCCCTCTGAGGACGCGCTGTTCATGATGGTCAGCGACCTCAACGACTCCGACAACACCTTCGTGGTCGTCCAGCCCGACGAGGACGACCCCGTCTGGTTCGCCTCCGTGGCCGTCCTGGACGAAGGCGGCTACGAGTTCGTCCGCCGCGATACCACCCGCAACGAGCACGAGGTCACCACAGCGACCAGCATCAACGACATCGCCCGCGACCTCACCGTCTGAATGGCCGCCCGCGACTTCCCCGGACGGCCAACCAGGCAGGTCGGCGAGTTCTAAAACACGGCCTAGTCGGTGTACGTCTCGCCGCGCTCGGCCTTCGCCACCAGGGAGGCCGGCGGGGTGAAGCGCTCGCCGTAGGTGGCGGCGAGTTCGCGGGCGCGGGCGACGAAGCCGGGCAGGCCGCCCTCGTAGCCGTTGATGTACTGGATCACGCCGCCGGTCCAGGCGGGGAAGCCGATGCCCATGATGGAGCCGATGTTGGCGTCGGCGATGGAGGTGAGCACGCCCTCGTCCAGGCAGCGGACGGTGTCCACGGCCTCGGCGAAGAGCATGCGCTCCTTCATGTCCTCGAAGGGGATCTGGGCGGCGTCCGGCTTGGCGAAGTGCTCGCGCAGGCCCGGCCAGATGCGGGTGCGCTTGCCGCTCTCGTCGTACTCGTAGAAGCCGGCGCCCCCGCTGCGGCCGGGGCGGCCGAACTCGTCGACCATGCGGTCGATGACGGTGTCGGCGGGGTGCTCGGTCCAGGCGCGGCCCTCGGCCTCGAAGGCCTTGCGGGTCTCGTTGCGGATCTTGCGCGGGAGGGTGAGGGTGAGCTCGTCCATCAGGGAGAGCACCTTGGCCGGGTAGCCGGCCTGGGCGGCGGCCTGTTCGACGGAGGCGGGCTCGATGCCCTCGCCGACCATCGCGACGCCCTCGTTGATGAACTGGCCGATGACGCGCGAGGTGAAGAAGCCGCGGGAGTCGTTGACGACGATCGGGGTCTTGTTGATCTGGCGGACCAGGTCGAAGGCGCGGGCGATGGCCTCGTCGCCGGTGCGCTCGCCCTTGATGATCTCCACCAGCGGCATCTTGTCGACCGGCGAGAAGAAGTGGAGGCCGATGAAGTCGGCGGGGCGGGCGACGCCTTCGGCGAGGCCGGTGATGGGAAGGGTGGAGGTGTTGGAGCAGAGCAGGGCGTCGGGGGCGACGACGTCCTGGATCTCCTGGAACACCTTGTGCTTGAGGGCGGTGTCCTCGAAGACGGCCTCGATGACGGCGTCGCAGCCGGCCAGGTCGGCGGCGTCGGCGGTGGGGGTGATCCGGGCCAGCAGTTCGGCCCGCTTGGCCTCGGTGGTACGGCCCTTGGCGAGTGCCTTGTCGAGCAGCTTCTCGGAGTAGGCCTTGCCCTTGGCGGCGGCCTCGGCGCTGACGTCCTTGAGGACGACCTCGATCCCGGCGCGGGCGCAGGAGTAGGCGATGCCGGCGCCCATCATCCCGGCGCCGAGGACGGCGACCTTGCGGACCGTGCGGGGCTCGACGCCCCGGGGGCGGCTGCGGCCGGCGTTGACGGCCTGGAGGTCGAAGAAGAAGGCCTGGATCATGTTCTTCGCGGTCTGGCCGGTGACCAGCTCGGTGAAGTAGCGGGCCTCGATGGTCAGCGCGGTCTCGAAGTCCACCTGCGAGCCCTCGACGGCGCAGGCCAGGATGTTGCGCGGCGCCGGGTAGGGGGCGCCGTTCAGCTGCTTCTTGAGGTTGGCGGGGAAGGCCGGGAGGTTGGCGGCGAAGCGCGGGTTGGACGGCGTGCCGCCGGGGATCTTGTAGCCGGGTACGTCCCAGGGCTGCTTCGACTCGGGGTTGGCGTCGATGAAGGCGCGGGCCTTGGCGAGCATGTCCTCGGGGGTGGCGGCCAGTTCGTGGACGAGGCCGGCCTCGAGGGCGCGCTGCGGGTTGTACTGGGTGCCCTGGAGCAGGACCTTCAGGAGGGCGTCGGCGATGCCCATGAGGCGGACGGTGCGGGTGACGCCGCCGCCGGCCGGCAGCAGGCCGAGGGTGACCTCGGGCAGGCCGATCTTGGAGCCGGGGGCGTCGAGGGCGACGCGGTGGTGGGAGGCGAGGCAGATCTCGTAACCGCCGCCGAGGGCCGCGCCGTTGATGGCGGCGACGACGGGCTTGCCGAGGGTTTCGATGCGGCGCAGCGAGCGCTTGATCGCGGTGCCGGTGTCGAAGGCCAGCTGTGCGTGCTCGGGGCGCAGCCCGATCATGTCCTTGAGGTCGCCGCCCGCGAAGAAGGTCTTCTTGGCGGAGGTGTAGATGATGCCGCGGATGGAGTCCTTCTCGGCCTCGGCGCGGTCGGCGATGGCCGCGATGGAGTCCTTGAAGGCCTGGTTCATCGTGTTGGCGGACTGGTTCGGGTCGTCGAGGACGAGGGTGACGACGCCGGTCTCGTCCTGTTCCCAGCGGATCGTTGTGGACTCGCTCATGTTCGCTACTTCCGTGTCGGGGTGGGATCAGGGATCGGGAATCAGGACGGATCAGACGCGTTCGACGATGGTGGCGACGCCCATGCCGCCGCCGACGCAGAGGGTGACGAGGCCGTAGCGCTTGTCCTGGCGCTCCAGTTCGTCGACGACGGTGCCCAGCAGCATGGCGCCGGTGGCGCCGAGCGGGTGGCCGAGCGCGATGGCGCCGCCGTTGACGTTGACCTTGTCGAGGGAGACGCCCATGTCCTTGACGAAGCGCAGGACGACGCCGGCGAAGGCCTCGTTCATCTCGATGAGGTCGATGTCGTCGATACTCAGCCCGGCCTTGGCGAGGGCCTTGCGGGTGGCGGGGGCGGGGCCGGTGAGCATGATGGTGGGCTCGGAGCCGGAGACGGCGGCGGAGACGATGCGGGCGCGGGGGCGCAGGCCGCCCCGCTCGCCGGCCTCGCGGGTGCCGATGGCGACGAGGGAGGCGCCGTCGACGATGCCGGAGGAGTTGCCGGCGTGGTGGACGTGGTCGATCTTCTCGATCCAGTGGTACTTCTGCAGGGCGACGGCGTCGAAGCCGCCGAGGTCGCCGATGTCGGCGAAGGAGGGCTTGAGCTTCGCGAGGGTGTCGGCGGTGGTGCCGGGGCGGACGAACTCCTCGTGGTCCAGGACGACCAGGCCGTTGCGGTCGGTGACGGGGACCACGGAGCCGGCGAAGCGGCCCTCCTTGATGGCGGTCGCGGCGCGCTCCTGGGAGAGGGCGGCGTACTCGTCGACGTCGCGCCGGCTGAAGCCCTCGATGGTGGCGATGAGGTCGGCGCCGATGCCCTGGGGGACGAAGCCGGTGTCCCAGTTGGTCATGGGGTCGGCGAACCAGGCGCCGCCGTCGGAGGCCATGGGGACGCGGGACATGGACTCGACGCCGCCCGCGAGGACCAGGTCCTCCCAGCCGGAACGGACCTTGGCGGCGGCGAGGTTGACGGCTTCGAGGCCGGAGGCACAGAAGCGGTTCTCCTGTACGCCGGCGACGGTGTCGGGGAGTCCGGCGGCGATGGCCGCGATGCGGGCGATGTCGGAGCCCTGGTCGCCGACCGGGCCGACGACGCCGAGCACGATGTCGTCGATGGTGGCGGGGTCGAGGCCGGGGTTGCGCTCGCGCAGGGCGTGGATGAGGCCGACGACCAGGTCGATGGGCTTGGTGCCGTGCAGGGCGCCGTTGGCCTTGCCGCGCCCGCGCGGGGTGCGGATCGCGTCGTACACGTACGCTTCGGTGCTCACAGGTCTTGCCTTTCGGGGAGGTCCGGGGTGGGCCGGGGCGGCGGGGATCAGCCGAGGAGGGAGCGTCCGATGATCTCCTTCATGATCTCGGTCGTGCCTCCGTAGATGGTCTGGATGCGGCCGTCGGTGAAGGCGCGCGCCACGCGGTACTCGGTCATGTAGCCGTAGCCGCCGTGCAGTTGGAGGCAGCGGTCGGCGACCCGCTTCTGGAGCTCGGTGGCCCACCACTTGGCCATGGAGGCGTGGACGTGGTCGAGTTCGCCGTTCGCGTGGTCGGTGATGCAGCGGTCGAGGAAGGTCCGGGTGACCGCGCATTCGGTGGCCATCTCGGCGATCTCGAAGCGGATGTGCTGGAGCTTGGCGAGCGGGCGGCCGAAGGCCTCGCGCTCCTTGACGTACGTGGTGGTGATCTCGAGGAGGTGCTCGGCGGCGGCGATGGCGGCCATGGCGATGCCCATGCGCTCCTGCGCGAGGTTGGTCATCAGGTGGACGAACGCTCCGTTGAGCTCGCCGAGGAGGTTCTCCTTGGGGACGCGGACGTCGTTGAAGAAGAGTTCGGCGGTGTCCTGGGACTTCTGGCCGATCTTGTCGAGGTTGCGGCCGCGTTCGAATCCCGCCATGCCGCGTTCGACGACCAGCAGGGACAGGCCGTGCGCCCCGCCCTCGGGAGTGGTCTTGGCGACGACGATCACGAGGTCGGCGAGGATGCCGTTGGAGATGAAGGTCTTGGAGCCGTTGAGCAGCCAGTGGTCGCCCCGGTCCTCGGCGCTGGTCCGGATGCCCTGGAGGTCGGAGCCGGCGCCGGGCTCGGTCATCGCGATGGCGGTGATGGTCTCGCCGGAGCAGAAGCCGGGCAGCCAGCGGCGCTTCTGTTCCTCGGTGGCCAGGGAGGTGAGGTACGGGCCGATGATGTCGTTGTGCAGGCCGATGGCCAGGCCGGGGGCGCCGGCCCGGGTGAACTCCTCGGCGAGGACGGCCGCGTAGCGGAAGTCGGGGTTGCCGCCGCCCCCGTACTCCTCGGGGACGGCGAAGCCGAGCAGGCCCTGCCGGCCGGCGGCCCGCCAGGCGTCGCGGCTGACGATGCCGTCCTTCTCCCACTGGTCGTAGTGCGGCAGCACCTCCTTGGTGAGGAAGGTGCGGACGGTCTCGCGGAACGCCTCGTGGTCGGCGTCGTAGATGCGGCGTTGCATGGGTCCCCCTAGAGCCAGCTCTTGACGGTTTCGATCAGCCGGGCCGGCTCGGGGCCGACGGGCGTGACGTTGAGCATGGTGACGCCCGCCTCCCGGAAGGCCTCGACGCGCTCGCGTACGTAACCCTCCGGCCCGCAGAGGGTCATGAGTTCGCAGAACTCGTCGGGGACGGCGGCGGCCGCGTCGCGCCTGCGGCCGGAGAGGTAGAGCTCCTGGATCCTCCGGGCCTCCTCCTCGTACCCGTAGGCCACGGCGAGGTCGTTGTAGAAGTTGCGGCCGCGCGCTCCCATGCCGCCGACGTACAGGGCGATCTGGGGGCGTGCCAGGTCCCGGGCCTTCGCCGCGTCCTCGCCGATGGCCAGCAGGCCGCCGGCGACGGTCTGGAGCGGGCCGAGCTCCGCGGGCCGCCGGGCGGCACCCGCGGCGAGGGCGCTCCCCCAGACGGTGCCGGCCTTCTCGGGGATGAAGAGGGTGGGCAGCCAGCCGTCGGCGATCTCGGCGGTCAGGGCCACGTTGGCCGGGCCGAGGGAGGCGATGTAGACGGGGATCCGGTCGCGGACCGGGCGGGTGAGGATCTTCAGCGGCTTGCCGTGGCGGCCGCCGCGTTCGGGCGGCAGGGGCATGTCGGTGATGCCGTGGTGGTCGATGGTCTCGCGGCGCCAGATGCGCCGGCAGAGCTCGACGGTCTCGCGGGTGCGGCCCAGCGGCCTGTCGTACGGCTTGCCGTGCCAGCCCTCGACCACCTGGGGGCCGGAGGCGCCGAGGCCGAGGAGGGCCCGGCCGCCGGACATCGCGTCGAGTCCGGCGGCGGTCTGGGCGATGAGTGCGGGGGTGCGGGAGTAGACGTTGACGATGGCCGAGCCGATCTTCATCCGCTCGGTCCGGGCCGCCAGGTACCCCATGATGGTCGGCGAGTCGAAGCCCCAGGCCTCGGCGACCCAGACCGCGTCGAGGCCGGCGGACTCCAGCGCGGCGGCCTCGTCGGCGGCCCGGCGCGGGTCGCCGGCGTAGTCGAGGAGCATGGACAGTTCCATCAGGCGCCCTTCGCGCTCAGGCCCGGCACGTCCCAGTCGCGGGCCACGGATTCGGTGTCCGCCCCCGGCCGCGCCGGGCCGCTCGTCACGGCGGTCGGGGTGGCGGAGAAGCGGGGTGCGGGGGCGGGCTGGGTGATACCGCCGAAGTCGGTGAAGGTGGAGCGGGCGGCGAGGTGCGGGTGGTGCGGGGCCTCGCCCAGGGAGAGCACGGGGGCCACGCAGGCGTCGGTGCCCTCGAAGACCTCCGTCCACTCGGCGCGCGTACGGGTCCTGAAGCGGGCGGCGACGGCCTCGCGCAGCTCGCCCCAGCGGGCCAGGTCCTTGCGGGCGGGGGCCTCGTCGGCGATGCCGAGGAGCGTGACGAAGGTGTCGTAGAACTGCTGCTCCAGTGCGCCGACGGCCATGTACTGCCCGTCGGAGGTCTCGTACGTGCCGTAGAAGGGGCAGCCGCCGTCGAGGAGGTTGGCGCCGCGCCGGTCCTGCCAGCCGCCGGCCGCGACCATCCCGTGGATCATGGCGGTGAGGTGGGCGGTGCCGTCGACGATCGCCGCGTCCACGACCTGGCCGGCGCCGCCGGGGGTGCGGGCGTGCCGGAGGGCGGCGAGTACGCCGATGACCAGGTAGAGGGAGCCGCCCGCGTAGTCGCCGACCAGGTTGGCGGGGACGGCCGGGGGCCCGTCGGGGCTGCCGATCATGCCGAGGGCGCCGGTGACGGCGATGTACGCGATGTCGTGCCCGGCGGTCTGGGCGAGGGGGCCCTCCTGGCCCCAGCCGGTCATCCGGCCGTAGACCAGCCCGGGGTTGCGGGCCAGGCACTCCTCGGGGCCGACGCCGAGCCGCTCGGCGACCCCCGGGCGGAAGCCCTCGATGAGCACGTCGGCCCGCTCGGCCAGTTCCAGTACCCGGGCGGGGCCCTCGGGGGACTTCAGGTCGACCAGGACGGAGCGTTTGTTGCGGTTGGTGACGTCGTAGGCCGGGTCGATGGCGAGCCCGCCCCCGCCGGGCCGGTCGACGCGGACGACGTCGGCGCCGAGGTCGGCGAGGAGCATGGCGGCGAACGGCCCGGGCCCGATGCCCGCCAGTTCCACCACGCGCACCCCGGCGAGCGGGCCGGTCCCTGTCTTCGCCTCTGTCATCGGGCCCCCAGTGTCCCTGGCGCGGGTGTGACACAACTGATGTAACACCAGCGATGCTAGGAAGGCGTCCCCCTCAGCACAAGAGCAAGCGCTTAGCCGATTGGCTCAATCTCCCCCGCGCCGTGCCGCCTTCATCCCCGGCCTCTCGCGTCGAGCTCCTTGACGTGCCGTTTGAGCGCGACCGTCCGGTAGCTCTCCTCCACCCACTCGCACAGCACCTCCGCCGACGGCGCCCCCTCCTCCCCCAGCGGCACCGACACCCAGCCGGCCCGGCCGAGGCCGTACGCCGTGGGCCGGGCGCCGGGAGCGGCCAGCGCGTGCCCGTGCAGGACCTCGTCCCTGAGCTTGACGGAGAGGCCCGGCGGTTCGGGACCGTCCGCGCTGCCGAGGAAGACGAAGATCTTCTTGTTGACCTTCACCACCCCGTCCTCGGGGCCCCAGGGATGCTCCTCGACGGCCTCCGGCAGCCCCAGCGCGAACGCGCGCACCGCCTCCCACTTGCGTACCGCAGCCCTCATCGCACCCTCCCGCTTACCGCAGGTCACACCTGCTCGTACGGACAGTCGACCACCACGCTAGCCTCAGCCACCGACACCAGCCGGGAGGAACGTTCCATGACCGAGCACGTCCACCGCCGCCGCCCTCAGCCGGGTCCGGGACGGGACTTCGACCTCGTGCTCTTCGGCGCGACCGGGTTCGTCGGCACGCTGACGGCCGAGTACCTGGCGCTCCACGCCCCGGCGGGCTGCCGCTGGGCCCTGGCCGGGCGCGACCGCGGCAGGCTGGAGCGGCTGCGCGAGCGGCTGACCGCCCTGAACCCGGCCTGCGCCGGCCTGCCGCTGCTGCGCGCCGACGCCGCCGACGGGGCCGCCGTGCGCGAACTGGCCGCCGCCACCCGGGTGCTGGCCACCACCGTCGGCCCGTACGTCTGGTACGGGGCGGAGCTGGTCGCGGCCTGCGCCGAGGCGGGCACCGACTACGTGGACCTCACCGGGGAGCCGGAGTTCGTCGACCGGATGTACGTCGCGCACGACGCGCGGGCCCGGGAGACGGGGGCCCGGCTGGTGCACGCGTGCGGGTTCGACTCCGTTCCGGCCGACCTTGGGGCGTACTTCACGGTGGGCCTGCTGCCGGACGGGGTGCCGCTGCGGGTGGACGGGTTCGTCCGCTCCTCCGCGCTGGCCTCCGGCGGCACCCTGGCCTCCGCCCTCACCGCCCTGGGCCGGGGCCCGCAGACCCTGGCCGCCGCGCGGGAACGCAGGCTGTACCAGCCCCGGCTGCCGGGGCGGCGGGTGCGCGGTCCGGTGGGCGTCCCGCGGTTCAGCCGGGAGACCGGGACCTGGGCGCTGCCGCTGCCCACGCTGGACCCCCGGGTGGTGACCCGGTCGGCGGCCGCGCTGGAACGCTACGGGCCGGACTTCCGCTACCGGCACTACGCCTCCGTGCGCCGTCTGCCGGTGGCCCTCGGCGGGACGGCGGCGCTGGGGGCGGCGGCCGCGCTGGCCCAGGTCCCGGCGGCGCGGCGGTGGCTGATGGCCCGCTGGGAGCCGGGCAGCGGCCCGGACGCGGAGCGGCGCGCCCGCAGCTGGTTCACCGTCCGCTTCGTCGGGGAGGGCGGCGGGCGCCGCGTGTTCACCGAGGTGGCCGGCGGGGACCCGGGCTACGGGGAGACGGCGAAGATGCTGGCGGAGTCCGCGCTGTGCCTGGCGTACGACGCCCTGCCCGAGACCTCCGGCCAGCTGACGACGGCGGTGGCAATGGGCGACGCCCTGCTGGACCGCCTCCAGAAGGCGGGGATCCGCTTCCGGGTGGCGGCCCGGTCCCAGGCCGCGCCTGCCGGGCGGCCCTGACGGCGGCGGCGAGGCGGGGCCGGGAAGAGGGGGCCGCACGGGCGTTGTCCGTGCGGCCGTCCCGGGCGGCCTCTAGGCTTCCTCGCCCGCGGCCCCTTCCACGGCCTCGCGCAGGGCCCGGCGGCACAGGGAGTCGGCCTGCCGGGTGGTCTCGGGGATCCGGAAACGGGGGCTCAGCGCGAGGGTGTGGGCGCAGGCGTTGTCCAGGGAGACGCGGTGGCCCACGGACACGTACACCGGCTTGATCCCGTGCTGGGTGCGCAGGGCCCGCCCGACGACCGAGCCGTCGGCGGCGAGCAGCGGCGAGGTCTCGCCGCGCGGGGCGCCGGGCTCCTCGTGGGTGAAGGTGAAGGGGTTCTTGGCGACGCCGATGCTGGGCAGGCCCGTCACCACCCCGAGGTGGCAGGCGAGGCCGAAGCCGCGGGGGTGGGCGAGGCCGTAGCCGTCGCAGACGACGAGGCCGGGGGTGACGGGGAGCGCGTCGAGGGCGGCGAGGACGGTCGGCAGTTCCCGGAAGGCGAGCAGGCCGGGCACGTAGGGGAAGCTCACCTGCCCGACGGCGGTGGACTCGGCCACGACCTCGAGGGTGGCGGCGTCGAGGACGACGGCGGCGGCCGCGACGAGGTCGCGGTCGTCGTCGTAGGCCACGTCGACGCCGGCGACCAGCCCGCGGCCGGGCTCGGGGCCGGGCTCGTCGAGCACCAGTCCCTTGCGGAGTTCGTCCTGTACCGCCCGGGCCTCGGCTGCGTCGGCGGGGGTCTTCACGCGTGTCATGGAGTGCGAGAGTAGCCTGGCGATCATGTTCGTCATGGAGCTCACCTACATCGCGCCCATCGAAGCCGTCGAAGAGGAACTGGACGCGCACATCGCGTGGCTGGACGGGTACTACGCGTCCGGCGTCTTCCTCGCCTCGGGGCGCCAGGTCCCGCGGCAGGGCGGGATCATCCTGGCCCGCGGGGTGTCGCGGGCGGAGATCGAGAAGATCGCGGCCGAGGATCCGTTCACGGTGGCGGGGGTGTGCGAGTACCGGATCACGGAGTTCATCGCCACGAAGACCTCCGCGGACCTCTCGGCGGTCCGCGAGTCCCTTCCGTCGTAACCCCCCGGGCCCGGGCCCGCTGCGCGGGGCGGCGCATCGGCTCCGCGCGGCGGACCGCACGCCCCCCGCAGCCGGGTCAGCGGTGGTGCTCCAGCCGGGCCACGCGGCCCTTCTCCCCCGCCGCCCAGCACCCCCCGTCCGCCGCGCAGGCGACCGTGTCGAACGAGCCCCCGTCCAGCGGCCGCCAGCTCCGGCCCGCGTCGGCCGTGACGTCCGTGCCCGTCGGCCCCACCGCCAGGGCCACCGTCCGCCCGTACGGGTACCAGGCCGCGCCGGACCGGTACGCGGGCGGCGGGGTGGCCGCGCGGGTCCAGTTGCGGCCCGCGTCCGTGGAGCGGGCCGCCGCCAGGGGCGAGGCCTGGCCCGTGCGGTAGTCGCCGCCGACCGCGAGGCCCGTCGTGCGGTCGCGGAAGGCCAGGGCGAAGACCCCGCGCGCCGGATCCCCGCCGGGGACGGTGGTGTCGGCGGCCCGCCACGTCAGGCCCCGGTCCGCGGAGTGCAGCACCCGCGCGGCCGTCCCGCCCCCGGTGGCCAGCCAGACGTCGCGCGGCCCGGAGGCCACCAGGCACTGCCCGCTCGCGGCGAAACCCGCCTCCCCGGGCAGCGCCTGCGGCATCCCGGCGTCCGGCAGCACCCGCCAGCCGCGCCCGCCGTCGTCGGTGGCCAGGATGCGGAACTTCCCGTCCACCGGGTCGCTGACGGCCAGCCCGTGCCGGGAGTCGAAGAAGGTCAGGCAGTCGTAGAAGGCCCGCGGGTCGGGGTTGCGGAAGGCCTCGGTCCAGGTCGCGCCGCCGTCCTCGGTCCGCAGGATCCTGGAGGCCGCGCCCTCCCCGATGGACAGGGCCACCGCCCGCCGCGCGTCGAAGGCCTCGATGTCACGCAGTTCCAGCCCGTCCGCGACCGCCCCGGGAGGCGACACGTCCCGCCAGCTGCGGCCGCCGTCGCCGGTGCGCAGGACCGTGCCCCGGGTGCCGGCCACCCAGGCCGTGGCGCGGTCGACGGCGGCCAGCCCGCGGAAGCGGACCCCGTTCGCGGCCGCCGCCCCGGTGTCCTTGAGGGCCCAGCCGGCGCCCCGTGATCCGGCGGCGGTGAGGTCTTCGGCCGCGGTGCCCGGACCGGCTGCGGCGCCCGTACCGGTGTCCGCCAGCGCCGGCCCGGCCGTCACCGCCGCCAGCAGGGCCGCCGCGAACATGCCAACTCCCAGAAGTCTCATGGCGCGGGAAGCTAACGCACCCGTATTTCGCCGTCCAGGGTGCGTTCCCGGCCGCGGGTTCCTAGCGTGGGCCCATGGCCTCCATGGGAGCGAACGAGCCGAACGAGCCGGAAGCGCCGAACGAGCCGCAAGCCCCGCAAGTCCTGCACGCCCCGCAAGGACCCAAGGCGTACGCGGGCGCGGGGATCACCGTCACCTACGACGCCGGCCGGTGCCTGCACGCCGCCCGGTGCGTCGGCGGGCTGCCCGAGGTGTTCGACTCGGGACGCCGCCCCTGGATCCGGCCGGACGGGGCCGCGCCGGAGCGGGTCGCCGAGGTGGTCCGGCGCTGCCCGTCCGGGGCGCTCCAGTACCGGACGGCCGCCGGCCCGGCGGAGCAGGGGGACCGGCCGACCAGCGTCGTACGGTCGCCTCTCGGCCAACTGTTCCTGCGGGGGGAACTGAGCGTGACCACCGCCGCCGGGGGGCTCCGGAGGGAGACCAGAGCGGTGCTTTGCGCCTGTGGAGTGAGCGGTAACCAGCCTTATTGCGATCACTCCGGAGCCTGCGGAAAGGAGTGAGACCCCTTTCCCCACACCCCCCTTCCCGTCACTCTGTGCGATCGCACCGGCGGGATCCGGCCAATCGGTGACGCAGCTCACGTCATCCGCCCTGCACGGATTTGCCGATTCCGGCGTCTATCCGGTTGCCGGGTTCCACCCCACAGCCCGGCAGCAGATCCGCTGCAAGGGAGCGAGCCTTGATCACTGTCATCGAGCAGGCCGTACAGGCACGACTGGTCGCCACCGCCCCGAAGGTCGAGACCGTCCCCGTCACCCTCTGCTACGACCGCTCGGATCCCTTCGCCGTCCGCATGGCCTTCCCCGCGCTCGCCACACTCGAGGGCGTCGAGGTCTCGTGGACCTTCGCGCGGGAGCTGCTGATGTCAGGGATCCAGCACCCGGCCGGCTGCGGCGACGTGCGCGTGCGCCCGTACGACGGGGACCGCACGACGGTCGAGTTCCACGCGCCGGAGGGGGTGGCGATCGTGCTGATGGACACGGCCGAGATCGAGAGATTCCTGGAGCGCTCCCGCGAGCTCGTCCCGCCGGGGCTGGAGCACCGCTACCTGGACATGGACCACAGCCTGGACGAGCTGATGCGCGGCTCCTGCTGAGCCCGACGGAACGGCGGTGTTATTCGGTTGCGGGCGGCTGGGGCCGCCCGTAATTTCGTCGGTGCCCCATAGCCGTCGAAACGGAGTAGGACATTGCTCTTCTGAGGTCCGAGACACCCGACCACCACGCCCACACCCTTGTGACAGTCGGCTGTCTCCCCGCGTTGCACGCACCACTCACGCAACCTGGAGGCCTCCATGAGTCATGCCCCTACTTTCATCACCTGCTCCGCCCTCTCCTTCGACTGGCCCGACGGAACCCCCGTCTTCGAGGGGTTCCAGTGGACCGTCGGCCCCGGCCGCACCGGCCTGATCGGGCTCAACGGCTGCGGGAAGTCCACCCTGTTGAAGCTCGTCGCCGGCGCCCTGACCCCGTCCGGGGGCCAGGTGTCGGTGGCCGGCACCCTCGGCTACCTCCCGCAGGACGCCACCCTCGACACCGCGCTCCGCGTCGACGAGGCGCTCGGCATCCGCGCCGCCCGCACGGCCCTGCACGCCATCGAGGCGGGTGAGGCCACCGAGGCCAACTTCGCCGCCGTCGGCGACGATTGGGACGTCGAGGAGCGGGCCCTGGCCGTGCTCGACCAGCTCGGGCTCGCCGGGATCGGCCTGGACCGCACGGTCGGTGAGCTCTCCGGCGGCGAGTGCGTCCTGCTGCGGCTGGCGGCCCTGCTGCTGGCCCGGCCGGACGTGCTGCTGCTGGACGAGCCCACCAACAACCTGGACCTGCGGGCCCGACGGCGCCTCTACGCGGCCGTCGAGTCCTGGTCGGGGGTGATGGTGCTGGTCAGTCACGACCGGGAGCTGCTGGAGCGGGTCGACCAGATCGCCGACCTGCGCGACGGCGAAGTCCGCTGGTACGGCGGGAACTTCGGGGACTACGAGCAGATGCTCGCCGCCGAGCAGGAGTCGGCCGAGCGGATGGTCCGGGTCGCCGAGGCCGACGTCCAGCGCCAGAAGCGCGAACTCGCCGACGCCCAGCTGAAACTGGCCCGCCGCAAGCGGTACGCGCAGAAGATGTACGACACCAAGCGCGAGCCGAAGATCGTGATGAACGCGCGCAAGCGCGCCGCCCAGGAGTCGGCGGGCAAGCACCGCACGATGCACGCCGAGAAGCTGGCGGACGCCCGCGAGCGGCTGGACCAGGCGGTGGAGGCGGTGCGCGACGACGACGTGATCCGCATCGAACTGCCGGCCACTCAGGTCCCCCCGGGCCGACGGGTCCTGACCCTGACCGATCTGCGGCCGGCCCACGGGCCCGGCGTGGCAGGCGAGTGGGAGGTGCGCGGTCCGGAGCGGATCGCGCTGGTCGGCGCGAACGGCTCCGGCAAGACGACGCTGCTGCGGACCATCGCCGGGCAGCTGGCTCCCGTGTCGGGCGAGGCGGTGGCGCACGTCCCGGCGCGGTTCCTGCCGCAGCGGCTGGACGTACTGGACGACGAGCGCTCGGTCGTGGAGAACGTGGCGCGGTTCGCCCCGCACGCCTCCAACAACCTGATCCGGGCGCGGCTCGCGCACTTCCTGTTCCGGGGCGGCCGGGCGGACCGCGCGGCCGGCACCCTGTCGGGCGGCGAACGGTTCCGGGCGGCGCTCGCGGCCCTGCTGCTGGCGGAGCCGGCTCCGCAGCTGCTGATGCTGGACGAGCCGACGAACAGCCTGGACCTGGCGAGCGTGCGCCGGCTCGGGGAGTCGCTGGAGTCCTACGAGGGGGCGCTGATCGTGGCCAGCCACGACGTGCCGTTCCTGGAGTCGGTCGGGATCACCCGGTGGCTGCTGCTCGACGGTGAGCGGGGACTGCGGGCGACCACCGCCGAAGAGGTCCGCGCCTCGCTCTGGCAGGACTGATCCACCGGGCCCTCGCGGCCCCCTCGCTCCGGCCCCTCCGGCCGTCAAGGCCGGAGGGGCCGGCCACCTTCTGGCGTGATTCTGCCCCTTCTGAAGGCCCCTGCCGCCCCCTCCAACTGCATAGATAACCGGACGTAGCCGGACACACCGACGACTGGGGCTTGGCTGGCCCTGATGTCAGGCTTAACCTACGAGACCGTAGGCTACGGAACCGTAGGTAATTCGCTTTGTCCCCCCAGGAGCCCCCGTGACGATCACCTCTCCCCACCTCGGCAGCTCGGAGGCGTGGACCGACGCCAAGCTGCTGTTCGCGCTGGAAGAGGTGGTCGAGAAGGAGCTCAACCGCCATCTGAAGGTCACCAAGGACTGGATGCCCCACGAGTACGTCCCGTGGAGCGACGGCCGGAACTTCCCGGGCTTCTTCGAGGACGGCGAGGCCTGGGACCCGCAGCAGTCGAAGGTGACCGACATCGGCAAGATCGCGCTGGTCGTGAACCTGCTGACCGAGGACAACCTCCCCAGCTACCACCACGAGATCGCGACGCTCTTCGGCCGCAACGGCGCCTGGGGCACCTGGGTGCACCGCTGGACCGCCGAGGAGGGCCGCCACGGCATCGTGATGCGCGACTACCTGCTGGCCTCGCGCGCCGTGGACCCGGACAAGCTGGAAGCGTTCCGGATGCAGCACATGTCGGAGGGCTTCGAGTCCGACAACAGCCACTCCATGCTGCACTCGGTGGCGTACGTGGCCTTCCAGGAGCTGGCGACCCGCATCTCGCACCGCAACACCGGCCACCAGTCCGGTGACCCGGTCTGCGACCGGATGCTGGCCCGCATCGCGCAGGACGAGAACCTGCACATGATCTTCTACCGGAACCTGCTGGCCGCGGCCTTCGAGCTCGCCCCGGACCTGACCATGCAGGCCGTGCGCGACGTCGTCGTCAACTTCCGGATGCCCGGACACGGCATGCCCGGCTTCGAGCGGATGGCCGCGCAGATGGCGATCGGCGGGGTCTACAACCTGCGGATCCACCACGACGACGTGCTGAGCCCCGTGATCCGCTTCCTCAAGATCATGGACATCGACGGGCTGGGCCCGGAGGGGCAGAAGGCCCAGGAGGAGCTCGGGCTGTTCATGAACGGCCTCGACGCCGAGGCCCGCAAGCTCGACGAGCGCCTGGCCGCGCGCGCGGCGCGCATGGCCGCCCGGAAGGGCTGAGGTCCGCCGCCCGGTTCAGCCGCGCGGGCGCAGGGCCTGCCGTTCGGTCTCCGAGAGGCCGCCCCAGACACCGAAGCGCTCGTCGTTGGCGAGGGCGTACTCCAGGCACGCCGCCCTGCCCTCGCACGCCCCGCACAGCCGCTTCGCGTCCTGGACGGAGGAGCCCGGGTCCGGGAAGAAGAAGCTCGGGCCCGTCTGGGCGCACAGGGCGAGGTCGTACCAGGCGGGGGCGGTGGTGGTGTTCATCGACATGCGGTGATCCTGGACGGGCGCGATGTACATCCGATCAACGCCCGATCAACACCGCCCGAGGGGCCGATAGGGTGAGTGATGATCATCCGCTGAAGAAAGGCCCCGGCCCCCACCGTGACCGAGTCGCGCCCGCACGCCCTGTTCTCCTTCGGCACGCTGAAGGAGGCGCACGTCCAGACCGCCCTCTTCGGCCGGACCGTGCCCAGCTCGCCGGCCTCGCTGGTCGGCTACGCCACCCGGCCCCTGAAGATCGCCGACCCGGACGTGATCGCCGCCAGCGGCCTCGACGTCCACCTGACCCTGGAGTGCCGGCTGGGCTCCGCGGTCGACGGCGTCGTCCTGCGCCTGACCGACGAGGAGCTGGCCGCGGCCGACGCCTACGAGGTGGACGACTACGTCCGCCGGCGGGTGCTGCTCTCCTCCGGGGAGAGCGCCTGGGCCTATCTGGACGCGGACCCGCTGCGCTCGGCGGCCCGGATCGTGATCGCGGGCGACAGCATCGCGTACGGGCGCTGCGATCCGCGGGGCGGCTGGGCGGGCCGGCTCGCGGCCCGCCACATCGCGGCGAACGAGCGGGACCACCGGGTCTTCAACCTGGCCGTCCCGGGCAGCACCCTGGCCGAGGTCGCCGAGCAGACCCCGGCCCTCCTCGCCGCGCGCCGCCCGGACACCCTGCTGATCGCCGCCGGCATCAACGACTCGGCCGTCCCGGCGTCGGCCCCGCACGAGGGCTCCGACGGCCTGGCGGCCCGCCTCGCGGACAGTCTCGCCTCCCTGGCGGCCACGGCCCGGGACCACAACGCCCGCCTGGCCGTCCTCGGCCCCCTGTGGCTGGACGAGTCCCGCACGGCCGACTACGAGGGCCTGCGCTTCACCGAATCCCGCGCACTGGTCGTGCGCGAGGCCCTGCGCACCTGGTGCGCGGAGCACCACGTCGACCACGTCGACCTGTGGACCCCGCTCCAGCACCGCGCGGATCTCCTCACGGACGGGATCCACCCCGGCCCCGAGGGCCACGAAACCCTCTACCGCCACCTCACGGCCTAGGTTCGTCCCGTCAGGCCGTCGGACCCGGGTGGCGGGCGGCGCCCAGGGCCGCGCGGGCCTGGCGCAGGGCCGCCGCGTCGATGAGGTTGCCGGCCTCGTCCAGCCACGCGCCCGAGCCGTTCGCCTCAGCCCGCTCCACCCTCTCCACCAGGCGGCGCGCGGCCTCCAGTTCCCGGGCCGGAGCGGTAAACGCGGCGTTGACGACGGGGACCTGGGCGGGGTGGACCACCGAGCGGCCGAAGAAGCCGCGTTCCCGGCCGCGCGCGCAGTCCGCCGCGAGGCCGTCGAGGTCCCGTACGGCGGGGAAGACGCTCAGGGGCGGCCGGGGCAGCCCGGCCGCGGCGGCGGCGAGCAGGACACGGTGGGCGGCCGCGTCGAGGACGTCGCGGTGGCCGGTGCCCAGCTCGGCCGCGAGGTCGGCTTCGCCGAAGGCGAGGCCGGACACCTGGGCGTGGCCGGTGGCCAGCGCGTACGCGTGCTCGATGCCCAGCGCCGTCTCCAGGAGCGGTACGAGCCGCACGCCCGGCAGGAGCCGGGCGGCCTCGGCGAGCTGGGCGGGGTGCTCGCACTTGGGGATGCGCACCCCCGAGACCCGGGTGCCGCGCAGGGCGGCCAGGTCCTCCTCGCCGCCGTCGCCCAGGGCGTTGACGCGCACGAAGACCGCCCGGCCGTGGCCGGAGCCCAGGAAGCCGACGGCGGCCCCGCGGGCGGCCGCCTTGCGGGCGGGGGCCACCGCGTCCTCCAGGTCGATGACCACGGCATCGGCTCCGGAGGCGACGGCCTTGCCGAAACGCTCGGGGCGGTCGCCGGGCACGTAGAGCCAGGTGCGGACCACCGGGCTCGGGCGGGTGCCGGCGGAGGACGGCGGCATCAGATGACCCCTTCCCGGCGCAGCTGCGCGCGGCGCCGGGCGTCGATGCCCAGCCCTGCGAAGACCTCGTCGTTGTCCGCGCCCAGCGGCCTGCCCGCCCAGCGGACCCGTCCCGGGGTGTCGGACAGGCGGGCGGGCACGCCCTGCATGGCCAGGGGGCCGAGTGCGGCGTCGTCGACGTGGACGACCGTGCCGAGGGCGGCGAACTGCGGGTCGGCGACGATGTCGGCGGCGGTGTAGACGGGTGCGACCGCCGCCCGGGCCTCCTCGAAGGCCGCGATGACCTCGTCCGCGTCGCGCGCCGCGATCCAGTCGCCGACGACGGCGTCCAGTTCCTCCACGTGCTCGGCGCGCCCCGACCCGGTGGCGAACCAGGGCTCCTCGATCAGGTGGGGGCTGCCCACCAGCCTCATCACGCGCTCGGCGATGGACTGGGCGCTGGTGGAGACGGCGAGCCAGCGTCCGTCGCGGCACCGGTAGATGTTGCGCGGGGCGTTGTGGGGAGAGCGGTTGCCCGAGCGCTCCTGGACCGTGCCGAGTTGCTGGTAGGCGGAGATCTGCGGGCCGAGCAGGTGCAGGATCGGTTCGATGAGGGCCGTGTCCACGACCTGGCCGCGGCCGGTGCTGCCGCGCGCGTGCAGGGCGACCATCGTGGCGTAGGCCGACATGACCGCGGCCGCGCCGTCGGCGAGGCCGAAGGGGGGCAGCGTCGGGGGCCCGTCCGGTGCGCCCGTGCAGTGGGCGAAGCCGCTCATCGCCTCGGCGAGCGTGCCGAAGCCCGCGCGGTTCCTCATGGGGCCGACCCGCCCGAAGCCGCTGACGCGGAGCATCACCAGGCCGGGGTTGAGCTCGCTGAGCCGCCGGTATCCCAGGCCCCACCGTTCGAAGGTGCCCGGCCGGAAGTTCTCCACGAGCACGTCCGCGTCGCGCACCAGCTCCCGGCAGATCTCCTGGCCCTCGCTGCGGCTCAGGTCGAGCGTGACCGTGCGCTTGTTGCGGCCGACCAGCTTCCACCACAGGCTCTCACCGTGGACCTGCGCGCCGTGGCGGCGGGCGGGGTCGCCGGCCGGGTGTTCGATCTTGATGACGTCCGCCCCGAAGTCCCCGAGGAGCGTCGCCGCACCGGGCCCCGCGAACAGGGTGGCGGCGTCGAGCACCCGTACGCCGGCTAAGGGGAGTCGTGTCGTCGGGTCCACTGCACATCACCGTCGCTTCCCACGGGCACGCCTGGCCTGCCCGAACCATTACCGTAAGGCTTACGGTAATGCTCACCGTAGAATGGTGCGGGACGGCCCGCAAGGGCGCGCCCGGCCACGGCCGGACAGGGATGACGGCGGAGGGAGCACCATGGCGAAGCCTTCGGAGCGGGCGGTGCCCGGCGGGGCCGGAAGACGGCCGCGGGGCTCCCTGTCCCGGCCGCAGATCGTCGCCGCGGCGCTGGACGTGGCCCGCACCGAGGGCCTGGCGGCGGTCAGCATGCCGCGGCTCGCCCAGGAGCTGGGGTGCGGGGCGATGTCGCTCTACGGCCACGTGGACAGCAAGGAGCACCTGCTCGAACTGCTCGCCGGGGCCGTGCTGGAGGACTTCCCCCTGGAGCGCGGGGACGACGCGCCTTGGCGGCCGGCGCTGGCGGACTTCGCCGCGTCCCTGCGCCGCAGGATGCTCGAACACCGGGCCCTGGCCGAGCTCCTGATCACCCGTCGGATGTGGAGCGCGGGCCTGGCGGAGGTCTTCGAGTGGCTGCTGGGGAGGATGACGGAGGGCGGCTGGCCGCTGCGCGACGGCGTCCGGGCGTACCACTCGGTACAGACCTACACCCTCGGCTTCGTGCTGTACGAGATCGGCCGGACCACGCCGGAGGGCCAGGAGGACCACCGGGCCTGGTGGCGGCACACCCTCGCGGACCTGCCGCCGGCGTCGTTCCCCCGGCTGCACGCCGCCGCCGGGTACGCGCCGGAGGGGGCGCAGGACGAGCAGTTCACCTGGGGTCTGGAGCGGCTGCTGGACGGTCTGGCGGCGGAGCTCGCGCACGGCGGCGACCGCACCGGCGATGTGGCCGGGGGTACGGCCGGTGCGGGCCGTGCGGGCCGTGCGGGCGGTGCGGGCGGGGACGCGCAACGGCGGCGGACCGGGGCGATCAGCCCGGGTCCGCCGCCGTAGCCCCGTACGGGGTCGCGGGGTCAGCTCTGGAAGAGCCGGAACCGCTCCTCGCCCACGCGGGCGCGCGCCTGCGCGTCGGTCACGCCGAGGCCGGCCCTGGGGGCGAGGCCGAGCACACCGACCTTGCCGAGGTGCTCGTTCACCTGCACGCTGCGCGCCGCCTCGCCGGCGTCGTCCAGCGCGTAGGTGGCGGACAGGGCCGGAAGGACCTTGCCCATCCCGATGAGCCGGTTGGTCTCCCACTGCTCGTCCAGGTTGGCGCCGTGGCTGCCGATGATGTTCTTCAGCTTCATCCACAGGTAGCGGTTGTCGTACTGGTGGTCGTAGCCGGTGCTGGACCCGCAGGTGACGACGGTGCCGCCGCGGCGCGCCAGGAAGACCGAGGCGGCGAAGGTCGCCTTGCCGACGTGCTCGAAGACGATGTGCGGGTCCTCGCCGACCGCGTCGCGGATCGCCTTGCCCAGCTTCTTCCACCCCTCGGGCCGCTGGAGCATGGTGCGGTCGCCCTGTTCGATCGCGGAGCGGTCGATGACCGCCTCGCAGCCGAGCTTGCGCAGCACCTCCGCCTTCTCCGCGGAGCTGACGACACCGACGGGGATGCCGCCGCCGTTGCGCACCAACTGCACGGCGTACGCGCCCAGTCCGCCGGTCGCGCCCCAGATCAGGACGACGTCTCCCTGCTTCATGCGGGCGCCGCGGTCGCTGACGAGCATCCGGTACGCGGTGCCCGCGCACAGCGGGTTGGACGCGGCCTCCTCCCAGGTGAGCAGCGCGGGCTTGGGGAGCAGCTGACTGGCCCGTACGACGGTGTACTCCGCCAGGCCTCCGAAGTTGGTCTCGAAGCCCCAGGCGCGCTGGTCCTCGCCGAGCATGCCGTCGCGGTGGGTGGCCGGGTCCTGCTCGTCGACGTAGGCCGTGCCGATGACGACGTGGTCACCCGCGTTCCAGCGGCGCACGGCCGAACCGGTGCGCACCACGACGCCGGAGGCATCGGATCCGAGGATGTGGTAGGGCAGGTCGTGCCGTGCGTCCCAGCCCCCGCGCCGGCCCATCTGCTCCAGGAACCGGAAGGTGGGGACCGGCTCGAAGGTGGCCGACCACACGGTGTTGAAGTTGATGGCGCCGGCCATGACCGCGACCAGCACCTCGTCGGGGGCGAGTTCGGGCATGGGGACTTCCTCGACGTGCATCGACTTGCGGACGTCCTTGTCCGCGACGCCGTCGAACATCCCGGTCTGGTCCTTGTGGATCGTCACGGCCTTCATGTGGCCGGGCAGGGGCAGGCTCAGCAGCTCTTCGCCGCTGCGGCCTTCGATCACGGCGTCTGCGAGGGGCGTACTCATGGGATCTCCATCGGATGTCGTACGGTTCGAAAGGGCCGGGGTGCGGGCCGGGATGCGCGTCGGGGCGCGCGTCCGGGGTGCGGGCGCGCCGCAGCGGCGGCTCAGCGCTGCTGCGCTGCCCCGAGCGCCGCGAGTACGGCGTCGGTCGAGTCGACGCGGGCGATCATGGGGAGGATCCGCGTGGTCGCGAACTCCTGGTGTTCGGCGGAGAACGTGCTGGTCGCGTCCTCCGCGACGATCACGTGGTAGCCGTGCTCGTAGGCGAAGCGGGCGGTCGACTCCACGGCCAGGTTGGTGGCGACGCCGGTGAGGACGAGCTCTTCGACGCCGCGACGGCGCATCTGGAGGTCCAGTTCGGTGCCGGTGAAGGCGCCCCACTGCCGCTTGGTGATGAGCAGGTCGCCGGGCTGCGCCTCGAGCTCCGGGGAGAGCCGGGAGAACTCGGGCTGCAGGGCGGGGGGGTTGTGCGGCACGTCGGCGCGGGGCTGGAGGGCGGCGCCGCCGTCGGGCCCGTGGGCCACGTTGACCAGGACGACGGGAAGGCCGGCCTTGCGGAAGGCGTGGGCCAGGCGGGCGCTGTTGCCGACGACCTGGGCGGCCGGGTGGGGCTGCAGCGGGAGCCCGAGGATGCCCTGTTGCAGGTCGAGCACGACGAGGGCGGCCTTGGGGCTGAGTTCCACGACGGGCATGGGTGGTTCCTTTCGGAGGCGTGTGAGGCGTGTGAGGCGTGGGAGGTGTGGGAGGGGTGCCACGGGGGCGACGAGCAGCACGGAGTGCGTGCGCGTGGAGTGCGGCTGGGCCGGGGAAGCGGTTCAGCCGCGGGCTGCCGCACCGCGCAGGTGGCGCGTGGTGGCGGCGTTGAGGAGGAGTACGAGGCTGATGCCGGTGATCACGGCGGCCAGCAGGTGGAGTCCGGAGTCGCCGGCCTGCCGGCCGAGCGCGATGCCGACCAGGGCCGAGGCGAGGTTGGCCCCGATGTACTGGGAGGTGCGCAGGAGCCCGGAGGCGGTGCCGATCTGCTCGGCCGGCGCGGTGCGGTACATCAGCGTCTGGTTGCCCAGGCTGTTGAACCCGTTGGGCAGGCCCAGCACCGCGGCGATGACGAGGATCTGCCAGATCGGCACGCTCGATCCGAACAGCGCCAGTGCGGCGCTGCCCAGGCACAGGGCGCCGGAGCCGGTGATCAGGACGGTGCGCAGGCCTCGGCCGACGAGCCGGGTGGCCCACATGGTGGTGACGATGCCGAGGATGGCGACGGGGAGCATGACCAGGCCCGACTCCGACTCGGACAGGCCGCGTCCCTGCTGGAGCCACTGGGGCAGGGCGTAGGTGATGGAGTAGAAGACCACGTACGTCGCCATACAGCGTACATAGGTCGCGGCGAGCGGTCGGTTGCGGGCGATCATGCGCAGGTCCACGAAGGGCCGGTGGGCGCGCAGTTCACGCCAGATCAGGACGGCGGTCAGGACGACGAACACGGCCAGGGCCCACCACCGCGGGTGGTCGGGCAGCGAGAGCAGGAAGAGCATCAGGCCGCACAGTTCGCCGGTGAACAGGGCCATGCCGGGCAGGTCCAGTTCGCGCAGGGTGACCGAGGCGCGCCGGGCCGGATCGTCGGCGGGCAGCCAGAGCAGGGCCATGACCATGGCGGCCAGGGCGATCGGGACGTTGACCCAGAAGATGGCGCGCCAGTCCACGAGCTGGACGAGCACGCCGCCGAGCGGCGGGCCGAGGGCGACGGCGGCCTGGGAGGCGGCGGAGATGGCGCCGAGGCCGCCGGCCGGTGCGCCGGCCGCGGCCGGACCGGAGTCCGCCCGCAGGCGGATCATCGACATGCCGGCCGGGTACGCGGCCGAGGTTCCGATGCCCAGGACCACGCGTGCGGCGATCAGCCAGCCGAGGGTGGGGGCGAAGGGGGCCGCGGCGGCCGATCCCAGCACGAGCAACAGGCCGATGCCGAAGATCCGGCGGGGGCCGAAGGCGTCGGCCAGGCGGCCCATCGTGGGCTGGGCGACCGCGGTCGCCAGGTAGAGGCCGGAGACCAGCCAGACGACCGCGGCTCCGGCGTCGTAGGCCTTCTGGATGGAGAGCAGGGCCACCGCGAGCATCGAGGAGTTCAGGGCGTTGAGCATGGTGCCCAGGACGATCGGGGTGAGGAAGCCGAGCGGCAGGCGGGCGGGCTTGGGGGGAACCGGTTCTCTCGCGGTCCGCGCGGTGGGTAATGCCACGGTTCCCCCTCGGGGATGTCTAGGTCTCGGACAACAGGTCGAGCAGCTTGTTCGCGGCGCGCAGGAGGTCCCGCTCGACCGGCGTGAGGCGGGTGCCGATGGCCTGCGCGAGCCATGCGTCGCGCGAGTGCCGGTCGGCCTCCACCAGATGGCGGCCCGCTTCGGTGATCTCCATCAGGACCTGGCGGCCGTCACGGTCGTGGGGCCGGCGGGTGATCAGGCCTCGCTCCTCCAGGGCGGAGAGCTGGCGGGTGAGCGACTGCGGCTGGACGCCCTCGTGCGCGGCCAGTTCTTTGGGGCTGAGCGCGCCGATGCGGTCCAGCCTGCTCAGCACCGAGGCGCTGGTGAGCCCGAGGCCGTGCGCGGGCCGTTCCTGACGCATCCGCCGGCTGAGCGCGGACACGCTGTCGCGGGTCTGCCGGGCCAGGTCGATCGTGTCTTGATTGTCATCCACGAACGAAGCCTAGCTTATAAGCATGGCTTGGCATTTCGTCAACCCGGTCCGTCAGAACGCCGGATTTCCGACCTCGTTCCCGACCCCTCCGCCCCGCCTAACGCCCCATTAATTAACAAGAAAAGGCAAAGTGTGGCCGAAAAAGGGACACAGTCTCCCCGTGTGACGCTGCTCGCATTTACTTCGCTGTACTGAGCATGTTGTCTGGAGAGCATGATCAACCGATCCGGCTCCGATCCCCATCAACACCCAGAGCCCTCCGCCTTCCCACCCCCCCTCGCCGGCCTGAAGGTCATCGACACCGCCACCCTCTTCGCCGGCCCCTATGCCGCCACCCTGCTCGGGGACTACGGCGCGGACGTCGTCAAGGTCGAGCACCCCGACGGCGACCCGGCCCGCCGCTACGGCGCACAGGCCGACGGCGTGCCCGTGTGGTGGAAGGTCGTGGCGCGCAACAAACGCTCCGTCACCCTCGACCTGCACACCGAGGAGGGCCAGCGGATCTTCCGCCGCCTGGCGGCCGGTGCCGACCTCGTCGTGGAGAACTTCCGCCCCGGCACGCTGGAGCGCTGGGGCCTGGACTACGCCGCTCTCAGCGCGGACAACCCCCGCCTGGTGCTCCTGCGCATGACCGGGTTCGGCCAGAACGGCCCCTACGCCCACCGGCCGGGCTTCGGCACGGTCGGGGAGGCCATGAGCGGGCTCGCCCACCTCACCGGCACCCCCGACGGGCCGCCCACCCTGCCCTCCTTCCCCCTCGCCGACGCGGTCGCCGGACTCACCGCGGCCTTCGCCGCGCTGACCGCACTGCGCGCCCGCGAGCTGACCGGGCGCGGACAGGTCGTCGACCTCTCCATCGTCGAGTCGATGCTCGGCGTCCTCGCGGGGCCCCTCGCCACCTACGACCTGACCGGCGTCATGCCCACCCGGCAGGGCAACAGCTCCCCCAACAACGCCCCGCGCAACGTCTACCGCACCAAGGACGGCCACTGGGTGGCCGTCGCCGCCACGACCGTCTCCATCGCCGAGCGCGTGGTCCGCCTGGTCGGCCGCCCCGAACTGGCCGAAGAACCCTGGTTCGGCACCGGATCCGGTCGCGCGCGGCACGCCGGCGAACTCGACGCCGCCGTCGGCGGCTGGATCGCCGAGCGCACCCGCGACGAGGTCGTGGACGCCTTCGAGCAGGCCCAGGCCGCCATCGGCGCGGTCTACGACTTCGCCGACGTCCTCCAGGACCCGCACCTCGCCGCACGCGGCTCCGTCATCTCCGTGCCCGACCCGGAACTGGACACGATCCGCATGCCCGGCCCCGCCTTCAGGCTTTCGGACACGCCGGGGTCCGTGCGCTCGGCCGGTCCGCGCCTGGGCGAGCACACCGCCGAGATCCTCGGCGAACTCGGCATCGGGCACGCGGAGTTAACCGCGCTCGCAGAAAGGAAGGTCGTATGACCGCCACCGTGCACCGCAGCTACCTCTACGTTCCCGCCCACAAGGGGCGCATGGTGGAGAAGGCGTACGCGAGCGAGGCCGACGCCGTCGTCCTCGACCTGGAGGACGCCGTACCGCCCGACAGCAAGGAGAGCGCCCGCCGGGCCGCCGCCGAGATCCTTTCCGCCGCCCCGCCCAAGCCCACGTACGTACGCGTCAACTCCGTCGCCGGCGGCCTGGCCCGCGACGACGTACGGGCCGTCGCCGGCCCCGGCCTCGCGGCCGTCCGGCTGCCCAAGGTCGAGCACCCGCAGCAGATCCGCGAGGCCGCCCGGTGGCTGGAGGAGGCCGGGTGCGACGCGGGCGTGCAGATCCTCGTCGAGTCCGCACGCGGCGTCGAAGCCCTGGGCGAGCTCGCCCATGCCACGCCCCGGCTGGAACGCATCGGCCTCGGCGAGAACGACCTGCGCGCCGACCTGCGCACCGACTTCGACGGACCCACCATGGACGCCGCCCGGGTGCGCTGCGTGTTCGTCTCCCGCGCCGCCGGGCTCGTCAGCCCGGCCATGAGCGTCTACCCGCGGCTGGACGACCCGGAAGGGCTGCGCCGCTCCTGCCTGGACGGCCGCGGCATGGGCTACCTCGGACGTTTCGCCGTCCACCCCGGCCAGCTTCCGGTCATCAACGAGGTCTTCACCCCCTCCCCCGAGGAGGTCGCCGACGCCCGCGCCGTGCTGGCGGCCGCCGCCTCCCGGCCGGACTCGGGATCGTCCGTGTTCGTGACCGACGACGGCCGCACCGTCGCGCCGCCCTTGGTGGCGCAGGCCCGCGCCGTCCTGACGATGGCCGGCGCGATCTCGGCAGGCGCCCCCGCCTCGTGAACCCGGCGCTCCCCACCTCCCGCGACGTGGCCCAGCCCGCCCGTGAAAGGCAACCCATGACCGACGCCCCCTCGCTCCCCGCCACCGCCGCCGATCCCCTCCTGACGGCCATCGCCGCCGGGACGATCGTCCACGATCTCGCCCAGCCCCTGGAGAACGGCATGCCGTGCTCCCCCAACCACCCGGGCTTCCGCATGGCGCTGCTGCGCCGCCACGGCGACGGGCTGCGGCCGGACGGGAGCTCGGCCGCCAACGAGCTCATCGTCACCGGCGGGCACGTCGGCACGCACATCGACGCGCTGTCCCACGCCTCCCACCACGGACGGCTCTTCGGCGGCCACGACGCCGCCGCGGCCCAGCAGGGCGGACGCTTCTCCGTCCACGGCATCGACACCGTGCCGCCCATGGTGTGCCGCGGCGTCCTCCTGGACGTCGCCGCCGCCCACGGCACGGAAATCCTCGCGGCCGGCTACGGCATCACCGCCGACGACCTGGCCCACGCCGCCGCCCGCGCGGGCGTCCTGCCCGCCGAGCAGGACGTGTGCCTCGTCCGCACCGGCTGGGCGCGGCGGTGGAGCGACGCCGAGGCGTACATCGGCCGGGAGACCGGCGTACCCGGCCTCACCGAGTCCGCCGCGGCCTGGCTCGCCGACCGCGGCGTGCGCGCCATCGGCGCCGACACCACCGCCGTCGAACAGATCCCCGCGGGCCAGGGGCACGCGGTGCTCCCGGTCCACCGCACGCTGCTCGTGGACCGGGGAGTCCACCTCATCGAGCACATGAACCTGGAGACGCTGGCCGCCGCCGGAGCGGCCGAGTTCCTGTTCGTCCTCAGCCCGCTGAAGATCACCGGCGGCACGGGGTCCCCGGTCCGGCCGCTCGCCGTCCTCACCGCCCCCACGGCCGCCCCGCAGGAGTCACGATGACGAGGTCACAGCCCGGCCCCGCCCCCCTCGTCCACCGCCTCGCCGCCTTCGCCGCCGAGGCCCGCGACCGCGGCCTGCCCGGGCGGCTGCGCGCCGAGGCCGCCGAGCGGATCCTCGACTGCCTGGGCAACAGCCTCCTCGCCCAGGGCGAACCCGCCCCCCGGGCCGTACTGGCCGTCGCCCGCGAGTGGGGCGGTACCGGCCCGGCGCACGTCCTCGGATCGCACCAGGCGCTGGCCGTGCCGGCGGCGGCCCTGGTCAACGGAACCCTGGCGCACGCCATGGACTTCGACGACTCCCACATGCTGTCGGTCCTGCACCCCAGCGCCTCCGTGATCCCGGCCGCCCTCGCCGTCGCCGAGGCCACCGGCGCCGGCGGGCCGCAGCTGCTCGACGCCGTCACGGTCGGGACCGAGGTCTGCATCCGGCTCGGCATCGCCGGTTACGACCCGGACCTCGGCAACTCGCTGTTCTTCGAACGCGGCCAGCACGCCACCTCCATCTGCGGCACCCTCGGCGCGGCCGTCGCGGCCGCCCTGCTCCTCGGTGCGGACGAGGACACCATCGCCGCCGCCCTGGGGATCGCCGCGAGCACCGGCGCCGGCCTGCTGGAGGCCAACCGCACCGGCGGCACCGTCAAGCGGATGCACTGCGGCTGGGCGGCGCATGCCGGAGTGGCGGCCGCCCAGCTGGCCCGGGCCGGCATCACCGGGCCGCCCACGGTCCTGGAAGGGCGGTTCGGGTTCTTCCAGGCCTGGTGCGGCGACCGGGCCCGTCCCGAGGCGGTCCTCGACGGCCTGGGGGAACGCTGGGAGACCAGCGAGATCATCGTCAAGCCGTACCCGTGCAACCACTTCACGCACCCCGGTATCGACGCCGCACTGCGCCTGAGGGACCAAGGAGTGCGCGCCGAGGACGTCGTCCACGGCGAGCTGCGCGTCCCCACCGCCATGCACCGCACGATCGGCGAGCCCGCGACCGCCAAGGCCGCCCCGGCCACCGGCTACGCGGCGGCCTTCTCCGGCCCCTTCACCGTGGCGACCGCCCTCCTCGGCGGCGGAGGCCTCGGCGTCTGGTTCGAGGACTTCACCGACGCCGCCGCCCACGACCCCGCCCGGCGCGCCCTCGCCGCCCTCATCCGCTGCGTGCCCGACCCCGGCCTCGACCCGCTGTTCCCCACCCGGCTCCCGGCCGTGCTGCGCGTGACCACGCGGGACGGCCGGACGCACGAGATCCGCGTCGACACCAGCAAGGGCGGCCCGGACGTGCCGCTCACCACCGGAGAGCGGGAGCACAAGTTCCGGCTGTCGGCCGGCACCGCCCTCCCGCCCGCACGCGTCGACGCCGTACTGCGGGCCGTGCGCGCCCTGCCCGAGGGCGGCAACGCCACCGACCTCCTCGCCCTGTGCTCCTCGCCCGCCGCCTGACCGGCCGTCACGGCCCCGGCCCGGCGCACGGCCACCACCCCACACGACACCCGGAAGGGATCGCCTCACCATGTCAGTCACCAGCCCGAACCGTTTCCGCATCCGGCTGAGCCGCCTCGCCGTGGGCGGCACGGCCGCCCTGTGCGCCACCGTCCTCGCCGCCGGAACCGCCCTCGCCGCGCCCGTCGTCCGGACCGCCGCCTCCCTGCCCGGCTTCGGGCTGTATCCGGAGAGCCTCACCCAGGACCCCTCGACCGGCGACGTGTTCGTCTCCGCCTACGGCGACGGATCCGTCCTGCGGCTGCCGGCCGGCGGGACGCAGGCGTCGGTCTTCCTTCCGTCCGGCACGGACGGCAGAGCCCACGCCGCCGGAGTCAAGGCCGACGGATCCGGCCGGCTGTGGGTCTCGGGCGGCACGGACCGGTCGGTCACCGTGTACGACGACACCACCGGCATCCGCGTGGCCCGGTTCCACATCCCCTTCGCCTCCGGCGGCGTGAACGACCTCGCCTTCGGCCCCGACGGCACCGCCTACCTCACGGACTCCTTCAACCCCGCCGTCTACCGGGTCACCCCGCAGCAGCTGACGCAGGCCCGGACGCAGGGCACCGACACCGCGCTCGACACCTGGCGCGACCTCACCGGCACGCCCGCCGACTACACGCAGCACTCCGGCCTCAACCTCAACGGCATCGCGTACGTCGACGGCGGCGCCCTGCTGACCGCCAACACCACCACCGGCGCCCTGTACCGCATCGCCACCGACACCGGCGCCGTCACCACGGTCCCCGGCGTCTCCCTGCCCAACGCCGACGGCCTCTCCTACCGGGACGGCAAGCTCTGGGTGGCCCTCAACCGCACGAACACCCTGGTGCGCCTGGCCGTTTCGCCCGCCGCGCAGTCCGTCACCCAGGAGGCCGTCTTCAGCAGCTCCGAACTGCAGATCCCGACGTCCGTCCTCCGCTCCGGCCACGGCCTGCTCGTCACCCGCTCCCAGTACGACAAGGGCGGCCCCTTCGGCGCCGGAACCCCCGTCCCCTTCACGATCGCCGAAGTGGACGACTTCTGACCCGCGCCCGCCCCCTAGCCGCCGACCCGCGCACGCCGGCGAGCGAGGGCTTCGAAGTCCCCGTGCGGTGGGCGAACCTACGGTGGTTCAGTCCTGCGGGTCCTGGTGTCTGGCTCGGCTTGGCTGGACGCGTTTGGGTTCGCCCGGCATCTTCGGGTAGTCCGGGGGGTACGGCATGTCGCCCAGGCCGTGGTCGCGTTCGTCGCGGGCCGCGCGTTCCAGGACGGCGTCCAGGCTGAAGGCGTGGTCGTCCATGTCGGCGTGGAGGTCGCCCAGTTCGGCGAAGCGGGCCCGCATCGTCACGATGTCGAAGTCGCGCGGTTCCGCGTCGTCCACCTCCTCCCAGCGCAGGGGCGCCGAGACCGGGGCGTGCGGGCGGGGGCGGACGGAGTACGCCGAGGCGATGGTCCGGTCGCGGGCGGTCTGGTTGTAGTCCACGAAGATCCGCTCGCCGCGCTCCTCCTTCCACCAGGCCGTCGTGACCTTCCCCGGCATCCGCCGCTCCAGCTCCCGGCCCAGGGCGATCGCGCACCGGCGGACGTCCGTGAAGGTCCAGCGCGGCTCGATCGGCACGAAGACGTGCAGCCCGCGTCCGCCCGAGGTCTTGGGCCAGCCGCGCAGGCCCACCTCGTCCAGGAGGGCCCGCAGTTCGTGTGCGGCGGCCACCGCGTGGTGGTAGTCGGTGCCCGGCTGCGGGTCCAGGTCGATGCGCAGTTCGTCCGGCCGGTCGGTGTCCCCGCGGCGCACCGGCCAGGGGTGGAAGGTGAGGCAGCCCAGGTTGGCGGCCCACAGGACGGCGGCCGGCTCGGTGGGGCAGATCTCGTCCGCCGTGCGGCCGCTGGGGAACGCGATGTGGGCGGTCGGGATCCAGTCGGGCAGGTTCTTCGGGGCCCGCTTCTGGAAGAAGGACTCGCCCTCCACCCCCTCCGGGTACCGCTCCAGGGTGGTGGGGCGGTCGCGCAGGGCGCGGGTGATCCCGGGGGCGACGGCCAGGTAGTACTCGGCGACGTCCCTCTTGGTGTACCCGCGCTCCGGGAAGTACACCTTGTCGGGGCTGGACAGGCGTACCGCCCGCCCGCCCGCGTCGAGCTCGATCGCACCACCCGCGCTACCAGCCATGGGCGCCACGGTAGGCGCGCGCGGGCGGCCCCGCACACCGAGCGGGCCCGGACGTACCACCGCAGAATCGGCGGTATGGACCTGCCGGTGATGCCGCCCGTGAAGCCGATGCTCGCCAAGTCCGTGGCGAGGATCCCGCCCGGCATGCAGTACGAGGCCAAATGGGACGGCTTCCGGGCGATCGTGCACCGCGACGGGGACGAGGTGGAGGTCGGCAGCCGTACCGGCAAGAGCCTGAGCCGGTACTTCCCCGAGCTGGTGGCGGCGCTCAAGGAGAACCTGCCGGACCGCTGCGTGGTCGACGGGGAGATCGTGATCGTCCACGGCGGGCGGCTGGACTTCGACCGGCTGACCGAGCGGATCCACCCGGCGGCCTCCCGGGTGAAGCTGCTCGCCGAGACCACCCCGGCCAGCTTCGTCGCCTTCGATCTGCTCGCCCTCGGCGACGAGGCCCTCCTCGACACCCCGCTCGCCGACCGCCGCAGCGCCCTGGTCCACGTCCTCTCCACAGCCCGGCCCCCCGTGCATCTCGCGCCCGCGACCACCGATCCCGCGCTCGCGCGGGAGTGGTTCGAGCGGTTCGAAGGCGCCGGGCTCGACGGGGTCGTCGCGAAACCCCTCGATCTGCCCTACCGGCCCGACGCCCGCCTGATGTTCAAGATCAAGCACGAGCGTACGGCCGACGTCGTCCTCGCGGGCTTCCGTTTCCACAAGAGCGGTCCGGTTATCGGATCGCTGCTCCTGGGCCTGTACGACGCCCACGGCGCGCTCCAGCACGTGGGCGTCTGCGCCGCCTTCCCCATGAAGCGCCGCGCCGAGCTCGTCGGGGAACTGGAGCCGTTGCGGATGCCGGACGTCACGGGGCACCCGTGGGCCTCCTGGGCCGAGGAGGCCGCCCACGAGAACGCCCGGCTGCCCGGCGCGCAGAGCCGCTGGACGGGGAAGAAGGACCTGTCCTGGGTGCCGCTGCGTCCCGAACGGGTCTGCGAGGTGAAGTACGACCACATGGAGGGCGACCGCTTCCGGCACACCGCGCAGTTCGTCCGCTGGCGCCCCGACCGCACCCCGGAGAGCTGCACGTACGAGCAGTTGGAGGAGGTCGTCGGCTACGACCTGGCCGAGGTCCTGGGCGAGGCCGGCTGAGGGGGCACGGCGGCGGCCGCGGTGAGCTCCTCCCACCGCGCGCGGTCCGGTCCCACCGCGTTCGGCGCCCAGTCGGGCCGCCGGGCGAGCCAGATCGCCACCCTGGCCCGGACGGCGGGGTCCGCGTAGGCCCGTCCGGGCGGTTCGGCCAGGTGCCGGACCCTGGCCCGGGCCCGCATCACCTCCGGGTCCTCCAGCGCGCACTCGAACAGCGCGGCCGCCTCCCGCGCCCGCCCGGCGAGGCTCCCCGCACCCCCGCCCCCCGGCACCACGACCCCGGCCCCGGCCCCGGCCGCCAGCCGTGCCCCGACGGCCGCGTCCGCGCCCGCCTGGAAGTCGAACCAGGGCTTCAGCGTGCGCAGCGCCCAGCCGTGGTACCCGGCCGCGAAGCCGGGGGATCCGGGGTCCCGGTGGGCGGTACGGGCCACCCGGTCGGCCGCCCACAGCGCGAGCGAGGTCCCCTGGCCCAGGGTGGGGTTGGTGTGGGTGAGGGCGTCCCCGACGGGGACCATGCCGCTCACCACCGGGCCCCGCGCGTCGGCCAGGGGGCTCCACCGGTTGTCCAGCCCCGCCGTGGCCAGTACCCCCGACAGCGGCTCGGCGCCCAGCCCCAGCCAGGCGGCGCCGGGCGGGAAGGCCCGTGCGGCGGCCTCGAAGACGGCCGGGTCGCGCAGGGCGCCCCGGGTGGGGTCGCCGGTGTGCGCGAACACGGTCACGGCGAAGACCCGGTTGTCGGACGGGAAGACCGCGCAGCCCGCGAAGGCTCCGCCGGTCACCGTCCAGGGGCGGCGCGGCCCCTCGTCCACGCCGTCGGGCAGCCGGTACCAGCGGCAGAAGTAGGCGAGGCCGGTACGGTGCCGCTCGACGGTGCCCGGGCGGCAGCCGGCCGTGGCGAGCAGGGACGCGCAGCCGCCGCGCCGGCCCGCCGCGTCCACCACGAGGTCGCCCCCGTACCCGCCGCCCGGGGTGCTCACCCCGGTGATCCTGGGCTGCCGGCCCCCGGTCGCGGTCAGCCCGGTGACCGGCTCCCCGTAGCGCACCACCGCCCCCGGCTGCGCGCGCAGGGCGGTGGTCAGCGCGCTCTCCAGCACGATGCGGCGGGCCTGGACCAGCACCAGGTCCTCGTCGCCGGGGCGCGCGGGGGGTCTCACGTCGAACCAGTCGAGCTCGTGCCGCTCGCGGGCACCGAGCCGGAGCATCTCGGCGTACACGTCGGGCAGCTCGGCCCGGAGCACGGCGCGGGCGGCGCCGAGCAGCAGGTGCGGCTGCGCAGCCTGGGGGACGCCCGGACGGTGCCAGCCGAAGAAGTCCCGGTCGAGGAGGTCACGGCCAAGGACGTCCCGGCCGAGGAGGTCACGGCCGAGGACGTCCCCCGCCGGGAGGCCCCGGTCGGGTGCGGCGCCGGGGGCCCGGGTGTCGCGTTCGAAGACCTCGGCCGTGTGCCCCCGCCGGGCCGCCAGAAGGGCCGTCGCGAGCCCCGCGACCCCACCACCGATCACCAGCACATGTGCCATTGCGCGCCCCCTGAGCCGAGGTACATACGACGATCGGACCGCCAGAGCCTGCACGCACGAGCCCTGGCCGAAACTCGCACACCCGTCCGATGGACCGGCCCCGCTCCGGGTTGACGCCCCGTCTCCTCGCGGCGTCGGATGGGACAATGGCCACTCCCGCCGGACGAGGAACAGGACAGCCCCGCGTGACTCCCCAGACCCCCGAAACCGCCGGCGCCCCGCGGGGCGTCCCCCAGCCCCATGCCGTCGTCGGCGTCGGCCTGATCGTGCTCGGCCCCGACGGCCGGGTCCTGCTCGGCCAGGCGCACGACGGGCGCTGGGAACTGCCCGGCGGCAAGGTCGACCCCGGGGAGGGCTTCGAACAGGCCGCCGCGCGCGAGCTCGCCGAGGAGACTTCCCTGCACACCACCCCGGAGGCCGTCGAAGTGCTGGCCGTCCAGCTCTCCGCGACGGAGACCGCCGTCACCCGGCTGACGGCGGCGGCCCTGACCCGCTCCGCCACGGGCACCCCGGCCGTCACCGAACCGCACAAGATCGCCCAGTGGCGCTGGTTCGCCCCGGAGGAGATCCCCGGAGCGCTCTACGCCCCCTCGGCGGCGGTCCTGCACGCCTGGAACCCCGCCCTCACCTCACTGCCCACGGCCCCCGGCCACGACTACGCCACCCGCGCGACGCAGGGCTAGGTGGGGCCGGTTCAGAGCGTGACCCAGGCCGAAGGAGATCGCACCGGACCAGATGGGACGCACCGCCACCTCCACTCGTGCCCCTTTTCCAGCCTCCCACCGGCCGGCGGTGATGTCCGCGCCGGGACGTCGGACGAGAGCCGTCCGGGTGACCGTGCATGTTGGATGCACGGCTCGAAAACGAGTTCGCCCACAGTGCCGGGCCGGGCACCGACTCCACGGCCCGGGCCGGCATCGGCGTCACCGGAGGGCTCAGGGCCACCTCGACGGCTCCTCGTTGCCGGTCAGGCCCGGGGCCGCTTCTTCGCCGGGTCGATATGCGGAGGGCTCTCTTTCAGAAAGTGCCGCGCGGCTGCTTGAGGCTGCTGAACAGAGTCCCAGCAAGGAGGATTGCGATACCGGCTACGAGGGCGGGCAGGCTGGTGGAGGGGTGCAGGACGACAGCCCACGCTTGGGCTCCGCGCCCCCCGCTCTTCCAGCCCCCAACAGCGAGGATCAGGGGTATGGCGGTGAGGACTGGGGCCGCAATCCGAGCGCCCGTGAGGGGGTGGAGGATGAGCGCCAGGCCAAGGTAGAAGGCTGTGTTCCGGCCGATCGCCAAGGCAACGGCGTCGGCGCCCATGAAGTGTCCGAGAACAGCCATGCCCAGTGCGAGGACTGCACAAGCAGCGGCGAGGAGGGTGTCGAGGCGGTGGACAGCCCGCACGGCGACCGTTTCAGTTGCATCTCTGGCACGGCCCGTGAAAGCAAGCCAGATCACGGCAGGGGTGACGGTGATCAGTGCGCCCAGAAGGAAGTGTCCGGCCCCACCGACCATTGCGGGTACTGGGATGCGGCTCTGCCCGAAGGCCAGGCCGGTACCGGCCGTCGCAGCGGTGACGACGGCGAGGGCGAGGACGTTGCGGGATGCGGCCCACCAGTTCACCGGCTTGCCCCTTCAGGATTCAGGGTCGGCTTCTGGTCACAGCCGGTGAGCGCGGCCCGGTTCGTCTCGTACCAGGCGCGCTGACGGTCGGAAGGCAGCGTGAGGACCTTCTGGGCGAGTTCCGCGTCGTCGGGTGAGATACGGCCCTGGACCGGCGCCGGGGGCGTTTGGGTGGCGATGGCGGTCAGCCAAGCGGTAAGTGGTCCCCGGGCGGGATACGCAGGGTACTTGCGGCTGGTGCGGGCGCATTCGGGTACGGGGGGCAGGAGCGTGTTGGTGAGGTTGGCAGCCACGTCCTGCTCGCGCACCTGGCCTTTGCCTCCGAAGTGGGCTTGTCCGGGCTTGAGGTCACGGTTTTGGGTGAAGGAAGAGAGCATGGGGAACCCGGCGCTCTGCAGGCGTCCGCTGTAGGTGCGGGTTGTCGCCACGATCCTGGAGCGGTCCGGTGTCTCGGGCCACAGGCATACCTCCGGGGCGCCCGCGGTGTCGCAGACCAGTGCGTCGGGGTTCCGGTCGGTGACTGGGCTGTAGCTCACGTTCACCACCAGGTATACCGAGGCAGCGGAAGCGGCGACCAGTACAACCAGAGGCTTCCAGCGCCTGGCCTGGGCGATGACCAGGAGGCACGCGGCGATGACTCCGCCGGTGAACAGGAGCGGCCCCCATACCACCATGGGGTCGATGACCGATCCGACCGAGCAGCAGCTGTCATAGGCACCCGCGACCAGATGGCGAGGCCACGGCGTGTCCCATGATCCAGGGAACGCGGTCACGCAGAACCCGACGACCATCGCCAAGGGCGCGGCCGCAAGTTGCGGAAGAAGACCGCCCAAGAGGTATCCGGCGAGCGTAGCGGCCGCCATCAGCATCGCAAACACCACGAACATGCCCAGATGGGAGAAAGGCGGCAGCGTTCCCGCCGCGGAGACCCCGATGCCGACCGCGATCAGCATCCCGGCCACTCCCATCGCCCACACGGGGGCGAGTAACGGCAAGGCGATGGCGAGCCGGCTGCGGGAAGGAGTCTGCCCGAAGACGTTGCCCCGGCGCAGGCGAGCGCCTTCCCACGCTCCGCTCGCCGCGCATGCGGCGGCGGCGAACGGGATCGTGTAGGAGGCGTTGCCGAGGACAGACGGCCCGTAACCGTGGACGGTGCCCGCTGTGATCGGCTCCGACAGGAGCAACAGGACGTAGCCGGCGAGAAAGACGAGCATGAGCGCGGCGGAGGAGGACCGAAGGAGAGTGGCGAGGCGCACCGGTCAGATCTCCCGTCCGACGAGCATCGCGTAGGCAGCCTCGGCCTGCTCGCGTCCGCCCGCGGTGGCCGGTGCCAGGGCGTGGAATTCGGCGGGGCTGCCCTGGAACCGGATCCGGCCTTGGGAGAGGACGGCCACGTGCGTGTACAGATCGGCGAGGTCTTCGGTCTGGTGCGTGGAGACGATCACCTGGACGTTGCCGACGAGGTCGCCGACGAGTTCACGGAAGACCAGGCGCTGTGTGGGGTCGAGGCCGGCTGTCGGCTCGTCCATCAAGATCAGCTCACTGCGGTGGGTCAGTGCTCCCGCGATGCCCATGCGTCGGAGTTGCCCGCCGGACACCTGGTGGCTCTTGCGCCCCGCGAGGGGGGTGAGGTCGACGCGGCGCAGGGCTTCCCCGGATGCTTTCCATGCCTGGTCTCTTGGCATGCCCTTGAGCCATCCCGCGTAGGCGACCTGCTCGCGTACGGTCAGCCCGGGCATGGGGGTGATCTGCTGGGGGATCCACGCCACGCGCTTGCGGTAGGCCGCCAGATGGCGGCCCTTTGCGGTGCCTCCGTTGCAGGTGACCGACCCGGAAGAGGGGGACAGGTGAGAGGCGGCGATAGCCATCAGCGTGGACTTCCCGGCTCCGTTCGGTCCGAGGAGGACGGTTGCCCGCGCGTCGATTTGGAGACTGAAGTCATTGAAGACGGGGGTCTTTAACCCGTACCGGAACGAAACGTGATTAAAAACGAGAGACATGGAGGAACGCACAATCCGCTATCCCACCGGCAGTGGGATGGCTTTGGTTGTGGGACATTGGACAGGAGAGGGTCCCGGTGCTGAATCCACCGGGACCCTCGTACTACTTTTTCAACAACCGTACTACCAGCCGACCTTGACGTAGTTGACCGAGATGTACGTGCCATGGGACACGTCCGTCAGCGCGAAGTAGTAGTTGCCCGCGTCGTCCGGGTCGCCGTAGTCCACCCACCCGCAGTAGTTCGTCCGGGTCCCCTTGGAACGGTCCGGAGCGGAAGGGATGTCCTTCCACAGCTGCAGCCCGGCGTAGTTGAACCCGCCGCCGCCGTCCGCGGAGCAGCCCGAGAAGTAGATGCCCGTGTAGTCCGAGCTGGTGTTGCCGTCCCACCAGCGGTGCGACTCGTTACCCGCCCGCCAGGAGTTGATGTGCGACTCGAACCGGCCTAAGCCGCCTAGGCCCCCTGCCGGGGCGCGAAGTTTCCCTCGCGCAGGTCCTCGGCCAGCAGCCGTTTGGCGATGGCGTCCGCCGCCGCCCTCAGCTCCGCGCTGCGCGGACGGCCGCGGTCCCGCTCCAGCTGGTCGCCGAGCCACTGCGCCCACGCGGCGGAGATGACGTCGGCCTCCCGCTGTCCGCCCCGGGTCAGGCTGAAGAATCCGTTCTGCCGGGTCAGGAAGCCCTCCTCCACCATCCGGTCGAAGACCGGCAGCAGCACCTCCGGCGGCAGCGACCGGCGCGAGGCGATCAGCCCCAGGCCGGCGTGCCCGACCGTGCGGGTGAGCAGGTCCACCTGCATCACGGCCCACGCGCCGGCCATGTCCAGCCGGGTGTCGGAGGCCTCGACGATCTCCCGGGCCTGCTGCGGGCCCATGTTCCGCACCAGCTTGCCCACGGCCAGCTCCAGCAGCTTGGCCGAGTCCCCGGAGGCCGTGGCCGGCGAGGCGAAGCCGTCGCCCATGTCCGTGGACGCGGCGCGGACGGTGTCGCGCAGCCGGACCTGCTTGAGGAACAGCGCGACGACGAAGCCGACGGCCGCCACCGGCACCGTCCACAGGAACACGGTGTGCAGGGCCTGGGTGTACGCGCCGACGATCGGGCCGGACGCCGCCGGGTCGAGCGCGTGCACCCCCTGCGGGCTCTGCGCCGCGGCCGCGAGCCCTGCCGGGTCCCGGCCGGTGGCCCGGGCGGCCCCGGCCACGGCGGCCTTCAGTCCGGGGCCCAGGCTGTTGGCGTAGATGGTCCCGAACACGGCGGTCCCGAACGAGCTGCCCAGCGTGCGGAAGAACGTCACGCCGGAGGTGGCCGTGCCGAGATCGGCGTAGTCCACGGTGTTCTGCACCGCGATGGTGAGCACCTGCATGCACAGGCCGATCCCGGCACCGAGCACGAACATGTACACGGATTCCAGCCCGCCGCCGGTGTCCGCGTCCATCCGCGACAGCAGGTAGAGGCCGGCGCCCATCACCGCGCAGCCCACGATGGGGAAGATCCGGTACCGGCCGGTCCTGCTGGTGACGTTGCCGCTGAAGACGGAGGCGATCAGCAGGCCGATGACCAGCGGCAGGGTCCGTACGCCCGACAGGGTGGCGGAGTCCCCGTCCACGTACTGGAGGTAGGTCGGCAGGAAGGTCATCGCGCCGAGCATGGCGAAGCCGACGACGAAGCTGAGCACCGAGCACACGGTGAAGACGGGGTTGCGGAACAGCCGCATCGGCAGCATCGGTTCGGCGGCCCGGGTCTCGGCCAGGCAGAACAGCGCGAGCGCCAGCGCCCCGCCCGCCAGCAGCCCGACGATCACCCCGGAGGTCCAGGGGTACTCGTTGCCGCCCCAGCTGGTGGCCAGGATCAGCGCGCTCGACCCCACCGCGACCAGGGCGATGCCCGGGTAGTCGATCCGTGGCCTGCCCCGGGCCCGTACCGAGGGGATGGTGCGGGCGGCGGCCGCGACCACCAGCACCGCGATGGGCACGTTGACGTAGAAGGCCCAGCGCCAGCTCAGGTGGTCGGTGAACAGCCCGCCGAGCAGCGGGCCGATGACGGTGGCGACGCCGAAGACGGCGCCGATCGCGCCCTGGTAGGTGCCGCGCTCGCGCAGCGGCACCACGTCCGCGATCAGCGCCATGGAGGTGACCATCAGGCCGCCGGCGCCGATGCCCTGGACCCCGCGCCACAGGATCAGCAGGGACATGTTCCCGGCGAGCCCGCAGAGGAAGGAGCCGGTGATGAAGACGACCGCGGAGACCTGGAAGACGGCCTTGCGGCCGAAGAGGTCGCCGAACTTGCCGACGAGCACGGTCGCGACGGTCTCCGCCAGCAGGTAGGAGGTCACCACCCAGGCCATGTGGTCCCCGCCGCCGAGGTCCCCCACGATCGTGGGCAGCGCGGTGCCCACGATGGTCTGGTCGAGGGCGGCCAGCAGCACGCCGAGCATGATCGTGCCGAAGACGACGTTGCGCCGCCGCCGGTCGAGCGCGGGCGGCGGCGCGGCCGTGGCGGGGGCAGTGGTCACCCTCGCACTGTCACAGCCGCCCGCCCGCCCCGCATGCCGCAAGCCGCCGTGCGGGTGAACCCGTACGGCGGTCCCGCCGGTCCGGTCCGCCGGGCTCAGCGCAGGTGGGCCAGGCCCGGGTGCTGCGCCGCGTACCCCTCCAGCAGCCGCCGGGCCACGGACACGGAGTCCACCAGCGGGTGCAGCGCGAAGGCCTTCACCGCGTCGGCGCGGGAGCCGCTCGCCGCGGCGGCCAGGACCGCCCGCTCGGCCGCCTTCACCGAGGTCACCAGCCCCACCGCGTGCAGGGGCAGCGGGGCCACGGACACCGGGTGGGCCCCGTTCGCGTCGACCAGGCAGGGCACCTCGATCACCGCCTCCGCGTCCAGCACGGACAGGGTCGAGCCGTTGCGGACGTTGAGGATCAGCGTGGCCCGCTCGTCGCGGGCGATGGCCCGCATCAGCGCGAGGGCGACCTTCTCGTAGCCGCCGGACTCCAGGTCGCTCTCCTCGCGCTCGCCGACCCCCGCCACCTCGCGGTTCTCGGACATGTACGTGGCCTCGCGCTCGGCCCGCGTCCGGTCCCAGGCGGCCAGCGCCGCCCCGGCGGGCTGCCCGGGCCGGCCGGCCTCGGCGTAGAACCCGCGCTGCTGGTCGCGCAGGAAGGCTCCGCGGGTCTGCTTGGCCTCCTGGTAGGCCCGTACGGTGTCACGGTTGAAGTAGTAGTAGTGCAGGTACTCGTTGGGGATCGCGCCCAGCGAGCGCAGCCACTCCGCCCCGAAGAGGCGCCCCTCCTCGAAGGACTCCAGCGCCTCGGTGTCGTCCAGCAGCCGGGGCAGCTCGTCGCGCCCGCCGACGTGCAGGCCGCGCACCCAGCCCAGGTGGTTGAGGCCGACGTAGTCGATCCAGGCCTCCCCGGGGCGGGCGACGCCCAGCAGCCGGGCGATGCGGCGGCCGAGACCGACCGGCGAGTCGCAGATGCCGATGACCCGGCCGCCCAGCTCCTCGGACATCGCCTCGGTGACCACCCCGGCCGGATTGGTGAAGTTGATGACCCAGGCGTCCGGGGCGCCGCGGGCGATCCTGCGCGCCAGTTCCCGCACCACCGGCACGGTCCGCAGTCCGTACGCGATCCCGCCCGCGCCGACGGTCTCCTGGCCGAGCACTCCCTCGGCCAGGGCGATGCGCTCGTCCGCCGCACGCCCCTCCAGGCCGCCGACGCGGATGGCGGAGAAGACGAAGTCGGCCCCGCGCAGGGCCTCGTCCAGGTCCCGCGTGGCGCTGACCTCCGGGGCGTCGGCCGCTCCCGAGGCGGCGGCCTGGTCCGCGAGCACCCGGGCCATCGCGGCGAGCCGCACGGGGTCCTCGTCGTAGAGGGTCACCCGGGACACCCGCCCCTCGGCGTGGTCGCCGAGCAGTGCTCCGTAGACGAGCGGGACGCGGAATCCGCCCCCGCCGAGGATGGTCAACCGCACGCCCCTACCGTCCTTCCGGCCTTTCGAGGTACCCGTCGCCGCCGCGGCCCGGGGCGGGACGCCCCGGACAGCGACACGAATGCCACGATCGGCGACATCCGCTCGATGTCGCCGATCGTGGCATCGGATCCTCGGCGCGCGGCGGCGGCGTACCGGAGCTTCGCCGGATCCCGCCGCCGCGCGCGCCGTGGCAGCGCTCGGGGAACCAGTGTCCCCGGTGGGGACCAGTGTGTCTCCCGCCGCCTCAGTCGCCCAGTGTCGGAACCGCCCGCAGACGGGCTCCCTGCTGCTGCGGGAAGCCCGCGCCGCCGCGCACCGGTCCGGTCGGCAGGCCCTGCGGGGCGGAGAGCACCAGGGTGATCCGGGTGAGCCCCATCCCGTCGAGCATCCGGCTGGTTTCGGCCACCATCCGGCAGCGCACCAGACCCCAGACCGGGTCGGGGTGGCGCACCGTGCGCACCGCGCCGTCCTGTTCGGCGGCCTCCTGCCCGTGCGTGGTCAGCCAGTGCGGGACCCCGTAGCGGTAGGCCGCCTCCATGAACGGGTCACGGGCCACCTCCTGGCGGATGCTGCGCAGCCCCTCGTCGTCCGGGGACGCCGCCAGGGCGGTGGCGAACTGGGCCAGCAGCGGTACGCACCAGGCCGGTTCGTGGTCCTCCAGCACGGCGGCGGCGTCCGGGTGGAACAGCACGAAGCGCAGGAAGTTGTCGTCCGGCAGGGCCGTGGGGTGCGGTCTCACCGTCTGGAAGAGCCGGTCGAAGGCCGAGTTGGTGAGGGCCACGTCCCAGCGGTGGTCCACCAGGAAGCTCGGGTAGGGCACGGCCTCCATCAGGGCCGCGTAGTCGACCAGGTAGTCGCGCTGCGCCGGGTCCTGGGGCAGCCGGTTCTCCTCGGCCGCGCGCCAGGTCGGCGGCGGGTCGCGGTCGACCATGATGCGGAAGAGCCAGAAGCACTGCCGCTCGCTCATCTCCAGGGCCTCGGCCAGGGCGAGGAGCTTGCGGTCCGTCCATTCCTTGACCAGGCCGCGCTCCCAGTTCCCGTACGCGCGTACGCTGATGCGCAGGCGCGCCGCGAGGTCTTCCTGGCTCAGGCCCAGTTCTTCGCGGCGTTGGCGCAAAATCTCCTTGCGCCGCTCCGACCGCACTGCGCCACGGGCGGACTCGTCGCCCGCCAGGCGCTCCTCACCGGCTCGGACGAGGCCATCAGACGGGCCCACCGCTGCGAGATGTGGCACCGAGAGCTCCCCCTCCTCAACGGTCTGGATCTTCATTTCCGTGTGGCGATCCTGCTACCGACTTCATTCGAGTGTCAACTATTGTGGCAATTCCAGCCTGGCGACAGCTCATTCGCGCCACAGCTGTGGCAAGTTATGGCTCTCCCAAAACAAACCGGATAGATTCCCTGAGGCCGACCACGTGCCCACTCACCTCGCGCGATCTAGGAGAACCACTGGTGACAGACGGCTTCCCGGCTCCCGTCGCGGTGGCCAACGCGCCCCTGGCGGCAACCGTCACGCGGGTCGCCGAGCTGGCGAACAAAATGGGCCGCGACCCGAACCAGGTCTTCGACCTCCGCCGCCTCTCGGAGGCCTCCGGGGTCCCCACGGACGTGATCAGGTCCCTCCTGGACGGCCGGCGGGCCGGTGAACCCGATCTCCAGGCGCGCTTCCTCCAGCGCCTCGACCTGCTGCGGCGCACCCGGGTGAAGCCCAACGGCCGCCGCTACACCCAGCAGGAGATCGCGGACGGCGCCGGGATGTCGCGGCAGCAGGCGGGCGCCCTCATCAACGGCGACCGGCGGCCCACCATGGAGCACTGCGACGCCATCCAGCGCTTCTTCGGGGTGCACGCGGGCTTCCTCACCGCCCATGACGCCGACGCCCTCACCGACGCCCTCCAGCGCACCGAGCAGCAGCTCCTCCAGGACTTCGCGGGGCGCGAGCGGCAGACCGTACCGGCCGAGGCCGCCGCGGCCGGCGACCCGCTCGCCCGGCTCCTGCAGAACCACGGCGTCCGGGGCATCGCCTGGCGAGCCGCCCAACTGCCCAGCGACAAGCACCGGGACAAGGTGACCGAATGGCTGGACATGCTTCTCGAAAGCGTCAAACCGAACGAATCATGACCCAGTCGAAAGTCTGGATCTGATCCTTGAGTCCTGATCCGGATCCGCGTCGACGGGGAGAACGGTGAGCATAGGCAGAGCGCAGCGGCGATTGTGCGCGGAGCTGGTGTCCGGCATCAAGCTGGCCGGCCCCGTGGAACCCGTGGACCTCTACACCGCCCTCTGCGACGGCATGAGCAGGCACCGGGGCCGCCCGGTGCAGTTCCGGATGGCGGCGTTCCCCCAGGGGACCGCGAGCGGTCTGTGGCTCGACATGGCGGACCGGGACCTGGTCGTGATCGAGGAGCGCACCGCGCCGGACCACCAGCTGGTCATCCTGGGCCACGAGCTCTGGCACATGCAGGCCGGCCACTGCAGCCACCACGTCGACGGCGCCGCCGTCGCGGCCCGGCTGCTGACCGACGGGGCCGACCTCGGCGAGACGGTCCGCAGCGTCGCCGCGCGCACCCGCGCCGACGTCCGGGAGGAGACCGAGGCCGAGACGTTCGGCCTCCTCCTCGGCAGCAGATGCCGCACCTGGCTGGCCGGGTCCTCCGGCGGGCGGGCGGCCGGCCGGCGGGACGAGCTGGCGGGACGGATCGAGACCTCCCTCGGCTACCGGGGGCACAGGAACGACCGTTGAAAGGACCGGACTACTACATCCCGGCGGCCGCGATGGCGGTCTCCCTCGTCTGCAAGCTGCCGGCCCTGCGCACCAACTGGCGCGATCCGCTCCTGCGGTCGGTCTGTTTCCTGCTCCTCCTCGCCGGCGCGGTCTTCACCTTCGCCGCCCCGCCCACCATCGAAGCCGTCAACCGCTGGACGGGGATCGCCAACTTCTCCGCTCCCCTGGTCTACTGCCTGATGACGGCCTTCAGCGCCTCCTGCCTCGTCCTGGTGTTCAACTGGCGCGGCGGCCCCGCGGAGGAGATCAGGCACACCTCGATGCGCTGGATCGCCGGCTACTCCGTGGTCATCACGGCGATCGTCATCCTGTTCGCCCTCGGCGCGGCCCCCGTCGAGCGGCTGCGCGACTTCGACACGTACTACGCGAACACCCCCTACATCCGGCTGATGATCGCCTCCTACCTGCTGGCGCACAACGTGGCCGTGATGATGATGGTCTCGATGTGCTGGCGCTGGTCCCTCCAGGTCTGCGGCTGGCTCCGGGCCGGCCTGCTGATCATCGTCTCGGGCTACGCCATCAGCCTGGCGTACGACGCCGCGAAGATGTCGGCCGTCGCCGCCCGCTGGCTGGGCCACGACCTGGACTTCCTGAGCACCTTCGTCGCCCCGCCGCTGGCCTCCGCCGGAGCGCTGGTCAGTTCGGTGGGCTTCGTGCTGCCCCTGCTGTACCAGCGGGTGTCCGACAGCTGGCGGACCTGGAGCACCTACCGGGACCTGGGGGCGCTGTGGCACGAGGTGCAGAGCACCGCGCCGGGCGACACCCCGGGGGTGCGGATGTCCTGGTGGTCCCCGGCCGAGATCCGGGTGATCCAGCGGGAGTCCGACATCCACGACGGGTTCCTGAGGCTGGGCCCCTGCTTCGACCGGCGCCACCGCGACGCCGCCTACGAGCGGGCCCTGGAGACCGGCGCGGACGAGGAGACGGCCCGCGCCGTCGCGGACGCGGCGATGGTGGCGGCCGCGGTGCTGGTCTGCGCCGCCGACCCGCAGGCGGTGGCCGGGACCGAGGAGGAGGAAACGGACGCGGACCGGGTGCTCGTCACCGCCGACGGGCCGCGCGACCTCGTCCGGATCTCGCACGCGCTGCGGCACTCGCCGCTCGTGGCCGCGGCCCGGCAGCAGGCGGCCCCGGCGGGGAGCTGAGCCCGCCGGGGCCGGACCGCGGGGCCCCGGGGCCCGGGGCCGCGGAGCCAGAGAGCCGATGGGCCCATGGGGCCTCAGCGGGAGGCCGTCACCGACAGGGCCGGGAACAGGTCCTGGAAGGCTCCCGCCGAGTCGGTGCCGTCCCGCCCGAAGGGGGCGTCGAAGCTCCAGACCATGAACAGCAGGAACACGATCAGGGCGCTGAAGAGACCGGCCAGCAGCAGCTCGCGGCCCGAGCGCCGGATCTGCAGGGTGAAGATCAGCCCGATGGTGACGACGCCGCCCACCACCAGCCCGACCCAGACCACGCTCGGCAGGGTGGACTCGTCGCTCTGCGTGCGCGAGTGCCGGGCGTCGTCGGCGGCCGCGATCTGGTCGAGCAGCGGCTGGTAGGCCTGCGCCTGGAGCTCGTTGGCGGGGCTCTGGTGGGTGACGTCCGTCCGCAGCTTCCCGAGCAGCTGGGCGCCCTCGGGGGAGGCCTCCCGGCCGGAGACGAGGCGCGGCCAGTCGACGTTGACGGTGTGCGAGACGTACGCGTCCACCTCGCCGCGGATCCGGTCGCGGACGGGCGCCGGGTAGACGTCGGCCCGCTGGGTGACCTCGTACAGCGACTGGGCCTCGCGGCGCACGCTGTCCTCGGCGGCGCCGCGTGCCTCCCAGACCCCCGCGATGGCCAGGCCCAGGACGATCGCGTAGACCACGCCGACCATCATCGTCATGTACTCGATGACGTCGGGGGTTTCGCTGGTGTCCTCGTCGTCCGCGACCCGGCGGTGCCGGATCACGGTCATGGCGAGGACGAGGGCGCAGACGAGCGCCATGGCGATGGCCAGGACCAGCCATTCGGACACGAGGGATCTCCCGTTCGTGGATGCGTCGGTGTGTCAGCGGTTCGAAGCCGCGGCGCGGCGGTGTCTCAGGAGGCGGAGCCCCGGCCCTTGGAGCGGGGGCGCAGCGCGGCGGCGGCGAGCACGGCCGGGGTGGTGACGACCACCATCAGCATCATGGTGCTCAGTCCGTTCGGGCCGCGCCGCTCCAGGGCCACGGAGCGGTACGGGCGGACGTGGAAGGCGCCCACCGGCGCGGCGGTCCCGGGCGCGGCCGGACCGGAGGCTGCGGCCTCCGGCGCCGCCTGCGGCCCCGGCGGGGACGCCGGCGGAGCCGGGGCCGGCTGCGCCCCGCCGTCCGGTGCCGGGGCCCCGGGTGCCGGGGTCCCGGGCAGGCCCGGCGCCTCGCCGGGGTGGTGCACGGCGGGCCGTCCGGCGCCGGGCACCCGCACCCGTACGGCGGGCGGGACCACGGCCGGGGTGCCGGGCCGGGCAACGGGCGGCGGCGGCATGGGCGGCCGCGCGGGGCGCCCGGCCGGTACGCAGATGTCGACCCGGGCCCCACTGCCGTGCCCGTCGCCCGCGACCGCCACGTGGCCGTGCAGCGGGCAGAGCGCGGCCACCATGCCCGCCCCGGCGTAGTACTGCCAAGCCGTCACCGCGGTCCTCCGATTCGGCAGCCGATATGAGGGTTACGGGTGAAGAAACGATCAAGGGCCCGGTTCGACACGCGCCGGGCGGGTCAAGATCCTTGTCCGAGGGGTGATTCCGGGCCGGGCCGATGACGCCCCCGCGCGCCCCGGGGTCCGCTCACCCTTACGGACCACTCCGGCGCCCTCGACCGGGGCATCGCCCGCCTCGCGCACCGGCTGCGCGACCGCGGGGCCCTGCTGATCGCCGCCGTGATGGTGGTCTTCTCCGTCCTCGGCACCGTAGAGGGCTTCGCCGAGGAGACGCTCGGCTTCTACGGGCTGCTGGTGCCGATGATGCTGGCGCTCGGCTACGACCGGCTCGTGGCGGTCGGCACCTCGACACCTACCTCCGCTTCGTCTGGCCGCTGCTGGTCCTGCTGTTGGTGCTGATCTGCGGGTTCGTGGCGCTGGGCGCGGCCGTGTGACGGCCCGTCGGGCGCGCTGCCCCGTCGCCTAGGCTGGTCCCCATGCCCGGATCCACCACTCCTGACCCCGCTCCAGACCCCGCGCCGCCCCTCGAACCGGCCGTGGCGGTATGGCGGTCGCTGCGGCGGCCGTTGCGGTTCCTGGCGTCCTGGTGGCCCTGGCGGTGCTGGGCGTATCTCGGCAGCGGGTTCGTGCTCGGGTACGGGGTGCTGTGCGCGCTCGTGCTGCTCCTCGGGCTCGGGCTGCTGCTGGCGGTCGCCGGGATCGGTCTGGTGCTGCTGGCCGGCGCCCTGGCCGGGGCGGTGCCCCTGGGGGAGCTGGAGCGGCGGCGGCTGAGGTGGGTCGAGGCGGAACCCGTCGCGGATCCGCACACCTCGCTCGCCGGCGCCGGCGCGGGGGCCTGGCTGCGGACGCGGCTGCGGGAGCGGGCCACCTGGCGGGAGTTCGGGTACGCCGTGCTGCTCGGGCCGGCCTTCGGGGCGGCCGGGTTCGGGGTGCTGGCCCTGGTGGCCCTCTCGCTGATCCTGGTGGTCTCCCCCGTGATCGTGTGGGCCCTCGCCCCGGAGCCGGTGATGCTGATACCCGGCGAGGCGGTGGCGGGCCCGCTGGAGGCCCTCGGCGGCACCGCCGCGGGCCTGGCCGGACTGGCCCTCGCCGCGTACGCGGCCGCGCTGATCACCGGGGTGCAGGTGAAGACGGTGCGGCTGCTGCTCGGGCCGCACGAGGAGGACGCCCGGGTCCTGGAGCTGACCCGCTCGCGGGTCCGGCTGGTCGAGGCCTTCGAGGCGGAGCGGCGCCGCATCGAACGGGACCTGCACGACGGGGCCCAGCAGCAACTGGTCGCCCTCAGCATGACGTTGGGCCTCGCGGAGCTGGAGCTGCGCAGGGCCCCCGGCGCCGACGGGGCCGCCGCCCTGGTGCGCCGGGGCCGCGAGGAGGCCAAGCTGGCACTGGCCCAACTGCGGGACCTGGTGCGGGGGATGCACCCGCAGGTGCTGACCGACCACGGGCTGGCCGCGGCCGTCGCCGAGGTGGCGCTGCGCCATCCGGTCCCCGTCACGGTGGACCTCCAGGTACCACGGCTGCCCGAACCGGTCGAGGTCACCGCGTACTTCACCGTCACCGAGGCCCTGGCCAACGCCGCCAAGCACAGCGGCGCCTCCCGGGTCGACGTCGCCGGCGGGGTCGAGGACGGCCGGCTCACCCTCACCGTCACCGACGACGGCCGCGGCGGCGCCGATCCCGGCGCGGGAGCGGGGCTGGCGGGGCTCGCGGACCGGGTGGCGATGCTGCGCGGGAGGCTGACGGTGAGCAGTCCGGCCGGCGGGCCGACGCGGCTGCGGATGGAGGTGCCGTGCTCCGGGTGATCCTGGCCGAGGACTCGGTGCTGCTGCGCGCGGGCCTGACGGAGCTGCTGGCCCTCGGCGGCCACCGCGTCCTCGCCGCCGTCGGCGACGCCCCCGCCCTGCTGCGGGCGGTGGAGGCCGAGCGGCCCGACGTGGTGGTGACGGACGTGCGGATGCCGCCCGGGCTGCGCGACGAGGGGCTGCGGGCCGCGCTCGCCCTGCGCCGCGCCGACCCCGCGCTGCCGGTTCTGGTGCTGTCGCAGTACGTGGCCACCGCCTACGCCACGCAGCTGTTCACGGGCGGTTCGGCGGCCGGGCTGGGCTATCTGCTCAAGGACCGGGTCGGTGAGGTCGAGGAATTCCTCGACGCCCTGCGGCGGGTGCACGCGGGGCAGACGGTCATCGACCCGGAAGTGGTCCGCGTCCTCCTGGCGCCCCGGCCGGCGAACGACCCCCTCGCCCGGCTCACCCCGCGCGAGCGCGAGGTGCTGGCCCTGATGGCGGAGGGGCTCAACAACCAGGCTCTGGCGGCGCGGCTGTTCGTCACCGAGGCCTCCGTGGTGAAGCACGCGGGCAGCATCTTCACGAAACTGGAACTGGACCCGACGGAGGGCAACCGCCGCGTCCTGGCCGTCCTGGCCCACCTGCGCGGCGCGGGCGCGTAGGGGTACCCGTGCCGGCACCGGCCGCCGCGCCGGACCGCGCTCACCTCGGGTCCGCCCGCGCGCAGGACCCGAGGTCGGCCGGGTGATGAGCCCGTGACCTGGGGATGTTCAGATCGGCCGGGGCGGCACTAAGGTCTCAGGGTGCCGAAGAACGATGAGATGCCCGACGATCCGGCCGGACCGGGCGAGGACGAGTGGAACGTGGTCCTCGACGAGGACTTCGTCCGTGGCGCCTCGATCCACGAGTCCGCCGCGCCGGGGCCCACGCGGACGTGGGCGCTCGTCCTCGGGCTGCTGCTGCTGATGGGCCTCCTGGCCCTCGTCACGCTCGACCTGACCGACCCGTCCGACGAGGAGCGGGTCACCGTCCGGCCGAGGAGGACGGCCTCCCCCACCGCGGCCCCCTCCCCCTCGGCGTCGGCTGCACCGGCCGCCGGCCGGCCGGCGGTCCCGCCGGCCGACGTGTTCCCCGCCGAAGTACCGGACGGCTCCGGGGGCACCTTCGTCCGGGTCGCGACGAAGGTGCTGGGCTCCTGCTCCGAGCCGGACTCCGCCGGCCCCCGCCTCGCCGCGATGCTCGCCGAGGGCAAGGGCTGCGTCGGCGGGGAGACCGCCCTCTACAAGGACGACGGGAACAACCAGTTCACCATCGCCGTCTTCACCCTGCGGGACCCCGCGGACACGGTCAGGGTGGTGACCGGGCTGACGACGGCCCCCGACGACCACCAGGTCGGCGTCCAGGCCCCGCCGCCCGGATCGGGACTGGCCGTGCTGGGGCCCGGGGCCGGGCTGGTGCAGTCCTTCTCGGGCACCGGCCGGGTCGTGGTGGCCGCGCTCGGGCAGTGGTCCGACGGCCGGACGGCCGACCTCCGGCAGCTGTCCGAGCGGCTGCAGCCGCTCCAGCGCGCGGTCGACGAACAGGTCGAGCGGTACGAGGAGACCGTCGCGCCCTGACCTGCCCCGCGCCCCCACCCGCCGCCCGCCGCCTGCCCCGAGCGCGCCCTGACCCCACGCATCCCCGGGACCGCCCCGCCCTTCAGCGGGCGGGCGCCGGACGCGGCCCCCGCGCCGCGGACCGGGCCACCACCCGCGACGGGACGGCCCCCGCGGGGGCGGCCGAGCGGGCCCAGGCCACCAGCAGCACCGGCAGCGCCAGGTAGCCGAAGCGGCCGGCCGGGGCCAGCAGGAAGGCCAGGGTCAGCCCCAGCGCGAGGCGGTCCGCCGCGGCCACCGCCGTGCGCGGCGGGCGCACCCACAGCGAGAGGGCCACCCCCACCCCGCCCAGCACCAGCAGGGCCGCCGCCAGGTACCAGCCCCACGGCCCGAGTTCCGCCAGCAGGTGCCCCGGCAGGGGGCTGCCCGCCGGGGTCGCCACCTCGGCCCGGCCCGTCGGGAAGGCGAACACCTGCCGCCACAGCTCCGCCGGCTGGAGCAGGGCCCCCGGCAGCACCAGGGCGGCCGTCACCGCCCCCGCCGCCACCGCGCAGCGGACCGCCGCCCGGGCGCCGGAGCGGGAACCGAGGAGGGCCGCCGCCACCGCCACCGCGGGCAGCGCCGTCCACTTCAGGGCGCACGCCGCCCCCAGGGCCGCCCCGGCCAGGGCCGGGCGGCCCGAGGCGGCCGCCGCGAGGGCGAGGCAGCACAGGCCCGCCAGCGGCAGGTCCACCCCGCTCACGGCCAGCGGAAGTGCCACCACCGGCGAAGCCACCAGCAGCGGGAGCAGGGGCGAGGGGGCCGCGCCGAGGAGGCGGCGGCCGGCCCACATGCCGCCGGCCAGGACGGCCGCGCACCAGATGCGGGCGTCGCCCAGCAGTCGGACCGCCCATCCCCCTCCCCCGCCGGAGCCGCCGTCGAGCAGGGCGCGGGGCAGGCCGAGGAGGGACATGGCCGGGAGGTAGGGGGTGTACTCCGCGACCCCGGCGGGGTGGTCGACGTACATCTTCCCGGTGCCGAGGAGGAGCCGCCCGGACCGCTCGATCACGCCGACCTCGGACTGGCCCTGCCCGGTCAGGACCAGGTACAGGAGGGGGACGGCGACGGCGCCCAGCAGGGCCGCGCCCAGGGCCTCCCGGCGCCGGCCGAGGACGGTGGCCGCGGCGGCGGCGAGGTATCCGGCGGCCGCGCACCAGCCCCACAGGCGGTGCGGGGCCAGGGCGGAGAACAGGGGGAAGGACAGGGCCCACACGGCGGCCAGCAGCCAGCCGGCGGTCCACCGGGCGGTACGGGAAGGGGTCATGGCCCCATTCCAGCCGCGCGGCCCCCGCCGGGTCTGCACGCCTGGGCGGAGCTTTCACGGTGGGGTTTTCCCTACCCCCGGGACCGCCTCCTCCAGCGCGTCCGGAGCCCGGCCCCGGGCCGGAACCGGGCCGGAACCCGAGCCCGGCCCCGGGTGCGCCGAAGGGCGCGGCCCCGGGTGGGGTCGCGCCCTTCGGGCAGCGGTCGCGGGGGGCCTCAGGCCTCCGGGGAACCGCCGAAGCGCTCGCGGTAGGACTCCAGGTCCTCCTCGGTGACACGGGCGAACAGGACCGGCGGCACGGTGAACGGGGTCCCGGCCGGAACCGCGTCCAGCGCCCTGGCCTGCTCCGGGGTCACCCAGGTCGCGGTGTCGCCGGGCAGGTCGAACGCGGTGCGCATGGCGCGCGCCGAGGCCGGGATGAACGGCTCGGAGACCACCGAGTAGAGGTGGATGAGGTTCATCGCGGTGCGCAGGGTCAGCGCGGCGGCGTCGAGGTCGGTCTTGACCTCCAGCCAGGGGGCCTTCTCGTCCAGGTAGGAGTTGCCCGCGGACCACAGGGCGCGCAGCGCGGCGGCGGCCTTGCGGTACTGGAGGGTCTCCATGTGGCCCTCGTACTCGGCCAGCAGCTCGGCGATCTGCTCGCCCAGCTTGGCCTCGGCCTCGCCGGCGGGGCTGCCGGCCGGGACCTCGTCGCCGAACTTCTTGCGGGAGAAGGTCAGGACGCGGTTGACGAAGTTGCCGAGGGTGCCGCCGAGGTCCTTGTTGACCGTGGCCGCGAAGTGCTCCCAGGTGAACGAGGAGTCGTCGGACTCGGGGGCGTTGGCGATCAGGAAGTAGCGCCAGAAGTCGGCCGGAAGGATCTCCAGCGCCTGGTCGGTGAAGACGCCGCGCTTCTGCGAGGTGGAGAACTTGCCGCCGTAGTACGTCAGCCAGTTGAAGGCCTTGACGTAGTCGACCTTCTTCCAGGGCTCGCGGGTGCCGAGCTCGGTGGCCGGGAACATCACCGTGTGGAACGGGACGTTGTCCTTGGCCATGAACTGCGTGTAGCGGACGTCCTCGGCCTCGTACCACCAGGACTTGTAGTCGCGGCCCGCCGGGTCGGCGTCCGCCCACTCCTTGGTGGAGGCGATGTACTCGATGGGCGCGTCGAACCAGACGTAGAAGACCTTGCCCTCGGCGGCCAGTTCGGGCCAGGTGTCGGCCGGGACCGGGACGCCCCAGTCGAGGTCGCGGGTGATGGCGCGGTCGTGCAGGCCCTCGGTCAGCCACTTGCGGGCGATGGAGGACGCCAGCTGCGGCCACTCCTCCTCGTGGCGCGCGACCCAGGCCTCGACCTCGTGCTGGAGCTTGGACTGCAGCAGGAAGAGGTGCTTGGTCTCGCGGACCTCCAGCTCGGTGGAGCCGGAGATGGCCGAACGGGGCTCGATCAGGTCCGTGGGGTCGAGGACGCGGGTGCAGTTCTCGCACTGGTCGCCGCGGGCCTTGTCGTAACCGCAGTGCGGACAGGTGCCCTCGACGTAGCGGTCCGGCAGGAAGCGGCCGTCGGCGGGCGAGTACACCTGCCGGATCGCCCGCTCCTCGATGAAGCCGTTCGCCTGGAGCTGCCGCGCGAAGTGCTGCGTGATCTCGGCGTTCTGCGCGGAGGAGCTGCGGCCGAAGTAGTCGAAGGACAGCTCGAAGCCGTCGTAGACCGCCTTCTGGGCGTCGTGGGCCTGCGCGCAGAACTCGGCGACCGAGATCCCGGCCTCCTTGGCGGCGAGTTCGGCGGGGGTGCCGTGCTCGTCGGTGGCGCAGATGTACAGGACGTCGTGGCCGCGCTGGCGGAGGTACCGGGAGTACACATCCGCCGGAAGCATCGACCCGACCATGTTGCCCAGGTGCTTGATCCCGTTGATGTACGGAAGCGCGCTGGTGATCAGGTGTCGAGCCATCCTCGGATGCTCCATTTCAGTTCATTTCTACGGATCCATGCGGCGGCGGCCCCCCTCGGACGTGCCGTGGGCGTGCCGTGGGCGTGCCCTGCCGAATACGCATGGTGAGGCGGTTCATCGTATCGAACCGCGGGCCCGGACCCCGACCGGTATCCGGAGGGCGGACGCCGGGGCCGCCTCCGGGCCCGGCGCATGCGTCGGCGCATGCGTCGGCATATGCGTCGGCATATGCATCGGCATATGCGTACGTACCGACGGGCCCCCCGCCTGATCGGGATCGCTCACGAACCGGTCACCGCCCGACGTAATCCCTTCAGCTTCCTCATCCACGCCCCCCGAGTGCGCCGGTACTGCTCTCATGGACCGGCACCAGGGGATGAGGTGGGGAACGGTGAACGATGGCGGACCGGAGGAGTCCGGCGGGGCCGTGGGACTGCCCAGCCGGCGGCGGCAGCCGACGCCCATGAGCCAGTGGGACCCGACGGCGCGCCTGTCGTACTGGGCCTTCCACAGCAACCGGCGGCCGGCGTACATGCGCTTCGCGTACCTCCAGCTCGGCTCCGACGCGGACGCCGAGGACGCGGTGGACGCCACCTTCGACTCGATCATGCACGAATGGCTCCGCATGCTGCACATGGACCGCCTCGACGCCTACGCCTGGACCGTGCTGAAACAGCGCATCGTCGACTGGCAGCAGCGCCGCGACCCCCGCCTGCGCCGGCCCGAGCCGATGGACATCAGCGCCTTCGAGGCGGCCCTGAAGGAGGAGCATCCCGACCAGTACGAGGTACTGACCGACACCATCCGCTTCTACCAGGCCGTCTCCCGCCTCGCCGAGCGGCAGCGGGACACCGTGATGCTGCGCTACGGGCTCCAGTGCACCCCGGGCGAGGCCGCCGCCGTGATGGGCGTCGACGAGGCCACCGTCCGCTCGCAGCTCGGCCAGGCCCACCGGCGCCTCGCGCGGCTGCTCGACACCGCTCCCGAATCATGACCGCCGCCGCCGACGACGACGACCGCACCGGGGCGGACCGGAGCCGCGCCGCGGCCCGGCGCCCCCTGTCCGAATTCCTGCTCCGCGCGGGCGTGCGCGACCGCTACCCGCACTACGACCTGGGCGCCGCCGAGGCCCGCCTGCTGCGCACCCCCCGCGCGTCGGGCGCCCCGGCCGACCCGGCCGGCCGGGGCCGGCGGCGCCCCTTCGGCTGGAGCGACCCCGCCCGGGACTGTCCCGTGGACTCCGAACGGGCCCGCCGGGACCTGAAGGCCGCCTGCCTCTCCGTGGTCTGCGACCCGCACGCGCGGCGCGACCTCTGCCGCTTCGTGGACGGCGGCCACGCCGACCCGCCGGGCGCGGTCGTCTTCGGCTGCCTGCTGCACCTGGCGGGGCTGGGCGAGGGCGCCCGGTTCTGGTGGCAGTTCGCCGCCGGGTCCGGGAACGCGCGCACCGCCCCCGCCGCGTACTGCCTGTTCCTGGACCACTCCCGGCGCGGGGAGCACCACGACGCCCGCCACTGGGCCCGCGAGCTGGGCCGCCGCGGCTTCAGGCCCGGGGGGCGCCGGGAGCTGCGTGAGGTGCGGCTGTGCGCCCAGGCGGCCGTCCTGCGTCACGTCGTCCAGTGCGACGATCCCGACCTGGGCCCGGTGCCGCTGCCCGGCCCGGAGCTTCCCGGGGTGCTGGCCGCGTTCCTGGCGCCGCCCCGGCTCCCGGCGCGCCGGCCGCGCCCCGCCGCGGGCCCGCTGCGCCACCCCGCGCTGACCGCGGCCGCGCGGGGGACGGCGGTGCGGGCCGAGACCGGCGAGGCCCTGGCGCAGGCGCGGCGCGCGCTGGACGTCGTACGGGTCCTGGAGCGGCACCCGCTGGGGGTGCGCGCCGGGCAGCTCGCGCGGAAGGCCGGGCTCACGGAGGCTGCGCTGCGGCCGCTGCTGTCGATGCTGTGCGAGGAGGAGTACGCCTACCGGCCCGGCGCCGGGGTGTACGCGCCCGGCCCGGCGCTGGACCGGCTCGCCGCCCCGGGCGGCGGCGCTCTGGCGGCACAGCTCCAGCGCACCCTGGCGCTGGCACGGGACAGCGCGGGCGCCGCCGTCTACCTCAGCCGGTACGCGGAGGGCGAGGTCCGGATCACCCAGATGGCGGACGGGCCCGGTGCCCCGCCGGTGCGGGAGTGGGTGGACTTCAAGGCCGCCGCGCACGCCAGCGCGGTCGGCAAGTGCCTGCTGACCCAGCTCGACCACGAGGTCCGGGCCGACCACGTGGCCCGCCACCGCCCGGCCCGGCTCACCCCGCACACCATCACCGACAGCCGGGCCCTGTTCAGCGCCCTGGACGCGCTGGCCCCCGGAGCCCCCGTCTTCGACCTGCGCGAGTACTCCCCCGGGGTCGTCTGCTCGGCGGTGCCCATCGCCACGGGCGGCGCCGCCGGAAGCCTGGCCCTCTCCCTGCCCGCCGCCCACGCCCACCGCCTGCAGGAGGCCACGGAGGCCCTGCGCCGCAAGGCGGTCCCGGTGCTGCTGGCCCTGCTGCTGTGGGGTGCCATCCCACCCGACGCCCCGGAGCAGGCCCCGCCCCCGGCGGCCGCCGCCCCGACCCCGGAGACCCTGCGCCACCTGCGCCACCTGGGCCGGCTCTTCCGGACCCCGCTGACCCGGTTCGCGGCGTCGGCCGCCGGCCCGCACCTGGTCAGCGACTCCGCGTCAGGGGCGGCGTACCTGTTCGGGACCGATCCGGAGGGCGAGGGCCCGCGCCTGGCGCTGCCCCAGACCCTGGGCCCCCTGGCCCCGGGCAGCCTCCCGGCCCAGGAGGGGCTGGTGGTCCTGGGCACCTGACGGGATGCCGTGGCTCCTAGGACGCGAAGGAGTCGAGGGCGGTGTCGAAGTGGGCCCTGGCCTCGGCGAGGCGGCCGACGGGGGCCGAGACCCAGACGTCGTACATCCGGCCGTTCCGGTCCCAGCCCAGGTCGTAGGTGTGCCGTGGGCCCTCGGCGGTGCTGAAGCCGTTCCAGGTGAACTCCCACAGGGCCGCGGGCAGTCCGTCGTGGGTGGTGGGGACGACCGAGCCGTCGCGGTAACCGGGGTTGTTGGACGGTCCGTTCGCGTCGGAGCGCCGCATCGCGGCGAGCGCTCCGCCCGGCGACGCGGACGTCACCTTGATGCCGATCCGGAACGCGCCGTCCGGGGAGACGTAGAAGACCCGCTGGTCGTCGGTGGTGCGCTGGAAGCCCTGGGGCACTGCGAGGCCGAAGCCCGCCGGGTCGGCGACCCACCGGTACCCGGCGGGCGCGGGCTTCCCGGCGGGGGCGGGCGGGGCCGGTGCGGGCGCGGTCACGGTGGTGGTCGCCGTCGCCGTCGCCATCGCGGGGGAGGCGGCGGGGGTCGCGGGCGGGGAGGCCGCCGGGAGCAGCGGGGCGGTCGTGGCGGAGGCCGCCGGGCCGGGGCGGTCGTCCTGCGCGGTGTCCCGGCCGCCCGCCGGGCGGGAGAGCAGGGAGGTCACGGCCACGGCGCCGACGACGGCCGTCACGACGAGCGCGGCGACCAGTCCGGCGCGCAGACCCGCCCGGGGCTTCGCCTCCTGCGCGGGGCCGGTCTGCGCGGTGGCCCGTTCGGTCGGCGTCCAGCCCGCCGGGGCGGGGGCGGGGGCGGCGGACCGGTCGGGGGCGGTGGCGGGGCCGAGGACGGGGAGGCTGCCGGTGGTCACGTACGCCGACAGCATCCGCTGTGCCTGGGCCGCTCCCAGCCGGCGGTCGGGGTCGCGTTCCAGCAGGCCACGGACCAGCGGGGCCAGCGGGCCCGCCTGTGCGGGCGGGCGGATCTCGTCCTGCACGACGGCGTGCAGGACCCCGCCCAGCGAGTCGCGGTGGAAGGGGGACTCTCCGGTCAGCGCGGCGCACAGCAGGGCGCCCAGGGACCACAGGTCGGACGCGGGGCCGGCGGCGGCTCCCTGCATCCGTTCGGGAGAGGTGTACTCGGGCGAGCCGACGAATGCGCCGGTCTCGCTGATGGTGGTGGAACCGGCCAGGCGGGCGATGCCGAAGTCGGTGAGCACCACCCGTCCGGTGCCCGCCTCCATGAGGACGTTGGCCGGCTTGACGTCGCGGTGGAGCACCCCGCGCTCGTGGGCCGCGTCCAGGGCGCCGAGCAGGGCGAGTCCGACGCGGGCGGTCTCCCCGGTGTCCAGGGGGCCGGTGGTGGTGAGGCGGTCGGCGAGCGAGCCGCCCTCGACGAGTTCCATGACGATGTACGGCCGGGCGTCGTCCTCGACGACGTCGTGCACGACGACCACGTGCGGGTGCTTGATCTGTGCGACGGTCCGGGCCTCGCGCAGCGCCCCCGCCGCTTCCCCGTCCTCGCCGACGTGGAGTTCCTTCACGGCGACCGCACGTCCCAGGAGCTCGTCGGAGGCCTGCCAGACGGTCCCCATGCCGCCCCGGCCCAGCCTCTTCCCCAGGCGGTACCGCCCGGCGATCACGACGTCCTTGCGCGGTTCGTCCTGCGGCACGCTGTTCCCCCTCGACCCGGTCGGGCCCATGATGCCGCACCGGCGGATCCGGCCACCGGGCTCCGCCCCGGAACACGAAAAAGAACCCCACCGGAGTGGGGTTCTCTGTCTGTGTCCGAGGGGGGACTTGAACCCCCACGCCCGATAAAGGGCACTAGCACCTCAAGCTAGCGCGTCTGCCATTCCGCCACCCGGACCGGTGGTCGGCCCCGGTTTCCCGCGGCGACATGGACAACCATAGCAAAGGATCGGCGGCCCTCCGACCAGTTATCCGGCCCGGCCGCCGGCCCGCCACGCCGCGCTGACCTGCGGCCGGACACTTCCCGGGCCCGGTCGTCGACGCCCTAGGGGCAGCGGATGACCTGGCCGGCGTAGGAGAGGTTGCCGCCGAAGCCGAACAGGAGGACCGGGGCGCCGGTGGGGATCTCTCCGCGCTCGACCAGCTTGGAGAGGGCCATCGGGATGCTGGCCGCCGAGGTGTTGCCGGAGTCGACGACGTCGCGGGCGACGACGGCGTTCACGGCGCCGATCTTGGCGGCGAGGGGCTCGATGATCCGCAGGTTGGCCTGGTGCAGGACGACCCCGGCGAGCTCCTCGGGGGTGATCCCGGCCTTCTCGCAGGTCTTGCGGGCCAGGGCCGGAAGCCGGCTGGTGGTCCAGCGGTAGACGGCCTGGCCCTCCTGCGCGAAGACCGGCGGGGTGCCCTCGATGCGCACCGCGTGGCCCATCTCCGGGACCGAGCCCCACAGCACCGGGCCGATGGCCGGTTCGGCGCTGGCCTCGACGACGGCGGCGCCGGCGCCGTCGCCGGTCAGCACGCAGGTGGTGCGGTCGGTCCAGTCGGTGATCCCGGCCATCGTGTCGGCGCCGATGACCAGGGCACGGGTGGCGGAGCCGCAACGGATGGCGTGGTCGGCGGTGGCCAGGGCGTGGGTGAAGCCCGAGCAGACGACGTTGAGGTCCATCACGGCGGGCGCGCCGGCCATCCCCAGCTTGGCGGCGACGCGGGCGGCCATGTTGGGGGAACGGTCGATGGCCGTGGACGTGGCCACGATGACGAGGTCGATGTCGTCGGGGGCCAGGCCGGCGTTGGCGAGGGCCTTGGCGGCGGCCTGGTAGGCCAGCTCGTCGACCGGTTCGTCGGGGCCCGCGATGTGCCGGGTCCTGATGCCGACGCGGGAGAGGATCCACTCGTCGCTGGTCTCGACCATGCCCGCGAGGTCCTCGTTGGTGAGCACCTTCGCGGGCTGGTAGTGCCCTAGCGCCACCACGCGTGAACCGGTCATGGGCGGGATCCCCCTTTTGTACGGCAGTCAGGATCATTCACCTTCTCCTGCTACCGGCGAGTACGTCTGCATGCAACCCAACAGGATTGGGGCATCGGAATTTGGAGAATTCCCAGCATCCCCCAGCCCGGAGACCGGGCCCGTCGACGATCCGGGAGAATGTCCTCGTCAGGTGCACGATCGGTGCACGACGCAGGACGGAAGCGGGCGGGGCTGATCGCGATGGGACGGGTCACCGAGCGGCGCCGCGTCATACGGGTCCGGGGCGGGGCGGCCGGTGTCCGGCCGGACACCCTGGTCGCGGAGGAGCCGCTGGAGATACGGCTGAACGGCAAGCCGCTGGCCATCACGATGCGCACCCCCGGTGACGACTTCGCGCTGGCGGCGGGCTTCCTGGTCAGCGAGGGCGTGATCGCGCGGGCGTCGGACGTCCAGGCCGTGACCTACTGCGAGGGGGCCGCGGAGGACGGCTCCAACACCTACAACGTGGTCAACGTGCAGCTGGCCGCCGGGGTTCCGGTGCCGGACATCACGCTGGAGCGCAACGTCTACACCACCTCCTCCTGCGGTCTGTGCGGCAAGGCCAGCCTGGACGCGGTGCGTACGGCGACGCGTTTCCCGGGGCTCGCCGCGGACCCGGTACGGCTCCGCGCGGAACTGCTCGCGGAGCTGCCGGACCGGCTGCGGGCGGCGCAGAAGGTCTTCGACCGCACGGGCGGGCTGCACGCCGCCGGGCTGTTCTCGGCGGAGGGCGAGCTGCTCGACGTACGGGAGGACGTGGGGCGGCACAACGCCGTGGACAAGATCGTCGGGCGGGCGCTGCAGGCCGGGCGGCTGCCGCTGGCCGGGGCGGTGCTGCTGGTGTCGGGCCGGGCCTCGTTCGAGCTGGCGCAGAAGGCGGTGATGGCCGGGATCCCGGTGCTGGCGGCGGTGTCGGCGCCGTCCTCGCTGGCGGTGGACCTGGCGGCGGACTCGGGGCTGACGCTGGTGGGCTTCCTGCGGGGGCCGGACATGAACATCTACGCGGGTGAGGAACGGATCCTCCTGCCCGCCCCCGAGGGGTCCTAGGGTCGGCGCCTGCCCCGGCGCGGGGTGGCGGCCGGTTTCGGCTCCGGGGGGTCGATGCGGTGCAGGTCGAGGGTGGCCGGGAGCGGGGTGGCGCCCGGGCCGCCGGACTCGGCCCAGGCGATGATCTCGTCCGTCGCGGTGTCGTCCAGGGCCCAGCCGAACCAGACGGCGCGGGCGCCCCGGCGGCGGGCCTCGGTGGTGGGCTGGACCACGATCACGTTGGCCCGCTCGCAGGGCCCGAGGCAGTCGCTGGTCCGTACGGCCAGCCGGCCCCCGGAGGCGTCGGCGGCCTCGCGGAGCCGGGCGAGCTGGCCGGCGTGGTCGGTGCCGGGGTTCTTGCGGGGGTCCCCGCAGCAGCAGCCCCGGCAGACCACGAGGGTGCAGGGGCGGGGGGCGTGGGCGGCGAGCGGGCGTATCCAGGTCACCGCCGCACGTTACCGGCCCCGCGCGGCCGGGTGTTGGGGCCGGGACGAGACCTCCGCCACAGAGCGGTCCGGGAGTTGGGCGCCGTCCCCTTCCTGCGGGTCGCGGGCGCGGCGGCGGGCGAGGGCGGCGCAGACCATCAGCTGCATCTGGTGGAAGAGCATGAGCGGCAGCACGGCCAGGGAGGCCTGGGCCCCGAACAGGACGCTGGCCATGGGGAGTCCGGCGGCCAGGCTCTTCTTGGACCCGGCGAACTGGATCGCGATCCGGTCCGCGCGGCCGAAGCCGAGGCGGCCGGCCCCGTACCAGGTGACGAGGAGCATGGCGGCGAGGAGCACGGCCTCCACGGCCATCAGCGCGCCCAGGCGCGGGAGGCTGACCCGGTGCCAGACCCCGGCGGCCATGCCCGCGCTGAAGGCGGCGTAGACGACGAGGAGGATCGAGCCCCGGTCGACGAGGCCGAGGACCTTCTTGTGGCGGGTGAGGAAGCCGCCGACCCAGCGGCGCAGGGTCTGGCCGAGGAGGAAGGGGAGCAGCAGCTGGACGACGATCTTCAGGAGGGAGTCCGCGGAGAAGCCGCCGGTGTCGCCGCCGAGCAGGGCTCCGGCGAGCAGGGGGGTCACGACGATGCCGGCGAGGCTGGAGAAGGAGCCGGCGCAGATCGCGGCGGGGACGTTGCCGCGGGCGATCGAGGTGAAGGCGATGGAGGACTGGACGGTCGAGGGGACCAGGCAGAGGAAGAGCAGTCCGTTGTAGAGGGGCTGCGTCAGGAGGGTGGGCACGAGGAAGCGGGCGGCCAGGCCGAGGGCCGGGAAGAGCAGGAAGGTGCAGGCCAGCACGGTGAGGTGGAGCCGCCAGTGGCGCAGTCCGTCAAGGGCCTCGCGGGTGGAGAGCCGGGCTCCGTAGAGGAAGAAGAGCAGGGCCACGGCGGCGGTGGAGGCGCCGTCGGCGACGGTGGCGGCGGGGCCGCGGGCGGGGAGCAGCGCGGCGAGGCCCACGGTGGCGAGCAGCGCCAGGACGTAGGGGTCCAGGGGGAGCCGGGCGGGGAGTCGGGGGCGTGGCATGGGCGGTGCTCGCTTGCTGTCGTCCAAGGGAGGGTGCCCGGTTGCGGCGGGCGGCTTCCATCGTCGCCGCTCGCCGGTCATCGGGAAACCCGCACACCGCTCTGACTGCCATCGCGCATCGTGATGAGCCCGCCTTAGTCTGGGGGTGTGTACGACCCGGTCCAGCTGCGCACCTTCCTCACGGTGGCCCAGACGCTGAGCTTCACCCAGGCCGCGGGGCGGCTGGGGGTGCGGCAGTCCACGGTCAGCCAGCACGTGCGGCGGCTGGAGGAGGCCACGGGCCGGCCGCTGTTCGCCCGGGACACGCACAGCGTGGCGCTGACGGAGGACGGGGAGGCGCTGCTGGGCTTCGCGCGCACGATCCTGGAGGCGCACGAGCGGGCGGCGGCCTTCTTCGCCGGGACGCGGCTGCGGGGGCGGCTGCGGTTCGGGGCCTCGGAGGACTTCGTGCTGACGCGGCTGCCGGAGATCCTGGAGGGGTTCCGGCACGAGCACCCCGAGGTGGACCTGGAGCTGTCGGTCGAGCTGTCGGGCGTCCTGCACGAGCGGCTGGACGAGGGCCGTCTGGACCTGGTGCTGGCCAAGCGGCGCGGGCCGGGGGACGAGCGGGGCCGGCTGGTGTGGCGGGACCGGATGGTGTGGATCGGGGCGGAGGGGCTGCGGCTGGACCCGGAGCGCCCGGTGCCGCTGATCGTGTTCCCGCCGCCGGGGATCACCCGGGCGCGGGCGCTGGAGGTGCTGGAGCGGGAGGGGCGGGCCTGGCGGATCGCCTGTACGAGCGGGAGCCTGAGCGGTCTGATCGCGGCGGCCCGTGCGGGGCTCGGGGTGATGGCGCACACCCGGGGGCTGATCCCGCCGGGTCTGGTGCGGGTGGGCGGGCTGCCGGAGCTGGGGCCGGTGGAGTTCGCCCTGCTCCAGGGGCGCCGCCCGACGCCGGCCGCGGAGGCGCTGGCGGCCGCGGTGCTGGCGGGCGGGGACCGGCTGAGCCGGGCGGCGTAGGGCGGCGGCGGGCGGCTCGGCCCGGCCCCGCGCGGGTGAGTGCGCAGGTCGGGCGGGGCCGTGCGCGAGGGGATCTTGTGGAGGTTTCCGCAGGGGTGCCGGGCGTGGGGGCCGGTGGGGTAGCGTCTCGGCGCCCGGGATCCAAGGAGCGGAATGTTGCGCGAGTTCACCGTGCCCCCCGTGGTCAGCGGCCCGCCGGCCGGCGGCCTGGCCGACGTGGTCTTCGAGCATGCCGGGCAGGACCCGCACCGGGTGGCGCTGGGCCGCAAGACGGCCGGGGTGTGGCGGGACGTGACTTCCGGGGAGCTGGCCGGGGAGGTGCTCGCGCTCGCCAAGGGGCTGCTGGCGCAGGGGGTGCGGTTCGGGGACCGGGTCGCGGTGATGGCGCGCACCCGCTACGAGTGGACCCTGTTCGACTTCGCGCTGTGGGCGATCGGCGCCCAGCCGGTCCCGGTCTATCCGACCTCGTCGGCGGAGCAGGTGCACTGGATCCTGTACGACTCCTCCTGCACCGGGTGCGTCGTGGAGGACGAGGACCAGGCGATGACGGTCGGTTCGGTGATCGAGCGGCTGCCCCGGCTGCGGCTGCTGTGGCAGCTCGACGCCGGGGCGGTGGCCGAACTGGTGGCGGCCGGGCGGGGGGTGGACGAGGACGTCGTGCACCGGCACCGGCGTGCGGTGACCCCCGACGCGGTCGCCACCGTCATCTACACCTCGGGGACGACGGGCCGCCCCAAGGGGTGCGTGCTCACCCACGCGAACTTCATGTTCGAGGCCGACACGCTGGTCGCCCGCTGGAAGTCGGTGTTCCGGGCGGGGCCGGGCGAGCAGCCGTCGACCCTGTTGTTCCTGCCGCTGGCGCACGTCTTCGGGCGGATGGTGGAGGTGGCCGCCGTCCGGGCGGGGGTCAAGCTCGGGCACCAGCCGGCGGTGGCCGCCTCGGAGCTGCTGCCCGATCTGGCCGCCTTCCGGCCGACGTTCGTACTGGGGGTCCCGTACGTCTTCGAGAAGGTGTTCGCGGCGGCGCGCCGCACGGCGGAGGCGGAGGGGCGGACGGGGCCCTTCGACCGGGCGGTGGAGACGGCCGTGCGGTACGCGGAGGCGCGGGAGCAGAAGGCGTTCGGGACGGGGCCGGGGCCCTCGGCCGCGCTGCGGATGGAGCACCAGCTCTTCGAGAAGCTGGTGTACGGCAAGGTCCGCGAGGCCCTGGGCGGGCGGGTGCGGCACGCGATGTCGGGCGGCTCGGCGATGGCGCGCCGGCTGGGGTTGTTCTTCGACGGCGCCGGGATCACGGTGTTCGAGGGGTACGGGCTGACGGAGTCCTGCGCGGCGGCCACGGCGAACCCGCCGGGTGCGGTGAAGTACGGGACGGTGGGGCCGCCGATCCCGGGCACCACGGTGCACATCGCCGAGGACGGGGAGGTGTGGCTGTACGGCCGTCACGTCTTCTCCGGCTACCTGGGCGACGCGCGGGCGTCGGAGGAGGTGCTGCGGGAGGGCTGGCTGGCGACCGGGGACCTGGGGCGGCTGGACGGCGACGGCTATCTGACGATCACCGGGCGCAAGAAGGAGATCCTGGTGACCTCGAACGGCAAGAGCGTGGCGCCGGCGGCGCTGGAGGAGCGGGTGCGTTCGCATCCGCTGGTGTCCCAGTGCGTCCTGGTGGGCAACGACCGGCCGTTCGTCACGGCGCTGGTGACCCTGGACATGGAGGGGATAGCGCACTGGCTGTCGATGCGCGGGCTGGCGCAGCGGTCGGCGGAGCAGCTGGTGGGGGATCCGGAGCTGACGGCGGAGGTGCGGCGGGCGGTGGTGGCGGCCAACACCCTGGTGTCGCAGGCCGAGCAGATCCGCGCCTTCCGGGTGCTGACGGGGCAGTTCACGGAGGAGCGGGGGCTGCTGACGCCCTCGCTGAAGCTGAAGCGGCGGGCGATCGAATCGGCGTACGCGCGGGAGATCGCGGAGCTCTACCCTTCCTGACCGCCCACCCCGCGCGGCCGGGGCACCCGCCGGTACGGCTCCCGCGCGGGCTGGGCCGTCCGGGTGGTGGGGTGGCCGCAGGTGGCGGGGGCGGGAATACGGTGTGCGGGAGGCCGGTTGTGGCCCTCCGTGCGCCACCGCGCACACCGCACCGCGCCGACCCCGAGGAACACCCGTCGTGAACCAGGTCCCGAACATCAAGCTCAACAACGGCACGCTCATGCCCCAGCTCGGCTTCGGCGTCTGGCAGGTTCCCGACGAGGAGGCGGAACGGGTCGTCGGGGCCGCGCTGGCGGCCGGCTACCGCAGCGTCGACACCGCGGCGGTCTACGGCAACGAGCGGGGTACCGGCCGGGCGGTGACCGGCTGCGGGCTGCCGCGCGAGGAGCTGTTCGTCACCACCAAGCTGTGGAACGGGCCGGACCGGCGCTGGGACCGGGACGCGGTGCTGCGCGCCTTCGACGACTCGCTCGGCAAGCTGGGCCTGGACCACGTCGACCTGTACCTGATCCACTGGCCGCGCCCGATGCGCGACGACTTCCTCACCATCTGGAAGACCTTCGAGGAGATCGCGGCGAGCGGCCGCGCCAAGGCCGTCGGCGTGTCGAACTTCCGCCCGGCGGACCTGGAGCGGCTCGGGGCCGAGAGCTCTCTGGTCCCGGCGGTGAACCAGATCGAGCTGCACCCGCTGTTCCCGCAGCCGGAACTGCGCGCCCTGCACGCCCGGCTCGGGATCGCGACCGAGGCCTGGTCCCCGCTGGGCCAGGGCAAGGAGCTGCTGGAGCTCCCGGCGGTCACCGCCGTGGCCGCCAAGCACGGGCGCAGCGCGGCGCAGGTGGTGCTGCGCTGGCACCTCCAGCTGGGCACCATCGTGATCCCGAAGTCGGTGACCCCCTCCCGGATCCGGGAGAACCTGGACGTGTTCGGGTTCGAGCTGGACGCCGAGGACCTGGCGGCGCTGGACGCGCTGGGCGCGGACGGGCGCCGCATCGGTCCGGACCCGGCCGTCTTCGACGTCTGAAGCGGACGTGGACGTGGACGCTCCCCGATCCGCCGGTTCCGCCGCCTCTTCGGCCGCTTCCGCCGCCCGCCCGGGCCGTACGGGCCCGCGGGAGGGGGTCTACCTGATCCGTAACGAGGGCAGCGGGCTGATGCTCCAGCTGGAGGGGGCCTCCCGGGTGCGGGTCGGCCCCGACGGGCCGCCCGCGCCGGTGGCCGCCCGGCGGTGGCGGCTCGCGCCGACGCACGGCGGCGCGGGGGTGTTCCACGTGGTGAGCGAGGACAACGGCCGGCGCCTCGACGTCGCGAACGCCTCGACCGACAGCGGGGCGCGGGTGCAGGTGTGGCGGGCCAACGCCTTCGGCGCCCAGGAGTGGGTGGTCGAGGAGCACCTGGAGGATCCGGGGGTGGTCTCGCTGGTGGCGTGCATCAGCGGCCTGCTGCTGGAGGCCGACGGCGAGGGCCGGGCCCGGCAGGCCGAGGACACCGACTCGCCGTCGCAGTGGTGGCGGCTGGAGCCGGCGTGACCGTGACCCCGGCGGGGCCTTCGGGCCCGGGCCCGAAGGCCCGGGCCGCGGTCAGTTCGCGCCGTGGGACGGCGCCAGGGCCTCGACGCGTTCGGCGAGGGCGAAGTCGGTCTCGGTGACCTGGCCGCCGGCGTCGTGGCTGTTGACCGCGAGGCGAACGGTGTTGTAGCCGAGGGTGAGGTCGGAGTGGTGGTTCAACTCGTCCTGGACCACGGCGATGTGGGCCACGAGCGCGCTGGCGGCGCGGTGCGTGCCCACCCGGTAGGTGCGCAGGAGCCGGTCGTCTTCGAAGGCCCAGCCGGGGAGTTCCCGGAGCCGGTCCTCGATCTCCTTCTGCGAGAGCGGTTCGCTGGGCATCCGCAGCCTCCTCGTGCTCGTTGCTCGTCCGCGTCCGTGATGTGCAGTCAGTTTTCCACGGTGCGCGCCGGAGTGAACCCTTCCCGCGCCGGGGCGCCCGGGTGCTTCCCCCCGGGGCGGCCGGCCGTCCCGTCCGGGCGCGCGGAACGCGTCCGGTGCGGGCCGGTGTTCCTCGGTTAACGTCGTGGGCATGACGACCTCGATCTCGGCAGACGCCCCTTCCGCGGGTCCCCTGCTGCGCGCCTGGCGGGTGCGGCGCGGGATCAGCCAGCTGGAACTGGCGGGCCGTGCCGGCTCCTCCTCCCGGCACATCAGCTTCATCGAGACGGGCCGCTCCCGGCCCAGCGAGGAGATGGTGCTGCGCCTCGCCGGCCACCTCGACGTCCCGGTGCGGGAGCGCAACGCGCTGCTGCTGGCGGCCGGATACGCGCCCCGGTACGCGCACACCCCGATCGACGACCCTGCCCTGGGCGCCCTGCGCGAGGGCCTGGAGCGGCTGCTGAGCGGCTACGAGCCGTACCCGGCGCTTGTCGTGGACGGGACGTACACGGTGGTCGCGGCCAACCGGGGCGTCGCGATGCTGCTGGAGGGGGTGGCGGAGCACCTGCTGGCGCCGCCGCTGAACGCGATGCGGCTCACCCTGCACCCGCAGGGCCTCGCCCCGCGGATCCGCAACCTGCGGGAGTGGCGGGGCCACCTGCTGGCCCAGATGGAACGGCAGATCGCGCTGGAGCGCTCGGCGCCGCTGCGCGCGCTGTACGAAGAGGTGTCCGCGTACCCGGTGGCGGAGCGGCCCGGCGAGAGCGAGCCGGACGAGGCCGTGCCGTACGTCGCGCTGCCGCTGCGCATCGAGCACGACGGGCACCTGCTGTCGTTCGTGTCGTCCATCTCCACCTTCAACACGCCGATGGACGTGACCGTCGCCGAGCTGGCCATCGAGACCTTCCTCCCGGCGGACCCGGCGACGGTGAAGTACCTGCGCACCCTGGAGTGATCCGTGGTCCCTCGGCTCGGGCCCCGGGGCCGAGTGCGCGGCCCCGGGACCCGATGGCTCCACTGTGCCGCCGGGGGGAGGGCGGGGTCGATTACCCCGCAGGTCATGACGGCCGACCGACCGGTCCTGAACGGGACATTCCAGGACGGCTGAAAACCTACTCGTCCGTATGGCGCGAATGTTGGGGATGCGCTGGAACGGCGCGGTGCCGGAGGTTAGGCTGCACCGCACCGAGCCCCCTCGAACGTCCAGCCGACATACGGAGAACCTCCCGGTGCGAGCCGCCACCTGCCGCGATGCGCCCGGTCGGGACGAGTCCTCCCCGCCGCGCCACGCCGTCGTCATCGGCGCCAGCATGGCCGGCCTGCTGACGGCGGCCGTCCTCTCCGCGCACGCGACGGTCACGGTCGTCGACGCCGACGCCCTCCCCGAGGGCCCGGAGCCCCGGCGCGGGCTGCCCCAGGCGCGGCACGTCCATGTGATGTGGTCGGGCGGGGCGCGCGCCATCGAGGAGATACTGCCGGGCATCACGGACGCCTGGACGGCGGCCGGGGCGATCCGCCGCGGGCTGCCCACCGACCTGGTGACGATGACCGCCCACGGCTGGCTCCCGCGCTACGGCGAGAAGCAGTTCACCGTCTCCTGCAGCCGCGACCTGCTGGACTCCGTGGTCCGCGCCAAGGTCACCGCGCTGCCCGGGGTCGCGGTGCTCCAGCGGAGCCGGGTGCGCGGCCTGGAGGGCACGTCCGCGCGGATCACCGGTGTCCGCGTCGACACACCGCGGGAGGAGGGCCTGCTGATCCCCGCCGACCTCGTGGTCGACGCCGGCGGGCGCGGCTCGCGCTCCCGGCTCTGGCTGGAGGAGCTGGGCGCGGGCGTCGTCCCGCAGGCCGAGGTCGACTCCGGGCTGGTCTACGCGACGCGGATCTTCCGGGCGCCCGAAGGGGCGCACGCCCTGGGCTTCCCCATCGTCAACGTCCAGTCCGACCCGCGGGTTCCCGTGCCCGGCCGCACCGCGACGATCGTCCCCATCGAGAACGGCCTGTGGCAGGCGACCCTCTCCGGCACCCGGGGCGGGCAGCCGACCGGCGACCCCGACGCCTTCGTCCCGTTCGCCAAGGACCTGCGCGACCCGATCGTGGGACAGCTGCTGGAAGGGCGCACCCCCCTGACCGACGTGGCCGTCACCCAGAGCACCACGAACCGGCGCCTGTATTTCGAGAGGACCGCCCTGCCCGACGGCTTCTTCGCCGTGGGCGACTCGGTGGCGACCTTCAACCCGCTCTACGGCCAGGGCATGACGGTCGCCGCCAAGGGGCTGCTCGCCGTCCGCGCCATGCTGCGGTCCGGGGGCCTGTCGCGGCCCGGCTTCGGCAGGGCGGCGCAGCGGGCGCTCACCCCGCCGGTGGCCGCCGCCTGGCGCCTGGCCACCTCGCAGGACATCCTCTACCCCGGCGCCACCGGCATGCGCCCGAGGCCGGGGACGGGCCTGCTGGACGCGTACGTGAACCGGCTGATGGCCGGGGCCACGGTCGAGGAGCCGCTGACGGCCGCCTTCTTCGAGGTCATCACGATGACCAGCCCGCCCACCGCCTGGTTCCGCCCGGACGTGCTCTGGCGGGTGCTGCGGTCCTCCGCCCGGGGCACCCTGAAGACGCCGCCGCTGACGGCCGCCGAGCGCGCGGTCGCCGGGCTGGCCGCGGCAGAGCGGGCGAGCGCCCCGGACCTCGGGGGTCCGGGGCGCTCGTGAGGCGGGAGCGGGGGCTGGGCCGCCGCGCTCAGAGGTCCGCGAGGTCCAGACCGGCCTGGGCGGCCGCGGCGTGGACGGTCTGCTCCAGCAGGACCGCGATGGTCATCGGGCCCACCCCGCCGGGCACCGGGGTGATCAGGGAGGCGCGGGCGGCGGCCGACTCGAAGTGGACGTCGCCGACGTTGCCCTCGTTGTAGCCCGCGTCCAGGACGACGGCGCCCGGCTTGATGTCCTCGCCCCGGATGAACTCGGCCTTGCCCACGGCGGCGACCAGGACGTCGGCCTGGCGGACGATCGAGGACAGGTCCTTGGTGCGGGAGTGGCAGTAGGTGACGGTGGCGTTCTGCTCCAGCAGCAGCATCCCGGCGGGCTTGCCGAGGATCGCACTGCGGCCGACCACGACGGCGTGCTTGCCGGTGAGGTCCACGTCGTACTCGGCAAGCAGGCGCATGATGCCGCCGGGGGTGCAGGAGACGAAGCCGGGCAGGCCGAAGCCCATGGCGGCGAAGGAGTGCATGGTGACCCCGTCGACGTCCTTGCCCGGGGCGATGGCCTCGAAGGCGGCGCGCTCGTCGATGTGGTGCGGGACCGGGTGCTGGAGCAGGATGCCGCTGATCTCCGGGTCCTCGGAGAGGGCCGTGATCGTGGCGACGAGCTCCTGCGTGGTGGTCTCCGCCGGGAGGGCCACGTGGCGGGAGGTGATCCCGGCCTTGGCGCAGCGGTTCTGCTTCATGCGCACGTAGGTGACGGAGGCGGGGTCCTCGCCCACCAGGACGGTGGCCAGGCAGGGCGCGGTGCCGGTGCGCTCGGTGATCTTCGCCGCGAGGGCGGCGGTCTCCTCGGAGATGCGGCGGGCGAGGGCGGTGCCGTCCATGAGCTGGGCGGTGGCCGAAGGGGCAGTCGTCACGGGGTCTCCTGAACGTCGCTGCGGATCGCTGTTCGCGGATCGCGGTTCGCCCAGGCGCGCGGCAGTCGACGTACGGGGAGGCACGTACGCCGGGCCGCTCCCCGGTGGTGATCCACCCGAACGCCAGTCACGGCCCTGCTCCCACTGTAGTCGAACCGTCCACCGGCATATCCGGTGGATGACCGGGGCCCGGCCTGGGACGATCGAGACATGACGCGCACTTTCGACCATCTCGTGGCAGAGGCGGAATCCGTCTCCGTCGACGGCTGGGACTTCTCCTGGCTCGACGGCCGGGCCACGGAGCAGCGCCCCTCCTGGGGCTACCAGCGGATGCTGGCCGAGCGCCTGTCCCGGGTCCGCTCCGCCCTGGACATCCAGACCGGCGGCGGCGAGGTGCTCGCCGGGGCGGGGCCGCTGCCGCCGCTGACGGCGGCCACGGAGTCCTGGCCGCCGAACATCGAGAGGGCCACCCGGCTGCTGCACCCGCTGGGCGCCGTGGTCGTCGCGGCCGCCGACGAGCCGCCGCTGCCCTTCGGCGACAACGCCTTCGAGCTGGTGGCCAGCCGGCACCCGGTGACCATCTGGTGGGAGGAGATCGCCCGGGTGCTGACCCCGGGCGGCACCTACCTCTCGCAGCAGGTCGGCCCGGCCAGCGTCTTCGAGCTCGTCGAGTACTTCCTCGGCCCGCAGCCGGAGGAGGTCCGGCGCGCCCGCCATCCCGACGACGCGGAGGCCGACGCGCGGAAGGCGGGCCTGGAGGTGACCGACCTGCGCTCCGAGCGGCTGCGGACGGAGTTCCACGACATCGGAGCCGTGATCTACTTCTTGAGGAAGGTGATCTGGATGGTTCCCGGCTTCACGGTCGGGCATTACCGGGACCGGCTGCGCGAGCTCCACGAACGGATCGAGCGCGAGGGCCCGTTCGTCGCGCACACCTCCCGGTTCCTCATCGAGGCCCGCAAGCCGGACTGATGCGGGGGCGTGCGTACGGGGCGGATCCGCCGCCGCCGGGGCGCGGACGGATCCGCGCCGGATCGGTTGCCCGGCCACAGCGTGGCGCAGGTCACTCAATTCAGCGCGTAACGAATCGACTCGGGCATGCGATGAACCGACAGGTGTCCTCGCGCGGCCCCGGAATACAGCCCCCCTGGGGACTGTTTCCCGAGTCCGCGCGATGATTCCCGCCCACCCCTTATCTGTTCGCAACGAGAGGCTCCTTGTGTCGCTCAGCCCGTCCCGTACGTTCCCTCCGGAGATCGCCGAATCGGAGGCCCTCGTCGCGCTCGTCGAGCGCGGCCGCGAGCAGGGTCACATCAACGGTGACGACGTGCGCCAGGCCTTCGAGGCCGGCCGCATCCCGGTGGACCAGTGGAAGCGGGTCCTGCGCAGCCTGAACCAGGTCCTGGACGAAGAGGGCGTCGCCCTCCACGTCAGCGCCGCCCCCGCCACGAAGGCTCCTGCCAAGAAGCCCCGCAAGGCAGCCGCCGCCCCGGCCCGCACCGTGACGAAGAAGGCGGCCGCCGCGCCGCGCCCCATCGGCGCGCGCAAGGCCTCGGTCGCCGCCGCCCCGGCCGCCGCCGCGGCGATATCCGCTCCGTCGGCCGCCGCCCCGGAGGAGGTGCCGGCCGAGGCCGCCGCCGAGCCCAAGAAGCGCGCGGTCAAGAAGACCGCGGCCAAGAAGGCCACGGCCACCAAGAAGACCGCCGCGAAGAAGACCACCGCCAAGGACGCCGACGACGCCGAGACCCCGGTCGTCGAGGGTGAGGACTGGGCCGTCGAGGACCTCGCCGACGACACCGAGGAAGAGGCTCCCAAGGCCGGCGCCCAGGGCTTCGTGCTGTCCGACGAGGACGAGGACGACGCCCCGGCGCAGACCGTCATGGTGGCCGGCGCCACCGCCGACCCGGTCAAGGACTACCTCAAGCTCATCGGCAAGGTGCCGCTGCTCAACGCCGAGCAGGAGGTCGAGCTCGCCAAGCGCATCGAGGCGGGCCTGTTCTCCGAGTACAAGCTCGAAGAGGAGGAGGACCACAAGCCCGCGTTCAAGCGCGAGCTGGAGATCCTCGTCGAAGACGGCCGCCGCGCCAAGAACCACCTGCTGGAGGCCAACCTCCGCCTCGTGGTCTCGCTGGCCAAGCGCTACACGGGCCGCGGCATGCTCTTCCTGGACCTGATCCAGGAGGGCAACGTCGGCCTGATCCGCGCCGTGGAGAAGTTCGACTACACCAAGGGCTTCAAGTTCTCCACGTACGCGACCTGGTGGATCCGGCAGGCGATCACGCGTGCCATGGCCGACCAGTCCCGCACCATCCGCATCCCCGTGCACATGGTCGAGATCATCAACAAGCTCGCCCGCGTGCAGCGCCAGATGCTCCAGGACCTGGGCCGCGAGCCCACCCCGGAGGAGCTGGGCAAGGAGCTCGACATGACCCCGGAGAAGGTCATCGAGGTCCAGAAGTACGGCCGTGAGCCGATCTCCCTGCACACCCCGCTGGGTGAGGAGGGCGACAGCGAGTTCGGTGACCTCATCGAGGACTCCGAGGCGGTCGTGCCCGCGGACGCCGTGTCCTTCACCTTCCTCCAGGAGCAGCTCCAGTCGATCCTGGGCACGCTCTCGGAGCGCGAGGCGGGTGTGGTCTCCATGCGCTACGGCCTCAACGACGGCCAGCCGAAGACGCTGGACGAGATCGGCCGCGTGTACGGGGTGACCCGTGAGCGCATCCGCCAGATCGAGTCCAAGACGATGTCGAAGCTGCGCCACCCGTCGCGTTCGCAGGTGCTGCGCGACTACCTGGACTGATCCCCCGGGGACAGGCGAAAGCGGAGGCCCGCGCCGTTCGGCGCGGGCCTCCGCGTTTTCCTGGTGCGCCGCGGCGGTCAGGCGGCCGCGCGGCGCTTGCGGGCGGACATCAGGGCGTAGACCAGGACGCCCGCGAAGAGGAACAGGACGCCCTGGTAGACGGCCGCGTATCCGGATCCGGCGACCAGCCACATCGAGAAGGCGAAGGCCACGCCGGCGAGGACGCCGTCACGGACCAGCTGCCCGCGCCGGACCCGCTCCGACTGTCCCGAGGCCAGGAAGTACAGCTGGGCGGCGGTGGAGAGCAGGTAGGGGACGGTGGCCGTGAAGGTGGTGATCAGGACCAGTGCCTCGAAGACCGCCGCGGAGCCCGCGGTGTAGTTGTAGACGGTCAGGGCCGAGGCCAGGACGGCCGTGACGAGGACGCCGACCACGGGGACCCCGCGCTGCTTCTTCTCGAAGACCTTCGGGAAGAGGCCGTCCTTGGCCGCCGCGTACGGGGTCTGGGCGCTGAGCAGCGTCCAGCCGTTGAGGGCGCCGACCATGGAGATCACGGCGGCGCCGGCGACCAGCGTGCCGCCCCAGGTGCCGCCGAACATCGCGTTGACGGCGTCGGTGAAGGGGGCCTCGGAGGAGACCAGCTCGTCGTGGCCGACCAGGCCGAAGACGGCGAGGGTGCCGAGCAGGTAGACGGTGGCCGCGCCGATGGTGCCGAGGACGGTGGCCCGGCCGACGTTGCGGGCCGGGTCGCGGACCTCGCCGGCGCTGACGGCGGCGGACTCGACGCCGATGTAGCTGAAGAGCAGGATCGCGGCGGACGCGGAGACCGCCCCGACCGGGCTCTGGCCGGTGGCCTGGAACGGGCCGAGGTTGGCCGGGTCGAAGAAGAACAGGCCGCCGACCGCGACGACCAGCAGCGGGACCAGCTTCAGGATGGTCGCGACCACCTGGACCGCGCCCACGTACCGGGTGCCGGCCAGGTTGGAGAGGGCCGGCAGCCACTGGACGGCGAGGGCGGCCAGGCACATCGACCACTTGTGCTCCCCCACCGCCGGGAAGAGCACCGCGAGGTATCCGACGGACGCCACCGCGAGGGCGGCGTTCGAGACCCAGGCGGTCATCCAGTAGCTGTACGCGGCGAGGAAGCCCGCGAAGTCGCCGAAGGCGGCGCGTACGTAGACGTAGGGGCCGCCGGTCTGCGGGTGGCGCTGGGCGAGGCGGCCGAAGACCAGGGCGAGGGCGATCGCGCCGAGGGTCAGGACGGCGAAGGCCAGGAGGCTGATGGTGCCGAAGGGCGCGACCGAGGCCGGCAGCAGGAAGATCCCGCCGCCGATGACGTTGCCCATGACGAGGCAGATGGCGACGGGGAGGCCGAAGCGGCGGGTGTGGCGGTCGGCCGGAGCGGGTGCCTGTCCGGGTGTGACCGGCGTTCGGGTTCCGGCGGCCCCGGGGGCGGTGCTCTGCTCGGCGGGCGGGGCTGCGGTGCTGGTCATCAGGGGTGTGCCTCGGGATGTCTCACATGGTGGGCAGGTGAACACATGGTTGACCACCGGGATGCCCCCGCCAAATCACCGGGTTTCGTCCGGCGCCGCACCCGCTGCGGACGGAAAGGTTCCGTTCGCAGCGCCCTCCGGCCGGTGATCCTCCGGTGGATGATCGTCCGGCCGGTGATCGTTCGGCGGGTGCTCCTCCGGCCGGTGATTCTCCGGCGGGCGCTCCTCCGGCCGGTGATTCTCCGGCGGGTGCTCCTCCGGCCGGTGGTCGTCGGGCCGTGCCGGGAGGGGGACCTGGGGGCCGTCCGACTCGCGCAGCCAGCGGCGCAGGACCTCGTGCACGGCCTCGGCGCCCACCAGGTCCGGCCCGGGCGCCGACAGGTCCGTCGGCCACATCAGGAAGGGGCGCCCCTGCTCCCCGCCCAGGCCGCCGTGGGAGCCGATCTGCTCCTCGAAGGCGTGCACGGTCCCGGTCCGGGGGTCGTAGGCCGAGTTGACCATGATGTCGGCGACGTGCGGGAAGGAGTCCGTCCGGCGGACCGCGTCCGCCGCGCCCGGCCCGTACGCGGACAGCAGCTCCTGCGCCGCCCCCGGTACGTCGAGCCGCGCCGAGGTCCCGCCGGGGCCCAGCACCTCCCCGTCGACCAGCAGGAAGCCCACCCCCGGATGGTCGGCCAGGGTGCGCAGCAGGGCGGGGTGGGCCCGCTCGATCCACCGGCGGCCGGCCCGGCCCGGCAGGGCGGGGAAGGAGATCAGCCCGAGGTTGCCCGAGGCCAGCACCACCGGGTCGGGTCCCGGCCCGGGGCGGGCGTCTTCCCCGTCCTCCTCCACCGGCCGGTGCAGCGCCGCCAGCACCGCCGCCCTGGCCTCGGCCCCGCTGCGGGTGCGGCCGGCCCGGCGGGAGACGGGCAGCCCGCAGCCCGCCCGGACGAGGTCTTCCAGGGCGAGCCCGTAGCGGCCCAGGAAGGTCTCCCCCGGGCTCTGGCCGTGGTCCGACAGCAGGACGAAGCGGTACTCGCGCGGGGCGTGCTCGGCGACCCGGGCGATCAGCGCGAGGCTCCGGTCGAGCCGGGCCAGTACCCGGTCGGTGTCCCGGCCGTGCGGGCCGGAGTGGTGGGCGACCTCGTCGTAGGCCACCAGGTCCGCGTAGACGGCCGACCGGCCCGCGAGCAGGTCCCCGATCACCGCCGAGACCACCACGTCCCGTTCGACGACCGTCGCGAAGGCCCTGATCAGCGGGTAGAGCCCGCCGCGCGCCACGCGCGGGTGCTCGTCGCGCAGCCGTGAGCGCAGCGACTGGCCGATCTCCCGGCCCGCCTCGGCGACGAAGGACAGCGCGGTGCGGACGGCGTTGGCCGGGTCGGAGAAGTACGCGAAGTAGCCCGCCCGGGAGCGGTTGGCGCGGCCGCGCCGGGCGGCGACCGAGAGCACCAGCGCCAGCTGGTCGGCGCCCCCGCTGAACAGGTTGCCCCGGCTGGCTCCGTCCAGGGTGAGCAGTCCGCCGTCGCGGGTGCGTGCCACGGCCCGGCGCTGGAGCTCGGCCGCGCTGGTGGGCCGGTTGCAGACCATCACCTCGCCGGTGTCCTTCTCGTACCAGCGGAAGGCCGGCACGTCGAAGGTCGAGCCGTGCAGGATGCCGAGCTGGCTGGCGCCGGTCTGGCTGGACCAGTCGGTGCGCCAGGGCATGACCCGGTGGCTGTGCTCCAGCCAGCCGGCCACCGTGGGCATCAGCCCCTCGGCCGCCGCCCGGCGCAGCGTCCGGTAGCCGACCCCGTCGAGCTGGAGGAAGACCAGCCCGGGGCCGCCGCCGGGAGGCGGTCCGCCCCGGCGGCGGCGCCGGGCGGCCAGCCGGTAGAGCCGGCGCCGGTACGCCTCGTCGTCGCGCACCGCGAGGGCGGTGGAGGTGGCCGAGGCGACGGCGGACATCACGGCGGCGACGACCACGGCGGTCTCGGGGGCGGCGGCCGCCCCTCGGTCGTCGGGGATCAGGCTGAGGGCCATGAGCAGCAGGGAGCCGTTGAGGAAGAAGACGAGCAGTCCGAGCACCAGGGCGGGCACCAGCAGCAGGGCCCGTACGACGACCGGCCAGACCAGGGCGGTGAGCAGGCCGAAGGCGCCGGCGCCCCAGGCGGCGGTCAGTCCCACCCGGGTGACGCTGTCGCCGTCGGCGGACTGGAGGCGGAAGTCGGGCAGGAGCCCGGCGAGCACGAGCAGGGTGAGCGTGGACACCGCCCACACGAGGAGCACCCGCACCAGTGCGCCGCCCGCGGCCCGCCACCGCCCCCGCCACCGCCCCATGACGCACCCGCCTCGTGTCTCCCCCGGACCCCGTCCGGGGGTGCCCCGGTCCCGCGCCGCGCCCGCGGCCCCTTCGCCAGCGTCGCACAGGGCGGCGCGGGAGGGTCCCCGTCGCGGATGGCGCACGGGGGTACGGGGGGGGTGGGCCGGGGTCTCAGGTGCCGTCGTAGCCGGCGGTCGGCATGGACAGCCTGCGGTGCACCTCGGCCTTCATGGCGGAGGTGTAGCGGGGCTCGTCGAGTCCGGCCGTCTCCAGGCGGACGCCGCGCCGCGCGCACTCGGCGGTGAACTCCTCGACCGAGCGCAGCGCGCGGGCGAGGACCCTCCGGTTGGGGGCGACGAACAGGTCGACCTGGCCGGCGTCCACGTCGCTCCAGAGCCCGCAGTGGTCGGCCCGCAGCCCGTAGAAGAGCAGTTGCCGGGTGACCACGTAGCCCTGCTGCGCGGCCCAGCGCGCGCACATGGCGTGCTGGCTCCGGGTGTCCACGGCGAAGGGGTCGGCATCGAGGTCTTCGAGCGGGGCCAGGCTGGCGATCGCGGCCACGCGCAGCGCATCCATGGCGCCCGACCCTACTCCGATCCGGGCCCGGGGAGGAGGGGGCGGTCCAGTTCCGCTTCCAGGCGAATCCGGCGGGGAATGCCCACGGGACAGCCCTTAGGCTCTAGATGTCCGGGGAAGGGGTGCGCGGTGCCGGTGGAGATCACCTGGTGGGGGCATGCCACGTGCACGGTGCGGGACTCGGGGGTGCGGGTGCTGACGGATCCGCTGTTCGTGCGGCGGCTGGCCCATCTGCGGCGCCGTCGCGGGGCGTTGCCGCCGCCGGAGGCCGCCGAGGCGGACGCGGTGCTGGTGTCGCACCTGCACGCCGACCACCTGCACCTGCCGTCGCTGGCCCGGCTGGCTCCCGGCACCCGCCTGGTCGTGCCGCGCGGGGCCCGCCGGGCGGTGCCGGGGCTGGCGCGGCTGGAGCGGGTGCGGGGCCTGGTGGTGACGGAGGTCGTCGCCGGCGAGGAGGTCCGCGTCGGGGAGGGCGTACGGGTGCGGGCGGTGAGCGCCCGGCACGACGGGCGGCGGGTGCCGTTCGGGCCGCAACGGGTGCGGGCGCTGGGGTACGTGGTCCAGGGCGCGGCCCGGACGTACTTCGCCGGGGACACCGGGCTGTTCGACACCATGGCCGAGGAGACCGGGCCGGTGGACGTGGCCCTGCTGCCGGTGGGCGGCTGGGGGCCGTACCTGGGGCCCGGGCACCTGGACGCGGAGGGGGCGGCCCGGGCGGTGGCGCGGCTGGCGCCGCTGGCGGCGGTGCCGGTGCACTACGGGACGTACTGGCCGATCGGCATGGACGCGGTGCGGCCGCACGAGTTCCATGCGCCGGGCGAGGAGTTCGCCCGGCTGGCGGGGGTGCTCGCGCCGAAGGTGGCGGTACGGGTCCCGGCGCATGGGGAACGGGTGCGGCTGCCGTGACGGGGTGGCTGCAGGGGGCGGCGGAGGTGGCCGGGCGGGTGCCGCCGGAGACCACCCAGCGGGCGGTGGGCTACCCGGCGTTGTTCGTGCTGGTGGCGCTGGGGGCACTGGTGCCGGTGATCCCGACGGGCGCGCTGGTGAGTTCGGCGGCGGTGGTGGCGTTCCATCAGCGGACGCTGCCGCTGGGGGTGTTGGTGGTGTGCGGGGTGGCGGCGCTGGCGGCCTTCGCCGGGGACGTCGCCCTGTACTGGCTGGGGCGGCGGGGGGTGCGTTCGCGGGGCGGCTCGCGGATGCTGGAGTCCCTGCGCCGGCGGGCCGCGCCGGAGCGGCTGGAGCGGGCGCGGGTGGGGCTGGAGGAGCACGGGGTGCTGGTCCTGGTGCTGTCGCGGCTGGTTCCGGCGGGCCGGATCCCGGTGATGCTGGCCTGCCTGCTGGGCGGGCTGCCGCTGCGCCGGTTCGCCCGGGGGGACGCGCCCGCCTGCCTGGCCTGGGCGGCGACGTACGGGGTGATCGGGATCCTGGGCGGCTCGCTGTTCTCCGAGCCGTGGAAGGGCGTGGCCGCGGCGGTGGCCCTGACGGTACTGATCAGCGCGGGGCCGGGGGTGTGGCGGCGGCTGGGGGGTGGACGGGGGCGGGAGGGGTAGGCTCGCCCCCTCCGGGACGACAGGGGTGACGACCGATGACGGATCAACTCCGCGGCGGGGCCGGGCCGGTCGAGCCGGCCGCTCGCCGCGAGGCCGTGGGGGGCCGGGCTGTGGGGGGCGGGGCCGTGGGGGGCGGGGGCGCCGAGTCCGTCTGGGAGACGGTCCACGCCCTCGCCGCCCGTTTCGAGGCGGCGGCCGCGGAGCGGGGGGTGGTGCCGCCGCAGAGCCATGTCATTCAAGTGCTGAAGATCGGCGAGGAGTTCGGCGAGGCCGCGCAGGCGGTGATCGGGGCGACCGGGTCGAACCCGCGGAAGGGGCGGTCGCACAGCTGGGAGGACGTGCACGACGAGGTGTGCGACGTGATCATCACCGGGATGGTGGCGCTGGCACGGATGCGGCCGGACGCGGCGGCCTACTTCGCGAGCCAACTCGCCCTGAAGGCGGGCCGCTTCCTCCCGGGGCCGGCCCCGGTCCCCGACGGCGAGTCCTGACCCCGGCCGGGGTTGCCGCTGCGCGGAGCCGTCTCCCCGCCCCGCCCTTCCTCCGTTCCCCGGGGCTCCGCCCCGGACCCCGCGCCTCAAGCGCCGGCGGGGCTGAAACGACCTGGGGCTCCGCCCCCAGCGCCTCAAGCGCCGGCGAGGCTGGATTTGGCGCGGCTGATCCGTCGCCCGCGTCTACACCCGCGGCATCGCGGCGATTGAGCGCACCGGGCGCGCAGCGCACGGTTTCGGGGTCCGGGGCGGAGCCCGGGACCCTTCAGCCTCGCCGGCGATCGAGGCGCGGGGGCAGGGGCAGCGCCCATGGGAACGGAGGAAGGGCGGGTGGGCGCCCTCGCCCCCGTGCGCGGTGCTCAGCCCAGGGGCGGGGTTCGGGTGGTCCAGGGGCGGGCGGATTCCAGTTGGGCGGCGACGCTCAGGAGGGTCGGTTCGTCGTGCGGCCGTCCGACCAGCTGGACGGCGAGCGGCAGGCCGTCCGTCCCGAAGCCCGCCGGGAGGGAGGCGGCCGGGTGCCCCGTTATGTTCCACAGCGCGGTGTACGCGACCATCGGCCGCGACCGCAGCAGCGCCCCCGCCAGCCCCACCCCGTCCAGGGCGCCGACCGCCCTCGGCCGGGCGGCGAGGGTCGGGGTGAGCAGCAGGTCCGCCCCGGCGAAGACCCGTTCGGCCCGTACCGCCAGCCGCTCTCCCGCCCGTACGGCCCGTTCCACGGCGGCCTCCGGGACCAGCCGGGCCATCCGCAGGGTCTGCCGGGTGCGGCGCTCCAGGAGCTCCGGGCGCTCCACGGCCGCCGCCTCCGTCCGCACGCCCCCGCAGAACTGCGGCAGGAACGCCGCCGTGGCGTCGGGGTAGCGCGGGGTCACCTCCCGTACGTCGTGCCCGAGTTCGCGCAGCAGCTCCGCGGTCCGCCGCAGGGCGGCCACGTGCTCGGGGTGGGGGCGCACGCCGGGCACGGCGGACTTGGCCGACCAGGCGATGCGCAGCCGGCCCGGCTCGGTGGAGGCCGCCCGGACGAAGGTGGTGGCGGTGGGGCGGGCCGCCCAGCGGTCGCCCTCCGCCGGTCCGCCGAGCACGTCGTAGAGCAGGGCGCTGTCCCGCACGCTGCGGGTGAGCGGGCCGATGGTGCCGAGGGCGTGCCAGAGGTGGGGCTGCGGGGTGGTGGGGACGCGGCCGCGCTGCGGTTTGAGGCCGAACAGGCCGCAGCAGGCGGCGGGGATGCGGATGGACCCGCCGCCGTCGCCGCCGAGCGCGGCGCCGACCAGGCCGGCCGCGACGGCGGCGGCGCTGCCGCCGCTGGACCCGCCGGGGGTGCGGGAGGTGTCCCAGGGGTTGCGGGTGCGTCCGTGGGCGGCGGACTCGGTGAACGGCCACTGCCCGAACTCCGGCATCGCGGTCTTGCCGACGACCACCGCGCCGGCCGCCCTCAGCCGCCGCACCGCCTCGCTGTCGCGGGCGGCCGGGGTCCGGTTGGCGGCTCCGCCGAAGGTGGTGACCTCCCCTTCCACGTCCAGCTCGTCCTTGACCGCGACGGGCACGCCCAGCAGGGGCAGTTCCGCCCCGGCCGCCAGGGCCGCGTCGCGGGCGTCCGCTTCGGCGAGGACCTGCTCCCGGGCCCGTACCACGCGGAACGCACCGAGCTGTGGGTCGAGCGCCTCTATCCGGCGCAGCGAGGCCTCCGCGAGGGCCCGCGCGGTCACCTTCCCCGCCCTTACCAGCTCCGCCTGCCGGGCCGCGCCCAGGAACAGCAGCTCACCGTCGTCCACGTGCGTACGCGCCTTCCTCCACGGGGATGTTCCGTGGTGGCACGCTATGCCAGGCCGGGCGATCTACGACAGGGGCATGTCAGCCGGACCGGACCTGGCCACCTCCCAACTGCGCCGCGTACGGCGGTCCGTCAGGGTCACCCGGCACGGGGGCGGGGCGGTCGTCCGCAGGTCCGTGCCGAGGTCCATGAGAGTCGGTCCTACGGGGCCTCCCGCGCGGCCGAAGGGTGCCGGCCCGGCGCCCCGGTGTCCGCGCCGAGGGTGCGGGAGGCTCCGAGGGTGCGGGAGGCTCCGAGGGTGCGGGAGGCTCCGACGGGCAGGTCCCAGAGGTCCTCGCGGGGGAGCCCGGCGCGGGCCCAGGCGGCCCGGACGCGGTGCAGGGGTTCCATGACCGGTTCCGCGGAGAGGACGAAGGCGGCCCAGTGCATCGGCGCCATGCGGCGGGCGCCGAGGTCGAGGAAGGCCCGCACGGCCTCCTCCGGGTCGGTGTGCACGTCGCGCAGCCACCAGCGCGGGGCGTAGGCGCCGATGGGCAGGAGCGCGAGGTCGATGGCGGGGTGGCGGGCGCCGATCTCGCGGAACCAGTGGCCGTAGCCGGTGTCACCCGCGAAGTACACCGTGCGGCCGCCGCCGGTGCGGGCCGTGGCGGCCGTGCGGTCGGTGAGCACCCAGCCGCCCCACAGGGTGCGGCAGGTGTCGAGCAGGGAGCGCTTGGACCAGTGGTGCGCGGGGACGAACTCGAAGCGTACGCCGCCCAGTTCGGCGGACTCCCACCAGTCCAGCTCGGTCACCTGGCGGAAGCCGCGGCGGCGGCACCAGCGGGCGAGTCCGGCGGGCACGAACAGGGCGGTGTCGCGGGGGAGCCGTTTCAGGGTGGGGGCGTCGAGGTGGTCGTAGTGGTTGTGGCTGATCACCACGGCGTCCACGGGCGGCAGTTCCTCCCAGCGCACCCCCGGGGGCGTCATCCGCGCCGGGGTGCCGAGGATCCGCCGGGACCAGACGGGGTCGGTGAGCACCGTCAGCCCGCCGGTCCGCACCACCCAGGAGGCGTGCCCGGCCCAGGTCACGCAGACCTCGCCGGGCCCCACGGCGGGCAGCGGGGCGGGCCGGTAGGGCAGGTCGGGAATCCCCCGCAGCCCCTCGGGCCCCGGCTGGAAGGCCCCTTCCCGCGCCAGCCGCGCGAACGCCCGCACCCCGGGCAGCGGCGTGGTCAGCCGGTCCGCGAACGACCCCGGCCAGACCCGCACCTCCCCGAGGGGCCGCGGACCGGAACGCGGCCCGCCGGGCCGCACCGCGGGGGCCGCCCCGGGCGGCAGCGCGCCGGCGGGGGCAGGGCACGCGGGCGGGGCCGGCGGCGCGGCCCGCAGGTTCGGGGCCCGCAGGTTCGGGGCCCGGTGGCCGGTGCCCGGGGGTCCGGCAGGCTCGGGCCGGTGCTCGGGCCGGCACTCGGGAGGGTGCGCGTCGGACGGGGACGGGTGTGCGGGTGCCGGTGCGGGTGGGGTGGCGGCGTTGGTCAGTGGGGGCTGCGGGTGGTCCCTCATCTGGCGGTCTCCGTTCAGCGGCGGCCGGGCGGGCGGGCGCCGGCGTCAGTCGGCCAGCCCGGCCAGGACCGAGCCGAGCAGGTCGAGGGCGCCGCGGACGTGCGGCAGCTCCAGCGGTTCGCGGGAGCCGAGTGCGACGAGCCGTTCCTCCGGGGTGGCGCCCAGCAGCGGTCCGGTCGACAGCCGGACGCGGAGCGCGCCCAGTTCGTCCGCGAACCGCTGCCCGCCGGGCGTCGGGGAGCCCAGCCGCGCGCCGAGCCAGTCCTCCAGCTCCATCGCGTCGCCCACCCCGTGCCGGGCGAGGCCCGCGCGCAGCGGGGTAAGGTCCGCGTACAGGTGGCGCCCGGCCTGCGGGGGCCGGGCGAGGGCCCCGACGGCCAGCAGCTCCCGGTGCACGGCCGCCGCCACCACGCCGTGCAGGGCCGCCGCCGCGTAGGCCCGACCGGCGACGGCGTCCGGCTCCTCCAGCGCGTGCGCGGCGGCCACCGCGACCGGGCCGGCCGGCAGTGCGCCGGTGGCGGTGAGGATGTCGAGGGTGCGGGCGCGCAGCCAGGTGCCGCGCGGGGTGGCGGGGAAGCGGGCCACGGCGGCGGGCCAGCCGCCCGGCAGCAGGGCGCCCGACAGGTCGATCAGGACGGCGGCCGTGTCCGGCAGCATCTCGGCGGGGCTCAGGACGAGCGTGTCGTGCGGCCGGTGGACGGTGTCGCGCCAGCTCTCGTCGCTCACCACGAACAGCCCGGCGGTCTCGGCCGCCTCGCAGGCCTCGCGCAGCATCTCGGGCGGCGGCACGGTGCCCGTCGGGTCGTCGGCCACCGACAGCAGCAGCACGCGCGGGTCACCGCCCTCGGCGCGCACCCGCCGTACGGTCTCCAGCAGGGCGTACGGGTCCGGTACGCCGCCGCACTCGGCGGGGGTGGGCACGTGGTAGGCCCGCCGTCCCAGCAGCCGGACCTGCGGGGTCCACCAGGCGGGACAGGGGCGGGGCAGCATCACGTCGCCGCCGTACGCGCCGAGCAGCGCGAGCAGCAGGGCGGGCGCGCCCGGCCCGGCGGCCACGTACTCCGGCTCGGTGGCGAGGCCGCGCCGCGCCCAGTGCCGGCAGGCGGCCTCCCGTACGGGCTCCCCGCCGCCCGGGGGTTCGGGGGCGGCCCGGTCCGCCGCCCCGGCCAGGACGGCCTGCAGCTCCGGCAGGACCGGCAGCCCCGGCTCGGGGGCCGGCGGCCCGTACCTGACCGGCCCGCGCCCCTCCGGCGCCAGGCGCCACACCCCGGCCCCGGCCGGCCCTTGCGTCGTCCCCTCGGCCATCCCCGCCACGTGCCCGCCTTCCCGCTGCCTGCTTCCCGCTGCCCACTGCCAGGTGCCGGGTGCCCGCTGCGCCGTCGGCCGGCGCCGCGGCCGCCGATCGAGGCGCCTGCGGAAGCGCCCTCGGGACGCACCCCTCGGAACGCACCCTTAAGACGTGCCCTTTATACGATTATTTCCGCCATAATGCCCGCTACCCGGCCGCGCGCGTGGTCCGTGCCCGGGTCACGCCAGGCCCGTCATCCGCGCCGCCCCAGCAGTGCCAGGAGCCTGGTCTGGGCGTCCGCCCCGGCCGGCACCTCCAGCGGCGCGTCGAACATCCCGCTCGCGGCGAGCCCGTCGGCGTACGGCATGACCTCCTTGAGGGAGAACTCGACGAGCCCGGCCGGCAGCCGGTCGTCCGCGCCGATGGCCCGTGAGAGGTCCCAGGCGTGGACGACGCAGTCGGCGGTCAGCTCCGCGCAGTACGCCGCCCCGCGCGTCGGCCCGTACGAGAGCCCGACCGTCCGCTCCAGGGCCCCGGGCGCGGCGAAGGCCGCCAGCCCGGCGGCCGCGGCCCGCTCCCACGCCCCCGCCGGGTCCCGGCCGAGCAGGTCGCCGGACAGCTCGTCCCCGACCTCCGCCACCGTCCGCCCCTCCGTGACCAGCGGCACGATCCAGAGCTGCTCGCCGGTGACGTGGTTCACCAGGTCCCGCACGGTCCACTCGGCGCACGGGGTCGGCGCGTCCCACTGGTCGTCCGCGACGGCCCGCACCCGCTCGCCGAAGAGCCGCAGCGCGGCGGCGTGCTGCTCCGGCAGGGTCTGCGGCATCGTCCTCACCGTCCTCGGCGTCCCCCTGCGGCCCACTGTCCTCGTCCCCCCACCGCCCTGCCACTGCCCCGCCGTCGACCCGGCCAATCCCCTTGGCACGCCCGGATGCTGTCCACATGTCAAAACGCAGATCTCAGATGACGGTCGGATCCCCTACGGTGATCACAGCACTTCGACAACGAGGAGGAGCCCGCCATGAACGAGGTCCAGGCGCACGAGACGGCCGTCTACACGCACGGCCACCACGAGTCGGTCCTGCGTTCGCACCGCTGGCGCACCGCCGCCAACTCGGCCGCCTACCTGGTCGGCGAGCTGCGGCCGGGCATGCGGGTGCTGGACGTGGGCTGCGGGCCGGGCACCATCACCGCGGACCTGGCGGAACTGGTGGCCCCCGGCGGGCGGGTCACGGCGGTCGACGCGGCGGCGGACGTCCTGGAGGCGGCGGGCGCGTACGCGGCGGAGCGGGGGCTGGCGGGGACGGTGGACTTCGCGGTGGCGGACGTCCACGCGCTGGAGTTCCCGGACGACACCTTCGACGTGGTCCACGCCCACCAGGTGCTGCAGCACGTGGGCGACCCGGTACGGGCCCTGCGGGAGATGCGGCGGGTGTGCCGGCCGGGCGGGATCGTGGCCGTCCGTGACGCCGACTACGCGGCGATGACCTGGTACCCGGCGACGCCGGGGCTGGAGGAGTGGCTGGAGCTGTACCGCCGGGTGGCCCGCGCCAACGGCGGCGAGCCGGACGCCGGACGGCGGCTGCTGTCGTGGGCCCGGGCTGCGGGCTTCACGGAGGTACGGGCGTCGGCGACGGCTTGGTGCTATGCGACGCCGGAGGAGGTGGCGTGGTGGTCCGAGCTGTGGGCGGACCGGACGACCGCGTCGTCGTACGCGCAGGCGGCCGTGGGCGGCGGACACGCGACGGACGCCGCCCTGGAGCGGATCGCCGCCGCCTGGCGCACCTGGGGCGACGCCCCCGACGCCTGGTTCTCGGTCCTGAACGGCGAACTGCTGTGCCGGGCATAACCCCCGCGACCAACCGCCCGCCGCGGCCGCCCCGCCCCGCCGCCGCGTAGGGCACGGATGCCCGACGGCGCAGCCCAGCGGGCCGGGGGCGCAGCCCGCGGCGGGTCTGGGGCGCAGCCCCGGGGGGTCTGGGGCGCAGCCCCGGGGGGTCTGGGGCGCAGCCCCGGGGGGTCTGGGGCGCAGCCCCGGGGGGTCTGGGGCGCAGCCCCGGGGGGTCTGGGGCGCAGCCCCGGGGGGTCTGGGGCGCAGCCCCGGGGGGTCTGGGGCGCAGCCCCGGGGGGTCTGGGGCGCAGCCCCGGGGGGTCTGGGGGCTGCGCCCCCGGAGAAGGGGTGAAGGGCGGGGCGGGGAGGTGGCCCCGCGCAGCGGGCCCCCGGGACTACTTCGGCGGCCGCATGCGGAAGTCGTACGGCGCCGGCAGCGGCGCCGCCGAGACCGTCGACCAGACCTCCGCCAGCGTCTCCTCCCCCTCCCGGAGGTCCGCCGGCTCGAAGCCGTCCTCGAACACCCGCCGGGCCGCCCCCACGTGCCCCTCCGCCGCGAGCAGCCGCGCGGCCAGCAGCCGGAAGCGCCCCTGTTCCCGCAGGGCCGGCCGCAGCCGCTCCCACACCGCCCGCGCCCCGGCCGGCCGGCCCGCCGCCAGCAGGGCGGTCATGGCCTCCCGGCCGAGCGCGGACTCCGCCGCCGTCCACGCCTCGCCGCCCCGGCTCTCCGCCGCCAGGTCCTCGAACGCCTCCGCGTACCGGTCGGCCGACCGGTCCGGATCACCGGCCAGCGCGTCCGCCACCGCCAGGCACCTCAGCAGCGGCCACCGCGACGGCGCCAGCGCCAGCCCGCGCTCCCAGCTGCGTACGGCCTGGGCCGTGTCCCCCGCGTGCCACTGGGCCACGCCCAGGTGGTACTCGGTCAGCGGGTCCGCCGGGGCGGTCTCCAGCATGTCCCGCCAGTGCGCGGCGACCAGGCTCGGCCCCGGCGGGACCACCCGCCGCGGCGTCGGGTGCACACCGGTCCGCCACAGCGCCAGCCAGGGTTCCTGCGCCTCCTCCAGGACGGCCTCGGGGAACGGCGTGCCCGGCAGGGCGAAGCCCCCGCGCAGCACCTCCAGCGCGCCCCAGCCCGAGCCGCGCGCCAGCCACTCCCCCGGCCCGCCGTCCGGCTCGGCGTCGGCGGAGGTGCGCCGCCACGCCTCGTGGGCCGCGTCCAGGGTGCCGGGCGGGAGCGCCGCGTCCAGCGCCGCCCCGGCCGCGGCGCGCGCCGCCGCCCAGTCGGCCCCGTGCACCGCCGCCGGGTCCGCGGACAGCGGCCCGTACGCCTCCAGCCAGCTGAACTCCGCCCCGGCGTCCAGCCGTACGTGTTCCAGCTGGGTCCGGGCGAGCCCCGCCTGGATCTCCGCGTAGCCGCCGGTGCCGGGCTCCGTCAGCCACTCCTGCCAGCGCCGGCCGCCCGGCCCCGCACCCCACACGAACAGCTTGCGCCCGCGCAGCAGCCCCGTGGAGGCCTGCGCCAGGCCGTGCCCTTCGGCGTCGAGGGCGGCGATCCAGGGGCGGCCGGCGGCCGCGGGCTCGACCTCGTAGAAGAAGTCGGCGGGGTAGGTGCTGTCCAGCGGGTAGGTGCGGTCCGCGTCCTCCCACCTGGGTACGGGGATCCGGCGCAGCGCCCGCTCGTACCCGAAGTGCCAGGCCTCCTCGGCGGGGGCGAGGACCCGCGTGCCGGAGTTCTCGGGGACGGCGGTGTTGGACCACCAGTAGACGGCGGCGGGCCGTTCGTGCGGGTTGCGTACACGGACCCCGACGTACAGGAAGTCCGAGTCCTCCGGCAGCCACAGGTCCACCTGGAACGGCAGGTCGCGCAGCCGCTCCCACTCCCACAGCCGCACCATCACCCCGCCGTCGGGCGCGGGGACGAGCGCGGCGTGCAACGGGGCGCAGGACAGGGCGGTGTGGCCGGTGGCGCCGATGTTCCACTCGATGCCGCCGGAGAACCAGGCGCCGTTGAGGGCGAAGTTCGCGGGCTGGAACACCGGGTTGCGGTAGAGGAGTTCGCGGCCGGTGGGGAGGTGGACGAGGGAGTGGATCCGCCCGCCGAGGCCGGGCAGTACGGTGGCGCGCAGCCGTCCGTTGTCGATGACGACGGCCTCGAACTCCCGCTCCTCGCGCTGCCGTCCGTAGCCGTCGCGGATCCGGACGGGCAGCAGGGAGCGCAGCGGCTCGTACCCGATCTGACGGGCCATGTCGCGCGGCAGCCCTTCGCGTGCGCGCTCGTCCAGGTCGTGCACGCCGTCGGGGGCGCGGAGGGCGGGCAGGGGGTTGTCGGGGCCCAGGGGGGCGGCGGGAAGGGTCAGCGGGACACGTCGGACGGTGGTGGCCATGGGGGAATGGAACACGCCACTGGGGTCGGTGCACAGGGGTTCCGCGCATCACCACCGGTCAGGATTACGCAAAGGGCCGCGGAAGCAGCGGAGCTGGGGGGGAGGTCGCACGAACGTCCGGGTGCGGGTGCGGGACCGCTACGCGGCCGAGATCTACCCCGCCCCTCCCCCGTTCCCAGGGGCTCCGCCCCAGACCCTGATACGGCCCCAGGGTCCGGGGCCCGGGCTCGGAGGGAGGGCGGGGCGGGGCGCCCGCGCACCCGGAACCCGCCCCCGCACCGTCAGGCCGGCGGCGCGGTGATGGCCCACCGTTCGTGGTCGCGCCACTCGCCCGCGACGTGCAGGAAGTCCGGGGACAGGCCCTCCAGCCGGAACCCCCTCCCCCGCACCAGGGCGATGGACGCCGCGTTCCCCGGCTGGATGTTCGCCTCCAGCCGGTGCAGCCCCAAGCCCGCGCCCGTGTCCGCATCCGCATCCGCATCCGCGAACGCGTGGGCCAGGAGGAGGTCCAGCCCCTCCCCCAGCAGCCCCCGCCCCGCCGCGTGCGCGAACGCCCCGTACCCCAGCGCCCCGCACTGGAAGGCCCCCCGCACGATGTTGTTGACGTTGACGAACCCGGCGATGGCCCCGCCGGCGAGCTCGCACACCAGGAAGCCGGCCCGCAGCTCCCCCTCCGCCAGCGCGGCCGCGTACGGCTCGTATTCCTCTACCGTCTCCGACGGGAACAGCCACGGCCGGTGCAGCCCGCGGCTCTCGCGGACCCGCGCGGTGAACTCCGGTCCGTCGGCGGGCCGGAAGGGGCGCAGCCCGACGCGCGGGCCCTCCCTCAGGTACGTGGACGTGGACGTGGAATACGGCATCGACCCAGGCTACGGTCCGTGGCAGCATCCCCGGTGTGATCACCGACCCCGACACCTGTGAGCTGCTCCGCGCCGCCGCCCGCAACAACGCCGAGTGGTGCGGCGCCGTTTCCCGCAGCGGCCACTTCCGCCTCACCGTGTGGTGCAGCCCCCGGCGCACTCCGCCGCTGTACCCCGACGCCGTCACCCTCACCCCCGCGGCGTCGGCCGCCGACGTCCTCGCCGGGGTCGACACCACCGGCCCCGGCTGCTCGGTGAAGGACAGTTTCGCCTCGCTCGACCTGGCCCGGGCCGGGTTCGAGGTGCTGTTCGAGGCCCAGTGGATCCACCGCCCGGCCGGGGCCGCGGCGCCGGCCGGGGGCGGGCTGGAGTGGGACGAGGTCGAGGGCCCCGGAGAACTGGAGCTCTGGGAGGCGGCCTGGTCGGGCGGGGAGAGCACGGGGCTGTTCCACCCCGGGCTGTTGCGGGAAGGCGTCCTCTTCCTGGCGGGCCGCGACGGGGGCCGGATCGCGGCCGGGGCCGTCCTCAGCACGGGCGGCGGTGTGGTGGGCGTGTCCAACGTGTTCGCCCTGCACGGCACCGACACCGATGCCGCCTGGTCCGCCGCCCTCGGCGCGGCCGCCCGCCACTGGCCGGAACTGCCGCTCGTGGGCTACGAACACGGCGAGGACCTCGACACGGCCGTCCGCGCCGGCTTCACCCCGCTCGGCCCGCTCCGCGTGTGGCTGCACTCCGCCGGACGCGACGGCGAAGGGAGGGCGTAGGCCGGCCGGCGCCTAGGCCGTGTTTTAGAAATGGGCTTGTCGCTCGCCCTGCGCCGTGATGATCGTGGTGTGGGGCGAGGGGATCTTTCTGATGGTCAGTGGGCCGTGCTGGAACCACTGCTGCCGGTCGCGGTGTTGGGGCGGCCGCCGTTGGGCCGGCGGAGGCTGATCGACGGGATTCGGTGGCGGGTGCGGACTGGTGCTCCGTGGAGGGATCTCCCGTCGGAGTACGGGCCGTGGCAGACGGTCTATGGGCTCTTCCGCCGCTGGCAGCGTGACGGCACCTGGCCTGCACTGCTGACCAGGCTGCAAGCCCGCGCGGATGAGGCAGGGCTGATCACGTGGGAGGTCAACGTCGACTCCACGATCTGCCGGGCCCATCAGCACGCCGCGGGTGCCCGCCGCGACGGACAGGCCCAGAAGGAACCGCCCGGCGGGACCCGCGCCGAGCCGGAAGACCACGGACTGGGTCGGTCCCGGGGCGGTTTCACCACGAAGATCCATCTAGCCTGCGAGCAAGGTCAACGGCCGCTGTCGTTGCTGGTCACCGCAGGTCAGCGTGGTGACAGCCCTCAGTTCGCCGCCGTGCTGGAAGGCATCCGGGTTCCCCGCACCGGACCGGGCCGTCCTCGTGTCCGCCCGCTGCGGGTGCGGGGCGACAAGGCGTATTCCTCCCGCGCCAACCGGGCCTACCTGCGAAAACGGGGAATCCGCTGTACCATCCCAGAGCCCGCCGACCAGGTCGCGAACCGCAAGCGGCGGGGGAAGGCCGGCGGGCGGCCTCCGGCCTTCGACCGTGAGGACTACAAGGCTCGGCACGCGGTCGAGTGTGGGATCAATCGGCTCAAGCGCAACCGGGCGGTGGCCACCCGGTTCGACAAGCTCGCGGTCCGCTTCGAGGCAACCGTCCTGATCGCCGCCATCGGTGAATGGCTGTGACTGGCCTGGGCCGTCGGTCCGCATGCCATGCTGACCGCGGCCAGGGCGAACAACGCGAGGGAGAAGCAGCGATGGGGGCCCAGTACTACGGCGCCGACAGCGAGAACGGCGACCGCATCGACGACCCCTCTGAGGACGCGCTGTTCATGATGGTCAGCGACCTCAACGACTCCGACAACACCTTCGTGGTCGTCCAGCCCGACGAGGACGACCCCGTCTGGTTCGCCTCCGTGGCCGTCCTGGACGAAGGCGGCTACGAGTTCGTCCGCCGCGATACCACCCGCAACGAGCACGAGGTCACCACAGCGACCAGCATCAACGACATCGCCCGCGACCTCACCGTCTGAATGGCCGCCCGCGACTTCCCCGGACGGCCAACCAGGCAGGTCGGCGAGTTCTAAAACACGGCCTAGGCCGTGTTTTAGAAATGGGCTTGTCGCTCGCCCTGCGCCGTGATGATCGTGGTGTGGGGCGAGGGGATCTTTCTGATGGTCAGTGGGCCGTGCTGGAACCACTGCTGCCGGTCGCGGTGTTGGGGCGGCCGCCGTTGGGCCGGCGGAGGCTGATCGACGGGATTCGGTGGCGGGTGCGGACTGGTGCTCCGTGGAGGGATCTCCCGTCGGAGTACGGGCCGTGGCAGACGGTCTATGGGCTCTTCCGCCGCTGGCAGCGTGACGGCACCTGGCCTGCACTGCTGACCAGGCTGCAAGCCCGCGCGGATGAGGCAGGGCTGATCACGTGGGAGGTCAACGTCGACTCCACGATCTGCCGGGCCCATCAGCACGCCGCGGGTGCCCGCCGCGACGGACAGGCCCAGAAGGAACCGCCCGGCGGGACCCGCGCCGAGCCGGAAGACCACGGACTGGGTCGGTCCCGGGGCGGTTTCACCACGAAGATCCATCTAGCCTGCGAGCAAGGTCAACGGCCGCTGTCGTTGCTGGTCACCGCAGGTCAGCGTGGTGACAGCCCTCAGTTCGCCGCCGTGCTGGAAGGCATCCGGGTTCCCCGCACCGGACCGGGCCGTCCTCGTGTCCGCCCGCTGCGGGTGCGGGGCGACAAGGCGTATTCCTCCCGCGCCAACCGGGCCTACCTGCGAAAACGGGGAATCCGCTGTACCATCCCAGAGCCCGCCGACCAGGTCGCGAACCGCAAGCGGCGGGGGAAGGCCGGCGGGCGGCCTCCGGCCTTCGACCGTGAGGACTACAAGGCTCGGCACGCGGTCGAGTGTGGGATCAATCGGCTCAAGCGCAACCGGGCGGTGGCCACCCGGTTCGACAAGCTCGCGGTCCGCTTCGAGGCAACCGTCCTGATCGCCGCCATCGGTGAATGGCTGTGACTGGCCTGGGCCGTCGGTCCGCATGCCATGCTGACCGCGGCCAGGGCGAACAACGCGAGGGAGAAGCAGCGATGGGGGCCCAGTACTACGGCGCCGACAGCGAGAACGGCGACCGCATCGACGACCCCTCTGAGGACGCGCTGTTCATGATGGTCAGCGACCTCAACGACTCCGACAACACCTTCGTGGTCGTCCAGCCCGACGAGGACGACCCCGTCTGGTTCGCCTCCGTGGCCGTCCTGGACGAAGGCGGCTACGAGTTCGTCCGCCGCGATACCACCCGCAACGAGCACGAGGTCACCACAGCGACCAGCATCAACGACATCGCCCGCGACCTCACCGTCTGAATGGCCGCCCGCGACTTCCCCGGACGGCCAACCAGGCAGGTCGGCGAGTTCTAAAACACGGCCTAGCTGCGGCCCTGGTCGCCGTCCAGCTCCAGCCGTGGGACGTCCGGCCTGTCCAGGCCGAAGACCTGGGCGTACAGGGAGAGTTCCGCTTCCAGTGCCCGGACCATCGTGTCCGCCCGGCGGAAGCCGTGGCCCTCGCCCTCGAAGGTGAGGTACGCGTGCGGGACCGCCGGGGTGCGGGCGCGGAGTGCGGTCAGCAGGCGTTCCGCCTGGGCGGGCGGGCAGACCGGGTCGTCCAGGCCCTGGAGGAGGACGAACGGGGCGGTGATCCGGTCGGCGCGGGCGACGGGCGAGCGTTCGCGGCAGCGGAGTTCCAGGGTCTGCGGCGGGCCGGCCAGGCCGTCGAGGTAGTGCGACTCCAGGTCGTGGGTCTCGGCGGCGAAGCCCCGCAGGTCCAGGACCGGGTAGATGATCGCGGCACACGCGTACAGGTCGGTGGCGGCCAGGGAGGCGGCGGCCGTCCAGCCGCCCGCGCTGCCGCCGCGGACGGCGAGGCGGGCGGGGTCGGCGGTGCCCTCGTCGGCCAGGGCGCGGGCCACGGCCGCGCAGTCCTCCACGTCCACCACGCCCCACTGTTCGCGCAGCCGTTCGCGGTAGGCGCGGCCGTAGCCGGTGGAGCCGCCGTAGTTCACCTCGACGACGCCGATGCCGCGCGAGGTGAAGTAGGCGATGTGCAGGTCCAGTACGGGAGGCACGTGGTCGGTGGGGCCGCCGTGCGCCCACACCACGTACGGGGGCAGTTCCTCGGCGGGGGCGCGCAGGGCGGGGTGGTGGGGCGGGTAGACGTGGGCGTGGATCTCGCGGCCGCCGGGGCCGGGGAAGGTGCGGGTCTGCGGCTCGGGGTAGTAGGCCGGGTCCACGGGGTCCGCGGCCCGGGCTCCGACCACCCGGGCGTGCCCGGTGGCGGTGTCCAGCTCGACGACCTCGTACGCGCTGCGCGGGCTGGCGGCGACCCCGTAGACGCGGGTGCCGCTGACGGCGAGGCCCGGCTGCCAGGCCGTCCACGGCCCGGCGGCGTCCACCAGGTCTCCGCTGTCGGGGTCGAGGACGCCGAGGACGCAGGAGCCCCGGCCGTGCAGGACGGCCACCGGTCCTTCCGGCAGCGGCGCCATCCAGGTCAGGCCCGGCTTCCACAGCGGACCGCCGAACTCCTCCTCGCGGGGGCACAGGTTGACGGGCCGGCCGCCCTCCGGGTCCACCCGGTAGGGGTTCCACCAGCCGCTGAGGTCGCTCACCGCGAGCAGGCTCCCGTCGGCCCCCCACGCCACCTGGGCCACGGCCTCGTCCGGCCCGCCGAGCACCGTACGGGCCGGGCCGAGCGTGCCGTCGGGGCGGACGTCGGCCAGCTGGAGCTCCGTGCCGTCCCAGGGCATCCGGGGGTGGTCCCACACCAGCCAGGCGGCGCTGCGCCCGTCGGGGGAGGGCTTCGGTCCGGTGCGGAAGCGGTGCCGGTCACCGGTGAGCTCCCGCACGGCGGACCGGTCGCCGGCGGCGGAGCCGTCCAGCGGGACGGCGGCCGCGACGCGGCGTACGTCACCGGGGGCGGGGCCGGTGAACTCCTCCAGCACGCACCAGACTTCGCCGCCGCGCAGCACCGGGTCGGCCCAGCGCAGCCCGCCGCCGACCGCCGAGACCGGGGTGAGGGGGCGGGGCGGCGGGGCGCCCGGGGCGTCGGGTTCGTAGGCGTAGAGCCGCTGGTCGGCGTGGTGGACGAAGACCACCAGCGGTCCCCCGGCGTCCCGTGCGGCCCCCGCCCAGGGCAGGCCGCCGTACTCGGTGAGCCGGCTGCGCACGTTCCAGGGCGCGGGGAGCACCGAACGGGCGGGGCCCCCGTCGGCGGGCCGGCGCACCAGGGTGCGGCGGCCGCCCTCCCCGGGGCGGGGTTCGGTCCACCACACCTCGGGGCCGATGGTGCCGACGTACTCGGGGCGTCCGTCGTGGGCGGCCGCGTGGGCGGCGGTGAGCGGCGAGGGCCAGCTGCCGTAGGGGGCGCAGGCGGCGGCCGCCGCCGCCATCACCGGGCCCCCATCACAGGGTCCGCAGGGCGCGGTCCAGGACGCGGACGCCGAAGTGCAGGGCGTCGACGGGGACCCGTTCGTCCACGCCGTGGAAGAGGGCCCAGTAGTCGAAGCCCGGCGGCAGCTTGAGCGGGGAGTAGCCGTAGCCGGTGATGCCGAGGCGGGAGAACTGCTTGGCGTCGGTGCCGCCCGCCATGCAGAACGGGACGGCGTGCCCGTCGGGGTCGAAGTGTTCGACGGCCTCGCGCAGGACGGCGTAGGTCCGGCCGTCCACGGGGGCTTCGAGGGCGACCTCCCGGTGGTGGAACTCCCAGTCGACGCCGGGGCCGGTGAGCTCGTCGAGGACGGCGGCGAACTCGGCCTCGCCGCCGGGCAGGGTGCGGCCGTCGACGAAGGCGGTGGCGTGTCCGGGGACCACGTTGAGCTTGTAACCGGCGCTGAGCATGGTCGGGTTGGCGCTGTTGCGCAGGGTGGCCTCGACCAGGGCGGCGGCCGGGCCGAGTTTGCCGAGGACCTCTTCGAGGTCGCAGCCGGGGGCGCGCGGGTCGACGGACAGGCCCTGGAGGGCGGCGAGTTCGGTGATGCAGGCGGTGGCGGTGTCGGTGAGGCGGAGCGGCCACTCGTGCGCTCCGATGCGGGCGACGGCGGCGGCGAGCCGGGTGACGGCGTTGTCCCGGTTGGGTTTGGAGCCGTGTCCGGTGCGGCCGTGCGCGGTCAGCTTCAGCCAGGCGGTACCGCGTTCGCCGGCGGCGATGGGGTAGAGGGCCCGGCCGGGTCCGGTGTGCAGGGTGAAGGCGCCGGACTCGCTGAGGCCCTCCGTACAGCCCTCGAAGAGGTGCGGGTGGTGGTCGGCGAGGAAGCCGGAGCCGTCGACGGCGCTGTCCTCCTCGTCGGCGGTGAACGCGATGACGACGTCCCGCCGCGGCCGGGCGCCGGTGCGGGCCCAGGACCGCACGAGGGCCAGCACCATCGCGTCCATGTTCTTCATGTCGACCGCGCCGCGGCCCCAGACCACCCCGTCGCGGACCTCTCCGGAGAAGGGGTCGACGCTCCAGTCGGCGGCCTCGGCGGGGACCACGTCGAGGTGGCCGTGGACGAGGAGGGCGGGCGCGCGGGGGTCGGTGCCCTCCAGGCGGGCCACCACGTTGGTGCGGCCCGGGGTGCGTTCGAGGAGGACGGGTTCCAGCCCTGCGGCGGCGAGGCGCTCGGCGGCGTACTCGGCGGCGGGCCGTTCCCGGCAGTCGCCGCCGCCCCGGTTGGTGGTGTCGATGCGGATCAGCTCCGAGGTGAACGCGACCACCTCCTCGAAGGCCGCCGCGTCCAGCGCCTCCCCCGGCGCGTGGGGCTCCGTCGCGTGGCGGTCCGTTCCGTGGCGGTCCGTCCCGTGGGGGCCGGTCCCGTGGGGGCCGGTCCCGTGGGGGCCGGTCCCGTGGGGGTCCGTCCCGTGGGGGTCCGCCGCGCCGGGGCCGCCGTCCAGCCGTTCCATGTCAGCCATACTGCTCCTCCAGAGCCGCCGAGACGACCGTGGTGACCGCTTTGAAGGTGCGGATCGCCTCGTACATGGTCCCGCTGGAGTACGCGATCCGGCGTTCGCCGGTCCGTTCGACGCCCGGGACGACGGTGGCGGCCATCGACAGGTGCTCCGCGTCGAACTCCACCTCCATCGTGTGCGGGCCGCCGCGCACCGGTTCGTGCCGGACGGCGAGCTTCACGGCCTCCGTGGCGGCGGCCCGGATGTCGGCGGCGGTACGGGCCGGGGTGCGGCAGACGGCCGCGTAGCGCGAGACGTGGTCCTTGACGGCGACGGTGCGCGCGTCGGGGGCGTAGCCGGCGGCGTCGGCGCAGGTGAGGTCGTCGCCGGTGACGAGGATGACGGGGACGCCGTACTCGGCGACGACATGGGCGTTGAGCACGCCCTCGCTGGCGCGCAGTCCGTCGAGCCACACGCCGGTGAGGGAGTTGGCCAGGTAGGTGTGGGCGAGGACGCCCTCGGCGCCGGCGCCGGTGTGGTAGCCGACGAAGGCGACGCCGTCGACGTCGCCGCGCTGGACGCCCTCGACCATGGACAGGGACTTGTGCCGGCCGGTGATCATCTCGGCGCGGGCGTCGAGCTTCTCCAGCAGCAGGTTGCGCATGGTCCAGTGAGCCTCGTTGACGAGGACCTGGTCTGCGCCGCCGTCGAAGAAGCCGAGGACGGCGGCGTTCACGTCGGAGGTGAACATGCCCCGGCAGCGCTCCCATTGCGGGGTCCCCGGCAGCACGTCGGCGGGCCAGGTGACGCCGGTGGCGCCTTCCATGTCGGCTGAGACGAGGATCTTCATCGGGCCCCCGGTGGTGTCGGGTCGACAGGGGCCCCACCCTAGCCGCCCGGCCGGCCCCCGGCCCCGGGGCCACGCCCGGCCCGCACGGGGCGCGGGGGCGGGGCTTGACGCGGGTGCGGCCGGGGCGGCCGGGACGTCCGCCGCGGGGCCGGGAATTCCACCCGAACCGGTGAGCCGCGCGCGGGGAGTTGCCCTGACGGCTGCCGGGGGCGCCGGGCGCGGGGAGTCGCCCTGACCGCGGCCGGCCGCCGGGCGGAGGGAGTTGCAGTTGCCCTGACCGCGGCCGGCGGCGCCGGTCAGGCCTCGACTTCGCGGGCCAGGTTGTCGAGGACGGTGTCGTAGATGCGGCCGAGGCCCTTGGGCGCGAAGGTGCGCTCGAAGAAGCCGCCGATGCCGCCCGCGCCGTTCCAGACGGTGCTGACGACGGCCCTGGACTTGCCCTCGCCGGCCGGGGTGACGGTCCAGGTGGTGACCATGGACGAGTTGCGGTCCTTCTCCACGAGCTGGCCTTCCGTGGGCTCGGTGACCTCCAGCAGGCAGTCGCGGACGCGCTTGCTGGTGGCCTGGAGCTTCCAGTGGACCAGGGTGCCCTCGCCGTCGCCGCCCTCGCGCACCTCGTACTCGCTGAAGTGCTCGGGGAGCAGCTTGCCCCGGGTGCCGGTGTAGTCCGCCAGCGCGTCGAAGACGGTCTCCGCGTCGGCCCCGATGATGCGCTCCGTGGTGGCCTCGACCTGCGCCATACCTGTTCCTCCAGCAGTTGTGTCCGTTCTTCGCGGCAAGCCAACCACCTCCGGCGCAGCCGCCCAAATCCGGTCCACCCGGATCCCGGCCCGCCGGAAGCGTCCGGCCGGGGCTGCGCGGTACGAGCGCGGGCAGACCGACTGCGCGCGCGGGGCCCGCGCCGGGGCGACCGACCCGGCCCGCGAGGGCCGGGCCGACGCGGCCACACGGGATCAGGACGGCGCGGGCCGGACGGCCGCGGGGCGGGACGCTCGGGCGCGGTCCGGACGGCCGCGAAGCGCGACGGCGCGGATCGAGACAGCCCGACACGGGGCGGCTCCGGGACGACACCGGCGCGCGACTGCCACGCGGGCTGGGCCAGGACGGCACAGGCGCGGGATGGACAGGCGCGAGGCGGGCTGGCGCGGGCCGGGGCAGCCGCGCACGGGCCGGGACGGCGCAGGCCGGGACCAGCGGGGCCGGGGCAGCGGGGCGGCCGGACCGCGAGGCGGAATTGGCGGGCGCGGGACGGACGGCCGCGAGACGGAGCGGCGCGGGACGGACGGCCGCGCGGGGCGAGGCGGCGCGGGACGGACGGCCGCGGGGCGGGACGCGCTGCCGCGGGCCGGACGGCCGCGCGGGGCGGGGCGGCGCGGGACGATACGGCCACGCGGGGCGGGGCGGCGCGGGACGATACGGCCACGCGGGGCGGGAGAGCGCGAGGCGGGACGCGCGGGCGCAGGCCGGAGGGCCGCGGGGCGCGGCGGCGTGGACCGCGACGGCCACGCACGGGCGGGCCGGGAGGGCGCAGGCCGGGGCGGCCGCGGCCTGGGACAGCGAGACGGCGCAGGCCGGGCGGGGGGACACCGGGGTACTCCATCTGCGGCCCCCCGTACCGGCGGTGCGCGGGACAGGGCGGCGGGGCGGCGGCCCCGGGCGGGGCGGGGCGGCGGGGGTGCGGGGCGGGGCGGCGGGGCGGGTCGTGAGCCGGACGCCGCCCGAGGGGTCATCACATCGGGCCAATGGGCGGCCCAATCCCGCTTTCCGGGCGCGGTTTCCGGGACGATTCCGCCCAGACCCCTCGGCTGGGAGGCCCCATGCTCCACCCCGTTCCGCACCCCGCGAAGCAGCGCGGCCCCGTCAAGCGGCGCGCCGCGCTGCTGCTGGCGATCTCCACGGTCGCCGCGGCCCTCGCGAGCCCCGTCACCGCCGCCGCCCCGGCGCCCGCACCCGCGCCCGCACCGGCCGCCGCCGGGCTGCGCTGGACCGGCTGCGCGACGCCCCGCTACCCGACGCTGCAGTGCACCTCCCTGCGGGTCCCCCTCGACCACGAGCGTCCCGCCGGGCGGCAGATCTCCCTGGCCCTGACCCGGGTCCCGCACACCGCCTCCGCCTCCGTCTTCCAGGGCCCCCTCCTGGTCAACCCCGGCGGCCCGGGCGGCAGCGGCCGCGCCCTGGCCGGGTTCGTCGCCTCCGCCCTGCCCAAGGACGTGGCGGCCCGGTACGACGTGATCGGCTTCGACCCCCGGGGCGTGGGCAAGAGCGAGCCCGCCCTGGACTGCGGGGCCGGGCACTTCAAGCCCGTACGGCCGGACTCGGTGCCGCTGGACCCGGCGACCGAACAGGCCAACCTGGACCGGGTGCGCTCCTTCGCCGAGTCCTGCCGGACCAGGCACGCGGACGTGCTGCCGTACGTGGGCACCGTCTCGGCCGCCCGCGACCTGGAGGTGCTGCGCACGGCGCTGGGGGCGCCGAAGCTCAGCTACTTCGGCTACTCCTACGGCACCTACCTGGGCGCGGTGTACGCCAAGCTGCACCCGGACCGGGTGCACCGGCTGGTGCTGGACTCCGTGGTCGACCCGGGCGGCGTCTGGTACGAGGACAACCTGGCCCAGGACGAGGCCTTCGACGCCCGCCACAAGGCGTTCCTGGCCTGGGTGGCCCAGTACGACTCCGTCTACCACCTGGGCACCGACCCGGCCGCCGTCGAGCGGCGCTGGTACGGGATGCGCGAGGCGCTGCGCGGGACGCCGGCCGGCGGGAAGGTGGGACCGGCCGAGCTGGAGGACACGTACATGCCGGGCGGCTACTACAACGGCTACTGGCCGCACCTGGCCGAGGCGTTCGCGGCGTACGCGGTGAAGCAGGACCCGAAGCCGCTGGTGTCGGCGTACGAGCGGTTCGGGGCGGTGGAGCCGTCGGCGGGCAACTCGTACAGCGTGTACACGGCGGTGCAGTGCCGGGACTCGGCGTGGCCGAGGGACTGGAACAAGTGGCGGGCCGACATGTGGCGCACGCACGCCAAGGCGCCGTTCATGACGTGGAACAACGCCTGGTACAACGCGCCGTGCGCGTTCTGGCCGGCGGAGCCGCTCCAGGCCACGGACGTGACGAACACGGCGCTCCCCGGGGCCCTGCTGTTCCAGGCCACGGAGGACGCGGCGACCCCGTACGAGGGGGCGGTGAGCATGCGGCACCGGCTGGCCGGCTCGGCGCTGGTGGTGGAGGAGGGCGGGGGCAACCACGGCATCGCGCTGGCGGGCAACAAGTGCCTGGACGAGAAGCTGGCGGCGTACCTGAGGACGGGTCAGGCCTCCGACGCGACCTGTCCGGCGCAGCCCGCCCCGAAGCCGACGACGCAGACCCGGGCGGTCCCGTCCTCGGCGGGCGGCGCGGCCCTGCACGGCCTGCTGGGCTTCCGCGGCTGAGGGTCCGGGCCGGCCGGCTGCGGGGGCCGCTGCGCGGAGCGGTCTCCCCGCCCCGCCCTTTCTCCGCTTCCCGGGACACCGCCCCGGACCCCGCTCCCGGCGGTTCCGCCCCAGCCGCCGCCGGCGAGGCGAGCAAACCCGGCCCGGATCGCCCCGGCCCCGTTCCGGGCAGACCTCTGGGGCCCCCAGCGGTAGCCGAGCAGGAACGGGCGAAGGGCGGACAGGGCCCCTCGGCCCGCCGGACCGGCCCCCGCCCGGAGCAGGCCCCGCCGGACCGGCCCCCGCCGGAGTGGGCCCGCCCGGAGCAGGCCCGCCCGGAGCTGCCCCTGTCGGGCCGGCCACCGCCCGAGCGGTCCCGGCCGGACCGGGCCCTGCCAGACCGGCCCCAAGCCCCGGGTTCAGGCGTCCGGGTGGTGGTTCATCAGGCGGTTCAGGGCGTCCGTGGCCGCCAGGGCCAGCCTGGGGTGGGCCTGGGCGCGGACCAGGACGTCGCGGGCGCGGGCGTCGGCCAGGGCGCCCAGGCCCTCGACGCAGGCCAGCGCCACCCGCCAGTACGGGTCGTGCGGGGCCAGCAGCCGCGACAGGGTCGAGATCAGGGCGGGGGCCGACTCGGGCGCCCGCAGCGCGGCCAGCAGCCGGACCGGGTGCAGGGCGTAGGCGGTGCGCAGGGCGTTGGTGGCCAGGGCGGCGGCCGCACGGGCGGTGCGCGGGTCGCCGAGCACGCCGAGGGCCTGCGCGGCGGCCTCGCAGCGCGCGGGGTCACGGTGGTTGAGCAGCAGCACCAGCGGCTCGAAGGCCCGCCGGTCCCCGGCCATGCCCAGCCGGTACGCGGCCAGTTCGCGGGCCCACAGGGGCTGCCCGGCCGAAGTCAGCGAGGCGGCCAGCCCGTCGGGGCCGGCCGCCAGCAGCTGCGCGTACGCGGGGGACCCGTCCGCCTCCGCCCGCAGGCGCTCCAGTACCTCGTTCACGCGGCCACCCTAGGGGTCCGCAGAGCGCGCCACGCCCGGTTCGGCGGAGTTCCGCCCTCACCCCAGACCCGGGGACGCCCTGCCCCGAACTCCGTGCACCCTCCCCGGACCCAGTGCCGCCTCCCCCAAACCCGGACCCACCGTCCCCCGGAGTCCGTGCACCCTCCCGGGACCCTGTGCCGCCCTCCCCCAGACCTCGTACCGCCCTCCCCCAGACCTCGTGCCGCCCTCCCCCAGACCTGGTGCACCATCGTCCGAACTCCATGCCGCCCTCCCCCGGACTCTGTGCACCCTCCCCCGGAGCCGTGCCGCCCCGGACCCCGTGCGCACTCCCCGGCCCCGTGCCGCCCTCCCGGACCCCCGTGCACCCTCCCCACTCCCCACTCCCCCGGCCCCCGGCCCCGGCCCCCGGCCCCGGCCCCGGCCCCCGGCCCCCGGCCCCCGGCCCCCGGCCACCCTCCCCGGACTCCGTACCGCCCTCCCCCGGGATTCCGTGCGGGAGGAGTCGGCTGATCGATCATCGATGATCGGTACATTTGGGCGGTACAGGTCACATCTCCGCGCTCTGGCGCGCGAGTTACCGCGGAGTTACTGTCTCTTCCACACGCACGGGACCGGCCTGGTGACGCAGCCGCCCCGTGCCAGTCGGTTCACCGCACCACCCGTACGCACGGCAGGACCCCGGGACAGGGTCGTGCCGCCAGGCCCGCCGCGCCCGTCCTCCGGGCGCGACCACCGGGCGCAACCACCTGGGAGCGACCTCCCGGGGCCCGCCCCGAACGGCAGCAGGCCGCCCGGCACTCCGTACGGCTCTCCACGCACCCCGTCGACGCACGGCCCCGCGCACGGCGTCGCGCGCCGCGTTCCCGCACCACCCCGCCCTACGGCGCCCCGCACGCTCCCGCACCACCCCGCCGTACGGCACCCCGCGCGCACCGTGCACCGCGCGCGCCCTCCCAGTCGTCACCCTCATTCCACTGGAGTCCCGCGATGGACCTTCCGTCCACGTCCAGTCCCTCCTCCCTCCGCACCGTCGCCGTCGTCGGCCTCGGCACCATGGGCACCGGCATCGCCGAGGTCCTGGCCCGGTCCGGCCGCGAGGTCGTCGGCATCGACGTCAGCGAGGCGGCCGTCCGCCGGGCCGCCGGGGCCCTCGCGGCCGCCACGGCCCGCTCGGTGGCCAAGGAGAAGCTCACCGAGCAGGAGCGCGAGGCGGTCCTCGCCCGCTTCCGCACCTCCACCGAGCTCTCCGCCGCCGCCGACGCCGACCTGGTGATCGAGGTGGTCCCGGAGGACTACGACCTCAAGCACCGGGTCTTCGAGGAGCTGGACGCGATCGTCCGGCCCGACACCCTCCTGGCCACCGGCACCAACGCGCTGTCCGTGACCCGGCTCGCCGCCGAGTCCCTGCGCCCCGAGCGCGTCCTGGGCATGCACTTCTTCAACCCGGCCCCGGCGATGAAGCTCGTGGAGATCGTCTCCAGCGTGCTGACGGCCCCCGTCGCCGTCGAGGCGGTCACCGCCCTGGCCCGGGAGCTCGGCAAGGAGCCCGTCGCGGTCGGCGACCGGCCCGGCTTCGTCGCCGACGGCCTGCTCTTCGGCTACCTGAACCAGGCCGCGGCCATGTACGAGGCCAAGTACGCCTCCCGCGAGGACATCGACGCGGCGATGAAGCTGGGCTGCGGCCTGCCGATGGGTCCGCTCGCCCTGCTCGACCTGGTGGGCGTGGACACCGCCCGGACCGTCCTGGAGGCCATGTACGCCTCCTCCGGCGACCGGCTGCACGCCCCGGCCCCGATCCTGGGCCACCTCGTGGAGGCGGGCCTGACCGGGCAGAAGGCGGGCCGCGGCTTCTACACCTACGAGGCACCGGGCAGCTCCGTGGTCGTCCGCGACCTCCAGACCCCGCTGGACGGCTCGCTGCTGGGCTCCGGCCGCCCGGTCCACTCGGTCGGCGTGGCCGGCTCCGGGACCATGGCGAGCGGGATCGCGCAGGTCTTCGCGCAGGCCGGCTACCCGGTGGTGCTGGCCGCGCGCAGCCAGGAGAAGGCGGAGGCCGCGAAGGCCGCGATCGGGAAGTCCCTGGGCCGTGCGGTGTCCAGGGGCCGCCTGACCGAGGAGGAGGCCGCGCAGACCCTCGACCTGATCACCCCGGCGGGCTCGCTGGAGGCCTTCGCCGAGGTGGACCTGGCCGTGGAGGCCGTCGCCGAGGACCTGGAGGTCAAGCAGCAGCTCTTCGCGGGCCTGGACAAGGTCTGCAAGCCGGGCGCGGTGCTGGCCACCACCACCTCGTCGCTGCCGGTGATCGCCGTGGCGCGGGCGACCGAGCGTCCGCAGGACGTGATCGGCATGCACTTCTTCAACCCGGCTCCGGCCATGAAGCTGGTCGAGGTGGTCCGGACCGTCCTGACCGCCGACGACGTGCACGCCACGGTCCGCGAGGTCTGCGGGAAGGTCCGCAAGCACGCGGTGGACTGCGGGGACCGGGCGGGGTTCATCGTGAACGCGCTGCTGTTCCCGTACCTGAACAACGCGGTCAAGATGGTCGAGCAGCACTACGCGAGCCTCGACGACATCGACGCCGCGATGAAGCTGGGGGGCGGCTACCCGATGGGGCCCTTCGAGCTCCTCGACGTGGTCGGCCTGGACGTGTCGCTGGCCATCGAGAAGGTGCTCCACGAGGAGTTCCGCGACCCGGGCCTGGCCCCGTCCCCGCTGCTGGAGCACCTGGTCGCGGCGGGCTGCCTGGGCCGGAAGACCGGCCGCGGATTCCGTGAGTACGCCCGCCGGTAAGCCGACGGGCCCTGAGCAGGATGCGTGGGGAGGGCTGCTCGGGTCCGCCGGACCCTCACGGCGGACATACCCTCCCGAGCCCAGTGCGGGCCCTCCCCCGCATCCACCCCCCTCGCACCCCCCTCCGGCGCGCGCGCCCGCCCGGATGAAGTACTTTCGCTCTATGTCCCAGCCCGCCAAGACCTCACCCCGCTCCGCCTCGGCCTCCGACGCCCCGGAGGGTACGGCGGGCAGCCGGGCGGCCGCCCAGCGCCTGAAGATGCGCCGCGAGCTCGCCACGGCGGCCATGGAGCTGTTCGCGACGAAGGGGTACGAGGCCACGACGGTCGACGAGATCGCGGCGGCCGCCGGGGTGGCGCGGCGGACCTTCTTCCGGCACTTCCGCTCCAAGGAAGAGGCGATCTTCCCGGACCACGACGACACCCTGATCCGCGCCGAGGCGGTCCTGGACGTGGCCCCGGCGCACGAGCACCCGCTCGACACGGTGTGCCGGGGGATCAAGGAAGTCATGAAGATGTACGCCGCCTCGCCGGCGGTGTCGGTGGAGCGCTACCGGCTGACCCGCGAGGTGCCGGCGCTGCGGGAGCGGGAGATCGCCTCGGTGGCCCGCTACGAGCGGCTGTTCACCCGCTATCTGCTGGCCCATTTCGACGAGACCGACCACCACGACGGCAACGACGACCCGCTGCTGGCGGAGGTGGCCGCCTCGGCGGTGGTGACCGCGCACAACCACGTGCTGCGGCGCTGGCTGCGGGCCGGCGGCCAGGGGGACGTGGAGGCGCAGCTGGACCACGCCTTCGGCATCGTCCGCAAGACCTTCGGCTCCGGCATCGGTGCGGGCCGCACCCTGGCCGGCGCCGGCGCGGCCCCGCAGACGGCGGTCCGCACCGAGGGCGAGGTGCTCGTGGCGGTGGCCCGGACCGACGCCCCGCTGGACGAGGTCATGCGGACCATCGAAGAAGCGCTCAAGAACAAGTAGGCAGCTCCCCGGCCACCGCCGGGGTGCTTCCCGTCACAGCGGCCGCTCCCGTACCGGGGCGGCCGCTTTCGTTTGTCCGAGTTGCCCCTACTCACGGGTAACTCTGATCGATCATCGCTCATATGCGCAGGTCAATCGGCAAGTGAGAGAAATTTTTGGCACGCAGTGCCTTGCCGAGTGACACGGGGTGCCATACGTTGAGTCCCGTCCGGACGTCCCCGCGGTCCACGCCCACTCGGCACGGAACGCGCCCCGGATGCCTGCGTCACCAGGCTCCCGCCCGCCCCACCACAGGCGCGGCCGCACCACAGCTCCGCCGGACCGACGGCACCCGCAGGACCACACCACAGCTCCCACGCACGCACCGCGTACCCCTCAGCGCACCCTCAATCAGCGCTCAGCCGGAGGCAACACCGTGAAGGACATCCTGGACGCGATTCAGTCGCAGTCCGCCACCGCCGCAGACTTCGCGGCGCTGCCGCTGCCCGACTCGTACCGCGCGATCACCGTGCACAAGGACGAGACCGAGATGTTCGACGGTCTCGCCAGCCGCGACAAGGACCCCCGCAAGTCCCTGCACCTGGACCAGGTCCCGGTGCCGGAACTCGGCCCCGGCGAGGCGCTGGTGGCCGTCATGGCCTCCTCGGTCAACTACAACTCCGTGTGGACCTCGATCTTCGAGCCGCTGTCCACCTTCGGCTTCCTGGAGCGCTACGGCCGCCTCTCGGAGCTCACCAAGCGCCACGACCTCCCGTACCACATCATCGGCTCCGACCTCGCGGGCGTCGTCCTGCGCACCGGCCCCGGCGTCAACGCCTGGAAGCCGGGCGACGAGGTCGTCGCGCACTGCCTGTCGGTGGAGCTGGAGTCCTCGGACGGCCACAACGACACGATGCTCGACCCCGAGCAGCGCATCTGGGGCTTCGAGACCAACTTCGGCGGCCTCGCGGAGATCGCCCTGGTCAAGTCCAACCAGCTGATGCCCAAGCCCGGCCACCTCAGCTGGGAGGAGGCCGCCAGCCCCGGCCTGGTCAACTCCACCGCCTACCGCCAGCTGGTCTCCCGCAACGGCGCCGGGATGAAGCAGGGCGACAACGTGCTGATCTGGGGCGCCAGCGGCGGCCTCGGCTCCTACGCCACCCAGTTCGCCCTGGCCGGCGGCGCCAACCCGATCTGCGTGGTCTCCTCCCCGGAGAAGGCCGAGATCTGCCGCTCCATGGGCGCCGAGGCGGTCATCGACCGCACCGCCGAGGGCTACAAGTTCTGGAAGGACGAGCACACCCAGGACCCCAAGGAGTGGAAGCGCTTCGGCAAGCGCATCCGCGAGCTGACCGGCGGCGAGGACATCGACATCGTCTTCGAGCACCCGGGCCGCGAGACCTTCGGCGCCTCCGTCTACGTCACCCGCAAGGGCGGCACGATCACCACCTGCGCCTCGACCTCGGGCTACATGCACGAGTACGACAACCGCTACCTGTGGATGTCGCTGAAGCGGATCATCGGCTCGCACTTCGCGAACTACCGCGAGGCCTGGGAGGCCAACCGCCTCATCGCCAAGGGCAAGATCCACCCGACGCTCTCGAAGACCTACTCCCTGGAGCAGACCGGGCAGGCCGCCTACGACGTCCACCGCAACCTCCACCAGGGCAAGGTCGGCGTCCTCGCGCTCGCCCCCGAGGAGGGCCTGGGCGTGCGCGACCACGAGATGCGCGCCAAGCACCTCGACGCGATCAACCGCTTCCGCAACGTCTGAGTCCGCTCAAAGGCCGTAAGGATCGCCTGAGATGACAGAGCGCCAGAAAGACCGTCCGTGGCTCATGCGGACGTACGCCGGCCACTCCACGGCCGAGGCGTCCAACGAGCTGTACCGCCGCAACCTCGCCAAGGGCCAGACCGGCCTGTCGGTCGCGTTCGACCTGCCGACGCAGACCGGCTACGACCCCGACCACATCCTCGCCCGCGGCGAGGTGGGCCGGGTCGGGGTCCCGGTCTCCCATCTGGGCGACATGCGGCGGCTGTTCCAGGACATCCCCCTGGAGCAGATGAACACCTCGATGACGATCAACGCCACCGCCATGTGGCTGCTGGCGCTCTACCAGGTGGCCGCCGAGGAGCAGGGGGCGGACATCTCCAAGCTCCAGGGCACCACCCAGAACGACATCGTCAAGGAGTACCTCTCGCGCGGGACGCACGTCTTCCCGCCCGGGCCCTCGCTCCGCCTGACGACGGACATGATCGCGTACACGGTCAACCACATCCCGAAGTGGAACCCGATCAACATCTGCAGCTACCACCTGCAGGAGGCCGGGGCCACCCCGGTCCAGGAGATCTCGTACGCCATGTCCACCGCGATCGCCGTCCTGGACTCGGTGCGCGACTCGGGCCAGGTGCCCGAGGAGCGCTTCGGCGAGGTGGTCGCCCGGATCTCCTTCTTCGTGAACGCGGGCGTCCGCTTCATCGAGGAGATGTGCAAGATGCGCGCCTTCGGCCGCATCTGGGACCGGGTCACCCGCGAGCGCTACGGCATCGAGGACGCCAAGCAGCGCCGCTTCCGCTACGGCGTCCAGGTCAACTCCCTCGGCCTGACCGAGGCGCAGCCGGAGAACAACGTCCAGCGCATCGTCCTGGAGATGCTGGCCGTCACCCTCTCCAAGGACGCCCGCGCCCGCGCCGTGCAGCTGCCCGCCTGGAACGAGGCGCTGGGCCTGCCCCGGCCCTGGGACCAGCAGTGGTCGCTGCGCATCCAGCAGGTCCTCGCCCACGAGAGCGACCTGCTGGAGTACGAGGACATCTTCGCCGGCTCCCACGTCATCGAGGCCAAGGTCGACTCCCTGGTCGCCGACTGCCTGGCCGAGATCGACCGGATCCAGGAGATGGGCGGCGCGATGGCCGCCGTCGAGTCCGGGTACCTGAAGTCCCAGCTGGTCTCCTCGCACGCCGAGCGGCGCGCCCGCATCGAGTCCGGCGAGGACAAGATCGTCGGGGTGAACTGCTTCCAGCAGACCGAGGAGAACCCGCTCACCGCCGACCTCGACGGCGCGATCATGACGGTCGACGCGGCGGTCGAGGAGTTCACCGTCGAGCGGCTCAGGCGCTGGCGCTCCGAGCGCCAGGAGTCCTCGGACCGGCAGGGCGACGGCGACCCCTTCGTCTTCCCGACGGTGATGCAGGCCCTGGACCGGCTGAAGGAGGCCGCCGCCGGGACCGAGAACCTGATGGAGGCCACCCTGGAGTGCGCCCGGGCCGGTGTCACCACCGGCGAGTGGGCGAGCGCCCTGCGCGAGGTCTTCGGCGAGTTCCGCGCCCCGACCGGGGTCTCCTCGGCCCCGGTGGCGGTCGCCGCCGAGGAGGGCACGCCGCTGGCCCTGGTCCGTGAGAAGGTCGCCCGGACGGCGGACGAGCTGGGCGCGGGCCGGCTGCGCCTGCTGGTCGGCAAGCCCGGCCTGGACGGGCACTCCAACGGCGCCGAGCAGATCGCCGTCCGGGCCCGCGACGCCGGGTTCGAGGTGGTCTACCAGGGCATCCGGCTGACGCCCGAGGAGATCTCGACGGCGGCGCTGGCCGAGGACGTGCACTGCGTGGGACTGTCCATCCTGTCCGGTTCGCACAGCGCTCTCGTCCCGGACGTCCTGGAGCGCCTGCGCACGGCGGGGGCGGGCGACATCCCCGTCATCGTCGGGGGCATCATTCCGAACGCCGACGCCGTGACCCTGAAGGAGGCGGGGGTGGCCGCCGTGTTCACCCCCAAGGACTTCGGCATCACGGAGATCATCGGACGTATCGTCGACGAGATCCGCAAGGCCAACAAGCTCCACCCCCTCACCATCGCCGAAAGCACGGAGGTCCCCGCATGACCACGCCCTCTTCCCCGGTCAACCGGCTGCGCCCGCGCCGTTCCTGCCTCGCGGTGCCGGGCTCCAACCCCCGGTTCCTGGAGAAGGCCCAGGGCCTGCCGGCCGACCAGGTCTTCCTGGACCTCGAGGACGCCTGCGCCCCGCTCGCCAAGGAAGGCGCCCGCCACACGATCGTGGACGCGCTGAACAACGGCGACTGGACCGGCAAGACCCGCGTGGTGCGCGTCAACGACTGGACCACCCACTGGACGTACCGCGACGTCATCACGGTCGTCGAGGGCGCCGGCCAGAACCTCGACTGCATCATGCTGCCGAAGGTCCAGGACGCCCAGCAGGTCGTGGCGCTCGACCTCCTGCTGACCCAGATCGAGAAGACGATGGGCTTCGAGGTCGGCAAGATCGGCATCGAGGCGCAGATCGAGAACGCCAAGGGCCTGGTGAACGTCGACGCGATCGCCGCCGCCTCGCCGCGCCTGGAGACGATCATCTTCGGCCCGGCCGACTTCATGGCCTCGATCAACATGAAGTCCCTGGTCGTGGGCATGCAGCCGCCCGGCTACCCGGCGGACGCCTACCACTACATCCTGATGCGGATCCTGATGGCGGCCCGTACGCACGACCTCCAGGCGATCGACGGCCCCTTCCTGCAGATCCGCGACGTGGACGCCTACCGCGAGGTGGCCGGCCGCGCCGCCGCCCTGGGCTTCGACGGCAAGTGGGTGCTGCACCCCGGCCAGGTCGACGCGGCCAACGAGGTCTTCTCGCCCTCGCAGGAGGACTACGACCACGCCGAGATGATCCTCGACGCGTACGACTGGTGCACCTCCGAGGCGGGCGGCAAGAAGGGTTCCGCGATGCTCGGCGACGAGATGATCGACGAGGCCAGCCGCAAGATGGCCCTGGTCATCGCGGGCAAGGGCCGGGCCGCCGGAATGCAGCGCACCACCAAGTTCGAGATCCCGGAGGCCTAGGACCATGCAGTTCGGACGCACGTACGAGGAGTTCGAGGTCGGCGCGGTCTACAAGCACTGGCCCGGGAAGACGGTCACGGAGTACGACGACCACCTCTTCTGTCTGCTGACCATGAACCACCACCCGCTGCACATGGACAGCAATTACGCGGAGAACACCACCGACTTCGGCAAGAACGTCGTCGTGGGCAACTACATCTACTCCCTGCTGCTGGGCATGTCCGTCCCGGACGTCTCCGGGAAGGCCATCGCCAACCTGGAGATCGAGTCCCTGCGGCACGTGGCGCCGACCTTCCACGGCGACACGCTCTACGGCGAGACCACGGTCCTCGACAAGACCCCGTCGAAGTCGAAGGACGACCGCGGGATCGTGTACGTGGAGACCAAGGGCTACAAGCAGGACGGCACCCTCGTCTGCGTCTTCCGGCGCAAGGTGATGGTCCCGACCGAGACGTACATCAAGGCGCGCGGCGGCGAACAGCCCGGCCGCCCGGAGCTGAAGACGCAGGAGAAGTAGCCATGGCCCGACTCGCCCAGACCGCCGGACTCACCGACGTCCAGCAGGAGATCCTCAAGACCGTCCGGGAGTTCGTCGACAAGGAGATCATCCCGGTCGCGACCGAGCTGGAGCACCGCGACGAGTACCCGCAGCAGATCGTCGACGGCCTCAAGGAGCTCGGCCTCTTCGGCCTGATGATCCCCGAGGAGTACGGCGGTCTGGGTGAGTCGCTGCTCACCTACGCCCTGTGCGTCGAGGAGATAGCCCGTGGCTGGATGTCCGTCTCGGGCATCATCAACACCCACTTCATCGTGGCGTACATGCTCAAGCAGCACGGCACGCAGGAGCAGAAGGAGTACTTCCTCCCGCGCATGGCGCTGGGCGAGGTGCGCGGCGCGTTCTCGATGTCCGAGCCGGGGCTGGGCTCCGATGTGTCGGCCATCACGTCGAAGGCGGTGAAGGACGGGGAGGAGTACGTCCTGAACGGCCAGAAGATGTGGCTGACGAACGGCGGCTCCTCGACCCTGGTGGCCGTTCTGGTCCGGAGTGACGAAGGACACCCCGAGGGCACGGCGCCCCACAAGTCGATGACGACCTTCCTCGTCGAGAAGGAGCCGGGCTTCGGTGAGGTCCGTCCGGGCCTGACCATCCCGGGCAAGATCGACAAGATGGGCTACAAGGGCGTCGACACCACCGAGCTGATCATGGACGGACTGCGCATTCCGGCCAATCGGGTCCTCGGAGGCCAGACCGGCCGAGGGTTTTACCAAATGATGGACGGGGTAGAGGTCGGCCGAGTCAACGTGGCGGCCCGTGGCTGCGGCGTCGCGCAGCGTGCGTTCGAGCTGGGTGTCTCTTATGCCCAGCAGCGTCACACTTTCGGCAAGCCGATCGCCCAGCACCAGGCCATCCAGTTCAAGCTGGCCGAGATGGCTACCAAGGTCGAAGCGGCCCATGCCATGATGGTGAACGCAGCACGCAAAAAGGACTCCGGGGAACGAAACGACCTCGAAGCCGGCATGGCGAAGTACCTCGCCTCCGAATACTGCAAGGAGGTCGTCGAGGACGCCTTCCGCATCCACGGCGGCTACGGGTTCTCGAAGGAGTACGAGATCGAGCGCCTCTACCGGGAGGCCCCGATGCTTCTGATCGGTGAAGGTACCGCCGAGATCCAGAAAATGATCATCGGGCGCCGCCTGCTGGAGGAGTACCGAGTCCAGGGCTGAAAGTCCCTTTTGCAGTGATTCTTCCCACGGTTTTCCGTGGGAGGATCACTGCCAGTCACTGGCTGGGGGCCATCGACTCGGCTTCTGGCTTGCCCAGTTGTTGCGCGCAACCGATAGCATTCCAGTAAAGCCGCCGTCCCGTCCCCCCGTTTGCGGCGCGGCAATCACCCGCTACGAAGGTCATCCATGCCCCACAGCCAAACCTCTGCACCTCGCGACAGCCGACTCGGCGTACGCCTCGCGCGCGGAGCATCGCCGTGGCTTCTGCCGACCGTTGCCACCGCGGCCCTCAGCCTGACCCGGGCCCGCAAGTCCGGCCGCTGGGCCGCCGTGGCCGTGCCCACCACCGCGCTCGCGGCGGGCATGCTGTGGTTCTTCCGCGACCCCGAGCGCGAGATCGCGCAGGGCCGCGTCATCTCGCCCGCCGACGGTGTGGTGCAGAGCATCATGCCGTGGAAGGACGGGCGCACCCGCGTCGCGATCTTCATGAGCCCGCTGAACGTCCACGTCAACCGCGCGCCCCTGGCGGGCACGGTGACGTCCGTGGAGCACATCCCCGGCGGGTTCGTCCCGGCGTTCAACAAGGAGAGCGAGAACAACGAGCGCGTCGTCTGGCACTTCGACACCGAGCTCGGCGACATCGAGATGGTGCAGATCGCCGGCGCCGTCGCCCGTCGCATCGTCCCGTACCTGCCGGCCGGCACCAAGGTGGAGCAGGGCGAACGCATCGGTCTGATCCGCTTCGGCTCCCGCGTCGACATCTACCTCCCGGAGGGCGTCGAGGTCGCGGTCGAGGTCGGTCAGGCCACCACCGCGGGGGTGACCCGAATTGACCGTGACTGACCCCGAGACTCCTGCCACCGGCTGGGTGCCCGAGTCCGCCCCGGAGGAGTCCGCCGAGGACGACATGCCGCTCTCACTGCGGCTGTCGATAGCGGACACCCTCACCCTGGGCAACGCGACGTGCGGATTCATGGCGGTGTACTTCACCACCACCGGGATCCTCATCCCGCACCTCACCGGAAGCGGCGAGTCCGGCATGGCCCGGCACAGCGCGGCGACCGCGGTGATACTGATGCTGCTGGCGGCGGTCTTCGACCTCTTCGACGGCATCGTGGCCCGCAAGCTGCGCAGCTCCCCGATGGGCGCCGAGCTGGACAACCTGTCCGACCTGATCAGCTTCGGCCTCGCGCCGGCGTACTTCGTGCTGGTCTACGGGATGGTCGCCGACGACGCGCACCAGAAGGTGTCGGCGCTGGCGGCGATCGTGGTGCTGCTGGCGGTCGTCCTGCGGCTGGCGAGATTCAGCTGCGTGACGATGAAGGACGGCATGTTCCAGGGCATGCCGAGCCCCTTCGGCGCACTGACGGTCGTCTCGATCGTGCTGCTGGAGCTGCCGTTCGTGCCGACCCTGCTGGCGATCGTGGGCGTGGCCTGGCTGATGGTGAGCCGGGTCGAGTACCCGAAGCCGCGGGGGGCCCTCGCGGCGGCGATGCTGAGCTGGATCGTCGGGGCGATGGGTCTGCTGGCGGCGTGGGCGTTCGACGCCCCGGGCGGTCAGCTGCTCCTCCAGACGGGGTGCGCGCTGCAGATCGCCCTCGCGGCGACGATCCCGCTGTTCGCGACGACGCGGCGGGCGAACACGTTCCGCCACAACCGGCGCGAGGCGCGGGCGGCGCAGCTGCCGTAACGCTGCCGCTCGGCTGTACGTCCGAAGGCCCCGGGGTGCCACTTGGCCCCCGGGGCCTTCGCCGTTCCCCGGGCGGTGCCGGGGTGCCGGGTGCCGCTGCGCGGGGCTGGGTCCCCTACCCGCCCTTCGCCCGTTCCCTGGGGGCTCCGCCCCCAGACCCCCGCGCCTCAATCGCCGGCGGGGCTGTTTATAGCCACGCCGGCGATTGAGGCGCGGGCGCGGTAGCGCCGTGTTTTGAGCCGCGTCGGCGAGTGAGACGGGAACGGTGGAAGGGTGGGTAGGGGGACCGCTCCGCGCAGCGGCAGCCCGCACCCCCGCCCCCCGGGACGGTTAGCCTTGATGTCGGAAAACCGCCAGCCCGCCGCCCGGCCGGCCGGGATGCTGGAGCCATGTACACCGACACCGACCGCTGTGTGCGGGCCGTGCAGTCGAAGGACGCCCGTTTCGACGGGTGGTTCTTCACCGCGGTCCGGACGACCGGCATCTACTGCCGGCCGAGCTGCCCGGCCGTGCCGCCCAAGGTCGAGAACATGAGCTTCCTGCCCAGCGCCGCCGCCTGCCAGCAGGCCGGCTACCGGGCCTGCAAGCGGTGCCGGCCCGACACCAGTCCCGGGTCGCCCGAGTGGAACGCCCGCGCCGACGCCGTCGCACGTGCGATGCGGCTGATCCAGGACGGGGTCGTGGACCGCGAAGGGGTCCCCGGGCTCGCCGCGCGCCTGGGGTACTCCGCCCGGCAGGTCGAGCGGCAGCTGAACGCCGAGCTCGGCGCCGGCCCCCTCGCCCTGGCCCGCGCCCAGCGCGCGCAGACCGCCCGGCTGCTCGTCGAGACCTCGGAGCTCCCGATGGGCGACGTGGCCTTCGCCGCCGGGTTCTCCTCCATCCGCAACTTCAACGAGACGGTCCGGGAGGTCTTCGCCCTGACCCCCGGCGAGCTGCGGGCCCGCGCCGCCCGGGCGGGGAGGCGGGAGCCCCGCGTCCCCGGGACCCTGAGCCTGCGGCTGCCCTACCGGGCCCCGCTCACCCCCGACAACCTCTTCGGGCACCTCGTCGCCACCGCCGTCCCCGGGGTGGAGGAGTGGCGTGACGGGGCCTACCGGCGGACGCTGCGGCTCCCCCACGGTTCCGGCATCGTCGCCCTCACGCCCGGCCCCGACCACATCGGCTGCCGGCTCGCGCTGACCGACCTGCGGGACCTGACCATCGCCATCAGCCGCTGCCGGTGGATGCTCGACCTGGACGCCGACCCCGAGGCCGTGGACGACCAGCTGCGCACCGACCCGCTGCTGGCCCCGCTCGTGGACAAGGCCCCCGGGCGGCGGGTGCCCCGGACCGTCGACGCGGCGGAGTTCGCCGTACGGGCGGTGCTGGGGCAGCAGGTGTCCACCGCCGCCGCGCGGACCCACGCGGGCCGGCTGGTGAGCGCGTACGGGGAGCCCGTCGAGGATCCACAGGGCGGGCTGAGCCACCTGTTTCCCTCCCCCGAGACGCTGGCGGGGCTCGACCCCGAGGCCCTGTCCATGCCGCGCAGCCGCCGCACCACCCTCACCACCCTGGTCGCGGCGCTCGCGGACGGCTCGCTGCCGCTGGGCATCGACAGCGACTGGGAGGCCGCCCGGGCCCGGCTGAACGCCCTGCCCGGTTTCGGGCCCTGGACCACCGAGGTCATCGCGATGCGGGCGCTGGGCGACCCCGACGCGTTCCTGCCGTCCGACCTCGGGGTCCGCAAGGCCGCCCAGGGGCTGGGGCTGCCGTCCACGCCCGCCGCGCTCACCGCCCGGGCGGCCGGCTGGCGGCCCTGGCGCGCCTACGCCGTCCAGTACCTGTGGGCGACCGACGGCCACCCGATCAACCGCATGCCCGCAGAAGGAGAAGGAGCACAGTCGTGACCGGCAACAGGCAGCACACCGTCGTGGACAGCCCGTACGGGGCGCTCACCCTGGTCGCCACCGACGGGGTCCTCAGCGGGCTGTACATGACCGGCCAGCGCCACCGCCCCGAGGAGGAGTCCTTCGGCGAGCGGGTCGCGGCGCAGGAGGAGCCGTTCCCGGAGGTGGTGCGGCAGCTCGCCGCGTACTTCGCCGGGGAGCTGACCGAGTTCACCGTGCCGGTGAAGCTGGAGGGGACGGCGTTCCAGCGCAGCGTCTGGGAGCAGCTCGTCCGGATCCCGTACGGGCAGACCTGGTCCTACGGGCGGCTGGCGGCGGAGCTGGGCAAGCCGGGCGCCTCCCGCGCGGTGGGCCTGGCCAACGGGAAGAACCCGGTGGGCATCATCGTGCCCTGCCACCGCGTGATCGGCGCCTCCGGCTCGATGACGGGCTACGGCGGCGGGATCGAGCGCAAGGTGCGGCTGCTGGAGTTCGAGAGCCGTGGTGCCGGCGCCCGGTAGGGCCTCAGACCACCGCCAGGGGGACCAGGAGGGCGAAGCCCGCGCCCGCTTCGACGGCGTAGGCGTAGAGCGAGGGGTGCTGGACCGGCGCGGCGAGCAGGACCACGCTCTGCTGGGTCGCGGCGGCCTTCACCCATTCGTCGTCGGCGCCGAGCCGGCCCTGGTACCAGCCCTCGCAGGGGCCGGGGCCGGTGACGGCGAGGACGTCGTCCTCGCGGCGGTAGAAGGCCTGCCAGCCCTCGGCGGGCGCGGACCAGGCCTCGAAGTCCTCGAAGGAGGCCCAGCCGCCCTCGCGGATGGCGGTGTCGAAGAGCCAGACCGGCATCCCCTCGGGGGAGAGTTCGCCGCCCGACTGCTCTTCGGTGGTGAAGTGGACCATGGGGAGTGCGTCGGGACCGTCGGCCGTGCTCGGCCAGGCGTACATCGTGATCATCTGTTGATTCTGCCCTGGGTGGAGGAGTTCGGGACAGGCCGGCCGTCGGGCGTCGTCAGGTGCTGCGGGGGCGGCGGCCGTTCTCCAGTTCCACGGTGCCCTCGCCCGACTCCAGTACCCGGCAGGCCTCCTGGACGCGCGGACCGAGCGGTCCGAGGAGGTACGCGGTCAGTTCGGCGGGCTCGACGAGCTTCCAGGAGAGCAGTTCCTCCTCCTGGAGGGTGATCGAGTCCAGCTGGGCGGCGTCGAGCACTCCGCCGTCGTAGAGGTAGGCGACCAGCGGCGGGCGGCCCGCGCCGACGCTCCAGTCGATGGCGAGGAGCCGGCCCAGCGGCAGGTCGAGGCCGATCTCCTCGGCGCTCTCCCGGCGGGCCGCGGCGCGCGGGGACTCGCCCCGGTCGGATTCGATCGTGCCGCCCGGCAGGGCCCAGCCCTCGCGGTAGTTGGGCTCCACGAGCAGGACGCGGCCCCGCTCGTCGCGGAAGAGGGCGGCGGCGCCGGACAGCACCCGGGGCAGGCCGGCGATGTAGGTGGCGTAGTCATCCGTGGTGGTCACGCCGCCACCCTAACGGGCCCGCCCGGCCCCGTACCGGGTGGTTCACTCCAGGGCGGCGCGGGCCGCGTCGCCGGTGCGCGGGGCGGCGCCGCTGGCGGGGGGCGGGGCGAGGTAGTGGGTGAGGGGTTCGCCCACCCCGTAGAACATCAGGCCGATGCCCATGCCGGCGCTGAACATCATCGCGATCCACGCGAGGTTGCCGAACTCGGGTTCGGAGTCGTCGGCGCCGAGCCGGATGCGGCCGAAGCGGCTGACGGCGAGGACCACGCACAGGACGAGGAAGACGTCGGCGGCGATCACGAAGAGCCAGGCGAAGTTGGCCAGCACCCAGGCCAGGGCGGAGCCCGAGGCGGCGTCGAAGGAGCCCTTGCCGAGGGCCGCCCAGGCGACCACGGCCAGCACGGCGGCCACCCCGACGGTGACGACCGTGCGGTCGGGGCTGTCGTCCGGCGGGCCGCCGCCGGGCCCCGCGCCAGGGGCGTCCGGACGTGCCTGCTCCAGTGATTCCGCGCTCATCCGGCCACACTATGCAGGCGTATATCCGTATTTAGGCGCATGGCGCGCCGCATGTGGCCCAGGCCACTCATGGGCATAGGAGGATCCTCCGGATAAGCTCATGGCGGCGCGACTGCACTGTTCGATAGCAAGGGATTAGCAAGGTGACGGACGGAGCAGTAACTGAGGCCGCGCGCGTGCTCATCGCCGCGGACAAATTCAAGGGCTCGCTCACGGCCGTTCAGGTCGCGGAGCGGGTGACGGCCGGCCTTCGCAGGGCCGTACCCGGCGTGGAGGTCGAGACCCTCCCCGTCGCGGACGGCGGCGACGGGACGGTCGCGGCCGCCGTGGCGGCCGGGTTCGAACGCCGGGAGGTCAGGGTCACCGGTCCCGTCGGCGAGCAGGTCACGGCCGCGTTCGCCTTCCGTGACGGCACCGCCGTGGTCGAGATGGCCGAGGCCTCCGGCCTCCAGCTGCTCCCCGCCGGCACCTTCGCCGCGCTGACGGCGACCACGTACGGCTCCGGCGAGCTGCTGAAGGCCGCGCTGGACGCGGGTGCGCACTCGATCGTCTTCGGCGTGGGCGGCAGCGCCACCACCGACGGCGGCGCGGGCATGCTCGCCGCGCTGGGCGCGGCGTTCCTGGACGCGGACGGCGAGCCGGTGGGCCCGGGCGGCGGGGCGCTGGCCTCGCTGGCGTCGGCGGACCTGTCCGGGGTCGACCCGCGGTTCGCGGACGTGGACTTCGTGCTGGCCAGCGACGTGGACAACCCGCTGACGGGCCCCAAGGGCTGCGCGGCGGTGTACGGCCCGCAGAAGGGGGCCTCGCCGCAGGACGTGGCGACCCTGGACGCGGCGCTGGGCCACTACGCGCAGGTGCTGGAGAAGGCGATCGGCCCCAAGGCCGCCGAGCTCGCCGCCTCCCCCGGCGCGGGCGGCGCGGGCGGCATCGGCTACGGCGCGCTGCTGCTGGGCGCGAGCTTCCGGCCGGGCATCGAGCTGATGCTGGAGGTGCTCGGTTTCGCCCCCGCGCTGGAGCGGGCCACGCTGGTGATCACCGGTGAGGGCTCCCTGGACGAGCAGACCCTGCACGGCAAGGCCCCGGCCGGGGTCGCGGCCGCGGCGCGGGCCGCCGGCAAGCCGGTGGTGGCGGTGTGCGGGCGGCTGCTGCTGGGGCAGGAGGCCCTGGAGGCGGCGGGCATCCGCAAGGCGTACCCGCTGACAGACCTGGAGCCCGACCCGGCGAAGTCCATTCCGAACGCCGGTCCCCTGCTGGAGCAGGTCGCGCAGAACATCGCCGCCGAGGTCCTCTGAGTCCCGGCCGGCCACGGCTCCCGAGGCCCGGTACCCCGCTGCGGGGTACCGGGCCTCGCCCGTGCCCGGGGGCATCGCTGCGGGGTGCCGGGGCTCCGGAGCCGGGCGCCGGGCCTCGCCCGTGCCCGGGCCCCGCTGCCGGGCGCCGGGCCTCGCCCGTGCCCGGGCCGCGCTGCGGGGTGCCGGGGCTCCGGAGCCGGGCGCTGGGCCGCGCTGCCGGGCGCCGGGCCTCGCCCGTGCCCGGGCCTCGCTGCCGGGTGCCGGGGCTCCGGAGCCGGGGCCGCGCGGGTCTGCGGGTCAGCGGGGGACGGCCGCGATCCGGGCGGCGAGTCCGTCCAGGAGGGCCGCCAGGCCGAAGCGGAAAAGGGACTCCGGGGAGAGGGCGGCCCCGGCGCGGGCGCCCGCGAAGGCCGGGAAGGCGCCGCCGTCCACCAGCGCCGCCAGCCGGTCCTCCTGGGCCCGCATCCACTGCTCCCCGCTCACCCCGCCGGCCCGCTCGGCAGCCGACTCCGGCTCCAGGTCCACGGCGTGGCCCCGGGACGTATCCGAACAGCGTCACGGCGGCCTGCATCCGGGCGGCGGCGTCCAGGCCGAGGCCGTCCAGGGCGGCGAGCGCCCAGTCGATGTGCCGGATGCCGTGGGGGATCAGCAGGGGGCGGCTGAGGTTCATGGCGCCCGCCAGCCAGGGGTGGGCGCGGTACAGCCGCCACTGGAGGGCCGCCGACAGCTCCAGCCGGTCCCGCCAGTGCGGTGGCGGCCGCAGCGGCAGGGGCTCCTGCGCGAACACCTCGTCGGCCATCAGCACCACCAGCTGCTCCTTGCCGCTGACGTGCCGGTACAGGGACATCGCGGAGACCCCGAGTTCCGCGCCGAGCCGCCGCATGGTCAGGGCGGCCAGCCCCTCCGCGTCCGCGAGGGCGACCGCCGCGCGGACGATCCGGGCGCGCTGGGCCGTGTCGTCCTCGGCGGCGGAGCGACGGCCCCTGCCGGTCGCGGGCCGGGCCGCGACGACCGTGCCGACGCCCGGTACCGCCCGTACCAGACCCTCCTGTCCGAGGGTGGCCAGCACCTTGCTCGCGGTGGCCATGGCCACGCCCCACCGCTGGGTGATGGCCCGGGTGGAGGGCACCCGGTCCCCCGAACGCAGTTCCCCGCGCTCGATGCGCCCCCGCAGTTCGGCCGCGATCCGCGCGTACGGCGCCTGTTGCCGCTCCGTCATCCCGCCCCCTGGTGCACTGGTAGGGACGGACCCTAATGCACGGGGTGACACCGCTACGCGGGCTCCGCCGCCGCCAGGACCTCGGTGGTGGTGACCACGCGGGCGAAGCCGCCGCCCTGGAGGTTCACGGCCGTGGCCGCGGCGAGCTGGTCGGCGGTGAGGGACAGGCCGGCGGGGCCCGCCAGGTCGAAGGTGTGGGTGGCGTCCAGCGGGACGACGACGTCGTAGCCGAGGTTCCCGGCCATCCGGGCCGTGGTCTCGACGCACATGTTGGTCTGGATCCCGACGACCACCAGCTGGCGGACGCCCCGGGCGGTGAGCCAGTCCGCCAGGTCGGGGGTGCCGTAGAAGGACGAGTTGACGGTCTTGGTGACCAGCAGGGACTCCTGGCCGAGCCGGTCGGCGACGAACTCCTTGAAGGCGTACCCGGGCCGGTCGGGGGCGAGGACGGAGCCGGGCCGGGAGGAGGCGTGCTGCACCAGCACCAGCGGGCGGCCGGACTCCTGCCAGGCGTCCATCAGGGCGGCGATGTTCTCCTCCGCCGCCGGGTTGTTGCGCGGGCCCCAGAAGGAGGCGTCGTCGAAGCCCTTCTGGACGTCGATGACGATCAGGGCACTGTCGGGGGCGATCTCGATCGCGTTCTCGGTCATGTCTCGATCATGTCGGGCGGGGGCCGGGCGCCCCAGGGGCACCCGGGACGCGAAACGATGGAATCCTGCCAGACTGGCAGGATCGCCAGGCGGGGTTCTGGCAGAGTGGCCGCATGCACCGCGTCGCGATCGTCGCCCAGCCCGGGATCCGCGCCTTCGACCTCGCCGTCATCACGGAGGTCTGGGGGCCCGACCGCAGCCGCAGCGGGGTGCCCCCGTTCGAGCTGCGCCGCTGTGCGCTGGAGCCGGGGCCCATCGCCCTGCCCGGCGGGCTCACCCTGGCCCCCGACCGGGGACTGGACTGGCTCGACGAGGCCGATCTGGTCGTGGTGCCGGCGCTGGCGGAGCCTTGCGATCCGACGCCCGAGCCGGTACTGGCGGCCCTGCGGCGGGTGCACGCCCGGGGCGCTGCGGTGGCGGCGCTGTGCGCGGGGGCGTTCGTCCTCGCCGAGGCGGGGCTGCTGGACGGGCGGCGCGCGGTGACGCACTGGTGGCTGGCCCCGCAGCTGGCCGCCCGCCATCCCGCGGTGCTGGTGGAGGAGGCCCCGCTGTTCGTGGAGGACGACGGGCTGTGGACCTCCGCCGGGGTCGCCTCGGGCATCGACCTGTGCCTGCACCTGGTGCGCGAGGCCCACGGGGCGGAGGCCGCCGCCGCCATCGCCCGTTCGATGGTGACGGGACCGTTCCGCGCCGGGGACCACGCCCAGTACCTGGACCGGCCCACCCCGGCCGCCGACCGGACCGCCGAGGCGCTGGCCGCCGTGCGCCAGCAGGCCCTGCGCCGGCTGCACGAGCCCCTGGACGTGGCCACGCTGGCCCGCTGGGCGGGGATGTCCCCGCGCTCCTTCGCCCGGCACTTCGCGGCCTCCACCGGGACCACGCCCCACCAATGGCTGCTGGGCCGCCGGCTGGACGAGGCCCGCAAGCTCCTGGAGCGCACCGACCACCCGGTGCCCGAGGTGGCCCGCCGGGCGGGGTTCGCCAGCGAGGTCACCTTCCGCCAGCGCTTCGCGGCGGCCTTCGGACGCAGCCCGCGCGCGTACCGCACGGCGGCGGCCAACGCTCCCCTAACCGGTGACAGTGTTAGAAATGGCTCATGACCGGACGTTCGGGTCGGCACAGGGATACGCGGCCGGCGAGCCTGCTCGCGCGCCTCTCGCTGGCCCGCAGCAGTCTCGCCGGCCAGGTGTTCGCCCTCCAGGCGCTCATCGTGCTGCTGCTGATCACGGCCGCCGCGCTGGCCCTGTTCTTCCAGGCCGGCCACGACAGCGAGAAGGACGCCCGCAACCGTTCGCTGGCCGCCGCCGAGGCCTTCGCCCACGCCCCCGGCCTGCCCGCCGCGCTGGCCTCCCCCGACCCCACCGCCGAGCTCCAGCCCCTGGCCGACGCCGCCCGCAAGGCCTCCGGCCTCGACTTCGTCTCCGTCCTGAGCACCGACGGCGTCCGCTACACCGACGCCCGGCCCGACCTGATCGGCAAGCGCGCCACCGGCGACCTCGGGCGGGCGGCAGCCGGGGAGCCCTTCACCGAGGTGTTCCGGGGTGCGCCCAGTGACGCGGTCCGGGCCGTGGTCCCCGTGCGGGACGCCGGGGGCAAGGTGGTCGGGCTGGTCTCCACCGGCATAGAGATCGAGAACCTCGGCCACGTGGTCGAGGGACAGCTCCCGCTGCTGATCGGGGCCGCCGCCGGCGCCCTGCTGCTGGGCACCGCCGGGGCCGCCCTGGTCAGCCGGCGGCTGCGGCGCCAGACCCGGGGCCTGGGCGCCGCCGAGCTGGCCCGGATGAACGAGCACCACGAGGCGGTGCTGCACGCCGTGCGCGAGGGGGTGCTCATCGTCGGCGCCGACCACCGGCTGCTGCTCGCCAACGACGAGGCGCGCCGGCTGCTGGACCTGCCGCCCGACGCCGAGCAGCGGGACGTCGGCGAGCTGGGCCTCGATCCGCGCACCGCCGGGCTGCTGCTGTCCGGGCGGGTGGCCACGGACGAGGTCCACCTGGCGGGCGACCGGCTGCTGGCCGTCAACGTACGGCCCACCGCGCCGTTCGGCGGACGGCCCTCGGGCAGCGTGATGACCCTGCGCGACACCACCGAGCTCGCCGCGCTGTCCGGCCGCGCCGAGGTGGCCCGGGAGCGGCTGCAGCTGCTGTACGACGCCGGGGGGCGGATCGGGACCACCCTGGACGTGGTGCGCACCGCGGAGGAGCTGTCGGAGGTGGCCGTGCCGCGCTTCGCGGACTTCGTCACCGTCGAGCTGCTGGAGCCGGTGCTGCGCGGGGACGAGCCCTCGCCGGTAGCGGGGATGCACGCGCGGATGCGGCGGGCGGCGATGACGGGGGTGCGCGCCGACCAGCCGCTCCAGCCGGTCGGGGACACCATCTTCTTCGCGGTGCCCGACGCTCCGATGGCGGAGGCCCTGGACGCCGGGCGGGCGGTGCTGGCCGCCGACCTGCAGGCCGCGATGGGCTGGCGGGCGGCCGACGCGGCGGGGACGCGGGTGGCCCTGGAGTACGGGTTCCACTCGCTGATCTCCGTACCGCTCCAGGCGCGGGGCGTGGTGCTGGGGATGGCGAACTTCTGGCGGGCCGCGGACACCCCCGAGCCCTTCGACGAGGAGGACCTGTCCTTCGCGGAGGAGCTGGGGGCGCGTGCGGCCGTCTCCATCGACAACGCCCGCCGCTTCACCCGTGAGCACGCCACCGCCGTGACCCTCCAGCGCAGTCTGCTGCCCCGGGTGCTGCCGGACCTGAGCGCGGTGGAGACCGCGTTCCGGTACCTGCCGGCGAAGGCCGGGGTGGGCGGGGACTGGTTCGACGTGATCCCGCTGCCGGGGGCGCGGGTGGCGCTGGTGGTGGGCGACGTGGTGGGGCACGGGGTGCACGCGGCGGCCACGATGGGCCGGCTGCGGACGGCCGTGCACAACTTCTCGACGCTGGACATGCCCCCGGACGAGCTGCTGGGCCACCTGGACGAGCTCATCGACCGGATCGACCAGCTGGAGGGCGGCGAGCCGGCCGCGGGCGAGGAGCCCGGCGAAGGGGTGGGCGAGGGGGCCGAGGAGCCGGCCGGCATCACGGGCGCCACCTGCCTGTACGCCGTCTACGACCCGGTGTCGGGGCACTGCGTGATGGCCAGCGCCGGCCATCCGGGGCCGGCGCTGGTCCACCCCGACGGGCGGGTGGAGTTCCCGGAGCTGCCGACCGGGCTGCCGCTCGGGGTGGGCGGGATGCCCTTCGAGGCGACGGGGCTGGCAGTGCCCGAGGGCAGCCGGCTGGTGCTGTTCACGGACGGGCTGCTGGAGGACCGCGACCGGGACTTCGACGCCGGGCTGGAGCTGCTGGGCCGGACCCTGGCCCGGCCGGGCCGCAGCCCCGAGCAGGCCTGCGCGGACGTGCTGGCGGCGATGCTGTTCCCGGCGCCGAGCGACGACATCGCACTCCTGATCGCCGAGGCCCGGCGGCTGGATGCGCACCGGATCGCGGAGTGGGAGGTGCCCGACGACCCGTCGGCCGTCTCCCGGGTGCGCCGGGCCGCGGCCGGGCAGCTGGAGGCGTGGGGGCTGGAGGAGCTTTCGTTCACGGCCGAGCTGGTCCTCAGCGAGCTGATCACCAACGCGATCCGGTACGGGAACGAGCCGATGAGGGTCCGGCTGCTGAACGACCGGAACCTGATCTGCGAGGTCTCCGACGGCAGCAGCACCTCCCCGCACCTGCGCTACGCGGCCACCACCGACGAGGGCGGCCGGGGGCTGTTCCTCGTCGCCCAGTACGCGGAGCGGTGGGGCACCCGCTACACGGAGCGGGGCAAGGTCATCTGGGCGGAGCTGTCGCGTACGGCGGGCGGGGAGCCGCAGCTGCCGCCGGGTCTGGACCCGGACGTGCTGGGGGACCTGGCCTGGTGAGCCGCCGCCACCGGTCAGCCGGTGGTGCGGGCCAGCAGGACCGCCACGTCGTCCTGCGGGGCGGTGGGCAGCAGCCGGGCCAGGACGGCCTCGCACAGCTCCTCCAGCGGCCGGGCGGGCTGCCGCAGGGCGCGGGCGAGGCGGTCCATGCCCTCGTCGAGGTCCCGGTCGCGGGCCTCGATCAGCCCGTCGGTGTAGAGGGCGAGGAGGCTGCCGGGGGGCAGCCGGACCGTTTCGGAGGGGAAGGAGCGGCCTCCGGTGCCCAGCGGGGTGCCGGGCGGGCCCTGGAGGAAGGCGACCGTGCCGTCGGCGGTGACCACGGCGGGCGGCGGGTGCCCTGCGCGGGCGATGACGCAGCAGCCGGTGGCCGCGTCGTGCACGGCGTAGACGCAGGTGGCCATCTCGTCCTCGCCGAGGTCGCGGACGGCCGCGTCCAGGGAGCGGAGCATCCGCGCGGGCGGCACGTCGTGCCGGGCGAGGGTGCGCACGGCGGTGCGGAGCTGGCCCATGACGGCGGCGGCGTGGATGCCGTGTCCCATGACGTCGCCGATGACCAGGCCGGTGCGGCCGCGGGGCAGCTGGATGACGTCGTACCAGTCGCCGCCGACGTCGTGGTCGCTGGCGGGCAGGTAGCGGCCGGTCAGCTCGAGGCCGGGGACGTCGGGGAGGGCGCTGTTGGTGAGGCTGCGCTGGAGGGTGAGGGCGGCGTGCCGCTGGACGGTGTACATGCGGGCGTTGTCGATGTTGAGGGCGGCCCGGGCGACGAGTTCGTCGATCAGGACGCAGTCCTGCGCGTCGAAGGGCTCGCGGCTGCGCAGCCGGGTGACGGCGACGGCGCCGAGCACCTTGCCGCGGGCGACGAGCGGGACCATGCGGGCCGAGCCGAGGGCGGCGAGGTAGGCGCGCAGGGCGTCGGCGCGGGGGTCGGTGATCAGGGCGGGGACGTCGGAGGCGTAGAGGTTCATCGGCACGCCCTCGGCGATGACCCGTTCGTAGACGGACCCGGCGGGGATCTGGAGGGTCTGGCCGGGGACCAGGCGGGCGGTGGGGGCGGTGGGGTCGGGGAAGGCGGCGGCGAGGCGGCGCATGACCCCGTGGGTGGCGGCGGCCGCGGCGTGGGTCTCGTCGGGGTCGAGGACGGCTTCGAGGAGCTGTACGTCGGCGGAGTCGGCGAGCTGCGGCACCAGCAGGTCGACGATCTCCTGGGCGGTGCGGCCCAGGTCGAGGGTGGTGCCGATGCGGGTGCCGGCCTCGGCGAGGAGGGCGAAGCGGGTGCGGGCGCGTTCGGCCTCCTGCTGGGCGCGCTGGCCCTCGGTGATGTCGATGAGGGAGGCGATCAGGCCGAGGGTGCGGCCGCTGCCGTCGAGGAGGGGGGCGTAGGAGCAGGACCAGGTGTGGTCGTGGCCGGGGTCGGCGGGGGTGCGGCCGGTGCGGCGGACGTCGAGGACGGCGGTGCCCCGCTCGAGCACCTGCCGCATGGTGGCCTCCAGCGCGGTGGCGTTGACCCCGGGGACCACCTCGGTGAGCCGCCGGCCCAGGTGGTCGGCGGCGGGGACGCCGTTCATCCGGGCGAGGGCGTCGTTGACGCGCAGGAAGCGCAGGTCGGGGCCGAGGGTGGCGAGACCGATCGGGGACTGGGTGAACAGGCTCTGGAGGGCGGCGAGGGAGTCCCGCATGCGCAGGACCTGGGAGGTCTCGACGGCGATGAGCATGGCGCCCCTGCGGCCCCGGGGGTCGGCGGCGGGCACGATCCACATCTCCATGGCGACCCGGTGGCCGTCGCGGTGGCGGACGGGCAGGGTGCCGACGACGGTCTCGCCGGCCTGGACGCGGCGGGTCAGGTCGTCGGCGAGTCCGCGGTTGCCCTCGGGGACGAGGACGGCGGTGCCGGGGCGGCCGAGGATCTCCTCGGGCCGGTGGCCCAGGAGTTCCTGGGCCGCCAGGGACCACTCCACGACGATGCCGTCCGCGTCCTCCCGCCACAGGGCGATCGGCAGCAGCTCGCGCAGGACGCCCGCGTACCCGACGGCCGCTTCCGGCGGATCGGGCACCCTGCTCGCCGACTGGTACGTGTCCAATACACCGATCCTCACCCCGAGGGGTCCGATTCGTACCGATTCACCCTATCCGAGGGCTCGGTATGGGGCGCTGTGGCGGGGGCGGAACGGCGGGGGCGCGGCGGCGCGCGCAGGGGCGCCCGGCGTCCAGGCCGCTCCCCCGGCGCCGCCTGCCCGCCGGACTCAGAAGTCGACCTGGGCGCGGACGTCGGCCCGGCCCACGGACTCCAGCTCCCACGTCGTGCAGTACAGCTTGCGGATGTACTCGATGTCGGCGTTGCGGGCGGCGGCCTCGCGCACCGGGTACATCACGGTGAGCTCGTACGATCTCTCACTGTTGATGTCGCCCTCCTTGTCACGCCACTGGCCGCGGCCCTCCTGGAGGGTGAGCCCGGAGGGGAACCGGGGGGTGATGACGTCGGCGAGGAACTTGTTGAACTCCGCCTCGGTGATCGGCGGGTTGCCGTTGTGCCGGCCCGTGCCGAAGTAGAGGTGCGTGGAGATGTACGGGGTGCCCTGCTCGGCGGCGGGCTGCGCGGCCGGGGCGGCCGAGGCGGCGGGCGTGCCGAAGGCGGCCTGCGACACCGGACCGCCGAAGGCGAAGAGGAGGGCCGCCGCGGCCAGCAGGCCGGCGGCGGGCGTCGAGATCCGTGGAGAGCGCATGTCGTCGTCCAATCTGTGGAGTGGTGGGTGTGTCGGTGTCGCGCGTCGTGGCGGCCGTCCGGCGGGTCCGTCCCTCCGAAGGGCCGGGCGGCTCAGGCCGGCAGGGATTCCCGCAGGTGGACCGCCGCGTCCCGCAGGGAGGCCGGGGCCCCGCGGCGGTGGCGCAGACCGGCCGCGGTGGCGGCCAGCGTCTCGGTCGTGCGGACCGAGCCGATGGCCGCGGCCCGGGGGGCGATCCGTCCGATGAGCTCCTCCGCCTCATGCCAGGCGCCGGCTCCGGCGAACGCCGCGAGGAGCTCGGCGGAGAACAGGTGCCGGTAGGAGGGGCCGGGTGCGGTGGCGGCCTCGTAGAGCAGCGGGATGGCCCGGTCCCAGCGGCGCAGCCGGGCGTGGACCCAGCCTTGGTGGCCGAGGAGTTCGGTCTGGTCGATCCACCACGCCCAGTGCGGGTCCCGGGGCGAGATCCCGTCCAGGAAGCGGCTCTGGGCGCGGGCGATCAGCCGGAGGGGTTCGCGGTCCGCGCCGAGCAGGGCGGTGGCGTGGGCCCGGCGGACCAGGACGAGGCCGGCGACGCGGGCGGGCAGCGGGCGCGGCCCGGCCACCCGGGCGGCGGCGTCCAGGGCGGCCCGGGGGCGGCCGGTGTGGGTGGTGAGCATGCTGTGGTTGAGCAGGGTCAGCCGGGCCGTCCAGCGGTCCCCGCACAGTTCCGCCAGGGCGAGGGCCCGCGCGTTCATCCGGTGGGCGCGGCGGTAGTGGCCCGCGTCGAAGAGGATCCAGCCGATGACCTCCGCCAGCTCGGCGAGGGCGGCGAGCGGGTCGGGGCCGAGGCCGCGCAGGGTGTCCGGGGCGGCCGACAGCTGCGGGAGCGGTCGCACGGCCTCCCGTACGGCGGCCACGGCCGCGGTCGCGCCCCGCCCGGTGTCGAGGGCGACCAGGCGTGCGACGGCCCCCGCGGCCAGGGGGACCAGGTCCTGGCACTCCCCCGGCTCCCGCCCGGGTGCCGTCATGACAGCAGGCCCGCGTCGACCGGCCCGGGGCGGCCCTGGCCGAGCCGGTTGAAGGAGGAGGCCACCTGGCTCAGCCACTCCACCTCGTCGCGGAAGTCCTCGTACGGGGGCCGCGCGGGGATCTCGGAGGCGTCGGCGCGCTCCGCCCGCTCCTCGGCGGGCCGGCTGAGGACGGCGCGCACCTGCAGGGCCTCGCCCAGGGGCGAGGTCGGGTCCTCGGGGAGGTCCAGGGAGCGGGCCACGCGGGAGAAGTCCTCCAGGGACAGGGAGGTGCGCAGGATCAGCTGCCCGTCGCGGATCTCGATGACGCGGCGGTAGAGGCGGTAGTGCGGGTCCCGCGGGGGCACGAGGTCGCGCAGCCGGGAGCGTGGCGGGTCCAGGGCGATGTCCGGCGAGGCCTGGTACAGCGCCCACCACAGGGGCCGCAGCCGGTGCCAGGAGCGGTAGGAGCGGATCCAGCCGCGGGCGCGGGTGATGCGGATGCCCCAGGAGGGGATGGTCCAGCCGGCGATCTGGAGGAGGGCGCCGACGCTGCCGGCCGTCCACTGGATGGGGTCGAGGGCGCTGCCGTCGAAGTCCAGGCGGGTGCCGGCGATCTGGATTCCGCGGGTGACGCAGTAGACGAGGATCATGCTGGCGCCGACGGTGACGGTGCGCATGCCGACCTTGAGCCACTGGCGGTTGGCCATGGTGGTGAAGCGCAGCGACAGGCGCACGGTCTCGAACTGCCCGACCGCGCAGACCAGCAGGTAGAAGGACATGTACACGGCGTATCCGCCGTGCTGGATGCTGAGCAGGATGGTGGAGGTGGCCGTCTCCGAGTGCGCCACCGGGCCGACGGAGAAGGAGGAGACGACGAGCACGGCGAGCGCGCCGCCGAAGCCGAGGACGCGCCGGCGGGCCATCCGGCGCGCCTCGGCGGGCGGTGAGGACCAGTAGACGAGGACCACCTGCTGCGCGGCGGTGAGCACCACGACCGCCGCCTGGGTGATCAGCGAGGTGATGTTCGGCAGCCCGAAGAAGGCGGAGATGTGCAGCCGCAGCAGGTCCAGGTCGACCAGGAAGCTGATCCCGGAGCACAGGAAGTAGGTGCACAGCGCCCACAGGGCGACGTCGTGCCGTCTGCGCAGCAGGTCCGGGAGCCGGTAGGCGAAGGCCGCGAGGCCGACGAAGGCACAGACCCACGCGAGGATCGCGTAGATCACGCCGGCCCCTGCTCGGGCCTGCCCAGACCGCTCTCTATCCGGGCCACTATCTCGGCGGCCTCGTCCGGCACCCCCCAGGCGGGCTCGGTCCACCGCTTGTTGGCCCGGGCCAGGATCAGGGAGGCCATCGTCTCGGCCTCCTGCTCCTCGTCGTCGCTGTAGCGGGAACGCATCAGCACGCTGCGCACGGCCTCGGGGTCGACGTCGGAGAACAGCGCACCCGCCTCGCCCACTCCTCCCGTCACCTCCGGCTCGCGCGGACCGGCGCCTGCCTGGTCCAGTTGCAGGGACCCCTGGTGGTCGAAGGCGATGTGGGCGAGTTCGTGGGCGATGATGTGTTCCTTGTGCGACGCCGAAGCCGCCTTCTCGAAGGCGATGATGTCGAAGTCATCCGTTTTCAGCCATATCCCGAACAGGTGGCGTTCGGGGAAGGCCGTCGGGATCAGGTGGATGGGACGCCCGCGCCGCGCGCTGAGGTGCGCGTGGAGCTCGTCGATGCCGCAGCCGTGCTCCATGCCCCATTCCGCGAGCAGCCCTTCGCAGGTCCGGCGCACCTTCTTCAGCCGCCGCCTGAGCCTGCGGTCCTCCGACGCCGGTAACGCGGAGCCAGGTAACTTCATCCCTCAGTCCTCCGGCGAACCCAGCGGTCGACAACGCGGCCATGATGCCACACGGCCAACTGCCCACCGCCCGCTGTGAGTTCTATCCGGCCATTCTCCAGGGGCTCTTGACCTGCATGCTTTGTCCAGCGGTTCAGCGGCCGGCGAGTACGCCCGCGACTCCCCGCGCGAGGCAGGGGATCCGCCCGGCCTCGATGCCCGCGATGTTGATCCGCCCGGCGGTGGTCCCGTAGATGGCGTACTGCCGGCGCAGCCTGAGCATCTCCTCGGGGGTCAGGGGCAGCATGGAGAACATTCCGCGCTGCCGTGCGAGCGAGGCCGCCTGCGGGCCCCAGCCGAGCTCCGCCAGCCGTGCGGCGAGGTTCGTGCGGTTGGCCTCGATGCGGCCGCGCATGACCTCCAGCTCGGCCCGCCAGGCGGCCCGCAGCCCCTCGTCCTCCAGGACGGTGGTGACGACGGCGGCCCCGTGCTCGGGCGGCATCGAGTACAGCGTCCGGGCGGCGTTCTGCAGGGCCGTCTCGGCGTGCCGCACGGCCCGCTCGGAGGCACCGAGGACGATGGCGCAGCCGGTGCGGTCGCTGTACAGGCCGAAGTTCTTCGAGCAGCTGACGGCGATGAGCATCTCCGGCACCCGGTCGGCGAGCAGGCGGGTGGCCCCGAGGTCGGCCTCCAGCCCGTCGCCGAGTCCGTGGTAGGCCAGGTCGACGAACGGCACCCAGCCGTCGCGGACCGCCAGCGCGGCCAGGGCCTCCCAGTCCTCGGGCTCGGGGTCGACGCCGGTGGGGTTGTGGCAGCAGCCCTGGAGCAGCACCACGTCGTCGCGGGTGGCCGCCGCGAGGTCGCGCAGGACGCCGGCCGCGTCGAAGCGGCCCTCGGCGTCGCGCCAGCGGTAGGTGCGGACCTCCAGCCCGGCCGCCTCCAGGATGGGGCGGTGGTTGACGTACGCCGGGTCGCTGATCCACACGGTGGCGCCCGGGCGGGTGCGGCAGATCAGGTCGGCCAGCAGCCGCAGCGCCCCGGAGCCCGCGACGGTCTGGACGGCCGCGGCCCGGCCGGCCGGGCCCTGCGGGCCGGTGTCCCCGAGGACCAGGGTGAGCAGGGCCCGGTTGAAGGCGGAGTTGCCGGACAGGCCCCGGTACTCCTTGGACTCGGAGCGTTCCGCGAGCCGTATCTCCGCCTCGCGGACGGCGGCCATGACCGGCGTGCGGCCCGTGTGGTCGCGGTAGACGCCGAGCACCAGGTTCAGCCGCTCGGCCCGCTCGTCGGAGCCGAACTCGTACGTCAGGTCCCACAGCGGGTCGGTGGGCGGCGGGGGAAGGAGCTCAAGCATCTGCGGGGACCTCGGGACGGGGGTGGGCGGAGGGACGGGTGCGGGGCCGGGGGCGCCGGTTGGCGAGGACGACGCCGACGGTGATCAGGGGGACGCCGACGAGCACGGCGGCGGTCGGGGACTCCCCGAGCACGGGGACGGCGAGCAGGACGACGGCGACGGGACTGAGGCTGCCGACGGCGGAGCTGCGTTCGGCGCCCAGCCGGCGGATGGCGAAGGCGTACAGCAGGCCCGCGCACAGCCCGACGCCGAGCCCCTGCACCACGAGGAACAGGGCGATGTCGGCGCCCGCCGCGTGCGCCAGGCCCGTCGGGAGGGCCCCGGTGAGGACCAGCAGGGCGATCACGGCGAAGGAGGGCAGGCACAGCAGGCCGATCGAGCCGACGGGGTCGAGGTCCACGTCGCGCAGCCCCACGGTGTACAGGGCCCACAGGCCGCTGGCCACGAGCAGCGTGGCGGTCCCCTCCAGTACGGCGGCGTCGACGGGGACGACGTAGCGCCACACCAGGGCGGCCACTCCGGCCGCGATCAGCGCCAGCCCGGCCGCCTGGGCGCCCCGGGGGAGCCCGCGGCCGCGGGCGGCCATCAGGGCGGAGACGAAGAGCGGGACCATCCCGGGGACGATCGAGCCGACGAAGGCCGCCGAGGTCAGGGACCCGCCGTGCATGGCCGCGAGGAAGAAGGGCACCCCGGCCCCGCAGACGATCTTCAGGGCGGTTCCGGGGCGGACCGCGGCGATCTTGCGCCTGCGCCGCCACAGGGCGGGGGCCAGGACGAGGACGGGGACGCCGAAGCGCAGCAGGGCGGCGTCGGCGGGCAGCAGGGTGGAGGCGCTCAGGGCGCGGGCGCTGAGCGCGAAGGCGGCCCAGATGGCCACGGTCACGCCGAGGGCGAGCATGCCCTGGGCGTGCGGGGAGAGCCCCGACCGGCCGGTGTTTCCGGCCGGCGGGCCCGCCGTTTCGACAGGCGCGGACGCGCCGGTGGTTTTGGTCGCGACCAAGGGATGCACTCCAGCCTGTGAGAGCGGGCCGGTCCGGCCCGTTCACCGGCAACGTTAGGGCGTGGGCCGGGGCAGCCGATTGCCAGTTCTGCCGCTCGGACATACGTTTGGGGCAGGATCTGCCAAGAATCGCCGAGAGCGCGCCGAGGAACCCCGGGAGTGGCCATGGACGCCGTCGACCTCCAGATCATCCGGGAGCTGCAGGCCGACGGACGGCTGTCCAACCAGGACCTCGCCGACCGCGTGCGGCTGTCCCCCTCCCCGTGCCTGCGCCGGGTCCGCCGCCTGGAGGAGGCGGGACTGATCCGCGGCTACACGGCGGTGGTGGACCAGGTGGCGTTCGGGCTGCCGATCACCGTCTTCGTCCGGATCCGTCTGGAACGGCACACCAAGGAGGCGGTCGCCGAGTTCGAGCAGCACGTCGCGGTGATCGAGCACATCCAGGACTGCTATCTGATGGCGGGCAGCAGCGACTACCTGCTGCGCGTGGTGATCGAGGACCTGGAGGCGTACGAGGCCCTGGTCCGCCACCGGATCCACGCCATCCCCGGGATCGCCTCGATCGAGTCGAGCTTCGCGTTCGGCAGCGTCAAGCAGTCGCGGACCTACCCCCGGCCCACCCCGGGAGCGGCCGCGCGGACCCTCTGAGGGCTGCGGCGTCAGCCTTCCGCGCGGAAGTGCGCGAGGACGAAGGCGGCGAAGTCGCCGGCCGCGGCGGGCCGGAAGGCCGTACGGTCGCGCACCAGCCACAGCACCCGGTGGCTGTCGGTGCCCTCCAGCCGCGCCCAGGCCACCGCCCCGCGCAGGCCCGCCTCCCGTGCCATCGCCGGGAGCAGGGCGACCCCGAGGCCCGCGCCGACCAGGTCCAGCAGCGCGCCGGGTTCGTCGCCCTCGCAGACGACCGCGGGCCGCAGGCCCTCGCGGGCGAACAGCCGGTCGGCGAGTTCCCGCTGCCAGTGTCCCGGCCCGGGGGTGAGGAACGGCTCCCCCGCCAGCTCCGCCACGGCGACGTCCTGACGCCCGGCCAGCCGGTGCCCGGCGGGCACCGCGAGCAGCACCTCCTCGCGCAGCAGCTCCACCGACTCCAGTCCCGGCCCGGCGAGCGGCTCGGCGGCGAGGCAGAGGTCCGCCTCGCGGGTGCGCAGCAGGTGCGCCATCGCGTCGGCGGGGCACTGGCGCAGCCGGAGGTCCACGCCGGGGCGGGCGCGGCGCCAGCCGGGGAGGAGGGCGGCCAGGGTCATCAGGGTCTCGGAGGCCACCGTCACGCTGCCGCTGCCGGCGCCGGCCGCCTGCGCCAGTTCGCGGCGGCCGTCCTCCAGTTCGCCCAGCGCCCGGTCGACGCGGCGCAGGAAGGCGGCGCCGTGCCGGTTCAGGCGGATGCGGCGGCCTCGGCGCTCGAAGAGCTCCACTCCGAGGTCGGCTTCCAGGCGGGCGACGGTGCGGCTCACCGAGGGCTGGGCGACGCGCAGTTCGGCGGCGGCCCGGCTGATGTGCTCGTGGCGTGCGACGACCTGGAAGCAGCGCAGGGCGGACAGATCCATCGCGGCGGGCCCCCTTCATAACCGTGGGGGCATCCTTTCATGGCAGAACCGGTCTTGGACCGCATGTGCGGTGCGCTCCTAGCCTGCGGAACATGACCGAGAACACCGAGAACAGTCCCGGCCGGCCCGATCCGTACACGAGTTACGCGGAGTCCGTGCTGGAGGTGCTTGCCCGTGACCCCGGCCGCCCCGCCCTGGTCCCGGCGGAGGGGCCCGCGGTCTCGGCCGGGGAGTTCCGTGACGGGGTGCTGCGGACGGCGGCGGAGCTGGCGGAGCGCGGGGTCGGGCGGGGTTCCACCGTCGCCTTCCTGACGGGCAACCAGCCCCAGGCGCTGGTCGCGCGGTACGCGGTGAACCTGCTCGGCGCCCGGGTGGTGTTCCTGAGCGAGGGCATGGCCGCGGAGGCCCGGGCCCGGATCGCGCGGAGCCTCGACGCGGTGACGCTGCTGGTGGCGCCCGGTGCGGAGGCGGCCGCCGGGGAGCTGCTGGCCCGGACGGCGGTGCCCGCCGCGCTGTCGCTGGGGCCCTCCCCCGGCTTCGAGGACGTCACCGCGGCGGCGGCGCTGCGGCCGCCCCTGCCCGTGGCGGGCGCGGCCCGGCCCGGGGACGACTGGTGCGTCCGCTTCACCGGCGGCACCACCGGGATCCCCAAGGGCGTGCGGATGGCGCACGGCCCGTACGCCGCGGCGCTGGCCCTCTACGCGGGCCGGATCCCGGCCGGGAGCCGGCCCCGGGTGCTCGCCTGCACCCCGCTGGCGCACATGGCCGGCATCCTGGCGGACATCACCCTCCTGGCCGGCGGCACGGTCGTGCTCCGGCCCGCGTTCGACGCGGGTGAGGTACTGGCCGCCCTGGCAAGGGAGCGCGTCACCGACGTCTGGCTCCTGCCGCCCCTGCTCTACGAGCTGCTGGACCATCCGGACCGTCCGGCGGCCGACCTGTCCGCCCTGCGGCGCGTCTTCTACGGCGGCACCGCCGCCTCGGCGGGGCGGCTGCGGGAGGCGGCCCGGGCCTTCGGGCCGGTGCTGCACGGCTGGTACGGGCAGACCGAGGCGGGCAACATCGCCGAGGTGCTGCCGCACGAGCACGGGGTGACGGGCCCCGGCGGCCGGCCGACGGCGGGGCGGGCGGCGCCCGGCGTCACCATCGAGATCCGCGGCGCCGACGGCCGGCCCCTGCCCGCCGGGGAGACCGGGGAGATCGTCGTCCGGACGCCGATGACGATGAGCGGGTACTGGCGCCGGCCCGGGGCGACCGCCGAGGTGCTGCGCGACGGCTGGATCCGTACCGGGGACGTCGGCTGCCTCGACGCCTCGGGGCACCTGTTCGTCGTGGACCGGCTCGGGGACAAGGTCGTCGTGGTCGGCGGGCACGTCCACCCGGCGGAGGTGGAGGAACTGCTCCTCGCCCATCCCGCCGTCGCCCGCTGCGCGGTGTTCGGGGTGCGTAGGGAGGACGGGACCGAGGAGGTGCACGCCGCGGTCGTCCCCGTACCGGGGCGGGACGCGGGAGCCGGGGTGATCCGGGAGTACGTGACGCGGCACAAGGGGGCGATGTACGCGCCCCGGGCCGTGCACACCGTGGACCGGATCCCGCTGACCGAGGTCGGCAAGCCGGACAAGCGGCTGCTGGCGGCGGCCCTGGGGGCGCCGGGCGGCCCGCCCCCGGCTCAGCCGTAGCGTACGAGGAGGGCGTCGAGGTAGTCCTCGAGCCGGTCCGTCATGACCGCCGGGGTGAGGTCGGACCGGCCCAGCCCCCGCCAGGGGACGGCGACCTTCTCGGCGTCCGGGGCGAAGGCCAGGGCGTCGAGCAGCCGCCAGTAGAGGTGGTCGGCCGGGTCCTCGGCCAGGGTCCCGCCCGCCGCGAGGTAGCGGTCGGCGAAGCCCATGCCCGCCGGCACCCCGTGCAGCAGGGCCAGGGAGGTCGAGCAGTGGGCCACGTCGAGGTCGGCCGGGCCCCAGGAGGTCTCCACCCAGTCGACGACCCCGCTGATCCGCAGCTGAGCGCCGGCGCCCTCGAAGAGGACGTTGCCGGGGTGGAAGTCCCGGTGCAGGAAGCAGGCCCGGTGCCGCGGGGGGTCGCGGCGGATGGCGTCCACGGCCCGCCGCCACAGCCCGGGCCGGCGGGTGCGCTCCGGCGGGCTGACCCGCTCGGCGGAGGTCCACGCCTGGTAGGCGCGGGGCCGGTCCCGCCCGGGCACCTCCAGCCGGTGGACGGCCAGCAGCTGGCGGGCCATCAGCCCGGCGCGCCGGTCCGCCTCCTCACCGTCGAGGCGGACCGTTCCCGGCAGCAGGGACATCAGCAGCGAGGGGTGGTCGCAGTACTGCGCCGTCGCGTCCACGGCCACGAGGGCGGCGGCGGGCACGTCCGTGCCGTCGAGCAGCCGCAGGACGTCCGCCTCGCGCGTCAGCAGCCCTTCGGCGTGCCGGAGGTAGAAGGGCCGGACGAAGGAGCGCAGTACCAGGGGTCTGGGGCCCTCCGCCCCGCCCGTCAGCTCCAGCCTGCGCATCGTGGAGGTCCAGCCGCCCCGGAGCAGGGCCGCGCTTTCGACGCGCTCCCCACCGGACAGCGTCTTGTCCACCCAGGCGCGCGTGGCGGCCCAGCTCTCCTCGGACTCCCCCGTCGTCTCCATGGCAGGCCAGCCTACGTGCATATGCCACGGACCGGGGGCGGAATTCGGCGGCGGTCACGGGTCCGGCCGCCTAGGCTCCTCCCCATGACCGGCTCGCAGATGCAGCAGATGGACCAGATCAAGAGCTTCCTCGCCGGCTTCGCGCGCCGCCGGGCCGCGCGGACCGTCGAGCTCCCCGGCGGTTTCGCCGCGCTCGACGACGAGTTCGCGCTCTCCTACTCCAACAACCACGTGGTCATCGACGGGACGCCCGATCCCGGGGCGCTGCCGGGCCTGGCCGACGAGGCCCTGGGGCACCTGTCGCACCGTCTGGTCATGGTCCTGGACGACGAGGTGGGCGAGGCCTGCGCCGGACCGCTGGTCCGGGCCGGGTACACCCGCTCCACCTACCTGGTCATGCTGCACGAGGGCCCCGTGCCGCCCGGCGGCGGGGCGCAGGAGGTGGACCTGGACGCGCTCCGCGAACCGCTGGCCCGCCGCTGGCGCGGCTATCTGCCCGACGCCGACGAGGAGGTGATCCGCCAGCTCGTGGACCGGCGCGAGACCAACCGGCGCGGGGCCGCCGCGGTGCGGTTCATCGGCGCCCGCACCCCGGAGGGCGAGGTCGCCTCGTGGGCGGACCTCTACGTGGACGCGGCCTCGGGCACGGCCCAGATCGAGGACCTGATCACCTCCGAACTCCACCTCAGGAGCGGCTACGCGGACGCGGTACTGGCCACCGCCCTGCGGGGGGCCGCCGACGCGCACTGCGCCACCCGCTTCCTGACCGCCGACGCGGACGACTGGCCGCGCCACTGGTACGAGCGCCGCGGCTTCTCGGTCATCGGCCGCCACCACGGCTTCCAGCGGACCTGACACCGCCGCCCCGGCCGGGACTCAGACCGCGGCGGCCAGGTGGCCCGAGAGCTCGCGCAGCACCGCGTCGCGCTGCTCGACGAGGTAGAAGTGGCCGCCGGGCAGGACCCGCAGCCGGAATCCGGCGGGCGCGACATCGGCCCAGGCGTTCATCTCCCGCGCCGGCGTGGACGGGTCCGCGTCGCCGATCCAGGCGTGGACCGGGCAGCCGACCGGGCCGGCGGGGCGCGGGCCGTAGGTGTCCGCGACGGTGAGGTCCGCCCGGAGCGCCGGCAGGACGAACTCCTGGACGTCCGGGTCGTCCAGGAGGGCGGAGTCGGTCCCGCCGAGCCTGCGCAGTTCGGCGAGCAGGGCCGCGTCGTCCCTGCGGTAGAGGTCCCGGGGAGGCACCCGGTGCGGGGCCTCACGGCTGGACACGTGGAGGGCGGCGGGCCGCACCTCGTGCCGCTGCTCCAGGCGCCGCACCACCTCGTAGGCCAGCGACGCCCCCATGCTGTGGCCGAAGAGCGTCAGGGGCACGTCCGCGAGGGGCAGCAGGGCGGCGGTCACCTGGTCGGCGAGCTCGTCCATGGTGTAGATGAAGGGGTCGGCCAGCCGCTCGTAGCGACCGGGGTACTTCCCCACCAGGACTTCCGTGCCGTCGTCGAAGGCGCGGCCCCAGGGGTGGAAGAAGTTCGCGGAGCCACCCGCGTGAGGCAGGATCAGCAGGCGGCGGCGGGGCGTGTCCGTCGCGGAGTACCTGCGAAACCAGGTGTCGCCGTCCAAGCCGGTGGTCATGCTCGTGTGCACCTCGTCGTCGCGTCTGTCGGTCGTTCGTGTTTCCCGCGGTCTCCCGCGAAGGCCGGGCGGGTCCGCGCGGCACGTCCGCGCGGACCCGGCCTCCGGCACCTGCCTAGCCGCCGCTCGGGGCGGACAGGGTCGCCCGGACCGAGATGGGCAGGTCCAGGGCTATGACGAGGAAGCACTCCCGGTGGGCGGTCAGGGACAGCTCCTGGAACAGGTCGGGCGGCAGGTCCGCCTCTCCGCGGACGACCAGGGAGCCCGAGGTGAGGGAGTGGCGGCCGGGTTCGACGAGCTCCAGGTGGAGCGTGGCCTCGACGTCGAGCACCCGGGCGAGGTGGCCTCGCTCCTCCAGCTTGTGGGTGAGGCACTGCGCGTAGTCCATGGCCAGCGCCGCCGCCACCAGCTCCTCCGGGGTGCTCTCCCCGGCGGGCTCGGAGATCCGGCTGCTCCATCGCATCCGCAGGCCGGCGCCCACCGAGTCGAGGGAGACCGAACCCTCCCCTGCGTCCTGCGGCCGCTCGCCGAAGAGCGGGCCCCGCCATACGGCGCGGGCGGATCGGGTCGCCATCAGCGGACTCCCGTCGTCTCGGTTCGTGCGGCCGCTTCGGTGATGGCGCCGACGATCCCGGCGGACACCTCCGACGGGCGGTCGAAGAGGTAGAAGTGGTCCCCGGGCCAGGTGCGGAAGTCCGTGGCGTCCGCGTGGTCGGACCACGGCCGCATCTCCTCGGCGCTGACCAGCGGATCGGCGTCCCCCCTCATGACCGAGAGCGGAGAGGCCAGGGGCGCGCGGTCCTCGTACCGGTACCCGTGGTTGACGACGAGGTCGTTGCGCAGCGCGGTGATCATGCGGTCCGCGAGGACGGTGTTGTTCCACAGCTCCTCGGGGGTGGCGCCCAGCCAGCGCATGTACGCGACGTACTGCTCGCGCGTCCAGTCCTCGGGCCGGCCGTTCGCCGGTTCGGGGACGACGAGTTGCGGCGCCGGGCTCCCGGAAACGCCGACCCACAGGGGCCGGTGTCCGCGCTTCGCGAGTTCGTGGACGAGCTCGAAGGCGATCAGCGATCCGAGGCAGTGGCCGAAGACCGCGTAGGGGCCGGAGAGTTCTCCGCTCAGCCCCTCGGCGAACGAGTCCACCGCGCTCGTGACGCTCGGGCAGACCGGCTGGCGGGGTGCGGTCGCCCGCGCCGGCAGTTCCGGGGCCAGGATCCGCCAGCTCTCGGGGAGGTGGGGCAGCAGGGGCACGAAGCTCCCCGCCGACCCTCCCGCGTGGTGCAGGAGGATCAGGGTCAGTTCAGCGGGTTCCACGACGGCGGTCGACCGGCCGCGGAGAACGCAGATGCTCAAGGTCGCCCTCCCTCACCCTCGCGCGGACTCTGCGCCGAGCGCGTCGTCGTAGGCCTTGACCAGGTCGCCGACCGTCCGCATCTCGACGATGGAGGTCTCGCCCTGGAACGGGTCCACCCCGAGCTCCATCTCCAGGCCGATGAGCAGTTCGGCGAACATGAGCGAGGTGAGGCCGAGTCCGACCAGGTCGGTCCCCGGGGAGAGCGCGGGCGCGTCCCCGCCCGCTCCCTGCACCAGGCGGACGATTTCCGCCTCGATCGACTCTCGTGCGTTCAGCATGTAAGACCTCCGTCGATGACCATGGATTGCCCGGTGACGAACTGCGCCCGGGGGGAGCTGAGGTAGAGAACGGCGTCGGCCACGTCGTCCGCCGCGGCGAGCCTGCCGAGGGGGGTCCGGCGTTCGATGCGTCCGCGGTGGGCGGCGGGCATCTCCGCGGTCATCGCGCTGTCGAAGTAGCCGGGCACCACGGAGTTGACGCGGATGCCGTTGCCGCCGAGTTCACGGGCCAGGCTGCGGGTGAAGCCGTCGAGGCCCGCCTTGGCCGCCGCGTAGACCGAGACGCCCCGGTAGCCGCGGATGGCGTTGATGGACGAGATGTTGACGATGGCCCCGCCGCCCTGGCGGGTCATCACCCGGGCGCAGGCCTGGGTGAGCATGATGGGGGCCACCAGGTTGGCGGTGATCTGCGCCTCGATCGCCTTCGGCGGCATGGTGAAGAGCAGTTCCTCACGCACGATGCCGGCGTTGTTGACGAGCAGGTCCAGTCTGCCGAACACGCGGTGGACGTTGCGGACGAAGCCGCGGGCCGTCTCCGGCTCGCCCAGGTCGACGGCCTCCCAGTAGAAGGACTCGGGGTGGGCGGCGCTGGCTTCCGCGATGAAGTCGGAGGCGGAGCGGCTGAAGGTGGCGACACGCCAGCCGTCGGCGAGCAGGCGTTCGACCAGGACGCGTCCCAGCCCCCGGCTGCCCCCGCTGACGACGGCCACCCGGCCCTCGTCGGCGTCCTTCTCCACGATCGTGCTGCGGGTATCGGTGTTCTCTGTCATGCGGGGGTACGCACCTTCTTGAACCGGTCGGAGTGCTGGTCGGCGTCGGAGACCTCCACGACGAGCGGCACCTTGTACGCTTCGAGCCTTCGTCCGCAGTACTCGCGGACCTGGCGGGTGACCTCACGGGGGTCCGCGGGGCTGACGAGTTTCACGGTGGCCTTCACCACCATTCCCGTGACGTGGCTGGGCCTTCCGGAGACCGTGGCTTCGGCGACGTTCGGCATTTCGAGCAGCACGCTCTCGACCTCGCTGGGGTAGACCTTCTCCCCGGCCACGTTGATCAGTTCGGTGACGCGGCCGAGGATCCGTACGTAGTCGCCGTCGGTCTCCACGGCGTCCTGGGTGTTGAAGAACCCGTCGGCGTCGAAGGGGGCGGACGCGTTGAGGTAGCCGAGCATGGCCGTGTCGGAGCGGACCCAGAGGATTCCCTCGACGATCCGGTACGCGAACCCCGCGCCGCCGAGCTTGACCCACAGGCTGCCGTCGCCCTTCGACTTGGTCGACATGATGCCGAGCTCCGAGAGACCGTAGGTCTGCTTGAGCCGCACCGACGGAAGGGCCTGGTGGAGCAGTTCGAGCGTGCGCTGGGGCATGGGCTCGGTGCCGTAGGTGACCAGGCGCAGCGAGCTCAGGTCGTGCTGTTCGTGAGCGTGCGAGATGAGCAGCATGTTGAGGAACGTCGGTGTCGTGGGCAGGACTTCGACGCCGAACGAGGCGATCGCCGCGCACACCGTGTCGGGCCTGCGGTCGGAGACCGTGACCAGGGTGCCGCCGTGGTTCAGGGTGTGCAGCAGGGTGTTGATGCCGCCGATGTGGTCGATGCTGAGGAAGCCCAGGGTGCGTCGCGCCCGGGACGGTTCGCCGTACTGCGCGAGCATCTTGCCGAGGTCCAGCACGATCGCCTTGCTGCGCCCCGTGGTTCCCGAGCTGAACAGCACCAGGCCGGGTGTCCCGGCGTCCCGCAGACCTCCGTGGAGGGCGTGCGTCGCCGTCCGGCCGGTCCGCTCGAGGACGCGTCCCCCCTTGCCGTCCACGACGACGGCGACTTCCACCTCGGCGGTCTCGTGGTACTCCGCGCGCTTGGCACCCGAGGAACGCGGCAGCGGCACGGTGATGCCGCCCCGGTCGGCCAGTGCGACGAACGCGGCGCACACGTCGGCGTCGCAGGCGCCCTCCAGGGCCACCACCTGGCCGGCGCCGACCCCCTGTTCGTCGAGGTAGGTGCGCCAGTCACGGACGCGTTCCGCCAGGTTCGCGTACGTGTACCGGACTCCGTCGACGACGAGGGCGTCCGTGTCCCCGAAGTCACGGAACCGGTCGATCAGTGAACTCGTCACGGTTTCCTCGCTGCAGTCGTCATCAGTGCTGTCTTTCTTCGAGAGGGCGGGGGCGCCGGGCCGGAGGACGCGCAGGCCTCCGGCCCGGGCCCGGCGGGGATCAGGCCGTGGCCGCGGCCGGTTCTTCCTGAGGGGCGGCCTCGGCCTTGTCCGGGGTCTGCGCCTCGGGGAGGTCGTGCTCGTCCGACAGGCTCCGGCGGAGCCTGAGCCCGGCCAGCGGGACGAGCAGGCTGCCGGCCGCCAGGACCACGATCAGCACCTTGCCGTCGTTGACGTCGAGGAGGGCGGTCGTGAGCAGCGGGCCGAGGATCATCCCGCCGGAGATGACGAAGGAGAACAGGGCGTTGGTGCGTCCGCGGACCTCGTCGGTGACCAGTCCGTTGATCAGCGCGGCGACGACGGGGATCACGATGACCTCGGCGACCGAGAAGATCGCGACACCCGCGATCAGCGTGACCACGGCGGCGGTCCCGGAGGTCAGGCCGGCGAAGTAGACGCACACCCAGCTGGCCGCCGAGAGCACGCCCGACGCCGAGATCAGGGCGCTCCTGCGCACCCCGGTGAGCCGCGGCATGAGCAGGAACTGGGCGAGGACGATCACCACGACGTTCGCGATGAAGGCCACCGAGATCCCGCGCGGGGTGACCGCGTCGTTGACGGTGACGTAGCCCGGCAGCGCGGACTGGAACTGGCTGAGGGAGACGGTCGCGCACAGCAGCATGCCGAACAGGGCCAGTGCGAGCGCCGGGGTGCGCAGGACGGTGCGGTAGGAGGGCTTGGGCGCGTCGGGGTCGCCCTTGGCCTGGGGGCTCTGCGGCTGCGCGGACTTCGGCAGGAGCACCAGGAAGGCCACCGCGGTGATGAGGAAGGAGAGCCCGTCACCCACGTAGAGCAGCTGGTAGCTGCGCAGGGTGCCGGCGGCGACCAGGCCGCCGGCCAGGACGCCGAGGCCGACGAAGGCGTTGAAGAGGGTGAACTCGAGACCGAAGGTCAGGGTGCGGTGCTCCTTGGGGACCACCGTGGCGAACATCGTCTTGGTGACCGTGCCCACGCCGCCCATGCCCAGGCCGTACAGGGCCGCGACCGCCAGCGCGATCCACGGCCGGTCGGCGACGGCGTAGAGGCTGGTGCCGGCACCGGCGATGATCATGACGACCGGCATCACGAGCCGGTAGCTGAACTTGTCCAGGAGGTGGCCCCAGACGAGCCCCGAGCAGAACGAGCACAGGCCGGTGACGGCGATGGCCGCGGGGCCGGTCCGGATGTCGAGGCCGCGGACGTCTCCGAAGTACACCAGCAGGAAGGGCATGACCAGGCCCGCGCCGAAGGAGTTCACCGCGTTGGCGACCAGCAGCGCCTGGGCGCGGCGTGGCAGCAGGCCGATCACGTGGAGCGGATGTTGCTTGGTTGAGGACATGGGGCGCATCTTTCGGTTCGACGGGAGCTGCCGGTGCCCTGGCGCCGGCGGGGAGGTTCAGGCCTGGGGAGCGGCGGTGTCGAGGGTGAGCCGCCAGATCGTCCGGCCGCTCTCGCGTACGAAGCCGGCCCGGACGAGGGCTTCGGCGAGTTCGGGCTGGCCCTTCTCCTCGACGACCGAGGTCACCGTGAGCCCCTCCCGGTCCGCCCGTCCGGCCGCCGCGGCCAGCAGCGCCTGGAGCACACCGGTACCGGCGCACTCGGCGAGCACCTGCGCGTCCACCAGGCGCACGCCGCCTTCCCGGACCGAGTCCGACGCGAGCCAGCCGACGGGCCGGCCGTCCTGGCGGCAGATGAACAGCAGGCCGTCCCCCTCGCCCTTGCCGAGGACGATGTGCCGGACCGTCTCCGGCTCCAGCTTGAGCTTCACGCCGCCGGGCAGCACCACTTCGGAGCAGGTCGCCACCGCGAGGGCGACGAGCTCCTCCACGGCCTCGGCGTCGGCCCTGTCCACCTGCTGGACGGCCAGGTGGTCGGGGGCTTCGGCGGCCGGCGCACCAGGGGCGCGCTTGCTCACGCCGTGCAGGCCGATCACCTCGAAGCCGTGCTTGCGGACCCAGGAGCCGGATATCGCGTCCTCGTCGGCGGTGGCGGCGATCAGGCCGCTCTTGCCCTCCTCCCGGGCGAAGACGCGGGCCTCGGCGAGCAGGCGCGAGCCGAGGCCGCGGCGCGCGGCTTCGGGGCGTACCACGATGTCCAGGAAGTGGTTGTCCTTGTCGTCGACGCCCTTGAGGGCACCGCACTGGACGAAGGCCAGCGTGCTGCCGTCCTCCCGGACCGCCCGGACCAGCGGGTCGGTGCCGGGCGCGAAGACCAGCTCGTGGCGGCGCCCGCCCGGCAGGCGCGCGTCGATCACGTCGGCGATCACGGCAGCGCCCTCGTCGTCGAGGCCCAGGGGCTCGGAGACCGGCGCGAGGTCCGCCGCCCGGAGGACGAAGCGCTCGATGTCCCCGTCGCGGGACTCGTGCCGGAAGCCCGTCCGCGTCAGCACGCCCTGGGAGGGGGTGTTGGCGGTCAGCGTGCGGCCCACGACCTGGTCGACCCCCGGCTGGGTGAAGGCCCAGCGGGCGAGCCCGGTCAGGGCCTCGGTGGCGTAACCCGCGCCGCGGCAGGACTCGGCGAGGCCGAATCCGACTTCGACGGCACCGCCGTTCGGCGGCTGGTGGAAGCCCATCTCGCCGATCACCAGGCCGTCCGAGGCGCGGACCAGGTGGTACATGCCGAACCCGAACCGCATCTGGTCGGCGGTGCGGCGCCCGAACCCCGTGGCGGCGTTCTTGCTGCCGGGCAGCGGGTAGCCCTCGATCCAGTCCTCGGACGTGGCGTTCTCGTCGAGCAGCCCGGCCACCTGGGCGGGCGTCAGCTCCCGCAGGACCAGGCGCTCCGTGCCGAGGGTGTTGGTCTGCGGTTCCAGGAGCTCGCGCACCGACACCGGCGTGAGGTCCGTCCACTCCGCCTCGATGTGGCCGAGGCATTCCTCCTTGCCGCCCCGGAATCCGGTCTGCTTCCAGCCCTCGGGCAGGTCCCGCTCGGCCGGCCAGGTGGAGTACTGGCCCTCGTCGTTGGTGACGACGTCGTAGATCACTGTGCTGCTCCAAACGCGTTGGTGTTGTCGAGGAGGGTCGCGAAGTCCCAGAGCCGGGACTTCGGGAAGAAGCCTGTTTCGATGCCGTGGCCGATGAGGGTGCGCAGCAGGGCCGCGTCGGGCCGGGGGCAGCGCAGGTCGCCCAGGGCCTCCGCCGTGGCCTGCGCGTCGTACTCGACCAGGGTCTGCACCGGCTTGACGAACTGGGCGAGGAAGGCGTGTGCGTTGGCGTCGGCCGCGTCGGCCCCCGGCCGTCCCAGCCAGTCCCCCACCGCCTGCGGGGCGGCGGGGATCACGGCGTAGCCAAGGTCGCGGAGGATGACCGCGAGGTCGGTCGAGGGGAGGCTCACCGGGTTGGAGACGTGGAAGGTGCGTCCCGAGTGGGCGGGGTCGCGCGAGAGCCGCAGGATCGCGTCGGCCGCGAAGTCGACGGGGGTCAGGTCCATGCCCCACCCCGGCGCCGAGGGGACCAGGCCGCAGGTGAGGATCACCCGCAGGATCTGGTACATCATGTTCACGCTCGGATCGGGCAGGAACGTTCCGGTCCGGGTGTTGCCGACCAGCGTGCCCACGCGGTGCACGGTCGCGTCCAGGCCGTCGGCGATCGCCTTCCTGACGGCCAGTTCGGCCTCGTACTTCGAGCGGGCGTAGGGGCTGTCGAAGTTCTCGCCCCGGTCGAAGTCGTCCTCCCGCAGGGTGACCAGGGGACCGTCGCCGGGCGCGGGGCCGACGGCGGACAGCGTGGACATGTGGGCCATGCGCCAGCCCCGCTCCAGGGCCAGGCGGGCGAGCAGGGCGGTCGGGGCGATGTTGTTCGCGGCGTAGCGGTCGTCCGGACCGTAGTGGCGCACCTCGGCGGCCGCGTGGATGAGCTCCCGGACCCCCTCGGTGGAAGCCGCCAGCTCGTCGGGGCCGATCGTGCTGAGGTCTCCCTCGATGATCCGTACCCGGTCCGGCAGTTCGGAAAGGACGTCCGGCACGTAGTACTCGACCACCCGGGCGAGCCGGTCCCCGGCGGGGACCTCCCCGCTGCCCCGCACCACGCACGTCACCCGGCGGCCGGGCTCGCGCAGCAGCGCGGCCAGCACGTGCGCGCCCAGGAAACCGGTCGCGCCGGTGAGCAGGACCTCTCCGCCGTCGGCCCCCGCCGGCCCGGTGGAGCGGGCCGGACGGGCCTCGGGGACCGCTTCGGCGCGCCCGGCCGTCTCCGGGACGGGGGCCGCGGGCGCCTCCGCGCCCAGTTCCGCGAGCCGGGCGGCGAACTGCTCCACGGTCGGGTAGGCGAAGAAGTCCTGGATGGTGGTGTCGGGGTAGCGTTCCTGGATCTCGACCAGACAGGTCAGCACCTGCAGGGAGTGGCCGCCGATGGCGAAGAAGTCGTCATCGGGGCGGCCGACTTCGGTCTTCAGGGTCTGGGACCAGAGGTCCGCGACATAGCGTTCGAGATCGCTGAACGGCCGGTCGCCGTCTTCGGTCATGTTCGTGCCTTCCTTCGGTCCGGTGTTCCCCGTGGACGCCTCGGGCGCGGGCAGGGACGGCCGGCTGCCGGGATCGGCCACCACCGCTTCCAGCAGCCGCGTGTAGTCGGCGCCCCACTGCCGGACCGTCGCCTCGTCGAAGAGCGCCGGGTCGTACTCCAGGTCCAGGTGCAGACCGCCGTCCGCGGCCGGAGTGACGTACAGGGTCAGGTCGAACTTCGCGCCGATGCCGGGCAGTTCCACCGGCCGGCTGGGCAGGCCGTCGAAGGCCGGCAGCGGGAAGTCCACCGGCATCGCGAACATCACGGAGAACAGCGGGGTGCGGCCCGGGTGCCGCTTGGGGTTCAGCTCGGCGACCAGCCTGTCGAACGGGAACGCCGAGTGCTGGATCCCTTCGAGCACCACCGCGCTCACGGACCTCGCCAAGGAGGTGAACGACTCGTCGTGGCCGGGCTTCACCCTGAGCACCAGGGTGTTCAGCATCAGTCCGAAGACCCGCTGCGCCGCCTCGGTGGACCGGCTGGTGACCGGCGTCGCGATCGCCATGTCGTCGGCGCCGCTGTGGTGGCGCAGCAGGACCGCGTAGGCGGTCAGCATGGTGCTGAACGGTGTGGTGTTCAGCTCCGCGGACAGGGCGCGGATCCGTGACGCCAGAGCGGGGTCCAGGTCGCAGCCCCACATCGCGCCGGCACCCGCCCGCACCTCGGGCCGGGGACGGTCGGTGGGAAGGGGCACCAGGTCCGGCGCGCCGTCGAGCTGTGACCGCCAGTAGGCGCTGCTCCCGGTGGTGTCGTTGCGCTCGGCCCGCTCCAGTTCGGCGAGGACGTCGTGGAACTGGTGGCGGTTGGCCCGGGCCGGGGTGTCGTCGCCCGCCCGGCGGCGGTGGTAGTCCTGCGCCAGGTCCTCGACCATGACGCCCATGGACGTCGCGTCGGTCACCGCGTGGTGCACGGTGATCACCAGCAGGCTGCGCTCCGGTCCGAGGACCAGCGTCGCGCGCACGGGCGGCTGCGCGAAGCAGCGCAGGGGAGGCTCGCCCAGCTCGCGCACCCATTCCCGGACGTCCTCGTCCCCGGTGAGCGGCCGGAGCGGGCCGGGCTGTGCGTGTGCCGTGTCGAGGACGGAGAGCTCCACGCCCGGCTCGGCGAGGATCTCCGTCTCGAACTGCCCGCCCCGCTGGTGGAACACGGTGCGCAGACCGCTGTGGCGGCGCTGTGCGTCGGTGAAGGCCTCCCGCATCGCGGCCGGGTCCACCCGGCCGGCGATGTCCACCGCGAGCGTGACGTTGTGCTGGTTGGAGTCGTCCTGCATCAGGTCCACGAACAGCATCCGCTGCTGGGCCAGGGACGGCCGGTAGGCCACCGTCCGCGGGGATCCGGCCGGAGCCTCGGCTGCGGCCGGGGCCGGGGCCGCGGCGGAGGGCTCCCCCGCCGGCTCGGGCAGCAGGGCGAGCATCGCCGCGAAGGTGCCGGCGTCCAGCAGTTCGGCCAGGCCGGGCGCGCTGCCCAGCTCGGCCTCGAGGCGCTGGCGCAGCCGCAGCAGGGCCAGCGAGTCCCCGCCGGCCTCGACGAACGAGGCGCAGTCCTCGGGGGTGACGGACAGCAGGTCCGTCCAGATGCCTTCGAGCACGTCACGTGCCGACGGCCGGCCGGCTTCCGGCGCCACGGCGGCGGCCGTGCCCGCGGTCGTACCCGCGCTCGGGCTCGGGCTCGGCTTGCTTTCCGGTCGCTCCGAGTGGACCCGCCGGTCGAATCCGTAACCCGGCAGGTGGATCCGGCGGCCGGGCACGCCGCCGGTGAGGTCCGCGGGCACGCCCAGGCACCACGCCTGCGCCGCCGCTCCCGCCAGGCCTGCGGCCGCGTCGCGCTCACGGTCGAGCGTCTGCACCAGGCCCGGCGGGTCGGCCAGCTGCCCGGCGAGCTGGAGGAGCGTGGGGTGCGGGCCGACCTCGACCAGGACGGTCGGGGTTCCTCCGGCGCACACCTGGGACAGCGCGTCCCAGAACTCCACCGGCTGGAGCAGGTGCTCCCGCCAGTACGCGGCGTCGGGTGCCGTGGCCATCGGGCCGGCGGCGCAGCTGAACCACGCGGCGGAGGCGGGGGCCGACCAGGCGACCGCTTCGGCGGCCCGGTGGAACTCGTCCGCCATCGGGCGCAGGAGCGGGGAGTGGAACGCGTGCGAGACCGACAGCCGTCGCGTGCGCACGCCCTCGCCGCCCAGCAGCTCCTCGATCCTCTCCAGGACCCGGCGCTCCCCGCTCAGCACCAGGTCCCGGGGGCTGTTGACGGCGGCGACCGCCGCCAGGGGCTCGTCGGCGACCAGCCGGGCCACCCTGGCGGTGTCCCAGGCGGAGCCCGGGCGGCACCGGACCGACAGCATGGTGCCGGGCTCCGTCTTCTCGACCATCAGCCTGCCGCGCTCGGCCACCAGCAGGAGCGCGTCCTCCTCGGACACCGCACCCGCGACGGCCGCGGCGGCGAACTCGCCCACGCTGTGCCCCAGCACCGCGTCGGGACGGATCCCGTACCTGGCGAGCACGCGCACCAGGCCGAACTGGACGGCGAGCAGCGCGGGTGCCGCGATGTCCGTCCGGGCCAGCCGCTCCGCCCCGTCCGGGTCGAACAGGCAGTCCAGGAGCGGGTACGGCAGCACGCCGTCCAGCAGCGCGTGGGCCCGGTCGAGCCACTCCCGGAACTCGGGGTACGCGGCGTACGCGCCCGCCGCCATGCCGGTGTACTGGCCGCCCTGGCCGGTGAAGGCGAAGACCGTACGGCACTCGCCCGCGGCGGCCACGCCCGTGCGGACGCCGGCGGAGGGGTCCTTCGGGTTCCGGAGCAGGGCCGCCGCGGTCTCCGTGTCGCCGGCGAGTACGGCGAGGCGGTGCTCGAACCCCTCCCGGCCGTGTACCAGCGTGTGCGCCGCATCCCCCAGGGCGGTGCCCCAGCGGTCTTCGAGGAAGGCCGCGAGACCGGTCGAGGTGTGCGCCAGGGCGGCCGCGCCCCGCGCGGAGACGGGAAGGATGAAGGGTGGTTCAACCCTGTTCTGTACAGTCACTGATGGGTCCCCCCAGTCGGCTCGGTGAATTCCTCCACGAGCACGCAGGCATTGGTGCCGCCGATTCCGAACGAGCTCACCCCGGCGAGCCGCAGTGCGTCCCCGGCCGGCCACTGCTCGTTCGCGGTCAGCAGGCGAAGGCTCTCGTTCTGCGTGAGCTCCTCGATCGGCTGCCCCGAATTGACCGTGCCCGGAAGGACCTTCTCCCGCAGCGCGTAGACCGCGGTGAGCAGGCCGGCGACACCGGCTGCCGTGTTGCAGTGGCCGATCGCGGACTTCACGGAGCTGACCGGCAGCGCGGCGGCCCGCTTCCCGACGACCTCGCCCAGCGCCGTCGCCTCCACCGCGTCGCCGAGCCGGGTGCCCGTGCCGTGGGTCTCGACGAAGCCGAGGTCCCCGGCGTCGCGGCCCGCGACCCGCAGCGCGCTGCGGAGCACGGCCACCTGGCCGTCCGCTCCGGGCGCCGTGTAACCGGCCTTGCGGTTGCCGTCGTTGTTGACCGCCGAGCCGACGATCACGGCGTGGACCGGATCCCCGTCACGGAGCGCGTCGGACAGCCTCCTGAGCAGGACGACACCGGCGCCGTCCCCGCCCACCGTTCCGGTGGCGCGGACGTCGAAGGGCCGGCAGACGCCGTCCGTCGCGTAGATCATCCCGGGCTCGTAGACGTATCCGCCGTTCTCCGGGTCGGCGATCGACACGCCGCCGGCGAAGGCGTAGTCGCTGGCGCCGGAGCGCAGGCTCGCGCAGGCCATGTGGACCGCCACGAGGGAGGTCGAGCAGGCCGTGTCGACCATGACGCTCTCGCCCTGGAAGTCGTGGCGGTAGGAGTACCGGGTGGCGGCGAAGGAGGGCCTGGAGGTGAAGGCCCGGGACAGGTCCTCCGCGAGGGAGCCCTCGCCGGGGGATCCCTGTGCCCCGGTCTCCGCACAGCCCGCGTAGACGCTGGTGCGCCCCCGCAGCCGGTCCGGGGTGACCGCGGCGTTCTCCATGGCCGACCAGAGGCATTCGTGGAGCAGGCCGTGCTGCGGGTCGGTCGCACGCGCCTCGTCCGGGGACATCCGCAGCAGCTCGGCGTCGAACGCGCGCGCCTGGTCGAGCAGGCCCCAGCGGTCGATGCGCAGCCGGCCGTCGCCGAGTTCGACCGCCGGCGCGTCGGCGCCGGCCACGCAGTCCCGGGCGTCCCGCAGGTTGTCCCAGAAGGCGTACACGTCCGGCGCCTGGGCGAAGCGTCCGGCGACGCCGATGATGGCGATCGGCTCGTCGGCGCGGGCGGCGCCGGCGGCCGGGGCGGCCGGCGGGAGTCCGTCGGGGGTGCCCAGCCGTGCCGCCTGGGCCCGGACGGTGGTGTACCTGAGCAGTTCGGCGATGCCCAGCTCCAGACCGGCGTGCCGCTTCAGCATGGCCTGGAGGCGCACCAGCAGGAGCGAATGGCCCCCGGCTTCGAAGAAGTTCACGTCGTCGTCCGCCGGGACCTCGCCCAGGACCTCGCCCCACGCGGACCGGACGGCGTCGAGTCCGTGCGGCGGCGCGGGCGCCGGCCGGCCGGCGGAGGCCGGACGCGGCGCGGACCGGCGCTGCGGCGCGGGCAGCCTGCGCCAGTCGACCTTGCCGTTGGCGTTGAGCGGGAGTTCGTCCAGTTCCGCCCAGGCGGTCGGCACGGCGAATTCCGGGAGGACCGAGGCCGTCCGGGACCGCACGTCCTGCCAGCTGCCGCCCGGCCGCATCACCAGGTAGGCCGCGATCTCCTTCTCGCCGCGCGGGTTGCGCCAGGTGGTGACGTGGCAGGCGCGGACCGCGGCGTCGGCGAGCAGGGCCGAGCGGATCTCGCCGAGCTCGATGCGCTGGCTGCGGATCTTCACCTGGTCGTCCATGCGCCCGACGAACTCGATCTCACCGCCGGGCAGCAGGCGGACCCGGTCGCCCGTGCGGTAGAGACGGCTGCCGGGCCGGCCGCCGAAGGGGTCCGGCACGAAGACCTCGGCGGTCCGGCGCGGGTCGCCGAGGTAGCCCCGGGCCAGACCGACGCCCCCGAGCAGCAGCTCGCCGGGGCATCCCACGGGAGCGAGGTCGAAGGTCCCCTCGTGGACGACGTACGCCTGCGTTCCCGGGACGCAGCGTCCGATGGAGAGCGTGCGGCTCCCCTCCTCCACCGCGTCGACCTTGGTGAACATCGACGTGAAGGAGTTCTCGGTCGGCCCGTACCCGTGCAGCAGCACTCCCGGACCGCACCACTTCACGGCACGCGCCACCTGCGGTATCGCGGCCGTGTCACCGCCGAAGACCATGATCCGCAGGTGCTGGAACAGGTCGGGGGCCTCGGTGACGAGGTTGTGGAACAGGGGGGTGGTGACCATGAGCATGGTGACGCCGTGTTCCGCGATGGCGTCGCGGAGGCCGGCGGGTGCGAGCGCCAGCTCCCGGTCGAGGATCACCAGGCGCGCGCCGTGGGTGAGCGCCCCCCAGATCTCGTAGGTCGCGCCGTCGAAGTTCAACGGGGACAAGTGGGCGATCCTGTCGTCCGCTTCGAGGCGGACGTAGCCGTCGCCCCGCATCAGCCGGGAGACGCCCAGGTGCGACAGCATCACGCCCTTGGGCCGTCCGGTCGATCCGGAGGTGTACAGCACGTTGAGGAGCATGTCGGGGTGGAGTGCGACACCGGGCGGGACGTCCGGGAGGCCGGCGGCGGCCGCTCGCACGTCGGTGACGGAGTGCGCCGGTTGGCCGAGGCGCGAGACGCGCTCCACGCCGTCGGGCGAGGTGAGCACCCGGCGGACGCCGGAGTCACGCAGGATCGCCGCGAGCTTCTCGTCCGGGTACCCGGGTTCCATCGGCAGGTACGCCTTGCCCGCCAGGGCGATGCCGAGGAACGCGACGACGGCGTCGATGCCCTCGCCGAGCAGCACCGCCACCAGTTCCTCGGACTGGCGCGCGGAAGCCTGGGCGTGGCCGTCGTCCTCCAGGAGCCATCGGGCGACCTGGGAGGAGGCCGCGACCAGTTCCCCGTAGGTGAGCGACTGCGTGCCGTGGACGACCGCGATGCGGCCGGGGTCGGCCTTCGCGGCGTCGAGGACCATCTGCGGCGGCGTCACCGTCGGGTGGGGGGCCGGGACCGCGGGGCCGTCCGCGGGTGCGGCGGCCGCGTCGGACTCCAGCAGGAGGGCGCCCATGGGCGCCGACGGGCTCGCCGAGGCGGCGAGCAGGAGGCCGACGAGCTGGTCGAGCATGGCCCGGGCGGTCGCCGGCCGGTAGAGGCCGGCGTCGTAGTCCAGCTTCAGGGTGAGGCCGCCGTCGCCCTCGACCGCCATCAGCGCCACGTCGTGCTTGACGGCGCCCAGTCGCACGTCGGCCCGTGTGACGGTGGTGCCGGAGGACAGCCGCTTGACGCCGGGCTCGGTGCGGTGGGTGAAGGTGGCCCGGAAGGCGGGGTAGCGCCGGCCCTGCGCCGCGAGCTCCGCGCGGAGGGCGCCGGTGTCCACGCCCGAGTGCTCGAAGGACTCGATCACCTGGCCGCGGACGGCCGTCAGGTGGTCGCTCCACGGGGTCTGCGGCGCGAAGGACGATCTCACCGGGAGCACCCGTGCGACGAGGCCGACGGTGTCGTCACGGCCCGGACCGGTCCGCCCGCTGAACGGGATGCCCAGCAGGCCTTCGGACTGCCCGCTCCACTGGTGGAGGACCGCGGTCCACCCCGCGAGGACCCCGATCGCCGGGGAGACCAGCGCGGACTCGAAGTGGGCCCGGAGGGCCGACAGCGACTCGCCGGTGAGCGAGGCCTCCTCGCACGCCGCCGACGAGGGCCGCACGCCGCGGACCAGGTCGGGCAGGGGCTCCAGCATCTCGCAGGACTCGTGGAGGACCGCGAGCCAGTGGGCGAGGTCCTCCGCCGCCTGCCCGCAGGGCTCCCCGCCGTCGTCCTGCCCGGTCTCCCCGGCCTCCTCCGCCCGCGCCCCGGCCGGCTGCGCCCCGGTGGCCTGCTCGTAGAACGCGCAGAGGTCGTCCACGAGGAGGTCGACGGAGGCGGCGTCGAGCACGATGTGGTGGCCCGTCATGACCAGCACGGCTCCGGCGGGCTCCAGCAGGAGGTCGGACCGCAGGAGGCCGGGGGTGGTCATGTCGAGGGGCCGGAGCCCCGCCTGTTCGGCCCAGGCCGCCCTGCGCGCGTCGTCGAGGTCCTGGTCGGACCGGACGACCCGGAGGGAGGGCTCGACGTGCTCGGCGACGGTCTGCCGCACCGCGCCGTCCTCGTCCGCCCGGAAGGAGGACCGCAGTGCCGGGTGGCGCTCGTGCAGCCGCGCGAGCGCCACCCGCAGGGCCGCCTCGTCGATGCGGCCCTGGAACCGCAGGCAGACGGGAACGTTGTAGCGGGAGGATTCCGGTTCCTGGCTCGCGGCCAGCCAGAGGTCGAGCTGTTCGGCTCCGGCCGTGACGACGTCGCTCATATCTGCGTGGTCCGGTCCGGGGTCGCCTGCCGGTAGGCGTCGTCGACGCTCTTCCACAGGAGCGGGAAGACGGAGCGCTCGGACAGCCGCTCGAGCTCGTTCACGGGTTCACCGCGCAGGCTCGTCGGGCCGTCGGCGCCGTCGGCCGCGGAGGTCTGCTCGGTGCGCGCCGCCGGGTGGCCGCCCAGGTGCTGGCGGACCAGGCGCAGGTGGAGCTGGTTCCACTCCATGAGCTTGCAGTCGAGCGCGTGGAGTCCGGTCTGTACGGTCGAGAGCCCGCTCAGCCACGCGGCGGGTGCCTCGCCCCCTTCCCGGGCGAACTCCTCGATCAGGTCCTTGGAGGTCACGCCGCCCCGCTTCATGGCGGCCTCGAACGACTTCCACACCGCCCGGCAGACCCGGCGCAGGTTGCGTCCGCCCGGGGAGTCCAGCCCGCTGGTGTTCGCCGGAAGGTGGTCGCGCATGCGCAGGAAGCTCGCCTGGGGCAGGTGGTCCATCAGGATCCGGACGCACTGGACGGGCAGTTCCGCCAGTCCGTTCGTCCGGGCCATGAGCCGGCCGGCCAGCCCGAAGTCGTCGTTGTCCAGGGCCCCGGCCACACGCCCCAGTTCGTTGTGCATCGAGCACCACACGTACTCGTTGACCAGGTGGACGATCTGGAACATCCGGTGATCGGAGTTGATCAGCTCCGCCTCGGGGACCAGGGCGGCCATCGCGAGGGTGATCCGGGTGTCCATCTCGTAGTTGCTGCCGCGGTCGTACTCGAAACGCAGGAGCGGGTTGGGCTCGCTGGGGTTGAGAACCGCCTTGGCCTCGCCCGGCCGGCCTTCTTCGATGCGTCGTGCCATTAGTGCGTAGTCTCCTCAGCCCGGCGGAACAGCCGGTTGTCGATGACGGATCTCAAATACGGGGTGCCCTCGGTGTAGCCCGTGCCGCTGACGGAGCCGATCATGCGGACGGCCAGCCGGTAGTGGGTTCGCTTCCAGCGCTGGTGGACGGCTTCGATCTGGGCCATCTCCCTGGCCAGGCGCGCCTCGACCTCCGGGGCGTGGGCGTGGCTCGCGATCAGTGCGTCCGCGGCCCCGCGCACGGTGGTCATGCTCTGCAGGACGCGGCCGCGCACCTGGGGAACGGACCGGAAGGCCGGGGACTCGACGCGCTCGGGCGCGGGCGTGCCGCACAGGGCTTCGAAGGTCTTGTAGTTGACGGACTGGATGGCGCTGGCGCCCTCGGTGAACTTCCTGAAGAACTCGAAGGACTCGCGCTGCATCGTGGCGAGCAGGGAGAAGAGCGGGAGTCCGCCGCTCAGCACCCGGGAGATCGAGGAAAGGCTCAGGAGGGCTTCTTCGGCGTCCCGGGCTTCGAGCCTGAGGATCGCCTCCGACGCCAGCCGGGCCAGGCACTCGAATATCGACTCGAATGACTGGAGCACCCGGATGAAGAGGTATTCATCGTGGATGACGTAGACCGGCATGAGGGTCTGGTCCAGCCTGGCGGCCATCCCGGGCGGCGCCGCTCGGATCACTTCGCTGAGCTGATCGAATCGCTCCTGCAGGCCGGAGACCTTCGGGGTCAGGGGCTTGCCGCTCAGCATATCCATTTCCACGGCGACCCGGAGCCCGTGCCGCATTCTTTTTTCCACGACTTCCCGGGAGGGACGCATGCACGGCAGCTGGGAGCGGTGGCCCAATGCCGCCCCGCTCTCGAATGCGAGGGCATCGTAGAGCAGGAACGCAATGCGCGTGCCGACCTCGTCCTCGAGTTCCGGAAGCGGTACCGCCTTCTGCGGGCGCAGCAGGTCCAGGGCCGTGTAGGTGGTGTAGTCGTAGGTCCCGTCGTGCTTGTCCAGCACCACCGAGAGGAATCGCCGCAGGTGGTCGCGGCTCGCGTCGTCACCGGGGATCTCGGGGCCGCCGGCGCGGGCCCGGACGAGCGCCTCGACGACGGGCGCCGCGAGGAAGTGCTTTCCGACGGATCTGACGTAGCGCACGACATTGGCATAGGGAAACTCGTCGGCCAGCGGTGACTGCTGCCAGGAATCAAGCTCCATCAGCAGGAGTCCCGGGAGGCCGAACTCCCCCTCGTCGAAATACATACAGAATCCCCCACGTATGATCTTGCCGATAAAAAACTATGTTGACCGAGACCGACCCTGTCAACCTTTTCTTTGTGCATACGCACACCGGTGGCGGCAAAGGAAAAGCGAAAGAATTGCCCTAAGGCAGCGAATCGCGTATGTCGACGGCCGGCGCCAGCGGCGAGTGCACCGCGAGGGCCGCCGCGTGCGCGTCGTCCACGGGCAGGTCGACGAGCCGCCAGCCCGCGATGGGGGACCCGGTGTCGTCCTTGCCGAGGTCCCGCCCCAGGCCGGTGCCGATGCCCTTGAGGTACGCCTCCTTGCGCGCCCACACCCGGGCGAAGGCGGCTGCCCGCCCGGCGAGCGGCACCGATGCGATCGCGGCGCGCTCCGCCGGGTGCAGGGCGCGTCCCACGTCCGTGACGGTCGTTCCGCTCGGGATGCCTTCCACGTCGACGCCCACCGTCGGCTCGGCGACGGCGATCAGCACGCGCCGGCCGCTGTGGGACAGGGAGAACCGTGTCCGTACGGCGGGTTCGTCCAGTACGGGCCGCCCGTGCGGCCCCGAGCACAGCGGGCAGGGGTCGCGGCCGAACCGCACCGCGTACGGATCGACGTCCAGCCGGGCGGCCAGGACGCGGCGCAGGGCGACGTGTGCGAAGCCGTAGCGGACCCGGTCGGCCTCGTGCCGGAACGTCGTCATGCGCCGGCGTTCCTCCGCGTCGAGCACGGACAGGTCGAGGGCGTCGAGCTCGTGGGCCGGCGGCACGCGCATCGACCACACGGACACCCGTGGGGCGAGGCCGCCGGCGAAGCCCGCCGTGGTCCTCGCTTCCGCCGCCGCCGGGGTCGCGGCCGGGGTCACCGGACGCCCGGGTGCGCGTTCCCCGCCGCGGTGTCCGCGAGAAGCCGGTCCCGGGCGATCTTGCCGGTGGGGCCGACCGGGAAGGAGGCGACCGCCTTGAGACGGCTGGGGATCATGTATGCGGGAAGCAGGCCCCCCAGGGCCGCCAGGACCTCGTCCGGCGCCGCCCCGGCGCCGCCGCCGGCCGCAGCCGCCTCGGGGACGTAGAAGGCCGCCAGCTCCCGCCCGTGCCCGGTCTCCGGGGCGAGGACGACGGCGGACTTGACGCCGGGACACCGGGTCAACGCCGCCTGCACCTCGCCCAGTTCGACGCGGTACCCGCGGATCTTGACCTGGTCGTCGAGACGGCCGAGGAATTCGAGGTTCCCGTCCGGCAGCCAGCGGGCCCGGTCGCCGGTGCGGTACATCCTGGCCTCCGATCCCCGCGGTGCTCCCGGGGGGACGAACGGGTCCGGCAGGAACCGTCCGGCCGTGAGCCGGGGAGCCCCCGCGTAGCCCAGGGCCACGCAGGTGCCGGCGATGTAGAGGTCGCCGGGGACGCCGACCGGGCAGGGCCGCATCCCGGCGTCGAGCACGTAGTACCGGGCGTTCTGCATCGGACGCCCGTACGGGACGCTCGGCCAGGAGGGATCCACGTCCCCGACCGGGAAGCTGTTCGACCAGACGGTGCACTCGGTCGCGCCGCCGAGCGCGAGCACGTGCGCTCCGGGGAACTCGCCGCGGATCTCGTCCGGCAGGGTCACCGGGATCCAGTCACCGCTGAGCATGACGAGCCGCAGGTCCTCGCGCCCCTGCGGGTCACGGCATTCCAGGAACGGCATGACGTGGGCCATCGCCGCGGGGGCGGAGTCCCAGATGGTGATCCGCTCCTGTTCGAGCAGGTCCACCAGCAGGTCGGGCTCGGTCAGCGCCGCGTCCGGCACCACCCGGACGGAGCCGCCCGCGGCGAGCACGCCGAACATGTCGTACACCGACAGGTCGAAGCAGAAGGAGGTGACGAACAGCAGCCGGTCGTCTTCTCCCACCTCGTGGACCCGGTTGATCCAGTCGACGAGGTTGACCACGGCCCGGTGGTCGACCATGACGCCCTTGGGCTCCCCCGTGGACCCGGAGGTGAAGATGACGTAGGCGACGTCCTGCGGAGCGGGCTCGCCGGCCACCGGTGCGGCCGGGCGCCGGTCGACGTGCCAGCCGGTCCAGGAGCGCAGCGCGCGCAGCCCGTTGTCCTCGGGGATCCGCGCCGAGACCGTGATCACCACGTCGTAGCGCGCGGCCAGTTCGGCGGGCCACTGCCCGCCGTCGCGGCCGAGCACCCTGACCGCGGCTGCGGGGACGGCCCTTTCCAGCGCCGCGAAGAACGACCGCGGAACACTGAGACCGGTGTGCCGCCCGAGCTCCGGATCGACGAGATCGGCGAGCACGACGGATCCGCCGGGTGCCAGTTTCGCCAGCACGTCCGCCAGGACGCGTACGAGGTAGTCCATGTCGGGGAAGAACTGGACGGTGCTGGCGAGCAGCACGAGGTCCACCGGGTGGTCGAGGGCGCTCGTGGCCTCGTGGGCGAACGCGGTGGCGCCGGTGAGCGCGGCTCCCGCCCGGGCGGCCCGGTCCGCCGCGGCCGCCACCGCGGAGGCGGCGGGGTCGACGGCGGTGTACCGCGCGGCGTGCGGCGCGAGGGCCTGCGTGATCAGACCCGAACCGCAGCCGATCTCCAGTACCGCGCCCCCCTCGGAGGGCAGCGCCTCGCGCGCCAGTCGTACGACGTGGTCGCGGTAGGCCGTCACCTCGTCCTCGGTGTAGAGGTGTCCGGAGGAGGTGGCGAGGTTGAAGCCCGCGGCCTGCAGGGGGTCCGGCAGCTCCGCCACGTAGTTCCACAGGTCGCCGACGGCTTCCTCGTCGAACGAGTCCGGCCAGGTGTCCTCGGTCGTCAGGTCGTGCACGACGACGTGCCGCAGGCTGGGGACGTCCCAGCGGACCGCTCCGACGGTGGGGAGCTGGTCCCGGGAGGCGAGCAGGGCGCTGACGCCCAGTCCGGCGAGGAGCGACCGGATCCGGGACGCCGGCCAGCGGATGTCGAGCGGCACATAGGTGGCGCCCGCCTTGAGCACGGCGAGGAGGCTGACCACGGCCTCCGCCGACCGGGTGGACAGCAGGCCCACGTGGGAGCCCCTGCCGATGCCCAGCGTGCGCAGGTGGTTGGCCAACCGCTCCGCCCGCTCGTCGAGTTCGGCGTGGGTCAGCGTCCGCGTGCCGTCGAGGAGCGCCGGCCGGCCGGGCACCCGGCGCGCGGTCCCGGCGAGCAGGGCGGGGAGGGTGGTCTCCCGGCCGAAGGGGCGGACGGTGTCGTTCCAGGCATCCGGGGGGAGGTCCCCCGGCCCCACGGGGCTCGGTACGGCTTCACTCGGGGGGGTCATCCGGTGGTGTCACTTTCTGTGGGGCTGGAAGGCTGCGGGGGGACGGCCAGCGCGCTGAGCAGGGCGTCGAGCCGCTCCCGCAGCGAACGGGCCGCGCCGGCGGGGAAGGCCCCGGTGCGGAACTGCACGGTGCCCGCGATCCCGCCGTCCGCGGCTGCGGCATGGTTCGGCCAGAGTTCCCAGGTGAGCTCGAAGCCACCGTCGCCGGCCGGGGTCGGGGCGGGGCGCGAGAGGGCGGGCGGCAGGGTCAGGGGGGCGTCGGCATCCGTCTGGTAGGCCATGCAGACCTGTACGAGCGGCATCCGGTGGCCTCGGTCCCCGCCGGCCGCCGCCACGACGTCGTTGAACGGGAGTTCGTCGCGCAGCGCCCGCAGGAAGCGCCGCCGCAGCGCCGGCACGAGCGAGAGCGGGTCCGTACCCGGCTCGGTGTCGACGCGCACGGGGACGGTGTTCACGCAGAAGCCCACCGTGCGGGCGAGCCCGGGGTCCGACCGGCCCGCCACCGGGACGGCCACGCAGAACCGGCGCGCGCCGGTGATGTCGGAGACCGCCTGCGCGAACACCGCCAGCAGCACGACGGCCGGGGTGGCCGCCGTCGAACGGGCGAGGTCACGCACCGCGGCACCGGCTCCGGGCGCGACGGGCGCCGCGATGAGGCGGACCTCCCCGCCGGGGGCGGGCGCGGCCGTGGCGGGCGGCGCGGTGATCGGTACGTCCTGGACTCCCGCGAGCTCCGCACGCCACGCCCCGACCCGCCGCTCCCGTTCGGCGGGATCGGCCGTGGCCGCCTCCGCGCCGTGCCAGGCCGCATATCCCACGGCCTCCGCGGGCAGGACGGGGGCTTGCCCGCGCGAGCGCGCCTCGTAGGCGCAGCGCAGGTCTTCGACGATGACGGGGAGGGACCAGCCGTCCACCGCGATGTGGTGCACGGCCAGTACCGCGGTGGCGCGCCCCGCCGCGTCCGGGTCGTGCAGCACGCCGAGCCGCAGCACGGGGCCCGTGGTGAGGTCCACCGGGGCGGCGGCGAAGGCCCGGGCACGCGCCGGCAGCTCGGCCGCCGGGACGCGGATCTCCTCCAGGGGCGCGGGGCCGCCGGGCGGCAGGATCCGCTGGAACGGCACGCCGTCCTCGTCCTCGAGGTAGACCGTCCGCAGGACCGGATGGCAGTCGATCACATCGCCCAGGGCGGCGCGCAACGCCTCGATGTCGAGCGGTCCTTCGAGTTCGGTGGTGCGCTGGACCAGGTTCTGCGGGCATCCCGGGGCGAGCTGCTCGGTGAGCCAGATCCGGATCTGTCCCGCGGACAGTTCCCACTCGGCGGTCTCGCTCCCGTCGTACGCGCCCGGCGCGGCAGCGGCCGTCCGGGGCAGCTCGCGGATGCGCGCCGCGAGTTCGAAGACCCGGGGGGAGGACAGCACGTCGGCGGCGGTGACCCGGCGGCCGGCGGCGAGCGTGAGCCGGTGCGCGATCCGGACGGCGGCCAGGGAATCGCCGCCGGAGTGGATCAGGTGCGTGTCCGCCCAGGCCCGCGGGGCGCCCAGTACGGCCGCGAACACGGCCGCCACCAGTTCCTCCTCCGGGCCCCGCGCGGGCGTGGAGCCGCTCGGCGCGGTGACCTGACGGGCGGCGAGGCGTTCCAGCTCCGTGTAGTCCGTCTTGCCCGAGCCGCCCCGCGGGTAGGCGTCGAGCCGGCCTATCCACCGCGGCGCCAGGGGGCCGGGCAGCAGCGAGGCCAGCTTCTCCCGCAGCGCCGTGACGTCCAGCCCCCGCTCGCCGGTGACCCAGGCGGCCAGCCCGACGGGCCGGTCCTGCACATCGCGCAGCGGGACCACGGCGGCGTCGTGCACGCCCGGCTCGCGGCGCAGCGCGGCCTCGGTCTCCGCCGGCTCGACGCGCACTCCGCGGATCTTGAGCTGGCGGTCCACGCGGCCGCGGTACCAGAGCACGCCGTCCTCGTCGACCACGCCGAGATCGCCGGTCCGGTAGAGCCGGACGCGGGTGTCGTCCTGCAGACCGGTGGTCTCGGCCGGGAGCACCGACTCGACGAAACGTTCCGCCGTCTGCATGGGGTCCGCGAGGTACTCGCTGACGAGTCCCGGGCCGCCCAGCAGGATCTCGCCGGTCTCGCCCCGGTCGGCGACGGTGCCGTCCTCCCGCGTCACGACCACGAGGGTGCCGGGCAGCGGCGTGCCGATGGGCGCGTCGACGACGCCCTCCAGGGCGGCCGCGTCATGGACGCGGACCGTCGTGGCCAGGATGGTGCACTCGACCGGCCCGTATCCGTTCACCAGGTGGATCGCCGGGTGGGCCGTCAGCAGCCGTCGCGCGTGTTCCGTCGACATCCGCTCGCCGCCGGAGAGCGTCTGGGTGATCCCGTCGAAGCACTCGGGGGCCTCGTCCACGAGGGTGTTGAAGAGCGAGGCCGTCATCAGCAGCGTGTTGACGCCGTGGGCCTTCACCGCTTCCCGGACGGCGGCCGGGGTGAGCGGACCGGGCGGACCGTAGACCACCGAGCCGCCGTTCAGCAGCGGCCCCCAGGTCTCCATGGAGGCCAGGTCCCAGGCGACCGAGGACGTGCGCAGCGCGACGGTGCGCGGACCGAAGTGCGCGAGGGGGCCCCGCCCGGGGAACAGGTCCGGGCAGTCGCCGAACGGCGCGACCGGCTCGCAGGAGTAGGGGGCGGGCGTGAACAGGCGCAGGGTCGCCGCGTGCGGTGACACGGCCCCCTTGGGCTCGCCGGTGGAGCCGGAGGTGAAGAAGACGCAGGCCGGCGAGTCCGCCGAGCCGGCGGCGGGGACCGGTTCCCCGGTCCGCTCCGGCGCGAGGGCCACGACCTCGGCCGGGACGCGCACGCTCTGCGGTCCTGCCGGCGCGACCGCCACGGTGTCCCCGACGAGCTGGACACGGGCGTCACACCGGTCGGCGATCTGCTGGAGCCGCCCGGCCGGCCAGTCGACCGGCAGCGCCACATAGGCCGCACCGGTCTTGAGCACCGCCAGGAGCACGGCGGGCAGTACGGGCCCGTCCGGAACCAGGACGGGTACGAAGTCGCCCTCGCCGACGCCCCGTTCCAGCAGCTCGGCGGCGAGCCGGTTCGCCGCCGCGTCCAGTTCCGCGTAGCCGACCGTCAGGCCGTCCCCGTACCGCAGGGCGACCGCGTCGGGGCGCAGCGCCGCCGCGGCGGCGACAGCGCCGTGGATCGTCGCGGAGGCCGGGATGTCCTTGGGGTGCCAGAGCACGGCGCCCGGCCGGGTGGCCGGCGTCATGCGGCACCCCGTACGCGGGTGTAGTGGAACAGCTCCGCCTCTTCGGCGCCGCGGTGGAAGCCGGCCCGCTCCAGTACGGCCTGCGACGCGAGGTTGTCCTTCGCGGTGCGCGCGACGACGGTGGTGACGCCGGGCTGGTCCAGCGCCCAGCGGGTCAGTTCGAGCAGCGCGCCGCTCGCGTACCCGGCGCCACGGCCGGATTCCACGAGGCCGAAGCCCACCTCGACGCAGCCCTCGTGCGGCGGGGCGTGGAAGCCGATGTCGCCGATCACCCGGCCGTCGGCGCAGCGTACGACCTGGTACATGCCGAAGCCCCGCAGGTGCTGGTCCGCGGTCCGCCTCCCGAACGCCGTGGCCGCGGCGCGCGTCCCCGCGGTGGGGTAGCCCGGGGCCTGATCGTCGCCCGGCGCGTCGTCGCGGAGCAGCGCGGCGACCTGGCCGGCGGTCAGCTCCCGCAGGACGAACCGCTCGGTCGCCAGGACGTGGGGGCCGGCCGCGGACAGCTCGCGCAGGGAGCGGGGGCGCATGTCGGTCCAGACCTCCGCGATGTGCCCGAGGCAGTCCTCCTCGGTCCCGGAGAACCCGGTGGCCCGCCAGCCGGAGGGCACGTCCAGGGCGTTCGGCCAGAGCGAGTGCTGGCCTTCGCCGTTGGCGACGACGTGATGAGACATGGGGTGGCTCCAGGAAAGAGGGGGGTGGTTCGCTGTTACGCGGGGGTCATGCCGTCGTCGTCTCCGCAGCGGCCGCGGTCGCGGGGTTCCCGGCGGCCAGCTGGGCGTGCACGGCGGCCGCCAGCTGCTCCACCGTGCGGTGGTCGAAGATCAGCTGCATGGAGAGCCGCGTGCCGACCGCACGGCCGAGCCGTGCCATGACCTTGGACGCCAGCAGGGAGTGCCCGCCCGTCTCGAAGAAGCTCTCGCTGTCGCTGAAGTCGGAGCGGCCGAGGACCTCGGCCCAGATGGCCCGCACGCGGTCGGTGAGTTCGCCCGGCGTCATGTCGGTCTGCATCAGTGGCGCTTCTTTCTCGGCTCGTGCCGGGGAGTCGTCAGTCAGGGGGTACCGCCCGCGCCCGTCCGGAGCGGGACGGGGAGGGGTCGCCTAGTCCCAGGCCCAGTTGCCGGGCGCCGCCAGGTCCACGTGCTCGTCCGCCGCCGGTGCGGACGCCGGTGCGGACGCCGTGGCCGGGCCGGGAACCACGCCGCCGGCGAAAAGGACAGGAAGGGCGACGAGAAGGGAGAGAACGGCCATCCGGAACAGTCGGTTCATGCGGTTGTGCACGGTTACCCCTCAAGGAAAATGGCATGCCGGAACCACACGGGTGGGTGGGGAAGGCACGAGAGAAAGGCGATGAGCTGTGTAAGGGTCTGCCGCGGGGCGGTACCCCGTCTCGATTGATACTGGCCGCAGCCTCTAGCCGGTGTCGACGGTTCCGCATGGCCCATGTAGGTCATGGCATCAACAGGTCAATTCAAGCCAGTTCCATGGACGAAGGATTCCGCGGCCGCCCAGACGCCCAACAGCAGATCGGCCCCGCACGACGACATCTTCCAGTCAGCGGACCATTCACGGCCGAGCCAGGTGTCCCAAGCCGCGGCGGCCAGCCGTTCGGCGGCTCGGAGATCGGCGGCGACCACGAAGGTCATGGCCACGACCTGCGAGGACAGCGGGACCAGGCTCACATGGGCGATACCCGGCTGGGGGTCGACGAGGATCCGCTCCCCGATGTCGGCGCTGCCGCGCGCGCCGGTGGTCCGGGCTCCGTACGGCGATTGCAGTAATACCTTGATCGCATACACGGGCACACCATAGTCATCCTTTGAGCACATCAAAGGAGAACTGATCCGGCCACCTCGTGCCATGGCATAAGGAGGCCACGGCCGGCGAAATCGAAAGGGACGGCCGGGTCAGATCCACCCGCGCCGCGTGGCCTGTACGCCGGCCTGGAATCGGCTTTCGGCGTTCAGCGTCTTGAGCAGGTCGGCCATCAGACGGCGGACCGTACGGATCGACACCCCGAGCTTGCGCGCGATCACTTCGTCGGTGTGGCCGTCCTCGAGCATCCTGAGCAGCGCCAGTTCGCGCTCGCTGGGCCCGTCACAGGGGAGGGAGGAGGGCTCGCCCAGCGGGGTGGCACGCTCCCACGTCAGGTCGAAGAGCTGGTTGAGCGCGGTGACGATGCTGGTGAGCCGGATGACGAACGCCCCCTGCTCGCTCGCGTCGGGCTTCACCGGCAGTACGGCCACGGAACGGTCGCAGATGATGAGGCGCATGGGCAGCGAGGGCATGGTCCGCGTCTGGCCCCCCTGCTGGGCGAACCAGGTGGCGTACTCGACCGTCGCAGGGTCCTTGCGCACCGTCTCCAGGTAGACGGTCTGCATCCGCACGCCCCGCGTCAGGTTCTGCACGTCGAGGGGGCGCGACGCGTCCAGCGCCGCCTGGCTGAGCGCCGGGCCCGGCATGAACGCCCGCACCTCGGAGACGGCACCCTGGGCCAGCTGCGTGAGACGGGAGCGCACCGCCTCCACGCCCACGAGACGCTCGACGCCCGCCACGTCGTTCTGCACCCGCCGCGCGGTGTACTCCGACGTCAGGGCCGCCAGCATCGCCCGGTCCCGGGAGAGCCTGGCCCGGTGTTCGTCCAGTTCGGCTTCCATGACCTGGAGCAGGGGAAGGAGCCCGAGCTCGGGGCTGGCCGGGACGAGCGGTTCGGTTCCGGAGGCGGAGCGCAGCAGCGAGAACTCGGTCAGACGGTCCAGCGTCTCCCGGACCTCTGCTTCCCCCATGCCCAAATTCTGTGCAATGTCCCGCATATCCCAGTCGGGGTGGACGAGAAGCGCCCGATAAACGTCACGGTCACGATTCTCAAGGCCGATGCTCTCCAGCACTTACCTCTCCCCCTGTGGTCGTTCCGCAGCGGGAGCGCACGTCCTCCCCGAAGCGCGACCACAGCATACCCGCCCGTATGTGCAGGTCAACACGGGTAGAGGGGCGCCGGGAGTTCACCTCAGCCGCCGCGATGGATTCATTTCGTCCGCCCTCCGGCCATTCACGGCTATTCATTCCGGTCGGGGGAATTCACCCCTTGTCAAGAAGTACCGACCACCTCGGCGAACACCTGGTACGCCCCGCCTGCAGAGCTTCGGCGCGAGCTGCGGCCCGCCGGGTGGAAGCGCAACGGCGTTGGCCAAAGCGGCGTTCGAGCGCTGATGGTCCGCTGGAGCATGGGAACCGCCGCCGCACGCCGCGCCTACCGCGCCCGGGCAGCCCGCCCGCATCCGGACCTCGCCCCACACCGGAGGCCACGATGCCCCCCGCGCGCCCCCAGGACCCGCCGCCCGATGGCCGCGGCTGCCGGACTACGCCTGCGGCACCGCACCGGAGGATGGTCTGGCGTGCCCTTCAAAGACTCCAGCAGCTACCACGTCTCCGTATACGAGCTGCCGACATCGTGATCGCTCGGCCCGGGCCGGCCTCCTTGAGTCGACTCTTGTCAAGTTTATTGCAGCGCGCTATATAGATGGTGTCGCCATGCGCATCTGTGACGAGTCGGGAGAGGAGTGAACGACGATGCTCATGCGGACTGATCCTTTCCTTGAACTGGACCGGCTCACCCAGCAGGTCCTGGGAACCGGGGCCCGGCCGGCGGCCATGCCCATGGATGCCTTCCGCGAGGGTGACGCCTTCGTCGTCGAACTGGACCTGCCCGGCATGGACCCCGGGTCCATCGATCTGGCTGTCGACCAGGACGTGCTCACCATCAGGGCTGAGCGGCGGACCACCGCCTCCGGAGACGGCAGCGACGTGCTGATCACGGAGCGCCCTTCCGGCACCTTCAGCCGCCGGCTGTTCCTCGGTGAGACGCTGGACACCGAACGGATCGAGGCCTCCTACGAGGGCGGCGTCCTGCGGCTGTGCATTCCGGTCGCGGAGAAGGCGAAGCCCCGGAAGATCGAGATCCGGGCCGCAGACGGCTCACGCGGGGAGATCAACGCCTGACGGACGCGCGGCAGGAATGCGGAGGGCGGCCCGGCCTTCCCCCCGGGCTGCCCTCCCTCCTCGGTCCCGCGGCTGCCACGTCAGCCGGTGGAGGAAGAGAGGTACGCGTCATGTCCGAAACACCACCTCTCGCGGCCACGGTCAGGCAGCGCGCCGACGGGCACCTCAAGGTCGCCGTGTCGGGAGAGATCGACATCCTGAGCGCGCCGCAGCTCCGGGTGACCCTGGATGAGGCATTGTCCGATGGCGTGCGGACGGTGGAGGTCGACCTTAGCGGAGTCGAGTTCTGCGACTGCTACGGACTCGGGGTCCTGCTGGAAGCCCGGCGCCGGGCCTCTGAGAGGGGCCACCGTTCTGCGCTTGGCGGGCGTCACCTCACCCCTGGTGCGGCGTCTCCTGCACCAGACCGGTACAGCCGCGGCCCTGCTGGGGACGTCGGCGCATTGACAAGCCGAAAGGTTCACAGATCCGAGAGGAGCCGATGATGGCACGCGCAGTCGGGATCGACCTGGGCACGACCAACTCCGTCGTTGCGGTCCTGGAGGGCGGCGAGCCCACGGTCATCACCAACACCGAAGGAAACAGGACCACCCCCTCCGTGGTGGCCTTCGGCAAGGGGGGAGAGGTCCTGGTCGGAGAAATCGCCAAGCGGCAGGCAGTGACGAACGTCGACCGCACCGCGCGGTCCGTGAAGCGCCACATCGGCGAGGCGGGCTGGCGTTTTCCCGAATCCGGTGACGTCGAGGGCAAGCGGTACACCGCACAGGAGATCTCGGCACGCGTCCTGCAGAAGCTGAAGCGGGACGCGGAGGCCTATCTCGGCGAGGAGGTCACGGACGCCGTGATCACCGTTCCGGCGTACTTCAACGACTCGCAGCGCACCGCGACGAAGGAGGCCGGTGAGATCGCGGGGCTGAAGGTGCTGAGGATCATCAACGAGCCGACGTCCGCCGCTCTCGCTTACGGTCTGGACAAGGAGAACGACCAGACGATCCTCGTCTTCGACCTGGGCGGCGGCACCTTCGACGTGTCGCTGCTGGAGATCGGAGAGGGGCTGGTGGAGGTCAAGTCCACCAACGGTGACACGCACCTCGGCGGAGACGACTGGGACCAGAAGATCGTCGACCATCTGGTGAAGCAGTTCCAGAACGGCTACGGCATCGACCTGTCCCAGGACAAGATGGCGCTCCAGCGTCTGCGCGAGGCCGCCGAGAAGGCGAAGATCGAACTTTCCGCCGCGACGGAGACGACGATCAACCTGCCCTACATCTCCGCGTCCGCCCAGGGCCCGCTGCACCTGGACGAGAAGCTCACCCGCTCGCAGTTCGAGCAGCTGACCACAGACCTCCTGGAACGCTGCAAGGCGCCCTTCCACAACGCGGTCAAGGACGCGAAGATCAAGGTCTCGGACATCGACCACGTCATCCTGGTCGGCGGCTCCACCCGCATGCCGGCCGTGACGGAGCTGGTCAAGGAGCTGACCGGGAAGGATCCGCACAAGGGCGTCAACCCGGACGAGGTCGTCGCCATCGGCGCCACCCTCCAGGCCGGTGTGCTCAAGGGTGAGGTCAAGGACGTCCTGCTCCTCGACGTGACCCCGCTGTCCCTCGGCATCGAGACCAAGGGCGGCATCATGACCAAGCTCATCGAGCGCAACACGACCATCCCGACCAAGCGGTCGGAGATCTTCACGACGGCCGAGGACAACCAGCCGTCCGTGCAGATCCAGGTCTACCAGGGCGAGCGCGAGATCGCGGCGTACAACAAGAAGCTCGGCATGTTCGAGCTGACGGGCCTGCCGCCGGCCCCGCGCGGCGTCCCGCAGATCGAGGTCTCCTTCGACATCGACGCGAACGGCATCATGCACGTCACGGCCAAGGACCTCGGTACGGGCAAGGAGCAGAAGATGACCGTCACCGGCGGCTCCTCGCTGCCCCGCCAGGACATCGACCGCATGATCCGCGAGGCCGAGCAGCACGCCGAGGAAGACCGCCGCCGCAAGGAGGAGGCCGAGACCCGCAACAGCGCCGAACAGCTCGTCTACCAGACCGAGAGGCTGCTGCGTGACAACGAGTCCAAGATCCCGGCCGACCTCAAGACCGAGACCGAAACCGCCATCGCGGACCTCAAGGAGAAGCTCAAGGGCCAGGACACGACAGCCATCCGCACGGCGACAGAGCACGCCGGCGCCGTCGCCCAGAAGATCGGCACCGCCCTCTACGACACGCAACGAGCCGCCGCAGGCGGTGACGGGCCGACATCCGACACCGGGTCGTCCGGCACGGAGGAAGAAGTCGTCGACGCGGAGATCGTCGACGACGAGAGCCCGAAGGGAGACGCGCGAGGAGCGGGTGCAGCGTGACCGTCTCGCGATACGGGAAACCGCGGTCGCCAACGACCCGGCTACCGCGTCGGACAGCGGGCCTTCTCGGCCAGTCGAAGAGCCCGCCAGGGTTGCGTTGACAACATTTCCGACGCGCCTTATCACGGATGGGAGAGGCCGGTCATTCCGGAGGTGAGGAAGATGGGCGCCTCGCGCCCGCCGCGCGACCATTACACCGTCCTCGGACTCCACGCGGAGGCGTCCCCGGAGCAGATCACAAGCGCCTACCGCGCACTGATCCGCGCCCTGCACCCGGACGCCCGTCCGAGCGGGCCGACGGCTGCTGCGCAACTGGCCGAGGTCATCGACGCCTACCAAACCCTGCACGATCCACTGCGACGGTCCGCCTACGACGCCGAACTCCGCCAAGAGCCGCAGGCCGCCAGTCATCCGGTACGCATACCGGTGCGGGTGAGGTACACGGCAGACACTGCGGAGCAGCCGGCCCCTCATTGGGTTGTATACCGGGCTGCCTCCCAGCCGTACGAAGACCCACTCGACCGGATCATGGCCTGGCTGTTTTACGGCATATAGCCACCGCAACAGCACAGCAGCCCGGTGGACTCCCCGTTCACGTCCCCACGGGCATCCGCAGCACTGCCGCCCCTCGGACCCTGCCGGCTGCGAGGTCGTCCAGGGCTGTGTCGGCCTGGGCGAAGTCGTACGCGGTGACCGTGGCGCCGAGGCGGTGTTCGGCGGCCGCCACGAGGAAGGCGCGCCCGTCCTCGCGGGTGTTGGCCGTGACGCTGCGGACGGTGCGCTCGCGGAAGAGGTGGCGCTGGTAGTCCAGCGGGGGGATGTCGGAGAGGTGGATCCCCGCGATGCTCAGCGTTCCGCCGCTGTCCAGGGCCTCCAGGGCCACGGGGACGAGGGCGCCGTCGGGGGCGAAGAGGATCGCGGCGTCCAGCGGCTCCGGCGGGCCCGTGCCGGCGTCGCCTGCCGAGGCGGCGCCGAGCTCCCGGGCGAGGGCCTGGGCGACGGGGGAGCGGGTGAGTACGTGGACGACGGCGCCCTGCGCGACGGCGAGCTGCGCCGTGAGGTGGGCGGAGGCGCCGAACCCGTAGATGCCGAGGCGGCCGCGTTCGGGCAGGTCAGCCAGGCGCAGGGCCCGGTAGCCGATGATCCCCGCGCACAGCAGCGGGGCCAGCTCCTCGGCGCGGTAGCCGGCCGGCAGCTCGTACGCGTAGCGCGCGGGCACGGTGGCGTACTCGGCGTAGCCGCCGTGCGCGTCCCAGCCGGTGTAGCGGGACGCAGGGCACAGGTTCTCCCGGCCCCGCGTGCAGAACCGGCACGCACCGCACGTGCTGCGCAGCCACGGGATGCCGACCCGGGTGCCGAGCTGTGGTCCGGTGACCCCGCTGCCGGTCGCGACGACCTCGCCGACGGCCTCGTGGCCGGGTACGACCCGATCCCGGTGGGGCGGCAGGTCGCCGTCGCGGACGTGCAGATCGGTCCGGCACACACCGCACGCGTGCACCCGGACCAGCAGTTCCCCGGGCGCCGGAGCGGGTACGGGAAGCTCGGCGCACTCGACCGTCCCCGGGCGGGCGGCGGGTGCCACCCAGGCCCGCATCGTCGTCGGAATTCGGGCATCCACTTCGGCCCTCCTCCGCTCCGCCGTCGGCTTCGGATGCTCCCATCCTTGAAGCCGAGCGCGCCGCGCGCATGCCGACGCGGCCATTGCCGGGGCATCCTCGGAACATGACCGCGAACGAGATCAAGCTCAAGGCCATCGCCGCCCTGACGGGTCTGCGTGCCGGCGTCGACGAGAGCCTGGTCTCGGATCTGCTGGGCGAGGTCATTCCCGACCAGTTCACGGTTCCCGCCGACGCGACCACCGAAGAGATCGGCCAGGCGATGCTGAGCCAGCTGTCCGAACCGCTGAGCGCCCTGGTCAGCGGCTTCATCACCGCCTTCGACGCGGTCGCGGACGCCTACGAGGAGACGGGCGCCGAGCCGCACACCGAAGGCATCCTCCAGGAAGTGGCACTCCGGCTGGCCGGCAACGATCTGGAATGAGGCGCCGGCGCAGCTCCTGGGCGCTGCTGGCCGCAGCTGCGGTGTCGGGGCGGCTTCCTCGGCGGGTCCACTGTTCAGGCGCGCCACCGCCTCGCCCTCGCACCGGCGGAGGCCGTTCGGGTATCCGCCGAGCGGGGTGTTTGTGGTGCGGACCGGTGGCGGTGCCGCAGTTGCGGGTAAGGCGGCGCGTGTGAGCGGAATTGAACTCAGCAGTACCGCGTTCGACCACAATGCGGTGATTCCCCGTCGGTACAGCGGGGAGGGCGAGAACATCTCGCCGCCCCTGACCTGGTCGGGGGTGCCCCACGAGGCCACGGAGCTGGTGCTCCTGTGTGAGGATCCGGACGCACCGGGGCGGACATTCCTGCACTGGCTGGTGACCGGCATCGATCCGGGGACCACCGGGGTGGTGGAGGGGCAGAAGCCGGTGGGCGGCCTGCCGTGGCCCAACGGGTTCGGGCGCGTGGGCTGGGGCGGGCCGATGCCGCCACCGGGGCACGGGCCGCACCGCTACTTCTTCCGCCTGTACGCCTTGTCCGAGCCACTGTCGCTGCACGACCGTCCGGATGCGGAGGACGTGCACCGCGCCCTGAAGGGCAGAGAGCTGGCCTCCGGCACCCTCGTCGGGACCTATCAACGCTGAGCGCGTCAGCCGGTGATCCGGCCGGCGGAGCCCGTCGGCGTCGGGGCGGGGCGGCCGCAGTGGGGTGCCCACCGCCCGGCGGGGCGTCGTACGGGTGAACGCGCTGGGGCGGCGGGCCCGGGGAGCCGGTGTGGTGGGGGGCGGCTCGTATAACGGGGTGGATGCCAGCACGCGAGGAAGGTGACGGGGATGGGCAATGACCTGGGAAGTCTGCTCGGCGGACTGCTCGGAGGCGAGCAGGGCGGCAAGGGCGGTGCGCTGCTGGGGGCGCTGCTGAGCTCGCTCGGCGGGGCCGGCACGCACGGCGGGGGCAGCAACCCGCTGGGCGCACTGCTGGACACCCTGAAGGAGGGCGGGCTCGGCGCACAGACCGACTCGTGGATCGGCAGGGGCCGCAACCAGGCGGTCAGCGGCCCCGAGGTCGCGCAGGCGCTCCCGTACCAGGCGCTGGACCACGTGGCCCAGCAGGCGGGCGTTTCTCCCGAGGAAGCCGCGGACCAGCTCGCCCAGACCCTGCCCCAGGCCGTCGACAGGCTCACCCCCGACGGCTCCGTGCCCGAGGGCTCGCTGGAGGACCTGATCCGCGAGCAGCTCTGACGGGCCGGACCGGTCGTCACGCCTCGGCGCCGCGTGCCGCAGTGCGGCCAGTGAGCGGCCCGCCGAGGGCCCCTCCGAGGACTGCGGCCTACGCCACTGGGGGCGGGAACGACAGGCGGGGACGGCGCCCAGGCGGAAGGGGCCCCATGGATCTACGGTGGTCGAACAGGGGGAGGGTCGATTTGCTCTCGTGAGGAGGCCGGAAATGGAGGAGCGTTTCGTCTGGGTGACAACGCGCCGCATCGAGCCGGGCAAGCTGGAGGAGTTCGAGCGTGCGTGGCGCCCCGGTACCCTCCCGGACGGCCTGCGGCACGCGTACGCGTACTGGTCCGAGGACGGGCAGGAGATCACCGGCGTGTCTCTCTGGGACTCCAGGCAAGCGTGTGACGCGTGGCGGTCCTCGGACGCGGAGAAACGGCGGCGTGAGGTCATGGCCCCGTACGTCGTCGAGGAGCGGGAAGGCTTCTACCGCGGAGGCGAACTCACCCTTCCCGCACGGTAGCCAGGGCCTGCGCCGACGGCCGGCCGGGGAGGGGTCCCTCCGGGCCACGGTGTGCCGGCCGCACCGCCGCGCGGGCAAGAAGCACCGGCTTCGACGGGGAGAAATTTCACAAATCGGATGTTTCCCTCCCTGGCTGCGGGGTAAGCGAAAAGTAGGCCTATGAAGCGAGCGAGGGAGCTCGACCGGAGTAGCCGACTTTGGCGGAAGGGAATGATGTCCGCCGGGGCCGACAGCGGCTGTCGGGCTGAGAGGCCGGAGGGTGTGGTGACCCGAAGGCGACCCCCAGCACCTGATCCGGGCAATGCCGGCGCAGGGAGCCCGTTTCATAGGTCGTCTGCGTGCCCGGGCGGCGGCGGGCGGTTCAGCTGCCGGGAAATTCGTCCGCTTGGCCTCCTTCGATGCCGTAGACCTTGGTCCACGTACTGCCGCACCGGCAGCGGTACGTCTCGACCAGTTCACCGGCTGCTGATACGTCCATGCCGTCCGGCCGGCGGATGTGCACGTGTTCGCCCATGGCGGGACCGCTTTTCTGTGGAGGGCCAGGTCGGCTCAGTGTGTGCGGCCGCATGCCTCGCCGCAACGCCCTGTCCGATAGCCGGACAGGCGGAGTGCCGTGCCGCAGGGCCCATGAGCCGCAGGCCTGGGCTCCGAGCGGCGGTCGGCTCGCCTTGCCCGTGTCGCTCGTACGTCAGCGTGTCGGGGGCGAGGCCTGCCGCTCGGCCCTCGACGAACGATGCCGGGTGCGGCGTGCCGACAGGTTTAGGCGCTGGTGGCGGGGTAGCCGCCCCATAAACCGGACGGCGTGCCGGTTTAGTTGAACATGCATGGAGGTGGTTGTGATGGCCTCGATCATGCGACGCCGCGGTGGTCTTCCCGCCCTGGCGGCAGCGGGTATGGACCCGTTCCGACAGTTCGAAAGCATGTGGGACGACATGGGCCGGCTTCTGGAGGGGGCTGCCCTTCCGACTGCGACCGGCGGGGCGTGGCTGCCGATGGCCGAAGAGGAGGAGACCGACGACTCGTACATCGTGAAGGCGGAACTGCCCGGCTACCCGCCCGAAAACATCAACATCGAAGTCGAGGGCGATGAGCTCGTCATCAGCGGTGAACTGTCCGAGGAGCACCAGGGCAAGGTGCTCACCCGAAGGACCGGGAAGTTCATGTACCGCACCAGCCTGCCGGCAGGCGCGGACAGCGAGCACTGCGACGCTGACCTGGACAACGGCGTTCTCACCGTGACCGTCCCGAAGATGCAGCAGCAACAGCGCCGCAAGATCGAGATCGGCAAGCGGCAGGCCGTCGAAGGCCCAGCCGCAGAAGCGGGTGGCGGCCCGCAGAGCGCCGTCTCATCCGGCGCCGAAGGACAGAGCGCCGAAGGACAGACCAGCGAAGGAGAGAGCCGCGGCGAACCCGGCACGTGAACGTGCCGGGGCGGGGAAGCCTCAACGGGCGTTGCTCGTGCCGCGGCGTCCCGAGGAAGGAAACGACACCATGGCCGCCCCAACGCTCGACCGCAGTGCATGGAGGACCACGCTCGACGAGGTCACCGCTGCCCGTGCAGGGCAGCTCGTCACCATCGAAGTGCTGGACCCTTCGATCGGGCATCAGTACGAGGCCGAGCGGCTGCCCTTCTCCTACGTGGCCTACGACCCGAAGGACGACGTGGTCGTCGTCGGCGTGGGCGGTCAGGCGCCGCCCCACCCCGTCGTACTTCGGCACATGGTGCCTCGCCCCCAAGAGATCGACGTATCGACCGAGAACGTCCCGGAGGCAGCCGTCCAGGTCGTGGATCCCGAGGGCACCGCCACTTTGATCACCTTCTTCCCGTCCGAGCCCGGTGAATCCTGACGCTCACGCAGTCACGGCCACGCGTCACGGCCACGCCCGGTCATGCCGGGTGTGGCCGCCGGGCATGCGCGGCGTCTTCCTCGACCTCGGCGTAGGAGATTGCCGTGGAGTGGTTCGCGGACACCGACTACTGGCTGGGCCGACTGGTGTTCCAGCGAGGTCTGGCCCTCCTCTACCTCGTGGCCTTCCTGAGCTCGATCCACCAGTACCGTGCGCTCATCGGCGAGCACGGGCTGCTTCCGGTGCCGCGCTTCCTGGCGGCCACCACGTTCCGGCGGACTCCGAGTGTGTTCCACCTCCACTACTCGGACCGGTTCTTCGCCGTGATCGCCTGGACGGGCCTGGTCCTCTCCGCCGCCTTGGCCGCGGGGGCGGCGGACCGGGTGCCCCTGTGGGCCGCCATGCTGATGTGGGGGTGCCCCTGGGTGCTGTACCTCTCCATCGTCAACGTCGGCCAGAGCTGGTACGCGTTCATGTGGGAGTCCCTGCTGCTGGAGGCGGGCTTCCTCGCCGTCTTCCTGGGCAACGCGCGCACCGCGCCCCCCGTCCTGGTGCTGTTCCTGCTGCGCTGGCTGCTGTTCCGGCTGGAGTTCGGAGCGGGACTGATCAAACTGCGCGGCGACTCCTGCTGGCGGAACCTGACCTGCCTCTACTACCACCACGAGACCCAGCCGATGCCGGGGCCGCTCAGCCGGTTCTTCCACCACCTGCCGAGGCCGCTGCACCGGGCCGAGGTGGCGGCCAACCATGTGGCGCAGCTGGTGGCACCGGTACTGCTGTTCGCGCCGCAGCCCGTCGCGAGCGCGGCCGCGGGATTCGTCGTCGTCACCCAGCTGTGGCTCGTGGCGTCCGGCAACTTCGCCTGGCTCAACTGGCTGGCCATCCTGCTCGCCCTGTCCGCCGTCGACGCAGGAGCGGCGGCGCAGGTGCTCCCCCTGCCGCGGCCTCCCGCGTTCGCGGCCACGCCGGTGTGGTTCGAGGGCCTGGTGATCGCCGTCACGGCCCTGGTGGTGGTGCTCAGCTACTGGCCGGTGCGCAACATGCTCTCGCGGCACCAGCGGATGAACTTCTCGTTCAACCCCTTCCACCTGGGCAACACCTACGGGGCCTTCGGCAGCATCAGCAAGGTGCGTCTGGAGGTGGTGATCGAGGGAACCGACGAGCCCGAGATCACGGACGACACGCCCTGGAAGGAATACGGCTTCAAGGGCAAGCCGGGTGACCTTCGCCGACGGGCGCCCCAGGTGGCCCCGTACCACCTGCGGCTCGACTGGCTGATGTGGTTCGCCGCGCTGTCGCCCGCGTACGCCCGGAGCTGGCTGGCGCCGCTCCTCGTCAAGCTCCTGGACAACGATCCGTCCCTGCTCAAGCTGCTCAGGGACAACCCCTTCCCGACCGCTCCCCCCACCTTCCTGCGCGCCCGGCTCTACCGCTACCGCTTCACCAGCCGGCGCGAACGGTGTGACACCGGCGCCTGGTGGCAGCGCACGCTCGTGGCGGATTACCTCCCGCCGGTCACCAGGGCGCACTGAGCGCACTGACCGTCGCGGCACGCGGTCCGGACTACACTTTTGCCCCATATTGACAACTTTGATTGCATCTCCGCCGACCCGGAGGGCGGCCACGGACTGCTCCTGGTCGCCCAGCTTGTGCGCGGTAATCGCCTCCGACGGCCTCACCCAGGCACGCCATATCGGCTTGGGCCAGCCGCACCCAAGCCGCGCACCCTCCGCCTTGAACGGGCAGGGTCACCAGCCGCAGCCCGGATGATTGCAGCAATACAAAACCGCGCCGTGCGACGCGCTTGGTCGCACTGCGCGGCTCCAGGTCATGGGGACTCAGGCAAGATGGGATCTCGTCACTCGGCCTCCGAGAGGCCGATCTGCTCAGCGAACGCCTGGTACGCCGACTCGTCGTAGAGGACGAACCTGACCTCCTCGACGTTGGTCTCGGCGCCGAGCACGGCCTCTACCGCGATGCGAGCGGCATCTTCCATGGGCCATCCGTAGGCCCCGGTCGAGATCGCCGGGAAGGCGACTGTCCGTGCCCCCAGCTCGTCGGCAACCCTCAGTGACTCGCGGTAGCAGGATGCCAGCAGCCACGGATCGCTCCCGGAAACCTGATACACCGGGCCGACGGTGTGGATGACGTGCCCGGCCGGGAGGCGGCCCGCGGTGGTGGCGACGGCCCGGCCGGTCGGCAGGCCCTTGCCGTAATGGGAGCGGCGCAGGTCCTCGCAGGCGGCGAGGATCTCGGGGCCGCCGCGCCGGTGGATGGCGCCGTCCACGCCACCGCCTCCGAGCAGCGAGGAGTTGGCCGCGTTGACCACCGCGTCCACCTCCTGTGCGGTGATGTCGCCCTGGACGAGGGTGATCCTGGCCATCACTGTCCCTTCCGGAGGTGGCGCCAGACCGCCTTGGCGGCGTTGTGCCCGGACATGCCGTGCACACCGGGGCCGGGCGGGGTCGCCGAGGAGCAGAGGAAGACCGCCGGATGGGCGGTGGTGTACGGGGAGAGGGTGATCCGCGGCCTCAGCAGGAGCTGGAGTCCGGCGGCGGAACCGCAGGCGATGTCCCCGCCGACGTAGTTGGAGTTGCGGGCGGCCAGCTGCGGCGGGCCGGCGGTCGCGCGGGCCAGCACGAGGTCGCGGAAGCCCGGGGCGAACCGCTCCAGTTGGCGCTCGACGGCCTCGGTGAGGTCGCCTTCCCAGCCCGCCGGGACGTGCCCGTACGCCCAGAAGACGTGCTTGCCCTCCGGCGCCCGGCCTGGGTCGACCAGGCTGGGCTGGGCGGTGATCAGGAAGGGGTTGCGGGGGGCGCGGCCGCCCGAGGCCAGCTGGAGGGCGGCGTCGATGTCGCGGCTGCCGGGCCCGATCTGGACGGTGCCGGCCCGGCGGGGGGCCTCGGCGGTCCAGGGGACGGGGCCGTCCAGGGCGTAGTCGAGCTTGAAGGCGGCGGCCCCGTACCGGTAGCCGTCGTAGACCCGGCCCAGGCGGGCGATCCGGGCCAGCGCGGTCGGAGAGGTGTCGAAGACGTACGCGCGGGCCGGCGGGAGGTCGTCGAGCCGCTTGACCTCGAAGCCGGTGTGGACGGCGCCGCCGAGGTCGGCCAGGTAGCCGGCCAGGGCGTCGGAGACCGACTGCGAGCCGCCGCGCGGCAGCGGCCAGCCGCCCGCGTGCGCGGCCAGCGCGAAGACCAGGCCGACGGCGCCGGTGCCGATCCCGCTGAGGGGGGCGATGACGTGCGCGACGAGCCCGGCGAACAGGGCCCGGGCGCGGTCTTCGTGGAAGCGGCGCATCAGCCAGGTGGAGGGCGGCAGGCCGGTCAGGCCGAAGCGGGCGAGGAGGAGCGGGTCCCGGGGCAGCGCGGTGTTGGGCAGGGACATGAAGTCCCGGGCGAGGGTGTCCCAGTGGCCGAGGAACGGCTCCACCAGGCGCCGGTACGCGCCCGCGTCCCGGGGCCCGAGGGAGGCCGCGGTCTCCGCGACGGAACGGGAGAGCACGGCCGCCGTGCCGTCGTCGAAGGGATGCGCCATGGGCAGCGGGGCGTGCAGCCACTCCAGCCCGTACCGGGCCAGCGGCATCGTCTTGAACACCGGGGAGCCGGCGCCCAGCGGGTGCACCGCCGAGCAGGGGTCGTGGCGGAAACCGGGGAGGGTGAGCTCCTCGGTGCGGGCCCCGCCGCCGACCGACCCGGCGGCCTCGAACACGGCCACCGAGTGGCCCCGGCGGGCCAGTTCGACGGCGGCCGTCAGGCCGTTGGGCCCCGCCCCCACCACGACTGCGTCGAGAATCGACGGCACTGAGAGCTCCTTCGTCCGGCGACGGCCACTGCCCCCAGCTTATTGCTCCCGTCCCCGCCCGCTCAGGCCGCGCCCCGCAGCAGTTCGCGCACCCGGACCGCGGTGGCCTCGTCCCGGCCCACCGCGAACGGCAGGGCGTTGTCCCGGTCGATCCGGAAGGGGACCCGCTCGACGGTGCTCTGCGCGCCGCCGGCCTCGCCGACCAGCAGCAGCCCCGCCGCGTGGTCCCAGGCGGAGGGCCAGGTGAAGGCCAGCGCGTCCATCTCGCCGCGCGCCACCCTCAGGTACTCCAGGCCCGCCGAACCGCAGGGCCGGGGCGCGATGCCGGGCACGTCCAGCCGGGAAAGGAAGCGCCGGTCCTCCTCGGAGGTGTACAGGGGGTGGGCGGTCGCCACCCGCAGGTCGGCGCCGGGCTCGGGCGAACCGCTGCGGATCCGCTCGCCGTTGGCGTACGCGCCCTGTCCGCGCACGGCGGTGGCCAGGAGGTCCAGGGCCGGGGCGTAGGTCCAGGAGGCGAGGATCTCGCCGTGCTGCGCGAGCGCGACGAGGGTGCAGAAGTGGGGGTCGCCCGCCACGAACTGCCGGGTGCCGTCGACCGGGTCGACGATCCACACGGGGGCGTCGCCCCGTAGTGCCGTGTAGACCTCCGGGTCGGCGTGCACCGCTTCCTCGCCGACGACGGCGGAGCCGGGCAGCAGCCGGGACAGCGAGGCCGTGAGGTGCTCCTCGGCCTTGCGGTCCGCGACGGTCACCAGGTCGTGCGGCCCCTTCTTCTCGTCGACCTCGTGCTGGGCGAGCTGCCGGAACCGCGGCATGATCTCGACCGCCGCCGCCTTGCGGACGGCCTCTTCCACGTCGGGCAGGCCCTGGGCCAGGAACTCATCGATCATGCCCCCATCACATCACGGCGCCCCGCGGAACCCCACCGACGGCCCACGGCGCCGGGCCGGACACCGGGTGACAGGGAGGTGAACCCGCCCGGCAGGACACCGCCCGGGGCCGGGGCTAGCCTGGAAGAGGGGTCGTCCGTGCGTGGAGAAAGGCGGCGGGCTCATGAGGGGACGCGCCAGGAACGCGGTGGCGGTGGCCACGATGGTGGTACTGGGAACCGGCAGCGCCGGTGTGGCCTTCGCCGACGACCTGTCACCCAAGGAGATCTACGAACGCGCGGCGCCCGCGACGGTGCGCATCGTCGGGACGATGGCATCGGGGACCGGGTTCGTCTACGACGCGGCGAAGGGTCTCATCGTCACCAACGCCCATGTGGTGCTGGACGAGCCCTCCCTGCGGGTCGGGGTCGGGGACCGGCCCCCGGTGGCCGCCCGGCTGCTGGGGATCGACCCGTGCGAGGACGTCGCGGTGCTGACGTTCTCGAACCCCCAACCGGACCTGAAGGAGCTGAAGTTCGCCGACAGCAAGAAGGTCGCGTTCGCCGACAACGTCACCGCGCTGGGCTACCCCGCCTCGATCGAGGAACAGGGCGCGCAGAAGCCGGTGTTCACCACCGGCGCGGTACAGAACCCGGACGTCAGCGGCTCCGCCCCGGACCCGGACCTGCCGCGCTACCCCGAGACCATCCAGCACTCCGCCACCATCAACCCCGGCAACTCCGGCGGCCCGCTGCTGAACGGCAAGGCCGAGGTGGTCGGCATCAACACCCTCTCCCTCACCGGCGGGGGCGTGCAGGGCCAGTACTACGCCATCAGCAGCGACCACGTCCGCCCGCTGCTCGACCAGTTGGCGGCGGGCGACGTGAAGAACGACCCCGGCTGGCAGCTGGTGTCCCTGCAGAACCCGGACCTGGCGACCTACTTCCCCGAGGAGGACGCCGCGAAGGTCGAGGCCACCCAGAAGCAGTTCAAGGGCCAGGACGGCATGGTGGTCACCTACTCCCGGACCAACTCCCCCGCCGACAAGGCGAAGCTGGAACCGGGCGACGTGATCACCGGCCTGAAGGACACCGCGGTCACCTCGTACGCGGACGTCTGCGACGTACTCCAGTCGGCCTCCCCCGGCGAGACGGTCCCGGTGACGGGCGTGTACTCCCCCATCACCGCGAACGGCAAGGACATCAAGGCGGGCGAGGAGTGGAGCACCGACCTGGTGGTGGACAAGGGCAAGTAGGACGCCGGGGGCGGCGATCTGCCGTCGGCTCGCCGCCGGGGGCCACGACGTGGTGATCGGGTACCGCGGCAATGCGGCGGCCGCCGAGGCGGTGGCGGCGGACGTCCGTGCCGCCGGGCGGCGTTGTGTCACGGTGGCCGGGGCCCCGCCGACGAGACGGCCGTGGCCCGGCTGTTCGGCGCCGGGGCCGGCCTCGGCCGGGTCACCGGTCTGGTCAACAACGCCGGAGTCAGCGGCCCCAACGGCCGGCTTGCCGACGCGGACGCGGCGGGCCTCAGGCAGGCCCTCGAGGTCAACGTACTGGGCTACCTGCTGTGCGCCCGGCAGGCGGTGCGGGTGATGTCCGCCGGCGGCGGCGGTGCCGTGGTCAACATCTCCTCGGCCGCCGCCACCCTGGGCAGTCCGGGCCAGTACGTCCACTACGCCGCCGCGAAGGCGGCCGTCGAGGCGCTGACGGTGGGCCTGTCCAAGGAGGTGGCTGCCCAGGGGATCCGGGTCAACTGCGTGGCACCCGGCACCGTCTGGACGGACTTCCACGAGGACCCCGACCGCCCCGCCAAGGTGGCCCCGGCGATCCCGATGGGCCGGGCCGGCCACCCGGAGGAAATCGCCGGCGCGGTCTCCTGGCTGCTGTCCGCCGACGCCTCGTACACGACGGGCGCGGTCCTCCGGGTCGCCGGCGGCCTGTGACCGGCCGGTTCAGGGGCGCCCGCCGTTGACCGCCGGGATGATGTCGGAGCCGTAGGCGTCGATCACGGACTCCCGGGCGTCGTGCATGTCGTAGACGGCGAACTGGTCGACACCCAAGTCGCGCAGGGCCCGGAGCTTCTCGATGTGGGCCTCGGGCGGGCCCAGGAGGCAGAAGCGGTCGACGATCTCGTCCGGGACGAAGTCGGTGGAAGGGTTTCCGGCGCGGCCGTGGTGGCTGTAGTCGTATCCGTGGCGGGCCTTGATGTACTCGGTGAGTTCGTCGGGGACCATGCCCGAGTGTTCGCCGTAGCGGGAGACGAGGTCGGCCACGTGGTTGCCGACCATGCCGCCGAACCAGCGGCACTGGTCGCGGGCGTGGGCCAGGGCGGACGGCGAGTCGTCGGCCGTGACGTAGGCGGGGGCCGCCACGCAGATGGTGACCGACGCCGGGTCGCGGCCCGCCTCGGCGGCGGCGTCGCGGACCGCTTTGACCATCCATTCCGTGAGGAACGGGTCGGCCAGCTGGAGGATGAAGCCGTCGGCCTTCTGGCCGGTCAGGGCGAGGGCCTTGGGGCCGTACGCGGCCATCCAGACGGGGAGTCTGCCGTTCTTGATCCAGGGGATGCGGATCGGGTTGCCGTCCACGAGCGCCTCGCGGCCTTCGGCCAGGTCGCGGATGACCTCGATGGCCTCGCCGAGGCGGGCCAGGGTGTTGGGGGCACGGCCGGCGACGCGCATGGCGGAGTCGCCGCGGCCGATGCCGCAGACGGTGCGGTTGCCGTACATGTCGTTGAGGGTGGCGAAGGTGGAGGCGGTGACCTCCCAGGTGCGGGTGCCCGGGTTGGTCACCATGGGGCCGATGTGCAGCTTCTGCGTGTTGGCGAGGATCTGGCTGTAGATGACGAACGGCTCCTGCCACAGGACCGCCGAGTCGAAGGTCCAGCCGTAGCGGAAGCCGTTGCGTTCGGCGCGCTTCATCAGGCTGATGACCTGGGAGGCGGGCGGGTCCGTCTGGAGGACGATGCCGAAGTCCATGGGCGGCTGCTCCTTGCTGGGTAGTACGGGCCCGGGGCGTGCGGGCCCCGGACACCCTCTAGAGGTACTGGCAGGTGGAGCGGTGCACGAAGGCCCCGTGCCCGGCCCGGCCGGTGTAGGCGCGGCGGTCGATGACGGGTTCGCCCCGGGAGAGGACCGTGTCGACGCGTCCGGTGATCCGCCTGCCCTCGTACGCCGAGTAGTCCACGTTCATGTGGTGGGTCTCGGCGGAGATGACCTGCTCGGCGTGCGGATCGTAGAGGACGATGTCGGCGTCCGAACCCGGGGCGATGGTGCCCTTCTGCGGGTAGAGGCCGAACATCCGGGCCGGGGTCGCGCAGGCGATCTCGATCCAGCGGCGGCGGGTGATGTGGCCGTCCAGGACGGCCTGGTGGAGGAGGTCCATGCGGTTCTCCACGCCGGGGAGACCGTTGGGGATCTTGGAGAAGTCGCCCCGGCCCAGTTCCTTCTGGCCGCGGAAGCAGAACGGGCAGTGGTCGGTGGAGACCACCTGGAGGTCGTTGGTGCGCAGGCCGCGCCAGAGGGCCGCCTGGTGCTCGCGAGGGCGCAGGGGGGTGGAGCAGACGTACTTGGCGCCCTGGAAGTCCGGCTCGGCGAGGTTGTCGGTGGAGAGGAACAGGTACTGGGGGCAGGTTTCGCCGAAGACCGGCAGGCCCTTGTCGCGGGCGGCGGCGAGTTCCGCGACGGCCTCCTCCGCCGAGACGTGGACGACGTAGAGCGGGGAGCCGGCGACCCGGGCGAGCTGGATCGCCCGGTGGGTGGCCTCGGCCTCCAGGAGGACCTTGCGGACCTCGCCGTGGTGGCGGGGGTCGGTCTCGCCGCGGGCGAGGGCCTGTTCGACGAGGACGTCGATGGCGATGCCGTTCTCCGCGTGCATCATGATCAGCCCGCCGTTGCCGGAGGCCCGCTGCATGGCGCGCAGGATCTGCCCGTCGTCGCTGTAGAAGACGCCCGGGTAGGCCATGAACAGCTTGAAGGAGGTGACGCCCTCGCCGACGAGGTGGTCCATCTCCTTCAGGGTGTGCTCGTTGACGTCCGACAGGATCATGTGGAAGGCGTAGTCGATCGCGCAGTTGCCGTCGGCCTTGGCGTACCAGGTGTCGAGTCCCTCGCGCAGGGAGCGGCCCACGCTCTGGACGGCGAAGTCGACGATGGTGGTCGTGCCGCCCCAGGCGGCGGCTCGGGTGCCGGTCTCGAAGGTGTCGGAGGCGGAGGTGCCGCCGAACGGCAGCTCCATGTGGGTGTGGGCGTCGACCCCGCCCGGGATGACGTACTTGCCGCTCGCGTCGATCGTGCGGTCGGCCGTCCAGGCGCCGGCGGCGGCCGAGCCGGTGGCGGCGAGCGCCGCCACGCGGCCGTCCTCGACGAGGACGTCGGCGTGGAGCTCGTCGGCGGCGGTGACGACGAGGCCGCCTCTGATCAGGGTGCGGATGCTCATTCGGTCCCCCTACTCGATGCTGCGGAGGGCCTGTCCGAGGATCTCGGCCCCCTCTTCCGCCTCGGCCACGGTGAGGGAGAGCGGCGGCGCGATGCGCAGCACGCTGGTGTCGTGCCCGCCGCCCTTGCCGATGAGCAGGCCGCCCGCGCGGGCGGCCTCCAGGACCGCGGCGGCCGCCTGCGGGTCGGCGCGGTCGGTGCCAGGCTCGGTGAGCTCCAGTCCGGCCATCAGGCCCCGGCCGCGGACCTCCCGTACGGCGGGCGAGGTGGCGGCGAGGGCGCGCAGCCGCTCCAGGAGGAGGCCGCCGACGCGGCGGGCGTTGCCCTGGAGGTCGTGGTCCAGCAGGTAGGCGAGGTTGGCGAGGCCTGCCGCCATCGTCACCGGGGAACCGCCGAAGGTGGAGATGGAGTTGGCGTCGAGGCAGTTCATCACCTCGGCGCGGGCGACGACACCGCCGATGGACATGCCGTTGCCGATGCCCTTGGCGAAGGTGAGCATGTCCGGCGGCCCGCTCTGCGCGTGGGCCTGCCAGCCCCAGAAGTAGTCCCCTGTGCGGCCCCAGCCGGTCTGTACCTCGTCGCTGATCCAGAGGATGCCGTGCCGGTTGAGCACGTCGCGGAAGGCCCCGTACAGGCCGTCGGGGGGTGAGGTGAACCCGCCGACGCCCTGGATGGGTTCGGCGATGAGGGCGGCAACTCCCCCGCGGGCCTGGCCGAGCACGTCCTCCAGGTCGGCGACGGCCGCGGCGGTGAAGGCGGCGTCGTCGAGGGCGGCGAAGGGGCCGCGGGTACGGACGGCGCCGTGGACGTAGTACGTCTGGAGCGGGGAGAGGCTGGTCGGGGACCAGCCGCGGTTGCCGGTGATGCCGACGGTGGAGAAGGACCGGCCGTGGTAGCTGTTGCGCATCGCCAGGATCTGGTTGGAGCGGCGGTACGCGGTCGCCAGCAGCAGGGCGGCGTCGTTGGCCTCGGTGCCGGAGGTGGTGAAGAAGACCCGGGCGTCGGGGATGCCGGAGAGGGCGGCGATCCGTTCGGCCAGCTCGATCATGGGCCGGTTGAGGTAGAGCGTGGAGGAGTGGATGATCCGCCCGGCCTGCTCGGAGACGGCCTTGGTGACCTCGGGCAGGGCGTGGGCGGTCATGGTGGTGAGGATGCCGCCGAAGAAGTCGAGGTACCGGTTGCCGTCGGCGTCCCAGACGTGGCGGCCCTCGCCGTGGGTGAGCTCGATGGGGCGGTCGTAGTAGAGCGCGAGCCAGTCGGGCAGGACGGTGCGGTGGCGGTTGTACAGGGGGGTCGGGTTGGTCACGGCTGAACCAGTCCTCCGTAGGCGTCGGGGCGGCGGTCGCGGTAGAAGGCCCACTGGTCGCGGACCTCCTTGATCAGGTCGAAGTCGAGGTCCCGGACGAGGAGTTCCTCCTCCTTGTCGCTGGCGACCTCGCCGACGAACTGGCCCCGGGGGTCGACGAAGTAGCTGGTGCCGTAGAAGTCGTTGTCGCCGTACTCCTCCTGGCCGACGCGGTTGATGGCGGCGACGAAGTACTCGTTGGCGACGGCGGACGCCGGCTGCTCCAGCTGCCACAGGTAGGCGGACAGGCCGCGGGAGGTGGCGGACGGGTTGTAGACCAGCTGGGCTCCGGCCAGGCCGAGTTGGCGCCAGCCCTCGGGGAAGTGGCGGTCGTAGCAGATGTAGACGCCGACGCGGCCGACGGCGGTGTCGAAGACAGGCCAGCCGAGGTTGCCGGGGCGGAAGTAGTACTTCTCCCAGAACCCCTTGACCTGCGGGATGTGGTGCTTGCGGTACTTGCCGAGGTAGCTGCCGTCGGCGTCGATGACGGCGGCGGTGTTGTAGTAGAAGCCCTCGTTCTCCTTCTCGAAGACCGGGACGACGATGACCATCCCGGTCTCGCGGGCCAGCTCCTGCATCCGGCGGACCGTGGGCCCGTCGGGGACGGGCTCGGCCCAGCGGTAGTGCTCGGGCTCCTGGACCTGGCAGAAGTAGGGGGCGTTGAACACCTCCTGGAAGCCGATGACCTTCGCGCCCTGGGCGGCCGCCCTGCGGGCGTGCTCCTCGTGCTTGGCGATCATCGACTCGGTGTCTCCGGTCCAGGTGGCCTGGACGAGTGCGGCGCGGACGACTTGGGCCATGAGCTGCTCCTCGCGACGGTACCGCCGACTTCTACGCACGTAGACGGTGTGCGTAGGGAGTCGAAGGTAGGCCTCGTCCCAGCGTGGGGCAAGACCACCTTGCGCGGTTGGAGTAGTCGATCAAGTTACGACGCCGAGCGGTCATTTACGGTCAGGCGATGGGCGTTCGGCGCGGGCCCGGTCAGGCGGAACCGGCGGTGCGCATGCGGCGGTGCGCATGCGGCCGTACGCGTACACGCAGCCGGCCGGCGCCAGGCCGGAGAGCAGAATGAAGCCGATGGAGTAGGAGGACTGGGCGCTGTAGACGGCGCCCATGACCAGCGGCGGGACGAAGCCGCCCAGGCCGCCCACGGCGCCCACGATGCCGGTCACGCTGCCGACCTGCGGCTGCGGGGGTGACCCGCGAGACCAGGGCGAACACGGCGCCGCCGGCCGTGCCCAGTCCCGCGGCCATCAGGAGCAGGCAGACCGTGGCGGTGGGCGTCCGCGCCGGGTCGAAGGCCTGCAGGACCGCGAGGAAGGCCACCGCGCCCAGGGCCCAGGCCGTCACCACCGCCGGGCGGACCCGGTCCGCCAGCCAGCCGCCGATCGGCCGGAACACCACGGTGACCAGGGCGAATCCGGCGGCCCGGGTGCCGGCGTCGGTCGGGCCGAGGCCGTACCAGGTCTTGAGGTAGGTCGGCAGGTAGACCCCGAACCCCACGATCCCGCCGAAGCCGATCGCGTACAGGGCCGACAGCTCCCCGTGACCCCGCAGCCGGCCGGCGGCGGCCAGCCGGGTGGCCAGGGGTGTCGTCGGTACGGGCCGCCCGGGCCGGTCGCGGAGCAGCAGGGCGGCGACCAGGGCGTACCCGGCCAGGGCGGCGGCCAGGACGAGGAAGGGCAGGCTCTCGCCGTGCCGGTACGTCCGGGGCGTGAAGTAGCCCGAAAGAGCGACGCCGCCCATGCCCATGCCCATGCCGAAGACGCCGAGGGCCGCGCCGCGGTGCCGGGGCGGGAACCAGGAGTTGACGAGGGACGCCGATGGCGAACGTCGTGCCGCCCAGGCCCAGGACGAAGCCGACCGCGAGCAGCGCCCCGTACGAGCCCCTGGCGGGGATCAGCAGCAGGACGGGCACGATGGTCAGGGCGCTCACCAGCGGGAACAGCAGCCGGGCGCCGAAGCGGTCGGTCAGGGCGCCGACCGGCACCCGGCCGACCGAGCCGACCAGGCAGTCATGGTCGGCGCCGGCGGGCGGGGGCGCATCCCGGCCCACGGCGGGACCGTGCCGGGGGGTGCGGCGCGTGCCCCTGGGCCGGCCGGCGCCCCTGGGACCGAGTCGTGGCGGGCCCGGACCGTCAGGCCCGCGCCACCGGGAGGCCGGCCGCGCGGAGGGCGTGGGTGAGGTCGCGGTGGCGGCCGGCGGAGAGGGCGCGGGCGGCTCGGAGCAGGCGGGGGGTGAACCAGTGCGGATCGTGGCGGGCCAGGGCGGCCGTCTCGTCGGCGGTGCGCAGCCGGACGTAGGCCTCCAGCAGGGCCCGGGTCTCCCGGTCGCGGCCGGCCGCGCCGAGGGCGAGGGCGGTTTCGGCGACCTCCGCGGCCGGGCGGGCCACGCCCTGGCGCAGCAGCCGGGCGGCGTCGTCCTCCCGGCCGCCCTCGCCCAGGGCCCCGGCGGCCGCGGCGAGCCGGTCGGGCGGGAGCGAAGCCGCCTCCCACAGGAGGGTGGCCCAGTCGGCGGCCAGCCCGGCGTGCCCGAGCTCCTCGGCGAGGCCGGGCAGCTCCCCGGCGGGCCACAGGGCCGCCTCGCACAGCAGCGCGTGCGCCTCGCCGCTGCGCCCTTGGGCCCGCAGGGTGAGCAGTTCGGAGACGAAGGCCCCCCGGGCGGCCCCGGGAGGCACCGCCCCGGCCGGCGGCTCGGCGCCGAGGGCCGGGGGCTCGGTGCCCAGGGCCGACGGCTCCGTCCCCAGGACCGCGGGCCCGGCGCCCCCGACCGGCGGCTCGGGGCCGAGGGGCGTGGGCCCGGCGCCCCAGGCCGACAGCTCCGTGCCCAGGACCGCGGGCCCGGCGCCCCAGGCCGACAGCTCCGTCCCCAGGGCCACAGGCCCGGCGCCCCCGACCCGCAGCTCCGTCCCCAGGGCCACAGGCCCGGCGCCCCCGACCCGCAGCTCCGTCCCCAGGACCGCAGGCCCGGCGCCCCCGACCGGGGGCAAGGGTGTGCGGGGGCGGGGTACGGCTGGGAGGGGGAGGGCGGAGAGGCGGGTCTGGAAGTCCCTCTGGCGCGACGTCGCCCGGATGGCGTCGTCGTGGGTCCACGCCAGTTCGCGGGACAGGGTCTGCGTCTGCGCCGGGTCGGCCGTGGCGTCCAGCCGGGCGCTCAGGGTCCGCAGGGCCTCCTCCGCGGCGGCCCGCTGCTCGGCGGCCGCGGCCAGCAGGGTCCGCAGCTCCCCCGCCCCCTCCGGCCGGGCGTCCCACGCGGCGACGGCGGCGGCCCGCAGCCCCGCCGCGTACGCCGCTTCCCGCGCGGTGGCCCCCGGTGCTCCCGGGAGGTCCAGCAGGAGGGACTCCACGACGTCCCACGGGGGTAAGGCGGCCCCGTCGAGGCAGGCCCGCATCCCCTCCGGGTCCCGCCGCAGGAACTCCCCGTACCAGCCGGCCCCGGGGTCCAGTCTCCGTGTCAACTCACGTAAGTATTCAGTGAGTTGACCGATCACGAGCGCAGTCGGCGTCTCCATCCCCGCATGGGACCGCACCAGCGTTACGGGCGCGCTACGGGAGCCTCAAACCTTGACGGCGAGCCCGCGTCCGCCGGTGTGGAGCAGGCGGCGGCCAGCAGGCCGGCCGCGAGGACGGCGCCGAGGAGCGCGAGACCGAGCCGTTTGGACGAGTTCGTGGTCGACACGCTTCACCCTTGCCCCGGACCGGGCCGCACCGATCACCCATTGCGCCGTCCGGCCGCCGGAGACGACCCCCGAGGGGCCCCGGCGGCCGTCAGGCGGGGACCGGCGCACCGCCGACGGTTCCCGCGCCGCGCCCGTCGAGCGCACGGTCGCGGTCACCGCCGTCGGCCCCGGGATCCTGACCGCCCCGCAGGGGCTACGGCTTCCCCTGCGGGTGCACGACCATCGCCGAGCCCCCGCCCCGCCGGGTGGTCTCGGCGGCCGCCAGCCAGCGGCCGTCCGGCAGCCGCTGGACGCCGGTGGCGGCGCCGATCTCCGGGTTCTGCCGGAACGCCTGCCCCAGCGCCTCCAGTTCGGCGCGCAGCGGGCTGTTCCACAGCTCCGGTTCCAGTTCCGTCGTCGTCTGGTTGCGCTGGCTGGCGCGCGGCGCCTTGATCGCGTCGACCAGCGGCAGCCCCCGGTCCAGGTGGCCGGTCAGGGTCTGCAGGACGGTGGTGATGATGGTCGCGCCGCCCGGGGAGCCCACGGCCAGGACCGGGCGGCCGTGCTCGAGGACGATGGTCGGGGACATGGACGAGCGCGGCCGCTTGCCCGGGCCGGGCAGGTTCGGGTCCGGGACGCCGGGGGCGGCCGGGGCGAAGGAGAAGTCGGTCAGCTCGTTGTTGAGCAGGAAGCCGCGCCCGGGGACGGTGATGGCGCTGCCGCCCGTGGACTCGATGGTCAGGGTGTACGAGACCACGTTGCCCCAGCGGTCGGCGACCGTCAGGTGCGTGGTGTTCTCCCCCTCGTAGGTGGTCGGGGCGGCCTGCCCGGTGCCGCCGCAGGCCGCAGGGTGGCGCGGGTCGCCGGGGGGCAGCGGGCTGGGCAGGGTCGCGTCCGGCCGGATGAGGCAGCCGCGCGAGTCGGCGAAGCGCTGGGAGAGCAGCTCGCGGGTCGGCACGTCCTGGGCGGCCGGGTCGCCCACCCAGCGGCCCCGGTCGGCGAAGGAGATCCGGGAGGCCTCGATGAACCGGTGCAGGTACTGGGCCTCGGACAGCTTCGACAGGTCGGTGCGCTCCAGGATGTTCAGCGCCTCGCCGACGGTGGTGCCGCCGGAGGAGGAGGGCGCCATGCTGTAGACGTCCAGGCCCCGGTAGTTCACCTGGGTCGGGGCCTGCCGTTTGGTCCCGTACGCGCGCAGGTCGGCGGCGGTCAGGTCCCCGGAGCGGACTTTCCGGGTGGCGGCCGGGTCGACGGGGGGCTTGCGGACGGCGTTGACGATGTCGTCGGCGATCGGGCCCCGGTAGAGCGCCCCGGTGCCCTTGCGGGCGAGTTCGGCGTAGGTGGCCGCGAGGTCGGGGTTCTTGAACGTGGAGCCGACGACCGGGAGTTGTCCGCCGGGCAGGAAGAGCTTCCGGGTGGCGGGGAAGTCCTTGAAGCGGGCCTGGTTGGCCTCGGTCTGGGCCCGGAAGGTGGCGTCCACGGTGAAGCCGTCACGGGCCAGTTTCTCGGCCGGGCGCAGGAGTTGGGAGAGCGGCTTGGTACCCCAGGCGTCCAGGGCGGTGCGCCAGGTGGCGGGGGTGCCGGGGACGCCGACGCTGCGACCGCTGGTCTGTCCCTCTTCGAAGGGGATGGGGACGCCGTTCTCCTGGAACAGGGTCTCGGTGGCCGTGGCGGGCGCCGTCTCGCGGCCGTCGACGGTCTGCACGCGGCGGGAGGCGGCGTCGTAGTAGACCAGGTATCCGCCGCCGCCGACGCCGGCCGAGTAGGGTTCGGTGACCCCGAGCGCGGCAGCGGTGGCGACGGCCGCGTCCACGGCGTTGCCCCCGGCCCGCAGGACCGCGATCCCGGCCGCCGAGGCGTCGGCGTCGACGCTGGCGACGGCCCCTCCGTAGCCGACGGCCACCGGTACCTTGGCCGGCGCGGCCTCCGCCGCGGGCGGGGACGGGGGCGGGGCGGCGGCTCCGGTGGAGACGAGCGCCCCGGCGAGGGCTGCGAACGCTAACTGACGTGCTGCGCGAGCGCGCATCCGGTTCCTCCAGTCGACTGCCTGTCAGACCATGGACGGGCAGCCTAGCTTCGCCGCACCCGCCGCGTCATGGAGGCGGTGCGGCCGTTAGCATCCGCCGCATGAACGACGACGTGCGCAACATCGTGCTCGGTGTGGTGGCCACCGCCATCAGCGGTGGCTCCGGCTGGTTCACCCGTACGTACCTGTGGCGCCGGGCGCTGCGCCGCAAGCAGGCCTTCTTCGGGTTGCCGGCCGGCTCGGACTGCCTGTTCGTGGTCAACCGGCAGATGGGCGGCACCGAGTCCTCGCTGCACCGCAACGACGCCTTCGCGCTGCTGGAGATATCGGCTCTGATCAAGGACTGCGGGGCGACGGTGCAGATCGTCACGCACGAGGCCCGGCAGGGGTTCGGCGAGCGCGCCGAGTTCTGCGTCGGCGGTCCCGCGTCCAACTCCCGCACGGTGGCGCACCTTCAGTCGATGCTGCCGGGGGTCCGGGTGGACGTCTCCCCCGAGCCCGGACCGGACCGGGGGGCGATAGCCGTCGGCGGCGAGACGTACCGGTGGGAGCCCGGCATGGTCGAGTACGTGCTGCTGGCGCGGCTGACGACCGACCAGGGCGCACGGCCGGTGTTCCTGCTGTCGGGGCAGACCGCCAACAGCAACCAGGCCGCGGCCCGTTATCTGGCCCGCCACCAGGAGAAGCTGGCGCGCGCCTACCGCCGGGCGTCCTTCTGCCTCCTGCTGAAGGTGGTCAACTCCGATGCGTACGGCCCGGACGTGACGGAGCTGGTCGCGGACGTCACCGCCGCGGCCCGGACACCCGCAGCGGCAGCCGCGTGATCCCGTTGATGAAGTTGGAGACCAGCCGGCGTGGCTCCCCCGCGAGTTCGGGCGCGGGCATGGCCGTACGCCACTCCTCGTAGAGGGTGCGCAGCTGGAGCCGGGCGAAGTGGGCGCCGAGGCAGACGTGCGGGCCGTCGCCGAAGGAGACGTGGGGGTTGGGGGAGCGGCCGAGGTCGAGGCGGTGCGGGTCGGTGAAGACGCGTGCGTCGTGGTTGGCGGAGGCGTGGAAGACCACCACCTTGTCCCCGGCGCGGATCCGGGTCCCGGCGAGCTCGGTGTCACGGGCGGCGGTGCGGCGGAAGCTGAGCACCGGCGGGTGGACGCGCAGGAGTTCCTCGACGGCCCGGTCCAGCGGGGCCCGCCCGTCGGCGAGGGTGCGGTAGGCGTCGGGGTCGCGGGCCAGGGCGAGGAGGCCGCCGGGGGCGGCGCTGCGGACGGTGTCGTTTCCGGCGACGGTCAGCAGGAAGAAGAACATCTCCAGTTCGGCGGGGTCCAGCCCGCCCTGGGCGAGGGCCGTCATCACGTCGTCGCCGGGGCGGCGGAGCTTGTGCGCGGCGAGTTCGCGGGCGTAGCCGAACATCTCGCCGAGCAGCGCCGGTGAGCGCGGGTTGAGCGGTGTGCCGTCGGGGCCGAGGAGCGGGGCGGGGGCGTCCTCGGGGTCCTGGTAGCCGATGACGCGTACGGTCCACTCCAGCAGCAGGCCCCGGTCGGCGGCCGGGACGCCCAGCAGGTCGGTGAGATTGAGCAGGGCGTACTCGTCGGTGACCGCGCGGACCAGGTCGGCGGCGCCGTCCTCGGCCCCGTCGCGCGCGGCGGCCAGGAGCGTACGGGCGCGCTCGCGGGCCCGGGCGGCGAAGGCGTCGACCCGGGCGGGGGTGAAGGCCCGGGAGACCAGGCGGCGCAGCCGGCCGTGCTCGGGAGGGTCCTGGTTGAGCATGGTGCGCCGCAGGAAGGGCAGGTCGGCGGGGTCGGGGTCGCGGATCTGGGTGGCGCCGAGCCAGGAGGAGTACGCGGTGTGGTCGCGCAGGACGCGGACGACGTCGGCGTGCCGGGTGACGGCCCAGAACCCGGTGCCGGCGGGCCACCCGTCCACCTCGGGCTCCTCCTGCCAGGCCACCGGGTACCGCTCGCGCAGCACCCGGTAGCTCTCGTGGGGGACGCCCGCGGCATAGAGCCGCGGGTCGAACACGTCGGGCACGCCGGGCCGGCGGGGGGCGGCGGGCACATGTGGGGCACGTTCCATGGTCCACACGGTGACGCCCGGCGGCCCGGGCCACAAGACGGCGGCGGCGCGGCCCGGTACGGCCCTGGCGCGGGCGCCGCGGGCCGGCGTCGCGGACGGCCGGCGTCGCGGGACGGCCGCCGTCGCCGGACGACCGGCGTCGCGGGACGGCCGGTGTCGCGGGACGGCCGGTGTCGCGGGACGGCCGGTGTCGCGGACGACCGGCTTCGCGGGACGGCCGCCGTCGCCGGACGACCGGCTTCGCGGGACGGCCGGCGTCGCGGACCGCCCGCGCGCGGCGGGTGACGCCCGCGCCCGGCAGGGGGTCGGTCGCGGCCGGCAGGGGGGGTCGCGGCCGGCAGGGGGGCGGTCGCGGCCGGCAGGGGGGCGGTCGCGGCCGGCGGTCGGTGTCGCGGGGCGGTGCCCGGCCGCCCGCCGTTCAGCGCCCCGCGTCGCAGCGGGCCGGGTCCAGGGACGTGTCGGTGCCGCGGAGGGTCACCTCGTACAGCGGGTCCACCGTGGACAGGGCGCTGCACACCAACTGGCGGCGGCCCAGCGGGTCGAGGCCGGCGACGGGGAAGGGCAGGCTCACCTCCAGCCGGTCGGTGACCGTCACGCTCACCCCGCCCTCGGCCGCCTCCTCCCCCAGCACGGGTACCCGCGTGCGCAGCCCCGCGTCCTGCTCCGCCGGGCCGGGCCCGCGCAGCAGCCCGATCACGCTGCCCCGGGGCCCGCCCTGGGTGTACTCGGGCTGCGGCGCCGGGGCCAGACCCCCGTCGGGGGTGACGAAGTAGGCCGTGGCGGCTCCGGCCCGCGCGACGGCCACCCGTGCGGCGGCGCCGCTCTCCACGACTCCGGTGGGCTTGATCCCGCAGGCGGTGGCCGCGAGCAGCGGGCCCAGCAGGGCTGCGGTCACGGCCGGGCGCCGCAGCGGCGGGCTCACGGGGCGGCCTCCAGCGGCATGTCGAGGGTGAACACCGCTCCCCCGAAGCCGTCCGCCCCCTCCGGGGCGTTGGCGGCGCTCAGGGTGCCGCCGTGCAGCCGGACGTTCTCCAGGCTGATCGCGAGGCCGAGGCCGCTCCCGGCGGAGCGGGTGCGGGCGGCGTCGGCCTTGAAGAAGCGGTCGAAGATGTGCGGCAGCACCTCGGGGCCGATGCCGGGCCCGCTGTCGGCGACCTCCACGACCAGCCGCTCCCCCTCCGGCGCGGACGCGGTGCGCACGGCGACCCGCACGGGGGCGGCGCCGTGCCGCAGCGCGTTGCCGACCAGGTTGGCGAGGACCACGTCGAAGCGGCGGGGATCGAGGCGGGCCCGCACCCCGTCGGGCAGGTCGGTGGTGACCCGTCCGTCGTCCCAGTGGCGGCGCTGGAGTGTCTTGCCCACGGCCTCGGCCACGTCCACGTCGTCGAGGTTGAGCCCGGCGGCGCGGGCGTCGAAGCGGGAGATCTCCATCAGGTCCTCGACGAGCACGGCGAGTTTGCCGGTCTCGGCGCTGATCAGCCGCAGAGCCTTGGCGGTGTCGGGGTCGAGCTGTTCGGCGTCCTCGTCGAGGACCTCGGTGACGGCGAGCATCCCGGCGAGCGGGGTGCGCAGTTCGTGGGAGACGTCGGCGGCGAACCGGCGGGCCCGGGCTTCGGCCTCCCGCAGTTCGGCCACCGACTCCTCCAGGGCTCCCGCGGTCTCGTTGAAGGTGCGGGCGAGGCCGGCCAGTTCGTCGGCGCCGCGGACCTCGATCCGGGTGTCGAGGCGGCCGCGGCCCAGGTTCTGGGCGGCGCGGCGCATGTCGCGCACGGGCCGCAGGACGCTGCGCGCGGCGAGGAGGGCGGGGACGACCGAGATGGCCAGGCCGGGGACGGCGCCCTGCTTGGCGGCCTGGACCATGGCGTCGACGGTCTGCTGTTCGGTGGAGAGCGGCATGACGGCGTAGAGCACGGCTCCGGTGGCCTCGCGGGCGCCGTTGTGGAGGAAGACGGCGGGCATGCCGATGGTCAGGTAGGGCTCGCCGCGGTCGTCGGTGACCCGCTGGAAGGCCCCGTGGGGGTGGGAGGACACCTGGGTGCGCAGGGTGTCGGTGAGGACGTCGGAGACGGGTGAGCCGAGGTCGGCGGAGGTGGCGCGCAGGGTGCCGTACTCGCCGAAGACCACCCAGGGGTGGGGTTTGCCGCGTCTGCCGACGTCGTCGACGACGCGCTGGAGCTGGCGCTGGTCCAGCGGGAGGGTCAGGGCCACGGCCTCCAGCTGGTCGCGCAGGGTGCTGACGGCGGTGTCCTGGCTCTGGGTGAGGACGGCGCTGCGCGCCTGCCGGTAGGTGAGGGCGGCGGTGCTGACCGCGCAGATCGCGGCGACCAGGAGGAACGCGGCGATCAGGCGGGTGCGCAGGCCGAACGGCGCGCGGCTGGGCACAGGGGTCTCCTAGAGCGGCCCGAAGCGGTAGCCGAAGCCCCGCACCGTCTGTATGTAGCGGGGGCCGTGGGCGGGGTCCTCGATCTTGTGGCGCAGCCGGCGGACGCAGGCGTCCACCAGCCGGGCGTCGGCGTGGTAGCTGTGCTCCCACACGCCCTCCAGCAGTTGCTGGCGGGAGAAGACCTGTTCCGGGGCGGCCGACAGGTGGAGCAGCAGTTTGATCTCGCTGGGGGCGAGGGCGAGCCGTTCGCCGTTCCGGGAGACGGTCAGGCCGGCTCGGTCGACGGTGAGCTCGCCGTGCCGTTCGACGCCGAGGCCGCCGCCGGGCGCGGGGCGGCGGCGCAGGACGGCGCGGACGCGGGCTTCGATGATGGCGGTGCGGGCGGGTTTGACGATGTAGTCGTCGGCCCCGGCCTCCAGGCCGACGACGACGTCGAAGTCGTCGCCGCGCGCGGTGAGCATGATGACCGGGACGAGGCTGTCCTCGCGGATCCGGCGGCAGACCTGGACTCCGTTGATCCCGGGGAGCATCAGGTCGAGCAGGACGAGCTCGGGGTGGAAGGCGCCCAGCAGGGCGAGGCCTTCCTCCCCGGTGCCGGCGGATCTGACCTCGTGTCCCCTGCGGCGCAGGCCCAGGGCGACTCCTTCCCGGATGGAAGGGTCGTCCTCGATCAGCAGTACGCGTGGCATCCGGTCCAGTATCCCAAGGTGTTCTGCCGCCTTTCCTCCCGCTATCGGCCGGTCTTGCGGCGCAGGGAGTCCAGCAGGTCGGTGATCTCCGTCAGGCGCAGGGGCCTGGCGAGGAGTACGACGACCAGGGCGAGCGCCGCGGTTCCCGCCCCGGTCGCGGCGAACGCGCCGAGGCCGTCGGCGGAGCGGGCGGCCCCGTAGCCGGCGGCGGCGGCCGGCAGGCAGGCGGCGAGCAGGCGCAGGTGGGTGCGCAGTGCGGTGGCGCCGCGGGGGCCGGGGCGCGGGCCGAGCCGGCGGGAGAGGGTGCGGGCGGTGACGGCGGCGCCGCCGATGAAGGCGAGGGAGGTGGCGGCGGCCATGCCGGTGACCGCCCAGCGGGCGGGCAGCAGCAGGTAGGCGGCGTAGGAGAGGCCGGCGTTGAGGGCGACGATGACCAGGTTGAGGAAGAAGGGGGTGCGGGTGTCGGAGAGGGCGTAGAAGCCGCGGGCGAGCACGTACTGGGCGGAGTAGGCGACCAGGCCGGGGGCGAAGGCCGTGAGCATGCCCGCCATGGCGGCGACGCCCTCGGTGGTGACGGATCCGTATCCGGAGACGCAGTCCATCACCCAGGGGGCGAGCGCGGCGAAGAGGGTGGCGGCGGGCAGGACGAGGGCGGCGCTGGAGCGCAGGGCGTAGGAGACGTCCTCGCGGACGGCGCCGAGGTCGCCCGCGGCCGCGGCCGAGCTCATCCGGGGCATGAGGGCGGTGACCAGGGAGACGGTGATGATGCCCTGCGGGACGATCCACAGCTGGTAGGCGCTGCTGTATGCGGCGTAGCCGAAGCCGGCGCCGCCCGGCTGGTCCTGGACGGTGGTGGAGAGACTGGTCACCACCCAGTAGGCGAACTGGTTGGTGAGCACGAGCATGACCAGCCAGCCCGCGTTGCGCAGGGGGCGGGTGAGGCCGCTGCCGCGCCAGTCGAAGCGGGGGCGCCAGCGGAAGCGGGCGGCGCGCAGGGCGGGGACCAGGGCGAGGGCCTGGATGACGATGCCGGCGGTGGTGCCGAGGCCGAGCAGCCGGGTCTCGGCGGCGGTGAGGCCGTCCCGGCCGCCGCCGGAGGCGTGCAGGAACCAGCCGAAGACGGCGATGATCACGAGGTTGTTGAGGACCGGGGTCCACATCATCGCGCCGAACCGGCTTCGGGCGCCCAGTACCTGGCCGAGCAGGGTGAACAGACCGTAGAAGAGGATCTGCGGCAGGCAGAAGCGGGCGAGGGCGATGACCGTGTTCCGCTCCGCGGCCGTGTAGGAGGAGGGGGTGTACGCGTCGACGACCAGCGGTGCGGCGAGTACGGCGACGGCGGTGAGCGCGAGGAGCGCCACGGTGCAGGCGGTCAGCAGCCGGTCGGTGTACGCGGCGCCGCCGTCCCGGTGTTCCCTGGCGGCGCGAACCAGCTCGGGGACGAAGACGGCGTTGAGCGCGCCGCCTATGAGCAGCATGTAGATGATGTTCGGGACGGTGTTGGCGACGGCGTAGCCGTCGCCGAGGAACGCGGTGCCCAGCGCGGCGAGGACCACGGCGGAGCGGACGAACCCGGTGGCGCGGGAGACGACGGAGCCGGCGGCCATGACGGCGCCGCTGCGCAGCACCGAGGCTTTCGCCGGAGCCGGGTGGTCTGCCGCGTCCGGCCTGGTGTCGGTGGCTGTCACGGGCGGTCTCCCAGGGGTTCGGGCGTGCGGGGTTCGAAGGGGGAGGGTACCCCGCGCCGGGCGGCGGTCCGGGCCCCGGGAATTCCCTTCTGTCAGGTGCCGTACGGCCCTTTCCGCAGAGCCGAAGGTCCTTTTTCCGAGCCGTACGGCTTTCGGACACGGACTCTGAGAACCGGCCACCGGCCCGCACCTAAGCGGAATGTGACCGTTCGGCAACCGTTTCGCTGCGGCCCATGTCACAACAGGAAGGGCGGCCTTTTCCGGAGAATGCGCAACCTAAAGTCGTCCCGTTCACTCCTTCCTTGTGGACGACCATTGCTTCGGAGGGATTTTCCTTGAGCCGCTCACGCCGTACCGCACTCCCGCGCCGCCGGGTCCGCCATGCCGCGCTCGCCGGCACCGCGCTGCTGGCCGCCGCGCTGACCGCCTGCTCGGGCGGCTCCGGCGACGGTGCGGACGGCGGCGGCAAGGCCGCGGACGCGAAGAACAAGGCCCCCATGGCCGTTTCGGTGAACCTGACGGACGGCCAGGTCAAGTCGGGTGAGCCGGTCAAGGTGACCATCGCCGACGGCAAGCTGGCGCAGGTGAAGGTGACGGACGGCAAGGGCGGGGAGCTGGCCGGGCAGATCGCCTCCGACGGCAAGAGCTGGACCTCGGGCCGCAACGCCGCACCGAACACGGACTACAAGGTCGAGGCGCAGAGCACCGACAGCCAGAGCGCGGGCACGCAGTTCAAGACCTCGGCCGCCGACAAGGTGAACAAGGTCTCCATCAACATCCCGAAGGGCAGCACGGTCGGGGTCGCGATGCCCGTCTCGCTGGTCTTCGACAATCCGGTGAAGAACAAGGCCGAGGTCGAGAAGCAGCTGAAGGTGACCACCTCGAACAGCACCGAGGGTTCCTGGGGCTGGGTCAAGGACTATTCCGGCAACGACCGGGTGGACTGGCGCCCCAAGGACTACTGGAAGTCCGGCACCGACGTGAAGGTGGAAATGAACCTGAACGGCGTGGACTCCGGCGCCGACAGCGGGCTCTTCGCCCGCGATTACACCACCGAGTTCAAGATAGGCAAGGACCGCCGGATGGAGGTCAGCCTCGACACCAAGAAGATGGCCATCACCGAGGACGGCCAGGTCGTCAAGACGGTTCCCGTCTCGGCGGGCACTCCGGGCGGCGAGAAGGCCTCCTGGTCCGGGAAGATGGTGCTGATGGCGAAGGAGGGCACCATCCTGATGGACTCCCAGACGGTGGGCCTCGGCAACGCCTACAACAAGATGGTCGACTACTCGATGCGGCTGACCTGGTCGGGCATGTACGTGCACGCCGCCCCCTGGAACGCCGACAACTTCGGCCACGCCAACACCAGTTCCGGCTGCGTGGGGATGAGCGACGCCAACGCCAAGGCCGTCTACGAGCAGGCGCAGCCGGGCGACCCCCTGGAGGTGGTCGGCAGCGGCTCGAAGGGCAAGGCGGACCTCGGCAACGGCTACGGCGAGTGGAACCTGCCCTGGGACCAGTGGAAGGCCAAGAGCGCGCTGACCGGAGCCACCCAGGCGGGCTGACGGCGGCCCGGCGCGGTCGCGGGGCGGACGCCTGCGGATCCGTACGGACCCTGACGTTCCACCAATTGTTACCGCCACGTAACTTACTGGCGGGTTACCTTGAGTAAGCCCCTCCCGTTACTGTCGGGTCACTTTCGGACACCGGCGCACGCGAGGAGCGTTCGATGAGAGCCCGCCCCCACACCGCAGCGGCAGCGGCCGCCCTGCTCGCGGCCACCGCCCTGGGCCTGGCCCCCCACCAGGCCCAGGCGGCCCCCGCAGCCGCCCCGCAGTCCTCCCCGCAGGCGTCGCCGGAGGTCCGCTTCCACGACATCCCCGGCTCCGGCGGCATCACCCTCAAGGGCAACGTCTTCACCCCGGCCGGTGCCGCACCGGGCCGCACGTACCCGCTGATCGTCCTCCCCACCAGCTGGGGCCTGCCGCAGGTCGAGTACGTAGCCCAGGCCAGGCAGCTGGCCGACTCCGGCTACACCGTGGTGAGTTACACCTCGCGCGGTTTCTGGCTCTCCGGCGGCCAGATCGAGACGGCCGGCCCGGCCGACGTCGCGGACGTCTCCGCCGTCATCGACTGGGCCCTCGCCCACACCCCCGCCGACCCGGACCACGTGGGCCTGGGCGGGGTCTCGTACGCCGCCGGCATCAGCCTCCTGGCCGCCGCCCACGACCCCCGCGTCAAGGCGGTGGTCGCCCTCAGCGGCTGGGCCGACCTCATCGAGTCCATCTACTCCGGCCGCACCCAGCACCTCCAGGCCGCCGGGCTGCTCGGCGCGGCGGGCTACCTCACCGGCCGGCCCGGGCCCGAACTCCAGCAGGTCCTTGGCGACTTCCTGGGCTCCCGGCTGGAGAACGAGCAGGCGATGATCGACTGGGGCAGGAAGCGCTCCGCCGCCGGGCAGGTCGACCGGATCAACGCCAACGGCGCGGCCGTCATGCTGGGCAACGCCTGGGGCGACACCGTCTTCCCGCCCAACCAGTACGCGGAGTTCTTCGAGAAGCTCACCGGTCCCAAGCGCCTGGAGTTCCGCCCCGGCGACCACGCCACCGCCGAGGCGACCGGCCTGTTCGGACTGCCCAACGACACCTGGACCGACGCCCACCGCTGGTTCGACCGCTACCTCAAGGGCGAACGCAACGGGGTGGACACCGAGCCCCCCGTCCGGATCACGTCCCGCAGCACCGGCGGCTACGAGGACTACCCCGACTGGAAGTCGGTCGGCTCCGGCGGCGAGGAGAGGATCCCGCTCGACGGCAGCGAACACCTCTGGGCCAACGTCGACTCCGGCGCCGACGGCGGGATCGTCCTCCTGTCCAGCGTCCTCGACCAGTTCGCCAAGGCTCCCCCGGTCGTCTCCGTCCCGCTGCTGCCGCGCGCCTTCGCCGCCGTCTGGCAGTCCCCGCGCTACGAGCGGGAGCGCCGCGTGCGCGGCACCGTCCGCCTGCACACCACCGTCACCCCCACCAAGGGCGACGGGACCTTCGTCGCCTACCTCTACGACGTCGGCCCGCTCGGCCTCGGCAAACTGGTCAGCAACGCCCCGTACACCTTCCACGGGAAGACCCCCGGACAGTCCTTCGGCGTGGACCTGGACCTCTTCTCCACCGCCTACGACGTGCCCGGGGGCCACCGGCTCGCCCTCGTCGTCGACACGGTCGACCCCCTCTACATCGAGCACAACCCCACCGGCGCGCAGCTGACCTTCTCCTCGCCGCGCACCGACCCCTCGTACGTCTCGGTGCCGCTGCGCGAGCAGTGATCGCGGGCTGCCGCCGGGGGGCCGCGCGTCTACCTCCCCGGCAGCACCGGCCCCGGCTCGGCGGGGGCGACCTCGACTGCCCTGGTCTTGAGGCTGCGCCGCTCCCGCCGGGCCACCCAGGTGGCCAGCCAGGACAGCAGCATGCACATCCCGATGTAGATCGGCGAGATGATCATCACGACGGGGATGAACGGCAGGTCGTAGTCCAGGTTGGAGGCGATCAGCTTGCCCGCGTGCAGGAACTCCTCGTAGGTGATCAGGAAGCCGAGCGAGGTGTCCTTCAGGGCCACCACCAGCTGGCTGATGATCGCCGGCAGCATGGCCCGGACCGCCTGCGGTGCCAGGACGAAGGTCATCACCTGCGTCTTGCGCATGCCGAGCGCGTACGCGGCCTCGCGCTGCCCCCGCTCGACGGAGTTGATGCCCGTACGGAAGACCTCGGCCAGCACCGAGCCGTTGTACAGGGTCAGCCCCGCCACCAGGGCGGGCAGCGGCTGCACCTTCAGCGCGACGAAGATGAAGAAGATCATCACCAGCACGGGCATGGCCCGGAAGAACTCCACGCAGAGCGTGGCCACCCAGCGCACCGGCCGGTGCACCGAGAGCCGGCCCGTGGCCAGCACCGCGCCGAGCACCAGCGAGAGCACCGAGGCGTACACGAAGGCCTTGAGCGTGTTGCCCAGCCCCTTGAGCAGCAGGTCCTGGATGCCCTCGTAGGCGAAGGGGCGCCACTTGGCGGCGGTGAACTGGTGGGTGTCGAAGAGCAGGTAGAGGATCCAGGCGAGCAGACCGAGGATCACCACCGTCGAGACGATCCCGTAGAGGAAGTGGCGGCGCAGGGTGCCCGGACCGGGCAGGTCGTAGAGGGCGGTGGACTGCTGGTCCCCGTGCAGCGCGTGCGCGGTCATCGGGCGACTCCGTAGCGCTTCTCCAGCACGTTGAAGAGCGCGCTGATGGACAGGGTGATGATCAGGTAGCCGACGGCGATCCAGACGAAGGTCCAGATGATGCTGTAGCCCAGCTCGTTGAGGGTCTTGTACGTGCCCAGCAGCTCGGTGACGCTGAAGGCGCCGGCGATGGCCGAGTTCTTGGCGAGGGCGATCAGGGTGGAGCCGATGGGCGGGATGACGGAGCGGAAGGCCTGCGGCAGCACGACCGTGCCCAGGGTCTGGCCGAAGGTCATCCCCAGGCTGCGGGCGGCCTCCCCCTGCCCCTTGGGCACGGTGTTGATGCCGGAGCGCAGGGCCTCGCAGATGAAGGCCGAGGTGTAGCAGCCGAGCGCCAGGACGGCGAAGAGCTGGAACGGCAGGACCAGCCCGAAGCGCGGCAGGCCCAGCAGCACGGCGAAGAACAGCAGGGTCAGCGGGGTGTTGCGCAGCACGGTCACCCAGACCGTGCCGAAGACCCGGAAGGAGCCGACGGGCGCGACGCGGAAGGAGGCCATCAGGAAGCCGAGGACCAGGGCGAGCAGCGAGGCGTAGACGGTGAGCTCGACGGTGCCGAGGAAACCCTTGCCGTAGAGCGCGAAGTTCTCGGTGAGTACGTGCATGGTGGTGCGCTCTCCCCTCAGCCCGCGGGGTAGCGGTCGATGGCGGGCGGTTTCGGGGCGGGCTGGCCGGAGAGGCCGAGGGTGGCCTCGTAGGCCTTCTTCCAGTCGCCGTTCTTCTCGTGCGCGGCCAGGGCGTCGTCGAGGGCGAAGCGCAGGGCGTTGTCGGAGCGGGGGACCCCGATGCCGTAGGGCTCCTGGGAGAAGGGCTTGCCGACGACCTTGAGTTCTTCGGGGACCTTGGCGGCGTAGCCGAGGAGGATGGAGTCGTCGGTGGAGACGGCGTCGACCTGGTAGGTCAGCAGGTTGTCCACGCAGACCGAGTAGGTGTCGTAGGCGACGAGCACCGCCCTGGGGTACTCGCTCTGGAGGCGCTGGTACGGGGTGGAGCCGGCCGCCGAGCAGACCCGTTTGCCGGCGAGGTCCTGGGGGCCCTTGATGTCCTTCTCGTTCCGGCGGACCAGCAGGGACTGGCCGGCCATGAAGTAGGGCCCGGCGAAGCCGACCTGCTTCCTGCGCTTGTCGTTGATCGTGTAGGTGCCCACGTAGTAGTCGATCTGACCGTTCTGCAGGGCGGTCTCGCGGTTGGCGGAGGCGATGGTCTTGAACTCGATCGTCTTGGGGTCGAAGCCGAGCGAGGCGGACATCATCTTGGCGATCTCGATGTCGAAGCCGGAGTACCGGCCGGTGGCGGGGTCCTTCTCCCCCATGTACGGCTGGTCCTCCTTGGCCCCGACCACCAGGTGGCCGCGCCGCTTCGCCTTCTCCCAGGTGGGCGAGGCGGGCAGGGTGAAGCCGGTGTCCACGTGGTAGACCGGCAGGTCCTCGGGCTGCGGCCCCTTGACCGGGGGGCTGCCGCTCTTCCCGCAGCCGGAGACGGCCGTGAGGAGGACCAGGGCGACGAGGGCCGGGGCGAGGGCGCGCAGGGTGTGCTTCATCGGGCCGCCCCTCAGTGCTTGAGGATCTTGGAGAGGAAGTCCCGGGCCCGTTCGCTCTCGGGGGCGGTGAAGAACGCCTCCGGGGTGCGGTCCTCGACGATCCTGCCGTCCGCCATGAACACGACGCGGTTCGCGGCGGAGCGGGCGAAGCCCATCTCGTGGGTGACCACGACCATGGTCATGCCCTCGGCGGCGAGCTGCTGCATGACCTCCAGCACCTCGTTGATCATCTCGGGGTCGAGGGCGGAGGTGGGCTCGTCGAAGAGCAGGGCCTTGGGGTTCATGGCCAGGGCGCGGGCGATGGCCACGCGCTGCTGCTGCCCGCCGGAGAGCTGCGCGGGGAACTTCTCCGCCTGGCTGGCGAGGCCGACCCGGTCGAGGAGCTCCCGGGAGCGCTTGTCGGCCTCCTCCCTGCCCCGTTTCCTGACCTTGACCTGGGCCAGGGAGACGTTGGCGAGGACGGTCTTGTGCGCGAAGAGGTTGAAGGACTGGAAGACCATGCCGACCTCGGCCCGCAGCCGGGCCAGCTCCCTGCCCTCGGCGGGCAGCGGCCGGCCGTCCAGCAGGATCTCGCCGGAGCCGATGGTCTCCAGGCGGTTGATGGTCCGGCAGAGGGTGGACTTCCCGGAGCCTGACGGGCCGATGATCACCACCACCTCCCCGCGGCCGACGGTGAGGTTGATGTCCTGGAGGACGTGCAGATCCCCGTAGTGCTTGTTGACGTCCCGCAGCTCGATCAACGGTTCGACGGCCATGCGCTGCCCTGCCCACTTGTCGGTGTGTCGAGGTCAGCGCAAACTATCCAGCGGCGCAGGGGACTTCACCGCGACACGCCCGAAAGGTACATAAAGTACATTGGCCCTTTAATACGGCCTCGCGGTCAGCCCTCGGAGGCCTCGGCATAGGCCTGGCTGAGCTCGGGTGACCCGGTCATCGCCCAGGAAACCCCCGACTCGACCACGTCGAGCTCCCGCCCCGAGGCCAGCCGGATCACGGGCCGGCCGTTGGGCCAGACCTGCCAGCCGGTACCGGGCACGGTCCGCACGATCACGGTCCCGAGGTAGAAGCCCGCGTCGTTGCCGAGCCAGGGCACCGCCTCCGGGTCGCGGCGCCAGCGGGGCATCAGCTGGTCGAGGTCCTCCAACGAGGCCGGGGTCTGGTCCAGTTCCAGCCCCGCGGCCCTCGCCTGGGCGCGCAGCATCTCGCACTCCGCGAACAGCTCGCCGATGCCCTCGGGATCCTCCGCGAGGGCATCGGCCAGTCCCACGGCACCCTGTTCCGTCTCGTCCCGGTGGAGCCAGTTGGCCAGGAAGGGGATGCGCATACCGACCAGCCTGGCACCCGGACGCGCCGCTGGCCACAGGGCGCGCCCCGATCCCCTAGGCTTCTAGAGATCGAGGTCGACCACGACCGGGGCGTGGTCGGAGGCTCCCTTGCCCTTGCGCTCCTCGCGGTCCACGTAGGCGTCCTTGACGGCCTTGGCGAAGGGCTCGTTGCCGTAGACCAGGTCGATGCGCATGCCCCTGTTCTTGGGGAAGCAGAGCTGGCGGTAGTCCCAGTACGTGTACGGGCGGTCGTACTTCAGCGGGCGGGGCACCACGTCGGACAGGCCGGCGCCGCGCAGTGCCTCCAGGGCCGCGCGCTCGGCCGGGGTGACGTGGGTCAGGCCCTCGAAGACGGCCGGGTCGTACACGTCCTCGTCGGTGGGGGCCACGTTGTAGTCGCCGAGCACCGCGAAGGGGCGGGGGCCGGCCGCGTCCTCGGCGACGGCGGCGGTCAGGGCGCGGAACCAGTCCAGCTTGTAGCCGTAGTGGTCGTGCTCGACCTCGCGGCCGTTGGGCACGTACACCGACCACAGGCGCACCCCGCCGCAGGTGGCGGAGATGGCCCGGGGCTCCTGCACGCCCTCGTAGTCCGGGCCGCCGGGGAGCCCGACGACGACGTCCTCCAGCCCGGCCCTGGACAGCAGGGCGACGCCGTTCCACCGGCCGGTGGCGTTGACGGCCGACTCGTAGCCCAGCTCGCGCAGCGCTTCGGCCGGGAACTGCTCGGCCGTGCACTTGGTCTCCTGGACGCAGAGCACGTCGGTGCCGGACGACTCCAGCCAGGCCAGCAGGCGGGGCAGCCGGGCGGTGATCGAGTTGACGTTGAACGTGGCGATACGCATGTCCACCAACCTACCGCCCGGCACCGACAGTCAGACGGTGGCGCTCTCTCCGGCCCCGAGGCGGCTGTGGGGAGCGCCGCCGAGGTTCGCCAGGGCCGTGTCGTAGATCGGCCGGGCGATGTCCGCGAGGTAGGCGTCGTGGATGTCGATCGCCCGGCGCGGCTTGACCTCGCGCACGTAGTCCACCACTTCGGCGATCTTGTTCCAGGGGGCGTGCACCGGCAGCATCAGGGTGTCGACGGGGGCGCCTGGGACGGTCAGCGCGTCGCCGGGGTGGAAGAGGGAGCCCTCGACGAGGTAGCCGACGTTGGTGACGCGCGGGATGTCCGGGTGGATCTCGGCGTGCAGTTCGCCGTGGACCTGGACCTGGAACCCGGCTGCGGTGAAGGTGTCGCCGTGGCCGACGGTGTGGACCCGGCCCGGGTAGGCGGCGGCCATCCGCTCCGCGACGCTGCGCAGGGTCCACAGGGCCGCCGCCGGGTTCGCGTCGAGGGCGGCGCGCAGCCGGCCCTCGTCGAAGTGGTCGGGGTGCTCGTGGGTGACCAGCAGGGCGTCCGCGCCCAGGCCCGCGTCCGGTTCGCTGAAGGCGCCCGGGTCGATGACGAGCGTGAGCCCGTCCTTCTCCAACTGGACGCAGGAGTGCAGCCGTTTGGTGAGCTTCATGATCCCACCCTATGCGGTGGGGTTAGGGAACGGTGGTGGAGACCACGTAGACGCGGGGGGCCTTGGGGTTGGTGAAGTCCACGGTGACGTCCCGGGTCGGGCGCGGGTCCGGGGCCTCCAGGGTGATCCCGGACCACTGGTGCCTGGGGCTCCAGCTCCAGCCCGCGACGTGCGCGTCCCGCTCGGAGACCGAGACCCCGGGGGTGAGCGCCCCGCGGCTGGTGCCGACGTCGGCCAGGAAGGTGTCCAGCTGCTCCGGGCTGACCTGGAACTGCACGTACAGCCGGCTGGTGTGCCAGTTGTTGGTCTCCAGGTAGCCGACGTGCGCGGCCATCAACGGGATCGGCACCTCGTAGATGCTGCGCTGCACCTTGGAGGGCCAGTCCGGGCGGACCTTGACGGCGCCGACCCGCGCGGCCTTGTCCCGGCCGCTCTCTCGGCTCTGCTGGGCGGAGATGGCCAGGTAGCCGGCCGGGACGCCGACGAGCAGCAGGATGATGAGCGCGGTGATCCAGCGCCGGCGCACGGTGCGGCGCCGCTCCTCGGCGGTGGGCGGCCGGCCGCCGCCGGCCTCGGGCGAGGAGGCCTGGCGGGGCAAGGTGGGCGGTGTCACTGCTGTTCCTGCTCCTCGGGGCCGGCGGCGCCGCGCCGGCCGTACTGCGCGTAGCGCTCGTACCGCTCCACGCGCCGGCGGGTGGCGCGCCGGAAGCGGCGGGCGACCAGCCGGGCGAGGTCGGCGGCGCCGACCATGCCCGCCTCGGGGCCCAGCTGCGCCTTGGCGATGCGGGCCTCGGGGCGGTAGCCGCGGCCGGTGAGGTGGCGCCGGAAGGCGTCCCGGGCGGGGCCGATGAGCAGGTCGTCGGCGGCGCTGACCCCACCGCCGATGACGAAGCACGAGGGGTCGAGGGCGGCGGCGAGGTTGGCGATGCCGACGCCGAGCCACTGGCCGATGTCCTGGAGCAGCTCGACGCACATGGCGTCGCCCTCGCGGGCCAGCTCGGTGATCAGCGGTCCGGTGATCTCGTGGACGTTGCCGCCGACCCTGGCGATGATGTTGTACGCGACCGGGGAGTCGGCGGCGGCCAGTTCGCGGGCCTCGCGGACCAGGGCGTTGCCGGAGCTGTACTGCTCCCAGCAGCCGCGGTTGCCACAGGGGCAGCGGTGCCCGCCGGGGACGACCTGCATGTGGCCGAACTCGCCGGCCACCCCGTAGCGGCCGCGCTTGACCTGGCCGCCCTCCAGGATGGCCCCGCCGATGCCGGTGCCCAGGGTGATCATGACGAGGTGGTCCTCGCCGCGTCCGGCGCCGAAGCGCCACTCGGCCCAGGCGGCGGTGTTGGCATCGTTGTCCACCATGACCGGGACGGCCAGGCGGGACTGGAGGGCGTCGCGCAGGGGCTCGTCCCGCCAGGCGAGGTGGGGGGCGAACAGCACGCGGGAGCGGTCGGCGTCGACCCAGCCGGCCGCACCGATGCCCACCGCGTGCACGTCGTGCCGGTCGGAGAGGTCCAGGACCAGCTCCACGATGGTGTCCTCGACCACCTTGGGGCTCTTGGACTTGTCGGGGGTCTCGGTGCGGATCTTCTCCAGGATCACCCCGTCGGCGTCGACGACGCCCGCCATCACCTTGGTGCCGCCGATGTCGATGCCGACCGTCGGGACGCGGGGGGCGGTCAGGTGGGAGCGGCGCTCACGGGTCCCGATGGTCCGCAGGACGGTGCCTCGCGCCGACCCGCGGTGGGTGAGCGAGAAGTCCCGGTAGGTGGTCATCGAGTGGTGTCGTCCCTGTCGGAGGCGGTGGCGGAGGTGGAGCCGGACGGGGTGTCCGGTCCTGATTCTGCCACCCGCTCCAGTTCGTGGCTCAGCTCCTCCAGCTCGGAGCCCCCGGCCATCTGCCGGGTGAGCTCGTCGAGGGTGATCGAGTCGCGGGTGTGGCTGCCCGCCATGGTGCCGCGCTTGAGGAGCACGAAGCGGTCCCCGACCAGGTGGGCGTGGTGCGGGTTGTGGGTGATGAGGACCACGCCGAGGCCGGCGTCGCGGGCTGCGGCGACGTACTTGAGGACCACGCCGGACTGCTTGACGCCGAGCGCGGCGGTGGGCTCGTCCAGGACGAGGACCTTCGCGCCGAAGTGGACGGCGCGGGCGATGGCCACGCACTGGCGCTCGCCGCCGGAGAGGGTGCCGATCGGCTGGTCGACGTCGCGCAGGTCGATGCCCATGCGCAGCAGCTCGGCGCGCGTGGTCTCGCGCATGCGGGCCACGTCGAGGCGGCGGAAGGGGCCGCGGCCCCTGGTGGGCTCGGAGCCGAGGAAGAAGTTCCGCCAGACCGGCATCAGGGGGACGACGGCGAGGTCCTGGTAGACGGTGGCGATGCCGCGGTCGAGGGCGGCGCGCGGGTTGGCCAGGGCGGTCTCCTCGCCCTCGATCTCGAAGGTTCCGGCGTCGTGCCGGTGCAGCCCCGCGATGATCTTGATGAGGGTGGACTTGCCGGCGCCGTTGTCGCCGAGGACGCAGGTGATCTCGCCGGCCGACACCTCCAGGGAGACGTCGCGCAGGGCGCGGATGTTGCCGTAGTACTTGCTGACGCCGGTCAGCTTGACCAGAGGTGTGCTCATGCCCGTGCCTCCGCCCGCTTGCGGACCCATGCGTTGAGCAGCGTGGCGAGCAGGAGCATGCCGCCGAGGAAGAACTTGAACCAGTCGGGGTTCCACTGGGCGTAGACGATGCCGTTGCTGGCCATGCCGAAGATGAACGCGCCGACGGCCGAGCCGATCGCGGAGCCGTAGCCGCCGGTCATCAGACAGCCGCCGATGACGGCCGCGATGATGTAGAGGAACTCGTTGCCGACGCCCTCCCCCGACTGGACGACGTCGAACGAGAAGAGGATGTGCTGCCCGGAGATCCAGGCGCAGAGCGCGACGCCCATGTAGAGGCCGATGCGGGTCTTCACGACGGGGACGCCGGTGGCGCGGGCCGCGTCCGCCCCACCGCCCACGGCGAAGATCCAGTTCCCGGCGCGGGTGCGCAGCAGGATCCAGGTGGCGACGGCGACCAGGGCCAGCCACCACAGGATGGTGACCTTGAGGGTGACCGAGCCGACGTTCCACTGGGAGGCGAACAGCGCGCGGGCCGAGGGGAAGCCCTCCATGTCGGCGATGGTCTTGGTGGAGACGGTGCCGCTGATCAGCTTGGTGAAGCCGAGGTTCAGACCGGTCAGCATCAGGAAGGTGCCGAGCGTGATGATGAAGCTGGGCAGCTTGGTGCGGGTCAGCATGAACCCGTTGAAGAAGCCGAGGGCGAGGGTGACCAGCAGGGACACCGCGACGCCCACCCAGACGTTGGCGGTCATCTGGTAGCTGAACATCGAGCTGAACAGCGCCGAGGTGGTCACCATGACGCCGGCGGAGAGGTCGAACTCCCCGCCGATCATCAGCAGCGCCACCGGGACCGCCATGATCCCGATGGTGGAGGCCGAGTAGAGGACCGTGCTGAGGCTGGAGGCCCGCAGGAAGCTGTCGGCGGCGAAGGAGAAGAAGACGAAGACGGCGGCGGCGCCGACGACCGCGCCCAGCTCGGGGCGGCCCAGCAGCCGGCGCACGTAGGAGACGGGCGCCAGCCGCTCGTCGGCCGCGGCCGGGGCGGCGGCGCTCATCGGCTGCCCCGCTTGATGAACGGCTCCAGCTTGCCCACCTGGTCCGCGGTGACGATCTGCGGGCCGGTCAGCACCGGGCGGCCGCCGCCGAGCACGTCCCCGTTGTAGCGGTAGAGCCACAGCAGGTCCACGGCCTCGTACCCCTGGAGGTAGGGCTGCTGGTCCACGGCGAAGCCCAGGGCGCCGGACTTCAGGTCGCGGGCGACGGACTCGTTGAGGTCGAAGGTGTCCACCTCGGCCTTGCTGCCCGCCGCCTCCTTGGCCTTGACGGCGGTGGGGGCGAAGGGGGCGCCCAGGGTGAGGATGCCGTCGACGGAGGGGTCGGCCTGGAGCTTGGCCTGGATGGCCGCCTGGACGGACGGCATGTTGGTGCCCTCGACGTACAGGTTCTCCATGCTGCCGCCGAAGGTCTTCTTCGCCCCGGCGCAGCGCTGCTCGTGGCCCACGTTGCCCTGTTCGTGCAGGACGCAGACCGCCTTCTTCAGGCCCCGCTTGGTCATCTCCGTGCCGACGGCCTCACCGGCGATCTCCTCGTCCTGGCCGATGTGGGCCAGCGCCCCGTACGCGGCGGACTGGGCGGAGCCGGAGTTGACCGTGATCACGGGGATGCCGGCCTTCACGGCCTTGCCGACGACGTCCTTGAGGGCATCGGGCTTGGCGAGGCTGACGATGATCCCGTCGACCTTCTGGTCGATGGCGTTCTGCACGAACTGGGCCTGCTGCTGCGCCTGGTCGTCGTGCGAGTAGACGAAGTTGATGTTGTCCTTCGCCGACGCCTCCTTGGCGCCCTTCTGCACGATGTCCCAGAAGGTGTCGCCGTCGCCCGCGTGCGTGACCATCGCGAAGGTCCAGCGCGGCGTGGACACGGCGGGCCGGCCCGCCTCGGCGGCCTTCGCCCGCTCCTCGGCGCGCTTGCCGCCCGTGCTGCTGCAGCCGGCGAGGGAGGCCCCCAGTACCGCCGCGAGCACGGCGCCGACGACGCGTACCCCTGTCCGAACCCTAGCCACGTCCCCGTGCCCTTCCCTCGTCCGTCATGAATCGGTCATTTCCGGTGTCAGCCGCCCAGTATCCGCCACAGTGGACCATGAAGGGTCACCGGGGCGTGCGGGCGCGGATTGACAGGTCCCCCTTACGGGGTCACGTTGAGTGCATGCGCATCGGGCTCATCGGAACGGGCCGGATCGGGTCCTTCCACGCGGCCGCACTGGCCCGTCTCCCGGACGCCGGCTCGCTGCTGCTGGCCGACGCGGAGCCGGGGCGGGCCGCGCGGCTCGCGGACCGGCTGGGGGCCACCGCCGCGCCCTCCGTCGACCAGGTGTTCACCTGGGGCGTGGACGCGCTGGTCGTGGCCTGTGCGACCGAGGGCCACGCCGACCTCGTGGTCCGGGCGGTGCGCGGCGGGCTGCCGGTGTTCTGCGAGAAGCCGCTGGCCCCCGGCCTGGAGCGGACCCTGGCGGTGCTGCGCGAGGTGGCCGCCGCCGGCGGCGTGCTCCAGGTGGGCTTCATGCGCCGCTTCGACGCCGGCTACCGGACCGCGCGCGAGCTGGTCCGTTCGGGTGCCCTGGGGCGGCTGCACACGGTCCGCACGATGACCGCCGACCCGGCGCCGCCGCCCGCCGCCTACCTCGCCGCCTCCGGGGGCCTGTACCGGGACTGCCTGGTGCACGACTTCGACATGGCGCGCTGGGTGACCGGCCGGGAGGTCACCGAGGTGTACGCGGCCGGTTCGGACGCCGGGCCGGCCGTCTTCCGCGAGAACGGCGACGTCGACACGGCGGCGGCCGTCCTCACCCTGACCGACGGGACCCTGGTGACCTGTACCGGCACGCGCTGCAACGGCGCCGGCTACGACGTGCGGATGGAGCTCTCCGGGGAGCGGGACCAGGTCTGCTGCGGGCTGGACGACCGTACGCCGATCGCCTCGACGGAGCCGCACGGCCCGCCCCCGGCGAGCAAGCCGTGGACCGGGTTCCTGGAGCGGTTCGCCCCCGCCTACGAGGCCGAGCTGGCTGCCTTCGTCCGGCTGGTGCGCGGCGAGGGGGACAACCCCTGCGACGGCCGGGAGGCACTGGCCGCCTTCCGGATCGCGGAGGCCTGCGAGCGCTCCCGCCGGGAGCGGCGCCCGGTACGGCTGGACGAGCTCGCTGACCTGTGACGGCGCCGCCGGGGCCGGTGGGGAAAGGGCCACGGGCGGCGGCTACCAGCGCACCGGCAGCCGGGCCACGCCCCGGATCAGGCTGCCCCCGAGCCACTGCGGCGGGCCGCCGGCGGGGTCCTCGGCCAGGTCGGGGAAGCGCTCCAGCAGTCCCTGGAAGGCGATGCGGCCCTCCAGGCGGGCGAGCGGGGCGCCGATGCAGAAGTGGATCCCGTGCCCGAAGGCGAGGTGGCCCTGGGGGGCGCGCCGGATGTCGAAGGCGTCGGGGTCCTCGTAGCGCCCGGGGTCACGGCCGGCGCCGGCCAGCGAGACGAGGACGGTGGCTCCGGCCGGGATGGCGGTGCCGCCGATCTCCAGGTCCTCGCGGGCGTAGCGGTAGGTGGCGTTCTGCACGGGACCGTCGTAGCGGAGCATCTCCTCGATCGCGCCGTCGAGCAGCCCGTCGGGGTCGGCGCGGAGCGCGGCCAGCTGCTGCGGATGGGCCAGCAGGGCGCGCGTGCCGTTGGAGATGAGGTTGACGGTGGTCTCGTGGCCGGCGATCAGCAGCAGGAAGGCCATGCCGATGAGCTCGGCCGCCGACAGCGCGTCACCGTCCTCGTCCCTGGTCCGGACGAGGGCGCTGAGCAGGTCCTCGCCGGGATCGCGGGTCTTGGCGGCGACGAGTCCGGCGAGGTAGTCGGCGAGCTCCCGGTGCGCGGTGCGCGCGGTCGCGGGGGTGGGCGCCAGGATCTCCCTGGACCAGTGCCTGAAGCGCTCGCGGTCGGGTCCGGGCACGCCGAGGAGTTCGCCGATCACGGTGATGGGCAGCGGGAAGGCGAAGGCCTCGATCAGGTCGGCGGAGCGCTCCGGGCGGGCGGCCATCGCGTCGAGGAGTTCGTCGGTGATCTGCCGGACGCGGGGGCGCATGGCCTGGACGCGGCGGGTGGTGAACTCGCGGGCCACCAGGCGGCGCAGCCGGGTGTGCTGGGGCGGGTCGGTCTCCAGCAGGTTGCTGTTGGCCACGGTCGCCGCGACGCCCTGGAGGACCGCGCCGCTCTTCCAGTCCTTCGCCAGCCCGGGGTGGGCGAGGGCCTGGCGGGCCTCGGCGTGGCCGACGACCAGGACCGCGGGCGCGTACTCGCCGGCCGAGACCTCGACCTGGTGGACCGGCCCCTTGGCCCGCAGCCGGGCGTAGTAGGAGTAGGGGTCCGCGGCGAAGCAGGGGTCGTTCGCGCTGATGTCCGGTTGTGGCATGCGGTCAGATTAGTGGCGGCCGCGGGTGTGCACCCCGTGGGTTCCGGCCACTCGCCGGTGGTCATCCGGCCAGGGCGCGGCGGTCCGGGGGCGGCGCCGCCGGGGACCGGGGCGGCGCCGCCGGGGACCGGGGCGGCGGCCGCCGGGGACCGGGGCGGCGGCCGCCGGGCGGGCGGCTCAGGCCTCGAAGTCGCGGAAGGGGGCCCGGCCCTTGGGGCGGTAGGTGTGGATGGCGGTGCCGCTGCCGGTGGTGCGCGAGGCGGTCAGCTCGCAGGCGGTGGGCAGGCCGCCGGTGGGGAACAGGCGCCGGCCCGCGCCCAGGAAGACCGGGAAGACGAGCAGGTTCAGCTCCTCCACCAGGTCCCGCGCGAGGAGCCACTGCGCGAGGCGCCCGCTGCCGTGTACCTGGAGCTCCCCCTCGATGGCGTCCTTGGCCCGGACGACCTCCGACTGGAGCTGTTCCCCGTCCAGGACGGCGGCCGGTCCCCAGGCGGGCTCCCGCAGGGTGGTGGAGGCGACGTATTTCGTCAGCCGGTTGAGCCGGTGGGCGATCGGGTTGGCGGGGTCGTCGTGGTGGGGCCAGTACGCGGCGAAGATCTCGTACGTGCGCCGGCCGAGCAGGAAGGCGCCGGCGCGGCCGAAGACCTCCTCCATGAACTCCTGCATGCCCGCGTCGGCGTGGGGGGCGAGCCAGCCGCCGTAGGCGAAGCCGTCGCTGTCGTCCTCGTGCCGCGCGCCGGGGGCCTGCATCACCCCGTCGAGGGTGAGGAAGGTGGTGAGGGTCAGTCTGCCCATGGGTCGGCGCTCCTCTGTCGGTGTCCTGTACCCCTCCAGACTCCCGGGCGCCCCGGGACTCATCGGTGCGGCGCGCGTGAACGCGAGGCCGGATTCCCGCCGGCGCCCCCGTTCCCCGCCGAATGTAATTGAACTCGCAACCAAATAGTTCGGGAGGGACACCGACATGAACCCGGCCGGCGGCCCGTACGCGGACCCGCAGCGGGTGACGACCGCGGCCGCGCCGCCTGACGCGGAACGCCGATGGGCGCACCGCGAACGCGGTGCGCCCATCGGGCCGTTGCCGGGCCCCGGGGGTGTCGGCCCCCGGGGCGGCCGGCGGGTGGAGCGGACTCAGCCGCCCAGCTCCTGGTGACGGGCTGCGTGCGCGGCCGCGCCGGCCTCCGTCAGCGAACCGAACAGGCGCAGGCGGGAGAAGCCGCCGTCCGGGAAGATGTCGATCCGTACGTGCGTGCCGACCGCGGGGGTGTCCAGCACGAAGCGGTGGTTGGTGTCGGGCTGCAGGCGGGTGCGCGGCAGGAACTCCGTCCACTCGCCCTCCTCGCCCGTCTTGACCGACAGCGAGGCCCAGCCGGCCGAGTTGCCCTTGAGGTAGGCGGTGTCGATCTCGACGGCGCGGATCTCGGACTCGGCGACGAGCTGGTAGCGGATCCAGTCGTTGCCGTTGTCGCGGCGGCGGGCGGTCTCCCAGCCGTCGTCCATCTTGCGGGAGCGGCCCGGGTTGATGGTGTTGGTCGGCGGGGAGTAGAAGCGGTTGGAGGCGTCCTCGACGGAGCCGCCGTTCTCCAGGGCCACGACGTCGAAGGTGCCCAGCGCGGCGAGCCACTTCGGGTCGGGGCGGACCTCGCCGTAGACGCGCAGGCGGGCGATACCGCCGTCCGGGTGCTGGTTGAGGCGCAGGTGGGTGAAGCGCTGCTCGACGTTGACCTCGAAGCCGTTGGCCGCGTGGCCGCCGACCGGGGTGCGCTCGACCAGCGGCGTCCACTTGACGTCGTCGGAGAGCAGTTCCTCCGCGGTCGGGGAGCCCTCGACCGCGGTGCCCTGGATGGACACGGCCTGCGGCATGTTGCCGCGGAAGTGGGCGGTGTCGACCACGATGCCGCGGATGACGCCGGGGGCGCCGAGGCGGATCAGCGCGAAGTCGTGGTCCTCGGCGGTCGGCCAGGGCTGCTCGGCGGAGACGCCGCGGCGGCGGCGGGTCTCCCAGCCGTCCATGACCTTGCCCTTGTGGCCGAAGTGCTCGGGGTCGAAGTGCGCGGCCTCGGCGATCAGCAGGTTCTCGCGCTCGGCGAAGAACTCGTCGTTGGCGGCGATCACACCGGCGCCCAGCTCGCGGGCGGCGAGGTTGGCGTACTGGGTGAACCCGAACTCCGCGGTGCGGTAGTCCGCGTACGGGTCGCCGCCCCCGTACGGGTTCGCGTTGCCGGTGAAGGAGGCCGGTCCAGTCGAACGCTGTGCCACTGTCAGTTCTGCCTTTCAAGGAGGAGGCCCGTGGGCTCGGTCGGGGTGCCGTGGTCGGCGATCTGCGTGCCGCGCAGCCAGGTGGACTTCACGACGCCGTGCAGGGTCTTGCCCGCGTACGCCGTGACCTGGTTGCGGTGGTGGAGTTCGGCCGGGTCCACGGTGAAGGTCTCTTCGGGGGCCAGGACGGCGAAGTCGGCGTCGCGGCCGGCCTCGATGGCGCCCTTGGCGGCGAGTCCGGCCAGCGCGGCCGGGGCGGTGGACATCCAGCGCGCGACCTCCTCGAGGGTGCGGCCGCGCTTGCGGGCCTCGGTCCAGATGGCCGGCAGACCCAGCTGGAGGGAGGAGATGCCGCCCCAGGCGGTGGCGAAGTCACCGGTCTTCAGGTCCGCGGTGGACGGCGAGTGGTCGGAGACGATGCAGTCGATGGTGCCGTCGGCGAGCGCGTCCCACAGGACGTCCTGGTTCGCGGCCTCGCGGATGGGCGGGCAGCACTTGAACTCGGTGGCGCCGTCGGGGACTTCCTCGGCGGTGAGGGTGAGGAAGTGCGGGCAGGACTCGACCGTGATCTGCACGCCCTCGGCCTTGGCCGCGGCGATCAGCGGCAGCGCGGAGGCGGAGGACAGGTGCAGGACGTGCACGCGGGCGTTCAGCCGCTTCGCCTGGGCGATCAGGTTCTCGATCGCGGTGTTCTCGGCGTCCTGGGGGCGGGAGGCGAGGAAGTCGGCGTACTTGGGGCCCGGGTTCTGCGGCGCGGACTCCAGGTGGTGCGGGTCCTCGGCGTGGACGATCAGCAGGCCGCCGAAGCCGGTGATCTCGGCGAGGGAGGTGGCCAGCTGCTCCTGGTCCAGCAGCGGGAACTCGTCGACGCCGGAGGGGGACAGGAAGCACTTGAAGCCGAACACGCCGGCGTCGTGCAGCGGGCGCAGGTCCTTGACGTTGTCGGGCAGGGCGCCGCCCCAGAAGCCGACGTCCACGTGCGCCTTGGTCCGGGCGACCTCCTGCTTGACGCGGAGGTTGCCGACCGTGGTGGTGGGCGGCAGGGAGTTGAGGGGCATGTCGAGGAGGGTGGTGATGCCTCCGGCGGCGGCCGCGCGGGTCGCCGTCCAGAAGCCCTCCCACTCGGTGCGGCCCGGGTCGTTGACGTGGACGTGGGTGTCCACGAGGCCGGGGAGCAGGACGTCGTCGCCGAAGTCCTCGAGCCGGGCTCCGGCCGGTGCCTCGGCCTCGTACGCCAGCACGGCCGCGATCTTCCCGCCGGCGACGGCCACCGAGGCGGCGCGCGTCCCCTCGGGGGTGATGACGCGCGTCGAGCGCAGTACCAGTTCCACAGGCACGTCGGCCACCGGAACCTCCCCATCTACTTCCACAGAGCGAAATTCAACGTTCTGTTGACGGAGTCTTCACCCCGATCCGGGGCCAGTCAAGAGTGCCCGGAGGGACCACTGACGCGCCTGCATCGCAATTGGATGTTTCCACGAGATGGAATTAAGATTTCACTATCCAGAATGTAGCTACCACCACCGGCACCCGGGCGGGTAACTTCCCGAGGACGTCCGCCACCAGGACAAACCGCCTCTGACCGGCGGGGACGGCCGAGGCCCGGCTCTAGGGCGGAGGTCGACCGACCGGTAGGCTGCTTCCTTGCCTGCCAGCACCGAAAGGACCGCGCCGTGCCGACGTCCAGCGCCAGCACCACCGACGCTTCCGCCAAGCCCACCGCCGCCGGCGGTGGCGTCCAGTCCCTCGAGCGCGCCTTCGATCTGCTCGAACGGATGGCCGACGCCGGGGGCGAAGTCGGTCTCAGCGAGCTCTCCGCCGCGAGCGGGCTGCCCCTGCCGACCATCCACCGCCTGATGCGCACCCTCGTCGCCTGCGGCTACGTCCGGCAGCAGCCCAACCGACGGTACTCCCTCGGGCCCCGCCTGATCCGGCTCGGCGAGTCCGCGTCGCGGCTGCTGGGCACCTGGGCGCGCCCCTACCTCGCCCGGCTGGTCGAGGAGACGGGCGAGACCGCGAACATGGCCCTGCTCGACGGGGACGAGATCGTCTACGTCGCCCAGGTGCCGTCCAAGCACTCCATGCGCATGTTCACCGAGGTCGGCCGCCGGGTGCTGCCGCACTCCACCGGCGTGGGCAAGGCGCTGCTCGCCCACACCCCGGCCGAGGAGGTACGGGCGCTGCTGGCCCGCACCGGGATGCCGGCCGCGACCGAGAAGACCATCACCACGCCCGAGGGCTTCCTGGAGGCGCTGGAGCAGGTCCGCAAGACCGGGTACGCGGTCGACGACAACGAGCAGGAGATAGGGGTCCGCTGCCTGGCCGTGTCGGTGCCGAACTCGCCGACCGCCGCCGCGATCTCGATCTCGGGTCCGGCCGGCCGGGTGACGCAGGAGGTCGCCGAGTCCTTCGTGCCGATCCTGCAGGGCGTGGCCGCGGAACTGTCGGTGGCCCTGCAGAGCCAGACCCCCGCGTAGGCCTGCGTACGCGTACGAGAGCCCCGGCGCCCCTCCCCCTGCGGGGGGCGCCGGGGCTCTCGCGTACGCGGGCCCGGGTCGGCCGGCGCTCAGGCCGCCGGGGCCGCGGAGGGCTCGGCGGGCCGGGCGCCGTGGGCGAGGCGGCCGTCGGTCATGGTCGCCGTGCGGTCCATCCGGTCCAGGTGGGCGTGGTCGTGCGTGACCAGCACGGTGGCCGTGGAGCGCTCGCGGGTGAGGGTGACCAGCAGGTCGAGGACGGCCGCGCCCCTCTCGTGGTCCAGGGCGCTGGTGGGCTCGTCGACCAGCAGCACGGAGGGCTCGTTCATCAGGGCGCGGGCGATGTTCACCCGCTGGCGCTGCCCGCCGGAGAGCTGGTGGGGGCGCCGGTCGGCCTTGTCGGCCAGGCCCACCGCGTCCAGCAGTTCCAGGGCCCGCCGGCGCAGCTGCCGGGCGGGGCGGCCGGAGAGGTGGGCCATCACCTGCAACTGCTCGGCGGCGGTCAGCGAGGCCAGCAGGTTCGGCTGCTGGAAGACGATGCCGATCTCCTCGCGGCGCAGGGCGGCCTTCTCGCCGGCGCCGAGCCGCGCGGTGTCCCGGCCCGCGACGAGCACCCGGCCGGAGTCGGGGGTGACCAGGGTGGCCGCGACGGCCAGCAGGCTGGACTTCCCGGAGCCCGAGGGCCCCACGATCGCGGTCAGGGTGCCGGCGGGCACCTCCAGCTCCACCGCGTCGAGGGCGGTCAGGCGACCGTCGCCGTCGGGGTAGGTGAGCGTGACGTCGTGGAGGAAGAGGGTCATCGGGCGCTCCCCAGGGCGGTCAGCGGGTCGACGGCGGTGATCCGCCGGATGGACAGGGCCGCGCCCAGCGCACCGAGCACGATCATGATCCCGGCGGGGGCCAGCACGGTGGCGGCGTCGAGGACGAAGGGCACGTCCCCGCCGCTGATCAGGGCCCCGATCCCGGACGCGAGGGCGGTGCCCGCGCCGGTGCCGATGGCCAGCATCACCACGGCCTGGCCGAGGGCGTCCTTCAGCAGGTACGGGGTGGAGGCGCCGAGCGCCTTGAGGACGGCGACGTCCCCGCTGCGCTGGATGGTCCACACGGTGAAGAAGGCCCCTATGACCAGCGCCGAGATGGCGAAGAGGAAGCCGCGCATCAGCTGGAGCGAGCCGTTCTCGGCCTGGTAGGACCCTATGGCGCCCAGGGCCTCGTCGACGCTCTGGCTGCGGGTGCCGGCCGCCTTGTCGCCGGCGGCCCAGTCCACGTCCCCGGAGCCGTCGAGGGCGAGGACGGTGGCGGAGGTCCCGGAGGAGGGGCCGGGGTTGCCGACGCGCTGCCAGTCGCCCAGGTCCGCCCAGACGACCGGGGTGTGGCTGTAGGCGGCGGTGCCCGAGACGGCGGCGACGGTCAGCTCCAGCGGACCGGCCCGGAACCGGTCCCCGGCGGTGAGCCCGCCCAGTTCCCCGGCGGCCTTCTCGGAGAGGACGGCCCTGCCCGGGCCCAGCCCCGTCCCGGCGGGGGCCAGGCGGCCGCCGGGCTCGACGCCGAAGACGGAGACGGCGGCCGTGCGCTCGCCGGCGAGGGCGTTGGTGGTGCGGATGCCGAGCGGCTCCGCGGCCTTGACGCCGGGGCGCCCGCGCCAGGCCTGCCAGGCGCTCTCGGGCAGCTGGGAGCTGGTGAAGGACACCTTCTGGTCCCCGGGCGGGACGGCGAAGGCCAGGCGCGAGGCGGGCAGGCCGGTGATGGCCGAGATGTTCTCCCGGGCCAGGCCGGACGTGAGGCCGGACAGCAGGCCGACCAGCAGCGTGATGAGCAGGACGACCGAGCCCATGAGGGCGAAGCGGCCCCTGGCGAACCGTAGATCTCTCCATGCGACGAACATGTCCCCCACCTTGGTCGCCCGCCCGCGTCCCGGGCATCGCGCCACGGGAGGGATCCTGGTATCGAAGGAGGCATTCCGATATCGAACTTTCGGTTGACCGGGGGCCCCGGCGGCCCGCTTACGCTGGTCGGACGATGTCCTCCGCCCCCGCCGCCCCCGCCCGCCCCCTGACCCCCGTCACCCGCGTCCTGCGGCTGTGCCTGCACGCCCTGTTCGCCGGGCTGCTCGCGCTGGCCGCCGGCCGGTCCGTCACCGGCTCCGCGCCCCGGGCCGGGTGGGTCGTCGCCGTCTGCGCCGTGCTGGCCGCCGTGTACGCGGCGGGGGTACGGGCCCCGGCCGTCGGGCGGTCGGCGCGCGCGGCCGGGGCGTGGCTGGCGGGGATGGGCGCGGTGTGGGCCGCGCTGCTCGCCCTGTCCCCCGACGGGCTGTGGCTGGCGTTCCCGCTGTACTTCCTGGAACTGCACCTGCTGCGGCTGCGCTGGGCGCTGGCGGCGGTCGCGGTGACGGCCGGCGCGGCGATCGGCGGGTTCCTGGCGCACAGTGGCGCCGTCACCCCGGGGGCCTTCCTCGGGCCGCTGCTGGGCGGGGCCGTGGCGGTGGCCACCGTGCTCGGCTACCAGGCGCTGTACCGGGAGAGCGAGCGGCGCCGCGAGCTGATCGAGGAGCTGATCGCCACCCGGGCCGAACTGGCCGCGGCCGAGCGGGGGGCGGGGATCCTCGCCGAGCGGGAGCGGCTGGCCCGGGAGATCCACGACACGCTCGCACAGGGCCTGTCCTCGATCCAGCTGCTGCTGCGGGCGGCCGAGCGGGCCCTGTCGGAATCCCCGGCGGCCCCCGGCCCCGCTCCGTCGGACGACACGGCGGGGCCGTCCCCGGCAGCGCCCGCGGCGGCCACGGCGGCCACGGCGGGTGCGGCCCCGGCGGGTGCGGCCCCGGCGGCGCCCGGGACGGCCACCGCGGGCACGGCCGGCGCGGGCCCGGTGGCGCCCGCGGCGGCAGCGCTCGGGCACATCGCCCGGGCCCGGGAGGCCGCTCAGGAGAACCTTGCCGAAGCGCGCCGGTTCGTGCGGGCCCTGACACCCCCGGACCTGGAGCACGGCTCGCTGGCGGCGGCGCTGGAGCGGCTGTGCTCGGGCGCGCCGGGCCCGCGCGTGCGCTTCTCGGTCAGCGGCCCGCCGCGCGAGCTGCCCACCCCCTACGAGGTCGCCCTGCTGCGGATCGCCCAGTCGGCGCTGGCCAACGTGGTGCGGCACGCCCGGGCGGACCGGGCGGAGATCACGCTCACCTTCATGGACACCTCGGTCACGCTGGACGTCGTCGACGACGGCCGGGGCTTCGACCCCGCCTCGGCCCCGTCCGGCGGGGGCGGCTTCGGCCTGCCCGCGATGCGGGCGCGGGCCCAGTCGCTGGGCGGGCTGTTCACCGTGGAGTCCGACCCGGGCCAGGGCACCGCCGTGGCCGTCACCCTGCCGCTGCCCCTGGAGGCCTGACGATGACCATCCGGCTCCTGCTCGCCGACGACCACCCGGTGGTCCGCGCCGGGCTGCGCGCGGTGCTGGATACCGAACCGGACTTCGCGGTGGTCGCGGAGGCGGCGACGGCGGAGCGGGCCGTGGAGCTGGCGGCGTCGGAGCCTGTGGACGTGGTGCTGATGGACCTCCAGTTCGGCGCCGGGATGCACGGCTCGGCGGCCACGGCGGCGATCACCGCCCGCCCGGGCGGGCCCCGGGTGCTGGTCCTGACCACCTACGACACGGACGCGGACATCCTCGCGGCGGTGGAGGCGGGGGCCTCCGGCTACCTGCTCAAGGACGCCCCGCCGGAGGAACTGGCGGCGGCCGTGCGCACGGCCGCGGCCGGCCAGTCGGCGCTGGCCCCGGCGGTGGCGCTGCGGCTGATGGACCGGATGCGGACCCCGGCGGAGGCGCTGACGAAGCGGGAGCTGGAGGTGCTCCAGCTGGTCGCGGACGGGCTGTCGAACCAGCAGATCTCCAAGCGGCTCTTCCTCAGCCAGGCCACCGTCAAGTCCCACCTGGTACACGTCTACGCCAAGCTCGGCGTGGACTCCCGTACGGCGGCGGTGGCGGCGGCCGCCACCCGCCGGCTGATCCGCACACCCTGACATCAGCGGAATATCGGTTTTGCAGCAGCGTCGTGATCATTAAGGTCTGGACCATGAATTCCTTGATCACACGCTCCGCGGCCTCGGCCGCGCTGACCGTCTCCCTCCTCTTCGGCTCCGCCGCCGCGGCCTCCGCGGCCACGCCCGCCGAGCCCGACATCACCGGCCTGAGCTGCGGCTTCGACAACCGGACCCCGCCCCCGCCCGTCACCCTCGGCAACAAGGGCCGGACCGTCCTGGAGGCCCGCTGCCTGCTGACCTTCTGGACGGGGCTGCAGGCGACCGAGGAGGAGCCGAAGGACGTGTTCGGGCCGGACGCGGAGTCGGCCACCCGGTACTTCCAGGGGACGCGGAAGCTGCCCGAGACCGGCGTGGTCGACGCCGCGACCTGGACCGAGCTGCGCCACAGCTGAGCCGCCCGCCCCTGCGGCGGCCACTCAGGCGACCCAGTAGGGCCGGTCCACCCCCGGGGCCAGGGGCACGCCGTCGTGGAAGGCCGCCGCGAGGAGGCGCACGCCCTCGTCGAGGCGGTCGGGCGCCAGGGTGTAGGGGATGCGCAGCCGGTGCTCGAAGGTGCCGGGGTCGACGCCGAAGCGGGCGCCCCGGCCGATGTGCACTCCGGCGGCGGCCGCCCGCTCGGCCAGGGCGGAGCTGACGGGCTCGCCGAGGTCGACCCAGAGCGAGAGGCCGCCCGGCGGCAGCCGCCAGGACCACTCCGGGGTGTGCCGCTCCAGCGAGCCCACCAGGGCCGCCCGCTGGACCCGCAGCTCCGCGAGCCGCCGGGGCAGACACCGGTCCATGTCCTCCAGCAGCGGCAGGGCCACCACCTGGTCGAGGACGGAGCCGGTCATGTCGGACGACACCCGGACCGCCGTCAGCTCGTTGACGAGCTTCGCGGTGGCCCGGATCCAGCCGACCCGCAGCCCGCCCCAGTAGGTCTTGCTCAGCGAGCCGATGGTGATCACGTGGTCGGCGCCGGAGCGCGGGGCGAGCGAGGCCAGCGGGGCGGGGGCCGGCACGTCCAGGGCGATGTCGGCGATGGTCTCGTCCACCACCAGCCAGGTCCCGGTGGCCCGGGTCGCCGCCAGCAGCCGCAGCCGGTGCTCCTCGGGCATGAGGGCGCCGGTCGGGTTGTGGAAGTCCGGGATGGTGTAGGCCAGCCGGGGGACGGTCTGGTGGAGGGTGGACTCGGCCGTCTCCATGTCCCAGCCCGCGTCGGACACGGGGACGGAACCGGTGCGCAGCCGGGCGTGGCGCAGGGCGTCGAGGGCGTTGGCGTAGGTCGGGCTCTCGGTGACGACCCGGTCGCCGGGCCGGCAGAGCAGGCTGACGACCAGGGCGAAGGCCTGCTGGGCGCCGGCGGTGACCAGGATCTGCTCGGGTCGGGTGGGCAGCCCGCGCCGGGTGAACCGGTCGGCGACGGCCGCGCGCAGGTCGGGCAGGCCGAAGGGGTGGTAGCCGGGGCTGCGGGCGAGGGCGGACAGGCGGGGGGCCGCCCAGGCGAGGGCCTGCGTGAGGCTGTCGTCGGGGGCTCCCATGGCGGCGATGGCGAGGTCGATGCCGGGGTCCCCGTCGGCCCGGACGCCGACCGCGCCGGTCAGCAGGTGGGCGCCGACGGGCCCGTGTCCCTCGGGGAGCTCGGTCCAGGTGCCGGAGCCGCGCCGGCTGCGGACGTAGCCGCTCTCGCGCAGCAGGTCGTAGGCGCCGGTCACGGTGGCGCGGCTCGCCCCGACGGCCTCGGCGAGCTCGCGTTCGGCGGGGAGCCGGACGTACAGGGCGATCCTGCCGTCGAGGATCAGGGTGCGGACGGCGTCGGCCAGGGAGCGGTAGCCGGGGCGGGCCAGTACCTCGGCCGGGAGCATCGCCGCCAGTTGCCGGCTGCCGACCGTCCTGTCGGCCGTATGGACCACTCTGCGGACCTCTCGCCCGTTCGCCATGCCAACCTCCCCTGATTGGCTCTGCCCGCCAGGCCAATCCGGGACCAGACTCCCTGTATTGGCCCCCGATTGGCAAGGAGAGTCCGGAATGCCGTACGACGATGTCCACGGTTTCACCGACCGAGACGAGCGGGCGCTGCTGGCGGCCGCCGAGAACCGGATCTCCGAGCCCCTGCGGATCGGGGCCGCACTGGCCTCCGTGCGGCGACTGTTCGCACGGCACTCACCCGTACGGGCGAAGGCGCGAGAATCGCTCCCATGTCAGCAGCCGAACACACGTCCCCGTCCGCTCCCCCGGTGACCACCGGCGCGCCCCCGGTGATCGCGGGCCTGCTCCTCGCGGCCGGCGGCGGCCGGCGGCTCGGGGGACGCCCCAAGGCCCTGCTCCCCTACCGCGGCCGCCCGCTGGTGGAGAACGCCGTCCGCGTGCTGCGCGAGGCGGGCTGCGCTCCGGTGCACGTGGTGCTGGGCGCCTCGGCGGCGGAGGTGCGCGAACGTGCCGACCTGGCGGGCTGCGTGGTCGTGGACAACACGGACTGGGCGGAGGGCATGGGCTCCTCCCTGCGGGTGGGCCTGGCCTCGCTGGCCGGCACGGGGGCCGGCGCGGCGCTGGTGTCCCTGGTGGACCAGCCGGGCATCGGACCGGCCGCGGTGGCCCGGGTGCGGGCCGCGTACCGGTCCCCGGCCAGCCTGGTGGCGGCCGCGTACGAGGGGGAGCGCGGGCATCCGGTGCTGTTCGGGGCGGACCGCTGGGCGGACATCACGGCGACGGCCACCGGGGACCAGGGGGCGCGGGTCCACCTGAAGAACCACGCCGACGAGCTCATGCTGGTGGAGTGCGGGGACGTCGCGGCCGCCTTCGACATCGACACCCCGCCCGACCTGGCGCGCCTCGACTGAGCCGGGCCGGGGCGCCGCCGGAGCGGGCTGTGACCGCGATGGCACTGAGGGCCACGGGCCACCGGAATCTGTCGACTCAGAGAATCTCGACATCAACAAACCATTGAACTTCCACCATGAGGAAATTACTATCCACTGGTCAGAAGCGCCCGAACCCCCAGACGGCGCCCGCGACCGTTACACGGAACTCTCCACACCCGGCGGCACTGCGTGCCGTCTCGCGCGAGCATTCCCCGCGGCCGCAAGGCACCGCCGCTGAAGGAGTGACAGATATGTCCGCACCAGCGCCGTCCCCGCTGGCCATCGTCGACGCCGAGCCCCTGCCCCGGCAGGACGAAGTCCTCACCGATGCGGCCCTCGCCTTCGTGGCCGAGCTCCACCGGCGGTTCGCCCCCCGCCGCACCGAGCTCCTCGCCCGACGCGGCGAGCGGCGCGCCGAAATCGCCCGCACCTCCACGCTCGACTTCCTCCCGGACACCGCACAGGTCCGCGAGGGCGACTGGAAGGTGGCGCCGGCCCCGGCCGCCCTGAACGACCGCCGTGTGGAGATCACCGGTCCCACCGACCGCAAGATGACCATCAACGCCCTGAACTCGGGTGCCAAGGTCTGGCTCGCCGACTTCGAGGACGCCTCGGCCCCCACCTGGGAGAACGTGGTCCTCGGCCAGCTCAACCTCATCGACGCCTACGAGCGCCGCATCGACTTCACGGACGCGCGCACCGGCAAGGCGTACGCCCTCAAGCCCAACGACCAGCTCGCCACGGTCGTCATGCGCCCGCGCGGCTGGCACCTGGAGGAGCGCCACCTCAGCTTCGAGGGCGGCCCCGCCTCCGGCTCCCTCGTGGACTTCGGCCTCTACTTCTTCCACAACGCCCAGCGGCTGATCGACCTGGGCAAGGGCCCCTACTTCTACCTCCCGAAGACGGAGTCGCATCTGGAGGCCCGCCTCTGGAACGACATCTTCGTCTTCGCCCAGGACTACGTCGGCATCCCGCAGGGCACCGTCCGCGCGACCGTCCTGATCGAGACCATCACCGCGGCCTACGAGATGGAAGAGATCCTCTTCGAGCTCAAGGACCACGCGGCGGGCCTCAACGCGGGCCGCTGGGACTACCTGTTCTCCATCGTCAAGAACTTCCGCGACGGCGGCGAGAAGTTCGTCCTGCCGGACCGCAACGCGGTCACCATGACGGCTCCCTTCATGCGCGCCTACACCGAACTGCTCGTCCGCACCTGCCACAAGCGCGGCGCGCACGCCATCGGCGGCATGGCGGCCTTCATCCCGTCCCGCAAGGACGCCGAGGCCAACCGGATCGCGTTCGAGAAGGTCCGCGCCGACAAGGACCGCGAGGCGGCCGACGGCTTCGACGGCTCCTGGGTCGCCCACCCCGACCTGGTCCCGATCGCGATGGCCTCCTTCGACGCCGTCCTGGGCGAGAAGCCCAACCAGAAGGACCGCCTCCGCGAGGACGTCGCCGTCGCCCCCGGCGACCTGATCGCGATCGACTCCCTGGACGCCCGGCCCACCTACGAGGGCCTGCGCAACGCCGTCCAGGTCGGCATCCGCTACATCGAGGCCTGGCTGCGCGGCCTGGGCGCCGTCGGCATCTTCGGCCTCATGGAGGACGCGGCCACCGCCGAGATCTCACGCTCCCAGATCTGGCAGTGGATCAACGCCGGAGTCGTCTTCGAGAACGGCGAGCGCGCCACCGCCGAACTGACCCGCACCTTCGCCGCCGAGGAACTCGCCGCGATCCGCGCCGAGGCCGGCGACGAGGCCTTCGCGGCCGGGAAGTGGCAGCAGGCCCACGACCTCTTCCTCAAGGTCTCCCTGGACGCCGACTACGCGGACTTCCTGACCCTCCCCGCGTACGACCAGCTGGTCGGCTGACACCCCACTTCGGCTGAATCGCACAGCAGCCGAACCCCCTCCGCCCCCGCCGCCCTCCCCGGGCGCCGGGGGCGGAGTCGTTCCCCGGGCGCGTGACCGTTTGCCGACGGGTGCGCGATGTGCGCGGGTGCGAAACCCTGCGGCCTCCCCCAACTGCCGCCGCCGCGCGCCGGTCCGCCCCGGACCGGCTCCGAGAAGCTTCCCGCGCCCGACCGACCGGTCGGGCGTTACGTCATCGTAATCCGACTGTACCTAGCGGTAACAAGTGGGCGCGTGCCACCTTTCCGATGCCACCGGCGCCGGCGGTACCCCCACTTTCCAAGCCACGCACCGGAGTTGTTCCCGACTTCGGCGTGGCCGACCGCAGGAGTTCCGCAGTGATCGGATTCCGCAAGGCCGGCAAGGACCGGGCCGCCCGGCGTCGTGTGCGGCGACTGGCCGGCGCCGGGATGGTCGTACCGCTCGCCGCCGGCGCGCTGCTCGTCGGCGGAGCCGGCCCGGCCGCCGCCGGGCCCGGGACCGGGCCCACCGCCGTCGTGTCCATGGGCGACAGCTACATCTCCGGCGAGGCCGGACGCTGGAAGGGCAACAGCCTGACCAACAGCGGGAGCAGGAATGGCACTGACCGGGCGTGGGTCAGTGGCAGCACCTACGACCCCGCGAAGGTGTACGGCAGCACGGCGGGCGGCTGCGACCGCTCCGACTCGGCCGAGGTGCTGAGCGCGGGCTCCGTCGCCGAGACGGCCGTGAACCTGGCCTGCTCGGGGGCGACCTCGCAGAACGTCTTCCGCGCCTCCAACGGCGGCGTGTCCTACAAGGGCGAGGCCCCGCAGGCCGACCAGCTGGCGGCCGTGGCCGCGAGCCGCAACGTGAAGGTCGTCGCCCTGTCCGTCGGCGGGAACGACCTGGGCTTCGCCGACATCATCAAGGAGTGCGCGCTCGACTTCGTGCTCTGGGGCTCGTACTGCTACGACGACCAGCAGGCGGCCGTCGACGCGAAGATCGACGGGGTGATGGCCGACGTCGGCAAGTCGGTGGACGAGATCCGGGCGGTGATGCGGCAGGCCGGGTACACCGACTCCTCGTACCGCATCGTGCTCCAGTCCTACCCCTCGCCGATCCCGCGCGGCGCCGAGAACCGCTACACCCAGAGCGACTGGAGCCGGCTCAACAGCGGCGGCTGTCCGTTCTGGAACCGTGATTCGGACTGGGCCCGCGACTCCCTGGTGCCGCAGCTGGCGAACCGCCTCAAGCAGGTCGCGGCGGACAAGGGCACCCAGTTCCTGGACCTGCGCGACATGATGCAGGGCCGCGAGGTCTGCGCCAAGGCCAGCAAGCAGGTCACCTCGACGGTCCCCGCGTCGGCGAAGACCAGCGAGTGGGCCCGCTGGATCGACAACAACGAGACGCAGGGCCCGATCCAGGAGTCCATGCACCCGAACTACTTCGGCCAGCTGGCCGTCGGCCGCTGCCTGGCCCTGGCCGCGGCCCAGCCCGCGGACTCGGCCTCCAGCTGCAAGAACACCGCCGGTGGCGACCAGAGCGGGATGTACCTGACATCCGCTCCGTAATGCGGTGAGGACCCGGGGGGCGGGCTGTCATGATCGGGACGAGACCGCCCGCCCCCTCGGGGACGCCCGCAGCACGGAAGGAAGCCGACCGGACATGGCCGTCATCCACCGCACCACCATGAAGCCCGGCAAGCTGGAGCTGATCGCCGCCTGGCTCCCGGCCCGCCCCTGGTACACCGGAACCTCCGGGGCCCCGGAGCTGACCCGGGCCGGCGGGTTCCGGCTCGACGACCCGGAGGGCGAGGTGGGCATCGAGTTCGTGGTCGTCACCGACGTCTCCGGTACCGGGCCCGTGGCCTACCTCGTTCCGCTCACCTACCGCGGGGCCCCGCTCGAAGGTGCCGAGCAGGGGCTCGTCGGCACCTCCGAGCACGGGGTCCTCGGCACCCGCTGGATCTACGACGGCGCCCACGACCCGGTGCTCACCGAGCGGCTGCTCGCCCTCCTGCGGGGCGACGCCGAACCGCAGCACCAGAGCCTGACCGGCGTCCCCGACCCGGCCGTCGTCCCCGAGGCCGCCGAGGGCGCCCTGCCGGCCGGGGCGGCGGTGGTGGCCGTGGAGGACGGGCCGCAGGGCACCCGTCTCGTGGTGGAGGCGGGCGGGCGGCGGCTCGGCCTGGAACTGGTGCGGGTGCCGGAGGACGGCCTGACCGGCCCCGGCGCGCTCGGCCGGGTCACCGCCGAGTGGGAGCTGCCCGACGGGACGCGGGCGCGCGGGGCCGTCGCCGTGCTGCGGGAAGGCTGAACCGGGTCTGCGGCGCGCCCCCTACGCCGCCCGGCCCGGGCCCGTGAGCGCCTCCATCGCCGTGGTGAAGGCCGCCCGGCAGCGCAGCCAGTCCGGGTCCGGGGCCGGGGAGTGCAGGTCGACGAGCTTGGGCAGCAGGTCCGCCGAGAAGGCGCGGGCCGCCTCCGCCGGGAGCAGCGAGGGCAGGTTGTCGATGGCGATCACGTCGACCGGGCGGGTGCCGCCGCGCAGCCGCCGGACCGGGACCGTCCAGTCGGTGAGGCGGTCGTAGACCGGGAGCAGGTGCAGCTCTGATCCGGTGTCACAGGTGATGTCGGCGATCACCGAGAGCCGGCCGGTCCCGGTCTCCAGGTCCGCGGGGGTCAGGAAGGGCGGCACGGGCCGGGTGGTCAGCACCGCGTTGACCAGGATGTCGTGGTCCAGCAGCGCGGCCCGGTCCAGCCGGCGGGTGGCCCCGCGCCCCCAGCGGGTGACCGCGATCCCGGCGGTGGCGAGGGCGTCGCAGGCACCGCGCCCGCTGCGGCCGCCCGCGCCGATCACCAGGGCCCGTAACCCGTCGGCCGGAGCGTCCCGCAGGCGGGCGTCCAGTTCCGGGCGGGGCGTCGGGACCAGGGGCGCGGTCAGCCGGCCGCGCGCGTGCAGGGCGGCCAGCGCGGCGCCCGCGTACCCGGCCCAGTAGCCGAAGGCGGCCAGCCGGCGGCCCTGGGCGTCGGCCAGGTACTCCAGGTCGAGCAGGGTCCCGCCGCCCGTGGCGAACCGCCGCAGCAGACCGGGCGCCTGGGGCTGGCCCTTGTAGGCGTGCCCGAAGTACACGTGCCGGTGGTGCAGGGCCTCGGGCGCGGGCGGGAGCTCCTTGAGGCCGAGGACGTACGCCGCAGCGGGCGCGGCCTGCGCCCAGGAGCCGGCCGGGGCGGTGCGGCAGCCGGCGGCGGCGTACGCGTCGAGCGGGAAGACGCGGTGGCCGGAATCCTCCACGGTGATCCGCACGCCCTGCCGGACGAGGAGCCCGGCGTCGTCGGGGGTCAGGGGCGCGCGCCGTTCGGTGGGTCGGGTCTCGCTGCGCATCCACAGCTGCGGGGTCTCGGCCATCGCTGTACCACCTGTCCGGTCAGAGGGGTGGGGCGAGCCAGCGCTCAAGCGATGTCTTTCCGCGTCCTTTACGCCGTACGCCGGATCGGGCCGGCAACTCCGGGCCCCCTGGCACCCCGTGCCCCGCCGGTCCTCCCCGGCCTCACGACCGGCGCCGACCCGGCGTCAGAACCGGCGCCGACCCGGCGTCAGAACCGGCGCCGACCCGGCGTCAGAACCGGCGCCGACCCGGCGTCGGAACCGGCGCCCGCCCCGCTCCCGGGAGCCGGGTCACAGCTCCGGCAGCAGGTCGCGCAGCGGGGTCCCGGCGCCCTCCGCGTAGGCCGCCCGCAGGGCCTCCGGGGACAGCCGCAGCCGCAGGATCCGCTCCGCGCGCGGCGGGCAGGCGGAGGCCGGGCGGTGTCCGGAGACGGCGCCGAGCAGCCGGGCGGCCAGCTCGTACCGTCCCAGGTCGGCCTCCAGCTGGGCCAGCAGCTCCACCGAGAGGGCCTGGCCCAGCCGGTCGCCCAGCGTGAACTGGGTCTCCAGGGAACGCAGCAGCCAGGTACGGGCCAGCGCGGGGCGGCCCTCGCGGCGCTGGAGGTGGGCCTGCGCGTAGCCCGCCCAGGACCGGGCCCAGGGGTCGGAGCCGTCGGACGCCCCGGCGCCGAAGGCGACGGCCGCCGGGTCGGTGTACGCGAGGGCCATGGCGAGGCCCGACTCCAGGGCCCGCCGCCCCGGCCCGTACTCGGGCTCCACCGGCAGCAGTTCGAGGGCCTCGCGGTACTCGTCGGCGGCCTCCTGCGGCCGGTCCCGCCACAGGGCGACGGTGCCCCGGACGTGCGCCAGGTAGGCCAGGACGGTGTCCTCCCCCTCCTGCACGGCCGTGGTCCAGGCCTCCACCAGCAGCGGATCGGCCGCCTCCGCCTGGCCGAAGCTCGCCACCAGCCAGGCCGCCAGCCACAGGGCCCGGGCCGGCCGGGGCTGCGGGTGCAGGGCCAGCGCCCGCTCCAGGTGCCCGCGTCCCTCCTCCACCAGCCCGCACGCCGACCAGAGGAACCACAGCGACACGGCGATCTCCAGCGCGCCGGCGGGACCGGCGGGCGACCGCGGGTCCATCGCGAGGCGCAGCTCGGGCAGTTCCCGCAGGGCCAGGGCCCGGGCCTCCAGCTGCGCCCCCGACCGCCACAGCTGGGCGGCGCGTTCGGCGGTGATCCGGCAGCGCTCGTGGTGGCGGCGGACGGTGGTGGCCCCGTCCCCGAGCGGATCGCGGGCGAGCCGCCGGGCCGCGTAGGCCCGTACGGTCAGCGGCAGCCGGTAGCGGCCCGCGTACCCGGGCTCCGCCAGCAGCGCCGGGGCCAGCCGCCGCAGGGCCTGGGCGGCGGCCCCCGGGCCGAGCGCGCCGAACCCGCACACCTCGGCGACGGCGGCCTCGTCGAAGGAGCCCGCGAAGACCGAGAGCCGCGCCCACAGCAGCCGTTCCCCGGGGGCGGCCAGCCGGCACAGGCGCAGCGCGTCGGCCCCGCCCGCCCGGCCCGCGCCGCCGGCCAGGAACTCCAGCGGGTCGGCGGTCAGCCGGCGCAGCGCCTCGGCCGGGCCGTGGCCGCGGGTCCGCGCGGCCGCGAGCTCCAGCGCGCCGGGGATCCCGTCGAGGGCGCGGCACAGGGCGGCGACGGCCCCGGCGTTGTCCTCGGTGAGCTCGAAGCGGGGGTCGGCTCCCCGCGCCCGCTCCGTGTAGAGCCGTACGGCGGCGGACCGGGCCACGTCGGCCACCGCACACGGTGCGGCGGGGTCCTGCGGCGCGGCGGGCAGGGCCAGCGGGCCGACGGCCAGCAGGGCCTCCCCCGCCACGTCGAGGGTCCGCTGCGACGTGGCCAGAATCCGTACCCCCGGCCACCGCGCGAGCAGGTCCCCCACGACCTCCCCGGCCCGATCGCCGAGCTGCTCGCAGCCGTCCAGCACCAGCAGCGCCTCGCGCCCTTCGAGGCCCGCGCCGAGCTCGGCGGCCAGGTCGGCCGGGTGCGAGGGCCCCAGCCGGGACGTGTCGGCCCACACGATGTCGGCGCCGCGGCCGCCGCAGAGCTCGCGGACGGCGCGCACGGCGATCCTGGTCTTGCCCACTCCGGCCGGTCCCGTGAGCGTGACCAGGCGTTCTGTGGCCAGCAGGGTCACGGCGCGGGCCACTTCGGCGGCCCGGCCGACGAGGCTGGACAGCTCGGCGGGCACCACTTGAGGCATGCTCGAGCCGGGCTCCCCCATACGTCCTCCCGCTGCTCTCCTGGGGCTGCGCGCGTCCACCCCCCACACGGCCGTCCGATGCGGCGGTTCGGCGCACGAAGAGAGATGATCAGTCGAAAGTCCGGTTAACCGGTCCGGGGCCGGGAAAACCGCCAGGGGTAAGTATGAACTCGGCCATTTCCGCCATTGACGACACCGACCGTGCACTGGTGCATGCCCTCCAGCTCGCGCCCCGCGCCAGCTGGGAGCGGCTGGCGCCGGTCCTGGGGGCGCGCCCGGAGACCCTGGCCCGGCGCTGGGAGCGGATGACGTCCGCCGGGGAGGCCTGGGTGTCGGGGCTGGGGCTGCGGACGGGCAGCCAGGCCCCGTGCATGGCGTGGGTGGAGGTGATGTGCGCGGCGGGCACCTCCCCGGCGGTGGGGGCGGCCCTGGTCGGCGACGCGCACACGATGGGGGTGGAGCACACCACCGGCGGCCGCGACCTGCTGGCCTTCGTGGCCGTGCCAGACCTGCACATGCTGTTCCGCTACCTGTCCTTCCGGGTGCAGCGGATCCCCGGGGTGACCGGGACCCGGTCCTCGATGGTCACGGCGGTGCACTCGGCCCCCGACCGCTGGCGGATGGACCACCTGTCCCCGGCGCAGGCAGCGCTGCTGACCGGGCGTACCCGGCGGGCCCCGGGCGCGCCGGGGGCGGTGGCGCCGCCGGTCGCCCCGGTGGCGCAGGAGGACCGGCCGCTGCTGATGGCGCTGGCCGCGGACGGGCGGCGCAGCGTGGCCTCGCTGGCGCGGGAGTCGGGGATGAGCGAGTCGACCGTACGGCGCCGGCTGGGACGGCTGGAGGCGGGGCAGGGCCTGCGCTACAGCTGTGCGATGGCCTCGGGGCTGTCCGGCTGGCCGGTCTCGGCGACCCTGTGGGCGGAGGTGCGCGAGCACGAGGTCGCCGACTGCGCGGCGGTGGCCGCGGGGCTGCGCGAGACGCGGACCTGTATGTCGGTGAGCGGCACCTGGAACTTCATGATCAGCGCCCGGCTGCGCACCATCGAGGGGCTGGCACGCTATACGGCCGACCTGTCCCGGCGGCTGCCGGGGCTGCGGATCGCCGATTCGGCGGTGGCGCTGCACGTACGCAAGTCGGAGGCGCAGGAGCTGGACCACACGGGGCGGCGGGTGCGGACGGTCCGGCCGGACATCTGGACGGATCCGGCGCCAGGGGTGGTGGACCAGCCCTGATCGGCAGGGCTGGGGCAGTGGTGCCCCCGGCGGGCGTGCGGCGCCGCGTACGCCACACCCGCAGTGGGTGACGTACGCGCCGCCGCACGCCCGCCGGGGGCGTGGAGGGGATCCCGGGACCGGGGGCCGCCCGGGGATCCGGGGTTTCAGTGCACGAAGGCCGGTTCCGGCGCCGGTTCCGCCGCCGCCTTCCTGGAGCCGAGGTGGTTGAACGCCAGGTTGAGCAGGATCGCGACCACGCATCCGGTGCTGATGCCGGAGTCGAGGACGACCAGCAGGTCCTTGGGGAAGGCGTGGTAGAAGTTCGGCGCCGCGATCGGGATCAGGCCGATGCCGACCGAGGCGGCGACGATGAGGGCGTTCTCGCCCTTCTCCATGGCCGCCCCCGCCAGGGTCTGGATGCCGCTGGCCGCCACCGAGCCGAAGAGCACGATGCCGGCCCCGCCGAGGACGGGCAGCGGGACGACCCCGATGACGGAGGCGGCCACCGGACACAGGCCCAGCAGGATCAGGATGCCGCCGCCCGCGGCGACGACGAAGCGGCTGCGGACCTTGGTCATCGCGACGAGTCCGATGTTCTGCGCGAAGGCGCTGCACATGAACCCGTTGAACAGGGGGCTGAGCGCACTGCCGAGGGTGTCGGCGCGCAGGCCACCCTCGATGGTCCTCGCGTCCGCCGGACGGCCGACGATCTTGCCGAGGGCCAGGATGTCCGCGGTGGACTCGGTCATGCAGACCAGCATCACGATGCACATCGAGAGGACGGCCGCGACCTGGAACTGCGGGGCGCCGAAGTGGAAGGGGGTCGGGAAGCCCATGAGGTCCGCGTTCCGGACGGCGTCGAAGTGCGCCATGCCCAGCGGTATCGCGATGACGGTGCCCGCGACCAGGCCGAGGAGGATGGAGATCTGCTGGAGGAAACCGCGCAGGAACTTGCGCATCACCAGGACGATCGCCAGGGTGAGCGCGGCCATGCCGATGTTCTTCATGGAGCCGTAGTCGGTGGCGGTGCGGTTGCCGCCCTGGGACCAGTTGAAGGCCACGGGGAGCAGCGAGACGCCGATCAGGGTGATGACGGTGCCGGTGACCACGGGCGGGAAGAACCGGACGAGCTTGCCGAAGTAGGGGGCGGCGAGGAAGCCGGCGAGTCCGGCGACGATGATCGCGCCGAAGATGACGGGGATGGCGTCGTGCCCCTGCCCCTTTCCGATGGCGATCATCGGGGTCACGCCGGCGAAGGACACGCCGTTGACGAAGGGGAGTTTGGCGCCGATCTTCCAGAACCCGAGGGTCTGGAGGAGGGTGGCGAGCCCTGCGGTGAAGAGGGAGGCGCCCATCAGGAAGGCGGTCTCGGTGGCGGAGAGGCCCACGGCGGGGCCGACGATCATGGGCGGGGCCACGACACCCGCGTACATGGCTGCCACGTGCTGGAGGCCGCTGGTGAACATGCGGAGCGGAGGCAGGGTCTCGTCGACCGGGTGCTTCTCCTCCGGTACTGCGACTGCATCTTTGCGAAACCTGGGCGCATCGGCCACGGCTTCCTCCGGTCGGTTAAACACGTCGGCAGGGACGTGGGTGTCAGGGAGGTGGTGCGAAAGCGTGCTGGTCGAGTCTGTATGGAGTTGTGGGTGGAGCGACTTCTGCTGTCCCAAGGGGTGCGGAATCGATTCGCCCAAAACCGCTTCCGCGCGGTGGTTCCGGCCCGGTCGGGGCTGGGGGTGCCGTGGCAGTGGCGCGGGTGGCGCGCCGTGCGGGGAGGGGGTGTCACGCGTCACCGCCCCGGGGGCGCCGTCGGATCTCTCCTCGGGCGCTTCCCGGGAACGGCTGCCGCGGACCCCGCTCGGGTCCGCGGCGGCCGGCCGGGGGCCGTCCCCCCCGGCCGGACTCCGTGGGGATCAGGCCTGCGCGGTGATCCGGGCCAGGCGCTGGGCCTCCTCGCGGGTGGACACCGCGATGGCGTCCTCGTCCGCGAAGAGCAGCCGGTTGTTCTCGACGATCTGCTTGCCGTTGACGAACGAGGCGGTGACCGGGGCGGCCGCGCCGAAGACGAGCGCGGTGACCGGGTCGGCGATCGAGGAGTGCAGGAAGGTGTTCAGGTTCCACAGCACCAGGTCGGCGCACTTGCCGACCTCGAGCGAGCCGATGTTGTCGGCGCGGCCGAGGACCTGCGCACCGCCGTAGGTGCCCAGGCGCAGCGACTGGCGGGCGTTGAGCGCGGCCTCGCGGTGCACCGGGTTCAGACGGTTGATCAGCAGCGCGTTGCGCAGCTCGGTGTGCAGCTCGCCGGACTCGTTGGAGGCGGTGCCGTCCACGCCGAGGCCGACCGGGACGCCGGCGGCCAGCATGTCCGGGACGCGGGCGATGCCGGCGGCCAGACGGGCGTTGGAGGACGGGCAGTGCGCGACACCGGTCCTGGTGCGGGCGAACGCGGCGATGTCGGAGTCGTTCATGTGGACGCTGTGCGCCATCCACACGTCCTCACCGAGCCAGCCGGTCGACTCGAAGTAGTCGGTCGGGCCCATGCCGAAGAGCTCGTGGCAGAACTTCTCCTCCTCGACGGTCTCCGAGCCGTGCGTGTGCATGCGCACACCGAGGCGGCGGGCCAGCTCGGCGCCCTGCTTCAGCAGCTCGGTGGAGACCGAGAAGGGGGAGCACGGGGCGACGGCGACCTGGGTCATCGCGTCGAAGGAGGCGTCGTGGTACTTCTTCACGGTCGCCTCGGTGTCCGCGAGGGCACCCTCAAGGGTCTCGACGGCGTGGTCCGGCGGCAGGCCGCCGTCCTTCTCGCTGCGGTCCATGGAGCCGCGGGCGAGGGTGAAGCGGACGCCCATCTCGGACGCGGCGCGGATGATCGCGCCGGAGAGGTCGCCGGAGTTCTTGGGGTAGACGTAGTGGTGGTCCATCGCGGTGGTGACACCGCCACGGGCCATCGCGGCCAGGGAGCCCTGGGCCGCCGAGTACGCCATCTGCTCGTCGATGCGCGCCCAGGTCGGGTACAGCGCGACGAGCCAGTTGAAGAGGTTGTGGTCGGTGGCCAGACCACGCGTGATCCACTGGTAGAAGTGGTGGTGCGTGTTGACCAGACCGGGGGTCACGAGGTGCCCGGTGCCGTCGATGCGGCGGACGACGTTCTCGAGGTTCTCGGGGGCGTTGCCCGCGCCGACGAACTCGATCTTGTTGCCTGCGATGACGACGTGACCCGAGGCGTACTCGGTGTCGTTGGCGTCGACGGTCGCGATCGCACAGTTCTCGATGACGATGCGCTCTACGGCGCCGTCATGGGCTGCCGATGCTGCCATGGGACTTCCTCGTGCTTTCAGTGGCGGTGCGGGCACGGCAAAACCCTGGGGATTTGAGTGCCGGAGCCGGGGGCCTGACAGCTGACAGTACTGCCGCCCCGTGTGATGCGTCCGGGTGCCGATTCAGGAAGCTGTGGGGGTGTCGCCCCGGGGCCACTGCGGAGCCCCGGGACGCGCGTGCACTGCTCAGAGGGTGGTTCAGAGGTTGGTCATGTCCACGGGGATACGGGCGTCGGCGCCGTCGCGGAGGACCGTCGCCTCGATCAGACCGTACGGACGGTCCGCGGCGAAGTACACCTCGTTGTCGTTCTTGAGGCCGAAGGGCTCCAGGTCGACGAGGAAGTGGTGCTTGTTCGGGAGCGAGAAGCGGACCTCGTCGATCTCCGAACGGTGGTTGATGATGCGCGAACCCATCTGGTACAGGGTCTGCTGCAGCGAGAGGGAGTAGGTCTCCGCGAAGGCCTGGAGCATGTGCTTCTTGGTCTCGGCGTAGGACTTCTCCCAGTTGGGCATCCGCTGCTCGTCGTCCGACCAGTTGAAGCGCCAGCGGCCCGACACCTGGGTGGCCAGGATGCGGTCGTACGCCTCCTGCAGGGTCGTGTACTTGTCCTTCACGTAGCCCCAGAACTCCGAGTTGGTGGAGTTCATGACGATCAGGTCCTTGAGGCCGGAGATGACCTCCCAGTTCTGGCCGTCGTACGTGATCTGGGTGACGCGGGTCTCCATGCCCTTGCGGACGAAGGAGTGGTTGACCTCGTCGGAGCCGATGAACTTCGAGTTGGCGTCCGAGGTGGCGATCCGGTCCCAGGCGTACTCCTCGATCCGGATGCGCGCGCGCTGGATCGGCTCCTGGCTGTTCACGAACCAGCGGGCCAGGTGGATGCCGAACTGCTCGGCGGACTCGATGCCGTACTCCTTGGCGAACGCGTACACCGTGTTCTTGGTGGTGTCCGTCGGGAGGACGTTGGCGTTCGAGCCGGAGTAGTGGACGTCGTCCATGTCGCCGGAGAGGGCGACCGAGACGTTCAGGTCCTTGATGTGGTGCGTGTCGCCGTCCCGCGTGATCTTGACGACGCGGTTCTCTGCTTTGCCGTACTGGTTCTGGCCCAGAATCGTGGCCATGCTAGCTCCCTCGGTAAACGGAGTAGCCGAACGGGTTGAGCAGCAGCGGTACGTGGTAGTGCTCGCCCGGGTTCACCGCGAAGGTGATGGTGACCTCGGGGAAGAACGCACCGCTGTCCCTTACGCGGGGGGCGTCCTGCTGCGCCTCGGCTTGCTTCTTTTCGAAGTACGTCTCGGTCTCGAAGTCGAGACGCACGTGTGTGGTGCCCTCCGGCAGGGCCGGCAGGTCCTTGCAGCGCCCGTCGGCGTCGGTGGCGGAGCCGCCCAGGGCCGCCCACTCGCCGTCGAGGCCCGCGCGGGCCGACAGGGAGATGGCGACGCCCTCGGCGGGACGGCCGATGCTGGTGTCCAGAATGTGCGTGGACACCGACGCGGTGGTCTCGGTGCTCATGTTCACTCTCCTTCTGCGAGCTCGACGAGCCGGGTCAGACGGATCCGGTTGATCTTCACCAGTTCGCCGCGAGCGATCTCCCGCTCCTGCTCCGGCGTGTTCTCGATCCGGACCTTGACCGAGTCCCGCATGAACTCACCGGTGGCACCGGTGGCGCAGATGAGGAACACGTGGCCGAACTTGTCCTGGTAGGCCAGGTTCAGTTCGAGGAGCTCGTTCTTGAGCTCGTCCGAGGCACCGGCCATGCCACGCTGCTCGCGGGCGGAGGTCGGGTCTCCCGGCTTCGGCCGGCCGATCGGCGCGTGGCCTCCCATCGCCTCGCCCAGGTCGTCCGCGGTGAGCTCCGCCATGGCGGCCTCGTTCGCGGCGTACAGGGATTCGGCGGTGGCGAAGGGGCGCTGGGCGAGCATCTTGCTCCCCCACGCCGAGCTGGCGCACACCTCGTGCAGCTCGGCCGCGGCCGCGCTGTCGTCCAAGGCGTTGAACCGGGTCAGACCCGGGGTCGGGCTCGAAGTCACGGTAGGCCTCCGTGGCCTGTTGTTGCTTTGACGGGCTGCGCATAGCTAACGCCCTCGACAACACGGCGTCAACACTTTGTTGAAACTTCCTGTACACAAAAGCCGCCGCCCGGATGAATTGGGCGGCGGCTCGTGACCGTCGGTGGAGCGTCCCTCACTCCGGGCTGTTCTGCTTCGCTGTCTTGTTCGGCCGATTCTGAGCGGCGGAGTCCCGGTTCAAATAGTTGTAGACCGTGAAACGGCTGACACCCAGGGCGCCCGCCACCGTTTCCACGCCGTGCCGGACGGAGAAGGCTCCCCGCGCCTCCAGTATGCGTACCACGTCCTGCTTGGACTTCCGGTCGAGCTGCGCCAGAGGGACCCCGTGCCGCCGTTCCAGCGCGGCCAGGATGTGGTCCAGGGAGTCCGACAGCTGCGGCAGGCGCACGGCCACCACCTCCTGCCCCTCCCACGTCAGCACTACGTCGTCGGGCTCGGCCCCGGCCGGGTCCATGAGCTCGCCGCCCATCGCGTCCACGAGCGGCTTGACCGCGGTGACGAACGGGTGGTCGCGGGGCTCGGTCATGCGCCCTCCTCACCGATCACATTGACCTGGAGCGAGACGCGGGTGGCGCCGGCGTCCAGCGCGTCGCGCAGCAGCGCGGCCACCGCTCCCAGCACCCGGTCGGAATCGCCCTCGGCCGTATTGCCGAACGGGCCCACGTCGACCGCGTCCAGCCGGGCCTTCTGGATGACCTCGCGGGCGGCAACGGCGTGGGCGGGGGCCTCTTCGAGGTCGAAGGGCTCGGTCGTGAACTCCACTCTCAATCGCACGCCGCCAAGCTACCCGGCAGTCGTGAGATTCCGGGAGCCGGCACTTGACAAGTCGGACGCCCTGCTTGCAGTCTTCCATCAAGCAGAAACTAACTTCCGCAATACGGAAGGAGCGCACACCCCTCATGGGATACTCGGACCAGCGCTTCGATGTGAACCTTTCGATCCTCTTCACGGAACTCCCGCTCCTGGAGCGTCCCGCGGCCGCCGCCGCGGCGGGCTTCACCGCGGTCGAGCTGTGGTGGCCCTGGATCGAGACCCCCACCCCCGCTCAGGAGGAGCTGGACGCCCTCAAGAAGGCTCTTGAGGACGCCGGCACCCAGCTGGTGGGCCTGAACTTCTACGCCGGCCAGCTCCCCGGCCCGGACCGCGGCGCGGTCTCGGTCCCCGGGGAGGAGTCGGACCGCTTCAACGCCAACATCAACGTCGCGGCGGACTTCGCCGCCTCGGTCGGCTGCAAGGCGCTCAACGCCCTCTACGGCAACCGCGTCGAGGGCGTGGACCCGGCCGTCCAGGACGAGCTGGCCCTGAAGAACCTGGTCGTCGCGGCGCAGGCCGCGGACCGCGTGGGCGCGATCCTCCTGATCGAGACCCTCAACAAGCCCGAGTCGCCGCTCTACCCGCTGGTGAGCGCCCCGGCCGGCATCGAGGTGGTGGACAAGGTGAACGAGGCCACCGGCCTCGGCAACGCCAAGTTCCTCCTCGACCTGTACCACCTGGCGATGAACGATGAGGACCTCTCCGAGGTCATCGAAAAGTACGCCGCCAAGACCGGGCACGTCCAGATCGCGGACAAGCCCGGACGCGGTGCCCCGGGCACCGGCGAGCTGCCCCTCGAGGATCTTCTCGACCAGCTCAAGAAGGCCGGCTACCAGGGCTTTGTCGGCCTGGAGTACAAGGCCGCCGACGCCGCCGCGTCCTTCGACTGGCTGCCGGCCGAGGCCCGCGCCGCCAGGTAAGGGGACAAAGTCCGGGCGATCAGCCAGGCACCTCACGCACTTTTCGTACGATGCATTAAGAGAAGGACCCTCATCATGAGCAACCCCGCCGCGCTCCCGAAGATTGCCTGGATCGGACTCGGAATCATGGGCTCCCCCATGTCCGAGAACCTTCTGAAGGCCGGCTACTCGGTCACCGGCTTCACCCTCGAGCAGGACAAGCTGGACCGCCTGGCCGCCGCCGGCGGCACCGCCGCCGGCTCGATCGCCGAGGCCGTCGCGGACGCCGACGTGATCATCACGATGGTCCCCGCCTCCCCGCAGGTCGAGGCCATCAACTACGGCCCCGCCGGCATCCTGGAGAACGCCAAGTCCGGCGCGCTCATCATCGACATGTCGTCGATCACCCCCCAGACCTCCATCGACCTGGCGAAGAACGCCGCCGAGAAGGGCATCCGCGTCATCGACGCCCCGGTGTCCGGCGGCGAGGCCGGCGCCATCGAGGCCGTCCTGTCGATCATGGTGGGTGGCGAGCAGGCCGACTTCGACGCGGCCCTGCCGATCCTCGAGGCCCTCGGCAAGGTCATCGTCCTGTGCGGCCCGCACGGCTCCGGCCAGACGGTGAAGGCCGCCAACCAGCTCATCGTCGCGGTGAACATCCAGGCGTGCGCCGAGGCCGTCGTCTTCCTCGAGAAGTCCGGCGTGAACCTCGAGGCCGCCCTCGACGTCCTCAACGGCGGTCTGGCCGGCTCCACGGTGCTGACCCGCAAGAAGGACAACTTCCTGAACCGCGACTTCAAGCCCGGTTTCCGGATCGACCTGCACCACAAGGACATGGGCATCGTCACCGACGCCGCCCGCAACGTCGGTGCCGCCCTGCCCGTCGGCGCGGTCGTCGCCCAGCTCGTCGCCTCCCTGCGCGCCCAGGGTGACGGCGGCCTGGACCACTCCGCCCTGCTCCGCGCGGTCGAGCGCCTCTCCGGCGCCCAGGTCTGACCCACCCCGGCGGCCCGCTCCCCCGGGCCGCACTCCCCCGCACGGGGGCCCGAGTTTCCGGATGGTGCCGGTGCTGACACCTGTCCTGTCGCGCCCAAGCGCCGGCACCGTCCGGATTACCTCCCCATTCTTTCTTTCAACAAACTGTTGACGTCGCGTTCACGCCGAAATTAGGCTGTTCCGCATGACGGAAGACGCTTTCCGTCAGCAGTTACCCGTACGGAAGGTCACCATGTCGAAGCGCACGCTGACGACCGAGTCCGGCGCCCCGGTCGCCGACAACCAGAACTCCGCCACCGCCGGCGTCGGTGGCCCTCTCCTGATCCAGGACCAGCAGCTCCTCGAGAAGCTCGCCCGCTTCAACCGTGAGCGCATCCCGGAGCGTGTGGTGCACGCCCGCGGCTCGGCCGCGTACGGCTACTTCGAGGTGACCGACGACGTCACCGCCTACACCTCGGCCAAGTTCCTCTCCGAGGTCGGCAAGAAGACCGAGACCTTCCTGCGGTTCTCCACCGTGGCCGACTCCCTCGGTGGCGCGGACGCCGTCCGCGACCCGCGCGGCTTCGCGCTGAAGTTCTACACCGAGGACGGCAACTACGACCTCGTCGGCAACAACACCCCGGTGTTCTTCATCAAGGACCCGATCAAGTTCCCCGACTTCATCCACTCCCAGAAGCGCGACCCCTTCACGGGCAAGCAGGAGCCGGACAACGTCTGGGACTTCTGGGCGCACGCCCCCGAGGCGACGCACCAGATCACCTGGCTGATGGGTGACCGCGGCATCCCGGCGTCCTACCGCCACATGAACGGCTACGGCTCCCACACCTACCAGTGGACCAACGCCCAGGGCGAGGCCTTCTTCGTCAAGTACCACTTCAAGACGAACCAGGGCATCCGCTGCCTGTCGGCCGAGCAGGCCGCCGAGCTCGTCGGCAAGGACGCGAACTCGCACCAGACCGACCTGCTCCAGGCCATCGAGCGCGGCGTGAACCCGAGCTGGACCCTCTACGTCCAGATCATGCCGGCCGCCGAGGCCGCGGACTACCGCTTCAACCCGTTCGACCTCACCAAGGTGTGGCCGCACGCCGACTACCCGCTGCAGCGCGTGGGCCGCCTGGTCCTCGACCGCAACCCGGACAACGTCTTCGCCGAGGTCGAGCAGTCCGCCTTCTCCCCGAACAACTTCGTCCCGGGCATCACCGCCTCGCCGGACAAGATGCTCCAGGGCCGCCTGTTCGCGTACGCCGACGCCCAGCGCTACCGCCTCGGTGTGAACCACACCCAGCTGCCGGTCAACGCCCCGAAGGCGACGAAGGCCGACAACTACGGCCGCGACGGCGTCATGGCGCTGCGCAACGGCTCGCGCCACGACAAGAACTACGAGCCCAACTCGTACCAGGGCCCGGCCGAGACCGGCATCGCCCTGGGCGCCCCGAAGGCCGTCTCCGGCTACACGGGCACCCACGAGGCCCCGGCCCACACCAAGGACGACGACTTCTTCCAGGCCGGTGAGCTCTACCGCCTGATGTCGGAGGCCGAGAAGCAGCGTCTGGTGGCGAACATCGCCGGCGGCCTGTCGCAGGTCACCCTCGAAGACGTCATCGAGAAGAACCTGGCTCACTTCCACGCCGCGGACGCCGACTACGGCAAGCGCGTCGAGGAGGCCGTGCGCGCCCTGCGCGACGCCTGAGCCCCACAGATGTACCGGGGGCCTGACGGGAGGTCAGGCCCCGGGTGCTGAGCCCGCGCCGCGGACCCGGATGAGGGGTGGTACGTGGTGAGGGCAGGACGAGGACCGTGGCGAGCGTGCGAGCCAGTGCGGTGGTAATGGGTTCCGAGGCCCGTCTCTTGACCTGAGGGAGACGACGCCGGAGTTCTCGTCGCCCGCCCGCCACGGTCCCAGCCACTCCTCTATATAGGGGCCACGCACAGAGTCCCCTATATAGAGGAGAACAACTCCTCCCCCAGTCTCCGCCCGGCGGTGCGAACGTCCTGTCGCGCCAGCCTCGCTCCGTCGGGCGGTAACAACCAGAGCGCCGAGTCACGGACGGTCCCGTGACTCGGCGCTTTGCCGTTGCCGCTCTCGCGGCGCGGGCCGGCCATCGCCCCCTCGAGGGGCCGGGGGCGGGGCGGTGTTTGCCCACCCGCCTCCCCGGGTGCGGGTGGGTGGGCCGGGGGCGGTGTGCCGCTGGGCGGTGACCGGACACCGGGACGGGGGTGGGGGTGGTCGGGACCTGACTCAGCGGTCTCAGGGATGAGTTGGGGCTTTCCCGTCAGTCTCATCGTCCTTCCGCGTCGGGCCGCCCTGTCAAGGGCGCTCCTTCGTCGCGTCGCTTCGCGATCGCCTGCGGCGACCCTTGACAGGGCGTCCCGCCACGGAAAAACGAAGACTGCCGGGAAAGCCCCAAAAGGACGGCACGGTCCATCGATGGACATACGCGGGATCAGCGACCAGGCGAGGTGGTCGGGGGCCGCCTCGCCAAGCATCCGGGCCGACGAGCCGGTGAATCGGGGCCGCGATCCGCGACAGATCGCTACGCGCTCCTCCCGTCTCAGCGTCCGACGACCGCCTGGGGCCGCTGCCCGCGCCAAAGGCCGACAGAATCGTCATTCGGGGCCGGTGGGCGCATCAAATCGCTACGCGCTCCCCTCTTTTCGGCGTCCGGCGGCCGCCTGGGGTCGCTGCCTGCACGAAATGCCGATGAGAAGGCCATCAGGAGAACCCAGGCGCGACAAATCGCTACGCGCTCCTCAAATCTCGGCGGCCAACGGCCGTCTTGGGCCGGGATGCTCTGCGGACCGGCTTTTGGCGCCGTCACCAGCCACAGACGGCCGCCGGACGCCGGGATCTCGGCAGCACGTAGCGATCTGACGCGCCCCAGAGCCCGGATGCTGCTCTGTTCGTCATTTGGTGCAGGTATCAGCCCAAGGCGACCGCCGGACGCCGAGAAGAGGGGAGCGCGTAGCGATCTGGCGCGCCTGGCGGCTTCGGATGCCAATTCCGTCGGCTTTTGGTGCGGGCAGCGGCCCCAGACGGGTCGCGGACGCCGAAAAGAGGGGAGCGCGTAGCGATTTGATGCGCCCCCCGGCCCCGGATGACGATTCTGTCGGCCTTTGGCGCGGGCAGCGGCCCCAGGCGGTCGTCGGACGCTGAGACGGGAGGAGCGCGTAGCGATCTGGCGCGAATCGCGGCCCCGTTTGACTCTCCTGTCTGCCCGGATGCTTGGCGAGGCGGCCCCCGACCACCTCGCCTGGTCGCTGAGTCCGCCGCATGGCCCATGAACATCCGTCCCGTTCCTTTGGGGGTTTCCCGGCAGTCTTCGGCATTTCGCGGCGGGACGGCCTGTCAAGGGTCGCCGCAGGCGATCGCGAAGCGACGCGACGAAGGAGCGTCCTTGACAGGGCGGCCCGACGCGGAAGGACGATGAGACTGACGGGAAACCCCCAACCCCTCTCTGAGACCGCCGAGTGAAACCCCGACCACCCCCGCCCCCGTCCGGCTGTCCAGCCACCGCCCAGCGGAACACCGCCCCCCCGGCCCACCCACCCGCACCCGGGGAGGCGGGTGGGCAGCCACCGCCCCGCCCCCGGCCCCTCGAGGGGGAGATGGCCGGCCCGCACGACCCCGCACAACGCCGAAGCGGCCCCCGGCCCTCCCGGAGGAGGAGCGGGGGCCGCTGCGTGCGTGCGGGGGCGATCAGACCTGGAGGGGCTTGATCGCGGTCGGGGCGTGGCCCGGCTCGGTCGCGAGCTCTTCGAACTCGGTGACGTCGCTCATGTCGACCGTCTTGCTCATCGCGATGTTGGTGACGCGCTCCAGGATGGCCTCGACGACAACCGGGACCTGGAACTCCTGCGCCAGCTTCTTGGCCTCCTCGAAGGCCTCGCCCAGCTTGTCCGGGTCGGTGACGCGGATGGCCTTGACGCCCAGGCCCTCGGCGACCTTGACGTGGTCGACGCCGTAGACGCCGATCTCCGGGGTGTTGATGTTCTCGAACTCGAGGTTGACCTCGAAGTTGATGCCGAGGCCGCCCTGCGCCTGGCGGATCAGGCCCAGGTAGGCGTTGTTCACGAGGACGTGGACGTAGGGGACCTTGTGCTGGGCGGCGACCGCCAGCTCCTCGATCATGAACTGGAAGTCGTAGTCGCCGGAGAGGGCGACGACCGGGGTCTCGGGCTGCGCGGTGGCGGCGCCGATGGCGGCCGGGATGGTCCAGCCGAGCGGGCCGGCCTGGCCGCAGTTGACCCAGTGGCGCGGCTTGTAGACGTGCAGGAACTGCGCGGCCGCGATCTGGGAGAGGCCGATGGTGGTGACGTAGCGGGTCTCCGGGCCGAACGCCTTGTTCATCTCCTCGTAGACGCGCTGCGGCTTCAGGGGGATGTTGTCGAAGTGCGTGCGGCGCTGCAGGGTGGCCTTGCGCTCCTGCGCGGAGGCCGCCCAGGCGGAGAAGTCCGGCAGCTTGCCCTCGGCCTTGAGCTCCTTGGCGACCTCGATGAAGAGCTCGAGGGCGACCTTGGCGTCGGAGGCGATGCCGAAGTCCGGGGCGAAGATCTTGCCCAGCTGGGTGGGCTCGATGTCGACGTGGACGAACTTGCGGCCCTTGGTGTAGGCCTCCAGGTTGTAGCCGGTGTGACGGTTGGCCCAGCGGTTGCCGATGCCGATGACGGTGTCCGACTCCAGGAAGGTCGCGTTGCCGTAGCGGTGCGCGGTCTGCACGCCGACCATGCCGGCGGCCAGCTCGTGGTCGTCCGGGATGGTGCCCCAGCCCATCAGGGTGGAGATGACCGGGATGTTCGTCAGCTCGGCGAACTCGACCAGCAGGTCGGAGGCGTCGGCGTTGATGATGCCGCCACCGGCGACGATCAGCGGACGCTCGGCCTCGAGCAGGAAGCTCAGGGCCTTCTCGGCCTGGGCGCGGCTGGCCTGCGGCTTGTAGACCGGCAGCGGGGTGTAGGTCTCGGGGTCGAACTCGATCTCGGTCAGCTGGACGTCGATCGGCAGGTCGATGAGGACCGGGCCGGGACGGCCGGAGCGCATCAGGTGGAAGGCCTGCTGGAAGACGCCGGGGACCTGCGCGGCCTCCAGGACCGTGGTGGCGGCCTTGGTGACGGGCTTGGCGATCGAGGCGATGTCGACGGCCTGGAAGTCCTCCTTGTGGAGCTTCGAGACCGGGGCCTGGCCGGTGATGCACAGGATCGGGATGGAGTCCGCGATCGCGGAGTACAGGCCGGTGATCATGTCGGTGCCGGCCGGGCCCGAGGTACCGATGCAGACGCCGATGTTGCCCGCCTTGGCACGGGTGTAGCCCTCGGCCATGTGCGAGGCGCCCTCGACGTGACGGGCCAGCGTGTGCGCGATTCCGCCCACGTTCTTGAGCTCGCGGTAGAACGGGTTGATCGCGGCACCGGGCACGCCGAACGCCTGCTCGACACCCTCGAGCTTGAGGATCTCAACGGCGGCAGCGGCGGCTGTCATACGAGGCATCAGGTTCTCCTGCGGGTCTGGCGGTCAGACTTTTTCCGGCATCCGGAATTTATGTTCTGCTATACGAAACAAGCTAAGCGTCGGCTTCCCGCACGTCAAGGCGCCGGGGCACCTCGGAACCCACCAAAAGCCGCATCTCTTTCGGTGAGTTGCACAAATGCCCGGGCCCACGGGGTGAAACGGCGGGATTCGGCGGGCTCGCTCGCCCCGGCGGTAGCCGATGGTGGAGCATGGACCCACGCACAGCGACGGAGAGGGTCCAAGGCTCATGGCGGAAGCGGTACCGGTGCGCTGCCCGGCGTGCCAGCGCGAGAACGGTTACATCTCCCCGGTCTTCCCGTGCGCCTGCGGGAGTCCGGTCACCCCGCCGCTGGACCTGGCGGCGACGCCCGTGCCGCTGACCCACCGCACCTGGCAGGGCGGCTGGGTGGCGGTGCGGTGCGGGGCCTGCGGGCGGGAGAGCGAGTGGCCGCACCCAGAGGTCGGCTGCGGGTCGTGCGGGACGGTGGTGCTGGTGCCCGTACGGCCGCCCGAACCCGCGGAACCCGCGAGGCCCCCGGCGGGGGCGGCGGGCGCGGGGGCCGCGGCCGGGGCGGAGCCCGGCGCGCCGGACGCGGGCGGTGCGGGGAGCGGCGTACGGCCGGACGAGAGGCCACCCGGACGGGCGGCCGGGCCCGCCTCCCGCTCCCCCGGCCAGGGCGCGGCGGCCGCGCCCCGGGGTCCCGCCTCGCGGCCGCCGTTCCGGCCCGTGACCATCCGTACCGCCCGGGACGCGGTGGCGACGGCCGCGCTCTACCTGCGCTGGCTCGGGTTCCGGGACGTCCGCCAGCCCGACGGGGTGCCGATCCCCTCGGCGGCGGTGGACCTGCGGGCGCCCGGGGTGGTGGCCCAGGTGGACCCGACGACGGCTCCGGCCGGGCTGCGGGCGGTGGAGTGCGTGTGGCTGAACGGTCTGACGGCGTCGGCGACCAGCGTGTACTTCGCCCTGGCGGGCTATACGGAGGAGGCCCGCGGGCGCGCGGACGACCTGGGGATACCGCTGTTCGTCATGGACCTCACGGGCATGCCGCAGCCGGTCAACGACCCGGCGGACGCACTCGTCGGGCGGGGGGCCTAGGCTCGGAGGCTGTTCGCACGTGTTGTTCGATCATGTTGCCTGCCTGCCGCCGGCCTGCCTGCCCGCCGGCCTGCATCCATGCCGAGCCGAGGAGAGCCCGATGAGCCTGTACGACATCCCGCTGACCACCCTGGACGACGAGCCCACCAGCCTGGCGGCCCACCGCGGCAAGGCCGTCCTGCTGGTGAACACCGCCTCGCAGTGCGGGCTCACCCCCCAGTACTCCGGTCTGGCCCGCCTGCAGTTCAAGTACGAGGAGAAGGGGTTCACCGTCATCGGTGTGCCCTGCAACCAGTTCGGCGGCCAGGAGCCGGGCACCGCGGAGGACATCCAGACCTTCTGCGCGGCCGGCTTCGGGGTGACCTTCCCGATGCTGGAGAAGACCGAGGTGAACGGCGAGAACCGGCACCCGCTGTACCAGGAGCTGGTGAAGACCGCGGACGCCGACGGTGAGGCCGGGGACATCCAGTGGAACTTCGAGAAGTTCCTGATCTCCCCGGCCGGCGAGGTCGTGGCGCGCTTCCGCCCCCGCACCGAGCCGGAGGCCCCGGAGGTCATCGCCGCGATCGAGGCGCAGCTGCCGGCCTGACCCGTTTCCGTCCGGGTGCCCCGGACGGGGCGGGTGCCCGGACGGGACGGACGCCCGTTTCCGTCCGGGTGCCCGAGGGACCTCACCCCGCCAGATCGGCCTCGTCGTACTCCTGGGCGGAACCGGCGGCCGTGAGGTCCCGCAGCTCCACCCGGCGGATCTTCCCGGACACGGTTTTGGGGAGCTCGGCGAACTCGATGCGCCGGATCCGCTTGTACGGGGAGAGCACCGCCCGGGAGTGCTCGAACAGCAGCCGCGCGGTCTCCTCCCCGGCCTCCCAGCCGGCGGCGAGGGTGATGTACGCCTTCGGCACGGCGAGCCGCAGCGCGTCCGGGGCCGGGACGACGGCCGCCTCGGCGACCGCCTCGTGCTCGAGCAGGGCGCTCTCCAGCTCGAAGGGGCTGATCTTGTAGTCGGAGGCCTTGAAGACGTCGTCGGCCCGGCCCACGTAGGTGAGGTAGCCGTCGGCGTCGCGGGAGGCGATGTCCCCGGTGCGGTACAGCCCGTCCGCCATGGCCTCGGCGGTCCGCTCGGGGTCGTCGCGGTAGCCGGTCATCACCCCGGCGGGGCGGGTGCGCAGGTCCACGCACAGCTCCCCCTCGTCGGGGGACTCCTTGCCGGTGACGGGGTCCAGCAGGACGATCTCGTACCCGGGCGCGGGGCGGCCCATCGAGCCGGGCTTGACGGGGACGCCGGGGAAGTTGCCCACCTGGAGGGTGGTCTCGGTCTGGCCGAACCCGTCGCGGATGGTGATGCCCCAGGCCTCCTTGACCCGTTCGATGACCTCCGGGTTCAGGGGTTCACCGGCGGCGACGGCCTCGCGCGGGGGGCGCTGGAGGGCGGTCAGGTCGGACTGGATCAGCATCCGCCAGACGGTGGGCGGGGCGCAGAAGGTGGTGACCCCGGCGCGGTCCATCTCGGCCATCAGCCGCTGCGGGTCGAAGCGGGTGTAGTTGTGGACGAAGACGGTGGCGCCGGCGTTCCAGGGGGCGAAGAGGTTGGACCAGGCGTGCTTGGCCCAGCCGGGCGAGGCGATGTTGAGGTGTACGTCGCCGGGGCGCAGACCGAGCCAGTACATGGTGGAGAGGTGCCCGACGGGGTACGAGGCGTGGGTGTGCTCGACGAGCTTGGGGCGGGCTGTGGTGCCCGAGGTGAAATAGAGCATCAGCGGGTCGGAGGCGAGGGTAGTGCCGTCGGGGCGGAAGCCGCTGTCGGCCCCGTCCATGTCCGCGAGCCGCAGCCAGCCGGCCGGAACGCCGTCACCGGCGGCGATCCGCGTGTAGTCGCCCGGCACCTCGTCGAACTTCGGGGTGTCCGCCACGCGCGCGATCACGTGGCGCACACGGCCGCGCTCGATCCGGTCGCGCAGGTCGGCGGGGCCGAGGAGCGGGGTGGCGGGGATGACCACGGCGCGCAGCTTCATCGCGCCGAGCATCACCTCCCACAGCTCGCGCTGGTTGCCGAGCATGACCAGGATCCGGTCACCGGGCGCGACACCCTGCCCGCGCAGCCAGGTCGCGGCGGATCCGGACCGCAGCCGCATCTCGTCGAAGGTGACGGTTTCGGTGGTCCCGTCCTCCTCCACGATCCGCAGCGCGTCGGCCCCGTTGCCCTCGGCGAGGCGGTCGAACCAGTCGAACGCCCAGTTGAAGCGCTCGGGGCGGGGCCAGGTGAATCCAGCGCGGGCGGCCTCGTACTGCCCGCGGTGGGCGAGCAGGAAGTCCCGTGCGGCCAGGAAGCTGTCGGTGGCGCTGTTCTCCGTCATGGTCATGGGAGGCATCGTGCCGCGCCGGACGGGCCCTCCACCAGGGCGGCGTCAGCCTCGGATTGACCCGAACCGCACCGTCCCGGGCCCGTGGCCCATCCCGGCGAGCATCGCCTCCCCCTCGGCCGCGATCTGCTCCTTCACACCCCCGGCCACTTCCCGGAACAGCTCGACGGTGACGACCGCCTCCGTACGCGCCCACACGCCTGCGAGAAACCCGTCGACCAGCACGACGCACCGGCTCTGGTTCCCGCTCGCGTTCAGTCCCTTGAACTCGGGAGGGACGACGCGGGTCCGGTCGGCGTGGGAGAGCAGCAGGTTGTCGAACTCGGGCAGGAAGCGGGGCGGCGCCGGGGTGTCGGCGTCGGGGCGGGGCGCGTCGGGCAGGTCGAACAGCTCGGTCCCGTTCTCGTCACGGAAGGTGACCAGGCGCGGCCGCAGCCGCTCGAAGGCCTCGCGGAGCCGGGTGATCCCGGCCCAGGTCTGCATGTCCTTCACGGAGGCGGGCCCGAAGGCCCCGAGGTACCGCAGCACGACCTCCCCGATGCCGGACCCTTCCCCGGCGCCGCTCGCGCCGCCCGCCCACGCCTCGAGGGTCGTCAACCGCACCTGCCCGCTACGGCCCCACACCCCGCGCGGGGTGACCTGCACGAGCGGCAGCAGGCACCGGGCGGCCACGGACAGCGACTGCGGATCGGCCCCGGGCCACGCGCGCAGCAGCTCCTCGCGGATCTCGGCCATGGTCCGCGGCTCCTCCTCGACGAACCCCCGGGCCCGCTCGGCGAGCACCTTCAGGTCGACTCCGGCCAGCCCCTTCCGGAAGTACTGCACCTCCCGGTCCCGGGCTCCCTGCACCAGGGGTCTCAGGGTCCGGGCGTCATCCACGGTATGGGTGTGAATGGTGGACCGCATGGTCACCATCCGCACCACCTCCCGCTCCTCCATCAGCCGCCCCAGCTCCTCGGGCCGGAACCCGGCGAGGCGGGCGTGCAACTGGAAGTAGGGCGGCTTGACGTTCTGCGCCTGCAGCCCGACCAGGTGCGCGACGGCATCACGCGCCGGCATCTCGGCGCGGCTCAGCAGCAGCTGGCGGGCGAGCGTGGCACGGTTCAGAGCGCGGGTGCCGAGTACGGAACTCGTAACGGAGGCCATACCCGCAACCTAACCCCCCTTGCGGACACCCCCTGTCCGCAACGTCCGTCCGTCCCACCCCTCCCGGAGCTGTGATGCCGGAGCGCCCAGACCACCGCCCCAACCCAGCGAAGCGCACGCCCTGGCTCCGCCCGCCCGGCCACACCCCCGCATCCCCGTCACCGCCCCCGGCCCCCCTCCCCCCGGACCACCGCAGCGTGATCGACTCGGCCGTCTACCGCGAGGGCCGCCGCGTCGCCTCCCCCACCACCCTCGCCGAGACCTTCCGCCGGCTCCGCGAAGAACCCGACGGCATGGCCTGGATCGGCCTGCACCGCCCGACGGAACCCGAACTCCACTCCCTGGCCGCCGAGTTCAACCTCCACCCGCTCTCGATCGAAGACGCCCTGGAGGCCCACCAGCGCCCCAAGCTGGAACGCTACGGCGACACCCTCTTCGTGGTCCTGCGCGCGGCCCGCTACCTGGACGCCCAGGAGGAGGTCGACTTCGGCGAACTCCACGTCTTCGTCGGACCCGACTTCCTGATCACGGTCCGCCACGGCGCCGCCCCCGACCTCTCCACGGTCCGCCGGCGCATGGAGGAATCCCCGGAACTCCTCTCCCTGGGCCCGGAAGCCGCCCTGTACGCCATCCTCGACGCGGTGGTGGACGGCTACGCCCCGGTCGTGGCGGGCGTCCAGAACGACATGGACGAGATCGAGACGGAGGTCTTCCGCGGCGACCCCGAAGTCTCCCGCCGCATCTACGAACTCTCCCGGGAAATGGTCGAGTTCCAACGCGCCACCCGCCCCCTGGTCGGCATGCTCCACGCCCTGATGGCGGGCTTCGCCAAGTACGGCACGGACGAGGAACTCCAGCGCTACCTCCGCGACGTCGCGGACCACGTCACCCACACCAGCGAACGCGTGGACGGCTTCCGCCAGGCCCTGACGGAAATCCTCACGGTCAACGCCACCCGGGTCTCCCAACAACAGAACGCCGAAATGCGCGCCTTGGCGGAAGCGGGCTTCGAACAGAACGAGGAGATCAAGAAGATCTCCTCCTGGGCCGCCATCCTCTTTGCACCCACGTTGGTGGGAACCATCTACGGCATGAACTTCGAGACCATGCCCGAACTGCACTGGGCGGCGGGCTACCCCTTCGCGATCCTGCTGATGGCAGCGGTGTGCGTGAGCCTGTACGTCATCTTCAAGAAGCGGGACTGGCTGTAGCGACCCACCACACGAGCTTGACCGACTTAGCGCAAGCGAACCGTGGACCGTTCCCTGGAGACCCCGTGGGGAGTATCTGGGGAGAACGCGCGGCAAGGGGTCGACCAGACGCAGTTCCGCCGCCTACCAGGGGGGCGGCGCCCGGAGCAGTCGTCACCGACCGCGCTCCACGGGAACTCGCCATTTGGTACGCCCTGCTTTTCCGCAGCGTGACGCACGACCGAGAAGCCTCGACGCAGGCCAGCGGGCCGTCCAATCTGCTAGGCGTTCCAACAGAAATGGCCGACTCGCACCCTTGCCATCCGTACGATCATGACGGCTCATCAGGTTCTGTCAGTGGCCGCCGCTACAACCGAACTGGAGGTCCGCACGGCGCGGACCGATGGGGAGGGAATGAGCATGCCGAAGGTTCCGCACGGCAAGGTGTACGTACGGCCGCACTTCCGGAGCAGGCCGGGCCCGAAGTCCGCCAAGGGCCTGAGTGTGTGGGCCATCGCCGGCCTGTGTGCGGTGGTCTGGCTCTGGGGCCAGGTCTTCGGGTTCAGCGACAGCTCCGCCGAACAGCAGCCCACGCCGAAGCCCGCGATCTCCGCTCCAGCGAGTGGGCAGTGACGGTCCGACGGCGGCGAAGCACCTGGTGGCGACCGCGCAGCACCGCAGACATCCTGGGAGCGGCAGCCGTCGCCCTCGCGCTCTCGGTCGCCCTGGCACAGGCCGCATCGCGCCTCCTGACGAGGGCCGCCGCAGCCTGGCCGGTGCTCGTCCTGATCGGTCTCGCCCTCGCTGTCGGCTTGGCCTGCCTCCGAGTACGGGGCTCCCGTCGGCATCGCGCGGACAGCGAGAGGCTGGCCCGTCTACGCATCACCTTGTCCGAGTTGGACGCGATGGACGACCAGCAGTTCGAGTACGCGCTGCGCGACCTCCTCGTCCGCGACGGCTGGACGGCCAGGAGAGTGGGCGGCGGCGGGGACCAGGCCGCAGACGTGATCGGCGACTTGATCCCCCTCGGACGGATCGTGGTGCAGGCGAAGTACACCCGCGTCGGAGGCAAGGTCGGCTCGTCGGTGATGTACCAGGTGAACGGAACGGCGGGTCCCGCACACAAGGCGGACCACGCGGTCGTCGTCACCAACGGCGCGTTCACCCGCGATGCCATGGCCTGGGGCAACCGTCACGGCGTGCACTGGGTGGACCGCGAACGGCTGGACCAATGGGCCCACAAGGGCAAGGCTCTGCACGAACTGCTCGGACTGCCCTCGCGGCGGACCCGCCTGCTGTGGCGTCGAGCCGCATGAGACTCGCGGGTGACCCGCCAACGAGAACGGGTGGCACAGCATGTGCTGCGCCACCCGTTCTCAGGCAAGGGCAAGGTCGTCTGGGACGTACTGAGGGGCCACTCCGAGCAGCGCATCGACTGCCGCGCGCCCCTTGCCTCCGGCCTCGGGCATGAAGTGGGCGTAGTGGTCGAGGGTGATGGTCGGACTAGAGTGACCGAGCCATCGGGCAAGGGTGACGACGGACTCACCCGCCTCGAGGATCACGGAGGCGTAGGTGTGCCGGAGTACGTGGAAGCCGTCTTTGCGGGACGCCTTCCAGCGCTGGCCCTTCTCCCGCACGGGAATCACGCCGGCCTTCGCAAGGGCGGGCTTCCACACCTCGTCGTTGAAGATGTTGGCGCGGATCGCGTTGCCGTAGGTCGTGGCAAGGACCAGCGGGAAGGAGCGCTGCTCCCGATCGGCTTCGGGGCCGCCCCAGGGCAGCTCGACCTCAACAGCCGGATGCTGCAGGAAGTGCGCGCGCAGCTCGCTGGCCACCGAAGGCGGCATGTCGACGACGCGAGTCTTCCCGCCCTTGGGAAGGGTGAAGTACAGGCGCCCGTATAGGAGCTGGACCTGTCGACGGACGCGGATGAGGCCGCGCTCGAAGTCGACGTCCGCCGGCGACAGCCCGAAGACCTCCCCCTGGCGCAGCCCACACCCGAGGGCGACGACGACAGCGATCCGGTACCGCTGGTTGATGACCTCCCGTACCTGCTGCGCGGTCTCCAGCAGCCACGCCTCCCGCTGGTCCTCGGGAGCCTTCGGCCAGCGCACCGACTTGGCGCGCATCGGATTGCGGACCAGACGCTTGTCGTCGATCGCCGTCTCGAAGACGTTCGAGAGCGTGGTGAGGATCTGCCGGGCGTAGCGCGGTGCGCACTCGCCTTCGAGCGTGGCGATGTAGCCGCGCAGGACGGACGCGGAGACGTCCCGCAGCGCCACCTCGCCGATGTGCGGAAGGACGTGGAGGCGCACGCGCTCGTCCACCCGCTTGACCGTGCCCGGTGCGCCCCGTACGCCCGCCTGCCAGTGGCGCGTGACGTAGTCGGCGAGGGTGATGGAGCCGTCGCGCGGGTCGACGAACTCGCCCCGCTCGCTGTCGGTGCCCGCCCGCCGGAGCCACGCCTTGGCGTCCTCCAGGGTCAGCGTCCGGATCTAGGACCTAGGAACAGGGAACTAGGAACTACCCCGTTGGGGGGCGCGAGCGCCCCTGCGCCCCAGACCGTCTCGGCGAAGGACCTCGTCACCGAGTACGCCGCGGCCTGCGAACACCGTCCGCCCGCGAGCGTGCTCGGTCAACTCGGACGGGAAGCCGCGCAGCTCCTCGCCGAGGGCATCGACCCCGCCCACGTACGAGCCGGTCTGGACCGCCACCGGGCCAAGGGCCCTTCACCCGAAGACCCTGGCCAGTGTCGTGCACGAGGTCATGAACGCGGGGGCGCCCACGACCGCCGTCCCCCACCGTCCCTGGACCAACCCCACCGACGTCGCCGCTGCGTACGGGGGTGCGCTCTGACCGCCACCACCCTGCCCCAGCCCTCCGGTCAGGCCGTCCGGGCCGTGGCGGGCATCCTGGCCCGCCGGGGCATGGACCCCGTCATCGGCTCGGAGGAACCGGAGCCCACGCCCGAGCCTGTCAGCGCACTGGAACTGGCGGACGCCCGGATCCCCCCGCGATACCGGCATGCCCTCGCCGATCACCCCCAAGTCACCGCCTGGGTGGACGAGATCGTGTGTGCCGGGCGCCCCGGCCCGAGCGGTACGCGGGGCATAGCAGAGGGCCCGTCGCTCCTAATCGCTGGTCCCACGGGCACCGGCAAGACCCACCAGGCCTACGGGGCCGTCCGCGCACTGCTCGCTGCCGGCGTCCGCCTGCGCTGGGAGGCGGTCACAGCCGCCGACCTGTACGCCCGCCTGAGGCCCCGCCCCGGCCTCGACGCGGAACGTGAGCTGCGCACCTTGGCCCGCTGCCCGCTGCTGCTCCTGGACGACCTCGGCGCCGCCAAGGGCAGCGAGTGGACGGAGGAGCTGACCTACCGGCTGATCAACCACCGGTACGAGTACCTGCGCCCCACCCTGCTCACGACCAACCTCCCCATCCCCGAGCTCCGCACCGCCCTCGGCGACCGTGTCGCTTCCCGCCTCTCCGAGATGACCCGCCGGGTCGTCCTCGACGGCGCCGACCGCCGCCGCACCTCTCCTGCCGCATGAACGCGCCAACCCCTTGGAGCACCACCCGCTTGACCACCACCTCCCACCGCACGCAGACGGCTGAGCGGTACGCCCTGGCCATCGCAGGCTGCGTCATCGTCGCGCTCACCGCAGCAGGATTCTGGCTCTCCTACGCCCATCTCGCCGAAGTCGCGGGGCAACACGGTCTCAGCGCTTCCCCAGCCCGCCAGTGGGCGTGGCCCGCCACGCTCGATGCCTTCATCGTCGCCGGGGAAGTCCTCATGCTCCGGGCCAGCCTCCGCCGGGAAACCGACGGGTGGGCGATCGCCCTCACCGCTGCCGGATCACTGGGCTCCATCGCCCTCAACGTCGCCGGCGTCAGCAGCACCAACGGCGTCCCGGCCCCGGCCCTCGACTACGTCGTCGCCGCCGTGCCTCCAGCAGCCGCGCTCTTCGCCTTCGGCGTCCTCATGCGGCAGATCCACCGCCATGTCGCCGCCGACGATTCCCGCCACAGTCGCCGTCCGGCAGGGGGATCGTCAGCGAGTGGCCGCCCCGCTCCGGCTGACGCCCTACAGGACGCATCAGGCGATGTGGCGGAAGAGACCGATCAAGTGGCGGAAGCCCACGTCCCGCCGAAGAAGCGCACCGGTCGCAAGCCCGCCGCCACCGACGACGAGCTCCGCGCCATCGCCCGCACTGCCCCGCTCGGACGCGATGGACGCGCGTCAAGCCGCCACATCGAGACGGCTGTCCGCGCCCGCGGCCTCTCCATCGGCAGGGACCGCCGGGACAAGATCACCCGGCAGGTCCAGGCCGAACTCGACAGCGGCAGAGCGGACGCCGCGTGAGCCCCGTCCGAAGTCCTGCTGCTCACCCGCGCATCCGTCGCGGGTCGAGCTGACGTTCGTACGCCCCATCCCCACAGCACCGAAGCCGTTCCAGCCCGACCAACAGGAGACACGCTCTTGCACGACGCCCCCACAACCACGAGTCCCCACGACCACCAACAGGCGGCCCCTACCCAAGCCCGAGACGGAGCAAGTTATCCCTTTGGACACTCCACCATCGGCGGAGTGTCCGAAGGACTCACCGCCCCAGGGGGACGGAGCCTCGTCCGGCGCCGGGGGACGCCTGACGAGGAGGCCGCGACCGCGGGACGGACGCAGCCGGGGGAAGAGCAACAGTCTCCGTGCGAAGCCACGTACGCCTTCGCTACCCCTCCAGAGCCCCGTATACGACGCCGTACCCACAAGCACGGCCAGCGCTCCAAAGTGTGCAGCGTCCGTGTGAACGACGACGAGCACGCGCTCGTCGCGTCCGCCGCGAAGGCCGTCGGCGTCACCGTCGCCGGCTTCTTCGCCAAAGCCGCCCTCAGGGCGGCCCTCGACCCGCACACCAGCGCCGCGGCCATCGCCGGGCGTCGTGAGACCGTCACCGAGCTGTTCGCTGCCCGCAGGCACCTCGGTCAGATCGGCAACAACCTGAACCAGCTGACCCGCGCCGTCAACTCCGGCGGCCAACCAACTGACACTGAACTCGATGCCGTGCTCGTTGCGGTCCGCCGAGCATCCGCCCGCGTCCAGGACGCCACCGACCGACTTCTCGAAGACGGCTAGGGTCTGCCCCACCATGGTCCCCGAGATCCACGCTCTGGCGTGCTAACCCCAATGCGCGCGGTCGGTCCGCGTCAGTGCCCCAGGACGACGTCGAGGTGTTCTTGCACCGGCTCGAACAGGCGGTACGGAACGTACTCGGAGATGTCGGCGCGGGCCACCCAGGCAAGTTCAGCCAGCTCGTCGGTGTCCACGACTCGCGCGCGGCCCCCCGCTACCTCGCAGGCGGTGTACGACATCAAGCGGCCGGTGTCAGGGTGAACCCGTTCGCCCAGCAGCTTCAGCGCCTTCACGGCGAGGCCGGTCTCCTCCAGCGTCTCGCGTACGGCGGCCTCCTCCCGGGCTTCGCCCGGCTCGACGGCACCGGCGGGGAACTGCTGGGAGAGCCGCCCCTCGCTGATCCGGCGCCGAACCATGAGAACGCGGCCCTCGTGCACCACGACGGCCGCTGCGATGGCCGGTCGCCCCTCAGCGTTCTGCTGCTCCACGTTGCTCCTCCAGGTCGGGTGGGCCGGCTGCCCCGAGGGGCGATGCCAGCACGTTCACTGCGGCTCGCCCCCGGCACGGAGGAGCGGCGCGAGCAGATCGACCGCTTCCTCCCAAGGGAAGCGGTCGGCCCCACCACCGGACTTCGGACGGTGAGGCTCGTAGCTGCCGATCAGAACGCCCATCTTCCGGAGCTCGTCGATGCTGCGCTGGTAGGCCCGGTGGGCGGCGAGCGCGGTGTTCACGTAGGGCAGCAGGACCGTGGGGATACCCATGCCGGGGGCTTCGCAGAGGATGCCGAGGGCCAGGTTGTCGGCGAAGCCTGCGGCCCACTTGTTGACCGTGTTGAACGTGGCCGGCGCGACCGCGATGGCATCGGCCCGCGGATACGTCCGTGCCTCGCCGGGCGAACGCCAGGCGGACCGGACCGGGTACCCGGTCTGCTCCTCAATCGCCCGGACGTCGAGGAACTCCAGACCCTGCGGGGTGGCGATGACCCCGACCTCCCAGCCTCGTTCCTGCGCCGCAGTGATGAGTCTGCCGACGTCGCCAGCGATACCGGCGGCGCACACGATGACGTACAGGAAGGGCTTGGGCTGCGGCTCGGTCACGCGGGTACTCCCAGTCGACGGCTGAATTGGTGGAGCTCCGGCAGCGTACGTCGGCGGTCCCGCGCGGCCATGTCGGCGACCAGCTCGCGGACGGCGGGACGGCGTACGTCCTGGGCGGCGCAGGTCTCGGCGATCCGCAGGGCCTGGTAGCCGTCGACCAGGCGGCCCTGCTGGGCGTAGGCGCGGGCGGCCTCGATCCAGAGTGCGGCACGGCGCTCGGGAACCGGGATGTGGCGGTGCATGAGCGGGCGGGCCGCGTCGAGGGCGATGCCCGCGTCGCCGAAGGAGACCGCCGCGCTGATCCGGTGCAGGGTGACGTTCGTCGGGCTGAAGATGGCCCAGGCGTCCGGCCGGTCCAGGGCGACGTACCGGGCCACCTCCTCCGCTTCGGCGAGGAACTCCCCAGTGGCGGCGCGGTCATCCGCACGGGACGCGGCCGTGGCTCCGCGCAACAGGAGCAGCCCGAGGACGGCGAGGTGGTGCGGGGAGCGGCGGTCGTACGAGCCGGTGAGCTGGGAAGCGGTGTGCCGGATCAGTGTGACGGCCTGACCGGCGTGCTTCTCGCGGACGAGGACGTGGGCGTGGAGCCGGACACTGGCGGCGAGGACGAGGGGGTCGCCGAAGCGTTCGGCCTCCGCCATGGCGCGGCCGACGGCCAGCCAGGCCGTTCCTGCATCCCCCTGCTTGAGGAAGAGACTGGCCGAGGTCTGGTAGGCCGTGGCGAGGAAGCGGGACACCTCCTCGGGCCTCGACGAGCTGCCGAGAGCATGGCGAAGGTCCGTGATCAGCCCGGGAAGCGTGCGCTCCAGCTCCGCGTAGTCGCACGTGGTCAGCAGCCTGCGGATGGCGGTGGCACGTAGGTGAAGCTGGTCCGTGGAGACGGGCTCTGTCGTCGGGGCTGCGAGCACGCCGGGCAGGAGGGCCTGGACCAGCGCCGGGTGCGCGGCGGGCACGGGGGCGGCCAGCGCGGTGACACCGGCGGCGAGGAAGGTACGGCGGCGCATGTCGTCTGTCTCCGGATCGGGGGACTCGGCTTCCCGGGCGGCCTCAGCGAGCCCGAGGTGGGCCGGCGGGATCCGCAGCACCTGGGCGACTTCGCGGAGGACCCGGATGTCGTCGGTTCCGCGGCCGCCTTCCAGGCGGCTGATCTTCGACTGGTGGTAACCCAGTTCGGCGGCCACGTCCGCTTGTGAGCGGCTCTGTAAGACCCTTGCCCGGCGGATCAGCGCACCGATGCGGTGTGCCTCGCCCAGTGTGTCGGCCATCTGCGCCACGGCCCCTTCTGCCGAGACCGATCCTGCCTGCTCAACCGAGCCTATCGGTAGGGAAATTGCCCGCCATGCAGAAGCTGCATGAACGATGCACGCCATGCGTGCTCCGTCGCGGGCGGCACCCTCGGCCCGCTTGCCTGGTGGAACCGCACCCATCCAGGAGGCCGCCCATGAAAGTGCACGAGGTCACCCTGCCGGTGACGGGTACGCCGGAGGGCGCCGCCCGCGCCCGACGCACGGTGATGGACGAGGTCAGTGGCTGGCGCCGGGGCGCGGTCACCGACGAACTGCACGGAGCGGAGACCGTGGCGGGCGAGCTCCTGGCCAACGCCGTCCGGCACGGAAGCCCCGGGACCGCATCCATCACTGCTCGCTTGCGCGGCGACCGGCTGCGCTTCGAGGTCCGCGACCAGAGCTCGGCCGTCCCTCGGAAGCGCGCCGTCCACCCGGACGCCGAGCACGGCAGGGGTCTGTTGATCATTGCCGCCCTCGCCGACGTGCACGGCGTCGAACAGGGCTCCTCAGGCAAGTCCTGCTGGGCCGAGTTCGACCTCGCCGCCCGCCCGAACCACCCCACGACCTCCACCTTCCCCCAACCTCTCGACTGAAGGAGTTGACCGTGGCACTCACCCGAGCTTCGGCCTCGAACGCCGAAGTGATCGCCGTACGCCCCGGCAGCCCGCTCGCCGGCTCCGTCACCGTCGACGGCTCCAAGAACGCCGCTCTTCCCCTGCTGGCGACCGCTGCGGCCGTACGCCGGAACGTCCAGCTGGAGAACGTTCCGGCCAGCGCCGACGTCCAGGCGATGGTGGCACTCCTCCACGGGACCGGCTGGCACGTGGCGCAGGCCGTCGGACGGCCGGACACCCTGATCGTCATGGCCCCCGAGCACCCGTCCGCCGCGCCCGACCTGAGCGGCGCCTCGGCCATCCGGGCCTCGTACTACCTGGTGCCTGCCCTCCTCGCCTTACGGGGCAGCGCCCGGCTTCCCTGGCCCGGCGGCTGCCGGATCGGGCAGCGCGGGATGGAACTGCACTTCAAGGTGTACGAGGCGTTCGGGGACCACGTCACCGTCCAGGACGCCGGGTACGCCGTGGAGGCCGGCGGGCAGGGCAGCGGCGGCACGGTCTCGCACGCGCTGCCCTTCCGGTCGCGCGGCGCGACGATCGCCGCCGTGCTGCGGGCGGTCGTCGCCGACCGGGCGTTGCGCCTGGGACGCCCGAACCTCTCGCCGGAGGTCCTGGCCGTGCTCGATGCACTCCGCTTGGCGGGCTGGCAGGCGAAAGTGAGTGACCGGTTCCTCGCCCTCGACCCGGCATCCAAGCTCGTCGACGAGATTCCGGCCTGGCGCGTGCCAGGCGACAAGATCGAGGCGGGGACGCTCGCCTGTGCCGTCGCCGCCACCGGCGGCGAGGCGCAGATCGACGGCATCCACGGCCGGGACCTCGTGCCGTTCCAGGCAACGCTCCAGCGGCTGGGCATCCCCACGTCGGTGCGGGACGAGACGCTCCTCGTCGACGGTAGCAACGCCAACCCGACGGGCCGGCCGCTGCGGGCCATCGCCACCCTCGCACCCCGGGGCCTGGACGCGGACTTCGAGCCTCCGCTGATGGCCCTCGCCCTGGGTCGGCCCGGCACCCACCTGTTCGCCGACTCGATCAACCCCGGCCGCCACGGCAACCTCCTGCCCCAGCTGGCGAGGCTCGGAGCCGACATCGAGGAGATCTCACCCACCGAGTGCCGCCTGACCGGTCCCCAGCGCCTCACCGGAGCCGGTGTCGAAGCGACGGACATCCGCACCGGCTCCGCCCTCATGGTGGCGGCCCTGACCGCCCGCGGGATCACGACCCTCGGCGGAGTCGCCCAGCTGCGCCGGGGCCACGCCGACCTGCCCGGCAAGCTCCTCCAGCTCGGCGCCGACATCTGCGAGGTCGCCCCGTGACCGCGAGCCGAACGATCCAACGGATCCTGGCCACCACGGACGTCCACTCCGCCCTCGACGCCGGCGCTTCCTTCCTCGGCCGCCTCCACGAGGCACGGTCGGACAGCCTGCTCGTGGACTGCGGCGACTTCTTCGAGGGCACCGGCTACTACCGGCTCGGCCAGGGAGCGCTCGAACGGGACGTCCTGCTCGGCCTGTACGACGTCATCGTCCCCGGAAACCACGGCTGGGCGCACTACTTCGAGCCCGCCCTCCACAAGCGGACCGTCTGCGCGAACGTAGTCGACGACTCGACCGGCAACCCTCTATTCCGGCGGCTGCACGTCGTGGAGATCGGAGGCCGGCGTACGGCCGTCACCGGGGTGATCGGGCTCCAGGCGTTCGACTCGATCCCGGTCGCCCAACGGCTGGGACAGCGGGCCGTCGAGCCGGTGAAGGCCCTGCGCGAGCTGATGCTGGCGCACCACCACGAGGTCGAATCCTGGGTGCTCCTCAGCCACTCGGGCTTCGAGGAGGACCTCGGGCTCGCCGAAGCCTGTCCCTTCCTGGACGTGATCTTCGCGGGCCACTGCCACAGCGACCACACGGGCCCCACCCACATCGGCAGCACCCTCATCCTCAAGGGCCGCGAGCTCGGCGTCGGCTACGCCGTCGCCACGTCCACCCCCGACCGCTGGGTCGGCCGGACCGCGCTCTTCTCCGACACCGCGGAAACCACCCCGTCCGTCCTGCCGCCCGAGCTGGTCTCCGTAGGGGACCGGATCGCGGCGCTCGACGCACAGCTGGCCGAGCCGCTGGGCCAGATCGCGGAACCGTACCGGAACGAGCAGCTCGATCGCCGGGCCCTGGCCCAAAACCTGGCCGACCGCCTCCAGAGCGGCCTGGGCAGGGACGCCGTCGTCCTGAACGAGACCGCCCTCCGCACCACGGCCCTGGGAGAAGTCCTGACCACAGGCGATCTGCTGGCCATCGAGCCGTTCGCGAACTCCCTGGTCGATGCCCTCATCGCACCGACCCACTGCCACGACACCGAAGCCCTCCTCAGCCACCTCACCGAGCGGGTCGGACCGCTCGTCACCTCTCCCGACCCGCTTCCGGCCGGGCTGACGAACGTGCTGACCACCGACTACCTGGCCGACAGCTGCCTGGGCGGCCGGACCCGTCCCGCTGGCCTCAGCCTGGGCTCCGCGATCCGGAGCACCCTCACGAACGGAGACGACCAGTGATCCTGACCGGTCCGGAAATCATCTCCGCCTCGCGCGACGGGCGGCTGCGCATCGACCCCTTCTCCTCCTCCCAGGTCAACCCGAACAGCTACAACGTCCGCCTCGGACCCACCCTGTTGACCTACACCGACGACGTCCTCGACTCCCACCGCCCCAACCCCACCCACCGCATCCAGGTCGGCAAGGACGGGCACACCCTGCAGCCGGGCGAGCTGTACCTCGGACACACCATGGAGGAAGTGGGCTCGGACCGCTTCGTCCCGCTGCTCTTCGGCCGCTCCTCCGTCGGCCGGCTCGGACTCTTCGTCGAGATCACCGCGCCCATCGGCGACATCGGCTTCCACGGGCAGTGGACGCTGATGCTCACCCCCACCCGCCCCGTCCGCGTCTACGCCGGGATGAAAATCGGGCAGATCATGTTCTTCGTCTCCGAGGGTGCCATCGACCTGTACTCGGGCAAGTACCAGGCCTCCGCGGGGCCGCAGCCCTCCGCTTACTGGCGCGACCTCGACCCCTCGGCGGTGACGTCGTGATCCTGACCGGACCGGCCATCGCCGCCGCCCGCGACGCGGGCCACGTCACCATCGACCCGTACGACCCCGACCGCCTCTCCCCCAACGCCTACGACTGGCGCCTAGGCAGCACCCTCCGCGTCTGCCAGGGCGACTTGGACGCCGCCGCACCCACCGCCTTCCGCGAAGTCACCGTCCCCGACGACGGATACGTCCTCGAACCCGGCAACCTCTACCTCGGCCACACCCTGGAGCGGACCGGATCCGAGACGTACGCCCAACTCCTCAACGGCGACCGGACCACCGGCTGCCTCGGCATCTGGGTCCACGTCTCCGCGCCCCTCGGCCACCAGGGCCACGCCATCCGCTGGACCCTGGAGATCAGGGCCACCCGCCCCGTGCGCGTCCGGCCCGGCATGACCTTCGGCAAGCTCGTCTTCCTGCGCACCCACGGCACGCCCGCCAGCTACCAGCAGCACGGCCTCAAGTACCGCACCAGCGAAGGCATCGAGACCTCGCGCCTCTACGAGGAGAACCCCGGAGGCCGCCGATGAACCGCCTCGTCGCCACGGCGCTCGACCTCACCTACCCGAGCCCGGGCGGGAGCGTTGAGCTCTTCCTCGACCTCTACACCGGCGAGAGGCCCGCCGTCCCCGCCCGCGCCTTCATGCTCGCCCCCGACGGCCTCCGCCCCCGGACGCCCGCCGGCCTCGACCTCCTCCACGCCACCGGCAAGTGCATCGGCGGCGACCACTTCAACCGGTACGTCACCGACCTCCGTCACGCCCTCACGGCGGCCGTCGACCCGCGGCAGATCAGCGTTCTGCACCTCCACCACCTGGCCTTCGGCGCCACCCCAGCCCTCCTGCGCGCCTTCCCCCGCCACCCCCGCATCGCGTTCGTCCACGGCACCGACCTCCTGTACGCCGAGAACCACAGCACCCAGCTCCGCGTCCTGCGCGAGGCAGCGAACGCGGCCGACGCGATCGTCGTCCCCACCCACGCGATGACCGACCGCCTGCTCAAGCTCGCCCCCAAGACCGACAGGCGCAAGATCGAGAAGATCCCGTGGGGCATCCCCGACCAGCTCCTGACCGCTCCCCCGCCCCGACCCGCACGACGCCGCACCAGCCACCTGCGCGTCCTCTTCGCAGGCCGCGTGAGCTCCGAGAAGGGCCTCGAACCCCTCCTCCAAGCCGTCGCGGCCACACCCTCCATCGAACTGAGCGTCGCCGCACCCCGGACCCAGTTCCAGGACCTCGTACCGGTCATCCGCCAGCACGGCGTCCACGTCCGCTACCTCGGCTGGTTCCGCCGACGGCAGCTGTGGAAGGTCTTCGCCGACCACGACGTCCTGGCCGTGCCCTCCACCACCCTGGAGGCCATGGGCCTCGTCGCCCTCGAAGCCCAGGCCTGCGGCCTCCCCGTCCTCTACCAACCCGTCCCCGGCCTCACCGAGGCCCTCTCCGGCACCGGCATGGCCACCGACTTCACCACCCCGGCCACCGCGGCCCACGACCTCAACCGCCTCCGCACCACACCGGGCCTGCTCGAACTGCTCCGCACGGCCGGCCGCACCAACGCCGCCCGCTTCCCCCTCAGCGCCACGGCCTCGGCCATCACCGACCTCGGCCGACGGCTCACCTGACACCACCCGTGGCGCAGTCGGGCCGACCCCGGACACGTCACTAGGCTGGCCAGCGGACCACCCGCGGCCGTACGACGATCGGGAGACCATGACCACGCCATCCACCGCCCGTATCGAAGACCTCCTCCAGACCGGCGTGCGCGAGGAGGTCTACCCCGGCGCGGTGTGGGCGATCGGGGACGCCGACGGCATCCGCGCGAGCGGAGCCGTCGGCCTCCTCGACCCCGACCGGCCCGACGAACCGATGCGGCTGGACACCGTCTTCGACGTGGCCAGCCTCACCAAGATCCTCGCCGTCTGGTCCACGATCGGCACCCTCGCTGAAGAGGGCAAACTCGACCTCCACGCCCCTCTGGGCACCTTCTGGGACGAGGTCGCCGGCCACCCCCTGGCCCGGGCCACGGCCCACCACCTCCTGACCCACACCGCGGGCCTGCCCCTGCGCGCCAACCTGAAGAACCTCTACGGCACCGACCCTCAGGACATCCGCGACGGCGTCCTCCACGAAGCCCTCCACCGCCCACCGGGCGAGGCCGTCGAATACACCGACCGGGCCGCCCTCGTCCTCGGCTACCTCGCCGAACACCTCTCGGGCCAGTCCCTGGACCGGCTCGCCACGGACCGCGTCTGGCACCCCCTGGGCATGCCCCGCACCCGCTTCGGCCCCCTCCCCACCATCGAGGCGGCCTGCTGCGCCCCCACCGAGTACGACGAGACGACCGGCACCCACCTCAAGGGCACCGCCCACGACTTCTCCGCCCGCCTCCTCGGCGGCGTCTGCGGCATCGCCGGCACCTTCTCCGTCCTCGACGACCTCGCCCTCTTCCTCCGCCACATGCTCGCCCCCGCCCAGGCCGCCTTCGGTCCGACCTGGATCAAGGACTCCCTCCGCCTCCAGACCGGCGCCCTCACCCCCGCCCGCGGCCTCTTCTGGCACCCCGCCCCCGGCACCGACTCGGCCGAGGACGTCTGGGTCCACTACGGCTTCACCGGCACGGGCATGTGGATCAGCCCAGCCAAGGGCCGCTGGGCCGTCCTCCTCACCAACAAGCTCCGCTTCAACCGCGACCGCGAGCCATTGACTGGGATCCGCAACGCCTACTGCGCTTCCGCCATCTCATAGACGAGGGGCTACCAGGGGGAGCTACTCGTACGTCTCTCTCCGCAGGGCGCGGTGCCGCCGGTCGCCCTGACCGGCGCCGTTCACCGCCTGAAGAGACAGAAGCGCCGCACCGTTGTTCCACAGTCCAAGATGATCACGGTGGACGGCCACGACATCATTCTGCAAGGCACAGCGTTCGGCGGGGCCGCTGAAGTACGCGGTGGTGACAAAGACGGCAACTTCGGCCTTGAAGTGCATCTGCGAGCCGAGGAGGTTACGGACCTCCCCATTGGAGATCTTCCGCTTCGGGTTGTACCGCTTGCACTGGATCACCATCGTGCGACCATCGGGCAGCCGTCCACGCACGTCGGCACCGTTGTCGCCTGTACCACCGACTCGGCGGACATCCGTACAACCATCCCGCTGGCAGAGGTCAGCCACGAAGGCCTCGAACTGCGTGCCATCCATGGCGTCAACCTCGGCGAGCGTCCTATGGCCCACCCTGACGGCTTCCTCGTGGCGCCACCGCCGATCGTTCCCCCGGACCAGGTGATCCGCCCTCCACAGCCACCAGCCTCCGCCTCCGACCGCGCTGAGGATCAACATCCCCACCAAATAGGGCCAGATCGTCGACCAGAATGCCAGGAGTAGCGCGAATGCAGCGACGCCGCTCCAGACACCCGCCTTGAGCCGGGCCTCCCGGCGCTTCCGCGATGCCGACCGACGCTTATTGCGTGCTGCCACCCAGTTCCTCCTCGTCTTCGAGCAGCAGTCTGGGCAAGACGACGCGGGTCTGTAAGGGCGCCCACTGGCCATGGCTCGTTCCCCGCGACTTCCCGGAATACAGCCGAGGCCATCGAGGCGGCGCTGAGAGAGATAGCTGCCAGCGCGCAACTCCCGGCGGCGGGGGACCTGCATCGCCATGTGCCCGCATACGCCCTGTGTGCGCCCCTCCAGCAGCACGTAGCTTGCGAGGTTGATCTAACCCGGGGAAGCCGTAGGGGGAACAGGTTGAAGCCAGCCGCTGACGTACTCAAGGACCTCGTCCAGCCGTCGAACATCTCGATCCACTCCAGTTCGGCCTTGGTCGGCAGCGTCAACGCCGCCGCAGACGAGGATGACAAGGCACGCGAGGAGAAGGAGCTCGACCAGCTCCGTCGAAAGCCCGAGCTCCGGCCCATCCCCGCGAAGGAGCTGGACCGGACCGTCCAGCTGACGCCCTGGGACGTGCTACACACCCTCGGCCAAGGCATCGCCCTCTCACGGCGGGGCGCCAGCCGTGGACTCGCCGAGCACTGGGGTTCCCTGAAGTACAGCCAGGCTCTGGCCGGCAGCATCAACTCGTTCATGACGCTCTCCGCGGAGGGCCGGGAAACGGCCGACTACTACAAGGCGATCCAGTCCGGGGAACTCGGAACCGGCTTCGCCCTGACCCTTGCCCGGCAGCTCCTGAGCCGCCGCTACCCGGACCACTCGGTCTCGATCGTCCCCGCGGACACTGCGCTGCGGGCCGGCTGGGCTTTGACCAGTCGCGACGCGGGCCATCGATCTGGCTACCGCTACCGGCCACAGTTCTTCGCCGAGATATGGAAGCCCGGAGAGGCGCCGAGGGTCCTTCCGATCGCCTGCAAGGGCAACCACAGCAACGTCGCCGCCTCTCACATCCAGCTCGCGTCCGCTTCTGCGCACGTCGAGGCGGTCCACATCGGCCCGTGGAACGAGACCCCGGCCCTCGTGTTCAGTACGGAACTCCCCACTGAGGGCGTGCTCACGGTGCACGCCTTGCAGGCCCGTGGAACTGGTGGCCGCCTGACCGGCTCGATGGATGCCCCCGGCACCCGCCTTGACCACCGACTCGAGGACGCGAACATCTTCCCGGGCATCCAACCGCCGGCCGAGGGCGAGCGGAAACCGGAGTCACAGCTCGGCTTCCACGTACAACCGGAGCACTATTCCTGGTTCCGGCAGGTCCTCGCCCGAACCGCGGCGGCCGGACTGACGGCCTTCGCTGGCGACGGCGCCGCTACGGCCCAGTACCTGACCAAACGGCAGGGCCAGCGCCACTTCACCGACCCCACCCACGCCGCCACCGACAGCGTCCAGGACGCGAACCAACGGCTCCTCGACATCGACTTCGTTGGCACCGACCATGTGTTCCGCCTCAACAGGACCCGGGTCGAGGCCTTCTCCGGGGTCGCGAACGACCTGTTCCGCCACCTTGCGGAAGGCCGTGTCGAGCAGTACCGCACGGAAACCCACGCCCAGCGGAAGAGCTGGCCCCTCCTAGCCTGGGATTCGGAGTGGGACGGCCCCGTATCCGTCCACCAGGACGGCTCTGTGCTCGCCATGCGGGTGTTGCCACAGGCCTGAGGGCCTCATGGCCGGTGTCGCTCCCTGGAAGCAAGGGGGCGACACCAAGGGAGGGATGACGCCGCCGACACTTCGCGTCCCGCTACCAGCCCTCGACTGTTCAGAGTGCCGCCCGCCGCCTTGGTAAGCACCCAGAAGGCCCTACTCCGTCAACCGAGCCGCATTACGCCCTGTCCTCCCCACCCATGCGCCTTTAGATGGACTACGCCATCGGGGCTGCCTGCAACTCGCTCGCGGAATCGACTCTCCCGAGCTCCCTGCTTGGTTGCCCCCAGATACGTAGAGCGTCGGGGCACCGGTACCGAAGGCCGGCGGATCTCCACGAGGCGCTCACTGGGATCAAGGTGATTCAGCCCACATGAAGCTCATATTTCGCCATTTTCCAGAGACAGGTTGCCCCGGCAGCTGCTCATCCCGATCCTGGAACGTTCGCCACCAGCCGGGAGGAGAAAAGTGAACGTACCGCGACGTCACGCGAAGAACCCCGACGTCATCGGCCAGACTGCCAGTCTGATCGGCTTCCTCAAGGAGGTCGTGCAGAGCAGCAACCAACGACTTCGTGATGATCGCCGCTCAAGGGAGCGGTTATGGCTGGTCGCCATGCCCCCCTCGGTACGACGCCCGTCCGACCGACTCGACGGGCTGCTGTTCACGCTCGACCACGTTCCGCAGACATCGCCGCCCTCCCTCCCCGATCTGCTGGATGGATGGGTGTCCACGGAACGCTGCCAGGACGCTGACGGCGATGACCCGCCCCTCGAAGCTGAAGGACCGGGGCAGGAACTCGTGCCAGCGGCGGACGGCAGCCAGTCCTGGGAACAGGCTTCGGAGCAGACCGTCCGCCGAGAGGATGCCGACGAGGTGCTCCGGGCCTACGGTCCCTGGCTGACGCGCTGGCGGAAGTGGGCGGAGAGGGAACGCGCGGAGCGAGCCCTTCGGGAGCTGTACGACCAGGTCTATGGGTGGCACCAGAAGCTGACCCAGCAGGATGATCAGCTAGAACTCGTGCTCGCCACAGGACTCTTGACTTGGAGTGATCCACGTGGTGACGCCATTCACCGGCACCTGCTCACCCACCGCGTGGAGACCTTGGTAGACCGGAAGACCGCCAGGCTCACCGTGCGGCTCATGGCCGAGGGAGCCGTGCGGCTGGAGGATCAATCATTCCTCGACACCGATGACGGCTGGGCGCCCGAACGCTCGGCCGCGCTCACCGAGGAGATCGCGGCCCAGTCACTGCACCTGCTTGGACCGGAAGCCTTGGAGCAGCTGGCCCAGTGGCAGGAGCGGGTGCTGCAACGGCCCGTGTCATTCAGTGCCGAGTGGCAGCCGCCCCGCGAGCCCGAAGCAGGCGCGCGTCTCACGTACGCTCCCGCACTTGTGCTGCGTCCACGGGACCGCAATGCTCTGCTGGGCTTCTACGACCGGATCGCGGACAGCGTGTCCTCCGAGGGACACGCGCCTCTGGGCCTCGCCCAGCTGGTACTGCCCCTGAACTCCGAAGAACGCGTGAACTGGGACAGCCGCGAGATTCCGCCCCTATTCGGGGACGACCCGCTCTTCCCAGGAAAGACCAACGAACGTCAACGCAGTGTCCTGCGGCGGCTGGAGCACGACACGGGCGTGGTGGTTCAAGGCCCACCGGGCACCGGTAAGACCCACACGATCGCCAATCTGGTCTCCGCGCTGCTGGCGCAGGGGCAGAGGGTCTTGGTGACCAGCGCCCGCGACCAGGCCCTCACGGTCCTGCGGGACAAACTTCCTCCCGCTGTACGGGACCTGTGTGTCCTCCTGCTGAGCTCGGCACGGCAGGACGGGGCGGACGAGCTGGAACGCACGGTCAACGCTCTCACCGATCAGGTCGCCGCAAGTGACCCCGAGCAGTTGCAGGACGAGATCCATCGGCTTACCGCCCGCCGGGAGGAGGTACGGGGAAGGATCAGTACGCTCACCGAGCAGGTGATCGCGCTGCGGGAGGCCGAGGTCTACCGGCACCCGGAGATCGCACTGGGATACGCCGGCACTCTCGCCGCAATTGTGCAGCGTGTGCAAGAAAACGCCGGACATCACTCCTGGATCGGCCTTGTGCCGACTGACGGCCCGACCGCGGCTGTCCCTCCGCTGTCCCCCGCGCAAGCGGTGGAACTGCTGAGCCTGCTGCGCGACGGTGCGGCCGAGCCACGCGCAGGTGGCACTCTGCCAGACCCCGACGGCCTCCCCTCCCCCGAAGCCTTGGCCCAGGCACTCTCAGCCAGCCGCGTCACCGATGAGGGCCTATCCTCCGGAGCGGTCCGCATCCGCGGCGATCTTGCCAGGCTCGACAGCTCTGTCACCGATGAGCTGACCTCTCTCGTGGATTCCTGCCGTACGGCTCTGCATCACCTGGGTCTGTCTCCGCAGGCCACACAATGGGATGAGGGCAAGTGGGCCACCAAGGCCCTCACCGACCGACTCTCCCGTGAGAACCTCGCGCTGTGGCGTCGCGTGTCCGGACTTGCCGATCAACTCGCCGCAATCTCAGAGCGGCTGAACGAACAGGGGATGACGCGCGTCACCGTGCCCGGGCAGCTCTCCACGGAACAAGGGGATGCAATGCTCACGGCGGGTTCTGCGCTGCGCGAGCACCTCGTCTCGGGTGGCAAACTGCGAGTCCGCGGCAGCTTCCGCGCCTCGCGGGCGCAGAAGGCCGCGCAGGCCCTCCTCGACTCGTGCACCGTGAACGGTCACTCACCCGAAACCCTGGAGGATCTCGACGCCGCCCTTGCTCACCTCCGCGCTCGCTCCGCCGTTGCCACACTTGCGGAGCGGTGGGGCCAAGTGCAGGTGCCCGTATCCGAAGGGCCGCTGGAAGTTCGGCTCGCGTCGCTGACGGAGGCTTACACACGCCTGGACCATGTCGACACGTTCGGCGCCGGCCGCGAGCGCATCGACGAGCTGCTCGTACATCATGGGGTGCACATCACCCTCACTTCCAGGTCGGCATGGCAGGACTTCACCGGCGCCCTCTCTGCGGTCTCCGGCCGACGAGCGGCAGACGAGGCTACGGCCCAGTTGCTTGCTTGGGAGGAACAACTGCGCACACCGGTGGACAGCTCCCACCCCACCACCGAAGCTGTGGCCGCCGCCCAAGCCGTTCGGGAGCAGGACGTCGACCGATACGCCAAGGAACTTGAGGCACTGCGCGAGGCACATCGGCGTGAACACCGCCGGCGTCGATGCGCCGTGCTACTCGAAAGCGTCCGCCGGGCCCACCCGCTGCTCGCTGACCAGCTGACGCACGACCCTGGTGACCGGGCATGGGAAGCTCGCCTGGACTCGCTGGCGGAAGCGTGGGCCTGGGCGGTGGCCTCTGCCTTCGTCCACCGTCAGCGCACACCGGGACGCGAACGTCAGGTCGAAGGCGAACTGGCGCAGTGTGAACGTCACCTGGAGGACATCACCGGTGAACTCGCTGCCACCTGGGGAAGGTGGCACTGTCTGCATCGCATGACGCAAGAGCAGCGGTCGGCACTCCAGGCGTACCGCAACCACATGTCCTCGTACGGCAAGGGCAAGGGGCGCGGTGCGGGCCGATACCGTGCCGCGGCGTACGACGCTATGAAGACGGCGCAGGAAGCAGTCCCCGCGTGGGTCATGCCCATCTCTCAGGTCGCCGAGATGGTGCAGCCCAGGCGGGACGCGTTCGACGTCGTCATCGTCGACGAGGCTAGTCAGGCCGGCATGGACGCCCTGTTCCTGCTGTGGCTGGCACCCCGCGTCATCGTCGTGGGGGACGACAAACAGTGTGCGCCCCCGCTCAGTGGCATGGGCCGGCACCAGGCGATCCACGACCGGCTCGTCTCGCACCTGCCGGACATGCCGCCGAGGCTGCGCACGCTGTACGGACCTTCCACCAACCTCTACCAGCTCCTGTCCACCTTCTTCCCGAAGGTGATCCGGTTGGAGGAGCACTTCCGTTGCATGCCGGAGATCATCGGCTGGTCTTCGCAGACCTTCTACAACAACAAGCTACAGCCTCTGCGCCAGTACGGCGGTGAGCGCCTCGACCCCCTCGTGACCCACTTCGTCGAAGGGGCCGTTACCCAGGGGCGCGACAGCAGGATCCGCAACCCGATGGAAGCCGAGGCCATCGTCGACTGCCTGGCCAGGCTCGTGGCAGACCCTGCCTACCGCGACCGGACCATGGGCGTCATCACCCTTCAGGGGTCGATAGGTCAGGTCAAGCTCCTGGAAAAGCTCATTCAGGAACGTATCCCGGCGCCGCTGCTTGAACGCCACCAGATCCGCGTGGGCAGCCCGGCGTCGTTCCAGGGAGACGAACGGCACGTCATCCTGCTGTCGATGGTCGTCACCGATCCGCCGCGCATCACGGGAGGTGCCCGCAGCGAACGACAGGCATACAACGTCGCCGCGTCCCGGGCACAGGACCAGATGTGGCTCTTCTACTCGGTACCGCCGGACCGATTGAAGAGGGAGGACATGCGACTCAACCTCCTGTCCTATATGGAGAACCCGCCATCTGCACTTGCCAGCTCCGAGGACATCGGAGAGGTGGCGGGCGATGTGCCGCAGAGGCCCTTCGAATCGCTCTTCGAGCAGCAGGTCTACCTGCGCCTGAAGGCCCGGGGATATCACGTCGTCCCGCAGTATCCGGCAGGGAACAAGCGCCTCGACCTCGTCGTCGTAGGGGCACGTGGGCGCCTGGCCGTGGAGTGCGACGGCGACCGGTATCACTCGACACCCGAGCAGATCCGGCATGACCAACGGCGCGACCGTGAACTCCAGCGCGTCGGCTGGACGTTCTGGCGGATTCGCGAGAGCGAGTTCCGATTCGACCCCGAGGAAGCACTCTCCGGCCTGTGGGTTGAGCTCGAACGACGTGGCATCCATCCGGCCACGTTCGAAGAAACCAGCGATCGAGCCCAGTCGTCCACCGCACCCACCGGAACGCAGTGGACGCCGTTCGACCTCTCCTCCGACGAGGGCCTCGCCGATGACACGGCGGAGCCGCCCGAGGGCCCTGGCATGGATCACCTGTCCAACGCGCGCGGCGAAGCCGAAGACAACGAAGCAGACGACGAAACCGATGACAGCACGGAAGGCTCGGCATGACTGCGCAGTCCCCACTCGGCATCCTCGACGCCAACACCTTGGAGGAGCTCGCGCGCGTGATCTGCGGCGACGACCACCTCTACTACCGCAAGGGCTTCGAGATCGCACGCTTCCTGGAACACGCCGGCTGGCAGCGGGTGCCGGAGTACAACGGCGAGTACAGGATGGACTGGACGCTCGCCCGGCTCAGCGAACGACGAGAGGAACCCACCGAACTGGAAAGGGTCCTGCTGCGCCTGGCCGACCCCCGCGAATACCTGGACGAGCCGGACCAGCTCCCTGCTGTCGTCTCCGCGGTCAACGCTTTCCTGGTATACGAGGGAGCACGCCTGGAGAATCCTGGCGGCCGCCCCCGTCTCGTCGCCTGCGACCCTTCCCTTGCCCACCCGGGTAGCCGGGGCCCTGCCGAACTCAGCACGGTCATGACCGATCTCATCAGTGACCGGAAGATGGCCGCCCTGCTCCAACACCGCTTGGACGAGGCACGCACCTGCTACGCCAATGGCGCTCACGTGGCAGCCATCATCATGCTCGGCAGCCTGCTGGAAGGCGTCATGGTCCAAGTGGTCCGCGAACGCGACGCCTCACGACTCGGCAGCACGTCACCGGACAAGGTGACCCTGGACACTTTGATCAGGACCTGCCACACCGCCGGGTGGATCGGTGCCGACGTCGAGCGCTTCTGTCACGAGCTGCGCAGGTACCGCAACTTCGTCCATCCGCGCGCAGAGATCCGGGATGCCCACACGCCAGACCGCGACACCCTAAACATGTGCTGGCCCGTGGTCGAGGCGGTCCTGAACGACCTGGCCGCCTCCCAGCCGAAGGCGACCGCGCCAAGGCCGCCCGCCTCGCCTGTCCGTCCCGTGCCCCGGCCATCGCCAGCAGTGCGGCCGGCACGCCGGCCCTGACAGCAGGGCGCAGTTGATTCGGCTATCGCCCTGTACTCAGAGCAGGGCGATAGCCGATCCCTGGGTGTGAGATATGTATTCGGTGGGCGGCCCGGCCTCTCACCACCCATCTCGCCGGCCCCGCCCTGCCCGCCCCGCCCCGCCCCGAGGTGGATTTCGGTCTGCCTCCCCTTTGTCTCTTGGATTGCAGCGATCCCTGAGTACCAGTGTCCGGGCAGTGACAGACTTCCTGCTGCAGAGTGGGAGGCTCCATGGGTTTCGGTTTCCGCGTTGGTGTGCCCGGATTGAGTGTGCGTGTCTCGACCAGGGGCGTACGGACGTCCGTCGGGCCTCGGATGGCACGCGTGAGCGTGGGTGGTGGCCGGACGACGCTCTCGTCGGGGATGGGGCCTCTCTATGCCTCCACGGCGCTGGGCGGCGGGCGCCGACGGACCAGTACGAGTCGGACGACCCGCTCCGGCTCGCGTCCGCGGACGGCTGGGCCTTCGAGCGCACAGCTCGAACGGGTGCGCCGGCAGGCCGAGCGGGCCCAGCAGGATGCGGAACGGGATGCGGCTATCGCGCACTTGCGAGAGCTGCGGCAACAGATGACCAGCGTGCACCTGCAGTCCTTCTCGCCCGTGCATCCGCCGGTGATACCCGAGCCCCCGCAGCTCGGGCTGCCTTGGGCTCTGGCCGAGGCCAAGGCGTTCCACCTGGCGGGGCTCGGCGTGTTCGCCCGTGCCGAGCGCGCGGAGGCGAAACGGCGGGCCGAGTACGACGCTCCGGGGTACCTGGCTGCCGAACAAGCGTGGTTGTACGGTGTTCACGGGGAGCTGAACGCCGAGGCACAGCGGTGGTGGCAGGACCTCGTCGCGAACGACGAGGCGACCGTGTGCGAGACGGTCAACTATGCCTTCTCCGACAACCCCGCCGCTGGCTGTGCTGTCGGGGTAGACGGCTCCGTGATGTCCGTGGTGATGCGGCAGCACGACATCGACTCACTGCCCGACCAGACTCCCGGCGTCACCTCCAGCGGACGCCCCACGCTGAAGACGCTGACGAAGCGGGACCGGGTCCTGTGGTGGCTCACGGCCATGGGCTCCAACGTCATCGCCACCCTCAAGGAGGGCTTTGCCGTCGCGCCAGGGATCACCGCGATCGACCTGGCAGTGATCACTCGTATGCCGGACACCCAGCGGCTGGGGTTCGCGGCGTACGGCCGGTGGACCCGCCAGGCCATTGAGACGAGCCCCTGGCGGCAGCCCGAGGACGCGCTGCGGTTCCTCGACCTCGGACAGGACGTCGCCTGTGCCGTCTCCACTACCGCCTCCGGAAATCTGTCGAGCACCATCAAGCCGCTGGATATCAGTCGGCTGCCCGGCCTCCAAAGCCTGCTCGACCACGCCCAGGACGAAGCCGCCTCGGTTGACACCACGCTGGCTGGCCTGGACGGAGACCTCCTTGCCAACGTCCCCGCCGCGCACGATGCGCGAGCCGCAGACCACTACCGGATCCACACGTTCGCCGAGTGGAGAGCCCAGACGCCGTCCGCGGCCCAGCCACCCGTCATCAGCGAGCCCGTTCTCGCCGCCCCTGCGGCACTAACGCCGGGGCAGAACCTCACGTTGCCCGACGAGGCGTGGGAAGGGCTGAACATCGCGTTCAGCTTCGACGGCGCGGATGCCGACCTCACCCTCTTCCTCACCAACACGCAGGGCCGAGTCGCCTCCGACGACGACTTCGTCTTCTACAACCAGCCGTCCGCCGCCGACGGGGCTGCTCGGCTCCTGGGGAAGCAGCACGATGGCGCGCATACCGTCGAACGCGCCACCGCCCACCTCACCGCCCTGCCCGAGCACGTCCAGCGCATGACGATCGCGATCAACATGGACGTCGACACCGGGCTGACGTGCGGCTGCCTAACCTACGCGGAGCTGTCCATCGGATGCGCTTCCGCCGCATGGACCTTCCAGCCACCCGCCGACCCCGCCATCAAAGCGATGGTCATCGCAGAGCTGTACCGGCACACGTCGCCCGAGGGGAGGCCGGTGTGGAAGCTCCGGGCAATCGGACAGGGGTGGGCCGACGGGCTGAACAGTTTGGCCAGGGCGCACGGAGTCGACGTCGCGTAGCCCATCGTGCACAGACGCCCCACTGCGCAGTAGCGGGACGTCTGTGCACGCTCTCGCTGGGGAGAATCTGGGGAGAGTGAAGGCCCGTTGGGGAGCGGCTGGGGAGGATCGGCCGTACAAACGGGCAGCACGGTGAAAGGGCCGGAAAGGCGGATCGTTGCAGGTCGGGCTGCCTGTTCGGGCGATTTCCGCAGGTCAGCGGTGTGAGGGTGACGACTTCAAGAAGATCTCCTCGTGGGCCGCCATTCTGTTTGCACCCACGTTGGTGGGAACCATCTACGGCATGAACTTCGAGACGATGCCCGAACTGCACTGGGCGGCGGGCTACCCCTTCGCGATCCTGCTGATGGCAGCGGTGTGCGTGAGCCTGTACGTCATCTTCAAGAAGCGCGACTGGCTGTAGAGGGGGGAATCCGCCGGGCGCCGTGCCGGCGAACGGTACTGACATCGGCGCTTCAGGGTGACGATTGGCCGGTCTGGCTTCACGGTTGGTCACCTGCCCTCGCTCGCCTGAGCGATTGTGTGGATATCCGCCTGGGCGCGGTGCCCGGCTCGCGGTACGGTCGGGGTCACGGTTGCCGACACGGGGGGTTGCGCATGCTGTCCGAGGCGTTGACGGGGCTGGCCATGTCCGGTGGGACGGCGGTGATGACCGCGGCCGGGACCGCGGCCTGGGAGGGGTTCCGAAGCCGGGTGGCCGCCTGGTTCGGGCGGGGGAACGCCCAGCGCGAGAGCGCTGAGCTGGAGCGTTTGGAACGCACCGCCGCCGAGCTCGAGGCGGCCGAGGGCAGCCAGCTGGAGCGGCTCAGGATCCGGCAGGAGGCCTCCTGGCAGGTCCGGTTCGAGGCGTTCTTGGAGGATCTGCCGGACGGCGAGCGCGAGCGCGCGGGCGAGGCCCTGCGCGAGCTGCTTGAAGAGCGCGCGGCGCAGGCCCAAGTGTCGGCCGGGGATGGCGGGATGGCGGTCGGCGGAAGCGTGCACATCAGCGCACAGGAAGGCTCGGTCGCCGCCGGTGTGATCCACGGGGGTGTGCAGATCGGCCACCCTCAGGGGCCGGATCCGTCCAGGGGCTGAACGGACCGGCTACGCCTAGCCCAACACAGACCTCGCCGCCGCCGCTGTTCACGGGGGTACAGGCGAGCAACCACAGCCTCGCCGTCGGCCACGCCGACCAAGTGGCCTACTACGCCGGCCGACGTGCCCCGGCGGCCTGGCCGCACCAGGTCGGGGCGGTTCCGAACACCGCGGGCTGCTTCCAGCACCGGGCCGTTGTCGACATCCCCGACACCCCTGCGCGCTACCGGATACTGGTCGGCACAGCGGGGGTCGGCAAGACCCAGCTGGCCGCGAACGAGGCCCGGACGGCCTGGCAGGCCGGGCAGCTCGACTTGCTGGTCTGGGTGACCGCCGGCAGCCGCGTGGAGATTCTGACCGCCTACGCCCGGGCCATCGCCGAGATCACTGGTAGTGACCCAGCCGATCCGGAGCAGGGCGCGCGGGAGTTCCTGGCCTGGCTCCGGCCGGGCGGGGGCGGGGAGGCGGTCCGCTGGCTGATCGCCCTGGATGGTCTGGTCGACCCCGACGCTCTGCGTGGGCTTTGGCCTCCGAACCAGCCCGTTGGGCGGACCCTGGTCACCACCTCGCGCCGGGACTTGGCCCGCGAGGGGCTCGGCCGACAGGTGGTCACCGTGCCGTCGTTCAGCTCCGCCGAGGCCTTCGGCTACCTCACGGCGGTGCTCGCCGCGTCCGGCCGATTCGAACCGCCTGAGCAGCTGGAGGCGCTCGCCCGCGAGTTCGGACACCTGCCGGTCGCGCTCGCGCAGGCGGCCGCCTACCTGGTCGGCACCGGCCTGAGCTGCGCCGACTACCTCCGCCTACTCCGCGACGAGGGGCGGCAGCTGGCCGACCTCGTACCGGACCCTGGCGGACTGCCGGACGAGCAGAGCCTGCCTCTGCCGAACCTCTGGGACCTCGCGCTGGAGCGCGCCGACGCCCAGGAGCCGGTCGGGACGGCGCGGGCCCTGCTGGAGCTGGCGGCGCCGCTGGCTTTCGACGGCATCCCGGCTGCGGTGCTGACCCCTGCGTTCAGGTACCGCGCCCCGGAGGGGACCCCACGCCCGACGGAGGACGTGGAGCCGGACGGGAGTACCGTCGAGACGCTCGCGCTGCTGCACCGGTGGAGCCTGCTCGACTACGACCCGGCGGACCGGGACCGGTCCGTGCGGGTCCACCCGGTGGTGCAGCGAGCCGTCCGCGAGGGCGTGCCCGCGAGCCGGGCCGCGGAGCTGGTCGACTGGGCCGCCAACCTGCTCTTCGCCGCGTCCCGGAAGTCGGCGGACGAGGCGAACTCGATGACGTTCTTCATGGTACCTCCGCGTGAGCAGATGCCACATCTGCGTTCGCGCGTCCTCGACTTCCCGCCGGACGTGCTGCGTTCGAATGTCGAGGCGCTGACGCGCAATGCCCCGGTCCTCCTGCTGGGCTCCGGCGAGCCCGCGCTCCGGCACGGCTGGAGTACCGGTCCGGGGCTGCACGACCTCGTGTTCCGGGTGGGCGACGCGCTGGCGGACGACGGCCGGCCACAGGCCGCACTGGACTACTTCTTGGCGCTGCTGCCGACGACGGCCGACCGGCTGGGAACCCGGCACGAGTCCGTGACGAAACTGCGCGGCCGGATCGCCCGGCTGCGGGCGGAGTCCGGCGACCTCGCCGCCGCTATCACCGAGTACCGGCGGATGATCGACGATCAGCTGGCCCTGCTGAACCCGGAGTACGAACTGTTCCCCTCCCAACGGGTCCGCCTCGTCGCGGAGGTCACCGAGCTGCGCCACCGCCTGGCCTACTGGCTCAAAGAGGCAGGCGACCTGCCGGGCGTCGCAAGCGTCTATCACGACATGATCGCCGATGATCGGTACATCGCGGCCGTTAACGGACGGACGGGCCCGCCCGACTTCACTCTGCGCCGCACCGCCGCCGAGTGGCAGGGAAAGGCAGGGGACGCTGCCGGGGCAGTGGTCGCGTATCGCCAGCTCGTTGACGAGCAGCTCCGCAACTACGGGCCGGAGTACTCGGGCACCTTCGAGACCCGCTTCCGCTTCGGCCACTGGCTGGGCGAGTCGGGCGACACGCGAGGGGCCGTGACCGTCCTGACCGACCTGCTCAACGACCAGCTCCGCCTGGAATCGCGCGAGATCGCCCGGGCTTCTCGGAACACCTGGTCCAATCCGCACGCGGTGGCCACCGACACCGACCGGTCCGAAATCTTCCGCACCCGCGCCGCGCTCGCCCACTGGCGCGGCCGCTCCGGCGACCCTCGCGGCGCGATTGCCCTCCTCTCCGACCTGCTGAACGAGCAACTGCGCGTACTCCGCCCGGACCACCCCGACCTCGCGACCACCCAGGAGGCACTGGCGTACTGGCAGACACACTCCCGGGGCAGGGGGTGGCTACGAGGAAGGTAGACCTTGACCGGCCGCCCACCCAGGCGGCGGCCGGCACGCGCAGCCGGACCAGCAGTCAGGTGCACGCCGTCGACCAAGGCGATGAAGTCGCGCTCGCCCATACCGCGGCGTTGACCCATTGGGGAGCGGCTGGGGAGGATCGGCCGTACAAACGGGCAGCACCGCGAAAGGGCCGGAGAGGCGGATCGTCGCAGGTCGGGCCGCCTGTGCAGCCGGTTTCCGCAGGTCAGCGGTGTGAGGGTGACGACTTCAAGAAGATCTCCTCCTGGGCGGCTATCCTCTTCGCCCCCACCCTGGTCGGCACGATCTACGGCATGAACTTCGAAGCCATGCCCGAGCTCAGCTGGAGCTTCGGGTACCCCTTCGCCATCCTCCTGATGGCGGTGGTCTGTACGAGCCTCTACGTCGTCTTCAAGAGGCGGGACTGGCTCTAGGCGCGGTCCGTGATGCTCAGGATTACCGGGCCGCCGTCCGGGTCCACCCGGGGGGTCCAGTGTGGGGGGAGGCGCAGGGAGCGGGTGGGGGTGAGGGGGGTTGGGGGGCGGTGGTGCCAGAGGAGGCGGGTGTTCTGGTGGAGCTGGAGCTTCGGGGCCGTCAGGGGTTCGGCGGTGCGGACGAGGAGGGGGCGGGTCGCGGGGGTCGTGAGGTGGGTCGGGGTGGCCCAGGCCAGGGGGGGTTGGACCAGGAGGGGTGGGCCGGGGGTGGGCCAGGGGGTGCCCGAGAGGTGGGCCAGGAGCGGGGTCGCGGCGGCGGCGCCCTCGGCGGCGGCGGTGGCCGCGGGCTCGATGCCGTGGAGGGTGTTGCCCACGGCGAAGACCCCGGGGGTGCCGGTGCGGAAGGCGGGGTCCACGGCGGGGCCGCGGGTGCCGGGGGCCAGGGCGATGCCGCCGCGGCGGGCCAGGTCGTGCTCGGGGATCCAGTCGCCGGTGAAGACCACCGTGTCGCAGGCGATGACCCCCGACCGGCCGTCCTCGTGGCGGACGGCCACGCCCGTGAGCCGGCCACGGCCGTGCAGTTCCGTCACCGTGGTCCGGGTGAGGAGGGGGATGCCGGGGAGGGCGGTGGCCCGCGGGTGCTGCGTGAGCATCGCCACCACCTGCGTGCCCGTGCGGCGGAGGGTGCGTGCCGCGTGGCGGGCCACCGGTTCGGCTCCGATCAGCACGGCTCTGCGGCCGATGGGGTGGCGGCCGTGCGGGTGGAGCGAGCGTTGGAGTTCCCCTGTGGTGAAGACGCCTGCGGGGCGGGTGCCCGGGACCAGGCGGGCGCTGCGGGGGCGTTCGCGGGCGCCCGTGGCGAGGACGACGGCCCGGGCGGTGATCCGCTCCAGGCCCGACGGGCTCGTGGTCTCCAGGGTCAGCGGTCCGGCCCAGCCGGTGGCGGTGACGCCGGTGCGGAGGGCGGCCCCGGCGTCCAGGGCCGCCGCCACCGCGCGCCGGGCGTACGCCGGGCCGGTGACCCAGGGCAGCGGGGGGCTGCCGAAGCCGCCGTGGTGGCAGTGGCGGGGTGCGCCGCCCGGCTCCTCCTCGCGTTCCAGGACCTCGACCCGGCCGGCGCCGGCGCGGGCGGCGCGGGTGGCGAGGGCGAGTCCGGCGGGGCCCGCTCCGACGACCAGGACGTCCACGGTCCGGTCCGTGCGGCCGGTGGGGTCGGTGCGGTTCACCGGTGGGGCTCCTCGGACTCGAACAGCGCGCGGACGGCCGCACCGCAGTGGAAGCCCTGGCAGCGGCCGGCCCGGGCGCGGGTGCGCCGGCGCAGGCCGTCGAGCGAGCCGGGCGGGATGGTTGCGGCGAGGGCGTCACGGATCTCACCGCGCGTCACGCGCTCGCAGTGGCAGACGATCCGCCCGTACTCCGGGTCCGCCGCGATCATCCCGGCGTCGCGGTAGGGGCGGGGGAACGCCTCCCCCAGGTTCGGCATCCGGACCGGCTGCGGGTCCCGGGCGCCGGAGAGGGGCAGGCCGCCTTCGGTCAGCAGCTCCACCACGTGGGCCGCGATCGCCATCGAGGCGGTCAGGCCCGTCGAGCGGATACCGCCGACCGTGACGTACCGCTGGGCGGGGTGGGCGCGGATCGCGTAGTCCTCGGAGGCGGTGGCGGCCCGCAGGCCCGCGTAGACGGCGGTGACCTCCTCGTCGAGGAGGGCGGGCAGGATCCGCCGGCCCTTCTCCCGGAGCAGGGCGAGGCCTTCGGCGGTCGAGCCGGTGGCGGTCCTGTCGTCCAGGTCCTCGGCGGTCGGGCCGAGCATCACCTTGCCGTGCACCGTCGGGGTCACCAGGACCCCCTTGCCGAGCGCGGTCGGCACCGGCAGCAGGATGTGGCGTACGAGGCCCCGGGCCAGTTCGTCGAAGACGATCAGCTGGCCGCGCCGGGGGGTCACGGTGAAGTCCGCGTGGCCGAGGAGCCGGTCGATCCGGTCGGCGTGCAGCCCGGCCGCGTTGACCAGGTGGCGGGTGCGCAGCGGCCCGCGGACCGTGTGCAGGGTGTGGAGGGCGTGGCGGGTGTGGGGGGTGTGGGGGGTGTGCACGTCGTCCGGGGCCGGCCGGGGTCCCGAAGTGATGGAGGTGACGCGGCAGTTCAGGTGGAGGTCGACGCCTGCGCGGACCGCCTGTGTCGCGTAGGCGAGGGTGGTGGTCCAGGGGCAGATGACCGACTCTCCCGGTACCTCCAGCGCGCCCAGCACTCCGGGCCCGAGTTCCGGTTCGCGGGCCCGCACCTCCTCGGCCGTGATGATGCGGGTGTCGTGGCGGCCGTTGCGCTGCGCCTTGGCGGCGAGGCCGGGGAGGGCGCCCAGCTGGTCCTCGTCCCAGGCCACGAGGAGCGCCCCCAGCGGCTCGACGGGGATGCCGCTCTCGGCGGCGTACGCGGCGAGCAGCCCGCTGCCCTCGCGCACGAGCCGGGACTCCAGGGAGCCGGGCACCGCGTCGAAGCCGGTGTGCAGGATGGCGGTGTTGGCCTTGGAGGTGCCGTCTCCGACGTCGTCGCGGGCTTCGACCAGGGCGGTCCGCAGCGGGAACCGGGCCAGTTCGCGGGCGATGGCGGAGCCGACCACTCCGGCGCCGATGACCGTGACGTCGTACTCCCCGCCGGGCAGGGGGCCACGGGTGGTGACGCTCATGCCGGGCCGTCGAGGAGGGCCGCGACCGCCGCGCGGAACCGTGCGCGGCGGTCGGCGGTCTCGTCGGCGCCGGCCCTGGGCTCGTAGACGGCGGACGGCTTCCATGCCGGGACCGCGTCGCGGACGGTGAGGGAGGGGTCGAGACCGAGGCGGGCGACCGCGCCGACGCCCAGCGCGGTGGCGTCCGGCAGGGCGGACACCTCGACCGGGATCCCGAGCAGATCGGCCTGGGCCTGCATGAGCAGGGCGGAACGGGTCAGGCCGCCGTCGACGCGCAGGGAGGTGAGCGGCGCGCCGAGGTCCGCCGCGGCGGCGTCCGCGAGCTCGGCGACCTGGGCGGCGATCCCGTCGCACAGGGCGTGCACGAGGTGGCCGGCGGTGGTGCCGAGGCCGAGGCCGGTGACGGAGCCGCGCAGGTCGCCCCGCCACCAGGGCGCGGCGAGCCCGGCGAGGGCGGGGACGAAGGTGACGCCGCCGGAGTCCGGAACGCTCGCGCCCACGGTGTCGAGGTCCTCGGCGCCGGAGATCACTCCGAGGTCGGTCAGCCAGCGCACGGCGGAAGCGGCCGTGTAGACCTGCCCGTCGAGGCAGTAGCTGGTGCGTCCGGCGATCCGCCAGGCCACGCAGCCGACCAGTCCCGTGGAGCTGCGGCGGGGTTCGGGGCCGGTCTGGGCGAGCAGGAACGCCCCGGTGCCGTAGGTGCACTTGGCGGCGCCGGGCACGGTGACGCTCTGGGCGAGGAGGGCGGCCTGCTGGTCGACGAGGAGGCCGGTCAGCGGCAGTTCGGGGCCGAAGGCGCTGGTGGTGCCGACGCGGGTGTCCGCGTCGACGATCCTCGGCAGCGGTTCCCCGTCGAGTCCGAAGGCGGCGAGGGCCGGCCGCGACCAGCCGACGGTGTCGAGGTCGAGCAGCTGCGTGCGGCCCGCGGTCGCGGCGTCGGTGACGAACTCGCCGGTGAGGCGGTGCACCAGCCAGGCGTCGCTGGTCGTGACGACGCCCCGCCGCGTCTGGTGGCGGCGTATCCAGGCCATCTTGGGGGCGGCGAAGTAGGGGTCGAGCGGCAGGCCGGTGCGCTCCCGCAGCAGGTCGGCGTGCGGGGCCAGTTCGGTGCAGAGCCCGGCGGCGCGCCGGTCCTGCCAGACGATCGCGTCGGTCAGCGGTTCGCCGTCCGCCGGGTCCCAGGCGAGGACGGTCTCGCCCTGGTTGGCCAGGCCCACGGCCACCGCCGGTTCGCCGGCCGCCGCCAGGGCGGCCCGTCCGGCGTCGACGACCGATCGCAGCAGGTCGCGAGGGTCCACTTCGACCCGGCCGTCCGGCAGGTGGCGGGGGCGCACGGGGGCGGAGGCGGAGCCGATGACCCCGCGGTCCGGACACAGGACGAGGGCCTTGGTTCCCGAGGTGCCTTGGTCCACTGCGAGCACCGGGCCCGTCATCACGACTCCGTCCGTGTTCCGGCAGGTCCATCGATCGTCGGTCGGAAGCCTTCCCCAGCGTGCGGGCGCCCGTCAAGATCCGTCCGGGCGGCGGGGGTCCGGATGGCGCCACCTCATATCCCTTGTGTGGCTTGATACTTGCGTTCGAAAAAGTTTCCGGGTGCAGTCGGCCGGACTCGCCTTATAGTGATCGCCGATCAACGGTCGGTAAGGGCGCCGTCCGTGGGTCGACGGCGGGGGTTCGCCGGCCAGTTCGCGCATGGTTCACGCATCCCCGCACCTCCATGCGATCCGAGGACCCCGATGACCACGAAGACCGCAAGACGAGCCCGAACCTGCCGCACCGCACCCGGGACGAGGTGATGGCCGGCAGCGATTTCCGGCCCGTCTACCACCCCGCCGGCCGCGACGACGACCTGCGCGCCGCCGTCCAGGACCTGCGCGCCGGGCGCTGGCTGTCGATGGCCCGGCTGCTGGAGCGCACGGACGGCTGGGGGCTGTGGACCCAGCGCACCCAGGTCCTCGCGGCGGTCGCCGCCCGCTCCGACGTGGTCCTGGCCTGGCGCGCCGAGCAGCCCACCAGCCTCGCCGCGACCGTCATGCACACCCGGGTCGCCGTCGAGCGCGCCGTCCGTGCCCACCGCTCCGGCCATCCCCGTACCCACGAACTGTGGCAGGAGGCCTGGCAGGCCTGCCGGAACACCGCCGCGATCAGCCCGGCCGACCCCGTGCCGTGGGTCTGCCTGCTCGCGCTCGCCCTCCTCGACGGGCACCGGCGGATGGACGAGCACCGGCTCGCGCCGCCCGGCCCGATGCTGCCCCCGGGGCCCTGGGGGATCCTCGCGCAGGCCGACGAACGGGACCCGTACAACCGCGAGGCCTATCACCGGATGCTGCAGTTCGTGCTCGCGGGTGCGGCCGGCCCGCGCTCGGAGGGCGTCAACTTCGCCCGCTGGGCGGCCGGTACGGCCCCGCCCGGGTCGGCCGTCCACCTCCTGCCGCTCTACGTCCACGTCGAGCGGTACCGCCGTGAGGGCGGCCACGAGCGGGCGCTGGACCTGCACTGGGTCGCGGAGGACGCCATCCGCGACGCGGTGCACGCCCTGGACGCCTGGTTCGCGTACGCCGACCCGGCGTACGCCTCCCCGCTCGACCTGAACCACCTCGCCCACGCCCTGTGGGGGGCCCACCGGTTCGGCGGGGCGGCCCGGGTCTTCGAGGCGATGGGCGGCTACTGGACCACCTCGCCGTGGGCCCAGCGGACCCGCGACCCCGCGGACCAGGCCCTGGCCGAGGAGGTCTTCCTGCGCGCCAGGTCGCGCAGTCTGGCCGACCGGAGCTGACCTCCCGCCGCACCCCCCGCGCCGCGGCCCCCAGGCAACACCCCGCTCCCCTCCCCCGTCCCCGTGCTCCCACCCCCTCGGAGGTACCCCCGTGTCGCGCACCACGCCGGCAGCCCGCCCGGACCACCAGGCCCCGCCCCCCATGGACGAGGAGGAGCGGCTCAGGGAACTCGGCTACCAGCCCGTCCTCGCCCGCCGGATGGGCGGCTTCGGCAACTTCGCCATCAGCTTCTCGGTCATATCCGTGCTGTCCGGCTGCATGACCCTGTACGGCTTCGGCCTGGGCACCGGCGGCCCGGCCGTGATGCTGTGGGGCTGGGCCGGCGTGGGGCTCTTCGTCCTCTGCGTGGGCCTCGCCCTGGCCGAGGTGACCAGCGCCTACCCCACCTCCGGGGCGCTCTACTACATGGCCGACCGGCTCGGCGGGCGCCGCTGGGGCTGGTACACGGGCTGGCTGAACCTGCTCGGGCTGCTCGGCGCCATCGCCGGCATCGACTACGGCGCCGCCCTGTTCACCGGCGCGTTCCTGAACCTCCAGTTCGGCTTCACGCCCACCCCGGGCTCGACCTTCCTGATCTTCCTGGCGATCCTGCTGCTGCACGCCGTGCTCAACCTCTTCGGCGTCCGCCTGGTGAGCGTGCTCAACTCCGTCAGCGTCTGGTGGCACCTGGGCGGCGTCGCGCTGATCGTCGGCGCGCTCGCCTTCGTCCCCGACCACCACCAGCCGGTCTCGTTCGTCTTCACGAAGTTCGTCAACGACACCGGCTGGGCCAACCCGTTCTACGTCGCCGCCGTCGGCCTCCTGCTCGCCCAGTACACCTTCTCCGGCTACGACGCCTCCGCGCACCTCTCGGAGGAGACCTCCAACGCCTCCGTCGCCGCGGCCAAGGGCATCGTCCGGGCCATCTGGGCCTCCTGGCTCGCCGGGTTCGCACTGCTGGCGGGGCTCACCTTCGCCATCCAGGACTACGCGGCCGTCGCGGGCAGCGCCACCGGGGTCCCGCCCGCCCAGATCTTCCTCGACGCCCTGGGCTCCGGCGGCGCCAGGGCGCTGCTGCTCGTCGTCATCGTGGCCCAGCTGTTCTGCGGCAACGCCGAGGTCGCCGCGGCGAGCCGGATGGTCTTCGCCTTCAGCCGTGACAACGCGCTCCCCGGCTCGGCCCTGTGGCGCAAGGTCAGCGGCCGCACCCAGACCCCGGTCCCGGCCGTCTGGCTCTCCGTCGCCGTGGCCGGCGTCCTCGCCCTTCCCTCGCTGTGGTCGGCCACGGCGTACGGTGCCGTGACGGCCATCAACGTCATCGGCATCACCCCGGCCTACGCGATCCCGGTCTACCTGCGGCTGCGCGCCGGCGACCGGTTCGAGCCCGGCCCCTGGAACCTGGGCCGCTGGAGCCGGCCGGTCGGCTGGGTCGCGGTCGTGTGGGTGGCCGTGGTCACCGTGCTGTTCTGCCTGCCGCAGAAGTCCCCGGTGACGATCGACTCGATGAACTACGCGGTGATCGCCCTCGTGGTCGTCCTGGCCCTCGCGAGCGCCTGGTGGTACGCGGCACGGCGCTCGTACAGCACCCCCTCCGCCTACGGCAACGCCCGCGAGCAGGCGGACATCGCGGAGGGCATCGTCTGACCCTGTCCCGGCCCCGGTCAGGCGTCCGGGTCGCAGGCGCCCGGGTCGCAGGCGCCTTCGTCCGCGACGGGCATGAAGCCGATGCATTCGACGTCGATCTGGTCGGCCAGTTCCACCAGGATGTTGGCCAGGCCCAGGGTCGTACCCGGGTCGAGGTCGGTCTCGCCGTCGTACACCGACTGCAGCCAGCCGCCCGCGAGGCGCCGCAGCAGGGCCGTCACCTCGTTGGCGGGGATCAGCAGTCCGCCGTCCGCCACCGAGACCAGGGGTACGTACGCGTTCATGGCGACACCTCCTCCGCTGTTGCGTTCAGCTGTCGGGTCCGGCCGCCGCGATGGCGGCGAGGGCCGAGCCCGGGTCCTGCTCCACCACCAGGTCGCCCAGGCTGACCACGCCGACGAGCCCGCCGTCCCCGGTGACCACCGGCAGGCGGCGCAGGGCCTTGCGCCGCATGAGGGTGATGGCCTCGTCGACCCCGTCGTCGGGGCCGACGGTGACCGGGTCGGTGGTGCAGACGGCATGCACCGTGGTTTCCGACGGGTCCCGGTTGTCGGCCATGGCCCGGACGACGAGGTCGCGGTCGGTCAGGATGCCGCGGAGCCTGCCCTCGTCGACGACGAGGACGTCGCCGATGTCGGCGTCCCGCATCACCCTGGCCGCCTCGGCGAGCGAGGTCTGCTTCTCGACGGTCACGGGGTTCTTGGTCATCACCTCGTGCACACGACGGGCCATGGCTCCTCCCAGTGCCGGATAGGGCCCCCAGCAGGCGGTTACCCGCCCCGGGCCGGGGCAATCTCCTCCGCAGCCGGGTAGGTGCGGCGCTCAGGCGGCGGGGGCCGGCAGGGCTGCGTCCAGGCGGTGGAGCGCGGCCCGGCGCTGGACCAGGGCCAGGCCCGCCACCCCGGCGCCGAGGGCCAGCCAGCCCGCCGGGCCCGCGGCCATGACGGCGCCGGTCAGCAGCAGCGGTCCGACGGCCTTCTGGGCGGACGGGGAGATGCCGGCCACCCCCAGGTAGGAGGCCCGTGCCTGCTGCGGCGCGAGGGAGACGGCCAGTTCCCAGGAGCACACCGAACGCACCAGCTCGGCGGCGGTGACCAGGACCGCGGCGCCGAGCAGGGTGGCGGAGGCGGTCCAGGGGCCGTGGGCGGGGGTGAGCGCGAGGAGGGCGCAGGCGGCGAGCAGGAAGAGCCCGTACCAGCCGACGGCGCCGGCCGCCTGGCGGGCGGTGCTCACCTTCGCGGAGACGGCGAGCTGGAGGACGACGACGAGCACGGTGTTGAGGGCGAGGAAGGCCGGGACGACGGCGTGCGGGGCGTCGGTGTGGTGGACGAGCCACAGGGGCAGGCCGACGTTGAGGAGCGAGTCGTCCAGGTTGAGCGGCATGTCCAGGAGGACGAAGCGGAGGTAGCCCCGGTCCCGCCACGGGCTCCTGGGGGCGGACGCGGAGCCGGCGGAGGGCGTGGCCCCGTCCTGCGCCGCGCCCTCCCCCGCGGCCGGGCGTGCCGCGGCGATCAGGCGGCCGTGGCCGTGCGGCTCCCGGGTGCGCCAGACCAGTGCCGAGGCGGCCAGGAAGGACAGGGCGTTGCCGAGGATGAGGAGCTCGTACGCCCCCCGGGTGCCCACGGCGAGGCCGATGGCGGCGATGCCCGCGCCGACGGCGTACCCCGCGTTGGCGGCGCTGCGCGACAGGGCCTGGTACGTGGCGCGGCGTTCGCCCGCCACCCGGGTGGCGAACAGCATCTCCAGGGTCTTGGCCGCGCGGTCGCCGAGGTGGGTGAGGGCGACGATGGGCAGGAGCAGCTCGAAGCGGGTGACGACGAGCATCGCGCAGAGGGCGGCGAGCCGCAGCAGGTGACAGGCGATCAGGAGGGGGCGTACGGGGTACCGGCCGGCCAGGTGGCCGGCGAGCGGGGAGCCCGCGATGCCCGCGAGGGCGCCGACGCCGAGCATGAGGCCGAGGCGGCCGGCGTCGAGGCCGACGACGAAGGTGAAGAAGAGGACGGAGGAGGCGGCCCAGACGCCGGTCCCGGTGCGGTCGAGGAGCTGGCCGAGGAGCATGATCCGGGCGTCCCGGCCGCCGGGAGGCCGCCGCAGCTGGGCGATCAGACCACCCGTCGCGCCCCCTGCCTCCGGGGCGGGGCCCGGGCCGGGCGGAGGGTCCGTGGGCCGGGCCGGAGCCGGGTGCGCGGCTGAAGCGGGGCCCGGGCCCGGGGCCGGGACGGGGCCCGGAGCCGGGACGGGGCCCGGAGCCGGGACGGGGCCCGGAGCCGGGACGGGGCCCGGAGCCGGGACGGGGCCCGGAGCCGGGGCGAGGCCCGGGGCCGGGGCGGGGGCCGCCTGCGCGGGCTGCTCGTCGGTCGGGCCCGGGTCCGGGGCGCCGTCGTGCCCGGTGTCGTTGCCCCTGTCGCGCCCTGTCGTGCCGTGCCGCCCCATGCCCGGTCTCCGCCTTCCCCCGTCCGAAAGTATCTCGATGTCGAGATACCAGGCGGTAGCCTGCCCTCCCAGCTATCTCGACGTCAAGATATTTCGGAAGCCGGGTCCCCGAAGCCCCGCCCCGCCCGGCGTACCGGGCGGGGCGGGGCGGGGCGGGGCCGACGGCTAGCCCGGCAGCAGGGTCGAGGCCACCCCCGCCGGGACCGGGGCCAGGCCCGCCGGGCGGGTGGTGAAGGTGCCCCGGCCCTGGGTGCGGCCGCGCAGGCGGGACGCGTAGCCGAAGAGTTCGGCCAGCGGCACCGTCGCCGTCACCACCGCGGTCCCGGCCCGGGTGGCCGAGCCCGTGACCCGGCCCCGCCGGGCGGCGAGGTCGCCGAGGACCGCGCCGACGGACTCGTCCGGGACGGTCACGGTGACCTCCGCGACCGGCTCCAGCAGCTCCAGCGTGCTCGCCCGCAGGGCTTCCCGCAGTGCGAACCGGCCGGCCGCGCGGAAGGCGAGCTCCGAGGAGTCCTTGGAGTGGGTCGCCCCGTCGGTGAGGACGACCCGCAGCCCCGTCACCGGGTGCCCGCCGAGGGGACCCTCGGCGAGCGCGTCCCGGCAGCCGGCCTCCACGGCCCGCGCGTACTCCGCCGGGACCCGGCCCCCGACGACCGTCGAACGGAACGCGAAGCCCGGCTCGCCCAGCGGCTCGACGTCGATCACCACATGGGCGAACTGGCCCGCGCCGCCGTCCTGTTTGACGTGCCGGTGGACCAGCCCGGTCACCCCCTCCACCACGGTCTCCCGGTAGGAGACCCGCGGACGGCCCACGACGACCTCCACGCCCTGGTCCCGGCGGATCTTCTCCACCGCGACTTCCAGATGGAGCTCGCCCAGCCCCGACAGCACGGTCTGTCCGGTCTCCGCGTCCGTCCGGACCACCAGCGAGGGGTCCTCCTCGGCGATCCGGGCCAGCGCGGCGGAGAGCCGGCCGGTGTCGGTGCTGCGGCCCGCCTCGACCGCCACCGACACCACCGGATCGGCCACGGACGGCGGTTCGAGGAGCAGCGGGGCCCCCGGCGCGCACAGGGTGCTGCCGGCCCGGGCCGCCTTGGGCCCGATCACGGCCACGATGTCACCGGCCACCGCCTCCTCCCGTTCCTCGTGCCGGTCGGCCTGCACCCGCAGGATCCGCCCGACCCGTTCCGTCCTGCCCGTACCGGGGTCCAGTACGGTGTCGCCCTTGCGCAGGGTGCCCGCGTAGAGGCGTACGTACGTCAGCCGTCCGGTCGGCGTCGCCGTCACCTTGAAGGCGAGCGCCGCCAGCGGCTCCGCCGGGTCGGCGGCGCGGCCCTGTACGGGCGGCATGTCGGCCGGCGACGGCAGGTACGCCACCACCGCGTCCAGCAGCGGCTCGATCCCGCGGTTGCGGTACGCCGAGCCGCACAGGACCACGACTGCCTCCCCGGCCAGGGTCAGCTCGCGCAGGGCGCGGACCAGCGTCGCCTCGGCGAGGGAGCCCGTCGCGCAGAACTCCTCCAGGGCGTCCGCATGGAGTTCGGCCACCGTCTCCTCCAGGAGGCGCCGGCGCCGCTGCGCCTCCTCCAGCAGCGCGTCGGGGACGGGCGCGGTCTCGTACGAGTCGGCGCCCGCACCCCAGAGCAGGGCGCGCATCCGCAGCAGGTCGACGACGCCGGTGAAGGCGTCCTCGCGGCCCACGGGCAGCTGGACGACCAGGGGGACGGCGCCGAGCCGGTCCCGGATGGAGGCGACCGCCGTGTCGAGGTCGGCGCCCGCGCGGTCGAGCTTGTTGACGAACGCGATCCGGGGCACGCCGTGCCGGTCCGCCTGCCGCCACACCGACTCGCTCTGCGGCTCGACCCCGGCGACGGCGTCGAACACCGCGACGGCCCCGTCGAGCACGCGCAGGGAACGCTCGACCTCATCGGCGAAGTCGACGTGGCCGGGGGTGTCGATCAGGTTGATCCGGTGTCCGTCCCAGGCGCAGCTGACGGCCGCGGCGAAGATGGTGATGCCGCGGGCCCGTTCCTGGGCGTCGAAGTCGGTGACGGTGGTTCCGTCGTGGACCTCTCCGCGCTTGTGGATGGTGCCGGTGGCGAACAGGATCCGCTCGGTGACGGTCGTCTTGCCCGCGTCGACGTGGGCGAGGATGCCGAGGTTGCGGACGGCGGCGAGGGGGGTGGTGCTGGTGCGAGTGCGCATGGCCCATGGCCTTTCGGTGCCTTGGATCAGGAGGTGGGCGGCGCGATTCCCGTGCGTACCCCTACGCGCATGCGCATGTGCGTGTGCATGCGCGGCCTTGGACGACAGGGCGTCATCGTCGGCCGGGCGAGGACCACTTCAGGGCCCGGGCGGGTACGTTCACGGGCGTACGGTGACAGCCGCGCAGCTGTTACCGCGCGGTGCGAGACACCGGGATCACGTCGTACCGGGCCGGGGGAACGAGGGCGGCGGCGGTGTGCGTGCGCATGTCCCTGCTCCCCTTCTCTTCGTCCGACGGCATGAGGCGCGCGGGCCGGTCCGGCGGCGCGCACGGCGAGTGTAGGCAGCGCGCGCCGCCGGGCGCACCGGGTTTTCGCGTCCTCAGACGAGGAGGCGTTCGCGCAGCCGGCCGACGGTGTCCGGGGTGATGCCGACGGTGTCGGTGAGGTAGGCGGACGGGGAGCCGTAACGATCCGTCAGGTCGGCGAGGACCAGGGCCATGACGGTGGCCGGAGCGCGCCCGTACGAGGGCCAGAGCAGGGTGCGGCCCGGGTTGGCGGCGTGCCAGTCGGCGGTCAGGCGGGCGGTGGCGAGCTCGGTGAGGGCGAAGTCGGCGAGGATCTCCTCCTCGGGAGCGCCGAGGAGGGTCAGGACGAGGGCGGCGATGAGGCCGGTGCGGTCCTTGCCGGAGGTGCAGTGGAAGACGGCGGGTCCGGGTCCGTCGGCGATGAGACCGATGGCCCGGCGGATCTCCTCGACCCCGTCCTCGGCGACTTCGGCGAAGCGGTCGGCGAGGTAGCGCCAGGGGTCGAGCGCGGGGTCGATGGCGGCCTGGTCGTACGGGCGGTGCTCGATGCTGAGGTTGGCGTAGGTGAAGCGCTCGGCCTGCGGTATCCGGCCCTTGGCCTCGATCTCCCAGGGGTAGCGGAGGTCGATGACGGTACGGATGCCCAGGCCGAGGAAGCGCTCCCAGTCGGCGTCGGCCGGGTCGAGCTTGCCCAGGGAGTCGGCGCGGTAGAGGACGCCCCAGGCGGTGGTCCGGCCGTCGGCGCAGCGGTAGCCGCCGAGGTCGCGGAAGTTGTGCAGGCGGGTGAAGGGGATGTGGCGCGGGGAGGACATGGGCGAACTCCTGTGGCGGGTGGGGAGGTTGCCGCCCCAGGATGCAGGATCCGGACGCAGGACGCAGGACGCAGGACGCAGGACGCAGGACGCTGGATGCGTCACGCGTCGTCGGGGGCGGCGTCTTCCGGGAGGGAGGCGGCGGGGTGCGGTGAAGTGATGTACCACAGGCCCGCGTCGGACCTTCTCGCGGTCCAGTCGCCGGGAAGGGGCAGGGACCCGGGGAACTTGACGCCGGTGAACTCGGTCCGGGCGTTGAAGGCCGTGCCGTCGAAGGTCAGACCGGCTCGGAAGGTGGTGTCCGCGAGGGTGACGGTGCCGTCGAAGGCCGCGCCGTCGAAACCCGTGCCGGTCACGAACTCGGTGCGCAGGAAGCTCACCGGCCCCAGGAACCGCGCGTCGGCGAAGCTGCTCGGCCCGTTCTCGACCGTCATGTCGCGCCACGTGAGCGAGCCGGAGAAGACCGTACGGTCGAAGGAGACACCGCCGGCGCAGACGGTGCTCGCGAACGAGGCGCGCCCGTTGAAGGCGGCCCCGGTGAAGACCGCGGCCTCCTCGAACGCCCCCATGGAGAAACTCGCCGCCCCCTCGAAGACGGTGGAGGCGAAGCGGGCCGGGCCGTTGAAACGGCCGGCCCGGAGCAGGGCGATCCCCTCACACCGCGCGAGGTCGAAGACCGCCGTCGACATGAAGCGCGTATCGGCCACCGACAGCGAGCCCCGCCACACGGCGGACTCGAAACTCACCGGCCCGGCCAGGGTGGAGTCCTCCAGCAGCATCGAGCCCTCGTACCGCACGTGGCGGAAGTCGGCCTCCCCCTCCACGGTCACCCGCCGCAGCCGGTGGAAGTCCCCCATCAGAGCACTCTGGAAGCAGACATCGCCCTTCCAGGTGACCTGCGTGAAGTGCGCACCCCGCCGGAAGACCGCCCGGCGGAAGCCGGCCCGGCCCTCGAACCTGCTGTGCGGGAACCCCACGGTGTCTTCGAAGACGGCCCGGTCGAAGGAGGCGTCCGCGCGGAACACCGCCCCCGAGAAGTCCACCGGGCCGGCGAAGGAGGCGTCCGAGAAGTCGGCCGCTCCGGTGAACACCACCCCCTCCTCCTCCCAGCCGTCCACGAAGCGCGCCTGTGCGAAGGCCGCCGCGCCGAGCGTGATCTGTCCCGTCCCCGGCTCCCGTACCGCGTCGAGGACACGGCGCAACAGGCCCTGGGTGAGGGGGATCCCCCTGAAATCGACCGACGAGCCCGGGCCGAGGGAGCTCAGCACCGCTTCCTGTTCCCCGGGCGGCAGGTGCGCCAGGCAGGCGTGGCGCTCCAGCAGCCGGCTGCCCGGGCAGCCCAGCGGGTCGGTGTCCGAGGCACCGGCGCGGCACCGGTGCCAGGTGACCGCCGTGCCGCGCGCGGACTCGTCGGCCTCCGTCAGCAGTTCCGCCAGTTGCCGGGGGCCGCCCTCGTACACCCAGGCCCCGGCACCGTCCCCGAGCGGGGTGAGCACGCTGAGCGCGGTCGGGCCGAGCAGTGCGCCGAGTTCCTCGTACAAACGCTGGGAGAGGACGAGCAGGAGCCGCCCGGTCCGCCCCCGCCGGGCGCTCCGTAACCGCTCCCCGATCAGGTCGTGCTCGATCAGCCGTTCCGGTTCCCGCAGCGGATGCTGCGGGTCGCCGGTCCCCAGCACCATGGCGAGCGGCGGCTGGACACCCTGCCCGGGTCCGTCCCCGTACCGGGCCAGCGTCGCCGGCAGTGCCGCCAGCAGCCGCCCCGCGCGGCCCAGGGCGCCGGGCGCGTTCAGGACCACGTGCAGGGTCCTCGAACCCTCTCCGCCGACCGGTGTCCCCCGGACCTGGGCATCCGTCATCAGCCGGGCCATCAGGTCGCGCAGCTCCGCGCCCGCCGAGCTGCCGCGGGGCACCGCCCCCTGGCCCACCCGTACGTCCACGGTCACCTGCGGACCGCCCTCGTCCCCCCCGAGGTGGGGGACCGCGGCCGGGTGGCCGTCCAGCGCCGCGCGGAAGGCGGGCTGCTCCAGCAGGGCGGCGGCCGTCAGGAACACCAGGCGGTCGCGGTACACGGTGTGCACCACTCCGAGCAGCCGGCCCTCGTGGGACACGGGGGCTCCGACGAAGTGGGTCCAGGTCTCCGGGTCCGGGGAGGGCAGGACCAGTTCCCCGTTGGCCGCTCCGCCGTCGCGGACCAGGGTCGCGGTCAGCGCGGCCGGCTGTCCCGCCTCCGTGGCCCCGTCGACGCGGACGCGCGCCGCGGCGCCGGCGGGGGCCGTCCCCCAGGGCTGCGGGACGAACCCCGCCGGGTCGGTGAGGTCCCTCTCGCTCTCCAGCAGCAGTACGGGCGGGCTCGCGTCGTCCCACCACACCGGCCGGCAGGCGAACTCCCGGCCGCCCGCCCTGACCCACACGGTCTCCCCCGGCCCCGCCGCCTGCCCCACCGTGAGCACCAGCCGCGGCGCGAGCAGGATCCCGACCTCACCGGGCTCCCTCAACGGGTCGAAGCCGACCCGGACCACCCGGCCGCCGGGCCCCGGGTCCGCCACGGCAGCCGCCGCGCCCGGCTCCCGGCCCGCGCCCGGCCCGCGGCGTTCGCCCACCTCCCGGTCCGTGCCCGGCCCGCGTTCCCCCACCGGCCCGCGTTCCGCGAACGGCAGAGCCCCCTCCGGGACCAGCCGCCGGCCCTCCGTCCCCGTCGTGACCCGGGTCGCCGAGAAGTCGGGGCCCGTGCCCCGGTTGCGGGACATGTACTCCCACACCCTGCGGCGTACCAGTTCCCTGACCTCCGCCACGTCCCCGCGCAGCTGGGAGCCCAGCAGCACCTCCCGCACCCCCGGAAGGAACTCGAACTCCGCCTCCTCGGGCCGCTGTTGCCCCCGCCACGGGGCGAACAGCCCGCCCAGGGCCACCTCGGCCAGGTGGCCGTGCTCGGAGCCGCGCAGCAGGGAGCGGCGGACCAGGGTCATCACGGGCAGCGTCAGCGGTACGGCGGCCAGGTGCGCGGCGAGTTGCTGCGCGGTCGGGGAGGCGCCGGCCCGGAAGCGTTCCACCAGCTCCAGCGGGTCGGCCGCCGGGCGCGCCGGCCCCGGCACCGGCGGCGTCACGGAGGCGCCCGCGTCGAGCCGCAGGCAGGCCAGGCGGCGCCAGCGCCCGTCGCCGGACACCACGCGGACGAGGCGGGCCAGGCTCCCGGAGGCGAGGCCGACGACCGGGACCACCGGCCCGCCGCCGCGCGCCCGCCGGGCGGCCGGCACCCGCTGCCAGGAGCGGGTGGCCGCGGCGGGCCGCTCGGAGCGGACGGCGAAGGGCACGGGCGCTACGGCGCCCCGGGTCCACAGCCGTTCGGGCAGGACGTTGAGCACGGCCACGGCGTTGTGGCTGCTCCAGTGGCGCAGCACGGCGCGCAGCGGGGCCTCCTGCCAGCCGCCCGCCACGGTGTCGGAGAGGACGAGGATCAGCCGCCGGCCGGCCGGGTCGGCGAGTTCGAGGGGGTTGCGGGGCGGTCCGCCGGGGCCCCGGGCGAGCTGGGGGGTGCCGCCGCGGCCGGTGCCGGTGAGCTGCCAGGTGCGTACGTCGCGGAAGACCCCGCTGCGGGTGAGGACCCCGCGCAGTTCGGCGACGAGGTCGGCCCACAGCAGCATCGAGTGGTGGGCGTCGACGACCAGGGCCAGGTCCAGCCAGCGGCTCTCGGCGGGGCGCAGCACCGGGGTGGGGACCATGGCCTCGATGCTGCGCTCGACGGTGAGCTGTTCGTCGAGTTCCTCGCCGGGGCCGCCGATGGAGCGGCGTCCGACGGGCCGCAGGGAGCGCATGAGGCCGAGCGGGTCGTCGAGGGAGGCGGTGCGCGGCAGGCGCAGGGGTACGCCGCGCCGGCCGGACGCCCCGTCGGCGCGGCCGTCGGGCGGGCCGGGGCGGGTGGTGGCGGGGAAGAGCTGGTCCGTGCCGGCGCCCGGTGCGGGGGCGGGTCCGGCCGGGGGGTCGGGCGGGTCGGGCGGCGGTGCGCAGGCTTCGGCGCCGTCGGCGGCCGGGGCGGGCGTGCGGGCGTCCGCGGCGGCGGGGTCGACGCGGGCGGCCAGCCACAGGATGTCGGCGATCTCCTCCGCCCCGATGGCGGTGCGCGGGGCGGCTCCGGCCTCGGCGCCTTCGCCGAAGGCGGCGAGGAGCTTCTCGATCACGCGGTGGGCCCGGTCAGGTGCTGCATGACGGTGGCGAGGAAGCGGTCGCGGTCGCCGGGGGCCGACCAGGCACCGGCGAGGCGCAGTTGGATGGCGTTGAGGAGCTGGTCGGTGGCGAGGTCGCCGTCGTCGGCCCGTTCGAGGAAGCTGCGGACGAGGTCCTGGTACTCGGCGCCGTCCGCCGCGGTGATGTCGACGCCGAGCCGTCCGCGCACGATCCGGGCGAGCTTCTCGGGGCCGGGGGCGTCGAGGTGGAGGCGGACGCAGCGGCGCAGGAAGGCGGGCGGGAAGTCGCGTTCGCCGTTGCTGGTGAGGACGACGACGGGGAAGTAGCTGCACTGCACGCGGCCCTGGGTGACGGCGACGCCCGCGTCGGGGTCGTCGTCGGTGCCGATGGCGACGGTCGGCTCCTCCTTGGCGAGGCGGGCGAGTTCGGGGATGACGAACCCGCCGTCCTCGAAGACGGTGAGGAGGTCGCCGGGCAGGTCGATGTCGCTCTTGTCGATCTCGTCGATGAGCAGGACGCGGGGCCTGGGCTGGGGCAGCAGGGCGGTGCCGAGCGGGCCGAGGCGCAGGTAGCGGGCGATGGAGGGGGCGGGGACGGCCGGTCCGGTGGCGGCCGGGGCGCCGGGGAGGCGGACCTGTTCCAGTCCGGCTTCCTGGAGCCGGCCGATGGCGTCGTAGAGGTAGAGGCCGTCCCGCAGGACGGTGCGGCTGGTGATCGGCCAGTGCAGGACGGGGCCCAGGGCGAGGTCGGCGGCGATGCTGTAGGCGAGGGTGGACTTGCCGACGCCGGGCTTGCCGGTGACGAGCAGGGGCCGGCGCAGGTGGAGGGCGGTGTTGACGACGTCCTTCTCGGGTTCGTCGGGGACGTACCCCTCGCCGCGCCGCCGGGTGCGCTCCCAGGCCTCCCCGGTGCAGCCGGGCGGCCGGTAGTCCGGGTCGGGGCGGCCGGTGAAGTCCCGCCAGGGCGGCGGCGATCCGGCCTCCAGGCGGGCGCGCCGGTCCTCGCCCCGGCCCGTGCCCTGGTACAGCCACCAGTCCTTCGCCACTGCCTCTGCCTCCATCGTCATCGTCGCGTGAAGTCGTCGTGAAGTCGTGCGGTCGGTCGGGCCGTTCGGATCGTGCGGGTGGTCCGGATACTTCGGGTGCTTCGGGTGCTTCGGGTGCTTCGGGTGCTTCGCTCGGATACGGGGTCACAGCAGGGAGCGGAGGTCGATCGTGTCGTCGGGATCGTCCCACAACAGCACCAGCCGGTCTGCCCCTTCGGCCGCTCCCCCGGCGGCCGCCCGGCGCACTTCGCGCACGCGGGCGGGCAGGCCGAGCACCGCCGGTGCGCCGGGCAGGGCCTCCGGGGAGAGCCGGGCGGGCAGGCCCCCGGCGGGCGCGCCGCCGCCGCGCTGCCAGACGGCGGCCGGGACGCCCCCTTCGAGAACCGCCTCCAGCAGGGCCTCCGTCCGGGCCGCCGAGGCGTGCCCGAGGACGCAGGCGGGCGCGGTGCGGGCCCCCAGCTGCACCCCGAGGGCGTCGGTGACCTCCGGGTCCTCCACCACCCGTACGGTGTCCGGGTGGCGGCCTCCCTGGGCGTGCATCCAGCGCCATTTGGCCCGCCATTCGGTGCGGGTGTCCTCCCGTTCCTGCGGACAGCGCACCACCACCTCGTAGAGCATGCCGAGGGGGCGGGTGCGGCCGCCGGGTCCGCGGGGGACGGGCCACTGGTCGAAAGCCGTCTCCAGCATCTCGTACGGCACGTGGAACTCGATCCGCCCGATGCCCTCCGAGGCCTGTCCGGTGCCGTCAGCCTCCTTCGGCTCGGCGCCGAACAGGGCGAGCTGGCGCAGCAGTTCGGCGCGCACGACGGCCGCCGGCACCGGGCTGCCCTCCGACTCCCATATGTGGCGGGTGTGTTCGCCGCGCAGCCACATCCGGGCGAGCAGGCCGTCCTCGCCGCCCGGCGGGGACTCCAGCCGGACGTGCAGCACGGCCTGCCGGGCGGGGCCGGGCGGCGGACGCAGCACGGGCAGGGAGAGGCGCCGGCGGGCGGCGCGGACCCACAGGGCGAGCCGGGCGGCCCAGACCGGGTCGCCGAGGCCGCCCGCGGCGCCGGCGGGACGGGCGGCCCGGTCGGCGAGGTAGTGGACGAAGGGCACGGCCAGGGGCATGCCGCCGCGGCCGCCCTGCCGTTCGTCGAGGTCGGCGGCCACGTCGAGGAGGCTGTCGGCGGGCAGCCCGTGGTGGACGGGGGCGGCGCAGCCCGCTTCCTTGAACGCCCACGCGTAGGCCTCGTAGGCGCAGCTCGGCAGGGCGCGGCCCTCGAACAGCTCGCCGAGTCCGTCCCAGCCTGCCTGGTCGAGGCGGGCGGCCCGCGGCAGGGCGGGGCCGTAGAGGCCGTCGTCGAGGAAGGAGCCGGCGTCCCAGTCCCGGTCGACGAGGAACTGGGGCAGCTGCCAGCCTTCGCCGCGTTCGCGCAGTTCCTGGAAGGTGCGGTGGATGCGGCGGGCGGCTTCCGGGAGGCCGGTGACGCCCTCGCGCACGGACCGGTCGCCGAGTTCCGCGAGGAGGGCCTCGGTGAACCGGCCGGCGCCGCGTTCGGCGTCGTTCTGCGCGGCTTCGCCCTCACGGGAGGCGTAGAGGCGGAACTGCCGCCGGCCGGGGACGGTCGCGCCGCCGCCGTAGTCGGTGCTGCCGAAGTTCCACCGGCTGTCGCGGGGCGCGTCGACCCGGCAGGCGTCCACCAGCGCGGCCTGGAGCGGGAACCGGCGGTGCTTGACCAGGTCGGTCTTCCACCAGCGCAGCGCGGAGTCGAGGTTGAGGTGGCGGATCTGGCCGGGTCCGGCGTCGGCGCAGGGCAGCATCAGCTCCCCGTCGCGTCCGAGGTAGCCGTGGCCGGCCCAGAAGATCCACAGCAGGTCGCCGTCGCACTGCGGGAGTTCTTCGAGCAGGGCCGACTTGACGTTCGCCTCGGTGGCGGGCCGGTACGCCGTCCTCAGCTCGGCCAGGCCCGGGGAGGCCGTCCAGTCGAGCCGGCCGGGGTCGTCGAGCGGGGAGAGCAGCAGCCGTACGTTCGCCGCCGGAACCTGGCCGGGGCCGGTGAGCCAGCGGGCGAAGCGCAGGGCGTCGCGGGCGGGTCCGCGCAGGTTCCAGTGGTGGCTGATCCCGTACCGCTCGACCCCTGCGACGAGGGCGAAGGTGCGCCGGGGCGCCAGGGCGGCGGGCAAGTACGGTGGGCCGGACGGGAGTTCGAGGTCCGTGTCCGGCCGGAGTCCGGGGTGGGTCACCCGATGCCCGCTTCGGCCACCGCCCGTTCGATGCGCTCGTAGAGGGACCGCTGTTTCCAGTAGGCGCTGTGGGAGGCCGGGAACGGCTGGCGGCTGCGGATCTCGTGGTCGGTGACGCGGGGGTCGCCGGGGAAGACGGGTCCGGCGACGTAGGAGAGGACGTCCTGGCGGTCGTACACGTTGAGCCAGCGCGGGAAGCCGTACGGGAGGGCGCTGCCGGGCGGGAGGGCGGTGAGGGCGCCGAGTTCGTACAGGTACGGGGCCTGCGAGCCCACGGTGACCAGCAGTTCGGCGCCGGGCACGGGCCCGCCGGTGGCGGCCTCCAGGGCGAGCAGGTCGACCAGGGCGATGCCGCCGAGGCTGTGGCCGATGAGTACGGTCGGGCCCGGTTCGGCGGTGATCCTGGCGTGCAGGAACGAGCGCAGTTCGGTGCCGCGGGCCTGGTAGCGCAGGATGTCGCCGAGGGCGGGGGTGGCGCCGGCCGTGAGGGAGCCGCGCCAGGCGTTGAGCAGCGGCTGGGTGGAGACGCGCAGGGCGAGCCGGCCGAGGAAGGCGGCCGCGCGGGCGCCGGGGACCCGGGCGCCGCCGCCGAGGCGGGCGGTCAGCAGTTCGACGAGCCGGTCGCGTTCGGCGGCGGTGCAGTCGGCGTCGGTCCCGGCGGTGGCGAGGGCTCCGGCGGTGACGGACCGGGCGAGGGCGGTGGCCAGCTCGCGGGCCTGCGGCTCGGCGGTGGCACGGGCCCCGGCGCGGGCGGCCTCGGCGGAGCCGGCGGCGGCCCGCAGCGCGGGGCGGAACCCGGGGGCGAGGCCGGTGCCGTCCAGCAGGGCGCGGAGCTCGCTGCCTTCGCCGCGCGGGCCGTAGGGGGCTTCGGCGAAGCGGTGCAGCAGGTCCAGGACGCGGGTTCCGGCGGGCTGGACGCCGGGCATGGCGAAGGGGTCGTCCCCGGCGTCGGCCCCGGGCCCGCCGGCGTCCCAGCCGGCCTCCGCCAGCACCCGGAGCTCGCACAGGGGGTCGGCGAGCAGCAGCCCCCACTCGGCGGTCTCGGTGTCGGCCGCGTCCGCGCCGCCGGCTGCGGCGGCGCGCAGTCCGGGGACGGAGCGGCCGCCGGAGCCGAGGGCGGCTCCGAAGCGCTCGCCCCAGAAGCAGGAGTCGACGGCCGCGCCGGGGAAGCGGCCGGTGAGCCGCTCGCGCACCAGCGCGAAGAGGGTGTCGTGCCGGTCGCGCCGTACGCCCGTGCCGTGAACGAACAGAAACCGCATCGCCTTTACCGCCCCCTCGTCTGCCGGCGCGTCTGCCCCCGCCCGGCACGATAGCGCCGTGCGGCGAACGGGGGGTGGCGAACGCGGAGTTCAGGCCGCGGATGGTGCGGGGAGGGTCATGCGGGGGGTTGTGGGGGGACGGCCAGCGGTTTGCCGAGGGGGCCGCGCGGGATGTGGTCGACGAGGTGGACCCGTCGGGGTTCGGCGCCGAGGCCGCGGGCGGCGGCGCGTACGCCCTCCGCGGTCAGGGGGCCTCCCCCGGCGACGAGGATGTCGTACGCCTCGCCGCCCCGCGGTCCGGGGGTGCGCACGCAGGCCACGTCCGCCCCGGGGAGTGCGGCGGCCAGCCGGGCGGCGATGGCGCCCAGGTCGTGCCGGATCCCGTTGGCCTTGAGCAGGTGGGCGCGGCGGCCGCGGCGCAGGAAGAGCCGGTCGCCGAGGCGGTGCACGAGGTCGTCCATCTCGTGGTGCGCTGGGCGGCCTCCGTCGGGGAGGGCCGCGAGGCGGGGGCCGGTGACGGTGAGCGGGCCCTCTGCGCCGACGGCCGGGGCGGCGAAGGCGACGTCGTCCAGGAGGGTCCACGCCCCCTGCGGGTCCCAGCCGCTGCGGTGCGCGACGGCACCGGTCTCGGTGGAGCCCAGCAGCTCGATCAGGTCGATGCGTGGGTCGTCCCGGAACCGGCGTGCCTCGGGCGGGAGTTCGGCGGAGCCGTGGAGGAGGACGAGGTGTTCGAAGGAGGCCGTCCAGCGCGGGTGGCGGGCCAGGGCCCGGAAGGTCCGCGGGATGGCGACGACGGCGATCCGCCGGGCGGCGACGGGCGGGGGCGGGCAGTCGTCGGCGGGCCAGAACCACACCGGCAGCCCGGTGAGGGCGGGCAGCATCATCGTGGCGGAGGCCCCGAAGGCGTGCCGGGGCGGGACGAAGCTGACGACGGCCCCGGGGGCGTACGGGGCCAGCAGGCGGGCGGCGTGCGCGGCGTCGGCCGCGAGCAGTTCGCCGGACAGGACCCGTCGGACGGGCTCACCGGTGACGCCCGAGGTGTGGAACTCGTACTGCCCTGCGCGGAGTTGCCCGAGCACGCGAGCGGCTTCGGCGGTGCCGAGCCGGTCCCAGGGCAGGTGCCAGCCGCCGGGGGGCGTGCGGTCGGGGGCGGCGGCCCCGATGCCGGGGCGCTCCGCCGGCGCCTCGAAGGTGAGGGTCGCGTACCCCTGCGCGGGGAGCGGGGCCACGCCCTCCGGGCCCTCCCGGCCGTCCGGGCCGCTCACGACGCCTCCGGCGGGGCTTCGCAGGGCCGGCCGGGGCGGACACCGAGAGGGTCCCGGGCCGGATATCGACGGCGTTCACGGTCACGGCCGGCGCCGAGGGCGTCCCGGTCCGGCCCGTACGGGGCGTGGGGCCGCCTCCGGCGGTCGCGGTGGCGTTGGCTGAGCATGCGCGGGCCCCCTGTGCGCTCGGCTGCGTCGGGCCGCACCGGCTGCGGCCTCCGCTCGCCTCAACGAGGCCGCGCCCCCGGGGAAACGGCACCGCCGGGCTCCCGCGCGGGCGTACCGCTGCGCGGAGCCGTCTCCCGGTCCCGCCCTTTCGCCGTTTCTCCCCCGGACCCCGTTCCCGGGCTCCGCCCCCGGGCCCCCAGCGCCTCGAACGCCGGCGGCGCCGGATTTTGGGGGCAGGGGTGGAGCCCCTGGGCACGGAGGAAGGGCGGGCAGGGGACCTCGCCCCGCGCGGCGCCCCACGGGCCCCGGCCCCTCGCCTCACGCCCTCTAGCCGTCACCTGTGACATGTGAAATATTACCTGCGCCCCAACTCCCGGAAAGGTCACCCCCGTTGCGCAGACTTGCCGCGGCGGGAGCGGCGATATCACTCACCGCTCTCGCCTTCCTCGCCACCCCCGCCCAGGCGGCCGCCCCGCCCCCGCCGGCCCCCGCCGCCCCGCAGGCCGGACAGGAGGCCGCCCCGCCGCCCGCGCCCCTCGAACTCCAGCGCCAGGCCCTGCGCCGCCAGGCCATGGAGGGCGTCGCGGCGAGCGGCGGCGCAGGCGGATCGCGCCGGGCCGGCCCGGCCCCCCGTACCGCCAGGATCGGCGACCAGTACGTCGAGCTCTCGCAGGAGCGCAAGGACAAGGTGTTCGTCATCCTCGCCGAGTTCGGCGACGAGACGGACCCCCGCTTCGGCGGCACCCCCGGCCCCGTGCACAACACCATCGCCAAGCCGCCCAAGGACGACAACCACACCCTCTGGCGCAAGGACTTCGACCGGGACTTCTACCGGCAGCAGTTCTTCTCCGCCGACCCGGGCGCGGCCTCGATGCGGGCCTACTACAACCTCCAGTCCTCCGGCCGCTACGACCTCGACGGCACGATCACCGACTGGGTCAAGCTCCCCTACAACGAGGCCCGTTACGGCACGGACAAGTGCACCGAGTCCGGCCAGTGCCGCACCAACTGGGACCTGGTGCGCGACGCCACCAAGGCCTGGTACGACTCCGAACTCGCCAAGGGCCGTACGCCGGAGGAGATCAAGGCCGAGCTCGCCCCGTACGACGTGTGGGACCGCTACGACGCCGACCACGACGGCAACTTCAACGAGCCCGACGGCTACCTCGACCACCTGGTGATCGTCCACGCGGGCAAGGACCAGACCTGGGGCGGCGGCGACCAGGGCAAGGACGCCATCTGGGCCCACCGCTGGTTCGCCTACTGGGACCAGGCCGGCACCGCGGGCCCGGCCGGCAACAAGGCGGGCGGCACCCCGGTCGGCGACTCCGGCATCTGGGCCGGCGACTACCTCACCGGCGGCGAGAACAGCGGCGCGGGCCTCTTCTCCCACGAGTTCGGCCACGACCTGGGCCTGCCCGACCTGTACAGCTCGGACGGGGACAACGCCGTCAACTTCTGGTCCCTGATGTCCTCGGCCTCCTACCTGGGCAAGGGCCCCAACACCACGGGGCAGTTCCCCGGCGACCTGGACCCGTGGAGCAAGCTCCAGCTGGGCTGGCTGGACTACACGGAGGCCGACGCGGGCCGCAGGACGCGCGCCACCCTGGGCGTCTCGGGCTACAACACCCAGGACCCCCAGGCCCTCCTGGTCCACCTCCCGCCCTCCACCACCCGCACCGAGCTCACCGACCCGTACGAGGGCGCGAGCCAGTGGTGGAGCGGCACCGGTGACTTCATGGACAACACCCTCACCCGCACCGTCGGCCTCTCCGGCGGGCCGGCGACCCTCGGAGCCCGCCTCTGGTACGACACGGAGCAGGACTTCGACTTCCTCACGGTCGAAGGCTCCTCCGACGACGGCGCCACCTGGACCCCGCTGCCCGGCACGGTGAACGGGACGGCCATCCCCGCGAAGGGGGTCTCCGGCGCCTCGGCCGGCTGGACCGAACTCAAGGTCCCGCTCCCGGCCGCCACCACCCGGATCCGCTTCCACGCCACCTCGGACGGCAACACCCACGGCCGCGGCGTCACCTTCGACGACCTGCGCATCACCTCGGACGCCGACGGCCGCACCCTCTTCACCGACGGTGCCGAGAACGGAACCGGCGACTGGACGGCCCGCAAGTGGTCCCGCACCGAGGGCCGCACGGGCACGGAGTCCCACCCGCGCGCCTACTTCGCGGAGAACCGCCGCTACACGGGCTACGGCTCCTACCTGCGCACCGGTCCGTACAACTTCACCTCCACGGACAACCGGGTCGAGTTCTACCCCTACCAGCAGGGCGTGCTGCTCTGGCTCTGGGACACCGCCTACAGCGACAACACCACGAAGGCGCACCCGGGTTCGGGCCTGATCCTCCCGGTCGACGCCCGCCCGGACGCCCTCCGCTACCCCGACGGAACCTTGGCCAACGCCCGGGCCCAGACCTTCGACGCGACCTTCTCCACCCGCCCCGCCGACCGCGTCACCTTCCACAAGACCGGCAGCACCCTGACCGTCCCCTCCCGCCCGGGCGTCGCCGTCTTCGACGACCACCGCACCTCCTACTGGAACGCGGACCTGCCCCAGGTGGGCGTCAAGGTCCCGGACACCGGCACCCGCCTCCAGGTCCTGCGCGAATCCGCCACGACCACCACCCTCCAGCTCTCCCCGTCCGCCCCCTGACCCCGGGCGCGCACGCGCGAGCGCCCCGCCGGGACCGCCCGGCGGGGCGCTCGTCTTCCGCTGTGCGGGTCAGCCGCGGGGCAGGACCGTGGCGAGGACCGAGGGCAGGGGGTACCAGTCCGCGGAGGTGATCGAGGCGTGGTGGCCCGCCATCAGCGCCACCCGGTCGCGGGCCTGGGCCTCCGTGGGGTGGACCGCGTCGATCGCCGGGGAGACGTTCTGGGCGTCCGTGGCGATCAGGAGGTAGTGGTTGCGGTCGTACCAGGCGGTGTCGATCGTGCCCGAGGCGTAGGCGGACGCGTCGCCGTCGAAGACGACGAACCAGGGGCGCAGGGCCGGGTCCGCGTAGCGGCTCCGGGGGTCGCCCGCCTCGGCGCGGTGGACCGCCGGGAAGGCGGCGGCCGTGGAGAGGTGGTCGCGCAGGTACTCGGCGTACTCGCGGTCCGTCCAGAGCCTGTCCGCGCTGTTGCCCTCCTCCAGGGTGCCCGGGATCAGCTCGACCAGGAACTTGCCCGCCATCTGCACCCGGGTCGGCCAGGCGTCGGCGCGGGCCGCCGTATCCAGGTCGGGGTAGCCGGCGGCCAGCCGGCCGGGGGTGTAGAGGGCGTCGCCCAGCTTCGAGGTGAGGAGGGAGTCGAGCGCGGCCGGGCCCCGGCCCAGGTTCGCGGCGAAACCGTCCTTGAGCTCCAGCTTGAGGACGACCGGGCGGTGGCCGGGGTGGGCGTCGTGCCAGCTGCGGATGTCGGAGAGGCAGCCCGCAAGGTTCTGGTCGCGGGACTTCGTGCGCAGCTGGGCGGGGGTGGCGGCGTTCTCGCAGTTGTTGTCGTTGCCGAAGGGGTTGTCGTGGGAGACGCGCCAGGAGCTGCCGAAGAAGTTGGTCCAGACGTCCAGCTCCAGCATGGCCGCGCCCGAGTCCAGGGCGTCCGCGAGGTAGGGGTACTTGGCCTTCTCGTAGGCGTTGTGGACTCCCACGCCGGTGGACGCGGAGTACCGGAGGTCGCCGGTCGCGGAGGCGCCCGTGGGGGCGGAGGCTGCCGGGGTGGCGGATACGGCGACGGTCGCGAGGGCAGCGGTCAGCAGTGCGGCTGCCGCGCGCAGGCGGGTGCGGATGGACATGGGTGTGCGGCTCCCCTGGGTTACCGAGTGGTAAGGCGCCTGGAGCGTAGGGGAGTTGGGTGAAGAGGGGAAGGACTGGGGATGGCGGGCCGGGGACGGGCCGTGAGGAGGGTTGTGAGGAGGGGCACATTCCGGCCGGGAACCCCTGGGGACGGCCGGCCGTTCCGGGGTGTTGACGGGTGATCCTCGGCGGCGGGAGTGGCGCGATGACGGGCAGGGCCGTACGGGTCTGCGTGCTGGCGGGCGTGTGCTGCGCCCTGGTGGCCGCCGGGGTGGCCTTCGGCATGGGCCGAATGGGGACCGTCGCCCGCGGGGACGGTGAGCAGGGGCGGTACGTGCAGGACGCCGCGCTCGCCGACGAGTCCGCCGCCGCGGCGCTGGAGAAGCTGACCGAGGGGGCCCCGGAGGCCCAGCCGCCGGTACGGGCCTTCGCGGAGGGCGACTGGAAGGCGTCCGAGCCGCTGGAGGCCCGGGAGGTGCCGGCCGAGCCCGCCGTCGGAGCGCTGTTCTCGCCCGGCCTGGACTGGGACGACGACCACCACTGCTCGGGGAGCGTGGTGCACTCCGCCGCCGGGGACCTCGTCGTCACCGCGGCGCACTGCGTGTACGCGGGCGGGTTCCGCAACAACCTGGCCTTCGTGCCCGGGTACGAGGAGGGCAAGGCGCCCTACGGGGTGTGGGTGCCCACGCGGATCGACGTGGACCCGCGGTGGGTGCGCGACTCCGACCCGGACGTCGACGTGGCCTTCATACGGGTGCGCCGCGCCGGGCACCCGGGGCAGCGGCTGGAGGACGTCACGGGGGCGCACCCCGTCCGCTTCGGCCAGCAACTGCCGGTGCCGGCCCGGCTGGTGGGGTACCCGAACGACACCGAGCGGCCGCTGGGCTGCGCGAACACTGCCGTGGCCGACGGGCCCGCGCAGCTGCGGTTCGACTGCGCGGACGTCCCCAACGGCACCAGCGGCGGTCCCGTCCTCAGCGCCGGGAACGCTCTGATCGGGGTCATCGGCGGGCGGGACGGGGGCGGGGACGAGACCACCTCGTTCAGCAGCTACTTCGGGGACGACATACGGGCCCTGTACGAGCGGGCCGTGCGCGACTGAGGACCGCGCGGCCGCCGGCCCTGCCCTGCTACCGGGTGTGGTGCGGCGGGTAGGGCGGGGCGTCGGGGGCGGTGGGCAGGCGCCACTTCGACAGGACGCGCAGCATCGTGCCGGGGGCGAGGAGGGTGTTCGGCGGGGCGGACAGGGACAGGACGCCGAAGAAGGGGGCCGAGATGGCCGGGTCGGAGTTCGCGCCGGCCATGACGCGGGACATGTAGCGCTGGAGGACCCGGGTCGCGCGGTCGGGCGGCGGGCCCTCGGTCCAGGGGTAGCGGAGGTCCTCGCTGGTGGCGATCTGCCAGGCAACCGCGGAGGCCGCCGCCGTACGCCGCTGGAGGGTGGGGCACTCGGCGGGGATCCGCCGGGCCGGCAGGCCGGCCAGGGCCTCGCCGAGGGCGTGCGCGGCGGTGGCGGCCACGGTCATGCCGTGCCCGTACACGGGGTTGAAGCGGCAGGCGGCGTCACCGATGACGAGGAGGCCGTCGGGCCAGCGGTCCAGCCGCTCGTAGTGGCGCCACTCGTTGGCGGTGGCGCGGAAGCCGGCGGGTTCGGTGAGCGGTTCGGCGTCGCGGACGGCCTCGTAGAGGGCGGGGCTGCGCAGGGTGCGGGTGAACTCCAGGAAATCGGGGTCCTTCGTCGGCGGGGCGTGCTCGCCGTTGCCGACGAGGGTGGCCAGCCAGCGGCCGTCCTCCAGCGGGACGAGCACTCCGCCGCGCGGGAGGTCGGTGCGGCCCTGGACGTACATCCCGCGCCAGCGCCGGGCCGCCGGCCCGGCGGCCGGAGCGTCGGGGAGGGCGTAGAGGCGGCTGGAGTAGCCGAGGTGGGAGTCGTACCGGGTGACCTCGGGGGCGGGGTGGCCGAGGGCGGCGAGCCAGGCGGGGGTCCGGGAGGTGCGGCCGGTGGCGTCGACCACCAGGCGGGCGGCCAGCGGGGCGCGGTCGCGCAGGGTGACGCCGGTGACGGAGCGGCCGTCCGGGCCGGCGACGAGCCCGGTCACGAGCCGGCCGCCCAGCACTTCGATGCGGCGGTCCCGGCGCACGGCCCGGCACAGCGTCCAGTCGAGCAGCTCGCGGCTGCCGACCAGCATCCTGGCTCCGGGGACGGGCTGGAACCAGTCGGCCGGGCTGAGCCAGAGGAAGTCGCGCGGGGATTCGAGGAGTGCGGCGCCGGCGCCGGTCAGCTCGGCCGTGATCCCGGGGAGCAGCCGCTCCATGACCTCGATGCCGCGCGACCACAGGACGTGCGCGTGCCGGGACTGCGGCACGCCGGGGCGGAACGCGGGGCCGTGCTCGGGGAGTTCGTCCCGTTCGAGGACGGTCACGCGGGCGAAGTGCTCCGCGAGGACCCGCGCCGTCAGCAGCCCGGCGAGCCCGGCCCCGAGGATCACGGCGTGGCCGTCGCCGTCGTCTCCGTCGTCCTGGGGGTGGTCGGGGCCGCGGGCCGGGCCGGCCGCGCGGGGGCGTACGTGGGCGTCGTCCGAGCCTGCTGGGTGGTTGTCCGGAGTGTCGTCCATCTTCCGAGTGTGGGGCGGCGCGGGTACCCGGGGCAGGTTCCGTCCGGGGCGGACGGGGGCGTGCCGGGGGCGGACGGGGGCATGCCGGTGCGCAGCACCCGCAGGGGCGTTCGGCGGGGCATGCCGCCGCGGCGGGCGGGGCCGGCTGCGCGAGGGACCCTCACGGGCGGTGGCAGGGCGTGCCGACGGCCGACGGGGCGACGGCGCGAGGGGCCCGCCCAGGCGGTGGTGCGGCATGCCGCCGCGGCGGGCGGGGCCGGCTGCGCGAGGGACCCTCACGGGCGGTGGCAGGGCGTGCCTTCGCGGTGGTCGCGTCCGTGGGGCGGCGGGGGCGTCGGTGCTGGTCACCCTGGCAGGGGGGCCGTGGCCGCGCCCCAGTAAGCTGCGGGTCCGTCCCGCGCATTCGCCCTCTCCCCCTGCCGAGGTACCGCAGTGAGCTCCGCAGCACCCCCCATGGCCGTGGCCGTCGTCGGTCTCGGCGCCGACGGCTGGGCCGGGCTCACCGACACCGCCCGGGGCGCGCTGACCGGCGCCGACGTGCTGATCGGCGGGCCCCGGCAGCTGGACCTCCTCCCGGCCGGCGAGTGCGCCGGGCTGCGGGTGGCGTGGCCGAGCCCGCTGCGGCCCGCCGTGCCGAAGCTGATGGCCGAGCACGCCGGGCGCCGGATCGCGGTACTGGCCAGCGGGGACCCGATGTTCTACGGGATCGGCCGCGCGCTCTGCGAGGAGCTGGGCCCCGACGCGCTCCGCGTCCACCCGCACCCCTCCTCCGTCTCCTACGCCTGCGCCCGCCTGGGCTGGCCGGTGGAGGACACCGAGGTCGTGACCGTCGTCGGCCGGCCCGTGGCCCGGGTGTCGGCCGCACTGCACGAGGGGCGGCGGCTGCTGGTGCTCAGCGCCGGAGCGGCGACCCCGGGCGAGATCGCCGCCCTCCTGCGGGAGCGGGGCTTCGGCCCCAGCCGGATGCGGGTCCTGGAACAGCTCGGCTCCGAGCGCGAGGACGTGTACGGGGGCACCGCGGACACCTGGGAGCACGGGCCGGGCGATCCCCTCAACGTGGTCGCCGTGGAGTGCCGCCGGGATCCCGGCGCGGCGGTCCCCCGGCTCGGCGCCACCCCCGGCCTGCCCGACGCCGCGTACGAGCACGACGGGCAGCTCACCAAGCGCCACGTCCGTGCCGCGACCCTCTGCGCGCTGGCCCCCGCCCCCGGCGAACTGCTGTGGGACATCGGCGGCGGCTCCGGCTCGATCGGCATCGAGTGGATGCGCACGCACCCCTCCTGCCGCGCCGTGGCCGTCGAACGCGTCCCGGAGCGGGCCGGGCGCATCACCCGCAACGCGGCGGCCCTCGGCGTCCCGGGCCTGCGCGTGGTCGTCGGCGCGGCCCCGGCGGCCCTGGAGGGACTGCCCGCCCCCGACGCCGTGTTCATCGGCGGCGGGCTCACCGCGCCGGGCCTGCTCGACGCCGCCTGGGCGGCGCTCGCGCCCGGCGGCCGGCTGGTCGTCAACACGGTGACGCTGGAGTCGGAGGCGGTCCTCGCCGGGCAGCACCGGCGCCTCGGCGGCGAACTGGTGAAGCTGTCCGTCGCGCACGCCGTGCCGGTCGGCGGCTTCACCGGCTGGCGACAGGCGATGCCCGTCACCCAGTGGTCCGTGACGAAGCCGAAGCACCAAGGAGAATGACATGACCGTGTACTTCATCGGCGCGGGCCCCGGCGCCGCCGACCTCATCACCGTACGCGGCGCCCGCACCCTCGCCGCCGCCCCGGTCTGCCTCTACGCCGGCAGCCTGGTCCCGCGCGAGCTCCTGGAGGAGTGCCCCGAGGGGGCCCGGCTGGTCGACACCTCCCGGCTGAACCTCGACGAGATCATCGCCGAGTGCGTACGGGCCCACGAGGCGGGCCTGGACGTGGCGCGGCTGCACTCGGGCGACCCCTCCATCTTCAGCGCCGTCGCCGAGCAGATGCGGCGCCTGGACGCGGCGGGCATCCCGTACGAGGTCGTCCCGGGCGTGCCGGCGTTCGCGGCGGCGGCGGCCTCCCTCAAGCGGGAGCTGACCGTGCCCACCGTCGGCCAGACCGTGATCCTGACCCGGATCGCCCAGCAGGCCACCCCGATGCCGCCCGGCGAGGACCTGGCCACGCTCGGCCGCAGCGGCGCCCTGCTGGTGCTGCACCTGGCCACCCGCTACGTGGACCGGGTCGTGGAGGAACTGCTGCCGCACTACGGGGCCGAGTGCCCGGTGGCGGTGGTGGCGATGGCCAGCCGCCCCGACGAGCTGATCCTGCGCGGGACGCTCGCCGACATCGCGGGACAGGTGAAGGAGGCGGGACTGGTGCGCACCGCCGTCATCGTGGTGGGGCGGACGCTGGGCGCGGAGCAGTTCCGCGACAGCCACCTCTACTCCCCCGAGCGCGACCGGCATGTCTGCTGAGCCGCCGCACACCGTACGGGAGCCCGCGCGGCACGTCCTGATCCTGGGCGGCACGACCGAGGCCCGCCGGCTGGCGGAGGCACTGGCGCGGGACCCCGCGTACGCGTCCTCGTACCGGGTGACGAACTCCCTCGCGGGCCGGGTCGGCTCGCCGGTGCTGCCGCCGGGCGAGACCCGGATCGGCGGGTTCGGCGGGGTCGAGGGGCTGGCCCGCTGGATCACCGCCCACGGGGTCACGCACGTCGTCGACGCCACGCACCCCTTCGCCGAGCGGATGAGCTTCCACGCGGCCGGGGCGGAGGTACTCACGGGCGTGCCCGTGCTGGCGCTGCGGCGGCCGGGCTGGAGTCCGGGCCCGGGCGACGCCTGGACGTTCGCGGACGACCTGGCGGGCGCCGCCGCAGTGCTGCCGTCCCTCGGCGGGCGGGCCTTCCTGACCACCGGACGGACGGGCCTGCACGCCTTCGCGCACCTCACCGGCACCTGGTTCCTGGTGCGTTCGGTGGACCCGCCGGAGGGGCCGGTGCCGCCCCGCCTGGAGACCGTGCTGGCCCGCGGCCCGTTCGGGCTGGAGGAGGAGCGGGAGCTGATGGCCCGTCACCGCATCGACGTCCTGGTCACCAAGGACAGCGGCGGCGACGCGACGGCCCCCAAGCTCACCGCCGCCCGGGAGGCCGGGATCCCGGTGCTGGTCGTGCGCCGTCCGCCGGTACCGGAGGGTCCGGCCCGGGCGGATTCGGTGGAGGCGGCCCTGCGCTGGCTCGGGGACGGAGCGGGCCGCGCCCCTTAGGGTGGAGGAATGCGGATACGTCACCCCCTCGCCCTCGTCCTGGCCCTCGCCGCCGCGTCGGCGCTCGTCACCGGATGCGGTGGGGGCGCGGCGCCCGAGCCCCAGGGCTGGGAGCCCGACGACGCGCTCCAGCGGGCCGACGAGACCCTGGGCAAGGACGTCGCGGCCGGCGCCCGCGTGACCATGCGGGGGACGGGGTTCCTGAAGGCGGGGATGGAGAAGACCCTGGAGACCGGCGGGGAGCGCCCGTACCGCTTCGACATCGCCTGTGACAGCGAGGAGAGTTCCCGGGTCACCCTGGTGCTGTCCCGCGAAGGCGGCTCCGGGGACCGGTCGTTCGACGTGTCGTGCACCGCCGGGGAGGTGACCCGGCTGAACCTCCCGGCGGGGTCGGCGCTCAACGCGCACATCGACCCCGCCCTGGAGGACTCGCCGCCGGCCGGGGTGGTGTCGTGGCAGCTGCTCACGCTCGACCCGGCGACGGTCCACGGCTGCCCGGACGCTCTGGCGGGCTGCCCGGGCTGAGCGGGGGCGACGCCGGCCGGTCCCGCGCCCCGGACGGAACGACGGTCCGGCCGCGGCCCGGTCCGGGGGATCCCGGTCCGGCCGCGGCCCGGTCCGGGGGATCCCGGTCCGGGCCACGGCACCACCGTCACGGATAGCGGCGCGGCGTCCACGTCACCCGCGACCCGTCGGGCCGCTCGGTCACCTGCGTCTGCGAGGAGCCGATCAGCAGGATCGTCCGCATGTCCACCTCGGACGGCTCCAGTTCGGCCAGCGTGACGATCCGCACCGACTGCTCCGGGCCGCCCACGTCCCGGGCCACGACCACCGGCGTCTGCGGCGCGCGCAGCTCCAGCAGCAGTTCCCGTGCCTGGGCCACCTGCCAGGTCCGGCTGCGCGAGCCCGGGTTGTACAGGGCGAGCACCAGATCGGCGGCGGCGGCCGCGCGCAGCCGCTCCGCGATGACCTCCCACGGCTTGAGCCGGTCGGAGAGCGAGAGGGTGGCGTAGTCGTGGCCCAGCGGGGCCCCGGCCGCGGCGGCCGCCGCGTTGGCCGCCGTCACGCCCGGCAGCACCCGTACGGGCACGTCCGCGTAGGGGGCCTGGCCGGCCACCTCCAGGACCGCCGTGGCCATGGCGAAGACCCCGGGGTCGCCGCCGGACACCACCGCGACCCGCTTGCCGCGCCGGGCGAGGTCGAGGGCGAACTCGGCCCGCTCGGACTCCACCTTGTTGTCGGAGCCGTGCCGCACCTGGCCCGGCTTGACCGGCACCCGGTCCAGGTAGGTGGTGTACCCGACCAGTACCTCGGCGTCGGCCAGCGCCCGCTTCGTCTCGGGGGTCAGCCACAGCGGCCCGGCCGGGCCGGTGCCGACGACGACGACCTCGCCGGGCCCGGACGGCGCGCTGCCCGGGTTGCCGATGCGGCTGGGCACGACGGCGACGGCGAAGTACGGGACGCTGTCGGGGTCGGTGTCCGCGAGGACCCCGGTCCGCTCGCCCTCCATCGTGGCGCGCTCGACGTAACGGGCCTCCGCCAGCCGGCCGCTGCCCTCCATCGCCCGCCGCACGGCGGGGAAGGTACGGCCGAGCTTCATGACGACGGCCGAATCGGTGGCGGCGAGGCGGGCGGTGAGCTCCTCCTCGGGCAGGGTGCCGGGCAGGATCGTCAGCACCTCTTCGCCCTCGACCAGCGGGGTGCCGAGGCGGGCGGCGGCGGCGCTCACCGAGGTGACGCCGGGGACGACCTCCGCCTCGTAGCGGTCGGCGAGCCGCTTGTGCATGTGCATGTACGAGCCGTAGAAGAGCGGGTCGCCCTCCGCGAGCACGGCGACGGTCCGGCCGGCGTCCAGGTGCGCGGCCAGGCGGGCGGCGGAGGCCTCGTAGAACTCCTCCATCGCGCCCTGGTAGCCGCCGGGGTGGTCGGTGGTCTCGGTGGTGACCGGGTAGACCAGCGGCTCCTCGACGTGGTCGGCGCGCAGGTGCTTCGCGGCGATCGAGCGGGCGATGGAACGGCCGTGGCGGGCGCTGTGGTAGGCGACGACGTCCGCTTGCGCTATCACCTCGACGGCCCGCAGGGTCATCAACGACGGGTCGCCGGGCCCGAGCCCGACCCCGTACAGCTTGCCCTTCGCCGTGTTGTGGTCCGTGCCGCTCATTCTTCCTCGCTCGCGATCGCGTTGACCGCGGCGGCCGCGATGGCGCTGCCGCCGCGCCGGCCGCGCACGATCAGGTGGTCGAGGCCCGAGGGGTGGGCGGCGAGGGCGTCCTTGGACTCGGCGGCGCCGATGAAGCCCACGGGCACGCCGATGACGGCGGCGGGGCGCGGGGCGCCCTCCTCGATCATCTCCAGCAGCCGGAACAGCGCGGTCGGGGCGTTGCCGACGACGATGACGGAGTTCTCCAACAGGCCCCGGTCGCGCCAGACTTCGAGGGCTGCGGCGCTGCGGGTGGTGCCCATCTTCGCGGCGAGCGCGGGCACGGCCGGGTCGGAGAGGGTGCAGATCACCTCGTTGCCGGCGGGCAGCCGCTTGCGGGTGACGCCGCTGGCGACCATCTGCACGTCGCACAGGACCGGCGCGCCGGCGTGCAGCGCGGCGCGGGCGCGCAGGACGACCTCGGGGGTGTAGCCGAGGTCCTGGGGGAGGTCGGTCATGCCGCAGGCGTGAATCATGCGCACCGCGACCTGGGCGACCGAGGCGGGCAGCCCGGAGAGGTCCGCCTCGGCGCGGATCGTGGCAAAGGACTGGCGGTAGATCGCGGCGCCGTCCTTCTCGTACTCGAACACGGTGTACTCGCTCATTTCTTCACTGCGGCTTCGGTTGTGGTGGGGGTGGTGCGTGCGGCCGTGAGGGCGGCCGCCAGGTCTGCGTGCGGGACGGGCCGCCCGTCGAGTTCGTAGCCGTCGGGGGTGGCGACGAGGTCCGCCCAGGCGGTGCCGCGCGGATGCCCGCACCGGCGGGCGCAGCCCGACCAGTGCACGGGCAGTTCCCCGGCGGCCTTCTGTTCCCTTACGACGGCACGCGCGTCGGCGCGTACGTCCGCGAGGGACTTGACGCAACCGGGCTTGCCCGTACAGGCGGTGACGGCCCGCCAGGGGCTTTCGGGCCGGACGACGAGGCCGGCCGCCTCGATGCGTGCGGCGCCGTCGGCGTCCGCGCGCGGGAGGACGAGGCTGCGCCACGGGGTGACGCGCAGCTCGCCGTCGCCGCCGTCGGCGGCCTCGGCCAGGACCCGCCACTGCGCGGTGCCGACCCGCCCGAGCGGGGGCAGCACGCACAGCCCGGCCGCGCCCACGCGCCCGGGCCGGGGCGGCTCGGCGTACGGCCAGGCCACCTCGGGCACGTGCCCGGCGGCGATCCCTGCGTCGGCTAGGCGCCGAACGAACTCCCACTCGTCCAAGGCGTGTTCGGGGGGCAATTCGGCAAGCCGCCAGGCCCGGGTCCCGGCGGTACCGACGACATCGAGGAAGTACTCTGCGGCACACAGAGCGGCCCGTGCGGCATCGACGGCCGCGACCTCGACGGCACCACGCCCGGCTCCGAGCCGTACGAGGGCCCGCCGCCCACCGCCGCTACCGACCCCGGCCTCCGCCCCGGCCCCGGAACCGCCAGATCCGCCGGCCCCCTTCGGGCCACCGGGGCCGTCGCGGCCACCGCGGCCGTCAAGGCCACCGCCATCGCGGCTATTGAGGCCTTCGCAGCCACCGAAACCGTCAAGGCCACCACGGCCGTCGAGGCCATCGAAGCCACCGCGGCCACCGCCATCGCGGCCTTCGCGGCCTTCGCGGCCTTCGCAGCCATCGAATCCGTCGAGGCCACCATGGCCCTCGGGGCCATTGAGCCTGCCGTGGGGGCCGTTGAGCCTGTCGCGGCCACCGCGGCCGTCAGGGCCACCGGGGCTGTTGAGCCCGACGCGGCCACCGCGGCCACCGCGGCCACCGCGGCCGTCGCCGCCGTCGCGGCCACCGAATCCGTCAAGGCTGTCGAGGCCACCACGGCCGTCGAGGCCATCGGAACCCCTGGGACCGACAGGACCCGCAGGGACCGCCGCGCCGTCCGGATCCGTGGAACTTCCCGGGCCGCGGGCGGCCTCGGGACCGCGTGCCAGCACGGTCACATCGGGGTCGAGGGCGGCCACGTCCCCCCGCCCGTCGTCGAGGGCGAACAGGAACCGGCCGGACAGCTCCGCCGCCCGGGCGCTGGCGCACAGCAGCCGGTCGAGTTCCCGGACCCAGCCCACGACTTGGGGCCCGGCCACCGGGGTGGCCACGATGTTGCGCACCCGCTCATGGCTGGGCGCGGGCAGCAGCCCGGCTCCGTCCAGGAGCTCCGCGAGCCCGCCGCCGCAGCCTTCGGCGAGACCGCGCAGCTGGACGTTGCCGCGGGAGGTGAGCTCCAGGTGCCCATCGCCGAACCGGTCGGCGGCGTCTCCGAGGGCGACGGCCTGCCGCGTGGTGAGCAGCCCGCCGGGGATCCGGACGCGCGCGAGGTAGCCGTCGTCGGCGGCGTGCAGCCGCAACGCGCCGGGACAGGCGTCACCGCGGTCACGTATGACGGGTTCGTCCCGCGATGCGGCGGAAGGTGGCTGGGGCGGCATGGCCGCGAGCATACCCACGATTCCCCACCCCCGACCTGTGTCCGTCGCCACCCCGACCAGGGGATCCGCCGTGAGCGTCCGGACCCCGCCGGGCGAAATCCGGCCTCGCCGGCGTCCGAGACGCGGGGTCCGGGGCGGAGCCCCTGGGGGCACCTCCCAGCGGTAGCTGGCGGAGAGACGGCGAAAGGGCGGGGCGGGGAGACGGCTCCGCGCAGCGGCCCCCACCCCCGCCCGGCGTTTGCGGCGCAGCCCCGAGGGCAGAGCCCCCACGGCACACCGCACCGCACCGCACCGCACCGCACCGCACCGCACCCCACCACACCCCACCCGCCCGCGAGACCGACCCACCCCACCGGGCCACCCCACCTCCCGGCCAGGGAAAAGGCCACCTAAGATGACCTTCCGGCGGACCACTCGGCCCGTCATCGCCGAGGACGGCGACATGGGAGGAAGCCCGGTGCGATTCCGGCGCGGTCCCGCCACTGTGAGCCCCGCGGAGCGATCCGCCGGGTGAGTCAGGAACTCCCGCTGTCCTCACTGCCCGGGGCGCGGAAACCCCGAGGAAGGCCTGCCGCCGCATGATCCTGCTGCTGTCGACGTCCGACACCGATCTGCTCAGCGCCCGCGCCGCGAACACCGCCGGCGGCCCCGTGCCGTACCGGTTCGCGAACCCCTCCCGCCTCCCCCTCGACGACCTCCCCGGCCTCCTCGACGGCGCCGAGCTGGTCGTCGTACGCCTCCTCGGCGGCCTGCGCGCCTGGCAGGAGGGCCTCGACGTGCTCCTCGCCCCCGGCCAGACCCGCCCCGTGGTGGTCCTGACCGGCGAACAGGCCCCGGACGCCCAGCTGATGGAGGCCTCCACGGTCCCGATCGGCATCGCCGCCGAGGCGCACGGCTACCTCGCGCACGGCGGCCCGGCCAACCTCGGCCAGCTGGCCCGCTTCCTCTCCGACACGGTCCTGCTCACCGGCCACGGCTTCGAGCCCCCGGCCGCCTCCCCCACCTGGGGCCCCCTGGAGCGCCCCGCCACGGAGGCGACCGGCCCCCAGGTCGCGGTGCTCTACTACCGCGCCCACCAGATGAGCGGCAACATCGCCTTCGTCCACGCCCTGTGCGACGCCATCGAGGCCAAGGGCGGCCGCCCGCTCCCCCTGTACGTCTCCTCCCTGCGCACGCCCGAGCCGGAACTCCTCCAGGCCCTGTCCGGCGCGGACGCGGTCATCACCACCGTCCTCGCCGCCGGCGGCACCCGCCCCGCCACCGCCTCGGCGGGCGGGGACGACGAGTCGTGGGACGCGGGCGCCCTGGCCGGTCTCGGCGTGCCGATCCTCCAGGCCCTGTGCCTGACGGGCTCGCGCGGCAACTGGGAGGAGAACGACGAGGGCCTGTCCCCGCTCGACGCCGCCACCCAGGTCGCCGTGCCCGAGTTCGACGGCCGGCTGATCACCGTCCCGTTCTCCTTCAAGGAGATCGACGAGGACGGCCTGCCCGCCTACGTCGCCGACGCCGAACGCGCCGCCCGCGTGGCCGGCATCGCCGTCCGCCACGCCCGCCTGCGGCACATCGCCGCCGCCGACAAGAAGATCGCGCTGGTCCTCTCCGCGTACCCCACCAAGCACTCCCGCATCGGCAACGCGGTCGGCCTGGACACCCCGGCCAGCGCGGTGGAACTCCTGCGCACCCTCATCTCGGCCGGTTACGACTTCGGCCCCGCCGCCGACATCCCGGGCCTGGTCTCCGGCGACGGCGACGAGCTGATCCGCGCCCTGATCGAGGCCGGCGGCCACGACCAGGACTGGCTCACCGAGGAGCAGCTGGCCCGCAACCCGGTCCGCATCCCGGCGGCCGACTACAAGCGCTGGTTCGCCGAGCTGCCCGCGGACCTCCGCGAGAGCGTCGAGGAGCACTGGGGCGAAGCCCCCGGCAACATGTTCGTGGACCGCTCCTCGAACCCGGACGGCGACATCGTCCTCGCCGCCCTGCGCCGTGGGAACCTCCTCATCCTCATCCAGCCGCCGCGCGGCTTCGGCGAGAACCCGATCGCGATCTACCACGACCCGGACCTGCCGCCCTCGCACCACTACCTGGCCGCCTACCGCTGGATCCAGGCATCGGCCGCCGACGGCGGCTTCGGCGCCGACGCCATGATCCACCTGGGCAAGCACGGCAACCTCGAATGGCTGCCCGGCAAGAACGCGGGCCTGTCCGCCTCCTGCTCCCCGGACGCGGCCCTCGGCGACCTCCCCCTCGTCTACCCCTTCCTGGTCAACGACCCGGGCGAGGGCACCCAGGCCAAGCGCCGGGTGCACGCCACCCTGGTCGACCACCTGGTCCCGCCGATGGCGCGCGCCGAGTCGTACGGCGACATCGCCCGCCTCGAACAGCACCTGGACGAGTACGCCCAGATCAGCTCCATGGACCCGTCCAAGCTCCCGGCGATCCGCGCACAGATCTGGACCCTGATCCAGGCGGCGAAGCTCGACCACGACCTCGGCCTGGACGAACGCCCCGACGACGACGGCTTCGACGACTTCCTCCTCCACGTCGACGGCTGGCTGTGCGAGGTCAAGGACGCCCAGATCCGCGACGGCCTGCACGTCCTGGGCGGCGCCCCGACCGGTGAGGCCCGCGTCAACCTGATCCTGTCCATCCTGCGCGCCCGCCAGATCTGGGGCGGCACCTCCGCCCTGCCCGGCCTGCGCGAGGCCCTCGGCCTCGACGAGTCGGCGGCCACCCGCACCGCGGCGGACACCGTCGAGGAGACGGCCCGCGCCCTGGTCCAGGCGATGGAGGACGCGAACTGGTCCCCCGAGGCGGTAGCCACCATCTCGGCCGGCCACCCTCAGGCGGTCTCCGACATCCTCACCTTCGCGGCGAACGAGGTGGCCCCCCGCCTGGCCGGCACCACGGCCGAGATCACGAACGTCCTCACCGCCCTGGACGGCGGCTTCGTCCCGGCCGGCCCCTCCGGCTCCCCCCTCCGCGGCCTGGTCAACGTCCTCCCGACGGGCCGCAACTTCTACTCGGTCGACCCGAAGGCCGTCCCCTCCCGCCTCGCGTGGGAGACGGGCCAGGCCCTGGCCGACTCCCTCCTGGCCCGCTACCGCGCGGACCACGACGACGAGTGGCCGGCCTCGGTCGGCCTGTCCCTCTGGGGCACGAGCGCGATGCGCACGGCGGGCGACGACGTGGCCGAAGCCCTCGCCCTCCTGGGCATCCGCCCGGTCTGGGACGAGGCCTCCCGCCGCGTCACGGGCATCGAAGCGATCCCCCTGTCGGAACTCGCCCGCCCCCGAATCGACGTCACCCTCCGCATCTCGGGCTTCTTCCGCGACGCGTTCCCGCACGTCATCGGCCTCCTGGACGACGCGGTCCGCCTGGCGGCCTCCCTGGACGAACCGCACGCCGAGAACTTCATCCGCGCCCACGCCCAGGCCGACCTCGCCGCCCACGGCGACGAACGCAAGGCCACCACCCGCATCTTCGGCTCCCGCCCGGGCACCTACGGCGCGGGCATCCTCCAGCTGATCGACTCCCGCGACTGGCGCACCGACGCCGACCTCGCGGAGGTCTACACGGTCTGGGGCGGCTACGCCTACGGCCGCGGCCTCGAAGGCCGCCCGGCCCGCACCGAGATGGAGACGGCGTACAAGCGCATCACGGTCGCCGCAAAAAACACGGACACCCGAGAGCACGACATCGCCGACTCGGACGACTACTTCCAGTACCACGGCGGCATGGTGGCCACGGTCCGCGCCCTGCGCGGCACGGCCCCCGAGGCCTACATCGGCGACTCCACCCGCCCGGAAACGGTCAAGACCCGCACCCTCGTCGAAGAAACCAGCCGGGTCTTCCGAGCCCGCGTGGTCAACCCCAAGTGGATCGAGGCGATGCGCCGCCACGGCTACAAGGGCGCCTTCGAACTCGCGGCGACGGTCGACTACCTCTTCGGCTACGACGCCACGACGGGCGTGGTAGCCGACTGGATGTACGACAAGCTGACGGAAACCTACGTCCTGGACCCCGAGAACCGCGCCTTCCTGGAGGAGGCCAACCCCTGGGCCCTCCACGGCATCGCGGAACGCCTCCTGGAAGCCGAATCCCGCGGCATGTGGGAAAAGCCGGACCCCCAGATCCTCGAATCCCTCCGCCAGGTCTACCTGGACACGGAAGGCAACCTGGAGGGCGACTCCGACTAACCCCCCGCCGGGCCCCCGCGCCGGGGAACGGGGGCCGTGTCACCTGAAGCGGTGAAATGCGCCTTGTCCGGGGTCCCGGCGGGGTAGGGCAGTGCTGATCTCGTGCGGGGGCCGGGTCGGCCGGGCCCCGTGGCCGGACGAAAGGCGTGCCCCCTCGTGACGCAGCAGCCGTTTCAACTGCCGGAGTTCTACGTGCCGTACCCGGCGCGGCTGAACCCCCACCTGGAGGAGGCCAGGGCCCACACCAAGACGTGGGCGCGGGGGCTCGGGATGCTGGAGGGGTCCGGGGTGTGGGACGAGGCGGACCTCGACTCGCACGACTACGCGCTGCTCTGCTCATACACGCACCCCGACTGCGACGGCGAGGCGCTGTCCCTGGTCACCGACTGGTACGTGTGGGTGTTCTTCTTCGACGACCACTTCCTGGAAATGTACAAGCGTTCCCAGGACCGCGACGGCGCCAAGGCCTACCTCGACCGGCTCGCCGCCTTCATGCCGATGGACCTGGCGGAAGGTTTCCCCGAGGCGACCAATCCCGTCGAGGCCGGGCTCGCCGACCTGTGGGCGCGTACTGTCCCGGCCATGACGGCGGACTGGCGGGAGCGGTTCTCCCTGTCCACGAGGAACCTGCTCGACGAGTCGATGTGGGAGCTCGCCAACATCGGCATCGGGCGCGTCGCGAACCCCCTCGAGTACATCGAGATGCGGCGGAAGGTGGGCGGGGCGCCCTGGTCGGCCGGGCTGGTGGAGTACGTGGCCGCCGAGGTGCCGGCGCGCGTGGCGCACTCGCGGCCGCTGGCCGTGCTGCGGGACTCCTTCTCCGACGCCGTGCACGTCAGGAACGACATCTTCTCCTACCAGCGCGAAGTCACCGACGAGGGCGAGCTGTCGAACGCCGTCCTGGTGCTGGAGACCTTCCTCGGGTGCTCCACCCAGGAGGCCGCAGAGATCTCCAACGACCTGATCACCTCACGCCTCCAGCAGTTCGAGCAGACCGCCCTCGCCGAACTCCCCCGCCTCTTCGCCGACCACGCCCTCACCCCGCCCGAGGTCGCGGCCGTCCTCGCCTACGTCAAGGGCCTGCAGGACTGGCAGTCCGGGGGGCACGAGTGGCACATGGTCTCCGGCCGCTACATGAACGAGGGGGCCAGCCCCACCGCCCGGCTGTCGCTGCCGTTCCTGCCGCGCGGGCTCGGGACCAGCGCGTTCGACCTCGGGTCCGTCTTCACCCGCCGGTCGGTGGAGATGCGCCGCCGCTCCTTCTCCTTCACCCCCTTCGAGCACACCGGCCCGTCCGTGATCCCCGACATCCACCTGCCCTACCGGCTGTCCCTCAGCCCGCACCTGGAGTACGCGCGCGAAGGGGCGCTGGACTGGGCGCGGCGCATGGGGATGCTGGAGCCGCAGCCGGGCGACCCCGGTTCGGCCATCTGGGACGAACAGAAGCTGAACGGTTACGAATTCGCCCTCTGCTCCGCCGGTATCGATCCCGACGCCGGCCCCGATGCGCTGCTCCTCAACGCGTGCTGGCTGACGTGGGGCACGTACGCGGACGACTACTACCCCCTGGTGTTCGGGCAGGCCGGTGACATCGCGGCCGCCAAGGCCGCCACCGCCCGGCTGATCGAGATGATGCCGCTGGACGGCGCCGCACCGGTGGTGGCACCGGTCATCGTGATGGAGCGTTCCCTTGCCGACCTGTGGGTGCGCACGAGCCGGGACATGGCCCCGGACGTCCGCGCCGAGTTCAGGAGCACGGTGGTGGAGATGCTGAAGAGCTGGGTGTGGGAGGTGGAGAACCAAGCCCATCGCCGGATCCCCGACCCCGTGGACTATGCCGAGATGCGCCGCCACACCTTCGGCTCGCAGCTGACGATGTACATGTGCCGGCTCGGCCACGAGGGGCGGGGCATCCCCACCGCGATCTACCGGTCGAGCACCATCCGTTCGCTGGAGAACGCGGCGGCGGACATCGCCTGCATCATGAACGACATCTTCTCCTACCAGAAGGAGGTGGAGTTCGAGGGGGAGATGCACAACCACCTGGTCGTCACCCGCAACTTCTTCGGCATCGGATATCCGCAGGCCCTGCACATCTGCCACTCCCTCATGACGCAGCGCACCGAGGAGTTCCAGCACATCATCGACGACCGGTTGCCGCGGCTGTACGACGACTGGAGGCTGGACGCCGCCGGCCGGGCCGGTCTCGACGCCTACGTGGGCGAGCTCCAGGACTGGCTTGCGGGGATCCTCAACTGGCACCTGAAGACGCACCGTTATGGTGAGGACGATCTGCGCCGGCAGGGCGGCGGGCTGTCCAGCGCCGTCCTGAACAGCGGCTTCGGCATGGCGGCGGCGCGGATCGGGCTGCCCGCCTGAGCCGGGCAGCGGCGGGGGCGGTCCGCTCGCCCGCCCCCGCCGCCATGCCCGGCACGGCTCCCCTTCGTCGCCCCGTCCGGGCCCGCCTTGAGCCGGAACCGTCCGGCGTTCGCGGGCACCCGCGGGTCGGCCAGGTCCAGGACGAGTTCCACCGGCGCCGCCCACGAGCGCGCGGTCAGCGCCTGCCTGACGTCGGCCAGGCGCAGCCAGAGCGCCGGATACTGGGCGGTGACCCTGACCTGGTCGCGGTCGGCGGCGAAGGACAGCAGGGGGTCGTCCGCCGGGCGGCCCCAGGCGCGGACGGTTCCGGTGAGGTCGAGGGAGGCCAGGTAGGTCCACAGGGCGGCGGCCACGGCCGGCGTGGCGGCCTCCAGTTCGTCCACGCGGACCAGGCCGGGCGTGCGGGCGGTGCCGTCGTCGGACTCTTGTTTGGTGCGGTAGAGGACGTAGCCCTCCAACGGCTCCCCGGGCGCGCCGAGGACGAGGATCCGGGGCGGTCCCAACTCCTCGTCCTCCTCGTCCTGTTCGCAGAGCCATTCCTCGGTCCACCGGGCGGGGCTGCGGCTGGGGCGGCCGGCCCGGGTGCGGCGGGCGGCCTCGTGGCGGGGGCCGATGACGGCGAGGGCGTCGGCGGGGTCGACCAGCCGCAGGGGGCGCGGGTCGGGGGCGATGCGCAGGGCGAGCGGCCGGCTGGAGTCGATCTCGATGGTGAGGCCCTGGGTGGCGGGGCCGTAGCCGAAGCGGCCGTAGATGGCGGCTTCGGAGGCCCACAGGCACACGAGCGGGCTGCCGGCGGCCCGGGCGCGGCGCAGTTGTTCGTCCATGAGGGCGGTGAGGACGCCGCGGCGCCGGTGGGTGGGGGCGACGGAGACGAAGGTGAGTCCCGGGCAGGCGAGTTCGGTGCCGGGGACGGTGAGCCGGAAGGGGTGTGCCGCCATGAAGCCGACGAGGGTGTCCCCGTCGTAGGCGCCGAGGCGGTCGCAGCGGCTCAGCAGGGCGTGGTGGCGGGCGCGCCCTTCCGGCTCGGGCCGGTCGTGGAAGACCAGGTAGGCGTGCTCCTGGGCGCGGGCGATGCCGTCCTCGGGTACCTCGCGGATGTCCACCATGATCAGGAGACTAAACGGTCATCGCGGACGGCTCGCACCATAGTGGCTTGATCTGTGCGAACTCAGGATCAGGAGGCGCGCAGGGAGCCGGTGGTCTTGCCCCCGGGTTCGCTGAGATAGCAGATGAGGTCGCGGTCCCCGGCTTTCCAGTTGTCGGCGGACGGACCGAAGAAGTACTCCGTCAACGTGGCCGAGAGTTTCGCGTCGGTGCCCACGTAGTCGGAAAGCGTCTTGCCGCCGCACTTCTCGCGGGCGAGGGGCAGGAGCGCGCTCTCGCCGGGATAGGGTCCGTCCGGCAAGGCGATGACGGCGTACGCCTCGGACTGGTGCGGCTGGTCGCAGGGCACGATGTCGACCGACAAGGGCCCTTGGGTCACCTTGTCACGCTGGTAGTCCTTCGGGGCGGTGCTGGCGTTGAAGCAGTCCCCCACCTCGATGTCGCCCGGATCCCCGGCGGCCGTGGCAGCGAAGGCCGGGCCGGGGCCGGAGAGCGCGAGGAACAGCGTGAGGGCCAGGGCCGCGCCGTGGGGGGCACGGGAGCGCGGTGATCGGGGCAGTCTGGACATACGCGCGGCTCTCCTTGCAGGGGGCGCGAGACGCGACGGGTGTTCCCCCTTCCCACGCTACTCCCGGGTGGCCGCCGGGGCCTGCCGGGCGCCGGGGCCGCTCCAGTCCGCCGGGACGCGGCCGAGGCGGACCCGCTGGGGGTGGTCGCCGACGGGGACGGAGACCCGCTTGGCGCCGGTGGCGAAGTCGATGGCGGTGACCCGGTCGGCGCCGCTCTCGGAGATGACGCAGCCCTTGCCGTCGCCGTCGACGGTGGCCCAGTAGGGCTTGTCGGCGGGGACCAGGGGGCCTTCGGCGAGGGTGGCGCGGTCCACGACGGTGGCGTAGTCGTCCATGGTGCCGGCGACGCAGAGCTTGCTGCCGTCGGGGCTCATGGACAGGCCGTGGTGGCGGGAGTCGTTGACCCAGGTGGTGCGGTCGCGGCTGGTGGCGGGGTTCTCGGGGAGGGTCTTGACCCGGGTGATCCGGTCGCCGGCGACGTCGTACTCCACGAGGCCGTTGAAGAAGGAGACCTGGAAGTAGAGCGTGGACTCGTCGGGGGTGAAGACCATGGGGCGGACGGCGTCGGAGAGGTCCTGGCGGCCGAAGGCGTCGAGGCGTTCGCGCATGTCGACGGTCCGGACGGTGCGGAAGGTCTGCGCGTCGACGACGGTGAGCTTGCGGTCGCCCTTCGTCCAGTCCAGCCAGGGCGCGTCGAGGGCGGAGGTCACGTCCCCGATGGAGCTGTTCCACAGGAGGCGGCCGCCCCGGGTGTAGGTGTTCTCGTGCGGCTTGTCGCCGGTGGCGAAGGAGCCGACCTGGCGGCCGGTGGCGATGTCGAGGACGTGCACGGTGTTGGCGGTGGAGGCGGAGACGGCCACCCGGGTGCCGTCGGGCGAGACGGCCATGTGGTCGGAGCGGTAACCGGCGACGGGGAAGCGCCAGTTGATGCGGCCCGAGCGCAGGTCGACGGAGACCACGTCGGCGAAGCTGGGGCGCGAGACGACCACCGCGGTGCCGTCCGGGGTGGTGTACATGTCGTCGGCGAACTGGTCGTGGCCCTCTCCGGCGGTGGCCCGGATGCCCAGGAAGAAGCCGAGCTTCACGGGGTTGAGGTAGATCTCCCGGAGCCTTTCCTCCTTGTCGGGGATCACGTTGATCCTGCCGACGCGGGCGAGGTCGCCGGTGGAGGCGAGGACGTCGGCGGTGCCCTCCCAGTTGTTGCCGACGAAGAGCACCTCCCGCAGCCCGGGTTCCGTGGCGGGCGCCGCCTGGGGGGACGCGGCGGCGGCCGGGCCCAGCGCGGCCGCGAGGCCCGCCAGTGCCAGGGCGCAGGCCAGGCGGAGGGTGCGTGAAGGGGTGCGACCGTACCGGGACATCCGCTCAACTCCGTTGCGAAGAAGCTCCGTTACCGGCCGGTAAAATAGGCGGGACGCGCAGAAGGCGCAACCCTCGGGGGGCTGCGCCTTCGGTCGTGCCGGTGGTCCGCCGGCTCAGGCGACGGAGCCGATGCGGGAGACCACGGTGTGCGAGGAGTCCCGGTGGATCGGGATGTGCGCACCGGTCAGGGCCGCTCCGCTGCCGCCGCGGCGGTTGGCGACGATCTCGGCGGCGATGGACAGCGCGGTCTCCTCCGGGGAGCGGGCGCCCAGGTCCAGGCCGATCGGGGAGCGCAGGCGCGCCAGTTCGAGCTCGGTCACGCCGACCTCGCGCAGCCGCTTGTTGCGGTCCTCGTGCGTGCGGCGGGAGCCCATGGCGCCGACGTAGGCGACGGGCAGCCTGAGGGCCAGTTCGAGGAGCGGGACGTCGAACTTGGCGTCGTGGGTCAGGACGCACAGAACGGTGCGGCCGTCGACGGCGCCGGACTGGGCCTGGGCCTCCAGGTAGCGGTGCGGCCAGTCGACCACGACCTCGTCCGCCTCGGGGAAGCGCTTCTTCGTGGCGAACACGGGCCGGGCGTCGCACAGCGTGACGTGGTAGCCGAGGAACTTGCCGATCCGCACCAGGGCGGAGGCGAAGTCGATGGCCCCGAAGACGATCATCCGCGGGGGCGGGACGCTGGACTCGACGAGCACCTTGAGGGGCTCTCCGCAGAGCCTGCCGTCGGCGCCGATCTCCAGGACGCCGGTCTTGCCGGCGTCCAGCATGGCGCGGGCCTCTTCGGCGATGGTCCGGTCGAGCTCGGGGTGGCCGCCGAAGCCGCCTTCGAAGGAGCCGTCGCCGAGGACGACCAGGGCGCGGCCCATCAGCTCGGCCGGGCCGTCGGCTATCCGGGCGAGGGCCGCCGCCTCGCCGTTCGAGGCGGCGCGCAGGGCGGTGGCCAGGGCCTCGCGCCGGGGGGAGCCGACGGGAACCGGGGTGACCAGGATGTCGATGATGCCGCCGCAGGTCAGGCCCACGGCGAAGGCGTCGTCGTCGCTGTAGCCGAAGCGCTCCTGGACGGTCTCGCCGTCCTCGAGCGACTGCCGGCAGAGCTCGTAGACGGCCCCCTCCACGCAGCCGCCGGAAACCGAGCCGATGGCCGTGCCCTCGCTGTCGACGGCGAGGGCGGCTCCGGGCTGCCGGGGCGCGCTGCCGCCGACCGCCACCACGGTGGCGACGGCGAAGTCACGTCCCTGCTCGACCCACCGGTTCAGTTCTTCGGCGATGTCCAGCATGTGCGGCCTCCTCGGAGAGGTTCGGTTTCCAGTATGGGTTGCGTGAAGGGTGGTGACCCGGCCGGCACCGGGCCGCGGGGGCCCGGTGCCGGCCGGGTCGGTACCGATCTTCGCCGGACTACTTCACGCCGAGCCACGCCTCGATGGGGTGGAGCGCGAAGAAGATCAGGAAGACGACGGTGAGCGCCCACATGAAGGCACCGATCTCGCGGGCCTTGCCCTGCGCGACCTTGATGGCCACGTAGGAGAGCACACCGGCGGCGACGCCGGGGGTGATCGAGTACGTGAACGGCATGATCACGACGGTCAGGAAGACCGGGATCGCGGTCGCGGCGTCGGCCCAGTCCACGTGGCGGGCGTTCTGCATCATCATCGCGCCGATGACGACCAGGGCCGCGGAGGCGACCTCACCCGGGACGATCTGCGTGATCGGGGTGAAGAAGAGGCAGGCGGCGAAGAGCAGACCGCTGACGGCGGAGGCGAGGCCCGTGCGGGCGCCCTCGCCGACGCCGGTGGCCGACTCGACGAAGACCGTCTGGCCGGAGCCGCCGGCGATGCCGCCGATGGCGCCACCGGCACCGTCGATGAACAGCGCCTTGGACAGGCCCGGCATGCGGCCCTGGTCGTCGGCCAGCTTGGCCTCGGTGCCGACGCCGATGATGGTGGCCATGGCGTCGAAGAAGCCGGCGAGCACGAGGGTGAAGACGATCATGCCGACGGTCATGACACCGACGTCGCCCCAGCCGCCGAACTCGACCTTGCCGAAGAGCGAGAAGTCGGGCATCGAGATGGCGGAGCCGTCGAGGACCGGCGGGCCGTTCTTCCAGGCCTTCGGGTCGATGTCCACGACGGCGTTGACGATGGCCGCGAGGACGGTGCCGCCGACGATGCCGATCAGGATGGCGCCCGGGACCTTGCGGGCCTGGAGCATGAAGATCGCCAGCAGGGTGAGGCAGAAGATCAGGACGGGCCAGCCGGCGAGCTCGCCGACCGAACCGAGCTGGACGGGGGGACCGAACTCGGGGCCCTTGCCGACGAAGCCGGCCTTCACGAGACCGATCAGGGCGACGAACATGCCGATGCCCATGGTGATCGCGTGCTTGAGCGCGAGCGGGATCGCGTTCATGATCATCTCCCGGAGGCCGGTGACGACCAGGAGACAGATCACGACGCCGTACATGACGCACATGCCCATGGCCTGCGGCCAGGTCATCTGCGGGGCGACCTGCGAGGACAGGACGCCGGAGACGGACAGGCCCGCGGCCAGGACCAGCGGGACCTTGCCGATGAAGCCCATCAGGAGGGTGGTCGCGGCCGCGGCGAAGGCGGTGGCCGTGATCAGGGCCTTCTGGCTCATCGTGTCGCCGGCGACGTCCTTGCCGGAGAGGATCAGCGGGTTCAGCAGGAGGATGTACGCCATGGCCATGAAGGTCGTGACGCCGCCACGAATCTCGGTGCCGACGGTCGACCCTCTATGGGTGATGTGAAAGTAACGGTCGAGCCAAGAACGCCCGGCGGGGTTCAGAGAGCCGTCGCCGGCCTCTTCCGCGGTGGTCTTGGGCTCCACAGACGACTGGGTCATGGTGCCTGACTCCCAAGGTTCAAAGGGGCACCCGCATAAAGATTGGAGACGCGGGATTTGGGAAATTGCGTTGGCTGCACGACCCGGGGTGACGGCCCGAGGCGACGCGAAAGTGCACTGCGTGTACTGCGGGTAGTGCGGGGTGACCGCTGGTACTACGGGGGGGGTTTTCGCAGGGGTGCTGCGGGTGAAGCTGACCGCGAGCGGTGCGGTTACTTCGGTGCTCCGGGCGGTGCGGGCGGCAAGTGTGACGTTCCCGTGTCCGCACCGCCCGGAGAGTCCAGGGGGTCCGGGGGCCTCTCGGCCCCCGGACCGGGCCGTTCCTAGAGGGTCCCGGTGAGGGCTTCCGGACGGATCGGCGTCTTGTTGAGCTCCAGACCGGTCGCCGCCCGGATCGCCGCGAGGACGGCCGGGGTGGACGACAGGGTCGGGGCCTCGCCCAGGCCGCGCAGGCCGTAGGGCGCGTTCGGGTCGGCGAGCTCCAGGACGTCGACCGGGATGGTCGGGGTGTCGAGGATGGTCGGGATCAGGTAGTCCGTGAAGGAGGGGTTGCGCACCTTCGCGGTCTTCGGGTCCACGATGATCTCTTCCATGACCGCCACGCCGAGGCCCTGGGTGGTACCACCCTGGATCTGGCCGACGACGGAGAGCATGTTGAGCGCCTTGCCGACGTCCTGGGCGGTCGCCAGCTCGACGACCTTGACCAGACCGAGCTCGGTGTCCACCTCGACGACCGCGCGGTGCGCGGCGAAGGTGTACTGGACGTGGCCGTCGCCCTGGCCGGTGACCAGGTCGAACGCGACGGTCGGACGGTGACGGAACTCGAGTTCGAGGTCGATGGCCTCGTCCTCGAGGATGTCGGCGATGTCCGCGAGGACCTCACCGCCGTCCGTGACGACCTTGCCGCCCTCCAGCAGGAGCTCCGCGTGGGCCCACGCCGGGTGGTACGAGCCGTTCTTGCGGCGGCCCATCTCCAGCAGCGCCTCGCGCACGGCCTCGCAGGTGTTCTTCACGGCGCCACCGGTCATGTACGTCTGCCGCGAGGCGGACGTGGAACCGGCGGAGCCGACCTGCGTGTCGGCCGGGTGGATGGTCACCTGCGTGACGCCCAGCTCGGTGCGGGCGATCTGCGCGTGGACGGTGACACCGCCCTGGCCGACCTCCGCCATGGCCGTGTGGACCATCGCGACGGGCTCGCCGTTGATGACCTCCAGGCGCACGCGGGCGGTGGAGTAGTCGTCGAAGCCCTCGGAGAAGCCGACGTTCTTGATGCCGACCGCGTAGCCGACGCCGCGCACGACGCCCTCGCCGTGGGTGGTGTTGGACAGACCACCCGGCAGCGCGCGCAGGTCCGCGGCCTCGCCGGCGGTCTCCCACTGGCGCTCCGGCGGCAGCGGGCGGGCCTTGACCCGGCGCAGCAGCTCGGCGACCGGGGCCGGGGAGTCCACGACCTGGCCGGTGGGCATGATCGTGCCCATCTCCATGGCGTTCAGCTGGCGGAACTCGACCGGGTCCATGCCCAGCTTCGCCGCGAGCTTGTCCATCTGGGCCTCGTACGCGAAGCAGGCCTGGACGGCGCCGAAGCCGCGCATCGCGCCGCAGGGCGGGTTGTTCGTGTAGAGCGCGATCGCCTCGATGTCCACGTCGTCGATGACGTACGGGCCCACCGAGAGGGAGGAGGCGTTGCCGACGACGGCCGGGGAGGCCGAGGCGTAGGCGCCCCCGTCGAGCACGATCTTGCACTTCATGTGCGTGATCTTGCCGTCCTTGGTGGCGCCGTGCTCGTACCAGAGCTTCGCCGGGTGGCGGTGCACGTGGCCGAAGAAGGACTCGAAGCGGTTGTAGACGATCTTGACCGGCTTGCCCGTGGCCAGGGCCAGGAGGCAGGCGTGGATCTGCATCGAGATGTCCTCGCGGCCGCCGAAGGCACCGCCGACGCCGGAGAGCGTCATGCGCACCTTCTCCTCGGGCAGGCCGAGGACGGGGGCGATCTGCTTGAGGTCCGAGTGCAGCCACTGGGTGGCGACGTAGAGGTCGACACCGCCGTCCTCGGAGGGCACGGCGAGGCCGGACTCCGGGCCGAGGAAGGCCTGGTCCTGCATGCCGAAGGTGTACTCGCCCTCGACGATCACGTCGGCCCGCTTGCGGGCCTCCTCCACGTTGCCGCGGATGATCGGCTGGCGGTGCACGATGTTGGGGTGCGGGACGTGACCGGCGTGGTGGTCGTCGCGGCCCGGGTGGAGCAGCGGCGCGTCTGCGGCGAGGGCGGAGGCCTCGTCCGTGACGAGCGGCAGCTCCTTGTAGTCGATCTTGATCTTGGCGGCCGCGCGGCGGGCGGTCTCCGGGTGGTCGGCGGCCACGAGGGCGACCGGCTCGCCGTGGTGGCGTACCCGGCCGTTGGCGAGGACCGGGGTGTCCTGGATCTCCAGGCCGTAGTTCTTCATCTCGGCCGGCAGGTCGTCGTACGTCAGCACCGAGTAGACGCCCGGCATGGCCAGGGCCTCGGAGATGTCGATGGATACGATCTCGGCGTGGGCGACGGTGCTGCGCAGGGTCTGGCCCCACAGCATGTCCTCGTGCCACATGTCCGAGGAGTACGCGAACTCGCCGGTGACCTTGAGGGTGCCGTCCGGGCGGAGCGTGGACTCGCCGATGCCGCCCTTGGTGTGCTTCTGGGTGACGTTCGTCGGGGTCCCGGAAGGCGTGGTGCGGGTGTTGGCCATGATCAGACAGCCTCTCCCTGACGGGCGGCCGCGAGGCGGACCGCGTCGAGGATCTTCTCGTAGCCCGTGCAGCGGCAGAGGTTGCCGGACAGGGCCTCACGGATGTCCTGGTCGGACGGGGACGCGTTGCTCTCCAGCAGCGCGTCGGCCTGCACGAGCAGACCCGGGGTGCAGAAACCGCACTGGACGGCGCCGGCGTCGATGAACGCCTGCTGGATGTTGGAGAGCTCGACGCCCTCACCGGTCTGGGAGTCGGTGCCCTTGGCGGACCAGTGCTTGGCCTCGTCCGTGGACACGCCCTTGCCGCCGCCGCAGGCGCTGGTGCCACAGGCGTGGCCGTGCTCCTCGCGCTGCTTGGCGAAGTCGGCCAGGCCCTCGACGGTCACGACGTCGCGGCCCTCGACCTGACCGGCCGCGACCAGGCAGGAACAGACCGGCACGCCGTCGAGGCGGACGGTGCAGGAACCGCACTCGCCCTGCTCACAGGCGTTCTTCGAGCCGGGCAGGCCCAGGCGCTCGCGCAGCACGTAGAGGAGGGACTCGCCCTCCCAGACGTCGTCGGCTTCCTGCGGACGACCGTTGACGGTGAAATTGACGCGCATGATTACGCAGCCCCTTCAAGCGAGCGGCCGTTGGTGCCGCGGTACTGCTCCCAGGTCCAGACGAGCTGGCGGCGAGCAAGGATGCCAACCGCGTGACGGCGGTACTTCGCCGTGCCGCGGACGTCGTCGATCGGGTTGCACGCGGCGGAGGCGAGCTCACCGAACTGCTTGGCGATCGACGGGGTGATGACCTTGCCGTTGTCCCAGAAACCGCCCTCTTCGAGCGCGGCGTTCAGGAATTCCTCGGCGGCCTTGGCCCGGACGGGGGTCGGGGCGGCGGAGCCGATGCCCGTACGGACGGTACGGGTGTCGGGGTGCAGCGCGAGGCCGAAGCCGCACACGGCGATGACCATCGCGTTGCGGGTGCCGACCTTCGAGTACTGCTGGGGGCCCGTGGCGTTCTTGATGTGCACCGACTTGATCAGTTCGTCGGCGGCGAGCGCGTTGCGCTTCACGCCGGTGTAGAACTCGTCGATCGGGATCATGCGGGAGCCGCGTACGGACTCCACCTCGACCTCGCAGCCGGCGGCCAGCAGGGCGGGGTGGGAGTCGCCGGCGGGCGAGGCGCAGCCGAGGTTGCCGCCGACACCGCCGCGGTTGCGGATCTGCGGGGACGCGACCGTGTGCGAGGCGAGCGCGAGACCCGGGAGCGTACCGCGCAGGTTCTCCATGATCTGGGTGTACGGAACGGAGGCACCCAGCTTGGTGACCTCCTCGCCGACCTCCCACTCCCGCAGCAGCTCGATGCGGTTGAGGTCCAGGAGGTATTCCGGACGGCGGTGGTCGAAGTTGATCTCGACCATGATGTCGGTGCCACCCGCAATCGGCACAGCTGTGGGGTACTCGGCCTTGGCGGCGAGTGCCTCCTCCCAGCTGGCGGGGCGAAGGAAGTCCATGTGCGGCTCTCTTCTTCTTAGTCGGGCCGTTCACTTCAAGCCAGGAGGCCTAGGGGCCCTCGACTGGTCGTTCACGTGCTGTTAACGCGGTGTGGAGCCAGTACACAAGCCGCGCGTCCCGGGGTGCAGTCACCGAAACCATGAAGGAGTTGGCTGGGTGCCTCTCCCGTCTTGTAGATTCGTATGAAAGGCAGGATGCGACGACCTGCCCGATTTCCAACGGCAACATTCGAGACAGATCGGCGGCGACATCATGCGGCTGCGCGCACTGCTGGAAACCGAGGCGCTGGGGCTGCGGCTGCTGGGCGGCGAGGAAGAACTCGACCGGACGGTCCGCGGGGTCATGACGACCGACCTGAGGGATCCCAGCCGATACCTCTCGGGAGGAGAACTCGTCCTCACCGGCCTGGCATGGCGAAGAAATTCAGCCGACTCCGAGCCATTCGTACGAATCCTTGCGAGTGCCGGGGTGGCCGGCCTCGCGGCGGGCGAGGCGGAGCTCGGCGACATTCCCGATGATCTGGTTTCAGCCTGTCGGCGCAACCGGCTCCCGCTCTTCGCCGTGAACGAGGACGTTGCATTCGCCACCATCACGGAATACGTGGTGCGGCAGGTCTCGGGCGAGCGCGCGGGCGACCTCGCGGCCGTCGTGGACCGCCACCGGCGGCTGATGACCTCGGGGCCGGCGGGTGGCGGACCCGATGTGGTGCTGGATCTGCTCACCACGGACCTCGATCTGCGGGCCTGGGTGCTCTCCCCCACCGGGCGGCAGATCGCCGGGGCGGGTGAACCCCTGGCCCCGGGCGTCTGCGCGACGCTGGCGAGCGAACACCTCGCGGCGGTCCGGACCGGCCGAAGGGGCCCGCACCGGCTGTCCATCCAGGGTATTACCTACTCCCTCTTCCCGATCAGGGGAGCGGGCCGGGGTCAGGGCCCCGGGGCCCGTGACGTGCGCGAAACCGTGCTGTCGGACTGGCTGCTGGCCGTCGAGGCCGACGCCGGGGACTGGCCGGCCGAGCGGCTCGACCTGCTCCAGGGCGTCACCCAGCTGATCGCCGTCGAGCGGGACCGCCGCGACGCGGCCCGTACGGTGCGCCGCCGGCTGGCGCAGGAGGTGCTGGAACTGGTCCAGACGGGCGCGCCGCCCGCCGAGATCGCCGCCCGCCTGCGGGTGGCCGCGCCGGTGCTGCTGCCCGGGCTGGGCTCCGCCCCGCACTGGCAGGTCGTGGTGGCGCGGGTGGACTGGGAGAACGGGGACATCCCCGGCGGCCCGGTGGCCCAGTCGCTGCTGGAGGAGATCCTCGTCGACCCGTCGCTGTCCGGGCCGGAACCGTCCGACCGGATCGCGGTGGCCCACGCCGGGGACGAGGCGATCGCCCTCGTGCCACTGCCCGCCCTCTCCGGCGAGGCCGGCGAGGACAAGGGCCCGGACTCCGCCCTGCACGCCGACGCGCTGCTGGCGACCGTGCGCGAGCCGCTGGCGGCCGGCCTGGCCGACGACGGCCGGCTCACGCTGGGCGTCAGCGCGGCCGTGCACTCCGCCGAGGGGCTGCGCGGGGCGCTGGAGGAGGCGCGGCACGCCCGCCGGGTGGCCGCCGCCCGCCCCGGCCGGGTCTGCGCCGCGGGCCACCACGAGCTCGCCTCGCACGTGCTGCTGCTGCCGTTCGTGCCGGACGACGTGCGCCGCGCCTTCACGGCCCGGCTGCTGGACCCGCTGCGGGACTACGACCGCCGGCACCGGGCGGAACTCATCCCCACCCTGGAGGCGTTCCTCGACTGCGACGGCTCCTGGACCCGCTGCGCGACGCGGCTGCACCTCCACGTCAACACGCTGCGTTACCGGGTCGGGCGAATCGAGCAGCTGACGGCGCGCGACCTCTCGCGCCTGGAGGACAAGCTGGACTTCTTCCTGGCACTGCGCATGAGCTGACCGAATACGACCGGGCAGGCACGAAGGGGCCGGACGGGGGGCGCTGACGAACCGTCCGGACTTTGTGAAAGAGTTCACCCGACCCCTTGGCCGATGCAGCCGATCCGTGCTCTCATTTCGCCCCAGGGCTCAACGACGTGCTGCTTGGTTGCTGCTGGCTGCTTCGGGGAGGGCAATGTGGCGGATACCGCCATGTCCGGTGCGGGATCAACCGGGGGCGACGACCCCCTCCAGCGGGCGATATGGCGGCTGCGCTCGCGCGGCTGTTGGACGGACGCGGCGGCCCTGCTGACACCGCACGCCCACGAAGCCGGGGCGGCGGTCCAGCGGACCGCGCTCCTGGTGGAACGGTGCCTGTTCACCGGCCAGGGCTGGAGCGAGGCGGAGGACGCGCTGCGGCTGGCCGAGGCCACGGCCCGCAACGACGACGAGCGGGGGGCGGCCGCCTGCGAGCGGGGCCAGCTGGCCTACGCCGCCACGGTGCTCGGCGTACGGGACCGGGCGGACGAGGCCCGCTCGGCGCTGGGCCGGGCGGCGGCCCTGCTGTCGCCGGGGTCGCGGACCCGCCCGCTGCTGGACTTCCGGCGGGGGCTGGTGGCCGAACACCTGGCCGACGCCCCGCAGGCGGCCCTGCCGGCCTACCGGCGCGCCCACGCGGGGGCGGAGGCCCACGGGGACACGCTGCTGCTGTCCTTCACCTGGCGGCACCTGGCCGCGCTGGCGCTGCGGGACGGGGAGGTGGCGGAGGCCCGCAAGGGCTTCGAGGAGTCCCTGCGGATCCGCGAGGACCTGGGCTTCCTGGTGGGCACGGCCCCCGCGCTGGCCGCGCTGGCGGAGGCGGAGCCGGAGCCGGAGGCGTCCCGGCTGCGGGCGGAGGCCCGGCGGCTGTTCCACCTCCTGGGCGGCATCCCGACCTGGCTGGCGGACCAACTCCACCCCGTTCCCTCTTGATGCACCGCTCGCGCGGCTCGGCGCCGGGGGCGCCTCCCCTCTTGACGCACCGCTCGCGCGGCTCGGCGCCGGGGGCGCCTCCCCGGCATCGCGCCGCTGCGACGGACTCCGTCCGCCGGCGGCCGGGCGGGGCCGGGGCCCGTGGCCGGGGGCCGGTGGTCGGCTGCCGACCGTTGCCGCTGCGCGGGGCGGGGAGACGGTACCGCGCAGCGGGAGACGGAGGGGCTAGGCGCCCGCGAAGTGTTCGCGGACCAGGGACTCGACCACCGGGAGGTCCCGCGCGATCAGCGCCTCCAGCAGCGCCGCATGCTCCGCCGCATCGGCCACCAGATCGGCCTGCCGCACCCGCGGAGCCCCCGGCAGGGGCCACTGCGCACGCCGGTGGAGTTCCTCCGCGACCTGCACCAGCTGGCCGTTGTCCGCCAGCGAGAGCACCGCCCGGTGGAAGGCCCGGTCCGCCTCCCCGTACGCCGGCAGGTCCCCCGCGGCGGCCGCCTCGGCCGTGGCATGGGCCGCCGGGCGCAGGGCCTCCCAGGTGGCGGCCGGCACGGAGCGGGCCAGCCGGAGCATCACCGGGACCTCCAGCAGCGCCCGCACCTCGGCCAGCTCCGCCAGGCTCCGGGCGGTACGGGTCAGCACCCGGAACCCCCGGTTGGGCAGGCATTCCACCGCCCCCTCCAGCGCCAGCTGCTGCATCGCCTCGCGGACCGGGGTCGCGGAGACCCCGAAGCGATCGCCGAGCGCCGGGCCCGAGTAGATCTCCCCCGGCACCAGCTCCCCGTCGACCAGCGCCGCGCGCAGCGCGACGAGGACCTGTCCGCGCACCGAATGGCGCAGCACCTTCTGGACCTGGGCCGGTACCACCGGCACGGAAGCCTCGAAGGCCCCCGCCGGCTCCGACGGCTCCGACGGTTCCGACACCAGGGCATGGGCCGCTTCGTGCACTCGGTCCTCCTCCGGGTCTCGACCGGTTCCGAGGATAGGCGACGGGCACGGCACGGCCCGCTCGGCGGAGATCAGTTAAGGTAAGGCTAACCTTGCCCACTCCGCGTGATTCGGTGGTCCGTGATGTCCGGCTCGCCCGCCCCCGCCCCGCCCGGCTCTCCGGTGGCGGGCGCCTACGAGCGCCTGACGGCCGCCTACCCCGGACTGCGGATCCGCGAGCACGCCGCGCACGAACCCCTCCCCAGCGGTGCGGGATGGATCGGCGCGCACGAGCTCGCGGCGGGCGGCGAGGCGCTCGACTCCCATCTCGCCTGGGACGCGGCCCAGGTCGTACGGGACTACGGGCGCCCGGCGCGGCCCGACGTGGCGGCCGGCTTCGGGCTGCACCGGTACGCCTGGCCGGCCTGCCTGCTCATCACCATCCCCTGGTTCCTGGACCGCCGGGTGCCCCGGCTCCCCGTGGACCGGGTGGCCTTCCAGCGGACCGAGGGGCGGATGGCCGTACGCGTCGAGGAGTTCGCCTGCCTGCCCGGCGACCCCGCGGCGGCCCTCCCCGGCGCGCGGACCGTGACCGGCGAGGAGGAGCTGCGCCGGGAGGTGCGGGCTGCGGTGGCCGAGCACCTCGGGCCGCTGCTCGAGGGGTTCGGCCCGCGGATGCGGCGCGGGCCGCGCGCCCTGTGGGCCACGGCCACCGACGAGGTGACCGAGGGCCTGTGGTACCTCGGGAGCCTGCTCGGCGAGGAGCGGCGGGCGGTGCGCGAGCTGGAGCGGCTCCTGCCGGGCGCGCTCGCCCCGTACCCGGGCGGCGCGCGGTTCCGTACGCTCGCCGGCCCCGGCGGGACGGAGCTCACCACCCGGGACCGGGCCGGCTGCTGCTTCTTCTACACGGTCCGCCCCGAGGACACCTGTACGACCTGCCCCCGCACCCGCGACACCGAAAGGGTCGCCCGGCTCACGGCCGCCACCGGCTGAACCCACCCCGCCGGATGAAGCGAATTCGAACTCAACTCGGCGCTTACGAGCAGGAGTTCGAGACACAACACCCTATCCGACGGGACCCGCCCCCCGTTGGCGTCCACTTGACCCGAAACCCACGTGCACCACGGACCGGCTGCGTCACTATGACGCCCGGAACGCCGCATACGCGAGGCAAGGGACAACCGCATGAGACTGACCGACATATCGCTGGACTGGCTGCTGCCCGGCAGCCTGTTGATCCTGGGCGTGCTTGCGGCAGTGGCGGTACTGGCCCGGGGCAAGCGTGAGGGCGAGAAGGCCGCGGCCGACGACAGCTGGGAACGCAGCGAGGAGCGGCGACGCCGCAAGGAGGCCGTCTACGGCACCGCCTCGTACGTCCTGCTCTTCTGCTGCGCGGCGGTGGCCGCCGCGCTCTCCTTCCACGGACTGGTCGGCTTCGGCCGGCAGAACCTCAACCTCTCCGGCGGCTGGGAGTACCTGGTCCCGTTCGGCCTCGACGGCGCCGCCATGTTCTGCTCGGTGCTCGCCGTCCGCGAGGCCAGCCACGGCGACGCGGCCCTGGGCTCCCGGATGCTGGTCTGGCTGTTCGCCGGGGCGGCGGCCTGGTTCAACTGGGTGCACGCGCCCCGGGGTTCGGGCCACGACGGCGCCCCGCAGTTCTTCGCCGGGATGTCGCTCTCGGCGGCGGTGCTCTTCGACCGGGCCCTCAAGCAGACCCGCCGGGCGGCGCTGCGCGAGCAGGGCCTGATCCCGCGCCCGCTCCCGCAGATCCGCATGGTCCGCTGGCTGCGGGCCCCCCGCGAGACCTTCGGCGCCTGGTCGCTGATGCTCCTGGAGGGCGTCCGCACGCTCGACGAGGCGGTCGACGAGGTGCGCGAGGACAAGAGGGAGCGGGAGCAGGACCGCCACCGCAGGCGGGAGCAGCACCGTCTGGACCGCGCCCGCATCAAGGCGCTGGGCCGGCAGAACAGGGCGTTCGGGCGGGCCCGGGCGCGTCAGGTCGACCTGCCGGGGCTGAACCCCGGGTCGGGCTCCGCGCCGGTCGGCGCGGAGCCGGCCATATCGGAACCCGGACAACTGCCCTTGCTCCCCCAGCCCCCGCTGGGACGGGCCCCCGGAAGGCCCTCCCTGCAAGCCGTGAACACGGCCGAGTCCGCTGACCCGGCCGGCCCCCGGACGGTGGACCTCACCGCCGAGGACGACACCCAGACCATCCCCCGGCTCGACTCACTGGAGCGCAAACTGAAGGACCTGGAGCAGCAGTTCGGCTGACCGGCACACCGGCCGGAACGCCGTGCCGCCTCGGCGGGGCAGCCTTCGGGCGGCCCCGCCGTCGCACGCCGCGGGCCACCGTGCCGCTATCCGGCGTCCTCCAGCTCGAACCAGACCACCTTGCCCGGCCCGAGCGCCGTCGGATCCACGCCCCAGGTGTCGGCGAGCGCCTCCACCAGGACCAGCCCCCGTCCGTGCGTACCGTCGTCGGCGGACGGTACGTGCGGCCGGGGCCGGCGGGCGGCTCCGTCGCGGACCTCGACCCGTAACCGGGCGTCCTTGACGCTCGCGGACACCTCGGCACCCCCTTCCGTGTGGACGAGGGCGTTGGTGACGAGTTCGGTGATCAGCAGTTCGGCCACCTCGGCCGTGTCGGCCCGGCAGCGGTGGCGGAGCAGCTCCCGCAGGTCCCTGCGCACCTGGCCCACCGCCTTCAGGTCGGCCCGCGGTACGCTGCGCGTCATCTCCGTCTGGTCCTGCGACGGTTCGCGCGGCACCGGCCGCCCTCTGCGCCACGGCTTACCGGTCTTCGCCCCCACGCGCACGGCGATGTACCTCCCCGTATTACTGTGCCCGGCTGTCGAACTGGTCTACGGGATGCATGCCCCCGGGGCGGGTTCGCACTCCTTCGCCGCCGGGCGCCGGGCGGGCGGCGGCGACGGGATCCGGCCATGCGCCGCGCCCCGCCCGCGGCCGGGCCGGCACGGCGCCGCTGTCCGATGGTGCGAATCCGGTCACCCTCCGGACACCGGCCCTGGGTGGAACCGACAGCCCTCCGGCCTCCCGTACCCCGTCCACCAGAGCGGGCCCCCGTGCCACGCGGCGGGCCGCACCGCGCGGCCGCGTACGGACGGAGGCCGGAATGCGACCGGTCCCCTGCGCCGCTTCCGGCCGCCGACCGGCGAAGTGGGGCCTTTTGACGGGCGGCCCGTACTGCACGAGGGGGAGGAAATCTCCCGCCGGCATCGAGGAACCGGCCCCGCCCGGCGGTGGCACCCCTTGACGGCGCGGTCACGCCTCCCAGACCGCGGCGGCCGTGCGGTCGTCGGCGTATCCCTTGACCCGCAGCTGGGTGTCCGCGAGGAAGGCCGCCAGACCCGGCGGCTCCCCCTGGGACCAGCGGGCGGCGAGCTCGGCCGGGAGCAGGGCCTCCTCGCGCATGGGGTCCGCGAGCCCTCCCGAGCAGAGCAGCAGCGTGTCACCCGGACGGGCCGCGGAGGCGCGGAACCGGAAACCGGTGGCGCCGGCGGTGTCCTCCTCCAGGTCCTGCCAACGGCCCGCGCGCAGCCGGAAGATGCCGCCCGCGCCGGCGCCGAAGCAGATCCGGTGGGGGCACTGGGGGTCGAGCGGCAGCAGCAGCCCGCGCAGCCCCGCCGTGTAGGCCTCCTGGTCGAGCCCGAGTTCGGCGGCCCGGGCCCGCAGCCTCCCGTAGCCCCGGTCGGTGAGACGCTGGAGCCCGGAGAGCAGGGCTTCGCGGCGGCCCGCCCGGATGTCCTCGGCCAGCCGCTCCCGGCTGCGCCCGACGGCCGCCGCGACGGAGTGCCCGAGTTCGGCGGCGGCCTCGCGGGCGCCCGGGGCGGCCCGGTCCCCGCCGGCCAGGACCACCAGCACGAGGGCGTCGTCCCCGCTGCCGAAGCGGGCGGTGAGCAGGAAGTCCCGGCGGGCTTCGCCCCGGTAGCGGGCGGAGTCCCCGCGCAGGGAGGCGGCGCGCAGGGTGTACGTGCCGTAGCGGGCCCCCTCCAGGACGGTGTCGGGGGTGAGGAAGTCCAGCGCGGCCGGGTCGGCCGCGGGCAGCGCGCCCGGCTCGGCGGCGTAGGTGGGGGCCCGGTCCCCGAGATGGCTGACCGTCGGCCGCCCAGCCGGCTCCGGTAGGGGCCCGGGCCCCGGCTCCCGCGGAGCCTCCGCCGGCGCGGGCGGCACGGCCAGGTCCCCCTCGGCGTACCCGGTGGCCCCGGCCACCCGGGGATCGCTCCGGGACGGCGGCACGGGATGGTCGAACCGGGGCGCCGGGGCGGGCCCGCCGGGCCGGGGCGGCGGCACGGGGGCCTCGGGCCGGGGCTGCGGCAGGCGCTCCTCCCGCCGGGGCGGCGGCGCGCCCTTGTCCAGCCGCAGCGGCGGGCCGGCCCCGGGGGGCGGCTCGGGGGCCACCGGGGGCCCCGCGGGCGCGGCGCCGGCGGGGCGGGGGCCGGGCAGCAGCGGGGGCTCGGGCCCGGCCCCGGGCGGTGCCGGGCCGTCGTCGCCGACCAGGACCGACGCCGAGCGGAAGCGCTGGTCCAGCGTGTCCCCCGGGTCGGGTCCGGGCTCCGCGTGCGGGTCCTCGTACAGCTTCTGCCACCAGTCCTGCGCGCCCTGCTGACTCATGCCCTCATTGTCGGCCGCACCGGGCGGCGGAAAACCCCGAATGCACGAAAAGGTCCCCCGGTCCGGCGGCGCCACCTTGGCAAACGGACCGGCCGTGCGGCGAAGATGGGCCCGAACGGCTCGGAGAGTGGGGTGGACGGGGTGCTGGGTGCCATAGGCCTGGACGAGGGGCAGGAGTCGGCGTACCGCGCGCTGGTCGCGCTGGGCGCGGCCGAGGCGGCGGACCTCGCCCGCCGGCTGACGCTGCCGGTACCGCAGACGGAGCGGACCCTGCGGCGCCTGGAACGGCAGGGGCTGGCGGCCCGCTCCTCGGCCCGTCCCGGCCGCTGGGTCGCCGCCCCGCCGGAGGTGGCCCTGGGCGCCCTCCTCACCCGGCAGCGGCAGGAACTGGAGCAGGCCGAGCAGGCCGCGGAGCTGCTGGCGCGGGAGTACCGGGCGGAGCCCGCGGACCCGGTGGTGCACGACCTGGTGGAGGTGGTGACGGGCGCGAGCGCGGTCGCGCACCGCTTCCACCAGATCCAGCTGGGCGCACAGGCGGAGGTGTGCGCCCTGGCGAGCGCGCGGCCGCTGGTCGTCTCGGGCATGGAGAACGAGCCGACGGAGGAGGAGGCCTCCGTGCGCGGCGTCGCGTACCGGGTGGTCATCGAGCGGGACGTGCTGGGCCTGCCCACCGGGATCCGGGAGGCGTCGACGGCGCTGGTGCGGGGCGCGCGGGTGCGGGTGACGGGCCGGGTCCCCACCAGCCTGGTCATCGCGGACCGCACCCTGGCCATGGTGCCGTTGACGGCGCGCGGCGCGGAGCCGGCGGCGCTCGTAGTCCACGCCTCGGGGCTGCTGGAGTCGCTGGTGGGGCTGTTCGAGGCGGTCTGGCACGATGCCGTCCCGCTCCGGCTGGGGACGACCGGGGCGCCGCAGGAGTCGGGCGGCGTGCCGGACACCACGGACCTGGAGATCCTGACCCTGCTGCTGGCCGGGATGACGGATTCGAGCGTGGCCAAGCACCTGGAGCTGGGCCTGCGCACGGTCCAGCGCCGGGTGAAGGGCCTGATGGAGCTGGCCGGGGTGACCACCCGGCTCCAGCTGGGCTGGCACGCGTACGAACGGGGCTGGGTGGCCCGGTAGCACCTCCTCGGGCACGCTGGGCGCATGGGTCTGCCTCAGCTGTTCCTGGTGGGGCTGGTCATGCTGCTCGGGGTGGCGGGGGTGCTGGTGCCCGGGGTGCCGGGGACCTGGCTGGTGTGGGCAGGGCTCTTGTGGTGGACGCTGCACGAGCGGACGGCGCCGGCCTGGGGCCTGCTGGCCGGGGCGACGGTGCTGCTGCTCGTGGTCCAGCTGGTCACGGCGTACCTGCCGCCGCGGCGGCTGCGGGGGGTGGGGGTGACCCGCCGGATGGTGCGGTACGCCGGGGCCGGGGCGCTCGTCGGCTTCGTGCTGCTCCCGGTGGTGGGGGCGGTCCCGGGGTTCGTGGGCGGGATCTACCTGTGCGAGCGGCGGCGGCTGGGGGCGCACGGGGAGGCCGTGGCCTCGGTGCGGGCGGTGATGCGGGCGGTGGGGACGAGCGTGCTGGTGGAGCTGACGGCCTGCCTGACCGTGGTGGCGGCGTGGGCGGCGACGGTCCTGACCGACTGACCGTCATTCACTGAACCCTACAAATTCGTGATCATGAATTGCTCGATGCGCACGCCTGGAATCCTTGCCGTTGCTTGCCACAGTGGTGGGACACATAGTCAGACCGACTGTGGAACGACCACAAGGGGGATCCGTCATGGGTACGGGCATCACCGAAGTTTCCGTCACCGGCCTGGGGGCCACGACCCCGCTGGGCGGCGACGCGGCGGCGACCTGGCGGGCGATGCTGCGCGGGGAGAACGGCATCCGCGCCATCGAGGAGGACTGGGCGGCTTCCCTGCCGGTGCGCATCGCCGGGCGGGTCCGCCAGGACCCGGCCGAGGTGCTCGACCGGGTCCTGGCCCGTCGCCTGGACCGGTGCGAACAGCTCGCCCTGGTCGCCGCCCGCGAGGCCTGGGCCGACGCGGGACGGCCCCCGGTGGAGCCGGAGCGGCTCGCCGTGGTCGTCGGGACCGGGACGGGCGGGGCGCTGACCCTGCTCGGGCAGGACGACGTGCTGGAGTCCTCGGGGGTGCGCAAGGTCTCCCCGCACACCGTGCCGATGCTGATGGCCAACGGTCCGGCGGCCTGGGTGTCCATCGAGCTCGGCGCGCGCGCCGGGGCGCACACCCCGGTCAGTGCCTGCGCCTCCGGCGGGGAGGCACTGGCGCTGGCCCTGGACCTGATCCGGCTGGGCCGGGCCGACGTGGTGGTGGCCGGCGGGACGGAGGCCTGCGTGCATCCGCTGCCCCTGGCCGGGTTCGCGCAGGCGCGGGCCCACTCGACGCGCAACGACGCCCCCGGGGCGGCCTGCCGGCCCTTCGACACCGGCCGCGACGGGTTCGTCATCGGCGAGGGCGCGGGGCTGCTCGTCCTGGAGCGGGCGGAGTTCGCGGCGGCCCGCGGGGCCCGGGTGTACGCGCGGCTGGCGGGGGCCGGGGTGACCTCGGACGCCCACCACATCACCGCCGCGCACGCGCCTGGGCAGGTGCGCGCGATACGGACCGCGCTGGCCTCGGCCGGACTCGGCCCGGCCGACGTCGCGCTGGTGCACGCGCACGCGACGTCGACGCAGGCGGGCGACCTGGTGGAGGCCCGCTCGCTCGGGGAGGCGGTCGGCACGCACGCCGCGGTGACGGCGACCAAGTCCATGACGGGCCACCTGTTCGGGGCGGCGGGGGCGGTGGGGGCGCTCGCAGCGGTGATGTCCGTGTACGAGGGGGTGGTCCCGCCGACCCGCAACCTGGAGTCCCAGGACCCTCTGATCGGCCTGGACGTGGTCGCGGGCGGGCCCCGGCGCATGCCGGTGCCCGCCGCCCTGTCGAACGCGTTCGGCTTCGGCGGCCACAACGCCGCCCTGCTGTTCACGTCCGCCTGACCGTCCGGTGCCGCGGTGCGGGCCGGGACCCCGGCCCGCACCGCGGGTCAGACCCGGCCGCCCCGCTTCGCGGCGTAGTTGGCGCGGCCCACCGCCGACTTGACGCGCCAGTCGCGGCGGATCTCCGCCCTCAGGCGGGCGTCCGTCTTGGCCACGATGCGCTGGTTCTCGCGCAGCAGCTTGCGGTAGCTCTCCAGCCGGCGTTCCGGGAGCGTCCCGTCGGCCACCGCCGCGAGGACGGCGCAGCCCGGCTCCGCCTCGTGCGCGCAGTCGTGGAAGCGGCAGCCGGCGGCGAGGTCCTCGATCTCCGAGAACACCTGCCCCACGCCCGCCTCCGCGTCGAAGAGCCCCACGCCCCGCAGTCCCGGGGTGTCGATCAGGACGCCCCCGCCCGGGAGGGCGAGCAGGTTGCGGGTGGTGGTGGTGTGGCGGCCCTTGCCGTCGACCTCGCGGGTGGCCTGGACGTCCATGGCGTCCTCGCCGAGGAGGGCGTTCGCCAGCGTGGACTTGCCCGCGCCGGAGATCCCCAGGAGGACGCTGGTCCCGCCGGACACGACCGCCGCGAGGACGTCCGTGCCCTCCCCCGTGTGGGAGGAGACGGTGAGGACCTGGACGCCGGGCGCGGTGGTCTCCACGTCCCGGACGAGGTAGGCGAGCGCGTCCGGGTCGGGGACCAGGTCGGCCTTGGTCAGTACGACCAGCGGCTGGGCACCCGACTCCCACGCCAGGGCGAGGAAGCGTTCGATCCGGCCGAGGTCGAGCTCGACGGCCAGCGAGACCGCGATGATCGCGTGGTCGACGTTGGCGGCGAGGATCTGCCCCTCGGACCGCTGCGAGGAGGTGGAGCGCACGAAGGCGGTGCGGCGCGGCAGGTAGGCCTTCACGTAGCGCGGGCTGCCGGTCGCCTCGACCGCGGCCCAGTCGCCCGTGCAGATGACCCGGAGCGGGTCGTGGGGGGTCACGAACGCGGTGTCGGCGCGGATCACGCCGTCCTCGGTCATGACGTCGCACTGTCCGCGGTCGACGCGGACGACCCGGCCGGGAAGGAGTCCGGCGGCGGCGTACGGGGCGAACTCGGCGGCCCAGGTCTCGTCCCAGCCGTAGGCGGCGAGGGCGTGCGGGCGTGCGGAAAGGGAGGAAGAGAGAGTCAAGGGGAACCCTTCACAGGGTGGCCCCGGCAGCGCGCGCACGGCGGCGCGCGCAGAGGTGTGAGGTCAGCCGGAGACCACGGGGGCGGAAACGAAGACGAACTCCTGAACGCGGGCAGCACCCGTCACCGTGACAGTCATCAACGTTCTCACCTCCTGTTGGGTCCTCGACGAGCCGACGCGGCTCTCCCGGAAGGCGGTTGGGCCCCGCGCTTTCCGTCCCCGGAACCATAACCCGGCCCCGTCGGGCCGTTCCACCGAATTAATCGGACGGGGCCGCCAGCCCGTGGCGGTAGGCGTAGCGCACGGCCTGGGCGCGGTCGCGGACCCCGGTCTTGGCGAAGAGGTTGTTGATGTGCGTCTTGACGGTGGATTCGCCGATGGTGAGCCGCCGGGCGATCTCGGAGTTCGAGTGCCCCTCGGCGATCAGGGCGAGCACCTGGCCCTCACGTGCCGTCAGGCCGTCGGGCAGGGCGGCCCCTTGGGGGCGCGGAGGCGGTGCGGCGACGGCGGCCGCGACGAGTCGTTCCTGGGCCGCGCGGCCGAGGCTGGTGGCGCCGTCGCGTACGGCGGCCAGGGCGCGGGCGATCTCCTGCGCGTCGGCGTCCTTGGTGAGGTAGCCGCGGGCGCCGGCCTTGAGGGCGTCCAGGACGGAGGTGTCGTCGCTGAAGGTGGTGAGGACGACGACCCCGGTGCCGGGGTGGTTCTCGGTGATCAGCCGGGTGGCTTCCACACCGTCCATGCGGGGCATGCGCAGGTCCATCAGGACCACGTCGGGGGCGTGTTCGGCGACGAGCCGGACGGCCTCGGCGCCGTCGGCGGCCGCGGCGACCACCTCGGTGCCGGGCAGCAGTCCCAGCAGCAGGACGAGCCCTTCCCGTACGACGGTCTGGTCGTCGGCCACGACCACGCGGATCGGGGCTGCGGTGTCGCTCACGGTGCGAGGGGTCCTTCCAGGCGGACGCGGAAGCCGGGGCCGTACGGCCCGGCGTCGAGGCGGGCTCCGATGAGTTCGGCCCGTTCGGCCATCCCGACCAGGCCGTATCCGCCGCCGGTGGTGGCGTGCGGGGCGGGGCCGGTGCCGCCGGAGTCGGTGACGCACAGTTCGTAGCGGCCGCCGGCACAGGAGAGGGTGATCTCCACGTCGGCCCCGGCGGCGTGTTTGCGGGCGTTGGTCAGGGCCTCCTGTGCGGTGCGGACGACGGCGAGGGCGGCCTCGGGCGGCAGCGGGAGCGGGCCGGCCGCGACGGTGAGGGCGCACGCGGCGCCCGTCGTACGGCGGTGCTCCTCGGCGAGGGCGGCGAGGGCCTCCCGCGGGGCGGGGGTGTCGCCGCGCAGCACGGCGACGGCGCGGCGGGTCTCCTCCAGGCCGCCCTTGGCGAGGGTGCGGGCCCGCTCGACCAGGGCCCCGGCCTCCTCGTAGCGGCCGGCCTCCAGGGTCAGGCGGGCGCTCTCCAGGTGGATGAGCTGGGCGGAGAGGGAGTGCGCGAGGATGTCGTGGACCTCCCGTGCCACGTGGGCCCGCTCGGCCAGCAGGGCGCGCTGGCGCTCGGACTCGGCGGCGGCGCGCCGGGAGCGGCCGGCCCGCACGTAGGCGAACATCCCGCAGAGGCCAACGACGTTCCACAGTTCGACGGGGTCGCGGGAGCGCAGCAGGATGACGGCGGCGGCCGCGGCCGACCCGGCGGCGAGCAGGACGCCGGCGGGGAGCACCCCGAGGCGGGCCGCGGCGAAGCCGCACACGGCGAAGACGAGGACCACCCAGGGGGTGGCGGGCGCCAGCAGGCCGGTGGCGCAGGCGGCGGCCAGGGCGGCGGCCAGGGTCCACGCCCCGGTGCGGGGGCGGCGGTCGAGGAGGGTGACGCCGAGGAGGGTCAGGGCGAGCCCGGCCAGCCCGCACGCGAGGGCGGGGGCGCCGGGCGGGGGTGTGAGCAGGCCGTGCAGGAACCAGACGAGCAGCGCCGCCTGGACGGCCATCCTGACGTGGGTGTTCGTGAGCGCGGGCAGGGTGCGTGACATCGGCATCCCTGCCCACTCTAGCCAGGCGGGTCCGCGGGTGGCGGTGTGCATCGGAGGGTCCCTTCAGGCCGCTGCGGGGACCCTGCGGGAGCGGGCGGCCAGGGCCAGGCCCTGGGCCAGGATCCAGCTCGCGAAGGTGACCAGCAGGGGCCCGTTCTTCACGGGGACGCCCGCGGCGGCGCCGAGGAGGGCGAGGCCCGCCCGGGTGGCGAGGGAGAGCCCGAACAGGGCGAGGACCGTGCGGTTGCCCTTGGCCCAGAGGGTGCCGTCGGGCTCGCGCCACAGGGTCATGGCGCGGCCCATGAGGTGGCCGGTGCCGAAGGCCGCGGCGATCCCGGCGGCGAGCAGCAGGGCGCTGAGCACCGGGTGGGCGGGGGCGAGCAGCCCGCCCTCGGCCACGCCGACGGCGGCGAGGACGGCGGGCAGTACCCAGAGGCGGTCCTGGTCCTTGACGGGCCGCCCGCCGAACCTGCGTACGAGGACGAAGACGACGACCAGTGCGATGACGAGAACACGTGCGATATCCATGCCCTTCACGCTAGGAACGGGCCGCGTCCGCGTGATCGGCGCCGGGGTGGATCCCGGGTGGAGGTTGGCTCTCCACCCACGGGTGGAGAGGGGCGGCCGCCGCCGGGCCGGTCAGTGTTTGCGCAGGCGGGAGGTGTAGTCGTCCGGCGGCAGGAAGTTCGACCAGCGCTCGGGGAACTCCGAGGGCATCCCGGCGTCCTCGTCGTCCTCGGACTCCCCCTCGGCCAGGGCCCGCCAGGCGGCGGCCCGGGCGACGAGCTGGGCGGCCTCGGCCTCGCGGACCCGTTCGTTGGCCTCGCGGGCGGCGGCGGTGGCCACCGAGGGCCAGACCCGGTCGATGGCGGCGTTGACGGCCGCGCCGACGAGCACCGCGAAGGCCGAGATGCCGATCCACAGCAGGATGGCGACCGGGGCGGCCAGGGACCCGTAGATGGTCGGGCCCTCCACGGTGTTGGTGAGGTAGATCCGCAGCAGGAACGAGCCGAGCACCCACATCGCGAGGGCGACGAGCGCGCCGGGGACGTCCTCGATCCAGGGCGAGCGGACGGGCACGGAGACGTGGTAGAGCGTGGTGAGGAAGGCGATGGAGAGCAGGGTGACCACCGGCCAGTACAGGACGGCGATCACCTCGGTGCTCCAGGGCACCAGCCGGACGACGGCGTCGGGGCCGACCACCATCAGCGGCAGCACGATCGCGCCGATCACCAGGGCGACGACGTAGAGGAGGAAGGCGAGCAGCCGGGTCTTGACGATGCCGCGCTGCCCGTCGAGCCCGTACATGACGGTGATGGTGTCGATGAAGACGTTGACGGCGCGGGAGCCGGACCACAGGGCGAAGGCGAAGCCGAGGGAGATCAGGTCGGGGCGGCCCTCGCGGGTGACGTCGTCGAGCATCGGCCGGGCGATGTCGTTGACGCCCCGGTCGGACAGGACGGTGCCGACGGCGCGCAGGATGTTCTCCTCGATGCTGGCCACGGACTGGGTGTTGGTCCAGCCGTCCACGTAGCCGAGGAGGCCCAGCAGGCCGAGGAAGAGCGGGGGCAGGGACAGGAGGGTGAAGAAGGCGGCTTCGGCGGCGAGCCCGAGGATCCGGTACTCGATGCACGAGTTGACCGTGTCTTTGAGGAGCAGCCAGCCCATCTTGCGCTTGGAGACGTTGCGGTAGAGGACGCGGGCCCGGTGGAGCCTGCCCGGACGGGCCGGGGTTCCCTCGGGTGTTTCTTTTGCTGGCTGCACGTCCTTACCGTAGCCGCATGGCAGCCACCACCCACACAGTCAGCAACCAGGCCCCGCCGCTCGTCGGGTACGAGGTCTACCTCGGCGACCGTGCCCTCACCGAGGGGGTGGAGCGGCACCTCGCCGACGCGGCTCCCGGCGTCCGGGACGAGGTGCGCCGGGAGCTCACCGATCTGGGGCGCTCCGCGGGGTCGGCGCAGGCCCAGCGGTGGGGCCGGGAGGCGAACGAGAACCCGCCGGTGCTGCGGACGCACGACCGCTACGGGCACCGGATCGACGAGGTGGAGTTCCATCCGGCGTGGCACCGGCTGCTGGGGCACGCGGTGGGTGCGGGGCTGACCGACGCCTGGGGGCGGCCGTCGGGGCACCTGCGGCGGACGGCGGGCTTCTTCGTGTGGTCGCAGGCGGAGGCGGGGCACGGCTGCCCGGTGTCGATGACGCACGCGGCGGTGCCGGCGCTGCGCGCGGATCCGGAGCTGGCCGCGCGGTGGGAGCCGCTGCTGACCTCGCACGTGTACGAGGAGGGGCTGCGGCCGCCGGGGGACAAGGCCGGGGTGCTGTTCGGGATGGCGATGACGGAGAAGCAGGGCGGCAGTGACGTCCGGGCGAACACGACGTCGGCGAAGCCGCTGGACGCCTCCGGGGAGTACCTGCTGACCGGGCACAAGTGGTTCTGTTCGGCCCCGATGTCGGACGCCTTCCTGGTGCTGGCGCAGGCGGCCCCCTCGGGGAAGGACAGGCTGACCTGCTTCCTGGTGCCGCGGGTGCTGCCGGACGGGACGCGGAACGCGTTCGCGATCCAGCGGCTGAAGGAGAAGCTGGGGAACCGGTCGAACGCGTCGGGGGAGATCGAGTTCGACGGGACCTGGGCGCGGCGGGTGGGCGAGGAGGGGCAGGGGGTGCGGACCATCATCGGGATGGTCGCGGCGACCCGGATGGACTGTGTGACCGGGTCGGCCGCGCTGATGCGGCAGGCGCTGACGCAGGCCGTCCACCACGCGGAGCACCGCTCTGCTTTCGGAGCGCCGCTCATCGACCAGCCGCTGATGCGCAACGTCCTCGCCGACCTCGCCCTGGAGTCGGAGGCGGCCACCGCCTTGACCCTGCGCCTGGCGGCCGCGCACGACGCGGGGACCGAGCAGGAGCGGGCCTTCCTGCGGCTGGCGGTGCCTGCGGCGAAGTACTGGGTGACCAAGCGCTGTACGCCGATGGTGGCGGAGGCACTGGAGTGTCTGGGGGGAAACGGCTACGTAGAGGAGTCCGGGCTGCCGAGACTGCTGCGCGAATCCCCGGTGAACTCGATCTGGGAGGGCTCGGGCAACGTCCAGTCCCTGGACGTGCTGCGCGCCCTGCAGCGGGAGCCGCAGGCCCTGAACGCCTTCCTCCAGGAGATCGGCCTGGCCCGGGGCGCCGACCACCGGCTGGACGCGGCCGTCAAGCACTTGTTCACGGACCTCGCGGACCTGGAGGGGATCGAGGGACGGGCGCGCCGGGTGGTGGAGCGGATGACGCTGGTGCTGCAGGGTTCGCTGCTGGTGCGCTTCGCCCCGCCGGAGGTGGCCGACGCCTTCTGCGCGTCGCGGCTCGGCGGCGACTGGGGGGCGGCCTTCGGGACGCTGCCGCACACCCTGGACCTGGGTGCGGTGGTGGCACGGGCGCGGATCGCGGGCTGAACGCGGTCCCCTGACCGCTGCGGTTCGCGCGGTTCCCGGATGGTCCCCAAACCAGCCGGGACCGCGGGGCCGCGGCGGTCCCCAAACCACCGCGACCTTGAACCGTTCAGCGCCGGGATCCGAACCCGTCCAGGTGGGACCGGGGGTGGCGCCGCGCCGACTCGGCACCACCCCTGGTCCCAAGAGCCCCGAGGAAGGAGCTGTCACGCCGCTGGGCGGCGTACCGATAGTTTCGGTCGGACGGCCGGGGGTTGGCGAGAGTTGCATACCGTTGCAACCCTTCGGTCGACAGGTGGTCGCAGGTGCCCGCCGCACGTGCCCGGGGAAGGGTCTCGCGCGCCGGCCTCGGCGGTTTCCGCAGTACGTCCTGTTCAGCACGGGGAGGTTCCGGTGGCCAACACCGCAGGCAGCACGGTCGACGTGGCGCGCATCTCGGCCATGGACGCGCGGGACGCCGCGCGTCTGCTCAAGGGGGTACGGGCGGCGGCGCTGGCCGGGGACCGCCCGCCGGCCGCCCCGCGCCCGGAGATCGCCGAGTCCTGGCGGCGGATGATGGCCGGCGGGGTGCACCCCGACCGGGACACGCGCTCGCGGATGCTGTCGGCCGCCGAGACCGAGGAGCGCCGGCAGGTCTCACCGCTGCGGGAGCTCCTGCCCGTCCTGCGGGAGGGGCTGCTGCCCGAGCTGGACGAGTCCCTGCACATCATGGTCGTCGCCGACGCCGACGGGCGGCTGCTGTGGCGGGAGGGGCACAGCAGCATCCTGCGCAAGGCCGACCGGCTGGGGTTCGCGGTGGGGGCCGACTGGGACGAGGCCGTGGTCGGCACGAACGGGGTGGGCACCTCGCTGGTGACCCGGCGGCCGGTGCAGGTGTTCTCCGCCGAGCACTTCGTCTCCAGCCATCACGACTGGACCTGCGCCGGTGCCCCCGTGCACGACCCCCGGGACGGGCAGCTGCTGGGCGTGGTCGACGTCAGCGGGCCGCTGGCCACGATGCACCCGGCGACGCTGGCCTGGGTCAGCTCGGTGGCCCGGCTGGCCGAGCGGGAGCTGCGGGTGCGCCACCTGGAGTCCCTGGAGCGGCTGCGGACGGTGGCGGCGCCGCTGCTGGCCCGCCTGCCGGGGCGGGCGGTGGCCGTGGACCCGCACGGCTGGACGGCGGCGGTGACGGGGCTGGTCCCCGCGGACCGGGTGCAGCTGCCGAAGGCGCTGGGCCCCGGGCGGCTGTGGATCCCGCAGCTGGGCGACTGCGTCGCCGAGCCGCTGCCCGGGGGCTGGCTGCTGCGCCTGGAGGAGCGTTCGGCGGCCGCGGCGGTGAGCCGGGTGGTGCTGGACCTGAGCCGGCCCCGGTCCTGGTCGGCGACGGTGTACGGGGCCGCGGGCAGCTGGTCGCAGGAGCTCAGCCCGCGCCACGCCGAGCTGCTGTTCCTGCTGGCGGAGACCCCGCGCGGGCGGACGGCGGCGGAGCTGGCGCAGGAGCTGTTCGGGGACCCCACGCGTACGGTGACGGTCCGGGCCGAGCTCTCCCGGGTCCGCCGCCACCTCGCCGGGGTGCTGAGCCACCGGCCGTACCGGTTCGCGGAGGACGTGGAGGTGGAGCTGATCCGCCCGCAGCACCCGGCCGGGCTGCTGCCGCACTCCACGGCCCCGGCGGTGGTCCGGGCCCGGCTGGGCCTGGGGGGTCCCTGGGGAGCGCCGGGGGCCTCCGGGGGTGTGGTTCCCTGAAGCGCATGAGCACCATCACACTGACCACCTGGTCCCTCGAGATGACCTCTCCCGCCGACCTGGTTCCGGCGGCCCACCCCGGCCCGGAGATCACGATCAGCCGGGCCGAGGTGCCCTCCCCCGAGTTCAGCCGCTTCCTGTACGCCTCGGTGGGCCAGGACATCCACTGGACGGACCGGCTGTCGCTGACCCGCGCGCAGTGGGTGGAGCAGCTGGAGCGGCCGGGCGTGGAGACGTGGGTGGCGTACGACCGGGGCACCCCGGCGGGGTACGTGGAGTTCGACCCGCAGCCGGACGGCGTGGTGGAGATCATCTACTTCGGACTGCTGCCCGCCTTCCGGGGCCGGCGGATCGGGGGGCACCTGCTGTCGGTGGGCATAGCCCGCGCCTGGGACCTCGCGGAGCGCTGGCCGGACCGCGAGCCCACCCGCCGTGTCTGGCTGCACACGTGCAGCCAGGACGGGCCCACGGCGATGGACAACTACCAGCGTCGCGGCTTCAAGCTCTTCAAGACGGAAACGGAAGAGAAGCAGGACACCCCGACCCCCGGCCCCTGGCCCGGCGCGTAGGCCCCCGTCCCTTCATTTCACGAGGCCCCGTCCGCGCCGCCCCGGCCCTCCGGGCGGCGCGGGCGGGGCGGGAACGGAAGACCCGTGCGGCGTGACTCCCGTCACGCGATCTCATAATCCGGGACCAGTTCGTCCGCATGATGGACAGTAGTGGACTCCTCCAATCGGCCCGTGCCACGCTTCGGCCATGAATGGAGCTGGAATCGCCTTGGTGAGTCGACGTCACGTCGACCTCGGCCGCATGTCCAGCGCCATGTGTCGCGCGAGCTGACGGAACCAGCCACCGCCGCACGTCGCCGCCGTCCCCGCCGCCGCGGACGCGTCGACCCCCTGCAAGCCCCCTGAAGGCCGAACACCGCCCTCGCATGCCGGAAACCCCGACAAAAGGGCGGAAATCGACCACACCTGCTCGGAGATTCCAGCGTGACAGGGGCGCGCCGCCGCTCCCCCTGCCCCGCCTCGAGCCGTTGAAGAAGGACGTACCCGCCATGGCCGCCACCCCCGAAACGCCCGCAGCCGCCCCTGCAGCCGCCGCGCGCCGCAAGACCGGCCGTCACCGCGGTGAGGGCCAGTGGGCCGTCGGACACCACACCCCCCTCAACGGCAACGAGCAGTTCAAGAAGGACGACGACGGTCTCAACGTGCGGACGCGCATTGAGACGATCTACTCCAAGACGGGCTTCGACTCGATCGACCCCAACGACCTGCGCGGCCGTATGCGCTGGTGGGGTCTCTACACCCAGCGCAAGCCCGGGATCGACGGCGGCAAGACCGCGATCCTGGAGCCGGAGGAGCTGGACGACAAGTACTTCATGCTGCGCGTCCGCATCGACGGCGGCCGGCTGACCACCGAGCAGCTGCGCGTCATCGGCGAGATCTCCGAGGAGTTCGCGCGCGGTACCGCCGACCTCACCGACCGCCAGAACGTGCAGTACCACTGGATCCGGATCGAGGACGTCCCCGAGATCTGGCGCCGCCTGGAGGCCGTCGGCCTGTCCACCACCGAGGCCTGCGGTGACACCCCCCGCGTCATCCTCGGCTCGCCCGTCGCCGGCATCGCCCAGGACGAGATCATCGACGGCACCCCCGCCATCGAGGAGATCTACCGCCGCATCGTCGGCAACAAGGACTTCTCCAACCTGCCCCGCAAGTTCAAGTCCGCGATCTCCGGCTCGCCGCTGCTCGACGTGGCGCACGAGATCAACGACGTCGCCTTCGTCGGCGTGAACCACCCGGAGCACGGCCCCGGCTTCGACGTCTGGGTCGGCGGCGGCCTGTCCACCAACCCCAAGCTGGGCGTCCGCCTGGGCACCTGGGTCTCGCTCGACGAGGTCCCGGACGTCTACGAGGGCGTCATCTCGATCTTCCGCGACTACGGCTACCGGCGCCTGCGCACCCGCGCCCGCCTGAAGTTCCTCGTCGCCGACTGGGGCGCGGCCAAGTTCCGCCAGGTCCTGGAGGACGAGTACCTGAAGCGCAAGCTGTCCGACGGCCCCGCGCCCGAGCAGCCCAGCGGCCAGTGGCGCGACCACGTCGGCGTGCACCAGCAGCAGGACGGCAGGTTCTACGTCGGCTTCGCCCCCCGCGTCGGCCGTGTGGACGGCGCCACCCTGACCAAGATCGCGGAGATCGCCGAGCAGCACGGCTCCGGCCGCCTGCGCACCACCGCCGAGCAGAAGATGATCGTCCTCGACATCGAGGCCGACAAGGTCGACTCCCTCGTCGGGGCGCTGGAGGCGCTGGACCTGCGGGTCAAGCCGTCTCCGTTCCGCCGCGGCACCATGGCCTGCACCGGCATCGAGTTCTGCAAGCTGGCCATCGTCGAGACCAAGGGCCGCGGCGCGTCCCTGATCGACGAACTGGAGCGCCGCCTCCCGGACTTCGCCGAGCCGCTCACCATCAACATCAACGGGTGCCCGAACGCCTGCGCCCGTATCCAGGTGGCGGACATCGGTCTCAAGGGCCAGCTGGTCCTGGACGACGAGGGCAACCAGGTCGAGGGCTACCAGGTCCACCTGGGCGGCGCCCTGGGCCTGGAGGCCGGCTTCGGCCGCAAGGTCCGCGGCCTCAAGGTCACCTCGGCCGGTCTGCCGGACTACGTCGAGCGGGTCGTCACGCGCTTCGAGGAGCAGCGCGAGGACGGCGAGCGCTTCGCCGCCTGGGTCGGCCGCGCCAAGGACGAGGACCTCTCGTGAGCGAGCGCGCCGCACCGTTCTACTGCCCGTACTGCGGCGCCGAGGACCTGTTTCCCAACGAAACGGGCCACGGCGCCTGGGAATGCAGGGCCTGCAACCGAGCCTTCCAGCTGAAGTACCTCGGGCTGCTGGCCCGGGGTGTTCAGACCAACGTCGCTGGAGGGGACGAGATATGACCACCGTTCAAGACGCGCGTCTCACGGAACTCAAGGAACTCGCCGGGTGGGCGGGCCGGGAGCTGGAGGACGCCTCCGCACTGGAGATCCTCACCTGGGCCGCGGAGACCTTCGGTGCGAAGTTCTGCGTGACCTCCTCGATGGAGGACGCGGTGGTCGCCCACCTCGCCTCCCGCGCCTTCCCCGGCGTGGACGTGGTGTTCCTGGACACCGGCTACCACTTCGAGGAGACCATCGGCACCCGCGACGCGGTCGAGGCCGTGATGGACGTCAACGTCATCACCCTCACCCCGCGCCAGAGCGTCGCCGAGCAGGACGCCGAGTACGGGCCGAAGCTCCACGACCGCGACCCCGACCTGTGCTGCGCCCTGCGCAAGGTCAAGCCCCTCGAAGAGGGCCTGACCGCGTACGAGGCCTGGGCCACGGGCCTGCGCCGCGACGAGTCCCCCACCCGGGCGAACACCCCGGTGGTCGGCTGGGACGAGAAGCGGGGCAAGGTCAAGGTCTCGCCGATCGCGCGCTGGACCCAGGAGGACGTGGAGGCGTACGTCGCCGAGCACGGGGTGCTGACCAACCCGCTGCTGATGGACGGCTACACCTCCGTCGGCTGCGCCCCCTGCACCCGCCGGGTCGCCGAGGGCGAGGACGTACGGGCCGGCCGCTGGGCCGGCCGCGGCAAGACCGAGTGCGGACTGCACGGCTGATGACCACCCCCCACCCCCCACAAACCAGGCACACCACGGAACTTACGGAGAAGCGGATGAGCGTGACCGGCCAGGGAGCCACCGTGTGGCTGACCGGTCTGCCCAGCGCGGGCAAGACCACCATCGCCTACGCGCTGGCGGAGCGGCTGCGGGGCGAGGGCCACCGGGTGGAGGTCCTCGACGGCGACGAGATCCGCGAGTTCCTCTCCGCCGGCCTGGGCTTCAGCCGCGAGGACCGGCACACCAACGTGCAGCGGATCGGCTTCGTCGCCGAACTCCTCGCGAGCAACGGCGTCAAGGCCCTCGTCCCGGTGATCGCGCCCTTCGCCGACAGCCGCGAGGCCGTCGCCAAGCGGCACGCCGCCGCCGGTACGCGCTACCTCGAAGTACACGTCGCGACCCCCGTCGAGGTGTGCTCCGAGCGCGACGTGAAGGGCCTGTACGCCAAGCAGGCGGCGGGCGAGATCTCCGGCCTGACCGGCGTCGACGACCCGTACGAGGCACCGCAGACCCCCGACCTCCGCATCGAGTCGCACACGCAGACCGTGCAGGAATCGGCTTCCGCCCTGCACGCACTGCTCACCGAGAGGGGTCTGGCATGACCACCGCCGCGCACCCGCACACCGAGTCCGGCTCCGACGCGCCCTACGCGCTGTCGCACCTCGACGCCCTCGAATCCGAGGCGGTGCACATCTTCCGCGAGGTGGCGGGCGAGTTCGAGAAGCCGGTGATCCTCTTCTCCGGCGGCAAGGACTCCATCGTCATGCTGCACCTGGCGCTGAAGGCCTTCGCCCCCGCCCCGGTGCCCTTCGCCCTGCTGCACGTGGACACCGGCCACAACTTCCCCGAGGTACTGGCCTACCGCGACCGCGCCGTCGCCCGGCACGGCCTGCGCCTGCACGTGGCCTCCGTCCAGGAGTACATCGACGCCGGCAAGCTCCGCGAGCGCCCGGACGGCGTCCGCAACCCGCTTCAGACCGTCCCGCTGACCGAGGCGATCCAGCAGCTGAAGTTCGACGCCGTCTTCGGCGGCGGGCGCCGCGACGAGGAGAAGGCCCGCGCCAAGGAGCGGGTGTTCTCCCTGCGCGACGAGTTCTCCCAGTGGGACCCCCGCCGCCAGCGCCCCGAGCTCTGGCAGCTCTACAACGGGCGCCACGCCCCCGGCGAGCACGTCCGCGTCTTCCCGCTGTCCAACTGGACCGAGCTGGACGTCTGGCAGTACATCGCCCGGGAGGGCATCGAACTGCCGGAGATCTACTTCGCGCACGAGCGGGACGTCTTCCGGCGCAACGGCATGTGGCTGACCGCCGGCGAGTGGGGCGGCCCCAAGGACACCGAGCCGGTGGAGACGCGCCTCGTGCGCTACCGCACCGTCGGTGACATGTCCTGCACCGGCGCCGTCGACTCCGACGCCGCCGACCTGGACGCCGTGATCGCCGAGATCGCCGTCTCCCGCCTCACCGAGCGGGGCGCCACCCGCGCCGACGACAAGCTGTCCGAGGCCGCGATGGAAGACCGCAAGCGCGAAGGGTACTTCTAGCCATGACCACCACCACCGAGCAGCTCAGCGCCACGACGCTGCTGCGCTTCGCCACCGCGGGTTCCGTCGACGACGGCAAGTCCACCCTGGTGGGCCGCCTGCTGCACGACTCGAAGTCGGTCCTCGAGGACCAGCTGGAGGCCGTGGAGCGGGTCTCCGCCGACCGCGGCCAGGACGCCCCGGACCTGGCGCTGCTGACCGACGGCCTGCGGGCCGAGCGGGAGCAGGGCATCACCATCGACGTGGCCTACCGCTACTTCGCCACCGCCCGCCGCCGGTTCATCCTCGCCGACACCCCCGGGCACGTGCAGTACACCCGCAACATGGTCACCGGCGCCTCCACCGCCGACCTCGCCGTGGTCCTCGTCGACGCCCGCAACGGCGTCATCGAGCAGACCCGCCGCCACGCCGCCGTCGCCGCCCTCCTGCGCGTCCCCCACGTCGTCCTCGCCGTCAACAAGATGGACCTCGTCGACTACCGGGAGAGCGTCTTCGCGGAGATCGCCGAGGAGTTCACCGCCTACGCCTCCGAGCTGGGCGTCCCGGAGATCACCGCGATCCCGATCTCGGCGCTGGCCGGGGACAACGTGGTCGAGCCCTCCGCGAACATGGACTGGTACGGCGGCCCGACGGTGCTGGAGCACCTGGAGACCGTCCCGGTCAGCCACGACCTCACCGCCTGCCCGGCGCGTTTCCCCGTGCAGTACGTGATCCGTCCGCAGACCGCCGAGCACCCCGACTACCGCGGCTACGCGGGCCAGATCGCCTCCGGCGTCCTGCGCGTCGGCGAAGCCGTCACGGTCCTGCCGTCGGGCAAGACCTCGGTCATCGAGGGCATCGACGCGCTCGGCGAGCCGGTGGACATCGCCTGGTCCCCGCAGTCGGTGACGCTGCGGCTGAAGGACGACATCGACATCTCGCGCGGCGACCTGATCGCGCCGACCGCGAGCGCGCCGGCCACCACCCAGGACGTCGTCGCGACGGTCTGCCACGTGGCCGACCAGCCGCTGGCCGTGGGCGCGCGGGTGCTGCTGAAGCACACCACGCGCACGGTCAAGGCGATCGTCAAGGAGATCCCGTCCCGGCTGACCCTCGACGACCTCTCCCAGCACCCGGCCCCGGGTCAGCTGGTGGCCAACGACATCGGCCGCGTCGTCGTCCGCACCGCCGAGCCGCTCGCGCTCGACGCGTACGCCGACTCGCGCCGTACCGGGTCCTTCCTGCTGATCGACCCGGCCGACGGCACCACCCTCGCGGCGGGCATGGCGGGCGAGTCCTTCGCCTCCAAGGCCGAAGCGGTACCGGCGGACGAGGAAGGCTGGGACTTCTAGGCCATGCGGACCGACATGTACACCAGCTTCGCCAAGGAGGGCGGCCGCGTGGGAAGCGGCGCCCTCGGCAGCGGCCAGGGCGGAGTGGCCCGATGTGCGTGCTGACCGGACTGCCGTCGGCGTCCCGCCTTCGCCCCCACGCCTGCCCGCCCCCGCACCACCGCCGAAGAACCGCGCCGTAACCGACTGACGGCGCGCCGAGAGGAAGTCCTCCCGTGCCTGCCATCCACAAGACCCTGCTCCGCCGCGGCGCCGTCGCCGCCACCGCCCTGCCGCTGCTGATCGGCGCCCTCGCCTCCTGCGGCTACGGCTCCCAGGCCGAGAAGCCGGAGAACAAGGCGGCCGGCGCCACCGCCGACGGTGGCGCGAAGCTCTCGGCGTCCGAGGTCCGCATCGGGTACTTCCCGAACCTGACCCACGCCACCGCCCTGGTCGGCCTCCAGGAAGGCCTCATCGCCAAGGAACTCGGCGCCACCCAGATCAAGCCGCAGACCTTCAACGCCGGCCCCTCCGAGATCGAAGCCCTCAACGGCGGCTCCCTCGACATCGGCTTCATCGGCCCCTCCCCCTCCATCAACGGCTACGTCAAGTCCAAGGGCTCCAACCTGCGGATCATCTCCGGCTCCGCCTCCGGCGGCGTCAAGCTCGTCGTCAACCCCGACAAGATCAAGACCCTCGACGACCTCAAGGGCAAGAAGATCGCCACCCCGCAGAAGGGCAACACCCAGGACGTCGCCTTCCTCAACTGGATCGCCGAGAAGGGCTGGACGGTCGACCCCGAATCCGGCAAGGGCGACGTCTCCGTCGTCCGCACCGACAACAAGGTCACCCCCGACGCCTTCAAGCAGGGCTCCATCGACGGCGCCTGGGTCCCCGAACCCACCGCCTCCAAGCTCGTCTCCGACGGCGGCTCCGTCCTCCTCGACGAGACCTCCCTGTGGCCCGACAAGAAGTTCGTCATCACCAACGTCATCGTGTCCCAGAAGTTCCTCAAGGAACACGCCGACGTCGTCGAGGCCGTCCTGCGCGGCACCGTCAAGACCAACGAGTGGATCAACGCCAACCCCGAGAAGGCCAAGGCCTCCGCCAACGCCAAGCTCAAGGCCGACAGCGGCAAGGAACTCGACGCCAAGGTCCTCGACCCGGCCTGGCAGTCCATCCTCGTCACCGACGACCCCCTCGCGGGCACCCTGAAGACCGAGTCCGACTGGGCCGTCAAGGCCAAGCTCCTGGACAAGCCCGACCTCACCGGCATCTACGACCTCACGCTCCTCAACAAGGTCCTCAAGACCGCCGGAAAGCCCGAGGTCTCCGACGCCGGCCTCGGCGCCAAGTAACCCGTAGTCCAGCAAACCCAGGAGGTGACGACCATGGCCACCATGCTCGCCAAGGCTGCCGAGGGCGCGGCTGCGGAGCAGACGCACGCCGCCCGCATCGAGCACGTCTCGAAGTCCTTCTCCGGCCCGGCCGGATCGCAGCTCGTCCTGGACGACATCAGCCTCGATGTCGCTCCCGGCGAGTTCGTCACCCTCCTGGGGGCGTCGGGGTGCGGCAAGTCCACCCTGCTGAACCTGGTCGCGGGTCTGGACAAGCCGTCCGCGGGGTCGATCGAGACCCCCGGCGGCCGTCCGGCGCTGATGTTCCAGGAGCACGCCCTGTTCCCCTGGCTGACGGCCGGGAAGAACATCGAGCTGGCGCTGCGGCTGCGCGGGGTGGCCAAGGCCGACCGCAAGCCGGAGGCCGAACGGCTGCTGGAGCTGGTCCGGCTCGGCGGCGCCCACGCCAAGCGCGTCCACGAACTCTCCGGCGGCATGCGCCAGCGCGTCGCCCTCGCCCGGGCCCTCGCCCAGGACAGCCGCCTCCTCCTCATGGACGAGCCGTTCGCGGCCCTCGACGCCATCACCCGCGACGTCCTCCACGGCGAACTCACCCGCATCTGGGACGCCGCGAACATCAGCGGCTCCGCCGCGGGCGGCCTCTCGGTCCTCTTCGTCACCCACAACGTCCGCGAGGCCGTCCGCCTCGCCCAGCGCGTCGTCCTCCTCTCCTCCCGCCCCGGCCGGGTCGCCAAGGAATGGACCGTCGACATCCCCCAGCCGCGCCGCATCGAGGACGCGGACGTAGCCGAGCTGTCCCTCGAGATCACTGAACACCTGCGTGGGGAGATCCGCCGCCATGGCCAGCACTGACACCACCCCCAAGGCGGCGAAGGGCGACGACCTGGCCGGCCTGGAGGCCGGCCTCGACGCCCTCGACGCGGTCCAGACCCACCGCACCCCGGTGCGCGAGGTCCTGACCAAGAAGGTCCTGCCCCCGCTCCTGGCCGTCGGCCTGGTGCTGGTGGTCTGGCAGGTCCTGGTCTCGGCGAAGGTCACCAACGAGACCAAGCTCCCCGCCCTTTCCGCCGTCTGGGACAGCCTGTCCGCGATGTGGCTCAAGGGCACGCTCCTCGACGTCATCTGGACCTCGGTCTCCCGCGGTCTGCTCGGCTTCCTCCTCGCCCTGGCCATCGGCACCCCGCTGGGCCTGCTGGTGGCGCGGGTGAAGTTCGTCCGCGCCGCGATCGGCCCGATCCTCCAGGGCCTGCAGTCCCTGCCCTCGGTCGCCTGGGTGCCGCCGGCGGTGCTCTGGTTCGGCCTCAACGACGCCATGATGTACACGGTGATCCTGCTGGGCGCCGTCCCGTCCATCGCCAACGGTCTCGTCTCCGGCATCGACCAGGTCCCGCCGCTGTTCCTGCGGGCCGGCCGCACCCTGGGCGCCACCGGCCTGCGCGGCGCCTGGCACGTCGTCATGCCGGCCGCCCTGCCGGGCTACGTCGCCGGCCTCAAGCAGGGCTGGGCCTTCTCCTGGCGCTCCCTGATGGCCGCCGAGATCATCGCCAGCTCCCCCGACCTGGGCCTCGGCCTCGGCCAGCTGCTGGAGAACGGCCGCAACAACATCGACCTGCCGGGCGTGTTCCTCGCGATCGTCCTGATCCTGGTCGTGGGCATCGCCATCGACCTGCTGATCTTCAGCCCGGTCGAGCGCTGGGTCCTGCGCAGCCGCGGCCTGCTGGTCAAGAACTGAAACCCGAGAGTCCCATGTCCTCCCCCGCCCTCCTGGTCATAGCCCACGGCAGCCGCGACCCGCGGCACGCGGCGACCGTGCACGCCCTCGTCGGGCGCGTCCGCTCGCTGCGGCCGGGGCTGCGGGTGGAGACGGCCTTCCTGGACTTCAACGGTCCCACCGTCTCCCAGGCCCTGGCCTCCCTGTACCTGTCGGGCGCCCGGGAGGTCGTGGCCCTGCCGCTGCTCCTCACCAGGGCCTTCCACGCCAAGGCCGACATCCCCGCGGTCCTCGCGGAGTCGGCGACCCGCCTGCCCGACCTCGCGGTCCGGGTGGCGGACGTGCTGGGCCCGCACCCCTTCCTGGTGGCCTCCCTGGAGCGCCGCCTCGCCGAGGCCGGTGTCGGCCTCACCCCGGCGGACCGCGCGAGGACCGGTATCGTCCTCGCGTCCGCCGGCTCCTCGGACCCGGAGGCGATCGCAGTGATCGCTGAAATCGCGCGGGAGTGGCGGCACACCGGTTGGTGCGCCGTGCGGCCTGCGTTCGCCTCCGCCGCCCTTCCGCGTACGGAGGACGCCGTCCGCGCCCTGCGCGCGGAGGGCGTCCGCCGCGTGGCCGTGGCCCCGTACGTCATCGCCCCGGGCTTCCTCCCGGACCGCATCGTGACGGGCGCCCGGACGGCCGGCGCGGACGCGGTGGCGGACGTCCTGGGCGCAGCCCCGGACCTGGCCCGCCTCCTCCTCCACCGCTACGACACAGCCACCCCGACCCACACCCCGCACCGGGCCCTGACGGCCTGAGCGGGGCCTGTCCTCGGAGGCGAAGCCGGGCGCCCACATGGCGAAGCGACCCAAGCGCCTCCAGCCAGCCAACCCCCAGCTGGAGGCCACCCAAAGGCCTCAGCGCGTCCTGGAGGTCATCCACGGATACATCGACAGGGCCTCCCGGGGCAGATCGCGCTATCCCACTTCCACCTTGCACACGCCATCGAAATCCTGGTCCGCACCCAGCTCGCCACCCCAGTCGCGTTCGGCGTCTACGCCACTGGCTCCTCCCTCAAGCTCGCCGACTCCGGCCGCACCGCGGGCGCGTTGCTGCGCCACGAGGTCGGGGCCGCGGTCTACGTCGCTGCCTACACCGACGGCGAGGCCTCCATCACCCAGTACGCCGACAGCCCCACCGCCCCGGCGGGAAGCCGTCCACGCCATCGGCAAGGCCCTGCTGGGCCAGCCCAACCCCGCCGAGCGCCGCGACCACCTGGTCAGGCACTGAATGGAGGCCTTCACCCCGCACACGATCACCAGCCAGGAGGAGCTGTTCGCCGAACTCGACACCCGCGATCCCGGCGAGCCCCTCTCGACCTCCAGGAATACGCCCTGGACACAAGGGTGCGCGGCCGTCCCCATCCGCACCGGCACCGACCCCTCATGCGTGGCCCTCTCCCTTCCAACCCCGGACCCGCTCAAGCGCGCGCAGGCCGCCAGGGTCCTGCGCAACGAAGGGTTCTCCGTCCTCCTGTCCCTCGTCATCGGCGGCAGCAACCCGCCTCCGCCTGTTGCGCCGAGCACCCCCTGCATCGTGATCCCCCAGTAGCCGACGTGCCACGGACGCGCGCGGACAGGCAGGCGGGGGAATGTCGCCCCTCCACGCGAGTCAGGCCATACGGGCGGGGGCCAGGTCGTCGAGCCGCTAATCGGTACCGGCGAGGAGTCAGGGGAAAACCGGTCCAGCGGACTTCGGTCGCTCGCGTGCCGCACGCTTCTGATCGCGACGCCCGCGGCGGCTCGGACGGATAGCGGGATGCTGGCGGAGGCTTCTCGCTGCGGTCGTTAGCCATGGCCCATCCATCAAGTGAGAAAGGGCCTGCCGAAAATTAATCGGTACGCCCTTCTCTTGCAACATCAGGCTATCCCGTCAACCCTGCCGCGGCGTACGACGCGAAGTTCTTCTCCACAGCAAGGAATGGGATGTTACATTCTAAATTTCGAATTGCCAGGCAGGGAATGATGTACCCCCGTCGGGTGCGGCAGCTACCCCGCCCCGAGCCAGGGATCCACCCGCAATTCGGTCAGGGTTTCTTCGTTGTAGCGAATCATTCCCTCAACGAAAGCGGCAATTGATGGAAACGTCTCGATTTCTTGTCCTGCAATCCATCTAACCACCCCAGTTTCAAGACCGAGCACGAAGCAGTCGATGTCAAACTGCGCTGCAGCGATTGGGAGGAACTTCGCGCGGTCGATCGAGAGAAGGCCACCGCTCCCCTGATCGGCCGCCTCCAGGAGCTCCCACGCCTTTTGAAGTTTTTCGCCGCGAATGAAATCATCCGTTCCAAACAGGTCCACATCGTGATAGAAGCCGGGCCAGCCATTCGCTACCGTCAGCAGCTGCACATGACCTGCGACGAGAAGTCCAGGGACAATCTCCCTGCATTCACCGATCTCCGTCGGCGTGGCTCCGGGGTTTGGTGGCCCGTAATTCCAGATCTCATTGACATCCGCTGCGGCCATTTCGTTGGTCAAGCGCGAAAATCGCTCCACCGTCTGCCGCCAGTACCGATCATCATGCTTCATGGTTTAAACCTAAATTCAGTCGGAACGAATCCCACTGGGTAACGTAGCGATTGCCCACCAAGGCTTGAATTTACCCTACTGGACAGGTCAATCCACTCAGGCGGATTAGCCATCCCTGTCAAGTGGTATCGGGCCCGTGCCCGACGACACCTGTGTACGGAGTACCTGCAGCAGCGGCTCGCTTGCGCTCGGCCGCCGCCGATCTGCTGGCTTGGCTTCGCAGCGTGCCAGTGGTGCTCGGGCGGCCACCAGCCGTGTGGCCAGCACAGCGAGCTCGTTCGCAGGAGGCAACATAGTCCTTGACCTCCTGGATCTCGGCTGCAGTCGCATTGGGGGGCGGACTGAACTCGACAACGCCACTGCCGGCCGACGGGGGGCAGTTGTGGACGAGGACCGAGACGGCCCCCGCCAACACGTAGTACGTGTGGAGCGCCGCAACCGTGAGGTTGTGGGTGACGAGGTGGGCGAGGTAGGTCCGGCTGTTGGTGAGGGTGACAGATTTACCCTCTGCTGTCCGTAGGTGGGTGCCGGGGGTGAGGGTTGCTGCGTCGCGCCACTCACGGTCGGTTTCGGACCAGAAGGGGTGGTGGTCAGTGGTAGTGATGGTCTGGGGGCCATCAGTCGTTTCGATGGTGAGGTCGACGTATTCCTTGTCGTCCTCGGTGCGGATGGCTGCGGTCACGGTCTCGGGCGTGGTCTCGCCCGTTTCGGGGTCGGTGGCCAGAACCTCGTCGTCGGGCTTCAGCTCCTCGATGGGCTTGCTGGTGCCGTCCGCGAGGAGTACGCGCGTGCCAGATACGAAGCTGTTCTTGCATTCATCGGGCTTTGACTTAGGCCGAGCCGCCGGCTTACCGCCGAAGACTATCTTGTTGATGCTCTTCTCGAGCTCGCCACCGTTTTCGAGTTCGGCATACAAGCCAAGGCCCAGTATGTATCCAATGTTGTCTACTGAATTCTCGCAGGTGATGCCGTCCATGTTGCACATCACGTGGGAGAGGTAGGGGAGGACTGGTACCGAGGTGGCGTTGCACCGTCCGTCCTTGTACATGCAGTTTGCGACCCAGTTGTACTTCTTGAAGAGGTTGGGCTGGTGCTTTTCTACTGCAGCGAATGCGTTATCGAGGGCCTTCTGGCTCGTGTAGTGGACCTTGACGGGGCCCATTTCGATGTAGCTGTCGTAATCCTTGGGGTAGTAGTAAGACTTAAATCCGATCGAGTGATAGTCATCGGGGTGGTTGACGATATTGCAGCCACCGCATCCGCCGCTGCTGATGCCGCCGCTGTCCATGCCCTCGTAGATCATCAGGCCGGACGGGTCGCTATTGGTGATGGGGTTGCCGTTGGCGTAGGTGTAGCCGTTCATCTGGAGCGGGTCGGTGATGTCGATGATCGGGTCGACCGAGATGAAGCGCCCGGTGGAGGGTTCGTACTCGCGGGCTCCGATGTGGGTCAGGCCCGTGCTGCTGTCGTCGACACCTCCAAGGAAGGTGCGGTTGCCGGGCCAGTTGGCGGGCTGGCCGCCGCGGGGGTTGCCGTCAGGGTCGGATTTTCGGCGGGTGACCGCAGTGGCGGGGCGAAGAAGGCCGGCGGCGGGGCAAGGCCCCGCGGCCACCCCGCCGCAACGGCCGAGTCCGGCCGTACGACGGGATTCCCGCACACTCGGGCGGCGGTCCGGATGGTGAACGCAGCCGGGCGCCGACGCGTCCAAAAGGAGAACGGGGCCACGGGCCGAGGGAGACTGCGGCCCCCGCTCGGCGCAGAGAACGGCAGTCGGCCCGTTTTCAGGACAGCACTTATCCCGGAACGATCAGTTCGTCACTCACGGAACTCGATCCTCCTCCCTCTGGCTACGCACATCGAACACTCGACCACCCGGTCCACGTCTACAGCGACAAGACGGGTGGTCCTACGACGAGTACGTACTCCGGCACGAGTCGGCTGCCTCGCCCTCCGCGTCGAGATCGGCCATCCCGTGCGCCCTCTCGTCCTCGCTTGCGCCACCTCACGGCGGGGCCAGCGCGCGACATGCTGCGGTTTTCAGCCGTTCGCGAGCATTTGTCAAGACCCATAACAGCTGCCTCCCGCTCCGAACCCGTCCCTTCACGGGCCCTCGGCTGGCGTAAATCACGGTTATGTCCGTTTCATGCGAGCGGTTGTGTTCCTTCTGCACAACCGACGATCAGTTCTGACCCGCATCCCAGAGGGAGAACATCTCGTGTTACGTGGCAACTTCAGCCGCAAGGTGGCAGCGCTCGGTCTCGGCGCCGCCGCACTCACCGGCCTCGTGGCCGCCGCGCCCGCACAGGCCGCGGCCACCGGGGCGGAGGCGGTGTACGCCGACTGCGCCGTGGGCAGTTACGGCAAGAACAGCGACGGCGTGTGGATCTCGTGCGGTGACGTCGTGGGCGGCCAGGCCCGTGGCCGGGCCGACTGCGCCGGCGCCCCGGACATCTACACCGCGTGGGTCACCGGGTGGCAGTACGCGCAGAACGGGTTCTGCTGGTTCAGCATGCGCCAGGCCATCATGGAGACCAAGGCCTCCTGAGCGATGACCGACTGACACCGGTGGAGACCGCGGAGCGATCCGCGGGGCAGCTACGACAGCGTGAGAGAGGTTGTTCCCGAACGATGCGCACCGCGGTTTCCACCACACCTGGAGCCGGAGGACCGGACGAACCGGTCCTCCGGCTCGAAGGCGTCCACAAGGTCTACGGCAGCGGCGAGGCACGGCACGTGGCCCTGGACGGGGTCACGGCCGACTTCCATGCCGCCCGTCTCACCGCCCTGGTCGGCCACAGCGGCTCGGGCAAGTCCACCCTGCTCAACGTCTCCGGCGGCCTGGAACAGGTTACTTCCGGGACGATCACCCTGGCCGGCCACGTCCTGACGAACATGGGCCCCGCCGAACTCACCCGCACCCGGGCGAGCCTGGTGGCCTACGTCTTCCAGGAGTACAACCTGATCCGCACCATGACGGTGCTGGAAAACGTGTGCTTACCCCTGGAGCTGTCCGGCATGGCTCGGGCCGAGGCCCGGCGCCGTGCGGCGGCTGCGCTGGAGCGGACGGGGGTGCCCCGGCACACCCGCAAGTTCCCCGACCAGCTCTCGGGCGGCGAGCAGCAGCGCGTGGCCATCGCCCGTGCCGTCGCCGACCGGCGCCCGCTCGTCCTGGCCGACGAGCCCACGGGCGCCCTGGACTCCGCCAACGGCGAGCGCATCGTCGAGCTCCTGCGCGAGGTCGCGGCGGACGGGGTGGCCTGTCTGATCGCGACGCACAACCCGGACGTCACCGCGGCCGCCGACCATGTCGTCCGGATCCAGGACGGCCGCGTCGTGGAGGGTGGCGCGTGAACCGCAACCGCCGCCTCGCCTGGACCCTCGGGTGGCGGCTGGCGAGCCGCAGCCGTCTGCGCACGCTGCTGGTGTGCCTGGCCATCGCGCTGCCCGTCGCCGTCGGGACGGCGGTCGCGGCCGTCACCGCCACCGCCCTCGTCTCGGTGCCGGAGGCCCGGGCGGCCGCCTTCGGCGCGGCGGACGGCCGGCTCACCACCCTGGCCGGCGAGCGGAACCCGGACGCGGCCTCCCCCGCGCAGCTGGCGATGCAGCTCGGGCCCGCCCTTCCCGGCGGAACCCGTCTCGCCTACGACACCGACGTGCTCGGGCTCACCGTCCGGGGACCGGAGGGACGCCAGAGCACCGTCGACGGAAGGGCGGTCAGCCTGGCCGACCCCCTCACCGACGGCCTGTACCGCGTCGATCGAGGCGCCCCGTCCTCCCAGGACGGCACGATCGTGCTGTCGTCCGCACTGGCGGCCTCGGTCGGGATCACCGGGACCGGTCAGAACGTGTCCATCGGCGGCGGGCAGTTCACCGTGTCGGCCCTGGTCTCCGACCGGTTCGACCTCGGACACCGCCTGTTCGCCCTCCCACCGGGCGGGCCCCGGGCGGCCGCGGCCCTGGCGTCGGCGAAGGACCTGGGCAGCCCCCGATGGTTCGTCACCTGGCCGCCTGGGGCGGATCTGCCCGCCGTGTCCGGGAAGCTCAAGAGCGCGGGATACGCGTACGTGCCCGGCAGCCAGGCCGCCGCGCTCGCCGAACGGGGCGGGGCCGCGGACTCCACCGCCCTGCTGATCGGGCTCGGGCTGCTGGCCGAGACCGTGCTGCTGGTGACCGCCGCCTTCGCGGTCGTCGTACGCAGCCAGCGCCGGCACATGGGGCTCCTCGCGGCCCTGGGTGCTCCCGCCCGGGTGACGGCCTCGTTCCTGCGGACCCACGCCCTGTGCGTGGCGGTGCTCGGCTCCTCGGCGGGCCTCGCCGCAGGGCAGGCAGTGGCGCGGGTCGCCGCGCCGGTGCTGGCCGAGCGGGCGGGCGCGGACTGGGGGCCGGTCGACGGCGCCTGGACCACCTCGCTGGTGCTGGCCGGCGTCGCCGTCGCCGTCACGGTCCTGGCCTCCGTACTGCCGTCGCGCGCCGCCCTGCGGGAGGATCCCGTCGCCCTGCTCAAGGCGGTCCCTCCGGTCCACGGCGGCCGTCGGCCGCGCCTGCGGTCCGCTGCGGCCGGATGCCTGGTGGCCGCGGCCGCCGCAGGACTCGCCGCCGTCGCGCTCGACGCCGGGGCCGTCACGGCCGCGCTGGGGGTGGTCGTGTTCGCCTCCGGGGTCACGGCGACCGCTCTGGTGCTGTCGGCGTTCGCCCTGCGCAAGGCGGACACCCCGTACCTGCCGCTGCCCGCCGTGTTCCGGTCGGCGCTGCGCTCCCTGCTGGCCTTCCCGGTCCGCGCGATCGCGACGGTGGTCGCGCTCGGCGCGGTCGCTGCCGTGTCCACCACGGTGCTCATCGCCTCCGCTTCGGTGGCGGAGAAACAGCGCGAGGACTACCGGCCGGAACTGCCCGCCGCCGCGGCCCTGATCGTCTCCTCCCGTCCGCTGACCGCCACCGAGCTGGGCGCCCTGCGCAGCTCCACCGGGGCCTCGCGGGTGTCGACCGGCTACCAGCGGGCGGCGGTCGCGCGCGAGGGCAAGCAGCTGCCGGTGTCGCCCCGTACCGACTTCCTGGGCTGTATCGACGACCGTGGCCTGCTGAAGTACGGGAACAACGACTGGCAGCCCTGCTACGTCGGCTCCCGGTCCCACATCCCCTTCCCCGCGGTCGGTATCGCCGACACGGCGGGTGCCGAGGCGCTCGCCGGCACGATGACGGCCGAACAGCGGCAGCGCTACGAGAGCGGCCAGGCGGCCGTCGCCGTCACACCGGTCGGGCTGGGGGGCGAGGTCGCGCTCGTGGCGATGGCGCGCAAGCCGGACGGATTCGCCCTGGACAGCACCACGACCCTGCCGCTCATCCACCCGGACGCCGCCCGGGCGGATGAGTACCAGCAACTGCCCGCGGTCCTCGTCAGCCCGGCGGGGGCCCGGAAGTCGGGCATCATCCCCGTCGGCTCCCCGACGTACCTGCTCGACGCGGACGCCAAGCCCCGGCAGCAGGACGTCCTGCGGGCCCTCCCGGTGGACGCGCAGGCGGATTCGACCGTCGCCGTCGAGTCCGGCCCGTCGGTCGTCGGCGCGGTGGCCCGGCTCCAGCCCGCCGTGGCGGGGGTCTCCGTATTGACCACCGTGCTGATCGTGGCCGCCATGGTCAGCCTGTGGACCTCGGACCTGAGGGGCGAGTACCGGATGCTCGGCGCCGTCGGGGCCACGGCCTGGTGGCGCCGGCGGCTCGCGTCCTCGATGTCCGGGCTGCTGATCGTCGTCAGCTGCGCGGCCGGCACCCTGTGGGGCCTCGCCGCCTCGGCGGCATTCCTGACTGGTATGGGCACCGGCATGGCTGTCCCGGGCGGCTGGCTGGCCGTCACGGTGGTCGCCGCAGTGGTCACGGCGGGGGTGATGGGAGGCGCCCTCGTACCCCGCGGCGCCCGCGCGCAGCGGCAGGCCTGACGGTGCGGGCGGGCGGGACGTGCATTGCGGCGACGCCCAGTTGTCGGTAGCGGTGGGTCCAGCGGGCCCGGACGCAGCCGCCAGGCCTCGGTCGGCGGGGCATTGCGGGGGACCACGAGGGCCTCCTGATCTCGGTGCAGATATCGCAATCCACACCGGATCCGGAGGCCCTCGCCCGTTTCAAGCACCCAGCACGCCTGTCACCGACGTCCCAGGACAACACCGCCGGCTAGGAGGCGTCGACCTGCCAGATCAGGCAGTCGGCGACCACCTTCGGTTCCTGGCCCAGGAGACCCGAGAGGGTGCTGCGCAGCTCCGGGGCGCGCTGCTGGTTGACCGGCAGGACCAGCACGCCGGCCTTCCAGTACGCCAGGTCCTCACGGGCCTGGTCGCGCATCTGCGGGGTGATGTCCTGCGGGGGCTGGACGGTGCCCCAGCGCACGTCGTTGAGGAGGGTGGAGAGCTTGCGCGGCTTGGCGCCGTAGATCCCGACGCGGTCGGGGCCGTCGGGACCGTTGAAGTACCCGCCGGCGAGCTTGAAGCCGAAGCCCGTGCCGCTCTGCCAGTGCAGGGCGGCGGCGGAACCGGGGTCGGGGAGGGGCACCGGGACGAGCGAGCGGCCGTCCTTGACGTAGTCCTTGTAGAGGCCCTGCGTGATGAAGGACGGCACCGGCTCGCGGACCTTGGTGACCAGCGGGAGCGGCAGGATCGGGACCACGGCGGCGGCGACGGCGAGGTAGCCGACCGCACGGTGGTCGCCGGAGCGGAAGCCCCGTATCCGGTCCAGCGCGAGGGCGAGCAGCATGCCGAAGACCGGGGCGCAGACCATCGCCACCCGGCTCTCGATCACGGACTCCAGCAGGGGGAGGTGCCGCAGCAGGCGCCACGGGGCGGGCACGGTGATGCCGAACTTGTCGAGCTCCACCCGGGGGCCGAGCGAGAGCACGGCGGCGGCCACGGCGGTGAGGCCCAGGGCGCGCACGAGGGGGCGGCGCCACATCCACAGGGTGATGCCGATGGCCAGCGCGAGCAGCGGCCAGCCGTAGAAGGCGTTCTGCTCGGTGGTGTTCATCGAGAGCTTGGCCGCGGTCTCGGCGTCGCCGAACAGGGAGCGCGCCGGGTACTCGCTCAGGGCGCGCAGCGGGTTGCCGGCGCCGTTGTCGCCGTGGAGCACCGAGTGGTAGCTCTGCGGTCCGAAGAACTGCCAGTACAGGGGGAAGGCGGCGAGCGGTATGGAGACGGCCGCCGCGATCCCGAGGCCCTTGGCGAGCGGCTTGGCGGCGGCGCGCGCGTTCTCCCGGTCGTAGCAGGCGTGGATGAGGGCGAAGATCGCCATGCCCATCGCGGCCAGGAGGAAGGGCTCCTCGCCCAGGAGGATCTGGTAGGCGGTGAACAGGCCCAGGAAGACGCCGTCGCGGACCACGTTCTTGCCCGCGCACAGGCGCAGGGCCCGGTCGATGATCACCGGGATCATGAAGAGGACGACGAAGTTCGGGTGCGCGTTGGCGTGCGAGATCATGGGCGGCGCGAAGGCCGCCAGCGCGCCGCCGGCCGCGGCCGCCCAGCGGCTCTCCGTCAGACGGCGGTGGATCAGCCAGTACCAGGCCCAGGCCGTCGCGGCGATGCCGAGCGTGAAGACCAGCGCCAGGGCGACGGTCGGACCGAAGAGCAGGGTGACCGGGGTCATGGGCACCGAGAGCCCGAGCATCACCGTGTTCGCCATCAGGTTCACGCCGTCCGGCATGTTCTGGAAGTCGGTGAACAACGGGTTGCGCAGATGGGCGACGTTGTCGGCCGTGACGCCGAAGAACCACTCCCACTGGTTCTGGTCCTGGAGGGAGTGGGCCAGGATCGACCCGTCCAGGTCCGTCCAGAGCCCCTTGTAGAGGTAGAGCGACGCCAGGAGGTAGAGGCCGGCGACGGCGAGGCCGCCCGCGTTCAGCCGCATCAGCTCGCCGAGGGTGCGCAGGTAGTCCAGCAGCTGCACCTTGGAGCCGTCCTGGTGCGCCCAGCGGACGGGCACCTCGGCCACGGGCCAGCCCTTGCGGCGGTAGTACTGGAGGATCTCGACGTCGATGGCCCAGCCGTCGAGCCGGGCGGCGCCGAAGGCGGCCCGGGCCTGGTCCCCGTCGAACAGCTTGAACCCGCACTGCGTGTCGCGGATGCCCCGTACGGCCACCAGACGGATGACCCGGTTGCCGACCCAGCCGAGGACCTCGCGCAGCACGCTCTGCTGGCGCTCGATGGCGGAGTCGCGGTGGGCGCGCGAGCCGATGGCCGCGTCCAGGGACGGGTTGTCGGCCAGCGCCTGTTCCAGCCGGGCGAGTTCTTCTATGGGGGTCGCCAGGTCGGCGTCCATGATCAGTACGCGTCGGCCCAGGGAGGCACGGACACCCAGGCGCAGGGCGCTGCCCTTGCCCCTGTTCTCCTCCGACTGCACGAGCCGGATGCGGGGCTCGTCCGCCCCGGCCTTGAGCGCTATGGCCGCGGTCCTGTCCGGGGAGCCGTCGTCGACGACGATGACCTCCCAGTCGGCCTGGCCGCTGCCTACGTGCTCGTCGAGGTAGTCCCGGACCAGCTCCAGGGTGGGGGCGAGACGCTCCTCTTCCCGGTAGGCGGGGATGACCACGGAGAGTCCGACAGACCCTGGTCCCTGGTTGTGGGGTTCGCCCGTGATGGTGGCACCTCGGGCCAGTCCGTTCTGCACATTCAAGCCGTTCGTCAAGTTGTTCTGCTCATCCGCGAGGCAGCGCCGAGCCGAACGCTCCGCACGTCAAAATCGCCACTGCACGTCAGCCCTTGCGAAGGCGGTCGGGGATTCCTCTGGAACCGGCCCCGGGAGCCTTCGCGGTGGAACGCTGGTGCATGGCGTCGTCGACCGCGTCTGGAAGCGATCATTGTCAGGCGATTGAGTTGTGTGTGGCCTTTACGGTTCCAGAACAATATAGGTCAGTCATGGGCGGGTACTATCCTCGCCCTTCGGCCTCGTCGGCCAGGGCGGTCAGGTCGGTGATGGACATGGCTCCCGGGGGCAGGGATTCGCGGGCGAAGATGTTCGCCGCGTGGCGCAGGACGTCGTTGACCGGGGTGGGAACGCCGTGGAGGCGGCCCAGCAGGGTGATCTCGCCGTTGAGGTAGTCGGCTTCGACCGAGCCGGTGCCGCGGGCCAGGCTCTGCCAGGAGGAGCCTCCCCGGACGCCGGGCGGCTGGTCGACCTTGCCGTCACGGGCCGCCGACTGGTCGGTTTCCGATACGTAGTCGATACCCGCGGCGGCGAAGGCGGCCTTGGCCTCGCGGATCGCGCGCAGCAGCAGGGCCGCCTTGGCCGGGTCGGGTTCGGGGCCGGTGGTGGCCTGGATCGCGTTGCCCAGGTTGCCGAGGAGCTTGGCGTACTTCCAGCGCATCACGTCCTCGACGACGGGGGCCTCGAAGCCGGCCTTGCCGAGGTCGGCGGCGATGGCCCGGATCCGCTCGTCGGACCCGCCGGCGGCCCGCCCGAGGTGGAGGATGCCAGTCAGCGGGGTGCAGAGGGCGGAGACCACGCCGGGTTCCAGGAAGGTGGCGGGGAGCCAGAGGCAGACCCCGTAGACGCGGGCGAAGCGGCGCAGGGCGAGGCGCTCGCTCTCCACGCCGTTCTGGGCGCACAGCAGCGGCAGCCGCTGGGCTGCGGTGCCGCCTCCGGTGACCTCGGCGGCGCCCCAGGCGTCGAGGGCGGCGACGGCGTCCTGGGTCTTGACGGTCAGCAGCAGTACGTCGTCGGGGCGCAGTGCGCCGAGGTCTGCGGGGTGCGTGGCGACGGGCAGGCGGTGGACGCGCTCCCCGTCGGCGGTGGTGAGCCGCAGCCCGTGCGCCCTCAGGGCCTCGGCGTGCGGGCCACGTGCGACGAGGACGACCTCCCGGCCCGTTTCCGCGAGCCGTCCCCCGATGGTCGCGCCGACCGCTCCGGCGCCGATGATGATGTAACGCATGCCCAGAGCCTGGCACACGGTGCGGAACGTGGGCCCACCGGGCCGGGACGGGGCGAGGACCGCCTGGTGGGCGGGGTGGCGCCCGCTCCGGCCGCGCGCGTTCGGGTGGCCGGGGCCGTCCGGGAGGGGGCGGGCGCGTCCTGGGGGCCCGCGGGCTAATCGTCGTCGGCCTGGCCGGCCGGGTCTGGCTGATCGGCCGTCAGTTCGACCAGCATGGCGACCGTGTTCCAGTTGCGGGTGGTCGCGTCGATGCCCTTGAGGACGGCCGGCTTGTGGAGGGCCGCGCCCAGCTCGGAGCTGCCCAGCCCGCCCGGGGCGTAGAGGTAGAGGACGCGGTCGCCCAGGCGGTAGTCCTCGGGGAGGTACGCGGCCGGGTCGACCGCCGCGAAGCGTTCCGGGCCGGGCTGCTGCGAGAAGAAGGTGGCGTGCAGCTGCCTGCCCTCCAGCTCGGCGGCGGGGAAGGGGCAGGCCTCGGCGACGGCGCGCAGGTACGCGCCGTCGACCACCAGGACCTTCACCGGGAAGCCGAAGCGGGCCTCGATGGCCGCCTCCAGCTCCCGGGCGAGGGCGGCGGGGTCCTGGCTCGCGCTGCTGAAGACGGCGTTGCCGCTCTGCAGGTAGGTCCGCACCTCGCCGTACCCGAGCCCCTCCAGCACGGAACGGAGTTCCGCCATGGGGACCTTCTTCTTCCCGCCGACGTTGATGCCGCGCAGCAGCGCCGCGTACTTCTTGACGGGGGTCGGCTTCTTGGTCATGGCCGCACCCTATGCCGCTACGGCAGCGCGGCCTCGATGAGGTCGGCGGCCTGCCGGGTGCCGCCCTCGGTGGCCATCTGCGCGCGGATCTCCTCGGCGCGGGCGGCGACGCGGGGGTCGGCGAGCAGGCCGAGGACGGCCTCGCGCAGGGTGGCCGCGTCGGCCTCCTCCATCGGGACGTGCCGCGCCACCCCGAGGGAGGCCAGCATGTCGGCGTTGCCGAACTGGTCGACGGCCTGCGGGACGGCGACCATCGGGGTGCCGGTGGCCAGGCCCTCCTGGCTGCCGCCCGCGCCGGCGTGGGTGACGAAGGCGTCGGCCTGCCGCAGGATGTCCAGCTGGGGGACCCAGCGGTGGACCTCCACGTTGGCGGGGACCTCCCCCAGTTCGGCCTCGTCGGTGAACTTGCCGATCTGCAGGACGACGTGCCAGTCGGGCAGGTCCCCGAAGGCTTCGATGCAGGCGCGGTAGAAGGCGGGCTGCTTGGTGAAGGTGGATCCGAGCGAGACCAGCAGGACCTTCTTCCCCTCGGCGGCCGCGGGGCGCTCCCAGGTGCCCTGGGTGGCGCTGCGGTCGCCCTGGCAGGCCCCGACGAAGGTGTGGACGGCCGGGTCGACCCGGTCGGCGTGGGGCTGGAGGGCGCGCGGGATCAGCACGACGCTGCGCCGCGGCCTGCCGACGAAGGAGTCCGCGTCCTGCTCGATGCCGTTCTCGTCCAGCCAGGCGCGGAAGCGGGCGTAGTACGCCCTGCCGCGCTCGCTCGCGTGCAGTTCGGCGGTCATGGCGGCGCCCACCTCCTCCTCGTAGCCCTCCCAGGCCACCAGGTTCGGCGAGAGGGAGACCGCGGGGACCTGCCAGCGGTGGGCGAGGACGCGCGCCGCGTAGGAGGTGATGTCGTGGATGACGAGGTCCGGTACGTCGTCCTCGAAGGCGGCCGCGAGCTGGGGGAGCGACTGCACGGCGTCCTCCAGGAAGGGTTCGAGGTGGTCGATGAGCTCGGTGCCCCAGGCCTCCGGCTGTTCCTCGGTGGGCAGGACGGACTTCCAGACCACCGGGGTGGCACCGGTCTCGGCGACCGTGCCGGCGAAGGGGGCGGGGATGGCGTAGCTGACGCGGTGGCCCCGTGCGACGAGTTCCCGGACGACTTCGATGCTCGGGTTCACGTGCCCGGCGGCGGCGATGGAGAACATGGCGATGTGTGCGGTCCTGGCTGAGGTCATGTGATCGACATTAACGAGACGAGACGTCTCGTGCAACCCAATAACCGCAGAACGGGCCCCCGTCGGCCGGGGAATGGGAGACTTGACGCATTCACGATCAAGCGGCGAAGGACGAGACGAGCGCATGGACGAGGCACGGGCCAGGGACGTACTGACACGGGCGGGTCTCACGGGACCGGCCGAGCTGCTCGCCTTCGGCGAGAACGCCGTCTTCGCCCTCGGGGACCTCGTCGTCAAGGTCGGCCGCGAGGCCGGGCTGCTGGAGCGGGCCGAGCGCGAGCTGGCGGTCGCCGGCTGGCTCGCCACCGCGGGGATCCCGGCGGTCCGCGCGGCCGAACCGGAGCCACGGCTGGTCGACGGCCACCCGGTGACCCTGTGGCACCGGCTCCCCGACGCGCTCCGCCCGGCCGGCCCCGAGGACCTGGCGGCGCTCCTGCGGCCGCTGCACGCGCTGCCCGCCCCGCCCTTCGCGCTGCCCGCCCGGGATCTCCTCGGCGGGGTCGAACGCTGGCTGCGGCTGGCTGGGACGGCCGTCGACCCCGAGGACGCGGCCTACCTGCGGGCCCGCCGCGACGCTTACGCCGGGCAGGTCGCCGCCCTCACCCCGCACCTGACCCCGGGTCCGGTCCACGGCGACGCCCTGCCCCGCAACGTGCACGTGGGGCCGGACGGGCCGGTCCTGGTCGACCTGGAGACCGTCTCGGTGGACCTGCGCGAGCACGACCTGGTGGTGATGGCCCTGTCCCGCGACCGGTACGGGCTGCCCCCGGCCGACTACGAGGCCTTCACCACCGCCTACGGCTGGGACGTACGGGCATGGGAGGGCTGCGCCCTGCTGCGCGGCGCCCGCGAGACGGCCAGCTGCGCCTGGGTCGCCCAGCACGCACCGGCCAACCCGAAGGCCCTGGCCGAGTTCCGCCGCCGTGTGGCCTCCCTGCGCGACGGGGACCCGCACGTGCGCTGGTACCCCTTCTGATCCACGGGGACAGCGCGGGGCCGCGCGGTGAGCGGCGCCGGGCCGGGGCGGTCAGCGCCCGCGGGGTATGAGCGGCCAGGCCGGCTCGACGACCGCCGCCGGGTCGGCCGTGCGCCGCAGGTAGGCCTGGAGCGAGACCGACTGTTCGGCCGCCGCGCGGACCTGGAGCTCGTGCAGGTCCGCCAGCGGCATCAGGCCGACCGGCCGGTGCCGCTCCCCCATGCGCCGCACCACACGGGCGGCGGCCAGGGCGTCCGCCCGCGCGTTGTGCGCGTCGTCCAGCGCCACCCCGTAGTGGTCGCACAGCGCGTGGAGGGCCCGCTTGCCCTTGCGGTACTTGTCCACGTGCTTGTCGATCACCAGCGGATCGATGACGGGCCAAGGCCCGCCGCCCAGCCGCTCGCTGACCGAGGCGACCCCGTGCCGCCCGCACTCGCGGTCCAGCAGGGACAGGTCGTAGCGCGCGTTCATCACCACCAGGGGCGTCCCGAGCCGCAGCGCCCCGGCCACGGTCCGCGCGATCTCCTCCACGGCGGACGCGGCGGGCACCCCGTGCGCCCGGGCGTGCTCCGTCGATATGCCGTGGATCGCCGACGCCTGCTCCGGTATGGCCACCCCGGGATCGAGCAGCCAGGTCCGCTCCCCCGTCACGGACCCGTCCGCGTCCAGCCGCACGACCGCCGCCGTCACGATCCGGTCGGTCTCCACGTCGGTCCCGGTGGTCTCCAGGTCGAAGGCCACCAGCGGCCCGCCGAGCCAGCTCATCGGACGGCTCCCGCCCCGGCGCGCGGCGTCGGCCGCCGCCCGCCTGTGACGAGCGCCACGCCACCCGTCGGCCCCGCGCCCGCCGTCCCCTGGCCGAACCCGCCGCGCACTCCCCCGTGCCACGCCTCCATGACGCGCCCTCCCCCGTTTTCCGGTCAACGCGTTTCAGCCTGCCACGAGGCACTGACACCGGACGCGGCCACCCCCGGGGGCCGGGCTCAGGACACCGGGCGGGAGTCCTCCCAGACCGACTCGAACTCCTCCCGGTAGGTCTGGAACAGCCCGTGGTCCGCGTCCTTGGGAACCCCCCGCCCGCCCCCGCGCAGCACCAGCACCGGCGCCTCCATGCCCCGGGCCCGCCGCAGGTACGACTGGACCACCGCGATGCCCGAGGAGTGCCCCTCCACCAGATAGGCGGTGAAGCGCGGGGTCTCGTCGAAGACGTGGATGTCGAAGCGCGAGGGGTCCTTCAGGCCCGCCCGCACCCGGCGCACGTGCAGGATGTTCATCTCCACCGAGCGGCTCAGCTCGCCCTTGCGCAGCCCCAGCTCGCGCTCGCGCCGCTTGACCGCGCTGCTCGCCGGGTTCAGGAACAGCAGCCGCACCCGGCAGCCCGCCTCCGACAGCCGTACCAGCCGGCGGCCCGAGAAGTTCTGCACCAGCAGGTTGAGGCCTATGCCGATCGCGTCGAGCCGCCGCGCGCCGCCGAACAGGTCCTCCGCGGGCAGCTGCCGCTGGAGCCGCACCCGGTCCGGATGGACGGAGATGACGTCCGCGTACCGGTCCCCGACCAGGTCCTCCACGGCGTCGATCGGCAGCCGGTCCGCCGACGGGCTGCCCGAACCGGCCCCCAGCACCTCCAGCAGCCGCGCCGACGCGCGCTCCGCCTGCTCCAGCACCGCCCGCGACAGCGCCCGGTTGCGGGAGACCACGTTCCGCGTGACCTCCAGCTCGTCCAGGGCCAGCTCGATCTCGCGCCGGTCGTCGAAGTACGGCTCGAAACAGGGCCAGTGCTGGACCATCAGCTCCCGCAGCTGCGGCAGGGTCAGGAAGCTCAGCACGTTGTCGTCGGCCGGGTCGAGGAGGTAGCCCTTGCGCCGGCTGACCTCGCGCACCGCCACCGCCCGCTGCACCCACTCCTGCCCGGCGGGACCGGCGGCCGCGACCACCCAGTCGTCCCCGCCGTGCACGGGCTCGTAGACGGGCCGCAGCACGGCGCCGACCACCGACCGCAGCCGCTGCTCGATGAGGTTCAGCCAGATGTACGCCCGCCCCGCACGCTGGGCCCGGGTCCGGACCTCGCTCCACGCCTCGGCGCTCCAGTCCAGCTCCGCCCCGGCACGCCCCTCCCCGGCCGCCGGCTGGGCCAGCGACACCGCCGCCCCGGCCGCCGCGGCCCCCGGCACACCGCCTGGGGCGTCCGCCGGGCCGCCCTCGTGACCGCTGTCACCAGGGGGCAGCTCCAGACCTCCCGAGCTCACTCGTGCACCGCCTTCTGCGTCCGGACGCCCGTCTCCAGTGATCACGGAAGGGTACTCCGCGCGCGCGGCCCGATGCAGCCCGAAGCCGGCCGAGGTGATCACGCACACCCCGTCCGACTGTCCGTCAGACCATTATGTGATGCCCGGACGGTCAGCCGATCCGCATATCAGCTCTCCGGTTCACCCGTGAGGAGCATCCCAAGTCCACGCGTGCGGAGCCTCTTTCGGGGAAGATTCGGCAGAGACGTGATCCGCGCCGGACCGACCGGACCAGGATGGAAAGAAGTCGTTGCTGATGCAGGTCTGGCCGGGACAGGCGTATCCGCTGGGTGCCACGTACGACGGCGCCGGCACCAACTTCGCGGTCTACTCCGAGGCCGCGCGCCGCATCGAGCTGTGCCTGCTGCACGACGACGGCTCCGAGACCGCCGTGGAGCTGCGTGAGACGGACGCCTTCGTCCGGCACGCCTACCTCCCCGGGGTGATGCCCGGCCAGCGGTACGGGTTCCGGGTGCACGGCCCGTACGAGCCCGAGCGCGGGCTGCGCTGCAACGCGGCCAAGCTGCTGCTGGACCCGTACGCCCGGGCCATCAGCGGGCGGATCGACTGGGGCGAGGAGGTCTACGGCTACCACTTCGGCCGTCCCGACTCCCGCAACGACCTGGACTCGGCGCCGCACACGATGAGTTCGGTCGTGGTGAACCCGTACTTCGACTGGGCCAACGACCGCCCGCCGCGCCACGAATACCACCACACGGTGCTCTACGAGGCCCACGTCAAGGGCCTGACCATGCGTCATCCCGACCTTCCCGAGGAGCTGCGCGGCACCTACGGGGCGCTGGCCCACCCGGCGGTCATCGGACACCTGGTCAAGCTCGGGGTGACGGCGCTGGAGCTGATGCCCGTGCACCAGTACGTCAACGACCACCGCCTCGCCAACGACGGGCTCAGCAACTACTGGGGCTACAACACCATCGGCTTCTTCGCCCCGCACAACGGCTACGCCTCCGGCGACCGGGGCCAGCAGGTGCTGGAGTTCAAGTCGGCGGTGCGCGCCCTGCACGAGGCCGGGATCGAGGTGATCCTGGACGTGGTCTACAACCACACCGCCGAGGGCAACCACCTGGGCCCCACCCTGTCCTTCCGGGGCCTGGACAACGCCTCGTACTACCGGCTCGCGGACGACCCCCGGCACTACACGGACACCACCGGGACCGGGAACTCCCTGCTGATGCGCTCCCCGCACGTCCTCCAGCTGATCATGGACTCGCTGCGGTACTGGGTGACCGAGATGCACGTGGACGGCTTCCGCTTCGACCTGGCGGCCACCCTGGCCCGGCAGTTCCACGAGGTCGACCGGCTGTCCTCGTTCTTCGACCTGGTGCAGCAGGACCCGGTGGTCAGCCAGGTCAAGCTGATCGCGGAGCCCTGGGACCTGGGCGAAGGCGGCTACCAGGTGGGCAACTTCCCGCCGCTGTGGACCGAGTGGAACGGCAAGTACCGCGACACCGTACGGGACTTGTGGCGCGGCCAGCCGCGCACCCTCGCGGAGTTCGCGGGACGGCTGACGGGCTCCTCGGACCTCTACCAGGACGACGGGCGCCGCCCGCTGGCCTCCATCAACTTCGCCACCTGCCACGACGGTTTCACCCTGCACGATCTGGTCTCGTACAACGAGAAGCACAACGAGGCCAACAGGGAGGGGAACCGGGACGGCGAGACCCACAACCGGTCCTGGAACTGCGGGGTCGAGGGGCCGACCGAGGACCCCGCCGTCCTGGAGCTGCGCGAACGGCAGATGCGCAACTTCATCGCCACCCTGATGCTCTCGCAGGGCGTGCCCATGCTCAGCCACGGCGACGAGTTCGCCCGCTCCCAGGGCGGCAACAACAACGCCTACTGCCAGGACAACGAGCTGTCCTGGGTGACCTGGCCCGAACCGGGGAAACCACCGCCCTCACTCCTGGAGTTCACCCGCCGGATGGTGTGGCTGCGCCGCGACCACCCGGTGTTTCGGCGGCGCCGCTTCTTCCACGGCCGGCCGGTGGAGGGCACGCATGACGAACTCTCCGACATCGCCTGGTTCACCCCGCACGGCGAGGAGATGCGGGCCCGGGACTGGCAGGCGCAGCACGCCCGGGCCCTGACGGTGTTCCTCAACGGTGAGGCCATCTCCGAGCCCGGCTCGCGCGGGGAGCGGATCACCGACGACTCGTTCCTGCTGATGTTCAACGCGGGCGCCGACCCGCAGGAGTTCACCGTCCCGGCCGGGCACGGCGCGCACTGGCGGCTGGTCGTGGACACCTCCCGGGCGGAGGTGCTGCCCCCGGGCACCGGGCCGCAGTACGCGGCCGGGGACCGGGTGGCGCTGACGGGCCGGTGCCTGGCGGTGCTCCAGCGCCCGGCGTAGCGTGCAGCGGTCCTCCAGCGGCCGGAGTAGTCCGCGGCGGTGCTCCAGCACCCGGCGTGGCGTGCAGCGGCGCTTCAGCGGCCCGCGTAGCCCGCGGCGCCGCCGGGCGCGCCCCGGCCCTCGACGGAACCGGTGCGCTGGGCCGGGATGAACGCCCTGGCGGGTTCCGCGGCCGGGGCCGGGGGCCGGGCCGACGGGACCCGGGTGACCAGGGCGGTGGCCAGGCACAGTGCGGCCGCGCCCACGGCCACCGCGAAGGCCCCGACGGGCCCGTGGGCCTCGGCGAGCCGCCCGGAGACGGCCAGGGCCGCGGCCTGCCCGGCCACCAGCGCACTCGCGGCGAAGGCCATCGACTCGGCCAGCCGGGACGGCGCGACCACCCGTTCCGTGAGCGCGAACGCGGTGATCAGGTGCGGGGCGTAGGCGGCCCCGAGGACGGTCACGACCGCGTACAGCGGCCACAGCGTCTGCGTGAACAGCAGCGGCACCGACAGCACCAGCGCCGCGCCCGTCGCCACCCGCCAGCGCAGCCGCAGCCCGAAGCGGGCGGGCAGCGCGCCGAGCGCGAGGCCCACGGCGGCGCTGACCACCCCCATCGCGGCGTACACGATGCCGGCCTGGCCGGGTACGCCCAACCTGGCGGTGAGGGAGGCGATTCCGGCCTGGCAGGCGCCGAACATGGCGCCCTGGAGGGCGAGGGAGGCGCGGACGGCGTGGACCACGCGGGGCTGGGCCACGCGGGGCCGGCGCGGCGCCCGTACGCCCTCGGCGCGGGCCCGTGCCGAGCTCGCGGCCGTGACGGCGGCGGTGGGGTGCAGGGCGTAGGCGGTGCCGAAGACGGCGACGAGGGCGGCCGCCCCGCCGAGGGCGACGGCCGGGTGCAGGGCGAGCGCGGCCAGGCCGACGAGCGCGGGGCCGAAGACGAAGGAGACCTCGTCGAGGGTGCCCTCCAGCGAGTGCACGGCCCCCACCACCCCCTCACCGGCCCGCGCCCGGTGGGCGAGCGCCACGGAGCGGGTCCGGGCGAGCGGCCCGATCAGCGGCACGGAGGCCCCGGCGACGGCGCCGACGGCGGCGAGCACGGCGGTCCCCAGGCCCGTGAGCGCCCCGGCGACGAGGGCGGCGGTGGCCACGGCGTTGACCGCCGCCGCGGCGAGGACCACAGGCCGCTGCCCGTGCCGGTCGGCGAGCCGCCCCAGAACGGGCCCGAAGACCACCTGGCCCGCCGAGAGACAGCCCCCGACGATGCCGGCGGTGGCCAGGGAGCCGCTGGTCTCGGACACCAGCAGGACACTCCCGAACTGGGACATCGCGACGGGCAGTCGGGCGAAGAAGGAGAGGACGGGGAGGAAGGGCCCGGTCAGGGCGATGACGCTCCGGTACGTACTGAGGGTTGAAGCCACTTGATCGACACTAACGCGGCGCAGTCACCCGGATGCATTGGGTCATGGCACGGAATCACGCGGGCTGGGTACGTACGTTCTCATGAGCCAGCGGTATTCAATCAGCCAATCGGAATCCGACGTTCAGAAGGACGTCATTCCGGCGTCGACGTACCGTCTCCAGCTGACGCCCGCATTCCCCTTCGCGGCGGCCGGGGCAGCCCTGCCGTACCTCTCCTCGCTCGGCGTGTCACACCTCCACCTCTCCCCCGTCCTGGAGGCCGTACCGGGCTCGGCCCACGGGTACGACGTCACCGACCACGGCCGGGTCCGGGAGGAACTCGGCGGGGAGCGGGGTCTGCGCGCCCTGGCCGCGGCCGCGCGGGAGCGGGGGCTCGCGCTGGTGCTCGACATCGTCCCCAACCACATGGCGCTGCCGTCGCCACTGCGGCTGAACCGGCCCCTGTGGGAGGTGGCGCGGGAGGGGCCGGCGTCGCCCTACGCCCGGTGGTTCGACATCGACTGGGAGGCGGGGGGCGGACAGCTCCTGCTGCCGGTGCTCGCACGGCCGGACGAGCCCTTCACCGTGGACGCCGGCGCGGGCCTGCTGCGCTGCGGAGACCGGGAGTTCCCCCTGCGCGCCGGCACCGCGCACCTGCCGCTGCCGGAGCTGCTGGCCGCCCAGTGGTACCGGCCGGCCTGGTGGCGCGAGGCCCGTACCTCCCTCAACTACCGCCGTTTCTTCACCATTTCGGACCTGATCGGAGTGCGGGTGGAGGACCCCGCCGTCTTCGCCGCCACCCACGCCAAGGTGCTGGAGCTGGTACGGGACGGGGTGGTGGCGGGCCTGCGCATCGACCACGTGGACGGCCTGGCCGACCCCGAGGAGTACCTGCGACGGCTGCGGGCGGCGGCCGGCCCGGACTGCTGGGTGGTCGTGGAGAAGATCCTGGCCCGCGACGAACGCCTGCCGGCGTCCTGGCCCGTGGCGGGCACCACCGGCTACGACGCGCTGCACCGGGTGGACGGGGTGTTCACGGACGCGGCCGGAGTCGGTGAACTGGCCCGGCAGCACGGCGAGTCGACGGGCACACCCTCGTGGGAGGACACCGCTTCGACGGCCGCCCGGGAGGTCCTGACCGGTGACCTGGCCGCCGAACTGGCCACCCTGGAACGCTGGGCGGGACCGGAACGGGCTTCGGCGGTCCGCGAGTTGCTGATCGCCTCGCCCGTGTACCGGACCTACCCCGGCGGGCCGGGCCCGGACCCGCAGACCCTGGAACGCGCCGCCGCGCGGGCCGGGACGGCCGCGGTGGACGGCGTACGGGCCCTCCTGGAGCAGAGCCCCGCCTTCGAGGCCCGCTTCGCCCAGACCTCGGCGGCCCTGCGCGCCAAGTCCCTGGAGGACCGGGCCTTCTACCGCTGGACCCCGCTGCTGTCGGCGACGGAGGTCGGCGGCGCGCCGGGGGCCCCGGCGGTGGCAGTGGCGGAGTTCCACGCGTACTGCGAGGAACGCGAACGGGACCGCCCCGCCGCGGGCACGGTCCTGTCCACCCACGACACGAAGCGCAGCGCGGACGTCCGCGCCCGGATCGCGGCGCTGTCGCAGGCGCCGGAGGCGATGGGGCCGGTGGGCGGCCCCGACCCGCAGCTGGCCTGGGTGGCCCGGCAGAGCGCGCTCGGACTGGGCGACGTCCCCGAACGGGGCCCCCGGCTGGCGGCAGCGCTCCTCAAGGCCGCACGGGAGGCCGCGCTGCGCACCTCCTGGACCGACCCCGACGAGGCCTACGAGGCCGCAATCGCGGACCTCGTCCCCCCGGACCCGGTGGAGCTGCCCCCGGCCCTGTCGGAGGCCGCCCGGGCCAACGTGCTGGGCATGACCCTGCTGCACCTGACCATGCCGGGGGTGCCGGAGGTGTACCAGGGCTCCGAGTCCGAGTTCCGCGCCCTGGTGGACCCGGACAACCGCCGCCCGGCCGAGTTCCCCGGGGAGGCCCTGGCCGCCCTGGACGCGGGCGCCGCCCCGGCGACCCTCGCGGAGGAGAAGCTGGCCCTGACGGCCGCCCTGCTGCGGCTGCGCCGCTCCCGCCCGGCCCTGTTCAGGGGCTACGCCCCCCTGACGGCCGACGGCCCGGCCTCCGACCACTGCCTGGCCTACACCCGCCCGGGCGGCCTGGTGGCGGTGGCCACCCGCCTCTCCCACCGCCTGGCGGAAGCAGGCGGCTGGCGCGACACCACCCTCCCCCTCCCCCCGGGCCGCTGGCTCCCCACCCACGGCCCGCGCCCGTCCACCCCGTACGAGGGAAAGGTCCGGCTATCGCACCTCCTGGCAACGCTCCCGGTGGCGGCCCTGACCCGGGCGGGGTAGGGGCCGTCACGGCGGGGACCGGCCATCGCCCCCTCGAGGGGCGGGGGCGGGGCGGTGTCTGCCCACCCGCCTCCCCGGGTGCGGGTGGGTGGGGCGGGGGGGGCGGCGTCCCGCCGGGCGGTGACCGGACAGCCGGACGGGGGTGGGGGTGGTCGGGACCTGACTCGGCCTGGGGACCGGCACAGACGTTCGGGTGCAGTAGGGCGGGGGTGTGGCGGGCATGGCATGGGGGTGAGCCTCCTCCATGACATGCGTTATCCCGCCCCGCACGAACTAGCCCTGGCCGCACGTGCGATGGCGGACGAGTACCCCGCCCGGGTGCGGTTGCGGCAGGTCGGGGAGTCGCGGGGCGGGCAGCCCCTGTGGGTGCTCTCCGTCGAGGGGCGCGGCGGGGGTGAGGTGCTGGTCGTCGCCGGGGCGCACGCCAACGAGCCCGTCGGCGGGGCGACCGTGCTGGAGCTCGCGCGGCGGGTGAGCGAGGGTCCGGGTGAGGGGGCGGGGTGGCACTTCCTGCTCTGTGCCGACCCCGACGGCGCGGCGCTGCACCGTACCCCCCGCCCGGTCTCACTGCTCGACTACCACCGGCACTTCTACCGTCCCCCGGGACCCGAACAGCCGGAGTGGGCGCCTTCGTTGCTCCCCCCTGACCGGCTCCCGCCCGAGTCCCTCGCGCTGACGGGACTCATCGACGAGCTGCGTCCCGTGCTCCAGGTGTCCCTGCACGGTACGGATCTCGGCGGCTCCTGGGTGCAGCTCACGCGGGACCTGCCGGGGCTGGCCGAGCCGTTCGGGAAGTCGGCCGCCGAGCTGCGGATCCCGGTGGAGACCGGGGCCTCCGACGCCTCCGGCTGGGCCTCTCCCGGCCCGGGGATCTTCGTGATGCCGGACGCGGGGGTCATGGGGTCCCACTCCGAGGACACCCGGCTGAGCACCTGGTGCCACCGTGCGACCGCCACCGCGATCGTGGAGGTGCCCATGTGGGCCTCCGACCTGGTGGACGATCCCGCCCCGCACCCGGACCCCCGGGGCGCCCTGCGGGCGCTGGCCGGGCGGCTGGACGGGGAGGCGGCGCGGGTCGCGGAGCTGCGCGAGGGGGTCGGGGCGGCGGACCCGGACGCGGCCGCGCTGCTGCGGGCGGTGGACTGGACGCTGCGGCTGATCCCGCAGGTCACCGCCGCCTGGACGGGCCCGGTGGCGCCGGCCGGGACGACCATGGCCGCCCTGGCCAGTGTCGACGCCTTCGGGCGGCGCCTGACGCTGCGCGCCGCCGCGATGCTGCTGCGGGTCGTCCGGCCGCAGGGGCATCCGGCGGCGCCGGGCCTGGACCGGCTGGTGACGGGGTGGTGCGAGGAGTTCTCGGCGCGCTTCCGGGCCCGCCGGGTGCCGGTGGCCACGCAGGTGGAGCACCAGTCCCGGACGGTCCTCGCCGCCCACCGGTGTCTTCAGACGGGCCAGGCGTAGCGGCGCTTGGCCCGGCTGCCGGCGCCCAGGCGGTCGTAGAAGCGGATCGCGCCCTCGTTCCAGTCCGGGGTCTGCCATTCGACGTGGCCGAGGCCGCGGTCGCGGGCGAGGTCCGCCACGGCCTCCATCAGGGCGGCGCCCAGGCCGTGGCCGCGGGCGTCCTCCGCCAGGTAGAGGCAGTCCATGTGGAGGTAGGAGGAGGCGTCCCAGAAGGCGAACTCCTCCGAGCAGGCCGCGTATCCGGCGACCGTGCCGTCAGGGGTCTCGGCGAGCAGCACCCAGAGCCGGGCCCCTTCGGCGAACAGCCGGGGTGTGAGGCGTTCGGCGAGGCCGGGCGGGCGGGGGTCCGACTTCTCGTACGCGACGTGTTCGTGGATGAGCTCGGCGAGCCGGGGCATGTCCTGGGACCGGGCAAAACGGACGCGGGAGCCGGAGGAAGAGGAAGAGGCCGAGGCAGAGGCGGAGGCGGAGGCGGAGGCAAAGCCCGAGCCGGAGGCAGGGGCAGGGGCAGAGGCAGAGGCAGAGGCAGAGGCGGAAGGGTCTTGGTTCATGGGAGGACATCCTGCCCTCGGCCCCGCCGGCCCACCGCGCCCCGCCCGGATGGCGGACCTCAGCCGGCGGACAGCCGGAAGGTCATCCTCCCGAATCCCACCTGGTCCCCCGCCCGCACCACGGCCACCCCCGTGACCCGGCGCCCGTTGACGGTGGTGCCGTTCGTGGAGCCGAGGTCCCTGAGCAGCCACACCCCGTCCCGCAGGCTCAGCTCCGCGTGCGCCCGCGAGACGGTGTCGTGGCTGAGGCGCAGCCCGTTGCCCGGGTCGCGGCCGATCCGCAGCGGGCCGGCGCCCGGATGCGGGAGCAGCAGCTTCGGGAGCCGTTCGGACTGCCAGGCCCGCCGGACCCCCACCGACACCGCCGAGGCCCGCCCCACCCAGCCGAACAGCCGGTGGGTCCACGGGCTTTCGGCGCCGAGCGGGCCCCCGCGGGTCTGCAGGTCGGCCAGGAGCACGGCCAGGTCCTCGGAGCGGCGGGCGACCAGCGCGAGTTCCATCCGCCGCAGGAAGGTGTCGTGCGACAGCTTCCCGAGGGCCGCGCCCTCCCTGAGCTGGCCCAGCGCCCGGTCCCGTTCCGCGTCGGACAGGCGCGGGGCGGGGTAGGCGGGGAACTCGAAACTCGACGTCACAGGGTGATTGTCGGCCCGTCGGGTGCGGAGTGTCCAGAACTCCCCCGGCGGGCCCGGAATGATGGGCACGATACGCATGCCACGTCGGCCGAGGACAAGGGGACCGTCCGTGCAGTTCGAGGTGTGGGCACCGCTGACAGGTCGGGTCGCCCTGCGACTGAACGACACCGTCTACGAGATGACGCCCGACCCGGCCCCCGGCCGCCGGGGCTGGTGGACGGCCGAGGCCCCGGCGGCCGACGGCGACCGGTACGGGTTCCGGCTCGGCGACGATCCGGCGGTGCGCCCGGACCCGCGCGGGCGGCGGCTGCCGGACGGCACCGACGGCCTGTCCGCCGTGGTCGACTTCGAGCCCCTCACCCCCCGTACCGCGCCCCCGCACCTCCCGCTCCAGGACGCGGTGCTGTACGAGCTGCACATCGGCACGTTCACCCCCGAGGGCACCTTCGACGCCGCGGCCGCCCGCCTGGGGCACCTGACCTCGCTCGGCGTGACACACGTGGAGCTGATGCCGGTCTGCCCCTTCCCGGGCCGGCACGGCTGGGGTTACGACGGGGTGGCACCCTGGGCGGTGCACGAGCCGTACGGGGGTCCGGCGGGGCTGGCCCGGTTCGTGGAGGCGGCGCACGCGGCGGGGCTGGGGGTCGTGCTGGACGTGGTCCACAACCACCTCGGCCCGTCCGGGAACCACCTCCCCGCCTTCGGCCCGTACTTCACCGACACCCACCACACGCCCTGGGGCGCCGCGGTGAACCTGGACGCGCCGGGATCGGACGAGGTGCGGGCGTACCTGATCGGCAGCGCCCTGGCCTGGCTGCGGGACTACCGGATCGACGGGCTGCGGCTGGACGCCGTGCACGCGCTGGCCGACGGGCGGGCGCTGTCCTTCCTGGAGGAGCTTTCGGCGGCCGTGGACGCGCTGGCCGCCGAGTCGGCGCGGCCGCTGTTCCTGATCGCCGAGTCCGATCAGTGCGATCCGCGTCTGACCACGCCGCGGTCCTCCGGGGGTCTCGGCCTGCACGCGCAGTGGAACGACGACTTCCACCACGCCCTGCACGCCGCGCTGACCGGCGAATCCCAGGGCTACTACGCCGACTTCGCCGCCGCCCCGCTGGCCGCGGTGGCCAAGACCCTGACCCGGGGCTTCTTCCACGACGGCACCTGGTCCTCCTTCCGGGGCCGCACCCACGGCCGGCCCGTGGACCGCCGCCGCACCCCGGCGCACCGCTTCCTGGGCTACTCCCAGACCCACGACCAGGTCGGCAACCGGGCGGTGGGCGACCGGCTGTCTTCGTCCCTGTCCCCCGGGCTGCTGGCCTGCGCGGCGACGCTGGCGCTGACGGGGCCGTTCGTGCCGATGCTGTTCATGGGCGAGGAGTGGGGGGCGGGGACGCCCTGGCAGTACTTCACCGACCACCAGGACCCGCAGCTGGCCGAGGCGGTGCGCAGCGGCCGGCGCCGGGAGTTCGCGGCGCACGGCTGGAAGGCGGAAGAGGTGCCGGACCCGCAGGACCCGGCGACCAGGGAGCGGTCCTGCCTCGACTGGGCCGAGCCCGAGCGGGAGTCGCACGCCTGGCTGCTGGAGTGGTACCGGACGCTGATCCGGCTGCGCCGTTCGCAGCCGGACCTGCGCGACCCGGACCTGGCGGCGGTCCGGGTCGCCTTCGACGAGGAGCGGCGGTGGCTGACGTTCCGGCGGGGTGACGTACGGGTGGTGGTCAACCTGGGGACGGAGTCGGTGACGGTCGCGCTGGGACGCAACGGCGTGCGGGTGCTGGCCTCGTGGGAGCCGGTGGAGCATCCGGGCCCGGACGGGCGCCTGCACGTACCGGGCGAGTCGGCGGTGGTACTGGGGCCGTAGCCGCCCATGGGCTCCTGCTTCGGGCCGTAGTCTCCCGTTGCCTCCCGTAGTCTCCCGTTGCCAGCCCTCGCCTTCCGCCTCCGTCCGTGGCCCCCTGCGCGCCGGTCCGCGGCTATTGCACGATCGCCATCTCGCGAGGGGCGTTGTTGAGGCGGCGGCCGCCGTCCTGCGTGACCGTGACGATGTCCTCGATGCGGACGCCGAAGCGGCCGGGCAGGTAGACGCCCGGTTCGACGGAGAAGCACATGCCGGGGACGAGGGGCTGTTCCTCGCCCTCGACCATGTACGGCGGCTCGTGCGTGGTGACGCCGATGCCGTGCCCGGTGCGGTGGATGAAGCGGTCGCCGTAGCCGAACTCGGTGATGACGGCGCGGGCGGCGCGGTCGACGTCCTGGCAGGTGGCGCCGGGGCGGACGGCCGCGAAGCCGGCCTGCTGGGCTTCGCGGACGATGTCGTGGACGCGCTGTTCCTCGGCGGTGGGTTCGCCGACGTGCACGGTGCGGGAGATGTCGGAGCCGTAGCCGTGCTTGAGGCCGCCGAAGTCGAGGACGACCATGTCGCCGTGCCGGATGAGCCGGTCGCCGGCCTCGTGGTGCGGGTTGGCGCCGTTGGGGCCGGAGCCGACGACGGTGAAGTCCACCTGGGAGTGGCCGTGTGCGCGCAGCAGGCCGGCGAGGTCGGCGGCGACGTCGCTCTCGCGGCGGCCGGCGAAGGGAACGTGGAGGATCTGCGCGTAGGCGGCGTCGGCGGCGGCTCCGGCGGCGGCGAGGCGGGCGAGTTCGCGGTCGTCCTTGACGGCGCGGAGCATGGGCAGGGCTTCGGTGAGGGGGGTGTAGGAGGTGGTGGGCAACTCCTTCTGCAGGCCGAGGAGGTGGAGGGCCCAGGTGTTGTCGCTGACGCCGAACCGGCCGCTGACGTCGAGGAGTGGGGCGGTGAGCGCGTACGGGTCCTTGCCGTCGGTCCAGTCGCGCAGGGTGAGGGCGCCGGCGCCGGGGGCCTTGGCGGCGTCGGGGGCCTCGAGGGCGGGGACGACGAGGACGGGGTCCTGGCCGGCGGCGAGGACGAGCAGGGTGAGCCGTTCGGTCTCGGCGGTGGGGCGGTATCCGGTGAGGTGGGCGAGGTCGGGGCCGGGTGCGATGAGCAGGCCGGCCAGGCCGGCGTCGGCCGCGGCCCGGGCTGCGGCGGCCATGCGGGCGGAGTAGTCGGCGGTGGTGAAGGGGGCCGGGTCGGGGTGGGCGGGGGCGGGGGCGGGCTGCGGTGTGGTGGTCATACGGGGATCCTGCCGTGAGGCGTGCGGCGAGCGCAGGGGCCGCGCCGGTCGGGATTCCGGGTGCGGGGAGCTCCGTACGGTGTACCGGGCGCGGGGTGTCGAGCGGTACGGCGGCCCCGGCGCCGGAGCCCGCCGCGGCGCGGCAGCAGGACGAGGCCGTGCCGGCGGTGGCGAGGGCGCACGGGGCGTGCAGGTCGGTGCCGTCGTGGCGCAGGGCGGTGCGCGCTGAGCCGTGGGCGGGGGTGAGGTCGTCCAGCCGGACGGCGGCGCGCCGGGCGAAGGGGCGGCCGGCCGGGAGGAGGGGGCCAGTGCCTCCTCCGCGACCCCGGTGACCTGCACCGGGGCCACGTCGGGCAGCCGGAGGGGGTCACCGGGGGGCGGCGAGGCCGTCGACGGGCCCGAGGCCACAGTCCCCGGCGGCGAGGGCGGCGGCCACCTGGCGCGGCGGCATGACGTGCAGGATGCCGCCGACGGCGGGGAGGGCGCCGAGCAGGCGGAGGCCGACGGCAAGGGTGCCCCGCCCGGGCGGGACGGCGGCCAGGCACAGCACGTCGGCCCGGCCGCGGGCCTGGCCGGTAGCCGGGACGCCGGATAAGGCGTCGCGGAACCACCCATCTGATCGGCTATGCTGTGCTTGCACGACGAACGGGTGGTCCGCCGCCCTTCGTGGTGGGTGTAGCTCAGTTGGTAGAGCACCTGGTTGTGGTCCAGGTGGCCGCGGGTTCGAGTCCCGTCACTCACCCTTTCTTCCCCGTAGGGGGTACGAGGTCCGCCTCGTACCCCCTACGGGCGTTTGTGGCGCCCGTCACCCGCGGAGGAAGGCCTCCACCTCCGTGACGAAGGCCACTGGGGTCTCGTGGGGCGGGTAGTGGCCGGCGCCGGGGATCGTGACGACCGTGCAGTCCGGGTACCAGGCCTGCCAGGTGGCGCGCATCACATCGGCGGTGAGGGCGAGGTCGTACTCCCCGACGAGGACGAGGACCGGGACGGTGTTGCCCTTGACGGCGGGGGTCAGGTCGCGGGGCTGCCAGTCGGCGAGGTAGCCGGCGAAGGCCTCGGGGCGGGAGACGGCCAGGGAGTGGGCCACCATCCGGTCCAGCCAGTGGCGGCTCGCGCGGTGGCCGGTGACGAGGTCGAGGATGGCGCGGCGCTTGCCGGGGTCCTCGGCGGCGCCGTGGAAGAGGGCGTGGGTGGCGTCGTCCATCTCGTAGGGCGCGGCCGGGACCGGGCACAGACCGATCAGCTTCTCGATCCGCTCGGGTGCGCGTACCAGGACCTGCTGGACGGCCTTGCCGCCCATGGAGTGGCCGAGGAGGGAGAAGGTGTCCCAGCCGAGCTGGTCTGCGAGTTCGAGGACGTCGTCGGCGATCTCGGGGAGGGTGTGGCGGCCGGTGACGTCGCGGCGTTCGCCGTAGCCGCGGTAGTCGAAGAAGGCGTACGAGAACCCTTCGGGGTCCAGGTAGTCGAGCACGGAGCCCCAGTTGGCGGAGGTCCCGAACCAGTCGTGCAGCACGATGACGCGGACGGGGCCGGTGCCGATCCTGCGGTGGGCGATGGCCATGCGTTCTCCCTCGGTGACGGGGATGTGGGAACCGACGCCGTTCGTTCTGCCCACCGCGCCTACGATCACACCGCCCGGCGTCACGCCACCGTGTACTCGGTGTCCCCGAAGTCCGCCACGACGCGCAGGTGTCCGCCGATCGCCTCCACGTAGGACCTCAGCGTGGCGACCTCGGTCCGGTCCATGTCACCGTTCTCGATCGCCGACACGCGCGGCGCGGAGACGCCCATGGTCTCGGCCACGTCCCTCTGGGTCAGGGCCTGTTCCTGCCGGATCTCGGCGAGCCGGTACGCCCGGACCTCGGCCAGGAGCCGGTCCATCGCCGCCCGCTTCTCGGCGGCCGACCGGACGGGCAGCCCCTCGGCGGCACGGCGCTCACGCACCTGCCGCTTCGCTTCCTCCCAGCCGATGCCGTTCATTCGTACTCCCTGGTGTCGAGCTCGGCGAGGTGAGCCTGGTACCGCTTCTCCGCGAGCGGGATAGCGAACAGGATCCGGATCTCGGTGGTGCCGGAGGAGCCTGGCCTCAGCTCCTTCATGTGGTGCTGCTCCGCGCCCTTGATGCGGTCGACGAGCGGCCGGCCGAGCGTGGGGCCGACCATCGCCAACGCATCGATGGCGTCCTCCACCTGCTCGGCGCTGCCCCAGTCCGTCCGCGCCAGTTCGTCGAACCATGCAGCCACCTCGCCCACGAGGATCACTTCCCATTGCGCCACGCCCGCGAAGTTAACGCAAGCGTTAACCTCGCGGGCGGGATGCGGGCGGGTTACCCGGAAGGATCAGACGGTCTTGATCGCCGGGTCCGAGACGCCCGGGGCGCCCGTCTCGACGTGGCCCGCGAAGCGGCGCAGGAAGGTGCTGTCCGCGTCGGAGACCACCGTCACGTCGTACCAGCGGCCCGAGGCGCGCAGGTCGACGGTGTAGGAGACGCTGGCGCCCGGGTTGACCTTGAAGGTCTGGGCGGCGCCGCCGTAGGCGTTGGTGACCGTCAGGTTCACCGCGGTCGTGCCGCCGTTGGTCATGGTCAGGGCCAGGTTGCCGGTGGCGTCCGCGTGGCGGGCCGTGACCTCGGGGCCGGCCTTCTTCGCCGGGCCCTTCCAAGTGCGCAGGAAGCCGTTGGGGCCCCAGACCGTGAGGTCGATCTTGTTGCCGGTGGAGCTGCTGGTGCTCCAGGTGTCCGAGAGGGTCTTGCCCGCCTCGACGGTGTAGGGCCAGGGGCCGTCCGTGCGGTTGCCGGAGGTGCTGTGGAAGTGGGCGCCGAGGTTCGGGCCGGAGGAGAAGGTGAGCGTGAACTTGCCGGTGGAGACGGTGCGGGCGCCGTCCACGTACGGGCTGTAGCCCAGGGCGCGGGTCGGCTTGGAGCCGGCCTCCTGCTTGGGCAGGGTGCCCGTCGCCGGCGGGACCGGGTGGTAGGAGGGGTGCGTGTTGTGGTCCGGCGGGACGTAGCCGGCGGTGGAGGGCAGGGACGCGGGGGTGGCGTCGGCCTGGGTGAAGTCGAACGCCGAGGTCAGGTCGCCGCAGACGGCCCGGCGCCAGGGCGAGATGTTGGGCTCCTGCACCCCGAACCGCTTCTCCATGAACCGGATCACCGAGGTGTGGTCGAAGGTCTCGGAGCAGACGTAGCCGCCCTTGCTCCACGGGGAGACCACGATCATCGGGACGCGGGGGCCCAGGCCGTAGGGGCCGGCCGTGTAGCCGCCGCCACCGGCGTACAGGTCGCGGGTGACGTCCGCCGTGGACAGGCCCCAGGCGGAGGAGGCCGGCGGGTACGGGGGCACGACGTGGTCGAAGAAGCCGTCGTTCTCGTCGTAGGTGATGAAGAACGCCGTCTTCGCCCACACCGCCGGGTTGGCGGTCAGCGCGTCCAGGACCTGGGAGATGTACCAGGCGCCGAAGTTGACCGGCCAGTTCGGGTGCTCGCTGAACGCCTCGGGGGCGGCGATCCAGGAGACCTGCGGCAGGGTGCCGTTCACGACGTCCGCGCGCAGCTTGTCGAAGTAGCCCTCGCCCGCCTTGGCGTTCGTGCCGGTGCGCGCCTTCTCGTACAGGGCGTCGCCGGGCTGGGCGTTGCGGTAGTTGTTGAAGTACAGGAGGGAGTTGTCCCCGTAGTTGCCGCGGAAGGCGTCGCCGATCCAGCCCCACCCGCCGGCGGCGTTCAGGCCGTCGCCGATGTCCTGGTAGATCTTCCAGGAGACCCCCGCCGCCTCCAGGCGCTCCGGGTAGGTCTTCCAGCCGTAGCCCGCCTCCTGGTTGCCGAGGACGGGGCCGCCGCCGGTGCCGTCGTTGCCGGTGTGGCCCGTCCACATGTAGTAGCGGTTGGGGTCGGTGGCGCCGATGAAGGAGCAGTGGTAGGCGTCGCACACGGTGAAGGCGTCGGCGAGGGCGTAGTGGAACGGGATGTCGTTCCGCGTCATGTACGCCATCGTCGTGGTCGTCTTGGCGGGGACCCACTTGTCGTACTTGCCGTTGTTGTACGCCTGGTGGCCGCCGGCCCAGTCGTGGTTGAGGCCTTCGACGAACTGCATGCCGAGGTCGTTGACCTCCGGGTGGAAGGGGAGGATGTCCTTCGTCCCGTTGGACTGGTAGAAGACCGACTTTCCGTTGTCCTGGAGCACGGGCCGCGGGTCCCCGAAGCCGCGGACGCCCTTCATCGAGCCGAAGTACTGGTCGAAGGACCGGTTCTCCTGCATGAGGACGACGATGTGCTCGATGTCCTGGATGGTTCCGGTGCTGCCCTGCGCCGGTATGGAGGCGGCGCGGGCGATGCTCTCGTTCAGCATCGCGGCGGCGGCGGTGCCGCCGGCGATCTGGAGGAACCTGCGTCGGTTCAGTTCAGCCATGGTGTGACGACCTCTGGGGGTGGAGGGGGGAGTCGGGCGCCCCAAGGACAGCGGCTCCGGGGTACCGGACGGAAATCCCTGTCTGACGTCGGGCCGTACAACGGGCGAACGGAAGCCGCCGGTGGCGGAACTCCCGAACGGCCCGCGCATCTGGTGGAATGACCTCCCACAGACAGCACGGGGGGGCGCGGGGCATGGCGGGGAACGGGGCCGGTCATACCGTGCGCTCCGGGGGCGGAACGGTTCGGGGAACGACGGTAAGGGGAAGCGGGCGTCCCGCAACAGACCCTGACGGCACGTCAGTCGCCGGTGACGGCGGGTGGGAGGGGGGAGCGTGAGCCTTCCACAGCTGCACTACGACGGCGTGACCGGCTTCGCCGCCGTGACGCCCGGGGTGCCGGAGGCGCTGCTGCGCGAGGCGGAGCCGATCCTGGCGTACGAGCCGCCGCCGGGCCCCGGGTGTCCCGAGGCGCTGAGCCTGAGCCTGCTGTCGGACGGCAGCCGGCTGCTGGCCCGGGCGGTGCGCACCGCCTCCGGGTTCCACGCGCACGCCGTGCACCTCCCCGGGGAGGCCGGGGGCGCCCTGCCGGTCACCGCCTGGGGTTCGGCGGGGTGGCGGGAGCGGGCCCCGGCGGACGGGCCGTTGCCGGTGCCGTTGCCGGCGCTCGACCGGATACCGCCGCCGGGGCCCTACGACCCGGCCGCCATGGCGGAGTTCGTCGCGGCCCGGGGGGCGTGGCTCGCCGCGTTCTTCGACGACGTGCGCCGGGTCGCGGAGGAGCCGGGCGCGCCGCGGATCGTGCTGGTGGAGGCGGACCCCGCGGACGTGGCCCGGTGGGTCATGCTGGCGTGCGGGGTGCTGCCGCATGCGCGCGGCCGGCGGCTGAGCTTCACCACGTACACGCGGCGCCCGCTGTCCGCCCCGCAGCAGCTGGTCGGGGTCCTGCCCGAGGACGCCGGTGTGCCGGCCGGCGGAGGACGGCGCCACCGGGTGTACGACGCCGGCCGCGGGGCGGCTCCCGAGGCGCCGCGGGGTCCGGCGGCGCTGTGGGCGCGGACGGCCGCCGCGGTCTGGCGGGCCGGCCGGCCGGAGCTGTTCGCCGAGGTGCGCCGGCTGCCCGGGGAGCCGTACGGGGCGGGCCCGCTGGCCGCGCTCGCGCTGGCGGCCGGTGTCCCGCTGGGGTCGGCGGCCCGGGCGGCAGCCGCCGACTGGGCGGCCGGGCGGCCGGAAGCGCTGGACGGCGTACGGCTGCACGCGCTGGCGGGGGTGCTGGTGCGGCCGGGCGGGGAGCCGCGCGGGGCGGCGGAGGCGGCCGCGTCGCAGCGGCTGCTGGCGGCGCTGGACGCGGGGGCGCGGGGCGCGCTCGCGGCGGAGCTGGAGGCGGAGCTGCGGGCCGCGCCGGCCGACCCGGAGGGCGGGCCGGCCGGCCCGGCCACGCTGCTGGTGTCGGCCGCGGCCCTCGGCGCCGATACCGCCGGGCTGCTGCCGCAGGTGGCACGGAAGCTGGCACGGGGTCTGCTCGCGGACCCGGAGGGGGCGTACGGGGAGGAGATACGGGCCGCGCTGGCGCAGCTGCCGGCGCTGCGGGCCCTCGTGCTCGACCGGCTGGACGCCCTCGCGGCGGGCGATCCGCCCGCCGGGGCACGGCTGTTCGCCCACACCGGGCTCCGCCTGGGCACGGCGGAGCCTCTGCCGCACCTGCGCATGTGCGCCCGGGGCCGCCCGCCGGGGGACCGGGTCGTGGCGCTGGACACCCTGTTGCGGGAGGCCGGCGTCTCCCCGTACGCGGAGCCGCTGGTCCTGCGGACCGGCATGCGCCTGGTGTGGGGGGACGTGCCCCCGACGCCGGTGGAGGCCCGCCTCCTCCTGGCCACGACGGGCGCCCCGGTGCACGGCCGCGCGGGCACCTGGGACCTCCTGGCCCACGCGGCGGCCGATGCCCCGGCCGGCGACCCGGACGCCCCGGCGCTGGCGGCGGACCTGCTGCGGCACTTCGGCGAGGACCTCCCGGCGGAGCTCGGGGAGCGGCTGGGGGAGCGGGCGAAGGCCTCCGTCGCCCTCCCCGACCTGCCCGCCCCCTGGCGCCCCGCCCCGCCCCGCGCCACCGCCGGCCGTCCGAAACCGGGCGTCTTCGCCCGGCTCCGCGCCCGTCTCGACGGCTCCGGGACCCCGCCCGGGGCGGCGGGCTGAGCCGCGGCCGTCTCCCCCTCCCCCGGCCGCGGCCTCGGCTCCGCGCCCGCCTGCGGATCAGCCGTCGCTGCTGATGCTGCAGTTGGCGTCCGGAGCATGCCCGGCCGGCCAGGCGGTCCGGTCGAACACCGCGGTCCTGGTCGTCGGGTCGAGATGGACGATGGGCACGGCCTTGTTGCGGGGGTTGCCGTACTGGTCGAGGCAGATCCAGCCGCTGGCGCCGTCGACCCGGTTGGTGCCGTGCAGACGGAGCCAGCTGTCGCGGACCTCGGTGAGGCCGGGCATCTTCACGGCGCCGACCGTGTCGTTGCGGATGCCCGCGACGGCGGTGGTGACCGCGTCGTACGTGATGATGATGCGGCCGTCGGACAGCGACGCGGGTCCGATCGAGGGCCCGGACGACGGCTGGGCGTCGTGCAGGAGCGAGGCGAGTTCCCGGAGGGCGTCCTTGGAGCCGCCGGTCGCCTCGGTGCTGCCCTCGCCCCACGCGTCGGGGTGGGCGAGCGCCGCGTAGCGCACGGTGATCCCGGCGCCCTTGGTCAGGGCGTTCCACTGGTCCGCGAACTTCTCGTCGACGGTCAGGGTGGAGGCGTGCGAGCCGGTGACGACCGTGTAGTGCTTGTCGCAGTTGCGGCCTCCCAGCTCGATGAGGAACTGGCGCAGCTGGACGGGCCGGCCGGCGAAGTAGATGGTCTTGGCGTTGGACGAGCAGATGTCCGGGACCATCTGGTGGAAGTCGTTGGCGAGGTTGCCCTCTTCGGTGAAGTCCTGCGGTGAGCGGAAGGTCTCCGGGGCGTTGGGCGCGCCCGTGGCGAGCTTCTCGAAGGTCCCGCGCAGGGTGGTGAGGTAGTTGTCGCCCTCGCGGATGTCCTCGACGACCATGGTCTCGGCGGGTTTGATGTCCGCCCCGTACGACCCGAGGGCTTGCGCCTGGTCGGTGTTGCTGGGGGCGATGCGGGCCAGGCCGGGGTAGGCGTTGTCGGCGCCGTTCTTGATGTCGTCGGCGGTCATGGGTCCGGCGACGACCGGGATGCCCTTGTCGTGGGTGAGGTAGCGGACGGTCTCCGCGGTTTCCCTGAGGCTGATGTTGATGCCCGCGACGGCCCTCAGGTTCTCCTTGTCGGACGCCGCGGCCTTGACGAGGGCGTCGGCGACGGGCCGCCAGTACGCGTAGTTCCGGCCGGGGTTGGCGAGCACCAGCCGGATCGGCGGCTGCTTGCCGTTGGCCCGGTGGTTGGCGCGGTACTGCGCGAGGTAGGCGCCCTGGACCTGCTCGACGAACTCGCGCTGTTCGGCGGCGTTGTCGGAGGTCATCGGGATCATCAGGGCGATGGTGGCGGGGTTCTTGCCCGCGACGCTGTCGTTCTCGGCCTTGATGCGGCCGAAGACCGGGGCGAGGGGCTTGGCGAAGGAGTAGCCGCCGTCGGTGACGCCGGTGCACTCGTGGCGGGGTCCGCGCCGCTCGACTCCGGTGGCGCAGGACGGGTCGTTCCTGATGACGCCGTTGTAGAGGAAGTAGCCGCCGGCGCCCACGGCGACGGCGAGGACGGCGATCACCACGGCCCGGTAGAGAGGGCCGTCGGGAAGCAGCTTCATGGGGCGGACTCTCCGTAGGTGGGCAGGTGCGGCGCCTGGCGCCAGTGGCCGAGGAGCGTCGGCCATTCCTCGTGCGCCCGGTAGAGGACCTTCTGGGCGGCGGGGGCGCTGCTCTGGGCCATGGCCAGGGTGAGCAGTTGGAGCCTGATGGTGCTGATCAGGTCCTGCTGGGGTGCCACGAGGGGCGGGGACTGCGCCCACAGGGCGGATACGAGAAGCCGTACGGCCCGGTGCACGGGGTCGTTGTCGGCCGCGCAGGCCCGGCAGACCGCGGTGAACTCCGGCGGCGGGGGCAGGACCTGCGGGGGGCGGGGCGCGGCGCAGACCAGGTTGAGGGCGGCGAGCCAGTCGGGGGCGTCCTGCTCGGCGAAGCGGCGGTGCAGGGCGTGGACGACGAACTCCTCCTCGCCGAGGGCGAGCGAGTGGTGCAGGAACCGGACGTCGGGCCGGTCGGCCGCGGTGCCGCGTCCCTGCGGGTCGTAGAAGGACCGCAGCCGCAGGTGGACGTGTTTCCACTGCTCGCCGAGGGGCGTCGCCTGGGTGAGGGCGGTGAGCCGGTGCAGGAGCAGCGCGCGCAGGGTGGGGTCGCCGACGAACGGACCGCCGGTGCCGGGCCAGGGGTGGCGCCCCCAGTACCCGTCCCGCAGCTCGGCCTCGGCCTCCAGCACGGGTACCCCGCCGGGGTCGTCCGGGGGGTAGCCGGCGGCGAGGCGGTGCACCGCCTCGTTGTCGAGGGCGGGTGAGTAGTACGTCAGGCGCCGCCGGGCGACCTGCCCGGGGAGCAGCGTCGCGAGGATCCGCTCGTTCACGGTCGTACCGGGCTCGGGGTCGGCCGGCAGGTCGAGCAGGTCGACCGGGTCGAAGGTGCCGGCCGCGTCGTGGAGGAGGCGCATGCGCAGCCGGGCGGCCTGGACGAGGGCGTGGGCGGTGCCGGCCCGCCCGGCGCTGAGCCGGTGGATCACCTGGGCGGTCCGGGGAGCCGGCCTGTCCTCCCCGAACATCTGCTTGACCTCGTCGAGGGTCAGCGGCGCGAGCGGCAGGTGCGCCAGCCATCCGGCCGGTGCCGCGGGTCTGTCCGCCCGCCAGAAGGCGCCGGGCGCGCTGCGGGTCGAGGGGGCGGTGTCCTCGGGGTCCGGAACGGGCGGGTCCTGGCTGAGTACGGTGGCGACGACGGCCGGGCGCAGGGCCCGCTTGCCCGCGGCCTCCTCGTGCCAGACGCGTGCCAGCTCGTCCAGGAAGGCCGCACCCGTCGGGGTGTGGGCGTTGTCGAGGAGCAGCAGGGGGCGTGGCACCCGGTTCATCGTGTTCAGCCGGCCGTAGTGGTCCGCGACGTCCGCGAGGAGGGCGGCCAGCAGGTGCCGCTCGGCGTGTTCGCGGTCCTCCGCGTCGCCGCGGAAGGTCATGGCCAGCTCGGTCAGCTGGGCGAGCCCGTCGCCGGGGCGGCCCACGCGCCGGGCCTCCCACCATTTGAGGCCGTCCTTGTTGGCGCGGGGTCCGAGCAGTTCGGTGGCGACGATGCGCAGCAGGGGCCGCACCAGCTCCTCGACGCCCGGAGGTATGCCGCCCACCGCCGGCAGCGCTCCGGCCACCTCGTCGATCCAGCCCAGGACCCTCTCGTTGCGCGCCTGCTGGTCCGGCTGGCTGGCCCGCTGGAGTTCTCCGAGGCGCTGGCGTGCGGCGGGTATCTCGGAGGGGCGCACCGGCTCCCAGCTGGTGATCGCGAGCAGCCCCTGGACCAGCCGGGGGAAGGACAGCTTCCCCCCGAATTCGCTCGGCTTCTGGCTCAGCCCGTCCATCAGGTAGAAGAGCAGGTCCGAGGTGCGCGAGGCGTTTCTGGGGGCTTCGCCGTCGGCCGGGGCGGCGAGCCCCGGCTGGCCGAAGTGGTCCGCGTCGAGATCCGCGTACGCCTGCGGGACGCGGTGCGCGTACTGGTCGGACAGTGCCTTCAGCAGGGCGCTCTTCCCCGATCCCCGGCCGCCGCCGCACACGAGCAGGAGCGGCGTCCCGTCCGGGATGCGTAATCGCTTCGGCCCGTTCGGCTCCAGGCCCACCAGGGACGGAACCACGGCGTTCAGTACCGCAGAGCGTCCGTACAGCGTCACCGCGACCCCCCAGTCCTCCGGCTTCGCGGTGCACGCAGCGCCGCGCTGGAAGGAGACTAAGGGAGGCCGTCAACTCACCGGTGGCATATGGGCGCTGACAATGCCTCAGTTATGCATTCGTGACGCCGGGCGGCACCGGGGACGGCGCGGGCGCCGCCTCCGGCCCCCGGCCGGCCCCCGGTCAGCCCTCGGTCGGGGTGAGGCGGAGGGAGATCGAGTTGATGCAGTAGCGCTGGTCCGTGGGGGTCGGGTAGCCCTCGCCCTCGAAGACGTGGCCGAGGTGGGAGCCGCACTTCGCGCAGAGGACCTCCGTGCGGACCATGCCGTGGGAGGTGTCCGCCCGCAGTTCCACCGCCTCGGTGTCCTTCGGGTCGTAGAAGGACGGCCAGCCGCAGTGGGAGTCGAACTTTTCCGAGGAGCGGAAGAGCTCCGCGCCGCAGGCGCGGCAGGAGTAGACGCCTTCCGTCTTGGTGTCCGTGTACTCGCCGCGGAAGGCCGGCTCGGTGCCCGCCAGGCGCAGTACCTGGTACTCGGACGGGGTCAGCTCCGCCTGCCACTGCTCGTCCGTCTTCTGGACCTCGTACGCCATGACGCTCCCGCTCCCTCAGTCGGCGAGGCGGGCGAGGATCCGGGGTCCCAGATCCGTGACGTCGCCCGCGCCCATGGTGAGAACGAGATCGCCGGGCTTGGCCATTCCCGCGATCACGTCGGCGACGGCGCCCTTGTCGTGCTCGGGGGTGACGTCGGCGCCGGCGGTGCGGGCGGCGGCGATGATGATCTCGCTGGTCACGCCGGGTACCGGGTCCTCGCGGGCCGGGTAGATGTCGAGGACGACGGAGGCGTCGGCGAGGGCGAGGGACTGGCCCATCTCCTTGCCGAGCTCCTGGGTGCGGGAGAAGAGGTGCGGCTGGAAGACGACCAGGATGCGGGAGTCCCCGGCGGCGCCGCGGATGGCCTCCAGGTCGGCGGTCATCTCCGTGGGGTGGTGGGCGTAGGAGTCGATGACCTGGACGCCGGCCGCCTCGCCCTTGAGCTGGAGGCGGCGCTTGACGCCGGTGTACTTGCCGAGGGCGGAGGCCAGGTTGTGGGCGGGGATGCCGAGGGCGACGCCGGCGGCGAGGGCGGCGACGGCGTTGTGCGCGTAGTGGCGGCCCGGCACGGAGACGGTGAAGGTGAGCGGGCGCCCGTCGAGGAGGACGGTGACCTCGCTGGTCAGGCCGCGCGGGGTGATCTTGGTGATGCGGACGTCGGCGTCCTCGGCCTCGCCGTACGTGACGACGTTCAGGCCCTCGCGGCCGGCGACGCGGCGGGCGATCTCGGCGGCGCCGGCCTGGCCGTGGGCCACGACGAGGGTGCCGCCGGGGACGACCTTGCCGACGAAGGTCTCGAAGGACTCGTAGATCTCGTCCATCGAGGCGTAGTTCGCGTGGTGGTCGAGCTCCGCGTTGAGGATGATCGCGACCTGCGGGGCGTACTTGTGGAAGCTGCGGTCGCTCTCGTCCGCCTCGGCCACGAAGATGTCGCCCTCGCCGTGGTGGGCGTTGGAGCCGGGGGCGTCCAGGTCGCCGCCGATGGCGTACGAGGGGTCCAGGCCCAGGGCGGAGAGGGAGACCGCCAGCATGGACGTGGTGGTGGTCTTGCCGTGGGTGCCGGCGACCGCGATCGGGCGCAGGCCGTCCATCAGGGCGGCGAGGGCGTCGGAGCGGTGCACGACGGGGATGCCGAGCTCGGCGGCTCGGGCCAGCTCCGGGTTGTCGGCGCGGATGGCGCTGGAGACGACCACGCAGGTGGATCCGGGGGCGAGGTGCCCGGCGGCGTGCCCGATGTGGACCGTGGCGCCGTGGGCGCGCAGCGCCTCGGCGGTCTCGGAGTCACGGGCGTCGCTGCCGGCCACCTGTGCGCCGCGCTGGGCGAGGATCTTCGCGATGCCGGACATGCCGGCGCCGCCGATGCCGATGAAGTGGGGCCGTTCCATCGCGGTCGGCAGGCCGGGCTTCATTCAGGTCGCTCCAGGATCGAGTGCGGGGCCCGCGGGGGCGGGCCCGCGGGGTGTGTCCGCCCCAGCCTATTCGTTGTGGGCGAAGAGCTTGAGCACCGGAACCCCGACCTTGTGCCGGGCGCGGGAGGCCCAGTCCCGGTGGAAGAACTCCTCGACGAAGTGGGGGGCGGTCAGGACGATCACCTCGTCGGCGTCCGTCTCGTCCACGACGCTCTTGAGGTGGTCGAGGGGGTGGTTCTCGATGATCTGGCCGACGGCCGTGGCGCCCTTCCTGCGCAGGGCCGCCAGGGAGTGTTCGAGTGCTTGTGCGGCGGGGCCCCGGGCGGCCTCGCCCTCGGGTACGTCGGCCTCGCGAAGGGCTTCCGGGAGCTCACCGAGCGCCACGTCGTCGATGGCCCGGAGCAGTCGGTCCTGGTCGCCCCTGGGTTGCATGAGGACGACGAAGGAGACCGGGTCGTCTCCGTGCAGGGTGGTGACGAAGTCCACGTCCACCGTGGTCAGCGGCTGCTCGATCATCAATACGCTCGTGAACACGGACGCCCTCTCCTTCATGCGCCGAGGCCGGTCGGCCGGCCCCTGCGGAAACCATCCTGCCCCGCTGTGGCGCGGGGCGTGCGCAGGTATATGTGCCCAGCTACGTACCCGTCGGAAGCTAAGCGGAACGCGAAATTCCGCTCCCCTGTCAGATCCGACGGTAGCTCGTGAAGAGGAACCCGGCCTCTTCCAGCACGGAGGCCGGCGCGAGCCGGTGCGGAACCGTGACGGAGGGCCCGCCGGCGATCCGCTGGGCGTCGCCCGCGGTGAGCATCGGGGAGACCGTCAGGCACAGCTCGTCCAGCACGTCGGCGGCCACGAACTGCCCCAGCAGCCGGGGCCCGCCCTCGGTCAGCTGACGGCCCAGCCCCCGCGCGGCCAGCTCCCGTACGGCCCGCGCCGGGTCCACGGCGGCCCCCTCGCCCGCCACCACGACCTGGGCCCCGGCCGCGGTGGCCTCGGCGACCCGGTCGGAGGGGGCGCCGGCGCCGGTCAGCAGCAGGGTGGGCACCAGAGGGGAGGTGAACAGCGGCAGGGTGAAGTCCAGGTCCAGGCTCGCGCTGACCACGGCGATGGCCGGGGCGGGGCCCTGTCCGGCGGCCTCGCGGCGGGCCGCGAAGGCCTCACGGGCCCGGGCCGGGCGGTAGCCCTCCTGGCGAACCGTTTCCGCGCCGGCGATCACCACGTCGGCCAGGGCCCGCAGGGTACCGAAGATCCGCATGTCGGTCTCGCCGGAGATGGGCTGCGAGCGCCCGTCGTGCTGGGCGGCCCCGTCCAGGGTCGACACCATGTTCGCCCGCAGCCAGTGCGCGCCGGGGGCCAGCTCGGGGTAGGCGTAGGCCTCGGCCAGCTCGTCCAGAGACCACTCGCGGTCGGCCGTGGCCCCGGAGGGGCCGGGTGTCTGATCGGTCACAGGGAACAGGCGTCGCATCGGTGCAGTGTGACACGCCCCGTAGAGTTAAGAGCTGTGTCAACATCACTCTCCACCTCCGGTCCTGCCTCCGGGCAGCCCCCGATAGCCGACGCGGGCCCGCTGGCCCTGTGCGCCCGCGAGCCGCGGGTGCCCGCCGAACGGCTGGTGGCCGAGATGGTCCCGCCGCCGCGCTTCGACTCGGTGCGCTTCGACACCTACAACCCGGACCCGGCCCAGCCCAGCCAGGCCGAGGCCGTCACCGTGCTGAGCGGCTTCGCCGCAGGGCTCGGCGGAGCCCACGCCAGCGGCGCCGGCAAGCGCAAGTGGTTCCAGAAGAAGGCGCCCGCCCCGGCCGCCGGCCCGCGCGGGGTCTACCTCGACGGCGGCTACGGCGTCGGCAAGACCCACCTGCTGGCCTCCCTCTGGCACGCCACCCCGGCCGAGCCCGCACTCAAGGCCTTCGGCACCTTCGTGGAGCTGACCAACCTGGTCGGCGCGCTCGGCTTCCAGCAGACCGTGCAGACCCTGGGGGGACACCGGCTGCTGTGTATCGACGAGTTCGAGCTGGACGACCCGGGCGACACCGTGCTCGTGTCCTCCCTGCTCAGCCGCCTGGTCGAGCAGGGCGTGGCGCTGGCGGCCACCTCCAACACGCTGCCCGGCAAGCTCGGCGAGGGCCGCTTCGCCGCCGCCGACTTCCTGCGGGAGATCCAGGGGCTGTCCGCGCACTTCCGGCCGCTGCGCATCGACGGCCAGGACTACCGCCACCGCGGCCTGCCCGAAGCCCCCGCGCCCTTCTCGGACGAGCAGGTCGCCAAGGCCGCGTACGCGACCCCCGGCGCGAGCCTCGACGACTTCCCGGGCCTGCTGGAGCACCTGGCCAAGGTGCATCCGAGCCGGTACGGCGCGCTCACCGACGGGATCGCCGCGGTCTGCCTGACCGACGTCGTCCCGGTGCCGGACCAGTCGACGGCGCTGCGCCTGGTGGTGCTGGCCGACCGGCTCTACGACCGGGAGGTGCCGGTCCTGGCCTCCGGCGTGCCCTTCGACAAGCTGTTCAGTGAAGAAATGCTGGCCGGCGGTTACCGGAAGAAGTACTTCCGAGCCATATCGCGGCTCACCGCGCTCGCCCGCGACGCAAAACCCCTGGTGTCCCAGTAGGTTGGGCACGGCCGGGACGCTTTCGCGACCCGGCCGTATCCACTTCCATGAAGGGACCCGCCATGGCCACCACGCGTACCGCGCACACCGAATGGGAAGGCAACCTGCTCAAGGGCGCCGGTGTCGTCACCCTCGACTCCTCGGGCCGGGGCTCGTTCGAGGTCTCCTGGCCCTCGCGCGCCGAGGCCGCCAACGGCAAGACCAGCCCCGAAGAGCTGATCGCCGCCGCGCACTCCAGCTGCTACTCGATGGCGCTCTCCCACGGCCTCGACGGCGCGGGCACCCCGCCCACCCGGGTGGAGACCAAGGCCGACGTCACCTTCCAGCCCGGTGAGGGCATCACCGGCATCCACCTGACCGTGCGCGCCGAGGTCCCCGGCCTGGACGCGGAGGGCTTCGCCGCCGCGGCCGAGGACGCGAAGAAGAACTGCCCGGTCAGCCAGGCCCTGACCGGTACGACGATCACCCTGAGCGCCGAGCTCGTCTGATCCCCTCCCCCTCCGCCGCCGGGCCCCGCGCGTACGCCGCGCCGGGGCCCGGTGGGGTGAGGGGGACGGTGGCGCGCACGCGTCGCGGGGGTGGCGGGGGTCCGGCGTGGTACGACGGGCTGGTCACATCTCCACCCACGCACCGGGGAGTCGCCGATGTCCGTCTCCCGACGCAGCCTGCTCGCGGCCGGCGCGGTCGCCTTCAGCGGCGCTCTCGGCCCGCTGTTCGCCTCCGGCGGCGCCCGGGCTTCCGCCCGGGGGTACGGACCGCTCCTGCCTGATCCCGGCGGCCTGCTCGACCTGCCGGCCGGCTTCTCGTACCGGGTGCTCTCACGCGCCGGGGACCCGCTGCGCTCCGGGGAGGGCACGGTGCCGTCCCACTGCGACGGCATGGCCGCCTTCGGCGCGGGCGGCGGCCGGGTGCGCCTGGTGCGCAACCACGAGAACCGGGCCGACGCCGCCCTGCGCGTCCCCGCCGTGGACGGGCTGACGTACGACCCCGGGGCCCTGGGCGGCTGCACCGCCCTGGAACTGGACCCCGGCGGCCGGGTCACCGCCGAGCGGGTCGCCCTGGCCGGGACGGCCGTCAACTGCGCTGGGGGCCGCACCCCCTGGAACACCTGGCTGAGCTGCGAGGAGACCGAGGACCGGGCCGGTGCCAACGGGTACGCCCGCGACCACGGGTACGTCTTCGAGGTCGACCCCGCCGACCCGCACCGGCTGGGCGCCGTCCCGCTGACCGCGCTGGGCCGCTTCGCCCACGAGGCCGTGGCCGTGGACCCGTACCGGGGCGTGGTCTACGAGACCGAGGACGCCTTCGTCAGGCCCTTCGGCCTCTTCTACCGCTTCCTGCCCGCGCGCCCGCTCGGCGGCCCCGGCTCCCTGCGGGCCGGCGGCACGCTGGAGGCCCTGCGCGTGCCCGGGGTGCCCGACCTGTCGGTGGTGGACCGGCCGGGGGCGGAGTTCCCGGTGGAGTGGGTGCCCGTCCCGGACCCCTCGGCGGCCGGGACCCCGATCCGCTTCCAGGACTTCGGCCCGGGCGGGATCACGCACGCCCAGAAGCTGGAGGGCTGCTACTGGGGCGGGACGGGGGTCTGCTTCGTCTCCAGCTACGCCCGGGGCTCCGAGGGCGCCTCGGCCGACCACCACGGGCAGGTGTGGCACTACGATCCGCTGCGCGCCCGGCTCCGGCTGGAGGTGCGCTTCGGGCCGGCCGCCGACACCGGCCTTCCGGGGGACTCCCCCGACAACATCTGCCTGGCCCCGGACGGGGGGCTGATGGTGTGCGAGGACGGCGGCGGGGACCAGTACGTCTTCGGGGTGACCCCGGCCGGGGAGGTCTACCCGGTGGCGCGCAACGCCCAGGACGTCGGGAAGCCGGGAGCCCCCGCGTGGGGGGAGTTCGCCGGGGTCACCTTCTCCCCCGACCGGCGGACGATGTACGTCAACGCGTACACGCCCGGCACCACGTTCGCGGTGACCGGACCGTGGCGCTGACGCCGTGACCCGGGGGAAGGGGAAGGGGGCCGAGGGCGGGAAGGCCGGCGGGACCCCGCTGCGGGAGCTGCTGCGCGTCGGGGGCGGCGGCCGGGTCGACCTCGGGGCGTATGACAGCTCCGCGATCCCGGCCGGCCCGACGGACAAGGACGCCGGGCGGGCCGCCACGGACGCGCTGGCCGGGCCGCTGGCCGGCCTCCAGGAACGGCTGTACGCCGCCGGCACCGCCGGGGACCGCCGCCGGCTGCTGCTCGTGCTCCAGGGGATGGACACCTCCGGCAAGGGCGGCACGGTGAAACACGTCACCGGCCCGCTCAACCCCGCCGGCTGCCGCGTCACCGCCTTCAAGGCACCCACCGCCGAGGAGCGGGAACACCCCTTCCTGTGGCGCGTCGAGAAGGCCCTGCCCCGTCAGGGCGAGATCGGCGTCTTCGACCGCTCGCACTACGAGGACGTGCTGATCGCCCGGGTCCGCGCGCTCGTGGCCCCCGAGGTCGTGGAGCGCCGGTACGAGGAGATCAACGCGTTCGAGCGCTCCCTCGCCGAGGACGGGGTGACCGTGGTGAAGGTCTTCCTCCACATCGGTTTCGGGGAGCAGCTCCAGCGGCTGCTGCGACGGCTGGACCGCCCCGACAAGCGCTGGAAGTTCGATCCGGGCGACATCGAGGAGCGCCGGATGTGGCCGGCGTACCAGGAGGCGTACGAGCGGGTCCTGGAGCGCTGCTCCCCTGCGCAGGCGCCCTGGTACGTGGTGCCCGCGGACCGCAAGTGGTACCGGAACTGGGCGGTCGCCAGACTGCTGCTGGAGCATCTGGAGGAGATGGACCCGCAATACCCCGCGGCCACCTTCGATGTCGAGGCGTGCCGCGCCCGGCTGATTGCCGGATAGTCATATATTTTGCATGGGTGACCCTTTCTGCACGCAAAGTTACCGTCATGGGCGCCGTGGCCGCGCTCGGCGCCTTCCTGACGGGATGCGGGGCCGGCGCCGGCGCCCCCCAGGGCGCGGGCCAGGCCCGTATGGGCACCCCCGCGGCCTCCGGCCCCGCCGCCACCGCGGCCTCCCCCTCCGCATCCGCCCCTCCCTCCGCCTCCCCGCAGGCCGGCGGGCCCGCCCGGGTCCCGACCCTGGCTCCCGGGCCGGGCGGCCTGACGCCGGTCTTCGAGCGGGCCCGGCAGCGGACCGAGAAGACCGTCGCCCTGACCTTCGACGCCGACATGACCTCCGACCAGGGTCCGCGCGCCGCCTCGGGCGAGCGCTTCGACAACCCCGAGCTGATCGCGAGCCTGCGCCGGCTGAAGGTGCCGGCCACGGTGTTCATGACGGGCCGCTGGGCGGAGGAGTACCCGGACCAGGCGAAGGCCATCGGCACGGACCCGAACTTCGAGGTCGCCAACCACTCCTACAGCCACCACGCCTTCAAGTCCCCCTGCTACGGGCTGCCCGCGCTCGACGCGCCCGCCGCCAGGGCCGACGTGGACCGGGCCTTCGCCGCCTTCAAGAAGGCCGGAGCGGTCAACACCGTGCCGTACTTCCGCTTCCCCGGCGGCTGCTACGACGAGCAGGCCCTGCGGGCCCTCGCCCCCGCCAAGGTGACCGCCGTGCAGTGGGACGTGGTCAGCGGGGACGCCTTCGCCAAGGACCCCGACGCCGTGGCGGAGCAGGTGCTGGCCGGGGTGAAACCGGGCTCGGTGGTGGTCATGCACTGCACGCACAGCGCGGCGCCGGTCACCGAGCAGGCCGTCGAGAAGATCGTGCCGGAGCTGCGCAAGCGGGGGTACCGCTTCGTGAAGGTGTCGGAGCTGATGGGGAAGTAACGTTCCATCACCCCCGGCGTGCGACGGCCGCGCACGCCACCGCCCCGGCCGCCCCGGCGAGCAGGAGGGCCCCGGCCGGCAGGCCCGGCGGGAGGGCCGGCTCGGGGGCGCCCGCCCGCGCGGCGCCGATCAGCACGGACACCGCGACGCGGGCCGGGGAGAAGGGCGCCACCCAGGCCAGCAGGGAGCCGAGGCCCGCCCCGAGGACGGCAAGGCCGCGCCCCGGCAGCAGGGGCGGGCCGCACACTGCGCCCACGGCCGCCCCCGTCAGCGCGCAGACGCCGACGGCCACCGCCCCGGTGAGGGCCGCCCGGACGGGGGCGTGCCCGGCGGGGTCGCAGACCAGCAGGGTGTAGGCGGCGGCGAGCAGCCCGGTGAGCAGGGCCCCGCCCAGGCCGGTCAGCAGGGCCGCGGCGTGCGCCCGGGCGGGGCCGGCCGCGGCGGCGGTGCAGGCGCGGGCGGCGGGGGGCTCGACGGTGGCGCAGACGCGGACCAGCCAGGCCGTCAGCGGGACCAGCCCGGCGGCGGCGTAGCCGAGGGAGTCCAGCGTCCGGTCGCCGGGCTGGATACCGATGGCCATGAAGACGGCGTACACCGCGAAGGGGGCGAGCCAGCCCTGGGAGCGGATCAGCAGCGCCCCCTGGTAGCGGAGCAGGGCGGTCACGGGAGTTCCTCCACGGAGCGGATGTGCCAGGGCGGCCGGGCGGTGAGCAGCGCGCGCAGCACGGCGTCCGAGCGGTCGGCGCCAACGGTCAGCAGGATCCCGCCCCCCGCGTCGGGGACCGCACCCGGCGGCGGGACGCTGCCGGGCGGCCCGGCGGCGCGGATCCGCACGACCGCCACCCCCGGCCCTCGGGCGGGCACGCCGGCCGGGACGCCGGGCGCGCCGGTCTGTACGCCGGGGGCGTCGGCCCGGGCGCCGGGGACGTCGGCCCGGGCGCCGGGGGCGTCGGCCCGTACGCCGAGCACGTCGGCCCGGACCACGGCCACGTCGGCCCGGACCACGGCCTCGTCGGCCCGGCCGCCGAGGGCGCTGGCCGGTGCCACGGGCGGCTCGACCGGGACAACGGGCAGATCGGCCCGGACAACGGGCGCGCCGGCCCGTCCCGCGCGCTCCTCGCCCGATACCCCCGGGGCCCGGGACCCGGTACGCGCAGCGCCCGCGGCTGCCGGGCGGGCGGCCGCGGCACCGGGCCGGAGCTCCGGGGGCTCGGTGGCCTCCTCCAGCGTTCCGCCGCGCAGCCGGTAGCGGGCGTCGGGCAGGTCCGCGAGGCGGGTGGCGTCGTGGTCGACGAAGACCACCGTGGCCCCGGCGGCGGTGCGTTCGGCGACGGCGCGGTCCAGTTCGGCGCGGGCGGCCACGTCGAGACCGGTCCAGGCTTCGTCGAGGACGAGCAGGCCGGGCTCGGCGAGCAGCGCCTGGACGACGGCCACCTTCTGGCTGCTCCCCTTGGACAGTTCGGCCAGCGGGGTGCGGGCGTGGGCCCCGGCGCCGAACCGCTCCAGCCCCTCGGCCCCCCGCCGGGCGGCCTCGGCGCCGGTCAGACCGTGCACCCGTCCGAGGTGGGTCAGGTAGCCCAGGGCCGTCAGCGGCAGGACGGCGGGAAAGCGCTCGGGGACGTAGGCGGTGCGGCGCGGGCGGCCGGTGATCCGGCCCTCGGTCGGGGCGTCGATACCCGCGAGGAGCCGCAGCAGGGTGGACTTGCCGCCGCCGTTGCCGCCCTCGATCCGGACCAGGGCGCCGGGCGGCAGATCCAACCCGACCCCGCGCAGCACCCAGGGCCGCCGCCTCCCGTAGCGGCGGCCCACTCCGGTCAGCCTCAGTGCGCCGCCGCCGTCTCGGTGAGCTCGCTGGGCCGGACGATGACGAAGCCCTCGCCGCGCAGCATCAGCTGGACGGCCTCACCGGAGCCGCCGCGGAGCATCGAGCCCAGCGACTGGGAGCGGTGCAGCCCGGTCTCCAGGTGGGCGCTCCAGCCGACGACCGCGTCCGTGTCCACGTACACCGGGGACTGCGCGGTGACCGGGATGATGATCGGGTTGCCGTCGCAGACGACGGCGAGCTTGCCGGTGCCGGTGAAGAGGCTGTTGAAGAGGCCGCCGCCGGTCATCCCGGCGCCCTTGACCATCTTGATCTCGTACGACAGCGTCGCGTCGAAGCACAGCACGTTGCGCCCGTTGATGGTGAGGGCGTCGCCGGGTTCGAAGTCGATGATGAAGCAGTTGCCGGCCTGGTGCGCAAACCAGGCCTCGCCCTGGCCTCGTACAGCCATCAGCGCAAGGCCCTCGCCCGTGACGGCCCGCTTGAGCATGCCGCCGATGCCCTGGCCCTTGCGCTCGAACTGGAGGTTGCCGCGGAAGGCGACCATGGAGCCCTGGCGGGCGAGCATCTCGCCGTTGACGGCGTACTTGACGGACTTGGCGTTCTGCAGGGACATCCCGGGCGCGGCGGCGGACTGGGCCAGGTTCTCGCTCGCGAAAAGGTCGCTCTTCATGGACATGATCCTCGCTCGGGCGGGCCACCCGGGACATCCTCCTGAAGACGGACCCTGGCATGCTTGACGGGATGAGCAGCCAGCACACGAACCAGACCTCAGAGGTACCCCCGGTGGGGTCGGACAGCCCCTTCCGCAAGGACCACGTACGGCGCGACGAGGCGCCGCAGTTCGTCCTGCCGCTGGTCGTACGGATCGAGAAGACCGAGCCGCCGGCCCGGACGGACGCCCTGGAGACGGCGGCCCGGGCGGTGCTGGTCCTCCTCACGGACGAGCGCGCGCACGGCGAGGGCGAATGGGCGCAGGCGGTCCGCGACTGGCAGGACGCCCGGATCCGCAAGGTGGTCCGCCGGGCGCGCGGCGCGGAGTGGCGCAAGGCGGCCACCCTGCCGGGCGTCACGGTCCACGGCGCCGCGTCCGAGGTACGGGTCTTCCCGCCGGTGCCCCTGGACGGCTGGCCCAAGGAGCTGGCCAAGCTCCAGGTGTCGGGTACCGACCTGGACGACCCGGAGCCGGCGCCCGCGCCGGAACCGGGCGTGCCGGTGCTGTGGCTGAACCCGGAGCTCGGCATGTCGGCCGGCAAGGCCATGGCCCAGGCCGGCCACGCGGCGCAGCTGGCCTGGTGGGAACTGACGGCGGCGGAACGCGGCCTGTGGCAGGCCTCGGGCTTCCACCTGGCCGTCCGCAGCGCCCCGCGAGAGCGCTGGGCGGAACTGAGCGGCAGCGGACTCCCGGTGGTCCGGGACGCGGGCTTCACCGAGATCGCTCCGGGCAGCTGCACGGTCGTCGCGGACCACCCGGCCCTGCGCGCCCGGCTGTAGCGCGCGCGACTCCGGCGGTCGGAGGGTCCGGGCATCACCGAGACCGTCCGGCCCCGCGGGTGAGCCCTGAGGAGTCCACCCGGGTCGCGGTCTAGCTTGCGGAGATGAGGGGCGAGATTCGTACGGGCTTCGCCGAGCTGCGCGGCGACCTGAGCCCCGCACTCCAGCGCACCGACCAGGCCGAGGCGGACATCGACGCCTTGGAGCAGCGGGTCGAGGCTCTGGAGCGGGCCCGCTGGCCACTCCCCTCCATCGCCGCGGTGACCGCTGTTGCTGGGCTCGGACTCACCCTGTACCAACTCGTGGCGAAGTAGGCCGCGTGCGCCCCCTCTCGGCCTTCGGGCTGGGAGGGGGTGCCCTCGTGCGTTCGGGGGACGTCAGCGACTTGCGCCCTCAGGCCAGAGAATCCGCACCGGAACGCCCGTGCGCTCGGCGTACGCCACCACGTCGGCTGTGCCCCCGTACCCCCAGGCCGGCTTCCCGTCCCAGACGGCCAGCAGCTCATCAACCAGGCCGACGAGGATCTCGCTACCGGCCATGTGCGCGGCGGAGTCGGAGGCGGCCATGCCGGTGCGGTGGACGTCGGCTGCGCGGTTCATCAGCTCGTCGTACGTGGGCCAGTGCTCGGCGGGCAGCCCTTCGCGGTACTGCTCCGCGGGGAGGACGACTTCGAGACGGCCGCCGTGGGCGAGGACATACTCGGCGAACCACGCGTCGGGGCCGTCCGCAATGCAGGAGACGCCCACCAGGTCGGCGCCGTGCTCCCTCACCGCGGCTTTGAGGAGGTCGCGTACCTTCTGCTCGACCTCGGCGCTCAGCCCTCGATGACCAGTGATCCCGACTCGCATTGCATGTCCTCCCCTACAGGCAGACGTCGTGCAGCCGCTCGTCGAACTCCCGAACCACCTTGGGCGCCGAGGCCGTTCGGTACGAACGGCGGACCGCGCGGGCACGGTCCACGATCCTCCCGGAACGGTACTGGAGCCCCGTGTCGAGCGCGCGGCCAGCGAACGCGAATGCGGCCTCGACCCGCCCGGCCGCCAGGTGGCCGGCGGCAATGTCGAGGATGAGGAGAGCCCGCTGTTTGGCGTGGCCGATGGCGAGGGTGTCCGTGTCGGCTTCCAGCACCCAGGTGGGCAGGCCGAGCCGGGCCCCGCAAGTGACTCGGGCGGCCGCCACCTTGATCTCGTTGAATGTGAAGACCCACGGCCATGGTGGCGGCTCTTCCGATCCCAACCGCGCGGCCAGGGCTCGGCTGTTTGTCAGCGCCCGGTCCGCAGCTCGCTCGTCACCCGCTGCGGCGTGGGCCAAGGCCTCGACCGACGACAGCCACGCGTCGGCGACTGCCGGCCTGCGCGCATCCAGGTGCTTGCGGGCGGTCCGCGTCCAGGACAGTGCCTGCGCTCCGTTGCCCGCGTCCGCTTCAAACTGTGCCATTGTGCCGGCCTGGTAGGCGGCGAGGAGGGGGTCCCCGGCCGCTCGCGCAGCCTTGATCGCCGAGCCATACCACATACGTGTGGAACCGTGATCGCCCATGTCCCACGACAGCCAGCCCACCAGGCTTGCGGCTTCGCTGCCGACGCCGGCGAGCCGGGCCCGCTCCTGGTCGCTGCTGGCGGTCTGGGCCACCTTCTGTACGAGCCGGAGGTGGGACTGAACGGCGTCGGCAAGATCGCGAGATGGTGTTGCCCCGTCCATCCGCCGGTACGAGGCGGTGCCGAGCCGCAGGGGCGCGGCCTGTCCTGGGCCCTCGCCTGGGTCTGGGAGGGCTGCCAGTATCGGGGTGGCGGCGGCTGCTCCTAGGCCGCTCATGAAGTTTCGTCGTTCCACGTGCTCGAACCCATCTCGTGTTGCCGCGTCGGCGAGGCCCACGAGGGAGCCGGGAATCCCCAGGCCTACGGCGGCCGCTGCCAGGACGTCTGTCGCGTATGCCCCAGGTCCTCGTTTCTCCAGCCGGGAGATGGCTGACTGGGACAGTCCGCACGCCTGGCCTAACTGTGCCTGCGTCATGCGAGCGTCCTTTCGGACCAGCTCGATGACCTTGCCGTAGTCCTTCGCCCGCGACGCTTCTCGGACCGTCGGCGAAATCCTCAACGCGCCTGCCCCCAGTCTCGGGTTTCATCCGCTCCGGGCCCCTGCCCGTACCCGCTGCGCGCATATCCGTATGCGCATGCCGCATCGGAGATGGTCCCACGCCATCGTCTCGCCGTTGACTGGTCTCACCACCCGCTGACGACGGTAGGGAGCCACTGTGACAAGACCGCATCCCGTGGCGTGATGAGCCTGGACAATCCAGACGCCCAGGCCTCCACCACTGCCCCGCTCGCCTTGCCCAGCGCGGACCTACTCGACCGGGCCCGCATCGGCTGGGAGCGGTTTCTCAGCACCTTGTCGGCGGTGGCGGATGAGTGAGCGGTACGAGTACCAGCCGCACCGGCTGCTCTGGAAGCGCGTCCGCGACATCCCGTCCGGAGCCGAGGGCGTGCTGATGGCCGTCGTCACCGAGAACGTCTCGAACACAGGCATCGAGCACTGGGTGGACCTCGCCTACATCCGGAACGCGTCCGGACGCGAGTTCACCACCGCCGTCGAGAACGTCGAGCCGGCGTAACCCCGTTGGACTCGCCCAGCGAGTAGACCCCCGGCCGGCCGCGTGGAGTCGGCGCCACTCGGCCGACCGGGCCTCCCCTGCTGGCCGGCGCGCAGCCCCCAGCCGACCCCGCTCCTTGTGGGCTGCGCCCCGGCCCGCAGGGCCGACCAGCACCACTCACACTCATCGAGAGGAGCGCCACAATGCGCACCGCAACACTCACACTCCTGCCGCCATGGGCGATGCGGCTGGTCACCGACAGGCTCCCGATCGGCGCCCCGGCCTACGCGGCCGTGACGCTGGAGCCGTCCTCGCAGACCGCCGTCTACACCGACACCACCGGCCAGCGGGTCGAGATGGGTCAGCACGGCACCAACCAGACCAGCCCGACCACGTCCCAGTCCGGGGGCAGTGACGGGTCCAGCCCGCAGCCGCAGACCGCGGATGACTCCAACCCCGACTACAGCTCGGACTGACCCATGACCTCCACCGTCCTGGTCCTCACCGCGCTGGAGGACGTCACCGCGGACCTCGTCATCGGCGCGCTCAACGAGCGTGACGTACGGGTGGTGCGCGCCGACCCGGCCGACATCTGTGCCGGGTTGTCCTTCGGTGCGCGCATCGGAGGCGGGGACCCGTCCTGGAGCGGGCGCCTTGCCACGGCGAGCCGGGAGGTGGAGCTAGGGGAGGTGGCGGCGGTGTACTACCGCCGCCCCACCCCGTACACCGCCCGCTACGGGCACCTGCCCGCCCAGCAACGGGACTTCTGCACTGCCGAAGCCCGCCACGGCCTCAACGGTGTCCTCCACAGCCTGACCGGCGCCCTCTACGTCAACCATCCGCTTGCCGTCGCCCGCGCCGAGTTCAAGCCCACCCAGCTTCAGCGGTTCACGGAGCTCGGTTTCACCATCCCGGCGACACTGGTCACCAACGACGCCGCGCAAGCCCGAGGGTTCGCCGCCGAGCACGGGCCGGTCATCTACAAGCCTTTCCGGGGCCTGCCCGTCGGCGAGGACGGGAACGCCGGGGCGATCTGGGCCCAGCGCGTTGACCCTGACACCTTCGACGACTCCCTGTCGGTGATGCCCCACCTGTTTCAGGCCGAGGTACGCAAGACTGGCGACGTGCGGATGACCGTGGTCGACCGGCAGGTGTTCGCCAGCCGTGTCGAAGCATCCGATGGCGCGCTGGACTGGCGGCGCGGCGACTGGAGCAAGCTGATCCACACCCCCATCGATGTTCCCTCGCCGATCGCTGCCGCAGCGCGCGCCTACCTGGACTCCTTCGGTCTGCTCTTCGGGTGCTTCGACTTCGCCCTGACCGGCGACGGCGACCAGGCGAAGCACTGGACGGCCATCGAGTGCAATCCGAACGGTCAGTGGGGCTGGCTCCCCGACGCGCCCGCCATCACCGAAGCGTTCGCCGACATCCTCGCTCAGGAAGGAGGCGGCAGGCCGTGACCTCGCCCGCCGACCCGAACACCGACGCCGCCCAGCTGCGTCACACGATGGCCGAAGCACTCGCGGAGGACGGCGTACTGACCGATCCCTCGTGGAGGGCGGCCGTGGACCAGGTGCCACGGCACCAGTTCATCCCCGGCTTCTACCTTCCCGCCGACGACCGCGACTCACTCGGGCTGCCGGTGTGGGAGCCGGTCACCGCCGAGATCGACTACGGCCGGTGGCTGTCAACCACCTACACCGACACCACGCTCATCACCCAGTTCGACGGCGACGAACCCGACTGGACCCAGCCCACCGCCCGGCACGGCGGAGCACCCACCTCCTCCTCCACCCTGCCCTCCCTCGTCCTACGGATGTGGGCCGACGCCGACATCCGAGAGGAACACCGGGTGCTGGAGATCGGGGCCGGCACCGGCTACTCGACCGCGCTGGCCTGCGAACGCCTCGGCTCGGAGTTGGTCACCTCCGTCGAGGTCGACCCCCACCGGCTCGCCCAAGCCGCCAACGCGCTGCACGAGTGCGGCTACAGTCCCACCCTCGCGGTCGCGGACGGGGTGTACGGCTACTGGCCCCAAGCGCCCTTCGATCGGATTGTGGCCGCTTGCTCCTTCCGCGCCGTTCCGCCGGCTCTGCTCGCCCAGACCCGGCCGGGCGGCAAGATCCTGCTCACCCTGTCGGGCTGGCTCTACGGATACGCCCGCGTCCTGCTCACCGTCGACGAGGACGGCACGGCAGAGGGCCGGCTGCTGCCGGGAACCGTGTCCTTCATGTCGGCCCGCACCCACGCGGCCCCCGCGTTCGGCAACCCGGACCACTGGGCCGACCGCGCCAACGTCCACAGCCGCTTCGCCAGGCACTCGCCGCAGCGGATCACAGCCGCGACCGACGAAGCGTTCCACCTGCGGTTCCTCGCCCAGACCGCCGTGCCGGACGCGCAGCTGACTTGGCTCGGCGAGAGCGTGCTCGTGGCCGACACCGTCACCGGTTCCGCTGCCCTCCTCACCCCGCACGGCGACGACTGGCAGATACGCGAGGGCGGACCGGTACGACTGTGGGAGCGCATCGAGAACGTGCTCACCTCCTACGACGAGGCGGGCCGGCCCGAGCCGTCGTCGTTCACCCTGCACGTGTACGACGGCGGTCAGCACCTGCGGCATCCGCGGATTCCCGGTCTACCGCTCCCGCGCCCCTGAAGTCCTGGGACGATGGCTTCCATGGCCAAGCACCGCCGCCCCGGACCGCCCAACCAGCCGTCCCGTGCGACTCCCCGCGTCGACCCCACCGACCCGCTCGCGGCCTACAACGAACGCCGCCGCGCGCCGATGGACGTCGGCAGACGTCACCGACCGGTGAACGGCGGCGGCAGCCACCTGCGCCCGGAGGAGCCGCGGGTGCTGGAGGAGTGGAACGGCTTCATGTACACCGTGGTCGGCACCGCGCCCGATCTCGCGGCAGCGAACGCCTGGGCCAACGCCTGACCACCCTCCGTTCCGAGGGTTGCCTCACCGAGCTCTGACCCCACTGGGCATGCCCCTCGCCTGAAGACCGCCCCGGCCGGCATCGCGCGGCCCTCGCACCTGAACTGGGGGCGCGCTGCTGTGTCTACCGCACTGCCCCGGCCGCAGGCCACCTGGCTGAGATCTGCTCGTGTCTCCGGAGAGGCAACCGCTCCGGGCAGCTGCACGGTCGTCGCGGACCACCCGGCCCTGCGCGCCCGGCTGTAGCGGACACGACTCCGGCGGCCGGCCCGGGGCGGGGGGGCGGGGGCGCCGGGCATCAGGCGTGCCAGGTGGCGGGCGTACCGGATGTCGGGCTTCCCCGCTCTCCAGCCGTCGGCGGCGCTAGCCTGATTCACCGTCAGTCCGTGGAGCAGGGGGGACACGCCGTATGCCCGTGGCCATGTACCAGGCGTTCGTGCTGTCGCGGGACAACCGGCGGGAGCACGAACGGCTGGGCCGCCGCCGCAAGAAGCTGGAGCGGCACGTCGTGCAGGAGAACACCGCCCAGGAGGAGGCGCGGCGCGCCGTCTACGAGCAGGTCCTCGTCCCGTTCTGCGAGGACCTGCGGCGGCTGCGGGGGGTTGACCTCGCGGAGCTGGCTCCGGTGGACTCGGCTGCGCACACCACCGTGGACGTGGAGCTGCGGGAGACCTGGCAGCTGGCGGCCGCCGCCGTCGGATCGGTCGCCGGAGGCGCCGTCGCCGGTGCGGGGGTCGGCGCGGCCGCCTACCTGGCCGTCGGCACCTTCGCCACCGCCTCCACCGGTACGGCCATCTCCAGCCTCTCCGGGGCCGCGGCGAGCAGCGCCACCCTGGCCTGGCTGGGCGGCGGTTCGCTCGCCGCGGGCGGCGGCGGGGTGGCCGCCGGGACGACGGTCCTGGCCACGGCCTTCATCGCCGCCCCCGCGCTCCTCGTCACGGGGGCCCTGCTCGAATGGCTGGGCCGTGGGGTCCGCGAGGACCAGCGAAAGCTCGCGGACCGGCTCCGAGAGGCGGAGGCCGAGCTGACCGGGGCCCGGCGCACCCTGTCCGAGGTGTTCCAGCGCAGCCGGGAGATCCGCCTCGTGCTGGGGGACCTCGGCGCGGCCCTGCGGGAGCGGCTGCCCGCCTTCACCGCCCTGGTCCACGGCTGCGACGACTACGCCGCCTACGGCCCGGGGCAGCGTGCCCAGGTCAAGGAGGCCTTCGATCTCGCCTGCATGACCGTCGCGGTGATGAAGGTCCCGCCCGCAGGCGAGGACGGCCGGGTCCATGAGCGGTCCGCCCGGATGGTGGCCGAGGCCCGGGCCCACCTGGCGGCGCTGGGCACCGCCGCATGAACCGTACGGCCCGGGCCGGCGCCGCCGCGCAGGCCGCGTGGACGGCGCCGGACGCGGCCACGCGCCGGCTGGCCGAGGCCACCGTCCTGGCCGCGCTGACTGCCGCGGGGACGGGGGCTCCGGTGCTGCTGACGCCGGAGGAGTTCGACGCGTGGCTGGCCGACGGGGACGCCCCGCTGGTCCTCGACCCCAACTGGTGACCCGCCGGGCCCCCGCCGGTGGAGCGGCCCGGCGGGTGCGTTAGCGTCGCCGGGATTTCGTTGCACGTGGTGGAAGGGGCCCGGCTGTGGACTGGCGGGAACTGATTCTTGGTCTTCTGCCGGAGGCGGAGCTCGCCGGGCCAGCGGACGGGGCGGATCTCGCGGGGGTGGAGCGGGTGCTGGGGCAGCCGTTGCCCGGCGACCTGGCCTCGCTGCTGCGGGTCTGCGACGGGGTGGCCGGACGGCACGGCACCGATGTGGTGTGGAGCGCCCGGCGGATCGCCCGGGAGAACGCGGAGCTGCGCGGTACGCCGGAATTCGCCTCGCTGTACATGCCCTTCGAACCGCTGATGTTCTTCGGGGACAACGGCGGAGGGGACCTGTTCGGCGTCGTGCGGGTGCCGGAGCGGTCCGACGTCTTCGTGTGGGACCACGAGTCCGACGGGCGTTCCTGGGCGGCCGGCGGCCTGGAGGACTACCTGCGGCGGGCCCTGCCGGCGGCCGGCGACTGGTACCGGTACTGAGAGGGCCGGCGCCGGCCGCAGCCGCCCGGGCAACAGCCGGGGGGCGGCCAGCGGGGGGCGGCCAGCGGGGGGCTGGCGGGGAGGACCGGCGCGGGGAACCTCAAATGTTGCTCTGAACGTCCCCTCCCGGTGGTTGGCCCGTTCGCGTCGGGGCCATGACATCGGCACGGAGTCCTTGAGAGGGGGCGAGGGGGACATGAAGCCCATGGCACGCCTGGGGGTGGGCATCGGCTGGAGGCCGGAGATCGCCGAGGCGGTGGAGCGGCTGGAGGGGCTGGACTGGGTCGAGGTGGTGGCCGAGAACGTGTGCCCGGGCCATCTGCCCGAGTCCCTGCTGCGGCTGCGCGAGCGCGGCGTCCGGGTCGTGCCGCACGGGGTCTCGCTGGGCATCGGCGGCGCCGACCGGCCCGACGCGGGGAAGCTGGCCGCGCTCGGGGAGCGGGCCGTGGCGCTGGGGGCGCCCCTGGTCACCGAGCACATCGCCTTCGTGCGCACCTCCTCGCCCGCGCTGGAGGCCGGGCACCTGCTGCCCGTGCCCCGGACCCGGGACGCCCTGGACGTGCTGTGCGAGAACGTACGCATCGCCCAGGACGCGCTGCCGGTTCCGCTGGCGCTGGAGAACATCGCCGCGCTGGTGTCCTGGCCCGGGGAGGAGCTGACCGAGGGGCAGTTCCTGACCGAGCTGGTCGAACGGACCGGCGTACGGCTGCTCGTCGACGTGGCGAACCTGCACACCAACCGGGTCAACCGGGGTGAGGACCCGGCCGCCGTGCTGGACTCGATCCCGCTGGAGGCGCTGGCGTACGTGCACGTGGCGGGTGGTGTGGAACGCGAAGGCGTCTGGCACGACACCCACGCGCACCCGGTGCCGCCGGTGGTGCTCGACGTGCTGGCGGGGCTGCGGGAACGGGTGGATCCGCCGGGCGTGCTGCTGGAGCGGGACGAGGACTTCCCCGAGGCGGAGGAACTGGCCGGGGAGCTGGAGCGGATCCGCGCGGTGGTGGGAGCCGGGGCGGGGGGTACGGTGCGCCTCCGCGAGCCCCTGGCCGTGCGTGCTGAAGCGCCCGCTCCCGTCGCCGAGGCCGTGCGGACGCGGGTGGGGCTCGGTCAGGCCGCGCTGCTGTCGGCGCTCGTCGCCGGGACGCCCGTGCCCGAGGGGTTCGACCGGCAGCGGGTGCGGATCCAGTCGCGGGCGCTGGCCGCCAAGCGGGCGTCCGTGGTGGTGAAGGTCGCGCCCGAGCTGCCCGGGATCCTGGGCGGTCCGGAGGCCTACCGCACGGCCTTCCTGGCGTACGCGCGGCGGCGCCCGATGACGGGCGGATACCGGCGTGACGCGCTGGACTTCGCGGAGCACCTGCTGATCCGGGACCTGCCCGAGGACCCGGCCGCGCGCCGCCGGCTCACCGCCTGGTGGCGGGAGCGGGCCGGGGCGCGGCCGCCCCGGCGGATCGTGCGCTGGGCGCGTGCGCTGGCGGGGCGGGGCGGACGGTGAACGGGCTGGCCGCAGCGGTCTGGGCCGCCGTCCTCCTGTCGAGTCTCGGGCTGCTGCTCGGGCCGCGGCGGGCGCGGGTGGCCGGGACGCCCGAGGTGCACGACCTGTCCGAGGCGGCGTTCCTGGCGGGTGGGCCCGGGGCGGTGGTGGACGCGGCGCTCGTCGCGCTGCTCGGGGACGGCCGGCTGGTGGCGGGCGGCCCGGGCATCGTCCACGAGGGCCGGCGGGCCCGGGGGGCGGACCCCGCCGAGCGGGCCGTGCTGTCGGCGCTGCGCTCCGCGCCGTCCGGGTGGCTCTACCAGGTGCGGTACGCCGCCATGGTGGACCCGGCCGTGCAGGAGGTGGGGGACGCCCTCGCCGCGCGCGGGATGATCGCGGCCCCCGGGACGGGGCGGGGGCGGCGGCGCTGGGGGCTGGTGCAGGCGGTGGTGTGCGCGGCGCTGATCCCGGTGTCGCTGCCGGTGACGTTCGTGGCGATGGCGCTGACGCAGGAGGCGCAGCTGCCGTTCGTGCTCAAGGTGCTGCCGGTGCTGGTGGCCGGCATCGTGGCGGGTGCGTTCGGCGCCAGGCGGGCGCGGCGGCGGGTGACCCCGGCGGGCCGGGGCGCGCTGCGGCGGGCGCGGGCGCGGCACGCCGCCGCCGACACGGCCCCGGCGGTGCGGACCGCGCTGTACGGGCTGAAGGGGCTGCGGGATCCGGGGCTGCGGGCGCAGCTGGTGCCCGCGGCGCGCGGTACCCGGCTGGCCGCGGCCCAGGCGCGGGGGCGGGGGCGGTCGTCCGCCGGGGGCTCCTCGCACTCCTCGCATTCCTCGCATGCGTGCGGTTCCTCGTCGGATTCCGTCGATCTGGTCCCCGTGGTGTGGTGCGCCTCGGGCGACGGCGGGTCTTCGGGGTCCGGCGGCTGCGGCGGCGGTTCCGGGTGCGGGAGTTCCGGTTCGAGCTGCGGCGGCGGGTCGGGCTGCGGGGGGTCCTCCAGCTGTTCGAGCGGGTCGAGCTGTTCCAGCGGGTCCAGTTGCAGCAGCGGGTCCAGCTGTTCCAGCGGGTCCAGTTGCAGCAGCGGATCCAGCTGTTCCAGCAGCTCCTGAACGGCCCCGCCCCGGCGCCCGGGATCGCCCGGGCGCCGGCTGCGGGCAGCGCCGTACCACCCAGTGAAATTTGCCATTCAAGATCTTGATGTTTGTACATCCCCATGCCAGATTCGGCGCAGCACCACCTGGGTCGACGGCGGAGCTCATCCCGGCTGCGCCGCAACAGCTGCGGGGAGAGGCCACCACCATGCCGGAGAGACAAGCGCCCGGGGACCGCCTCGCGGTGGAGAGACGGACCATCGAGGCGGTCCCGGACAGCGAGCGGCACGGTACGCCGCGCAGCCAGTTCACCCTCTGGTTCGGCGCCAACATGCAGATCACCGCCATAGTCGACGGCGCGCTGTCGGTCGTCTTCGGCGCCGACGCGCTCTGGGCGATACCCGCGCTGCTCCTCGGCAACCTGCTCGGCGGCATCGTCATGGCGCTGCACTCCGCGCAGGGACCGCGGCTGGGCGTACCTCAGATGATCTCCAGCCGGGCCCAGTTCGGGGTGTACGGCGCGGTCCTGCCGCTGCTGCTGGTGATCCTCATGTACCTCGGCTTCGCAGCGACCGGCAGCGTGCTGGCCGGGCAGGCGATGTCCGCGATGCTGCACATCGGGACGGACGCCGGGATCCTGCTCTTCGGAGCGCTGACCGCCCTGGTCGCGGTGACCGGCTACCGGCTCATCCACATCGCGGGCCGCATCGCCACCGTCGTCGGAGCGCTCGGCCTCGGCTACCTGATGGTGCGGCTGTTCACGCAGTTCGACGTCGGGGCGCACGTCGGCGCCAAGGGGTTCGAGGCGGCGACCTTCCTGCTCGCCGTGGGACTCGGGGCCGGCTGGCAGCTCACCTTCGGCCCCTACGTCGCCGACTACTCCCGCTACCTGCCCCGTGACACCAGCACCCGCGCGACGTTCTGGTCCACCTTCGCCGGCTCCGTCATCGGATCGCAGTGGGCCATGACGCTGGGGGCGCTCACCGCGGCCGTCGCGGGCAAGGCCTTCCTGCCCGACCAGGTGGGCTTCCTCGGCCGGCTGGCGGGCCCGGCGTTCCTCGCGTTCCTCATCTACCTGGTCATCGTGGTCGGCAAGCTGACCGTCAACTGCCTGAACGCGTACGGCGGCTTCATGTCGATCCTGACGACCGTCACCGCCTTCGACCGCCGCTCGCGCGTCTCGCCGCTGGTGCGCGCCGCCTACATCGTCGGCTTCATCGCCGCGTCCATGGTCATCGCGCTCGCCGCCAGCGACGACTTCCTGACCAACTTCAAGAACTTCGTGCTGCTGCTCCTGACCGTGTTCACGCCGTGGAGCGCGATCAACCTGGTGGACTACTACCTGATCTCCCGCGAGCGCGTCGACATCCCGGCCCTCTACGACCCGGCCGGCCGCTACGGCCGCTGGAACGCCGCCGCGCTGACCTGCTACCTCCTCGGCATCGCCGTGCAGGTCCCCTTCCTCGCCACCAAGCTGTACACGGGGGCGATCACCAAGAAGCTCGACGGCGCCGACATCTCGTGGATCGTCGGGCTGCTGGCCACCTCGGCCCTGTACTGGCTCTGGGCGCGGCGCACCGCCAACCCGCCGGCCGCGACCGTCCACCCGACGGCTTAGCACAACCGGGCGTACCCGGGCCGCTCGTGCGGCGGTGCGCCTGTACAGCGGCGCGCCCCTGACATCTCATCAGACAGGACGATGAGACGAAGGGGTCGCCATGCGGACGACGCTCGCCCGGTACGGGGTCGCCTCGGCGGCCCTCTGCCTCACCCTGTGCGCCCCGGCCGTCCCGGCCCGGGCGAGCGGCGGGGACCCCGCGGCCGACCGGCTCGCCGCCGAGGACGCCGGGGCCGAGCTGGTCGCCCGCAGGGCAGCCGCCGCTGCCGCCCTGCGGCCGGTGACCGGCGCGGCCGGAGCCCCGGCACCGGGCGTCCGTCCGGCGGCCGGGACCCGCCCGACGCAGGGCAGCCGCCCCGTGACCCGCCCCATGCCCCGGCCGCCGGCGGCCGGGGGCGGCGGGCCGCTGGAGTTCCTGCCGTGTCCCGCCGTCGAGGAACTGCCCGATCCCGTCCGCTGCGCCCTCCTGCGGGTCCCGCTCGACTACGCCCGCCCGGACGGCCCGCAGATCTCCCTCACCGTCACCCGGGTCCCCGCCTCCGGCCGCGGGGGCGCCGCCCGGCAGGGTGCGCTGGTGTTCAACCCCGGCGGGCCCGGGGCCTCCGGGACGTACTTCCCGCTCCTGGCCGGGCGGCCCGCCTGGAGCCGGATCGCCGCCGCCTACGACCTGGTCGGCTACGCCCCGCGCGGGGTCGGCCGGTCCGGCCCGCTGACCTGCCAGGACCCCGCCGAGCTGCCGCAGGGGCCGACGCAGGTCCCGGCCGAGCCCTCCCCGGCGTACAAGCGGGAGCGGCTGGCGGCCGCCCGGGCCTACGCCGAAGGCTGCGCCCGGCACGCGGGGACGGCCCTGGCGCAGTACACCACCCTGAACAACGCGCGCGACCTCGATGTGCTGCGGGCCGCCCTCGGGGAGCGCCGGCTGAGCTTCTTCGGGGCCTCCTACGGCACCTATCTCGGCGCGGTGTACGCCACCCGCCACCCGGACCGGGTCCGGCGCATGGTGTTCGACTCGGCCGTCGACCCGGACCCGCGCCGCGTCTGGTACCTCGACAACCTCCGCCAGGCCGGGGGGTTCGAGCGCCGCTGGGCCGACTTCCGCGCCTGGACCGCCCGCCACCACGACGTGTACGGGCTGGGCAGCACCGCCCGGGCGGTGCAGGAGAGCTACGAGAAGGTCCGTGCGGCCGTGGGCCGCACCCCGGCGGGCGGGGTCGTCGGTACGGGCGAACTCCAGGCGGCCTACCTGCGGGCGGCGTACTACGACGACGTGTGGCCCGAGCGTGCCGCGGCCCTCTCCGCCTACCTGCGCGGGAACCCGGCCCCGCTCACCCGGCTGGCGGCCCGCGACCCGGCGTGGGCGCAGCGGGCGGCGAACGCGACGGCCGTCTACACGGCGGTGCTGTGCAACGACGCCCCCTGGCCGGCCGACTGGGAGACCTGGGACCGCGACAACACCGAACTGGCCCGCCGGGCCCCCTTCGAGACCTGGGCCAACGCCTTCCTGAACCTGCCCTGCGCCGGCTGGCCGGTGCGCGAGCGGCAGCGGCCGGTCGCGGTCGGGGCGCAGCCGGGGGCGCGCAGGCTGCCCGGCACGCTGATCGTGGCGGCGGAGCGGGACGGTGCGACGCCCTACGCGGGCGCGCTGGAGCTCCAGCGGCGCCTGGGCGCCGGGGCCGCGCTGGTGACGGAGCGGGCGGCGGGCAGCCACGGGGTGGCCGGCGGACGCAACGCGTGCGTGGACCGGCAGGTGGAGCGGTACCTGCTGACGGGGGCCACCCCGGGGTGGCGCGTGAGCTGTGCGCCGCATCCGGAGCCCGCACCGGTGACACTGGACGACGGGGCAGCGAGCGCTCCCAGGGCGCTGCTGCCGCCGCTCGTCTGAACTTCCGGGCGGGATCTCCGGCTGCGTCGTTTCGGGGGCAGGGCCTCCCGATCCACCGGAGGCCGCTCATGTCGCGAGAGCGCGGTCGTCCTCCGGTCCTTCCCCCCAGGGGAGGTATCAGGCGAGCCCGGCCACCAGATCGGCGACGGACTTGCGGCGCCCGGTGTAGAAGGGCACCTCTTCGCGGACGTGCATCCGGGCCTCGGAGGCACGCAGGTGGCGCATGAGGTCGACGATGCGGTAGAGCTCGTCGGCCTCGAAGGCCAGCAGCCACTCGTAGTCGCCCAGGGAGAAGGAGGCGACGGTGTTGGCGCGCACGTCCGGGTAGCCGCGGGCCATCTTGCCGTGGTCGGCGAGCATGCGGCGGCGGTCCTCGTCCGGCAGCAGGTACCAGTCGTACGAGCGCACGAACGGGTAGACGCTGACGTAGTCGCGGGCGACCTCGTCGGCCAGGAACGCCGGGATGTGCGACTTGTTGAACTCGGCGGGGCGGTGCAGGGCCATGTTCGACCACACCGGCTCCAGCGCGCGGCCCAGCTTGGTCCGGCGGAACAGGTTGTAGGCGGTCTGCAGCTCGTCCGAGGTCTCGGCGTGCCACCAGATCATGATGTCCGCGTCGGCGCGCAGGCCGGAGACGTCGTAGGTGCCGCGGACGGTGATGTCCTTCGCGGCGAGCTGGTCGAACAGCTCCTGGACCTCGTCGGCGTAGCCGCTGCGGTCCTCCGGCAGGACGTCCTTCAGTTTGAAGACGGACCACAGGGTGTAGCGGATGACCTCGTTGAGGTCCTTCGCCTTCTTCCCCGCGTTGGGAATCTTCTCTGGTGCAGTCATGTGTCCATTGTCCCGTGTGCTGATCAGTGCTCGGTGCCAGGGGTGGCCATCGAGGCGGTGACCGCCCGCGCGGCCTTCCCGGCGCTCGCGATGCAGGCCGGGATCCCGACCCCGTCGTAGAGGGCGCCGCAGACCGCGAGGCCGGGCAGGGCGGCCACGGCGGTCCGGATGCGCTCGGCGCGGGCGAGGTGGCCGACGGGGTACTGCGGCAGGCCGCCGTCCCAGCGGGTGACGGTGGAGGCCACCGGCCGGGCGGCCAGCCCGACGGCCTCGCCGAGGTCGGCGAGGGAGACGTCGACGAGTTCGGAGTCCTCGCGCTTCAGGTCGCCCTCGTCGCCGTGGCGGCCGACTGAGGTGCGCAGCAGGAAGAGCCCGGGGTCGGCGCCGGCCCAGGCCCACTTGTTGCTGGAGAAGGTGGACGCCTTGATCGTGCGGCCGTCCACGGGCGGTACGAGGAAGCCGCTGGCGGTGCCGTCGGCGATCGCCGGGGGCAGGTCGCAGCGGCGGAAGGCCAGGGTGACCAGGGCCATGGAGGCGTACTCCACCTCGCGCAGCCCGGCGGCGGCCGCGGGGGCGAGGGCGTCGAGCAGCCGGGCGGCCGGGGCCGCCGGGGTGGCGAGGACCACACCGTCGGCTTCGAGTGCCTCGCCGTCGGTGGTGATCCGCCAGCCCTGGGGCGTACGGGCGATGCCGCGCGCCGGGGTGCCGGTCAGGATGCGGGCTCCGGCGGCCCGGCAGGCTTCGGCGACGGCGAGCGGGAGGCGGCCGATGCCGCCGGAGATCCCGGCGAAGAAGGCGCCCGACGCGGCAGCGCCGGTGACGGTGGTCCGCTCGGCGGCCGCGCGGGCGGCGGCCCCCTCCTGGAGGGCGCGGACGGCTCCGGTCAGGGTGGGGTGGGCACGCGCCGCGTCGAAGAGGGCCGGGACGGCGGCGCGCATCGAGATGCGGTAGGCGTCGCCGGCGTAGACCCCGCCGAGCAGCGGTTCGACCAGCCGGTCCACGACCTCGCGGCCCATCCGGGCGGCGACGTACTCGCCGACGGCGACGTCCTCGCCGACCTCGGTGGGCGGGAGCGTGGTGTCGGCGGCGATCCGGGCGAGGCCTTCGGCGGACAGCACTCCGGAGGCGGCGAGGGCGGCCGGGTCGCCCGGGACGCCCATGACGTGGCCCCGGGGCATGTCGCGCAGGGCGCCGCGGGTCCAGAGCCGGGCGGTGGCGGTGGCCGGGGGCTGGAGGTCGTCGCCGAGGCCGACGGCCCGGGCGAGGTCCAGGGCCTCGGGGCGGCGGGCGAGGACGGACTCGGCTCCGAGGTCGACGGGGGCTCCGGCGAGCTCGCCCGCGTACAGCTTGCCGCCGAGGCGCCGGCCGGCCTCCAGGAGGGTGACGCGCAGGCCGTCGGCGAGGAGCCGGTGGGCGGCCGCGAGGCCCGCGATGCCGCCGCCGATGACGACGACATGACGCGGCGGCCCAGGCCGTCCCGCCCCGTTCGTGCGCGTGTCCGCTTCGTGCATGGACCCATCGTCTCAGACCGTCCGCCGAGGCCCGAACGTGACCGCATCGGAACCGGGTCGGGATCCGGGGGGCGAAACCCGGGGCGGCCGTGCGTACGTCGAAGCGGTGACATCTGCCGAACCCCCGGGGGTACTTGACGATGCACACGCTCAGCAGACAGCACCGCGCGGCGGCGGCCCTGGCCGGCCTGTCCCTGGCCGGGGGCCTCGTGCTCACCGGCTGCAGCGCCGGCGGGGGGACGGCCTCCTCCGGAGACCGGGCGGCCGCGGCGGCCCCCCGCGAGGGCGCGCAGGGCAAGCCGGGGGCCGGGGCGGCCGCCGCCCCGGCGGCCCCGGACGCCAAGGGGCAGCCGCAGGCTCCCGTCCGGCCGAACGTCATCCGTACGGGGAAGCTGGGCATCGAGACGGCCGAACCGCAGAAGGTCATCGCGGCGGCCCGGACGGCCGCCGAGGGCGCGGGCGGTTACGTGGGCGCCGAGACCACCGACCGCGGCGACGACGGGCGGATCACCTCCACCCTGACCCTGCGGGTGCCCGGGGACCGCTTCGACGCGGTGATCGCCTCCCTGGAGGGCAGCGGGAAGCTGCTGAACCGGAAGGTGGAGGCGCAGGACGTCACCGAGAAGGTCGCCGACGTCGACAGCCGGGTGAAGTCGCAGCAGGCCAGCGTGGCGCGGGTGCGGGAGATGATGGAGAAGGCCTCCGCCCTCAGTGACGTGGTCATGCTGGAGAGCGAGCTGAGCCGGCGCCAGTCGGACCTGGAGTCCCTGCTGGCCCAGCAGAACGCGCTGAAGGACCAGACCTCGATGGGCACGCTCACGGTGTCGGTCTCGCAGCCCGATCCGGCCCCGGTGGAGAAGGAGAAGAAGGAGCGGGAGCCCGGCATGGGCGATGCCCTGGCCGGAGGCTGGAAGGTGTTCGCGCGCCTCGTCGGGTACCTCGGGCTCGCGCTCGCGGCGGTGCTGCCCTTCGCCCTCGCGGCCGCCCTGCCGGCCTTCGGGTTCCGCCTCTACCGCAGGCTGCGTCCGGCGAAGCCGAAGACGGGCCTGCGGCGGACCCTGGTGCCCCGTCAGGCCGCGGCCCCGGTCCCGGACCCGGCGGCCGACGGGCGCGACGGCGAGGACTGACGGGCCGTCCGCCCGTAGCGTGTCCCCGTAACGAAGGCGACGGCGCACGGCGCGGAGGGCGGGCAGGGCGATGGCGGCGGAACGACTGGTGGTGATCGGCGGTGACGCGGCGGGGATGTCCGCCGCGTCCCAGGCCCGGCGGCTCAAGGGCCCCGGAGAACTGGAGATCGTCGCCTTCGAGCGGGGGCACTTCACCTCGTACTCGGCGTGCGGGATCCCGTACTGGGTGGGCGGGCAGGTCGCCGGACGCGACGAGCTGATCGCCCGCACCCCCGAGGAGCACCGCGCCCGGGACATCGACCTGCGCACCCGTACCGAGGTCCTGGAGCTGGACCTGCCGGGCCGCCGGGTCCGCGCCCGGGACCTGGACGGCGGGACCGAGTCGTGGACGGGGTGGGACAAGCTGGTCCTGGCGACCGGCGCCCGCCCCGTCCGGCCGAAGCTGCCCGGGATCGGCGCGCACGGGGTGTACGGCGTCCAGTCCCTGGACGACGGCCAGCGCCTGATGGACGGCCTCGAACGTACGCGGGGCCGCCGGGCGGTCGTGGTGGGCGCGGGCTACATCGGCGTGGAGATGGCCGAGGCGCTGGTCAACCGGGGGTACGAGGTGACGGTCCTGCACCGGGGCCCGCAGCCGATGGCCACGCTGGACCCGGACATGGGCGGGCTGGTGCACAGCGCGATGAACGCCATGGGCATCGTGACCGTCTCCGGCGCCGAGGTGGTGAAGGTCCTCGAAGACGAGGAGGGCCGGGCCCGGGCGGTCGCCACGGCCTCGGGCGAGGAGTACCCGGCGGACGTGGTGGTGCTCGGCATCGGTGTGGAACCCCGTACCGCCCTGGCCCGCGAGGCGGGACTGCCGCTCGGGGAGTCGGGGGGCCTGCTGACGGACCTGTCGATGCGGGTCCGGGGCCACGAGGACGTCTGGGCGGGCGGCGACTGCGTGGAGGTCCTGGACCTGGTGGCGGGCCGGGGCCGGCACATCCCGCTGGGCACGCACGCCAACAAGCACGGCCAGGTCATCGGCACGAACGTGGGCGGCGGCTACGCGACCTTCCCCGGCGTGGTCGGCACGGCGGTGAGCAAGGTCTGCGACCTGGAGATCGCCCGGACGGGGCTGCGCGAGAAGGACGCCCTGGCGGCGGGGCTGCGCTTCGTGACGGCCACGATCCGCTCGACGAACACGGCGGGGTACTACCCCGGGGCGGCGGAGATGACGGTGAAGATGCTGGCGGAGCGGCGCACGGGGCGGCTGCTGGGCGTCCAGATCGTGGGCGGGGCCGGGTCCGCGAAGCGGGTGGACGTCGCGGCGGTGGCCCTGACCGCCGGGATGACGGTGGAGCAGGTGGTGTCCCTGGACCTGGGCTACGCCCCGCCGTTCTCTCCCGTGTGGGACCCGGTACTGGTCGCCGCCCGCAAGGCGGTCTCCGCGGTACGGGCGGCGGGGGTCTGAGGGGGGCCGCTGCGCGGAGCGGGGGCTCCGCCCCCGGACCTCGAACGCCGGCGGGGCTGGAGTTCGCGCAGCGAAATTCCAGCCCGCGCGGCGTTTGAGCGCAAACGGGGGTCCGGGGCGCAGCCCCGGGGAACGGAGGAAGGGCGGGGCGGGGAGCAGCGCCGCAGGCAGCCGCACCCGGCTCCGGACGGCTAGCGCTGCGTCTTCGTGTGGACGTAGTCCACCAGGCGGGTCAGCGCGTCGGGGTCGGTCGTCGGGAGGACTCCGTGGCCGAGGTTGAAGACGTGGCCCTCCAGGCCCGCCGCGGCGGCCAGGACCTCGTCCGTCTTGGCCTCGACGGCCTCCGTGGTGGAGAAGAGGACGGCCGGGTCCAGGTTGCCCTGGAGCGCCTTGCCGGGGCCGACCCGGCGGGCGGCCTCGTCCAGGGCGACCCGGTAGTCGACGCCCACGACGTCCGCGCCGGCCTCGCCCATCAGGCCGAGCAGTTCGCCCGTGCCCACGCCGAAGTGGATGCGCGGGACCCCGTACGAGGCGACGGACCGCAGGACCTTCGCCGACGCGGGCATGACCGAGCGGCGGTAGTCCGCCGGGGCCAGGGCGCCGACCCAGGAGTCGAAGAGCTGGACCGCGGAGGCGCCGGCCTCGATCTGGACCTTCAGGAAGGCGGAGGTGATGTCCGCGAGGCGGTCGAGGAGGGCCGCCCACAGCTCCGGGTCCCCGTACATCAGGGCCTTGGTGTGCTCGTGGTTCTTGGACGGGCCGCCCTCGACGAGGTAGCTCGCGAGGGTGAACGGCGCGCCGGCGAAGCCGATCAACGGCGTGCTGCCGAGTTCACCCGTGAGCATGCCGATCGCCTCGGTGACGTACGCGACGTCCTCCGGGGTGAGGTCGCGCAGCTGTGCGAGGTCCTCGCGGCGGCGGATGGGCTGGGCGACGACCGGGCCGATGCCCGGCTTGATGTCGAGGTCGACGCCGATGGCCTTCAGCGGCACGACGATGTCGGAGAAGAAGATCGCCGCGTCCACGCCGTGGCGCCGCACCGGCTGCATGGTGATCTCGGTGACCAGGTCGGGGCGCATGCAGGACTCGAGCATGCCGGTGCCCTCGCGGACCTTGCGGTATTCGGGGAGTGAGCGGCCGGCCTGCCTCATGAACCACACCGGGGTGTGCGGTACCGGCTCGCGCCGGCAGGCCTTCAGGAAGGCGGAATCGTACGTCTGACTCGGCTGGCCCTGGGGGCGGTCGTTGGCGCTCACGACCCAAATCTTCGCACGTATGAAGAAGTGCCCGGCCCGGCGCGGGTGTCCCTGCGCCGTACGGGCGCCCGTTCCGCCTAGTCTTCCCGGCATGGCTGCGGCTCAGGGACGATTTTCAGATGGCGCTGACGGTATGGACGGCGCGAAGGAGAGCTCGGTCCCGCTCCCGTTCCGACGGGCGGTCGACGGCATGCGCAAGGCCCGGCTGCGGCCCGGCATCGAGATCGACCCCACGAAACCGCCCCAGCGGCTGGCCCCGTACGCGTACGCGCTGGAGGCCGCGGTCGTGGACGGGGAGGAGGACCTGGCCGACGGCCGGCTGATCCTGCTCCACGATCCGGCCGGGCACGACGCCTGGCAGGGCACCTTCCGGCTGGTGACGCTGGTACGGGCGGAGCTGGAGCCGGAGATGGCGGCGGACCCGCTGCTGCCGGAGGTGTGCTGGTCCTGGCTGACCGGGGCGCTGGAGGCGCGCGGGCTGGCGTACGGGGAGCCCAGCGGGACCGTGACCATGGCGAGCTCGCACTACTTCGGCGGGCTCGGGGAGCGGCGGCCGGCGACGCAGATCGAGATCAGGGCCTCGTGGACCCCCCGGGAGGGGGTCGGCGGGGTGCCGGACACCTCCGCGCACCTGGCGTCCTGGTGCGAGCTGCTGTGCCAGATCGCGGGGCTGCCTCCGCTGGGTCCGGCGGAGGGGGCGCCGGGCGTGGTGTCCCTGCCACAGCGGCGCGGTCCGCACCACCCGTAGCGGGCGGCCCGCAGGGGCCGTCCGGAGGGGGCGGGGGCGGCCGGAGGGGGTCCGGCGGCGCGGGGGCGATCGCTCGGGTGCGTGACGGAGCGTCAAAGCCGTGCGGTCATGGCGGGCTTCTGATCATCCCTTGATCGATCGTGCGTCCGAATTGCCCGAATTGTTACTCACCAAATCGTGATCATTTCCTAAAGCCGGGCGGGTGACGTGCCGAAGGAGTCAGTGACCATCCGCACGGTGCGCACCGGCTTCCTTCCCCGAGCCGGCCCGTCCCGCCACTCCCCCAGGAGGCCTAGGTGTCCGTTCTTCTCGAGCAGCCCGCAAGCCTGGTCGCCTACCGCCCGAACAAGCCGACGGCCATGGTCGTCGTGGCCGACCCGCGCGTCCGTTCCACCGTGACCCGCCATCTGTGGGCCCTCGGAGTCCGCGACGTGATCGAGGCGTCGTCCATCGCGGAGGCCCGCCCCCGCGTCGGCAGCCCGCGCGACATCTGCGTGGCCGACGTCCACCTGCCCGACGGTTCCGGTCTCACCCTGCTCTCCGAGACCCGCGCCGCCGGCTGGCCGAACGGCCTGGCCCTGTCCGCCGCCGATGACATCGGAGCCGTGCGCAACGCCCTCGCGGGCGGTGTGAAGGGCTACGTGGTCACCGGCACCCGTACCAACATCGGACTCCCCACCCGGCCCGGCGCCGCCCCCATCGGTGCGGCCGCCGCCCGTATGCACCGCCGCCCCCCGGGTGCCCCGAGCCACCCGGGCGGCTACCGCGAGCTGTCCGGCCGCGAGGTCGAGGTCCTGCGCCTCGTCGCGGAGGGGCAGTCCAACAAGGCCATCGGCGTCTCGATGGGCCTGTCCGCCCTGACCGTCAAGTCCCACCTCGCCCGGATCGCCCGCAAGCTCGGCACCGGTGACCGGGCCGGAATGGTCGCCGTCGCGCTGCGGACGGGGATCATCCACTGACCCCGCCCTGAGCCACCGGGCCGGCCGCCGGGCAACCCCGGCAGGGGCCCCTGCCTCCCCCATCGCGCCCGTCGACGGAACGTTCCGGCGACGGGCGCGTCACATACACGGATACCCTTGACCGGTGACCGACGCCCAAGAGACCGCAGCACACCTGCGCACCACCACCGGGGGCGGCCCCCCGGACGAAGAGGTTTCGTCCGATGGGCTGCCGATTCCTTTGCTGGAGCCCCGCGAGGGCATCCCGCCCGTCGTGGCCGACGCCGGGGCGCTCGCCCGGGTCGTGGCCGCCTTCGCGGCGGGCACCGGCCCCGTCGCCGTCGACGCCGAGCGCGCCTCCGGGTACCGCTACGGCCAGCGCGCCTACCTGGTGCAGCTGCGCCGCGAGGGCGCGGGCTCCGCGCTGATCGACCCGGTCGGCTGCCCGGACCTCTCCGCCCTGGGCGAGGCCCTGTCCGGCACGGAATGGATCCTGCACGCCGCCACCCAGGACCTGCCCTGCCTGCGGGAAATAGGCATGGCCCCCACCACCCTGTTCGACACCGAGCTGGCGGGCCGGCTGGCCGGCTTCCCCCGGGTCGGGCTCGGGGCGATGGTCGAGGGCGTCCTCGGCTACCAGCTGGAGAAGGGGCACTCCGCCGTCGACTGGTCCACCCGCCCGCTGCCCGAGCCCTGGCTGCGCTACGCCGCGCTGGACGTGGAGCTGCTGGTGGACCTGCGGGACGCGCTGGAGAAGGAGCTGGACCGGCAGGGCAAGCTGGAGTGGGCCCGCCAGGAGTTCGACGCCATCGCCTCCGCCCCGCCCGCCCCGCCGCGCAAGGACCCGTGGCGCCGCACCTCCGGCATGCACAAGGTGCGCCGCCGCCGCCAGATGGCGGTGGTGCGGGAGCTGTGGGAGGCCCGCGACCGGATCGCGCAGCGCCGTGACGTGTCCCCGGGCAAGGTGCTGGGCGACGCGGCGATCGTGGAGGCGGCCCTGGCCGTCCCGGCGAACGTGCAGGCGCTGTCGGCCCTGCCCGGCTACGGGCAGCGGATGGGCCGGCGCCAGCTGGACCAGTGGATGGCCGCCGTGGACCGGGCGAAGGCCCTGCCCGAGAGCGAGCTGCCGCAGCCCGGCGCGGCCCCCTCGGGCCCGCCGCCGCCGCGTTCCTGGGCGGACAAGGACCCGGCGGCCGCGGCCCGGCTCTCCGCGGCCCGTGCGGCCGTGTCGGAGCTGGCCGAGGGGCTGAACCTGCCCCAGGAGAACCTGATCACCCCGGACACCGTCCGCCGCCTGTGCTGGGAGCCGCCCCGGCACGCCGACGCGGGCTCGGTGGCCGAGGCCCTGGCGGGCTACGGCGCCCGCCCGTGGCAGGTCGAGCAGGTCACCCCGGCCCTGGTGGCGGCCCTCGCCGCGACCGGCTGACCGGCTGACCGGCGCGTGCCGCCGACGGGGCCCTCACTCCAGGGGAGTGAGGGCCCCGTCCTCGTCCCTGTAGTAGCTGCCGGTGGTCGCGCCCTCGACCTTGCCGAGCTTGAGCCAGTGCTCCGACATGGTGTGGAGGTCGTTCGCCACGCGCTCCCAGGGGGCCTGGTGCCCCGCGCAGGCGATCCGGAACATCAGCTTGTCCGGCCCGGGGATCCGCCGGTAGAGCTCGGGGACCGAGAAGTACAGCAGGCCCAGGTCGGACGAGGTGTTCACGATCGTGTCGTTCTCCCCGTACACGATGCACACGGGAACCGATCCGCCGAGGACCCCGTGCAGCGGCACGGTGGTGGCATTCCAGCCCCACCAGTACGAGTTCCGGATGCGGTTGAGCCCCTGAGGGGGCCCTGCAGGGCCTCCCCAGGTGGCACCGACCGGGTCGGCGGCCATGATCGCCTTCCACACCTCGTCGACGATGCCGGGCTCACGCTGGTCAGGGCACTTCAGGTCCTTGCCCCACGCCAGGTCGAGGCCGGCCTTCGTGCCGACGGTCATCGGGTAGCCGAAGGCCGCCGGCGGAGTGGAGACGGGCAGCGGCACCGGCGCTCCGAAGTCGGTTCCGGGCTTGCTCGCCCTGCCCTGCGGCGGAAAGATCGGCGCCAGCAGGAAGAGGCTGCGCACCTTGGCGGGGTGCTGGATGGCGTAGGGCCCGAACTGCTGGGCGGCGGCCGACCAGCCGATGAGGTCGACTTCGGCGGCGCCCGTCTGGCCGAGGATGAAGTCGACCACCTTGTCGACCTCGTCCCAGTCGCTCTGGGAGTTGTTGAGCTGGGCGGCGTAGTCCACCGGGCCCAGGTACACGCTCGCATCGGGGTGGGGCACGAGGAGCTGCCGCTGGGCGGGTGCGGGGCTGACGTTCTTCGGGTCGTCCATCATCGGGCGGGTCGACAGCCCGGAGCCCTGGAGTTCCATCACGAAGACATCGAACTTCGCCTTCGCCAGCTCCTCGGCCCAGCTGTACTTCTTGTACGGCAGGTCGAAGCCGGCCAGGGCGGGGACGCTCCTGCCGTGCAGCATCAGCACGGGCCTGCTCGGTTGGCCCGTGGGTGTGCCGTTGCGCCTGCGCACGAAGAGCTTGACGGGGGCGCCGGCGTTCGCCGGGTTGGTCGAGGTGTGGTCCACGTGGTAGTCCGTGAGGACGGGTGCCGCCATGTGGTGCTCCGTTTCCGCCGGGGGTCCGGGCCGGATGCCCGGGACCGGGCCAGGATCCGGACGGGCGTGGGCCCGGCTCCGTCGACGCGGCCACCGGCGCCGGTGTGCGACCCGATCGGGTAACCACGGGCGCCGCGATCGGCCGGGCGCACGGCAGGGCGCGAGGGGGCGCACGCGGACTGGCCCCCGGTGTGACCTTCGCCGCTGTTCGGGGAGGGGGTGTGCACATGAGTTACCCGCAAGTAGCATGGGCCGGGTGAGCGGGCGCTCAGTTCAGATGGGGCCCCGCCGCGCAGCAGTGCACACCCGCACCTGGAGGAGAGCCAACGTGCCTCGTACCGTCAGGGACGTCGTCTTCGTCGACGGCGTCCGCACCCCGTTCGGCAAGGCGGGCCCGAAGGGCATCTACCACGAGACCCGCGCCGACGACCTCGTCGTGAAGGCGATCCGGGAGCTGCTGCGCCGCAACCCGGACCTGGACCCCAAGAAGATCGACGAGGTCGCCATCGCCGCGACCACGCAGATCGGCGACCAGGGCCTCACGCTGGGCCGCACGGCCGGCATCCTCGCGGGTCTGCCGCAGTCCGTCCCGGGCTACTCCATCGACCGCATGTGCGCCGGCGCGCTGACCGCCGTGACCGCCGTCGCGGGCGGTGTGGCCTTCGGTGCGTACGACGTCGCCCTCGCCGGCGGTGTCGAGCACATGGGCCGCCACCCCATGGGCGAGGGCGTCGACCCGAACCCGCGCTTCGTCTCCGAGAAGCTGGTCGACGAGTCCGCCCTCTTCATGGGCATGACCGCCGAGAACCTGCACGACCGGTACCCGACGATCACCAAGCTCCGCGCCGACGAGTACGCCGTGCGCTCGCAGGAGAAGGCCGCCAAGGCGTACGCCGACGGCAAGATCCAGCAGGACCTGGTCCCGATCTCGGTGCGCAACACCAACGCGGAGGTCGGTGAGACGGGCTGGGGCCTGGTCACCTCCGACGAGCCGATGCGCCCGGGCACCACGCTGGAGAACCTGGCGAACCTGAAGACCCCGTTCCGTACGCACGGCCGGGTCACCGCGGGCAACGCCGCCGGTCTCAACGACGGTGCCACCGCCGCGATCATCGCGTCCGAGGACTTCGCCCGCGAGAACAACCTCCCGGTCAAGATGCGCCTCGTCTCCTACGCCTTCGCGGGCGTGGAGCCGGAGGTCATGGGCTACGGCCCGATCCCGGCCACCGAGAAGGCCCTCGCCCAGGCGGGCCTGTCCATCGAGGACATCGGCCTGTTCGAGATCAACGAGGCCTTCGCCGTCCAGGTCCTCGCGTTCCTGGAGCACTACGGCATCGCCGACGACGACGCCCGCGTGAACCAGTACGGCGGCGCGATCGCCTTCGGCCACCCGCTGGCCTCCTCCGGCGTCCGCCTGATGACGCAGCTGGCCCGCCAGTTCGAGGAGCAGCCGCACGTCCGCTACGGCCTGACCACCATGTGCGTCGGCTTCGGCATGGGCGCCACGGTCATCTGGGAGAACCCGAACTTCGACGCCGAGGGAGACTCCAAGTGAGCACCACCGCCGAGCTCCTGAAGGGCGCCGCCGAGCTGTTCCCGGACGAGGTCGTCACGTCCGCGCACGTCCGCCACCTGGACCTGCCGTTCGGCGCCGGGCGCTTCGCGCTCGTCACGCTGGACAACGGCTTCGACCACACCAAGCCGACCACCTTCGGCCCGCAGTCCCTGGCCAACCTGAACGCGGCCATCGACCAGGTCGAGCAGGAGGCCACCGCCGGCACCATCGTCGGCGCGGGCATCACCGGCAAGCCGTTCATCTTCGCCGTCGGCGCCGACCTCAAGGGCGTCGAGCTGCTGAAGAAGCACGACGAGGCCCTCGCCATCGGCAAGGGCGGCCACGACGTCTTCAAGCGCCTCTCGGCGCTGGCCGTCCCCACCTTCGCGTACTACAACGGCGCGGCGATGGGCGGCGGTGTCGAGGTCGGCCTGCACTGCTCGTACCGCACCGTCTCGAAGGCCATCCCGGCCTTCTCGCTGCCCGAGGTCTTCCTCGGCCTGGTTCCGGGCTGGGGCGGCTGCGCCATCCTCCCGAACCTGATCGGCGCGGAGCGCGCGGTCTCGGTCATCATCGAGAACTCGCTCAACCAGAACCGTCAGCTGAAGGGCAAGCAGGTCTTCGAGCTCGGCATCGCCGACGCGATCTTCGAGGGCGCCGACTTCCTGGAGCAGTCCCTGATCTGGACCGCGAAGGTCCTGAAGGGCGAGACCGAGGTCGTACGCGCCGAGGTCGAGCGCGGCGAGGCCTGGGACGCGGCCGTCGCCAAGGGCCGCGCCATCGCGGACTCCAAGGTGCACGGCGCCGCTCCGGCCGCCTACCGCGCGCTGGACATCATCGCCGCGGCCAAGGACGGCGACCTCCAGGCCGGCTTCGACGCCGAGGACAAGGCCCTGGCCGACCTCATCATGGGCGGCGAGCTGCGCTCGGGCATCTACGCCTTCAACCTGGTCCAGAAGCGCGGCAAGCGCCCGGCCGGTGCCCCGGACAAGTCCCTGGCCCGTCCGGTCAGCAAGGTCGGCGTCGTCGGCGCGGGCCTGATGGCCTCGCAGCTGGCGCTGCTGTTCCTGCGCCGCCTGGAGGTGCCGGTGGTCCTCACCGACATCGACCAGGAGCGCGTGGACAAGGGCGTGGGCTACGTGCACGCCGAGATCCAGAAGCTGCTCGGCAAGGGCCGCATCAACCAGGACAAGGCCAACCGCCTGACCGCCCTGGTGACCGGTGTCCTGGACAAGGCCGAGGGCTTCGCGGACGCGGACTTCATCATCGAGGCCGTGTTCGAGGAGATGTCCGTCAAGCAGAAGGTGTTCGCGGAGGTCGAGGCGGTCGCCCCGGCGCACGCGATCCTCGCCACCAACACCTCCTCGCTGTCGGTGTCGGAGATGGCTTCCAAGCTCCAGCACCCGGAGCGCGTGGTCGGCTTCCACTTCTTCAACCCGGTCGCGGTCCTCCCGCTGCTGGAGATCGTCCGCGGCGAGAAGACCGACGACGCCTCGCTGGCCACGGCCTTCGGTGTCGCCAAGAAGCTGAAGAAGACGGCCGTGCTCACGAAGGACGCCCCGGCGTTCGTCGTGAACCGCATCCTGACCCGCTTCATGGGCGAGATCCAGAACGTCATCGACGAGGGCACCCCGGTGGCCACCGCCGAGAAGGCCATCGAGCCGCTCGGCCTGCCGATGTCGCCGCTGGTGCTGCTGGAGCTCGTCGGTCCGGCGATCGGCCTGCACGTCTCCGAGACGCTGAACCGTTCCTTCCCGGAGCGCTTCACCGTCTCCCCGAACCTCAAGCGGGTCGTCGAGGCGGGCAAGCGCGGCTTCTACGTCTACTCCGCGGAGAACGGCTTCAAGCCGGAGCTGGACCCCGAGGTCGCCGCCCTCCTGGTGCAGGGCGACTCCGTCCTGACGGAGGAGCAGGTCCGCGACCGCGTCCTGGACGCGGTGGCGCAGGAGATCGGCCTGATGCTGGAGGAAGGTGTCGTGGCCGAGGCCCAGGACATCGACCTCTGCCTCATCACCGGTGCGGGCTGGCCCTTCCACCTGGGCGGCATCACCCCGTACCTGGACCGTGAGGGCGTCTCGGAGCGGGTGAACGGCAAGAAGTTCCTCGCCCCGGGCGTCGCCAGCGTTCCGGCGTAAGGCGCAGGGCACAGAGGAGGGCCCCGTCCGCACCTGGTGCGGACGGGGCCCTCCCCTTTGGTCCCGGGTTCACCTGCGGCCGAGCCGGCCGCTCTTGACCAGGCGCTGGGCGGCCGGCGAGGCCGGGTTGATGGTCAGGGCCCGCCGGGCGGCGTCGCGGCGCAGGTCGTCGCCGTGCTTGCCGAGCTTCGCCGCTGTCTCGGCGATCCGCAGCCAGACCAGGGCGCGGCCGCTGTCCGCGGAGATCTGGGCGGCCCGCTCGATGCGACGCCTGGCCTGGTCGGTCTCCTTGCGGCGGATGTGGGCCTGGGCCATCCCGATGAGCAGGTCCAGGTTCTCGTGCTCGGCGAGCAGCCGGGCACCGACCTCCAGGATGCCCTGGTCGTCCTTGGCCTCGACCAGCGAGGCGAACCCGCTGAGCGTGATGTCGGTGACGGGCAGCTCGTCCGGCTCGGTGCGCTCCCCGGCGCCGCGCAGGGTCCAGCCCAGGCCGCGCCGCCACTTCCAGGTGCGCGGACCGGGCAGTTCGAGGCGGGTACGGGTGCGCTCGTTGAAGTGCATGGACAGCTCGGGGCGCGTCTCCCACTGGTCTACGGCCGCCGCGACGTACTCCTCGGCCACCGGGCGCAGGAAGGCGTACCGCTTGGGCTGCATGCAGTAGCCGACGGCCTGGACGTAGGGGGTGACCTCGGTGCGGATGTGCTCGGCGTCCAGGATCCGGTCGGCGGGGGCGGCGGCCGGTGCCTCGGGGCCGGCTTCCAGGTCGGGGACCAGGGCGTGGGTGAGGGTGGCCGGGATGCGGTTGCTGTTGGCGTAGGGCCGCATGCGCCGGATGACCTCCAGGGCGCCGATCTGGGCGACGGGGATCCCGTACAGCGCGCGGGCGGTGAACAGGCCGGTGGAGAAGCAGCCGATCACCTGGCGGGGGCGCAGGTAGGCGAAGACCGTCTCGGCGAGGACGGGGACGTCCAGGACGAGGAAGGGGACGCCGGCCTCGCGGGCGGCCGCGGCGAGGGTGTCGGAGAGGCTGGAGGGGGCGCTGGGGTGCGGTTTGAAGACGACCGCGGTGTGGCCCAGGCGTACGGCGTGCTCGAACATGCGCCGGTGCAGGTCCTCCTCTTCCTCCTCGGTGAGGATGCCGAGGGGGGAGAGGTACTGGCCCAGCAGGAGGGCGGTCTGCGGGCCGAGCCCGGCCAGCCCGGGCGGGATCACCCGGTCGAGGAGGGGGCGGCACTCCTCGGTGAGCTCCGCCATCAGGTCGAGGACGGCACCGGTCCGTACGGGCTGTGAGGGGATCCCGTACTCGGTGAGGAGCATGGGCAGCAGGGTGGGGACCAGGTCGAGGTAGAGGACCTGTTCGATCCGGCCGTGGATGGGGCGGGGCAGGTCGTTGCGGGTGGGCCCGTAGCTCATGACGCCGTCGGCGTACACGGCGAGGGTGGCGTCGGAGAAGATCTTGCAGAGGGTCTGGGCCGGTTTGACCTGGATGGACTCGACGACGAGTTCCAGGGGGCCGGGCCGGATGCCCATCTTCTCCCCCATCACGGTGCGCCAGAGGGGGGCGTCCTCGTCGCGGGGGCCCCACAGCGACGGGTGGAAGGGGTAGATGAGGTCGTTCCAGTAGACGACGCGGTGGAAGCGCGCGAGGACGGCGGCGGCGCCGGGCATCCGGTGGAGCGGGGTGGCGACCTCGGGGATGTCGACGTTGTTGCAGACGAGCAGGATGCGCTCGCGGTCGTCCTGGCCGAGCTGGCCGGCGTCGATGGCGGCGGCCACCGTCATGGCGCCGTAGAGGGTGGAGGCGGCGAATATCCGGGTCATCGGGCGGCGGCACCCTGGTACTGGGACATCAGTGCTCTGAGCTTGTTCACGCGTGCGGAGTCCATTCCTGCCAGGGTCCCCTCCAGGATGTCCTGGGGAAGGTCGAAGAGGGTGCGCGCGCTGCGTTCCCACAGCAGGCCGCGGGTGACTTCCTCGTAGTCCTGGGCGCGGTCCATGTGAATGACGACGAGCGCGCACAGAGTTCGCATGGCCTTGAACGAGAGTTCATATCCGCGCGGATGGCGGGCGAGCTCGTCGAAAACGAGCCGGAAGGCGGGAAGGAAGTCGAGCTGGCGTTCGTCCGGGATCCTGGTGAGCGAAGTGGACACGTCGCGGCGGTAGAAGACGCCGTGGAGGTCGACCACTCCGAAGGAGCGCATCCGCAGGTGCAGCTGGTAGAACCAGTGGCGGTCCTCGGCGGTCCGCAGGCTCTCCTCGAAGAACAGCGCACCGGCCTCGCGCAGGCGTTCGCGGTCGTAGATGCCGGCCCAGACCGAGGGGTAGTCGATGAAGGTGGAGGCGTCCACCGGCCCCATGTAGTCCAGCGGGTTCAGGGGAAGGGCCCGCGGGGCCAGCGGAGGCATGACGATCTTGCGCTTTTTCCCGTAGACGCGGACATGGCCGGTGCGCAGGAAATCCACGCCCGACTGGCTCATCCAGCCGACCAGTTGCGCGAGATATCCGGGGGCGTACCAGTCGTCCCCGTCGAGGAAGGTGAAAAAGCGTCCGCGGGCCGCGGCGAGGCCGATGTTCCGGGTCGCCGATATTCCCATGTTCCGCTCGTTGCGGATGAGTACGGCTCCGGGAATACCGGGTACCATCTCACGCAGGATCTCTGATGTCCCGTCAACGGACGCGTCGTCCACGACGATGAACTCGAAGTCCTCCCGGGCATTCAGCGCCAAGGACTTCAGCGTGGTCCGGCAGAAGTCGCGGACGTCACACATCGCGACGATTACCGAAAGCGTCACCATCGTCGGCACTCACCTTCTCCCCATTCACCGACACCGATCCATCATGTCAGAGCCCGCGGGAGAGCCCGAACGGTGCCCGGTGTGTGACGTACAACTCCCCCGGCGGTCGAGGCCCATTCGTGACACATAAGACTCAGGTGAGGATGTAAGGTCTAACGGGCCGCGCGGCCATCCCGCCCGAGCCCGCGTCCAGCTGCGGGCCTGCCGACAGCAGTTGGGCTTCGCCGACCGACCGGGAATCCACCAGTGCGCATCCACGTGCTCGCAGACTCCGACACCCGCTGGAAATGGGGTGCGGGGCTGGCGGTGGGCCTGGCGCCGGGCAGCGAGGTCCACGCCCACATGCTGCGCGGCCGGAGCACGCCGACGGCGCGTCAGCTGGCGGAGGTCGGCATCACCCCCTCCTCCATCACCGAAGCCACGCTCGCCGAGTTCGCGGCGGCCCCCGCGCTCGACACGGCGGACGTGATCATCCTGGGCACCGTCGGCGGCGCCACCCACGCGGCCCTGCACGCGCTGGCCCGCCGCTTCGCCGGGGCCCCGCGGCGGCCGGTCCTGATGACTGGCTACGTCGGCGTCGTCTACGAGAAGATGGCCGACGGCCTCCTGCTGCGGGCCGGCGCCGATATCGTCCTCGCCAACAGTCCTTTCGACCGGCGCCGCTTCACCGAGGTGTACGCACCCCTCGGAATTCCCGCGTCCAGCATCGTCCAGACGGCGCTCCCCTTTCTCGACGAGCGCCCTTACGACCCGGCCCGGACTTTCGCCGAACACCCTTATACGGTGTGCTTCGCCGTCCAGCCCTCGGTACCCGCCGACCGGAACGGCCGCCTGTACATGCTGCGCCGTGCGATTTCCCACGCCCGGCTGCGTCCGGGGCGCGACGTGCTGGTGAAACTCCGCAGCAAACCGGGTGAGGCGACCACGCACGTGGAGGCGTTCCACTACCAGGTCCTCGCGGAACAGCTGGACGAGCCGCTGCCGCCCAATCTGCATTTCGTGTACGGCAACATGTCGCAGACCCTCGACCGCACCGATCTCCTGGTGACCGTCAGTTCCACGGCCGCCCTCGAATCGATGCACCGGGGAATGCCGACCGCCATCCTGAGCGATCTCGGAGTCCGGGAGATCCACGGGAACCACTACTTCACCGGCTCCGGCTGCGTCACCGACTGGACCGCGATAGACGAGGGCGCGGCCCCGATCGCGCACGAATCGTGGATGATCGACCAGGGAATCCGTGCCACCGATCCTTTCGGGGAACTCCGCGACCGGATCCTCGAATTGCGGGGCAGCCGGCTCCCCCCGATCACCCCGTACTACACGGCCGAGAGCGCACCCCAATACGTCGGTACCCTGCTGCGCCGCCGGGGCCTGAATCCCGACGGCTCCCCCGGCCCGGGCGCCGCCGCGGCCCGCTCCCGGGGCCCGATGAAGCGCACCTCGCGGCGCGTGCTCAAGGTCGCCTACCAGTTCGGGGTCCAGCGCGTGGCCCCCAAGATCCAGCAGTGGGGCGGCGTGTGAACGCCCCTTCCCCTTCCCCGTCCCCCTCCCCGTCCCCGTTCCCTCCCAGGAGAAGAGCCCTGTGAACGTCACCGCCGTCATACCCGCCCGGGGCGGCTCCAAGGGCATCCCCGGCAAGAACGTGGCCGAGGTCGGCGGGGTGCCGCTGGTGGCCCGCGCGGTGCGGGCCTGCCTGGGCGCCGCCCACGTGACCCGGGTCGCCGTGTCCACCGACGACGCGGCGATCGCCCTCGCCGCCCGCGCCGCCGGCGCCGAGGTGGTGGAGCGGCCGGCCGAGCTGGGCTCGGACCGGGCGTCCAGCGAATCGGCGCTGCTGCACGCGCTGGACCGGCTGGAGGAACGTCACTCCGAAGCCGTGGACGTGCTGGTCTTCGTCCAGTGCACCAGCCCCTTCATCACCTCCGAGGAGGTGGACGAGGCCGTCCTGGCGATCGTCCGCGACGGCGCCGACTCCGCCTTCACCGCCGTGCCCTTCCACGGCTTCCTGTGGACCGCCGACCCCGGCCACGGGCCCGGCCACCAGGCGCGGGGCGTCAACCACGACAGCGCGGTCCGGCTGCGCCGCCAGGACCGTACGCCCGAATACCTGGAGTCGGGCGCCGTCTACGCGATGCGCGCCGAGGGCTTCCGCCGCAGCGGCCACCGCTTCTTCGGCCGCACCCAGCTGGTCCCCACGGCCCCCGAGCGGGCCATCGAGCTCGACGAACCCGGCGACCTCGACCGGGCCCGGGCCCTGGCCCCGCTCCTGGACCCCCCGCAGACTTCGGCGACGCCGTCGCCGCAACCCCAGCAGTACCCCGGAAAGGAACTCTGAACAGTGGTGCACAGCAACCGGATCCGCCGGATCGGAAAGCGGGAGGTCGGCGCCGGCCGGCCCACCTATGTGATCGGCGAGATCGGGATCAACCACAACGGTGAGCTGGCCAACGCCCTCGCGCTCGTCGACGCCGCCGCCGACGCGGGCTGTGACGCGGTGAAGTTCCAGAAGCGCACCCCCGAGATATGCACCCCGCGCGACCAGTGGGACATCGAGCGGGACACGCCCTGGGGCCGGATGACGTACATCGACTACCGCCACCGCGTCGAGTTCGGCGAGGACGAGTACCGGGCCATCGACGAGCACTGCGCCGAGCGCGGCATCGACTGGTTCGCCTCCCCCTGGGACACCGAGGCCGTCACCTTCCTGGAGAAGTTCGACGTGCCCGCGCACAAGGTGGCCTCCGCCTCGCTGACCGACGACGAGCTGCTGCTGGCCCTGCGCGCCACGGGCAAGACGGTCATCCTCTCCACCGGCATGTCGACCCCGCAGCAGATCCGGCACGCCGTGGAGGTGCTCGGCAGCGAGAACATCATCCTGCTGCACGCCACCTCCACCTACCCGGCCAGGGCCGAGGAGCTGAACCTGCGGGTGATCAACAGCCTGGAGGCGGCCTACCCGAACGTGCCGATCGGCTACTCGGGGCACGAGACGGGCCTGCAGACCACCGTGGCGGCCGTCGCCATGGGCGCCTGCGCCGTCGAGCGGCACATCACCCTCGACCGCGCGATGTGGGGCTCCGACCAGGCCGCCTCCGTCGAGCCCGGCGGCCTCGCCCGCCTCGTGCGCGACATCCGGACCATCGAGACCGCCCTCGGCGACGGCGTCAAGAAGGTCTACGACTCCGAGCTCGCCCCCATGAAGAAGCTCCGCCGCGTCCAGGGCACCCTCCCCGCCGAGGGCCTGACGGCCTCGGCATGAGCGAAACCCTCGCCCTGGTGGAGAGCCCGGCTCAACTACTGAATGTCCTGGAGTGGGCCCATGCCCACCCGGGCGAGGCAGCCTCCCTCACCATCGCCGTGCTCCAGCCGGTGGACCCGCGCTCGCGCGCGCAGGTCCGCCGGCTGTGCCGGTACGCCTCCCAGGCCAAGGTGGTCTGGCGGCGCTACGAGGTCCGCGCGGGATACCTGGGGCGGGCCGGCGAGCTGGTCCGGCTCGGCCGGGCGGTGGCGGCGGCCCGGCGCCTGGTGATCGGGGACCTGTTCTCCCGCACCATCCAGCTGCTGCTGCCGCGCTCCCGGGCCCGCGAGGTGGTCGTCGTCGACGACGGCACCGCCACCACCGAGCTGGTGGCGCTGCTGACGAGCGGGCAGCAGCTGACCCGCTGGCACCAGGGGGACGCCAAGTCCGCCAAGGGCGGCCCGGTGAACCGGTGGCTGGCCCGTCCGGAGCTGGAGCGGGCCGTGTTCTTCACCTGCATGCCGGTGACGGCGCCGCCGGGCGCCGAGCTGCGGCCCAACGAGTACGCCTGGAGCCGGGCCACCTTCGGCCCGGCCCGCCCCCGGCCCGGCGCGGACCTGGCGGGCAGCTCGCTGGTGGAGACCGGGGTCATCGACGAGGACCGCTACATCGAGGCGGTCGGCTGGATCGCCCGCACCCGGGCGGCCGGCCGCTACCTGGCGCACCGCCGGGAGAGCGCGGACAAGCTCCAGCGGATCGCCGGACTGACCGGCATGGAGATCGTCCACCCCGAGCTGCCGCTGGAGCTGACCGCGCTGACCGAGCCCATCGGGCTGTCCCTGCTGACCTTCGCGTCCACCATCGCCTACACCCTGCCGATCGTGCTGCGCGGTGCACCGGTGCGGGTGGAGCTGTGCGAGATCGACGACGCCTGGATCACCCCGGACACGGCGGCCCGCTCGGTGGACTTCCTGCGGCGCATCTCCAGCCTGGCCATCGCCCGCCACGGCCTGGCCAGCATCCCGCCGCAGGGCCGACGGCGCACGGGCGAGCGGTCAGAAGCGCTGCCAGCGGCCCAGTGAGAGGCCGGAACTGTCCTTCTGCCGGTTGACGAGCAGTTCGCCGCCGGCGCTGATCGAGGCGATGACGACCAGGCCGCGGGCGTCGACGGCGAGGGCCGGGGAGTCCGGGCACTCCTCGCCGATCCCGGTCCACCAGAGCCCGGCCGCCTCGTTCTCCGTCGGGTACGCGGCGAGTGCGGTACGGCCGTCCAGGGCGCGGTGGGCCAGCACCGTGCAGTCGTACCCGTCGACCAGCGCGCGGACGGCGGCCACCGCCCCGAGCCCCGGACCGCCGCCCAGGGCCATCACCCCGGCGCCCTCGCGGTGGGCGAACACCCCGCTGCCGTCGGCCGCGTGCCAGAAGCGGGTGAGCCGGCCCGGGGCCGTCTCCAGGGTGGCGAGCGAACCGTCCCGGGCGAGGTAGGGGACCACCTCGCCCATCTTCAGGGGGCCGCCGGGTGCGGACTGCGCCCAGAAGGTGAGCCCCTTCTCGCCGGGGGCGGCGAAGGCGGTGCGGCCGTCGGCGGTGGAGGAGGCGCAGCCCCCCTCGAAGGTCATGCTGCCCTTCAGGTCCTCCCAGCGGCCCCAGGTGCCCTTCTTGTCCTGGCGTTTCATGTGGATGCCCCGCCCGTTGTTGCGGACGAAGACGTGGGCCGCGCCCTGGGTGTCCACCGTGATGGCCGGCGGGCCGCCGCGCAGGGACATCTCGACGTTCTGGTAGAGGGTGCCGAGGGATTCCCAGGGGCCGATCGGGCGGCCGCTCTGGTACTGGACGGCGTGGTGGTACGTGAGGGTCTCGGTGTCGCCGTCCCGGGCGCGGCGCCGGGCCGTGAAGTGGGCGTACCCGTCGGGGCCCTGGCCCACCGACAGGTCGGTCAGGCCGTCGGCGGGGAAGAAGTCGGGGCCGCTCCAGCCGGGGCCGCCCGGGGTCTCTTCGGTCCAGCGCAGGAGGCCGCCGCCGGTGCGGGCGTACGCGGTGAGCCGGCCGTCCTTGCCGGCGAGGACCCAGCGTCCGGTCAGCGGGCCCAGGGCCGCGGGGTTCCCGTTACGAGCCGGAGCCGGTGCCGCGGGGCGCTGGGGGGATTTGTTCGGACTGCGTCTGGATCGCGTCGCCATGGGACCGCAAGCAACCCTTCCCCTTCACGATTCGAACAGAATCAGGATACCCCGGGGGTCCTCCGGCGGGGTCCTGCGTCTATGTTGGAGCCCGCGCGCGCCCCGCCGCGTTCCCCCGCCACCCGTTCGGAAGGACCGGTCCCCGGGCATGACTTCAGACGCCACCGCCACCGCCACGACCACGCCCGAGCCGGAGCCCGGGGCGGGGTCGGAGCCGAAGCCGGGCCGGTCGCGCGCGAGCCGGATCCGCCGGGGCCTGGCCTGGACGGCGGCCGTCCTCGTCCTCGGCTCGGCCGGGGCCGGCTGGTGGGTCTACAGCCACCTCGAGGGAAACATCGACAGCGTGGACCTGGACCGGGCGATCGGTACGGACAACCGCCCGCCGAAGGTGGTGGAGAAGGCCCAGAACATCCTGGTGCTGGGCTCCGACTCCCGCGCCGGGGCCAACGGCGAGCTCGACCACGGCAACGTCAGCGGGGCCCGCTCCGACACGGCGATGCTGGTCCACATACCCGAGGGCCGGTCCCGGGCCACCGCGGTCAGCATCCCCCGCGACACCCTGATCACCCGGCCCGAATGCAAGGACCAGGACGGCAAGACCGTCCCCGGGGCGAACCGGGTCATGTTCAACTCCGTCTACTCGGTGGCCGGTCCGGCCTGTGTGGTCAAGACGGTCGAGCAGCTGTCGGGGATCCGCGTGGACCACTTCGTGGAGGTGGACTTCGCCGGGTTCAAGGGGCTGGTGGACGCCCTCGGCGGGGTCACCGTCACCCTCGACCAGCCGATGACGGGCGCGAAGGGCGGCCTGAAGCTCGACGCGGGCACGCACCGGCTGAACGGCACGGACTCCCTGAAGTTCGTCCGCACCCGCTACGGCTACGGCGACGGCAGCGACCTCGGACGCATAGGCCTCCAGCAGCAGTTCATGCTCGCCATGCTCTCCGAGATCAAGAAGCAGGACGCCCTCGGCAACCCGGCCCGGCTCTACAAGCTCGCCGACGCCGGCACCAAGTCCCTGACCACCGACTCCGACCTGGCGTCGCTCAGCGCGCTGGCCGACTTCGCGCAGAGCATGAAGGGCGTGGACCCGTCCACGATGGAGACCATCATGCTGCCGGTGGCCTACGACAAGGTGGACCCGAACCGGGTGGTCATCGCACAGGAACAGGCCTCCCAGCTGTGGGAGGCCCTGCGCACCGACCAGAAGGTGCCCGCCTCGGCGAAGGACTCCCCCGCCAAGGGCGGCGGCAAGAGCGCCAGGTCCAAGTCCCCGGCGCCCGAGCCGTCCCCGTCGGCCTGAGCCGTGTGATCCGTTCAGGTCCCTAGAACTTCGCCTCCTGGCCCAGCTGCGCCAGACGGCTCTTGCGGATCCCGTACAGGAAGTAGACGACGAGACCGACCACCATCCAGATCCCGAAGCGGACCCAGGTCTCGGCCGGCAGGTTGAGCATCAGCCACAGCGAGGCCGCCATCGAGACGATCGGGATCAGCGGCACCCACGGGGTGCGGAACGAACGGTGCAGGTCGGGGCGGGTCTTGCGGAGGATGATCACGCCGAGGGCCACGATGACGAAGGCGAACAGCGTGCCGATGTTGACCAGTTCCGCCAGCTTCTCCAGCGGGGTGAACCCCGCGACGACGGCGATGACCACGCCGAGCAGCACGGTGGCCCGGTAGGGGGTGCGGAACTTCGGGTGGGTCACGGAGAAGACCCGCGGCAGCAGTCCGTCACGGCTCATCGCGAAGAACACCCGGGTCTGGCCCAGCAGCAGGATCATGCACACCGTGACCAGGCCGACGGCTGCCCCGAGGCTGATGGCGCCGGAGAAGAAGGGCTGGTCCACGGCTCTGAAGGCCTCGGCGAGCGGGGCCTCCGGCGACATGTCCTTGTAGTACTGCATGCCGGTGACGACCACGGTGACGGCGACGTAGAGCAGGGTGCAGATGAGCAGCGAGCCCAGGATGCCGCGGGGCATGTCCCGTTGCGGGTTCTTGGTCTCCTCCGCCGCCGTGGCCACCACGTCGAAGCCGATGAAGGCGAAGAAGACGAGGGAGGCGGCGGTGAAGATGCCCATGACGCCGAAGTTGGTGGGCTGGTAGCCGAACATCAGCTGCACCAGGGGTGCGGTCGCCCAGCCGCTGCCGGCTTTCTGCGCTTCGGCCGGCGGGATGAACGGGGAGTAGTTGTCGGCCTTGATGAAGAAGGCGCCGGCGACGATGACCAGGAGCACGACGGTCACCTTGATCGCGACGACGATCGCGGTGATCCGGGCCGACAGCTTCGTGCCGACGACCAGGATCGCGGTCAGCACCAGGACCAGCAGGAACGCCAGGAGGTCGAAGCTGCCGCCGTCGTCGCGCGAGGTCAGCGCGACGGGCATGTCCCAGCCGAGGTTCGTGTGCATGAGGTGGCGCACGTACCCGGACCAGCCGACGGCCACGACGGCGGTGCCGAGGGCGAATTCGAGGACCAGGTCCCAGCCGATGATCCAGGCGGGCAGTTCCCCGATGGAGGCGTACGCGAAGGTGTACGCCGAGCCCGCCACCGGCACGGTGGACGCGAACTCGGCGTAGCACAGGGCCGCGAGGGCACAGACGACGCCCGATACCACGAAGGAGAGGGCTGTGGCGGGGCCGGCGTTGTTGCGGGCTGCGATGCCCGTGAGGACGAAGATGCCGGTACCGATGATGACACCGACACCGAAGACGGTCAGGTCCCAGGCGGAGAGCGATTTGCGGAGCGCGTGCTCCGGCTCCTCCGTGTCACGTATGGACTGTTCCACCGTCTTCGTGCGGAACGGGCTGTTGAGGTCCGAGCTCACCGACGCACCTCCCAAGAAGTACGCGAACGGGCCGGGAGGCCCACCCTTCAAGGGTGATCTCCCGGCCCGTGTGGTGCAACCGCGCGATCCGGCCGCCGTTTCGGCTAGTCGACGGTGGCGGCCGGCTCGCTCTCGAAACGGCCGTCCAGCTTGGCGACCAGGCCGGTGACCTGGCGGGCGATGTCGGGGGCGGTCAGGCCGATCTCGGCCATGATCTCCTTGCGCAGCGCGTGGTCGAGGAAGCGCTGCGGGATGCCGAAGTCGCGCAGCGGTACGTCCACGCCCGCGTCCCGCAGGGCCTGCGAGACGGCTGCGCCGACACCGCCGGTGCGGCCGTTGTCCTCGACGGTGACGACGACCCGGTGGCGGTCGGCGAGCGGGGCCATGGCCTCGTCCACCGGCTTGACCCAGCGGGGGTCGACGACGGTCGAGGAGATGCCCTGCTTGTCGAGCAGGTCGGCGATCTCCAGGCACATCGGGGCGAGCGCGCCGACCGAGACGATCAGTACGTCCGGGTGGGTGACCTCGGGGGCGGGCAGGCGCAGCACGTCCATGCCGCCGACCTTCCCGACGGCCGGGACGGCCGGGCCGACGACGCCCTTGGAGTAGCGCACGACGGTCGGGGCGTCCTTGACGGCGACGGCCTCGCGGAGCTGCGCGCGCAGCTGCTCGGCGTCGCGGGGGGCGGACAGGCGCAGGCCGGGGACGACCTGGAGGATGGACATGTCCCACATGCCGTTGTGGGAGGCGCCGTCGTCGCCGGTGACGCCCGCGCGGTCCAGGACGAAGGTGACCCCGCACTTGTGCAGGGCGACGTCCATGAGGACCTGGTCGAAGGCGCGGTTGAGGAAGGTCGCGTAGACCGCGAACACCGGGTGGACGCCGCCGGTGGCCAGGCCGGCGGCCGAGGTGGCCGCGTGCTGCTCGGCGATGCCGACGTCGTAGACCCGGTCCGGGAAGACTTCGGCGAACTTGTTGAGACCGACCGGGTGGAGCATCGCGGCGGTGATGCCGACGATGTCCGGGCGCTCGTGACCCAGCTTGACCATCTCGTCGGCGAAGACGGAGGTCCAGCTGGCGGCGGCGGTCTTGACCGGCAGGCCGGTGTCCGGGTGGATCACGCCGACCGCGTGGAAGCGGTCCGCCTCATGCTCCAGGGCAGGGGTGTAGCCGCGGCCCTTCTGGGTGAGGCAGTGCACGATGACCGGGCCGCTGAAGCGCTTGGCGCGCTGGAGGGCGGACTCCAGGGCCTCGATGTCGTGGCCGTCGATGGGGCCGATGTACTTCAGGCCGAGGTCCTCGAACATGCCCTGCGGGGCGATGAAGTCCTTGAGGCCCTTCTTGGCGCCGTGCAGGGTCTCGAAGAGCGGCTTGCCGACGACGGGGGTGCGCTCCAGGATCTCCTTGCCGCGGGCCAGGAAGCGCTCGTAGCCGTCCGTGGTGCGCAGGGTGGCGAGGTGGTTCGCGAGGCCGCCGATGGTGGGGCCGTAGGAGCGCTCGTTGTCGTTGACGACGATGACCAGCGGGCGGTCCTTGGCGGCGGCGATGTTGTTCAGCGCCTCCCAGGCCATACCGCCGGTGAGGGCGCCGTCGCCGATGACGGCGGCGACGTGGTGGTCCTCGCGGCCGAGCACCTCGTTGGCCTTGGCGAGGCCGTCGGCCCAGCCGAGGACGGTCGAGGCGTGCGAGTTCTCGATCACGTCGTGGTCGGACTCGGCGCGCGAGGGGTAGCCGGAGAGGCCGCCCTTGGAGCGCAGGCCGGCGAAGTCCTGGCGGCCGGTGAGCAGCTTGTGGACGTAGGCCTGGTGCCCGGTGTCGAAGAGGACCTTGTCCTTCGGCGATTCGAAGACCCGGTGCAGGGCGATCGTCAGTTCGACCACGCCGAGGTTGGGGCCGAGGTGCCCGCCGGTCTTGGAGACGGCATCGACCAGGAAGGACCTGATCTCGGCGGCGAGCTGGGTCAGCTCCTCCTGGCTGAGCCGGTCCAGATCGCGCGGTCCCGTGATGCGGGTCAGCAGCACCCGTGCCTCCTTGCAGTTGCTGGCTGGTCTGTCGAGTCTAATGTTCCGCTCGCGCGCGGAATCATCGGGCGGTACCGGGAGGGGCACGCCCTTTGTCATACCTGTACACCCGGCCGGGCGATCACACCTCCCAAACGGACGTATGACCGCACATCCCTGCGCACATGTGTACGCACAGGTGCCCGGTGCCACACGGAGTGGCACCGGGCACTGTGACGGGTCTTACCGTCCGGGTGACGCCCCGGACGCGCGGTCAGGCGCGTCCGGCGGTCTTCTGGGTCTTGCGGGTGACCGAGTCGATGACCACGGTGGCGAGCAGTACCGCACCGGTGATCATGTACTGGATCGGAGTCGCGATCCCCTCCAGGGCCAGACCGTACTGGATGGAGGTGATGACCATGACGCCGAGGAGGGCGTTCCAGGTGCGGCCGCGGCCGCCGAAGAGGCTGGTGCCGCCGATGACGGCCGCCGCGATCACGTTCATCAGCAGGTCGCCGGCGCCGGCGCTCTGGTTGGCCGCCGCGATCTTGGAGGCCCAGAAGAGGCCTCCGATGGCGGCGAAGGTGCCGGCGATGGCGAAGACGGCGATGCGGATGCCGTTGACGTTGATGCCGGCGCGGCGGGAGGCCTCGACGCTGCCGCCGAGGGCGAAGACGTTGCGGCCGAAGGTGGTGCGGCGCAGGACGAAGTCCGTGCCGACCAGCGCCAGGACGAAGAGGACGACCGCGAGCGGCAGGCCCTTGTACTGGTTGAACACGACGGCGGGGCCGAAGGTGAACACGGCCAGCAGGCCCGTGCGCAGCAGGACCTCGCTCAGCGGCCGCGAGGGGACCCCGGCGGCCTCCCGGCGGCGGTTGTCGGTGTAGGAGGCGAGGAAGTAGGCCACCACGGCGACCGCCGCGAGACCGTATCCGGCGGCCACGTCGGAGAAGTAGTACGTGGTGAGCTTGCCGACCACGCCGTCGGGGTCGAGGTTGATGGTGCCGTTGCTGCCGAGGATCTGGAGCATGGCACCGGACCAGAACAGCAGGCCGGAGAGGGTGACCGCGAAGGCGGGGGCGCCGATCTTGGCGAAGAAGAAGCCGTGGAGTGCGCCGATCAGGGCGCCGCCGGCGACGGCGGCGAGGATGGCGACCCATTCGTTGACGCCGTGGGTGACGGCGAGGACGGCGACGATCGCGCCCGAGACACCGCTGACCGAGCCGACCGACAGGTCGATCTCGCCGAGCAGCAGCACGAAGATGATGCCGACGGCCATCATGCCGGTGGCGACCATCGTGATGGCGATGTTGGAGAGGTTCTCCGGGGAGAGGAAGTTCGAGTTCAGGCCCTGGAAGATGCCCCAGATGATGATCAGGCCGAGGACGACCGGGATCGAGCCCAGGTCGCCGGCCTTCATCTTGCGGCCGAACTCGCTCAGGTAGCCGGACAGGCCCCGCTCGCGCACGAGCAGGCGGGGGTCCACCACGGGTATCGCGTCCGCCGGGGCGGCCGGGTTGGCCAGCTTGGCCACGTCCTCCGCCGCGGTGTGGTGTTCGGTGCTCACTTGCGGGCCTCCCCGGTGCGGGCCGCCCGGCGGGTCACGGCGTTGTCCGTGGCCCCGGTGATGGCGGAGATGATCTCTTCCTGCGAGGTGTCGGCGACGTTGAAGACGCCGTTGTTGCGGCCCAGCCGCAGCACCGCCACCTTGTCGGCCACGGCCTTCACGTCGGCCATGTTGTGGCTGATGAGGATGACGGCGTGGCCGCGCTCGCGCAGCCGCTCGACCAGGTCGAGGACCTGCGCGGTCTGCTCGACGCCGAGGGCGGCGGTGGGCTCGTCGAGGATCACGAGGCGGGGCTCGCCGAGCATCGAGCGGGCGATCGCCACGGTCTGGCGCTGGCCGCCCGAGAGGGAGGCGATGGGGATCCGGACGCTGGGGATCCGGATGGACAGGGTGGTGAGGAGCTCGCGGGCGCGGCGCTCCATCTCCACCTCGTCGAGCACGCCGTAGCGCTTGAGCTCGCGGCCCAGGAAGAGGTTGCCCACGACGTCGATGTTGTCGCACAGCGCGAGGTCCTGGTAGACGGTCGCGATGCCGAGGTTCTGGGCGTCGTGGGGCTTGCCGATGGAGACCGGGCGGCCGTCCCACTCGATGACTCCGTCATCGATGGGGTGCACGCCGGCGATCGTCTTGACCAGCGTGGACTTGCCGGCGCCGTTGTCGCCGACGAGGGCGACCACCTCACCGGAGTGGATCTCGAGTTCTACGTCGGTCAGGGCCTGGACGGCACCGAACCGCTTCGAGACCCCTCGCAACGCCAGCACGGGCGCAGCGGACACATGAACCATCTCCTTCGCCGCCTGACCGGCGGGGATGTCGTGCAAAAGAGCAGGAGCGGGGTGGACGGGGGATACGTCGCCCGAAATGTCGAGCGAAGGATGAAACGTTTCTGCCCGGCGCCCCGCGGGTGGCGGGGGCATGAGGGGCGGGGCGCCGGGCAGGGCAGGGGGGCCGTGTCGCCGCGCAAGGGGGCGAGGGGGCCGCGGGCCTTACTTGAGGCCGAGGGTGGCGCAGGCGGCCGCGTACTTGTCGGTGCAGATCTCGTCGACCGTGTAGACGCCGTCCTTGACGACGGTGTCCTTGATGTTGTTCTTGGTCAGCGAGACGACCGGGATCAGCACGGCGGGGACGCCCTTGGTGGTCGGGCTGTCGACCTTGTTGTTGATGATGTCGTCGGCCTTCTTGCCCTGGGCGAGGGCGACGGCCATCTCGGCGGCGGCCGCGGCCTCGGGGGCGTACGGCTTGTAGACGCTCATGAACTGCTCGCCCGCGACGATGCGCTGGACACCGGCGAGCTCGGCGTCCTGGCCGGTGACCGGGGGCAGGGGGTTGAGACCGGCGGCCTTGAGGGCGGTGATGACGCCGCCCGCCATGCCGTCGTTGGCGGAGTAGACGCCGATCACCTTGTCCTTGCCGAGCGCGGAGAGGGCGCCCGCCATGTTGGTGTTGGCGTTCTCCGGCTTCCACTCCTTGGTGTCGTACTCCTTGCCGATGTTCACCTTGCCGTCGAGGACGGAGTGCGCGCCCTTCTTGAACAGTGCGGCGTTGGGGTCGGTGACGGAGCCGTTCATCATGACGATCTGGCCGTCCTTGGCCTTGTCGCCCAGGGCCTCCAGCAGGGCCTTGCCCTGCACCTTGCCGACCTCTTCGTTGTCGAAGGAGGTGTAGCCGTCGATCGGGCCCTCCGCCAGACGGTCGTAGGCGACGACCGGGATGCCGGCGTCCTTGGCCTTCTTGACCGAGCCCGCGATGGCCTTGGCGTCCACGGCGTCGATGATGAGGACGTTCACCTTGTTGGTGATCATCGTGTCGACCTGGGAGTTCTGCGTGGTCGCGTCCTGCTTGGCGTTCGCGTAGACCACCTGGGCCTTGCCGCCCGTGAGATCGGAGATCTTCTTCTCGATCAGCGGCTTGTCGAACTTCTCGTAGCGCGCGGTCTGGTTCTCCGGCAGGAGCAGACCGACCTTGATCGCGTCACCGGCGGCGGCGGTGCCCGAGGGCTTCTTCTCGCCCCCCGCCTCCTTGGCGCTGCCACAGGCGGCCAGCGAGACGGCCATGGCGCCGGCGGCTACGGCAACGGCGGCTCTACGCATACGCGTGTTCATGAAGTGAACCTCCCTGACGAGGCCGCAACGCTGCGGCCGAGGTGGATGTGAGTCAACCCCGGCCGCGAGTTTGCCGTCAAGGAGTGAATCCTTAACGAGATGACAACGGAGTCATCCGTTATCTAAGTGAAGACAGAGCGGCGGGGGCGCGCACTCCCATTCCATTTTCTGCCAAAAGCGTCGAATCGCCCATCTCACTGAGTACGAGGGCGAGTGCGCCGAGTACCTCCGCCCGGCTGCCCAGGGAGCCGGTCAGCACGGACAGCTGCCGGGCCGCGCTGGGGATCGCGTACCGCCCCACGGATTCCCTGATGGGCGCCAGGACCAGCTCACCCGCGTCCGCCAGCGAGCCGCCGAGCACGATCCGGCTCGGGTTCAGCAGGTTGCACAGGCTGGCCACGCCGCTGCCGACGTGCCGGCCCACGTCGGTGATGACCCGTCGGCAGCCCGGGTCGCCCTCCCGGGCCAGCTCGACCACCTTCTCCATCGTCAGCTCCGGCCCGTGGCTGCCCTGGAGCAGGGGCAGCACGTAGCGGGCGGCGGCGAAGGTCTCCAGGCAGCCGCGGTTGCCGCAGCGGCAGACCGGGCCCGACTCGTCCAGGGTGATGTGCCCGATCTCCCCGGCGGTACCGCCCGGGCCGCGGTAGATCTGGCCGTTGATCACCAGGCCGGCCCCCACACCGCTGGCGACCTTGATGTACGCCAGGTCCCTGACCCCCCGCCCGCTCCCCCACACCAGCTCGCCCAGCGCGCCGAGGTTCGCGTCGTTGTCCACGTAGACGGGGACGCCCAGGCGCCGGGAGAGCTCCTGGCGCGGATTGATCCCCGCCCAGCCCGGCAGGATCGCGGTGGAGCCCAGGGTCCCGGACTCGACGTCGATGGGACCCGGCACGCCGAGCCCGACGCCGATGACCTTGTCACGGGCCACGCCGACCTGCTGGACCAGCCGTCCCACCAGCGCTTCCGCCCGGTCGAAGCCCTCCGCCCAGGAGGCGTCCACGTCCAGCGGCTCGGACTCCTCGGCCAGCACCTGGTGGGCGAGGTTGCCGACGGCCACCCGCAGGTGGGTGTGGCCGAAATCCACGCCGATCACGATGCCAGCGTCCCCGCTGAGCGAGACGCTGCGGGCCCGCCGGCCGCCCGCCGAGGTGTCGGTGACCTCGACCGTCCCGCCCTCCTTGAGCTCACGGACGATGTTGGAGACCGTGGCCGCCGACAGTCCGGTGGTACGGGCGATCTCCGCCTGGGTCAGCGAACCCGCGAGGCGCACCGCCCGCACGACCCGTTCGAGATTCGCGCGATGCAGTGAGGACTGCGATCCGGGAGTCTGCACGACTCATCCACTCCTGCCCATAAGCGACGGCCATCCGTCGCCCCCCGGCCGGTCGTCAAGGCTGCCTGCTCCGAGACCCCGGCGTCTCTCCAACTTGTGAACCTTAAGTCGAGCGTTTGGCCCCTCTGGCGTCAAGGGCCGGACACATGCCGAAACGGACACGGCCGACCAAAAGGATGAACACCGCCCTCCGGGATCGTGTTACGGTCGCTGAGGCGCCGGCCCTCTGCGGCCTCCAGGCCGGACCTGGCGCCGCGTACTGACGGCGCGATGCGAGGAGGTGTTCGGGATGAGTCCCGATCGAAGTCTTCGCCGCGCTCTCGTCGGCTGACCGTTCCGCCTGAGGAACGCTCCTTTTCCCTTCCTTCTTTCCGTATGCCCTGACTCTCCTGTCAGGCATACGTCATCCATGTCCACGGCGCACCCCGTGGCGGCTCCCGCCACCCCGCGCCGCACCATGACCACTCCACGTGACCGCGCGGCTACGCGCTGCCCGGACGCGGTGGAGGGAGGTATTCGTCATGACCATGCTCACCCCCCGTACCCCGACGAAGCTCGCACCGCCGGGCCGGAACCGCCGCGAGCGCGAGGCCGCCGAGCTGGAGTCCGCCACCCGCCTCGCGGGCGAGCGCCTCGCGGACATCAGCGCCCGCCCCGCCGTCCGGGTCCTCCAGGACACCGACACCTCCCGGGGCGGCCTCACGCACGGCGAGGCCGTGCGCCGCCTGGGACTCCACGGACCCAACGTGGTCGCCCGGGAGCGCGCCCCGCACTGGACGGCGCAGCTCGCGAAGGCCTTCTGGAACCCCTTCACCGGCGTGCTGGTCTTCCTGGCCGCCGTCATGTTCTGGCAGGACCCGAAGGACCCCGGCGTCCTGATCCTCTCCGTGATGGTGGCGGTCAGCGGCCTGCTGCGGTTCTGGCAGGAGTACCGCTCGGGGCGGGCCGCCGACGCCCTGAAGAAGCTCGTCACCACCACCTGTGCGGTGCAGCGCCGGGCCGGCAGCGGCTCGGTCCCGACCACGCTCGAGATCCCGATGGAGCAGGTGGTCCCGGGCGACCTGGTGCGGCTGGCCGCCGGCGACCTGATCCCGGCCGACCTGCGGCTGATCACCTCCAAGGACCTGATGGTCAGCCAGGCGGCCCTGTCGGGCGAGTCGTTGCCGGTGGCGAAGGCCGACACTCCCCCTCGCTCCGCTGGGGGGACCCCCAGGACGGAGGACCTCGGCCAGCACACGACGACCGACCCGGTGGAGGCCGACAACCTCTGCCTGATGGGCACCTCCGTCACCTCCGGCACCGCCACGGGCGTGGTCGTCGCCACCGGCTCCGGCACCTACTTCGGCTCGATGGCCGGCAGCCTCGTCGGCGAACGCCCGCAGACCAACTTCGACACCGGCGTACGCAAGGTCAGCTTCCTGCTGATCCGCTTCATGCTGGTGATGGTCCCGGTCGTCTTCATGATCAACGGGCTGACCAAGGGCGACTGGGAAGAGGCCTTCCTCTTCGGTGTCGCCGTCGCGGTGGGCCTGACCCCGGAGATGCTGCCGATGGTCGTCTCCGCCAACCTGGCGCGCGGCGCGGTGGCCATGGCCAAGCGCAAGGTCGTCGTCAAGCGGCTCAACGCCATCCAGAACCTGGGCGCCATGGACGTCCTCTGCACGGACAAGACCGGCACCCTCACCGAGGACCGGATCGTCCTGGACCGCTACCTGGACGTGCACGGCGCCGAGGACGCCGAGGTCCTGGAGTACGGCTACCTCAACGCGCACTTCCAGACCGGCCTGCGCAACCTGCTGGACCAGGCGGTCATCGACCGGGTGAACGAGGCCGAGGAGGTTGTCGTCGACGCACGGTTCACGATGGTCGACGAGATCCCCTTCGACTTCGCCCGCCGGCGGATGTCCGTGGTCCTCAACCGCAACTCGATGTCGGACGGCCCCGGCCGCTCCGAACACGTGATGATCACCAAGGGTGCGGTCGAGGAGGTCCTGGAGCTCTGCACCCACATGACGGACGGGGGCGAGCGGGTCGCCCTCACCGAGGAGCTGCGCCACCGCGTCACCGCCATCGCCGCGGACAACAACCGGGCCGGCCTGCGCGTCCTGGCCGTGGCCACCCGCCGGATCGCATCCCCGCGCGACACCTACACCGTCGCGGACGAGGACCAGCTGACCCTGGTCGGCTTCCTCGCCTTCCTCGACCCGCCGAAGGCCTCCGCCGCCCGGGCCCTGCAGGGCCTGGCCGACAAGGGCATCGCGGTCAAGGTGGTCACCGGCGACAACGAGCTGGTCGCGGCCCGGGTCTGCGCCGACGTCGGCATCGAGGTGGGCCGGGTGGTGCCCGGCTCCGAGGTGGACGCCCTCGACGACACCGAGCTGCGCGCGCTGGCCGCCCGTACGACGGTCTTCGCCAAGGTCAACCCGGTCCAGAAGGCCCGGATCGTGCGGTCCCTGCAGGCGGACGGCCACACGGTCGGCTTCCTCGGGGACGGCATCAACGACGCGGCCGCGCTGCGGGACGCCGACGTCGGCATCTCCGTCGACACGGCCGTGGACATCGCCAAGGAGTCGGCGGACATCATCCTGTTGGAGAAGGACCTGACCGTCCTGGAGCAGGGCGTGGTCCAGGGCCGCACCACCTTCGGCAACACCGTCAAGTACATCAAGATGACGGCCTCGTCGAACTTCGGCAACGTCTTCTCGGTCCTGGTGGCGAGCGCCTTCATCCCCTTCCAGCCGATGCTCGCGATCATGCTGCTGGTGCAGAACCTGGTCTACGACATCGCCCAGCTGGCCACGCCCTGGGACCGGATGGACGAGGAGTACCTGCGCAAGCCGCGGAACTGGGACGCCAAGGGCATCTTCCGCTTCATGGTGACGATCGGCCCCATCAGCTCGGTCTTCGACATCGCCATGTTCGTGGTCATGTGGAACGTGTTCGCCGCCAACACCGTGGCCGAGGCCTCGCTCTTCCAGACCGGCTGGTTCGTCGAGGGCCTGCTCTCGCAGACCCTCGTCGTCCACATGATCCGGACCCGCAAGATCCCCTTCCTCCAGTCCCGCGCCTCCTGGCCGGTGATGGTGACGACCGTCCTGGCGGTGCTGACCGGGCTCTGGCTGCCCTTCTCGCCGCTGGCCCCCGCGCTGGGCTTCACCGCCCTGCCGGCCGGCTACTTCCCCTGGCTGATCGGCGTGCTCCTCGCGTACTGCACGCTGACCCAGCTGGTGAAGACCTGGTACGTCCGCCGCTTCGGCACCTGGCTGTAGGCGGGCCCTACTTGAGGGTGGCCGAGGTCAGACCCGCCTGGATCTGGCGCTGGAAGGACAGGTAGACCACCAGCATCGGGATCATGGCGATGGTCACGCCGGCGAAGAGCACCGGCAGGTCCGTCTGGTAGCCCATCTGGTACTGGAGCTGGATCAGGCCCTGGGTGAGCATGTAGCGCTCGGGGTCCGATCCGCTCTGGGGCTGCATCAGCACGGAGGGCAGGATGTACTGGTTCCACTGGCCCAGGACGTTGAATATCCCCACGCTGATCAGGCCCGGCCTGGCCATCGGCAGCATCACCTGGAAGAAGATCCGGGTGTCGGAGGCCCCGTCGATGACCGCCGCCTCGTGCACCGCCGTGGGCAGGGTGCGGAAGAAGGAGTGCATGAAGAAGACGGTGAAGGGCATCGAGTAGGCGATGTAGACCAGGATCAGCCCCTGGTACGTGTTCAGCAGGTCGAGCCGCTTGACCATGAAGAACAGCGGCACGAGCGCCAGGAAGACGGGGAACATCGCCCCGCTGACGAAGAAGTAGTAGATGATCCGGTTCCCCGGAAAGGGGTAGCGGGCCAGGACGTACGCGGCCATCGAGCCGAGCAGCATGGTCAGCGGGACGGAGAAGGCCAGCACGATCAGGGTGTGGCCGAAGTAGCCGCCGATGCCCTTGTCCCAGGCCCGGGCGAAGGCGTCGAAGTGCCAGTTCGTCGGCCGGCTCAGCGCCGAGGCGCCGATCTCGGAGTCGGTCTTGAAGGAACCGAGCGCCAGCCACACCAGGGGCAGGACGATCAGTATGGCCCAGACGGCGAGGAAGCCGTGGGAGAAGACGTTCAGCACCATGCCGTCGGAGCGGGCCCTGCCGCCGCCCCCGGGGCGGCCGCTCCCCCGGGACCGCTCGGCGGCCGGCTCGCCTGGTGCCTTGATCACTGTGGTCATCGGGTCTCCCGCTCAGAACTCGATGCGCTCGCGGCGGGTGGCGCGCAGCGTGACGACGGAGAGGATCATGGTCAGGAGCAGCATCACGACGCCCATGGCGCACGCGTAGCCGCTCTTGCCGAAATAGAGGAAGTTGCGCATCAGCACGGTCGCCATGACCTCGCTGTGGTGGTCCGGGCCGCCGCCGAACTGGCCGGAGGTCATGGTGGACACCAGGACGAACATGTCCATGGCGGCGATGCCCAGGTAGACCGCCGAGGTCTGCACGGAGTCCCACAGCAGGGGCAGCGTGACCCTGAGGAAGGTCTGGCCGCGGCCCGCGCCGTCGAGCAGCGCGGCCTCGTAGATGTCCTTGGGGACCGACTGCATGGCGGCCGAGAAGAGGACGAGGTAGAAGCCGACCCCGTGCCAGACCACCACGAGCAGCAGGCACCACAGGACCAGGTCCGGCTGGTTGAGCCATTCGACGGGGTGGGCCGGGTCGACCAGGCCCAGCTTGGCGAGGAACGCGTTCAGCAGGCCGCCCGTGTCACTGCGGTACACCGCTCCGAAGAGGACGGCGAGGATGGCGAGGGACAGGACCTGCGGGAAGAAGTAGACGATCTTGTAGAACGCCGATCCCCGGACGCCCCGCACCCCGCCGGCCCCGCTGCGCCCTCCCGCGTTCACCATGAAGGCGAAGAAGAGGGCGAGCAGGATGGTGATGACGGGGACGAACACCAGGAGCAGCAGGTTGTGCCACAGGGCGCTGCGGAAGACCTCGTCCTCCATCAGGGCCGCGTAGTTCTCCAGGCCGACGAAGCCGAACGTCGGGGACTGGCCGGACCAGTTGGTGAAGGAGTAGCCGAACGTCTGCACGTACGGCCAGATGACGAAGGTCAGGTACAGCGCGAGCGGCAGGATGAGGAAGCCGGCGATGAAGCCGGCCCGTCCCTTGCTCCGGGCTACGTGGCTCATGGTGTCCGTCCCTGGTGACGCCGCCGGTGGACGTGGGGTCAGCTGCGGTGGTTGTTCTTGGCGTTGGGGTCCTTGGCGGCCTTGTCCACCGCGGCCTGGGCCCGCTTGATCCACTCCTTCGGCTGGATGCGCTGGGCCATCAGCTCGTTGGACGCGTTCTGGATGTCGGTGTCCATCTCGCTGTACCAGTCGGGGTAGAGGTAGTTGAAGGTGTCGGTCCCGGCGGCCTTGACCGCGGCGACGGCGGACTGGGTGCCCGGCCGGAGCTTGACGGACGGGTCGACGCCGTCCTTGACGACGGTGAGCGAGTTGGCCTGCTGGGCGAAGGTCGTCGACCATTCGCGGGAGAGCATGGTGCGCAGGAACTCCAGGCCGCCTGCCTTGTTGGCGGCCTTCTCCGGGACGACGAAGGCCTCGTTGGCGCCCGCCCGGATGGCGGTGAAGGGCAGCTTGCTGTCGGCGAGCACCGGTACCGGCAGGAACTTCATGTCGAAGTCGTCCGGGGTCTGCTTGAGCTGCTCGTTCTCCAGCCAGGAGCCGGAGGGGATGAAGGCCGCCTTGTACTGGTTCCAGGCGGTCTGTGCCTCCGTGTGGGTGAGGCCGTTGGTGCCGGGCATCAGGTAGCCCTTCTCGACCACCTCGTAGACGGCCTCGATGGCGGCCAGGGCGGCCGGGTTGCCCTCGAAGGCGTTCGGGGAGAGGTTGTCGATGGCCTTCATGGCCTCCAGACCGCCCTTCTTGGCGATCAGGTCCATGATCACGACGTTGATGTAGTAGGGGTACTTCCCCTGGTGGGCCAGGCCGCCGATGCCGGCCTCCTTGGCCTTGGCGCAGACGCCCAGGAACTCGTCCCAGGTCTTGGGCTCGGTCCAGCCCTTCTCCTTGAAGAGCTTGCCGGAGTACCAGAACCCGAAGACGGTGTAGACGTAGTTGAGGGCGACGAACTTGCCGGCCTGCGTGCCCTGTTCGACGGTGCCGGCGATCAGGGTGTCGCGGACCTTCTTGTTCGGGTCGTCGATCGAGGGGGCGTCGAGGACGGCGGTCAGATCGGCGAGCTGGCCACCCTTGGCGAGCACGTCGATCTTGATCATCTGGGCGCCGGAGTCGTTGAGGACGTCCGGCGGGTTGCCTCCGTTGAACCGGGGCTGGAGCTTGGCCGCGATCTCCTGGGTGCCCAGGTGGGAGCTGGTGGTGCCCCACTTCTTGTCGAACGCCGCCTCCCAGGCCTTCGCGTAGTCGTCGCCGAAGCCGCCCTTGAAGATGACCACGTCCAGCTTGCCGCCCTTGGCGAGGCCGAAGGGGTTCTCCTTGGACACGAGCCCCTTGTCCGGGCCCTTCGTGGAGGTGTCCCCGCCGCCGGAGGCGCAGGCGGACAGGAAGCTCATCGTCGGCACGGCGATCAGTCCGAGCGCTGCGGAGCGCTTGATCAGATCACGGCGGCCGAGGCCCTCACCGGTGGATCCCATGCTCAAGTCCTCGCCTTCGTCAGGATTGGGGCACAGGTATAGTCCACTTCCGCTTCGCTCAGCAAGATCGTGCACAAGGATCGTTCCCGGCTTTTCCGAGTTGAGACCTGTCCGTCATCTGATTCCTCCGCTCCGAAAAGCGGAAGGGCCGCACCCCCTTGTCGGGGGTACGGCCCTATGGTGCCGATATCCGGCGGATCGCTCCGCCTGGCGCGCCCTTAGCCGCGGATGAGGTTGCGGAGGACGTACTGCATGATGCCGCCGTTGCGGTAGTAGTCCGCCTCACCCGGCGTGTCGATGCGGACGACCGCGTCGAAGGAGACACCGGTGTCGGTGGTGACCTTGACCGTGCGCGGGGTGGTGCCGTTGTTCAGCTCCTCCACACCGGTGAAGGAGAAGGTCTCCTCGCCGGTCAGGCCCAGGGAGGCCGCGGTGGCGCCCTCGGGGAACTGGAGCGGGAGGACGCCCATGCCGATCAGGTTCGAGCGGTGGATGCGCTCGTAGGACTCGGCGATGACGGCCTTGACGCCGAGGAGCGCGGTGCCCTTGGCGGCCCAGTCGCGGGACGAGCCCGAGCCGTACTCCTTGCCCGCCAGGATGACCAGCGGGATGCCGGCGGCCTGGTAGTTCTGCGAGGCGTCGTAGATGAACGCGACCGGCGCGCCCTCGACGGTGAAGTCGCGGGTGAAGCCGCCCTCGGTGCCCGGCGCGATCTGGTTGCGCAGGCGGATGTTGGCGAAGGTACCGCGGATCATGACCTCGTGGTTGCCGCGGCGGGAACCGTAGCTGTTGAAGTCGCGGCGCTCGACGCCGTGCTCCGTGAGGTACTTGCCGGCCGGGGTGTCGGCCTTGATCGCACCCGCCGGGGAGATGTGGTCGGTGGTGACCGAGTCGCCCAGCTTCGCCAGCACGCGGGCGCCGGCGATGTCGGAGACCGGGGTGGTCTCCATCGTCATGCCCTCGAAGTAGGGGGGCTTGCGGACGTAGGTGGACTCGGCGTCCCACTCGAACGTGTTGCCGGTCGGGATCGACAGCGCCTGCCACTGGGCGTCACCCGCGAAGACGTCCTCGTAGGACTTCGAGAACATGTCCTCGCCGATGGCGTTGGCCACGACGTCGTTGACCTCGGCCTCGGAGGGCCAGATGTCCTTGAGGAAGACCGGGTTGCCCTCGGTGTCGGTGCCGATGGCCTCGGTGGTGATGTCCACCTTCATGGAGCCCGCGATGGCGTACGCGACGACCAGCGGCGGGGACGCCAGGTAGTTCATCTTGACGTCGGGGTTGATGCGGCCCTCGAAGTTGCGGTTGCCCGAGAGGACCGAGGTGACCGCGAGGTCGTGCTCGTTGATCGCCTTCGAGATCTCCTCGTCCAGCGGACCGGAGTTGCCGATGCAGGTGGTGCAGCCGTACCCGACGAGGTTGAAGCCCATCTTGTCGAGGTACGGGGTCAGCCCGGCCTTGTCGAAGTAGTCGGTGACGACCTTCGAGCCCGGGGCCAGGGTGGTCTTGACCCACGGCTTGCGGGTCAGGCCCTTCTCGACCGCCTTCTTGGCCACGAGCGCCGCGGCGACCATGACGTAGGGGTTCGAGGTGTTGGTGCAGGAGGTGATCGCGGCGACGGTGACGGCGCCGTGGTCGATCTCGAAGGAGGTGCCGTCGGCCAGGGTGACCTGGGTCGGGCGGCTCGGCACGCCGTTGGAGGAGGCCGGGGAGTCGGAGGCCGGGAAGGACTCCTTGCCCGCCTCGTCGGCGTCGTCCACGTAGTTCAGGACGTCCACGGCGAACTGCTGCGAGGCGTTGGCCAGGACGATGCGGTCCTGGGGGCGCTTCGGGCCGGCGATGGACGGGACGACCGTGGAGAGGTCCAGCTCGAGCTTCTCGGAGAAGTCCGGCTCGGCCTTCGGGTCCAGCCAGAGGCCCTGCTCCTTGGCGTACGCCTCGACCAGGGCGACCTGCTGGGCGTCGCGGCCCGTCAGGCGCAGGTACTTCAGGGTCTCGTCGTCGATCGGGAAGATCGCGGCGGTCGAGCCGAACTCCGGCGACATGTTGCCGATGGTGGCGCGGTTCGCGAGGGAGGTGGCGGCGACGCCCTCACCGTAGAACTCGACGAACTTGCCGACGACGCCGTGCTTGCGCAGCATCTCGGTGATGGTCAGCACCAGGTCGGTGGCGGTGGTGCCGGTCGGCAGCTCGCCGGTCAGCTTGAAGCCGACGACGCGCGGGATCAGCATGGAGACCGGCTGGCCGAGCATGGCGGCCTCGGCCTCGATGCCGCCGACGCCCCAGCCGAGCACGCCGAGGCCGTTGACCATGGTGGTGTGCGAGTCGGTGCCGACGAGGGTGTCCGGGTAGGCCTGGCCGCCCCGGACCATGATCGTGCGGGCCAGGTGCTCGATGTTGACCTGGTGGACGATGCCGGTGCCCGGGGGGACGACCTTGAACTCGTCGAAGGCGGTCTGGCCCCAGCGCAGGAACTGGTAGCGCTCCTTGTTGCGGCCGTACTCCAGCTCCACGTTCTGGGCGAACGCCTCGTGGGTGCCGAACTTGTCGGCGATGACCGAGTGGTCGATGACCAGCTCGGCCGGGGCCAGCGGGTTGATCTTGGACGGGTCGCCGCCGAGGTCCTTCACGGCCTCGCGCATGGTGGCGAGGTCCACGACACAGGGGACGCCGGTGAAGTCCTGCATGATCACGCGGGCCGGCGTGAACTGGATCTCCTGGCTGGGCTGCGCCTGGGAGTCCCAGCCGCCGAGCGCCCGGATGTGGTCGGCGGTGATGTTCGCGCCGTCCTCGGTGCGGAGCAGGTTCTCCAGCAGGACCTTCAGGCTGTAGGGAAGGCGGGCGGCGCCCTCAACCTTGTCCAGCCGGAAGATCTCGTACGACTCGTCGCCCACCTGCAGCGTGCTGCGGGCGTCGAAGCTGTTCGCCGACACGACAGTCTCCTTCATGCATGATTTCGCGCGTATTACCGCATCCTGCCGCCACGCCCTGTGGCCAATCCGCTAAGGTAAGGCTAAGTTAGGTAGCCCTTACCCATGGGGGCGGCTGCGGTACGCCTTCGGCAGATATCTCGATGTCGAGATAACTCTAGTACATGGCCGCACCTCGGGTCAGCACGCCTCCGCGTCCGTCTCGGCACGTCGCGCCGCCCCGCACGCCCCGTCCACTGCTGCCGCACATCTCGTCACGCCGCCCTCAACGCAGGGACGAGGCCCGGTGGAGCAGGGTCGCCGGGACGGTGAGCCCGCCGGGGGCCGCCGGGGTGCCCGTCTCCAGCAGGGCGACCAGGGCCGCCACGGCCGTCTCGGCCAGCGCCTCCGGGTGGAGGGTGACCGTGCTGACCGGAGGGTGACAGTCCGCGTATCCCGGGTCCTCGCTCGCGCAGACCAGCAGGAGGTCCCCGGGCACCGACAGCCCGTGCCGGGCCGCGGCCGCCAGGGCCTGGCGGCCGCCCGGGTCGTACAGGGAGTACACGGCGTCGGCCCCGCCCCCGGCGAAGAGCCGGTCGAAGGCGTGGCCGGGGCCGTCGTGGGGGTCGAAGCGGACCGGCAGCGGGGTCCGGCCGCGCCGCTTGCACCAGTGCCCGTACGCCTCGGTGACGGCGCGGGTGTAGTGCTCGTCCCCGAAGCCGGTGTGCAGGGCGATGCGGCCCGCCCCGGCGGCGGCGAGGTGGTCGAGGACCTCGTGGGTGGTGGCGGTGTGGTCGTTGTCCACCCAGACGTCGCCCGGGCGGGGGCCGGCGGGGCGCCCGTCGAACACCAGGGGGATGCCCCGGGCCCGCAGGACGCGCAGCACCGGGTCGTCGTACGGGCTGTCGAGCAGCAGCATCCCGTCCACCGCGAGGAGGTGCCAGTCCGTCCCGGCGCCGCGGTCGGCGGGCAGGGTGGTCAGGGCGTAGCCGTGGGCGTGGGCGGCGGAGGTGGCGGCGGTCAGCCAGCGGGAGAAGTAGGCGACGGCCACGAAGTTCCAGGGGGCGCCGGCGAAGGTGGTCACGGCCAGGCCCAGGGTGCGGGTGCGCGGCGCGCGGGGGGCGCCGTAGCCCAGGCCGGCCGCGATCTCGCGGACCCGGCGGCGGGTGCCCTCGCCGAGCCGGCCGGTGCCGTTGAGGGCGTGCGAGACCGTGGCGGTGGACACCTCCGCGGCGCGGGCGATGTCGGCGAGGGTCGGTCCGGGCGGCACGCGGGTCATCGTACGGATCCGGGCGCCGGCGGGGTACGGGCCGCCGTGCGGAATCCGTCGCGGCGGGCGGGTTCTGGTTAAGGGGTTAATCACCCAGTGTCCTGGCCACAGCCAACGGTTTGGAGTGGTCATGACGTCTTCTGTTTCCCGGCGGGGGCTCCTCGCGGCGGCCGGCGCCGCCGGAGCGGCGGGTCTGCTGGGCGCCGGCGCGGGCAGTGCCTCGGCGGCCCCGGCGCGTGGGTCCGCGGCGCTGGTGGTGCACGGTGCGCGGGTGTTCACGGGTACCCCGGGCGGCGCGCCGGCCACGGCCGTGGCGGTCGGCCGCGACGGGCGGATCCTGGCGGTCGGAGGCGACTCCGAGGTGCGCCGGACGGCCGGGCGGGACACCGAGGTGGTCGACGGACGCGGCGCCACCCTGATGAGCGGCATCCACGACGGGCACGTGCACCCCCTCGGCGCGGGGGACCGGTCGCTGCGGCCCTCGCTGGAGGGAGCGGAGACCACGGCCGCCGAGCTGACGGAGATCCTCACGGGCTTCCTCGCCGACACCGGCGGCGCCGGGGCCGAGCCCGACACCTGGCTGGTGGTGGAGGACTGGAACCCGGTCGGGCTGCTGCCCGCCGGCACCCTGCCGCACCACGCGCTGCTGGACGCGCTGCCGACCCGGCGGCCGGTGGTGCTGGTCGGCGGCGACGGGCACAACCTGTGGGCGAGTCAGCGGGCGCTGGACATCGCCGGCATCACGGCCGCCACCCCCGACCCGGCGGGCGGCCGGATCGTCAAGGGCGCGGACGGGCAGCCGACGGGCGTGCTGAAGGACGACGCGCAGGACCTGGTGAAGCGGCACGTCCCGCAGCCCACCCGGGCCGAGCTGGTCGAGGCCTGCGCCAAGGTCCTGGCCCAGGCGGCGGCCTCCGGGGTGACGACGATGATGGACGCCCTGGTCGGGCGGCACGAACTGGAGCTCTACCAGGCGCTCTCCACGGCCGGGCGGCTGCCGCAGCGGATCGTGCCGGCCATCCGGCTGGACGTGGAGCAGACCAAGGACCCGGCGGCGTCGAAGGCCTACGCACTGGGGCTGGAGCGGGAGTTCCGGGGCGTGGCCGGGCTGCGCTTCGGCACGGTGAAGGTGTTCCTGGACGGGGTCATCGAGTATCCGGCGCAGACGGCCGCGCTGCTGGAGCCGTACCTCGACGGCCAGGGCCGGCCCACCTCCAACCGGGGCGAGCTGTACACCTCGGCCGCCGACTACGGCCGGCTGACCGCCGCGTTCAACGGGATCGGCTGGCAGATGCACGCCCACGGCCTGGGTGACCGGGCCGTGCGCACCGCCCTGGACGGGTACGAGGCCGCCCTCCGGGTGACGGGCAGGCGCGACCTGCGCAACACGGTCGCGCACCTCCAGCTGGTGGACCCGGCCGACCTGCCGCGGTTCGCCCGGCTCGGGGTGGCCGCCTGCATGCAGCTCCAGTGGGCCTCCGCCGACACCTGGACGATGGAGGCCCTGCTGCCGTACATCGGGCCCGAGCGGCACCGGTGGATGTACCCGGCGCGCAGCCTGGAGCGGGCCGGCGCCCGGCTGACGGGTGGTTCGGACTGGCCGGTGGACGCCCTCCAGGTGTGGAACCAGCTGCGTACCGCCATCGACCGGCAGGGTGCGTACGGGGCGGGCGCCCTGCACCCGGAGCTGGAGGCGCTGAGCCGGACCTCCACGCTGCGGATGCACACCCTGGGCACGGCCTGGCAGCTGCGCCAGGACGGGCTGACCGGCACCGTGGAGCGGGGCAAGGCGGCGGACCTGGTGCTGCTGGACCGGGATGTGACGCGCTGCCCGGTGGCCGACATCAGCGGGACGCAGGTGCGGATGACCCTGGTCGGCGGACGCGTGGTGCACGACGCCGGCTCGGCGGCGGGCCGCGCGGCCACGGCCGGCCTGGCCCGCGGGGCGGCGGCCCCGCGCCCCGCCGCGTACGCGGCGGTCCACGGCGGGCGCCACCGCGCCTGCGGCTGCACGGGGCACTGATCCGGCGACGGGCCGCAGGGGTTCCTGAGGCGGGGGCACCAGGCCCTCGCCCAGGGCCGCGACCTGACGACCGGTAAGCCCGATATAGCACCCAACACCCGTATATCACCCATACGCGCCGCCCGATGCGATCACCATCTCATATCTGAGATACCGTGCACCCATGGCAGACGACTACCTCGTACGCATCGGCAAGCTCATCCGTGACGCCCGGCAGCACCGGGGCTGGACCCAGACCCAGCTCGCCGAAGCACTCGGCACCAGCCAGAGCGCAGTGAACCGCATCGAGCGCGGCAACCAGAACATCAGCCTTGAGATGATCGCCCGTATCGGTGAAGCGCTCGACAGCGAAATCGTCTCCCTGGGCTATGCCGGCCCGATGCACCTGCGCGTCGTCGGCGGCCGCCGCCTGTCCGGCGCGATCGACGTCAAGACGAGCAAGAACGCGTGCGTCGCCCTGCTGTGCGCCTCGCTGCTCAACAAGGGCCGCACGGTGCTGCGCCGGGTGGCCCGCATCGAGGAGGTCTACCGGCTCCTGGAGGTCCTCAACTCCATCGGCGTCCGCACCCGCTGGATCAACGACGGCGTGGACCTGGAGCTGATCCCCCCGGCCGTCCTCGACATGGACGCCATCGACGCGGAGGCGGCCGTCCGCACCCGCAGCATCATCATGTTCCTGGGCCCCCTGCTGCACCGCATGGACCACTTCCGCCTGCCCTACGCCGGCGGCTGCGACCTCGGCACCCGCACCATCGAGCCGCACATGATCGCCCTGCGCCGCTTCGGCCTGGACATCACCGCGACCGAGGGCATCTACCACGCCAAGGTCGAGCCGGGCGTCGCCCCCGGCCGCCCGATCGTCCTGACCGAGCGCGGGGACACGGTCACCGAGAACGCCCTGCTGGCCGCGGCCCGCCACGACGGCGTCACCGTCATCCGCAACGCCTCGTCCAACTACATGGTCCAGGACCTCTGCTTCTTCCTGGAGGCCCTGGGCGTCAAGGTCGAGGGCATCGGCACCACCACCCTCACGGTGCACGGCGTGCCGGTCATCGACGCGGACGTGGACTACTCCCCCTCCGAGGACCCGGTCGAGGCCATGAGCCTCCTGGCCGCGGCGGTCGTCACCGAGTCCGAACTCACCATCCGCCGGGTCCCGATCGAGTTCATGGAGATCGAGCTGGCCGTCCTGGAGGAGATGGGCCTGGACCACGACCGCTCCGCGGAGTACGTCGCCGACAACGGCCGTACCCGCCTGGTCGACCTCACGGTCCGCCCGTCCAAGCTCGAAGCCCCGATCGACAAGATCCACCCGATGCCCTTCCCCGGGCTGAACATCGACAACGTCCCGTTCTTCGCCGCCATCGCGGCGGTGGCCCAGGGCCAGACCCTGATCCACGACTGGGTGTACGACAACCGCGCCATCTACCTGACGGACCTCAACCGCCTGGGCGGCCGCCTCCAGCTCCTGGACCCCCACCGCGTCCTGGTCGAGGGCCCCACCCGCTGGCGCGCGGCGGAGATGATGTGCCCGCCGGCCCTGCGCCCGGCGGTGGTGGTCCTCCTGGCGATGATGGCGGCGGAGGGCACCTCGGTACTGCGCAACGTCTACGTCATCAACCGCGGCTACGAGGAACTGGCGGAACGCCTCAACTCGGTGGGCGCCCAGATCGAGATCTTCCGCGACATCTAGGCCACCGCCGCAGCGCCAAGAGGCCCCGCCGCGCCCCACCGGGAGCGGCGGGGCCTCGGTCTATGCCGGTGGAATATGACTCGAAACGGTCTGCCGGGGTGCGGGGCGGGGGCGTAGGCTGCGGCGGTTTTCGGTTGTCTGCCTCGGGGGGTCGGGTCGTGCCGCAGGGTCGTCGGAATGTTGTCCTGGCGGGTGTCGTCGGGGGCGTCGTGTTGTTGCTCGCCGGGTGTGAGGGGGGCGGGTCCGGAAAGGGGGCCTCGGACGGGAAGCCCACTGCGTCGGCTTCCGTGTCTGCCTCTCCGTCGGTTTCGCCTTCGGTTTCGGTGTCCGTCTCGCCGTCGCCGTCGGGCTCGTCCACTGCCGCCGCGACGCCGGCCGTGCCCGGCGCAGGCGTGTCCAAGCCGGCGGCCCGGCCCTCGAACGCCCCCGCGTATCCGGCTCCGGAGGAGACCAAGGAGTCCTCGGCCGTCTACTACAAGAACTGTGACGCCGCGAAGGCCGCCGGGGCGGCGCCCATCCGGCGCGGGCAGCCCGGGTACCGCGATGCCCTCGACCGGGACAAGGACGGCATCGCCTGCGACAAGTAGCCCGGCGGGCCGGGGGCGGTATTCGGCCGGTTGGCGGATAGGTGCTCGCCCGGGAGGGTGGCGGGCGGCAGAATCCACTCGTCGGTACGGAGTCGAGGGGGCGGCCATGGCAGTGCGGGCGAGTGTGGGTACAGGGGCGGGCAGGGGGGCGGCGTTCCCTGCCCTGGCGGGGATGCCGGGGCTCGGGTCGTTGCTCGACCTGAAGGCGGATTCCCTCGGCACCTACCTGCGCGCCCAGCGGCGCCACGGTGACGTGGTACGGATCGACGCCGGCCCGCCCGGGCTGCGCATGGAGCTGTACTGCGTGTTCTCCGCCGAGGGGGCCCAGCAGGTGCTGGCCTCGGAGTCGGCCAACTTCCGCAAGGACAACCCCTTCTACGAGGAGATCCGGGAGTCCTTCGGCAACGGCCTGCTGACCGCCCAGGACGCGGACTACCTGCGCCAGCGCCGGCTGGTGCAGCCGCTGTTCACCCGCAAGCGGGTGGACGGCTACGCCGGTGCGGTCGCCGAGGAGGCGGCCGGCACCCTGGCGTCCTGGGCGCGGGCGCGGGACGGGGTCGTCGACGTCTCGGACGAGATGATGCACCTGGCGCTGCGCGCGGTGTCCCGGATCCTGTTCGGGGCCGATACGGACGCCACCGTGGACGTCGTCCACCGGTGCTTTCCGGTCATCACGGAGTACGTCCTGCGCCGCGGCTACTCCCCCCTCAACGTCCCGCGCGGCTGGCCGACCCCGGGCAACCGGCGGGCTGCCGCCGCGATGGAGGAGCTGTACGGGGTCTGCGACCGGATCATCGCCGAGCGGCGGCGGGCGGGCGGAACGGACGGAGCGTATGGGGCGGACGGGGGCGCCGAGGATCTGCTGACCCTGCTCGCCGGGGCGCAGGGCTCGGACGGGGCGGCCTTCGACGCCGCCGAGCTGCGCGACCAGGTGCTGATCTTCCTGCTGGCCGGGCACGAGACGACCGCCACCTCGCTGGCCTTCGCCCTGCACCTGCTGGGCCGCCACCCCGAGGAGCAGGCCCGGGCCCGTGAGGAGATCGTCCGGGTCCTGGGCGACCGTACGCCGCAGGCCTCGGACCTCGACCGGCTGCCGTACCTCACACGGGTGCTCAAGGAGACGATGCGGCTGTATCCGGCCGCGCCGGTGATGGGCCGCAACGCGGTGGCCGCCAGCGAGATCGACGGGCACACCGTCCCGGCGGGCGCCACGGTGATCCTGGCCCCCTGGGTGACGCACCGCCACCCCCGCTACTGGAGCGACCCGGACCGTTTCGACCCCGACCGCTTCACGCCCGAGGCGGAGGCGGGCCGGCCCCGCTACGCCTGGTTCCCGTTCGGGGGCGGGCCGCGCGCCTGCATCGGCCAGCACTTCTCGATGCTGGAGTCGGTGATCGCGCTGGCGATGCTCCTGCGGGCGTACGAGGTCGAGACCGTGGACACCCAGGTGCCCCTGAGCGCCGGGATCACCCTGGAGGCCAAGGGCCCCATGCGGTGCCGGATCCGCCGCGTGGAGCCGTAGCCCCCGCCGCGGTCGGCGCCGCCGCGGTCAGCGGTAGTCGTCGGGGTGGTCCTGCATCCAGGTGTCGATCTCGTCGCGGGCGGCGAGCAGTGCCGGCTGGTGCCTCTTGAGGTTCTCGAAGCCGTGGTCGGCGCCCAGCTCCTGGTCGAGCCGGGCGATCAGGGCGATCGGCTCGGGGAAGTGGCCGGGGCCCTTGGGGTCGGCCTTCATGGCCCGGTCCAGGCGGTGGAGTTCGTCGTGGACCCGGCCGAGGAAGTACGCGCAGTTGCCCGGGGTGCAGGAGTCGCCGAGAGTGGCCTGGAGGCCCGCGAAGGCGTCCCGCACCTGCTCCGGCTGCGGACCGGCGTCGGAGGCGGGAAGGGCGGGCGCCGGGGGAACGGAGTCGGCGGCCGGGCCGGCGGCGGATGTCTTCGGCCTCGGGCCGCCGCCGCTGCCGGTGTGGCTGCCGCCGCTGCCGCAGGAGGCGGTGAGGGCCGCCAGGGTGACGGTCACGGCCGTCACGGCGGCGCCGCGCAGGATGGGTCGGAGCATCGGTTTCCCCCCGGTGTTCGATGACCAGGCGACCCTACCCGCCGGATTCCCCCTGGACTCCCGCCGGGGTGTGATTGCCCTGCAGGCGCTCCAGGTCGGAGGGCCGGACCTGGATGGCGACCATCGCGATCAGCGCCCCGATGAGGGTGAAGGCCGCCGCCGCCACGAAGGCCGCGCCCACGCCCGAGGTGAGCACGAGGTCCGACCAGGGCCTGGGGAACTGGTGGGTGCGGGCGAAGAAGGCCTTCTGCTCGGGGGTGGAGCCGCGTACGAACGCCGGCGCCTGGTCCTTGGCCTCGTTGCGGCTGGCCGTGCCGAAGACGGTGACGAGGATCGACAGGCCGAGCGAACCGCCGACCTGCTGCATGGAGTTCAGGAGACCCGAGGCCGCGCCCGACTCCCGGTCGGGGACGTTCGACAGGGCCATCAGGGTCAGTGAGAGGAACTGCATGCCCATGCCGGTGGCGAAGACGATGATCGGGCCGAGGATGCTGCCCGGATAGGTCGAGTGGACGTCGATCCGCGTCAGCCAGGCCAGTCCGGCGGCGCAGCACAGCGCGCCCCCGACCATGAAGGGCTTGGGCCCGAACCGGGGCAGCAGCCGGGAGGTGAAGGTGGCCGACAGGGCCACCATGACGCTGACGGGCAGGAAGGCGAGGCCGGCCCGCAGCGGGCTGAAGCCGAGGACGTTCTGCACGAAGAGGGTCAGGAAGAAGAACATGCCGAAGATCGCGCAGGCGAGGAAGAGCATGATCCCGTAGGTGCCCGCCCGGTTGCGGTCGGCGAACATGTGCAGCGGGGTGATCGGCTGCTGGGAGCGGCGCTCGTTGCCGATGAACAGGGCCAGCAGCACCACGGCCGCGCCGAAGGAGCCGAGGGTGAACGCGTCGGCCCAGCCGTCCTGGGAGGCGCGGATGAACCCGTAGACCAGCGCGACCATGCCGCAGGTGCCCAGCAGCGCGCCCACGAGGTCGAAGTGCCCGGGGTGGCGTTCGGACTCGTGCAGGACCCGGCGGGCCATCACGGCGATGAGCACGGCGATGGGGACGTTGACGAAGAGCACCCAGCGCCAGTTGAGCCATTCGACCAGCAGCCCGCCCGCGAGCAGTCCGATGGCGCCGCCGCCCGCGGAGACGGCGGCGAACACCCCGAAGGCCCGGTTGCGCGCGGGCCCTTCGCGGAAGGTGGTGGTGATCAGGGCGAGGGCGGTGGGGGAGGCGATGGCGCCGCCGACGCCCTGGAGGGCCCGGGCCGCCATCAGCTGGCCGGCGTTCTGGGCGAGCCCGCCGAGCAGGGAGGCCAGGCCGAAGAGCAGGACCCCGGAGACGAACACGCGCTTGCGGCCCAGGATGTCCCCGGTGCGGCCGCCGAGCAGGAGCAGGCCGCCGAAGGTGAGCGTGTAGGCGTTGACCACCCAGGAGAGGCTCTCGGTGGAGAAATTGAGTGCCGTCTGGATGTGCGGCAGGGCTATGTTCACGATCGTGATGTCGAGGACGACCATGAGCTGGCAGGAGGCGATGACGAACAGGGCCAGCCCGTTCCCCTTGCCGTTCCCGCCGTCGTTGCCGTTGCCTCGGACCGTGCCGCCGGTCCCGGTGCTGTGCGGCGATGCGTTCGGGTCCACCCGTCGACGCTACGCCCGCGCCCCAAGGGTCACCACTCGAATGGGGTAGGCTATGTGACATTTCACATGGCAGACTACGATCATGGACGATTTCCTCAGGCAATCCGCCGCGACGGCCCGGTTCACCCACGGCTCTCCCCGCGCCTTCTCCTTCGGCGACTCCGGCCGCCTCCTGTGGTTCCTGCGCTCGACGGGCCCCGCCGACGCCTTCGACAGCCTCTGGGTCCTGGACACCTCCACCGGCGCGGAAACCCTGCTCGCCGACCCCCGCACCCTCTCCCCCGAACCCGGCGAACTCCCCGTCGCCGAGCGCCGGCTGCGCGAGCGCACCCGGCTCGTGGCCGCCGGGATCGGCTCGTACGCCCTCTCCGGCGACGGCCTGCGCGCCGTCTTCCCGCTCTACGGCCGCCTCTACGAGGTCGCCTGCGACGGCGGCTCCGCGCCCGTACCGGTCCCCACCGCCGGCCCCGCCTTCGACCCGCGCCCCAACACCGACGGCTCGCGCACCGCGTACGTGGCGGACGACGTCCTGTACACCGCCCCCGGCGGCCGGGTCAGCCCCGACGACGGGGCCCGCTGGGGCGTCGCCGAGTTCGCCGCCGCCGAGGAGCTCGACCGCACCCGCGGCCACTGGTGGTCCCCCGACGGGGTCACGCTGCTCGCCGCCCGCGTGGACGAGAGCGCCCTCCAGCGGCGCCACTTCACCGACCCCGCCCACCCCGAGCTGCCGGGCGAGGACTTCGCCTACCCCGAAGCGGGCGGCCCCAACGCCGACGTACAGCTGTGGGTCCTGGGCCCCGACGGCGGCCGGGTACGGCTCGACTGGGACGCCGACGCGTTCCCCTACGTCTCCGACGCGGGCTGGGAGTCCGCGAGCGAGATCCTGCTCACCGTCCAGGACCGGCTCCAGCAGAACGTCCTCCTGCTCACCGCCGACCCCTCCACCGGCCGCACCCGCGAGCTCTCGCGCACCACGCACCCCCAGTGGGTGGACCCCCTCCCCGGCACCCCGGCCCGCCTCCCCGACGGACGCGTCCTCACCTGCGCCGATGTCGCCGACGGCGGGGCGCGCGGCCTCGCCGTCGACGGCAAGCCGCTCACCGGCGAGGGACTCCAGGTCCGCTGCGTGGCCGGCACCCACCAGGACCGGCTGCTGGTCGAAGGCGCCCTGCGCGACCCCTCCGAGCAGCAGGTGCTCCTCCTGGACCCCGCCACCGGCGAGCTCACCCCGCTCGCCGACGGCCCCGGCGTGCACGTGGTCACCGCCGCCGCGGCCGGCTCGCTGCTGCTGACCTCCGCCGACGCCGACGGCGTCCGCCGCACCCTGCGCACCGCCGACGGCCGCGAGCTCAGCCCCCGCGACCTGTCCGCGCCGCTGCCCTACCGGGTCGTACCGGCCCTGGAGCGGGTCACCGAACGGGGCATCCCCACCGCCCTCGTCCTGCCCCGCCACCACGTCCCCGGCCTGCGCCTGCCCGTCCTGATGGACAGCTACGGCGGCCCCGGCGCCCAGGACGTCAGCGCCGACCCCCGCCGCTGGCAGCACCGCCAGTGGTGGGCCGACCAGGGCTTCGCCGTCGTCACCGTCGACAACCGGGGCACCGCGAACGTCTCCCCCGCCCACACCCACGCCATGTACCGGGGCTTCTCCGAGGTCACCCTGGACGACCAGGTCGCGGCCCTGCGGGCACTCGGCGCCCGCCACGGCGACCTCGACCTCGGCCGGGTCGGCATCCGCGGCTGGTCCTACGGCGGCTACCTCTCCGCCATGGCCGTGCTGCGCCGCCCGGACGTGTTCCACGCGGCGGCCGCCGGGGCCGCGCCGACCGACTTCCGGCACTACGACACGGCGTACACCGAGCGCTACCTGGGCCTGCCCCAGGAGCACCCCGAGGTGTACGAGCGGGACTCCCTGATCCCCGACGCGCCCCGGCTGACCCGGCCGCTGCTGCTGGTCACGGGCCTGGCCGACGACAACGTCCACCCCTCCCACACCCTGCGGCTGTCCCAGGCCCTCACCGACGCGGGCCGCCCGCACCAGCTGCTCGCGCTGCCCGGCGTCACGCACATGACCCCCCGCGGGGCGCGGGAGAAGATCATGGCGCTGGAGCTGGAGTTCTTCCGCCGCGAACTGGCCTCGTAGGCGGTCCGGACAGCGGAGAAGGGCCCCGTGGACGCCATCGTCCCCGGGGCCCTCCCTTCTTCCCGTGATCCCCGTCAGTCACCCGGGAAGTGACAGGCCACCTCTCGCGAGGCGGCGAGCTGCAGCAACGGCCGCTCGGTGCGGCAGATGTCCTGCGCCTTGGGGCAGCGCGGATGGAAGGTGCAGCCCGGGGGCGGGGCGGCCGGGCTCGGCGGGTCGCCGAGCAGCACGATCCGCTCGCGCCGCCGCTCTGCCGCCGGGTCGGGCAGCGGGACGGCGGACAGCAGCGCCCGGGTGTACGGGTGCTGCGGGTTCTCGTACAGGGACTTCTTGTCCCCGATCTCCACGATCCGGCCGAGGTACATGACCGCGACCCGGTCACTGACGCGCTTGACCACGGAGAGGTCGTGCGCGATGAACACGTAGGCCAGGCCGAGTTCGGCGCGCAGCCGTTCCATCAGGTTGACGATCTGCGCCTGGACCGAGACGTCCAGTGCGGAGACCGGCTCGTCGGCGATCACCAGCCGGGGGCTGGTGGCCAGCGAGCGGGCGATGCCGATGCGCTGGGCCTGGCCGCCGGAGAACTCGTGCGGGTAGCGGTCGATGTGTTCGGGGATCAGCCCGGTCAGCTCCATCAGCTCGGCGGCCCGCCGCCGGGCGTCGGCCGCGCTCCAGCCCTGGACCAGCAGCGGGTCGGAGATGATCCGGGCCACGGTCTGGCGGGGGTTGAGGGAGGAGTGCGGGTCCTGGAAGACCATCTGGATGTTCTTGCGCAGGGGCCGCAGGGCGCCCTGGGAGAGCCGGCTGATGTCGCGGCCCTCGAACTCGACGCTGCCGGAGGTGGGTTCCAGCAGCCGTACCAGCATCCGGCCGGTGGTGGACTTGCCGCAGCCGGACTCGCCGACGAGGCCGAGGGTCTGACCGGGCTCCAGGTCGAACGAGACCCCGTCGACGGCCCGCACCGGCGCCGAGCGGCGCCCGGTCAGGCTGCGTTTGCCGGGGAAGGTCATCGTCAGGTCGCGGACCCGCAGCAGCGGCGCGGACGGCGGGCCCTCCCGTTCGGCGGCGGGGTTAGGGCGGGTGGCCGGGGCCGTCATCGGGACACCTCCGGGGCAGGGGCGGCGGCAGCGGGCACCGCGCCGGCGAAGTGGCAGGCCGCCAGCCGGTCGGGGGAGCCGTACGGGCGCAGCTCGGGACGCTCGCCCGTGCAGCGGCCCGCGTCGTCGGCCGGGGCCGCGGCGGCGACCGCGCAGCGGGGGGCGAAGGCGCAGCCCGGGGCCGGGTGGAGCAGGGACGGCGGAGAGCCGGGGATGGACGGCAGGGGGAGGTCGTCGGCACTGTCGAGGCGGGGCAGCGAGTCGAGCAGGCCCCGGGTGTAGGGGTGGGCGGGATCGGCGAACAGGGCGTCGGCCGAGGCCTGTTCGGCGGCCCGGCCGCCGTACATGACCAGCACCTCGTGGGCGACCCGGGCCACCACCCCCAGGTCGTGGGTGATCATCACGACGCCGAGGCCGCGGTCCTGCTGGAGGCGGGCGATCAGCTCCAGGATCTGCGCCTGGACGGTGACGTCGAGGGCGGTGGTGGGCTCGTCGGCGATGAGCAGGTCGGGTTCGCAGGCCAGGGCCATGGCGATCATGGCCCGCTGGCGCATGCCGCCGGAGAACTGGTGCGGGTACTCCCCCGCCCGGCGGGCGGGTTCGGGGATGCCGACCTCGCCGAGCATGTCGACGGCCCGTTTGCGCGCGGCGGCCCGGCCGGCCCGGAAGTGGACCCGGAAGTGCTCGGCGATCTGCTCGCCGACGGTGTAGTAGGGGTGGAGGCTGGACAGCGGGTCCTGGAAGATCATGGCCACCTTGCGGCCGCGGACCTTGGCGAGCTCCTTATCGGGCAGCCCGGTGAGCTCCTGTCCGGCGAGCCTGACGGAGCCCTTCACCTCGGCGCCGGTCCGGTGCAGGCCCATGACGGCGAGGGAGGTGACGGACTTGCCGGAGCCGGACTCGCCGACGATGCCGAGGGTGCGTCCGGCCTCGACGGTGAAGCCGAGGGAGTCCACGGCCCGTACGGTGCCGCGCGGGGTGGAGAACGTGACGCTGAGGTCGCGCACTTCGAGGAGGGGTGCTGCGGGGGCGCTGGTCATCAGTACCTCACCCTCGGGTCGATGACGGCGTACAGGAGGTCGACGACGAGGTTCGCGACGACGATGAAGAAGGCGGCGAGCAAGGTGACCCCGAGGACCACGGGCTGGTCGGAGCTGACGAGCGCCCCGTAGAACAGCCTGCCGATGCCGGGGAGTCCGAAGATGGACTCGGTGATGACGGCTCCGGCGAGCAGGCCGCCGAGGTCCATGCCGAAGATGGTCAGGATCGGGGTCATCCCGGAGCGCAGCCCGTGCTTGACGACGACGGTCCGCTCGGGCATGCCCTTGGCACGGGCGGTGCGGATGTACGGCTCGGCCATCGCCTCGATCATCGAGCCGCGGCTCTGCCGTGCGTACATGGCGGCGTAGAGCAGGGCCAGCGCCGTCCAGGGCAGCAGCAGGTTGCCGGCCCAGCCGAGGGGGTCGGAGGTGAGCTCGTGGTAGCTGGGGTAGGGCAGCAGCCCGGCGATGCGGATCACCCCGTAGATGAGCATGACGGAGGTGAAGTAGACGGGCAGGGAGGCGGCGGCGACGGCGCCGACCATCAGGGCCTTGTCGGTGGCGGTGTCCTTGCGCAGGGCGGCGGTGACGCCGGCGCCCAGCCCGAGCAGCAGCCACAGGACGGCGGCGCCGAAGGCGAGGGAGGCGGAGACCGGCAGCCGGTCCATGAGCAGGTCCCAGACGGGCAGCGAGTTCTCGTAGGAGTAGCCCAGGCAGGGGAAGTCGCACTGGACGGCGTACTGGCCGGTGCCGAGGGTGCGGCCGGTGAAGATGCCGGTGAGGAAGTGGGTGAACTGTTCCCAGACGGGCTTGTCGAGGCCGAGGTATTCCCGTACGTCGGCGAGCCGTTCGGGGCTGCAGGTCTTGCCGCAGGCCGCGGCGGCCGGGTCGGTGGGCAGGACGTAGAAGATCAGGAAGGTGACGGCGGCGATGGCGAGGAGCACGCCGGCCAGGGCGAGCAGCCGGCGCAGGAGGTAGAGGATCAACTGCGGCCGCCCCTCGGGTCGAGGATGTCGCGCAGGGCGTCGCCGAGGAGGGTGAAGGCGAGGACCGCGAGGAAGAGGAAGACGCTCGGGATGACGAAGTACATCGGGTCGGTCTCGTAGAAGGCCACGGACTCGGCGATCATCTGGCCCCAGGAGGGGGTGGGCGGGCGGACGCCGACGCCGAGGTAGCTGAGGGCGGCCTCGGTGCTGATCATTCCGGGGATCAGCAGGGTGGTGTAGGCGATGACGGGGCCCGAGACGCCGGGGAGGATGTCGCGGGTCAGGATCCGCCAGGCACCGGATCCGCCGACGCGGGCGGCGTCGACGTACTCGCGGTGTTTGAGGGAGAGGGTCTGGCCGCGGACGACGCGGGCGACGCCGGGCCAGCCGAAGAGTCCGATGACGGAGGTCATCAGCACGATCCGGTTGACGTCCTTGGCCACCGACAGCATCGCGATCATGAAGATGAGGGAGGGGAAGGACATGGTGAGGTCCATGAGCCGGGACAGGACGGCGTCGGTGCGGCCGCCGAAGTAGCCGGCCGCGATGCCGGCGGCGGTGCCGGCGAGGACGACGATGGCGGTGGCGGCGAAGGCGATGAGCAGGGAGACCTGGGCGCCGTGGACGACGCGGGCGAACAGGTCGCGGCCGGTGACGGGTTCGACGCCGAGCCAGTGCTCGGGGCTGATCCCGCCGAAGGAGCCGAGCGGCTGGCCGCCGAGGTAGGGGTCGATGGCGGACTTGTCGAACTCCTCGGGGGACCAGCCGCCGAGCGCGCCCAGCCAGGGCGCGGTCAGGGCCATCAGGACGAAGAGGAGGACGACGCAGAGGCTGACGCGGACGGCCGGGCGGCGGCGCAGTTCCCGCCGGGCGAGCTGCCAGGGGCTGCTGCCCGGGGGGACGTCCTTGGCCGGCGCCCCGGCCGGGGCCGCCTCGGGGGCGGCGCCGGGTGCGGTGGTGGTCATGGTGTCTTCCGGTCCCGGATTCCTCAGCCCTGGCTCTTCGAGGGGTCCTTGAGGCCGACGGTCCCGTAGTCGACGGTGCCGGTCCACACGGGGTGGCCGTAGGCGCCGGCGATGTTGGGGCCGACGAGGAGCGGCTTGCGCTCCAGGAGGACCGGGATGGACGGGGCCTTCTTCATGACCTCGGCGTCGAGGTCGATCCAGGCCTGGTTGGCCTGCTTGGCGTCGGCCATGGCGTTGATCTCGTCGATCCGCTTCATGGTGGCGTCGTCGCGGAACTGGGAGTAGTTGCCCTGGTTGCCCTTGTCCTTGATGGTGCGTCCGTCGAAGACGAAGGGGAGCCAGGTGGAGCCGGAGGGGTAGTCGGGGCACCAGCCGGTGTAGGTCATGTCGGGGGTGGTGGAGAGGTCGCCGATGACGTCGTAGTAGGCGCCGGGGTCGACGGTGTCGATGACGACCTCGACGCCGGCCCGGGCCAGGCCCTGCTGAAGGGCCTCCGCCTTGGCCTTGTCGCCGGTGGAGACGGAGAGGGAGACCTTGAGGTGCTCCTTGCCGGCGGCCTTGAGCAGCTCCTTGGCCTTGGCGGGGTCGCCGGAGGCGGGGATCTTCAGGGTGTCGGCCTGCTTGCCGCCGGTGAGGGCGGGGGGCAGGTAGGCGGTGGCGACCTCGTTGAGGGCGGGGCCGCCGGCGGCGGTGATGACAGCGTCCTTGTCGACCGCGTACTGCATGGCCTCGCGGACCTTGGGGTCGTTGAAGGGGGGCCGGGAGTTGTTCAGGTGGAGCATGGTCGTACAGCCCTGGGACTCGGCGAGCAGACGGGCCTTCACGTCGGGCTTGGGCAGGACCTTCGGGGCGCTCTCGGGGCGCATGTTGAAGTACTCGATGGCGGAGGCGTCGGCGCCCTCGCCGGCGATCAGCCGGTCGTCGATCTGCCCGCCCTTGAGGCCCATGACGACGACGAACTTGTCCGGGTAGGCCTTGCGGACCGAGTCGGTCTTCTGGTCCCAGTGCTCGTTGCGGACCAGGACCAGCTTCTTGTCGCGCTCGTAGGACTCGATCTTGTACGGGCCGGAGGAGAACGGACGGGAGTCGTACTGGGTGCCCTTCTCCTGGGACTGCGGTACCGGGGCGAAGGTGGGCAGGGTGGCGGTCTGGGAGAACTCGGCGACGGGGCGCTTGAGTTCGAAGACGATCGTGCGGTCGTCGGGGGTCTTGACCGAGTCGAGGTGCTGCCCCTGGAGGGGGCCCTTGTAGCCCTCGGTGCCGGCCAGGTACTGGGCGGCGTAGTCGGGGCCGCCGGTGAGGTCGGGGGCGAAGGAGCGCTCGACGTTGTACTTGATGTCCTGGGCCTTGACCGGGCTGCCGTCCTCGTACTTCAGGCCCTCCTTGAGGGTGAAGGTCCAGGTGCGGCCGCCGTTGGAGGGGGTGCCGAGGTCGGTGGCCAGGTCGGGGACGAGCTCGCTGCCGCCCTTGCCGGGCTCGGCCTTGAAGGTGACGAGCGTGCGGTAGAGCAGGCGGGTGCCGAAGTCCATGGCCGGCATCACCCAGTTGCGGGCGGGGTCGAGGTGGGAGAAGTCCTGGTTGGACAGGACCGTGAGGGTACCGCCCTTCACCGGGGTGCCGCCGAGGGTCTTGCCCTCGTTGGCGGCGGCGGGGTTGGCACCGCCCTTCCCCTCGGAGCCCTTCTTGGGGTCGGAGCAGCCCGAGGCGCCGAGTGCGAGCGTCGCCACCAGGGCGGTGGCGAGGGCGAGTTTCGTGCGCTTGGTCATGGGTCACTCCAGAGAAGGGCCGCGCTTTAGGGTGTGACCGGTAACATAGTAATGTGAAATTGTACTGACAACCCTTTGTCGCCGCCGTTATCCAGCCGTGTCCAAAACCGTTGCACCACACGGGAGTTGGGCCGCACACCGGGGCCACGGCCGGAACACGGCGAAGCCGCCGGGCGGTTGCCCGGCGGCTTCGTGACACGAGGGGCGGCCCCTAGAGGCCGGAGCCGAGGCCGCCCTGCGGCCGGCCCACCGGTTCGTCGCGGCCCTGGGCCCACAGGGAGCGGACGTGGCCGAGGTGGCGGACCATGCACGCCTCCGCCGCCTCCGCGTCGCCGGACAGCATCAGATCCAGCAGCTCCAGGTGCTCCTCGGCGGAGGAGACCAGCTTGCCCGCCTCGTCCAGGCCCGTCAGCCCGTACAGCCGGGAACGCTTGCGCAGGTCGCCGACGGTCTCGACCAGGCGCTCGTTGCCGGCGAGGGCGAGCAGGCTGAGGTGGAAGCGGCGGTCCGCCTCCAGGTAGCCGATGAGGTTGTGCTCGCGGGCGCTGGTGACGATCTCCTCGGCGATCGGGCGCAGCGCCTCCAGCTGCTCGCGCGTGGCCGAGCGGGCGATCCGGCCGATGGTCGGCACCTCGATCATCGTGCGCAGCTCGGTGTACTGGTCGAGGTCGCGCTCGCTGACCTCGGTGATCCGGAAGCCCTTGTTGCGGACCGGCTCGACCAGGCCCTCACGGGCCAGGTCCAGCATGGCCTCGCGCACGGGCGTGGCCGACACGCCGAGCTCGGCGGCGAGGCCCGGCGCCGAGTAGACGCTGCCGGGGCGCAGCTCGCCCGCTATCAGCGCGGCACGCAGAGCGTGGCCGACCTGGTCGCGCAGCCGTTCCTGGGCCTTGATGAGACTGTGCTGCTTCAGGTCACCCATTGCTCTTCCTCCGAGACCCCGCACACCACCGACGTGCGGAGGAACAGCGTACAATGTCACGTTTCGCTGTTCGCTCCGGCCGCGTGGTAGATCGCCACCGCGACGGCAAGATCTTCCCAGGCCATGCCCACGCTCTTGAAGAGCTGTGGACAACTCTGCCGTCCTCCGGGGGAATTGCGTCCCGCGACCAGGTCGGCCAGGGTGGCGCTGATATGACCGGGACCGATCGCCCCCTCGGCCTCCGGGATCAGCAGGTCCCCCGCCTCGCGCAGCGCCGCCGCCCGTGACTCCACGTACACCGCCGCGCGTCGCACGAGGGCGGTGTCCGTCTCCCGGGCGTCCGGCTCGTGCGAGCCGACGGCGACCACCACCGCCCCCGGGGCCACCAGCCGCCCGTCGAAGAGCGGCGCACGGGCGGTGGTGCAGCACAGCACCAGGTCCGCGCCCGCCACGTCATCGGGCGTCCCGGTACGGGCCGGGACGCCCCGGGCCCGCGCGTGCGCGGCCAGTTCCCCGGCGCGCCCGGGGTCGCGGGCCACGACCACCGCCTCCGCGAGCTCCCGCAGCTCCAGGACCGCTTCGAGGTGCCCGTACGCCTGCGGGCCCGCGCCGAAGACCACCAGCCGCAGCGGGCGGCCCGGCGCGGTGAGGTACCGCAGGGCCAGGGCGGAGACCGCCGGGGTGCGCAGGGCGGTCAGGGCCGCACCGTCGAGGAGGGCCAGCGGGCGCAGGGTGGGGCCGTCCAGGAGCAGGTAGCTGCCGGTGATCCGGGGCAGCCCGCGCGCCGGGTTGCCCGGGGCCACCCCGGCGACCTTCACCCCGGCGTAGGCGCCCGACGCGGCCGGCATGAGCAGGAGTTCGCCGCCGGGCGCGGCCACGCTGGTGCGCTGCGGGCAGGCCTCCGGGTCCAGCCCGGAGCGCAGGGCGCCGGCCAGGGCGTCGGCCGCCTGCGCGGTGGTGAGCAGGCCCGCCGTCCGTGCGGCGTCCAGCTGGAGGAGGCCCGTCACAGCAGGAAACCCGCGCCGAGGGCGTCGTACGGGTCGGCGGTGAAGGCGTGCTCCCCCGTGCGGTAGGCGGTGCCGGTGACCTCGGTGACCCCGCCCTGGAGGATCCGGCCGGTGAACACCGTGCCCGTCACCGACTCGTGCAGCAGGTCCTCCCCCGCCCCCAGCCGGCCGTCCTCCGCGAGCAGGGCGAGCCGGGCGGAGGTGCCGGAGCCGCAGGGCGAGCGGTCGATCTGTCCGTCGGCGAAGACGGTGACGTTGCGCTGGTGCGGGCCGAAGGGGGTGTCGGGCAGCTCCTCGAAGAGCACCACCCCGTAGACGCCGGAGAGGAGCGGGCCGTCCGGGTGCCAGGTCGCCGGGTGGGTGGCGAGGGCGGCGCGGATCTCCCGTCCGGCGCGGACCAGTTCGGGCAGGGCGGCGCGGGTCACCTCCAGGCCGAGGTCGCGGGCGCGGACCGAGGCGTAGCAGGCCCCGGCGTGGGCGATGTCCACCTCGGCGATGCCCAGGGTGGTGGCCACGGGGACCTTCCGGGCACCCACCCGGGCCGGGACGTTGCGGAAGGTGACCCCGCTGGTGCGGCCCTGGGCCCGGTGGACGGTGGCGCAGACCCGGCCGGAGGGCACGTCGATCCGTACCTGGACGTCCCCCTCGTCGGGGGCCGCGACCCGTCCGGAGTCCACGGCCCAGGCCCCCAGGGCCATGGTGCCGTGGCCGCAGGCGGTGGAGTAGCCGTCCTTGTGCCAGAACAGCACCCCGAAGTGGGCCCCGTCGTCGTCCGGCGGCACCACGAACCCCCCGTACATGCCGGCGTGCCCGCGCGGCTCCTGGACCAGCAGGCGCCGTACCTCGTCCAGCGGGCCGCGCCGGGGCGCGGTGCCGGAGCCGCCGGGGCCGATGGCGGTGGCGCAGCGCTCGGCGACGGTGTCGCCGGGGACGGGGGGCAGGCCCTCCGCCACGATCCGGAAGGGCTCGCCGGCGGTGTGGTAGTCCACCGTGCGGACGGTGGTCGGGGCGGTCACAGGAGGAACCCTCCCGGGAAGGGGTCGGACGGGTCGAGGAAGTACTGGGCGGTGCCGGTGATCCAGGCCCGGCCGGTGACCGTGGGCACGACGGCCGGGCGCCCGCCGACGGTGGTCCGGGCGGTCAGGCGGCCGGTGAACTCGGTGCCGATGAAGGACTCGTTGACGAAGTCGGTGTCCAGCGGCAGCAGGCCCCGCGCGTGCAGCTGGGCCATGCGCGCGCTGGTCCCCGTACCGCAGGGCGAGCGGTCGAACCAGCCGGGGTGGATGGCCATGGCGTGCCGGGAGCGGCGGGCGTCGGAGCCGGGGGCGGCGAGGTAGACGTGCTTGACGCCGGAGATGGAGGGGTTCTCGGGGTGGACGGGCCGGTCCGGGGAGGCGTTGACCGCGTCCATGACCGCCAGTCCGGCGGCGATCAGGTCGTCCTTGCGGGCCCGGTCGAAGGGCAGGCCGAGGGCGTCCAGTTCGACGAAGGCGTAGAAGTTGCCGCCGTAGGCCAGGTCGTAGGTGACCTGGCCGAAGCCGGGGACCTCGGCCTTCAGGTCGAGGCCGACGCTGAAGGAGGGGACGTTGGTGAGGGTGACGGCGGTGGCGGCGCCGTCCTCCACGTGTACGTCCACGCTCACCAGCCCGGCCGGGGTGTCGAGCCGCACCGTGGTGACCGGCTCGACGACCGGGACCATGCCGGTCTCGACCAGGACGGTGGCCACCCCGATGGTGCCGTGCCCGCACATGGGCAGCAGGCCCGACACCTCGATGTACAGCACGCCGAAGTCGGCGTCGGGCCGGGTGGGCGGCTGGAGGATGGCACCGCTCATCGCCGCGTGGCCGCGCGGCTCGTACATGAGCAGCGTACGGACGTGGTCCATGTGCTCGATGAAGTGGAGCCGCTTCTCCGCCATGGTGGCACCGGGGATCACCCCGACTCCCCCGGTGATCACCCGGGTCGGCATGCCCTCGGTGTGGGAGTCCACCGCGTGGTAGACGTGGCGTGTGCGCATCAGGTCGCCCCTCCGGCCGGTCGCTGGTTCGTGCTGGGTGGCTGGGTAGCCGGGTGACTAGTTGAGGCCCTCGGCGAGGGCCTTCTCGGTGGCGGCGCGCACGGCGGCCTCGGTCTCCCCGGTGAGCGGGAAGCGCGGGGGCCGGGTGGCACCGCCGGGGCGGCCGGCCAGGTCCATGGAGAGCTTGATGGCCTGGACGAACTCGGTCTTGGAGTCCCAGCGCAGCAGGGAGTGCAGGGACTTGTAGAGCGGCACGGCGGTGGCGGTGTCGCCCGCGACGGCGGCCCGGTAGAGGGCGGCGCAGGAGCGCGGCAGGGCGTTGGGGTAGCCGGCGATCCAGCCGACGGCTCCGGCCAGGGCCAGTTCGAGGAGGACGTCGTCGGCGCCGATGAGCAGGTCCAGGCCCGGGGCGAGTTCGGCGATCTCGTAGGCGCGGCGGACGTCCCCGCTGAACTCCTTGACGGCGACGATGCTGCCGTCGGCGTGCAGGCGGGCGAGGAGCGAGGGGGTCAGGTCCACCTTGGTGTCGTACGGGTTGTTGTACGCGACCACCGGAAGGCCCGCGCGGGCCACCTCGGCGTAGTGGGCGCGGACGGTCTCCTCGTCGGCGCGGAAGGCGTTGGGGGGCAGGAGCAGGACGGAGCCGGCGCCGGCCTCGGCGGCCTGGTCGGCCCAGCGGCGGGCCTCGGCGCTGCCGTACGCCGCCACGCCGGGCATGACGCGGGCGCCGTCGCCGGCGGCCTCGACGGCGGTACGGACCACGCGGGCGCGCTCCTCGCCGGTGAGGGTCTGGTACTCGCCGAGGGAGCCGTTGGGCACGACGCCGTCGCAGCCGTTGGCGATCAGCCAGGCCACGTGTTCGGCGTAGGCGTCGTAGTCGACGGACAGGTCCTCGCGCAGGGGCAGGCAGGTGGCGACCATGATGCCGTGCCAGGGGCGGGTACGGGTGTCGGCGGCGGTGTCGGCGGAGGGCGCGGGGGTGGGCGCGTCGGTCATGGAAGGACTCCCTAGTGTGGTGTGTGACATTTTACTAGTGGGTGTGGATCGGCCACAAGAGGCCGGTCAGGGGTTGGTGAAGGGAAGTTGACGGAGGGAAGCCGGCGGGGCGCGGGCCTTTCACGGACCCGGCGGAGCCGGCTCCGTCGGGGGCAGTGCGGCCAGGTGGCGCAGCGGGACCGGGCAGGAGAACGGGCGCCGGTCCGGGGCGGGAGCCTCGCCGGCCAGGGCGGCCACCGCGGGGCCGCACATCCGGCCCTGGCACCAGCCCATCCCGGCCCGGGTGAGGAGTTTGACCGTACGGGCGTCCCGCGCCCCCAGCTCCTCGGCCGCCTCGCGGATCCGGCCGGCCGGGACCTCCTCGCAACGGCACACGTCGGTCTCCTCGCGCAGCCAGTCGGTCCACCCGGAACCGGGGCGGTGCGCGGCGGCCATCGCTGCGGCGAAGGCGCGCAGCCGGGCGCGGCGGCGGGTCAGGGCGGCGGGGACCGGCCGGCCGGCGATCGCGTGGGCGGCGATCTCTCCCTCGGTCAGGGCCAGTTGGGCCCCGCCGATGCCGCCGGTCTCACCGGCCGACGAGATGCCCGGGACGGAGGTGCGCTGGGCGGCGTCCAGTTCCAGGGCCACCGTGCCGTCGGGGGCCTGGAGGGTGGCGCAGCCGAGGCCGGTGGCCAGCTCCAGCTGGGGCACCAGGCCGTGGCCCACGGCGAGGGCGTCGCACGGGATCCGGCGGGCGGTGCCCGGCAGCGGGCGCCAGTCCTTGTCGAGGCGGGCGATGGTGACGGCCTCGACGCGGGTGGTGCCGTGCGCCTCGGTGACGGCGTGCCGGGTGAGCAGGCGGATGCCGTGGCGCAGCAGGGCTCCGCCGTACGTGGCGCCTTCGGCGAGTTTGGCCGGGTTGCGCAGCAGGGCGGGGGTCTGGGGGGCGTACGCCGTGTACGAGGCGGCCTCCACGACGGCCGGGACGGTGGCTCCGGCGGCGGCGAGGGAGCCGGCCACGGCGAGCAGGAGCGGGCCGCTGCCGGCCACCACGACACGGCGGCCGGGCAGGACGAGGTTGTTCTTCAGCATGGCCTGGGCCCCGCCGGCCCCGACCACGCCGGGCAGGGTCCAGCCGGGGAAGGGGAGCTGGCGTTCGTAGGCGCCGGTGGCGAGCAGGACGCGACGGGTGCGGAGGGTCGTCGGGGTCTCGTCGGGGGCGTGGCCGGCGACCGCGTGGAGGGTCCAGGTGCCGGGCTCGTCGGCCGGGACCACCGTCCACACGTGGTGCCGGGGGAGGTAGGTGATCCGGCCCGCGGCCTCGTGGGCGCGCAGGGCCGCCTCGCGGGTGGTGAAGGCCCGCCAGTCGTGGTGCAGGGCCTCGGGGCGGGTGGCGCCGAGGGAGGCGGCCGGGTGGCGGTAGTACTGGCCGCCGGGGCGTTCCGCGGTGTCGAGGAGGGTGACGCGCAGGCCGAGCCGCGCGGCGGTGACGGCTGCGGCGAGGCCGGCGGGGCCGGCGCCGATGACCGCCAGGTCGGTGGTCGCCGTGAGGGCGGCGGGGTCAGACGGCGAGGTCGGCATGGCCGGTGCCCTCCTGGGTGGTGACGGTGTCTCCGGGGCGGGCCGGGACGAGGCAGGCGCGCTGGTTGGGGCGGCCGTTGACGGTGACGAGGCAGTCGTAGCAGGAGCCGATGCCGCAGAAGGCGCCGCGGGGGGTGCCGCCCTGGCGGGTGCTGCGCCAGGCCAGGATCCCGGCCGCCCAGAGGACGGCTGCGACGGTCTGGCCCTCCTGGGCGGGCAGTTCACGGCCGTCGAACGCGATGGGGTACGTGGCCGCCGGGCTGCCGCCGACCAGCTCGCGGGGGCTGCGCATCAGGGGGCTCCTCGGGGGGTGGGGTGTTCGGGTGTGCGGTTGCCCTGGCCGGGCGTTGGGGGGGTTGGGAGGGGTCGGTGCCTTTGCCCTGGCCGGGCGTTGGGGGGTGGCCGGGGTCGGTGCCGGGGTGGGGTGTCGTCCGGGGCGGGCTTCGATGTTCGGCGCTCCGAGCCGGATCACTGCTGTGGGTCGGTACAGGGCGCCGAAGTCATCTCGTTTCAGCCCCGGACGACACCCCACCCCGTCCCCGCCCCCGGCCTCGGCGTCACGGGGCGAAGCGGTCCGGCCGGTAGGGGGTCAGCGGGAGCGGTGGGTCCGTTCGTGTCAGGGCCGCCGCGATCAGCCGGCCCGTTGCCGGGGCCAGGCCGATGCCCGCGCCCTCGTGGCCGCAGGCGTGGAGGAGGCCCGGGACCCGGGAGTCCGGCCCGATGGCCGGAAGGTGGTCCGGCAGGTAGGGGCGGAAGCCGTGGTAGGTGCGCATCACGCGGACGTCCGCCAGGACCGGGAAGAGGGCGGCGGCCTGGGCGGCCAGCCGGCGCAGGGCGTCGGTGGAGAGGGTGCGGTCGAAACCGACCCGTTCGCGGGTGGCGCCGATCAGGACCGGGCCCGAGGGGGTGCCCTCGACCACCGCGGAGGACTGGAGGGACGCCGAGTCGCTGGCCACGTCCGCGATGTAGTCCGCCGCGTAGACCTTGTGGCGGATGAGCCGGGGAAGGGGTTCCGTCACCAGGACGAAGCCCCGGCGGGGGAGGACGGGGAGGGTGGTTCCCGCGAGTTCGGCGATCCGGCCCGCCCAGGTCCCCGCCGCGTTGACGACCGCGGGCGCGTGGAGGGTACGGCGTGCGGTGCGCACCCCCTGGACGGTGCCCGCCTTCAGGAGGAGTCCGGTGACCTCTTCGTTCAGGTACACCGTGGCGCCCGAGGCCTTCAGGAGGTGGGCCGCCGCCAGGGCCGGCTGGACCTGGGCGTCCTGGGGGTAGTGGAAGCCGCCCGCCAGGCCCGGGGCCAGGTGGGGTTCCAGGTCGTGCAGGGTCGCGACCTCGTTGGCGACGACCCCCGCGGCGCGCTGGCCCTCGGCGAAGTGGCGCAGGGCCTTGAGGGTGGTCTCGTCGGGGGCCACCACGAGGCCGCCCTTGGGCTCGTACTCGACGGCCCGGGGCAGTTCGGCGGACAGCTCCTGCCAGAGGCGGGTGGAGAGGAGGGCCAGGTCGAGCTCCGGCCCCGCCTCCTTGTCGGAGACGAGCAGGTTGCCCTCGCCCGCGCCGGTGGTGCCGCCTGCCACGGGGCCCCGGTCCACCACTGCCACGGAGAGACCGGAGCGGCTCGCGTAGTACGCGCACGCGGCTCCGACGACGCCGGCGCCAATGATCACGACGTCCATGTCAGTAATATGTCACATTCTTTTGATGGTGCCTAGGGTGGCCCGGGCCGGTTCCGCCCCCCATGGAATCGGAACCGGCCCGGGCGCGCGGTCAGCTGCGGAGGGGGCCCTCACAGCTGTAGGAGGAGGTGCCCGCCGCCTTGCTGCTCCAGATCTCCACCGGCCCGAAGGAACAGTTCATGTCGGCCAGGTTGTTGGAGGCCGCGCCGGCCCGGTCGAGGATGAAGTAGTCGACCGTCTCGGACATGTCCTTGAAGTTCTGGTCGTCGCTGCGCCAGTTCTTCAGGTTCGCGGTGATCCGGCCCGTACAGGTGAAGCGGCGCTTGCCGGGGTCGCCGTTCTCCACGCAGTCCGGCGTGTTGTACGTCGCCGACGCGAAGGAGGACTTCACCGACGCGAGCGCGGAGTCCCGCAGCTGGTCGTTGGCCGTGAAGGTGGTGTTCGGGACGTAGAGCTGGTCCACCTTGGCGATCTGGGCGTCCAGGAAGCGGTTGTAGTCGCGCTGGAGGTAGGTGTCCGCGCCCATGCGGTTGCGCCAGGCGTCGAAGCCGGCGACGTCGTTGGCGCGCAGGTAGCCGTACATCTCCCGCAGCAGGGAGGGCTTCTCGGTCCACAGGAACTCGAAGAACGTGCCCGCGTAGTTGTAGAAGCGGAAGCCGTCGCCGTCGTAGGTGGCGTGCAGGAGCTGGTCGATGCTCATGCGCGGGCCGCCGCCGGAGGTGTCGCTGATGATGCCCCTGACCAGGGACTTGCGGACGGCGATGCCGTTGTCGCGGGTGGAGCCGTCGAAGAACTCGGCGGTGCCCTCGTCCATGGCGGTGGTGCGGTCGCCCTGGTACCAGTCGCCCTGGCCGAAGAAGCCGGGGACGGCGAAGCGGCCGTTGAGGTAGTGCGTGTACTCGTGGCGGAAGAGCTCTTCCAGGGTGAGGGAGGAGTCCTGGGGGACGCGGCGCTGGTAGGTGTAGAAGGTGGCGCCGTTCTCGATGTAGATGCCGCCGTTGTTGGTGCCGTACCCGGTCAGGATCGGCTGGTAGTTCACGTAGTCCGCGCGGGAGGCGTAGAGCACGATGTTCAGCGTGGTGTTGGGGTCGCCGGCGAGCGGCTGGTCGGTGCCCAGGACACGGTGGAACTGGGTCTTGACCTGCTTGCTCGCGTAGTAGAGCTGGTCGACGGTGGCCCGGTCGAGGGCCGTGCGGACCTTGATGCCGCCGTTGTCGTAGGTGTAGGTGTACGGGAAGAGCTGCTTCTCGATGTCCTCCTTGCACACCCCGTACGGCTTGCACGCCTCGTAGAAGTTGAGCCAGGAGACCAGCTTGGCCCACTGCTCGCTGCTGTTGCCCCAGGTGGACTTGACCGGTTCGAGGAGGGCGCCGAGGTCGGCCGTGATCTGGTCCTTGAGGCCGTCGACCTGGCCGAAGCGGCCGTACTCGCCGAGGGCGTCGCGGGCGGCCCAGGCGTTGGCGCCGCCCTTGAGGTGGCCGTAGCCGGCGAAGGCCTTGAAGAGGGCGCGGTAGGCGGGGTCGGCCTTGACCGCGGCCTGGAAGGCGGCGTCGTTGTTGCCCGGGTAGACGCCCAGGTAGTTGACGGAGAGGGCCGCGAGGGCGGCGCCGCCCCAGGAGGCGTCCTGGTTGGTGGCCGGGTGGGAGGCGTCCAGGGTGGCCAGGACCTTCTTGATCAGGCCGAGCTGGTGCTGGCGCAGGCCGGGCGCGCTGCCCGCGTAGAGGGCCTCGCGCAGGGTGCGGGCGTTGGAGGCCGTGACGTCGAAGGTGTGGGCGGCGCCCGCGAAGTCGGCGATGGCCTGGCGCATGGCGTCGACGGTGGGGGCGTCGGTGACGTCGATCTCGGTGCGCGAGTAGTCGTGGTACACCACGGCGTGCAGGTAGGTGAACATCTCCTCCAGGTGGGAGGAGTCACGTCCGTCGTGGGCGGCGGACAGGCTGGATATCCGGCGGGAGACGGCCTGGACGTGGGCGTCGGACATGACGGGCGCGAGGCGCGCGTCCCAGGTCCATATGAGGTTGCGCAGGCAGCCGTCGGCGGTGACGGCCGGGTCGCCGAGGAAGTCGGCGAACTGCTCCGGGCTGAGCTTGGTGATCCCGTCAAGGGTGCAGGGGACGCCCGCGGCGACGCTCTTGGCGGTGGGCGCGGCCTGGGCGGTGGCCGCCTTGCGGCTCTTGTCGGCCCCGGGGGCCGCGTCGGCGGCGCCGGGAATCCGGTTGTCGGCGACGGACTTGCCGCCGGGTGCCGGGGCGGGGGCCGGGGCGAGCTGCTTGGCGTCGGCGAGGCGGTCGACCTCGTCGAAGGGGTTCGGCGCGGCGGCCGGACCGGCGGCGAAGGCGGCGGGCGCCGACGCGGCGGGTACGGCGGCGGGGGTGCCCCGCTCGGCGGCCTGGGTCACTGCCTGGCCCGCGGTGGCGAGGAGGGTGACCGTGACGGCGGCGGAGAGGAGAGACGTACGCACAGCTCTGTGCTGGGACACCTTGAGGCTCCTGTGGGAAGGGAGGTGGGGGTAGTGGTGCGTGAACTGCCCTGCTTCACACGGCGTTTGACGGGGATTAACGTGCCGCGGTGTGAGCTGTAACATAGTAATGTGAAATTGCACTGGCAACCCCTGTGCGCCCATCAGTTCAGCCCTTCTCGAGGGAGCCTCAGTGACCGACACCCCCTCCCGCCTGAACACCGGCAGCCATGACCTCCCGGTATCCGCAGAGTTGTCCCGCTTCATGGCGGGGAACTGGGCGCCCTCGCCCCTGCCGGCCGGCTCCCGGGTGACCGCGTACGAGGTCACCCCCGCCCGGCGCGCCCGGCTCTCCGCCCGCTTCCCCGGCGAGCGGCTGATCGTCCCGGCCGGCGAGCTGAGGGTCCGCTCCAACGACAGCGACTTCCGCTTCCGTCCGCACAGCGCGTACGCCTGGCTCACCGGGCTGACGGGCGAGGACCAGGTGGGCCACGTCCTGGTCCTGGAGCCCGCCGGGGCGCACGGCCACGAGCCCGTCCTCTACCTGCGCCCCCGCTCCGACCGCTCCGACGGCACCGAGGAGTTCTACCGGGACCGGCGCTACGGCGAGTTCTGGGTGGGCCGCCGCCCCGACCTCGCCGAGGCCGAGCGGCTGACCGGCCTGCGCTGCGCCCACCTCGACGCGCTCGGCGCCCCCACGGGACGCAACGCCGCCACCGACCCGGCGCTGGCCTCCGCCCTGTCGGAGCTGCGGCTCGTCAAGGACGCCTGGGAGGTCGACCAGCTCCAGCTCGCCGTCGACCACACCACCGCAGGGTTCGAGGACGTCGTACGGGCCCTGCCCGCCGCCCTCGACCACCCGCGTGGCGAGCGCTGGATCGAGGGCGTCTTCAACCTGCGGGCCCGCGCCGAGGGCAACGGCCTCGGCTACGAGACCATCGCCGCCTCAGGCGCGCACGCCTGCGTGCTGCACTGGATCCGCAACGACGGCCGCCTGAACCGCGACGAACTGCTGCTGCTGGACGGGGGCGTGGAGACCGACAGCCTCTACACCGCCGACATCACCCGCACCCTGCCGCTGTCCGGACGCTTCTCCCCCGTGCAGAAGCAGGTCTACGAGCTGGTGCTCGCCGCTCAGGAGGCCGGCATCGCCGCGCTCCGGCCCGGCGCGAGCTTCCGCGACTTCCACCGGGCCGGGATGCGCGTCATCGCCGAGGGTCTCGCCGAGTGGGGCGTGCTCAAGGACGCCGAGGGCGACCTGCACCGGCGCTACACCCTGTGCAGCAGCGGCCACATGCTCGGCCTCGACGTCCACGACTGCGCCCAGGCGCGCGCCGGCACCTACCTGGACGGCGTGCTGGAGGAGGGCCAGGTCCTCACGGTCGAGCCGGGCCTCTACCTCCAGCCGGACGACGAGACCCTCCCCGTCGAACTGCGCGGCATGGGCGTGCGCATCGAGGACGACCTGGTCATCACCTCCGACGGGGCCCGCCTGATGTCCGGCGCCCTGCCGCGCACGGTCGCCGGCATCGAGGAGTGGATGGGCACCCTCCTGGACGCCCGCTGACGCTGCCCGACGCCCGCTAAGCCGTCGCGGAGGAGGTGGCCCCGAGCGTCGCGGGGGCCGTGAGCCGGGTGACGAGCTCCTCCACGAACGCCTCGAGGTGGGGCGGATGCGGGCCGGGGCGGGTGGCGCAGAACCAGGTCCGGGTCAGCGGCTGCGCCCCGATGCGGACCAGCGCGAGCCCGTGCGAGGCGACGTACGGGGCCACCACCCAGTTCGGCAGCACCGTCACCCCCTGGCCGCCCGCCACCATCTCGACCACCAGGTCGGTCACCACGGGCATCGTGGTGATCCGGCCGGGCCGGGCCCCGGCGGGGAGCGGCAGCGGCATCGAGGGGATGCGCTTCTGGTCGTAGAAGTCGTAGAGGACCAGGTCGACGCCGTCGAAGTCACGGGCGGTCAGGTGCGCGCGGGAGGCCCACGGGTGTCCGGCGGGCACCACCGCCACCATCTCGTCCTCGAAGAGCCGGGTCAGGGTGACCCGGTCCATCTGCAGGTCCGGCTTGGTGACCAGCGCGACGTCCACCTGGTCGGCGAGCAGGGCCGGGATCGGGGCGTCGTCGGGCACGGCCGCGATCCGCACGTCGATGTCCGGCTCGCGTTCGCGGAAGGCGCGCAGTACGGGCGGCAGCCACGGGAAGGTGGTGCTGCACTGGGCGGTGAAGCGCACCCGCCGGTCGCGGCCGTCGCGCATCTCCCGCAGGTCGCGGGTGGCCGACTCCAGTTCGCCCAGGATGTGGTGGGCCGCGACGAGCATCCGGCGGCCCGCCGCATTGGGCACCAGGCGGCGGCCCTGCCGGTCGAAGAGCCGCATCCCGAGACGGCCCTCCAGGCGGGTCAGCCGCTGGCTGAGGGCGGGCTGGCTGACGTAGAGCCGCTCGGCGGCGGCGGTCAGGGAGCCCGCGGCGGCGGTGGCTTCCAGGAGCTCCAGGTCACGCAGGTCCACATCCATAACGCCGGATTATTACATGCTCCAATATCCGTCGTGGTGTTATGAGTTGAGGGCTCATACGTTTCTGGTGTCGCCCAGACGAACCGATCCGCCCCGAAAGGCACCCGGAACATGACCGACACCACCGCCCCCCGTACCACCGCCCTGATCACCGGCGCCTCCAGCGGCATCGGCCTGGACATCGCCCGCGCCTTCCTGGCCGACGGCGCCAACGTCGTCCTCAACGGCCGGGACGCCGACCGCCTCGCCAAGGCGGCCGCCGGCCTCGGTCATCCCGAGCGCACCGCCCGGGTCGCGGGCGCCATCGCCGCGCCGGAGACGGGCGAGTCCCTGGTCCGCACGGCGCTGGAGCGCTTCGGCCGCATCGACGTACTGGTCAACAACGCCGGCACCTTCGCCCCCAAGCCCTTCACCGAGGTCACCGAGGACGAACTCGACGGCTTCCTGACCGGCAACCTCAAGGGCACCTACCTCACCACCCAGGCCGTCGTACGGGCGCTGCGCGCCCAGGGCCGGGGCGGCAGCATCGTCAACATCGGCACCACCCTGGTGGACCACGCCATCGCCGGCTTCCCGGCCTCCGCCCCGGTGGTCAGCAAGGCCGGGGTGCACGCGCTGACGACGAGCCTGGCCGCCGAGCTCGCGGCCGACGGCATCCGGGTCAACCTGGTGTCGCCCGGCATCATCCGCACCCCGCTGCACGCGGGTTCCGACGTGGACTCCTACGGCGGGCTCGCCCTGCTGGACCGGGTCGGCGAGGTCTCCGAGATCTCTGAGGCGGTGCTGTACCTGGCGGGCGCCACGTTCGTCACCGGCCACGCCCTGCGGGTGGACGGCGGCCACGTCACCGGCCGCCCCTGACCGCCGCCCCAACCCCCGCATCCCCACTTCCGGAAGGAACTTCCGCCATGCCGTACGTCAACGTCAAGATCACCCGTGAAGGCGCCACCGCCGCCCAGAAGGCCGAGATCATCGCCGGCGTCACCGACCTGCTGGTCAAGGTCCTCGACAAGGACCCCGCCACCACCTTCGTCCTGATCGACGAAGTCGCCCTGGAGGACTGGGGCGTGGGCGGGGTCCCGACCGAGGAGTACCGCCGCCGGACCCGCGCCTAGGCACGGGACCGCACGGCCTACGGGAGCACCGCGATCCCGTCCAGTTCCACCAGGGCCTCGGTGTCCCAGAGGCGGACCACCCCGACCACCGCCATCGCCGGGTAGTCGCGGCCCGCGAGCCGGCGCCAGATCCGGCCCAGTTCGGGGGCGTGCGCGCGGTAGTCCTCCACGTCCACCGCGTACACCGTCACCCGGGCCAGGTCCGAGGCGGCGCCGCCCGCCGCCGCGAGGGCCGTCAGCAGATTGGCCAGGGCGCGCTCGAACTGCTGCGGCAGGGTGTCACCCACCACCTTGCCGGAGCCGTCGAGGGCGGTCTGGCCGGCCAGGAACACCAGCCGGCCCCCGGTGGCGGCGACGGCGTGGGAGAAGCCCGTCGCCGGGGAGAGCTCCTCCGGGTTGATCCGGTCCGGACCGGGACGGTCGGGGCTCATCGGGCCGCCACCCTCCGGTAGAGCTCCTTGGCGATGATGCCGCGCTGCACCTCGCTGGCCCCCTCGTAGATCCTGGGCGCCCGCACCTCCCGGTACAGGTGCTCCAGCAGATGGCCCCGCCGCAGGGCGACCGCCCCGTGCAGCTGGACGGCGTGGTCGACCACGTACTGGGCGGTCTCCGTCGCGAGGAGCTTGGCCATCGCCGCCCGCCCCGGCACGTCCGGCGCGCCGTCGTCGTAGGCGCCGGCCGCCGCGTACACGAGCAGCCGGGCGGCCTCCGTACGGGTGGCCATCTCCGCCACCCGGTGCCCGACCGCCTGGAGGTCGGCCAGTACCCCGCCAAAGGCCGTGCGGCCGGCGGTGTGGGACAGCGTGGCGTCCAGCGCGGCCCGCGCCATGCCCACCGCGAAGGCCCCCACGCTCGGCCGGAACAGGTTCAGGGTCTCCATCGCCACCCGGAACCCCTGCCCCGGCTCACCCAGGACGTCCTCCCGGCCCACGGGCACCCCGTCGAAGGCCAGGGAGCCGATCGGGTGCGGCGAGAGCATGTCAAGGCCCTCGCCCGTCAGCCCGGGCCGGTCGGCCGGGACCAGGAAGGCGGTGATGCCCTTGGCGCCCGGCGCGTCCCCCGTCCGGGCGAAGACGGTGTAGAAATCGGCCTCGGGGGCGTTGGAGATCCAGCACTTGGCCCCCTCCAGCCTCCAGCCGGCCCCGTCCGGGGCGGCCGCCAGGGCCAGGGCCGCCGCGTCGGATCCGGCGCCCGGCTCGCTCAGCGCGAACGCCGCCACCAGCCGCCCCGCCCGGACCCCCGGCAGCCACCGCTCCCGCTGGACGGCACTGCCCGAGCGCAGCACCGGATGGCCCCCGAGGCCCTGGAGGGCCAGGGCCGTCTCCGCCTCGGTGCACCCGTAGGCAAGCGACTCCCGCAGCAGGCACAGATCCAGCGCGCCGGAGGAGAAGACCCGCTCCAGCAGACCCAGTTCCCCCAGCTCCGCCAGCAGCGGCCGGTTCACCCGGCCGGGCTCGCCCTTCTCTGCGAGCGGTCTGAGCCGCCGCTCCGCGAGGGCGCGCAACTGCCCGCACCATTGCTCTTGTTCCACTCCGAGCGCGAATCCGGCCATCCGAAGGCCCCCAAGTCCCGTCGTGTTCCTCTATCGCGTCCTGTTGACTGCCGTCACCATCACGATACGCTCTGGACAGATCAGCACGGCCGGCTCCACCCCAATCCGGACGTCGCAAGGGGGCGAACCCGCCTTGGAGCTCAAGCCTTCCGCCCACACCGACACCTTCGCGCGTGACAACCTGCCGCCCGCCCACGCCTGGCCGCAGCTCCTCTTCGAGCTGCCCGAACTGGCCTATCCGGACCGGCTCAACTGCGGCGCCGAACTGCTCGACGCCACCATCGGCCGGTTCGGGGCGGACCGGCCCGCCTTCCGCAGCGGCTCGGGCGAGGTGTGGTCCTACAGAGAGCTCCGCGCACGCGTGGACCGCCTCGCCCACGCCCTCACCGCCGACCTCGGCGTGGTCCCCGGCAACCGGGTGCTGCTGCGCGGGCCCACCGGGCCCTGGCTCGCCGCCTGCTGGCTGGCCGTGATGAAGGCGGGCGCGGTGGCCGTCACCGTACTGGCCCAGCAGCGCGCCCAGGAACTGGCGACGGTGTGTGCCATGGCCCGGGTCCGGCACGCCGTCTGCCACACCGACGCCCTCGACGACCTGGCCAGGGCAGCGGTGCCGGGGCTGCGGATCACCCCCTACGGCGGGGACTCCCCCGACGACCTCCTGCGGCTGGCCGAGTCCCACTCCGCCCCCTACCCCGCCGTCGAGACCTCCGCCGACGACGTGGCCCTCATCGCCTTCACCTCCGGGACCACGGGCCGTCCCAAGGGCTGCATGCACTTCCACCGCGACCTCCTCGCCGTCGCCGACACCTTCTCCCGTACCGTCCTCAGACCCCGCCCCGACGACGTCTTCGCCGGCAGTCCGCCCCTCGGCTTCACCTTCGGCCTCGGCGGACTGGTCGTCTTCCCACTGCGGGCCGGGGCCTGCGCCCTGCTGCTGGAGGAGGCCGCACCCCGCCGCCTGCTGCCCGCCCTCGCCGAGCACCGGGTCAGCGTCCTGTTCACGGCCCCCACCGCCTACCGCTCGATGCTGGACACCCTGGGCCCCTACGACACCGGCGCCTACGACCTGTCCGCGCTGCGCCGCTGCGTCTCCGCCGGCGAGAACCTGCCCGCCGCCACCTGGCAGGCCTGGTACGAGCGCACCGGTTTGCGGATCATCAACGGCATCGGGGCCACCGAGCTGCTGCACATCTTCATCTCCGCCGCCGACGAGGACATCCGCCCCGGCACCACCGGCCGTGCCGTCCCCGGCTGGCAGGCCCGCGTGGTGGACCCCTCCGGCCGGCCCGTGCCCGACAACGAGCCCGGGCTGCTGGCCGTCCGCGGACCGGTCGGGTGCCGCTATCTGGCCGACCCCCGCCAGGGTGATTACGTCCGCGACGGCTGGAACCTGACCGGCGACACCTACGTCCGCGACCCCGACGGCTACTTCCGCTACGTCGCCCGCGCCGACGACATGATCATCTCCTCGGGCTACAACATCGCGGGCCCGGAGGTGGAGGAGGCGCTGCTGCGCCATCCCGACGTGGCAGAGGCCGCGGTCGTGGGCCGGCCCGACGAACGGCGCGGGCAGATCGTGGTGGCCTACACCGTGCCGCGCGAGGGGGCCGTGCTCACGGAGGAGGAGCTGCGGACCTTCATGAAGGGGGAGCTGGCCCCCCACAAATGCCCGCGGTCCTTCGTCTTCCTGCCCGCACTGCCGCGTACACCCACCGGCAAGCTCCAACGGTTCCGGCTGCGCGATCTAGAGTGAACCCGTGGTCGAGCAACACACTCCGCGATCCCTGATCGTCACCTTCTTCGGCGCCTACGGGCGGTCCTTCGAGGGCGCCGTCCCGGTGTCCGCGCTGGTCCGCCTGCTGGGCGCGGCCGGGGTGGACGCGCCCTCCGTCCGCTCCTCGGTGTCCCGGCTCAAGCGGCGGGGCTTCCTGGTGCCCGCGAAGGCCGCGGACGGCTCGGCCGGCTACGAGCCCTCCGAGGAGGCCCGGCTGCTGCTGGAGGACGGCGACCGGCGGATCTACGGATCCGTCCCGGTCTCGCCGGAGTGGCTGGTCGCCGTCTTCTCCGTCCCGGAGCAGGAGCGGCACAAGCGGCACCTGCTGCGCTCGCGCCTGGCCCGGCTGGGCTTCGGGGCGGTGGCCCCGGGGGTGTGGATCGCACCGGCCCAGCTCGCCGAGGAGACCGGACACACCTTGGAGCGGTTGCACCTGACCGCGTACGTGGAGCTCTTCCGCGGCGCCCACCTCGGTTTCGCCCCGACGGCCGAGGCGGTGGCCCGCTGGTGGGACCTGGCCTCCCTGGCCAAGCAGCACGAGGAGTTCCTGGACCTGCACGAACCCGTCCTGCGGGCCCTGCAGTCGGGCCCCGAGCCCACCCCCGAGGCCGCCTACCGGGCCTACCTGCCCGCCCTGGACACCTGGCGGCGGCTGCCCTACGCGGACCCGGGGCTGCCGCGGGAGCTGCTTCCGGCCGACTGGCCGGGCGACCGGGCCGCGGCGGTCTTCACCGAACTGCACGCCCGGCTGCGCGACACCGGCGCCCGCTTCGTACAGCCCTCGTAGCCGGACCCCGCCCGCCGGCCGGCCGGGCACGGGTACGGATGCGGGCGCGGGCGCGGGTCGCGATGCGGGTACGGGTGCCGGTGCGGTGACTGCGTGGGCGCTCATGGTTCCTCCTCGTCCGACGGCCCGCCACGGCGGCGGAGCCGGTGTCCTGCTCGCACTCCCAAGATCCCAGCGGCCCGCCCCCCGTTCCTCCCCCGCACGGGGGGATCGCCTCCCCCGCCCGGGGGAGCGCACCCGCCACTCCGCACGCCCCGGAAACCCACCCCGCGGCGGCCGCGGGAAAACCCGGTGCGGGCCTGCCGACCGGCCCGCCACGATGGGGCATGACCTGGACCTTCAGCACCGATCTGGCGGCCTACCTGGCCGCCGCGCGCCCTGCCGTGGCAGCACACCCCGTCGTCAACACCACCATGCTGAGCGCCATCGACGCCCTGGAGCGGCGCGGCCCGCAGGCCTACGGCGACGCCGAACCCGTCTTCGGCTGGTGGACCGGAACCGACGGGACCGTCGAAGGAGCCGTCCTCCACACACCGCCGTTCCCGCTGCTGCTCGGCGTCCTGCCCGCGGAGGCGGTCCGCGCCCTGGGCGGCGCGCTCTCCGCCGATCCCCTGCTCTCCCGCGTCACGAACTTCAACGCCCGCCGCGCCGACGCGCAGGCCCTGGCGGAGGCATGGGGCACGCCGACCCGCGTCGCCGAGGAGCTGCGCCTGTACCGGCTGGGCGCCCTGACGGCCCCCGACCCGGCCCCCCGGGGCCGGGCCCGCCGCGCCACCGAGGCCGACCTGCCGCTGCTGGCACGGTGGACCGCGGAGTTCGGCCAGGAGTGCGGCATCCCCGTCACCCCCTCCGAGGCCTCCCTGCGCGACCGGATCTCGTACGGCGGATTCCTCATCTGGGAGCACGAAGGCAGGCCGGTGTCCCTGGCCGCGTTCTTCCGCCCGATCGGCTCCGCCTCCCGCATCGGCCCCGTCTACACGCCGCCCGCCGAGCGGCGCCGCGGCTACGCCGCCGGGGTGACGCACGCGGCGAGCCGGGCGGCGCAGGCGGCCGGGGCCACCGAGGTCCTGCTCTTCACCGACCTCGCCAACCCCACCAGCAACAGCGTCTACCAGCGCCTCGGCTTCACCCCCGTCGAGGACCGCGTCGAGCGGGTCCGCACCTGAGGCGGCTCCGTACGGCGCCGCGCCACCTCATCCCTTGCCGGTCGGAGGCTTGCGGCTGCCCGCCCGGTACGGGGCGGGCCAGGGCGCGCCCGGGCCGGCGTACTCCTGGTCGGCGGCGGCGTGCAGGGTCCAGTGCGGGTCGTACAGGTGCGGGCGGCCCAGGGCGCACAGGTCGGCGCGGCCGGCCAGCAGCAGGGAGTTGACGTCGTCCCAGGAGGAGATCGCGCCGACGGCGATGACGGGGATCCCCAGCGCGTTGCGGATCCGGTCGGCGTACGGGGTCTGGTAGGAGCGACCGTACTCGGGAGCCTCGTCCGCGACCACCTGTCCGGTGGACACGTCGACGGCGTCGGCGCCGTGCGCGGCGAACGCGGCCGCGATCCGCTCCGCCTCCTCGGGCGTGGTGCCGCCGGGCGCCCAGTCGGTCGCCGACAGCCGGACGGTCATCGGGCGGTCCGCGGGCCAGACCTCGCGGACGGTGTCGAAGACCTCCAGGGGGAAGCGCAGCCGGTTCTCCAGGGAACCCCCGTAGGCGTCGTCGCGTTGGTTGGTGAGGGGGGAGAGGAAGCCGGACAGCAGGTAGCCGTGGGCGCAGTGCAGTTCCAGCAGGTCGAAGCCGCAGTCGGCGGCCCGTGCGGCGGCCGCCGCGAACTCGGCGCGGACGGCGGCGAGCCCGGCGGCGTCCAGGGCGCGGGGGACGGCGGAGACGCCGGGCCTGTAGGGCAGTGGGGAGGCGGCCACCAGGGGCCAGTTGCCCTCCGGGAGCGGTTCGTCCATGCCCTCCCACATGAGCCGGGTCGAGCCCTTGCGGCCGGAGTGGCCGAGCTGGACGCCGAGGGCGGTGCCGGGCGCCGAGGCGTGGACGAAGTCGGCGATCCGTTTCCAGGCGGCGGCCTGCTCCGCCGTCCACAGCCCCGCGCAGCCGGGGGTGATCCGGCCTTCGGCGCTGACGCAGACCATCTCCGTCATGACCAGCCCGGCCCCGCCCAGGGCCCGCCCGCCCAGGTGCACCAGGTGGAAGTCGCCGGGCACCCCGTCCTCGGCGGAGTACATGTCCATCGGCGAGACGACGACCCGGTTGCGCAGGGTCAGCCCGCGCAGGGTGAACGGGGTGAACATGGGCGGGGTCACCGGCCCGTCGTGCCCCTCCTGCGGGCAGCCGAAGTCGGCCTCGACCGCGCGGGTGAAGCGGGGGTCGCGCAGCCGCAGGTTCTCGTGCGTGACCCGGCGGCTGCGGGTGAGCAGATTGAAGGCGAACTGCCGGGCGGGCTGGCCGACGTAGCCGCCGATCTCCTCGAACCAGCGCATGCTGGCGGCGGCGGCCCGCTGGGTGCTGGCCACGGCGGGCCTGCGTTCGGCCTCGTAGGCGGCCAGGGCGTCGGGGACCTCGGGGTGCGCGGCGACGGCCTCGGCGAGCGCGAGGGCGTCCTCGACGGCGAGTTTGGTTCCGGAGCCGATGGAGAAGTGGGCCGTGTGGGCGGCGTCGCCGAGGAGGACCACGTTGCCGTGCGACCAGCGTTCGTTGACGACGGTGTGGAACCGGGTCCACGCGGAGCGGTTCCCGCGCAGCGGCCTGCCCCGCAGTGCCTCGGCGAAGATCTTGGCGCAGCGGGCGGCGGACTCCTCCTCGTCGCACAGGTCGAGGCCGGCGGCCCGCCAGACCTCCTCGCGCATCTCGACGATGGCGGTGGAGGAGTCGGTGGAGTAGGGGTAGGCGTGCAGCTGCATGATGCCGTGCTCGGTCTCCGCGATCTCGAAGCGGAAGGCGTCGAAGGCGAAGTCGGCGGCGAGCCAGACGTAACGGCAGCGGCCGCGGGTGACGGTGGGCCGGAAGTGCTCGGCGCCGCTCTCGCGGGTGGCGCTGTGCACCCCGTCGGCCGCGACCACCAGGTCGTAGGCGCCGGCGAGGGCCCAGGCGTCGGGGGCCGCGGCGCGGAAGCGGAGCCGCACGCCGAGGGCTTCGCAGCGGGCGTGCAGGATCTCCAGGAGGCGGCGCCGGCCGAGGGCGGCGAAGCCGTGGCCGCCGGAGGTCAGCAGCCGGCCGCGGTGGACGACGTCCACGTCGTCCCAGCGGACGAACTCGGCGGCGAGGGCGGCGTGGACGGTCGTGTCGGCGCGTTCGATGCCGCCGAGGGTCTCGTCGGAGAGGACGACGCCGAAGCCGAAGGTGTCGTCGGGGGCGCCGCGCTCCCACAGGTCGACGGCGTGCCCCTGGCGGGCCAGGAGCGCGGCGGCGTAGAGCCCGCCCGGCCCCCCGCCGATGACGGCCACCCGTTTGGCGGGCGGGGCGGACCCGGGCGCGGGAACGGACGGGGACACGGCGCTACCTGCCCTTCCACTGCGGCGGCCGCTTCCCGGTGAAGGCGGCGTGGAACTCGGCGTAGTCCTGGCCGTGCATCAGCAGGGCCTGGGTGCTGGCGTCCAGCTCCACGGAGGCGGCCAGCGGCATGTCCAGTTCGGCGGTGAGCAGGGCCTTGGTCTGGGCGTGGGCGAGGGCGGGTCCGCAGGCGAGGCGGGCGGCGAGTTCCGCGGCGCGGGCGTCGGCCTTGCCCTCGTCCACGAGCTCGCTGAGCAGGCCGATGCGTTCGGCCTCGGGGGCCCGTACGGGCTCTCCGAGCATCAGGATCCGGGTGGCGTGGCCGAGGCCGACGACCCTGGGCAGCAGGTAGGCGGCGCCCATGTCGCCGCCGGAGAGGCCGACGCGGGTGAAGAGGAAGGCGAAGCGGGCGGTGGGGTCGGCGATGCGGAAGTCGGCGGCGAGGGCGAGGACGGCTCCGGCTCCCGCGGCCACGCCGTGGACGGCGGCGATCACCGGGAAGGGGCATTCGCGGACGGCGCGGACCACCTGGCCGGTCATCCGGTTGAAGTCGAGGAGTTGGGAGGTGTCCATGGCGAGGGTGGCGCCGATGATCTCGTCCACGTCCCCACCGGAGCAGAAGCCGCGGCCCTCTCCGGCCAGGACGAGGGCGCGCACGGAGCGGGTGCGGGAGAGTTCGGCGAGCAGATCGCGCAGGTCGGCGTAGGCGCCGAAGGTGAGCGCGTTCAGCTTCTCGGGGCGGTCGAGGGTGACGGTGGCGATGCCGTCCTGCCGGGTCACCCGCAGGTGGCGCCACCGTTCGGTCGCTGGTGTGGAACCGGTGAAGGGGCTCACGCGTACGACGCTATCACCGACTTGTGACTGCCGTCACGGAAACGCGACAGATGGGTGACGGCGGCCCGGTCCGAGCCGAAGGTCCCGCCGCACCGCGGGCGTGGGTCCGCCTTCACGCCGGGGTGCCCTACGAGGCGCGCACGGCGCTCCGTATCGTTGAAGTTGAATCCGGGAGTTTCTCTCTCCCCGCCCCCACCCAGACGGAACGGAACGGACGGACCGGCCATGCCCGACGCCTCCGCCTGGCGGCTCGCCCTGCCGCACACGGCCGCCGCCGTACCCATGGCCCGCGCCCTGGTCCGTACCGCCCTGACGGAAACGGAACCGTCCGCCGACCGCGCCACCGCCGAGCTGCTGACCGCCGAGCTGGTGGCCAACGCCGTGGAGCACACCACCGCGGGGGCGCCGATCGAGCTGGTCGTGGAGATGCTGGCGGACGGCTGCCAGGTGGAGGTCCACGACGGCGATCCCAGGCCGCCGCGCGACCTGGTGACCCGCCCGCACGAGGGTCACCCGGACCCCTGGCAGGAGCACGGCCGCGGACTGCTGCTGCTCCGGGCCCTGAGCTCGGCCTGCGGCCACCGCCCCACCGAGCACGGCAAGGCCGTCTGGTTCACCCTGCCGGCCCGCGCGACGAGCGCCTGAGCGCCGCAGGACCGCCCGGCAGGGCCCGTATGACTATGCGGCCGACTATGCGGCTGAGGATGCGGGCCGCCCGCGCGGCGGCTAGGCCGTGTTTTAGAAATGGGCTTGTCGCTCGCCCTGCGCCGTGATGATCGTGGTGTGGGGCGAGGGGATCTTTCTGATGGTCAGTGGGCCGTGCTGGAACCACTGCTGCCGGTCGCGGTGTTGGGGCGGCCGCCGTTGGGCCGGCGGAGGCTGATCGACGGGATTCGGTGGCGGGTGCGGACTGGTGCTCCGTGGAGGGATCTCCCGTCGGAGTACGGGCCGTGGCAGACGGTCTATGGGCTCTTCCGCCGCTGGCAGCGTGACGGCACCTGGCCTGCACTGCTGACCAGGCTGCAAGCCCGCGCGGATGAGGCAGGGCTGATCACGTGGGAGGTCAACGTCGACTCCACGATCTGCCGGGCCCATCAGCACGCCGCGGGTGCCCGCCGCGACGGACAGGCCCAGAAGGAACCGCCCGGCGGGACCCGCGCCGAGCCGGAAGACCACGGACTGGGTCGGTCCCGGGGCGGTTTCACCACGAAGATCCATCTAGCCTGCGAGCAAGGTCAACGGCCGCTGTCGTTGCTGGTCACCGCAGGTCAGCGTGGTGACAGCCCTCAGTTCGCCGCCGTGCTGGAAGGCATCCGGGTTCCCCGCACCGGACCGGGCCGTCCTCGTGTCCGCCCGCTGCGGGTGCGGGGCGACAAGGCGTATTCCTCCCGCGCCAACCGGGCCTACCTGCGAAAACGGGGAATCCGCTGTACCATCCCAGAGCCCGCCGACCAGGTCGCGAACCGCAAGCGGCGGGGGAAGGCCGGCGGGCGGCCTCCGGCCTTCGACCGTGAGGACTACAAGGCTCGGCACGCGGTCGAGTGTGGGATCAATCGGCTCAAGCGCAACCGGGCGGTGGCCACCCGGTTCGACAAGCTCGCGGTCCGCTTCGAGGCAACCGTCCTGATCGCCGCCATCGGTGAATGGCTGTGACTGGCCTGGGCCGTCGGTCCGCATGCCATGCTGACCGCGGCCAGGGCGAACAACGCGAGGGAGAAGCAGCGATGGGGGCCCAGTACTACGGCGCCGACAGCGAGAACGGCGACCGCATCGACGACCCCTCTGAGGACGCGCTGTTCATGATGGTCAGCGACCTCAACGACTCCGACAACACCTTCGTGGTCGTCCAGCCCGACGAGGACGACCCCGTCTGGTTCGCCTCCGTGGCCGTCCTGGACGAAGGCGGCTACGAGTTCGTCCGCCGCGATACCACCCGCAACGAGCACGAGGTCACCACAGCGACCAGCATCAACGACATCGCCCGCGACCTCACCGTCTGAATGGCCGCCCGCGACTTCCCCGGACGGCCAACCAGGCAGGTCGGCGAGTTCTAAAACACGGCCTAGGGCTTCGCCATCGTCGCGACGAGCACGGCCTTGATGGTGTGCAGCCGGTTCTCCGCCTCGTCGAAGACGACGGAGTGCGCCGACTCGAACACCTCGTCCGAGACCTCCAGCCACTCCAGCCCGTGCCGCTCGTGGACCTCCCGGGCCACCTTGGTGCCGAGGTCGTGGTAGGCGGGCAGGCAGTGCAGGAACCGCACGTCCTGGTTGCCGGTCGCGCGCAGCACGTCCATGGTGACGGCGTACGGCGCCAGGGCCGCGATCCGCTCGTCCCAGACCTCCTTCGGCTCGCCCATCGAGACCCACACGTCCGTGGCCACGAAGTCGGCCTGCGCCACGCCCTCCGCGACCTCCTCGGTCAAGGTGATCCGCGCCCCGCTGGACACGGCCAGCTCGCGGGCCCGCGCCACGACGGCCTCGGCCGGCCAGTACTCCTTCGGCGCCACGATCCGCACGTCCATGCCCAGCAGCGCGCCGGTCACCAGGTAGGAGTTGCCCATGTTGAAACGGGCGTCGCCGAGGTAGGCGAAGGCGATACGTTCCAGCGGCTTGGCGCAGTGTTCGGTCATGGTCAGCACGTCGGCCAGCATCTGGGTGGGGTGCCAGTCGTCGGTGAGGCCGTTGAAGACGGGCACGCCGGAGCAGGCGGCGAGCTCCTCGACCGCCTCCTGGCTGTCGCCCCGGTACTCGATGCCGTCGAACATCCGGCCGAGCACCCGCGCCGTGTCCCGGACGGTCTCCTTGTGGCCGATCTGGGAGCCGGAGGGGTCGAGGTAGGTGGTGTGGGCGCCCTGGTCGGCGGCGGCGACCTCGAAGGCGCAGCGGGTGCGGGTGGAGGTCTTCTCGAAGATCAGCGCGATGTTCCTGCCCTGGAGGCGGCGCTCCTCGACGCCCGCCTTCTTGGCCGCCTTGAGTTCGGCGGCGAGTTCGACCAGGCCGCGGAACTCGGCGGCGGTGAAGTCGAGCTCCTTGAGGAAACTGCGACCGAAGAGGTCGGTGGCCATCGGGACTCCAGGGGGACGCTGACAGGGGATTGCGGAAGTATATACGACCCCTTGTATTGATATGCAGTCTGGTGGATCACACGTGCGGCAACCGCACCTGTGATCACCAGCCCGTCCCCCTCAGCCTGCGCTCAGCCGGCGTCCCGTTCCACCGGGCAGCTCATGCACCGCGGCCCGCCGCGGCCCCGCCCCAGCTCGCTGCCGGGGATCTCGATCACCTCGATGCCCTCCTTGCGCAGGTGCGTGTTGGTCGTGACGTTCCGCTCGTAGGCGACGACCACCCCGGGCTCCACCGCCAGCACGTTGCACCCGTCGTCCCACTGCTCGCGCTCGGCCGAGTGCACGTCCTGCCCCGCGGTCAGCACCCGCACCTTGTCCAGGCCCAGCGCGGCCGCGATCGCCCGGTGCATGTGCTCCGGCGGGTGGTCGCTCACCTGGAGCTCGCTCGCCCCCTGCCCCGGCCGGATCGTGTAGGAGCGCAGCATGCCGAGCCCCGCGTACTGGGTGAACGTTTCCTCGTCGACCATCGTCATCACCGTGTCCAGGTGCATGAACGCCCGCCGCTTGGGCATGTCGAGCGCCACGATGGCCGAGGCCGACCCCGCCGCGAACAGGCCGCGGGCGAGCATCTCCACCGCCTGCGGGGTGGTCCGCTCGCTCATCCCGATCAGCACGGCGCCGTTGCCGATGACGAGGACGTCCCCGCCCTCGATGGTCGAGGGGTAGTCCGGCTGGCCCTGCGACCAGTAGTGGAAGGGGCCCGAACCGGTGAAGAGCGGGTGGTACCGGTAGATCGCCTCGAAGTGCACGGTCTCGCGCTGCCGGGCCGGCCAGCGCATGGCGTTGATGGACACCCCGTCGTAGATCCAGGCGGAGGTGTCCCGGGTGAAGAGGTGGTTGGGCAGCGGCCCCAGCAGGAAGCCGTCCATCTCCAGCGCGTGGAAGCGCACCGACACCGGCTCGCTGTGCCGCTCCAGGAACTCCCGTTTCGTCATGCCGCCGACCAGCGCCTCGGCGAGCTCGGCCGAGGTCATGCCGTCGAAGACCGAGCGCAGGTGGTCGGTGGCGAGGGGCCCGTACTCCTTCTCGTCGAAGACCCGGTCCAGGACGAGGTGGCGCGCCTCGGTGATGTCGAGGGCCTCGCGGAGCAGGTCGCCGAAGAGGTGGACGGCGACGCCCCGGTCGCGCAGCACGTCGGCGAAGCCGTCGTGCTCCTGGCGGGCCCGGCGCACCCACAGCACGTCGTCGAAGAGCAGGGCGTCCTTGTTGCTGGGTGTGAGGCGCTTCAGCTCCAGGTCGGGGCGGTGGAGGATGACGCGGCGAAGCCGCCCGGTCTCGGAGTCGACATGGAATCCCATGCCGTAGACGTACCCAGACCGGACGGCTTTCCGACCCCGCGTCAGGTGTGCGGCTCAGTGCAGGCCGAGGAGCGCCGAGGGGTTGCCGATGAGCTCCGGGGCGACCAGGCCCAGTTTGGGGGCGGTCAGGTTCGGGATCCCCCGGTTGCCGGCGTCGGGCATGGTCAGCGGGGCGCCGAAGACCGCGCCGGGCGTCCGGGTGAGCAGGGTGGTCGCCGGCGACTCCAGGGAGCCCTCGCCATCCGTCTCCTTGGAGCCCAGCAGGTTGGGCACCGGGGAGACGACCTTGGTCAGCCCGAGGTCGGTGGCCACCGGGACCGCCGGGAGCAGCGGGCTGGGGAGCAGGTCGCCCTTGTGGAGGACGGGCGCCTCGGGGGCGCCGACGACCGGCATCGGGACGGCGGCGCCCACCTGTGGCGTGGGCACGCCCAGCGTGGTCTCCACGGCGTCCAGCGGGACACCCACCGGCACCGAGTCGGCCACGGCCGGGGAGGCCGCGGCGGCCGCGGCCATACAGGTCATGAGCGCCGCAATGCTTCCGCGCGCGGTCATCTTCATAGGTGACGTTCCGTCCTTCCAGGGTCGCGGACATTCCGCTGCCCTGGGTGAACGATCCCGCCGCCGGTTTCCCCGGCCTTCTCGGCGAAAGTTCCCCCATACGACCTAATTCGAGGCCGTACGGGGGCCGCCGCTTTACGCGGTCCTCTCGCCTCGCGGCCGGGGGCCGGCCGGCGGGCGGGGGCTCACAGCCGGGGGTCGACCGGCTCCGACTCCAGAGCGACCTCCGGCGGCAGGGGCCCGAGGGCGGCGCGGAGTCCCGCGATCCAGGGCGGGCCGACCCGGCAGCAGCCGCCGAGGAGCCGGGCGCCGGCCGCCCGCCAGGCGGTGGCGGGCCAGGGGGCGGGGTGCGCGGGGGCGTGCCAGGTGCGGGTGCCGGCGTCCCAGACGGAGCCGTCGTTGGGGTACGCCAGCAGCGGCTTGGCCGTGACGGACGCGGCCGCCTCCAGCGCGGGCAGCACGTCCGCCGGGTCACAGCAGTTGACGCCGACCGCGATCACCTCGGGGGCGCCGGCGGCCAGGGCGAAGGCCTCCGCCAGGGGCTGCCCGGCCCGGGTGCGGCCGCCCGCGACGGTGTAGCTGAGCCAGGCCCGCGCCCCCGTGCCGGCCAGGACCCGCAGCAAGGCCTGCGCCTCGTCGGAGTCCGGGACGGTCTCCAGCGCCAGGACGTCCGGCCCGGCCGCGAGCAGCGCTTCGATCCGGGGGCGGTGGAAGGCGGCCAGCGCGTCCCGGCTCAGCCCGTACCGGCCGCGGTACTCGGAGCCGTCCGCCAGGACCGCCCCGTACGGCCCCACCGAGGCGGCCACCCACACCTCGTGCCCGGCGGCCCGCGCCGCGGCGTCGGCCACCCGGACGGAGCGCTCCAGCAGGCCGGGGTCGTGGCCGATCTGGTAGCTCGCGGTGATCAGCACCTCGGCGCCGGCCCGGACGTAGGCCGCGTGGGCGGCCTCCACCTGCTCCGGGCGCTCGTCCAGCACCCGGCCGGTCCAGAGGGAGCCGGACAGGTCGCAGCCCTGGTCGGCGAGCTGGTTGCTCAGCCCGCCGTCCAGGAGTACGGGCCTGCGGGCCAGGGCTTCGGCCAGCGGGCCGGTGGCGCGGGGCACGGGGCGTTCCTCCGTCCTGTGGTGCGGTCCGGTCGGGTCGGGCGGCTCAGCCGAGCTGGGACATGACCTGGCCGGAGATCAGCTCCAGGTGGTCCAGGTCGTCGAGGTCGAGGACCTGGAGGTAGACGCGGGAGGAGCCGATGGCCGCGTACGTGCCGAGCTTCTCGACGACCTCGGCCGGGGAGCCGGCCAGGCCGTTGGCCTTCAGCTCGTCGACCTCGCGGCCGATGGCGGCGGCCCGCCGGGCGACCTCGGCGTCGTCCTTGCCCACGCACACCACCAGGGCGTTCGAGTAGACGATCTCTTCCGCCTTGCGCCCGGCCTCGGCGGCGGCCTCACGGACCCGCGCGAACTGCCGGCGGCTGTCCTCGACCGAGGCGAACGGCATGTTGAACTCGTCCGCGTACCGGGCCGCGAGGCGCGGGGTGCGCCGTGCCCCGTGCCCGCCGACGAGGACGGGGACCTTGGCCTGGGCCGGCTTGGGCAGGGCCGGGGAGTTCTCCACCTGGTAGTAGGTGCCCCGGAAGTCGAAGGCCGCGCCGGGCTCGGTGGCCCACAGACCGGTGACGATGGCCAGCTGCTCCTCCAGCCGGGCCATCCGCTCCGCCGGGAAGGGGATCCCGTACGCCTTGTGCTCCTCCTCGAACCAGCCCGCACCCAGGCCGAGTTCCACGCGGCCGCCGGACATCCGGTCGACCTGCGCCACCTGGATCGCGAGGACGCCGGGCAGCCGGAAGGTGCCGGCCGTCATCAGCGTGCCCAGCCGGATCCGCTTGGTCTCGCGGGCCAGGCCCGCGAGGGTGATCCAGGCGTCGGTGGGCCCGGGCAGCCCGTCGACCGACCCCATCCGCAGATAGTGGTCGGAGCGGAAGAACGCGTCGAACCCGAGTTCCTCGGTGGCCTTGGCAACGGTCAGGAGGGTGTCGTAGTCGGCGCCCTGCTGTGGCTCGGTGAAAATGCGAAGATCCATGGCTCCATCCTGCCCCTCCCGCTCCCCTGCCGGGTGAATCTGCGTCAACCGGGAGGCGCGCGCCCCGCCGCCTCAGTGACCAGCGCCGATGGGGCTCGTTGGCTCGGACGGGGCCGGACCGCCCGGCCCGCGCGCCGGCGGCCTCCCGCCGGTACGACCACCGCCCCCTTCCGCACCGGAAGGGCCAGGGCCGAGGAGGCCGCCATGTCCCACCAGTCCGTGCCCGAGTACCCCGGACAGACCGGACAGGCAGCACACGACCACGCACACCAGGAGCCGGCGGTGCCCGCCCAGGACGGCGCGCCGAAGGGCCTGCTGCAGCAGATGGAGGAGCTGATGGCGGCGCTCAACGCCGACCTGTCCCAGCTCGACGCCGACCTCCAGAACTCCGCGGACCGCACTCTGCCCGCCGAGCCGGTCACCCCGGGCAGCCGCGCCCACGAGAGCGAGGGCCGCTCCGACCGGTCCTTCTGACCGGCCGGGGGTCCCGTCGCGCGCGGCGGGACCCCTCCGCCGCACACGCCGCCACACACGCCATCGCCCACGCCACCGCGCACGCCCCGGCGCTCCCCGGACCCCGGGCCGCACCTCCGGGCCCCGCCGCACGCCCCCCTCACAGCACGCCCGAGGCCGACCCCCGTTCCCTGACGGTCATCCTGCGCAGCAGGGCCCGCACCCGGTCGCTCGACTCGTCCGCCGCGTCGATCGACTCTATGCACTGCCAGTACAGGCCCTCCTCGTCCGTCGCACAGGCCACTCCGACGAGCGCTATCCCGACCTCGCCGAGCAGCGCCTGGAGTCCCAGCAGCGCCTGCCGTACATCGGCCACCCCCGTCAGCTGCGCCGCCCGCGGCGGCTGGTCGAGCGCGGCTCCCTCGCCCTCGCCCAGGGCCGAGCGGTCTATGGCCCCGCAGCCTCTGCCTCCGGCTTCCCCCAGTCCCCTTGCCTCCGCTCTGAGCTCCGGCGGCCCCGCGACCGCCAGCCAGCTCCCCACCCCCTGGGCGAGCGCCTGGGCCTGCCAGGCCTCGCCCACGATGTCCCACGCGGCCGCGCTCCTTGCCAGCGCGTGCCGGCCGGCCGCGATGAGCCGTACCGCATCCATATGCCGTCCCCCGTCCGCACGACATCCCGCCAATCTCCACTACCCAGAGTGAAGGCAACGAGCCAGTAAAGCCAGGGGTATTCGGAAATCTGTGGACACAATCAAGGTTGTGGACGACGCCATCACTCCGAAGAGTGACAATCTGGTGTCGATGTCCCGCTCACCGGGAAACGGCGTTCGTTCCGTTCGATCTTCGCGGCGAGCGCATCCAGCACATCCACCCCAAGGACCTCACAGAACTGCAGCAGATACGCCAGCACGTCGGCCACCTCGTCGGTCACCCGGTGTGCGGATTCGGGCTTTTCCATGATCGCCGCTGACTGTTCCGGTGTCAGCCACTGGAAGATCTCGACCAGTTCGGAGGCCTCCACGCTCAGCGCGACGGCCAGGTTCTTGGGCGTGTGGTACGGGGCCCAGTCCCGGGCGGCCGCGAACTCGGCCAGCCGTCGCTGGAGTCGGTACAGCCGTTCGCCTCGCGGTGGCGGCTCCGGCCCGTCGCCCGTGGGTGCAGCACTCATGGGGACAGGTCTACCACTGAGACGCCGGGGAGCTCCCGGGCGGTTCCCGCGGTGTCCTCGCCGACCGCCGCCACCAGCCGGATGTGACCGCGCTCCCCGGAGAGCAGGGCCAGGCGCAGCAGTTCGGCGGTCTGCCGCCGGTCCAGGCCCCGGTCGAGGCCGTCGGAGAGCACGGTCAGCGCCTGCCGGGCCGACAGGAGCTCGGCCGCCGGCTCCACGGCCAGCACCCCGGGGCCGGTGAGCAGGACGAGGGCGAGGGCCAGGAAGCGGAGTTCACCGTCGCCGAGCCGGGCGAACTCCGTGGCGGGGCGCCCGTCGCCGCGTTCCAGCACGGCCGCCACCAGCCCGCCGGCCCGCCCGGCACCGCCCGGGCCGAGGGCAGCCCCGACGCCGCCGGCTCCGGTCCCGACTCCGGCCCCCGCCCCGGCACCGGCACCGCCCGGGCCGTCCCCCCGTACCCCCAGCCCGGACACCGGACCCGCGCACCCCGTCCGCGCCGCCCCGGCCAGCAGGGCGTACCGGGTGCCGCATTCCTGGCGGGTCCGGCGCAGGACGTCGGCAAGGTTCCCGCAGTCTCCGCGCAGCCGACCCTCCCCGGGCGGCACGGCCGCCCGCATCCGGCCGGGCCGGGGGTCGCAGGGGAACACCGACCGCAGCGCCACCACCACCTGTTCGGCCGCGGCCAGCACCCGCCGCTGCCCGGCCGTGGCCCCGGCGACGCGCAGCGGCAGCAGGGCGGTGCCGAGCCGGTCGCCGGGGAGCGGAGCGCGGGTCATCCCGGCGGAGCCGCCGGTCAGCCAGGCGGCCTGGACGGAGGGCCGGCGCGGATCGCGCAGGGCGGTGGCGAGGAGCACGTCCCCGTCCTGGGAGAGCCGTTCACCGGCGATCCTCAGCGTGGGCTCCGCTTGTACGGCGAGGTCGAGGCGGACGGGGCCGGCCGGACCGTCGACGGTGCAGCCGATCCGGAAGCCGCGCCGCCCGCCGCCGTCGGGACGGGCCGCCTCCGGCACCCGGGCCACCGGGTCGGGGAAGGCCTCCTCCAGCGCGGCCCCGGAGGCGAGCCGGGACAGGGCCGCATAGGCGTCCAGCGCCTGGGACTTGCCGCTGCCGCTGGGCCCGGTGAACAGGGTCAGCGGGCCCAGGGGGAACACCGCGGCCCGGTGCCGCCCGAAGGCGGACAGCCGTAACTCGGTGACGGCGGGCCGCCGGTGCTCCACCGGCCGGGTCCCGGGGGCGGGGTGTTCGTCGACTGCAGCGGAGGGCGCGCCGGGAACCCGGGGCCCCGCCGCGCGCAAAGTGGCGTCCATGGCCGGACGGTACGGTCCGCGGGACCCGGGCCGGGTCCGGCGAACCGTTCCACCGCCGCGACCTTCCTACGATCGGGGGACGGCCGCGGCCGCGATCCCCTCGACCTCGGTCCCGACGGGCGCCAGCAGGAAGACGTTCCGGTCGACCCGGTGCATCCCGCTGCCCAGCCCGAAGACCACACCGCTGCTGAAGTCGAGGATCCGCTTGGCCACTTCGCTGTCCGCGCCGGTGAGGTCCAGCAGGACCGGGATCTGCGCGATCAGGTACTCCGCCACCTCCCGCGCGTCGGCGAAGATCTGGACCCGGATCACCACGAAGCGCCGCTGTTCCGCCTCGGACGCCCCGGGGCCCTTGGGGATCGTGCGGTGGTCCACCCGGGAGGGCCATTCGTTGCGACTGCGCAGCGGCACCACCTGCGCGAGTCCCTCCCACTGCTCGTCGGTGACGTCGTACCTGCTCACCGGGCCGCCTCGGCCGTGCGCTTCATGTGCATCCCCCCATCCTCTCGCGTTTCACCCGTTCGGCCCAACACCGACACGGAGCACGTAGGGTCGCCGCCATGACCAATGGCGACGAGGTCCGCACGTTACGCGACGTCGCGGGAGCCCGTCCCCTCCGGCATGCCGCGCCGGGGGCGGCCGGCGCGGGCGCCGGGCGGCCGCCGCGGCGCGAGGACGCGATCCGCAACCACGCCCAGATCCTCGCGGCCGCCGAGCAGTTGTTCACGGAGCGGGACCCGCGCAGTGTGACGATGGACCAGATAGCCAAGGCCGCCGGGGTGGGACGGGCGACCCTCTACCGCCGCTTCCCCGATCCGGCGGCCGTCGCCGCGGCCCTGCTCGACGAGCACGAGCGCATCCTGCAGGGCCGCCTCGCCTTCGGCCCGCCACCGCTGGGCCCGGGCGCGCCCCCGGCGCAGCGGCTGGCGGCCTTCTACAGCGCCGCCCTGGACCATCTGGAACGACATCTTCCGCTGACCCTGGGCATCCGGCCGGGCCCGGCCCGCTTCTCCGCGGGCGCCTACCGGCACTGGCGCGCGCACGTCCGGTCCCTGCTGGTGGAGGCGGGCGCCCCCGATCCCGACGTCAGCGTGGACGCGCTGCTGAGCCCGCTCGCCCCGGAGGTCTACCAGTTCCAGCGCCACACCCTCGGGTTCCCGCCCGAACGGATCACCGAGACCCTGGGGCGGCTGGCCCGCGGGGTACTCCCCGAACCAGGAGTAGGTTAGGTTAGGCATACCTAACCTGCTTTCGCTGGACGAGGGAGAGATCCGCATGCGCCTGCCCGGTGCCCCCGCCGCCACGCCCGACGCCGCCCGGCCCACCGACGCGGAGCGGGTCCGCTCCGTCCTGGCCGCCGCGCACTCCATGACGGTGGTCGTCGACGGCGTGCGCCACGAGGTCCGCCACCTCGACGACGGCGATCCCCTCGGCCGGCTCCACCTGCACCCGGCGCCACCCGCCGCCGGGCACCCCGCCTCCCTCCTCGGCGACGGCCGCCCCTCCATCCGGCTGGAGTTCACCGACATCGCCCCGACCCCGGTCCGCGACCGGGTGCGGGCCCGCGTCACGGTGCTGGGCCACCTGCTGAGCCCGTACGCCGGCGAGGAGGACGGGCCCGGGGCCACCACCTGCGTGGAATACGGCCAAGCGGTCCTGGAGACCGCGGAGGGGACCTCGTACCTCGGGCTGGAGGAGCTGGACGGCGCCTGGCCCGACCCGCTCGCCCCCTACGAGGCGGGCATGCTCACGCACCTCCTCGACGAGCACCCCGAACTGGTCACTCTGCTGCTGCGGCTGGTCCGGCCCCGCCCCACGGCCGCCGTCGTCCGCGCACTGCCGCTCGCCCTGGACCGGTACGGGATCACCCTGCGCCTGGAGGAACGCGCCGGGCACCGCGACGTACGGCTGCCCTTCCCCTCCCCGCTGGACGAGGTCGAGCAGTCGGGGGCACAGATCCAGGCCCTGCTCAGCGCGGCCCGGCGGCGCTCGCACCCCAACACCCTGCCCGCGTGAGCGCCCCAGGCGCCGGAGAAGCGCACGAGGACCGCCGGAGGCGCGCCGGAAGGCCGCTGAAGGACCGCCGGAGCCCGGGAACCGGGCGGAACACCTTCCCCCGCCCCCTTCGTTGCCCCCTACATGAAGGCAATCACCTACAGCAGCTACGGAACTCCCACCGCCCTGGAGCTCGTTGAAGTACCCGAGCCCAAGGTGGGTCCCGGCGAGGTGCTGATCCGGGTCAGAGCCGCCGGGGTCAACCCCGTGGACTGGAAGCTGGCCGCCGGCTTCCTCGGGCACGTCCTGGAGGTCCGCCACCCGGTGATCCCGGGGTGGGACGTGGCCGGCGTCGTCGAGGCGGTCGGCCCCGACACCGACGACTACGCCGTGGGCGACGAGGTCTACGGGTACGTCCGCAAGGAATGGGTCCAGCTGGGCACGTACGCGGAGCTGGTCTCGGCCCCGGTGCGCACCCTCGCCCGCAAGCCCGCGACGCTCTCCTTCGAGGAGGCCGCGGGTCTCCCCCTGGCCGGGCTCACCTCCTACCAGGCCGTCACCCGCGCCGGGGTCGGCCCCGGCCAGACCGTCGTCATCCACTCCGCCGCCGGCGGGGTCGGCTCGCTGGGCGTCCAGATCGCGGTCGCCCTCGGCGCCCGGGTCATCGGTACCGCCAGCGCCCGCAACCACGACTACCTGCGCTCGCTCGGCGCCGAACCCGTCCTCTACGGGGACGGGGTGGCCGAGCGGGTCGCCGCGCTGGCCCCCGAGGGCGTCGACGTCGGGCTCGACTTCTACGGCGAGGGCGGCGTCGAGCTGCTCCAGTCCATCGTCCGGCCGGGCGGCCCGGTGATCTCCGTCGCCGACAACGACGCGGGCGAGAAGGGGGCCAAGCACATCTGGGCGCGCTCCTCGGCCACCGACCTCACCCGCCTCGCCGAACTCGCCGACACCGGAAAGATCACCGTCAAGGTGGGGCACGTCCTGCCGCTGGCGGAGGCCGGCCGCGCCTGGGAGCTCAGCGCGGCCGGCCAGGCCCGCGGCAAGATCGTCCTCACGGTCTGAGCCTCCTCGTACCGGGGGAACGCCCCGGGGGCGGGTGGAGTTCCGCATGCGGAGCTCCACCCGCCCCCGGGCGTAGGAACGGCCGCTCAGGCGCTCTGCCCGGCGTACCGGTTGGCCGGGCGCGGCAGGCCGTAGTGCTCGCGCAGGGTGCTGCCGGAGTACTCGGTGCGGAAGAGGCCGCGGCGCTGGAGGACCGGTACGACGTGGTCGACGAAGTCGGTCAGGCCGGTGGGCAGGACGGGCGCCATGATGTTGAAGCCGTCGGCGGCGCCCTGGGTGAACCACTCCTCCAGCTGGTCGGCGATCTGCTCGGGGGTACCGGCGTGGACGCGGTGGCCGCGGCCAGCGCCGAGGCGGGCGATCAGCTCGCGCAGGGTGAGCCCGTCGCGGCGGGCGAGTTCGGCGACGAGGGTGAAGCGGCTCTTGTTGCCGTTGATGTCCCGTTCCTCGGGGAGCTCGGGCAGGGGGCCGTCGAGCGGCAGGCCCGTCAGATCGGTGCCGAGCATGCCGGAGAGCTGGGCCAGCCCGTACTCGGGGACCTGGAGCTCGGTGAGCTCCTGCTCCAGGGCCTTGGCCTCGGCCTCCGTGGAGCCGATGACGGGGGCGATGCCCGGCAGGACGAGAAGGTCCTCCTCGGCCCTGCCGTACTTCGCGAGGCGGGACTTGAGGTCCTTGTAGAAGGTCTGGCCGTCGGCGAGGGTCTGCTGGGCGGTGAAGACGGCCTCCGCGTACCGGGCGGCGAACTCCTTGCCGTCCTCGGAGGAGCCGGCCTGGACGAGCAGCGGGCGGCCCTGGGGCGAGCGGGGCACGTTGAGCGGTCCGGCGACGGAGAAGTGCTCGCCGCGGTGGGCGGCCGGGTGCAGCTTGTCGGTGTCGGCGTAGATGCCGCGCTCCTTGTCGAGGACGATCGCGTCGTCCTCCCAGCTGTCCCAGAGCTTGATGGCGACGTCGAGGAACTCGCGGGCGCGCTCGTAGCGCACCGCGTGCTCCAGGTGCTCTTCGCGGTTGAAGTTGCGGGCCTCGTCGACGGTGCCGGAGGTGACGATGTTCCAGCCGGCCCGGCCGCCGCTGATGTGGTCGAGGGAGGCGAACTTGCGGGCCAGGTTGTAGGGCTCGTTGAAGGTGGTGGAGACGGTCGCGATCAGCCCGATGCGCGAGGTGACGGCGGCGATCGCGGACAGCAGGGTCAGCGGTTCGAACCCGCCGAGGGCGTTGTGGCGTGCCTTGCCCCACAGGGCGACCCCGTCGGCGAAGAAGACCGAGTCGAGCAGGCCGCGTTCGGCGGTGCGGGCCAGTTCCTGGAAGTAGGCGACGTCGGTGACCCGCTCGGGGCTGGCGGCGGGGTGGCGCCAGGCGGCGTCGTGGTGGCCGGCGTTCATCAGGAAGGCGTTGAGGTGGAGGGTGCGGGGAGCTGCGGGCATGTCTGTTCCCTTGGAGGACGGCGGGGCGGGTCAGGCGGGGACGCGCCAGAGGCTGAGGCGGCGTTCGACCGCGACCAGGAGCTGGTTGAAGGCCACCCCGATCGCGGAGATCGTGACGATCCCCGCGTACATCTGGGGGATGGCGAAGTTGAACTGCGAGGCGTTGATCAGATAGCCCAGGCCGGCCTTGGCGCCGATCATCTCGGCGGCGACGAGGACCAGGATCGAGACCGCTCCGGCCAGCCGGATGCCGGTGAAGACGGCGGGCACGGAGGCCGGCAGGATCACCTTCTGGAAGAGCCTGGGGGTGGACAGGTCCATCGAGCGGGCCAGCCGGACCAGGGTGGGGTCGGCGTTCCCGACGGCGCTGATGGTGTTCAGCAGGACCGGCCAGACGCAGGCGTAGACGACGATCGACACCTTCGAGGTCTCCCCGATGCCGAGGAGGAGCACGAAGACGGGCAGCAGGGCGAGGGCCGCCGTGTTGCGGAACAGCTCCAGCAGCGGGCCGAGGAAGACGGCGACGGGCCGGTACCAGCCGATCAGCAGGCCGAGCGGGACGGCGATCAGCACGGCAATGGCGAAGCCGCCGAAGGAACGGGTGAGGCTGGCCCGGGTGTGCTCGCCGAGCTGCCCGTCGGCGAGCAGCCCCCACCAGGCCCGGGCCACCTCGCTGAAGGGCGGCAGGAACGTGGCGTCGACCAGCCCGAGCCGGGGCGCGGCCTCCCACAGCGCGAGCAGGGCGAGCACCGCCGCGGAGCGCAGCAGCCCGGCCCGCAGCCGGCGCAGCACGGCCGGCGCCCAGGCGGCACGGCGGGCGGGAGCCGCGGGCTTCGCGGGCCCGGGGGCGGCCGCCGGTTCCGGGCGGGCCCCGGCGGGTCGCGCCGGGCGCGCGGGATCCCGTACGACGGCCCGGGCGGGTTCCGCGGTGGGTGCGGGGAGGACGGGAACGGGGGTCTCGGTGCTCATACGGCGGCCTCTTCCTTCTCCAGTTGCCGGGCGCGGGCCACCTCGTCGTGGAGCAGGGTCCAGATCTCGTGGCGGTGACGGGCGAACTCGGGGCTGGAGCGCAGGTCCTCGCCCGTCGCCCCGGTGGACCGGTCGCCGAGGGAGACCGGGACGACCTCCTTGACGCGGCCCGGGCGGGAGGTGATGACGGCCACCCGCTGGCCCAGGTACACCGCCTCCTCGATGCCGTGCGTGATGAAGACGACGGTCTTGCCGGTGCTCTGCCAGATGCGCCGCAGCTCGTCCTGGAGGGACTCGCGGGTCTGCGCGTCGAGCGCGGCGAAGGGTTCGTCCATGAGCAGCACGTCCGGGTCGTACGCCAGCGAGCGGGCGATCGCGACCCGCTGGCGCATCCCGCCGGAGAGCTCGTGCGGGTGCCGGTCCTCGAATCCGGCGAGCCCCACCAGCTCCAGGAACTCCCTGGCGCGCGCCGCGCGTTGTCTGCGCGGGACACCGGTCGCCTCCAGGCCGAATGCGACGTTGCCGAGCGCGGTGCGCCAGGGCAGGAGGGCGTACTGCTGGAAGACGATGCCCCGGTCGAGGCCCGGGCCGGTGACGGGCCGGCCGTCGAGGAGGATCTGCCCGGAGGTGGGGCGGGTGAGGCCGCCGAGGAGGTCGAGGAGGGTGGACTTGCCGCAGCCGCTGGGGCCGACGACGACCAGGAACTCCCCCTCCCCGACCTCCAGGTCGATGCCGTCGAGGGCGGTGAACTCCTCCCTGCTCCTGCCCTTCACCGGGAAGGTCTTCGTCACCGACCGCAATTCGATCTTCGCCATGGCGAGTCAGCCCTTCCCGTACCCGTTGAACTCGTTCGTGTAGAGATCGGACGGCCTGAGCGCTCCGGCCTTGATCTCGCCGCGCTCGGCGAGCCAGTCCAGCCAGAGCTGGAACTCCTTGTCCTGGATGCGCCCGCCCGGCTCCGCTACCCCGTACGAGCGCCAGTACTTCAGGGTCGCGGTGTCCTCGTTGCGGCCGCGCTTCTTGACGATCGACTCCATGCGGGCGACGACTTCCTCGCGCGGGGTGGTGCGGGACCACTCGATGGCCTTGGCGACCCCGGTGGTGAAGGTGCGGACGGTGTCCGGGTTCTCCTTGATGAAGCGCTTGGTCATCACGTAGGAGCCGGCGCTGAAGGTGCCGAGCAGGTCGAAGTCGCTGAACAGCGGGCGTATGCCGCCGGCGGCGAGGGCCTTGTCGCGCAGGAGGCTGCCCAGCACGCCGACGTCGAGCTGCCCCTGGCGCAGCGCCTGTTCGGTGTTGACGGGCGGCACGACCAGGGATTCGACCTTGGCCGCGTCGGCCTTGGCGACCCCGTTGCGTTCCAGGTAGATGTCGAGGATCGCCTGGGAGTGCGCGCCCAGGGTGTTCATGCCGACCTTCTTGCCGATCAGGTCGCGGGCCGAACGGATGGGGCTGTCCTCCCGGACGTAGTAGCCGCTGAAGGCATCACGGTCCACGCCGTAGTACGACACGACCGCCTGGACCGGGGCCTTGGCGGCGGCCAGTTTGACGATGGCCCCGTTGAAGGCGCCGCCGAAGTGGATCTGGCCGGTGGCGGCGGACTGGATGTCCTGCGGGCCGCTGATGGTGTTACCGACCCACTCCAGGGTGAGGCCGCCGAGGTGGCCGAGGTCGGCGGCCAGCTCGGGCAGGGTGACCGCGCCGACGTTGCCCTGGTACTTGAGCGTGGTGACCTGGCCGCCCGGCCGGGCGGACCCGCCGCCGGCGGTGGCGGTGCCGCAGCTCACCGCGGCCGCCGAGATGCCGAGCAGGGTGAGGAACTGGCGCCGGGTGCGCGTGGTCGGGGTGAGGGGTGCTGCGGGCATGGCGGGTCCTTGTCGGTACGGGTTACGGGGTGGCGGCGAGGTTCGGCGCCGTGGCGCGCAGGGCGTCGGCGAACTCGTCGACGGCCTGGTAGAGGTCCAGCTCCGCCTCGGGGCGCAGCCGGTCCGGTCCGGCTCCGCGTTCGACGGAGGAGTCCAGGACGAAGCGGCCGGCGGTGACGTGGCGGGCGCCGAGGGCGGCGAGGACCGGGCGCAGGGCGTAGTCGATGGCCAGGACGTGGGCGAGGCTGCCGCCGGTGACGAGGGGCAGGATCGTCTTTCCGGCGAGGCCGTCCTGCGGGAGCAGGTCGAGGAAGGCCTTGAGCAGTCCGGTGTACGAGGCCTTGTAGACCGGGGTCGCGATGACCAGGCCGTCGGCTTCGGCGACGGCCTCCAGGGCACGGCGGATCTCCGGCTCGCCGCGGCGGGCCGACAGCAGGTCGGCGGCGGGGAGCAGGCGTACGTCCAGGTGGGCGGTGTCGAACCCGGCGTGGTCGAGGCGGCGCAGCACGTGCTCGGCGACGACGACGGTACGGGAGTGGGCGGAGGGGCTGCCGGTGAGGGCGAGCAGCTTGGGCACGGGGGCTCCTCGTTGACGGATCAGGCGGAGGCGGAGGCGCCGGATGCGATGCCGAAGGCGGGGTCCGGGACGGTGTCCGGGCTGATCAGCCGGGAGGGCACGCCGTCGGGGCCCACGGGGACCTCGCCGTCGACGGTGACGCGGCGCAGGGTGCGCTCGTGGTCGTCGGAGTCGTCGACGCCGTAGTGCTGGGTGGCCCGGTTGTCCCAGATCGCGACGTCACCGGCCCGCCACTGCCAGCGCACCGTGTTCTCGGGGCTCTCGATGTGGGCCTGGAAGAGGTCGAGGAGCGCGCGCGAGTCCCGGCCGGTCAGCCCGGCGATGCGCTGGACGAAGTTGCCGAGGAGCAGGGTGCGTTCGCCGGTCTCGGGGTGGACGCGGACCACGGGGTGCTCGGTGAGGAAGCTGGTGGAGGTGAACACCTCGCGGTACTGGGCAAGGGCCTCGGGGAGGGCGTCCGGCTTGAGGGCGGCGTAGTCGTACTCGTTGGAGTGAAGGGCGCGCAGTCCGTCGGCGAGGGCGCGGAGCGGGGCGGGGAGGTGGGCGTAGGCGGTGGCGGTGTTGGCCCAGAGGGTGTTGCCGCCGTACGGGGGGATGGTGACGGCGCGGAGGATGGAGAAGGCGGGGTAGGCGGGGACGAAGGTGACGTCGGTGTGCCACTGGTTGGCGCGGGCGCCGTGGTGGGAGTCGATGCCGAGGGCGTAGCGGCCGTCGGCGGAGGGGACGGTGGGGTGCGCGACGGGCGTCCCGAGCAGCCGGGCGAAGGCCTCGTGGCCGGCCTCGTCGAGGTGCTCCTGGCCGCGGAAGAAGACGACCTTGTGGGCGAGGAGGGCGGCGCGGATCTCCGCGACGGTGGCGGGGCCGAGGTCCCCGCCGAGGCGGACGCCGCCGATCTCGGCGCCTATGCGGCCGCCGAGGCGGGTGACGGTGAGGGCGGTGGCGGTGGTCATGGGTTCTCCTGGGACACGACGAGGCTCCGCCGGGCGGCGGGGCGTGAGGATGGCTCCGCCGGTGTGGCGGGGCATACGTGAGCGGGGCTGCACCCTGCGGCGGGCCGTGACGATGGCTGCGCCGGCCGGCAGGGCGTGAGGTGGCTCCGCCGGGCGGCGGGGCATGCGTGAAGAGCTCTGCCCGGGGCGACCGAGCCGAGAGGGCTCTGCCGGGACCGGGGCCGTACGTGGAGGGCTCCGCCGGGGGCGGCGGGATGTGAGGCGGCAGCGCACCGGACCGCCCGACGGGACGGGCCCGCGGCTGACCGGTCCCGGGATCGCCGGGGGCGGTGGCCACAGGTTGGTCCGACTGACGCAGCGGGGTACGGGACCGCCGGGTCCCGGCCGCCGGTCTGCGGGGTCCGGGCCTACGGTCCCAGGGGGCGCCCGGGCCGGGCGGTGCGCCCGCTCATCCGGCGGGCCGGCCTACCTTCGGGGGTCAGGCCCCGCAGGGGACCGGACAGCGGCCCGGACACCGGCCCGGCGCGGTACAGGGGCCGGGGGTGTGGAGCCGCGGGGCGAGGTGCTGCTCGTTCGCGGTCATGGCTCGGAGCCTGTCAGCGGGGCAGGTCCCGGTCAACCCCTGCCGTTGGGGTCGCCATGGGCTACCGAACCCTCGCTGACCTGGGGCTTCCTCTCCCAGGCGGCCGAAAACCCCTGGCTGGATTTCATAGGGCCGCAACGCCGTAGCCACGCGTCTTTCGTGCGGCGGCCCGGCCGCGGGGGCTGGGTCCCCGTTCCCTGGGGCTCCGCCCCAGACCCGCGCCACACCGCAGCCGATTCGCGTGGCGAAAGCCGAAGAACCAGACATCCCCGGCCCGCAAGGTTGGCCGTGACGGTAGCCGCAGATCTGGACGTGCCCGGTCGGGGGCGGGGACGGGGTGGGGTGTCGTCCGGGGCTAAAACGAGATGACTTCGGCGCCCTGTACCGACCCACAGCAGTGATCCGGCTCGGAGCGCCGAACATCGAAGCCCGCCCCGGACGACACCCCACCCCGGGACCGACCCCGGCCACCCCCGACCCCGCACCCCGCCCGGCCAGGGCACGGGCTCATCTGGGAGGGGGAGATCACATCCGTTGGTTCTGGTAACCGCCGAGTAGCCACGCCTAGCATTCGGGCCATGACGGTCCTGCCTGACGACGGGCTCTCCCTGGCCGCCGAGTTTCCTGACGCGACACATGAGCAGTGGCAACGCCTCGTCGAAGGCGTACTGCGCAAGTCGGGCAAGGAAGTATCCGGCGAGGCAGCGGAAGCAGCGCTGTCCACGACGCTCGAGGACGGGCTCACCACCCGCCCGCTGTACACGGCACGCCCCGGCGCGGACGCGAAGGCCCACACCACCGGCTTCCCCGGCTTCGCGCCCTTCGTCCGCGGCGGCACCCCGGACGGCACCAGCGCCTCCGGCTGGGACGTGCGCCAGCGGATCGCGGGCAGTGACCCCGTACGCGTCAACGAGGCGGCGCTGGCCGACCTGGAGAACGGCACCACCTCCCTCTGGCTCACCGTCGGCCGCCACGGGGTCCCGGCGGCCGAACTCGGCCGGGCCCTCGACGGGGTGTACCTCGACCTGGCGCCCGTCGCCCTCGACGCCGGTGCCGAATTCGCCGTCGCCGCACGGGCGTTGCTCGCCCTGTACGCGGAGCGCGGCGTCGCCCCGGAGGCCGCCCGCGCCGCGCTCGGCGTCGACCCCCTGGGCCACGAGGCCCGTACCGGCGAGGCCCTGGACACCGCGCCCGCCGTCGAGCTGGCCCGCGAGGCGGCCGCGTCCTGGCCGGGCGTGCGCGCTCTGACCGTGGACGCGCTGCCGTACCACGAGGCCGGCGGCTCGGCGGCCGAGGAGCTCGGACTGTCGCTCGCCACCGGCGTCGCGTACCTGCGCACCCTCACCGAGGGCGGACTCGGCACCGAAGCCGCCCTCGGGCAGCTGGAGTTCCGCTACGCGGCGACCGCCGACCAGTTCCTGACCATCGCCAAGCTGCGCGCCGCGCGGCGCCTGTGGGCCCGGGTCGCCGAGGCCTGCGGGGCCCCGGAGGCCGGTGCCCAGCGGCAGCACGCCGTCACCTCGCCGGTGATGATGACCCGCCGCGACCCGTGGGTGAACATGCTGCGGACCACCGTCGCCTCGATGGCGGCCGGCGTGGGCGGCGCGGACTCCGTCACCGTGCTCCCGTTCGACAGCGAACTGGGCCTGCCCGACGCCTTCGCCCGGCGCATCGCCCGCAACACCTCCACCATCCTCCTGGAGGAGTCGCACCTGGCACGGGTGATCGACCCGGCGGGCGGCTCCTACTACGTGGAGCAGCTCACCGACGAACTGGCGCACGCCGCCTGGGAGTTCTTCCAGACCGTCGAGCGCGCCGGCGGACTCGCGGCCGCCCTGCGCTCCGGCCTGGTCGCGGACCGCCTCGCGGCCACCTGGGCCGCCCGCTCGAAGAAGCTGGCGACCCGCCGCGAACCGATCACCGGTGTCAGCGAGTTCCCGCTGCTGTCGGAGAAGCCCGTCGTGCGCGAGGCCGCGCCGACCGCGCCCTCCGGGGGCCTGCCCCGGGTGCGCCGGGACGAGGCGTACGAGGCGCTGCGCGCGCGCAGCGACGCCCACCTGGAGTCGACCGGCAGCCGCCCGAGGGTGTTCCTCGCCGCGCTGGGGCCGGCCGCCGCGCACACCGCGCGGGCCACCTTCGCCTCGAACCTCTTCCAGGCGGGCGGCATCGAGCCCGTCCACGACCCGGTGTCGGTCGACGCGACGACCGCCGCCGCCGCGTACGCGGCGAGCGGCGCGGACGGCGTGGCGGTGCTGTGCTCCGGCGACGCGCTGTACGAGGAGCAGGCCGAGGCGGTGGCGGCGGCCCTGCGCGGGGCCGGCGCCTCGACGGTGTTCCTCGCGGGCAGGCCCGGCACCTCGGCCGGCGCCGTGGACGAGTACGTCTTCGCCGGCTGCGACGCGGTCGCCGTGCTGTCCTCCGTACTCGACCGGATGGGAGTGGCCCAGTGAGCGGCAACAGCGGCATCCCCGATTTCTCCGAGCTCGCCCTGGGCGGAGCGGCTCCGGCCGCCACCGAGGACCAGTGGCGCGCGGCGGTGAAGGAGTCCACCGGGGCCGCCACGGGCGACCTGGTGTGGGAGACCCCCGAGGGCATCGGCGTGCAGCCGCTGTACACGGGCCGGGACCTGGAGGGCCTGGACTTCCTGGGGACGTACCCGGGCATGGCCCCGTACCTGCGCGGCCCGTACCCGACGATGTACGTGAACCAGCCCTGGACTATCCGGCAGTACGCCGGCTTCTCCACGGCGGAGGAGTCCAACGCCTTCTACCGGCGCAACCTCGCGGCCGGCCAGAAGGGCCTGTCGGTGGCCTTCGACCTGCCGACGCACCGCGGCTACGACAGCGACCACCCGCGCGTGACGGGCGACGTCGGCATGGCGGGCGTGGCGATCGACTCCATCTACGACATGCGGCAGCTGTTCGACGGGATCCCGCTCGACAAGATGTCGGTGTCGATGACGATGAACGGCGCGGTGCTGCCGGTCCTCGCCCTGTACATCGTGGCGGCGGAGGAGCAGGGCGTCTCCCCCGACAAGCTCGCCGGGACCATCCAGAACGACATCCTCAAGGAGTTCATGGTCCGCAACACCTACATCTATCCGCCGAAGCCCTCGATGCGGATCATCTCGGACATCTTCTCCTTCACCTCGCAAAAGATGCCGCGGTACAACTCCATCTCGATCTCCGGGTACCACATCCAGGAGGCGGGGGCCACGGCCGACCTGGAGCTGGCGTACACCCTGGCCGACGGCGTGGAGTACCTGCGGGCCGGGCAGGGCGCCGGGCTGGACGTGGACGCGTTCGCGCCGCGCCTGTCGTTCTTCTGGGCGATCGGCATGAACTTCTTCATGGAGGTCGCGAAGCTGCGCGCGGCGCGCCTGCTGTGGGCGAAGCTGGTCCGGCAGTTCGACCCGAAGAACGCCAAGTCCCTGTCCCTGCGCACGCATTCGCAGACCTCGGGCTGGTCGCTGACCGCCCAGGACGTCTTCAACAACGTCACGCGTACGTGCATCGAGGCGATGGCCGCGACCCAGGGCCACACCCAGTCGCTGCACACCAACGCCCTGGACGAGGCCCTCGCGCTGCCGACGGACTTCTCGGCCCGCATCGCCCGCAACACCCAGCTGCTGCTCCAGCAGGAGTCGGGGACCTGCCGGTCGATCGACCCGTGGGGCGGCAGCGCGTACGTGGAGAAGCTGACGTACGACCTGGCGCGCCGGGCCTGGCAGCACATCCAGGAGGTCGAGGCGGCTGGCGGCATGGCGCAGGCCATCGACGCGGGCATCCCGAAGCTGCGCGTGGAGGAGGCCGCGGCCCGCACCCAGGCGCGGATCGACTCGGGCCGCCAGCCGGTGATCGGCGTCAACAAGTACCGCGTGGAGAACGACGAGCAGATCGACGTGCTCGTGGTCGACAACTCCTCGGTGCGCGCGCAGCAGATCGCGAAGCTGCGGCGGCTGCGTGAGGAACGTGACGAGGCGCGTACGCAGGACGCCCTGCGGGCGCTGACGAACGCGGCCGAACGCGGGGCCGGCCAGGGCCTGGAGGGCAACCTGCTCGCCCTGGCGGTGGACGCGGCGCGGGCGAAGGCCACGGTCGGGGAGATCTCGGACGCCCTGGAGAAGGTGTACGGGCGGCACGCGAGCCAGATCCGTACGATTTCGGGTGTGTACCGCACCGAAGCAGGCGAGTCCCCGTCCCTGGAGCGCACCCGTGCGCTCGTCGACCGGTTCGAGGAGGCGGAGGGCCGTCGTCCGCGCATCCTGGTCGCGAAGATGGGCCAGGACGGCCACGACCGCGGCCAGAAGGTGATCGCCACGGCCTTCGCCGACCTGGGCTTCGACGTGGACGTCGGCCCGCTGTTCCAGACCCCGGCGGAGGTGGCCCGCCAGGCCGTCGAGGCGGACGTCCACGTGGTGGGCGTCTCGTCGCTGGCGGCCGGCCACCTGACCCTCGTTCCGGCGCTGCGCGAGCAGCTGGCGGAAGAGGGCCGTGAGGACATCATGATCGTGGTGGGCGGTGTCATCCCGCCGGCCGATGTCCCCACGCTGCTGGAGATGGGCGCGGCGGCGGTGTTCCCGCCCGGCACGGTGATCCCGGACGCGGCCCACGACCTGGTGACGCGGCTCGCCGCGGATCTCGGCCACGAGCTGTAGGCAGGACGCGGTATGCCGCCGAAGATCGACATCGACGTGTATGTGAAGGGCGTGCTCGACGGGAAGCGCGCGCAGATCGCGCGCGCCATCACCCTGGTCGAGTCCACCCGGGCGGACCACCGGGCGCTGGCGCAGCGGCTGTTGACGGAGCTCCTGCCCCACTCGGGGAAGGCGCGCCGGATCGGCATCAGCGGGGTGCCGGGCGTGGGCAAGTCCACCTTCATCGACGCGTTCGGCACGATGCTGACGGGCCTCGGGCACCGGGTGGCCGTCCTCGCGGTGGACCCCTCGTCCACGCGTACGGGCGGCTCCATCCTGGGCGACAAGACCCGGATGGAACGCCTGTCGGTGGACCCGTCGGCCTTCGTCCGCCCCTCGCCGTCGGCGGGGACGCTGGGCGGGGTCGCCAAGGCCACCCGCGAGTCCGTGATCGTGATGGAGGCGGCGGGCTACGACGTCGTCCTGGTGGAGACGGTCGGCGTGGGCCAGTCGGAGACGACGGTGGCGGGGATGGTGGACTCCTTCCTCCTCCTGTCCCTGGCCCGGACGGGCGACCAGTTGCAGGGCATCAAGAAGGGCGTCCTGGAACTGGCGGACGTCCTGGCGGTGAACAAGGCCGACGGCCCGCACGAACGCGACGCGAAGGCCGCCGCCCGGGAGCTGTCCGGCGCGCTGCGCCTGATGCACCCGGCGGACGCGGCGTGGACCCCGCCGGTGCTGACGTGCAGCGCGCGGGAGTCGACGGGGCTGGAGGAGGTCTGGAACCGCCTGGAGCAGCACCGGACGGTCCTGGAGACGGGCGGCCGCCTGGCCGCGAAGCGGGCGGCGCAGCAGGTCGAGTGGACCTGGTCGATGGTGCGCGACGAACTGCTGGAACGCCTGAAGGCGAACCCGTCGGTCCGCGAGCTGGCCCCCGCCCTGGAGACGGGGGTCCGCGCGGGCACGGTCACCGCCACGTCGGCGGCGGACCGGATCCTGGCGGCGTTCACGGGTGGTTGACGGCCTGGCGCGGGCCCGGGGTCCGGGCCCGCACCGGGGTCACCGCTGGGCCCGAACAACCAGCCTCACGTCCGCAATCAGGTCGGCGCCGCGGATGCGGGCGCCGTTCACCTCGATGGCGACCTCCCTCAATGCGGGCAGCTGCGCCATCGGTGCGATGTCGATCTCCCCGTCCCCGGTGAAGTCGCCGGTGAACCGGCAGCTCTCCAACAGGGGGAAGGCCGTGGGAATCCGCGGAATGGCGCTCCGGAGGGCTTCCTCACCGCCGCCGGAAAGTTCCAGGCTCTTGATGTCCGGCAGCGTCGCCTCCGCCGGGAGGGCGGCGAGCGAGGAGAGGGACACCCTGAGGGAGACGAGCGGCAGGGACCGCACCTCCTGCCAGTCGGCGGCCGAGGCCGGGCTGGAAGCGGGGGCGAGCACCAGCTGACGGAGCCGGGAGAACGCTCCCAGCCCCTCGAGCGCACCGGCGAAAGTCACCCCACCGAAGACGAAGAGCCTGCTCAAAGGGGCGCCCGCGGGCAGGTCCCGGACCGACCAGCTCATACCGGCGGGGCCGTCAACGCCCAGGGTCTCCAGGTCCCGCAGTCCGGACACGGCGGACAGGTCGAAGTCCGGCCGGGGGGTGGCGACGTCGAGGTGCGTGATCGGCATGCCTCCCAGGGCCGAGAGGTCCTTCAGCCCGGGACATCCGCTGAGCGTGAGCGATGTCGGGGCCGATCCTGATGTCAGGAAGGCCAGGTCGGAGACCGAGGCCCCCTGGAGCCGGAGGTCCACGGGGCGGTATCGGCCGAGGAACCGTGCCAGAGCCTCCCCGGACACGTCGCGCCTGATGTCCAGGCGCTCCGGGCGGAGGCCGAGGCGCTCGAGTTGCTCCAGCTGGTCGTCGGACCGAAGGGTGTAGTCGAGATGGGCCGGTTCCAGCCGGGCGATCACCGCGTCCGCGTAGTCGGCGCAGTCGAAGCGCCCCCAGCTCCATACGAGCTGGGAACGGACCAGGGGGAAGGGATGGCCGGCGAACCGGGCCAGGAAGGGGACTGCCGCCTCGGACGCCACATGTGAGGCCGCGATCACCACGTTGCGCGCGTCCCAGTCGTCGATCCCCTCCGGGCCCGGGAGGAGGTCCAGGAGCAACGGGCCGACCTCGGCCAGGGCCCTGGCCTCGTCCTCGTCGCTCGGCGGAATGAGCGTCGCGGTGCGGGCCTCGACCTCCGCGCGCATCTCCGGAGCGAGCGTGGTCGCGTGCTCCAGGCAGGCCGCCGCCAAGAGGTACACGCGCACCTGGGTGCGCCGGTCGGCGGAGCCGTCGCCCAGGGCGAGCAGGTCGCGGAAGATCGCCGCGCGTTCGGCGGGCCGGGCGAGGGCGACGGCCATCCGGATGACGTCCTCCCACTGGTCGTCGCCCGCGTGCCCGGCCAGCAGCCCGAAGTCGCCCTCCTCCACGGCCGCCCGCGCGCCGAGGAAGTCCTGGAAGGTGCGGTGGACGAAGTGGACGGTACCGGGGCCCGGTTCACGGAGCAGTCCGCTGCGCTGGAGGAAGTGGTCGAAGACTGCGGGTGCGCCGCCCAGGGCCGCCGCCTCCGGGACGGCGGGGAGGGCCCGGGCGATGATCTCCTCGGCCCGCGAACGGTCCATCTCGGTACGGCCGTTCTTGATCAGCCAGTAGGCGAGGCGCTGCAACAGGTCGAGCTGGGGCTCCTCCCGGAGGTCGGGCACGCGCATGTCGCGCTCGCGGTCGCGGCGGCTGATCAGCATGGAGAGCGCGGCCTCGTAGAGGTCCTTGCGGCCGTGCGGGAGGTAGCCGCGCCGGTCGCGGTGGAGGGCGCAGATCAGGCCGCACATCAGGGGGTTGGTGGCGAGTCGGCCGAGTTCGGGCTTGAGGCGTACGGAGGCGAGGAGCTGGGCCTCGTACGCCTTGAGTTCCTTGTCCTCGTCCGTACCCTGGCGGGCCGCCGCGTGCCAGCGCTTGATGAACGTGGCGACCTCGGCGGGGCTCATCGCGGACAGGGTCAGCTCGGTGAATCCCTCCTCGGCGAGCCAGTCCATGCCGACGGCGGAGGGGCGTGAGGTGACGAGCCAGCGGTTGTCGCCGTCGTACAGGTCCATCAGGTCCCCCAGCCAGGTGCGCGTCCGTTCGCGCTCGGCGTCGGGGACCTCGTCGATGCCGTCGACGAGGACCAGACCCCGCCCCGCCGAGAGCACCCGGTGCGCCCAGCCGTCGGGCTGGCCCCCGCCGAGCGGGCAACCGGCGGCGGTCAGGAACTCACGGGGCCCCGGGAGCCGTTCGCCATGGCGGGTCAGGGTGCGCAGGGGCAGGACGAAGGGGATGCGGTCCTCGAGGTAGGCCATCTCCGGCGGGAGGTCCTGGCGGCCGGCGGACATGGCCAGCCACTGCACCAGGGTGGTCTTGCCGGATCCGGCTTCACCGCGCAGCAGGACCCGGTGGCTGGCCGCCAGTGCCTGGTCGGCAGGCTGGGGGGCGAAGGCTTCGGCTATCCACCGCCCCAGGGTGGTCTCGGCGGAGCCTGCCTCACCTCGGAGCAGGATCCTGCGGTTGTCGCCCAGTACCTGGTCAACGGGCTGGTCGAGGAGGCGGCGTACGTCGCGGGTGAGAGTCGCGGGGTCGAAAGGAACGTCGTCCTGCCCTCCGTCGGCCCGAAGCCGGCCGCCGGACTGCTGGGCCAGGGCTGCGGCGATGCGTACATCGCGGTCCCGGTCCGCCGCTTCCCCCTCGGCACCAGATCCCCACAGATCAAGCACGGTCACCATCGCCCGCCCGAACGGTCCCCGGGCGAACGATCCGAGCGGCGACGTCACTTCCAGGCTCAGGTACGCCGCGTCCAGCGGCCACCGACGCGGGGTGCTGCTGAGGTCGATGCCGTAGATGGTCAGCTTCGCGTGCTTGCGGGCCACCCACGGCAGGTACTCGGCCTCGAACGCCGCGTCCTGCGCGCCCGGGAGCGGATCGCGGCGGATCAGTTCGTCCACCTTGGCCGTCAGTTCCGCCATGCCCCGGGTCTGTTCCACCAGGGCGTGGGCGACGAAGGTCGAGCGCTGGGTGAAGAAGTGCAGGATGTGCAGGCAGGCCGCTTCGAGCAGCCGCTCGTAGAAGTACGTGCCGTCCGCGGTCAGTTCGCGTTCGGGACGGCCGGCCGCACCGCGCAGCGCACGGGCGAAAGCCGTGGCGCCGAGGCGGACGGCGTCGACGTCGGACATCGTCAGGTCGCCGAGGGCGTGCAGGGTGGCGGCGAGGGCGTCGGTCACCGCCTGCTGTTCGTCGGCGGTGACGGGGCGTTCGCCGTGACGCAGGGCCTGGCGGACCAGTTTGGCCGCCAGGGTGCGCAGGTCGGACTCCGTCAGGGAGCGCTTCTCGCCCCGGAACGAGACGTAGCCGGAGATCCGGATCGGCTTGGTGACCAGTCCCGCGCCGGGGCCCTCCGTGACGAAGAGCTTCCTGACGAGCGGGCCGACGGCCGCCGAGGCCAGCCGTGTGCCGATGATCCCGGGCTCCATCTACGCGTCCCCCCGCGACGTCGTGATCGTTGCGGGGGAATCCTATGGCGCCCGGGACGCGGGCGGGCCGGAATGGCTAGGCGTCGACGAGGACCGGGTCCTCCTCGGACAGGGCCGCGCGCAGGACGCGGGCCTGTTCGGCCGGGCTGTCGGAGGCGAGCAGGGCGGAGAGGACCGCGATGCGGGCCTGGCCGGCGCGCAGGGTGCCGGTGGGGACGGCGCCGGCGGCGACGAGGTCGACCGCGCCGCCGTGGGTGTAGATCTCGGTGACCGGGCCGGCCGGGACGCGGGTGGTCAGGGCGACGAGCACGCCGCGGGCCACGGCCTCCCGCACCGCCTCGACGATCTCCGGGGTGGCGTTGCCCGCTCCGGTGCCGACGAGGACGATGCCCCGGGCGCCGGCCGCGACGGCGGCGTTCAGGAGGACCGGGTCGCCGTCGGCGTGGTGCATCACCATGTCCACGCGCGGCGGCAGCTCCGGCATCGCGGGCAGGGCCAGGGGCCGCGGGCGCTGGGGCTGCCGCAGGACGGTGACCTTGCCGAAGCCGATCTTGCCGAGCAGTTCCTTGGAGGGGTCGGCGAACGCGTCCAGGGCCACGGCCTGGGTCTTCATGGTGCCGCGGGCGGCGTGGACGCGGCCGGCGAAGGCGACCAGGACGCCGAGCCCGCGCGTGGTCGCGGCGGTGAGCAGGGCGTCGTAGAGGTTGCCGGGGCCGTCGCCCTCGGTGGAGCCCATGGGCAGCTGCGAGCCGGTGAACACGACGCTGCGGGGGTCGTGGTGGTGGAGGTCGGCCAGGAAGGCGGACTCCTCCAGGGTGTCCGTGCCGTGGGTGACGACGATGCCGTCGACGGCGGGGTCGGCGAGGACCTCGTGGATGGTGCGCAGCAGGGTGAGCTGGTGGGCGGTGGTGAGGCGGGGGCTGTTCACGCTGAACAGGTCGACGACCTCGACGGTGATGCCTTCGGGCAGCGGCGCGGTGGCCATGACCTCGCGGCCGCCGGCCTCGGCGGCGAAGCCCGAGCCCGTCCACCGGCTGGCTATCGTTCCGCCGGTGCTGATGACGACGATGCGCCCCATGGCCACCCTTCCCTGACGTCTGGACCCCGGAGCGGGGTTCGCACAAATTTGCTGGAAAGGGCAATGATAGTGAGATCTACGCGCAATGCGATTGCGCGTTGCAGGGCAGCTCTGTGAGATCGTGGGGGATAATTGCGCGATGGACGCCATTGATCGTGAAATCTTGCGTGAGCTACAGCGCGACGGACGGCTCAGCAACCAGGAGCTGGCCCAGCGCGTGGGGCTGACCCCCTCCCCCTGCATGCGGCGGGTCCGGCAGCTGGAGCAGGACGGGGTGATCCAGGGGTACCGCGCGGTGATCGACCCCGAGGCGGTGGGCCGGGGCTTCGAGGTGCTGGTGTCGGTTGAGGTCCGCCGCGACCGGGAGGCCGTCGAGGCCTTCGAGGCGGCACTCCAGGACATCCCCGACGTGATCGAGGCCTACCGCCTGTTCGGGAGCCCCGGCTGCCTGCTGCGCATCGCCGTGGGCGACCTCCGTGCGTACGAACGCCTGTGGATCGAGCGGCTGACGGCCCTGTCCGGGGTCACCGAGGTCAACTCCCAGATCATCATGAAGCGGATCAAGGAACCGACCGGCCTGCCGGTCTGACAGCCTGCGGGTCCGACGGCGTGCCGGTCCGACGCCGTCAGAGGTCACCCCGCATCAGGCGTGCAGGTGCTCGTCGTGCCATCCGTCCTCGTGCAGCAGGGCGCTGCGCATCGTCCCCTCGAGGGTGAAGCCGCACGTCAACGGCCCGTCAGCATCGGACATCTGGCGGTGAATCAGGCACGGCATGACCCACCCCCCGGGGACGAATCGGCGAACGCGCCGTCTCCAACTGCGGAGCCAGGGGCGGAAAGGCACCACTCTTCACGCCAAAGGGTCTGAGTCGTAGGATTCTCCAATCAGCGAGATCTGCAGGACCGGAGCAGGCGGAGGGCACCACTCTCGGGAGCGGATTGGCCCCGGGCTTGTGTGGCTTCATCAGGGCACGTCGCTCCTCGCAGGCCCAGCAAGACAACACGAGCAGCTAGGACGAGTGTGGCAAACCCGAGTGCTTTCGGCGGCGATGAAGAGCTGGAACGGTTCAAATCGATCCTGGCCAACTGGCGGACGTCGCTCGTCGACCTGAGCGGCCGCAATCGGCTCCTCAACTTCAGGCACACCAAGGCGGCGACCCTGGAGATCTCGCATCCGCCCGCCGGGGAACTCGTCGCCGGTCTGGAACGCGGCTGGGAGTTCGCGCCGCTGCCCGACGAGGACCCCGACGCCGAGAACCCTGAGGGGGCCCCGGCACCAACCCGCCTCGCCGAACGGCAGGGGGCCGCCTCCGGGATCGTCACCCAGAAGACGACGGGCCCGGCGCTCCTCCGTGCGCTGACAAGCCTGCGCAGCAAGTCCACCCAGCTCTTCAACGACTACGGCCTGTGGACGCTCCAGTTGGGCGTCGGCATCCTCCGCTGGCGTGAGGACGGCGCATCGACGAGCAGCGATGCGCCGATCCTTCTCCTCCCCGTGCGGATCGAGCGGCTGAGCAACGGACGAGTCCGCCTGGTGGCCAACGACGACGAGGAACCGCGTCTCAACCCTGCGCTCAGGGTCAAGCTGGAGCAGTTCCTCATCGACTGGTCGCCCGTCACGGAACAGGATCCGACCGACCTCGACGCCGTGCTCGACGCGGTCACCCACGCAGTGGCGGGTAAAAAGGCGTGGGAGGTTTCGAGGCGCGTGGTGCTGGCGCTCTTCGCCTCCCACAAGGAGTCGATGTACCAGGACCTGCTGGACAACGAGGCCCGCATCCTGAACAGCGACCTCGTACGGGCGGTGGCGCTCGGTCCCAAGGCGGGACTGGCGTCGGACCGCTTCGACTTCGAGGAGATCGACACCGACCGGATCGACGAGCTCAGTCCGCCGGAGGACAGCCCGCTCGTCCTCGATGCCGATGCGTCGCAGCGTCAGGCCGTCGCGGCCGCTGTCGCCGGGCAGTCCTTCGTGCTCGACGGCCCTCCGGGTACGGGCAAGAGCCAGACGATCACCAACATGATCGCCGGCCTGATGCACGCGGGCCGCAGCGTGCTGTTCGTCAGTGAGAAGGCTGCCGCGCTCGACGTGGTGCTGGATCGGCTGAAGTCCGTCGGGCTCGATTCGTACGCCCTGCCCCTGCACAGCCACAACACCAGCCGCCGGGCCGTCGCTCAGGAGCTGGGCAGGGCCCTGGAGGAGGAGCCTCGAGCCCCACGGCTCTCCCAGGAGGCGGTCGCCCGGGCCCGCGAGGCACGCGAGGCCCTCAGCGCCTATGCCGAGGCGATGAACGAGGTCAGCCAGCCACTCGGCCAGAGCCTGCACGACGTGATCGGGAGGGTCGGGCGGCTGTCCGAGGCGCATGTGGCATTCCTGGCTTCGGAGTCCGACGGGGGCTCCCGTCAGCAGAAGGTGTTCGACCCCGCAGCACTCAGCGGACAGGACCTGCACCTCATCATCGAGGCGACCAAGACCATTGCCGACGCCTGGCAGGCGGTCGCGGATCCGTCCTTCCCCTGGCGGGACCTGAAGGCCGGCAGTCCGCATCCCCGTCCGGCGCTCGAACAGGCCATGGCCGCCCGGGACGGGCTCGCCGCGGCGGTGGCGCGCTACCAGGACCTCTCGGAAGACGGCGAGCCGATCGAGGAGGAGGACGGCGTCCGCCGGCTCATCAAGCTCCTCGCGCTCATCGGGTCACGCCGGCCGGTGCCCGAGGCATGGCTGACCAGCGCCGACTTCGCCGACACGGTGGCGAGCCCGGTGGACGGCTTCCTCTCCGCGCTGAAGAAGGTGGTCAGGGCGCAGGCCACCGCCCGCTCCGCGGCCGGGGAGCGTTGGGAGGAACTCTCGCCGCAGCTCACCCCCGTGCCGAGCGAAGCCGAACGTGCCCTGCCCGCGCTCTCTCCGGCCGGTATCGATCCCTCCGAGCTGTCGGAGGAGCGTGCGAACGAGCTGGCCCACGCGTTCGAGACGACCGCGGACGGCCTTGAGCGTACGCACCGCAGCCTTGCCGAGGTCGCACAGCAGCTTGGGCTGGACATCCCGGGCAGCGTCGCGGCAGCGGAAGACCTCTGCGACGTCGTCGCACTCGCGGGCGCCGACCACCGGCCCCTCGAACAGTGGCTTGTGCCCGGGGGAGCATCCGAAGCCGGCAAGGCCGCGGTCAACGTCGTCGCCGACGGACTGCGCGCGTTCTTCGCCCGCCGTGACACGGTTTTGGCCGCACAAGCACGCGCGACCGCGGAGGCCGGACCCGGCTGGGCCTCGATCCCCGCCACGCTCGACACGGAACCACCGGCGTCCGAGCGGGGCCTTGGCGGACTGGAACCGCGTGGCCTGGACCTGAGCGCTCTGACCCGTACGCAGGCCGCGGAGCTCTCCGATTGGTTCGCGAGCCTGGGGGCGACCCTCGAATCGGCCGAGCAGCACGCCGCGGCCACGGCCAGGCTCCTCGGGCTTGACCGTCCGAGAAGCACGCAGGAGGCCGAGGAGCTCATCGCTCTCGTGGAGCTGGCCACGGCCTCCCACCGGATGCTCGGCACATGGCTCGACCCGCAGGTGATGTCCCGGGTACGGGAAGCCTGCACGGAGATCTCCGACGCCGCACACCGGCTCGCTGAGGCCGAGCGGGCTGCGCAGGACGTCTTCCGGCCCGAGACCGCCGTCTCCCCCGGACTGCCGGACCTGATAGGCCGCCTGTCCGAAGGCTCGCGCGGAATCGGCGGCCTGCTGTCCGGCGCGGTGCGCGCAGACCGCAAGGCACTCGGTGCGCTGACGGTCGCGGGCTCGTGGCGCAGCGAGCTGTACGCCCGGTTGCCGCTCGCCCTCGACTGGCACACGGCCCACAGCCGGCTGCGGTCTCTCGCCCGTACGCATGCCGCTCTTCTCGGACACTACGCCGGGGCGGAGCTGCCCGACGTGCCCGCCTTGGAGGCGGCACTGGCGCACGCCTGCGCCGTACACCGGCTCGCGCCGGACACGGTCCTGGACCCGCACCGCCGCGGCCTGCTGGCCGCCCAGATCGCCGACGGCCACACCCCTGCCCCGGAACTGCTGGAGCACTGCCGGGCCCTGAGCGAGGATCTGAACACCTGGCGGCAGGATCTGACACGCCCCCGCCTGGCCCCGGTCGCGGACGAGCTCGCCAAGTGCTCTCCGGCCTACGCTGCCCGCTGGCTGCGCGACCACCTGGATCCGATCGCCCGGGCCGTCGACCTCATCGACACAGCCGCCTCCCTCGGCCGTCGCGACGACGGACCCGGCTTCGCGTACACGCTCGCAGGCGCACGGGCGGCGATCGGCGCCGCACAGGAGGGCCGGCGGGAGACCGCCGGGTTTGCCGCTGAGGAGGAGGCGCATCGTCGCCTCTGCGGTTCCTGGTACCAGGGGCTGAGCACCGACCCCGCCGAGCTGCGCGCGGATTCATCCGACGCAGCGCCGGAACGGAGCGGCATCCCCGAACTCCTGCACCGGGCCTGGGGCATCCAACGATCCGCCCCGGGCGGCTGCGCCGACGAGGAGCAGCGCAAGCTGCTCGGCCGTTACGCGTCCGCCGACGGCGTCGACACTGCCGCGCTTCAGGACGCCCTGGAAGCGGCGCACACCGTGGAGCGGCTGGCGCCGGACACGCTCGCCGATCCCACACGCCGGGCACGCCTCATCCGTTTCCTCGCCGACGGACGTCCCGTTCCGCACACCCTTGTGCGACAGACGGAGCCGCAGATCCGTACCGACCTGCACACTTGGCGGGAATACGCCGGTCAGCCGCACCTCGCGGCCGCGGGCGCGCACCTGCTCGCCGGCCCGATGCCCGACGCTGCGCGCTGGCTGCGCGCCCACGTCGAACCCTTCGAGGACGCTGCCGACCTCCTCCACGCCGTGGCCCGCGTGGCCGACACCGACGGCGGACTGTCCCTCTCGCGGGCGCGGCAGGCGGTGACAGCAGTAGCCGACGCGCGGGCAGCCGTGGCGCGGTTCGACGACGACGCCCCCCGTCACGGGGAGCTGCTCGGTGACCTCTACCAGGGGACGGAAACCGACAAGGGAGCCGTACTCGACGCCCTGGACTGGTCCCAGCAGGTTCGCCGGACCGCACACGGAAGCCACGCGGCCCCGCTGTCCGTCCCAGCGGCCCGGCTGATGCTGGACGCACCCGCCGAGACGTCCGTGGCGGACCGCCACGACGAATGGCAGCGCCAGCGGGACGATCTCGTCGGACACTTCGACGTGCAGCGCGGCCGCCTCCTGCAGCGCGAGCTCCGGGAGTCGCTGCCCGCTGCCGCGACCTGCCTGTCCCGGCTGGACGACGACCCCTTCGGCCCCGAGGCGTGGACCACCTGCTCCGACGCCCTCAGGCAGCTGCGACGGTACGGCCTGGACGGGCTGCCCTCCCAGCTCGCTCAGCGTGGCGTGTCCGCAGCCGACTTCCCTGCCTCCGTCGAACGAGCGGTCCTCACCGCCTGGATCGAACGACGTCTCGGACTCGACGCCCGGCTCAAGCCGATGCGCGCAGTGGACCGCGATCAGCTCGTCGAGCGGTTCCGGGACGCGGACCGCGCCCTCGTCGAGGCGGCGCACGCCGAGGTCATCGCGGCATGCAATGCCCGCCGCCCCCGCCGAACCAACATCGGCCCCGCCGCCGAGCTGCGCCGGCAGTCACAGCTCAAGCGCCGCCACAAGCCGGTACGCCAGCTGCTCGGTGAGACGCGGGATGTCGTGCGGCTCATCAAGCCCTGCTTCATGATGAGCCCGCTGACGGTCAGCCAGTTCCTGCCGCCCGACTTCCGATTCGACGTCGTCATCTTCGACGAGGCCTCCCAGGTACTGCCGCAGGACGCGGTGAACTCCGTCTACCGCGGCAATGCGCTCATCGTGGCCGGTGACCAGAAGCAGCTGCCGCCGACCTCGTTCTTCAGCGCCGGCAGCGACGGCGACGACGATGACGAGTGGGACGAGGAGGGCGCGGACAACTTCGAGTCCGTGCTCGACGCCTGCAAGGCCAGCGGCGTGCTGCGCGGCCTGCCGTTGCGGTGGCACTACCGGAGCCGCCACGAGAACCTCATCGCCTTCAGCAACAACGACTTCTACGACAACACCATGGTGACCTTCCCGGGCGCGTACGAGCAGAGCCCGGACCTCGGCGTCGAGTTCTTCAAGGCCGACGGTGTCTACGACCGGGGCGGCCGAAGCAACAACCCGGGCGAGGCGGCGGCAGTCGCGCAGCGCGTGATCCACCACTTCGCCACCAGGCCGGGGCTCAGCCTGGGTGTGGTCGCCCTGTCCAAGGCACAGGCCGAGGCCATCGAGGACGCGGTGCAGAAGGCACGAACCGCCCGGCCCGACCTCGATCACTTCTTCACCGAGGACCGCCTCGACGGCTTCTTCGTCAAGAACCTGGAGACCGTCCAGGGCGACGAGCGCGACGTCGTCATCCTGTCCGTCGGCTATGGCCCGGACCACCGGGGCAAGCTGCTCTCGACGTTCGGCCCCATCAACAGGGAAGGCGGCTGGCGCCGTCTCAACGTCGCCGTGACCCGCGCGCGGCGGCGCATGGAGGTCATCGCCTCGTTCCATGGTTCCGAGCTGGCCGACAGCACCAACAAGAGCGTCCAGCACCTGAAGCGCTACCTCCAGTACGCCGAGCACGGCCCCCACATCCTGGCGACGGCCGCGGCCGACCCGGATGCCGCTCCGGAGAGCCCCTTCGAGGAAGAGGTCCTGGCCGTTCTGCGCGACTGGGGCTACTCCGTACAGCCCCAGGTCGGTGTCGCCGGTTTCCGCATCGACATGGCGGTACGCCACCCCGCCGCCCCGGGCAGCTACGCCCTCGGCATCGAGTGCGACGGCGTCATGTACCACTCCTCGCGTGCGGCCCGCGACCGCGACCGGCTGCGGCAAGCCGTGCTGCGCGACCTCGGCTGGAAGCTGCACCGCATCTGGGGCACCGATTGGTACCGCAACCGCCGGGACGCGATCGCCCGCCTGCGCGCCGCGGTGGAGGAGGCGTGCGCACGGGACCCGTTTCAGGTGATGCCGCAGCAGCCGGTCACCGAGGGGACGCCTGCAGAGGCACCTGCCGCTCCGGACACGACGGCGGACACGGGGCCGGCGGTGACGTTCGTGGCGCTGGACGACGGGCCGCCGAAGTGGAGCCGGGCGTACGAGGAGCTCGGGGACGTCCAGCTGGTCAACCTGCGGATCACGTCCGCCGAGCGCCGCGGCATGCGGCATGCGGAGCTGCAGGACCCGGACGCCGTGGGGGTCGTCGCCGACGTCGCCCTCTCCGTGATCAAGGCCGAGGGCCCGATGACGGAGGACCTGATCCTCACCCGGGTGCGTTCGGCGTGGGGTATCTCGAGAGCGGGCGCGGTGGTCCGGGACTCGGTGCGTCGAGCGCTGCGGAGGATCACCTCCGCGGGCCAGATCGTGCGCGTCGGCGAGGCGTATGACCTTCCTGACCGAGAGCCCGCCTTCGCTCGCACCCCGACCCCGACCATGGCGCGCAAGGTCGGGCAGGTCCCGTCGGTCGAGCGGCGGCTCGTCGTGGGGCACGTGGTCGGGGAAAGCCCGGGCGTTCACCGGGAGGAGCTGCTCCGCGAGGTCGCACGCTTCTTCGGGTGGACCCGGCTGGGCCCTGACATCCGGGATGCACTCACGAGCGATGTGGACGAGCTCGTGGCGAAGGGGGCGGTCCGCGAAGCGGACGGCTTCCTGATGCCCGCGGATGGTGCCTGACGAGTTCAGACCACGGACGACCGGCCAGGCCCCGCGTGATGCGTCCCAGGAATGATGTGGACGGGAACCGTCACGCGAGGTCGGACAGCAACACGTCGAGGAGCGTCTCCTCCTCGACGCGGACGCCCCGCTCCAAGAGGGCCTGTTTCAGATCCGGGTCCCAGGGAGCCACGGTCGGCTGTCCGGCGAGTGGCGGCAAACCGTCTGGGCTTGCGAGCGCTGCGGCTCGGTAGTCGGCAGCCGTGTAGCGCCAGGGCTGCCACGGAACACGGCGCAGCAGGGCCGAGGCGATGCGCAGGCCGCCCCAGTCGAAGTCCCCGTGGTAATGGAGCGTTGCCCCGCCCTCGTGCAGCTGCCGGAGAAGGAGGAGAGCGGCAGCGGACGGCTGTCCCTGGAGACACACCAGTGACACGCAGCGCGGGCCGTACGCTTCGGCCGCCGCGGCGAGTACCGCCGGGTTCTCGCAGATCCGAACGGCCGAGGCGGTCGAGGCGGGCGGCCTGCGGATCAGCTGCCGCAGGGTCAGCACGGACGGCTCGCCCGCGTCGGCCATCCAGTCCAGCGCGGGCGTGCCCCGCAGGTTCAGGGTAAGGACCGTGGAGGACAGCTCGTCGCGCAGCAGGCCCGCCGACGCCCAAGCCTCCCGACGCCATTCGGTACCCGTCCCGTCGGGGAAGCCCGTCAGGGCTCGGATACCCGACAGGGTGATCGTGGCCAAGGGTGCGCCGTCGTCCAGGGCGTGGGCACTGCCGAGCCGCCGGGCCGCGAAGGCGGGGAGTGACACGGGAGGGTCCATGGGCAGCGAGCCGAGGACGACGGCCGTCTGGTCGAGGAGGGCACGCGCTGCGGCGGGAGTGCCTGCGAGGCGCCGTACGAGACCGTCGCCCCGGAGCCGGGCGGCCCAGGCCGCGAGTGCCGGAAAATGGTCCGCGAGGGCGTCGATCGGAGCGTAGGCCTCCTGCCAGGCCAGGTCCTCGGCCTCACGGGCCGGGCCGAGGGCGACGATCGGCCCGGTGAGCGCCTCCAACGCCGGGGCCAGGCCGCCGGGGCTGATACCGCTGCGGCGCAGGACGGCGTCCACCTCGTCGAGCCGGACGCTCAGGGAACGCCCGCTGCCGGGAGAGCGGCCCAGGAGCCGCTCGGCCGACGCCCGCTGGGACGACGTGGGCGCGCTGAGTGACACCGGGCCGGTGAGGGGCTGTTCACGCTCCAGGCGCCGGCGCGCACGGTCGACCAACCATGCGAGGCCGGGGTCTCCCAGGAGGCGGCGCAGCCTGGCGTCGTCGACGGGCGCACCGTCAGGGGTCACTTCCACAGCGGCTCCGGTCCGGCCGCTTCCGCCGCTGCGTCCCTGCGATCCGGCGGCCGTACCGGGTCCTCGCGGCGGAGCCGACGTGTGCCGTCCCATTCCCAGCGGGTGACGAGTACCGCCGCCACCTCGTCGATCCGGGACAACTGGGCGATGGCGATGCCGGGGACCTGGGGATAGCAGGCCCATTCGCGTTCGCTGGTCATGACGACGTCCAGGTCGAAGGCCTGGAGGAGACCCAGGCACTTGGCCCGCGAGTCGTCGTCGACGCCCGCGAACGCCTCGTCAAGGGTGACCAGGCGCGGGGCGTGCGGGCTACCCGCGCTCGCGTAGTGCGACGAGGCCGCGGCGAACAGCGGCACGGAGACGGCGAGGACCCGCTCGCCGCCCGAGGCCGGGCCGGTGGCCGGGACCCAGCGGCCGTGCTGGTGCCGCTCGACCCCGAATTCGTGCCAGGACCGGTAGTCGAGCGCGGCTGTGAGGTATTCGAGCCAGCTGCCGGAGGTGTCGTCGGTCTGCTGCCGGGCGATCTGGGCCTGCAGGAACTCCCCGACGGCAGCACGGTCCTCCGCCGTCCAGGCGTCGGCGGACTGGCGCAGGCGCTCTCGGGCCTGGGCCAGTCCGGAGGGGGCCTTGCGGGAGGCCCGCCAGATGAGCCGCAGTTTCATTCCGGTGGAGGTGGGGCGGTCCTCCAGCTCGGCGTTCATGTCCCGCACCTGACGCTCGGCGGCCCCGATGAGCTCCTGGAGGGTGCCCGCGACCTCGGTGATGAGGTGGGTTTCGAGGATTTCGCGTTCGCGGGCGGACAGGATGCGGGTGAGCTCACCGACTTCGGCGGTGAGCGCCGAGGCGAGTTCGGGGACGGCCCGCTCGCGGCCCTGGTAGACGATGTCGACGACCATGCCGTCCTCCACCATGCGGGCGGAGGCGGTGTGGCCGTGCCGGGACAGTGTGTCCTGGAGGGTCTTGAGTTCCTCGCTCAGGCGGCGCTGTACGCGTTCCCACGCCCCGTCCGAGTCGTCGGCCGACGACAGACCCGCTTCGATGGCACGGGCGAGCGCGATGGCGGGGGTTGCCGCCCAGGGGCCGTCGCCGGCGTCGGGCACCTGGAGGTCGGGCAGGGCGACCGCGATCAGTCCGGTGGTGGTGAACCGTTGTAGCCCCGCGATGGCTTCCGCGCGTGTCTCGGCCGCTTCCGCGAGGTTCTTCCCGAGCCGCTCGATGTGGCCTTCGGCCTTGCTCGCATCCCGGTCGGCCTCGGCGTGACGCTGCCGGGTGGCCTTCTGGTCGGCCTCGCAAGCACGCAGGGCTTCGGCCGTCTCGGTCAGCCGTCGCTGGAGTTCGGCTACGGCCGCGCCGACCGTGGAGCGCAGTGTGGTGTGCCGCTCGTCCGCGGCCGCTGCCTCCCGCCCGGCCTCCTCGGCCCTCAGGGCGAGTTCGGCAGTCCGCTCGCCCGCCTGTCCGGCCTCGGCGCGTTCCTCCTCGGCCTGGCGGGCCGCCTCTCCGCGTTCGCGCAACGCCGGCCAGAGGGCGGCCAGAGCCACGGCGAGGGAGCCGTGCGCCCGGCGAACGGCGGCCAGGCCCTCCCGGTCGGCGGGCAGGCCCAGTTCGGCCGTCGTCTCGGCGAGCTCGGTGACGGCCCGCTCGGCCCGCCCGGCCGCCTCGGTGAGGTCGGCGGCGCGTTCCTCGCGCCGCAGCCGGGTCCTGCGTACCGCCTCGGCGGCGGCGGTCACGTGGGCATGCGCCCGGGTGAGGGGGCTCTCGTCGGGTATCGCGGCCAGCTCACCGTCGAGAACACGGCGACGAGCGGCCACCTCCTCCGCTTGTGCCAGGGCGGCTTCCGACTCCTGCTGGAGCAGGTCGAGTTCCGCACTCAGGGCCGCGATGCGGGTTCGCCGGGCTGCCTCTCGTGCGCCCTCACCGACGTATTCGGCGGCGGGCTTGGCCCAGCGTCCGGTGAGCGCACCGACCCGGAATCGCCCGTCGGTCGCCGCCCAGGTGCCTGCCCCGCTGTCCCCTCCCGCGCCGATGGCGGCGAGCAGCCGTTCGACCGTGTCCTCGCCCACCGCCGCGGCCTGCGCGTCGCCATCGTCCATCGCCGGCCGGAGCAGCCCGCCGAGCGAGGGCCCGGCGACCGCCCCGGTCGCCGGGGAGAGGAGTACGTCGTGCCCGTCCGCAGCCAGGGCCGAGCCGTCGGGCAGGATCCAGGCATCGAGCAGCCCGGACGCTTCCAGTGCCGCCTCCAGCCCGGCGCGCTCCCGGTCCGGGAGGCCGTCATCGAAGTCCACCAGCCGCCACAGCGGTGCGCCCGGAAGCTGCTCGCGCAGGCCCGGTGTGCGGGTGGGCGGGGGCTGGGGGGCGCGTCGGCCGCCTGCCTCCAGCGCGGCCAGCTCCGCGCGGACCCGGCCGGTGCGCGCCGTCAGCTCCGCTGTCCGGCGTGCGGCTTCGGCCGCCTGGTCGGCCAGCCGCAGCGAGGCTGCGCTGTGGGCGCGCGCCGCGTGTGCGCGGGCCGGGTAGGGCCCGTCGAGGTGCCGCGTCCACTCCTGGAGCTCGTCGAGCAGGCCCGCCGGGTCGGGACAGGCCAGTTCGGTCCAGGTGCGTGCGTGTTCCCGTACGTCGTCCAGCAGGGCCTGCCCGGCGCGGGCCACGGCCTCCTCCGCCTGGCCGTGCGCCACCGTCGTCTGATCCAGGTCGGCGTCCGCCTCGTCGAGCCGGACCGAAGCCTGACGCCGCCCCTCGACCGCGTGCTCAGCCTCCGCCAGGAGCCCCTCCGCGTGGGCGAGCACGCGCCGGCCCCGGTCTGTCGACTCCTCGGCCGCGCGCCGCATTTCGGGCTCGGGAAGCCGGTCGTCGACGGGCAGGCCGATCCGCGCGGCGTCGGCCGCCTCCTGCACCTGGCGGAGGGCCTCCTCGGCCAGCCGGCCGGCGGAGTGCAGCCGGTTCTCGGCGGCGCCGAGCCTCCCGAGCGCCCGAGTGTGCAGACCTGCGGCCTGATCCCGGTCGTCGCGGGCCCGGACCAGGGTGTGGGCGGTCCGCTCGACCGCCCTCGCCGCCTGTTCCAGCTCCCGGGCGCTGCGCATCTCGGGGCCCTCGCGCAGGGCGCTGTCCTGGGCCCGCAGGCGCGCCTGGGTCTCTTCCAGAGCGGCGATCCGCTCCTCGGCCTCTGCCCGTGCCTCCTCGGCCCGGGTCTGCTGGGCCTGCGCCTCGGCGAGGTCCCGCTGAAGGTGCTCGTAGCGGGAGTGCTCACCGCGCGGGAGGCGGGCGCGCCTGCGTGTGGCGATACGGGCGTAGCGCCGGTAGTGCTCCAGGAAGGCGGAGGCGGCCCGTTCGGCGGCGGACGCGGCGGCCAGTTCCTCCTTCTCCTCGTCCAGGGAGCGGAAGGCCTCGGCCACATCGGCGATGACCGCCTGATCCATTGGCGGCAGGGCCTCGGTGAGGGCGCGGGAGAGTGCGGCCTCGTTGGGGCGCTTGGACAGCTGCGGCTGGCGGAGCTGGATGAGCAGGTCGACCAGGGCGCCGTAACGCTGCTCGCCGAGTCCGAAGAGGTTCTCGTCGACGGCCCTGCGGTAGGTCTTGGCCTGGTCGTACACCATGCCGTGCCCTGCGACGGCCTCCGCGAGCCGGTCCCGGGACAAGGCCGTGCCGGTGGCGTCCAGCAGACTGAGGGACGCCTCGGCGGATGTCTGCGGGCCGTGGTCGATGCGCTGGCTGGTGAGCGCGTACCAGTGCCGGGCGATGCCCCGCCCGCTGACGGCCTTGAGCCCGCAGAGCAGCGTACGGAACTGCTGTTCGCCGCCGGCCTCGTCGAGCCTGCCGAACTCGATCCAGGTGTAGCCGAGCCGCTCGGAGTGCGGGTGCTCGCCGCCGAGGAGGAGGTTCCACTCCATCCTCTTGCCCGGGTCGCCGTCGGGTTCCACGCGGCGGGAGCCGAGGTCCCCGTCGAGGAGGAACGGCAGGGTCAGCGCGAGCACCTTGGACTTGCCGGTGCCGTTGTTCCCGCGCAGGAGCAGGCGCCCGTCCCGGAAGTGGAATTCCTCCACGTCGTAGTGGAAGAGGTCGACGAGTCCGATGCGCAGGGGCTGCCAGCGGGAGCGCAAGGGGACGGGGAGGCGGGTCACGGCGTGGGGGCCTTTCGCTGCGCGGGCATACGTGCGGTGCCTGGTTCACGGAGTACGGTCGCGCCGACCGCGTACCGGGCGAGGGCGGGACGCGGCGCCACGCCGTGGGCGGTACGGGAGACCAGCCCGAGGGCGGCGAGCCGGGCGACGGCCTGCTCGACGAGTTCGGCTTCCATGCCCGGCTCCCGCGCGGACTTGGCCCAGAATCCGCCGTGCTCGGCGGCGAGTTCCCGGACTCGGAGCGCCAGCCGGTCGGCGGTGACCGGGCCTCCCGCCGCGGCCAAGTGCTCGGCGAGCAGCAGCGTGACATGGCCGTGGGTTCCCTGCTCGGGCATCCGGACGTCGGTGAGATCGTCGTCCGGGTCGACCATGGCGATGCCCTCGGCCCGTACCTCGGGAACGAGTCCGGTCAGTTCGGTGATGCGGGAGGTGAGGAAGCCTCGCTGCCGGGTGAGGTAGCCGAGTTCGGCGTCGCTCAGCCCGTCGTAGTAGAGCACCGGATCGTCCAGCAGCCTGCGCGTCAGCGAGCGCCGCATCGCGCGGAAGCGCAGCTCGTCGCTGTCCAGGGCGGTATCGGCGACGAGTTCGGTCAGCCGGTCCGCCAGGGTCTCGGCGTGCACGGTGGAGGGGCCGCGGCGGGCGGCGAGCAGGCCCGCCAACACCCTGCGTTCCACGTCGTAGAGAACATCGCCGGCCCCACTGACGTACGCCTCCTCGTCTCCGGCGACGCGCCGCAGGACTCCGAGGCTGAGCAGGAGCCGTACGACGGCGGCCAGGTCGAGGCGCTCCTCGCGACGGTCCAGGGTGAACTGGATGCCGGCCCGGGCGAGGTGGGGGTCGGCGGCGTCGAGGACGACCTGGTCGGCGAGACGGCCGAGGGCTATCTGCCCCTCGCCGCGTTCGAGGGCGGCCAGTGCCAGGCACAGCAGCACGTAGCGGCGGCGGGTGAAGGGGGCGGCGGCCCGGGTCGCCTCCCGCGCGGGGTGCGTGGGGTCGGTGAGGACGCCGGGGATCTTACGCAGGCGGGCGGCCTCGGCGTCTGCCTGGAGGGTCCAGCCGGTGTTGCGGTCGAACCATTCGCGCAGTTCGGAGGCGTGCCGGCGAACGAGGCGGAACTCGTCGGCGGACCGGCCACGGGCCAGCAGCAGGGGCTGCTTGAGCAGCGCGCGGGCCGCCTTGCGAAGCTCGGCGGCGTGCTGCCCTTCCAGCACCTCTGCGAGCGGAGTGCTCATCGGTCGCCGCCTCCTTCCGTCAGGTCGACGATCTCGATGAGGTGGTCGGGGCCGCGGAAGACACCCCCGGGGGTCCGGATCTCTGCGGTGCCGCCGTCGGCGAGCGCGCTGAGCCGGATCTCCATGGAGCCGTCGTTGCTGGTGGCCACGGTATGCCGCATGCCCGGCCGCCAGGTGGCCAGCGCGTCGCCCAGCAGCTGGAGGAAGAGGCCGAAGGACACGGGGTCGAGTTCGCCGAGCCCGGAGAGCCGGGTGATCCCGCCGGTGACGAGCCGGGCGCGGGCCGCCGCGGTCTCGGCGGCCTGCTTGGCAGCCACCTCGGCGAGCCTGCGGCGCGGCTCCTCCCGGTCCTCGACCTTGCGGGGCTTGCCACGCCGCTCGTAACTGCCCGTGCGGCGCAGCTGGGGGCTGATCCGCAGCGGCTCCGCCGCCGCCCACGACGTCGCGGCGGGAACCGGCCGGGCCGTGCGGGCGGCCAGGGTCTCGGCGTCCACGGTGAGGTGCCGCGCGGGGTAGAGCCCGAAGGCGGCGCGCCAGAGGCGGTGCCGGGAGTCGTCGTCGGGGGCCTCGGCGAACCAGCGGGCGAGGGTACGGAAGTCGGCGGACCGGTCGGAACGCCCGGCCCTGCGCTCGTTCAGCGACCGTACGACGGCCAGGAGCTGCGGAATCGCGCCGAGGGCCCGCCCACGCAGCAGCCGGGCCTGCGACTCCCGCCCTTCCCGGCTGATGAACCAGGCGGCGAGCCCGGACCAGCGCCCCGCCCACCGCTCGTACGCCTCCCGCTCGGCGTGCCCCGCCTCCTCCGGCGACGCGTCGGCGGCCTCACGCCGTGCGGCCGCCCGCAGCAGCGGCCCGATGCTCCCGCCCTCTTCCAGTTCCACGATGAGCCGGGCGATGCGCCCGCCGAGGGTGATCAGGTCCTGGATGAACCTCTCCAGGTACTGGATGAGCTGGTCCTTGTAGGCGAGGAAGACCTCTTCCTCGACGTCGTGGAGGTCGATGGTCCGTTGCAGGGACCCCATGAAGGCGCCGGCGTTGTCGGCAAGAGCGGTGAACCGACTCGCCAGCGCGTCAAGCGCCAGGTGCGTTTTGGCCTGATCCGGCTGTTCCTCGGCTGCCAGCACGAGCAGGGCCCGCAGCTGGGTGACGATGTCGTGCAGGGCGACGGCCTGCAGGGCGCCGCGCCGCCCGAGCGCCTCGTCGTAGACGCCCAGGGCTTCCTCAGCGGCTTCTCCGGCGCGGGTGAGCTGGTAGATGAACCGCTTCCGGTAGAAGTCCTCGACGGCGGTGACGCGGGCGGTATCGGGATCGGCGCGCAGATTCCCCCAGCCGACGAGACTGTCCAGCGCCTTCACCACGGCATCCAGCTCGGCGGGCCGCACCTCGCCCGGCAGAGCGGCATGCACGTCCTCGGGCCGCAGGTGCACCGCGAACCGCTCCTTGGCGACGACGAACACCCGCATCACATGCCGGTAGAGAGCCGTGTTCTGGACGGTGAGGTGGGCGAAGGGGCCGTACCCGTCCGGTCGGGGCTCCGGGGTGCTGGTGGTGACAGTCATCGCGGGCCATTGTCACGCATCAGCCGTGATCGCAGACAGTGACGAAGCTACTCGGCTGAAAACGACCGCCGGACGGCTCGGGACGATCACCGCAAAGGAGCGTCCCGAGCGTCGTTTCAGCATCGACATATCGCCCGTCACGCCCACAGGGGGCATCAGGCACATCGGCAAATCCGCAGGTCAGGAGCTCTTTGCAACGGGTTCAAGGATCGCGACGCACTCCACGTGGTGGGTCATCGGGAAGAGGTCGAAGACGCGGAGGGTGCGGACCTTGTAGCCCGCCTCCTTGAAGTAGCCCAGGTCGCGGGCCAGCGCCGCCGGGTCGCAGGCGACGTAGGCGATGCGGCGGGCCGAGAGGCTCGCGATGTGGCGGACCGTCTGCTTGCCGGCGCCCGCGCGCGGGGGGTCCAGGACGATCAAGTCGCACTCGGTGATGCCGGTGCGCGGGAGGGCCGTGTCGACCTTGCCCTGTTCGATGCGGACCCGGGGGAAGTCGGCCAGGTTGTGGCGGGCGTCCTCCACCGCGCGCTTGCCCGACTCGATGCCGAGGACCGCCCCCGTCTCGCCGAGGCGCTCCGCGAGCGCGCCCGCGAAGATGCCGACGCCGCAGTAGAGGTCGAGGGCCATCTCGCCCTTGCGCGGCATCAGGCCCTGCATGACGGCCTTGATCAGGGTGTCGGCGGCCTGCGGGTGGACCTGCCAGAAGCCGCCCATGCCGACGCGGTAGGTGCGGCCGTCGGCGCGCTCGCGGACGAAGGGGCGGCCGTGGACGCGGTGGATCCCGCCGTCCTTCTCCTCGACCCGGAGGACGGAGACGGGCTTGTCGAGCTCGACCAGGGGCAGGCGGCCGCCCGGGCGCGGGGTGAGGACGACCTGGCGGTCGCTCGAGCCGGAGGCGGCGATCGCCTCGACCGAGGCCATCGCCGGCCAGGAGCGCTTCTCGATGCCCAGTTCCGTGACCCCGGGCGCAGCGATCATGCAGTGGTCGACGGGCTCGATGTCGTGCGAGCGGTGCTTGCGCAGGCCGACGCGGCCGTCCTCGTCGATGGCGTACTGGACGCGGGTGCGCCACTGCGGGACCTCGCCGGCCGGGAGCTTGTCGCCCTCGGCGGGGGCCACCGTGCCGTCCCAGCCGGCCTCCTCGGGGGTGAGGCCCGCGAGCCGCTTGAGCTGCTCGGCGACGACCTCGCCCTTGAGCCGGCGCTGGGCGCCGGGCTTGGCGTGCTGCCAGTCGCAGCCGCCGCACTTTCCGGGGCCGGCGAAGGCGCAGGGGGCCTCGACCCGGTCCTTGGAGGCGGTCAGGATCGTGACCGCGTCGGCGCGCAGGAAGCGGGAGTCCGCCTCGCCCTCCGTCACGCGGGCGACGACCTTCTCGCCCGGCAGGGTGTGCCGGACGAACAGGACGCGGCCGTCGGAGGTCCGCGCGATGCAGTGGCCGCCGTGCGCGACGGGGCCGACCTCGACCTCGTACTCCTCCCCGACCAGTGACTGCTTCTCGTTCTGCTCGGTCATGGTGGGGAGACTCCAGGGAGATTCAGGGGCGGAAAAACGGAAAAAGGCGAACGGCCGGACGACCGACCCACCAGTTTACGTGGATCCCGTCCGGCCGTTCGCCACCCGCCGGGCCTACCTCCCCGCCGGGTCCTTGGGACGCGGCCGCGGGGTGTCGACGGGGCCGCGGCGCACCGCGCCCGGGGCGTTCCACTCCTGGCGCTTGCGGGCCCGCCGGCGGGCGAGCTCCGAGGACTCCAGCTGGTAGGGCACCGAGGTGACCATCACGCCGGGGGTGAAGAGCAGGCGGCCCTTGAGGCGCAGCGCGCTCTGGTTGTGCAGCAGGTGCTCGTACCAGCGGCCGACGACGTACTCGGGGATGTAGACGCTGACCGCGTCGCGCGGGTTCTCGCTGCGCAGCCCCTTGACGTACTCGACCACCGGGCGGGTGATCTCGCGGTAGGGGGAGTCGAGGATCTTCAGCGGGACGTTGATCCCGCGCCGCTCCCACTCGTCCCTGAGCGCCTTGGTCTCGGCCGGGTCGACGCTGATGCTGAGCGCCTCCAGGGTGTCCGAGCGGGTGAGCTTGGCGAAGGCCAGGGCGCGCAGGGTGGGCTTGTGGACCTTGGAGACCAGGACGATGGAGTGGACCCGGGAGGGGCGCACGCTGTCGTCGCTGGGGCCCTCGTCCGCGGCGATCTCGGAGGCGACCCGGTCGTAGTGCTTCCGGATGGCGGTCATGGTGCCGTAGAAGATCAGCATGCCCATGAGGGCGACCCAGGCGCCGTGCGTGAACTTGGTGGCCAGCACGACGACCAGGACGAGCCCGGTGAAGGCCGCGCCGAAGGTGTTGATGGCCCGGGAGCGGTGCATCCGGCGGCGGGCGGCCTGGTCGCGCTCGCTCGCCAGGTGGCGGTTCCAGTGCCGGACCATGCCGATCTGGCTGAGCGTGAAGGAGACGAACACGCCGACGATGTAGAGCTGGATCAGCTTGGTGGAGTCGGCGTCGTAGATCCACACCAGCAGCATGGCGGCGCCGGCCAGCAGCACGATGCCGTTGGAGAAGGCGAGCCGGTCGCCGCGGGTGTGCAGCTGGCGCGGCAGGTACCGGTCCTGGGCGAGGATCGAGCCGAGCAGCGGGAAGCCGTTGTAGGCGGTGTTGGCGGCCAGGAAGAGGACCAGGGCCGTCGCGGTCGCCAGGACGATGAACAGGATGCTGCCGCTGCCGAAGACGGCTTCGGCGACCTGGGAGATCACCGGGTGCTGGACGAAGCCGGCGCCGACGGGGACGCCGTGGTCCAGCAGGTTGGTGGCGGGTGCCTCGGCCATGCGGACCTTGGTGGCCATGGCCAGGCCGATGATCCCGCAGAACATGGTGACGGCGAGGGCGCCCATCAGGGCGAGGGTGGTGGCGGCGTTCTTGCTCTTGGGCTTACGGAAGGCCGGCACGCCGTTGCTGATGGCCTCGACGCCGGTCAGGGCGGCACAGCCGGAGGAGAAGGCGCGCAGCAGCAGGAAGACCAGCGCGAAGCCGGCGAGTCCCTGGTGTTCGGCCTTGATCTCCAGGTGGGCGGTGGGCGCGGTCATGGTGTCGCCCATGACCAGGCCGCGCCAGGCACCCCAGGCGATCATGACGAAAACCGCGCCGACGAACACATACGTCGGGATGGCGAAGAGTTTCCCGGATTCCTTCACTCCGCGCAGGTTCATCAGCGTGAGGAGCAGAATCATGATGATCGCCGAGAGCACCTTGTGCTCGATGACGAAATCGACGGCGGAGCCGAGATTCTCGACGCCGGAGGAAATGGACACGGCGACGGTGAGGACGTAGTCGACGAGCAGGGCGCTCGCCACCGTCAGCCCGGCCTTGGGGCCGAGGTTGGTGTTGGCGACCTCGTAGTCGCCGCCGCCGCTGGGGTACGCGTGGACGTTCTGCCGGTAGGAAGCCACGACGGTGAACATCAGCACGACGACCGCGACCGCGATCCAGGGGCTGAAGTGGTACGCCGACACACCCGCGATCGACAGGACAAGCAAGACCTCGCCGGGGGCATATGCCACGGACGAGAGCGGGTCGGAGGCGAAGACGGGAAGGGCGATCCGCTTGGGGAGGAGCGTTTCCCCGAGGCGGTCGCTGCGCAGCGCCCGGCCAATCAGGATCCGTTTGGGCACGTCGGTCAGTTTGGACACGCAGAGGATCGTAAGCGTTCGATATCGGGCTGACGAACCCCCGGTCCATGATCCTCACCAATGCGCCGCCAATGAGGCACCCCGCGGACCCCAAATGGTCACACCGGTGACCACCCGTGTGTAGCTTGGGCCGTGGTCTGAGACCCTGTTTAGCCAGAGCATGCAATGAGGCTGGAAACCAGCGAGCCGCTGACAGCCGGAAGGACGGCCGTGCACATCGTCATTATGGGCTGCGGAAGAGTGGGCTCCGCCCTCGCGCAGACCTTGGAGCAGCAGGGGCATACGGTCGCCGTCGTCGACCAGGACCCCACCGCATTCCGCCGGCTCGGGGCTTCGTTCGGCGGCCGCCGCGTCACCGGGGTCGGCTTCGACCAGGACACCCTGCGCGAGGCCGGGATCGAGGAGGCGGGAGCCTTCGCCGCGGTCAGCAGTGGTGACAATTCCAACATCATCGCGGCCCGCGTGGCCCGCGAGATGTTCGGCGTCGAGAACGTCGCCGCCCGCATCTACGACCCCAAGCGCGCCGAGGTGTACCAGCGCCTCGGCATCCCCACCGTCGCGACCGTACGGTGGACCGCCGACCAGATGCTGCGCCGGCTGCTGCCGTCGGGTGCCGAGCCCCTGTGGCGCGACCCGAGCGGCGGCGTCCAGCTGGCGGAGGTGCACACCTCCCCCGCCTGGATCGGGCACAAGGTCAGCAAGCTCCAGGAGGAGACGGGCGTGCGTGTCGCGTTCCTCACCCGCCTGGGCGAGGCGATGCTGCCCACTTCGCAGACCGTGCTCCAGGAGGGCGACCTCGTCCACGTGATGATGCGCACGGACGAGATCGACAAGGTCGAGGCGGCCTTCGCCGAGGGCCCCGAGGAGGCACACGCATGAGGGTCGCGATCGCCGGAGCCGGGGCCGTGGGCCGCTCCATCGCGGGCGAGCTGCTGGAGAACGGCCACGAGGTGCTCCTCGTGGACAAGGCGCCGACCGCCATCTCGGTGGAGCGGGTGCCGCAGGCGGAGTGGCTGCTGGCCGACGCCTGCGAGATCACCTCGCTCGACGAGGCGGCGCTGCAGCGCTGCAACGTGGTCATCGCCGCCACCGGTGACGACAAGGTGAACCTGGTCGTCTCCCTCCTCGCCAAGACCGAGTACGGGGTCCCCCGGGTCGTGGCGCGGGTGAACAACCCGAAGAACGAGTGGCTCTTCAACGAGTCCTGGGGCGTCGACGTCGCGGTCTCCACGCCGCGCCTGATGTCGGCCCTGGTCGAGGAGGCCGTCAGCGTCGGCGACCTGGTGCGCCTGCTGCGCTTCAGCCACGGCGACGCCAACCTGGTCGAGCTGACCCTGCCGGCCGACTCCTCGGTGGCGGGGACCCAGATCAGCGAGATCAACTGGCCCGAGGACACCTCGCTGGTGACGATCATCCGCGGCAACCGGGTGCTCACCCCGCACGGCGAGGAGACCCTGGAGCCGGGCGACGAGCTCCTGTTCGTGGCCGCCCAGGCCCGTGAGGAGCAGCTGGAGGACCTCCTCCAGGCCAAGCACTGAGGCGACGCCGAAGGGGCGGGGTGACCCGGTCACCCCGCCCCTTCGGCACGCTGCGGTTCAGCCCCGCTTCTCGCGGGCGGCCTCCTCGGCCTCGTACTCGGCGATCACGTCGATCGGCGGCGGCGCCTTCGCCAGGAAGACCCAGGTGAAGTACACGGCCAGCACCATCGGCGGGAGCTTCAGCGCGATCAGCACCCAGCCCAGCTGGGTCTCGTCACCCCACCAGTAGAGCGGGAAGAGGATCGCGTACTTCGCCAGGAAGATCAGGCCCCAGGCCAGGCTGGCCTTGGTGTACGCCTTCTTGCGCCCTGGGTTGCGGGTCCGCCAGGACAGGTTCTCCTTGAACACCGGCCCGAGGATCACGCCCAGCAGCGGGAAGCCGACCAGCGCCGACAGCGTGAAGGCCACGCCCAGGCCGACCCCGTAGATCATGCCGGGCAGGTAGAAGCCCTTCGCGCTGCCCGTGAACAGGGCGAAGGCCACGCCCACGCCGACGCCGAAGACCCCGCTGAAGGCGTGCTTGACGGTGTCCTTGCGCAGCAGCCGCACGATCACCAGCAGCACCGCGACCACGCCCGCCGCGATGGCGGACATCTTCACGTCCTTGTTGATCGTGTAGATCATCACGAACAGCAGGCCGGGGAGCATCGTTTCCACGGTGCCCCGGATGCCGCCGAAGGCGTCGAAGAGCGCCGCCTGCGTGACCTCCTTCTGGTCCCCGGGGGGGTTGGAGGGGGCGGACCCCGGCGTGGTCGGTCGGTCGAGTGACGTCACCGGTCAGTGCTCCTGTCCGAGGGGTCGGAGTTCGTACTTCGGGTTGAACAGGACCCGGCGTCCGTGGCTCATCGCGATCCGCCCGGAGGCGATCATGCGCCGCCCGGGCTCGATTCCCACGATCGAGCGACGCCCGAGCCACACCACGTCCAGCGCGGCCGAGCCGTCGAAGAGCTCCGCCTCCAGGGCGGGTACGCCCGCGCGCGGCCGCAGGGTGACGGTACGCAGGGTTCCGGTCACCTTGACTATCTGGCGGTCGTGGCAGTCGCAGATCCGCGTGCACCCCGCGGCTTCTGCGTCCTCCTGCAGTTCCGCCGAATGCAGCTCCTCCTGGGAGGTGGACAGCCGCTCTATCATCCGGCGGAACCGGCCCGCCGGCCTGGCCGGTTTCGCGGGCTTCTCGGGACGCGGTTCAGCACTCATACAGGAAGCCTACCGGCGCCCCCGCTCCCCCTCGAAGCCCCACTACTTCTCGAAGCGGTAGCCCATGCCCGGTTCGGTGATGAAGTGCCGCGGGTGCGAGGGGTCCGCCTCCAGCTTGCGGCGCAGCTGGGCCATGTAGACCCTCAGGTAGTTGGTCTCGGTCCCGTAGGAGGGCCCCCAGACCTCCTGGAGGAGCTGTTTCTGGCTGACCAGCTTCCCCCCGTTGCGCACGAGCACCTCCAGCAGGTGCCACTCGGTGGGGGTGAGCCGTACGTCGCGTCCCTCGCGGACCGCCTTCTTGGCCGCGAGGTCCACCGTGAACCCCTCGGTCTCCACGACCACCTCGTCCCCGCCCGCCCCGGCGGCAGGCTCGGCCCGGCGGACGGCCGCGCGCAGCCGGGCGAGCAGCTCGTCCATGCCGAAGGGCTTGGTGACGTAGTCGTCGGCGCCCGCGTCGAGGGCCTCGACCTTCTCGTCGGAGCTGTGCCGGGCGGAGAGGACCAGGATCGGGACACGGGTCCAGCCGCGCAGGCCCCTGATCACCTCGACCCCGTCCATGTCGGGCAGGCCGAGGTCGAGGACGACCACATCGGGGTGGCGGGCGGCCGCCAGTTCCAGAGCGGCCGCCCCGTCGGCGGCGGCGTCCACCTCGTACTTGCGCGCCTTGAGGTTGATCACGAGGGCCCGGACGATCTGCGGTTCGTCCTCCACCACGAGCACCCGGGTCATCGGGGTCCTGCTTTCTGTCGTCCGGGGAGGTCCCCGGTGCGCTGGATTTCGGGGGGATCCGCCTGGACAACGACGTCGGGGCGGTCCGCGGTTCCGGCGTGCCCGGCGGGGTGCGCCGCGCGGAGGGTGAGCACCATGGTCAGCCCGCCGCCGGGGGTGTCCTCGGCGGTGAGGGTGCCGTCCATGGCCTCGGCGAAGCCCCGTGCCACCGCCAGGCCCAGGCCCACCCCGGCCCCGCGCGGGGCGTCCCCGTACCGCTGGAACGGGGCGAAGATGCGGTCCTTGGCCTCGTCGGGCACCCCGGGCCCGCGGTCGACGACCCGGACCTCGACCCGGTCGCCGAGGGCGCTGGCCGCGACCAGCACCCGCTGTCCCCGGGGGCTGTACTTGACGGCGTTCTCCACGACGTTGGCCACGCTCCGCTCCAGCAGCCCCGGATCCACCCGCACCATCGGCAGGGTCTCCGGCACGTCCAGCAGCACGCTGTCCTCCGGTACGCCTCCCAGCGCCATCGGGACCACCTCGTCCAGGTCGATCTCCCGGATCAGCGGGGTCACGGTGCCGGTCTGGAGCCGGGACATGTCGAGCAGGTTGCCCACCAGGTGGTCCAGCCGGTCGGCGCCGTCCTCGATGCCCTCCAGCAGCTCGGCCCGGTCCTCCTCGGACCACTCGACGTCAGCGGAGCGCAGGGAGCTGACGGAGGCCTTGATGGAGGCCAGGGGCGTGCGCAGGTCGTGGCTGACGGCGGCCAGCAGGGCGGTGCGGATCCGGTTGCCCTCGGCCAGCCTGCGGGCCTCCTCGGCCTCCCCCACCAGCCGCTGGCGGTCGAGCACCACGGCGGCCTGGGCGGCGAAGGCGCCGAGCACCCGGCGGTCCTCGGCGGGCAGTACCCGCCCGGACAGGGCCAGCGCCATGTGGTCGCCGATCGGCATGTCCACGTCGGCGTCCTCCGGCCGGGCCACGGGCGCCGGGCCCACGCTGCCGGCCGGGGTCCAGGGCTCCAGCTCGCCGGCCCGCTCCAGCAGGGCCACCGACTCCATGGCGAAGGTCTCGCGCACCCGCTCCAGCAGCGCGTCCAGGGCGGTCTCGCCGCGCAGGACGCTTCCGGCCAGGGTGGACAGGATCTCGGACTCCGCCCGCAGCCGGGCGGCCTGGTGGGTGCGCCGGGCCGCCAGGTCGACCACGGAGGCCACCGAGACGGCGACGCCGAAGAAGACCGAGATGGCCATGATGTTGCGGGGGTCGGAGATGGTGAACCGGTGCAGGGGCTCGACGAAGAAGTAGTTCAGCAGCAGCGACCCGAAGGCGGCGGAGGCGAGCGCCGGCCAGAGCCCGCCCAGCAGGGCGGCCGCCACCGTCAGCCCCAGGAACAGCAGCATGTCGTTGGCCAGGCCCGGGTCCGTGCTGATGTGGGTGAGCAGCAGGGAGAGCAGCACCGGGAAGACCACGCCGACCAGCCAGCCGGCCACGATCCGGGGCCGCCCGAGCCGGGCGGCGGAGCGGGCCACGGGCAGCCCGCGCCCCTTGGCCACCTCCTCGTGCGTGACGATGTGCACGTCGAGGTCGGGTCCCGAGTCGCGGGCCACGGTCGCGCCCACCCCGGGGCCCAGGACGTACTGCCAGGTCTTGCGGCGGCTGGAGCCCAGGACGATCTGGGTGGCGTTGACCCCGCGGGCGAAGGCGAGGAGGGCTTCGGGGACGTTGTCGCCGATCACATGGTGAAACGTTCCTCCAAGGTCCTCGACCAGGGTCCGCTGGACCGCGAGCTCCTTGGGGGAGGCGGAGGTCAGCCCGTCGCTGCGGGCGATGTACACGGCGAGGATCTCGCTGCCGGAGCCCTTGGCGGCCATCCGCGCGGCCCGGCGGATCAGCGTCCGCCCCTCTGGCCCTCCGGTGAGGCCCACGACGATGCGCTCGCGGGCCTGCCAGGTGGATCGGATGCCGTGCTCGCCGCGGTACTGCTGGAGGTACTCGTCGGCCCGGTCGGCCACCCACAGCAGCGCCAGCTCGCGCAGCGCGGTCAGGTTGCCGGGCCGGAAGTAGTTGGACAGGGCCGCGTCGACCTTGTCGGGCTGGTAGATGTTGCCGTGGGCCATCCGCCGGCGCAGGGCCTGCGGGGACATGTCGACCAGTTCGACCTGGTCGGCCCGCCGGACCACCTCGTCCGGGACGGTCTCGCGCTGGCGCACGCCGGTGATCGTCTCGACCACGTCCCCGAGGGACTCCAGGTGCTGGATGTTGACGGTGGTGACCACGTCGATGCCGGCCCGCAGGAGCTCCTCGACGTCCTGCCAGCGCTTGGCGTTGCGCGAGCCGGGCACGTTGGTGTGCGCGAGCTCGTCGACGAGGGCCACGGCGGGACGGCGCGCGAGGACCGCGTCCACGTCCATCTCCGTGAAGGTGGCGCCCCGGTGGACCAGCTCCCGCCGGGGGACCTGTTCGAGGCCGTGCAGCATGACCTCGGTGCGCGGCCGCCCGTGGTGCTCGACGAAGCCGACGGCGACGTCACCGCCCCGCTCCACCCGCCGGTGGCCTTCGGAGAGCATGGCGTACGTCTTGCCCACCCCGGGTGCCGCGCCCAGATAGATCCTCAGCCTGCCGCGTCCCATGCGCTCATTCTCGGGGACGTTCCCGCTGTTCACGCACCGATCGGCGGCCGGACGGAGATCCCTGACGCATCCCTGACGCCCGGCGGGAACGGCAGCGGGCCGTATCCCCGGAGGAGTACGGCCCGCGGTGTGAAACGGGTGGCGCCGAGGTCCGCCGGTTCAGCGGATCTCGGTGATCATCGGGCCCTGCTCCAGCTGGCCCATGCCGCCGGAGAAGCGGGAGCTCTCCTGGTCCTCGGCCGTCTGCACGCCGTCCGGCACCATCTGGGCGTCGTTCGGCAGCTTCAGGACGATGGGGTCGCGCGGGGCCATCGGGCCCTCGCCGCGCACGACGACGGTGTCCCGGAAGATCTGCTCCAGCACGCCGGCCGACTCGGGGCGCACCGCGCCCTGGCCGGAGATGACGCCGCGCAGGAACCAGCGCGGGCCGTCGACGCCGACGAAGCGCACCAGCTGGGCGCCGGTCTGGCCGTCGGGCAGCGGAACGGGGACCTGCGCGCGCAGCTCCCAGCCCAGGGGCCCGTCGACCTCGTCGATGAGACCGCCCTGCTGGGTGATGCCCGAGGCGATCTCCTCGCGGACCTCGCCCCAGATGCCCTCCTTCTTGGGGGCGGCGAAGGCCTGAAGCTGGACGGCGCTGTCCCGCAGGACCACGGTGGCGGCGACGATCGCGTCACCGGCGACCTCGACGCGCAGTTCCATGCCCTCGACACCGGGGACGAGGATGCCGCCGAGGTCGACCCGGCCGTCCGCGGGGTTGCCGGGCACCTCGGAGACGTCCCAGGGGCCGTCGGGCCGCGGGGCCGGAGGCAGGTTCACCCGCCGGGGTTCCCCGGCTTCGGCCGCCTCGTCGGGGCGCACGCCGTCGACCTGCTCGGCCGCGCCGCCGTCGTCGGCGGAGTCGTTCTTCTTGCGACGTCCGAACACGTCACTGTCCTTCCCGGTCGGTTACGACCGAAGCGTAGCCATTCCCACCCTGCTGACCAGCGCCGGATCCGGCCACGGCCGCATGACCGCCGGTGGAGCCGAACCCCCCGTCGGCCCGGGCCGAGCCGGGAAGTTCCGCCACCTCGTGGAAGCGGACCTTCTCGACCCGCTGGACAACCAGCTGGGCAATGCGGTCGAAGCGCTCGAACCGGACGCTCTCGCGCGGGTCGAGATTGACCACGATCACCTTGATCTCCCCACGGTACCCGGCATCCACCGTCCCCGGGGCATTCACGAGCGCGAGGCCGCAGCGGGCGGCCAGGCCCGAGCGGGGGTGCACGAAGGCGGCGTACCCGTCGGGCAGCGCGATGGAGATGCCGGTGGGCAGGACGGCCCGCTCCCCGGGCTCCAGCTCGGCGGCCACGGTGGTCACCAGGTCGCAGCCGGCGTCGCCGGGGTGGCCGTAGGCCGGGACCGGGACCTCGGGGTCGACGCGGCGGATCAGCACGTCGACGTCATGACGGGGTCCGTGGTTCTTCTGGGACATCAGGGGTTCACCTCGAAGGCGCGTGCGCGCCTGACCTGGTCCGGGTCGGCCATCGCCGCCCGGATCTCCTCGGGCCGACCGTTGTCGATGAAGTGGTCGACCTTCACCTCGATGAAGAGCGCGTCGGCGCGGACGGCGACGGGCCCGTCCGGGCCGCCTATCCGGCCCACGGCCGTGGAGTAGATCTTCCGGCCCGCGACGGCCGTGACCTCGGCCTCCAGGTGCAGCACGGTGTCCACCGGGACGGGCCGCACGAAGTCGGTCTCCAGCCGGCCGGTCACCGCGATGACGCGCAGCAGCCAGTTCAGGGATCCCAGCGTCTCGTCGAGCGCGGTGGCCAGCACCCCGCCGTGGGCGAGGCCCGGCGCGCCCTGGTGGGCGGGACGGACGGTGAACTCGGCGGTGACGCGCACGCCCTCACCCGCGCGGGCCTCCAGATGGAGCCCGTGGGGCTGGCCCCCGCCGCACCCGAAACAGTGTTCGTAGTGCGCACCGAGGAGCTCTCCGGGTGCCGGGGCATCGGGATGCCGGACCGGAGCGACGGCACCGGCCGGGGGCGTCAACGCTGTGTTTCGTCCACTCACAGCCGCAGACCTTACCCGCGCGGCTACCCGCCGGTCGCCTCGTGGGAGGCTTGAGGGCATGCAGCTCTCCCCCGCGCACCACGACGAACGCCTCTCCGCCCCCCGCTCCTGGTGGGGCATCGCCGCCCTGACCGGTGTGGCCGGCGCCCTGATCACCCTTCCGCTGGGCACGCTGCCGCTGCTGGCGGGGTTCGTCGGCGGCGGCGCGCTGGCGGGGATGCTGGTGAGCTCGATGGGCTCCGCCCGGGTGCGCGTGGTGAACGGGGTGCTGGCGGCGGGCGAGTCCCGGATCCCGGTGTCGGCGCTGGGCGAGCCCGAGGTGCTGGAGGGCGAGGAGGCGCGGGCCTGGCGCACGTACAAGGCCGACATGCGGGCCTTCATGCTGATGCGCAGCTACATCCCGACGGCGGTCCGGATCGAGGTCACCGACCCGGCGGACCCCACCCCGTACGTGTACGTCTCCACGCGCGAGCCCCACGCCCTGGCGGCGGCGGTCCGCGCCGCGCGGGAGGCTTCGGCTCCGCAGGCCTGAGGGCCGGGGGCGGTCAGCGGCCGAAGCCGTCGGGGTCCGGGGGCTCCAGTGCGGCCGGGGCGGCCCCGGGAAGGGGCTGGGCGGGGTGCTGCGCGGGTCCGGCGGCGGGGAGGGCCGCCCAGGGCACGGCCCGGCGGCGCAGGTCCGTACGGACCTTCTCGGCGAGTTTCCTGGTGTCCCGGCGGTTCATGACCGCGCCGACGGCGGCGCCGACCATGAACGGCATCAGGTTGGGCAGGTTGCGGACCATCCGTTTCGTGATCTGCTGGCGCAGTTCGCGCTTCATCTGGCCGCCGAGCGCCGCGTTGAGCGTGGTCGGCTTGGTCAGGTCGATCCCGCGTTCCTCGGTCCAGGCCGTGAGGTAGGCGAGGCTGCGGTCCTTCAGGGTGCCGGGCGGCCGCTGCCCGTAGACCTCGTGCAGTTCGGCGATGAGCTTCAGCTCGATGGCGGCGACGCCGGTGATCTCGGCGGCCAGCTCCGCCGGCATGGCGGGCGGGACCGGCATCATGGCGGCCGCGCCGATGCCCGCACCCACGGTCGAGGTGGCGTTGGCGGCCCCGGCGATCAGCTTGTCGGCCAGCTGATCGGGACCGAGGCCGGGGAACTGCGCGCGCAGGGTCGCGAGGTCCCTGACCGGAACGCGCGGGGCGTTCTCGATGATGAGGTCGGTGATGTACAGGGCGGCGTTTCTCGCACTCTCGCCGCCCTTGCGCACACCGTTCTTGACGGCTTGCATCCGACGCGCCCCGGGCCTGTCCCGGGACTCCTCGTCCGCCACTGTGGCCGGCGGCACCGCCGGGGCGGTGTCGGACGGCACGACAGTCGTGCCGGAGGCCGGGTCGCCGACGGCCCCGGGGCCCGTTGCCGGACCCGTGGTTTCCGCCTGCGCTCCTGCCGCCGGATCGCCGGTCTTCCGAAAGCGGAGCTTCCGGAACGGCGTCGAGCCGGTCACGGCCGAGACCTAGTCGCAGTCGCGGCAGATCGGCTGGCCGTCCTTCTCACGAGCCAGCTGGCTGCGGTGGTGCACCAGGAAGCAGCTCATGCAGGTGAACTCGTCGGCCTGCTTGGGCAGCACCCGGACGGCCAGCTCCTCGTTGGAGAGGTCCGCACCCGGGAGTTCCAGGCTCTCGGCGCCGTCGAAGTCCTCGATGTCGACGCTCGAAGTGACCTTGTCGCTGCGCCGCGCCTTCAGCTCTTCGATGCTGTCGTTGTCGACGTCGTCGTCGGTCTTGCGTGGGGTGTCGTAGTCCGTTGCCATTTTTTCGCTCTCCCCCTCTGGGATTTAGCGGTGTCTCAGCGCACGTAACGCGCGAGAGGCCGGACTTGTGCCCGACCTGAGGCGGAGATTTTGCCTCACATCAAGGTCTGTTACTCAATCGACACCCAGCTCCACGCCCGCAGGGGGCCGCAGCTGGGATGACGACCGGGACCGTACACGGTCCCGGGGGCGTATTGCACGGACGCCACCCCGTGTATTTCCCGCCATCCGGGGCGCCGGAAACCCGGACTTCCCGGGCTTTCCGGCCTTCTCAGGGTCACGGAACGCACATGCCCGGACACTCGACAATGTGATCGATCACACAGTCGAGGCTTGCCACCCCTCCAGGCCGTTCCGCTGACAGCGAACAACCTGGAGGGCGGATCAAAGGGGCAACGTGACACGCATCACCAGGCCACCGCCCTCGCGCGGGGTCGCCAGGATGCGGCCGCCGTGTGCGCGCGCCACGGAGCGCGCGATGGACAGGCCGAGGCCCACACCCTTGTCACTGCCCGTTCGCTCCGTACGCAGCCGTCTGAAGGGCTCGAAGAGGTTGTCCACCTCGTACGCGGGAACCACAGGACCGGTGTTCGAGACGAGCATCACCGCCTGGCCGTGCTGGACCTCGGTCGTGACCTCCACCCAGCCGCCCCCCGGCACGTTGTACCGGACGGCGTTCTGCACCAGGTTCAGGGCGATCCGCTCCAGCAGCACGCCGTTGCCCTGGACCACGGCCAGGGCGCGCTCGCCGCGGATCTCCACGCCCTTGGCCTGCGCCTCCCCGTGCACCTGGTCGATGGCGCGCGAGGCGACCTCCGCCAGGTCGACCGGTTTGCGCTCCACGATCTGGTTCTCGCTGCGGGCCAGCAGCAGCAGGCCCTCGACCAGCTGCTCGCTGCGCTCGTTGGTGGCCAGCAGCGTCTTGCCCAGCTGCTGGAGCTCCACCGGCGCACCGGGATCCGACAGGTGGACCTCCAGCAGCGTCCGGTTGATGGCCAGCGGGGTCCGCAGCTCGTGCGAGGCGTTGGCCACGAACCGCTGCTGGGCGGTGAAGGCCCGCTCCAGGCGGTCGAGCATCTCGTCGAAGGTGTCGGCGAGCTCCTTCAGCTCGTCGTCCGGCCCGTCCAGCTCGATCCGCCGGGTCAGGTCGGAGCCGACCACCCGGCGGGCGGTACGGGTGATCTTGCCCAGCGGCGAGAGCACCCGGCCGGCCATCGCGTAGCCGAAGGCGAAGGCGATCACGCTCAGGCCCATCAGGGCCATCAGCGAGCGGCTGAGCAGGTCGTCCAGCGCGTGCTTGCGCTGGTCGAGGATGCACTGCCCGATCGCGGCGTTGAACTGCTCGATCGACTGGTCGATGGCCACGCCGGGGCAGGTGCTGCTGGAGACCTCGACCTTCTGGCCGCCCACGATCTTGAACGGGAGCGCGTTGCCCTCCCGCAGGGCCTGGGCCGCCAGCAGGTAGATGATCGACAGCAGCAGGATCCCGGCGATCAGGAACATGCCGCCGTACAGCAGGGTGAGCCGTATGCGGATGGTCGGCCGCAGCCACGGGAAGGGACCCTCGGGCTGGCCGGGGTCCCAGGTGGGTTTCGGTGGCGCCGGTGGTGGCGAGGGGGTCGCGGCCATCGGGTCAGATCCGGTAGCCGGAGCCGGGCACGGTCACGATGACGGGCGGCTCGCCCAGCTTGCGGCGCAGGGTCATGACCGTGACCCGGACCACGTTGGTGAAGGGGTCGGTGTTCTCGTCCCAGGCCTTCTCCAGCAGCTGCTCGGCGGAGACCACGGTCCCCTCGCTGCGCATGAGCACCTCCAGCACCGCGAACTCCTTGGGCGCCAGCTGCACCTCCCGGCCCTCGCGGAAGACCTCGCGCCGGTTGGGGTCGAGCTTGATCCCGGCCCGCTCCAGCACGGGCGGCAGCGCCACGGTCGTCCGCCGGCCCAGGGCGCGGACGCGGGCGATCAGCTCGCTGAAGGCGAAGGGCTTGGGCAGGTAGTCGTCGGCCCCCAGCTCCAGGCCCTCCACGCGGTCGCTGACGTCGCCGGAGGCGGTGAGCATGAGGACGCGGGTGGCCATGCCGAGTTCGATGATCTTCCGGCAGACGTCGTCGCCGTGCACCAGCGGAAGGTCCCGGTCGAGCACGACCACGTCGTAGTCGTTCACCCCGACGCGCTCCAGGGCCGCGGCGCCGTCGTACACGACGTCCACGGCCATGGCCTCCCGGCGCAGGCCCGTGGCCACCGCATCGGCGAGCAGCTGCTCGTCCTCGACGACGAGTACGCGCACGTCGTTTCCTTCCTTCGAGCCCCGAGGGCACTCCTGAGGGCACACCTGTATTGCGCCTCCATCCTGCCGGTTTCGGCCGTAAACCGGCTGTAAGGCGCCCCTCCGCCCCTTCCCGGGCGCCTGAAGGGGTCGGAAGTGAGGATTCCCTGGCCTTACGAGGTTTCTGGGCCCAGGGTGCCGGGGAGGACGTCTGCACACCCCATCCACTCCCTGACGGCGGACTGCCCCGCGCTCGTCCGCCGCGACCCACGAAGAGGGGGCGCACCCACCATGGACGCATTCACCGCGGGTCTCCTGCAGCGCATCAGCGCCACGCAGTCGGACCTGAGCAAGGCCCGTGAGACGGGCGACGACTACCTCGCGGATGTGGAACAGGCCGCGTTGGAAGACCTCCAGCGGCTCGCCGCGGAGCACGGAGTGGCGGTCAAGGCGGCCTGACCGGGGCCCCCGCCCCGGTCTGTACGGCCGTCTCGGCCCGAGCGACACCGCCCGCCCCGGAGCCCCGGCCCCGGGAGGGCACCCAGAACGGCGACGGACCCCCTGCCGCACCCGCGGCGGGGGGTCCTTCCGCATGGGCGCGGGGACGGGCTCAGTCGTGCCAGGCCCCGGCTTCGTCCAGGAGCGGCTGGAGGGAGGCGAAGACCGCCGGGCCGGCCGCCACCGCCAGCTCTCCCGAGAGCGGCTCGCCGGGCCGGCCGCCGGTCAGCGCGCCCGCCTCGCGGGCGATCAGCTCGCCCGCCGCGAAGTCCCAGGGGTTCAGTCCGCGCTCGTAGTACCCGTCGAGCCGGCCGGCCGCCACGTCGCACAGGTCGAGCGCCGCCGAGCCACCGCGCCGGATGTCGCGGACGAGCGGGATGATCCTCCGGACCACCTCGGCCTGGTGCTCCCGCCGGCTCTTGAGGTAGCCGAAGCCGGTGGCGACCAGCGCCTGGTCCAGCGGGGCCGCCGCCCGGCAGGACAGCCGGGCGCCGCCCGACCAGGCCCCGCCGCCGAGCACGGCGTGGTACGTCTCCCCGCGCATCGGGGCCGCCACCACGCCCACCACGGTCTCGCCCCGGTACTCGGCGGCGACGGAGACGCCCCAGCCGGGGAGCCCGTAGAGGTAGTTGACGGTGCCGTCCAGCGGGTCGACGACCCAGCGGACCCCGCTGGTGCCGACGACGTCCGCGCCCTCCTCGCCGAGCAGCCCGTCCCCGGGCCGCCGCTCCGCGAGGATCGCGGTGATCAGCTTCTCCGCCGCGAGGTCCATCTCGGTCACCACGTCGATCGGGCTGGTCTTGGTCGCGGCCACCGCGAGGTCGGCCGGACGGCCGTCGCGCAGCAGCTCCCCGGCCCGCCGGGCGGCCTCCAGGCCCACCTCCAGCAGTTCGGCCTTCAGCTCCTGTGAGATCACGTTCTCCCCCTAGGCGTACGGGCTGTCCGCGCCGGCGGCCGCCGGGCGGGGCGCGCGCGCCGGGCAGCAGCCCACCGCGCACAGGTCGTGGCTCTGGCCCAGGCTGCCCAGCCAGCACTCCGCGGGCCGCTCGCCGCGCTCGCGGGCGGCCCGCTCCAGCACGAGCTCCCGTACGGCCGCGGCGAACCGCGGGTCGGCGCCGACGGTGGCGGAGCGCGCGGCGGGCAGGCCCAGCTCGGCGGCCTTGGCCATGGCCTCCGTGTCGAGGTCGTAGAGGACCTCCATGTGGTCGGAGACGAAGCCGATGGGCACCATGACGACCGCCGGCGCGCCCTCGGCGTGCAGGGCCTCCAGGTGGTCGCAGATGTCGGGCTCCAGCCACGGGATGTGGGGGGCTCCGCTGCGGGACTGGTAGACGAGCTTCCAGGGGCGGGCCGTGCCGGTCTCGGCCTCGACGGCGTCGGCGATCACCCGGGCGACGTCGAGGTGCTGGCGGACGTAGGCCCCGCCCTCGCCGCCCTCGGTGTGGTCCTCGACCGGGCCGGAGGCGTCGGCGGCGGCGGTGGGGATGGAATGGGTGGTGAAGGCCAGGTGGGCGCCGTCCCGGACCTCCTCGGGCAGGGCGGCGAGCGAGGCCAGCACCCCGTCGGTCATGGGCCGGACGAAGCCGGGGTGGTTGAAGTAGTGCCGCAGCTTGTCCACCCGGGGGAGCTCCAGGCCCTCCTCCGCCAGGGCCGCCAGCGCGTCGGCGAGGTTCTCGCGGTACTGGCGGCAGCCCGAGTAGGAGGCGTACGCGCTGGTGGCGAGGACGGCGATGCGGCGGCGGCCGTCGCGGACCATCTCGCGCATCACGTCGGTCAGGTACGGGGCCCAGTTGCGGTTGCCCCAGTACACGGGCAGGTCCAGCCCCGCGTCCGCGAGGTCCTTGCGCAGCGCGGCCAGCAGCTCGCGGTTCTGCCCGTTGATCGGGCTGACCCCGCCGAAGCCGAAGTAGTGCTGCCCGACCTCCTTGAGGCGCTCGCGCGGGATCCCTCGCCCGCGGGTGACGTTCTCCAGGAACGGCACGACGTCGTCGGGTCCCTCGGGGCCGCCGAAGGACAGCAGCAGGAGGGCGTCGTAGGGGGCCGCGAGGCCTTCGGCCGCGGGCGCGTCGGGGGCACGGAGCTGGTCTGACATGCCTCGAATCCTGCCACCCGGGGTGCGCGCGGGAGAACCGGCCGGTCCGCATGCCGGGACGCCTTCCAGGTAAGGTGACCCTAAGTTCCGCCGCCTCAAATGTCGGTGTCGCCGATTTCCCCGTGCGGGTGCCCCAGAGGCGGTCGTAACCTGTATGGGCCTATGACGTCCCTTACGGAGAGACCTTGCCCAGTCCCTACCGCGCGATCTTCGCGGCCTCCGGCACCAAGGCCTTCAGCGCCGCCGGCCTCATAGGCCGGCTGCCGATCTCCATGGTCGGCGTCGGCATCCTCACGATGATCTCTGAGATCACCGGCCGCTACGCGATGGCCAGCGCCCTCACCGGAACCCTGGCCCTGGCCGCCGCGGTGATCGGCCCCCAGGTCTCCCGGCTGGTCGACCAGTACGGCCAGCGGCGGGTGCTGCGGCCCGCGACACTGGTCTCCGTCGCCTCCGTCACGGCCCTGGTCCTGGCCGCCGCCAACGGGCTGCCCGACTGGACCCTGTTCGTCTTCGCGGCCGTCGCGGGCTGCGTCCCGAGCGTCGGCTCGATGGTCCGCGCCCGCTGGACCGAGCTCTACCGGGACGCGCCGCGCGAGCTGCACACCGCGTACTCCTTCGAGTCCGTGATCGACGAGGTCTGCTTCATCTTCGGCCCCATCCTGGCCATCGGGCTGTCCACCACCTGGTTCCCGGAGGCCGGCCCGGTGATCGCCGCGGGCTGCCTGCTCGTCGGCGTCTGGCTGCTCACCGCACAGCGCGCCACGGAGCCGCCGCCGCATCCGCGCGGCCAGGAGGACGGCCGCTCCTCCGCCCTGCGCTCCCCCGGCCTCCAGGTGCTGACGGCCACCTTCGTGGCGACCGGCGCCATCTTCGGCTCCATCGACGTCTCCACCCTCGCCTTCGCCGAGGAGCAGGGCCACAAATCCGCCGCCAGCTTCATCCTGGCCATCTGGGCGGCCGGATCCTGTCTGGCGGGCATCGTCTTCGGCCTGCTCCACCTCAAGGGCCGGACGGAACGCCGGTGGGTACTGGGCATCTGTGCGATGGCCGTGAGTATGATCCCCCTCCTACTGGCCGGGAACCTTCCGTTTCTGGCCGTGGCGCTCTTCGTCTCGGGCCTCGCCATCGCTCCCACGATGATCACCACGATGGCCCTGATCGAAGCGCACGTACCACGCGCGAAGCTCACCGAGGGCATGACGTGGATCAGCACCGGCCTGGCAGTCGGTGTCGCGGTCGGTTCCTCCGTGACCGGTCTGGTCATCGACGCGGCCGGGGCCCAGCGCGGGTACGTCGTCTCGATCTCCTCGGGGATCGCCGCGGCGGCGGTGGCGTTCGCGGGTTACCGCCGGCTGACGAGGCCGGCGCAAGGGGAGGAGCCCTCGCGTGACGGCGACATCGGGGACAGCAGCGGAGAACGGGCGGACCGCGTGGCGTAACTGGGCGGGCAACGTCCGCGCCACGCCGGCGCGCACGGTGACCCCCGCTTCGGTCGGTGAGCTCCAGGAGGCGGTCCGCCGGGCCGCCGCGGAGGGCCTGCGGATCAAGGCGGTCGGCACCGGCCACTCCTTCACCGCGGCCGCCGCCACCGACGGCGTGCTCGTACGGCCGCAGGCGCTCACCGGGATCCTGTCGGTGGACCGGGGCGCCGGCACGGTCACCGTGGCGGCCGGCACGGCCCTGAAGGACCTCAACCGCGCCCTGGCCGCTCAGGGCCTGTCGCTCACCAACATGGGCGACATCATGGAGCAGACGGTCTCCGGCGCCACCAGCACCGGCACGCACGGCACCGGCCGCGACTCGGCCTCCATCGCCGCGCAGATCCGCGCGCTGGAGCTGGTCACCGCGGACGGGCGGCTGATGGTCTGCTCGGAGAAGGAGAACCCGGAGGTGTTCGCGGCCGCCCGGCTCGGCATCGGAGCGCTGGGCATCGTCACCTCGATCACCTTCGCGGTGGAGCCGCTGTTCTTCCTGACCGCCCGTGAGGAGCCGATGCCGTTCGACCGGGTGACCGCCGAGTTCGACCAGCACGTCGCGGAGAACGAGCACTTCGAGTTCTACTGGTTCCCGCACACCGGCAACTGCAACACCAAGCGCAACAACCGCAGCCAGGGCCCCGCCGCCCCGCCCGGAGCGGTCAGCGGCTGGATCGAGGACGAGCTGCTGTCCAACGGCCTCTTCCAGGCCGTCAACTCGCTGGGCCGCGCGGTCCCCGCGGCCATCCCCTCCATCGCCCGGATCGCCAGCCGCGCCCTGTCGGCGCGCACCTACACGGACATCCCGTACAAGGTGTTCACCAGCCCGCGCCGGGTCCGGTTCGTGGAGATGGAGTACGCCCTCCCGCGCGAGCGGGCGGTCGGGGCCCTGCGGGAGCTCAAGGCCATGGTCGACGGCTCCGACCTGCGGATCAGCTTCCCGGTGGAGGTGCGCACGGCCCCGGCGGACGACATCCCCCTGTCCACGGCCTCGGGCCGGGACACGGCGTACATCGCGGTGCACATGTACCGGGGCACCCCGTACCAGGCCTACTTCACGGCGGCCGAGCGCATCTTCACCGCCCACGGCGGGCGCCCCCACTGGGGCAAGGTGCACACCCGGGACGCGGAGTACCTGGCCGCGGCGTACCCGCGGTTCGGGGAGTTCACGGCGCTGCGCGACCGGCTGGACCCGGAGCGGCTGTTCGGCAACGACTACCTGCGGCGGGTGCTGGGGGACTGACGCCCGGTCACTCCCGTCCGGCGCCGCCGCCCCCGCCCGGTGCGCCGGTGCCGCCGGTGCTCGGGGCGGGGCCCGGGTCCGGGGTCTGCCGGGAGGCCGAGGGGGACGGGTCCGGGCCGGGGCCCGCCGAGCGGGAGGGGGTGGGCGAGGGGTCCGGGTCCGGACCGCGCCCGCCGTGCGAGGCGGACGGGCTCGGGGATCCCCCCGGGCCGGGGCTCCGCCCGTCCGGGCCGTCCTTGCCGCCCTTCCCGCCCTGTTCGCCCCGCTCGCCGCGGTCCCCCGAGTCCGGGGCGTCCTTCCGCTCGGAGGGGCGGTGGTCGGGCGCCGTGCGGAAGCCGCCCGACAGGAGGGTGCCGCCGCCGCTGCTGACGGAGGTGCCCGCGAAGGCCTCGTACGTCCCGAGGCCGCCGATGGCGAGGGCGAAGGCCGCCCCGGAGGCCACCGCCGTGCGCTTCCAGCCCCGTACGCGGGTGCCGTGCACGGTGGCCTCGCCGAACTCCCCCGCCGGCGGGGCCGCGTACCCCTCCGCCCCGGCGGGCGCGGGGACCTGACGGCTCCTGGGACGGACGCCCTCGCGCAGCCGGTCGCCGGTGCGGCGGAAGGCGTGCTGGATGACCGGGCCGCCGGCGGTCGCCACCACGCTGACCACGCCGGCGCCGAGGATGGTGCCGTAGACGCCCAGCTTGGAGGCGAGCAGCGCGGCCGCGACGGTGGCGAGGGAGCTGCCCGCGACCTGGGCCGCGCTCAGGTCGAGCTTCGCGCGCCCTCCGCCCGTGCCCTCGTCCTCGCGACCGCCCGGTCCGCCTCCCCCTACCGTCTTCTGACCCATCGCCATCCCCTGCGTGTCCTGCCCCTCGCGCTTCTCCTCTTCCTGCAGTTACCGACACCTGAGCGAAATGAGAAGTTCCGTTTCTGTGGATTCTGTGAAGCAGGACACCCCGAATCGGCCGCGTACGCAGGTGGACCGCCTTCAGGGCCCGATTCCGGGCAGGCCAACTCCCGCCGCCCGGGACAAGTTCGGCGGCGCGGCGGTCCACCCAGGTGGCCCGAATGGAGTACTGTGGCGAGCCCTGGGGCCGTCCTTCCTTTCGGATGTCCGGACCCGGGAGAGGGGGCCGGCTGACGGAGAAGCGGCGCTCAAGACCGGTGATGCCGCGGTATCGCACGGGCTCCTGCTGCGCACAGTAACCAATTGGTCACTGTGCGTGCCCAACAGGTAACCGTGCCATAACGTCGATCAAGGGCGCATGCCCGACACGCCGGTTTAACTCGGCAAGGTTGTGGCAGGCTGCACCCGGGCAGGCCACACTCGACTAGCGGAAGCAGCGACGCACGTGACGTCGGCAGGCACCACCCGGGAGGTCCCCATGCCCGAACTGCGTGTCGTGGCCGTCTCGAATGACGGAACACGACTGGTGCTCAAGGCTGCGGACAGCACGGAGTACACGCTTCCGATCGACGAGCGGCTGCGGGCTGCCGTGCGCAATGACCGCGCGCGCCTGAACCAGATCGAGATCGAGGTGGAGAGCCACCTCCGCCCCCGTGACATCCAGGCGCGCATACGGGCCGGTGCCTCCGCAGAGGAGGTCGCGCAGCTCGCCGGCATCCCCGTCGACCGGGTCCGGCGCTTCGAGGGCCCGGTCCTGGCCGAGCGCGCCTTCATGGCCGAGCGGGCCCGCAAGACCCCCGTGCGCCGCCCCGGGGAGAACACCGGACCGCAGCTCGGCGAGGCCGTGCAGGAACGGCTCACGCTGCGCGGGGCCGACAAGGACTCGGTGCAGTGGGACTCCTGGCGCCGCGACGACGGCACCTGGGAGGTCCTGCTCGTCTACCGGGTGGTGGGCGAGCCGCACTCCGCGAGCTGGACGTACGACCCGCCGCGCCGACTGGTCGTCGCCGTGGACGACGAGGCCCGCTCCCTGATCGGCGAGTCGGACGACCTGCCGTCGACCCCGGAACCGAGCTTCCCGTTCGTTCCGAGGATCGCCCGGCTGCCGCGCGACCGGCCGCTGGACCGCGCGCTCGACCGGCAGATCGAGCGCCCCGCCGCCCCGCCGCCCGCGCCGGAGCCCGAGGAGGAACGGGACACGCTGACCAGCCTGCTGGAGGCCGTCCCCAGCTTCCGGGGCGACCTGGTGGTCCCGGACCGGACCGACGACGCGGAGGAGGAGGCCGGGACGGAAGAGCCCCCGGCCGCGGCGGCCTCGGCCGGCGCCGGAGCGGCGTACGCGGACGTGCTGATGCCGCGGACGGTCGCGGGTCATCGCGAACGGCTGACGGGCACGACCGACCGGCAGGCCGAGGCCGACGGGGTCCGGCCCGGGCGCCGCGCGGCGGTGCCCAGCTGGGACGAGATCGTCTTCGGGACCCGGCGCAAGAAGCAGGAGTAGCCCGGTCCGGCGGAGCCCCGAGGGGCGCCGCCGGACTCGGACGCGTCAGGGGTTGGGGCCGGTGGCCACCGGGCGGGCGGGGTCCGCGGACCAGTGCGACCAGCTGCCCGCGTAGAGGGCGGCCGGGATGCCCGCCACCTCCAGCGCGAGGACCTCGTGCGCCCCGGAGACCCCGGAACCGCAGTACACGCCCACCTCGGTGTCCGGGGTGGCGCCCAGCTCCGCGAACCGGGCCTTCAGGGTCTCCGCCGGCAGGAACAGGCCGTCGGGGCCCGTGTTCTCGGTGGTCGGCGCCGAGACCGCGCCCGGGATGTGACCGCCGACCCGGTCGATGGGCTCGACCTCGCCCCGGTAGCGCTCCCCCGCCCGGGCGTCCAGCAGCAGTCCCGTACGGGCCAGGGCGGCCGCGTCGTCGGCTTCCAGCAGGCCCAGCGCGCCGGGGTTTGGCTTGAAATCGCCCTCGCCCGGAGTCGGCGCGTCGGCCGTCACCGGGCCGCCCGACGCGGTCCACGCGGCCAGGCCCCCGTCCAGGACTCGCACGTTCGGGTGACCCGTCCAGCGCAGCAGCCACCAGGCGCGGGCGGCCGCCCAGCCCTGGCCGCCGTCGTACACGACCACCGGCTCGTCCGTCCGGACCCCGGCGCGGCGCATCACGGCGCCGAACGCCTCCGGTTCGGGCAGCGGGTGGCGGCCGCCGGACCCGGGCGGACCTGCCAGTTCGCGGTCGAGGTCGACGTACACGGCGCCGGGCAGGTGCCCGGCCTCGTAGGCGGGTCGCTGGTCGGGGCCGCCCAGCTGCCAGCGGACGTCCAGCAGCACCGGCGGGCGGTCGGAGGCCAGCTCGTCCATCAGTGCGGAGGCCGAGAGAATCGCAGTCATGGGCCCATCTTCCTCCCCGCCGGACACCCGTGTAACAAGCCGGACATCGACGGGCCGCAGTGATCCGGTCATCTCCGTCCGCGCCCGCCCCGTCCGGCCCGGTCGGGCCGCACGGCGCCCCGCGGAGTGGAAGCATCAGCGGCGTCATTCGGGACACGACGGAGGAGACTGCTGACATGACCGAGGCAGCGGGGGCTTCGCGGCGGCCGTCCGGCACACCGTGCTGGGTGAGCCTGATGGTGCACGGGCTCGGGAGGACCGAGGACTTCTACGCCGACCTGTTCGGCTGGGAGTACGAGCCGGGACCCGCGCAGCTCGGCCCGGGCGTCCGGGCCGTCCTCGACGGAGAGGAGGTGGCCGGAATCGGCGAGATGCCGCCCGACCGGAACCTTCCGGTCGCCTGGACCCCCTACTTCGCCATCGACGACGCCGACTGCGCGGCCGAGGCGATCCGCTCCTGCGGCGGGACGGTGGCGGTGGGCCCGATGGACGCCGGGGCCGAGGGACGGGTGGCGATCTGCTCCGACCCGCTGGGGGCGATCTTCGGGATCTGGCAGGACTCGGGCCACGGGCGGCCCTACGGGGTGCCGGGGACCCCGGTGTGGAACGAGCTGGTCACCCAGGACACGTCGACGGTCGGCAAGTTCTACCAGCACGTCTTCGGCCACGAGGCCGAGCGGCACCCGGCGGCTTCGGCCGACTTCGACTACCTGACCCTGCGGCTGGACGGCCGGCCGGTGGCGGCGGTGCACGGGGTCGGCCGCTCCCTGCCGCACGACCGTGGCCCGCACTGGATGACGTACTTCGAGGTCCGCGACACCGACGCGGCGACCGCCCGGGTCGCCGCGCTGGGCGGCCGGGTGCTCAGCCCGCCCCGGGACCGGATCCGGGGGCGGCTGGCCCTGGTGGCGGACCCGGAGGGGGCGGTCTTCGCCCTGGTGCGGTCCGCCGCGGAGGACTAGGCGAGCGGCAGCGGACGGGGGCGCTTGGCGGTGCGGCCGTCGCCGGAGGAGGCGCCGCGCAGCCGCCGGCCGAGCCAGGGGCCGAGGAAGCCCGCCGCCCAGCCCACCTCGGCCGCCACCGCCCGGACGGCGGTGCGCGGCGGCCGGGGCGGCAGGGGGCGCTGCCAGGTGTCGTCGGCTCCCGGCAGGGCGAGGGCCTCGGCCAGGGCGGCGGCGATCCGGGCGTGGCCGAGGGGGCTCGCGTGCAGCCGGTCGGTGCTCCACAGACGCGGGTCGGTCCCCACGGCCGCCCGGCCCGTCTCGGCGACCACGACCCCGTGGCGCGCGGCGGCGGCCCGGACGCGGGCGTTGAGCTCCGCCACGCGCGGGCGCAGCGGCCGGGCCATGGGCGCGATCCGGCCCACGTCGGGGAAGGTGACGGTCGCGACCCGGGCCCCGGCCGCGGTCAGCGCGGCGAACATCTCCTCCAGTTCTCCGGCCACCTCGGCGGCGTCGAACCGGGGCCGGAGCACGTCGTTGACGCCGGCCACGACGGTGGCCACGTCGGGCCGCAGCTCCAGGGCCGGGCCCAGCTGTTCCGCCCGGACCCGGCCGGCGAGCCGGCCGCGGACGGCGAGGTTGGCGTAGAGCAGGCCCGGGTGGACGGCCGCGAGGTGCTCGGCGAGCCGGTCGGCGAACCCGCGCAGGCCCACCGTGTCGTCGCCGTCCCCGAGCCCCTCGGTCTGGCTGTCGCCCAGGGCGACGTAGCACAGGGGTTCACCGTTGTGCATCCGTCTGCTGCCTTTCCCGTAGTACGGCCGCGGTCCGCAGGCACCAGTCCCGGTGCTCCCGTTCGAAGGCCAGGCCGCGCAGGCAGGTCAGGTACCGCCCGATCCGCTCGCCCCGCAGGAGGTACTCCGCCTCGTCCGTGTCGCCGCGCATGTGGTGCAGGAGTGTGCCCAGGAGTTCGAGCTTGGCCCCGGCGGCGGCCGCCCGCTGCTCCAGCTGCTCGATGACGGGGCCGGTGCCGATGCGGTCGGCGGTCTGGACCTTGACGAGGAGGTCGTCGCGGATGGAGGACGGCTTGGACGCGGCCTCGGCGAACCGTTCCAGCTCGGCGCGGCCGGCGTCGGTGACCCGGAAGAGGCGCTTGTTGGGCCGGGTCTCCTGGACCACCTCGCGGCCCGCGACCAGCCCGTCCGCCTCCAGCCTGGCCAGCTCGGCGTAGAGCTGCTGGGGCAGGGCGTGCCAGAAGTTGGCGACGCTGATGTCGAAGGCCTTCGCCAGCTGGTAGCCGCTGTATTCGTCGTCGAGCAGCGCCGCCAGGACCGCGTGCCGCAGTGCCATGCCGGGCCCCCTTCCCTTTCCTCGTACCCGTCGGCATCATACTCAAGAAAGTGACTAGTCCGATTGTTGACTAGTACTCGGATCACCACGCATTCCAGGAGGGGTCATGGAGACTGCCGAACGCTTCCGCGCCGCCGTGGAGAAGCGCGATCTCGCCGCGCTGGACGAACTGTTCACGGAGGACGTCCGCCTCTACAGCCCGGTGAAGTTCGTCCCGTTCGAGGGCAAGGCCATGGTCATGGGCCTGTTCGGGGTGCTGCTGCGCACCTTCGAGGACCTGCGCTACCTGGGGCGCCTGGAGGGGGAGGCCGAGACCAGCGCGGACGGGGAGGCCGCCCCGACGGTCGTCCTGCCCTTCCGGGCGCTGGTGGCGGGCCGCCAGATCCACGGGATCGACCAGCTGCAGTTCGACGAGGAGGGCCGGATCAAGGAGTTCACCGTGATGGTCCGGCCCCAGTCCGCCGTCCACGCCCTGGGCCAGGCGGTCCTGGCCGGCCTGGTCGAGGACGGGCTCGCCCCCGGGCCCGCCTGAGGGCCCGTCAGCCGCGCCCGTCAGTCGCGCCCGTCAGTCGCGCCCGTCAGTCGCGCCCGTCAGTCGCGCCCGGGGCCGGCCGGCCTCGCCGGGGTGCCGTCAGGCGCCCCTGGCCGGCCGGTACTCCGCCCAGGTCTTCGGGGTCTCCGAGATCCTGACCGCCGTCAGCTCGGGGATCCGCTCCGTCCACTGGTCGAAGATCCACACGGCCAGGTTCTCGGCCGACGGGGAGATACCCCCCCCCAGCGCCTCATTGAGGTGCCGGTGGTCGAAGGTCTCGTCCATCCACTGCTTGAAGGCGTCCAGGTCCCGGTAGTCCCGGACGAACCCGGCCTCGGTCAGGTCCTCGCGGCGGCCGGAGAGCTCGATGACGACGGCGTAGTTGTGGCCGTGCATCCGGGCGCACGGGTGCCAGGAGGGCAGCCGGTCCAGGACGTGGCTGGCGGAGAAGTGGAACTCCTTGGTGATGGTCAGCACGTTCCCTCCCCGTCGGCCGCGAGGAGCGAGCGGTTGAGCGGCACCGCGGTCAGGAACCGCTCGCGCAGCGCCTCGTCGCCGATCAGCCCCGCCTTGCGCAGGACCTCCCGCCGGGCCCGGCCCAGCAGCCCCCGGGCCTCCTCCCCGGCCCCGTACGCCGCGAGGGCCCGCCCGGCGTGCCAGAGGACCTCCTCCGTCCGCAGCGCGGGCATGTCCCCCACCTCGTCCAGCATCCTCAGGGCCTCCCGGGCCTGTTCCACGGCCCCGGCCGGGTCTCCCCCGCGCAGCCGGATCCGGCTGCGCAGGCAATACGCGGCGATCTCGCTGCGGACCATGCCGCTGCGCCGCGTCTCGACGCAGGTGGCGATAGCCAGCCGTTCCGCCTCCTGGAGGGCCTCCGCGGCGCCGGGGGCCCGCGGGTCCCCGTCCGCTCCGGCGAGGAGGACCTCGGCGCAGAGGTTGCGGACGATGGGGACGAGGTTGGCCAGCCAGGTCCGTTCGGTCTCCGCCCAGGCGTCGGCAATCAGCCGCCGGGCCTCGTCCCGGGTCTCCGGCCGGTCGGCGAGGATCCGGGCGAGGAGCGCCGCGTTGTAGGCGTGCCAGGCGCTGTCGCCGCCCCGGTCCGCCTCGAAGCCGAGGGCTTCGCGCAGCGCCTCCGCCGCGCCGGTGCCGTCGCCGAGGCCCAGGCGCACCTGGGCGAGGTAGTTGAGCGCCATGGGCAGCTCCGCGTTGAGCGGCTCCTCGCGCAGCCGGGCCACGCACCGCCCGAGGCGGGCCAGCGCCTCGGAGAGGTGTCCGCTGTCGAAGAGGGTGATGCCGAGCTGCATCTCGCCCAGGTTGCGGGCGTGCTGGAGGACCGGGGTGGCGCCGCCGCCCAGGCGCGGGTCCGACGCGTACAGGCGCTCGGCCTCGCGCAGCTGGGCCAGGCCGTCGGCGAGCCTGCGCTTGGAGACCTGGCGGCCGTACTCGACGCGGGCCACGAACAGGGCGGCCGGGTCGCCGTGTTCCTCGGCCAGTTCGACGGCCGCCCTCAGCTTCTCCAGGGAGGGGACGAGGCCGCGGGTGGCCAGCAGGGTCTTGCCGCGCAGCAGGGTGGCCCGGATGACGAGGTCGGGGTCGGCGCAGCGGGCGGCGGCCGCCTCCGCCTCGGCGGCCAGGGCGTCGATGTCCGGGCCGCCGGCCGGTGTGCTCTGGCCGCGCCAGCGGACCTCGGTCAGCGAGAGCAGCAGTTCGACGACGCGGACCAGGCGCCGGTCGCGGCCCTCGGTGCCGGCGGGCAGCTGCCGTACGGCGCGGATGACCTCCTCGCAGTGCCGCTCGGCCTCGGCGAAGGAGAGCCCCTGGGTGGCCGCGTCGCGGGCGAGGTCGAAGTGGGCGTCGGCCGAGGCGAGGAGGCAGGAGGGGCCGCCGTGGCGGAGGTGGCGGGCGACCTCCAGGCGGCGCTCCAGCGACATGGTCTCCGGCGGGCCCTGGCCGAGGGCGTGCGCGATGCGGGCGTGCCGCGAACGCATCTGCTCGGCGCTCTGCTCCGTGTAGACCACGCTCCACAGGGCCCGGTGCTCGAAGCGGTAGCAGTCGGCGGACTCCCAGCGCGCCCAGGCGGGCGGTGTCGCGGGGACGACCAGGCGGTGGTCGCGGGCGATCAGCCGCAGCCGTTCCATGACCAGGTCGTGGGGCAGGCCCGTCGCGGCGGCGACGGTGTGGGAGAGGAACACGTCGCCCTGGGTGGCGGCGGTGGCCAGCAGGAGCCGGTCCTGGTCGGTCAGGGCGCGCAGCCGCTCCTCGACGACGCGGGAGAGGCTGGCCGGCAGGGGTACCTCGGCGCCGTCCTGCGGGGTCCACTCGTCGAGGCAGAGGGAGACGAAGATGGCGTGTCCGCCGGTCAGTTCGGCCAGCCGGCGGGAGAGGGCCGGCGGGGCGGCGGGATGCCGCTGCGCGACGAGTTCGGCGATGGCGTCCTGCGGCAGCCCGCGCATCGTGCGGCGGCGCAGCAGTCCCTCGCCGGCCCAGCTGTGCAGCAGCGCCTCGACCTTGGACTCCTTGCCGTCGGCGTGTGCGGCGTCGCTGGCGTGGCTCAGGACCACGGCCAGCTGTTCGCGGGCGAGGGCGCGCAGCAGCTGGTCCAGGACGAGCTGGCTGCTCTCGTCGATGTGCTGGACGTCGTCGATGACGATGACGGTCGGCGGGCCCTGGCGCACGAGTTCGAGCAGGCCCTCCGCGATCCGCAGGGCGGCCGCGTGCCGGAAGGGCAGGAGGCTGTCGAAGGGCATGGAGCCGGAGTCGAGGGAGGCCTCGGTGATCTCCCGGCCCAGGGTGAACACGGCCCCCAGTCCCGGGACGATCGCCGAGAGGACCTCGGGGGCCGAACGGACCACCCCCTGCCCGGTGGCGCCGAGCATCCGCCGCAAGCGCCCGCGCCGCCGGGGCTCGGCCTCGCCCAGCTTCAGGAGCAGGTCGAGGACCGGCCCGTACATCAGGTCGGGGCCGATACCGGGGCGGCACCGGGTGGACACGACGCGGCAGCCGGCGGGCGCCTCGGCCTCGAAGGCCCGCAGCAGCGCCGACTTGCCCATGCCCGACACCCCGTCGACCGCGATGGCCTGCCCGCCCCGCCCGTCCCCGAGCGCGGCGACGACCGAGCGCAGCTCGTCCAGGTGCTCCACGCGGTCGACAAATCCGATCGGCACGCCCATGCCCCCGTCTCACGCCACACCAGCAGATGCCGCCCCACGGTAGATCATGCCGGTCCACCGCAGGTGCGACCCGACACGTTCCGGCCACACCCCGGACTCGTACGGCGATATGGACACCTGACGCATCGCCAACTACTTTCCATAGTGGAAACTAGATGCCGGGTGGCCATGCACAGGCCGCCCGGAGCACTACGGGGAGGGGACGACCCATGTCCGAACGAGCAGCCGCGGCAGTCGCACTGAGCGGCGTCGCACGCATCGAGGCCCAGGCACGCAGGCGGGGCCGCTGGCACGCCGGATACTTGTGGGCGTTCGCCGGATGGCAGCTCGCCCTCGTCCCGGCGGTGCTGCTGTGGCACGGGCCGGCCGGCGCGCTGGTGTGCTCGCTGGCGAACGCCCTGGTGGTGACGGGGCTGTCGGTGTTCGCGACGCGGCAGCCGGTGGTTCCGCGGGGGTACGCCCGCCGGCACCTGACGGCGGTCGGTGCGTGGGCGGCCTGCTACGCGGCGGCGCTCGCGGCCGGCCTCGCCGTCTTCCCGGACAGTGCCGGCTTCGCGGCCGCCGCCGCGCTCGTGTGCGCGCTGCCGCCCGCCGTGGCGGCCCGGCAGGGGACGCGGGCGGCATGAGCACGCAGACCCCCGCGGATCCGGGGCGCTCCCCGCATCCACGCCACGCCCTCGCACCGCTGCTCTCCTCGGCGGTGCGGCTGTCGATCGTGGCGGCGCTCGCGCCCGTGGAGAAGGCCGAGTTCGCCTCCGTGCGGGACCTCGTGGAGATCACCGACTCCGCGCTGTCCAAGCAGGTGACGCGGCTGGAGGAGGAGGGCTGGGTGGCCGTCGAGAAGGGGCGGGTCGGGCGCAGGCCGCGGACCTGGCTGCGGCTGACGGAGGACGGCCTGGCCGGCTACCGCCGGCACCTCGCCGCCCTGGCGGCCATCGCGGGCCCGCTGGGCTGATCCGGGGCGGGTCAGACACCGGCCGCGGCAGCCGGGGCCGGGTGGGGTTGCGGGTCCGGACCCTCCTCGACGCGGGCCATGGCCAGGCGCAGGAGGGGCGGGGCCATGAGGGAGGTCACGATCGCGACGAGGATGACGACGGTGTACGCCTCGGGTCCGAGGATGCCGAGCCGCAGGCCCGTCATCGCCACGATCACCTCGATCACCCCGCGGGAGTTCATGCCGGCGCCGAGGGCGAGGGCCTCCCAGCCGCTGAGCCGGCTCAGCTTCGCCCCGGCGTAGGCCCCCGCGAACTTGCCGACGACGGCCACGGCGAGGACCGCGCAGGCCGCGGCCAGGACCTCCGGCCTGGCCAGCGCCGTCAGGTCCGTCCGGAGCCCGGCCGTGGCGAAGTAGAGCGGCGCGAGGAAGGCCAGCACCGTGGTGCGCAGCGGGGCCAGTTTCTCCCGGTCCGGTCTGCCGCTGGTGCTGATCAGTACGCCGGCGACGAAGGCCCCGAAGACCGGCTCCAGACCCAGGGCGTGCGTACCCGCGGAGCCGAGCAGTACGGCCAGCGCCGCCACGGCGACGGTCGGCCCGGGCTCGGGCGAGCGGCCGGCCGCGCCCAGCGCGAGCCTGACGGCGGGCCGGCCCACCAGCAGGGCGAACAGCACGACGCCCACGGGGTAGAGCAGGGAGGCGGCGAGCCGGCCGGCGGTCAGACCGGCCGTGGCCATCGCCGAGACGACGGAGAGCAGGAACCAGCCGACGACGTCGTCGATCACCCCGGAGGCCAGGGTCAGCTGGCCGACCTCGCGGTGCAGGAGGTCCATGTCCAGCAGGGTCTTGGCGATCACCGGGATCGCGCTGACGCACAGGGCCACGCCGAGGAACAGGGCGAACACCGTCGGGTCGGTGCCGGCGGGCAGCAGTGAGCGGGGCAGCAGGTAGCCCGTGGCGACGCCGAGCACCAGGGGCAGGATGAGACCGGCGGCGCTCACCCGTACCGCGGTGGCGCCGCGCCGCCGGACGAGGTCGGACTGGAGTTCCATCCCGGTGATCCCGACGAGGAGCAGGACGCCGAGCTGCCCGACCGCGTCGAGGAGGTGCATCTGCTCGGGCTGCTGCGGCAGCAGCCAGGCGGCGAAGCCGGGCAGCAGATGGCCGAGGACCGAGGGGCCGACGAGGACCCCCGCGCAGAGCTCTCCGACGATCGCGGGCAGCCTGAAGCGCGCGGCCAGCTGCCCGAGGCAGACGGCGAGGAGCAGCAGGAGCGCCAGCTGGAGGAGGAGCACCAGCAGGGCGTGGTGGGTGGGGGCGGGAACGGGCGCGGCTGCGGTCGTCACCTCACGAAGCGTAGGACGGGCCCTCGGGCCCGGCTCCCTCGCGCGGGCAGGTCGTCGTGAGTTACGGAAGTCCGTCCGCAGGAGCCGCGGTTCAGGCGTGGTTGTCCGCTACTCCGTCCGCAGCACCTCCGCGACAGGGGCCTTCGCCGCACCACGGGCCGGGAGGCAGGCACCCAGCGCGGCGATCACGGAACCCGAGAGGGCGAGCAACGCCACCGTCGGCCAGTTCCACACCTGCACCAGCGAATCCGGCAGGTCGAGCCCGGTGCCGTGTCCGGTCATCGGGATGACGATCCGGTGCGCGAGCATCCCGAGCGGGACGCCGACGATCCCGCCGGCCGCCCCGAGCACCGCCATGGACGTCACCACCATGGCCATCACCTGGCGGGGCGTCATTCCGATCGACTTGAGCATCCCCAGGTCCTTGCGGCGCTCACGGGTGTTGAGGACCACCGTGTTGAACACGCCCAGGCTCGAAACGACGATCAGCATCACGGTGAGGGTCGACACCACGCTGATGATGACCTTCTCCAGTGTGTCGGAGGCGCCGTTCACCACCGCGTTCAGCCCCGGGTCCGTACGCGCGACCGCCTCGGCGTAGGCCTGCGGGTCGGTGCCCTTCGCGAGCTGGACGGAGAAGCCCTGGGCGCGCTGGGCCGGGCTGAGCGGGACGAACCGGTTCCAGTCGAGGGTCGTCACGTCCCATCCCCCGACGCTCTCGCCGACGATCTTCTGCGGCTGGGGTCCGTCGCTGGTGTCCAGCGTGATCGTGTCGCCGAGGGACACCTTGTGCTCGTGCCAGAACTCCGACGAGACCACCACCTCGTTCGGCCCCTCGATCCAGCGTCCCCGGGCGAGGTCCGGATGCAGCTCCTTGGTGTCACCACGCTCGACGCCCACACGGAGGGTTCCCGACCAGCCCGCCATGCGGGTCTGCAGCGGGGCCTGCGCGGACACGTGCTCGGCGCCGGGCAGCGAGCGCAGCAGCGCGAAGAGCCGGTCGTCGGAGTGCGTCGGGCCGGGAGTCCCCCACTTGGGGTCATTGACGTCGACGCGCACCTGGATCTTGTCGGTCTGCTGCTGCATCTGCCCGAACTTGACGACCGAGGCCGAAATGCCGAGAGCCATCGTCACCGTCATGACGCCGAGCACGACCGTCGACAGCGTCAGGACCGTGCGGCCCGGCCGGGCGAACGGCCAGCCCAGGCCCAGGCTCACCGGGCGCGGCAGTCTCGATCCGCCGAGCCACCGCTGGACCGCCAGACCGTGTCCGGTCTGCTGGACGCCGCCCGCGCTGATGGCCACTGCGGCGGGGAGGCGACGGGCGCGCATCGCCGGAACGAGGGCGGACAGCGCCACGAGAGCGGGCATCCCGATCAGCACCACCGGATGGACCCACGTCGGGACGGTGGCCTTGCCCATGACGAGGTCGCTGCCGAAGAGGCCCCAGAAGGCCTGGTTCACCAGCTTCTTGCCCACGAAGCCGCCGATCACCGAGCCGAGCGCGCAGCCGATCGTCGCCGGGAACGTGACCATGACGAGGTAGACCGCCGTCACCTGGTGGGGGGTGAACCCCAGGGCCTTGAGGACTCCGATGTGCCGGAAACCCGAGACGACCGCGCCGCTGACGACGTTGCCCACGATCAGGACCGAGACGGTCAGGCCGAGGATGCCGAAGACCGTCAGGAACGGCACGTAGGTGTTCGGGCCCTTGGCGAGGTTCGCCTTGATGGTCAGGTACGACCCGGTCCCCGTCAGGGCGTCGGACGGCAGGCCCTTCGTGGCAGCAGCCATGCCGGCCTTCAGCGCCGAGTCGGAACCGGCGTCATCGAAGCGGTACATCATCTGGAGCGAGGGCGAGCCGGATTGCAGGGCCCGGGCCTGGTCCGGGGTGACCCAGCCGCCCGCCGACTGGCCGGCCGAGTTCGCGTAACCGACGACCTTGAGACGCACGCCGTCCGGGGTGACGACCTCGTGCTCGGACTTGATCTGGTCCGGACCGATGAACGACGGCTCGTTCAGGACGATCTCTCCCGGACCGGTCGCCCAGCGGCCGGCGCTGAGCTTGAGGGTGTCGACCGCGGTGTCCGGCCGGTCCCGGCCTACGACGGTGAAGGAACCGGCCAGCCCGATCGGGTGATCGCCGGTCTGCGAGGGCGAGTGGAGGACGGCTGCGGGATACGGGCCTGCGACGGCCTCGACGCCGCGGGCGTTCGCGGCCTGGGCGATCTGGGCCGCGGTCGCCTTCGAGCTGTCGAACTCGGCGACGACGTGCGCACCGTTCGCGGCGTCGTAGGCCGTGTCGAAGGGGCCCGACACGGCCGCCAGCAGGGCCAGGGTCGCGACGGCCATGGCACTGGAGACCATGACGACGACGCCGAGCACGAAGGTCTGGAGTCTGCGGCGCTTCACCGCCGCGCGGGAAGCCCGCCACACGGCGCTCATCGTGCGGCCTCTGCGACCGCGGCGTGGTCGACGAGGCGGTCCCGGGCGATGCGCCCGTCCGCGACCTCGACGACCCGCCGGGCGCACCGGGCGGCGAGCCGCGGGTCGTGCGTGACGATCAGGAGGGTCTGGCCGAGCTGGTTCAGGTCCATGAGCAGTTGCATCACCTGGTCGCCGGACCTGCTGTCCAGGGCGCCGGTCGGCTCGTCGGCGAGCAGCAGCGACGGTCGGTTCATCAAGGCCCGCGCCGTGGCGACCCGCTGCCGCTCGCCGCCCGACAGTGAGGCGGGATAGATGTTCTTACGGTCGGCGATCGAGAGTTCGCCCATGAGCTCCAGGGCGCGCTCGCGGGCGGCCGACGCCTTCAGCCCGACCAGCTGGCCGGCCAGGGCGATGTTGTCCAGGGCGGGCAGGTCGTCCAGCAGGTTGAAGAACTGGAAGATCATGCCGATCCGGCGACGCCGGAACAGCGCCAGGCCCTTCTCGTCGAGCTCGACCAGGTCCTCCCCGGCGACGACGACCGATCCGGCGGTCGGCCGGTCGAGTCCGGAGACCATGTTCAGCAGGGTCGACTTCCCGGAGCCGGACGGTCCCATCACGGCGACCGACTCGCCCGCGCCGATCTCCAGCGAAACGCCGTCCAGGGCCGCGTAGTCCCCGAAGTCCTTCCGTACGTCCGTGAGCCGGACGACGACTTCACGCTCCTCGTAACCGCCCATGTTCGTCATGCGGAGAACAGTGCCGATCGCCCTGGTCCGGCGGCATCGGAGCGTCGTCCACGGATCGGAGCGCGGATACCAACCTGGGGTGTACACCCCGGGTCCGATTCCCAGGGATGATCACGCGGCTACGATCGCGTCATGCTCACGACACCGCCTCCCACGCTGGTCCGGCGTGTGACACCCGGCGCGTGGACGGCGCTCGCCTGGTGTGTGTCCACGATCTACTCGTTCGTCGTCCAGATCCGCTGGCCGGGAGAACAGCTGCAGCCCTGGGGCGAGAAGAGCCACCGCATCGAGCCGTTCTCGATGGACCACCGCGAGCTGGCGACCTTGCTCCTGGCAGTGGCCCTGCTGGCGGGCGCCTGCCGGCTCTTGACCCGTCGACCGCTGACATCGATGACGATGCTGGTGGTCAGCGCGCTGGTCCTGACCAACGGCCCCCTGCACACGACCAGCATCGCGCCCGAGCAGTACCTGCCGGTCTGCGTCGCCCTCTGCTTCGCCACCGCCGCCGAGGCGCGGCGGACGTCGTTGTGCGCCGCGGGGCTGGCCCTGACCGGGCTCCTCGGCTACATCGGCACGCGCCTGGCGCTGGGACTCCGGGTGGGCACCTCGGTCGAGGCGGTCGTCCTGATGATGATCGTGGTCGCCTGGGTCATCGGGAACGCGCGCCGTCAGGAACGGGAGCACACCGAGCAGATGCGCACCCGGGTCGCGGAGCAGGCGGTGACGGCCGAGCGGCTGCGGATCGCCCGGGAACTGCATGACATGGTCGCCCACAGCATCGGCGTCGTGGCGTTCCAGGCCGGGGCCGCCCGGCGGGTCATCGATACGCAGCCGGAGGGGGCGCGCAGGGCCCTCGGCGCCATCGAGGACACGAGCCGGGAGACGCTCGCCGGCCTACGGCGCATGCTCGGCGCGCTCCACGACGCCGCGTCCGGTGACGCCGGGAAGCCGGCCGCCGGGCTCGAAGACGTCGACAAGCTCGTGGAGAACGTGAGGGACGCCGGCGTCCGCGTGGACGTCGAGTGGCGCGGCGAGAGGCGTCCTCTGCCACCGGAGGTCGACTTGTCCGCGTTCCGCATCATCCAGGAGTCCGTCACCAACGTGGTGAAGCACTCCAGAACACAGCAGTGCCGCGTCTCCGTGGTATTCCACCCCTCCGAACTGTCCGTCGTGATCGTCGACAGCGGATCCGGGAGCGGCGGAGGCGAAGGCAGCGGCTACGGTATCGCCGGGATGCGTGACCGGGTGAAACTGCTGCACGGCGACTTCACCGCCGGTCCGCGCCCCGAGGGCGGCTACCGCGTGACCGCCCGTCTCCCCATCCCGATGGAGGTCTGATGCCGGTCCGCGTCGTGCTCGCCGACGACCAGCCGCTGATCCGCACCGGGCTGGGCATGGTGATCGCCGACATCCCGGACATCGAGGTCGTCGGAGAAGCCGGGAACGGCGCCGAGGCCGTACAGCTGGTCCGGGATCTGAATCCCGACGTCGTCGTCATGGACATCCGCATGCCCGGCATGGACGGCATCGAGGCCACCCGGATGATCACGAAGGACACCGGCGCCCCGCACGTCATCGTCCTGACGACGTTCGACGACGACGACAACGTCTACGACTCCTTGCGGGCCGGGGCTTCGGGATTCCTCGTCAAGGACATGGCCCTGGACGACATCATCACGGCGGTACGGGTCGTGGCCGACGGGGATGCGCTCATAGCGCCGAAGGTGACGCGCCGCCTGATCGAGGAGTTCGCCGATCGCCCGCAGCGGGCCGTCCCGCCGCCGTCCAAGGCAGTCCTGGGGGTCACCGACCGCGAGCTCGAGGTACTTACGTTGATCGGCCGGGGCATGTCGAACGCCGAGATCGCCGAGGCGATGTTCATCAGCGGCGCGACCGTCAAGGCGTACGTGACGCGCCTGCTGGCCAAACTCGACGCCCGCGACCGCGTCCACCTCGTCATCATCGCCTACGAGCACGCTTTGGTGGCACCGACCGGCTGATGCGCCCGGTCAGGCGTGGTTGACGGGGAGGACGTCCGGGGAGAGGGCGCCGGCGTGGGCCGAGGCGGAGGTGAGGCGGCGGCGGTGGTGGCGGCGGCACAGGACCTCGTAGCCGATCTCCTCCGCCGGGCGGTTGACGTCGCCGACCACCACCTGGGCGCCCTCGACCACCATGACCCCGCCCACCGTACGGGCGTTGTGCGTGGCCCGGGCCCCGCACCAGCACAGGGCCTCGACCTGGAGCTGCTCGATCCGGTCGGCCAGCTCGATCAGCCGCTGGGAGCCGGGGAAGAGCTTGGTGCGGAAGTCGGTGGTGATGCCGAAGGCGAAGACGTCCATGTCGAGGTCGTCGACGATGCGGGCCAGCTGGTCGATCTGCTCGGGCGCGAGGAACTGCGCCTCGTCCACGATCACGTAGTCGGCCTTGCCGCCCTTGGACAGCAGCTCCACCAGGTAGGCGTAGAGGTCCATGCCCTCGGCGGCCTCGACCGCCTCGGTCACCAGGCCGAGCCGGGAGGAGATCTTGCCCTCGCCCGCCCGGTCGTCGCGCGTGAAGATCACGCCCTGGAGGCCTCGGGCGGAGCGGTTGTGGCCGATCTGGAGAGCCAGTGTGCTCTTCCCGCAGTCCATCGTTCCGGAGAAGAACACCAGCTCGGGCATGGGAAGTACGGGACCTTTCGGGTCGTGGGGGCGGGGAGGAGGGGTGGGGCGGCGGAGGGCTCAGGTGCGGACTTCGAGGAGCGGGACCAGCTGTTCCGCCGCCGTCATGGAGCCGTGCATACCGGTGAGGGCCGACTCGTTGGGCTCGTTGCGGGAGGCGGTGATCGCGGCGTCGGCGTGGGCGGCGGCGATCACGTCGCCGATCCGGCCGAGGACCCGCTCGTCGCACTCCCCCGGCGCGCCGAACCAGCCCAGCTCCAGGGCCTCTTCGCGGCTCGCGATCCAGAAACGGTCGCCGAGTACCTCGCGCCACACGGTCAGCACGTCGGCCTCGGCGCCGGGCACCGCGTAGACGTGCCGGGCGCGGCCCTCGCCGCCGAGCAGGGCGACTCCCGCGCCCAGCTCCCAGTCCTCGTCGAAGTCGATGCGCGAGTCCTCGTCGAAGGGGACGTCGACCATGCCGTGGTCGGAGGTCACGTAGAGGGCGGTGCGCGGCGGCAGCTGTTCGGCGAGCCGCTGCACGAGCCGGTCCACGTACATGAGCTGGCCGCGCCAGGCGTCGGAGTCCACGCCGTGGCGGTGTCCGGCCCCGTCGAGCTCGCTGTAGTACGTGTACACGAGGGAGCGCTCACCGGCCGCGAGCTGGATCGCGGCGAGGTCCATCCGTTCCTCGCCGGTCATCCGGCCGTGGAAGGTGCCGCCGCTGAGGGCGATCTGGGTGAGCGGGGTGCTCTGGAAGTTGGGCGCGGACACCTGGGCGGTGTGCACGCCGGCCGCGTCCGCGAGCTGGAAGACCGTCGGGTACGGCTGCCAGGGCTTGGGCGGGGTCCACGGGTACCAGCGCAGCTGGTTCATCAGCTCGCCGGAGGCCGGGTTGCGCACGGCGTAGCCGGGCAGGCCGTGCCGGGCGGGCGGCAGGCCGGTGCCGACGGAGGCGAGGGAGGTGGCGGTGGTCGCCGGGAAGCCGGCGGTCAGCGGCCGGCCGGTGCCCCCGCGGGAGCTCGCGAGGAGGGAGGTGAGGAAGGGGGCGTACTCCGGGTGGGCCTTGATCTGCTCCCAGCCCATGCCGTCGACGAGGAAGACGCAGTTGCGGTCGGCCGGGGTCAGCTCGGCGATCCCGGCGGTGAGCCCGGGGACGCCCTGGCCCGCCGCCAGGGTCGGCAGCAGGTCGGCGAGCGAGCCGGTTCCGTAGTGCGGGACCGGGGCGTCTGCGAGGTCGAGGAGTTCCGGTTCGTCCTGCCAGTTCGGCGGCACGGAGTACGCCATCAGCGGGTGGTGGCCGCGGTGGCCTCGGAGAGCGCCTGGGCGAAGAGCAGGGTCTGGCGGACGGTCTCGGGGCCGTCGCCGGCCTCGCTGACGCGCAGGCTGAGGTCGTCGGCGGTGGAGTTGCCGGTGTAGCCGTGGTCGGAGTCGCAGTTGGGGTCGCCGCAGGCGGCGGGCTCCAGGTCGATGCGCGAGACCGCGCCCCAGCCGATGGTCAGGACGACCTCGCGGGGCAGCTGCCCGGGCGTGTAGGACTCCGGGTTGGCGACGACGCGGCTGAGCACCACGGAGGAGATCGAGCCGAGCTTGACCGACTCGGTGGAGGTGGTCGCGTACGGGGAGGGGGACCCGGCGTCGGCGGCCTGCTCGTCGGTATGGCTGACGATGAACCGGCTGTCGGTGAGGACCAGCACGGTCACGTGCCGGCGCACCTCGTTGGAGTCGAAGGTGGTCTCCTGGTGGACCACGTACGACGAGACCGGCTCGCCGCCCACCGCGGCCTCCACGGCCTCGGCCACGAGGGCCGGGTAGTAGCCGCTGCGCTCGATCGCCGCGCGCAGCCCCTGGGTCGTCGTACCGGATTTCGCCATGAGGTCCATCCTAAGGCCCGTACGGGGTCCCCCTACCTGCCCGTCGGTCAGTAGCTGGGCAGGGTCCGCGGTCCGAGGTCGGTCCGCGCGGGCGGGTGGGCGACCCGCACGGTGGCGCTGAGCACGGAGAGGCCCTCCGTGGCGACGACGACCGGCTCCAGGGAGACTCCGGTCACTTCGGGATGGTCGTCCACCAGGCGGGACAGCCGCAGCAGCAGTTCCTCCAGGGCGGGGGTGTCGACGGGGTCGCTGCCGCGCCAGCCGAAGAGGAGGGGCGCGGCGCGCAGGGCGCGGACCAGTCCCGCGGCGTCACGGTCGGTGGCGGGGACCAGGCGGTGCGCGGTGTCACCGAGGAGCTCGGAGGGGACTCCGGCGAGCCCGAAGGAGAGGACGGCGCCGGCGGCGGGGTCGACGACGGAGCGGACGACGGTGTCCACCCCGCGCGGGGCCATCGACTGGACGACGGGCAGCAGCTCGGCGGGCTTGCCGAGGGCTTCGGTGAGTTCCTCGTAGGAGCGCCGCAGCTCGGCCTCGGTGGTGAGGTCCAGGCGTACGCCACCCAGGTCGGCGCGGTGGCGCAGGTGGGGGGCGGTGGTCTTGAGGGCGACGGGGTAGCCGAGGACGCGGGCCGCGCGGGCGGCGGCGTCGGCGCTGGGGGCGGGGAGGGTGGGCAGGACCCGGATCCCGTAGCGGGCGAGGAGCTCGCGGGCGTCGGGCTCGTCCAGGGTCAGCGCGGCTCCCTCGGCGACCCCGGCGACGAGGGAGGCGAGCTGGGCAGCGGCGCCGCTCTCGTCGATGTCCTCGTACTCGGGGACGTGCCCGGCGTCCGCGTTGGCGCGGCGCCACTGGGCGTAGCGGACGGCTTCGGCGAGGGCCTTCACGGCGCGCTCGGCGGCGGGGTAGGCGGGGATCCGTCCGCCGGGGACCGGGGCGGGGGCGGCGGCCGCGCCGGGGGCGGGGGCGGCGGCCACGCCGGGGGCGGGGGCCGGAGCGGGAGCCGCGCCGGGGGCGGGGGCCGGAGCGGGAGCCGCGCCGGGGGCGGCGGGCGGGGTGCGGTCGCCGGGGGCGGCGGGCGGCGGGGTGGCGGCCGGGGCGGTGGGCCGGGCGGCGGAGAGGGCCTCGACGAGTTCGCCGAGCTCGACGTGGACGACGGCGACGGGCTTGCCGGGGACCTCGGCGACGGCCTCGCGCAGGGCCTCCGCGAGGTCGTCGGCCAGGGCCCGCTCGCCGACCCAGGGGATGGCGGTGACGACGACGGCGTCGCAGTCCTCGGAGGCCAGGGCGGCGGTGAGGGCGGTGCGGAAGTCCTCGGGCGTGGCGGCGGTGGTCAGGTCCAGCGGGGGCAGCGGCCGCAGCCCCTCGGTCAGGCAGGCGTCGTACGTGAGGACGCCGAGGGACTCGGAGTTGCCGAGGATGGCCACCCGGGGGCCGGCCGGCAGGGGCTGGCCGGCCAGCAGGAGCCCGGCGTCGACGAGCTCGGTGACCGTGTCGACCCGGATGACGCCGGCCTGGCGGAGCAGGTCGGAGACGGTGGCCTCGGGGAGGCGGGTGCCGGGGACCAGGTGTCCGGCGGGGGTGTGGCGGCCGCCGAGGGCGACGACGAGGGGCTTGACGGCGGCGGTGCGGCGGGCGAGGCGGGTGAACTTGCGCGGGTTGCCGAGGGTCTCCAGGTACATGAGGGCCACGTCGGTGGCCCCGTCCTCGTACCAGTACTGGAGGATGTCGTTGCCGGAGACGTCCGCCCGGTTGCCGGCGGACACGAAGGAGGACAGTCCCTCGCCGCGGCGCAGCAGCCCGGACAGCAGGGCGATGCCGATGGCCCCGGACTGCGTGAACAGCCCGATCCGGCCGCGGGCGGTGGCGGGGGCGGGCGCGAGGGAGGCGTTGAGCTCCACGTCCGCCGCGGTGTTGATCACCCCGAAGGCGTTGGGCCCGATGAGCCGCATCCCGTACGAGCGGACCTGGCGGACCAGTTCGCGCTGGCGGGCCAGCCCGTCCGGGCCGCTCTCCCCGTACCCGGCCGACAGCACCACCAGCCCCTGCACCCCGTGTTCCCCGCAGTCGGCGACGGCGTCCGCGACCCGCTCGGCGGGGACGGCGATCACGGCGAGGTCCACGGGGGCCCCGATGTCCGCGACGCTGCGGTAGGCCCGCACCCCGTCCAGCAGGTCGCCCTCCATCCCGGCCGCCCGGGCCTCGTTGACGGCGTAGAGGTGCCCGTGGAAGCCCCCGTCGCGCAGGTTGCGCAGGGTGGCGGCGCCCACCCCGGATCCGGAGCGGCTGACGCCGATCACCGCGACCGAGCCGGGGGCCAGCAGCCGCTGGACGGAGCGGGCCTCGGCGCGCTGTTCGCGGGCGCGCTGGACGGCGAGGGACTCGGCGGTGGGTTCGAGGTCGAGGGTGAGGTGGACGGAGCCGTCCTCGAAGCTGCGCCTCTGCTGGTAGCCGACGTCCGTGAACACCTTGATCATCTTGGTGTTGGCGGGCAGCACCTCGGCCGCGAAGCGGCGGATGCCCCGCTCCCGGGCCACGGCTCCGATGTGTTCGAGCAGGGCGGAGGCGACCCCGCGGCCCTGATGGGCGTCCTGGACGAGGAAGGCCACCTCGGCCTCGTCTGCGGGGGCGGAGGCGGGGCGGCCGTCGGGGCCGATGCGGTCGTAGCGGACGGTGCCGATGAACTCCCCGCCGATGGTCGCGGCGAGGCCGACGCGGTCCACGTAGTCGTGGTGCGTGAAGCGGTGGACGTCGCGGTCGGAGAGGCGGGGGTAGGGGGCGAAGAAGCGGTAGTACTTCGACTCGTCCGAGACCTGCTCGTAGAAGCTGACCAGGCGGCCCGCGTCCTCGGTCGTGATGGGGCGGATCCGGGCGGTGCCGCCGTCGCGCAGCACTACGTCCGCTTCCCAGTGGGCCGGGTACGAGGGGTCCGACGCGATGGTCATGGGGCCAGCCTAAGGGGAAGATCCGGCCAGGTGGCCGGGTGGCTCCGACAGGCCGGACGGCACAGGGCCCGGGAATGAGGCGCGCCGGGGCAAATCAGTGCAAAGCTGATGAGGGCCGAACGGCGGCGGGATCGGGCCGAAGGTCGGTCCGAGCATTCCGGGTGACGTGAGAGACTGGTCTAGACAACCGCGAGAACCTGAAGGGCATCACCATGGCAGAGCGCCGCGTCAACGTCGGCTGGGCCGAGGGCCTGCACGCTCGTCCCGCCTCGATCTTCGTCCGCGCGACGACCGCTTCCGGCGTCCCCGTGACCATCGCGAAGGCGGGCGGCGACCCCGTCAACGCCGCGTCGATGCTGGCGGTCCTGGGCCTGGGCGCCCAGGGCGGCGAGGAGATCGTCCTGGCGTCCGAGGCCGAGGGCGCGGAGGCCGCGCTGGACCGGCTCGCGAAGCTGGTGGCGGAGGGCCTGGAGGAACTCCCCGAAACGGTCTGACCGACCACGACCCTTCACCGAAGCCGCGGCCCCCACCACCCCGGGGACCGCGGCTTCGTCGTTTCCGGTACCGGGCCGCCCCCGCCGCCTCCGGCCCCAGGCCCGGCAGCCTCCCGCGGACGGCCGCCGCAGCGCAATCCCGTCGGGAAAAGCCCGCCGTGCTGAAACATCCGCAGCGGGAATCGACCGGAAATCACATCCCGCTCCACCGGAATAGAATTCCGCCAGACCCGGCCCCTTTTATACGGGCCCGGCGTTAATTCCGGCCACCTCCCGTGTTTACGGCACGTTGCAAACTCCTCACCCGGAGCCGGAAAACCCCCACCGCCCGCTCCGCATGCAGCGCGGCCACCGCCCGCGCCCGCTCCGCGTCCCCCCGCGCGACCGCGTCCACCAGCGCCCCGTGTTCCGCCCAGGAGTCCACCGGCCGGGCCGGGGCCCCCACCTCGTACATCCAGGCGATCTTGTGCCGGGTCTGCGTCAGCAGCGCGATCAGCCCCGGGCTGCCGGACGCCTGCGCCAGGGTCTCGTGGAACCAGCTCCCCAGCGACCGCAGGTCCTCGCCCTGCCCCCGCCTGGCCCGCTCCTGGCCCAGCCGCACCAGCCCCCGCAGCACCTTCAGGTGCGCATCCGTCCGCCGCCGGGCGGCGCGCGAGGCGGCCAGCGGCTCCAGCAGCATCCGCAGCTCCAGCAGATCGGCGGCCTCCTGCTCGCCCGGCTCCGCCACGCAGGCCCCCGCGTGCCGCCGCGTGGTGACGAACCCCTCGGACTCCAGCGTGCGCAGCGCCTCGCGCACCGGCACCCGCGAGACCCCGTACCGGCGGGCGAGCACCTCCTCGGTCAGCCGGCCGCCGGGGCCGAAGAATCCGGAGACGATATCGTCGCGAATCGCTGTGCACACCGCGTGCGCCGGAATACGCAAGGCCGGACCTCCGCTGGGTTCCGCTGGGTTTCGTTTCCATCTACCGTGCCGCGACTCTATTGCAACACGGCTCGATTTCCGAGAACGCCCGGAAATCGGAAACGGAAACGGCGAAAACGAAGAAGGCCCCGGCTCTGGGAGCCGGGGCCTTCTTCCGTGGACGTGGAAACCTGCGTCAGATGCCGACGCCGTGGTTGCGCAGGTAGGCCAGCGGGTTGATGTCCGTGCCGTACGTGGCACCGGTGCGGGCCTCGAAGTGCAGGTGCGGGCCGCTGGAGTTGCCGGTGGAGCCCGACAGGCCGATCTGCTGTCCCGCGGTGACCGTCTCGCCGACCGAGACGTTCAGCGACATCAGGTGGCCGTACTGGGTGTAGGTGCCGTCGTTGTGGCGGATCACGACGTTGTTGCCGTAGGCGCCGCCCCAGCCGGCCTCGACGATCGTGCCCGCGCCCACCGCGTGGACGGACGTGCCCTCGTCGGCGTGGAAGTCGACGCCCGTGTGGCTGCCGGAGGACCACATGCCGCCGCCCGCGCCGTACTGGGTGCTGACGTAGGAGCCGTCGACCGGGAGCACGAAGGTGTTGAGGCGCTTGCGGGCCTCCTCCTGGGCGGCCTTCTCGGCGGCCTCGCGCTCGGCCTTCTCCTTGGCCTCGGCCATGCGCTTCGCCTCGGCGGCGCGCGTCTTGGCGTCGGCCTCGGCCTGCGCCTGGGCGGCGACGGACTCGGCGGCGGTCTGCTGGGTCTCGGCCTGGACCTGGATGTCGTCCTGGAGGCCGTCGGCGACGACGATCGCGTTCAGGGCGCCGGTGTCCTCGAAGGACGGGCCGCCGTGGGAGTCGGCGGCGAAGGCCGGGGCCGCCAGGGTGCCGACCACGCCCGTGGTGGCGAGGGCGGCTATGCCGGCGTAGCCGGCGGTCTTGCGGCTCATGCGGCTCGAACCACGGTGCTTGCCGGAACCGGCTGCACGACTGCCAAACGCCATGGCGGGGGTGATCCTTTCCTTCCCTCTCGCCTACCGGGTTAGCTGACGGGTTCGGAGCAGGAAGGTCTCCTACGGCCCCCCTCTGGCGAGGCGGTCCGATTCACCCCAGGGACTGATGTGGGTCCCCGGCTCCCCAGGCTCGCGCCTGACGGGGACTCGGCGATCGCTGCCCGGTGCCGCGGGTGCGGCTGGCACAACTGACGGACAGCACGCCTGACGCTAGGCGGATCATCAGTCAATCGCCAAACAGACGAGCGGATTTGTTGCGTACGCCACACCGCATACCTGAAACCACACCACCAAACGGACAAAGGGGGCCCGGCGGATGCTCCGCCGGGCCCCTCGAAACAGGCCGGTCACCGGTCAGTTGCCGGCCGGCCTCCGGTCAGTTGGTGACGACCGTGACCTCACCGATCCCGAGGGCCAGCACCGGCTCCTCGATCTGCGCCGCGTCGCCCACCAGGACGGTGACCAGCCGGTCCACCGGGAAGGCGCTCACCACCGCCGAAGTGGCCTCCGCCGTACCGGTTTCGGCCAGCCGCGCGTACAGCCGCGCCTGGTAGTCGTCCGGCAGCTCCTGCTCCACCTGGTCCGCCAGGGTCCCGGCGACCGAGGCGGCCGTCTCGAACTTCAGCGGGGCCACGCCCACCAGGTTCTGCACCGCCACGTCGCGCTCGGCGTCCGTCAGGCCCTCGGCGGCGAGGGTGCGCAGCACCTGCCACAGGTCCTCCAGCGCCGGGCCGGTGTTGGGGGTGTCCACCGAGCCGCTGATGGCGAGCATCGAGGCTCCCTTGCCGTCGGCTGTCGAGCGCAGCACCTGGGCGAAGGCGCGCACGCCGTAGGTGTAGCCCTTCTCCTCGCGCAGCACCTTGTCCAGACGGGAGGTCAGGGTGCCGCCCAGGCAGTACGTGCCCAGGACCTGCGGGGCCCAGACGATGTCGTGCCGGTCCGGGCCGATCCGGCCGATCAGCAGCTGCGTCTGGACCGCGCCGGGCCGGTCCACGATGATTACGCGGCCCGTGTCGTCGGCCGTCACCGGCGGCACCGGCAGGGGGGCGGCGGTGTCCCCCGTCCAGGCGCCCAGGGTGTCGGCCAGGGCGGCGTCCAGGTCGATGCCGGTCAGGTCGCCGACGATCACCACGGTGGCGGTGGCGGGGCGTACGTGGGCCTCGTAGAAGGCGCGTACGGCGGCGGAGTCGATCCGGGCGACCGTCTCCTCCGTGCCCTGGCGCGGGCGGGACATGCGCAGCGTGGCCGGGAAGAGCTCCTTGGAGAGCTCCTTGGCCGCCCGGCGCTGCGGGTTGGCCTGCTCGTGCGGGATCTCGTCGAGCCGGTTGCGCACCAGCCGGGCGACCTCGCCGTCGTCGAACGCGGGCGCGCGCAGCGCCTCGGCGAGCAGTCCGAGCGCCTTGGGCAGGCGGGAGGCCGGGACCTCCAGGGAGACGCGCACGCCGGGGTGGTCGGCGTGGGCGTCGAGGGTGGCGCCGCAGCGCTCCAGCTCGGCGGCGAACTCCTCGGCGGAGTGCTTGTCGGTGCCCTCCGACAGGGCGCGGGCCATGATCGTGGCCACGCCGTCGAGGCCCGCGGGCTCGGCGTCGAGCGGGGCCGCGAGGTTGACCTCGACCGCGACGACCTGCTGGCCGGGGCGGTGGCAGCGCAGCAGGGTCAGCCCGTTGCCCAGGGTGGAGCGCTCGGGGGCGGGGAAGGCCCACGGCTTGGCCTCACCGGCCTCCGGACGCGGGTGGAAGGTCATCGTGACGGCTGCGGTGTCGCTCACTGCTCCGCCCCCTCGTTCTCGTCGCTCTCGTCGTTCTCTTCGGCGCCGGCCAGCGGCTCGTAGACCAGGACCGCGCGGTTGTCGGGGCGCAGCCGGGCGGCGGCCACGGCCTGCACCTCCTCGGCGGTGACGTCCAGGACGCGCCCGACGGCGGTCAGCGCCAGCTGCGGGTCGCCGAACAGCACCGCGAAGCGGCACAGTTCGTCGGCGCGGCCGGCGACGGTGCCCAGCCGGTCCAGCCACTCGCGCTCCAGCTGCGCCTGAGCGCGCTCCATCTCGTCGGCGGTGGGGCCCTCGGCGGCGAACCGGGCGAGCTCCTCGTCCACGGCCGCCTCGATGGCGGGCACCTCGACACCGCTGGAGGTCTTGACGTCCAGCCAGCCCAGGGAGGGCGCGCCGGCCAGCCGCAGCAGGCCGAAACCGGCCGCGACGGCGCTCTGGTCGCGGCGGACCAGGCGGTTGTGCAGGCGGGAGGACTCGCCCCCGCCGAGGATCGTCAACGCCACGTCGGCCGCGTCGCACGCGCGGGTGCCGTCGTGCGGGAGGCGGTAGGCCGCCATCAGCGCGCGGGCCGGGACCTCCTCGACGATCTCCTCGCGCAGCTGCCCGCCCATGGTCTCGGGGAGGGTGCCGTCGCGGGGCGGCTGCTTGCCGTCGTGCGCCGGGATGCTGCCGAAGTACTTCTCGACCCAGGCGAGGGTGCGCTCGGGGTCGATGTCGCCCACGACCGACAGGACGGCGTTGTTGGGCGCGTAGTACGTGCGGAAGAAGTTCCGGGCGTCCTCGAGGGAGGCGGCGTCCAGGTCGGCCATGGAGCCGATCGGGGTGTGGTGGTACGGGTGGCCCTCGGGGTAGGCGAGGGCCGTCAGGCGCTCGAACGCCGTGCCGTACGGGACGTTGTCGTAGCGCTGGCGGCGCTCGTTCTTGACGACGTCGCGCTGGTTCTCCATGGACTCCTCGTCCAGGGCGGCCAGCAGCGAGCCCATGCGGTCCGCCTCCAGCCACAGGGCGAGCTCCAGCTGGTGGGCGGGCATCGTCTCGAAGTAGTTCGTGCGCTCGAAGCTGGTGGTGCCGTTCAGCGAGCCGCCGGCGCCCTGGACGAGCTCGAAGTGCCCGTTGCCCGGTACGCTCGCCGATCCCTGGAACATCAGGTGCTCGAAGAGGTGAGCCAGACCGGTCCGCCCCTTGACTTCGTGGCGCGAGCCGACGTCGTACCAGAGGCAGACGGCGGCGACCGGGGTGAGGTGGTCCTCGGACAGCACCACGCGCAGGCCGTTGGCCAGCCGGTGCTCGGTCGCTGTCAGGCCGCCGGAGCCGGCCTGAGCTGTGGCCGTGTGACCCATGGGCATGTGGTCCCTTCGATCGCGATGCAGAGATTTCTTATCGACCTGCCACTGTATGCAAGCGCGCAGGTGCGCGGAGAAGTTCCCGGCCCTCACTCCCCCGAGGGCTCCGTCCAGGGGGTGCTCGCCAGGGTCGGAGTCGGCGTTGTCGGTGCCTGGGGCCACAATGGTCCGCGTCGACCCCGTCGCACACCCCAGCACGTACCACCCCCCGATCTTGGTTAGGAGCGCCGCAGCGATGGCCCGCCGCAGCACGAAGACCCCGCCGCCGGAGGATTTCGAGGAGAGGATCCTCGACATCGACGTCGTCGACGAAATGCAGGGCTCCTTCCTCGAGTACGCGTACTCGGTGATCTACTCCCGGGCCCTGCCGGACGCCCGGGACGGCATGAAGCCGGTGCACCGGCGCATCGTCTACCAGATGAGCGAGATGGGCCTGCGCCCCGACCGCGGGTACGTGAAGTGCGCCCGCGTCGTCGGCGAGGTCATGGGCAAGCTGCACCCGCACGGGGACCAGTCGATCTACGACGCCCTCGTGCGCATGGCCCAGCCCTTCTCGATGCGGCTGCCGCTGGTCGACGGGCACGGCAACTTCGGCTCCCTCGGCAACGACGACCCGCCGGCGGCGATGCGTTACACCGAGTGCCGGATGGCCGACGCCACGTCGCTGATGACGGAGTCGATCGACGAGGACACCGTCGACTTCACCGCCAACTACGACGGCCAGGAGCGCGAGCCCGTCACCCTGCCGGCCGCCTACCCGAACCTGCTGGTCAACGGCGCGTCCGGGATCGCCGTCGGCATGGCCACGAACATGGCCCCGCACAACCTCGGCGAGGTCATCGCGGCCGCCCGCCACCTGATCCGCTACCCGGAGGCGGACCTCGAGGCGCTGATGCGCTTCGTCCCGGGCCCCGACCTGCCCACCGGCGGACGGATCGTGGGCCTGTCCGGCATCAAGGACGCCTACGAGAGCGGCCGGGGCACGTTCAAGATCCGCGCGACGGTCTCCGTGGAGGACGTGACGGCCCGCCGCAAGGGCCTGGTCGTCACCGAGCTGCCCTTCACGGTCGGCCCCGAGAAGGTCATCGCGAAGATCAAGGACCTGGTCGGCTCGAAGAAGCTCCAGGGCATCGCCGACGTCAAGGACCTCACGGACCGGGCGCACGGCCTGCGCCTGGTCATCGAGATCAAGAACGGTTTCCACCCGGAGGCCGTGCTGGAGCAGCTGTACAAGCTGACGCCGATGGAGGAGTCCTTCGGCATCAACAACGTCGCACTGGTCGACGGGCAGCCCCTGACGATGGGTCTGAAGGAGCTGCTGGAGGTCTACCTGGACCACCGCTTCGAGGTCGTGCGCCGGCGCAGCGAGTTCCGCCGCGGCAAGCGGCGCGACCGGCTGCACCTGGTCGAGGGCCTGCTGGTGGCCCTGCTCGACATCGACGAGGTCATCCGCCTCATCCGTGACAGCGACAACTCCGCCCAGGCCAAGGAGCGCCTGATGGAGCGCTTCTCGCTGAGCGAGATCCAGACCCAGTACATCCTGGACACCCCGCTGCGCCGGCTCACCCGCTTCGACCGGATCGAGCTGGAGTCCGAGCGCGACCGGCTGACCGCGGAGATCGAGGAGCTGACCCGGATCCTGGATTCGGACGCGGAGCTGCGCAAGCTGGTCTCCTCGGAACTGGCGTCGGTCGCCAAGAAGTTCGGGACCCCGCGCCGTACCGTGCTGCTGGAGTCGGCGGGTACGGCCGTGGCCGCCGTGCCGCTGGAGGTCGCGGACGACCCCTGCCGGGTGCTGCTGTCGTCCACGGGCCTGCTGGCCCGTACGGCGAACGCCGAGCCGCCGGCGGCGGACGAGGGCGCCGCCCGCGCCAAGCACGACCTGATCGTCTCGCAGGTGGCCGCGACCGCCCGGGCCGATGTGGGCGTGGTGACCTCCTACGGGCGCCTGCTGCGGCTGTCGGTGATCGACCTGCCGCAGCTGCCCGACACGCACGCCGCGCCGAACCTGGCGGGCGGGGCCCCGGTCTCGGAGTTCGTCTCCGGGCTGGAGGCCGACGAGACGGTGGTCTGCCTGACCTCGCTGGACGAGTCCTCGCAGGGCCTGGCCCTGGGCACCGAGCAGGGCGTGGTCAAGCGGGTCGTGCCGGACTACCCGGCCAACAAGGACGAGCTGGAGGTCATCACCCTCAAGGAGGGTGACCGGATCATCGGCGCGGTCGAGCTGCGCACCGGCGAGGAGGACCTGGTCTTCATCACCGACGACGCCCAGCTGCTGCGCTACCCGGCCGCCCAGGTGCGCCCCCAGGGCCGCCCGGCGGGCGGTATGGCGGGCATCAAGCTCTCGGGGAACGCCAAGGTGATCCACTTCTCGGCGGTGGACCCGGCCCGGGACGCCCTGGTGTTCACGGTGGCGGGCGGGCAGGGGACCCTCGAGGGCTCGCCGAGCTCGGGCAAGCTGACCCCGTTCGACCAGTACCCGCGCAAGGGCCGGGCCACCGGCGGTGTGCGCTGCCAGCGGTTCCTGAAGGGCGAGGACGTGCTGGTGCTGGCCTGGGCGGGCAACGCCCCGGCCCGCGCGGCCGCCGCGAACGGCACCCCGGCCGCGCTCCCGGCCCCGGACCCGCGCCGTGACGGCTCGGGCGCCGCGCTCCCGGCCGAGGTCGCGGTGCTGGCGGGGGCCGCGCTGTAGCGGCGTACGGCGTACCCGGCGTCCGGGGCGGGCGTCTTCGGCGCCCGCCCCGTGCCGTGACCCCGGCCCGCCTCCCCCCATGCGCCGACTACTGTTTTCCCGGTACACGCGGGTGGGGGGAGAGCAGAGCTGATGAGTCGTCGGTCGAGCGGGCTGATCGGGGTCTGGGCCGAGGCCCAGCGCCAGCAGCAGCGGACGCAGCTGATCCAGCAGCGTGAGGCGGAGCGACGGCGGCGGGAGTACGAACGGGAGGCCGCCCGGGGCCGGCGCGAGCAGCAGGCCGCCTACAAGCAGCACCGGGAGGCCGAGGCGCGGCGGGCCACCGAGCGGCTCGACGCGGAGGTCGCCGTCCTGCAGGGGCTGCTGGCCTCGGGCTGCCGGGCGCCCGCGTTCCGGATGGCCTCCCTGGTCCGCTCCGAGCAGCTGGAACCCTTCGCCCCGGGCCGGCTCGCGCATCCCGTGCCCATGCCGCAGCTGCGGGACTTCCAGCAGCAGAGCAGCGGCTGGACCCTCGGCTCGGGCCGCCGCGCCCAGGCGGAACGGGAGGCGCACGACCGGTACACGCAGGCCTGGCAGGCGGCGCACGCGGCGGAGCAGGAGCGGCTGCGGCAGCTGGAGGCGTACCGGCGGCAGTACGACCGCTGGGCCGCCGATCAGCTCGCCGGGATCTGCCGCCACAACAGCGGGCTCACCGAGCTGGCCGCCTCGCTGCGCGCGGGCGACCCGGAGGCGGCGGTGGAGTACTTCTCGGCCGCCCTGTACGCCTCGACGGCCTGGCCGGAGGACCTGCCGCACCAGGTGTCCGCGGCGTACGACCCGGCGATGCGGCAGCTGGTGCTCGACTGGGAGCTGCCGCGCTACGAGGTGGTGCCCGCGGCGAAGTCCGTGCGGTACGTGCCGGGCACGGACCAGGACAAGGAGACGGCCCGGCCCGTGACGCAGCGCCGGGCGCTGTACCGGGACCTGCTGGCCCAGTGCCTGCTGCTGGTGCTGCACGAGGTGTACGCGGCGGACGAGTTCGGGGCGCTGGACTCGGTGGTCGTCAACGGCTTCGTGGACGACCACGATCCGGTGACGGGCCGTGAGGCACAGCTCGTCCTGGCCTCGGTGCAGGCACCGCGGAGCGCCTTCCGCGGGCTGCGGCTGGAGCAGGTGAGCGCGGTGGACTGCCTGGTCGAGGGCCTGCGCGGGCAGTTGTCGGCGCGGCCGGACCAGCTGACGGCCGTACGGGCGGGCCGCCGGCCGGACGAGGTCGGCGGGGGCGTGGTCAGCCACGGCGGACAGGCCGGCGGTGACGGCGAGGACGAGCCGGACCTGTTCCAGATGGATCCGATCGCCTTCGAGAACCTGGTCGCCGAACTGTTCCGGGCGATGGGCATGGAGGCGGTGACCACGCAGCGCTCGGGCGACGGCGGCGTGGACGTGGAGGCGGTGGACCCGGCCCCGATCCGGGGCGGGCGGATCGTGGTGCAGGTCAAGCGGTACCGCAACACCGTCCCGCCGACGGCGGTCCGGGACCTGTACGGCACGGTCCAGGACAAGGGGGCGAACAAGGGGGTGCTGGTCACCACCGCGTCCTTCGGGCCCGGGTCGTACACCTTTGCCAACGGCAAGCCGCTGGAGTTGGTTCCCGGTGCGGACCTGGTGGACCTGCTGCACCGGTACGGGCTGCGGGGCCGCCTCGGCGGCGCTCAGGTCCCGGCGCAGCGGGGCCCCGCGGCGGACGCGCCCACCCTGCCGGACACCCGCTTCCCGGCCGGTACGCCGGCCGTGCCCGCCGCGGCCCCCGTGCCCGACGGGTTCAACGTGCTGGGCATGGACTGGTCGGGCCGGGTGGCGCTCGACGTGTGCGCGCTGGTGTGCGAGGGCGGCCGGGTACTGAGCGAGGACCACTTCGTCTTCTTCAACAACCCGCGCACCCCCGACGGTTCGGTGCGCTCCCGCCCGCACGCGGCCCCCGACAAGGCGGCCGTCGAGGTCGGCTTCGACGCGCTGCCGCAGCGTGCCGACCGGCTCGTGCTGGTGGCCGCGATCGACCCGGAGGCCGACCCGCACGCCGACCTGGCCGGCTTCACCGACGCCCGGATCCGGCTGCTGGACGCGTCCGGGCAGGAGCTCGACCGGCTGGAGGTCTCGGACGGCAGGGCGGGCGAGACGGCCCTGGTACTGGGCTCGTTCCGGCGCCGCCCGAACGGCGACTGGAAGTTCGTCATCGGCGGCAAGGGCTACCGGGGCGGCCTGGAGGACCTGCTGCGCGAGTACGGCGTCGAGGTCGCTTAGGCCGTCTCTTTCGGATCTTGCCGGTCGGCGCGGGCCAGGCGAGATCCGGAAGAGACGGCCTACGCGGGGTCCTCGACGTCGCCTTCCGGCGGCCGGGGTACGTAGCGCAGCACTGCCCACATGCTCTCCGGGAGTGCCCGCCCGGGGTCGGCCTCGCGGCAGGCCTCCAGTTCGCCCAGCAGGCCCGGGCCGTCGATGCCCTTGCCGATCAGGACGAGCTGGGTGCGGCGGGGTTCGCCCTGGCCCCAGGGGCCGGGGTCGAAGCGCAGGAAGCGGCCGACGGCGTGGACCTCGTAGCGCTCCCGGTGGCCGGGGACCCCGAACCAGACGAAGCCCTTGACGCGGTAGAGGCCGGCGGGGCGGCGGTCGAGGAAGTCGATGAACCGGCGCGGGGAGAGGGCCTGGTCGGTGGTGAACGAGACGCTCTCGTACGCCGCGTGCGCGTGCCCGGCGTGCTCCTCCTCGTCCCCGGGCCCGTGCTCGCCGGCCTCCGCGAGGAGGTCCTCGAAGGAGAGCTGTCCGCGGGTCTCGGTCCAGGGGCGGCGGTCGAAGAGGAGTTCCGGGTCGATCCGCCCGTGGTCGGCGCCGACCAGCGGGGTGCCGGGGGCGGCGAGCGCGGCCAGCTCCGCCTCGATGCGGGCCCGTTCGGCGGCGTCGACCCGGTCGGTCTTGTTGAGCACCACCAGGTCGGCGACGGCCAGGTGGCGGTCGGTCTCGGGGTGCGCGGCCCGCGTGGCGTCGAACTCGGCGGCGTCCACGACCTGTACCAGGCCGCCGTAGCGGACGGCCGGGTTCTCGTTGGCCATCAGCATCCGGATCATCTCCTGGGGCTCGGCGAGCCCGCTGGCCTCGATGACGATGACGTCGATCCGGTGGACGGGCGCGGCGAGCTTCTCCAGGTAGGCGTCCAGTTCGCTGCCGTCGACCGCGCAGCACAGGCAGCCGCCGCCGAGGGAGACCATCGAGTCACCGACCTGGCCGGCCACCGACATGGCGTCGATCTCGATGGAGCCGAAGTCGTTGACGACGACCCCGATCCGGGTGCCCCCGCGGTGGGTGAGGAGGTGGTTGAGGACCGTGGTCTTGCCGGAGCCGAGGAATCCGGAGAGGACGACGACGGGGATGGGCTGGACGCTGTTCACCCGGACGATCGTAGTCAGCCCACGAACGGTACGGGCTGGGGCGGGGTGGGGCCGGTGTAGCGCGCGGCCGGACGGATGATCTTCGAGTCGGCGGCCTGCTCCAGGACGTTGGCGCTCCAGCCGACCACGCGGGCGGCGCAGAAGGTCGGGGTGAACATCTCGCGCGGCAGCCCGCACAGCTCCATGACCACCCCGGCGTAGAACTCCACGTTGGTGTGCAGCTCCCGGCCCGGCTTCAGCTCGGCGAGGATCTCCTCCACCTGCCGCTCGACCTCCACGGCGAACTCCACGAGCGGTCCGCCGAACTGCCGGGCGATGTCCCGCAGCATCCGCGAGCGCGGGTCCTCGGTGCGGTAGACGGGGTGTCCGAAGCCCATGATCCGGTCCCCTGCGAGCACCCGCTCGCGGATCCAGGGGCCGATGCGGTCGGCGGTGCCGATGGCGTCCAGGGTGTCCAGGGCCCGGCTGGGCGCGCCGCCGTGGAGCGGGCCGGAGAGGGCGCCGATCGCCCCGGTGAGGCAGGCCGCGACGTCGGCGCCGGTGGAGGCGATGACGCGGGCGGTGAAGGTCGAGGCGTTGAAGCCGTGGTCGACGGTGGAGATCAGGTACCGCTCGACGGCCCGGGCCTTGACGGGGTCGGGCTCCTCTCCGGTGAGCATCCACAGGTAGTTGGCGGCGTACGGGAGGTCGTCGCGCGGGGCGACCGGCTCCAGGCCCCGGCCCAGCCGGTGCAGGGCGGTGAGCAGGGTCGGTACGGCGGCGCAGGCGGCGAGCGCGTCGGCGGCCCGGCGGTCGGGGTCGAGGTCGTAGACGGGGCGGAATCCCGCGGAGGCGCCGAGGAGGGAGAGTGCCGTGCGCAGTCCGGCGAGCGGTCCGGAGAGGGCGGTGGCCCGGGCGAGGGCGGGCAGGGCCTCCCCGACCTCGGCGGGCAGGTGGCGCAGTGAGGCGGTCTCGGCGGCGAAGGCGGCCCGTTCGGCCGGGCCGGCCGGGAGGGCGCCGCGGAACATCAGGTGCCAGACGTCCTCGAAGGTGCGGGACGCGGCCAGTTCCACGGCCGAGTACTGGCGGTAGTGGTAGAAGCCTTCGCGGCCCCGGACGTCACCGAGCTGCGTGTCGGTGACCACGACTCCCGCGAGACCGCGGGGCACTTCGACGGTGGTGTTGTTCATGGATCGACCATCCACCATTGATTTGATCCACGTCAAGATTGATCCAATCAATATATGTAGGCTGTGGGTCATGAGTGACCGTCCGTCCGGCTCCCCCTCCGACGCTCCCGCGGAGGCGGCCCTCCGCCGCCGGATCACCACGCAGGAGGCCGCGCGGCTCCTCGGGGTGAAGCCGGCGACCGTGTACGCGTACGTCAGCCGGGGCCAGCTCGGCAGCCGCCGGGACCCGGCCGGGCGCGGGAGCACCTTCGACGCGGCCGAGGTCGAGGCGCTGGCCCGGCGCAGCCGTCGCGAGGCGGCCGGTCCCCCCGCGGGGGAGCTCGCCGTGCGCACCGCGCTGACCCTCATCGAGCCGGAGACCGACCGCTACTGGTTCCGCGGTGTGGACGCCGTCGAGCTGGCCTCCCGGTACGCCTTCGAGGAGGTGGCCGAATGGCTCTGGACGGGGTCCCCGGCGCCCGGGGCGCGGTTCACCGCTCCCCCGGAGCCCCTGGCCGCGGCCCGGCGGGCGGTGGCCGCGATGCCCGAGCACAGCGGGCCCCTGGACCTGCTGCGGGTCGCGGTGGCCGCCGCGGCGGCCGCCGACCCGCTGCGCTTCGACCTGTCCGAGGAAGCCGTACTGGGCACGGCGCGCTGCCTGATCCCGACGCTGGTCACGGCCCTGCCGGAGGCGGCCCCGGCCCACCCGGGCGACGGGCGGCTCGCCTGGCGGCTGTGGTCCCGGCTGACCGTCCGGGAGCCGGACCCGGTGGCGGTGGACGCCCTGGACCTGGCCATGGCCCTGCTGGTCGACCACGACCTGGCCGCCTCCACCCTGGCCGTACGGGTCGCCGCCTCCGCGCGGGCCCACCCGTACGCCGTCGTCTCGGCCGGGCTCGGCGCGCTCGAAGGCCCCCTGCACGGGGCGGCGGGCCGGCTCGCGCACCGGATGCTGGAGGAGGTGGCGGAACGGGGCGGCGCCGCCCCGGTGGTGGCGGAGTACCTGCGCGCGGGCCGCCGGGTGCCGGGGTTCGGCCACCGCCTGTACCGGGGCGAGGACCCGCGGGCGCGGGCGCTGTTCGGGCGGCTGGAGGAACTGCCCCAGGCCGCCGCCGCCCTGGGCGCGGCGCGCGAGGTGGCGGCGGTGATGGCCCGGCACGGGCTGCACCCGAACGTCGACCTGGCGCTGGCGGTGCTGACGCTGTCCTGCGGGATGACCGCCGAGGCCGGGGAGACCGTGTTCGCGGTGGCCCGGACGGCCGGGTGGGTCGCGCACGCGCTGGAGGAGTACCAGGAACGGCCCCTGCGGATGCGGCCCAGCGGCCACTACACGGGCCCGCGGCCGCCCCGTCCGACCCCCTGACCCCCTGACCTCAGCCGCCCCAGGACGGCGACCACAGCGCCCGGGAGCCGGCCGAGGTGGCGGCGCAGGCCGGACACCTGCGCCCGGTGCGAGCCGGTGGCCCGCGCGGGCGGAGCGCCCTGGAGCTCGAGCATCCAGCCGGCCGACGCGGCCCGGCCCCGCACCGGCACCGGCACCGGCACCGGCAGGGCGGCGGCCGCCGCCGGGCTCAGCCTCCGGACACCGCCCGCAGCGGGCCGAGCGCGGCGGCCCGGCGGGCCGGGAGCGCGGCCGCCGCGGCGCCGACGGCGAGCGAGAGGGCGACGACCAGGGCGAGGGTCCCCCAGGGCAGGGAGAACGTGTACTGGGGAATGGCCCCGCTGGCGAGTCCGCTGACCTTCCACGCCCCGAACAGGCCGCCGGCCAGGCCCAGCAGGGTTCCGTAGGCGGCGACGGCGAGCGCTTCGAGCCCGATCATCCGGCGGATGCCGGCGCGGTCCATGCCGATCGCGCGCAGGACGCCGATCTCCCGGGTGCGTTCGGCGACGGACATGGCGAGGGTGTTGACCATGCCGAGGGCGGAGATGGCCACGCCGATGGCGAGCAGTCCGAAGACCATGGTCATCAGGTCGCCCGCGACACCGGCCTGTTCCCGGACGAGTGCGCCGCGGTCCTGCACCTTCAGCAGGGGGTTGTCGTCGACGGCGCCGCGCAGCCGCTTCTCCATGCCGGGTGCGCCCGCCTCGGTGCGGACGAGGACGCGCTGGACGGAGTCGCGCAGGAATCCGTGCTGCTGGACGTCACCGCGGTCGGCCAGGACGTCCTGGGCGGTGGGGTTGTCCTCGTAGATCCCGACGACGGTGAAGGACCGGTCGCGGTCGCCCTGTCCGGGCCCGATGCTCCCGTCGATCCGTCCGCCTGTGACGAGCCGGTTCTCACGGGCGAAGCTGCTGGAGACGGCGATCCGGCCCGGTCCGACGGCGGTGGCCGAACCGCTGGTGAAGCGCAGCTTCATGACGGCCCCCACGGTCTTGGGGTCGACACCGGAGACCTGCCGGGCGGAGGCCCCGGCCGAGAAGGTGGAGTCCGCGACGGCCGAGGCCGTGGACACCCCGGGCAGGGCGGCGATCCGCCGGACGGCGGCCGGGTCGATGGTGGTGGTGTTGCCGCGGGTGCTGACGACGTAGTCGGCGCTCAGCCCGGCCGCCGCCTGGGAGTCCAGGGCGCGGCTGGAGGAGTGCTCGATGACGGCGAGCCCGCAGACCAGGGCGGTGCTGATCATCAGGGCGACGGCGGTGGCCGCCGTACGCCGGGGGTCGCGCAGGGCGTTGTCGCGGGCCAGGTCGCCCACGACCCCGAAGCGGCCGGTCAGCCGGCCGAGCAGGCGGATCACCGGGCCCGCCAGGAGCGGGGCCAGCAGGATGAGCCCGGTCACGAGGATCGCGCAGCCGGACATCGCGGTCCGCAGGTTCGCGTCCGAGGCGTTCTCGGCGCCTTCCAGCGAGACCAGCAGCCCGGCGCCGACGAGGAGCACGGCCGCACCGGCCGCGCCGCGGATCCGGGACAGGGCGACGGAGGGGGGCCGGTCGGCGGTGCGCATCGCCTCGACGGGGGCGATGCGGGCCGCCCGGCGGGAGGGCAGCCACGCGGCGAGGACCGTGACGCCGACGCCTACGGCCAGGGAGGCGAGTACCGGCGCGGGGCCGACCACCAGCGGGCCCCGCGGCAGCGGATCGTCCGCCCCGCCGAGGGCGTCGGGCAGGACCGCGGCGACGCCGAGCCCGAGGACGAAGCCGAGCACCGAGGCGAGGAACCCGACCAGGGCCGCCTCGGCGAGGACGGACGCGGTCACCTGCCGTCGGGTGGCGCCGATCGCGCGCAGCAGAGCGATCTCCCGGGAGCGCCGGGTGACGAGCATGGTGAAGGTGTTGACGATGAGGAACGAGCCGATGAACAGGGACACCACGGCGAAGATCAGGGGCAGCCGGGCGTAACTGCTGGTCCTGCTGTCGATGAAGACGGACTGCTGGGCGGCGAGGGCGGCGGCGGTGGTCGCCTCGGCCCGGTCGGCCGGGAGGAGGGCGCCGATGCGCCCGGCGAGTTCCTGCGGGGTGGTGCCGGGCGCCGCGGAGAGGTCGATACCGGTGTAACGGCCCGGGGTGGCGAACAGTTCCTGGGCGGTGGCCCGGTCGAGTACGGCGAGGGTGCCGCCGGAGGTGACGCGGGTGTCGGTGGTGGAGACGATGCCGACCAGCCGCAGCCGCAGCACCGGGCCGTCGGTGGCCAGGGTGACGGTGTCGCCGAGGGAGTAGGAGCCGGCGTCGGCGGTGCCCCGGTCGAGGGCCACCTCCCCGGAGGTGCGCGGGGCCCGTCCGGCGGTCAGGGGGTAGCGGGCGTCCTTGCCGTCGGCGCCGGGGATGTAGGCGGCGGCCAGTTTCCCCATGGTGTTGCCGGCGCGCAGCGGGGAGCCGTCCTTGCCGGCCAGGGTGGCCGAGCCGTCGACGGAGGGGCGGGCCGCGCCGACGCCGGGGACGGCGGCCAGCCTGGCCACGAGCGCGTCGTCGAGGACGGACTCGCGCTGGTCCGCGGGGGCTCCCAGCGGGTACTTGGGGTCCACGGTGACCGCGGTCCCGGCGTGGTCGCGGGCCATGGAGGCGCGGTAGGCGGCGGTGGTGGAGTCGGCGAAGACGAGTGAGCCGGAGATGAACGCGACCCCGAGGCAGACCGCGAGGACGGTCATGGCCAGACGGGCCTTGTGCGCAAGGGCGTTGCGCAGGGCTGTTCGCAGCATGGCGGGCTTTCGGGAGGTGTGGCGCGGCGGGCGGGAGGAGGGGGTGGCGGGCGGCTCAGGAGGTGCGGCCGCGGGCGTCGAAGGCGAGCATCCGGTCGAGCACGGCCCCGGAGGTCGGCTCGTGCAGTTCGTCCACCAGGCGGCCGTCGGCGAGGAACACCACCCGGTCGGCGTGGGCCGCGGCCACCGGGTCGTGGGTGACCATCACCACGCTCTGGCCGAGTTCGCGCACCGAGTCGCGCAGGAAGCCGAGGACCTCCGCACCGGAGCGGGAGTCGAGGTTGCCGGTCGGCTCGTCGGCGAAGACGATCTCCGGCCGGGACGCCAGGGCGCGGGCCACCGCCACGCGCTGCTGCTGGCCGCCGGAGAGTTCGGCGGGGCGGTGCGCGAGCCGGCCGGAGAGGCCGACGGTGGCGACGACGGTGTCCAGCCAGGAGGCGTCGGGCCGCCGGCCGGCCAGCCTCAGCGACAGGGTGATGTTCTCCAGCGCGGTGAGGGTCGGCATCAGGTTGAAGCCCTGGAAGACGAAGCCGATCTTCTCGCGCCGCAGCCGGGTCAGCCGGCGGTCGTCCAGGGAGGACAGCTCGACCCCGCCGATCCGGGCCGAGCCCGAGGTGACGGGGTCCAGGCCGGCCATGCAGTGCATCAGCGTGGACTTGCCGGATCCGGAGGGGCCCATGACGGCGGTGAACCGGCCCCGGGCGAAGTCCACCGTCACCGCGTCCAGCGCGGTGACCCGGGTCTCGCCCGTGCCGTACGTCTTGGTCAGGCCGATGGCCCGGGCGGCCGGCTCCGGCAGGGCCGCACCGGAGGGAGAGGGGGTTTCAAAAGGCGGGAAGGTCCGTGACATGGATCCATCGTCATGGCTCTGACCTGCGTAAACATCGCCCGCAAGGCGCGAGTCGGCCTCTGCCGCAAGACAGGTGCCGGGCGGCCGGGCTCTGCCGGAAGGCAGAGGTCCGGGCCGCCGCGCCTATGCCCGGGGGCTCAGGAGGCCAGGCCGGTCCGGTGGGCCAGCAGCGCCGCCTGGACCCGGCTCGCCGAGCCGGTCTTGTCGAGGATGGCGCCCACATGGGTCTTGACGGTGCCGGTCCCGATGCCGAGCCGGGCGGCGATGCCCTGGTTCGACAGGCCCTCGCCGAGCATGGCCAGGACCTCCCGCTCCCGGCCGGTCAGCCGGGCGATCCGGTCGTCCTCGGGCGGGCCCGCGGCGCCGTGCGGCCCACCTGCCGTCAGCATCCGGGAGATCACGGCCCCGGTCACCCCCGGGGAGAGCACGGCGTCCCCGGCGGCGGCCGCCCGGACCGCGCTGATCAGCTCCTGCGGCCCCTCGTCCTTCAGCAGGAACCCGGCGGCCCCCTCCCGCAGCGCCCGGACCACGTTGTCGTCGTCGCCGAAGGTCGTCAGCATCACCACGCGCGGCGCCGGGTCGAGGGCGAGCAGCGGGGCGATCGCGGCCAGCCCGTCGAGGACCGGCATCCGGACGTCCAGCAGGACGACGTCCGGGCGGTGCACGGCGGCCAGTTCGACGGCCTGCCGCCCGTCGGGGGCCTCGGCGACGACCTCGATGCCGTCGGCGTGCCGCAGGATCAGGCGCACCCCGGCCCGGATCATCGCCTCGTCGTCGGCGAGCAGCACGCGGATCGGGCCGGCGGACTCGGTCACGGGATCTCCCAGGGTGTGGCGTCGCGGACCGACGGGACGGTGAAGCGGTCGATGGCGACGAGGCGTTGCGCGGCGTCGAAGCAGTAGCGGGCGATGGTCAGGGAACCGGGGCGGGACTCGGTGGCCCCGTTGAACGGGTACACGCAGCCGGCCGTGCCGGGCGGGCGCGGCGGTTCACGGCCGGTGGCCGCGGCCCGGACCGCCGCGTTGTCGCTGACTCCGCTCCCCATCACGTCGCCGTAGGTCATGCCGACCCGGGGCAGCGGGCGGGGTCCCGCGTCCCGGTGCGGGGCGGTGGCGTAGACGAAGAGGGTCCCGAGGGCCGTCAGCACGCTCAGCCCCGCCAGCCCGAGGGCCAGCGTCAGCGCCTGCGCGGTGCCGCGTTCGGCCGGGGGCGGCTCGGCGGGGACGCCGTCACCTGCGCCGGGGACCTCCTCCCTTCTGGGGGCGGGGGCCTCGCCCGGTTCGGCGGGCAGGACGGCCTCCACCCGGAAGCCGCCGGACGGCAGCGGGGCGGCGGCGAAGGTACCGCCCAGCAGTTCCACGCGCTCGCGCAGACCGGTGAGGCCGCGGCCGGTGCCCAGAGCGCGCGCGGGGGCGGAGGCGGCGGGCGGAGCGCCGTTGCGGACGGTGACCCGTACGGTCTCCTCGTCGTGCGCGACGGTGACGGCGACGTGCGCCGCGCCGGCGTACCGGTGGACGTTGGTCAGCGATTCCCGCACCACCCGGTGCACCGCCCGCCGCACCCCCGCCGGTCGGGCGTCGAGGTCCGGACCCGTCCAGTCGAGCCGTACGGCGATGCCGCCGTCCCGCGACCCCGCCACCAGGGCCTCGATGTCGGCGCGGGTGCCGGTGGCGTCGGTGAGGGCATCCGGCCCGGTGTCCCGGCCCAGCGGCCCGAGCACCCCGAGGGCCTGGCGCAGCTCGCGCAGGGCGTCCCGGGTGGTCCGCCGCACCAGGACGGCCTCCTCGCGCAGCTCGGGATCGGCGCGCTCCAGGGCCAGCTCCAGGCCGCCCGCGTGCAGGGAGATGAGGCTGAGCCGGTGCCCCAGCAGGTCGTGCATCTCGGCGGCGATCCGGGAGCGCTCATGGGTGCGGGCCTCGCTGTCGGCGAGCCGGCGAGCCCGCTCGGCCGCGTCCCCGCGCTCGCGCAGCGCCCGCACCAGCCGCCGCTGCTGCCCGTACGAGGTGCCGACCAGGCCCGGGACGAGGACGGCGGTCGGCGTCAGGACCAGCCCGAGCGCCGGCCCGTACGGCAGTGGCCCCGGGCCGAGCCAGGGCGCGCAGAGCGTCGCGCACACCACCAGCAGGGCGGCCGCCGCGCCCAGCAGCCGGGCCCGCGTCCGCGCCCGCACCGTCCGCCGGGCCACTGTGTACGCGGTCGCCGCGCTGACCGGGCCGACGCACGAGGCCACCCCGGTCAGCGCGGCGAGGACGAGGAGGACGGGCACCGGGCAGCGGCGCCGCAGCGGGAACAGGCACCCGGCGACGGCCAGCGCGGGCAGCTGGAGGTACGGGCGCGGGAGCACACCGAGGGAGCCGACCACCGCCCACACTCCGAGCCCGGCGAGCAGCACCCAGCCCGTCTCCGCCACCGCGCGCACGGGGCCCCGGAGCGGACGACGGACACGGAACGGAGAGCTCACCACGCTGACCAGTATCGATTCCGCAACCGGCGATGGCATGCGCCTCACGGCCGATCCACCCCTCTGCCAAAAGACAGAGAACCACCTCCGCCCCCTTCCTGATCGTCATCCCCATCCCTGCTGGACGTTCAGGAGCTATCCGGCACCTGGTCCCCCGCAGCGGGCCCGGGGTGCTGCCCGGCGGTGACCGGACCGCGGCCCGTTCACGGTCGGTGACCGCCCGGGGGGACCTGAGCGACGGCCGTTCCGCTTCCGCGCCCGCCGACCTACGGTTACCAGTCATGCGGTTCCTCCCCCTGCGCGTCCGGCGCCTCGGCCTGCCCCGACGCGCCGTCTCGCAGATCCTGCTCACCCAGCTGGCCATCGCCGCCGGGGTCCTCGTCCTGGCCACGGGGCTCTTCCTGGCGCCCCTGAGCCACCAGCTGGACGACCAGGCGATGCGGCGCGCACTGGCCATCGCGCAGAGCGCGGCGGCGGACCCCGCCCTGGCCGCCGGCCTGCTCGCGTCGGGGCCCACCGCCGACAGCCCCGTCCAGGCCGCGGCCGAGCGGATCCGCCGCGCGACCGGAGCCGAGTACGTCGTCGTCCTCGACCTGAAGGGGATCCGCCGCTCCCACCCCAGCCCCGACCGCATCGGACTGCCCGTCTCCACCGACCCGGCCGACGCCCTCGCCGGCCACGAGGTGATGGAGATCGACCAGGGCACCCTCGGCCGCTCCGCCCGCGGCAAGGTCCCCCTCGTCGCCGCCGACGGAGAGATCGTGGGAGCCGTCTCCGTCGGCATCGCCTACGACAGCGTGCGCGAACGGCTGCTCGGCGCCATCCCCGGCCTCCTCGCCTACGCCGGCGGCGCTCTGGCCGCCGGCGCGCTCGCCGCCTTCCTCCTCTCCCGCCGGATCCAACGGCAGACCCGGGACCTGGCCTTCTCCGACATCGCCGGCCTCCTCGCGGAACGCGAGGCGATGCTGCACTCCATCCGCGAGGGCGTGATCGCCCTCGACCACGACGACCGGGTACGCCTCGTCAACGACGAGGCGGCCCGGCTGCTGGGCCTCGACCAGGACCGCGCGGACGCCCTGGCCGGCCGCCCCCTGGACGAGGTCCTCGGCGCCGGCCGCACCAGCGACGTCCTGGCGGGCCGCGTCACCGGCCGCGACCTGCTGACCGTCCAGGGCCCGCGCGTCCTGGTCGCCAACCGGATGCCCACGGCCGACGGCGGGGCCGTCGCCACCCTGCGCGACCGCACCGAACTGGAGCACCTGAGCCGCGAGCTCGACTCCACCAAGGGCCTGATCGACGCCCTGCGCGCCCAGGACCACGAGCACGCCAACCACCTCCACACCCTCCTCGGCCTCCTCGAGCTGGGGCTGCACGAGGAAGCGAAGGCGTTCGTGACCGAGGTCGTGGGCGTGCACCGCACCACGGCCGAGCAGGTCACCGAAAAGGTCCACGACCCCCTGCTGGCCGCACTGCTGGTGGGCAAGGCCACCGTCGCGGCGGAACGCGGTGTCCCGCTGCGCCTCGCCCCGGACTCCCTCCTTCCCGACCGCCTGGTGGACCCGGGCGGCCTCGTCACGATCCTCGGCAACCTCGTCGACAACGCCCTGGACGCGGCGGCCGGCTCCACCGCGCCCCTGGTCGAGGTCGGCATCCGCGCGGAAGGACGCACCGCCGTCCTCCGCGTGCGCGACAGCGGCCCCGGGATCCCCGCCGGGCGCCGCGAGGAGATCTTCACGGAGGGCTGGTCGACCAAGCAGCCCGCGGCCCACCGCGAGCGCGGGCTGGGCCTCGCCCTCGTACGCCGCCTCGCGGAGCGGCAGGGCGGAAGCGCCCGGGCCGGTGAAGCAGAGGACGGAGGGGCGGAGTTCTCCGTCGTACTTCCGGAGGCCTTGCGGTGAACCCTGCGGTGAAGGAGTCCCCGATCCACGTATTGGTCGTCGACGACGACATGCGTGTTGCCCGTATCAACGCGGCGTACGTGGCGAAGGTTCCCGGGTTCCAGGTGTCGGGCGAGGCCCATTCGGCGGCCGCGGCACTGGAGTTCCTCACCGCCCGCCCGGTGGACCTGGTCCTGCTCGACCACTACCTGCCCGACGGGACCGGCCTGGACCTGGTGCGACGTCTGCGCCAGCTGGGCCGGCACACCGACGTGATCATGGTCACGGCCGCCCGGGACCTGGCCACCGTCCAGGCGGCCATGCGGCTCGGCGCCCTCCAGTACCTGGTCAAGCCGTTCACCTTCGCCGGCCTGCGCGCCAAACTGGAGGCCTACGCGGCCCTGCGCCGCTCTCTGTCCGGCGGCGGCGAGGCCGAACAGGCCGAGGTGGACCGGATCTTCGGAGCCCTCGCCTCGGCCGGCACCCCCAACGAGCTGCCCAAGGGGCACTCCCCGACCACCGCCGAGGTGGTCCGCCGGGTGCTGCGCACGGCCGAGGGCCCCCTGTCCACCCAGCAGATCGCCGACCGCGCCGGCATCAGCCGCCAGACCGCCCAGCGCTACCTGAAGCTCCTGGACCGCGCCGGCCGCGTCTCGCTGGCCCTGCGCTACGGCGAGACCGGCCGCCCGGAACACCGCTACACCTGGCTCCCGTCGGGCGGCGCCTGAACCGCCGCCCGGCGGAACTCACACCGCTCCGGCCCCGGTCAGGGAACGGACCTCCGTCTGGGCGTACTTGCGCTCGTCCGCCTCCTCGGAGGAGGTGACCGTACCCAGCCAGCCCGCCAGGAAGCCGAGCGGGATCGAAACGATCCCGGGGTTCTGCAGTGGGAAGTACTGGAAGTCCAGGCCCGGGAAGAGGGATCCGGGACTCCCGGAGAGCACCGGTGACAGGACGACCAGCAGCAATGCGGGAACCAGCCCCCCGTACACGGACCACACGGCCCCCCGGGTGGTGAAGCCGCGCCAGAACAGCGAGTACAGCAGCACCGGCAGGTTCGCCGAGGCCGCCACGGCGAAGGCCAGGCCCACCAGGAAGGCCACGTTCATGTCCTGGGCCAGCAGCCCGAGGGCGATGGCCACCGCCCCGATCCCCACGGCCGCCACCCGGGCCACGGCCACCTCGCTGCGCTGCCGGGCCCGCCGCCGCCTGAGGGAGGCGTACAGGTCGTGCGCGACGGAGGCGGAGGAGGCCAGGGTGATCCCGGCGACCACGGCGAGGATCGTCGCGAAGGCGATAGCGGCCACGAGGGCGAAGAGCACCGCGCCCCCCGTCGAGTCGGCGCCCCCGCCGAGGAAGGCGGCCAGCAGCGGGACGGCCGTGTTCCCGGAGGCGCTGGACGCCCGTACGGAGTCGGGCCCCACCAGCGCGGCCGCCCCGAGGCCGAGCACGATGGTCATCAGGTAGAAGCCCCCGATCAGCCCGATCGCCCACACCGCCGACCGGCGCGCGGCCCGCGCGGTCGGGACGGTGTAGAAGCGCGACAGGATGTGCGGCAGCCCGGCCGTGCCCAGGACCAGGGCCAGGCCCAGGCTCATGAAGTCGACGCGCGCCGTCCAGCCCCCGCCGTACTTGAGGCCCGGGCTCAGGAACCGGACGCCGTGCCCGCTGCGTTCGGCGGCGGTGGACAGGAGCTGGTCGAGATTCCCGTGGAAGCGCAGCAGGACCAGCACGGTGAGGGTGATCGCCCCGCCGATCAGCAGGACGGCCTTGACGATCTGGATCCAGGTGGTGGCCCGCATCCCCCCGAAGGCGACGTAGACCACCATCAGCGCACCGACCCCCACCACCGTCAGGGTCCGGGCGCCGGGCCCGGCGTCCGACAGCAGCAGCCCCACCAGGCTGCCCGCGCCGACCATCTGCGCGACCAGGTACAGCACCGAGACCACCACCGAAGAGGTCCCGGCGGCGATCCGCACCGGCCGCTCGCTCATCCGCGCGACGACGACGTCGGCGAGGGTGAAGCGGCCGCAGTTGCGCACCAGTTCGGCGACCAGGAACAGCACCAGCAGCCAGGCCACGAGGAAGCCGATCAGGTACAGCAGCCCGTCGTAGCCGAAGAGGGAGATCAGCCCGGAGACCCCGAGGAAGGAGGCGGCGGACATGTAGTCGCCGGCGATGGCGAATCCGTTCTCCATGGGGGAGAACAGCCGGCCGCCCGCGTAGAACTCCTCCGCCGAGCCGTGCCTCCTGCGGCTGACCCAGGTGGTGATGCCGAGGGTGACGGCGATGAACAGGCTGAACAGGATCAGCGCGAGCGTCTGGTGTTCGGAGGTCACCGGCCCTCCCCCCGCCCGCCGCGGGTGCGCTCCTGGCCGCGCTCCCGTTCGAAGACGGTCCAGCGCAAGTCGAGCGCGGCGCTGTCCCGGCGCAGCCGCGCGTGCCGGGAGTAGGCCCAGGTCAGCAGGAAGGTGCTGAGGAACTGGCCGAGGCCCGCCAGCAGGGCCACGTTGACCGAGCCCACCACGGGCCGCGCCATCAGCCCGGGAGCCGTGGTGGCCGCGACCACGTAGGCGACGTACCAGAGGAGGAAACCGGCGGTCGCGGGGACGACGAACCTCCGGTACCGGCCCCGGACCTCCTGGAAGGCGGCGCTGCGCTGCACTTCCAGGTAGATGTCGGACGCCCCGGGGCCGCCTCGGTCCGCCGTGGGCCCGGGCGGCGGGAAGGGCTCCGCGCCCTCGCCCCAGCCCACGGCCAGGGAGTCGTACCAGGGGTCGTCAAGCCGGATCGTTCCGGCTTCACGACCTTCGTGCTTGTCCACCGAACTCTCCTTGTCCGCCGCCGCATCGGCGGCGTGCTCACAAGGATGTGCCGAATGGTCGCTTTCCGGACTGGTGTCCTGGCGCTCTTCACTCCATCAGGTGAGGGAGTGGAGAACGCCGGACACCGCAGGACCGGATCAGGCGTCGATGCGCGAGCGGTCCAGGGTCGCGGCCGAGCTGGTGATGAACTCCTTGCGCGGGGCGACCTCGTTGCCCATGAGGAGGTCGAAGACCTGCTCGGCCGCTTCCAGGTCGCCGATGTTGATCCGCCGCAGGGTGCGGTGGCGCGGGTCCATCGTGGTCTCCGCGAGCTGGTCGGCGTCCATCTCGCCGAGGCCCTTGTAGCGCTGGATGGCGTCCTTGTAGCGGACGTTCTTGCGCTGGAACTCCAGCAGCGTCTGGCGCAGCTCGTGGTCCGAGTACGTGTAGACGTACTTGTCCTGGCCCTTCTTGGGCTGGACCAGCTCGATCCGGTGCAGCGGCGGGACGGCCGCGAAGACCCGGCCCGCCTCGACCATCGGCCGCATGTAGCGCTGGAAGAGGGTCAGCAGCAGGGTGCGGATGTGGGAGCCGTCCACGTCGGCGTCGGTCATCATGATGACCTTCCCGTACCGGGCGGCGTCGATGTCGAAGGTGCGGCCGGAGCCGGCTCCTATGACCTGGATGATCGCACCGCACTCGGCGTTCTTGAGCATGTCCGAGACCGAGGACTTCTGGACGTTGAGGATCTTGCCGCGGATCGGCAGCAGCGCCTGGAACTCGGAGTTCCGGGCGAGCTTGGCCGTCCCGAGGGCCGAGTCCCCCTCGACGATGAACAGCTCGCTGCGGTCCACGTCGTCACTGCGGCAGTCCGCCAGCTTGGCCGGCAGCGAGGAGGTCTCCAGCGCGGTCTTGCGGCGCTGCGCCTCCTTGTGCTGGCGGGCCGCGATCCGGGTCCGGGCGGCCGCGACGATCTTCTCCATCACGGCACGGGCCTGCTGCTTGTCGTCGCGCTTGGTGGAGGTCAGGAAGGCCTTGAGCTCCTTGGCGACGACGGCGGCGACGATCCGGGTGGCCGCGGAGGTGCCCAGCACCTCCTTGGTCTGGCCCTCGAACTGCGGCTCGGCGAGGCGGACGGTGACCACCGCCGTCATGCCCTCCATGGCGTCGTCCTTGACGACGTCGTCCTCGGCGACGCGCAGGAGCTTGGCGGAGCGCAGCACCTCGTTCACCGTCTTGGTGACCGACCGCTCGAATCCGGCCACGTGGGTGCCGCCCTTGGGGGTGGCGATGATGTTCACGAAGGACTTGAGGTTGGTCTCGTACCCCGTGCCCCAGCGCAGGGCGATGTCCACGCCCAGCTCGCGGGTGACCTCGGTGGGGGTCATGTGGCCGCGGTCGTCGAGGACCGGGACCGTCTCCTTGAACGTGCCCGCGCCGCTGAGGCGCAGGACGTCGCAGACGGCCTTGTCCTGGGCGAGGTAGTCGCAGAACTCGCTGATGCCTCCGTCGTAGCGGAAGGTCTCCTCGGTCTTGCCGGCGCCGTCGATGGCCCGCTCGTCGCGGACGACGATGGTCAGCCCGGGCACGAGGAAGGCGGTCTGGCGGGCGCGCTGGTAGAGCGTCTCCAGGGAGAGCCGGGCGTCCTTGAGGAAGATCTGGCGGTCGGACCAGTAGCGGATCCGGGTGCCGGTCTTGCCCTTGGCCACCCGCTTGCCCTTGCGCAGGCCGCTGCCCGGGTCGAAGGGGGCGTCGGGGCCCTCGTCGGTGAACGTGCCGGGGACGCCGCGGCGGAAGCTGATGCTGTGGGTGGTGCCGCGGTCGACCTCGACGTCGAGGCGGGACGACAGGGCGTTGACCACGGAGGCGCCGACGCCGTGCAGACCGCCGGAGGCCGCGTACGAGCCGCCGCCGAACTTTCCGCCGGCGTGCAGCTTGGTCATGACGACCTCGACCCCGGACAGGCCGGTCTTGGGCTCGACGTCCACCGGGATGCCGCGGCCGTTGTCGCGGACCTCGACCGACGCGTCCTCGTGGAGGACGACCTCGATGTGGTCGCAGTAGCCGCCCAGGGCCTCGTCGACGGAATTGTCGATGATCTCCCAGAGGCAGTGCATCAGGCCTCGGCTGTCGGTGGAGCCGATATACATGCCGGGGCGCTTGCGGACGGCCTCGAGGCCTTCGAGGACGAGCAGGTGCCGCGCGGTGTAGTTGGAACCGTCCCGGTCTGCTCCGGACAGCAGCGCGCTGGAAGGCACGGACGTGTCGGCGGTCACGCAGTTCGCTCCTCGCTGAATTTCTTTTCTGGCCCGCTGGAGGGCGGGGGCGGCTCGGTCGCCCGTCGAAGGGTACCGAGGCCTGGTAGAGCCGATGCAACGCCACCCTCGCCCGTTCCACAGCCTAGTGCAGATCCGTACGGATGTTCGATCCCCCGTGAGGGTGAAGCAAACATCACGTTCCCTTCCAGGCATGAACCATTTAGGGTTCGGGCACGTCCTCATCTACATCCGGCACTCACGCCGGGGAGGACGAAACTGCTACAAGCGAACGACTGACAACGCGAAACCGTAAAGCAACGCAATACGGCTCCTTCGCCGCCAACCGGCAGCAGCCGGCCAGCTTCGGAAGGAAGTTTCGAGGAAAAGCCGCGAGCGGGAACGTTTTCGGCCTGGTTGGATGTTGACCCTGGTACGACAGCTCGTCGAGCTAGAGAAGAGGCGACGTGACTACTGTTCTGACACCCGCGACCCCGCTGACGGCCGCTGACCGATGCGACCGTTGCGGCGCCCAGGCATATCTGCGCGTCGTCCTCCTGAGCGGTGGTGAACTGCTCTTCTGCGCCCACCACGGGCGTAAGTTCGAGCCGGAACTCAAGAAGATCGCCGCGGAAATACAGGATGAGACCGAGCGGCTGACGTCCGCTCCGGCCGCCCACGCAGCCGACACCGAGGACCGCTGACACAGGCCTGCCCTCGCATCCGACGAGCCAGGACCGGCAAGGCCGGTCGACGGGCGGCACCTCTGAGACCCAGAGGCGCCGCCCGTCCTCATGTCCGAGGCCCGGGCCCTGCCCGAGGCCCTTCCCCGTCCCCCGCGGGAGCCGTCCTGCGGCCCCAGCGCCCCCGCGCGGACCGTTACGGGGCTCCTGGAGCCCCTGCGGACGCTCAGCGGTGCCTCTCAGGCGCCGCTCGGCCGCCGGCCCCTCTGCGGGCCGCTGACGAAGTCGACCAACGGGGCGATCCGGGTGTACACCCCCGGGCTCTCCGCGCGCCCGCAGCCGCGTCCCCAGGACACCAGGCCGATCAGCCGCCCCCGGGCCACGAGCGGGCCGCCGCTGTCCCCCTGGCAGGCGTCCTTCCCGCCGGACCGGTCGCCCGCGCACACCATGGAGTCGGCCCGGTACTGACCGTCCGCGTTGCCCGGGTACGCCCGTCGGCAGACCTCGTCGTCCAGGACGGTGACCTGCGCCGCCCGCAGCCCGTACGCGTAGTCCCCGAACCCGCTCGTGTCCCCCCAGCCGTACACCGCCGCCCCGGTACCCGCCTCGTAGCCGGGGTGGCCCTCGCCGGCCATGGGCAGCACGTGGTCCGCCGGGACGGCTTCGGCCAGTTCCAGCACGGCGAGGTCGCCGGCGTTGGTGCCGGGGTCGTACGCGGGGTTCACCCGGGCCGCCCGGACCGCGATCTCCCGTCCCTCCGGAGCGCGCAGCTCCGTACGGCCGGTGATCACCCGGAAGTCGGCGACGGAGTCGACCGGCCCGCCCAGCACCTGCCGGCTGAGGCAGTGGGCCGCCGTCACCACCGTGGTCGGGGCGACGAGGACACCGCCGCAGAACTGCCCGTCACGGATACCCCCGAACCGGTCACGGCTGGCGAGGGCCACGACCCACGGGCTGTCGGCCACCTTCACCGGCTGCCCGCCTATGACCACGCTGTCCGCCGCCGCAGCGGGCGCCTGGGCCAGCGGCGCCACGGCCGCTCCCGCCACCAGGGTCAGTGCGCCCGCCAGGGCACGGGCGAAGGGACGACTCATGGGGCCTCCTGACTCCGAGTGTGCATGACTCCACCCAGAGTGGGATGCCCGGTGGCCGCGCGCACCCGCGCGGCCACCGCCGTACGCCCCTGCCGGTCCGGTCAGTCCAGGTAGTCGCGCAGCACCTGGGAGCGCGACGGGTGGCGCAGCTTCGACATGGTCTTGGACTCGATCTGGCGGATGCGCTCACGGGTGACCCCGTAGACCTTGCCGATCTCGTCGAGGGTCTTGGGCTGGCCGTCGGTCAGCCCGAAGCGCATCGAGACCACGCCGGCCTCGCGCTCGCTGAGCGTGTCGAGCACCGAGTGCAGCTGCTCCTGCAGGAGCGTGAAGCTCACCGCGTCGGCGGGGACGACCGCCTCGGAGTCCTCGATCAGGTCGCCGAACTCGCTGTCGCCGTCCTCGCCCAGCGGGGTGTGCAGGGAGATCGGCTCGCGGCCGTACTTCTGGACCTCGATGACCTTCTCGGGGGTCATGTCCAGTTCCTTGGCCAGCTCCTCCGGGGTGGGCTCGCGGCCCAGGTCCTGGAGCATCTGGCGCTGCACGCGGGCGAGCTTGTTGATCACTTCGACCATGTGCACCGGGATGCGGATGGTGCGGGCCTGGTCGGCCATGGCGCGGGTGATCGCCTGCCGGATCCACCACGTCGCGTAGGTGGAGAACTTGTAGCCCTTGGTGTAGTCGAACTTCTCGACCGCGCGGATCAGACCCAGGTTCCCCTCCTGGATCAGGTCCAGGAAGAGCATGCCGCGGCCCGTGTAGCGCTTGGCCAGGGAGACCACGAGGCGGAGGTTGGCCTCCAGCAGGTGGTTCTTGGCGCGGCGGCCGTCCTCGGCGATGATCTCCAGTTCGCGCTTGAGCTTGGGCGCCAGCTTGTCGGAGTTGGCCAGCTTGTCCTCGGCGAACAGGCCCGCCTCGATGCGCTTGGCGAGCTCGACCTCCTGCTCGGCGTTGAGGAGGGGGACCTTGCCGATCTGCTTGAGGTAGTCCTTGACGGGGTCCGCGGTGGCGCCGGCCACCACGACCTGCTGGGCGGGGGCGTCGTCCTCGTCGTCGGAGATGACGAAGCCCTTGTTCTCCCCGCCCTCCTCCTCTTCCTCGGCCTCGGCCTTCACCGCGTCGGGACCCTCGTCGCCGGCCTCTTCGTCGCCCTCGTCCAGGTCCTTCTTCGCGGCGGTCTTCTTGGCCGCGGTCTTCTTCGCGGCAGCCTTCTTCGCGGGTGCGGCCTTCTTCGCCGCCGTCTTGCGGGCCGCGGTCTTCTTCGCGGCGGCGGGCTCGGCCGCCGGTTCCTCGGCGAGGACCTCGGCGGTGTCGGGTTCCGTCGGCCCGGCCTCCGCCGGGACCTCGGCCGCGGCCGGGGCCGCAGCCGGTTTGGCGGCGACCGGCCTGGTCGTCGTACGCTTGGCGGGGGTCTTCGCTGCGACGCTCTTGCGTGGGGTGCGCTTGGGCGACTCTGCGGCACTGACCATCAGCGTCACACCCTCTTCCTCGAGGATCTGGTTGAGGCTGCGCAGGACATTCTTCCACTGGGTCGCAGGAATCTGGTCAGCCTCGAAGGCCCGACGCACGTCATCGCCGGCGATCTGCCCCTCGGCCTTGCCCCGCTCGATGAGCGCCATCACAGACTCGGATTCGGCGATCTCCGGCGGGAGCGTACGGGATGTGCTGGCCGACACGAACAACCTCTCGGAACGATGGGAACGGGTTCCGACCCCGGCCTGGTGCTGGACCGGAGCCGACGACCACCGACTGGGGATGGGCCGGGGGCGCGGGCAGGGGCCGGGGAGCTGCACAGCACCCCAAGGGCTGCTGTTTCCCTCCGTCGGCCATCACCGCTTAGGTCATCGCGTGACGTCGCAGAGCGTTACGCCCAATCTTCGTGGCCCAAGTCACACCGGGTTCCCGGCACCCCTCGCACACCGGTGTCGCCGGGCCCGAAGAACGGGCCCGGCGACCGGTGCAGCACCCCCACGCCCCCGTGCGCCGGGGAGTCAGTGTTCGCGCGGGGCGGGCACCACGCGCTCGACCTCCGGATGCACCGTCAGGAGCTGGCGCATGGCGCTCTCGGCACCCGCGCCGTCGCCGGTGGCGAGCGCTTCGACCATCCGCGCGTGGTGGGCCACGCAGGTCTCGCCGGGGCGGTCGCAGGAGGTGACGGGGCTGCCGGAGACCTGGAGGGCGGCGGAGACGATCCCCGAGAGGTGCTCCAGCATGCGGTTGCCGGCGACCTGGATCAGCAGCGCGTGGAACTCGTTGTCGGCGCGCGCGAAGGTGATCGCGTCGCCCTGTCCGAGCGCGTGGCCCATGATCTCGACCATGTCGGAGAGGCGCTGCTGGACGTCGGGGCGGCCGTGGCCGGCGGCGAGGCGGGCGGCGAGGGGCTCGATCGTCCAGCGGAGCTCGTTGAGCTCGCGGCGCTGGTCGTCGCGCTGGGGGCCGAAGGCGCGCCACTCGATGATGTCCGGATCAAGGAGGTTCCAGTCGGCGACGGGGCGGACCCGGGTGCCCACGTTGGGGCGGGCGCTGACGAGGCCCTTGGCCTCCAGGACCCGCAGCGATTCGCGGACGACGGTGCGGGAGACCTCGAAGCGCTGGCCGATCTCCTCGGGGACCAGGGGGCGGTCCGCGCCGAGGTCGCCGGAGACGATCATCTGGCCGAGCTGTTGGACGAGTTGGCCGTGCAGCCCGCGGCCGCGGCTGCCGGCCGCCCGGCGGCCCACACGGCTCAACTCGACGTCGGCGCCGTCCCAGTGGGGCGGACCGACCCGGTCGGTGCCGGCGGCCTCCGCATAGGTGTAGCGGTCGAGTTCGCCCGGGCCGGCGAGGCCGGAGTCGGCGTGGCGGGCGGCGGTCATCATGGTGTGCGCAAGGGTACTCACGAATCCTTTGTCGGCCGTGCCCCCACCGCCCTTGAGGTCTTTGGTGAAAAGCACACGAAAGGGTGATCGGTGCCACCTACTCAATTGACGACTTATCGTAAAGAACCGGGCCTTTTGCGGGGAGTTGCGGTCCGCTTCGTGTGATCTTGGGCGAAGCGGTCTTCTCCGGTCTCCCCGAAGTCGGCTACGGCACCGTAACGATCACCAACGGACCCGACCGCGCAGTCCTGTGAACCCATAGGCGCACAACAGGACCATCAACGACAACACCAGCCCGGCTCCCACGGGTTGGACCATCACCCGGAAGGCCCCCAGGACGTAGCGGTCCGTCTCCGCGGGCCAAGGGGCCGAGGCCAGACCGCGCAGCCGGGAGGCGAACCCGTGCACGGGGTACGCGGACGGGCCTTCCAGCGCCTTGCGCACCAGCGGTACGACCATCACCGGTACGGCGAGCACGGCGGCCAGGCCGGCCGAGGCGGAGCGGAACACCGCGGAGGCGAGCACCCCGGCCCAGGCGCAGCCGACCAGCAGCCCCGCCCAGCTCGCGGCGGGCACCGCCCACTCCGGCCAGGTGCCCAGCGGGGCGCGGCCGAAGACGAGGCACAGGGCGGCGGCGTCGGCGGCGGCGGCGAAGGCGCCGAGCAGCAGGGCCAGGGCGGAGCAGACTCCGAGCTTGGCGGTGAGCAGCCCGAGACGGCGCGGGACGGTGCCCCGGTCGGTGGCGAGGGCGGGGTAGCGGTACTCCTCACCGAAGGCCAGGGCGCCGAGCAGTCCCGCCCCGAGTGCGGCGGGGGGCAGCGGAACCAGCTCGGGCCAGGCGGCGAGGACCCGGTCGCGCGGGGTGTGCCCGGCCCGGGCGAGCACCAGGGCGGTGAGGGCCGAGACGGCGACGACGAGGGCCGCGGTGAGGAAGGGGGTGGCGGTGCCGAAGACGCGGCGGAGTTCGTAGCGCAGGGGCCGCAGCGGGCCGCCCACGCGGCGTACCACCGAGACGGGGGCCTCGGAGCAGGCGCGCGGGGGCCGGGCGGCGGGGGCTGGACGGCCCTCGGCCTCCGGCCCGGGGGCGGGCCAGGACACGGACCCGGCGCCCGCCACGGCCCGGCCCCCCGCACCGGGGGCGGAGGTGGTGCGCGGATCGGTACGGGACTCGGACGGAACGGGGACGTCGGGGCCGGCGGCGGCACCCGCTCCGGCCCGCACCGGGGCCGGGGCCTCGACCCGCGCGTCCGCCTTGCCCGCGGAACCGGCCCCGGTGCGGGCCTGCGGTACGGGCGGGACGGGCGCTCCCGCGTCGCCGGTCTCGTCCGCGAGCTGGTGGACGAGGACCCCGTGCCGGAACGCCGCCTCGCCGACCTCGGCGCAGTTGCTGCCGTACACCGAGAGCCGGCTGCCGCTCTCCTCGACGATCTCCACGGGGCGGTGCGCGGCCCGGGCCTCGCGTCCCAGCACGTCGGCCAGCCGGGCGGCGTGCGGGGTGCGCACGGCGACCCGCGGGCGCAGCCGGGTGCGGGCGAAGTCGGCGGCCTCCTGGTCGGCGACGAGGCGGCCCGAGGCGATGGAGACGACCCGGTCGGCGCTGCGGGCCGCCTCCTTGGCGTCGGCGGTGGTGAACAGCACGGCCCCGCCGAGGGAGGCATGGCCCCGCAGCAGCCCGTGCAGCCAGGCGCGTTCGCGGGGCTGGAGGCCGGCGGCCGGCTCGTCGAGGAGCAGGGTGCAGGGGTCGGCGAGCAGGGCCGCGGCCAGGCCGACGCGGCGGTCCATGCCGGCCGAGAGCGAGCCGAGCCGCTGGTCGCGCAGGCCCGCGATGCCGACGACCTCCATCATGGTGTCCGCCCGGGAGGCCGGGACGCCGACCGCGGCGCAGAGCATGCGCAGCTGTCCCCGGACCGTCCTCGACGGATGCCCGGGGACGTCCCCGAGCAGCACGCCGACCTCACGCCCCGGATGCGGGACCCGGTGCAGTGGGCGGCCGCGGAAGTAGGTGATGCCGCGGCCCGGTTCGAGTTCGAGCATGAGCCGCAGGGCGGTGGTCTTGCCCGAACCCGGCTCCCCGAGCAGGGCGGTCACGCACCCCGGGCGGGCCTCGAAGGTGAGGTCGTCCACGAGGGGCGGCAGATCTCGACGGGGTGTGCTGGTGAGTCCGATGGCCTGGAGCATCGCTTCTCTCGCAGGGTGTGAGACCGCTCAGCGGCAGGGTGAGTACCGCATGCAAGATAACGCGATATGTCCGATTTTCTATGCAACCGGTCCGGGTGACGGCCGGCAGTGCCGCCGTCCGGGGCAGCCCGGGCCGGGCCGGCCGCCGCCCCCGCGCCGGAAGCGGCGGCGAAGGCCACGAGGGCCGCGGTGGCGGCGGGTCAGACTTCCGGCCGCAGCATCGGCGGGTTGAGCAGGGTCGCGCCGCCGGCCCTGAACAGCTGGGCGGGCCTGCCGCCCTGACGGGTCGTCGTCCCTCCCGCGGGGACCAGGAACCCGGGGGTCCCGGTGACCTTGCGGTGGAAGTTGCGCGGGTCGAGCGCCACGCCCCACACCGCCTCGTACACCCGGCGCAGCTCGCCGACGGTGAACTCCGGCGGGCAGAAGGCCGTGGCCAGCGAGGAGTACTCGATCTTCGAGCGGGCCCGCTCGACGCCGTCGGCGAGGATCCGCGCGTGGTCGAAGGCGAGGCTCGTGACGGTCTGGTCGGGGCCTTCCAGGAGTTCGTCGACGGGAGCCCAGCGGGCGCTGTTGGCGTCGCCGCCCGCGCGGGGTGCGGGCAGGTCGGGGGCGAGCACCAGGTGTGCCACGCTGACCACCCGCATCCGGGGGTCGCGCTGCGGGTCCCCGTAGGTGGCGAGCTGTTCGAGGTGCGCCCCGTTGTCGACGCCGGGAGAGGCCGGGTCGTGCGCGCACAGCCCGGTTTCCTCGGCGAGTTCCCGTGCCGCGGCGGCGGAGAGGTCCTCGTCCCCGCGCACGAAGCCGCCGGGCAGCGCCCAGCGCCCCTGGAACGGCTGCTCTCCCCGTCGTACGACCAGCGCGCAGAGCGCGTGGCGCCGCACGGTGAGCACGACCAGGTCGACGGTGACGGCGAAGGGCGGAAAGGCCGACGGGTCGTAGGGCGACATGCCGCGATCATAGTCGTCTGCCTGACGATAAACAGCGCTTTCGTGATCCCGAGGACGGTGATCTGGAACCCAGTCCGCATCCTCGCGATCAGGCGGCGCGCCGCCCGGGCGCCCTCTCACCCTCCCAGTTGGAGCTCATCGGCGGCCTCCTCCACCATGCCGACGCCGAGACGGCTGATCCGGACGGTGAACGGCTCCCCCGCCACCCGCAGCCCTGCCAGCCGCAGGGCGCCGAGGGGGGCGCCCGCGCGCGGGGTGACCGCGACCGTTCTCGCGGGGGCGTCCGGGCGGATGCCCGCGACGGCGGTGAGGGCGTGGATCCCCGCGGCGGCGGCCACGGCCGCCGGCCGGCAGGCCGCCGGATGCGGGAGCGGGGCGCTTCCGGCGGTGCGCTGCTCGGCGGCGTACATCTCCGGCAGCCGGTATCCGAAGACCTCTGCGGCGTCCAGCAGGCCCCGCAGCAGGCCCGCGGCCTCCTTCTCGTATCCGGCCTGGGCCAGTCCGGCCACCGCGATGGCGCTCTCGTGCGCCCGGACCGCGCCCGAGCGGTGGCCGAAGGGGTTGTGGCCCGGCTCCCGGGCCGCCATGCTCCGCAGCCCCCATCCGGAATCCATGGCCGGGGCCCCGAGCAGCCGGGCGAGCTGTTCGGTGCGGATGCGGTCCAGCAGGCCGGGCGCGAGGCGGCCGCCGCCCAGCAGGCCGGTGTCCAGCAGGTGCGCGGCCGCCCCGGTCAGCCGGGGCAGCGGCCGGCCGTCGGGATGCAGGGCGGCGGCGGGGCGGCCCCCGTCCGGGCCGTCGATCCAGAACCGGTCCAGGAACCTCTCCCTCAGGGCGGCCGCCCATTCCCGCCACTCGGCGGCTCCGGCCCGCCCGCACCCTTCGAGCAGATCCGCACCGAGCAGCGCGGCCCGGTGGGCGTGGGCCTGGGTCTCGCAGCGGCGCGGCCCCGGGTCGGGGTCGGCCAGGAAGCCGTCCTCGCCGAGCGCCCGGCGCAGCCAGTCCAGGCAGCGCTCGGCGGCCGGCAGGAGGCGGGCCACCTCCTCCTCGGGCAGCCCCCACCGGCGGGCCTCGGCGAGCACCGCCGGGAAGCCGAGGGTGGCCTCGGTGCCGGTGCAGCCGGGCGGCAGCTGCGGTCCGGCGGCACGCAGCGGGCCCGGGATCATGCCGCCCCCGGGGCCGCGGCCGGGTGTCTGGCTGCGGGCCAGTGTCCGCAGGGTGGCGGCGGCAAGCCCGGTGCCGAGGGGCAGTGCCATCCGGGCGGCCCACAGCGACTCGGCCGGAGCCAGCCCGAGCCGCCAGGGCACTCCGGCCGCCGCGAAGGCGTCACCGGGCTCCGCGGGGTCCCTCAGCAGCAGTGCCCGCAGGTCTTCGACGCTGGTTCTGAGCCATGCCTCGGTCCTCGGGTCGTCGCCCTCGGCGCGGGCGTCGGCGAGCGGGTTCGCGACCTGTCCGGCGGGGGCCCGCGGGGTGCGTTCCCGGCTGGTCCGCAGCTCGATGCTGCGGGATTCGCCCGGTCCCAGTTCGAGCTGCCAGCGCAGCAGTCCGGCGGTGGCGAGGGCGTCGTCGGGGGCCGGTTCGGCGGTGGTGACGGCGAGCGCCTCCTCCGTGCTCCAGCGCAGCCCGGCCGCGTGCACCGCGGCGGTGAGCTCGGGCCCGGCCCGGCCGGCCGCCACCGCGGCCAGTTCGGCCAGGTCCGTGCCCAGGGAGACCTCCACCGGCAGGCGCAGTGGCCGTGCGGCGAAGCTGCGTACGGTGATGCGCTCGGTGCCGTCGGCGTACCGGACCCGCTCGACGCCGATGTCGGGGTCGGGGCCGGGTTCCACCCCGGTGCGCACGGTGGCGGTGAAGGCCGCCCGGTCGGCCCCGAGGCTCCGCCCCTGGACGGCGACGGGGTCCTGTCCGGCGACGCGCAGGACGCAGCGGGACAGCAGCCGTCGCCCGGACCGGTAGATCCCCTCGATGCCCCGCCCGGTCAGCTGACCGTGCTCGGGCGAGATGACCAGGCAGGGGGCGGCGACGCAGATGACGGCGCCGTGTACCGGAGGCAATTCGGCCCGCCGCCCACCGCCCGCCCCGGTGGGCTGCCCCGGCGGCCGGGCCCCGGAAGCGGAGGCGCGCGCCGGCAGGGGCCCCGGTGCGGGGACGTCGCGCCCGGGGACGGTCCCGGGCGGGGGCACGGCCGGGCGCGAGCCGGTGGCAGGCGCCGTCCCGGGCGGAGCCCCCGGCGGGTACGAGCCCGCAGCGGGCGCCGTCCCGGGCGGAGCCCCTGGTGGGTAGGAGCCCGCCGGGGGCGGGGGCCCGGGTGCGAACACCGGTGGGCGGGGAGCGGGTGTGGTTCCGGTCGGGCCGGTTTCAGGTGCGGGGGGAGCCATGTGCCGCCTTGTCTGCGCTCCGGCCGGTTCGGCTGGGCGGCGGCGCGGCCGGACCCCCACCGCCCACCGGCTGAACGCCCCCGCCCCCGCCCGGGTCACGGCCCGCGGTGGCGGCGGCCCGCAGCGGGTGGCGCGCGGACGGTGCGCGGAGCCGGCCGCCGCGCTCCACAGCCGTCGCGAGAGGCGGCCCGGCAGGGGCGCCTGACGGGCGCTCACTGCCCGTTCCCCTCGGCGCGGCGGGACGGACGGCGGCGCTGTCCGTCCCGGCGGCCGGGCGGGCGCCTGGTGGCGGCGTTGCGCTTGCGGCGGGGTTCGCGGCGCCTGCGTTCCTCCCGCAGGCACTCCCGCAGCCCCTCGGGGTCGATGCCCTCGTTGCAGGCGTGGTGGAGCAGCTGGGCAAACCGGTACTCGGCGTCGGCCCGCAGGGCCAGTCCGAGGGCGATCCGGGCGGTCGGCTCGTCCCCGCTGGACCAGGAGACCCAGCCCGCCAGGGTGAGCGGGGCCGCCGCGTGCTCCCCGTAGGCGCCGACGCAGCGGCGGGCCAGGGCCCGCCACAGGCGCAGGGCGGGGGCGGCCTCGTCGCCCTCCATCCACTCGGCGGCGATGTCGCGGATCGCCCGGTCCTGGAGCCCGAGGATCACGGCGGCGGCCTCGTCGTGGCCCAGCAGCGCGTCGTCCCAGTCGTCCGCTCCGGGCCCGCCCTCGGCGGGCGGGGCGAGGGTCAGCCTGCGCAGGAGGGTGCGGGCCAGATCGAGGGTCTGCGCGCCGACCTCCTCGCGGGTCTCCCCGTCGAGGATCCTCGGCACGAGGTCCACGGCGGCCCGCTCCAGGGCCTCCTCCTGCTCGGTGGCCCAGGCCCCGCCGAGCGGTGCCATCCGCTTCTCGATCTCCTTGAGGGAGCCGCGGACCTGGAGACCGGCGAAGGTGGCCGCCGCAGCCATCACCGAGGTACCGGACGGCGCCAGCGGGGTCCCTTCGGCGGGGCAGCAGGCGCCCTCGGGGCACACGTACGACCAGTAGCGGCCGCCGGAGAGGCACAGGGCCTCCAGGACCGGGACGTCCAGCGCGCCGCAGGCCGTCCGGAGCCGCTGGGCCAGCGGCCGCAGCCGGGTCATGACCCGCTGCCCGCTCTCGCCGCCGACCGGGTCCTGGCAGAGGAAGACCACGATGCCGTCGGGCTTGTCCCCGCGCCGTTCGCCACCCTTGATCAGGCAGTCGGCGACCTGGCGGGCGGTGTCCTCCCACTCGGCGGGGGCGGTGGGGATCCCCACCCGGAGCCGGCCGCCGAAGCGGCCGCACGCGCCGTGGACGGAGACCATCACGAGGGAGTCGGTGGGGTGGAAGCCGAGCATGTAGGGCAGGGCGTCGGCCAGTTCGGCCGGACTGCGCAGGGTGATCTGGGGTTCGGTGGGGGCTCCGGCGGGGCTGATGGACGGCCGGCCGGACGGGCTGCGTGATTCGTGGTTCGTCGTCATGACCCGACGGTCCCGTGCGTGATCCGATCCGGAAACCCCTGTGGATAACCCGCCCGCTCGTCCAGCCTTCAACATCCACAGGCGGGAGTCCGCATTGGCGCGATGTCAGAGGCATCGGGTTGCATGGGGGGCATGAACGCAGACCTGAGGTCCTCCGCCGATTCCGTACTCGCCCGCCTCGTGGGCGACCCCACGGGCACCGCGCGGCTGCGCGAGGACCAGTGGCGGGCGATCGAGGCCCTCGTCGCGCACAAGCGGCGGGCCCTGGTCGTGCAGCGCACGGGCTGGGGCAAGTCCGCGGTCTATTTCGTCGCCACCTCCCTGCTGAGGGCCGCCGGCGCCGGACCGACCGTGATCGTCTCCCCGCTGCTCGCGCTGATGCGCAATCAGGTCGAGGCCGCCGCCCGCGCCGGCATCCACGCCCGCACCATCAACTCCGCCAACCCGGAGGAGTGGGAGGGCATCCAGGCCGAGGTCGCGGCGGGCGAGGTCGACGTCCTGCTGGTCAGCCCGGAGCGCCTCAACAACCCCGAGTTCCGCGACCAGGTCCTGCCCAAGCTGTCCGCCGCCACGGGCCTGCTCGTCGTCGACGAGGCCCACTGCATCTCGGACTGGGGGCACGACTTCCGCCCCGACTACCGCCGGCTGCGCACGATGCTGGCGGACCTCCCCCCGGGCGTCCCGGTCCTGGCGACGACGGCCACCGCCAACGCCCGGGTGACGGCCGACGTGGCCGAACAGCTCGGCACCGGGGCGGGCACGGACGCCCTGGTGCTGCGCGGCCCCCTGGACCGCGAGAGCCTGAGCCTGGCCGTGGTGAACCTGCCCGACGCCGCACACCGGCTGGCGTGGCTCGCCGACCACCTCGGTGACCTGCCGGGCTCCGGCATCGTCTACACCCTGACGGTGGCCGCCGCCGAGGAGGTGACCGCCTACCTGCGCCACCGGGGGCACACGGTTTCCTCGTACACCGGCAAGACCGAGAACGCCGACCGCGAGCAGGCCGAGAACGATCTCCAGGCGAACCGGGTCAAGGCCCTGGTGGCCACCTCTGCCCTCGGCATGGGCTTCGACAAGCCCGACCTGGGCTTCGTGGTGCACCTGGGCTCGCCCTCCTCCCCCATCGCCTACTACCAGCAGGTCGGCCGCGCCGGCCGCGGCGTCGAACACGCCGAGGTACTGCTGCTCCCCGGGCGCGAGGACGAGGCGATCTGGCAGTACTTCGCGTCGGTGGCGTTCCCCCCGGAGGAACAGGTGCGCCGCACCCTGGACGTCCTGGCGCAGGCCGGCCGGCCCCTGTCGCTGCCGGCCCTGGAGCCGCTGGTCGACCTGCGCCGGACCCGGCTGGAGTCGATGCTCAAGGTGCTGGACGTGGACGGCGCGGTCCATCGGGTCAAGGGTGGCTGGACCGCGACGGGCGAGCCCTGGGTGTACGACGCCGAGAGGTACGCGTGGGTCGCCCGGCAGCGGTCGGCCGAGCAGCAGGCGATGCGCGACTACGCCGCGTCCACGGGGTGCCGGATGGAGTTCCTGCGCCGGCAGCTCGACGACGAGGAGGCCGCCCCTTGCGGCCGCTGCGACAACTGCGCCGGCGCCCGCTTCACCGCGGAGGTCTCCTCCGCCTCGCTGGACACCGCCCGGGGGGAACTGGGCCGCCCCGGGGTGGAATTGGAACCGCGCCGGATGTGGCCGACCGGCCTCGCGGCGGTGGGTGTGGACCTCAAGGGCCGGATCCCGGCCGGCGAACAGGCGGCACCGGGCCGGGCTCTGGGCAGGCTGTCCGACATCGGCTGGGGCAACCGGCTGCGACCGATGCTGGCCCCCCAGGCACCCGACCAGCCGGTTCCGGACGATGTGGCACAGGCCGTGGTGGCCGTTCTGGCCGACTGGGCGCGGGGGCCGGGCGGCTGGGCCTCCGGGGCCGAGGACGCCCCTGCCCGGCCCGTGGGAGTGGTCTGGCTGCCCTCGCGCAGCCGCCCGCAACTGGTCGGCTCGCTGGCCGCGCGGATCGCGGAGGTCGGACGGATTCCGATGCTCGGAGCCCTGGAGTACACCGACCAGGCACCGGAGTTCGGGCTCCCGTCCTCGAACAGCGCCCAGCGGGTCCGGGGACTCCACCAGGCCTTGACCGTGCCGCCAGCCCTGGCGGCGAGCCTGGCCGAGGTCCCTGGTCCGGTGTTCCTCGTCGACGACCGCGCGGAGAGCGGCTGGACCCTCGCAGTGGCCGCCCGGCTGCTGCGGCGAGCGGGGGTGAGGGGGGTGTTTCCGCTGGTGCTCGCGCTCCAGCCGTAGCGGAATGAGTCGACTCCGGCGTGGCGGGGCAAGGATATGAACGGCATACCGGCGAATTCCGGTCCGCGTCCTCAAATGCTCATTGCCCCATCCTCGCGGGCCACGCGAGAATCGGAGTGCTCCCGCTCGGCTCGTCGGCACTCTCCTGGGCCGCGCTGTGGCGCGCCCACACCTCAGCCGTGCCCGTTCGCGGGCGTGTACCCGAAGGGAGGACCGTGACCTTCGGATTCGCCCCGCCCGCGACCGCGTCCTTGACAACGGCCACCGGTGGCGCCAGTCGGCACGGCCGACTGCTCGAACCCTCCGAATGGACCGCCGCAGGAGTTCCCCTGCTGCGCAACCCGCGTGAGGTGGTCAGCGGCCTGCACTCCCGGCACAGCCCGGTGCCGTCCACCGCCGTCATAGCCGTGCTCGGCCCGGAGGAACGACTGGTCGCCAGCGCCTCGTTCGTGCAGCGCTCGGCGTCGGCGGACGGCTGGGAGTACCGCAACGCCCTGCTGTCCCGGCTGCGCCGGGTCATCCCGCACGACCTGCGGCGGCGTACCCCGGTCCGGACGGCCGTGCTCATGTACTGCCGTGACGGCGACGAACGGTGGACCGAGGAGGACGGGGCCTGGATGTGGGGCCTGCGGGACGCCTGCACCCTGCACGGGCTGCGCTGCGGCGCGTACATCACGCTGACCCGCGGGGGCTGGCAGGTGCTGGGCGAAGGCCGTGGTGGACGGCACCCGAGCTCGGAGTCCCGGCCCGAGCGGCTCGGCTCCATGACCGAGATCGCCTCACTGCCCCTGACCACCGCAGGCGGGATCGTGGAGCCGCTGCGCCGGGCGGCCGCCCGCTAGGGGGTCTGACAGATCTCCGCGGCGTCGCGACGCCCCCTGGGCGCCGGTCCGCCGGGACGGGGCCCAGGCCCGCACGGCCGCACTCCCGCGGAAGGGGGTACGGCTGGTCGGGCCTCGGACCTCAGCGGGGCCGGCCGCCCCGCCCCTCGCCCGTGTGGGAGAGGGAGCGTCAGACGCCCGCGCCCAGCACGGAGTTGATCTGCTTCACGTCACCGCAGACGACGAGCAGGGCACCCGCCCGCGCGAGCGCGACCGGCAGTGCGGTGGCGGTCGTTCCGTCCGGCCCGCCGTTGGCCGCGAAGACCACGACCGGACGCCCGGCAGCACGCTGCACGTCCGCCGCGTCCGCATAGAAGACGTCGTCCCCGGCGTCGTGCTGGGCCCAGTAGGAGGCCTCGCCGAAGGACAGTTCGTGCGCGGCCCACGGGTGCGGGTCGCCAGTGGTGATCACCAGGATGTCACCGGGCGCGCGCCCGGTGTCGAGCAGCAGGTCCACGGCCTCCTCGGCCGCGTCCAGGGCACCCTCGGCCGAGGCCGGGATCAGCTGGACCTGCGGCACCGCGGCCGAGACGGACGGCGCGGCGGGGGCTGCGGGAACGGGTCCGGAGGTGGCCTGTCCCGCGCGCTGCGCGGGCGGGGCCGGGCGGACGGGACCGGGGCGCCCGGGCCGGGGTACGGCGGCGGGACGCGGACCAGGTACGGGGCGGGGGGTCTGCGCGGTGCGGCTCGCGGCCGGCGTGACGCGGGGACCCTGGGCACTCTCGTGAATCTGAGGCTCCTCGATGGCGGGGGTGAGAGGCATGAGTTGATGTCTATCAAACACCGGTACGAAACGTACCGGTGGGTGGCACGTGGGTGCGATCAGAAATCGAAGCCGAGTTGGCCTCCGTTTTCCAGCTCCATCGACTCCTCGCTGCGGCGGACCTTCTTCAAGTGCCGCCATTGGGGGAGCGCGTCGAGGTACGACCACGAGAGCCGGTGGTACACGGTGGGGCCGCGCTCCTCCAGGGCGGCGCGGTGCACGGGCGACGGGTAGCCGGCATTGGCGCCGAAGGCGAAGTCCTCCAGCCCGTCGCCGGGTTCGCCCAGCGCGGCCATCATCCGGTCGCGCTGGACCTTGGCGATCACCGAGGCCGCCGCGACCGCGATGCAGGACTGGTCACCCTTGATCACCGTACGGACCTGCCAGGGCCGGCCGAGGTAGTCGTGCTTGCCGTCGAGGATCACCGCGTCCGGCCGCACCGGGAGGGCGTCCAGTGCGCGCACCGCCGCGAGCCGCAGCGCGGCCGTCATCCCCAGCTCGTCGATCTCCTCCGGGGAGGCGTGGCCGAGGGCGTGCGCGGTGACCCAGGCCTGCAAGACGTCGAACAGCTCGTCGCGCCGCCTGGGGGTGAGGAGTTTCGAGTCGGTGAGCCCCTCGGGAGGCCGGCGCAGACCGGTGATCGCCGCACACACGGTGACGGGACCGGCCCAGGCCCCTCGTCCGACTTCGTCGACCCCGGCGATGACCTTGGCGCCGGTGGTTGCACGGAGGGAGCGCTCGACGGTGTGGGTGGGTGCTTCGTACGGCATGGCGCCAGCAAGGGTACGCCGCCCCGGGCCGCCTGCACACCCCGGCCCGTGGCAAGCGCGCGCACCGGGCGCGGGGAGGGCGGCGCACGGACCCGCGCGGGGCCGCGGCATCCCGGCCGCGGGGGCTCAGGCGCGGAGCATCGGCACCATCAGCCCGTCGATCATCTCGGCGATCTCCCGGTCCGGCCATTCGCTCCCGCACACCTTCGCCCGGTACATCAGCATCGCCGGGATCACGTCGACAATCAGCGGACTCGTGGCGTCCGCACGGACGTCTCCCCGCTCGATACCGCGCAGTACCAGCTCCCAGATCACCTTGTGCGCCGGCTCGTGCAGCCCTTGCCGGATCACCTCGCGGAAGAGGTCGCCATGGGCGGGGTCGCATTCGTGAAGCACGGCGCGGAGCGCCACCCCGGCCGGCGAGCGCATGACGTCGCACATGCGGACGCACAGCCGGTACAGGTCCTCGCGGATCGATCCCTGGTCCGTGGCCTCCCCCAGCGCCGGCAGTCCGCGCCGGAGCACCTCGGCCACCAGGTCCGCCTTGGAGGACCAGCGACGGTAGAGGGCCGCCTTGCCGGTACGGGCCTGGGCGGCGACCCCCTCCATCGTGAGGGCGTTCCAGCCGACGCTGCCCAGCTGCTCCATGGCCGCGTCCAGGATCGCCCGTTCGAGCTCGGGACCCCTTCTGCGCACCGGCGCCGCTCCTTCCGTCGCGTCCGAACCCGCCATGCCCCAAACCTCCGACCATCCGCGGCTCTTCGCACGGATTTCCAGCCATAGTGAACGCTTGCGTTCCCTCCGTGCGGACTCCTACCGTGGTCCGCAGTGAACGGATGCGTTCACTATTTCACTTCGGGGGGATCCACAGTGAAAAGCGCTCAACTCGCCCCGCCCCGGATACCCGGGGCCGCCCGCCGGCCCGGCCGCCCGCGCGTCGCACTCACCGTCATCGCCGCCTGTCAGCTCATGGTCGTCCTCGACGCGACGATCGTGAACATCGCCCTCCCGCACATCCAGACCGCGCTCGCCTTCTCCACCACCGACCTCTCCTGGGTGATCAGCGCCTACACCCTGGCCTTCGGCGGACTGCTGCTGCTCGGCGGCCGGGCCGGCGACATCCTGGGCCGGCGCCGGGTCTTCATGACCGGAATCCTGCTGTTCACCCTGGCCTCCCTGCTCGGCGGCTTCGCCCAGGAGCCCTGGCACCTGATGGCCGCCCGGGCCCTCCAGGGGGTCGGCGGCGCCATCGCCTCCCCGACCGCGCTCGCCCTGATCACCACCACCTTCGCCGAAGGCCCCGCCCGCAACCGGGCGTTCGGCGTCTTCGCGGCCGTCTCCGCCGGCGGAGGCGCCGTCGGGCTGCTGGCCGGCGGCATGCTCACGGAGTGGCTCGACTGGCGCTGGGTCCTCTTCGTGAACGTGCCGATCGGCGTGCTCATCACCGTCCTCGCACCGCTCTACATCAACGAGTCCGAACGCCATCCGGGCCGCTTCGACGCTGCGGGAGCGCTCACCGCCACCGGTGGCATGACCTCGCTCGTCTACGGGTTCATCCGGGCATCCGAGGACGGCTGGCGCGACTCCCTGACCCTCGGCTCCTTCGCCGCCGCCGTCGTCCTGCTCGGGCTCTTCGTGCTGATCGAGACCCGGGCCGCCGAACCGATCATCCCGCTGCGGATGTTCGCCGACCGCAACCGCGCGGGCACGTACCTGATCATGCTGGGCCTGGCCGCCGCCATGTTCGGCATGTTCTTCTTCATCGTCCAGTTCGTGCAGAACGTGCTGGGCTTCTCCCCGATCCAGTCCGGGCTCGGCTTCCTGCCGGTAACCGCGGCGATCATCACCGCCGCCGGGCTCTCGCAGCGCCTGCTGCCCCGCCTCGGGCCCAAACCGTTCATGGTCACCGGGTCGGCGCTCACCGGGATCGGCCTCGGCTGGCTGACCTTCATCCGCACCGACAGCACGTACCTCTCCGGTGTGCTCGGACCGATGCTGCTGTTCGGCTTCGGCATGGGCCTGAACTTCGTCACCCTCACCCTCACGGCCGTCTCCGGGGTGGCACCCCGGGAAGCGGGCGCGGCCTCCGGGCTGCTCAACGCCAGCCAGCAGGTCGGCGGCTCCCTCGGCCTGTCCATCCTGGTCACCGTCTTCGGCACGGCGAGCCGCGACGAGGCCGCCCGGCGGGTCCCCGCCTTCACGGCGCAGGCCGACCCCGCGCAGCTGGCGGCGTTCCGGCAGACAGGGCGGCTGCCGGACCCCTGGGGCGACCTCGTCCTCACCCAGGGCATCTCCAGCGCCTTCACCGCCGCCGTCGCCATGGCCGGGCTGGCCCTGGTCAGCGCCCTGGTGGTGATCCGGGTCCGCAAGAGCGACCTGGACGCCCTCAGCGGAGCCGCCGCCGAAGCCGGCCCGGCCGCCTGAGCGGGGCGCACCGTACGACAGGACCCGGGTCAGGGGACTCCTCCCCCTCACCCGGGTCTCCGGCACCGGGTCCGGCGAAGGGGACCGGCTAGACCGCGGCTTCCGGCAGCCAGGCCGGGAGCGCCTCGGTCCGGGCCAGCCAGGTCTGCGGCAGCGCGGAGTCGCCGCGGGCGCCCAGGATCCCGCCCACGATCGCGCAGGTCGTGTCCACGTCGCCGCCCACCTGGGCGGTGGTCCAGAAGGCCCGCTCGAAGTCGTCCAGCGCCCGCGCCGCCGACCACAGGGCGAACGGCACCGTGTCGTGGGCGCTCGTGCGCCGGCCGCAGCCCAGCACGGCCGCGACGGTGTTGGCGTCGCCGTAGTCCAGCATGTCGCGCGCCCGGCGCACGCCGGCGCCCACGGCGCTGCGCGGCACCAGCGCGATCACCCCGTCCAGCAGTTCCTCGGCGGACGGCGGGCCGGCCGGGGTCGCCGCCAGCGCGGCCGCGGCGGCGACGGCCATGGCCCCGCACACGGCTTCGCGGTGCTGGTGGGTGGTGTAGGCGGAGATCTCCGCCTGGTGGGTGGCCTGCTCCGGGTCCTCCGCGTACCAGGCGCCCAGCGGTGCGATCCGCATCGCCGCGCCGTTGCCCCAGGAGCCCTGCCCGTTGAAGAGCTCGGCGGCCAGGGTGCGCCAGTCCTCGCCCTCGCGGATCAGGCGCAGCATCCGGTTCACGGCGGGCCCGTAGCCGCGGTCGAAGTCGTGGTGCTCGGCGAACGAGGATGCCAGCGCGTCCTGGTCGATGCGACCGTGTGCGGCGAGCACGGCCACCACGGAGCAGGCCATCTCGGTGTCGTCGGTCCACTGCCACGGTTCGCTGCCGGCCGGCAGCTCGCGCCGCTTGAGCAGCGGAAGGTTCACGGGGACGAAGTACTGGGAGCCCAGGGCGTCCCCCAGGGCCAGCCCACGGAGGCTGGACAGGGCGCGTGCGTAGCGCCGTTCGGAAGCGGAATCAGCGGTCATCGCGCGCCACTTTAGCCGTCCAGGTCATAAGGCTCGGGTGTGGTCCACCGCTCAAACGGGCGGTCCATCCGGTACCGGCCGTCCGGACCGAGCATCAGCACGCGGAATTCGCCGTTCCCGGGGTTGGAGAGGGCTTCGAACTCGGCCACCGACCAGTGGAACCAGCGCATGCAGAACAGCCGCATCGTCAGCCCGTGCGTCACCAGCAGTACGTTCTCGGGATGGTCGGGCGCCTCGAAGCTGCGGTAGAGGCTCTCCAGGAAGGAACCGACCCGGTCGTAGACGTCGGCGCCGGACTCGCCCTGTGCGAAGCGGTAGAAGAAGTGGCCGTAGGCGTCGCGGTAGGCCTTCTGGAGCTTGACGTCGTCGCGGTCCTGCCAGTTGCCCCAGTCCTGCTCGCGCAGCCGGGGCTCTTCGCGCATCCGCACCCGAGAGGGGTCCAGACGCAGCTCCCGGAAGGTCTGGAGGGTGCGGCGGTACGGGGAGACGTACGCGCTGATGTGCTCCTCGCCGAAGAGCTCGCGCAGCCGTACCCCGGCCTCGGCGGCCTGTTCGCGGCCCGCGCGGGTCAGGCGCAGGGCGTGGTCGGGCTCACGCTCGTACACCGTGTCATCGATGTTCCCCTCCGATTCCCCGTGCCGGACGAGGACGATGCGCCGTGGTCGAACCATGCCCCCGACCCTATGCGGCGCCCGGGGCGGGTGGGCCCCGGGCACGCCGGTCGCGGTGCGGTTCGTCGTACGGTCATACCGTCCAGCTGGGTTCGAGGTCCACGACGTCCCCCGTGAGCGCCTCGACGTCGGCCTCGGTCTGGGCGCGCAGCGAGAGCCGCTCCACCCGTTCCTGCCGATACTTGCCGTGCTCGGCGGCCGCACGCCACATGGACAGCACCAGGAACTCCCGGCCCGGCGCCTCGCCGAAGAGTCCCCGGATCATCCCGGGCGACCCCGCCATGGCGGGGTTCCAGACCTTCTCCTGCATCAGCGCGAAGTGCTCCACGCGGCCTTCCCGGACCCGGGTGTGCGCGACCCGGACCACGTCGGCGTCGCTGAAACGCGGCTCGAAGCCGGTCTTCACGTCGAAGCGGTAGTCGAAGAGCGTGACCCGCGCGTCGGTGTAGGTGCCGGTCTGCGCGGCGGCCAGTCTGTCGTGGGAACGGGCCATGAAGGAGTCGTAGAAGGAACGGCTCTCCCAGAACGCGAAGACATGCGCGACCCCCTGCCGGCCTCTGCTCCAGCCGCCGCCCTGCCCCCGGAACCCGGGCTCGCCGGGCAGCCCCGCCCACTTGCGCTGCCCGCGCTCGAACCCGCGTCGGTCCGTCACCGTGCAGCGAATCCACTTGACCAGCACCGCGCCATCGTACGGGCCCGGGCCCGGCCCCGGTCAGTACTCGGAGCGGTGGATCCGTACCAGTTCGGCCGCATCCCGCTCGGGCAGCCGAAGGCCGAACTCCCGGTCGAGCAGACCGACCAGCCCGTCCGGGGCGACTGGCTCCCGCTCGGTCCGCCCGTCGGGGTACAGGCGCATCAGCTCCCGGTCCACGAGCGTCGTGCGGACCGCGTCGCCCGGGAGCTGTACGAGGGTCTTCCCGATGAAGGAGGAGCGGGGGTGACTGGAGCTGTAGTGGTTCAGGACGACGTAGTCGACGGGCAGGTAGGGCTGCGGGGAGAAGGCGTACAGGTCGCGCCACGCATCGCCGCGGCGGATGCGCAGGACGAGGACCCCGTGCTCCTCCTCGTGGACGGCGAACGTCCACGGCCCCTGGCGCACCTCGGTCCCGGGCCGTCCGAGCGGAACGGGCTCGCACGGCCCCTGGTAGCCGAATCCGGCGTCGCAGAGCCACGGCTCGCCGTCGACGGTGACGACGAGGGCCGCGTGCGTCACCGGCGTCACGGCGTCCGTGCGGGTGCGGTTGCGGGCGCCGCGCCCGCTGACCTCGAAGCCGATCCGCTCCAGGGCAGCGGCCAGCAGCGAGTTCTGCTCGTAGCCGTAGCCGCCGCGGCGGCCGTGCACGAGCTTGTCCTCCAGGGCCTTGACCTCCAGCTCGACGGGGCGGCCGAGCAGGACGTCCAGGGACTCGAAGGGGATGGCGGCGGTGTGGGCGCGTTGCACCTCGTACAACGTCCGCAGGTCCGGCCTGAGTTCCCGGGCCTCGCGCCCGAGTCCGATCCGGGCCAGGTACGCGTCCAGATCCAGCTCGTCACCGTTCCACATGCCCATCCGCTCCCCCGCTGTGACGTCCCGGGCCCCCGACGCCCGCGGACCCAGCCCCATGATCACCGCGTCGGGCCCGCCACACCAACCGTATTCACCCACCGCGCCGCACACGCCGAAGAGGGTGCCGACCCGGAGGTCGGCACCCTCTTCACGTGGTGCTAGGCGTCAGCCGTCAGCTGCAGCCGCTGGTGGAGCCGCAGCCCTCGCAGATGTAGCAGGAGCCGGCGCGCTGCATCTTGGTGCCGCAGGAGAAGCAGAGCGGGGCGTCGGCGGAGACGCCCATCTGCATCTCGACCAGCTCGGCGTTGCTGTGCGCGGTCTTCGGGGCCGGGACCGGGACGACCGCCACCGGCTTGGCCACGGGGGCGACGGGCGCCGACTGGGCCAGGGACTCGGTGTCGAGCTCCTCCTCGAGCGGCTCGTACGAACCGGTGTCGAGGTGGCGCTGGCGCTCCTCGGCGGAGTGGATGCCGAGGGCCGAGCGGGTCTCGAAGGGCAGGAAGTCGAGCGCCACACGGCGGAAGATGTAGTCGACGATCGACTGGGCCATCCGCACGTCCGGGTCGTCCGTCATACCGGCCGGCTCGAAGCGCATGTTGGTGAACTTCGCGACGTACGTCTCCAGCGGGACGCCGTACTGCAGACCGACGGAGACGGCGATGGAGAAGGCGTCCATCATGCCCGCGAGGGTCGAGCCCTGCTTGGACATCTTCAGGAAGACCTCGCCCAGACCGTCGTCCGGGTAGGAGTTGGCCGTCATGTAGCCCTCGGCGCCACCGACCGTGAAGGAGGTGGTGATCCCCGGGCGGCCCTTGGGGAGGCGCTTGCGGACCGGGCGGTACTCGATGACCTTCTCGACGGCCGTGCGGATGGTCTCCTCGGCCTTCTCGGTGATCTCGGCCTTCGCCTCTTCCTTCTTCTTTGCGGAGAGGGGCTGGCCGACCTTGCAGTTGTCGCGGTAGATCGCGAGCGCCTTGACGCCCAGCTTCCACGCCTCGAAGTAGATCTCCTCGATCTCCTCGACGGTCGCCGTCTCCGGCATGTTGACCGTCTTGGAGATCGCGCCGGAGATCCAGGGCTGGATCGCGGCCATCATGCGGACGTGGCCCATCGGGGAGATGGAGCGCTCGCCCATCGCGCAGTCGAAGACCTCGTAGTGCTCGGTCTTCAGGCCGGGGGCGTCGACCACGTTGCCGTGCTCGGCGATGTGGGCGACGATCGCCTCGATCTGCTCCTCCTGGTAGCCCAGGCGGCGCAGGGCCTGCGGGACGGTGCCGTTGACGATCTGCATCGAGCCGCCGCCGACGAGCTTCTTGAACTTGACCAGGGCCAGGTCCGGCTCGACACCGGTGGTGTCGCAGGACATCGCGAGACCGATGGTGCCGGTCGGCGCGAGGACGGAGGCCTGGGCGTTGCGGAAGCCGTTCTTCTCGCCGAGGCGCAGGACGTCCTGCCATGCCTCGGTGGCGGCGGCCCAGATCGCGTTGTCCAGGTCCTCGGTGCGCGGCGCGGCGGCGTTGGCGTCGGCGTGCTGCTTCATGACGCGCTTGTGCGAGTCGGCGTTGCGGGCGTAACCGTCGTAGGGGCCGACGATGGCGGCCAGCTCGGCGGAGCGCTTGTACGCGGTGCCGGTCATCAGCGAGGTGATCGAGGCGGCGAGGGTCCGGCCGCCGTCCGAGTCGTAGGCGTGGCCGGTGGCCATGAGCAGGGCGCCGAGGTTGGCGTAGCCGATGCCCAGCTGGCGGAAGGCGCGGGTGTTCTCGCCGATCTTCTGCGTGGGGAAGTCCGCGAAGCAGATGGAGATGTCCATCGCGGTGATGACGAGCTCGACGACCTTGGCGAAGCGCTCGGCGTCGAAGGACTGGTTGCCCTTGCCGTCGTCGTGCAGGAACTTCATCAGGTTCAGCGAGGCGAGGTTGCAGGACGTGTTGTCCAGGTGCATGTACTCGCTGCACGGGTTGGACGCGGTGATGCGGCCGGACTCGGGGCAGGTGTGCCAGTTGTTGATCACGCCGTCGTACTGGATGCCCGGGTCGGCACAGGCCCACGCGGCCTCGGCGAGCTTGCGGAAGAGCGCCTTGGCGTCGACCTTCTCGATGACCTCGCCGGTCATCCGGGCGCGCAGGCCGAACTCGGTGCCGTTCTCGACGGCCGTCATGAACTCGTCGTTCACGCGGACGGAGTTGTTGGCGTTCTGGTACTGGACGGACGTGATGTCGTCGCCGCCCAGGTCCATGTCGAAGCCCGCGTCGCGCAGGGCACGGATCTTCTCCTCCTCCTTCACCTTGGTGGCGATGAAGTCCTCGACGTCCGGGTGGTCCACGTCCAGGACGACCATCTTGGCCGCCCGGCGGGTGGCGCCGCCCGACTTGATCGTTCCGGCGGATGCGTCGGCGCCGCGCATGAAGGAGACCGGACCGGAGGCGTTTCCGCCGGAGGAGAGGAGCTCCTTGGAGGAGCGGATGCGGGAGAGGTTCAGGCCAGCGCCGGAGCCGCCCTTGAAGATCATGCCCTCTTCCTTGTACCAGTCGAGGATCGACTCCATGGAGTCGTCGACGGACAGGATGAAGCAGGCGGAGACCTGCTGCGGCTGGGGCGTGCCGACGTTGAACCACACCGGGGAGTTGAAGCTGAAGATCTGGTGCAGGAGGGCGTAGGTCAGCTCGTGCTCGAAGATCTCCGCGTCGGCGGGGGACGCGAAGTAGTCGTAGTCCTCGCCGGCCTTCGTGTAGGTCTTCACGATGCGGTCGATGAGCTGCTTGAGGCCGGTCTCGCGCTGCGGGGTGCCGACGGCGCCTCGGAAGTACTTGCTGGTGACGATGTTGACCGCGTTCACCGACCAGAAGTCGGGGAACTCGACGCCGCGCTGCTCGAAGTTGACCGAGCCGTCGCGCCAGTTGGTCATGACGACGTCACGGAGCTCCCAGTTCACCTCGTCGTACGGGTGCACGCCGGGGGTGGTGTGGATGCGCTCGATCCGCAGGCCGCCCTTGGCGGCCTTGGTCCCCTTGGCGCGGGAACCACGTGCCGAGCTGCTCGCCGTCTCTGTCATGCCGCCTGCCTCCCATATGCGGGCAAAAACGCCCTAAAGTGCCAGCGATATTCCGCGGCACAATGCTGTTTCTTGTATCTACGAATCTCGCCCGGCCGGCCGGAGGGGCCGCACTGCGCTGCGGCCCCGATCCGGTCAGTCGGCGGCGGAGGCGGGCACGGGGACGACCGGGGGGGTCCCTCCGGGCTCGCACTCATGGGGGTGAGGCCGCGGCTCGCGAAGTTCCGCGATGGCGGTCTCGAAGTCTTCAAGGGTGTCGAAAGCTTTGTACACGGACGCGAACCGCAGGTACGCGACCAGGTCGAGCTCCTGCAACGGGCCGAGTATGGCCAGACCCACGTCGTGGGTGGTCAGCTCGGCGCTTCCGGTGGCGCGCACCGCCTCCTCGACCCGCTGGCCGAGCTTGGCGAGGGCGTCCTCGGTGACCGGCCGCCCCTGGCACGCCTTGCGGACGCCAGAGATGACCTTGGTGCGGCTGAAGGGTTCGGTGACCCCGCTTCGCTTGATCACCATCAGCGAGGCCGTCTCCACCGTCGTGAAGCGACGGGAGCAGTCGGGGCACTGACGGCGCCGGCGGATCGACGTTCCGTCGTCGGTGGTGCGGCTGTCGACGACGCGGCTGTCGGGGTGCCTGCAGAAGGGGCAGTGCATGGTTCCCTCACCCTCCTCTTGGCACGACTGAATCACCCCACGGAGCCCCTCAGCGACAGAGAGCGAGTCTCCGCCGGGGGCTCGTGAAGCAGCCACAAGCATATGCGATCCCGAACGTTCGAGCCGACCGTGGACCACAACTTGTGGGTTGCGACGCCCATCCAACCACTAGATCTTGCGTTGGGGAGGATTTACGTCCCTACGCGTGTCGCGGGGCGCGATGGCCGGTTTCCGTAGGTTTCGGTGCCACACTGGGCGACGACCCGGGCGGCGGCGACCCAACCCGGAAGGGTACCGTAAGCACCAGACGCGGTTCCGAATCCGCGTTCGGACGGCGGCTCGGCCACACGCTTGCGGACCGCCGTTCGCACCGGCCACCCACGCCGGCCGGCCATACACCTACTGCTCTCATCCGAGTGGGCGATCCGCGATTTTTCACTCGAACGTGTGTTTGGCGCAACCTTTCGAAAGCAACTACCGTTGTCCAGCTAGGGAGAACATTTCGAGAGGGGCCGACGTGACCACCACCGCAGACAGTGCCACCATCACTGCCCAGAACCGCTCCCAGAGCCGACTCGAGCCGGTGCATGCCATGAATGACGCAAGTCAGAACCCGGAGGCGGAGGCGACCGTACGCCCCGCACGCTCGCTGCCAGGGCGGCCTCCAGGCATCCGCGCCGACAGCTCCGGGCTCACGGACCGGCAGCGGAGGGTCATCGAGGTCATCCGGGACTCGGTGCAGCGCCGCGGCTACCCGCCGTCGATGCGCGAGATCGGCCAGGCCGTGGGCCTCTCCAGCACGTCCTCCGTCGCTCACCAGCTGATGGCCCTGGAGCGGAAGGGCTTCCTGCGCCGCGACCCGCACCGCCCCCGCGCCTACGAGGTGCGCGGCTCGGACCAGCCCAGCTCGCAGCCCACCGACACCACCGGCAAGCCCGCCGCCTCCTACGTCCCCCTGGTCGGCCGGATCGCGGCCGGCGGCCCGATCCTCGCCGAGGAGTCGGTCGAGGACGTGTTCCCGCTCCCCCGCCAGCTCGTCGGCGACGGTGAGCTGTTCGTGCTCAAGGTCGTCGGCGATTCGATGATCGAGGCGGCCATCTGCGACGGCGACTGGGTCACCGTCCGCCGCCAGCCGGTCGCGGAGAACGGCGACATCGTCGCCGCCATGCTCGACGGCGAGGCCACCGTCAAGCGCTTCAAGCGGGAGGACGGCCATGTCTGGCTGCTCCCGCACAACGCCGCCTACCAGCCGATCCCCGGCGACGAGGCGACCATCCTCGGCAAGGTCGTCGCGGTACTGCGCCGGGTCTGACCCCTCGCCCCCAGCCAGCTCCGGGACCCTCTGCGCCGGTCCCGGAGCTGTTCCATGCCCGCTGCGGGCCGGACCCGCTGTGGGCGGGCTGCCGGACCTACTTGCCGTCGGCTTGAGCGCTCGCGTCGATCGCGGCCAGTGAGCGGCGGACCTGGTTGCGGTCCGTGGTGTACCAGAAGTCGGGCAGCGAGGCCCGCAGGAAGCTCCCGTACCGGGCCGTGGCCAGCCGGGGGTCGAGGACCGCGACCACGCCCCGGTCGCCGGAGGCCCGTACCAGTCGGCCGGCGCCCTGGGCCATCAGCAGGGCCGCGTGCGTGGCGGCCACCGCCATGAAGCCGTTGCCGCCGTTCTCCTCGACGGACTTCTGGCGGGCGCTCATCAGCGGGTCGTCGGGGCGCGGGAACGGGATCCGGTCCATGATCACCAGCTGGCAGCTGGGGCCGGGAACGTCCACGCCCTGCCAGAGCGAGAGCGTCCCGAACAGGCAGGTGCGCGGGTCGGCGGCGAAGGTCTTGATCAGCTCGCCCAGAGTCTCCTCGCCCTGGAGCAGGATCGGATTGTCGAGCCGCCCGCGCAGCTCCTCGGCTGCCGCCTTGGCTCCGCGCATGGAGGAGAAGAGGCCGAGGGTGCGCCCGCCCGCCGCCTCGATCAGTTCCGCCAGCTCGTCCATCATGTCGCCACGGGTGCCCTCCCGGCCCGGGGTGGCCAGGTGCTTGGCGACGTAGAGGATGCCCTGCTTCGGATAGTCGAACGGCGACCCGACGTCCAGGCCGCGCCACATCGGTACGTCCTCCCCTTCGACCCCTTCGGGGGAGAGGCCGAGCGAGGCCGCGACCCCGTTGAAGTCCCCGCCGAGCTTGAGGGTGGCGGAGGTGAGGACGACCGAGCGGTCCTCGAAGAGCTTCTCGCGCAGCAGCCCCGACACCGACAGCGGTGCGACCCGGAGGGTGGCGCCGAAGCGGTCGTGGCGCTCGTACCAGACCACGTCGTACTCGGAGCCGAGCATGATCCGCTCCGCCACCGTGTGGACGTTCTCCACTGCGGCCAGGGCCTGCTTGCGGACGGCGTCCTCGTCATGGACGGACTTGTCACGGGTGGCACCGATCGCGGAGATCACATTGCGCGCGGAATCGCGCAGCGCGGCCAGCGCGTAGCCGAGGTCGTCGGGGATCTGCTCCAGACGGCCGGGGAGTGCCAGCTCCATCACCCGCTCGAAGGTCTCCGATGCGGTCTGCAGGGAGTCCGCGGTCTTCTCGTCGACCAGCTTGGCGGCACGCTTTACGGCCCGGTTGACCTGCCCCGGGGTGAGCTCGCCGGTGGCGACGCCGGTGACGCGGGAGACCAGCTCGTGGGCCTCGTCCACGATCAGCACCTCGTGCTGCGGCAGGACGGGCGCGCCCTCGATGGCGTCGATGGCGAGCAGCGCGTGGTTGGTGACCACCACATCGGCGAGCTTGGCCCGCTCACGGGCCGCCTCCGCGAAGCACTCGGCGCCGTACGCGCACTTCGTCGCGCCCAGGCACTCCCGGGAGGAGACCGAGATCTGGCTCCAGGCCTTGTCGGAGACCCCGGGGGTGAGGTCGTCGCGGTCGCCGGTCTCGGTCTCGTCCGCCCAGTCGCGCAGGCGCAGGAGGTCCATGCCGAGCTTGCTGGTGGGGGCGGCGGCCTCGAACTGGTCGAAGAGGCCCTCCTCCTCGTCCTGCGGGGCACCCTCGTGCAGCCGGTGCAGGCACAGGTAGTTCGACCGGCCCTTGAGCATGGCGAACTGCGGCCGCCGGCGCAGCTGCGGATGCAGCGCCTCGACCGTGCGCGGCAGGTCGCGCTCGACGAGCTGGCGCTGGAGCGCCAGCGTCGCCGTGGCCACGACGACGCGCTCGCCGTGCGCGAGGGCCGGGACCAGGTAGCCGAGGGACTTGCCGGTGCCGGTGCCGGCCTGGATCAGCCGGTGCGAGTTGTCGTCGATCGCTTCGGCGACGGCTTCGGCCATGGCCACCTGGCCGGGGCGCTCCGTGCCGCCGACGGCGGAGACGGCGGCGTGCAGGAGGTCGGGGAGGGAGGGCTTCGTCATAGCAGGACCAACCCTACGGGGCTCCGCTGACAGTGAGGTACCGATCTGGCCTCACGGGTGGTGCAGGGGGTTGGGCACGGTGCCGTGGATGACGGCCCGGGGGACGTCCGGGCGGTCGCGGTAGCCGTCCTGGTGGAGCCGGTTGCGGTTGAGGCACAGCCTGTCGATCCGCTCGGTGAGCAGGTCGAAGAGCTCGAAGCGGTCCTTGAGCTCGGGGAAGCGGGCCTGGTGGCGGAGGATCTCCGCCCGTACGAGGGACCAGAAATCGGTCTCCGGAACTCCCAGGCGGTCGTCACAGAGGGGGGCGAGGTAGCGGAAGACGCCGATGAACAGGCCGGCGTGGATGAACTGGGTGAGGAAGGCGGGCGGCTCGGTGAGCAGGACCGCCCGGACCTCGTCGGGCAGGAACGCCTGCTCGGGGAGCGGGTCCCGGCTGATGTTGACGTCGTCCACGAAGTCCTTGACCGCCAGGCGGACCGGCACGTCCTGTTCGTCGAAGATCACGATCGCGTTCTCTCCGTGCGGGGAGAACACCGTGCCGTAGCGGTAGAGGAAGTGGAGCAGCGGGGGCAGCACCGCCGCGAAGAGGCGCTGGAGCCAGGCGGTGGGCGACAGGCCGGAGCGGGCGACGAGCTCGGCGGTGAAGGCGCGGCCGCGCGGGTCGGTGTGGAGGAGGGAGGCGAGGGTGCGGGCGCGCTCACCGGGGGCGAGGTGGCGGGTCAGTGGCTCGCGCCAGATCGCCCCGAGGACTCCCTTGTACTGGTAGGGGACCTCGGGGAGCTGGTCGTAGACGGGGTGGCGGACGGTGACGGAGGCGACCTCCCCGAGCAGGATCACCCCGCATTCGTCGCGGAGGAAGGGGTCGGCGTCGCGCAGGGAGTGGATCCAGGCGGTCACGGCGGGGGCGGCCAGGGTGTGCTCGCCGGGCAGGCCGCGCCAGACCGTGGTGTTGAAGACGGACAGCGGCACTTTGACGCTGTGGCGGTCGGGGCGGGTGAGGTTGAGGAAGGTGCGGACGGACTGCTGCGGGAGCCGTTCGTCGGGGTCGGCGGGGAGCGGGACCAGGGCTCCGGAGGCGAGGGCGGGGGCGAAGAGGGGGAGGACCACCTCGTCCCACTGCCAGGGGTGGACGGGCAGGTAGAGGTAGCGGAGGGGGTCCAGGCCCCGGTCGCGCAGGGTCTGGTCGAAGGCGGCCCGGGAGACCGGGTCGAGTTCCGCCGCGTAGAGGCGCGCGGGGTCCTCGAGGCCGGCGCCGCCGCGGTATTCGGCGAGGGAGGTGTGGGCGGCGAGCCAGGGCAGGCGCTGCGGGGTGCGGGCTTCGGGGGCCCAGGCCGCGGCGTCCGCGGCGGACCACCCGACGCGGCCCTTGTTGGGGACGAGCCAGGGGTGGCCCGTCTGGTGCCCTTCGAGGGCGGCGTAGTCCAGGTCGGCGAGGACGTCGGCGGTGAGGGCGTGGTGGTCGAGGCGGGCGTCGGCGGCGAGGGTGGAGCTGAGCTCGCGGATGAGGTGGCCGAGGGTGGGGCCGTCGAGGCCGAGGAGGGTGCGGGCGCGGACGAGGAAGCCGTACGGGTCCGCGAAGGCCTGCGGGGGGCCGGTGGAGGGGGGCGGCGGGGTGAGGGTGATGGTGTCCGGCGCGACCTGCCAGCTGCCGTAGGCGCGGCGGCGGGCGCGGAACCCGAGGCTGCTGCCGTCGTCGAGGGTCAGGGTCCAGGCGTCGCCCGCGGCCGCCGGCGCCGGGGCGGGGGTGACGATCTCCTCGTACGCGAACTCGGCGAGCATCTTGGCGAGCAGTCGGCGGGCCGCGTCGTCCCAGGTCGGGCGGTTGAGTTCGGGGGGCATGCACGGGTGCTGGGGCGACGGGGGGACGGCGGGTTCCGCGGAGTCTGGGGCTGCGGGGAAATTCGGCACGGGACTCCTCGAGGATCGGGAACTCCGCAGTGCTCCACGGAGTTTTCGAAGGGAGAGGCGTAAAAGGACGGTCGATCCTGAAAACGGCGGATGCGGTTCGGCGGCGATCAGAGGAGATTGCGCAGCGACCGCTCCCGGATCATCAGGGCGGCGCGCTTCTCGGGGAGTTGGATTTCCGTGGCGTAGCGGAAACCGGCGCCGAGGAAGGCTGAGACGGAGGGGGTGTTGCGAATGTCCGGTTCGGCGATGACCCGTGTGCAGCGGGGGCGGTTGTCGAAGACGAGCTCGGTGACGGCGCGCAGCAGCGTGGTCCCCAGGCCCCGTCCGCGGTTCGTGCCGTCTCCGATCAGCAGGTGGATACCCGTGTCGTGGGGGCGCGCCGGGTAGTGGCGGGAGACCGGGTCGAGGTCGGCCCGGTAGATCTCCCAGTAGCTCATCGGGGTGCCGTCGAGGACGCCGAGGCAGGGGATGCTGCGGCCGTCGCCGTCGAGCTGGGTCCGCAGGTGGGCGGCGGTGACGGCGGAGGCGCCGGAGAGCTCCCAGTAGGCGGCGACGTCGGGGTCGTTCATCCAGCGGGTGAGGAGCTGTAGGTCTCGGCCCGGCCGTACGGGTTCGAGGCGGAAGGCTCCGGCCGGTGTGGGCAGGGCGCCCCAGCCCGCGGGTGAGTCGAGGAGGTCCGCCTCGGCGAGCAGGGGCAGCAGTCCGACGGCGAAGCGGTGCCCTGCGTTCTCGTGATGGTCGGCCGCGTGGCGGGCGGGGCCGATGGCAGTGCTGGTGGCGGTGCTGGTGGTCGTTTCGGCGGGGGGCATCGGGCTCTTCTCCGTGTCGGTGGGAGCGCGTCAGTCGTGGAGGGGGTTGGTGATGGTGACGTAGACGGACTGCGTTTCGACGGGGCCCACGAGCTCGTCGAGGCCGCCCAGGCGGGTGAGCAGGTTCGCCTTGCAGCGGAGGGTGGGTGAGTCCAGCAACTGCGCGGGGAGCGGGCCGAGGTCTGCGGCCCTGCCGAGGAACCGGCGGAAGGCGGCGAGGAGTACGCGCTCGTCGGCCAGCCGCTGGGAGCCGAAGGCCCCGATGAGGCCGAGCACGTTGTTGATGCCGAGGTAGTAGGCGAAGCGTTCGTCGGTGACGGCGTCGGGGACGAAGGTGTCGCTGGCGCGGCCGATGCCGGGGAGCCGGTGTTCCAGCTCGGTGCGCCGTGACTCGCGGAAGTAGTAGCCCTGGTTGTCGCGGAAGCGGCCGCCGACGGGCCAGCCGGCCCGGTCGAGGAGGACCACCGTGTTCTGCTGGTGGGCTTCGAGGGCGATGCCGGCGAGTGCGTCGAAGGCCAGGACGGGCAGGACGACCTGGTCGAGGTAGCGCAGGAACCACTCGGTGGCGACGGCGGAGGTGGGGCGGCCGGTGCTGGTGGCGAGCCGGGAGACGGTGTCGGCGAGCCGGGAGCGCATCGTGGTGCGGCCTGGCCATGGGCGTGGGGAGGTGAGTGCGGCGACGCAGACGGCGTCGTCGTCGGAGCGGAAGGGGTTGTGGCGGAGCAGGGCGTCGAGTCCCGGTACGGGGGTGCCGTCCGGGGTGTCGACGGCGACCCACGCGGGGTCGCGGACGATGTCGAAGCCGGGGTGGGCCGTCTGCCATTCCTCGGCGAGGCCGGTGCGGAGCAGCCGGTGCACTTCGACGCCGCGGTGGAGTTCCTTGCGGAGGTTCTCCCGGCGGGAGTTGGTGATGCGCAGGCCCAGGGAGAGCTTGAGCATCGCGGGGGTGCCGGGGCGGTGGACGGTGCGGACGGAGGAGGTGGGATACCAGGGGGCTCCGTACGGGCCCAGGTCGATGAGGAGTCCCGCGTCGCGGAGAGCGGCGACGACGGGGCGCTGGAGGAGGTCGCGGGCCTGCCAGGGGTGCAGGGGAAGGGGGGTGGTGCCGGCGGGCAGCGGGAGCCCGGGGGCGAGCCGGGCGAGGAGCTGCGCGGCGGAGACGGGGCGGCCGCGTTCGGTCCAGGCGGAGTCGGTGGCGAGGGCGGTCGGTGCGACGGCGAACCAGTGCAGGGGGAAGGAGCCGTGGAGTTCGGGTGAGTAGCGGTGGGCTTCGGCGTCGGAGAGCCCTTCGCGGCTCTTGGGGTCGGGTTGGAGGGGGTGGCCGAGGAGGAGGGACTGTTCGGCGGTGAGGAAGAGGTCCCCGGTGATGGGGGCGGGGGCGGTGGGGCGGCGGCGTCGGTCGGCGATGAACTCGGTGGTGCGGCGCACCGAGTCGGCGACCCGGCCGACGAGGTCGGCACCGCGGCCGTTGCCCTCGCGGGCGATCAGGGCGGCGAGGGTGACGGCGTCCACAGCGGGGGCGTCGGCGGGGGCGCCTTCGAGTCGGGCGGGGGCGAAGCGGTGCCAGCCGGCCTCGGACCAGTGCCGGACGGGAACCAGCAGTGCGGCGGCGGATGCGGGAAGGGGGATGCGCAGGAGGGTGCCGGCGGGCCCGTCGGGGCGGCCGATGCCGCTCTCGCGGACCCAGCACCGCAGCAGGTTCTCCACGGTGGCGGCCTCGGCGGCGGTGGCCGGGTCCGGGTGGTCCAGCAGGTCGGGCAGCACCGCCGGCTCCGGCCCGACGGGTCCGGCCCCGCCCACCCGGGGCCGCGGGGCGCCTGCCTTCTGCCGGGGCACCGTCCCGGCCGCGGCTCCTGCCCGGGGCGCTGGGGGGGCTCCGGCACCGCTCGCGGGTGTCCCGGGGGCGGCGGAGGGCATGGCGTCGGGCGACTGACCGGCCTCGGCTGCGGTTGCCGTCCAGGGCAGCGCCGGCGCGGGTGCGGCGTCCGGGTCGGGGGGCTGCGGGGTGGCCCCCAGGCCTGCCGACGCGGGGGCGAGTCCGACGCCGGCTCCGGGTCGGGGTGCGGGCCCGGCTCCGGCTTCAGGGCCGGCTCCGGCCTCGGGTCCGGGTGCGGGTGCGGGTCCGCGTCCGGCTCCGGATCGGGGTGCGGGCCCGGCTCCGGCTCCAGGGCTGGCTCCGGCCTCGGGTCCGGGTGCGGGTGCGGGTCCGCGTCCGGCTCCGGCTGGGGCTGGGGCTGCGGGTCCGGTCCAGGGTGGGGCCGGAGTGGGTGCGGCGTCCGGGCCGGGAGACTGCCGGGTGTCCCCCAGGGGTGCCGGGGTGGCGGGGGCGGTGGCGGCCCCGGCTCCCGTCCTGGGCAGGGGTGCCGGGGTGGCGGGGGCGGCCTCGGCTTCGGTCCATGGCAAGGATGCCGGGGTGGCGGCTGCGGTTCCGGCTCCCGTCCTGGGTCGGGGAGACGGGGTGCCGGGGGTGGCTGTTGCTCCGGGGTCGGCTGCGGTTTGCGCTGCGGCTTCGGTCCGGGGTGGGGTGGTGTGCGGGGCTGCCTGGGGGGCGGTGGGCGGGGCCGGGGCGGGGTGGCCGGGGGAGGTCTCGGGGTCGGGCACGGGTGGGGTCCTTGGTCAGTGGGCGGCGGCGGGGACGGCGTCGGCGAGGCGGTCCAGGACGGCTGTGGCCTGCTCGTCGGTGAGGGTGAGCGGGGGCAGCAGGCGGACCACGGCGCCGTGACGGCCGCCGAGTTCGACGATCAGGCCGCGGTCCAGGCACTCCTGGCGGATGGCGGCGGCCAGGGCGGGGGCGGCGGCTCCCGTGTCGGGGTCGATGATCTCGACGCCGAGCATCAGGCCTCTGCCACGTACGTCGCCTACGCAGGGCTGGTCGGCCGCCAGGCCGCGCAGGGCGGTGAGCATCCGGCCGCCCAGTTCGGCGGCGCGCCCGGCGAGGCCGTTGTGGCGGACGTAGGCGAGGGTGGCGGTGCCGGCCGCCATGGCGAGCTGGTTGCCGCGGAACGTTCCGGCGTGGGCTCCCGGCTCCCAGGCGTCCAGCTCCGAGCGGTAGACGATCACGGCGAGTGGCAGGCTGCCGCCGATGGCCTTGGACAGCACCATCACGTCGGGGACCACCCCGGCGTGGTCGACGCCCCAGAAGGCGCCGGTGCGGCCCACCCCGGTCTGGACCTCGTCCGCGATCAGCGGGATTCCCCGGGCCTCGGTGATCTCCCGCATGCGGCGCAGCCAGTCGTCCGGGGCCGGGTGGACCCCGCCCTCGCCCTGGACGGGTTCGACGAGCATGCCCGCCGGGGCGGGGACCCCGCCCTTGGGGTCGTCGAGGAGGCTTTCGGTCCAGGTCGCCGAGAGCCGGGCGCCCTCCGGACCCCCGACCCCGAACGGGCAGCGGTAGTCCTGCGGGTAGGGCAGCCGGGTCACGCGGACGTCGGGGGCGCCACCGGAGGCTGCCAGGGCGCCGGCCGTCATGCCGTGGTAGGCCCCGGCGAAGGCGAGCAGGCCGGAGCGTCCGGTGGCGACCCGGACCAGCTTGAGCGCGGCCTCGACCGCGTCCGTCCCGGCCGGCCCGCAGAACTGGACGCGGGCGTCGGCGGCCAGCCCGGCCGGCAGGTTCGCGAAGAGCTCGGTGGTGAAGGCGTCCTTGACCGGGGTGGCGAGGTCGAGCACATGCAGCGGGGCCCCCGAGTCGAGGACCCGGCGGATGGCTTCGAGGACCACGGGGTGGTTGTGCCCGAGGGCGAGGGTGCCCGCGCCCGAGAGACAGTCGAGGTAGCGCCGCCCGTCGGCACCTTCGATGGTCAGCCCGCGCGCCCGTACCGGGACGATGGGCAGCGAGCGCGCGTACGTCCGGGCCGCGGACTCCCGCAGTGCCTGCCTGCGCAGGATCCCCTCGGCCGCACCAGGCCCCCGGCCGCCCTGGGGCGGGATCTGTGCCGCGGCTGCGGCCTGCTCGGTCAGGGACACGACTGTCGGACCTCCCGCACGGTTCCTCTTCCGGATTGCGCCTCGAACACGAACGCTGCTGCACCGTCCCCCGTACGTACCAACGACGGTGACGGCGGCGGATCACGGGTTCGGGCGAAGATCCTTGCGGTCCGGGGGCGTTGAAAGGCCTTCGGCATCCGGTCACGGCGGGCCCCGTACCCGGGGTGAGCAGGCGTCAAGAGCACCGGTGCACCCCGGAACCGCCGACCCGGGGGCCGCCGTCTTCAACGGCGGCGGCATAGTGGGGTGCTGCGAAAGCGAACCGAAGCACCCTGGACGACACCGTCCCAACACCTCGAAGCACCTGGGGGACTTACGACATGCGACCGAACCGACCGGTCACCGCGGCCCTGTGCGCGGCCGCGCTCGCGCTGACCGCCGCGGCCTGCGGACCCGGCGACGGGGAGGCCGGCGGCGACGCCAAGCCGACCGTGGCAGCGCCCCTCCCGTCCGGCGGCGCCGCGGACGGCCCGATCAAGATCCCGCAAGAGCTCAAGGACAAGCTCAAGCAGCACGGCTTCGACATGGAGAAGTGGAAGGGGGGCGCGTGGAAGAACTGGAACAAGGACGACTGGCTCCGTGAGGCGGGCGACTACGTCAACCCCATCATCGACGGCCTCTGGGACCCGGACCGGATGCGTGACGCGGAACAGCCGCAGCGCCCGTCCGTCGACCCCGACGCGGGCAAGGACCAGGGCGTCACGGACCCGACCCCGGCGCCGGTGACGGCCAAGGCCGCGGCCGCGCCCTACCACTCCAGCGTTCCGGCGTCCGGCAAGGTCTTCTTCGACGGTCCCGAGGGCTCGATGGTCTGCTCGGCGACCGTGGTGAAGGACCCCGCGCACCCCGGCAAGTCGAACCTGGTCTGGACGGCGGGCCACTGCGTGCACGCGGGCAAGGCCGGCGGCTGGTACCGCAACATCGCCTTCGTCCCCTCGTACAACAACGCGGGCCGGCCGGCGGCCGAGCTCAAGGGCGCGCCGCGCGAGCAGGTGGCCCCGTACGGCGTGTGGTGGAGCGACTGGGCGCAGACCTCCGACCAGTGGATCGCGAACGGCGGTCCGACGGGCGGTGCGGGCGCTCCGTACGACTTCGCGGTGCTGCACGTGACCCCGGAGAAGGGCGGTAACGGCAAGTCCCTGGAGGAGACGGTCGGTACGGCGCTGCCGGTCGAGTTCAACGCCCCGGCCGTCCCGAAGATCACGGGCATGACGGCGACGGGCTACCCGGCGGCGGCCCCCTTCGACGGCCAGAAGGCCTACCAGTGCACGGACAAGCCGGGCCGTCTGGCGCTGCGCCAGCAGGACCCGGTGATGTACCGCATCGGCTGCACGATGACGGGCGGCTCCTCCGGCGGCGGCTGGATCGCGACGGGCGCCGACGGCAAGCCCGCGCTGGTGTCGAACACCTCGATCGGCCCGGCGAAGGCGGGCTGGCTGGCCGGCCCGAAGCTGGGTCCGGAGGCCAAGGGGATCTACGACGCGGTGAGCGCCAAGTTCAAGCGCTGAGCGCGGCTGCGCCGGCAGGCGCGAAACGACCGAGGGCCCTCCGCACGCGCGGAGGGCCCTCGGTGTTGCCGGGTGGCGTTACTGCTTGGCAGGGACGTACGGCGCCAGTTCCGCCGCGAGTTCCTGGTGGACCCGCGCCTTGAGCACGGTGCCCTCCGGGGTGTGCTCCTCGGAGATCACCTCGCCTTCGGCGTGCGCCCGGGCGATCAGCCCGCCGCGGGTGTACGGCACGAGGGCCTCCACCTCGACGGCGGGCCGGGGCAGCTCGCTGTCGATGAGCGCGAGGAGCTCCCCGATGCCCTGGCCGGTGCGGGCCGAGACGGCGATGGAGTACCGCTCGATGCGCAGCAGGCGCTGCAGGACGAGCGGGTCCGCGGCGTCGGCCTTGTTGATCACCACGATCTCCGGCACGTTGACCGCGCCGACCTCGCGGATGACCTCGCGGACCGCCGCCAGCTGCTCCTCCGGCGCCGGGTGCGAGCCGTCCACGATGTGCAGGATGAGGTCGGAGTCGCCGACCTCCTCCATCGTGGAGCGGAAGGCCTCGACGAGGTGGTGGGGCAGGTGCCGGACGAAGCCCACGGTGTCGGCCAGGGTGTAGATCCGGCCGGACGGGGTTTCGGCGCGGCGCACGGTCGGGTCGAGGGTGGCGAACAGTGCGTTCTCCACCAGGACGCCCGCGCCGGTGAGGCGGTTGAGCAGGGAGGACTTTCCGGCGTTGGTGTAGCCGGCGATGGCGACCGAGGGCACCTTGTTGCGGCGCCGTTCCTGCCGCTTGATGTCGCGGCCGGTCTTCATCTCGGCGATCTCCCGGCGCATCTTCGCCATCTTCTCGCGGATGCGGCGCCGGTCGGTCTCGATCTTGGTCTCACCGGGGCCTCGGGTGGCCATGCCGCCACCGCCGCCGCCACCCATCTGCCGGGACAGCGACTGACCCCAGCCGCGCAGTCGCGGCAGCATGTACTGCATCTGCGCGAGGGCGACCTGCGCCTTGCCCTCTCGGGACTTGGCGTGCTGGGCGAAGATGTCCAGGATGAGGGCGGTCCGGTCGACGACCTTGACCTTGACGACGTCCTCGAGGGCGATGAGCTGGCCGGGGCTGAGCTCGCCGTCGCAGACGACGGTGTCGGCGCCGCTCTCCAGCACGATGTCGCGCAGCTCACGGGCCTTGCCGGAACCGATGAAGGTGGCCGGGTCGGGCTTGTCGCGGCGCTGGATGACACCGTCGAGTACGAGGGCGCCCGCCGTCTCGGCGAGGGCCGCCAGCTCCGCGAGGGAGTTCTCGGCGTCGCTCACCGTGCCGGAGGTCCAGACACCGACGAGGACCACGCGCTCCAGGCGGAGCTGGCGGTACTCGACCTCGGTGACGTCCTCGAGCTCGGTGGAGAGACCGGCCACGCGGCGCAGGGCCGCGCGCTCGGAGCGGTCGAACTGGTCGCCGTCCCGGTCTCCGTCGATCTCGTGGCTCCAGGCGACGTCCTCTTCCATCAGGGCATCGGCCCGAAGGCTCTCGGTGAAGCGCTGCGGGTCCCGCACGTTCTGCGCGTCCCGCGGGTCCTGGGAAGGGGATGAAGAGGAGGTCATTGGATCCTTACGTCGATTCGATTGCGTGCGCGCCGGTCAGGGCCAAAGGTACCGCCGAGCGTGACTGTCTCTGTCACGTCCAACGCGGGACCCGGTCCGGTGATTCCCCGGTCCGCCCCGTCGTCGGCCGCTTCGATGGTGACATGCCCGTTCCGGGCCCGTCATACCGTTTTTCCGGCCGGTTTCGCTGCCCGGGCGGGGAGAGCCTTCGGAGCGGCGTGCGGGGCCGGCTTCGGAGCGGCCTGCGGGGCCGCCTTGGCCGCCGGGGCGCTCCAGTCCGGGTGGCCGGGCATCGGCGGGGTCTTCTCCCCGTACAGCCAGGGGTTCAGGAAGGCCGTGAGGTCGCGTCCGGCCTCCTGGGAGGCGAGGCGCACGAAGTCCTCGGTGCCCGCGGTCCCGTCCTTGTGCCCCGCCACCCACCGCCGCTCGACCCGGTCGAAGGCGGGGGCGCCGATCTCCTCGCGCAGGGCGTAGAGGATCAGCGCCGACCCGTCGTAGACCACCGGCCGGAACAGGCCGATCTTCTGCCCGGGTGCCGCCGCCTTGGGGGCCGCCGGGGGGCCGCCTGCCGCCCGCCACTGGTCGGAGCGCTGGTAGGCCTCGCGCATCCGCCGGTCCAGGGAGTACTTGCCGAGCCCGTCCGCGTACAGGGCCTCGTACCAGGTGGCGTGTCCCTCGTTGAGCCACAGGTCGGACCACGTGCGCGGGGTGACGCTGTCGCCGAACCACTGGTGGGCGAGCTCGTGGACCATGACGGCCTCGACGTACCACTCGGGGTAGCCCTCGGCCTCCCCCGCGAAGAGGCCGTTCTCGAAGAGGGAGAGGGTCTGCGTCTCCAGCTCGAAGCCGGTGCGGGCCCGCGCGATCAGTACCCCGTAGTTCTCGAAGGGGTAGCGGCCGACCCGCTGCTCCATCCACTCGATGTGCCCGGCGGTCTTGCGCAGCCAGGGCTCCAGCCGCTGCCGGTCGGCGGCCGGCACCACGTCGCGCAGCGGCAGCCCGTGCGGTCCGGTGCGCTGGAGGACGGCGGAGCGGCCGATGGAGACCTGTGCGAGCTCGGTGGCCATCGGGTGCAGGGTCCGGTACGTCCACTCCGTCGCCCCGGCGGCGCGCGCGGCGGGGACCGCGCCGGGCAGGCCGTTGGCCACGACGGTGTAGCCCTCGGGGGCGGTGACGTGGAAGGTGAAGTAGGCCTTGTCGGCGGGGTGGTCGTTGCCGGGGAAGACCCGGTGGGCCGCGTCGGCCTGGTTGGCCATGGCCAGGCCGTCCTCGGTGGTGACCCAGCCTCCGTCGGCCGAGCCGCGCGGGTCGCTGGTGTGGCGGACGGTGATCCGCAGCGGGGTGTGCGCGGCGACGGGGTGCGCGGGAGTCAGTACGAGGTCCTCCCCCGCGCTCTCGAACCGCGCGGGTTCGCCGTTGACCTCGGCGGAGGCCACCGTCCCGTGGGTGAAGTCCAGGTTGATCCGCTCCAGCGGGGCCAGGGCACGGGCTTCGATGGCGGTCACCGCGTCGAGGGGGCTGCGGTTGTCCTTGTACGTGAGGGAGAGGTCGTACGAGATGACGTCGTACCCGGGGTTGCCGAGCTCGGGGAAGAGCCGGTCGCCGATGCCGAGGGGCTTGGGCGGCGGCAGCACGGCGGCGACGAGGCTGAGGGAGGCCGCGGCGAGCAGGGCGGCGCGCAGGCGCGGGGAGGAGAGCTGCATCCACCACCGCTTACCAGCGCCCGTCGCGGGCCCGCGCGCGGCGCGCGACGGATCCACCCGAACGAGAGACTCCCCCGGCGGCCCCCCGGCCCCCGCTTCCCCCCAGCCCCGGGCCCCGGCCCCCTCAGGCCCGGCTGACGTCGTACACGCCCGGCACGTCCCGCATGGCCCGCATCAGCCCGGGCAGCACGGAGGCGTCGGGCAGCTGCAGGGTGTAGCTGTGCCGGACCCGCTGCTCCACGGGCGGCTCGACGGTGGCGGAGACCACCTCGACCCCCTGGCGGGCGATGGCCTCGGTCAGATCGGCCAGCAGGTGCGGGCGGCCGAACGATTCGGCGAGCAGCGTGACGCGGCAGTCGGCGGTGGCCCGCCAGTGCACGGCGACGGAGGTGCGGCCCAGGGACCGCATCTGGGCGACGGCCGGGCAGTGCACCCGGTGGACGGTGACGGCGCCGCCCCGTACGACGAACCCGGCGACCGCGTCCGGCGGGACGGGGGTGCAGCAGCCGGCGAGGCGGACGTGCGCGTCGGGGAGGTCGGCGACGGCGTTGCCCCCGCCCCCGCGCAGCCCGGGCACCGAGAGCGGTGCGCGGGGGGCCGCGGCGGCGGGTACGGCCCCCTCGGGGTGGGCCTGGAGCCAGCTGCTGATGGCGATGCGGGCGGCCGGGGTCTTCGCGTGCTCCAGCCAGTCGGCGGCGGGCCCGGAGGAGGCGTCCTGGGCGAGCAGCAACTGGACGGTGTCCCCGTCGGAGAGCGGGGCGGAGAGGGAGGTGAGGCGCCCGTTGACGCGGGCGCCGATACAGCCGTGGGCCGCTTCGCCGTACTGGGCGTAGGCGGCGTCGATACAGCCGGCCCCGGCGGGCAGGGCCAGGGTGCCTCCGTCGGCGCGGTAGACCGTGATCTCGCGGTCCTGGGCGAGTTCGGCGCGCAGTCCGGTCCAGAAGGTGTCGGGGTCGGGCGCGGACTGCTGCCAGTCGAGGAGCCGGGAGAGCCAGCCGGGCCGGGTGGGGTCGACTCCTTCGCAGTCGGAGCCCTCGCCCGTCGCGTACGGGTTGCCGAGGGCGACCACGCCGGCTTCGGCGACGCGGTGCATCTGCCGGGTGCGGACGATGACTTCGGCGACGTAGCCCTCGGGGACGGCGACGGCGGTGTGCAGCGACTGGTAGAGGTTGAACTTCGGGACGGCGATGAAGTCCTTGAACTCCGAGACGACCGGGGTGAAACAGGTGTGGAGTTCGCCGAGGACGGCGTAGCAGTCGGCGTTCTCGCCGACGAGGACGAGGATGCGGCCGAAGTCCGGGCCGCGCAGTTCGCCGCGGGTGCGGGAGATGCGGTGGACGGAGACGAAGTGCCGGGGGCGGACGAGCACCTCGGCGTTGATGCCCGCCTCGCGCAGGACGGTGCGTACGGACTCGGCGATGGCGGGGAGGGGGTCGTCCGCGCCGCAGTGGGCGGCGATGAGCGCGCGGGTGCGCTCGTACTCCTCGGGGTGCAGGATCGCGAAGACGAGGTCTTCCAGCTCGGTCTTCAGGGCCTGGACGCCGAGGCGTTCGGCGAGCGGGATGAGGACGTCGCGGGTGACCTTGGCGATGCGGGCCTGTTTCTCGGGGCGCATCACGCCGAGGGTGCGCATGTTGTGCAGCCGGTCGGCGAGTTTGATGGACATGACGCGGACGTCGTTGCCGGTGGCGACGAGCATCTTGCGGAAGGTCTCGGGTTCGGCGGCGGCGCCGTAGTCGATCTTCTCGACCTTGGTGACCCCGTCGACGATGAAGGCGACCTCGTCGCCGAACTCGGCGCGCACCTGATCGAGGGTCACCTCGGTGTCCTCGACGGTGTCGTGCAGCAGGGAGGCCGTCAGTGTGGTGGTCTCGGCGCCGAGTTCGGCCAGGATGAGGGTGACGGCGAGCGGGTGCGTGATGTACGGCTCGCCGCTCTTGCGCATCTGGCCGCGGTGCGAGGACTCCGCGAGGAGGTACGCGCGGCGCAGGATGGAGAGGTCCGCATCCGGGTGGTGGGCGCGGTGCGCTTCTGCTACGTGTCCGATGGCGTCCGGGAGGCGGTCCCGGGACGCGGGCCCGAGCAGGGCGGCTCGGCCCAGGCGGCGCAGATCGAGCCGGGTACGGCCACGTCTGCGCAGCTCAGGGCGCACTTCTGCATGTGCTTCGGGGTTCGTGGCCTCTGCACTCATGGGCACCTCCGGCTGCTTCGACCGGCGGTGGCGGGCATGGGGTGAGCCCTCAGGGCCGGTGCCTGATGTTACCGACCCCACCACGTGGCGCAGTCCGCCTCTCGCTCAGCGTGAAACGGATCACCCAAGAGAGGGAATCTTCAGGCGAAGGCAGTTTCCCTGAGCCAGTCCGCTTCGAACTCGCCGGCGGCCACGATGACGGCCGGACCGGTCATGTCGATGCGACCGTCGGGGTGTTCGGTGATGACGAGGGTACCGCCGGGCAGGTCGACGGTGTACGAGACGGGCTCACCGGTGACGGCGGGGTCGGCTCCGTCGCGCCGGATGGCGGCCACGGCGACGGCGCAGGCGCCGGTCCCGCAGGAGCGGGTCTCGCCGGAGCCGCGCTCGTGGACGCGCATGGCGACGTGCCGCGGGCCGCGGTCGACGACGAACTCGACATTGACCCCGGTGGGGTAGGCGGAGGCCGGGCTGAAGGGCGGGGGGCTGTACAGGTCGCCGGCGTGGTCGAGGCTTTCAACGAACGCCACCGCGTGCGGGTTCCCCATGTTCACGTTGCGCGCGGGCCAGGAGCGCTCGCCGACGGAGACGGTGACCTCGCCCTCGGGGAGCCGGGCGCGGCCCATGGAGACGGTGACGTCGCCGGTCTTGGCGAGGTGGACCTGCTTGACCCCGCCGCGGGTGGCCACCGCGAAGTCGCCGGGCTCGACGTGGCCGGCGTGGTGGAGGTAGCGGGCGAAGACGCGCACGCCGTTGCCGCACATCTCGGCGACGGAGCCGTCGCTGTTGCGGTAGTCCATGAACCACTCGGCCTCGTCGGCCAGGTGCGCGGCCTCGGGGTGGGCGGCGGAGCGCACCACATGCAGCACACCGTCCGCCCCGATGCCGGCCCGGCGGTCGCACAGGGCTGCGACGGCGGTGGGCGGCAGGTCGACGGCGTTGTCCGGGTCGGGGACGATCACGAAGTCGTTCTCGGTCCCGTGGCCCTTGAGGAAGGGGAGGGTGGTGTGCGTCACGAGCCCATGGTACCGAGCGGGGCACGGCCCCGGCTGGTGGGCCCGGCATCCGGTCAGGCCGCCGTCAGCACGGTGTCGGCGCTGGTCAGCGCAGGCGCGCCACCCGGTAGACGGCCAGTGCGACGACGGCCAGCGCGACCAGCGCGTACAGCCCGGCGATCCGCCAGTCGGGGCGGCGGCCGCTGCCCCGGGGCGGGAGCCCCGGCCAGGAGTAGCCGACGCGGCGCGCGGCCATCATGCCCCAGCCGCCCGCGCAGGAGCTGATGAGGAAGCCGAGCATGGCGACGACCGCTCCGCCGTCGCCGAACTCGAAGGCGAGGGGGAAGGCGAACATCAGGGAGCCGGCGGCGGCCAGCATCACGATGGGGGCGATCTGCCAGATGCGCAGCCGGCGCTGGGGGCGCAGCTCGACCTCGACGGCGGGGGCGTCGGCGGTCTCGCTGCCGGGCTCGGGCGCTTCGGGGCCGTCGGTGGTCAGCCGGGCGGGGTCGGCGGGCAGGCCGAGTCCGTCGGGGCCGTCCGGGCCGCCGGGGGCTCCCGGCGCGCCGGGGCCCGCGGGCTCGCCGGTCACCGCCGGGAGGGCGGACAGGGGTACGTCCGTTCCCCGCTCGGTGTCGTCCCGCCCGGTGTCTCGCCGAGGGCCGGCCTCCATAGCCACGCGCCCTCCCCACTTCGGACTCCGCACGCCACTGTTCAGAAGTTTGATGATGGCACGGTCGGGGGCCTGCGACGGGCGCACGGAGCTTCCCGATGCCATCACGTGATCAGGCTGTGACCGCTCGTTCGACCAACGACTGCGCGAGTCCGGGGAGTTCCCCGCGGTCGGCGGCTGCTCCGCTGAGCCAGTGGACGCGGGGGTCGCGGCGGAACCAGGAGTCCTGGCGGCGGGCGAAGCGCTTGGTGGCCCGTACGGTCTCCGCCCTGGCCTCGTCCTCGGTGCACTCGCCGGCGAGGGCGGCCAGCACCTGCTGGTAGCCCAGGGCGCGGGAGGCGGTGATGCCCTCGCGCAGGCCCTGCGCCTCCAGGGCGCGGACCTCGTCGACCAGTCCGGCCTCCCACATGCGGTCGACGCGCGTCGCGATGCGCTCGTCGAGCTCGGGGCGGGCCACGTCGACGCCGATCTGGACGGTGTCGTAGACGGACTCGTGGCCGGGGAGGTTGGCGGTGAAGGGCTTGCCGGTGATCTCGATCACTTCGAGGGCCCGGACGATGCGGCGGGAGTTGCTGGGCAGGATCGCGGCGGCCGCGGCCGGGTCGGCGGCGGCGAGGCGGGCGTGCAGGGCGCCGGGGCCGCGCAGGGTGGCCTCCTCCTCCAGCCGGGCGCGGACCTCGGGGTCGGTGCCGGGGAACTCCATGGCGTCGAGGGCGCCGCGGACGTAGAGCCCGGATCCGCCGACGAGGACCGGGGTGCGGCCCTGGGCGAGGAGCTTGTCGATCTCGGCGCGGGCGAGGCGCTGGTACTCGGCGACGCTGGCGGTCTCGGTGACGTCCCAGATGTCGAGGAGGTGGTGGGGAACGCCGCCGCGCTCGTCCATCGTCAGCTTGGCGGTGCCGATGTCCATCCCCCGGTAGAGCTGCATGGAGTCGGCGTTGACGACCTCCCCGTCGAAGTGGCGGGCCAGGGCGACGCCCAGGTCGGACTTTCCGGCCGCGGTGGGACCGACGACGGCGATGACCCGCGGGGCGGGGGCTGCATTCCTCACCGGAACAGTCTCGCAAACCCCGCGGCATGTACCCGATCGGGTGAGGTGACGGGGTGTGGCCGGGGTCGTTGCCCTGAAGAGGTTCCGGCCCGGCGTGCGCCTGGCGCACATCCGGTGGAGGCCGGTCCGGCCACAGCGGAACTTCACCCGCACGAGTAACGTTATGGGAGTAGACATGGGCGTTTTTGACCGGATTTTTCGCCGTAAGGACGAGGCAGTGACCGAGGAGGTCGCGGCCGAGGCCGCCGCGGCGGAGACGCCGGCCGCGGCGACCGAGCCGGCCGACGGTGCCGGGGAGGACGAGGCGGCTGCGGCCGGGGCTCCCGCGGCGGAGGCCGCCGTGGAGATTCCCAAGCAGCAGTCGGCGGAGGTGGCCGCGGACAGCGAGGCCGGCGAGGGCGCCCGTACGTAGCCACCGCTCCCCCGGGCTCGGTCCGGGGGGACCCCAGGAAGGTGACCCATGGGCCTGCTCGACAATCTGAAGGCCAAGCTCGCTCCGGCCAAGGAGAAGGTCGGCGATCTCGCGCAGAAGCACGAGGGCAGGATCGGCGAGGGCCTGGACAAGGTCGCCAAGGTCGTGGACTCCAAGACCCATGGCAAGTACAGCGACCGGATCACGACCGGTACGGACAAGGCGAAGGACGCCCTGGGCAAGGTCGCGCACAAGGACGCCCCTGGCGGGCCGACGCCGCCGGCGGCTTCCTGAGGCGGGCCGCCCCGAGGGGCGCCGACAGGATCAAGGGGCGTGGGACCGAGGGTCCCGCGCCCCTTCGCCGTACGGTGCGCCCCCGGTCAGGACCAGGCGGCCACGAAGTAGCCGACCCCGTAGGGGGCGTCCTCGTACAGCAGCCGTCCGCCCAGGCCCGCGCCCTCGGCGGCGCCTGCGAGCACCTGCCACGGCGCCCGCCCGGCCGCCTGGAGCTCGGCGGCGAGCACGGGGTCCAGCGCGGCCAGCGCGTCGGTGTCGGCGGAGCCCAGGGCCCGGCCTGCGGCGGCGTCGAAGGCGGCGGCGCGGTCGTCGAGGTAGCCCGGGGCCTTGAGCGTGCGGCAGGCGCTGCCGTCGCCCATGACCAGCAGCGCGACCCGCTCGTCGGCCGCGGCGAGCTCCCGGCCCGTCTCCAGGCAGCGCGCTGCCTCCAGCGAGGCGGCGACCCCGATCCCCTCGACGGGGGCGGCGCCCCAGCGCGCGCGGCCCAGCAGCCAGGCGCCGACGGCCAGGGAGGCCGGCAGCAGGCGCGGCCCCTCCTCGCCCTCGCCGAGCCGGACCTCGATGTCGGCGCCGAAGCCGTGGAAGGAGCCGCGGGAGCCCTGCGGATACGGCCCCTGGTGGTCGGCGTCGCAGGAGCCGACCACGACCAGCACGTCGGGCCGGGAGGCGGCCAGCACGGCGAGCGCGTCGGAGCAGGCGGTACGGGCGTCGTCGAGTTCGGCGGCGGCGCCCGCGGCGACCTCCGGCACGAGGAGCGGCGGGGCGGGGCAGACGGCGGCGGCTACGAGCATGATCCGCAGCCTAGGCGCTGTCCCGCCGATCGGGCCAGAGGTCCCGGCGCGGCGCCCCGCGGGGCGCCGCGCCGGTGCCGGTAAGGCGCACGGGTGGGGCCCCAGGGGTCCCGCGGGTCCCGGGTGGGTCCCGGGTCAGTCGATCGCGCAGCCCGTGGTGGCCGCCGGCAGCGGGGCCGGGACGCCGAGGGTCGGGATGCCGAGCATGACGCCCTGGGGCTGGGCCGGGGCCGCGTTGCGCTTCTCCCAGGCGTCGCCGGCGCGGGTGCGGCGCACGGCGGTGACCGCGCCCTCGGCCAGCAGGTGGTGCGGGGCCGCGTAGGTGATCTCCACGGTCACCACGTCGCCGGGGCGGACCTCCTCGTCCGGCTTGGTGAAGTGGACCAGGCGGTTGTCGGGGGCACGGCCCGACAGGCGGGCGGTGGCGCCGTCCTTGCGGCCCTCGCCCTCGGCGACCATGACCTCCAGGGTGCGGCCGACCTGCTTCTTGTTCTCCTCCCAGGAGATCTCCTCCTGGAGGGCGACCAGGCGCATGTAGCGGTCCTGGACGACCTCCTTGGGGATCTGCCCCTCCATCTCGGCGGCCGGGGTGCCGGGGCGCTTGGAGTACTGGAAGGTGAAGGCGCTGGCGAAGCGGGCCTCGCGGACCACGTGCATGGTCTGCTGGAAGTCCTCCTCCGTCTCGCCGGGGAAGCCCACGATGATGTCGGTGGAGATCGCGGCGTGCGGGATGGCGGCACGGACCTTCTCGATGATCCCGAGGAATCGCTCCTGCCGGTAGGACCGGCGCATCGCCCGCAGGACCGGGTCGGAGCCGGACTGGAGCGGCATGTGCAGCTGGGGCATCACGTTCGGGGTCTCGGCCATGGCGGCGATGACGTCGTCGGTGAAGTCCTTCGGGTGCGGGGAGGTGAAGCGGACCCGCTCCAGGCCCTCGATCTGCCCGCAGGCGCGCAGCAGCTTGCTGAAGGCCTCGCGGTCGCCGAGGTCACTGCCGTAGGCGTTGACGTTCTGGCCGAGCAGGGTGATCTCCGAGACGCCCTCGGCGACCAGCGCCTCCACCTCGGCGAGGATGTCGCCGGGACGGCGGTCCTCCTCCTTGCCGCGCAGCGCCGGGACGATGCAGAAGGTGCAGGTGTTGTTGCAGCCGACGGAGATGGACACCCAGGCGGCGTACGCGGACTCGCGGCGGGTCGGCAGGGTGGAGGGGAAGGCCTCCAGCGACTCGGCGATCTCGATCTGGGCCTCCTCCTGGACGCGGGCGCGCTCCAGGAGGACGGGCAGCTTGCCGATGTTGTGCGTGCCGAAGACCACGTCGACCCAGGGGGCCTTCTTGACGATGGTGTCGCGGTCCTTCTGGGCGAGGCAGCCGCCGACGGCGATCTGCATGCCGGGGCGCTTGGTCTTCATCGGGGCGAGCCGGCCGAGGTTGCCGTAGAGCTTGTTGTCGGCGTTCTCGCGCACCGCGCAGGTGTTGAAGACGACCACGTCGGCGTCCCCGTCGGAGCCCTCGGGGGCCCGGACGTAGCCGGCGTCCTCCAGCAGACCGGAGAGTCGCTCGGAGTCGTGCACGTTCATCTGGCACCCGTAGGTGCGCACCTCGTAAGTTCCCTTGGGGTCCACCACTGCCGGGCTCCGGTCGCTGCTGCTGGTCATGGAACAAGGGTAGGCGGTGCCGGGGAGCCCCCCGTCCCCCGTACGGGAGGCCGGGAGCGGGGCGGCCCCGCGCTCTAGCATCACCGGTCATGGAACTTGCTCAGCTGAGGTACTTCGTGGCGGTCGTGGAGGAGGGCGGCTTCACCCGGGCCGCGGGACGGCTGCACGTGTCCCAGCCGGGGGTGAGCGCGCAGGTCGGGCAGCTGGAGCGGGAGCTGGGGCAGCGGCTGCTGGACCGGTCGGGGCGGCGGGTGACGCCGACGGAGGCGGGCGAGGCGGTACTGGTCCACGCGCGGGCGGCGCTGGCGGCGGTGGAGGGGGTCCGGCGGACGGCCGACGAGTTCTCCGGGCTGCTGCGGGGCCGGGTGGCGCTGGGGCTCATACCGGGGGCGGCCGGGGCGGCGATGGACTCGTTGGACCTGGTGGCGCTGCTCGGCGACTTCCACGACGCGTACCCGCGGGTGGAGATGTCGCTGACCGAGGACACCTCGGAGCGGATGCTGGGCGCGCTGCGGGAGGGGCGGCTGGACCTTGCGGTGGTCGGGCTGGCCGGGGAGCCGCCGCAGGGGATCACCGCGCGGCTCCTGCTCGACGAGCCGCTGGTGGCGGCGGTACGGGCCGGTGACCCCCTCGTCGGGGAGGCCGTGGACGGAACGATTCCGCTGGCCGCGCTGCGGGGGCGGCCGCTGATCGGCCTGCCGCGCGGGACGGGGATGCGCGGGGTGCTGGAGCGGGCCTGTGCGGAGGCGGGATTCACGCCCCGGGTGGACTTCGAGGCGGCCGCGCCCGCGGTACTGGCCCGGCTGGCGAAGCGGGGGCTGGGTGTGGCGGTGATCCCGGACGGGGCGCACGCGCAGGCGGGCCCTGGGGTGCGGGTGCTGCGGATCACGGAGCCGGAGCTGAGCGGCCGGGTGGCGCTGGCCTGGCGCACCGACGGCCCGTCCGGCCCGGCGGCCCGCGCCCTGCTGACCCGCCTCCGGACGGCCCTGCCCCCGGAACCGGCCCCTCGCGGGTAGCCCCGACGCCCACCGACTCCGCCGGCCCCGGCGCCTCGGAGGCGGGGGCCGAGAGCCCGGCCCCGGGAGCGGACCCGGGCCAGGGGGCCCCGGCGCCTCGGAGGCGGGGGCCGGGCGGCCTGGTCGGGGTGCGATGGGGCGGGGCGGGGCCGGGCGGCCTGGTCGGGGTGCGGTGGGGCGGGGCGGGGCCGGGCGCCCTGGGCGGGGGTGCGGTGGGGCGGGGTGGGGGCGCGTCGTGACAGGACGGTGGGGCGGGTGGGAGGATCGCGGGCATGCCCCTCGTACCACCCCGTGTCAGCGCGCGCCGCCTCCTCGTGGGGCTGGTTGCCGTGCTGGCCGTGCTCGGGGTGCTGCTGTGGTGGCTGCGCCCCTTCGGGGAGCCCGCGCTCACCGGGAAGCTCACCTTCAGCACGGGTGTCCGCACCGGCGTCTACCACCGCTACGGGCAGCTGCTGGAGCAGGCGCTCGCGCAGGACATGCCCGGGGTCAAGGTGCGGCTGGAGACCAGTGAGGGCTCGCAGCAGAACCTCCAGCGGGTGGCGTCCGGCGAGGCGGACTTCACCATCGCGACGGCCGACGCGGTCGGCCAGTACCGGGCCGACGGCAAGCCGGGCGCGGAGCAGCTGCGCGGCTGCGCCCGGCTGTACGACGACTACGTCCAGCTGGTGGTGCCCGCCGGGTCGCCGGTGCAGTCGGCCCGCGACCTGCGGGGAAAGCGTGTCGCGGTCGGGCAGGACGGCTCCGGGGTCCGGCTGATCGCGGACCGGCTGCTGCGGGCGGCCAAGCTGGACCCGCTCCACGACATCACCCCCGTAGCGATCGGCATCGACACCATGCCGGCGGAACTGCAGGCAGGGCGGATCGACGCCTTCTTCTGGTCGGGCGGCCTGCCGACGAACGCGGTGCGCGAGCTGTCGGAGCGTTTCGACATCCGGCTCGTCCAGCTGGGCGACCTCGTGGAGCAGCTCCAGGCGAGCGGCAGCCCGGCGCGGTACTACCGCGCGGCGGTGATGCCGCAGGACGCGTACGCGCGGGCCCGCAACACCTCTTCGGTGGCCACGCTGGCCGTCCCGAACCTGCTGGTCACCAAGGAGGGCACGAACGCCCGGCTGACGGAGCAGTTCACCCAGACGGTGATCCAGAGCCGGGACCGGATCGGGCACGAGGTGCACGCGGCGCAGCTGGTGGACCTGCGGACGGCGATCTACACCGACCCGCTGGACCTCCACGAGGGGGCGCGGCGGTACTACCGCTCCGTCAAGCCGTAGCCCCCGCCCCGTCAGCCGGCCGGCGCCAGCATCCTCGCGGCGGCCGCCGCCCCGATGAGCCCGGCGTCGGTGCCGAGGGCGGCGGGGACGACCCGGAGGTCCGCGACGAAGGACAGGGTGGCGTACGAGGCCAGGTGGCGCCGGACCGGCCCGAAGAGGGTGTCCCCGCTGGCGGCGACCCCGCCGCCGATCACCGCGATGTCGGTCTCGACCAGGGTGGCGGTGGCCGCGATGGCGGCGGCCAGGGCGCGCCCGGCGCGGTCGAAGGCGGCCAGTGCGACCGGGTCGCCCGCCGCGGCGGAGGCGGCCACGCCCGCAGCCGTCGGGTCGGGGCCGGTCCAGCCCTGGTCGAGGGCCCAGCGGGCGATGGCGGTGCCGGAGGCGAGGGATTCGACGCAGCCGCGCCCGCCGCAGACGCACGGCTCGCCGTCGAACGCGACGCTGATGTGGCCGATGTGGCCGGCGTTGCCGGTGGGTCCGGCGTGGAGCTGGTTGTCGAGGATCAGCCCGCCCCCGACCCCGGTGGAGACCACCATGCACAGGGCGTTCGCATGCCCCCGGGCGGCGCCGAGCCAGTGCTCCGCCGCCGTCATGGCCACCCCGTCGCCGGCCAGGACGACCGGGATCCGGGCCCCGCGGGCGCCCAGTTCGGCGGCGACCCGCTCCTGGACGGGGAAACCGCGCCAGGCCTCGATGTTGACCGGGCTGACGGTGCCCCGCGAGGTGTCGACCGGGCCCGCGCTGCCGATGCCGCAGCGGACGGCCCGCTCCCACAGCGGGTCCGCGGACAGGTCCGCGACCACCTCGGTGACCGCCGCCATGACCGCCTCCGGGTCCGTCCCGCGCGGGGTCGGGCGGCGGGTGGCCGCGGTCATCGTGCCGTCGGGGTGGACCAGCGCCCCGGCGATCTTCGTCCCCCCGATGTCGACGGCCACGGTCGGACCGGTGGCTTCGGCCGCGGCGGACGCCGCCGCGGCCGCGCGCGGCAGGGGGAAGGCTGAGGTGGGGGTGGTCACGGGGGCGCTCCTGAACTCCTGGAGAGGGGCCGGATTTCAGTATGCGGCCGGGGGCGGGGCGGTACTCCCGCGGGGTTCCAGCCGGGGCAGCTCGCTCTCGCGGACCCGGGGCGGGCCGCCGGCCAGGACGTGGAGCAGTTCCTCGGCGGCGAGCCGGCCGAATCCGGCGGTGTCGCGGACCAGGGCGGTCAGCGGGGGGTGGGTGACCCGGCAGAGGGCCGAGTCGTCCCAGGCGACGATGGAGAGCCGGCCGGGCACGGGGATGCCCAGTCCGGCGGCGACCGCGCTGCCCGCCACCGCCATCACGTCGTTGTCGTAGACCAGTGCGGTCGGCGGCTCCGGCTCCGCGAGGACCCGTCGGGTGGCGGCGGCGCCCTCGGTGTCGGAGTAGTCCGTGGGCACCGAGCGCACCCGGCCGGGCGGCAGCCCGAGCCGGTCGGCCTCGGCGCGCAGCGCGGCCACCCGGCGGGCGGTGTGGGCGAGTCCGGGCAGGCCGGCGATGTGGACGATGCGGCGGTGGCCGAGGGCGTGGAGGTGCTCCAGGACCTCGGTCATGGCCCGCGCGTCGTCGGCCCGCACGGCCGAGAGCCCGGCAGCCCCGCCGCCCGTCCCTGCGCCCGCCCACGCCCACGCCCCGCCGTCCGGCGGGGGTACGGCGGACCCGGCGGACCCAGCGCTCACGGCAGCCCCGACAGGCCCCGACCCGGCGGCCCCAGACCCCGACCCGGCGGCCCGGGACCCGGCGGACCTGGCGGACCCAGACCCGACAGACGCGGACCCGGCAGCCCTGGCGGACCCCGCAGCCCCGGCCGCCGCGCCGGGCAGTGCCGCGGTCGACGGGGGCGGGGTCCCGGGGCCCCCGGCGCCCTCCGGGTCCCAGGCGTCCGGAGGCGTTCCAGCGCCGCCCCCTATCACGACCGCCGGGAGCCCCAGCCCGGTCAGGAGGGCGGGCCGCGGGTCGCGGGTGCGGGGGTCGACGACGAGGACCCCGTCCACCCGCCGCTCGGCCCACCACCGCCGGTAGACCGCGCACTCGGCCTCGACGTCCTCCACCACCTGGAAGAGCAGGGCGGTCCCGGCGGCCGACAGCACCTCCTGGATGCCGGACACGAGCCGCAGGAAGAAGGACTCGGCGCCGAGGGTGTGCGCGGGACGGGCCAGGACCAGCCCGACGGCGCCGGAGCGTTCGCCGGACAGGGCCCGGGCGGCGCTGTTGGGCTGCCAGCCGAGCTCCTGTGCGACCCCGCGGATCCGGGCGCGGGTGTCCTCGGAGACGCCCGGCTTGCCGTTCAGCGCGAAGGAGACGGCGCTCTCCGACACCCCGGCCTGGCGGGCGATGTCCTTGATGGTGGGTCTGCGGGCCATGGCCGTGCCTGCCTCATCCCTCGGTGACGTGGTCGACGTGGACTCGTTGGCCGGACCGTACGCGATCCGGCCCCGGTGGTCCGCACCGGCGGCCGCTCCCCGCGGCCTCCGGCACGGCCTGAATTCCCCTGCCCCTTTCACCGTCGGCACCGGTACGCGCGCCCGTACTAAACCGCATTAGCTCCGGGGACCGTTCCTGCCCGCCGCCCTGCTGCCAGAACGGCTGAAGCGCATAAGTACCCCGCTCGCCGGAATTCGGACGGCGGCCTCCCGAGGCCCTGTTGACTTCCCGTGGACCGGCCCGGCAGTTTGTGGGCGTCCGGCGAATTCCCCCCTGAACTCCGGGACCCCTCATGGACCGCGCCGCCCACCCCCGCACCCTGCGCTTCGGCGTGAACTACACCCCCGCCCGGGGCTGGTTCCACCACTGGCTGGACTTCGACGCCGACGAGGTGCGGGCCGACCTGGACTCGGTCGCCGCGCTCGGCCTGGACCACGTGCGGGTCTTCCCGCTGTGGCCGCTCTTCCAGCCGAACCGGACCCTGATCCGGCCGCGCGCCGTCGAACAGCTCGTGGCGCTCGCCGAAGCGGCCGCCGAACGCGGCCTCGACGTGCACGTGGACGGCCTCCAGGGGCACCTGTCCAGCTTCGACTTCCTGCCCGCCTGGACCGCGACCTGGCACCGGCGCGGGATCTTCACCGATCCCGACGTGGTGGCCGCGCAGGAGGAGTACCTGCGCACCCTGGCCGGGGCCCTCGCCGGCCGCCCGAACTTCCTGGGGATGACGGTCGGGAACGAGGTCAACCTGTTCTCCGACGCGCCCCACCCCGACCCCGACCGGATCACCGCCGCCCAGGCGGAGCGCTGGCTGGAGCGGATGCTGGCCGCCTGCGAGGAGGGCGCGCCCGGCCGGTTCCACCTGCACGCCGAGTACGACGCCGTGTGGTTCCGGGACGGGCACCCCTTCACGCCTGCCCAGGCGGCCCGGCTGGGCGCGGCGACCGCCGTGCACGCGTGGGTGTTCAACGGCACCGCGCAGCGCCACGGGCGCGCCGGGACGGCCACCGAGCAGCACGCCGCGTACCTGATCGAGCTGTCCAAGGCCTGGGCCGAGGACCCGGGCCGCCCGGTGTGGCTCCAGGAGGTCGGGGCGCCCGCGCCGCTGGTCCCGCCCGAGCACGCGGCGGAGTTCACCGAGGCCACCCTGGCGGCCGCGCTGGACTGCCCCGGTCTGTGGGGGGTCACCTGGTGGTGCTCGCACGACGTGTCCCGGGAGCTGGCGGACTTCCCCGAGCTGGAGTACGGGCTGGGCCTGCTGACCAACGACGGCCGGACCAAGCCCGCCGGGGCGGTGGTCGCCCGGATCGCCGGGGCCTGGCGGGGGCGGGAGCACCGCCCGCCCGTACGGTCCACCGCGCTGGCCCTGGACACCGGGTCGGGGCGGTCGGTCTGCGCCCCGGGGGGGGCCTTCTTCGAGGCCTGGGCGGTCCTGGCGGCGAAGGGGGTGCGTCCGGCGGTGGTGCGGGCGGAGCAGGCGCAGGACGCGGAGCGGCTGGCGGCCCGCGGCATCACGGAGGTGCTCCGGGTGCAGGACGTCATGACCTGACCCGCCCGGCACCCGTCTGAACCGCCCGCCCGCCCCCGACCATCCCGGCGATCCCGGCCGCCCCGTGCGCCCCGTGCGCCCCAACCGCCCCGACCACCCCCTGCCCCGAGGAGCCCCCGCATGTCCGAACCCGGCAACGGCGCCGGTCCTCGTAGCGCCGCCCCCTTACGGCCGGCGCGCCGCACCGTCCTGGCCCTGGGCGCCGGGGCCGGTGCCGCCGCCCTGCTCGCCTCCTCCCCGGCCCCCGCCGGGGCCGCCCCCGTGACGGAGCCCGGCGGCCTGGCCCCGTACGCCTCCTACTGGTTCCCCGATTCCCTCCCCGGGGGGACGCCCGGCCCGGGGATCGTCTGGCGCTCCCTCAAGGAGTGGAGCCCGCACTCCGATCCGGACCTGGCGCACAACACCGCGAGCGTCCCGCTGGCCCCACGGTTCACCCCGGTCCCGGCGAACCCGGATGCCCGGACGGGACAGGCCCGGATCACCACCCTCGTCTCCTTCGGACCCACCGCCCGGAACCCCTCCCAGGGCTCGGCGACCGCCGACTTCTACGCACTGACGCACTGGGCGTACCTCGACGAGCTGGTGTTCTGGGGCGGTTCGGCCGGCGAGGGGCTGATCCTCGCCCCGAACGCGCCCGTGGTCGACGCGGCCCACCGCAACGGGGTGCGGGTCCTGGGCAACGTCTTCCTGCCGCCCGTCGCCTACGGCGGCGACCTGCGCTGGACCCGGGACCTGGTCCGGCGCGAGGCCGACGGCCGCTTCCCGCTCGCGGAGAAGCTGGCCGAGGTGGCGGTGGCGTACGGGTTCGACGGCTGGTTCGTCAACGCCGAGACGGACGGCGGCGACAGCGCCCTGGCCGGGCGGATGCGGGAGTTCCTGCGCGCCCTGCGGGCCGCCGGGGAGCCCAGCGGGCTGCGCATCACCTGGTACGACGCCATGAACAGCACGGGCGCGGTGGGCTGGCGGGGGGCGCTGGACGCGCTCAACCAGGAGTTCTTCGAGGACCGGGCGGGCCGGGTCGCGGACACGATGTTCGTGGACTTCCGCTGGACGCCCGGTTCCCTGGTCTCCTCCGCCTCCCTCGCCGAGCGGCTGGGCCGCTCCCGTCACGAGCTGTGGGCCGCGGTGGACGTGGAGTCCCGCGGCTGGGACTCCGAGGTGCGCTGGGACGCGATCGTGCCGCGCGGCCGCGATCACGTCGTCAGCCTCGGCCTCTACCGGCCCGAATGGACCCGCAACCACCTGGCGGACCGCTCCCCCGGCGCCTTCCACCGGGCCGACGACCGGTTCTGGACGGGCGAGTCCCTGGATCCGGCGCGGCCCGCGCCCGGTGCGGTCTGGCGGGCGCCCGCGACGGCCGTCGCCGACCGGTCCACCGTCGCCGGGCTCCCGTTCGCCTGCTCCTTCAACACGGGGCACGGGCTGCGCTGGTACGAGGGGGGCCGGGCCGTCTCGGAGGAGCCCTGGAACCACCTGGGGCTCCAGGACCGGCTCCCGGGCCGCCGCTGGGTGGTGGACACCGTGGGCGAACGCCCGGACGTCTCCCTGGACTTCGCGGACGCCTGGCGCGGCGGTTCCAGCCTGCTCGTGGCGGGCGCCCTCACCGCCCCCGCCGCCGTGGGCCTGCACGCCGTCCGGCTGCCGCTGACCCCCGCCACGGTCGCCGAGCTGGTCCACACGGGCGGCCCGGACCCGCTCGGCATCGAGCTCGGGGTCGCGCTCCGCCCGCCGGCCGCCCCGGGCGAGCCCGTCCCGTACACCTGGCTGCGGGCCGGCACGGCCGGCGCCGGCTGGCGGACCTCCCGGATCCCCCTCGCGGCGCTGGCCGGGGAGACGGCGTACGCCCTCGCCGTACGGATCACCGCGCGGGGGACGAAGCCGGTGTCCTGGCGGCTCGGAGCCCTGTCGGTACGCGACACCACCGCCGCCCGGCACCCGGCCCCGCCCTCCCGCCTCGGGGTCGACGCCTCGGCCCGGCGGGGTGCGGAGGCCGAGCTCCGGCTGTCCTGGGGCCGGGCGGCCGGGCCGGTCCGGCACTACGAGCTGTACCGGCACCTGCCCGACGGCACCCGGCGCTTCCTGGCCGGCACCTGTGGCACCGCCCTGTACCTGCCCCGCCTGGTCCGCGCCGGGCGGGAGCGGGCGGCCGCCCTGGAGCTGCGGGCGGTGGACGAGACGTACGCGGTCTCGGCCCCGGCCCGCGCCGCATTCCGGTGGTGACGCGGCGGCGGGGGCTCAGCCTGCGTCCGGGCCGGTGCGCGGCACGGCCACCGTCACGCGCAGGCCGTGCGGCGGGTTCTTGGCGTAGGAGAGGGTGCCGCCGCCGGTGGCGAGCAGGGCGCGGGAGATCGACAGGCCCAGTCCGGACCCCTTGACGTTCTGGTGGCGGCTGCTGCGCCAGAAGCGGTCGCCGACGCGCAGCAGTTCGTCCTCGGTCAGGCCGGGCCCCCGGTCGGCGACGACCACGAGGGCGCTGGAGCCCTCGGCGGAGACGGAGACCTCGACCTCCTCACCCGCCGGGGTGAACTTCAGGGCGTTGTCGATGACGGCGTCGAGCGCGCTGGACAGGGCGATGGGGTCGGCCCAGCCGGTGACGGCGGAGCGGCCCGTCTCGCGGAGCCGTACGCCCTTCTCCTCGGCGTACGGCCGCCAGGAGGCCACCCGTTCAGCGGCGAGGGCACCGATGTCCGTGAGGCTGATCTCGGCGGAGGCGTGTTCGGCCAGTGCCAGGTCGAGGAGGTCGTCGAGGACCTGGGCCAGGCGTTTGCCCTCGGTGCGCACGGAGGCGATCTCCTCGTTGCCCTCGGGGAGTTCGAGGGCGAGGAGCTCGATGCGCAGGAGCAGCGCGGCGAGCGGGTTGCGCAGCTGGTGGGAGGCGTCCGCGACGAACGCCCGCTGCTGCTCCAGTACCTCTTCGACGTTGTCGGCCATCTCGTTGAACGAGCGGGCCAGGCGTCTGAGTTCCGGGGGGCCGCTCGCGGCGGCGACGCGGGAGTTCATGCGTCCGGTGGCGATGCCGTGGGCGGCGGCGTCCAGGGTCCGGACGGGCCTCAGCACCCAGCCGGTCAGCCGCAGTGCGGCGCCGAACGCGGCCAGCATGGCGGCGGCGAGCCCGGCGGCGATGAGCAGCCAGCCGTGCAGGATCCGGGCGCGCATCTGGTCGGTGGGTGATTCGGTGGCGACGACGGCGACCACGTCTCCGTCGAGGACGACCGGGGAGACGACGAGGAGTCTGCCGTTGACCTGCCAGGGCCAGACCTGTCCGGGGTCGTGGCTGCGGCGGCCGGCGAGGGCCTCCTCGAAGGAGCGCCGGGCCTCGCCGGAGTCGGGCAGCTGCCACCAGCCGGGGGCGCGGACCATGGCGTTGTCGTCGCGGTAGAAGATGCCGACGCGGATGCCGTACAGCTCGTGGTAGCGGGCGAGTTCCAGCTGGAGGGTGTCGCGCCGCTCGTCGGCGCCGGTGGCGCCGGAGCCCTCGGCGTCGATGACGAACTGGGCGAGGGCGGCGAACCGGGCGCTGTCGTCGATCCGGTCGACCACCACCCGCTGCTGCTGGGCGGCGGCGAGGCTGACGGCGAGCGGGAAGCCGAGGGCGAGCAGCACGCCCGCCATCAGGATGACGAGGAGCGGGAGCAGGCGTGCGCGCACGGCGGGGCCCCGCTAGGGCGCGGCCGGGGTGACGAGCCGGTAGCCCACCCCGCGGACGGTCTCGATGAGCGCGGGCATGGCGAGCTTGGAGCGCAGCGAGGCGACGTGCACTTCGAGGGTGCGGCCGGTGCCCTCCCAGCTGGTGCGCCAGACCTCGCTGATGATCTGCTCGCGGCGGAAGACCACCCCGGGCCGCTGCGCGAGCAGGGCCAGGAGGTCGAATTCCTTGCGGGTGAGGGGGACGTCGGTGCCGTTCACGGTGACGCGGCGGGTGGGCAGCTCGACGACGACCGGGCCGAGCCGGACCACACCGGGATCGCCGGGCGGGCCGTCGGTGCCGGTCGTGTCCTCGGAGCCGCCGGTGCGACGGGCGACGGCGTGGATGCGGGCGAGGAGTTCGCCGGTGTCGTACGGCTTGACCACGTAGTCGTCGGCGCCCATGTTCAGGCCGTGGATGCGGGAGCGGACGTCACCGCGGGCCGTCACCATGATCACGGGCGTGCTGGTGCGCTTGCGGATCTTGCCGCAGACCTCGTATCCGTCCTGGTCGGGCAGGCCGAGGTCCAGCAGCACCACCCCGAAGGGTTTCGCCCCGGCCGGCAGCAGCGCCTGAAGGGCCTCCTCGCCGTTGCGGGCGTGGGTGACCTGGAAGCCGTGCCGGGCGAGGATCGCGGACAGGGCGGCGGCGACGTGGTCGTCGTCCTCGACGAGCAGCAGTCTCATGGCGTCGTCCCCCTTTCCTTCTCTCGCTCTTCGGATTCCGTTCGGATGGCAGATGGCCACCATGCATCCATGCCGATGAAGACTCCCACGTCAAGGGGGTTCCGGTCCGGCGACTCTTCCGTTATGCACCCGGTACGCGCACACGGCGGGCGCGCGGGCGCGGCGCACGGAGCGTATCGGGGCGAGTCCCTATCGTTATCCTCAATTCTCGCTCAGATGTCGTGACGGTGTGCGCACCGCGTCACTACTGTCCTGCCAACCGACGGAGGACGGAGCAAGAAGCCGATGAGCGGAGTATCAGTGGCCAAGGACACGCAGGACGCGGCGGGTGCCGCGGACGGCCTGGTCGTACTGAGCAACGTCAACAAGCACTTCGGCGCGCTGCACGTGCTTCAGGACATCGATCTGAGCATCGCCCGCGGCGAGGTCGTCGTGGTGATCGGTCCTTCGGGATCGGGCAAGTCGACGCTGTGCCGGACCATCAACCGGCTGGAGACCATCGACTCGGGGACCATCACGGTCGACGGGAAGGAACTGCCCTCGGAGGGGCGGGAGCTGGCCCGGCTGCGCGCCGATGTGGGCATGGTCTTCCAGTCGTTCAACCTGTTCGCGCACAAGACGGTGCTGCAGAACGTGATGCTGGGTCAGCTCAAGGTCCGCAAGACCGACCAGGCGACGGCGGTGGAGAAGGCGAAGTCGCTGCTGGACCGGGTCGGCGTCGGCTCTCAGGCCGACAAGTACCCGGCGCAGCTGTCCGGCGGCCAGCAGCAGCGCGTGGCGATCGCGCGGGCGCTGGCGATGGACCCGAAGGTGATGCTCTTCGACGAGCCGACCTCGGCCCTGGACCCGGAGATGATCAACGAGGTGCTGGAGGTCATGCAGCAGCTCGCGGCCGAGGGGATGACGATGGTGGTCGTCACGCACGAGATGGGCTTCGCCCGCTCCGCGGCCAACCGGGTGGTCTTCATGGCCGACGGGAAGATCGTCGAACAGGCCGCCCCCGAGCAGTTCTTCAGCAACCCCAAGAGCGACCGCGCCAAGGACTTCCTGTCCAAGATCCTGCACCACTGACACCCGCGTCTGGTAGTGATCCGGTCGACGGCGCCCGCCGTCGCACACGACGTGTCCAGCTCGTCGTTCAACAACGTCTCACCTGAGGGAAGTTCACCATGAAGGTTCTCAAGGCCGGCGCGGCAGTGGCCACGGCCGTCGTCCTCGCGCTGACGGCGACCGCCTGTGGCAGCGGCAGCAAGGACAGCGCGAGCGACGCGGGCGCCTCCGGGGGCACCAAGTCGGACAAGATCGCCATCGGCATCAAGTTCGACCAGCCCGGCCTGGGCCTGAAGACCCCCGACGGCAAGTTCGAGGGCTTCGACGTGGACGTCGCCACGTACGTGGCCAAGGAGCTCGGCTACCAGCCGGACCAGATCGAGTGGAAGCAGGCGATCAGCGCCGAGCGCGAGAACCTGATCTCCAACGGGGACGTCAAGTTCATCGCCGCCACCTACTCGATCAACGACAAGCGCAAGGCCCGGGTCGACTTCGCGGGCCCGTACTTCCTGGCCCACCAGGACCTGCTGGTCCGCGCCGACGACAACTCGATCACCAAGGTCGAGGACCTCAACAAGAAGAAGCTCTGCTCCGTCACGGGCTCCACCTCGGCGCAGAACGTCAAGAAGGACCTGGCCCCCGAAGCCGACCTGCTTCAGCAGGGTGGCTACTCCGAGTGCCTCACCGCCCTGGAGAACAAGGGCGTGGACGCCCTGACCACGGACGACTCGATCCTCGCCGGCTACGCCGCGCAGGAGAAGAACAAGGGCAAGTTCAAGCTCGTCGGCCTGAAGATGAGCAACGAGAACTACGGCATCGGTCTGAAGAAGGGCGACAAGGAGCTCCAGACCAAGATCAACGCCGCTCTGAAGAAGATGGTCGCGGACGGCAGCTGGGAAGCGGCCGTGAAGAAGAACCTCGGCCCGGCCAACTACAAGAACGAGCCTGCCCCGCAGATCACCGAAGGCAGCTGATTTCCCGGTGGGATGCGCCGCCGCCCGCCCGTCCGCGGGCGGCGGCGTGTCCCGCCGGCCATCCTGGGGAGAGCGCAGGGCATCGTGTTCGACTTTCTTGATTCCGGGCAGTACGACCTGCTCGGAGCCTTCTGGGTGACGGTTCAGCTCACCCTCTACTCGGCGGTGGGCTCCCTGGTGTGGGGCACCGTCCTGGCCGGGATGCGGGTCAGCCCGGTCCCGCTGATGCGGGCCTTCGGCACCGCGTACGTGAACCTGGTCCGCAACACGCCGCTGACCCTGCTGATCATCGGAAGCTCGCTGGGCCTGAGCCAGACCCTCGGCTTCAACATGGGCGGCAGCACGTTCAAGGAGACCGGCTTCCGCCTCGCGGTCCTCGCGCTGAGCGCCTACACCGGCACCTTCGTCTGCGAGGCGCTGCGCTCGGGCATCAACACCGTGCCCGTGGGCCAGGCCGAGGCCGCCCGCGCGCTCGGACTGAGCTTCTTCCAGGTGCTCACCCTGATCGTGCTCCCCCAGGCCTTCCGGGCGGTCATCGCACCGCTCGCCAACGTACTGATCGCCCTCACCAAGAACACCACGGTGGCGGCGGCCATCGGCGTGGCCGAAGCGGCCCTGCTGATGAAGGAAATGGTCGAGAACGAGGCGGACGCGCTCTTCGCCGTCTTCGGGATCTTCGCCCTCGGCTTCTGCCTGCTGACCCTGCCCACCGGTCTGCTGCTGGGCTGGGTGGCCAAGCGAGTGGCGGTGAAGCGATGACCTCCGTGCTGTACGACGTCCCCGGCCCCAAGGCCAAGGTCCGCAACTGGATCTACACGGCCGTCTTCCTGGTCCTGTTCGCGCTCGCCGCCTGGTGGATCCTGTCCGTCATGGCGGACAAGCACCAGCTCGACGCCGACAAGTGGAGCCCCTTCGTCACCGACGGCCGGGTCTGGACCACCTATCTGCTCCCGGGACTCGGGGAGACCCTGCGGGCCGGTGCGATCGCCATGCTGATCGCCCTGCCGCTGGGTGCCCTGCTGGGCATCGGACGGCTCTCCGACCACGCCTGGGTGCGCATCCCGGTCGGCGCGGTGGTCGAGTTCTTCCGCGCCATCCCGGTGCTGATGCTGATGATCTTCGGCTCTGCCTTCTTCGTGCAGTTCGTCCCCGCCGTCTCGTCCGACATACGGCCGCTGTACGCGGTGGTCACGGGACTCGTGCTCTACAACGCGGCGGTCATCGCCGAGATCGTCCGCGCGGGCGTACTGTCCCTGCCCCGCGGCCAGACCGACGCCGCCAAGGCGATCGGCATGCGCAAGGGCCAGACCATGGTCTACGTCCTGATCCCGCAGGCCGTCACGGCCATGCTGCCCGCCCTGGTCAGCCAGCTCGTGGTCATCCTCAAGGACACCGCGCTCGGCGGCTCGCTGCTCGGCCTGACCGAGCTGCTCGCCGCCAACCGGCAGATCTCGGCGAACTACAGCAACACCATCGCCACGCTCGTGGTGATCGCCCTGGTCTACATCGCGGTGAACTTCGCCCTCACCTCCTTCGCCTCCTGGATGGAGGGCCGGGTGCGGAAGTCGAAGAAGAGCACCGGGGCGGTACTCGCCGTGGCCGAGGTCGACGACCTGGCAGCCGGAGCCGACTAAGCGGCGTGACGCGAGAGGCGGACGTCCGGTCAGCCCGGTACGAGGCGTAGCCTGTGTGGTGCGGCGGAACTCTCCGCCGCACCACACTGCTTTGTCCGGACCGGGGTCACTTGACGCCGGAACTTCCAGTGGGTTGCATACGTTCTGTGATCACATACCGGACATCGGGAGCCGCATCATGGACCCGGTGATCGTCGTCGGCTCGGGCCCCGTCGGACTCTCCCTGTCCCTCGCCCTGGCCGGCCACGGCGTGCCCTGCGTCCTGCTCGACGAAGGGCCCGGAAAGGACGAGCCCCGCCCCGCCCGCAGCGTCGTCCTGCACTCCGACACCGCGGCCATGGTCCACCGGCTCGGCTGCACCACCCTGGGCGACGAGGGCGCCCAGTACGCGGCCTGGCGCACCATGAGGCGCCGTCAGGAAGTCCGGCGGATCACCTTCGAGGACCACCCCGCCCCCCTGCACCTCCCGCAGCACGCCCTCACGCGCGGCCTGCGCGCCGCCGCCACGGCCCACCCCCTGGTCCAGCTCGCCCCCGACACCAAGCTGGAGTCCCTGGAACAGGACGGGCGCGGGGTCACGGTGCAGACCCGGGGCGGGCACACCACCTGGTGGCGCGGCAGCCACCTGGTCGGCTGCGACGGGGCCCGCTCCACGGTGCGCAAGCTGCTCGGCATCCGCTTCCCCGGCCGGACCGCCGTCGAGCGGCACGCCGTGGCCGCACTGCGCGCCGAACTGCCCTGGCCCGGCGAGGCGTTGCTGCACCGCAACCCTCCGTCCGGCCCCGAGGAGATCACCGCCCGGCCGCTGACCGACGGGATCTGGCGGCTGGACTGGCTGCTGCCGCCGCGCGGGGACCTCGTCACCCCGGACGCCCTCGTCAGCCTGATCCGGGACACCCTGGCCCTGTGGTGCGGCGGCAGCACCCCGCCGTACGACCTCATCGACACCGGCGTGCACATCCAGCACCACCGCCTCGCCCGGCGCTGGCGCGACGGCCGGGCCTTCCTCGCCGGGGACGCCGCGCACCTGCTGGGCGCGCTCGGCACCCAGAGCGTCGAGGAGGGGCTGCGCGACGCGGAGAACCTGTCCTGGAAGCTGGCCCTGGACTGGCACCAGGGCGCCTCCGAGGCCCTGCTCGACAGCTACGAGGGCGAGCGGCGCACGGCCGTCGCCGCCCGGCTGCGCGCCGCCGACCAGACCATGCCCGTGCTGCGCGGCGGAGCCGGCCTGCGCAGCCTCCTGCCGGGGTCGGGGCGGTCGGCCGAAGGCCTGCTGACCGACGGGCACCTGGGCCGGGGCCCGCTGGGCGGCCGGCCGGTGTACGCGCCGCCGGTGGCGGTGCGCGAGGTCCCGACCGCCACGGAGCCGGGCGGCCCCGTGGCGAACGTGCCCGTGTCCGCGCCCGACGGGTCCACGGTCCCGCTGCGGGACCTGCTGGGGCGGGGGAGGCTGCTGGTGCTGCTGGTCGCGCCGGGTACCGGAGTGTGGGACCGGCGCCACTGGGCGGGGGCCGGGCTGATGCCCCGGCTCGCGGCGGCCGTGAGCGCACTGCCGGTGCCGGCCGAACTGCTGGTGGCGGACGCCTACCCGGGGGCGCCGGCGCACACCGTGCTCCTGGTGCGTCCCGATGGGCACCTCGCCGCCACCTTCGCGGGGGTCCGCCCGGCCGAGCTGTACGCGGCGGCCGACACCGTGCGGGCGGGTGCTCCGGCCGGCGCTCCCGCCACACCCGCTCCTGTGATCGATTGACCGCCCTCGGGCACTCGTGGTTCACTCGCCGACATGACCGGCAACGACGTACGCCTGTGGCGGAGGGTTCACATGGACCTGCTCCGCTACGCGGGCTGCGTGTGTCGCCCCTCCTGCTGATTCGCCCCCTTCCCGCGCGCCCCGCTGCCCTTCCGGGCCTGCGCGCCCCTTTCGCGAACCCCAGGACGGTCACGCCCCGATGTCTGCTTCCGTGTCCACGCACGCCCCTGCCCGCTCCTCCGCCCCCACCGCGGCGGAACTCCTCGCCTTCGCCCTGCGCACCGCCTCCGACCCCGAGATCGTCGACTCGCTCCCCCTCGACCCGGAGGGCCGGACCTGGATCCGGCTCGACGGCCCGGGCGGCAGCGAGGCATGGCTGATCGGCTGGCCGCCGGGCACCGGCACCGGCTGGCACGACCACGCCGAGTCGCGGGGCGCGTTCGCCACCGCGCGGGGCCGGCTCACCGAGCACTCCCTGACGGTGCGTCTGCCCTCGGAGGGATGGCGGACCCTGGAGCTGGCCCCGGAGGTGGACCGCACCCGCAGCCTCGGCGCGGTGACCGGGCGGGCGTTCGGCGAGCACCACGTCCACGAGGTGCTCAACGAGTCGGAGTCCGAGCACGCGGTCTCGGTCCACGCCTACTACCCGCCGCTGCCGCTGATCCGCCGGTACAGCCGCAGCGGCGCGGTGCTCAGGCTGGAGCACGTCGAGCGCCCGGCGGACTGGCAGTGAGCGGGACGGGCCCGGTGGGCATCGACGAGCTCCTGGAACGGGTCCGCGAGACGTACACCCGGGTGGACCCCCGGACCGCGTACGAGGCGTGGCTGGACGGGGACGCCCTGCTGGTGGACATCCGCTACCAGGCGCTGCGCGAGCGGGACGGGGTGATCCCGGGGGCGGTCGTGGTGGAGCGCAACGAGCTGGAGTGGCGGCTGGACCCGCTGGGCTCCCACCGCCTCCCGGAGGCCGTCTCGCACGATGTGCGGGCGGTGGTGATCTGCAACGAGGGCTACGCGTCCTCGCTGGCGGTGGCGTCGCTCCACGCGCTGGGGCTCCGACGGGCGACGGACCTCACGGGAGGCTTCCAGGCCTGGCGCTCCGCGGGGCTTCCCACGGCCCCTTCCTGACGCGTCGCCCGCACGGCTCGGCGCCCCTGCGACGGCCTGCGCCCGTCGGCTGCCGGGCGCAGGCCGCACCCCTGGCCGGGGTCCGACCCGTTGGCTGCCGGGCGGGCCCGCTGTCCTGGCTGGGGCCCAGCCGTCGGCTGCGGGCCGTTGCCGCTGCGCGGAGCCGTCTCCCCGCCCCGCCCTTTCTCCGTTTCCCGGGGGCTCCGCCCCCGGACCCCCAGCGGCGGGGCTGTAGACAGCCCGCGCGGCGATGGAGCGCACCGGGCGCTCAGCGCACGGAACGGGTCCGGGCGGAGCCCGGGGAACGGTGGAAGGGCGGGGCGGGGAGAGCCCGCGCAGCGGCAGCCGCACCCGCGCCCGCAGGGACCGGTCAGGCCTGGGACGTCGCCACGTCCACCGGGCGGCGCCGGAGGGCCAGCCGCCCCGGGAGGGCCACGGCCGGGAGGGCCAGGAGGGCCGCCGCTGCGACGACCCCCGCGCACACCACCGGGAGGACCACCGGCGCAGCCGACCCCGTCATCCCGACGCTGAAGGCCGTCAGCACCGCCGCCGCGATCCCCGACCCCAGCGCCACCCCGAGCAGCAGCACCCCCACCGCCTCGGCCCGCAGCATCCGCAGCACCTGCCGCCGCTGCGCCCCCGCCAGCCGCAGCAGCCCGAACTCCCGGAACCGTTCGGCGGTGGACATGGCCAGGGTGTTGACCACCGCGATGGCGGTGAAGGCCAGGACCAGGCCCATCGCCAGCAGGTTGGTCTCCGCCCCGGCCCCGGCCCGCCGCACCCGGGCAGCGTCGGCCTGCGCCGCCGACAGCACCGACACCGCCCCCGGCGCTCCCGCGGCGGCGGCCAGCCGCTCCCGGCCGACCCCCGGCTCCGCCGCCACCAGCACACTGCCCGCCAGGGGGTTGTCCACGTGCGCGGCCACCAGCGCGTGCGGCAGCGTCACGTCGCCGAAGCCCAGCCCCCGCGCGTACACGGCGGCGACCGTCAGCGTCACGGGGGTTCCGTCCCCCAGTGTCAGGCTCAGCGGGCTGCCCGGCTTCAGCCCCAGCTGCTCGGCGGCGAGTTCGCTGACCGCCGCCCGGCCGTCGCCGAAGCCGTCCAGGCTGCCGCCGGTGACCCCGGGGTCCCAGGTGCGGGTCAGGCCGGACGGGGTGACGCCCCGGGCCGCGTACTTCGTCAGGCCGACCCGTACGGAGGTGTGCACGATCTCGGTCGCGGCCGTGACTCCGGGCGTGCGGCGGAGGCGTTCGGCGGTCTCCGGGCCGACCCCCGGTCCCTGCGCGGTGACCACCCAGGGGGCCCGGACCCCCTCGCGGGCCTGCGTCGCGGCCGCGGCGCCCAGGGTCGGGGTGATGAAGAGCACGGTGCAGGTCATCGCGGTCAGCAGGGTGAGCGGGGTGACGGCGGACGCCATGCGGGTGGCGTTGCCGCGCAGGTTGGCGGTGGCCAGGCGGCCGCCGGGGCCGGTCAGCGCCAGCGGTCCGGCGAGCAAGGCGGCCGCGCCGCGCACCAGCAGCGGGCCGAGCAGCGACACGGCGCCCGCCAGCACCACCACGGCCAGGAAGGTGACCGGCGTCGACGCGGGTTCGGTGCGCAGCGAGCCGAGCACGACGACCAGCACGGCCCCGCCGGCCAGCAGGAGCAGCCCGGCCACGGTACGGGTCCAGGCGGGGCGGGGCCGCTCGACGGCGGCTTCGGCCAGGGCCTCGGCGGGGCGGATCCGGGCGATCCGCCGCCCGGTGATCCGGGCCGCGGCCCAGCCCCCGAGCAGGCTCGCCGCGACGGCCGCGGTCATCGGGAAGATCCCGGCGGTGCGTTCCAGGGTGGCGGGGACGGCTCCGGTGGCGACGAAACGGCCGTACAGCCAGGCGGCCAGCGGCAGTCCGGCGAGGGCGCCTGCGATCCCGGCGGCCAGGCCGACGAGCAGTGCCTCCCGGCCGAGCATGCCGCGCAGCTGCCGGGGGGTGGCGGCGATGGCGCGCAGCAGGGCGAGCTCGCGGTGGCGCTGCTGGACGGAGAGGGCGAAGGTGCCGGCGACCACGAGGACCGCGACGAGGAGGGAGGTGCCGCCCATCGCGCCGCCCAGGGAGACCAGGGTGGTCCGCGCGCCGGCCGCGTCGAGGAACTCGACCGGGCCGCGCCCGTCGCCGGTGGTGACCTGGGCCGTGGTGGCCCGAAGGGCATGGGCGACGCGGGCGGAGAGCGCGCCGGCGTCCACTCCGGGGCGGGGCAGTACGCCGATGGCCGAGACCTGGCCGGCGCGGGCGGCGAGCCGCTGGGCTTCGGCGTCGGAGAAGAAGAGTGCGTTCTGGTGGCCGAGGCGGCCGTCGGCGGCGGTGGTGCGCGCCACGCCGCTGACCGTGTAGGTCTTCGGTTCGCCGGTGGCCTGCACGGTGAGCCGGGCTCCGGTGGCGAGGCCCGCCCGGGCGGCCAGGTCCCGGTCGATGACGACCTGGTCCCCGCCCTGGGGAGCGTGGCCCTCGGCCAGGGTGAAGGGGGTGAGCACGGCGGAGGTCCAGGCGTGTCCGTACGAGGGCTTCGGCGTGCCCGGGGCCCCGGTCAGCGGGACGGCCTGGAAGGTGAGTTCGGGGACGGCCCGGTCGACCCCGGGGACGGAACGGACGGTGTCCACGGCGGAGGCCGGCAGCCAGGCCCGTTCGGCTACGGGCTTGGCCTTGTGCTTCGTCTTGGCCTTGCCCTTCTTCTCCTTGACCGTGCTCTGGTGGACGTTCTGGTCGGCGGAGACGAGGACCGGGGTGCCCGCGTACCGCTCGGTGGCGATCCTGCCCCGGAGCCCGGTCTCCAGGAGGGTGCCGCAGGCGGTGATCAGGGCCGCCGCGCACAGGAGGGCGACGAAGGCTCCGAGGAAGCCGGCTTTGCGGTCCCGGACGGTCCGAAGGGCGTAACGCAGCATCATGCGGTCAACTCTGTCGGCGGGCCCCGCTCCCGGCACTGGAGCGCCCCGGCGTCCCCGCCCGGGGGCTGTCCCCACCCCCCGGCGGTCAGTCCCCGGGGTAGCCCAGGTCGTCGGCGTCCTCGCCCTCCGCCTCCAGGGCCCGGCGCACCACTCTCAGGGCCATGCCCTCCGGGTATCCCTTGCGCGCGAGCATCCCGGCCAGGCGGCGGATCCGCTTGTCGCGCTCCAGCCCGCGGGTCGAGCGGAGCTTGCGCTCCACGAGTTCGCGGGCGGTCTGCTCCTCCTGCTCGGAGTCCAGCTGTTCCAGCGCCTCCTGGACGAGGGTGGTGTGCACCCCCTTGGTCCGCAGCTCCTGCGCGAGCGCCCGGCGGGCCAGGCCCCGGCCGCGGTGCCGGGACTCGACCCAGGCCCCGGCGAAGGCGGCGTCGTCGATGAGGCCCACTTCCTCGAACCGGGACAGGACCGCCTCGGAGACCTCCTCGGGGATGTCCCGCTTCGCCAGGGCGTCCGCGAGCTGCCGCCGGGTGCGCGGCATCCCGGTGAGCAGGCGCAGACAGATCGCCCGCGCCTGCTCCTCGGGACTCTGGGGCGGAAGTTCCTGGCGGCCCTCCCGGCCGCCCCTCGCTCTGCCGCCCCGCTCCTGCTCTTCCCGCACGGTCAGCTCTTGGCCACGGCGGCCTTGGCCGCCGGCTTCGCCTTCGACGCCGGGGCGGGCACGGAGGCATCGGCCGGCGCGGTGGCCTCGGCCGCCTCGCCGCTCTCGGCGTCCTTGCGCACGCCGACGCCCAGCTTCTCCTTGATCTTCCGCTCGATCTCGTTGGCGAGGTCGGGGTTGTCCTTCAGGAAGTTGCGGGCGTTCTCCTTGCCCTGGCCGAGCTGGTCGCCCTCGTACGTGTACCAGGCGCCGGCCTTGCGGATGAAGCCGTGCTCCACGCCCATGTCGATCAGGCCGCCCTCGCGGCTGATGCCCTGGCCGTAGAGGATGTCGAACTCGGCCTGCTTGAAGGGGGGCGCGACCTTGTTCTTCACGACCTTGCAGCGGGTGCGGTTGCCGACCGCCTCCGTGCCGTCCTTGAGGGTCTCGATGCGGCGGATGTCGATGCGCACGGAGGCGTAGAACTTCAGCGCGCGGCCACCGGTCGTGGTCTCCGGGGAGCCGAACATCACGCCGATCTTCTCGCGGAGCTGGTTGATGAAGATCGCGGTGGTCTTGGACTGGTTGAGCGCACCCGTGATCTTGCGGAGCGCCTGGCTCATCAGACGGGCCTGGAGACCGACGTGCGAGTCGCCCATCTCGCCCTCGATCTCCGCCTTCGGCACGAGGGCCGCGACGGAGTCGATGACGATCAGGTCGAGGGCGCCGGAGCGGACCAGCATGTCGACGATCTCGAGGGCCTGCTCGCCGGTGTCCGGCTGGGACAGGATGAGGTTGTCGGTGTCGACGCCGAGCGCGCGGGCGTACTCGGGGTCGAGCGCGTGCTCGGCGTCCACGAAGGCGACGGTGCCGCCGGCCTTCTGCGCGTTGGCCACGGCATGCAGCGTCAGGGTCGTCTTACCGGAGGACTCCGGCCCGTAGATCTCGACCACACGGCCGCGCGGCAGCCCGCCGACGCCGAGGGCGATGTCCAGCGCGGTCGACCCGGTGGGGATGACCTCGATGGGGTCGTTCGGCTTGTCGCCGAGGCGCATGACCGCACCCTTGCCGAATTGCCGTTCAATCTGTGCGAGCGCGGCGTCGAGAGCCTTCTCGCGGTCGGTGCCTGCCATGGGTTCCACCCGGTTTGCTTGAGTCGATCGCTTCACGCCATTGACGCTAACGCCTGCCACTGACAATGCGCTTCCACGCCCGTTTCGGCTGTGGATAACTCATCAGAATGGATGTTCGATTTCCCTGTCAAGCCGACCACGCCGCGCCCCGCAACCCCTGCACACCGAAGGCGGAACGCCCCCCACCGCCCGCGGCCAGGGCCTCCCCGGGGACCGGCGACGGCACCGACCACAGGGCCCCGGCATGTGTTGCGCGTCACATTCGGCGGCTATCACGCCCGGCCGCGCCCAGCTGTCCCCATGACGACCCTGACGCGGAGCTGCCGCCGCCGCGGCACGAGCTCGGCCGGATGACCTTCACCGGCCCGGCCCGCAGCCCGGCCCGCGGGTGAGGACACGCGCGCGGCCCCGCCGCCTCCGGACGACCGGGGGCGGCGGGGCCGCGGGGCGGGCGGTCCCGGAGGGACCTACGGCTTCGGCAGGGTGCAGCCGGGGCGGTTCAGGTCGATCTGGTTGCCGGGGCCTATGCACGGGACGAGGACGTAGGTCTCCTGGGCGTAGTTGATTCCCTGGCGGACCGTCACGTTCCCGGCCTCGTCCACCTCGCACGGGTTGTTGTCCGTGCAGCGCTGGCCGTCCTCGTTGCCGGTGTTGTTGACGGCGACGACCTTGCCGGTCGTCGTGTCGATCACCGGCGAGCCGGACGTGCCGCCGATGGTGTTGCAGGACGAGGTGTAGCGGACCGAGTCCTTCCAGGTCCACTCCCCCTCCTTGAGGCGGTACGCGAACCCGTCGACGCTGCAGCTGTAGGTGCGCTTCCAGTAGCCGGAGACCACCTTGATCGAGGAACCCTGCACCGGGTGCGCGTCGTTGAGGGTGAGGGCCGCGATGCCGTACTGGCTCTGGATCTGCGCGTACGTCTTGGTCAGCTGGTAGAGCGAGACATCGGTGTCCGTCATCGTGCCGTACGCGATCTTGCTGGCGCGCAGGGTCGCGACCTTGGAGCCCGAGGCGTTGAGCAGGGAGAAGCTGCGGCTGGACGCCTGGTTGACGAGGACCTCGCCGGCCGCCGGGAAGCCGGTTTCCAGGCAGTGCCCGTTGGACAGGACCAGCGCCGGGTCGTCCGGCTGCGAGGCGGGCGTGCGGACCACGGAGCCGGAGCAGTTGCTGAGCGCGACCGTGCCCGCGTAGGTGACCGCGGCGGCCCGCTGCGGCGCGGGGGCCTGGGCCAGGGCCGGCGTGGCCGCCGCTCCGGTCAGGAGCAGGGACAACACGGCGCCGGCGAGAGGCTTGTTCATGTGGGGGTTCCCCTCTGGTGACGAATGCGACCGAAGATCCTTCGGTTGACATGTGCACTGCATTCTTGGTCCAGCGGAGTCAACGCACAATAGGGCATGGGGAGTTGGAAAAGAGGATGGCCGAACACCCCCGGCAGTAAACGGAATCAATCATTCCAAGCCCCCGCGAGGCGGGCGCCCGATCCCAATTCGGGGCGCATGGCCCACGCCCCCGGGCTGGCGCGGAACCGCCGCCGGATGGCCGGTACTCTGCGGTGCCCCCGACGACGGGGGCCGTGAAATTCCGCTCAGGAGGACCCATGGCCGTCAAGAAGGCCACGATCCAGCAGCAGGTGGCCGAAGCCCTCGCCCAGGCCAACCCCGCCGACCGCCCCATCGTCACGATCCAGGCCATCGCCGGCCCGAGCGTGTGGCTGATGAGCATGCTCGGCCTCATCGGCCAGGCGTTCCTCAGCTACTACTTCGTCACCGTGACCGAGCAGGCCGTGGTGCTCCACCGGGCGAGCCGGATGAGCAACCGCCCGCAGGAGATCGTCTTCGCGATACCGCCCCACCAGGCCGTCGGCACCATCACCGAGGTCAAGCGCAACGCCATCTGGAGCTCGTTCCGCATGCAGCTCCCCGGCCAGGCGACCCCGACCCGCATGAACGTGCACCGCATCTGGCGCAACGAGATGGACCAGCTGCTCGGCCTGCTGACGGGCCAGAACCAGCCGGCCGCCTGACGGGCACGCGCACGGCCGCGGGCGGAGGGGACACGTCCCCAGCCCCTCCGCCCACCAAGTGACAACCCATGGTTGACACCGCCGAGGTGTCAACCTAGGGTTGCATTCATGACGAACCCTTCCGTGGAACCCGTCCGGCTCGCCAACCCCGTCCGCCTCGACGACCTGATCGAGGCCATCAAGAACTCCCACGCCGACACCCTGGAACAGCTCAGCGGCGCCGTCGTCGCGGCCGAGCACCTCGGTGACGTGGCGGACCACCTCATCGGCCACTTCGTCGACCAGGCCCGCCGCTCCGGCGCCTCCTGGACCGACATCGGCCGCAGCATGGGGGTCACCCGCCAGGCCGCCCAGAAGCGCTTCGTCCCCAAGGCCGACAAGGAGGGCGAGTCCGGCCTCGACCCCGCCGCGGGCTTCGCCCGGTTCACCCCCCGGGCCCGGAGCGTCGTCGTCGCCTCGCAGAACGAGGCCCGCGCCGCGAACAACGCGGAGATCCGCACCGAGCACCTGGTACTGGGCCTGCTGGCCGAGCCCGACGGCCTCGCCGGACTCGTCCTCGGCTCCCAGGGCGTCTCGCCGGAGGCCCTCCGGGCCGCCGCGACCGCCACCCTGCCCCCGGCGTCGGAGGAGATGCCCGCCCTCGTCCCCTTCGACGCCAACGCCAAGAAGGCCCTGGAACTCACCTTCCGCGAGGCCCTGCGCCTGGGCCACGGCTACGTGGGCACCGAGCACATCCTGCTCGCCCTGCTGGAGCTGGAGAACGGCGAGGGTACGCTCAGCGGACTCGGCCTCGACAAGGCCGCCGTCGAGTCGGCCGTCACCGAAGCCCTGGCAGCCGTACTCGGCGCGGACGGGCAGCAGTAGGCCCCCCGCCAGCCGGACCGCCCGCCGGACCGCCGGCCACCCCGCCCGCGTCACCGCCGCCGGCCTCCCCCGCCACCTCGTACCGCTTCACGTAGGCGCCGAGGAAGGCCTGCAGGGTGGCCACGGCCGGGATCGCGATGAGCGCCCCGACCGCGCCCAGCAGGGCGGTCCCCGCGATGACGGAACCGAAGGCGACCGCCGGGTGGATGTCCACGGTCCTGGCGGTCAGCTTCGGCTGGAGGACGTAGTTCTCGAACTGCTGGTAGACCACGACGAACCCCAGCACGTACACCGCGTACCAGGGTTCGACGGTGAAGGCGATCAGCGTCGGCAGCGCGCCCGCGAGATAGGTGCCGATGGTGGGGATGAACTGGGAGACCAGCCCCACCCACACCGCGAGCGCGGGCGCGTACGGCACCCCGAGGACCGCGAAGACCACGTAGTGGGCGACACCGGAGACCAGCGCCATCAGCCCGCGCGAGTACAGGTAGCCGCCGGTCTTCGCGACGGCGATCTCCCAGGCCCGCAGCACCTCGGACTGCTTGGCGGGCGGCAGTACGGAACACAGGGCGCGCCGCAGCCTGGGGCCGTCGGCGGCGAAGTAGAAGGAGAACAGGCCGACCGTCAGCAGCCTGAAGAGCCCGCCGAGCACGGTGGCGGACACGTCGAGCACCCCGCTGGCGCTGTTCTGCACGTACTTCCGGAGCCAGTCGGAGTGCACCAGGCTGTCCTGGATCTCCAGCCGGGACAGCTTGGTGTGGAAGGTGCGGTTGATCGAGTCGATCACCATGTCGAGGTAGCGGGGGAAGCCCTCCACCATGTCGACGATCTGCCCGGCGAGCATCGAGCCGAGCAGCGCGAGGAACCCGGCGCCCGCGGCGAACACGCCCAGGAACACCAGGAAGGTGGCGAGCCCGCGGCGCATGCCCCGGGCCGCCATCCTGGACACGGCGGGTTCGACCGCCAGCGCCAGGAAGAACGCGATCAGGATGTTGACGAGCAGCCCGATCAGCTGGTGGAAGGCCCAGCTGCCGAGCTGGAAACACGCGACGAGCGCCAGTACGAGGATCACCGCGCGCGGCAGCCAGCGCGGCATCCGCGTCTCCTCCCGGGCCGGGCCGGGACCCGATGACGGGCCCTCGGGCCCGCCGTCCGGGCCGCCTGCGGCCTGCGCCGGGGCGGGGTGCTCCGCGGGGGCCGCAGGGCCGGCCGCCACGGGCCCCCCGGGGACCGGCCGGTCCTGCGGATCTTCGGGCCGGCTGCTCGTCTCGTCTGTCACTGCCACGCCGACCAGTCTGTCCCACCTGCCGCGCACCACGAAAACGAGTCCCCGGCCGGCGTCAGCGCAGGGAGGCGGGCACGTCCATCGCCGAACACACCGCGCGCCACACGTCCTTCGTCTCCCAGCCCGCCTCCAGCGCCTGGTGGACCGTGCGCCCGCCGAGCTCGGACAGGACGTGGTCCCGCGCGAAGGAGTCCGCGTAGGCCGCACCGAAGTGCTCCGCCATCCGCTCCCAGAAAATCGTCAACCGCATGCCCCCAGTATCCCGCTCCGGAGAGTGCACCCTCACCGTTGCCGCCCTCCGGCGCCGTGCGCGCCCTACGGTGGCTCGCATGCCTGGAGACGAAGCTTCCGCGCCGGCCCCCGCGGCCGCGCTGGCCCGCGCCGAGCAGTTCATCTGGCTCACGGCCCGGGTGCTGGAGCAGCACCGGTTCGCGTACCACTTCCTCGGCGGTGGCGCCGACCCGGTCGACACCGCCCTCGGCTCCTACCTGGGCGAGGACGGCGGCTACGGCCACGGCCTGGACCCCGATCTGCGCGGTCCGCTCAGCCAGCCCCTGCACTCCGCGCACGCCCTGCGGATCCTCGACGGCCTCGGCCGGTGCGCCGGGCGGCGCATCGAGCGGCTCTGCCGCCACCTGACCCGCATCTCCACCCCGGAAGGCGCGCTCCCGCTGGCCGTCCCGGCCCCGCGCGGCCATCCCGCCGCGCCGTGGCACCCGGTGGGCGACGACCCGCCGGGCGAGCTCGTGACCACGGGCCCGGTCGTGGGGGTGCTGCACCGCAACCGGATCTGGGACGCCTGGCTGTTCCGGGCCACGGAGTTCTGCTGGGAGCGGGTCGAGACCCTGCGCCACGCGCATCCGTACGAGGTCCAGGGCGCGGTGGCCTTCCTCGACGGCGTCCCCGAGCGGGCCCGCGCGGCGGCGGCCGCGGACCGGCTGGGCCGGCTGGTGCGCGAGCGGCGTCTGGCCGTGCTCGACCCGGCCCGGCGCGAGGAGTACCCGCTCTCCCCCGGCTACGCACCGGGCGAGCGGCTGTTCCCGTACGACTACGCGCGGCGGCCGGAGTCGCTGGCCCGGGGCTGGTTCACCGACGAGGAGATGCGGTGCTCGCTGGACTTCCTCGCGGCGGAGCAGCAGCCCGACGGCGGCTGGCCGGTCCGCCGCCGGGCCTGGGCGCCGGGCAGCATCCTGGAGCGGCGTCCGATCGTCACCATCGAGGCCCTGCTGACGCTGCGGGCGTACGGGCGGCCCCTGGCCTAGGCCGGGGGTTCAGCCCCCGAGGGCCCGTACTCCGGCGGTGACCACCACCGCCGCCGCGACCACCACCAGGAACGGGGCGCGCAGCAGCAGCGCGACGGCGGCGGCCGCCAGCCCGGCGGCCCGGGCGTCGAGCACGAGGTCGTGGCCGGTGCTGAAGGTCTGCTGGGCGGTGAGCGCCGCGAGCAGCGCGACCGGCAGCAGGGCGGAGAGCCTGCGCACCGCCGGCCGCTCCAGGGCCCCGGCGGGCACCAGGAGTCCCGCGAGCTTGACGGCGTAGCATCCGGCGACGGTGAGGCCGATGGCGATCCAGACGTTCACGAGCTGCGTCCCTTCAGCCACAGCACGGCGGGTGCGGCCAGCGCGGCGATCAGTACGGGCACCCCGGCGGGCAGGACGGGCAGGAAGCCCAGTCCGAGGACGAGGGCGAGTCCGGCGACGGCCCGTTCGGTGGTGCTCTTGAGCATGGGTGCGAGGAGGGCGAGGAAGACGGCGGGACCGGCGGCGTCCAGCCCCCAGGCGGCGGTGTCCCCGATGGCCTCGGCGCCGAGCGCGCCGAGCAGGGTGGTGAGGTTCCACAGCAGGTACAGGCTGAGGCCGGTGACGGTGAACCCGAGCCGGGCCGACCTGCGGTCGGGCTGGGCCAGGGCCACGGCGGTGGTCTCGTCGATGACCCAGTGCGCGGCGAGGGGCCGGACGGCCTTCGGCAGGGCGAGCAGCTGGGACAGCCGCAGCCCGTAGAAGGCGTTGCGCGTTCCGAGGAAGAAGGCCCCGGCGGCCGCGGTGAACGGGTTCCCGCCCGCGGCGAGCGCTCCGACCAGGGCGAACTGCGAGGCCCCGGTGAAGACGAGGAGGCTCAGCACGCAGGCCTGGAGCACGCTGACGCCCGCTCCGGCGGCGGTCACCCCGAACGCGAACCCGGACAGCCCGACGGCCACCCCGACGCCGAGGGCGTCCCGCACGACGGCGGCCCGCGGCCGCCCTCCGGCCCCGTCGAGGGCCTCTTGTATCAGCACCTGTTCTGTTCCCACCCGGCGAAGGTAGGGGTGGGTGCGGGCCCGGGTCTTGTACGTTCTTGCACGCCCGTGCCGCCGGCCGCTGCGCGGGGTGGGCGGGGCGGGGGGCCTGCGCGCCGCGGTGTCCGGACCCGCGGAGCTACCCCGCCCGCCCCCGCCGGTAGGCGCCCGGCGGGACGCCGACGATGCGGGTGAAGTGGCGGTTCAGGTGCGGCTGGTCGGTGAAGCCGACGGCGACGGCCACGTCCGCCGGGGCGCCCCCCGCGTCCAGCAGCCTGCGCGCCCGCCGTACCCGCGCATCGGTGAGCCAGGTGTGCGGCGGCATCCCGTACCGCCCCCGGAAGGCCCGCAGCAGGGCGAACGGGCTGGTCCCCAGCTCCGCCGCGAGCTGCTCCAGCGACGGCGGCTCGGCCATCCGCTCCTCCAGCAGGGCGCGGGCCCGCTCGGCGTCGGAGGCGCCCGCGCGGGAGGCCCTACGGACCGGCAGCGGCGCGGCGTGCCGGCCGAGCATCCGGGCCACGACCGCCCGCAGCAGGGTGTCGGCGGCCAGGGCGTTGCCGGCTTCCGCGGCCCGGTGCACCTCGGTGATCAGCTTCGCGGCCCGGGCGTCGAGGACCATCTCCGTGGTGAAGCCGGGGGTGCCGCGCGGGGTGCCGGTCTCGGAGGCCACCTCGGTGATCAGCTCCCGGGAGGGGTAGAGCGTCGAGTACGCCCAGCCCTCGGGGCCCCCGGCGCGGGCGGTGTGCGGGACCTCGGGGTTGATCAGCACCACGCTCCCCGGTCCGGCCCGCAGGGTGCCGCCGGGCATGCCGATCTCCTCGATGCCGCCGGTGACGGCCGCGATGACGTACCCGTCGTGGGCGTGGCGCGGGAAGGTGTGGCGGACGTAGTGGGCGCGCAGCAGGTCCAGCCCCGGCAGCTGCGGGTGGTGCCAGTGCCGGGCCCACTCCCGGGCCGCCCCGTCGTCGTCCTTGCCGGGTGCGATCCCGGGTTCCTTCCCCATCCCCTCATTCTGCGCTCCCGCGCCGCCGTGCGTTTGCCCAGGTCCGGCCGGTTGTCAGTGGCCGGGTGCACGATGGGGGCATGGCAGGCGCTGCGCTCGACTCGTTCTCCCCCGCGACCCGCTCGTGGTTCACGGGGGCCTTCCGTACGCCCACTTCCGCGCAGGAGGGCGCCTGGCGGGCCATCGGGGAGGGCTCGGACGTGCTGGTGGTGGCGCCCACCGGCTCCGGCAAGACCCTGGCCGCCTTCCTCGCCGCCCTGGACCGGCTGGCCTCGCAGCCGCCGCCGGCCGAGCCGAAGAAGCGCTGCCGGGTGCTGTACGTGTCGCCGCTGAAGGCGCTCGCGGTGGACGTGGAGCGCAATCTGCGCAGCCCGCTGACGGGGATCCGGCAGGAGTCGGCCCGCCTGGGCCTGCCCGAACCGGACGTGCGGGTGGGGATCCGCTCCGGGGACACCCCGGCCGCGGAGCGCCGGGCGCTGTCGTCGCGCCCGCCGGACATCCTGATCACCACGCCGGAGTCGCTGTTCCTGATGCTGACCTCGGCGGCGCGCGAGGCCCTGTCCGGGGTCGAGACGGTGATCCTGGACGAGGTGCACGCGGTGGCGGGGACCAAGCGCGGCGCCCACCTGGCGCTGTCGCTGGAGCGGCTGGACGAGCTGCTGCCGCGCCCGGCCCGGCGGATCGGGCTGTCGGCGACGGTCCGGCCGGTGGAGGAGGTGGCCCGCTTCCTCGCGCCGCGTGGCCGGGTGGAGATCGTGCAGCCGCCGTCGGCCAAGGAGTTCGACCTGTCGGTGGTCGTGCCGGTGGAGGACATGGGCGAACTCGGGGGCTCTCCGGCCACGGAGGGCCGGGAGGGCGGGGACAGACCGTCGATCTGGCCGCATGTGGAGGAGCGGATCGCGGATCTGGTGCAGGCCCACCGGTCGACGATCGTGTTCGCCAACTCCCGCCGTCTCGCGGAGCGCTTGTGCAACCGGCTCAACGAGATCGCCTACGAGCGCGCCACCGGCGAGCTGCTCGGCGAGGGTGCGCCGCCGCCTGCCGAGATCATGGCCCAGTCGGGGGCCGCGCAGGGCGCCCCGCCCCTGCTGGCCCGCGCGCACCACGGCTCGGTGTCCAAGGAGCAGCGTGCCCTGGTCGAGGAGGACCTCAAGGCAGGCCGGCTGCCCGCCGTGGTCGCGACCTCCAGCCTGGAGCTGGGCATCGACATGGGCGCCGTGGACCTGGTGGTGCAGGTGGAGTCGCCGCCGTCGGTGGCCTCCGGGCTCCAGCGCGTGGGCCGGGCGGGGCACCAGGTGGGCGCGGTCTCCACGGGGGTGGTCTTCCCCAAGTACCGGGGGGACCTGGTGCAGGCGGCGGTGGTCACGGAGCGGATGCGCTCGGGGGCGATCGAGTCCCTGCGGGTGCCGTCCAATCCGCTGGACGTCCTCGCCCAGCAGCTGGTCGCGATGACCGCGATGGACACCTGGCAGCTGGACGACCTGCTGGCGCTGGTCCGGCGGGCGGCGCCGTTCGCGGCGCTGCCGGAGTCGGCGTTCACCTCGGTGCTGGACATGCTGGCGGGCCGCTACCCCTCGGACGCGTTCGCCGAGCTCAGACCCCGGGTGGTGTGGGACCGGGTCGCGGGGACGGTCACCGGCCGGCCGGGCGCGCAGCGGCTGGCGGTGACCTCCGGCGGGACCATCCCCGACCGCGGGCTGTTCGGGGTCTTCCTGGCGGGCGCCGACCCGAAGAAGGGCGGCGGCCGGGTCGGCGAGCTCGACGAGGAGATGGTCTACGAGTCCCGCGTGGGCGACGTGTTCACCCTGGGCACGACCTCGTGGCGGATCGAGGACATCACCCGCGACCGGGTCCTGGTGACCCCGGCCCCCGGGGTGCCGGGGCGGCTGCCGTTCTGGAAGGGCGACCAGCTGGGCCGCCCGCTCGAACTGGGGCGTGCGGTCGGCGCGTTCCTGCGCGAGCTGGGCGGGCTCTCGGAGGAGGACGCGCGGCTGCGGCTGCTGGCGGCGGGGCTGGACGCCTGGGCCGCGGGCAACGTCCTGGCGTACCTCGCGGAGCAGCGGGAGGCCTGCGGGCACGTGCCGGACGACCGGACCATCGTGGTGGAGCGGTTCCGCGACGAGCTGGGCGACTGGCGGGTCGTGGTGCACTCCCCGTTCGGCGCCCAGGTGCATGCGCCGTGGGCGCTGGCGCTGGGCGCCCGGCTGGCGGAGAAGTACGGCATGGACGCCCAGGTGATGCATGCGGACGACGGCATCGTGCTGCGCCTGCCGGACGCCGACCTGCTCTCCATGGACCTGGACCTCCTCGACCACGATCCCGCCCGGCCCCCGTCCTTCGAGTTCGACGACGAGCAGGCCCCGCTGGGCGCGGCCGACGTCGCCTTCGACCAGGGGGAGGTGGCCCAGATCGTCACCGACCAGGTCGGCGGGTCGGCCCTGTTCGCCTCCCGGTTCCGCGAGTGCGCGGCGCGCGCCCTGCTGCTGCCGCGCCGCAGCCCCGGCAAGCGGACCCCGCTGTGGCAGCAGCGCCAGCGGGCCTCGCAACTGCTCCAGGTGGCCTCCGAGTTCGGTTCGTTCCCGATCGTGCTGGAAGCCGTGCGCGAATGCCTCCAGGACGTGTTCGACGTGCCGGGCCTGACCGAACTGATGGGGGACGTGGAGGCGCGCCGGGTCCGCCTGGTGGAGGTCACCACCCCCGAGCCCTCGCCCTTCGCCCGCTCCCTGCTGTTCGGGTACGTGGCCCAGTTCCTCTACGAGGGCGACTCGCCGCTGGCCGAGCGGCGGGCGGCGGCGCTGTCGCTGGACTCGCGGCTGCTGGCGGAGCTGCTGGGCCAGGCGGAGCTGCGCGAGCTGCTCGACGCCGAGGTGCTGGAGGAGCTGGAGCGGGAGCTGCAGTGGCTGACGGAGGACCGGCGGGCGAAGGACGCCGAGTCGGTGGCCGATCTGCTGCGGCTGCTGGGCCCGTTGACGGACACCGAGCTGGCGCAGCGGGGTGCGGAGCCGGGCTGGACCGCCGCCCTGGAGGGTGCCCGGCGGGCGATCCGGGTGCGGATCGGCGGCGCGGAGCACTGGGCGGCGATCGAGGACGCGGGCCGGCTGCGGGACGCCCTGGGCACGGCGCTGCCGGTGGGGGTCCCGGAGGCGTTCACCGAGCCGGTCAAGGATCCGCTGGGCGATCTGCTGGCCCGCTGGGCCCGGACGCACGGCCCGTTCACCACGACCGCCGTCGCCGCCCGCTTCGGGCTGGGCACGGCGGTGACCGAGGGCGCCCTGCACCGGCTCGCCGCGGCGGGCCGGGTGGTGCAGGGCGAGTTCCATCCGGCGGGCATCGGCCAGGAGTGGTGCGACGCGGCGGTGCTGCGCCGGCTGCGGCGCCGTTCGCTGGCGGCCCTGCGCCAGGAGCTGGAGCCGGTCCCGCCGGCCTCGCTGGCCACCTTCCTGCCCCAGTGGCAGCACCTGGGCGGCGGGCTGCGCGGGATCGACGGGCTGGCGCGCGCGGTGGAGCAGCTGCAGGGCGCCCCGGTCCCGGCGTCGGCGCTGGAGCGGCTGATCCTGCCCTCGCGGGTCGCGGGGTACGCGCCGGGTCTGCTGGACGAACTGACCACCACCGGCGAGGTGGTGTGGGCGGGCGCCGGGGCTCTGCCGGGCAAGGACGGCTGGATCTCCCTGTACCTGGCGGACGCGGCTCCGCTGCTGCTGCCGCAGCCGCACCCGCTGGAGCTGGGCCCGCTGCACCAGGCGGTGCTGGAGGCCCTGTCGGGCGGGTACGGCCTGTTCTTCCGTCAGCTCACGGAATCCGTGCGGGCCCGCCATCCCGAGGCCACGGATCTGGCGCTGTCCTCCGTCCTGTGGGACCTGGCCTGGTCGGGCCGGCTGACCAACGACACCCTGGCCCCGCTGCGCTCCCTGCTGGGCTCGGGCCGTACGGCGGGCGCCACCGCCCACCGGGCCCGCCGCACGGTCCCGCGCGGCCGGTACGGGAGCCTGAGCGCGACCGTCTCGCGTACGGGCCCGCCGACGGTGTCGGGCCGCTGGTCGCTGCTGCCCGCGCCCGCCCCGGAGCCGACGCAGCGGGCGCACGCGCTGGCCCGCACCCTGCTCGACCGGCACGGGGTGGTCACGCGCGGGGCGGTGGCGGCGGAGGGCGTCGAGGGCGGGTTCAGCGCGGTGTACCGGATCCTGTCGGCGTTCGAGGACAGCGGGCAGGCCCGCCGGGGTTATGTGGTGGAGGGGCTGGGCGCGGCCCAGTTCGCGATGGACGGCGCGGTGGACCGGCTGCGCGCCGCCGAGAAGAACCCGCCCCCGCTGGCAGCGGTGGTCCTGGCCGCCGCCGATCCCGCGAACGCGTACGGGGCGGCCCTGCCCTGGCCGGAGCCCCCGGCCGACGCCACCCACAAGCCGGGCCGCAAGGCGGGCTCCCTGGTGGTTCTGGTCGACGGCGAGCTCATCCTCTACCTGGAGCGCGGCGGCAAGACCCTGCTGGCCTGGGCGGATCCGGGTGACGCGCGCCTCGCGGCGGCGACGGCGGCCCTGGTGGCGGCCTCCCGCGCGGGCACCCTGCCGGACCTGACGGTGGAGCGGATCAACGCCGCGGCAGCCCTCACCTCCCCCCTCGGCCAGGCCCTGGAGTCGGCCGGCTTCCACGCCACCCCGAGGGGGCTGCGGCTGCGCAACTAGCTGTCGCGCCCGGGGATACGGCTTGAACTCGCTCACGTCTCGACTCGGACACGTATGTCCTGGCCATGTCACGAAACCGCTGCCAGCCGCTCCCTCGGCTGGCCCTGGCGCTTATCCATGGCTTATCAAAGGTGATCACAGGCACCGCATGGGCGGTGCACAGTCATGGGGGAAAAGAAGAGTGAGCTCCAACAGCATGCGCAAGACCACCCTGGCCGCGGCCGGCCTCGCCGTGGCCGGAACCCTGGTCCTGACGGGCTGCAAGGACGGCAACGAAGAGGTCCCCGCGGCTCCGGCCTCCCCGTCCGCCCAGGCGTCCCAGCCCGGCGGCTACGCCACCCCGCCGGCCGGAGCCCCGAGCTCCCCGGCCGCGGGCGGCTACGACGGCGCCTCCGGCGCCCCCGCCGCCGGCGGCGGCGCGGTGGCCACGTCCGGCCAGTCCTTCAAGATCGGCCAGGCGGCGACCGTCCCGTTCACCTCCGGCAACAAGAGCGGCCAGCTCGCCCTCACGGTCACCAGCATCGAGGCGGGCAACCCGGCCGACCTGGCGTCCCTGAACGTCGCCGACAAGGTGAAGGGCAAGACCCCCTTCTACATCCACTACACGGCCAAGAACACCGGCACGACGGACCTGTCCTTCGCCTCCGTGGGCCACATGAAGGGTCTGCTCGACGGCGGCGCCGAGGCCGACACCCTGCTGATCGTCGGCAAGTTCGAGAAGTGCCCGAGCGAGTCGCTGCCGTCCGGCTTCACCAACGGCAAGAGCCAGGCCTCCTGCGCCATCGCGCTCGCGCCGACCGGCACCAAGGTCACCGGCGCCGAGTACTGGGGCGACCCGTACAACAACCTGAACAAGCCGGCCCAGAAGGGCCTCACCTGGAAGTGACGGGCGGCCCCACCGGGCCCCGCACCGCCTGATCGCGCGAACCCCCTGCGGCGGCACCCCGCCCGGGGGGTTCCGCGTTCCCCCGCCCCGGCGGCGCGACAATGGCCCCATGCCCGAAGGAGACAGCGTCCACCGCGTCGCGGCCCGCCTGCACGCCGCCCTCGCGGGCAAACCCCTCACCCACGCCGACCTGCGCGTCCCCCGCTTCGCCACCGCCGACCTCGCCGGCCGCACCACCCTGGACGTCACCCCGCGCGGCAAGCACCTCCTGACTCGCCTCGAAGGGGGCCTCACCCTCCACAGCCACCTCGGCATGGACGGTGCCTGGTACGTCTTCGGCCCCGCCGAGAAGTGGCGGGGCGGCCCCTCCTACGAGATCCGGGCCGTCCTGGCCGCCGCGGACACCACCGCCGTCGGCTACCGCCTCCCCGTCCTCGAACTGCTGCGGACCGCCGACGAGGACCTGGCCGTGGGCCACCTGGGCCCCGACCTCCTCGGACCCGACTGGGATCCGGACCGGGCCGCGGCCAACCTCCTCGCGGCCCCCGCCCGCCCCCTCGGCGAGGCCCTGCTCGACCAGCGGAACCTGGCGGGCATCGGCAACATCTACAAGTCCGAGCTCTGCTTCCTGGCCGCCGTCACCCCCTGGACGCCGGTCGGCGGGCTGCCCGACCCCGAGGTGACCGCCGTCCGCATCGCGGCCGCCGCCCAGCGCCTCCTCGCCGCGAACACCGGCCACGGCGGCCCCCGCAACACCACCGGCAGCCACCGCCCCGGCCGGGAGCTGTTCGTCTACGGCCGCGCCCACCGCCCGTGCCTGCGCTGCGGCACCCCCGTGCGCGAGGCCCCGCAGGACGGCCGCCCCACCTACTGGTGCCCCCGCTGCCAGTCCGGCCCCGCCCCGGACGCCCCGACCAATTGACGCACCGTCAGATACGCTCGTACCGTCCTGGCATGCCCACACCCATCACCGCGTACGAGCTCACCGGCCGCACCGCCCTCGTCACCGGAGCCGCCGCCGGCATAGGCCGGGCCACCGCCCTCCTGCTCGCCGGGGCGGGCGCGGCCGTCCACTGCGCGGACCGCGACGGACAGGGACTGGCCGAGACCACCGCCCTGATCACCAAGGCCGGCGGCACCGCCACCGCCCACCCCCTCGACGTCACCGACCGCGCCGCCCTGCGGGCCGCCGTCGCCGCGGCCGGGCCCCTCGACATCGCCGCCGCCATCGCCGGGGTCATGCACACCAGCAGCGTCCTGGACACCACCGACGAGGACCTCGACCGGGTCATGGACATCAACTTCAAGGGGGTCCTGCGCACCTGCCAGGAGGCCGTCAGGGCCATGATCGCCGCCGGACGCCCCGGATCGGTCGTCACGATGGCCTCCGGCGCCGTGGACGCCGCCCAGCCCGGCCTGCTCTGCTACAGCGCCGCCAAGGCCGCCGTGGTGCAGCTCACCAAGACCCTCGCCACCGAGAGCGGCCCCCACGGCATCCGCGTCAACGCCGTCGCCCCGGGATGGATCCGCACCCCGATGACCGCCCGCCACACCCCCGAGGCCCAGGAGCAGACCGAGGCCGCCATGGTCCGGATGTCCCCGCTGCGCCGGGTCGGCGAGCCCGAGGACATCGCCCACGCGGTGCTCTACCTGGCATCGGACGCCTCGTCCTTCATGACGGGCCAGATCCTTCGGCCGAACGGAGGGGTGTCGATGCCCTGGTAGCCCCCGCCAGGCCCGCGGCACCGTCCCCGGCCGGCGGAGGGCCGCCTCCAGCCGCGCCCGCGGGCGAACCCGGATCCCCGCCCCGGGCCCTGCGGACGGGCCCCGGTACACAGTGCACGGGCAGCAGTCCCAGCCCCCAGCCGCCCATGGCTATCGCCCCCTCCACGGGCCCCGCGTCGGCCGGCACCACCGCCAGCCTCAGCACGGCCCACCACCACAGCACGCCCAGCGCCAGCGCGAGGGGCAGGGCGAGCACGAGGGGCAGAGCCACAGGTATGCGGAGTAACAGCCGCACGGCCACCTCCCAGAGGGCCGGTTCCCGGTCGCGCCCATCCTCCCCCACACCCCGGGCCCCCGCACCCAGGACGCCGGGCGCACGCCGGCACGAGGGGACCGGGAACGGCAGGGAGCCCCGGCCGGTGCATCACGCACCACCCGGGGCTCCCGCCACACTCACGTGTCCAGCTCGCGGTACTCAAGCGGCTACGACGTTCACCGCTTCCACAGGTGCCTTGATGGTCACCCGTTCGGGTCCGCCCGTGACCGAGGCCACGGAGACCGAATTGAGCATCGGGCGCACCGGTGCCGGCACCGGTTCGCTTGCGGCTGCCGACTGCGCGAGCTCGGCCAGCGACAGCTCGTCACTGACTTCGCGCATCAGCTCGGACATCCGTACGTCCAACGCGTCGCAGATCGCGGAGAGCAGCTCGGAGGATGCCTCCTTCTGCCCCCGCTCCACCTCGGAGAGATAGCCGAGCGAAACTCGGGCGGACGAGGAGACTTCGCGCAGAGTACGGCCCTGGCGCTGGCGCTGCCGACGCAGCACGTCACCCAGCAGGCGACGGAGCAGAATCATCGGTGGCTCCCTCCTCTGACCGTGTAGCCGTAACCTTCACGCCCCACCGTACCGCCTCGCGCCGCGGCCGTGCGGGGAGCGATGTCGTGTTCACTCAGGGCTGCAAACATCAAATCCCCCCGTTCTGTTCCGTATCCTGCCCCCGCAGATTCTCGCGGAGTTCGCTCGAGAGCAGTTCGAGCACTGTGCGTGCACTCTCCCTACGGATTTCCGTACGGGAGCCGTTCAACCGCAGCCGGGCCGTTTTCCTGCCCCCCGGACCCGCCACGGCGATGAAGACGGTGCCGACCGGCTGCCCGTCCTGGGGGTCGGGACCGGCCACTCCGGTCGTCGCGATCCCCCACGAGGCGCCCATCACGCGCCGTACCCCGCTGGCCATCTCGGCCGCGACCTGTGCGTTCACCGCGCCTTCGGCGGCGAGCAGCGCGGCGTCCACTCCGAGGACCCGGTGCTTGAGTTCAGTGGCGTACGCCGTGACCGACCCGCGGAAGGAGCGCGAGGCCCCCGGCACCGCCGTGAGCTCAGCGGCGACCATCCCCCCGGTCAGCGACTCCGCCACGGCGAGGCTCTGGTCACTCTCCGCAAGCAGGCGCAGCACGTCTTCGGCCACTCCCGCAGCACCTTCCACCGCTCCCACGGATCGAGATGCCTCCCCCGCCCCGTTCGTCACTTCGCGGCCCGCTCCGCGGCCAGTCCCGCCCGGCGCAGCACCACGGCCTGGCGGACGTAGTCCAGACCGGTGACCACGGTCAGCACGACGGCCACCGCCATCACCCAGAAGCGCAAGGTCGCCAGCGGGCCGGTCAGCGCGAGGACGTACATGCCCACCGCCGTCCCCTGAGCGAGGGTCTTGAGCTTGCCGCCGCGGCTGGCGGGGATCACCCCGTAGCGGATCACCCAGAACCGCATCAGCGTGATCCCGAGCTCCCGTCCGAGGATCACTCCGGTCACCCACCAGGGCAGGTCGCCGAGCCAGGAGAGACACACGAGCGCCGACCCCATGATCGCCTTGTCGGCGATGGGGTCGGCGATCTTCCCGAAGTCCGTGACCAGGTTGTACGTCCTGGCCAGGTGCCCGTCGAAGATGTCGGTGATCATGGCGATGGCGAAGGCCGCCCACGCCAGGACCCGCCAGACGGGGTCGTAGCCCCCGTCGGCGAGCAGCAGCAGGACGAATCCCGGCACCAGGACGAGCCGGATCATCGTCAGGATGTTGGCGATGTTCCAGAGGCTGGCCTGGTTGACGGCCGCAGTCCCGAGCTTCGCGCCGGGCGTGGGCCGGCGGCCGGTCCCGCCCGCCGCTGATGCCGGGACTCCGCTCATCCGGCCGCCTCCTCGATGTCCGAGAACTCCGTGCCCAGCGGCTCGGCCACCAGGTCGACGCCCAGCGTGCCGACCACCTTCGCCGTGACGATGGTCCCGGGGACCAGGCCGGTGCCGTCGGTGAAGACGACCTGGCCGTCGGTCTCGGGGGCCTGGTGGGCGGCGCGCCCGTAGGCGCCCTCGCCCTCCTCCGCCTCGTCGAACGGGACGACCGTCTCGACGAGTACCTCAAGGGTCTCGCCGATCCGCTCTTCCGCACGCTGGGAGGTGAGCTCCTCGGCGAGCCGCTGCATGTGGGCGAGGCGCTCGGCGACGGTCTCCTCGTCGAGCTTGTTCTCGTAGGTGGCGGCCTCGGTGCCGTCCTCGTCGGAGTAGCCGAAGACGCCGATGGCGTCGAGGCGGGCGTGGGTGAGGAAACGCTCCAGCTCGGCGAAGTCCTCCTCGGTCTCGCCGGGGAAGCCGACGATGAAGTTGGACCGGACGCCGGCCTGCGGTGCCTTGGAGCGGATGGTGTCCAGCAGCTCCAGGAAGCGGTCGGTGTCACCGAAGCGGCGCATGGCGCGCAGCACGTCGGGGGCCGAGTGCTGGAAGGACAGGTCGAAGTACGGGGCGACCTTGGGGGTCGAGGTGAGCACGTCGATCAGGCCCGGCCGCATCTCGGCGGGCTGGAGGTAGCTGACGCGGACGCGCTCGATGCCGTCGACGGCGGCCAGCTCGGGCAGCAGGGTCTCCAGCAGGCGGATGTCGCCGAGGTCCTTGCCGTACGAGGTGTTGTTCTCGGAGACCAGCATGACCTCCTTGACGCCCTGCTCGGCGAGCCAGCGCGTCTCGCCCAGCACGTCGGAGGGGCGGCGGGAGATGAAGGAGCCGCGGAAGGACGGGATGGCGCAGAAGGAGCAGCGGCGGTCGCAGCCGGAGGCCAGCTTGACCGAGGCGACCGGGCTCTTGTCCAGGCGGCGGCGCAGCGGGGCGCGCGGACCGGAGGCGGGGGCGACGCCCTCGGGCAGGTCCGCGGGGGCCTCGGCGGGCGCCTCGGCGGCGTCCTGGGCGTGTCCGGGCAGGGCCACGGAGGCGCTCTGGCGCTCGGCCGGGCTGATCGGCAGCAGCTGGCGCCGGTCGCGCGGGGCGTGGGCCTCGACGTTGCCGCCGCTGAGGATGGTCTGGAGGCGGCTGGAGATGTCGGCGTAGTCGTCGAAGCCGAGGACCCCGTCGGCCTCGGGGAGCGCTTCGGCGAGTTCCTTGCCGTAGCGCTCGGCCATACAGCCGACGGCGACGACGGCCTGGGTCCTGCCGTGATCCTTGAGATCGTTGGCTTCCAGCAGGGCGTCTACGGAGTCCTTCTTGGCGGCTTCGACGAAGCCACAGGTGTTGACGACGGCTACGTCCGCGTCGGCGGCGTCCTCGACGAGCTCCCAGCCATCCGCCGCCAAGCGGCCTGCGAGCTCCTCCGAGTCCACCTCGTTACGGGCGCAGCCAAGAGTGACAAGGGCGACGGTACGGCGTTCGGGCATGGACTCAAGACTACTTCGTCCCGGCACCGGCCCCCGCCCCGTGTCCCCCCACGACAAGATCCCCGGGAGCCGGCGGCAGGTGCCGCACGGGTCCCGGGGATCTGGAATTTTTCGTTCCGCGCCGGTCGTCGCCGATCGGGGCCGGTCAGCCCGCCTGGGCCTGGCCCTGGCGGGGGTCGTTCTTGGTGTAGGTGAGCCGTTCGACCTGACCCGACTCGAACCGGTCCTTGATCTCCTTGCCGTTCACGAACAGCTTGACGGCGCCCGCGTCGCCCAGGACGAGGTCCACGGACTCCTTGTCGGTGAAGGTCTTCGACTCGCCCTGCGCGAGGGTGCCGTCGAAGAGCAGCCGGCCGCTGTGGTCCTTCGCCGAGATCCAGCTCTCGCCGACGTCGGCCGTCAGGACCACCGTGACGAGGTCCTTGGGCGCGGCCGCGATGGCACTGTCCGAGGGCTCCGGCTTGGGGGCCTGGGGTGCCTGCGGGGTCTGGGCGGGGGGCTGCTGCTTGCCCGCCGACTGCTTGGGCGCCGCCTGCGGGGAGACGGAACCTTCCGCCACCGGGTGCTTGGCCTTCTCGTCGCCGCCGCCGAAGGCGGTGAACCCGACGAAGCCGATCACGGCGACGATGGCGGCGACCATGGCGGCGGTCCAGTTGGGCCGCTGCCGTTCGGGGCGGATCCGCTCGGCGTCGAACATGGGCGCGGCGGGGGTGGGTGCCGGCCGTCCGCCGTGGGCCGCGTCGTACATCTCGACCAGGGGGCCCGGGTCGAGGTGAACGGCGCGGGCGAGCGTGCGGATGTGACCGCGGGCGTACACGTCGCCGCCGCACCGCGTGAAGTCGTCCTCCTCGATCGCGTGCACGATCGGGATGCGCACGCGCGTGGTGGAGGAGACGTCGTCGACTGTGAGCCCGGCGGCGATCCGGGCCTTCTTGAGGGCCGTCCCGATGGACGGTCCTTCGACGGAACGTTCGACGAGCCGGTCCTCGGACCGGTCGTCGGTCGAAGGCCGCTCTTCTTCGGGGGAGTTGGAGTTGCCGATGGACACGAGGGCGCCTTTCGAGCGTGTAGCCACCTGCTGGATGTCCAGTCTAGGGGGGTGACGAAAGGGTGGGGCAACCGGAGGGTCCGCTTCCTACGCCATCCGTATGGCGAGGGCGCCGCCCGCCGCTGCCTCCCTCAACTTGACGCAGACCAGAGGGAAACGGTTGCCCGCCGATCCCCCTCCGGCCGGGTGAGGCGGGCGGATCCCCGTTCTAGGGCGCCTCGCCCCGGATGACGGCCAGCACCCCGTCCAGTTCGTCGGGTTTGACCAGTACGTCGCGGGCCTTGGAGCCCTCGCTGGGGCCCACGACCCCGCGGGACTCCATCAGGTCCATCAGCCGCCCCGCCTTGGCGAAGCCCACGCGCAGCTTGCGCTGGAGCATCGAGGTGGAGCCGAACTGGGTGGACACCACCAGCTCGGCCGCCTGGCACAGCAGGTCCAGGTCGTCGCCGATCTCCTCGTCGATCTCCTTCTTCTGCTTCTGCCCGACCGTGACGTCGTCCCGGAAGACGGGGGCCATCTGGTCCTTGCAGTGCTGGACGATCCCGGCGATCTCGTCCTCGGTGACGAAGGCGCCCTGGAGGCGGACCGGCTTGTTCGCACCCATCGGCAGGAACAGTCCGTCACCCTTGCCGATCAGCTTCTCGGCGCCGGGCTGGTCCAGGATGACCCGGCTGTCGGCGAGGGAGGAGGTGGCGAAGGCCAGCCGCGAGGGCACGTTCGCCTTGATCAGACCGGTCACCACGTCCACCGAGGGCCGCTGCGTGGCGAGCACCAGGTGGATGCCGGCCGCGCGGGCCAGCTGGGTGATGCGGACGATGGAGTCCTCTACGTCGCGCGGGGCCACCATCATCAGGTCCGCGAGCTCGTCGACGATCACCAGCAGGTACGGGTACGGGCTGAGCTCCCGCTCACTGCCCGGCGGCAGTTTGATCTTGCCGTCGCGGATCGCCTGGTTGAAGTCGTCGATGTGCCGGTACCCGAAGGCGGCCAGGTCGTCGTAGCGCAGGTCCATCTCGCGCACCACCCACTGGAGGGCTTCGGCGGCCCGCTTGGGGTTGGTGATGATCGGCGTGATCAGGTGCGGGATGCCCTCGTAGGCGGTCAGCTCGACCCGCTTGGGGTCGACCAGGACCATCCGGACGTCCTCCGGCGTGGCCCGGACCATGATCGAGGTGATCAGGCAGTTGATGCAGGAGGACTTGCCGGAGCCGGTGGCTCCGGCGACCAGCACGTGCGGCATCTTCGCGAGATTGGCCATGACGTAGCCGCCCTCGACGTCCTTGCCCAGCGCGACCAGCATCGGGTGGTCGTCCTCGGCGGCGTCCGCCAGCCGCAGGACGTCGCCCAGGTTGACCATCTCCCGGTCGGTGTTCGGGATCTCGATGCCGACCGCCGACTTGCCCGGGATCGGGCTGATGATCCGCACGTCCGGGGAGGCCACGGCGTAGGCGATGTTCTTCGCCAGCGCCGTGATCCGCTCGACCTTCACCGCGGCGCCGAGCGTCACCTCGTAACGGGTGACCGTCGGACCCCGGGTGAAGCCGGTGACCTGCGCGTCCACCTTGAACTCGGTGAACACGTTGGTCAGCGCCGCCACGACCGAGTCGTTGGCCGCGCTGCGCGTCTTGCCGGGGCCGCCCTTCTCCAGCAGGTCCAGCGAGGGCAGGGAGTAGGTGATGTCCCCGCGCAGCTGCAGCTGCTCGGCGCGGGGCGGCAGGGGCTGGGGCTCGGGCGGGGCCTTCGTCAGGTCCGGCACCGACAGGGTCCCCGAGGCCGCGGCGGTGCGCTCGTGCGGGGCGTCGGCCGGATCCGGCTCCGCCGGCGCGGAGGTCCGCTCCTCGCGGGCGGGCGGCACCGGGGCGGTGATCTCCACCCCGTCCCGCTGCGGGGTGATCCCCTGGGTGAGGTCGGCGACCAGCGGGTTCGGGGGCAGCCCTCCGTAGACCACCCCGTCCAGCGCGGCGGCCGCCGCCGCAGCCACGTCGACGGCGTCCATCTCCCGCTCCCCCGGCCGCACGGCGGCCCGCCGGGGCCGGCGCCGCTTGGCCAGGGCCGCCTCCTCGGCGGCGTCTGCGGGGTCGCCCGGCCCGGCCGCGCCGGCGGCGCGGGCCCGCCACTGCTCGGCGTCGTGCCGGTCGGGGCGGCCGGCGCCGGGCTGCCCGTACGCCTCGTCGTAAGGGTTCGGGGCGATGATCCCCAGCCGGATCCCCAGCCGCCGCAGCCGCTGCGGGATCGCGTTGACCGGGGTGGCGGTGACCACCAGCAGGCCGAAGACGGTGAGCAGCACCAGCATGGGCACGGCCAGCGGTGCGCCCATGGTGAAGATCAGCGGCTTGGAGGCGGCCCAGCCGATCAGCCCGCCCGCGTTCTGCATGGCGGTGGTGCCCTCGTCGCGCCCGGGGGCCCCGCAGGCGATGTGCACCAGCCCGAGCACGCCGATGACCAGGGCGGACAGGCCGATGCCGATGCGCCCGTTGGCGTCGCTCTGCTCGGGGTGGCGGATGAAACGGACCGCCATGACCCCCAGCAGGATCGGCACGAGCAGGTCCAGCCGCCCGAAGGCCCCGGTGACCAGCATCGTGACCAGGTCCCCGACGGGCCCGCTCAGGTTGGACCAGGTCCCAGCGGCGACGATCAGCGCCAGCGCGAGCAGCAGCAGCGCCACGCCGTCCTTGCGGTGCGCGGGATCGAGGTTCCTGGCCCCCCGGCCGATGCCCCGGAAGGCCTTCCCGACCAGGTGTGCCAGCCCCAGCCAGCAACTGCGGACCAGCCACACCACGCCCCCGGTCGGGGACGGCGCCGCTTTGGCGGCGGTCTTCTTCACGGGGGCGCGCCCGGCCGCCGCGGCCTTCTTCGCGGGAGGCTTGCGCGCCGGGGCCGTCTTCTTGGCCGGCGCCGTCGTACGGCCGGAGCGGCCCTTCGCGGCGCCCGCGGTGCTCTGGGAACCCTTGCCGGACGTACTTGAGGCCATGGGCCCGAGGTTACCGGTGCGCGCGCCGGTGGACACGCGTGCCCACCCCTTCACCCGTTCGTGTCGCCCCGTCCGTACGCCTCTTGACACACCGGCAGACCTGACGGCCCGCCAGCCAGGTACCGCGCGCGGCCCGTCAGCCCTGAGCGGGCACGACCGGCGCGGCCCCGCCGGCTCCCGGCTCCAGCGCGTCCAGCGCCCGGCGCAGCCCCGTCAGCTTGCGCTCCAGATGCGCGGCGGTCGCCACCACGGCGGCGTCGGCGGAGTCCTCGCCGAGCTGCTTGGTCAGCGCCTCCGCCTGCTCCTCGACCGCCGCGAGCCGCGCCGAGAGCTCCGCCAGCAGCCCGGCCGCCTCCTTGCTGCCGTCGCCGTTGGAACCGCCGCCCTCCAGCTGGAGGCGCAGCAGGGCCGCCTGCTCCCGCAGTTGGCAGTTCTTGGTGTAGAGCTCGACGAAGACCGACACCTTGGCGCGCAGCACCCAGGGGTCGAACGGCTTAGAGATGTAGTCCACCGCGCCCGCCGCGTAACCGCGGAAGGTGTGGTGCGGACCGTGGTTGATCGCGGTGAGGAAGATGATCGGGATGTCCCGGGTCCGTTCGCGCCGCTTGATGTGCGCGGCGGTTTCGAACCCGTCCATGCCCGGCATCTGGACATCCAGCAGGATGACCGCGAAATCGTCCGTCAGCAGCGCTTTGAGCGCTTCCTCCCCCGACGACGCCCGGACCAGTGTCTGATCGAGCGCGGAGAGGATGGCCTCCAGCGCCAGCAGATTCTCCGGCCTGTCGTCGACCAGGAGGATCTTGGCCTTCTGCACCATGCCCTGTCCTCCTCGCCCCGGCATGGGGCCTCCCCGGCTCCGGGCGCCGGCCTGTGTGCCGGGGCCCGCCCCAGAAGACGACGTCTTCGCGCCGTCCGTCCTTGTGCCGGTCATCGTAGCCCCAGTCCCGAGATCGCCACACCCTGTCACCAAGATGTCACTGTGCACAGAGCGGAAACGTGGTGGGAGGGCAGAAGGTTCCCCCTGCGCCCTCCCGTCACGCTCCGGTCTCCGGTCATTCTCCGCGCATGTGCTGCTCCATGACCGACAGCAGGTAGTCGGGTTCGACCGGCTTGGTGACGTAGTCGGAAGCCCCGGAGTCGATGGCCTTCTCCCGGTCCCCCTTCATCGCCTTGGCCGTCAGCGCGATGATCGGCAGCCCCTCGAACTGCGGCATCCGCCGGATCGCCGAGGTGGTCGCGTACCCGTCCATCTCCGGCATCATGATGTCCATCAGCACGACCGCCACGTCGTCGTGCTGCTCCAGCACCTCGATGCCCTCCCTGCCGTTCTCGGCGTAGAGCACCGCCAGCCCGTGCTGTTCCAGCACGCTCGTCAGCGCGAAGACGTTGCGCACGTCGTCGTCCACGATGAGCACCCGCTCGCCGTGGAAGCCGTACGTGCGCGGCGCCGGCACCGCTTCCTGTTCCTCCCACGCCACCCCGTCCGGCTGCCCCGGCACCTCGGTGCGCGGCAGCGGACCGGCCGCCGGCTTGCGGCGCCGCCGGAACAGCGCCGAGGAACCCTGCCCGGCCGGCTCCGCCGCCGGCAGCGCCTGCCGCACCGGGACCGCGTTCTTCGGGGTCGCGGGCAGCGCGGCCACCGGGGCCGGCTGCGGCACCGGCAGGGCCTCCTCCGCCGCCCTGCGGTACTCGCTGCGCGCCCCGCCCGGCGTGGGCGGCGCGTACCCCTGCGGGGGCAGCTCGCTCGGGTGCAGCGGCAGGTACAGGGTGAAGGTCGACCCGCGGCCGGGCTCGCTGGCCGCGTGGATCTCCCCGCCCAGCAGCCGGGCGATCTCCCGGCTGATGGACAGCCCGAGCCCCGTGCCGCCGTACTTGCGGCTCGTCGTCCCGTCCGCCTGCTTGAACGCCTCGAAGATCACCAGCATCTTGCTCGCCGCGATCCCGATCCCGGTGTCGGTCACCGAGAACGCGATCAGGTCCGCGTCCGCGTCGCGCAGCGACCCGGCCTCCAGCAACTGCTCGCGGATCGCCGTCGGCACGTCCGCCCCGGCGGGCCGGATCACCAGCTCCACCGCCCCGTTGTCGGTGAACTTCACCGCGTTCGACAGCAGGTTGCGCAGCACCTGGAGCAGCCGCTGCTCGTCGGTGTGCAGGGTCGCGGGCAGCTCCGGGGAGACCCGGACCGAGAAGTCCAGGCCCTTCTCCGCGGTCAGCGGGCGGAAGGTGGCCTCCACGTAGTCCACGAGCTGGACCAGCGCGATCCGCGTCGGCGAGACGTCCATCTTCCCGGCCTCGACCTTCGACAGGTCCAGGATGTCGTTGATCAGCTGGAGCAGGTCCGAACCCGCGCCGTGGATGGTCTCCGCGAACTCCACCTGCTTCGGCGAGAGGTTCTCGTCCGCGTTGTCCGCGAGCAGCTTCGCCAGGATCAGCAGCGAGTTGAGCGGGGTGCGCAGCTCGTGCGACATGTTCGCGAGGAACTCGCTCTTGTAGCGCATCGAGACCGCGAGCTGTTCGGCACGCTCCTCCAGGACCTGCCGGGCCTCCTCGATCTCGGTGTTCTTCACCTCGATGTCCCGGTTCTGCTGGGCCAGCAGCTCCGCCTTCTCCTCCAGCTCCGCGTTCGCGGCCTGGAGCGCCTTCTGCCGGTTCTCCAGCTCGTCGGAGCGCTCGCGCAGCTGCTCGGTCATCTCCTGGGACTGCTTGAGCAGCATCTCCGTCTTGGAGTTCACGGAGATGGTGTTGACGCTCGTCCCGATCATCTCGGCGATCTGGCTGAGGAAGTCCTTCTGGATCTGCGTGAACGGCTGGAAGCCGGCCAGCTCGATGACCCCGAGCACCTTTCCCTCGAAGAGCACCGGCAGCACGATCACGTGCGCCGGCGGCGCCTCGCCGAGCCCCGAGGAGATCTTCAGGTAGCCCGGCGGGGTGTTCTCCACCAGGATCGTCCGCTTCTCCTCCGCGACCGTCCCGATCAGCCCCTCTCCGGGGCGGAAGGAGATCGGCATCTGAGTGCCCGCGTACGCGTAGCTCCCGCGCATCCGCAGCTCGTACGAGCCCTCCGTGCCGCCGTCCGTCCCGATCTCGGGACTCCCGCCGGTGGGCACCGCGAGGAAGAACGCGCCGTGCTGCGCGGCGACCACCGGGGTCAGCTCGCTCATGATCAGCTTGGCCACGTCGTCCAGGTCGCGGCGGCCCTGCATCAGGGCCGAGATCCGGGCGAGGTTGCCCTTGAGCCAGTCCTGCTCCTTGTTGGCCAGGGTGGTGTCGCGCAGGTTCGCGATCATCGTGTTGATGTTGTCCTGGAGGGCCTGGATCTCGCCCGCCGCGTCCACGTCGACCTTCAGGCTCAGGTCCCCGCGGGTCACCGCGGTGGCCACGGCCGCGATGGCCCGCACCTGGCGGGTCAGGTTGCCGGCCATCTCGTTCACGGACTCGGTCAGGTCCCGCCAGGTGCCGTCCACGTCGCGCACCCGGGCCTGGCCGCCCAGGATCCCCTCCGTACCCACCTCACGGGCCACCCGGGTCACCTGGTCGGCGAACGAGGACAGCTGGTCGACCATCGTGTTGATGGTCGTCTTCAGCTCCAGGATCTCCCCGCGCGCGTCGATGTCGATCTTCTTGGTCATGTCGCCCTTGGCGATGGCGGTCGTGACCATGGCGATCTGCCGCACCTGACCGGTGAGGTTGGAGGCCATGAAGTTCACCGAGTCGGTGAGGTCCTTCCAGGTGCCCGAGACGCCCGGGACGTGCGCCTGACCGCCCAGGCGGCCCTCCGTACCCACCTCGCGGGCCACGCGCGTGACCTCGTCCGCGAAGGAGGACAGGGTCTTCACCATCGTGTTCACCGTGTCGGCGAGCTGGGCGACCTCGCCGCGCGCCTCGACGGTGACCTTCTTCGTCAGGTCGCCGTTGGCGACGGCCGCCGAGACCTGGGCGATCCCGCGCACCTGCGCCGTCAGGTTCCCCGCCATCGTGTTGACGTTGTCCGACAGGTCCTTCCAGATGCCGGTCACCCCCCGCACCCGGGCCTGGCCGCCGAGGATGCCCTCGGTGCCCACCTCGCGGGCCACCCTCGTCACCTGCTCGGCGAAGGAGGACAGCTGGTCGACCATCGTGTTCACGGTGGTGACCAGCTCGAGGATCTCGCCCTTGGCATCGACGGTGATCTTCTTGGACAGGTCGCCCATGGCGACCGCCGTGGTCACCTCGGCGATGTTGCGGACCTGCGAGGTCAGGTTGTTCGCCATGAAGTTGACGGACTGGGTGAGGTCCTTCCAGGTGCCCGAGACCCCCTTCACCTCCGCCTGGCCGCCCAGGATGCCCTCGGTGCCCACCTCACGGGCCACCCTCGTCACCTGCTCCGCGAAGTTCGAGAGCTGGTCGACCATCGTGTTGATGGTGTTCTTCAGCTCCAGGATCTCGCCCCGCGCGTCCACGTCGATCTTCTGCGACAGGTCACCGCGCGCCACCGCCGTCGCGACCTGGGCGATGTTGCGGACCTGCGAGGTCAGGTTCCCCGCCATGCCGTTCACCGAGTCCGTCAGGTCGCGCCACACGCCGGCCACCCCGGGCACCTGCGCCTGGCCGCCGAGGCGGCCCTCGGTGCCCACGTCCCGGGCCACCCGGGTCACCTGCTCCGCGAAGGCCGAGAGCTGGTCGACCATCGTGTTGATGGTGTTCTTCAGCTCCAGGATCTCGCCCCGCGCGTCCACGTCGATCTTCTGCGACAGGTCACCGCGCGCCACCGCCGTCGTCACCTGGGCGATCTGACGCACCTGGGAGGTCAGGTTCCCGGCCATGAAGTTGACGGAGTCGGTCAGCTCCTTCCAGGTCCCGGACACCCCCTCGACCCGGGCCTGGCCGCCGAGGCGGCCCTCCGTACCCACGTCCCGCGCCATCCGCGTGACCTGGTCGGCGAAGGAGGACAGCTGGTCCACCATCGTGTTCACGGTGTTCTTCAGCTGGAGCATCTCGCCGGACACGTCCACGGTGACCTTCTGCGACAGGTCGCCGTTCGCCACCGCCGTCGTCACCTGGGCGATATTGCGGACCTGGCCGGTGAGGTTGCGGAAGGCGGTGTTCACCGAGTCGGTGAGGTCCTTCCACGTACCGGCGGCCCCGGGCACCTGGGCCTGACCGCCCAGCTCACCCTCCACGCCGACCTCACGGGCCACACGCGTCACTTCCGAGCCGAAGGACTGGAGCTGGTCCACCATCGTGTTGACGGTGTTCTTCAGCTCCAGCATCTCGCCGGCCACGTCGACCGTGACCTTCTGCGACAGGTCGCCGTTGGCCACCGCGGTCGTCACCTGGGCGATGTCCCGCACCTGCGTGGTCAGGTTGCGGAAGACCGTGTTCACCGAATCGGTGAGGTCCTTCCAGGTACCCGCGGCCCCCGGCACCTGGGCCTGGCCGCCCAGCAGGCCCTTGGCGCCGACCTCGCTGGCCACGCGCGTGACCTCGTCCGCGAAGGTCCGCAGGGTCTCCGTCATCTGATTGATCGTTTCGGCCAGCTGCGCGACCTCGCCGCGCGCGCTGACCCGGACCTTCTGCGACAGGTCGCCGTTGGCCACGGCCGTCGTGACCTGCGCGATCCCGCGCACCTGGGCCGTCAGGTTGCCCGCCATCGTGTTGACGGAGTCGGTCAGGTCCTTCCAGACGCCCGCGACCCCGGGCACCTTCGCCTGACCGCCCAGCTCGCCCTCGGTACCCACCTCGCGGGCGACCCGCGTCACCTCCGAGGAGAAAGAGGACAGCTGGTCCACCATCGTGTTCACGGTGTTCTTCAGCTGGAGCATCTCGCCGGCCACGTGCACCGTGACCTTGCGCGACAGGTCGCCCTTGGCCACCGCCGTCGTGACGAGCGCGATATCACGCACCTGAGCGGTGAGCCGGTAGGCCATGGTGTTGACGGAATCGGTCAGGTCCTTCCAGGAACCCGACATTCCGCGCACCTGGGCCTGCCCGCCCAGCTTGCCCTCGGTACCGACCTCCAGCGCCACCCGCGTCACCTCGTCGGTGAACGCCGACAGCTGGTCGACCAGGTTGTTGACCGTACGGCCGACCTTCAGGAACTCCCCGCGCAACGGGTGCCCGGCCCCGTCCGGGGCCTGCGTCCGCAGGTCCATCCGCTGGTCCAGGTCGCCCTCGGCCACCGCCGACAGCACCCGTCCCACCTCGGACACCGGCCGGGCCAGATCGTCCACCAGCTGGTTCGAGGCGTCGATCGCCGCAGCCCAGGACCCCTCACAGGCCCCGGTCTCCAGCCGCTCGCTCAGCTTGCCCTCGCGGCCCACCATGCGCCGGACCCGCGACAGCTCCCCGGTCAGGTGCAGGTTCCGGTCGGCGACCTCGTTGTAGACGGCGGCGATCTCCGCCATCACGCCCTCGCCGGACACCGTCAGCCGCTTGCGGAAGTTCCCGTCCCGCATCGACACCAGGGCCGTGAGCAGCCGGTTCAGTGCGGCGGTATCGACTTCCGTCGTCCCGTTCCGCCGGGACCTGCCCCCCTTGGGGCGCGTTCCCGTACGCCGCACCGCTGCGCCAGACTCCACCGTGTCCCTCCCGAAAGGGTCGACCGCTGTTCCACCGGATCCCCGGCTGTCCAAGAGCCGGCTCTCCGAGCCTGCCCAGTGTTTCACCCCGGCCGAACCCGGCCATAACACTTCGGCACCTTCGCACATGGTCCGCACCCTGCGGGTGGAATCCCGTGCGACCGCCTCACGGGGACCGAGAAGGTAAGTAACCTGGCATCCGATGTCCCACCGCGTCGAAGGAGACTTGTGATCACGGCACGGGCGGCTGCCAGTTTCACCCCGCAAGGGCGGTCGGTCGCCGCTGCCCGCGCGTTCGTCCGCGACACCCTCCACGGCTGGGGCTTCGCGGACATCGTCGACGACGCGGTGGTGCTGACCAGCGAGCTCGTCACCAACGCCGTCGTCCACGCCGGAACCCAGGCCGAGGTCCTGTGCCTGCGCGCCGAGGACGGCGTACGCGTAGAGATCGCCGACCGGTACCCCGAGCGCGAGCTCCCCCTGCGCCACCCCGACGAGCGGCCCTACGCCGACCCGGACCGCGAGAGCGGCCGCGGCCTGATGCTCTGCGCCGCCCTCGCCACCCGCTGGGGCGTGGAGTACACGGCCACGCACAAACACGTCTGGTTCCGCCTCGACCTCCCGGACCGTCCGGTCGGTACCCGCTCGGCGGGCCCGGTCGTCCCGGACCAGTTCCTGCCCCTAGCCGACAGCCGGGTCCGCGTCGCCGTCGTCCAGGTCGACGCCGCCGACACCATCTCGGCCTGGAACGAGGACGCCGAGCACGTCTTCGGCTACCCCGCCGAGAAGGTCCTCGGCCGCCCCCTCGCGGAACTCGCCGCCTGGCCGCAGACCCCCGGCACCGGTACGGGCATCGCCGAGGCACTGCGGCTGTCCCGCTGGGAGGGCAGCTACGGCATCCGCGGCGCCGACGGCCGCGTCATCCCCGTCTACGCCTCCCACCTGCGCGTCCGCGACGCCCACGGCGAGCCCTCCATCGTCTGCCTCCTCGTCCACGACGACGAGCGCGCCCTCCTCCAGACCCCGGTCCGGGCACCCGCCTCCGACGGCCAGCTCTCCGAGCCCCGCCCCGCGGACCCCTTCGAGGTGTTCATCGGCTCCCCCGCCCCCGACGACCTGGACGGCCTGCTCCAGCGCACCGTCGAGCGGGCCCGCGACATGCTCGACGCCGACGCCGCCTTCCTGCTGCTCGCGACCGACGACGAGACCGAGCTGGAGGTCCGCGCCACCACGGGCCTGCCCTCCACCCGCCAGCGCTTCGCCCGCGTCCCCGTCGAGGCGGGCACCAGCCGCTACGGCTCCGCCCGGCTGCCCGCCGTCCACGACGACCTGTCCGCCGTCCCCGGGGCCGTACCACTCCTGGAGTCCACCGGCATGCGCTCGGTGGTCACCGTCCCCCTGAAGGTGGAGGGCCGCCTCACCGGCTCCCTGGGCGTGGCCGCCGAGGGCCCGGGCCGCTACACCAACGAGGAGGCCCTGCGCCTCCAGTTCGCCGCGGACCGCATCGCCCTCGCCGTGGAGTCCGCGCGCCTGGGCGAGCTGGAACGGCTGCGCCGCGGCTCCCTGTCCTTCCTGGTGGAGGCCTCCGACCTGCTGGCCGGCACCCTCGACCGGGACCAGACCCTGGCCCTGATGGCCCAGATGACGGTCCCGACGCTGGCCACCTGGTGCGCCGTCTACACGATCGCCGACCAGGCATCCGACCCCTACCTCGCCTACGTGCTGCACGAGGACGAGGAACGCATCGACGGCCTCAAGGAGTTGCTGTCCCGGGTCGACCCGCCGGAGCCGGTCCGTGAGGCCGGGGCCCGCCCCTGGCCGGCCACGGCCGCCGCGGTCGGCGGCGAGACGGTCGTCCTGCCGCTCCTCGCCCGCAACCGGGTGATCGGCATGCTGACCCTGGGCCGGCCCAGCGAGGAGCACTTCCGCCAGGAGATCCTCGAACTGGCCGACGACCTGTCGCGCCGGGCGGCCCTGGCCCTGGACAACGCCCGCCTGTACTCGGAGCGCACGGCGATCAGCCGTTCCCTCCAGCGCAGTCTCCTTCCCCCGGGCTCTCCCGCGATCCCCGGGATGGAGGTGGAGGTCATCTACCGCGCGGCCGGCGAGGGCAACGAGGTGGGCGGCGACTTCTACGACGTCTTCCCGATCCGCGACGGCGCGTACGGCTTCGCCATCGGCGACGTCTGCGGTACGGGCCCGGAGGCGGCCGCCGTCACCGGCCTGGCCCGCCACGCCCTGCGCCTGCTGGCCCGCGAGGGCCTGGGCGGCCCGGCGGTCCTGGAACGGCTGAACGCGGCCATCCTCGACGAGGGCGCCCGCAGCCGCTTCCTGACCCTCCTGTACGGGGAGCTGCACCCGCAGCCGGACGGTGGCGCCCTGATGAAGGTAGTCTGCGCGGGCCACCCGCTCCCGCTGCGCCTGCGCCCGGACGGCGAGGTCACCACGGCGGCGGAGCCGCAGCCGCTGCTGGGCGTGATCGACGACCTGGACCTCTACGAACAGACCCTGGCCCTGGACCCGGGTGACGTCCTCCTCTGCGTCACGGACGGTGTGACCGAACGCCGCGAGGGCTCGCGCATGCTGGGCGACGACGGCCTCGCCGAGGTCCTGACCACCTGTACGGGCCTCACGGCCGGCGCGGTCGCCGCCCGCGTCCTGCGCGCGGTGGAACGCTTCGCGGCGGAGCCCGCCTCGGACGACATGGCCATCCTGGCCTTCCGCGTCCCCCACCCGCGCGAAGGCACCTGACGAACGCTTCCGGCCCCGGGCTGCTCTCCTCCTTCCAGCGGCCCGGGGCGGAGCCGGACCGTACGGAACGGACCCCGGAAACGCAAAAAGGCCCCCGCCTGATGGCGGGGGCCTTTTTACTTCGGAGCCCTTTAACGGAATCGAACCGTTGACCTTCTCCTTACCATGGAGACGCTCTACCGACTGAGCTAAAAGGGCGGGTTGTTCGGCGGCGTCCTACTCTCCCACAGGGTCCCCCCTGCAGTACCATCGGCGCTGAAAGGCTTAGCTTCCGGGTTCGGAATGTAACCGGGCGTTTCCCTAACGCTATGACCACCGAAACACTATGAAGTTGAACTCAAGCCGGCAAGGCGAGTTCGTTACTTCAGAACTAACACAGTGGACGCGAGCAACTGAGGACAAGCCCTCGGCCTATTAGTACCAGTCAGCTCCACCCGTTACCGGGCTTCCACATCTGGCCTATCAACCCAGTCGTCTACTGGGAGCCTTACCCTCTCAAGGAGGTGGGAATACTCATCTTGAAGCAGGCTTCCCGCTTAGATGCTTTCAGCGGTTATCCCTCCCGAACGTAGCCAACCAGCCATGCCCTTGGCAGGACAACTGGCACACCAGAGGTTCGTCCGTCCCGGTCCTCTCGTACTAGGGACAGCCCTTCTCAATATTCCTACGCGCACAGCGGATAGGGACCGAACTGTCTCACGACGTTCTAAACCCAGCTCGCGTACCGCTTTAATGGGCGAACAGCCCAACCCTTGGGACCGACTCCAGCCCCAGGATGCGACGAGCCGACATCGAGGTGCCAAACCATCCCGTCGATATGGACTCTTGGGGAAGATCAGCCTGTTATCCCCGGGGTACCTTTTATCCGTTGAGCGACGGCGCTTCCACAAGCCACCGCCGGATCACTAGTCCCGACTTTCGTCCCTGCTCGACCCGTCGGTCTCACAGTCAAGCTCCCTTGTGCACTTACACTCAACACCTGATTGCCAACCAGGCTGAGGGAACCTTTGGGCGCCTCCGTTACCCTTTGGGAGGCAACCGCCCCAGTTAAACTACCCATCAGACACTGTCCCTGATCCGGATCACGGACCGAGGTTAGACATCCAGCACGACCAGAGTGGTATTTCAACGGCGACTCCACAACCACTGGCGTGGCTGCTTCAAAGTCTCCCACCTATCCTACACAAGCCGAACCGAACACCAATATCAAACTGTAGTAAAGGTCCCGGGGTCTTTCCGTCCTGCTGCGCGAAACGAGCATCTTTACTCGTAGTGCAATTTCACCGGGCCTATGGTTGAGACAGTCGAGAAGTCGTTACGCCATTCGTGCAGGTCGGAACTTACCCGACAAGGAATTTCGCTACCTTAGGATGGTTATAGTTACCACCGCCGTTTACTGGCGCTTAAGTTCTCAGCTTCGCAACCCCGAAAGGTCACTAACCGGTCCCCTTAACGTTCCAGCACCGGGCAGGCGTCAGTCCGTATACATCGCCTTACGGCTTCGCACGGACCTGTGTTTTTAGTAAACAGTCGCTTCTCGCTGGTCTCTGCGGCCACCCCCAGCTCAGAGAGCAAGTCTCATCACCAGGAATGGCCCCCCTTCTCCCGAAGTTACGGGGGCATTTTGCCGAGTTCCTTAACCATAGTTCACCCGAACGCCTCGGTATTCTCTACCTGACCACCTGAGTCGGTTTAGGGTACGGGCCGCCATGAAACTCGCTAGAGGCTTTTCTCGACAGCATAGGATCATCCACTTCACCACAATCGGCTCGGCATCAGGTCTCAGCCTTATATGAGGGACGGATTTGCCTACCCCTCGGCCTACACCCTTACCCCGGGACAACCACCGCCCGGGCTGGACTACCTTCCTGCGTCACCCCATCGCTTACCTACTACCACCTTGGGCCGGCGGCTCCACCACTTTCCTTTCCCCGAAGGGTCCGGAACGGCTTCACGGCCTTAGCATCAGAGGATTCGATATTGGGCGTTTCAAAGCGGGTACCGGAATATCAACCGGTTGTCCATCGACTACGCCTGTCGGCCTCGCCTTAGGTCCCGACTTACCCTGGGCAGATCAGCTTGACCCAGGAACCCTTAGTCAATCGGCGCACACGTTTCTCACGTGTGTATCGCTACTCATGCCTGCATTCTCACTCGTGAACCGTCCACAACTAGCTTCCGCTGCTGCTTCACCCGGCACACGACGCTCCCCTACCCATCACAGCAGGCGTTGGCCCTATTGCTGCAATGACACGACTTCGGCGGTACGCTTGAGCCCCGCTACATTGTCGGCGCGGAATCACTTGACCAGTGAGCTATTACGCACTCTTTCAAGGGTGGCTGCTTCTAAGCCAACCTCCTGGTTGTCTCTGCGACTCCACATCCTTTCCCACTTAGCGTACGCTTAGGGGCCTTAGTCGATGCTCTGGGCTGTTTCCCTCTCGACCATGGAGCTTATCCCCCACAGTCTCACTGCCGTGCTCTCACTTACCGGCATTCGGAGTTTGGCTAAGGTCAGTAACCCGGTAGGGCCCATCGCCTATCCAGTGCTCTACCTCCGGCAAGAAACACACGACGCTGCACCTAAATGCATTTCGGGGAGAACCAGCTATCACGGAGTTTGATTGGCCTTTCACCCCTAACCACAGGTCATCCCCCAGGTTTTCAACCCTGGTGGGTTCGGTCCTCCACGAAGTCTTACCTCCGCTTCAACCTGCCCATGGCTAGATCACTCCGCTTCGGGTCTAGAGCGTGCAACTCAATCGCCCTATTCGGACTCGCTTTCGCTACGGCTTCCCCACACGGGTTAACCTCGCTACACACCGCTAACTCGCAGGCTCATTCTTCAAAAGGCACGCAGTCACGAGACGTACAAGTACGTCCGACGCTCCCACGGCTTGTAGGCACACGGTTTCAGGTACTATTTCACTCCGCTCCCGCGGTACTTTTCACCATTCCCTCACGGTACTATCCGCTATCGGTCACCAGGGAATATTTAGGCTTAGCGGGTGGTCCCGCCAGATTCACACGGGATTTCTCGGGCCCCGTGCTACTTGGGAGATGAGCAAGCAAGCCGTACAGATTTCAGCTACGGGGGTCTTACCCTCTACGCCGGACCTTTCGCATGTCCTTCGCCTATCCATACGGTTTCTGACTCGCCTCACAGCCGGCAGACTGTGAAAGCTCATTCCCACAACCCCGCATGCGCAACCCCTGCCGGGTATCACACGCATACGGTTTGGCCTCATCCGGTTTCGCTCGCCACTACTCCCGGAATCACGGTTGTTTTCTCTTCCTGAGGGTACTGAGATGTTTCACTTCCCCTCGTTCCCTCCACATGCCCTATGTGTTCAGGCATGGGTGACAGCCCATGACGACTGCCGGGTTTCCCCATTCGGACACCCCCGGATCAAAGCTCAGTTGGCAGCTCCCCGGGGCCTATCGCGGCCTCTCACGTCCTTCATCGGTTCCTGGTGCCAAGGCATCCACCGTGCGCCCTTAAAAACTTGGCCACAGATGCTCGCGTCCACTGTGTAGTTCTCAAATAACGACCAGCCACCCGTCACACCCTGCCGAAACAGAGCTTTACCGGGGCCGGCACTGAAGACTGACCAGACGGCCGTGCCTTCAGGACCCAACAACGTGCCAAGCACGATCTCTTTCAGTGACTCACTTTCCACGCCGAAGCAGTACTCGTGATCCATCCAGAAGACCGTGCCAACTAATCAACGTTCCACCCATGAGCTGACCGTGCAGAACATTTGCCTGCAATCGGTACTGTGCTCCTTAGAAAGGAGGTGATCCAGCCGCACCTTCCGGTACGGCTACCTTGTTACGACTTCGTCCCAATCGCCAGTCCCACCTTCGACAGCTCCCTCCACAAGGGTTGGGCCACCGGCTTCGGGTGTTACCGACTTTCGTGACGTGACGGGCGGTGTGTACAAGGCCCGGGAACGTATTCACCGCAGCAATGCTGATCTGCGATTACTAGCGACTCCGACTTCATGGGGTCGAGTTGCAGACCCCAATCCGAACTGAGACCGGCTTTTTGAGATTCGCTCCACCTCACGGTATCGCAGCTCATTGTACCGGCCATTGTAGCACGTGTGCAGCCCAAGACATAAGGGGCATGATGACTTGACGTCGTCCCCACCTTCCTCCGAGTTGACCCCGGCGGTCTCCTGTGAGTCCCCATCACCCCGAAGGGCATGCTGGCAACACAGGACAAGGGTTGCGCTCGTTGCGGGACTTAACCCAACATCTCACGACACGAGCTGACGACAGCCATGCACCACCTGTATACCGACCACAAGGGGGGCACTATCTCTAATGCTTTCCGGTATATGTCAAGCCTTGGTAAGGTTCTTCGCGTTGCGTCGAATTAAGCCACATGCTCCGCCGCTTGTGCGGGCCCCCGTCAATTCCTTTGAGTTTTAGCCTTGCGGCCGTACTCCCCAGGCGGGGAACTTAATGCGTTAGCTGCGGCACCGACGACGTGGAATGTCGCCAACACCTAGTTCCCAACGTTTACGGCGTGGACTACCAGGGTATCTAATCCTGTTCGCTCCCCACGCTTTCGCTCCTCAGCGTCAGTAATGGCCCAGAGATCCGCCTTCGCCACCGGTGTTCCTCCTGATATCTGCGCATTTCACCGCTACACCAGGAATTCCGATCTCCCCTACCACACTCTAGCTAGCCCGTATCGAATGCAGACCCGAGGTTAAGCCTCGGGCTTTCACATCCGACGTGACAAGCCGCCTACGAGCTCTTTACGCCCAATAATTCCGGACAACGCTTGCGCCCTACGTATTACCGCGGCTGCTGGCACGTAGTTAGCCGGCGCTTCTTCTGCAGGTACCGTCACTTTCGCTTCTTCCCTGCTGAAAGAGGTTTACAACCCGAAGGCCGTCATCCCTCACGCGGCGTCGCTGCATCAGGCTTTCGCCCATTGTGCAATATTCCCCACTGCTGCCTCCCGTAGGAGTCTGGGCCGTGTCTCAGTCCCAGTGTGGCCGGTCGCCCTCTCAGGCCGGCTACCCGTCGTCGCCTTGGTGGGCCGTTACCCCACCAACAAGCTGATAGGCCGCGGGCTCATCCTTCACCGCCGGAGCTTTCCACCGCAGGAGATGCCTCCCGCAGTCGTATCCGGTATTAGACCCCGTTTCCAGGGCTTGTCCCAGAGTGAAGGGCAGATTGCCCACGTGTTACTCACCCGTTCGCCACTAATCCCCTCCCGAAGGAGGTTCATCGTTCGACTTGCATGTGTTAAGCACGCCGCCAGCGTTCGTCCTGAGCCAGGATCAAACTCTCCATGAATGTTTACCGGTAATCCGGTGCACACGCACGAAAGAGCGGGCCAGTCACGGTCGGAATAAGACCGACTGACCACAACGTCCTCGCTGTGTTTGTCGCCTGCCAGCGCCCGAAGGCCCGACAGGTCTTTTTCAAAGGAACCTCATCCACCGAAGTGGACGGGGTATCAACTTCTGGCGTTGATTTTTGGCACGCTGTTGAGTTCTCAAGGAACGGACGCTTCCTTCGTACTCACCCTCGCGGGCTTTCCTCCGGGCTTTCGTTCTTTCTTCGTTTCCGACTCTATCAGACTCTTTCGGCCCGACTTCCTCGGTGCTTTCCAGGTTCTGCGCTTTCGCGCTTTCCCTTTCCGGCGGTTCCGACTCTATCAGATTCTTTTCCGTACCGTCTCCGGTGTGGATTCAAATTCCGATGGCCTTCGGGGGGCCTTTTCCCTTTCGGGCGGGACAGACTTTATCAGGTTTCCCCGGTCTGGATTCCCACCCTCCCCGGCAGACGGGTCCGGGCACACGTGTGTGCGCCGTTCCTTGCGGGGTGGAGACGTCAACGTACTGGAGCGGGGCCCCCGGATGCAAATCCGGGAGCCCCGCTCCGGTGAGTCGCTGCCTCTCGGGCCGGGATCAGACCTCGACGACGACCGGGAGGATCATCGGGCGGCGGCGGTAGCCGTCGGAGACCCACTTGCCCACCGTCCGGCGGATGAGCTGCTGGATCTGGTGCGGCTCGGCCACGCCGTCGGCCGCGGCGCGGCCGATGGCCTCCTCGATCTTCGGGGCGATCGCCAGGAAGGCGGAGTCCTCGATGCCGGAGCCGCGGGCCTGGATGGTCGGGCCGCTGACGACCTTGCCGGTGGTGCTGTCCACCACGACGAAGACCGAGACGATGCCCTCGTCGCCCAGGATGCGGCGGTCCTTCAGGGAGGCCTCGGTGACGTCGCCGACCGAGAGGCCGTCCACGTACACGTAGCCGGCCTGGACCTTGCCGGAGATGCGGGCCTTGCCGTCGATCAGGTCGACGACCACGCCGTCCTCGGCGATGACGATGCGGTCCTTCGGGACGCCCGTCATGGCCCCGAGCTCGGCGTTGGCGCGCAGGTGGCGCCACTCGCCGTGGACCGGCATCAGGTTCTTCGGCTTGCAGATGTTGTAGAAGTACAGCAGCTCGCCGGCCGAGGCGTGGCCCGAGACGTGGACCTTGGCGTTGCCCTTGTGGACGACGTTCGCGCCCCAGCGGGTGAGGCCGTTGATCACGCGGTAGACCGCGTTCTCGTTGCCCGGGATCAGGGACGACGCCAGGATCACGGTGTCGCCGGGGACGATCCGGATCTGGTGGTCGCGGTTGGCCATGCGGGACAGGGCCGCCATCGGCTCGCCCTGGGAGCCCGTGCAGACCAGCACGACCTCGTCGTCCGGCAGGTCGTCGAGGGTCTTGACGTCGACGACGAGGCCGGCCGGGACCCGGAGGTAGCCCAGGTCACGGGCGATGCCCATGTTGCGGACCATGGAGCGGCCGACGAAGGCGACCCGGCGGCCGTACTCGTGGGCGGCGTCCAGGATCTGCTGGATGCGGTGCACGTGGCTGGCGAAGGACGCCACGATGATCCGCTTCTGGGCACCCGCGAAGACACCGCGGATGACGTTGGAGATGTCGCGCTCCGGCGGGACGAAGCCCGGGACCTCGGCGTTCGTCGAGTCCGAGAGGAGGAGGTCGATGCCCTCCTCGCTCAGGCGCGCGAAGGCGTGCAGGTCGGTGAGGCGGTTGTCCATCGGGAGCTGGTCCATCTTGAAGTCGCCGGTGGCGACGACGAGACCCGCGTCCGTGCGGATGGCGACGGCCAGGGCGTCCGGGATGGAGTGGTTGACCGCGATGAACTCGCAGTCGAAGGGCCCGAGGTTCTCGCGCTCGCCCTCCTTCACCTCGAGGGTGTAGGGGCGGATGCGGTGCTCCTGGAGCTTGGCCTCGATGAGGGCCAGCGTCAGCTTGGAACCGATCAGCGGGATGTCCGGCTTCTCCCGGAGGAGGTACGGGACCGCGCCGATGTGGTCTTCGTGGCCGTGGGTGAGGACGATGCCCTCGACGTCGTCGAGCCTGTCCCGGATGGACGAGAAGTCCGGAAGGATCAGGTCGATGCCGGGCTGCTCCTCCTCGGGGAAGAGGACGCCGCAGTCGACGATCAGAAGACGGCCGTCGAACTCGAAGACGGTCATGTTGCGGCCGATCTCACCGAGACCGCCCAGCGGGGTGACCCGCAGGCCGCCCTTGGGGAGCTTCGGCGGCGGGCCCAGTTCAGGGTGCGGATGGCTCAAAAGGTTCTCCTTCACCACACGCGCCACGTACCCCTCCGGCACGTGGCGCGCATGTCATTCGTGCACTTGCTCTTGTCTGTTTCGGTCCTGCTTGTTCAGTTGTGAAGTCCGTTGTCAGAGCTGTACCCCGCCGGCGGCGAGATCGAGCTTGAGCTGGGCCGTCTCTTCGTCGGTCAGGCCGATCAGCGGGAGGCGCAGCGGGCCCGCGGGGAGCCCCTGGAGGTTCAGGGCGGCCTTGGTGGTCATCACGCCCTGGGTGCGGAACATCCCCGTGAAGACGGGGAGCAGCTTCTGGTGGATCTCGGTGGCCTTCTGGACGTCGCCGCCGAGGTGCGCTTCGAGCATCTCGCGCAGGTCGGGGGCGACCACGTGGGCGACGACGGAGACGAAGCCGACGGCGCCGACGGACAGGAGCGGCAGGTTCAGCATGTCGTCGCCGGAGTACCAGGCGAGGCCGCTCTGCGCGATGGCCCAGCTGGCGCGGCCGAGGTCGCCCTTGGCGTCCTTGTTCGCGACGATGCGGGGGTGCTCGGCGAGCCGGACCAGGGTCTCGGTGTTGATCGGGACGCCGCTGCGGCCGGGGATGTCGTAGAGCATGACCGGCAGCTCGGTGGCGTCCGCGATGGCCGTGAAGTGCTGGAAGAGGCCTTCCTGCGGCGGCTTGCTGTAGTAGGGCGTCACCGCGAGGAGGCCGTGGGCGCCGGTGCGCTCGGCCTGGCGGGCCAGCTCGAGGGTGTGGCGGGTGTCGTTGGTCCCGATTCCGGCCACGACGTGGGCGCGGTCGCCGACCGCTTCGAGTACGGCTCGTACGAGGTCGTTTTTCTCCGCGTCGGTGGTCGTGGGCGACTCACCGGTGGTGCCGTTGATGATCAGACCGTCGTTGCCTGCGTCCACCAGGTGGGTGGCGAGACGCTGCGCGCCGTCGAGGTCAAGTGCGCCATCCGCCGTGAACGGCGTGATCATGGCGGTGAGGACCCGCCCGAAGGGGGTCTGCGGAGTCGAGATCGGAGCCATGGGTAACACGCTACTCGCTGCCATGCTCGCAGTGTCCCCTCGGGGGACGTCAACCGGGGATCCGTCGTGGTGGTCCCCGGTGGTGACCGGGGCGGGTTGTTGGATCCCGGCACTGCCTGCTCGGGGGTTCAAGCAGTGCCGGGTCCGTTTGATCAGCCTAGATGAACTTTACGAAACGCCGCAATACGGACACTTGGCACTTCTCCTGGCACATCCGTACGCCGTGCGTGCATCGGTCCTTACGGGGCAACGCGACCGTTGCCGTTGAAGGCCGCGTAGGTCAGCGGCATGAGCTTCGCCCAGTGCTGCTCCATCTTCTCGCCGACCATCTCGATCTCCCGCTGCGGGAAGGACGGCACCTTCGCCAGCTCGTGCTGGGTGCGCAGGCCGAGGAAGTGCATGAGTGAGCGCGCGTTGCAGGTGGCGTACATCGACGAGAACAGGCCGACCGGCAGGACCGCCCGGGCCACCTCGCGCGCCACGCCCGCCGCGAGCATCTCCTGGTACGCCTCGTAGGCCTGGCGGTAGCTGTCCTCCATGACCCGGCCCGTCAGCTCCTGCTGCGCCTCGGTGCCCTCGACGAAGACGTACTTGCCCGGACGGCCCTCCTGGACGAGCTTGCGCTCGGCGTCGGGGACGTAGAAGACCGGCTGGAGCTCCCTGTAGCGGCCGGACTCCTCGTTGTAGGACCAGCCCACGCGGTGGCGCATGAACTCGCGGAACACGAAGATCGGGGCGCTGATGAAGAAGGTCATCGAGTTGTGCTCGAAGGGGCTGCCGTGGCGGTCGCGCATCAGGTAGTTGATGAGGCCCTTGGAGCGCTCCGGGTCCTTCTGGAGCTCGTCGAGGGACTGCTCGCCGGCCGTCGAGACACGGGCGGCCCACAGCACGTCGCTGTCGGCGGCGGAGTGCTTGACCAGCTCCACCGTCACATCACTGCGGAAGCTGGGTTTCAGGTCGGGGGCGACGGTCTCGCTCACACGGGGTCCTTCCGAACGGGTCTTTCGAGGGGCGCGCCCACTCTACGGCGGTCTGCGGCACCCGCCCGACAGGCGACGGGGGCGGTGGGCTCACCCGGACAGCTGACGGGCCGCCACGGATTTTCGGCGGATGTCCCGGAATGCGGCACCGATCGGCGCGTTCGTTCGTCCTACCGGGCAGACGCACCAGCCCCCGACCCAGAGGAGTGTTGCCCCATGTTTCGCCGCCGGCGCGAACCCGTCCCGTTCGCCTTCGTCGCCGAGGCCGACCGTTTCCGAAGCAATGTCACTCCGCCGCCGCGCGAGAGTCTGAGCATGACCCAGATCACCGCCCGTAGTCTGGTCGGACTGACCGTGGTGGCGGGGCTCGTCGGGTCCCTGCTCTTCGGCATGCCCGCCCTGCAGCCCTACAAGGCCACCGGCAAGGCGCAGCAGTCGCAGGCCTCCGAGGGGCGGTAGCCTCACGGGCACAGATCAACGAACGTGCATGTGAGTGAGGTCCAGCCGTGCCCCTGCCCTTCCTGACGGCCGACGGCGTCTTCGACGCTCACGAGGACGAAGCCCTCCCGCATGTGGATCCCGAGCGCTGGCGCCGGCCTTACCGGCCCGGCCCCTGGCGGGTGGCCGGAGCGGCGCTGCTCCTGCTGCTCTCGGCCTTCATGCTGCTGGCCACCGTGATCATCGCCTTCGCGGGCACCTGGGGCGGCGCCGCCATCGCCGGGGCCGCTTCGCTGGCCGTGATCGGGTCGGCGCTGCGGATCCTGCGCGCGGGCGTCTGGGTGAGTCCCGGTGGGCTGCGCCACGTGGGGTTCTTCACGACCCGTTCGATCCCGTGGAGCGAGGTCGAGGGGGTCAGGAAGGTCCAGCAGCCGGTGCGCTGGCTGGGGTTGCCGAGGACCGTGCAGGGGCAGGCGCTGACGGTGGCGGGGCGTGGCGGCGCGGAGCTTCCGGTGCTGCTGACCGACCACAACGCCGATTTCCTGTCGCGCGGTGAGGCCTTCGACCGGGCGGCCGTCCTGGTGGAGGCGTGGGCCGAGGAGTACCGGGCCGTGCCCGCCTGACGGTCCGGAGCGTGCAACGAGGGCCCGTACGGGGATCGTCCCGTACGGGCCCTTCGTTCGTGCCGGGTGCCCTGCGGCGGTTACGCGCCGGCGTGCGCCGCCTGGTGCAGGGCGATGGCCCGTTGCATGGCCTTGCGGGCCCGCGGGGTGTCGCGGGCGTCGTGGTAGGCGACGGCGAGGCGGAACCAGGTGCGCCAGTCCCCCGGCGCGTCCTCGGTCTCGGCCTTGCGGCGCGCGAAGACCTCGTCGGCGGAGTCCCGCAGGATCCGGCCGTACTGGTCCCGCTCCAGTTCGTCGACGGGCAGGCCGCCCTCGGCCTCCAGTTCGGCGGCGAGCTGGTTGGCGCGGGTGACGAACCGGGTGTTCATCCAGAGGAACCAGATGCCGATGACCGGCAGGATCAGCACGGCCGCACCGAAGGTGACGGTGAGCCAGGTGCCCTGCTGGATCAGCATCAGCCCGCGGCTGCCGACCAGGACGAAGTAGACGACCAGGACGGCGGCCGTGATGAAGTAGGTGATCTTCGCGCGCATGGTGCTACTGCCTCATCAGCCGAGGTCGAGGAAGTTTTCCAGGCCGAAGGTGAGGCCCGGGGTCTGCGTCACGCGGCGCACGCCGAGCAGGATGCCCGGCATGAAGCTGCTGTGGTGCAGGGAGTCGTGACGGATGGTCAGGGTCTCGCCCTCGCCGCCGAGGAGCACCTCCTGGTGGGCCAGGAGGCCGCGCAGGCGGATGGCGTGCACCGGGACGCCGTCGACGTCCGCGCCGCGGGCGCCGTCGAGGGCGGTGGCGGTCGCGTCGGGCTGCGCGCCGAGGCCGGCCTCGGCGCGGGCGGCCGCGATGAGCTGCGCGGTGCGGGTCGCCGTGCCGGAGGGGGCGTCGACCTTGTTGGGGTGGTGGAGCTCGACGACCTCGACGGACTCGAAGTAGCGGGCGGCCTGGGCGGCGAACTTCATGGTGAGGACGGCGCCGATGGAGAAGTTCGGGGCGATGAGCACCCCGGTCTCCGGGGAGCCGGCCAGCCAGGTGTTCAGCCGGCCGAGGCGGTCCTCGTTCCAGCCGGTGGTGCCGACCACGGCGTGGATGCCGTGGCCGACGAGGAAGTCGAGGTTGTCCATCACCGAGTCGGGGGTGGTCAGCTCGACGGCGACCTGTGCCCCGGCGTCGGCCAGGGCCTCCAGCTTGTCGCCCCGGCCGAGAGCCGCCACCAGCTCCATGTCCCCGGCGGCCTCGACGGCCCTGACGGCCTCGGAGCCGATGCGGCCCTTGGCGCCGAGGACTGCCACGCGCAGCTTGCTCATGCTTGTTTCCTTCACTCGTACGGGCTAGGCGACCGCTTCGTCCAGGCGGGCCGCCTGCTTCTCCTTGAGCGGGCCGACCACCGCGAGCGAGGGCCGCTGTGCCAGTACATCCCGGGCGACTTCCCGGACGTCGTCCGGGGTCACCTCGGAGATGTGGGCCAGCATCTCGTCGACCGACATCTGGTCGCCCCAGCACAGCTCGCTCTTGCCGATGCGGTTCATGATCGCGCCGGTGTCCTCCAGGCCGAGGACGGTGGAGCCGGAGAGCTGGCCGACGGCGCGCCGGATCTCCTCGTCGGTGAGTCCCTCGGAGGCGACCTTGTCGAGCTCGTCGCGGCAGATCCGCAGGACGTCGTGGACCTGGCTGGGCCGGCAGCCGGCGTAGACCCCGAAGAGGCCCGTGTCGGCGAAGGCGGAGGTGTACGAGTACACGCTGTAGGCCAGGCCGCGCTTCTCGCGGACTTCCTGGAAGAGCCTGGAGGACATGCCTCCGCCGAGGGCGGTGTTCAGCACGCCGAGGGCCCAGCGGCGGTCGTCGGTGCGGGCCAGGCCGGGCATGCCGAGGACCACGTGGGCCTGCTCGGTCTTGCGGCCCACCAGGTCGACGCGGCCGGCGGTGCGGATGCGCTTGGTGCCGGTGCGCGGGCCGACGGGGCTCGCGTCGGTGTGGCCCAGGGCGCAGGCCTTCTCGAAGGCGGCGCGGACCTGGCGGACGACCTTGGCGTGGTCGACGTTGCCGGCGGCGGCGACGACCAGGCGGGTGGGATCGTAGTGCTTCTTCCAGAAGCGGCGGATCCGGTCGGCGCCGAGGGCGTTGATGGTGTCGACGGTGCCGAGGACGGGGCGGCCCAGGGGCGAGTCCCCGTACATGGTCTGGGCGAAGAGGTCGTGGACCATGTCGCCCGGGTCGTCCTCGGTCATCGCGATCTCTTCGAGGATGACCCCGCGCTCGGCGTCGACGTCCTCCTCGCGGATCAGCGAGCCGGTGAGCATGTCGCAGACCACGTCGATGGCCAGCGGCAGGTCGGTGTCGAGCACCCGGGCGTAGTAGCAGGTGTACTCCTTCGCCGTGAAAGCGTTCATCTCGCCGCCGACCGCGTCGATCGCGGAGGAGATGTCGAGGGCGGTGCGCTGGGCGGTGCCCTTGAAGAGGAGGTGCTCCAGGTAGTGGGTGGCGCCGTTGAGGGAGGGCGTCTCGTCGCGGGAGCCGACGTTGGCCCAGATGCCGAAGGTGGCGGAGCGCACGGACGGCAGCGTCTCGGTGACGACGCGCAGTCCGCCGGGGAGGACGGTGCGGCGGACGGTGCCGATGCCGTTCTCGCCCTTGAGGAGGGTTTGGGTACGGGCGACGGCCCGCCCCTCCGAAGAGGGGCGGGCCGTCACACGGGAACTACGCGACGTCACTTGTCGGAGTCGTCCTTGTCAGACTCGGCAGCGTCCTCGCCCTCGATCACGGGGACCAGGGAGAGCTTGCCGCGCTGGTCGATCTCGGCGATCTCGACCTGCACCTTGGTACCGACCGCGAGCACGTCCTCGACGTTCTCCACGCGCTTGCCACCGGCGAGCTTGCGGATCTGCGAGATGTGCAGCAGGCCGTCCTTGCCGGGCATGAGGGAGACGAAGGCACCGAAGGTGGTGGTCTTGACGACCGTACCCAGGTACCGCTCGCCGACCTCCGGCATGGTCGGGTTGGCGATCGCGTTGATCGTGGAGCGGGCGGCCTCGGCGGCCGGGCCGTCGGCGGCACCGATGTAGATGGTGCCGTCGTCCTCGATCGTGATCTCGGCGCCGGTGTCCTCCTGGATCTGGTTGATCATCTTGCCCTTGGGGCCGATGACCTCACCGATCTTGTCCACCGGGATCTTGACGGTGATGATCCGCGGGGCGTTCGGGGACATCTCGTCCGGGGTGTCGATCGCTTCCATCATCACGTCGAGGATGTGGAGGCGGGCGTCGCGGGCCTGGGTGAGGGCCGCGGCCAGGACGGAGGCCGGGATGCCGTCCAGCTTGGTGTCCAGCTGGAGGGCGGTGACGAACTCCTTGGTGCCGGCGACCTTGAAGTCCATGTCGCCGAAGGCGTCCTCCGCACCGAGGATGTCGGTGAGGGCGACGTAGTGGGTCTTGCCGTCGATCTCCTGGGAGATCAGGCCCATGGCGATACCGGCGACGGGGGCCTTGAGCGGCACACCGGCGTTCAGCAGCGACATGGTGGAGGCGCAGACCGAGCCCATGGACGTCGAACCGTTGGAGCCGAGGGCCTCGGACACCTGGCGGATCGCGTAGGGGAACTCCTCGCGGGTCGGCAGGACCGGCACGATCGCGCGCTCGGCGAGCGCGCCGTGGCCGATCTCGCGGCGCTTCGGGGAGCCGACGCGGCCGGTCTCGCCGACGGAGTACGGCGGGAAGTTGTAGTTGTGCATGTAGCGCTTGCGGGTCACCGGGGAGAGGGTGTCCAGCTGCTGCTCCATGCGGAGCATGTTGAGGGTGGTGACGCCCAGGATCTGGGTCTCGCCACGCTCGAACAGCGCCGAGCCGTGCACGCGCGGGATGGCCTCGACCTCGGCGGCCAGGGTGCGGATGTCGGTCAGGCCACGGCCGTCGATGCGGACCTTGTCCTTGATGACGCGCTCGCGCACCAGGGCCTTGGTCAGGCTGCGGTAGGCGGCGGAGATCTCCTTCTCGCGGCCCTCGAAGGCCGGGAGGAGCTTCTCGGCGGCGATGTCCTTGACGCGGTCCAGCTCGGCCTCGCGGTCCTGCTTGCCCGCGATGGTGAGCGCCTGGGCCAGCTCGCCGCGGACGGCCTGCTCCAGGGCGGCGTAGACGTCCTGCTCGTAGTCGAGGAAGACCGGGAACTCGCCCTCGGGCTTGGCGGCCTTGGCGGCCAGGTCGGCCTGGGCCTTGCACAGGACCTTGATGAAGGGCTTCGAGGCCTCGAGGCCGGCGGCCACGATCTCCTCGGTCGGCGCCTCGGCGCCGCCCTTGACCAGGGCGATGGTCCGCTCGGTGGCCTCGGCCTCGACCATCATGATCGCGACGTCGCCGTCCTCCAGGACGCGGCCCGCGACGACCATGTCGAAGACGGCGTCCTCGAGCTCGGTGTGCGTCGGGAAGGCCACCCACTGGCCCTTGATCAGCGCGACGCGGACGCCGCCGATCGGGCCGGAGAAGGGCAGGCCGGCCAGCTGCGTGGACGCGGACGCGGCGTTGATCGCGATGACGTCGTACAGGTGGTCGGGGTTGAGCGCCATGACGGTGGCGACGACCTGGATCTCGTTGCGCAGGCCCTTCTTGAAGGAGGGGCGCAGCGGGCGGTCGATCAGGCGGCAGGTGAGGATCGCGTCCTCGGAGGGGCGGCCCTCGCGGCGGAAGAAGGAGCCGGGGATCTTGCCGGCGGCGTACTGCCGCTCCTCGACGTCCACCGTGAGGGGGAAGAAGTCGAGCTGGTCCTTGGGCTTCTTCGACGCGGTGGTCGCGGAGAGCACCATCGTGTCGTCGTCCAGGTAGGCGACGGCGGAGCCGGCGGCCTGGCGGGCGAGGCGGCCCGTCTCGAAGCGGATGGTGCGGGTGCCGAAGGAACCGTTGTCGATGACGGCCTCGGCGTAGTGGGTCTCGTTCTCCACTAGCGTTTTCTCCATTTTCGTCGTCTTCCGTCCGCCACCCGTGTGGTGGAGGACGTCCGTCCCGGCCACCCGTGTGGTGGGGGACGGTTGCGGAGAAGCGCTCCTGGCGTGCGGGCCGGTCTTCGATCGAAGCACCCGGTTCCCTGCCCCGCCGTGGGGGCTTTCCGGATGCCACTACCGAGGACCGGCGGCGTAGGGAGGGCGCTCCTCCTCTTCAGTTGTGCGCTGTCTCCCAGCCTACAAAGCGTCGGGTAGGTCGCGCACGTACGGCAAAGGGAGCGGCCCCATCGGTGTGGGAACCGCTCCCTTCACGGTGTGCTTACTTGGCGCCGGCCGCACCGCGGCGGATGCCGAGGCGCTCGACCAGCGTACGGAAGCGCTGGATGTCCTTCTTGGCCAGGTACTGCAGCAGACGGCGGCGCTGGCCGACCAGGATCAGCAGACCACGACGGGAGTGGTGGTCGTGCTTGTGGGTCTTGAGGTGCTCGGTCAGGTCCGAGATGCGGCGGGAGAGCATCGCGACCTGGACCTCGGGAGAGCCGGTGTCGCCCTCCTTGGCACCGAATTCGGCGATGATCTGCTTCTTCGTAGCGGCGTCGAGCGGCACGCTTACTCCTCGTTTAGGTCTTCGTGGCCACCGAGTGCCCCAGGTCGAATTCTCTGGGGAGCTTCCGTGACTCGGGAGGCGGGGCTCGCTGAGCGCAGCCTCCAGAGGATTCCGGGGGCGCGTACACAAACGGCCGTCACACAGCGTACCAGGCTGCCGGATGGTGGACGTCTCAGCTGGTGAGGGAGCGGGCACGGCCGTACACGTCGAGTACGGCCAGGGCCAGCGGGACCAGGCTGAGCAGGACCGCGGCCTCGGTGAGGTCGAGCAGCCTTCCCCAGAAGGGTGACAGGCCCTTGCGGGGGATGACAAGCGCAATTCCGGCGAGGAGGGCCGCGCCGGCGGCGACGGCGGCGGAGAGCCAGATCGTACGGAGGTCCAGGCCGCCGCGGTCGTGGTAGCGGGTGAACTCCTCCATGAGGTTGCCCGGCGGGTGCAGGGCCAGGCCCAGGACGAGCAGGCCCGTGGCCGCGAGGCCGGCGACCAGGGCGCAGACCACCTGGGAGGTGTAGCGGAAGAGGCGGGCGCGCAGCAGCACGGCCAGCCCGGAGGCCAGGGCCAGGAGGCGGCCCCAGGTGTTGTCGGAGAAGCCGAGGACGGCGGCGGCGCCGACGGTGACGGCGGCGCACCCCGCGACCAGGCCGAGGAGCATCTCGTGACCGCGGCGGGCCTGGGCGGCCACGGCGTCGGCGTCGATCGGTTCGCCCTGGTCGCCGCGGCCGTCGCCGGGCTGGTCACCGTACGGGTCGGTGTCGTGGCGGTCCGCGGTCCCGTAGCCGGGGGCGGCGCTCTGCGGGGCGGCGTAGCCGATGGGCAGGCGGGCGAAGCGGGCGGAGAGGCCGGGCAGGAAGGCGACGAGGCCGATGGCGACCGGGGCGCAGACCGCGGCGGTGGCGGTCGCGGAGGCGCCGGTGGCGATGGCCGCGAAGGTGGCGAGGGTGCCGGTGGCGGCGAGGAAGGTGGCCGCGACGAAGGGGGCGTCGCCGTGCGGGGTGAGCGCGGTCAGGGCGACGGAGGCGACGAGGACGCAGCCGCAGCCGAGCAGGAACTGCAGGCGGCCGGGTCCCTGGCCGGGGCCGGCGGCGACGATGCCGGAGCCGGCGATCAGCAGGTGTGGCAGCGCACCGAGGCCGAGGGCGACGGCGGAGCCGCGGTCGCGGTAGACGCGGGCGCGCACCGCGGCGGCGGCGGTGAGCAGGGCGCCGGCGGAGCCGGCGATGATCCCGGGCAGGCCGTGCATGTCGTGGCGCAGGGGGTCGGCGTACCAGAGGACGAAGCCGAGGAGGACGAGCAGCACGGCGGCGCCGGCCAGGCCCGCCCCGCGGAGCATGTCGTCGCTCCAGCGGTGCCGGTCGCGGACGACGGCGGAGGCGACGGCGTCGGAGACGTCGTCGAACACGGCGGGCGGGAGGGACTCGGCGAAGGGGCGCAGGCTGAGCACCTCGCCGTCGAGGACCTGCTGGGCGGCGAGGGTGCGGGTCCCGTCGAGGACGACGCCGGAGCGGCGTACGAGGTGGAAGCCGGTGGGGGCGCCGACGGGCTGGGTCTGGCCGGTGAGCCGCAGCAGTTCCGGGTAGACGTCGGCGACGGCGATGTCCTCGGGGAGGGCGACGTCGATACGGCTGTCCGGGGCCACGACGGTGACCCTGCAGAATCCGGTGGCCTCGGCCGTACTCACCTGTGTGACCCCCCTGGTTGCCGCCACGGAGCGGCCGATTCGCGGATGCGCATGGGTGGATGCGCGTGGTGCGCGCGCCACCCTACCCGGAGGGCGTGCGGCCTCCGGCAAGTAGGATCACGGTTCGCGCCGGGGCGCGGGGTGCGGTAGTCCCCTTACGGGCCCCGGGAGTTGGGGCGGCGGTCACGGTGCCCCGTCCGCTTTCGAGGGATTGATGCTCCGGTGAGCCAGATCGTCGTCAAGCGCCCGCCCCGGTCGCTGCCACCCGAAGTCCCTTCGGAGGAGCTGCGGCTGGAGTCCCCGCCGGAGCTTCCGCGGGGGCAGCAGGAGGGTCTGCTGATGCAGTTCCTGCCGATGCTGGGCATGGGTTCCTCGGTCGTGTTCTTCTTCATGCCGGGTGCGGCGCCGTTCATGCGGGTCATGGGCGTGCTGATGCTGGTGTCCACGGTGGGCATGGTCATAGCCCAGCTGGTGCGCCACCGGCGCGGTACGCAGGGGCAAATGGCCGACGTGCGGCGGGACTACCTCAAGTACCTGGCGCAGACGCGCCGTCAGGTGCGCCGGACGGCGCGGGCGCAGCGTGACGCGCAGCTGTACCTGCACCCGGCACCCGAGCAGTTGTGGTCGGTGGTCGCCGAGGGGTCGCGGCTGTGGGAGCGGCGGGTCGGTGACGCGGACTTCGGGCAGGCCCGGCTGGGGCTGGGCGCGCAGGGGCTGGCGACGCCGCTGGTGGCTCCGGACACGGCGCCGGTGGACGAGCTGGAGCCGCTGACGGCGGGGGCGATGCAGCGCTTCCTGAAGGTGCACTCCTCGCTGGACGGGCTGCCGGTGGCGGTGTCGATGCGGGCGTTCTACCACGTGACGGTGTCCGGGGAGGCGGAGTCGGCGCGCGGGGCCGCGCGGGCGATGGTGGCGCAGCTGGCGACGCTGCACTCCCCCGAGGACCTGGTGGTCGGCGTGGTGGCCGCGCCGGTGGCGGTGGCGGAGTGGGACTGGGTGAAGTGGCTGCCGCACACGCAGGTGCCCGGGCAGGTGGACGGGGCCGGCACGAAGCGGCTGTTCAGCGATGACCTGGGGGAACTGGAGGGGCTGCTGGGGTCCCGGCTGGAGGGGCGGCCGCGGTTCAGCCGGGACGTGTCGCCGGTGCTGGACCAGCCGCACCTGGTGGTGGTCCTCGACGGCGGGATGGTGCCGCCGGATTCGGTGTTCGCGGCGGCCGAGGGGCTGCAGGGCGTGACCGTCGTCGAGGTGGTGGCGGGCGAGCTCGACGAGCCGCGCGGCGGGCTGTCGGTCGTGGTGCGGCCGGGCCGGCTGCGGCTGGAGTCGGGCGCGGGGGTCGCGTACGAGGGGGTGCCGGACACCCTGTCGCTGCCGGCGGCCGAGGCCCTGGCCCGGCAGCTGGCGCCGTTGCGCACGGGCGGCGGGGACGACGACGAGCCGTTGCTGGCGAACCTGGACTTCACCGATCTGCTGAACCTGGGCGACGCGGCCTCGGTGGACGTGTCCCGGACCTGGCGGCCTCGGTCGGCCGGCGAGCGGCTGCGGGTGCCGATCGGGGTGGGCGAGGACGGCGCGCCGGTGATGCTGGACCTGAAGGAGGCCGCGCAGGAGGGCATGGGCCCGCACGGGCTGTGCGTGGGCGCGACGGGTTCGGGCAAGTCGGAGCTGCTGCGCACGCTGGTGCTGGGGCTGGCGGTGACCCACACCTCGGAGACGCTGAACTTCGTCCTCGCGGACTTCAAGGGCGGTGCCACCTTCACCGGCATGGGGCAGATGCCGCACGTCGCGGCGGTGATCACCAACCTGGCGGACGACCTGACGCTGGTCGACCGGATGGGCGACTCGATCCGCGGCGAGCTCCAGCGGCGGCAGGAGCTGCTGCGCGCGGCGGGCAACTACGCGAACATCCACGACTACGAGAAGGCGCGTGCGGCGGGTGCCGCGCTGGAGCCGCTGGCCTCGCTGGTGCTGGTGATCGACGAGTTCAGCGAGCTGCTGACGGCGAAGCCCGACTTCATCGACATGTTCATCCAGATCGGCCGGATCGGCCGTTCGCTGGGCGTGCACCTGCTGCTGGCCTCGCAGCGGCTGGAGGAGGGCAAGCTGCGCGGCCTGGACACGTACCTGTCGTACCGGATCGGGCTGCGGACCTTCTCGGCGGCGGAGTCTCGGACGGCCATCGGCGTCCCGGACGCGTACCACCTGCCGTCGGTGCCCGGTTCGGGCTATCTGAAGTTCGGCACGGACGAGATGACGCGATTCAAGGCGGCGTACGTGTCGGGCGTCTACCGTTCGGGCGGGCGGGAGCTGTCGGTGGGGCCGTTCCCGGTGGAGCGGCGGCCGGTGCTGTTCACGGCGGCTCCGGTGCCGGTGGTGTACGCGGCCCCGGACCCGGCGCACCTGGCGGCGCGGCCGGAGCGGGAGGACGACGCGCTCGCGGACACGGTCCTCGACGTGATCGTGGCCCGGCTGGAGGGACAGGGGGTGCCGGCGCACCAGGTGTGGCTGCCGCCGCTGGACCGGGCGCCCTCGCTGGACCAGCTGCTGCCGGCGCTGGTGCCGTCGGCGGAGCGCGGGCTGCACGCGGAGGGCTATACGCGGCCGGGCGGGCTGGTGGTGCCGCTCGGGCTGATCGACAAGCCCTTCGAGCAGCGGCGCGAGGTGCTCTACCGGGACTTCTCGGGGGCGGCGGGCCACATGCTGGTGGTCGGCGGCCCGCAGTCGGGCAAGTCGACGCTGATGCGGACGCTGATCTCGGCGTTCGCGCTCACGCACACCCCGCGCGAGGTGCAGTTCTACGGGCTGGACTTCGGCGGTGGCGGCATGTCGGCGGTGGCGGAGCTGCCGCACGTGGGCGGGATCGCCTCGCGGCTGGATCCGGAGCGGGTGCGGCGCACGGTCGCGGAGGTGGCGGGGATCCTGAACCGGCGGGAGGAGTTCTTCCGGGCGAACGGGATCGACTCCATGGCCACCTACCGGCGCAAGCGGGCGGCGGGCGAGCTGCCGGGCGAGGCCTGGGGCGACGTGTTCCTGATCGTCGACGGCTGGGGCGGGTTCCGCGGCGAGTACGAGGGCCTGGAGCAGGTGGTCACCGACATCGCCTCGCGGGGTCTGGGCTACGGGGTCCACGTGGTGGTGACGGCGGCCCGGTACATGGAGGTGCGGGCCGCGCTGAAGGACCAGATGCTGGGGCGCCTCGAACTGCGGCTGGGTGACGTCATGGACTCCGAGTTCGACCGCAGGGTGGCGGCGAACGTGCCGACGGGGATGCCGGGGCGCGGACAGGTGCCGGAGAAGCTGCACTTCCTGGGCGCACTGCCGCGCATCGACGGCTCGCCCGAGGCGGAGAGCCTCTCGGAGGGCACGGCGGAGTTCGTGGCGGCGGTGCGGGCGGGCTGGCCGGGTCCGTCGGCACCGGGAGTGCGGCTGCTGCCGCGGCTGCTGCACGCCGACCAGCTGCCCAAGGGCGGGGAGTTCCCCGAGCGCGGCATCGCGATCGGCATCGACGAGACGGCGCTGGAGCCCGTGTTCGTCGACTTCGAGTCGGACCCCTTCTTCCTGGTGTTCGGCGAGAGCGAGTCCGGCAAGACGAACCTGCTGCGGCTGATCGCCCGGCAGATCGCCGAACGGTACCCGCCGGAGCAGGCGAAGCTGGTGGTCGGCGACTACCGGCGCGGGCTGCTGGGGGCGCTGCCGGAGGAGCACCTGCTGGAGTACGCCCCGATGGCGAATTCCCTGCAGACGCACATGCAGGCGCTGGCCGGGGTGTTCTCGCGCCGCCAGCCGCCGGCCGACGTCACCCCGCAGCAGCTGCGGGACCGCAGCTGGTGGACCGGCCCGAACGTGTTCATCGTGATCGACGACTACGACCTGGTCGCCACGAGCCAGGGCAATCCGCTGGCACCGCTGGTGGAGTTCCTGCCCTTCGCCCGGGACACCGGGGTCCGGTTCATCATCGCGCGGAGCTCGGCGGGGGCCTCGCGGGCCATGTACGAGCCGTTCATGCAGCGGATCAAGGAGCTGGGGGCGCAGGGCGTGGTGCTGTCGGGCGATCCGTCCGAGGGCGACCTGCTCGGCCCGGTCCGCCCGCGCCCGATGCCTCCGGGGCGTGGCTACTACGTCTCGCGCCGGCGGGGCACCTCGCTGGTGCAGCTGGGGCGGATGCCGGGGCTGTAGGGGCGGTGGGCCGGGGGGCCAGGGCTGTGGGGGCGTGGGCCGGGCGGTGCGGGGGTGGCGGCCGGGGTTTCGTTTTCCGGCGGAAACGGCCCCGGAGGGCGGGCCCTCACCGATAATCGGCTGCGAAGACCGAGCAGCACCGCACGACCGACGGGAAGGGCCGCATCATGGGCACCCAGCAGGAGAAGGACGAGCTGTACGCGCTCGACATCAGTGACGTCGAGTGGCAGGGGCCGCCCGGGACCAGCCCGGACGAGGAGCGGGTGGAGATCGCCAAGCTGCCCGAGGGCGCGGTGGCGATGCGGTCGTCCCTGGACCGTGAGACGGTGCTGCGCTACACGGCGGCCGAGTGGGAGGCGTTCGTGCTCGGGGCCCGGGACGGGGAGTTCGACCTCACCTGAGGGGTGTGGGAGCCGTACGAAGAGGGGGCGCGCCCGGTGCGGGCGCGCCCCCTCTTCGTACGTCATGTGTACGGAGCTCGGGCGCTCAGGCGCTCAGGCGCTCAGGCGCTCAGAAGGCCTCGGTGAACAGGCGGGAGGCCTTCACGTCGGTCGCGCGGTAGGCGCCCTTGCCGTGCTCGATGAGCCGGGCCGCTTCCTCGAGCTTCTTCTGCATGTGGTCGGCGCGGGCGTGGTACTTCTTCTGCAGGGCCACGTACTCGCGGTGCGCCTCACCGTCCCAGGTGTCGGTGACGACCTTCACGGCCGCCTCCATCTCCTCCAGGTCCTTGATGATGTTCCGGGAGACGACGCGGATGCGGTCCGCCATCTGCTGGACGCTTTCGTACCGTACCCGGGTGTGGCCGTCGTTGTTGCCGGACATGCTCTTCTCCTTCGGCTGGCGTGCGGGGGCTGCGCGGATCCCGTCGGGGAGCCGGCTCAGAGGTCGTCGAGGCCCGACTTCCCGAGCTTGGCGAATTCCGCGCGCACTTCCTCGTCCTGGGCGTTGGTGAGGTTCTTGGTCTGCGAGACGGCGTTGTGCAGCACGCCCAGCAGGCGGCGGATCGCGTCGTGGTCCTCGTTCAGCTGCGACTGGGCCGTGGTGAACCCGTCGGCACCGACACCCGTCCACCCCGCCGCGGCGGTGGCCAGGATGTCGGCCAGCTCGCGCGACTGGCTGGACACGGCGTCGGCCGTCTCGGAGATCTTGTTGGCCGCCTTGACGACCGGATCGTCGGCAAGTCCGAAATTGTCAGTCATCCGAAGCTCCTCACTTCTCAATTCCCCGCATGAACCGGGGGATCACGGGACGGAGCGGCCCGTCCGGGCGCGGATTCGAGCCGCGCGCACCGGAGTTCCCCCTCCGCCTCACGCCCCTCCCCCGATCACAGTCGTGAAGCCTGCGGCCACTCTAGCCAGTTCGACCGGCACGCCCAACACTGCGGCGGGCCTCGCGCACGACGGCGGCGGTCACGGCGATGACCGCGATGAGCAGCCCGGTGACGCCGAGGGCGTACGTGCCGATCCGTTCGTCGCGCTCCTGCGCGGTCTCGGTGAGCGGCAGGGGCACCGCCTGCGGGGCCGCCGCCGGGGGCGGGCCCGGGTCCGGGACCGGGGCCCGGGGGGCCTCGCGGTCCTGGGTGAGCGCGCGGACGGGGTCCACGACGCCCCAGCCCACGTAGTCGTCGCGGCCCTTGACGGACCGCTCGGCGGTGTTCTGGATCTGCCAGACCACCTGCTGCGCGGTCCAGTCCGGGTGCTTGGCGAGCAGGAGGGCGGCGACGCCGGCGACGTAGGGGGCGGAGAAGCTGGTGCCGTTGTCGATGCACTGCCCGAAGCCGGGGACGGTGGAGACCATGTCGACGCCGGGGGCGGCGATGCCGATGAAGTCGCCGGGCTGGGAGAACGCCGCGCGCTCGTTGTTGCGGTCGGAGGAGGCGACCGCGAGGACTCCTGGGAAGGCGGCCGGGTAGGTCCTGCGCTTCTCGCCGCTCAGCCCGTCGTTGCCGGCGGAGGCGATGACCACGGCCTTGGCGTCCAGGGCCCGCTGGACCGCCTTGGCGAGGTCGGAGTCGGCGGTCAGGGGGGCGTCGGTGTCCTGGGAGATGTTGATCACCTGGGCGCCCTTGGCGACGGCGTGGTCGATGGCCTGGGCGAGGGTGGCCGCGTTGCCGTTGCCCTGGCCGTCGTTCTGCCGGATGGGGATGACGGTGGCCTCGGGGGCCAGGCCGACGAAGCCGGTGCCCTGCTGGGGGCGGGCCGCGATCAGTCCGGCGACCTTGGTGCCGTGGCCGACGGTGTCGTTGGTGCCGTCACCGCCCTTGGGGTCGAGGAAATCGCGGCCCGCGCTGGTGTCGAGGGCGCCGGCCAGCTGGGGGTTGGCGCGGTCGACGCCGGTGTCGATGACCGCGACGCGGACGCCCTTGCCCCTGGTCTGCGCCCACAGGGCGTCGAAGGTGAGGCGCTGGAGGGCCCAGGGGCGGTCGGCGATCTGCTTCTTCATGGGGAAGGTGCACTCGCCTGCGCCGGCGGGGCCCAGGGCGTATGCGGCGGGGGGCGCCGATACGAGGGCGAGGGTGAGCGCGGCCAGGGGCAGGGCGGCGGCGCGGGAGGGCTGGGGCACGGCCGGTGTCCTCACTCAGGAACCCTGGGGCTGGCGGGCGGAGTTGGTGTCCAGGCGGGGGCCCTTGGAGAGGAACTCCGACCAGGCGATGGGCACCAGCGCGGGGACGACGCCGCCGTAGCCGAGCCGGACCTGCGCCTGGCTGGGTTCGGGCCGGCCGTCACCGGCCGCGCCCGGGGCCTGCGGGTCGGGGGCGCCGATCTTCGACTGCTCGGCGTCACTGTCGCCGTTGGCCTGTACGGCGTAGCGCAGGCCGGTGTCGGTGACCAGGAACAGGGCGCCGCCCGCGTTGGCCTGGCGGCCCTGGACCTGGGTGTAGAGGAGGCCGGTGCCGGGGGTGACGTACGAGCTGGTGCCGCTGGCGGTGATGTCGACGGGGAAGCCGGTACCGGCCCAGGTGCTCAGCGTCTGGTTGCCCTGGGAGTCGACGGAGCGCAGGACGTTGCAGACGGTGTCGCGCTGTTCGCCGGCCGGGGCGGAGCCGGGCGCGGCCGCGACCCGGTTGACCTGGGCGGCGCGCTTGCGGGGCCAGCGGACCTCGTCCTTGAAGGCGCCGGCGTCGGGGTTCAGGGCCTGGAGGTCGACCTCGTGGGCCTTGCCGTGCATGTCGAGGCCGTCGGTCGCGGGTGCGGAGATCAGCAGCCAGGCGACGAACTCCGAGACCGGGGCGACCCGGTCGGGCAGCACGACGTAGTGCTGGGTCCCGGAGCCGGTCTGGGCGGTCAGCACCATCCCGACCCGGTTGTCGGCGCTGCCCAGCCCCTGGACGGAGGCGGGGGCGCCGGCGGTGCCGGGCAGCTGGGGGAAGCCCAGCTCGTCACCGGAGTTGAGGGTGGCCAGCCACTCCTCGGTGACCGGCTGGGGGGTCGCTCCGGTGCCGACGAGCGCCGTGGTCAGGGTGGCGGAGTCGGGCCGGCCCTCGGGGAACTTGTACTTCGTGCCCGCCGAGTCGACCAGGTAGCGCTCCTTGGCGCCGCCGGTGCTCTGCACGTACAGCACCTGGGTGTCGGTGGTGCGGTGCGCGTCGTCCAGCAGGCCCGCCTCACGGTCGGCGAGGACGAAGGCGGCCGTCTGCACGCCGCGGTTGTTGCCGCCGGGCTGCTGGCAGACGGCCCAGCGCTTGGCCTTCGCCGCGTCCGCCTTCGCGGGGAGCCGGTCGGGGGCGTAGGGGATGCCGATGATGGGGCCGCGCGGGGGCTTGCCGGCGTCCAGCAGCTTGTCGTCGACCTGGACGACCTTGGACTTCTGCGGGTCGAGGAGGAGCCGCGCCGAGGCCAGGTTCAGGACGGGGTGGAGCCGGGTCTGGTCCTTGCCGTTGATCTTGGTGGTGAGGACCACGTACCGGGTCGTCGACTGCTTGCCGACGATGACCATGGCTCCGGGCTCGTCCCAGCCCTTGGGCGCCTGGGGTTTGAACATGCCCCAGGCGCCGAAGCCGGCGACCAGGAGGGCGCCGACGACCACGCCGGGCAGGACGGTGCGCAGCGGCCGGGGCGCGCCCTCCTCGGTTCCGGTGGCGGAGGGCTGGAGGAAGGCGGCCACCGTGCGCCGCTTCGCAAAGGTGTACGCGTTGAGCTCGTCGCGCCGTGACGCCATGACCGCCTGTTCCTCCCCGCACGGCCCGGTCGGTGGGGCCGCTCCCGGGCCCCTGGTTGTCGGACCGGGGACCTACTATGCCTCTTGACGGAGGATCGGCTGGTGTTGGGGTGGAGGCGGACGGGAGGTTCCGCCGTCGCGCGGCCGAGGCCGTACGGTGACCGGAGTTCTTTGTTCTGCCCATGAGTTGGGGAGGTGCGCCAGTGGGGGCCACCGCGACGGTGCCACAGGCGGCCGAGGCCGCGACGACCGGGCGCGGCGGGGTCACACCGCATCCGAGGCCGAGCCCCGGCCGGTTCGGGCCGTTCCGACTGCAACAGCTCGTGCTCCTGCAGCTCGCCGCCGCCGCGCTGCTCGTGGCCTGGGTGGTGGAGCCGCTGCTGCTGGTGCCCGCCGGAGCGGTCGCGCTGGCCCTGGTGCTGCTCGCCCTCGTACGGCGCCACCAGCGCTCCCTGCCGGAGTGGATCGGCGGCGTGCTCGCGCTGCGGGCCCGGCGGCGCAGGGCCGCGGCCGCCACCGTGCCCGCGGGCACGGAGCCGGGGCTGGCACCGCTGGTCGAGGCCGATCCGGCGCTGCGGACGTCGGCGTTCGGCGGCCGGGACCGGCGGCCGGTCGGGCTGGTCGGCGACGGGACGTTCCTGACGGCGGTGGTGCAGGTCGACATGGACGCCACCGCGCTGCGGCCTGAGCGCACGGCGCGTCCGCTGCCGCTGTCCGCGGTGCGGGACGTCCTGGAGGTCGACGGGATCCGGCTGGAGTCGGCGCAGCTGGTGCAGCACACCCAGCCGGCGCCCGCCCCGCACCTGCCGGCGCAGTCGATGGCCGCGCGCAACTACGCCCCGCTCCAGGCGCGGACGGGGACCCCGGCGGTGCGTCTGACGTGGATCGCCCTCAAGCTCGACCCGGAGCTGTGCCCCGAGGCGGTGGCCGCCCGCGGCGGAGGGCTCGTGGGGGCGCAGCGGTGTGTGGTGCGGGCGGCGGACCAGCTGGTGAGCCGGCTGACCGGGGCGGGGTTCCGGGCCACGGTGCTGACGGAGCAGGAGCTGACGGGCGCCCTGGCGACCTCGTCGTGCGCGAACCCGATGGCGATCACCCAGGCGGGGCGGTCGGCGAGCACCGGCCGGCGTACGGAGGAGACCCCGCGCACCTGGCGCTGCGACGACCGGCGGCACACCACCTACTGGATAGCCCGCTGGCCGCAGCTGGGGGGCGGTGCCGGGGCGGCGCTGCCGCAACTGGCGGCGCTGCTGACGTCGCTGCCCGCGCTGGCGACGAACTTCAGCCTGACGATGGCCCCGGCCGGGCGGCAGGGCGTGGCGCTGACGGGACACGTACGGGTGACGGGGCGCAGCGACGAGGAACTCGTCGCGGCCCGGCGGGAGCTCGAGCGGACGGCCCGGGGGGTGCGGACCGGTCTGGTCCGGCTGGACCGGGAGCAGGTACCTGGGCTGCTGGCTTCGCTGCCGTTGGGTGGGGCTCGGTGAGGGGGGTGGGGGTGGTTGTGGGTGTGGTTGTGGGGGTGGTTGTGGGTTCGGGTTCGGGTGTGGGGTCGGGTTCGGGTGTGGGGTCGGGTTCGGGTGCTCGTGCGGGTGTAGACGGTGTGGTTTGGGGTGGGGTGCAGTGAGGGGCGGGTTCGGGCTGGTGGGGCCGCGGCGGGAGCGGCACGTGGTGCCCGCGGCGGATCTGGATGTGCTGGCGGTGCCCGTCGGGGACGACGGGGTCGTCATCGGCGTGGACGCCGAGGGGCGGTCGGCGGTGCTGGGCGTGAACCGGCCCACCCCGTACGAAGTCACGCTGATCGGCGGCCTGTGGACGGCCCAGGTGCTGGCGTTGCGCACCGCCGCCACCGGGGCCCGGGTCGCGGTGGAAACGGGGCGCGCGCAGGTGTGGAACGAGCTGGCCCGGGCGGCCGGTGGCGGCCAGCAGTGCGTGACCCTGCACGAGGTTGGCCGCGTACCGCCGCAGGGTGCGTCTGCGGGCAGTCCGGTGCTGGTGGTCCGGGACTGCGGGATGCGGCCGCCGCGGGGGCGGGTGGTGGCGGGGCCGTGGCAGTCGGTGCTGACCCTGCTGCCGTACCTGAGCCCGACGGCGCCCCGGCTGCTGCGGAACTCCGCGCTGGTCGGGGTCCAGCGGGTGTCCCCGGACGAGGCGGAGCAGGTGGGCGCGCTGATGCGGCTGCCGAGGGCGGCGGTGGACTCGCTGCCGACGCTGGGGGACGGGGTGACGCTGTGGTGCACGCCCCGGGACCGGAAGTTCGTCATGACGCAGGCGACGGAAACGGAGACGGGGCTGTTGGGGGCGGCGCGGCGGATCGACTGAGGCGGGGGGCGTGGACTGGGCGGACGGTTCGCCAGCGGGGCGGTCTCAGGGAGGGGTTGGGGGTTTCCCGTCCGTCTCATCGTCCTTCCGCGGCGGGCCGCCCCGTCAAGGGCGCTCCCTTCGGTCGCGTCGCTTCGCGATCGCCTGCGGCGACCCTTGACAGGGCAGCCCGCCGCGAAAAGCCGAAGACTGCCGGGAAACCCCCAAAAGGACGGCACGGTCCTACCTTGACCATCCGGCTCCCTCAGCGAGCAGGCGGGGTGGTCGGGGGCCGACAGACCGGGCGTCCGGGCCGACGTCAGTCCTTTGCGGGGCCGCCCTCCGCATCGGATCGCTACGCGCTTCTCTCGTTCGGCGTCCGCCGGCCGTCCTGGGTGGCGGCCCCGTGCGCCCCGGCAACCAACTGCCGGGAGTGGTCGTCTGGGGAAGGGCGGGGATGTGATGCCCGGCTGCCGGATGTGTGGGGGTGGTGTGGATGCTGTCGCATCACGTCGGCGGGAGGGTGGCCGCCCGGCGGGCGGTGACGGTTGCCCAGGGCCCGGGGGGCCTGTAGGCAGGTGGTGTGGGGGCGCGACCTCCGGGGCTTTCGAGCACGGAGCGCGATTAGGCTGAGTGCGGGCGCGGCGTCTTATGTGGGCGCCTGACCGGTGTTCAACAGACCAGGAGGATCAGTGAGCGGCGATCGGAACGAGAGGCGCGGCGGGACGTGGGATGTCCCGACGGACGATCAGTCCGACGCGGAGCCCGATGTGACGGGCGAGTTCACCATCGACTACACCCCGCCGGCCTGGTACACGCAGAGCCCGCCGCCCGCGCCCGCTGCGGGGGTGCCGGGGCTGCCCGAGGGCAGCGGCTTCGAGCCCCACCGGCCGGCGGACGTGGTCTCGCCTCCGACGATGCGGATCGCTCCGCCGGGGCCGCGCGGCGACGCCGGTTCGCCGGGCGCGCCGTTGCCGGGGGCCGAGCCGGGCGCGGCCGCGCCTTCGGCGGCCTTCCCTGGGGGTGCAGGTGACGCGGCCGGCGCCGCGGCGTCCGGTGCGTTGCCGAGGCCTCCTGGTGCCGGGTCCGTTGCCTCCTCTGCGGCGGCGTTCCCTGGGGGTGCTGGCGCCGGGTCGGTTGACGCGGCGCCGGGTGCGATCCCGGCGGGTGCGGGTGCCGGGGCGGCTGGCGCGGCGCCGGGTGCGATCCCGGCCGGTGCCGGTGCCGGGGTGGCTGGTGCGGCGTCGGGTGCGATCCCGGCCGGTGCCGGTGCCGGGGCGGTGGACGCGGCACCGGGTGCGTTCCCCGGGGGTGCCGAGGTGGCTGGTACGGGGTCGGGTGCGATCCCGGCCGGTGCCCGTGCCGGTGCGGTTGACGCGGCGCCGGGTGCGTCCCCCGGCGGTGCCGGGTCGGCTGGTGCGGCGTCGGGTGCGATCCCGGCGGGTGCCGGTGGTGCGGGCGGGGATGCTCAGCCTGAGGCTGCTGCGCCGTTCGCCGTGCCGACTGTGCCGCCGCTGTCCGTGTCGGCCGATCCCGTGTTCCCGGCTGCCGCCGATGCGGCTGCGGCTGGCGGACCGTTCTCGGCCGCTCAGGAGGCTGGCGCGGCCGCCCCGGCCGACGCCGCTCCCGGGTTGCCCGTGGCTCCCGCCCCGGCCTTCCCGGGTGGGCAGGAGCCTGCGGCCGGGCAGGCTGCCCTCGGCGAGAGCGCCCCTGGCCTCCCGGCCGGGGCGGCGGATTCGGTCCCGGCCTTCCCGGGTGCCCGGCCGCCTGCGGCTCCGGTGGCGGTAGCGCCGCCCGCGGACGCGGTGCCGGTGGCTCCGGGCGCAGATGCGCACGCTGTGGTCTCGGGTGGGCAGCCGCCTGCGGCTCCTGTCGTACCGGCACCGGCCGCCGATGCGCCGGGGATCCCGGGTGACCCGAGGGGTGCGGCGGAGCCCGTCGATGCTGTGCAGCAGTCCGGACCCGTGGATGCCGTCCCGGGGTTCCCTCCGGCCGTGCCCGCCGACGCTGCGGCCCCGGCCGTGGCGGGGGGTGCGCCGGGGGCGTTCGGCGGTTCCGGCGGGGAGCCGGCCGGCGATGCCGTTCCGGGTGGTGGGCTGCCCGGTCAGGGGGGTGTGGACGGGGGGCGGACTGCCACTCCGGCGGACGGGGTGGCCGTTCCGGGAGGCGCGGCGCTGCCGCCGCTGCCGCCCGCCTTCGCCTCCGGTGCGCCCCAGGGGTACGGGTTCCCGCCGCCCGCTGCGCAGCAGCCGCCGCAGCCGTACGGGGCGCCGCAGGACGCCGCGCCGCAGGGTGCCGCGCCGCAGGGGTACGGGTTCCCGCCGCCCGCCGCGCAGCAGCCGTACGGGGTGCCGCAGGATGCCGCCCCTCAGGACGCCGCGCCCCAGGGGTACGGGTTCCCGCAGCAGCCGCAGGGGGCTCAGGCGCCGCAGGGGTACGGGTTCCCGCCGCCCGCCGCGCAGCAGCCGCCGCAGCCGCAGCCGTACGGGGTGCCGCCGCAGCAGGCGCAGCCTCCGCAGGGGCCGTACCAGCAGCAGCCGCATGGTCAGGGGCCCGGTGCGCCGCTGGGGTACACCGCTGCCGTCGAGCTGTCCTCCGACCGGCTGATCCGTGCCAAGCAGAAGCCCCGGCCGGCCCGCTCCGGGTTCCGGTTCGGCGGCAAGGCCGCCGAGGCCGACCGCCAGCGCAAGCTGGAGCTGATCCGGACGCCGGTGATGTCCTGCTACCGGATCGCCGTGATCAGCCTCAAGGGCGGTGTCGGCAAGACCACGACGACCACCGCCCTCGGCGCCACGCTGGCCACCGAGCGGCAGGACAAGATCCTGGCCATCGACGCGAACCCCGACGCCGGCACCCTCGGCCGCCGCGTCCGCCGCGAGACCGGTGCGACGATCCGGGACCTGGTGCAGGCGATCCCGTACCTGCACTCGTACATGGACATCCGGCGGTTCACCTCGCAGGCGCCCTCCGGGCTGGAGATCATCGCCAACGACGTGGACCCGGCGGTCTCGACGACCTTCAACGACGAGGACTACCGCCGCGTCATAGAGACGCTCGGCCGCCAGTACCCGATCATCCTCACCGACTCGGGCACCGGGCTCCTCTACTCCGCCATGCGGGGGGTCCTGGACCTGGCCGATCAGCTGATCATCATCTCCACGCCGTCCGTGGACGGCGCGAGCAGTGCGAGCACCACGCTCGACTGGCTCTCCGCCCACGGTTACGCGGATCTCGTCTCGCGCTCGATCACCGTCATCTCCGGGGTCCGCGAGACCGCCAAGATGATCAAGGTCGAGGACATCGTGCAGCACTTCGAGACCCGCTGCCGGGGTGTCGTCGTGGTGCCCTTCGACGAGCACCTGGCGGCCGGCGCCGAGGTGGACCTCGATCTGATGCGGCCCAAGACCCGGGAGGCGTACTTCAACCTCTCCGCCCTGGTCGCGGAGGACTTCGTGCGGGCCCAGCAGCAGAACGCGCAGGCGCAGTGGGGCGCCCCGCAGCAGCCCCAGCAGTACGCCCCGGCCCAGCAGCCGCAGCCTCATGCGCAGCCGCCCCAGCAGCCCCAGCAGCCCCAGGGGCCGTACCAGCAGCCGTACGGGCAGCAGCCCTACCCGCAGGCCGGCCAGCCCTGGCCGCAGGCCCCGGCCCCGCAGCAGCCCGGGCAGCCCCCGCGCGATCCGCGGCTCGGCTGAGCGAACGCCGGAGGGCCCCTACCGTCCCGGGACGGTAGGGGCCCTCCGGTATGACAGGGGCTGACGGGCTAGCGGCGTGCCGTGTCGAAGGCGTCCGTCAGGGCGCGCGCCCGCTTCACGTCGTCCGCGATGGCCTCCAGCAGCCCGTCGAGCGACTCGAACTTCGCCATCCCGCGCACGTACGCGAGGAAGTCCACCGACACCTGCTTGCCGTACAGGTCGAGCCCGACGCGGTCGATCGCGTACGCCTCCACGGTCCGCTCGGTCGCGTCGAACTGCACGTTCGTGCCGACCGAGATCGCCGCCGGCATCCGCTCGCCGTCCGCCGTCAGCCACCCCGCGTAGACCCCGTCGGCCGGGATCGCGGTGTGCGGCGCCGTCTCCACGTTGGCCGTGGGGTAGCCGAGTTCGCGCCCGCGCTGCGCACCGCGCACCACGACGCCCTCGACCCGGTGGGGGCGGCCCAGGATCTCGGCGGCGCCCTCCATGTCCCCCTCGGCGACGAGCCGGCGGGCCAGGGTGGAGGAGAACGGCACACCGCCGCCCGCCTCGCCGCGTTCGACCAGGTCCACGACCTCGACCTCGTAGTCGTAGGTGGAGCCCAGCTCGCGCAGGAAGTCGACGTTCCCGGCGGCCCGGTGGCCGAAGCGGAAGTTCGGGCCCTCGATGACGGCGCGCGCGTGCAGCTTGTCGACCAGGACCTTGACGATGAAGTCGGCCGGGGACAGCTGGGAGAACTCCGCCGTGAAGGGCAGGATCAGCAGCGCGTCGACGCCGAGGCCGGCCATCAGTTCGGCGCGGCGGTCGTACGGGGCCAGGATCGGCGGGTGGCTGCCGGGGCGGACCACCTCGCTCGGGTGCGGGCTGAAGGTCACGACGACCGAGGGCACGCCCAGGGCGCGGGCCTTCGCCACGGCCCGTCCGATGATCAGCTGGTGTCCGCGGTGCACACCGTCGTAGGAGCCGATGGTGACGACGCTGCGTCCCCAGTCCTGGGGGATGTCCTCCAAGCCACGCCAGCGCTGCACTGTGACCGCTCCTCGCCCGAATCCTTGTAGTCCCTGTACCGGATTGCCGATTGCAGGTCTAAGACTGCCATGCCGGTGGCCGGGTCCCCGCATCGGAGTCCGGGAGCGCCGCCGCCCGGGCCGGCTCAGGTGACGTCCGGCGCGGACCGGCTGAGGGTCTCCACGGTACGGCGGGCGCCCGGCCCGAGCAGTGCCGCGGCCTCCGCCCCGGACTCGGCGAGCCAGCGGGCCACCAGCGCCCCGAAGACCGGGTCGGCCCGGACCAGCTCCACGATGCGCTGCTCGAACACCTCGGGTCCGCCCGGGGTCCGCAGCAGCTGCCGGCCGGTGCGGCGGAGCAGTTCGCGGGTCCGCTCCTCGGGCCGGGCGCTGGTCGCGGCGGCGAGGGCCGTCAGGAAGGCGCCGAGCACCTGCGGATCGGGCTCCTCGCGCAGCAGGGTCTCGGCCAGCTCGGCCCGCAGCGCGGAGCCGGGCTCCCCGCCGGGCGGGGCGAGTACGCCGGCCAGCGCGGCCCGTACGGGCGGCGGGGCGGTCCGCAGCAGGCCCAGGACCAGCGGGCGCAGCACGGGTGCGGCGGCCGGGCCCTGCTCCAGGCGCCGGTCGACGAAGGCGGCGGCGTGCGGGGCGTCCTCGGGGTGCCGCGCGAGGTGCTCCCGTACGAGGTCACCGGCGCGGCGGGCCAGCAGGGGGGTGGTCAGCGCGGCCAGGGCGCGCAGTACCTCCCCGTCGGCGCGGGCCCGCAGGGCGTCGAACACCGCGTCCGGGTCGGGCAGTACGGGCAGGGCCGCGACCAGGGCGGAGGCGGGCAGCCGGGAGCCGCGGCCGGGGTCGCGGAAGCAGTCGAGGGCGTCGGTGAGGTGGCGGGCGCGGGCCTGCGGGTCGCGCAGCAGCATCCCGAGGGCGCTGCCGTGCAGGGGGAGGTCGCCGGGGCGACCGAGGAGCGCCTCGGCGGCGTAGCGCAGCAGCTCCCGGTCGGCGGGGGTGCGGACGTGCGGGGCGGTGGCCAGCCCGTACGCGGCGGCGGCCACCCGCCGGCCGGGGCGCTCGTCGTGGGCCCAGCGGTCGACGGCGCGGGACAGGGCGGAGGGTTCGTCCTCGGCGAGGACGGCGAGGAGTTCGTCGGCGCGGGGGTGGGCGGCGTCGACGAGGGCTTCGGTGAGGTCGTCGAGGGCGAGGCCGCGGTGGGTGTGCAGGAGCGCCTGGGCGGCGGTGGCCACGGTGGCTCCGGGGCGGCCGCGCAGTCGGCGTTCGTCGGTGAACCAGGCGCAGAGGAGGGACAGGACGAGTTGCGGGGCGCGGGCGAGGCGGCGTCCGGCGGCCTCGAGGTAGCGGTGGTCGGAGGGCAGCAGGCGGCGCAGGAGGTCGAGCCGGTCGGACTCGGGCAGCCGGAGCCGGTTCCAGAACCAGCCGCCGAAGTCCTGCGCGCCGGTCCGGGTCACGTGCTCGGCGAGGGCGTGCAGGACGGGCAGGTGGGCGGTGGCGTCAGGGGCGCTGAGCAGGGCCCCGCGCAGGAGCCGGGCGGCCCACCAGACGCGGTCGGGGTGCACCTCCCCCGGCGGGGCCTCGGCGAAGGCGTTCAGGGCGTCGACCAGCCGGGCCTGCTCCTCGGCCTTCCCGGCGCCGGGAAGCCGGCGGAGGGCTTCGAGGACGGGCCCGATCCGGTGCCGGGGCACGGGCGGGCCGGGTACGGCGGGGCCGGAGTGGACGAGGGAGTCGAGGGCGCCGGGGACGTCGAGGTGGCAGGCCTGGAGCCAGTCGGAGAGCTCCTCGTGGGCGAAGCGGTAGCCGGGGCCGGCGGGGACGAGGAGGCCCTCGGTGAGGACGGCTGAGGCCCAGCCGGTGCGCCAGGGGAACAGTTCCTCGAAGGCGGCCCGGTCGAGCTGTCCCTGCCCGGGCCCCAGACACCGCCGCGCGGCCTCGTGCACCCGCCCGGCCACGCGCGCGGCGAGCCGCCGCACCCCGGGGCCGTACACCCCGCCGGGCGGCTGCCCGCCCCCGGCGGTCCCCGGGCCGCCGGACGGGTCCGCACCGGGGCGGGGGCCGGTGGGCCGGCCGGCGCCGGGGCGGGAGGGTGCGGAGGGGTGTCCGCCCGGCCACGTGGGCGAAGAGCCGTCCGTCCCCGAGGACGAGCCCGCGGACCGGTCCCCGCCCGGCCACGAGCCCGCGGACCAGTCCGCTCCGGACCACGAGCCCGCGGACCAGTCCGCTGCGGACCACGAGCCCGTGGGCCGGTCCCCGTCCGGTCCGGGGGCCTCCGCCCACGCCCCCGACGCCGCCTGCCCGGCCAGGCCGGCGCCGCCGCCGTCCGGGCCGGGGCCCGGCGGGCGGGTGTCGCTGGAGCGCGCGGCGGTCGTGATGCGCAGGGCCACCCGCAGGCACAGGAGGTCCAGGTGGGCGGCGAAGACCTCGTCACGGGTCGGGCGGCCCTCCGTGACCCCGGCGGCGCGGATTCCCGCGAGCAGGCCGAGGGTCAGGGGGTGGCGGGCGTCCGCCTCCCGTACCGCGCCGGCCGGGACGCCCAGGCGGGCCCGGGCCGCGTCCGCCTCCGCCGGGGTGAAGTCCCCGACGGGCAGCGCGGGCGGCAGCCGCGGGGCGGAGCGTTGCGGGGTGTGCAGCAGCTCCGGCGGGTAGAGGGCGCCGGCCCGCTCCCAGTGCTCGGGCCGGGCGGCGACCACCAGCCGGGCGCCGGTGCCGCACAGCCAGGCGGCGGTGGACACCGTCCACGGCGCGAGCCGGTGGGCCAGGGCGGGCGGCATCTCCTCGGGGGCGTCCAGCACGACCAGCAGCGCCCGCCCGGCCGCCCCCGCCAGCCGGGCCACGCGCTCCGCCGTCCCCTCGGCGGCCGGCTCCCGCGCCGCCGCTGCCGGGGCGCCGCCCGCGGTGACGATGCGGACGGCCTCAGCGAGCGCCCGGGTCACGGCGTCGGCCAGGGAGGTGTCGTCGGCCCGTAGGTCGGCGCCGCGCAGCCAGAGGGTGGGGGCGGGGCGGGGGCCGCGGGCCCGGTCGGCGGCCAGGGCGGCGAGGGCGGTGGTGCGGCCGGTGCCGGGGTCGCCGACGAGCCCGAGGACGAGGTCCTGCCCGGCGGTGAAGGCGGCCAGCCCGGCGGCGATGGCGGGCCGTGCCACGGGTTCCGGCCCGGTGCGGGCCGCCGGGGGGAACGCCGAGCCGACGGTGGTCGCGGTCAGCTCCAGCGCCCCCGCCAGGTTGAGCTCGGCCCCGTACCCGGGGACGGTGGCGCCGTTGCGCTCCAGCAGGGCCGCGAGGGGGCCTCCGGGGGTGATGGCGGCGGCCGCGCGCAGGGGGACGGCGAAGTTGCCGGAGCGCCGCTCCGCGGTGAGAGCGGTGCCCAGTACCGCGAGCACCGCTCCGGTCTCCGCGTCGAGGACCGGCCCCCCGCAGGCCTCGCCACCCAGCAGGAGTGCGTCCCGGCCGTCCGTGCCGATCGCCAGCTCCACGGTGGCGGGCAGCACCATCCGGCGCCCGCCCGCGGTGTGGCCGACGTCCGCGCCCGCCCCGAGCACCCGGGCCTGGCGCCAGCCCCGCGCGGGGACGCGTACGTACGTTCCGGAGGGGATGGTCCCGCGCACGGCCACCGGCACCGGCCGCGCCCCGAGTCCGTCGCTCGGGACCAGCGCCAGCCCGAGCTCGGGCAGGAGGGTCACTTCCGCGGCGTCGGTCCGCCAGGTCCGCTCGCCGGGCGCGTGCAGCACGACCCGTTCCAGACCCTCGACGGCCTCGTGGGCGGTCAGCACCGTCCCGCGGTCGTCGGCGACGAAGCCACTGCCGCGGGTCCGTCCGGCCGGGTCCCGGATCGTGACGAGTTCCACCGGCTCCGCGGGCGCGGGGTGCTCCAGGCCCCCGGGGTGCTCCACGCCTCCCGGGTACTCCGCGCGCTCCTCGCCTCCCGCGTACCCCGCGGCTCCCCAGGGGGCCGCCCCGGCGCTCCCCGCACCACCTGTGACCTCGTCCGACAACGCCGCACCACTCCCCCGCCACGGGACCCGTGGTCATGACGGTAGGCAAGTGAAGATCGGGACGAAAAGCGCGCGGGCCGAAAGCGCCCCCTTACGCTCCCTCCGTTCACTCCGAGCGCCTGCTCGGTCGAGTGAACAATCGGCTCCGGGTGGATAGAGACCTACCCGAGGGGGGTCGTGGAGCGGTGAGCGGCGCTCCGTGTGCGCTCACCGCTCCACGTCGGACGAGGAGCCTCCCGGACGGCGGCTGCTCAGACGAAGACCGCCAGGGACTTCGCCTTGCCGCCCTTGCTCTCCACGAGCCCGAGCAGCTGGCCCTGGGGCCCGTAGACGGCCACGGTGCGGCCGTCCTGGTACTCGTCGGGCATCTCGATCCGCACGCCGTTGGCGAGCAGCGAGGCCCGCCGGGCGTCCAGGTCCCAGCGCGCGAACGCGGCCGCGGCCGCCTCGCCGATCGGCATGACGGTCAGCTCCTCCTGGAGCTGGTCCAGCGTGCGCGCCTTGTCGAGCTTGTACGGGCCCACCCGGGTGCGCCGCAGCGCCGTGAGGTGGCCGCCGACGCCCAGGTCGGCGCCCAGGTCGCGGGCGAGGGCCCGGATGTAGGTGCCGCTGGAGCAGACGACGGAGACGACCAGGTCGACGACCTTGGTGCCGTCCTCGGCCTCCGCCTCCCGCATGTCGTACACCTGGAACGACGAGATGGTCACCGGGCGGGCCGGGATCTCGAAGTCCTCGCCGTCGCGGGCGCGCTTGTAGGAACGCACGCCCTTGATCTTGATGGCGCTGACCTTGGACGGGACCTGCATGATGTCGCCGGTCAGCTTGGCGATGCCCGCGTCGACGGCCTCCCGGGTGACCCCGGAGGCGTCGGCGGACCGGGTGATCTCGCCCTCGGCGTCGTCCGTGAGGGTGTACTGCCCGAGGCGGATCGTCCCGAGGTATTCCTTCTCGGTCAGCGCGAGGTGGCCGAGGAGCTTGGTGGCCTTCTCGACGCCGAGGACGAGCACGCCCGTCGCCATGGGGTCGAGGGTGCCGGCGTGGCCGACGCGGCGGGTCTTGGCGATCCCGCGCATCTTGGCGACCACGTCGTGCGAAGTGAAGCCGGACGGCTTGTCGACGATGACAAGGCCGTCCGGAGTCTTCCCTGCGTTGGTGCTCATTCCGCGGCTGTGTCCTCGGAGTCGTCGGAGTCCTCATCGGGCTTCTTGTACGGGTCGGCCTCACCGGCGTACTGGGCGCCGGAGGAGACCTCGCGCACCTGGGCGTCGGAGGCGCGCGCCTTGTCGAGGAGGTCCTCGATGGTCTTGGCGTTCTCCGGGAGGGCGTCCGCGACGAAGGTCAGGGTGGGCGTGAACTTGGTCCCCGCCGCCCGGCCGACCGCGGAACGCAGTACGCCCTTGGCGCTCTCCAGGCCCGCTGCCGCGCTGGCCCGGTCCTCGTCGTCGCCGTAGACCGTGTAGAAGACCGTGGCCTCCCGCAGGTCGCCGGTGACCCGGGTGTCGGTGATGGTCACGTGCGTGCCGAGGCGGGGGTCCTTGACTCCACGCTGCAGCTTCTGCGCCACCACCTCCCGGATGAGGTCCGCCAGCTTCTTCGCCCGCGCATTGTCGGCCACTGGTCCGTCTCCTTCTTCCTTGCAGACAAGCAATCAGTCTTCATCACCGTGGAACCGCCGCCTGACGGACAGCAGCTCCACTTCCGGACGCGCCGCGACCAGCCGCTCGCAGCGGTCCAGTACGTCCGATACGAACCCCGCGTCCCCGCTCACCAGGGCGACCCCTATGCGGGCCCTGCGGTGCAGGTCCTGGTCGCCCACCTCGGCCGCGCTCACGGCGAACTTGCGCTGGAGCTCGGCGACGATGGGCCGGACGACGGAGCGTTTCTCCTTCAGCGAATGGACGTCGCCGAGGAGCAGATCGAAGGACAGAGTCCCCACGTACATGCAGTTCCGGATATCCCGCCGGTGCGGGTTCGGTGGCCTGCCGGCCGTCGCTCGGCAGGGTCACCAGAACCGTACACGCAACGGCCGGGGCCGATCGACGGATATTCCGCCGACCGGCCCCGGTGTTACAGCTGCCTACGACACGGTGCGAACCGCCTCGCGCTTACGCGCGGGGCTTCTCGCGCATCTCGTACGTCGCGATGACGTCGTCGATCTTGATGTCGTTGAAGGAGCCGAGGTTGATACCGCCCTCGAAGCCTTCGCGGATCTCGGTGACGTCGTCCTTGAAGCGGCGCAGACCCGAGATGGTGAGGTTCTCGGCGATGACCTTGCCATCGCGCAGGAGCCGCGCCTTGGTGTTGCGCTTGACCTCGCCCGAGCGGACCAGGACACCGGCGATGTTGCCCAGCTTGGACGAGCGGAAGATCTCGCGGATCTCCGCCGTGCCGAGCTCGACCTCTTCGTACTCCGGCTTGAGCAGACCCTTCAGGGCCGCCTCGATCTCCTCGATGGCCTGGTAGATCACCGAGTAGTACCGGACGTCGACGCCCTCGCGGTCCGCCATCTGCGCGGCACGGCCGGCCGCGCGGACGTTGTAACCGATGACGATGGCGTCGGAGCCCATCGCCAGCGAGATGTCCGACTCGGTGACCGCACCCACACCGCGGTGCAGGACGCGGATGTCGACCTCTTCACCGACGTCGAGCTGGAGCAGCGAGGACTCGAGGGCCTCGACCGCACCGGACGCGTCGCCCTTGATGATGAGGTTGAGTTCCTGGACCAGACCGGCCTTGAGGACCGAGTCGAGGTCTTCCAGGGACACCCGGCGGACGCGCTTGGCGAAGTTGGCGTTGCGCTCACGCGCAGCACGCTTCTCGGCGATCTGACGGGCGGTGCGGTCCTCGTCGACGACGAGGAAGTTGTCGCCGGCGCCGGGGACGTTGGTGAGACCCAGGACCAGGACGGGGGTCGACGGACCCGCTTCCTCGACGTTGTTGCCCTTGTCGTCGAGCATGGCGCGCACGCGGCCGTAGGCGTCGCCCACGACCATCGTGTCGCCGACGCGGAGGGTACCGCGCTGGACGAGGACGGTGGCGACGGCACCGCGGCCACGGTCGAGGTGGGACTCGATCGCAATACCCTGAGCGTCCTGCTCGGGGTTGGCGCGCAGGTCGAGGGAGGCGTCGGCGGTGAGGACGACGGCCTCCAGCAGGGAGTCGATGTGCAGACCCTGCTTGGCGGAGATGTCGACGAACATCGTGTCGCCGCCGTACTCCTCGGCGACCAGACCGAACTCGGTGAGCTGACCGCGCACCTTGACCGGGTCGGCACCCTCGACGTCGATCTTGTTGACCGCGACGACGATCGGGACGCCGGCGGCCTTGGCGTGGTTGAGCGCCTCGATCGTCTGCGGCATGACGCCGTCGTTGGCCGCGACCACGAGGATCGCGATGTCGGTCGACTTGGCACCACGGGCACGCATGGCGGTGAACGCCTCGTGACCCGGGGTGTCGATGAAGGTGATGCGACGGTCTTCGTCGTTGACCTGGGTGGAGACCTGGTAGGCACCGATGTGCTGGGTGATGCCACCGGCCTCGCCCGCGACGACGTTCGTCTTGCGGATGGCGTCGAGCAGGCGGGTCTTACCGTGGTCGACGTGACCCATGACGGTCACGACCGGCGGACGCGGCATGAGGAATTCCTCGCCGCCCTCGTCCTCGCCGAACTCGATGTCGAAGCCCTCGAGCAGCTCGCGGTCCTCCTCCTCCGGGCTGACGATCTGAACGGTGTAGTTCATCTCGTCGGCGAGGAGCTGGAGGGTCTCGTCGGAGACGGACTGCGTGGCAGTGACCATCTCGCCGAGGTTCATCATGACCGCGACCAGCGACGCCGGGTTGGCGTTGATCTTCTCCGCGAAGTCGGTGAGGGACGCACCGCGCGACAGGCGAACGGTCTCGCCGTTGCCGCGGGGCAGCATCACGCCGCCCACGGACGGGGCCTGCATGGCCTCGTACTCCTGGCGCCTCTGACGCTTCGACTTGCGACCGCGACGGGCGGGCCCGCCGGGACGGCCGAAGGCACCCTGCGTGCCACCACGGGCACCCGGGCCGCCGGGACGACCGCCGAAGCCGGGACGACCGCCGCCACCGGCGCCGGCCGGGCCGCCGCCGAAGCCGCCGCCACCCGGACGCGGGCCGCCGAAGCCGCCACCGGCCGGACGCGAGCCCGGACCGGCCGGACGGCCGGCGAAGCCGCCGCCGGGACGACCCGGACCGCCGGGACGGCCTGCGCCGCCCGGACCGGGGCGGGGACCGCCGCCGGGACGGGGACCGGGACCGCCGGCAGCGGGACGCTGCGGCATCATGCCGGGGTTCGGACGGTTGCCGCCCGGGGCCGGACGCGGAGCGCCGCCCTGCGGACGGGGCATGCCGCCCGGGGTCGGACGGGCGCCGCCGGGACCCTGCGGGCGCGGGGCGCCGCCGGGGCCGCCCTGCGGACGCGGGGCACCCTGGCCGCCGGCGCCGGGGGCACCGGGACGCGGGGCGCCGGCCGGACGGGGCGCCTGCGGGCGCGCCATACCGGTGGAGCCGCCGGACGTGAACGGGTTGTTGCCCGGACGGGGACCGGCCGGACGGGCGCCCTGCGGACGCGGAGCCGGAGCACCCGGACGCGGGGCCTGGGCACCGGGGGTGGCGCCGGCCGGACGCGGGGCGCCGGGACGCGCGCCGCCCTGACCCGGGCCGGCCGGACGCTGCTGCGCCGGACGGGGGCCGGGGGACGCGGCCGGACGCGCGGGGGCGGCCGGGGGCGCGGAGAACTCGGTCGCCACGGGAGCCGCCGGAGCGGGCTTCGGGGCGGCCGGAGCCTTGGGGCCGGGACGCGGGCCGGGAGCGGCCGGAGTCACCGGGGCGGGAGCCGCCGGGGCCTCGGCAGCGGCCGGCTTGGGGGCCGGTGCGCCGGGCTTCGGGGCAGGACGTGCCGCGGTCGCCGGGGAGGGCGCCGCGGGCTTGGCGGGCGCGGCCTTGCGGGGCGCGCCGGGCTTCGCAGCGGACTTGCCGGCGTTGCCGCCGGGCCCCTGCAGTGCGTCAGTCAACTTGCGTACAACCGGCGCCTCGATCGTCGAGGACGCCGAACGGACGAATTCACCGAGTTCTTGGAGCTTGGCCATGACGACCTTGCTCTCAACCCCGAACTCCTTGGCGAGTTCGTATACCCGGACCTTAGCCACTTCGCTCCTTTTAGGTCCGGGTTACGCCGGACCGTCGCTACTTCATGGGCGTACTCATCGCGTACTCATCGAGTGCTCATCGCAATCTCGACCTACTTCCAACTCGCGAGGTACCTGACCGCACGGGGTATCCGTGCCGTACTTCTTTCTTACGGTGTCGCCACGGCCCGGTCTGCCAGGACCGTGCGCAGACCCTCCGTGTCGAGCGGTCCGGCGGACCGCAGGGCCCGGGGGAACGCCCGGCGGCGGACCGCCTGGTCGAGGCAGACCACGGCAGGGTGCACGTACGCACCCCGGCCGGGCAGCGTACCGCGAGGATCGGGGACGCATTCGTCCCCGATCGCCACGATGCGCAGCAGATCGTTCTTGGCCGCTCGCTCCCGGCACCCGACACAGGTGCGTTCGGGGCATGCGCGGGCTTGCGTCCGGCCAGACACGCCTAAGTCTACCTCCCCGTACCGACCTCACCCCTTCAGGCGAAAAATCGAACGGATGTCGTTGTGATCCACGAGGGTCCTCGGACAACGAGGACCCCCCTGTCTACCGGCCAGAAACGGTCGGCCGGTAGTCATTTATTCCCGCCGGGGGCGCCGTTTCCGGTCAGTCCCGGTCGGCGTCCGCGTCGGACGCCGGCTCGGTGTCCGGCCGGATGTCGATGCGCCAGCCGGTGAGCCGCGCGGCGAGGCGGGCGTTCTGGCCCTCCTTGCCGATGGCCAGCGACAGCTGGTAGTCGGGGACGGTCACCCGCGCGGAGCGCGAGTCCCAGTCGACGACCTCGACCTTGCTCACCCGAGCGGGTGACAGGGCGTTCGCGACCATCTCCGCCGGGTCGTCCGACCAGTCGACGATGTCGATCTTCTCGCCGTGCAGTTCGGCCATCACGTTGCGCACGCGGCTGCCCATCGGGCCGATGCAGGCGCCCTTCGGGTTCAGGCCCGAACGGGTGGACCGGACCGCGATCTTGGTGCGGTGTCCGGCCTCGCGGGCGATCGCGGAGATCTCGACGCTGCCGTCGGCGATCTCCGGGACCTCCAGGGCGAAGAGCTTCTTCACCAGGTTCGGGTGGGTGCGCGACAGGGTCACGGACGGGCCGCGGACACCCTTCGCCACGCGCACGACGTACGCCTTCAGGCGGAGCCCGTGCGGGTACTCCTCGCCGGGGACCTGCTCCTGCACCGGCAGGATGGCCTCCAGCTTGCCGATGTCGACCAGGACGTTCTTGGGGTCCTTGCCCTGCTGCACGACGCCGGTGATGACGTCGCCCTCACGGCCGGCGAACTCGCCGAAGGTCAGGTCGTCCTCGGCGTCGCGCAGACGCTGGAGGATCACCTGCTTGGCGGTCGTCGCGGCGATCCGGCCGAAGTCCGACGGGGTGTCGTCGAACTCCTTGGGCTCCTGCCCCTCCTCGAGATCGCGCGGGTCCTCCGTCGCCCAGACGACCACGTGGCCGTTGGTACGGTCCAGCACCACCCGGGCGCGGCGGAAGCTGCCCTCGGTGCGGTGGTACGCGATGAGGAGGGCCGACTCGATCGCCTCGACGAGCAGGTCGAAGGAGATCTCCTTCTCCCGGACCAGACCCCGCAGGGCACTCATGTCGATGTCCACGGCTACGCCTCCTCTTCCTTCTTGTCCTTGCGGTTGAACTCGATCTCGACACGCGCCTTGGCGATGTCGGTGAACGCGATGCGGCGGGCGGTCGCCTTGCGGCCCTTCACGCCCGGGACTTCGAGGTCCATGCCCTCGTCGTCGACGCCGAGGATGCGGGCGACCAGTTCCCCGCCCCCGCCTTCGGCGGTCAGCTGGAACTTCACGAGACGGCCGGTGGCCCGCAGGTAGTGGCGGTGCTCGCTGAGGGGGCGGTCCGCGCCCGGGGAGCTGACTTCGAGGACGTACTCGTCCTCGCCCATCACGTCGGAGGCGTCGAGCGCGTCGGAGACCTCACGGCTCAGCTCGGCGCAGGCGTCCAGCTCCACGCCTTCGTCGGAATCCACGACGATCCTCAGCATCCGGCGCCTGCCCGCCTTGGAAAGCTCGATCTCCTCGAGGTCCAGGCCCTTGGCGGCGACGAGCGGCTCCAGCAGTCCGCGCAGCCTGTCGCTCTGGGTGGTGCTCATCCGGGTGACTCCTCGGCCGCGTGTGCTGTTGTGGTTTTCCGTCGCGTGTCAGGTCAAAGGGTATCCGGTCGCGGAGGGTGTTGCCGTCCGCGCCGCCGGGCGGACCCCCGGGTACCGTGATCACACCTTGTCCCGTCATCACCCCGAGGACGTCACCGTGCCCTGGACCTTGCCTTCGAGGCCCTCGCCCTCACGCAGGAGCGTGCTCGCCGGAGCCGCCGTCGCAGCGGCCGGGTCCGCGCTGGTCACCGGGTGTTCCGGCGGGGGACACCCGGCCGGCGCGGACCAGACGGTTTCACTCGAACGGCGGATGCGGGAGGGTGCCGTCCGTGACAGCGAGCGGCTGCTGGAACGTTACGACGCCACCGCGGCCGTCCACCCCGATCTGGCCGAACGGCTGACACCGCTGCGGGCGGCCGTCGCCGCGCACGCCAAGGCCCTCGCCCTCACCACCCCGAAGGCCGGCCCGGCCCCCTCCCGGCCGGCGTCCCCCTCCCCGTCCGCCTCCCCCACCCCGAGCGTGCCGGCGGCCGGGCGGGCGGAGGTCCCGGCGAAGCCGGCCGAGGCGCTGAGCGCGCTCGCGGACGCCGAGCGCAGCCTGTCGGAGGCCCGCACCATCGCCCTGGCCGGCGCCCCCGGGGAGCTGGCCCGGATGCTGGCCTCGGTGGCGGCCTGCGGGGCCGTCCACGCCTACCTGCTGACCTCGAACCCGGGAGCCGCCTCGTGAACCCCGCCGTGAAGCCCTCCCCCGCCCCCGGCGGCCGCGCCCTGCAGGCCGCCCAGGCGGCGCTGGCCGCCGAGCACGCGGCGACCTACGGGTACGGGGTCATCGGCGCCCGGATCGCGCCCGCCCGGGCCACCGAGGCCCGCGAGGCCTACGGCCACCACGTCTCCCGCCGCGACCGGCTCACCCGGACGGTGCGGGAGCTGGGCGGCGCGCCCCGGCCGTCCGAGCCCGCGTACGCCCTGCCGTTCGAGGTGCGCTCCCCGGACGACGCCGAGCGGCTGGCCGCCGACATCGAGGACCGGGTGGCGGGCGCCTACTCGGACCTCGTCCGGGCGGCGGACGGCCAGTTGCGCCGTGACGCGGCTGACGCACTGAGCGCCGCGGCCGTGCGCGCGGCGCGCTGGCGCGGTGTCGGCGTAGCCTTCCCTGGGCTCACCGAACGCTCGGAGGGGGCCCGTACCAGCTGAAAGGGATCACGCACGCATGGCTTTCGAACCGCCGCAGCGGCTCGTACGGGCGCTCGGCGAGCTGCCGCGGACAGCGCAGGACACGCAGTGGCTGGAGCGGCTGCCCGAGCTCGCCAAGGAGGCGCTGGAGCGGCGGGACGTGGAGGCCCAGCGGGCCCTGGCCCCGGGCGGCCGCAGCAGCCTGGTGATCCTGGTCCGCTACGCCGACGGCACCCCGGCGGCCCTGAAGCTGGCGCCGCCGGCCGCCCGGCCGGACCGGGAACTGGCCGCCCTGGCCCACTGGGGCGGCTTCGGTGCGGTCCGGGTGCTGGACTCGCGCCACCACGAGGACGACGGCGCCCTCCTGCTGGAGCGGCTGCACGCGGACGTCTCCCTGCGTTCGCTCCCGGAGGCCAAGGCCCTGCTGGAGGCCTGCGGCACGCTGCGTCGCCTCTGGGTGCGCCCGCCGGCCGGCCACCCCTTCGAGACGGTGGCCGCACGCACGGCCGCGCAGTCCGAGGCCCTGCGCTCGGCACCCCCGGAGGCCCGGGCCCTCGTCGACACCGCCCTGGCCCTGCGCACGGAGCTGACCGCGCAGCCGCCCGAGGAACTCCTCCTGCACGGGAACTTCCGGCAGGGCAAGGTGCTGGCGGGCGAACGGGCGCCCTGGCTGACGGTGGGCCCGGACCCGGTGGTCGGCGAGCGGGCCTACGACCTGGCCCGGCTGGTGCGGGACCGGCTGGAGGACCAGGTGGCCTCGTCGACGGGAGCTTCCGGGGCGCGCCGGCGGGTGAACAAGCTCGCCGACTCCCTGGAGGTGGACCGGGAGCGGCTGCGGGGCTGGACGGTGTTCCGGGCGGTGGAGTCCGGGGTGCGCGCCCTGGCCGCCGGCCGGCGGCGGGACGCGGAGCTCCTGCTGGAGTTCGCGGCCTGGCTGTAGGGCATACCTTAGTAAAAGGTGTATGTCCGGCAGGGGGCCGTCATGGTCGAGCAACTGCTGACAGCGGGGATCGCCGCCGCCGCGGGCGTAGCGGTGTACCTGGGCGCTGCCGCACGGGTGGTGAAGCAGTACGAGCGGGGCGTCGTCCTGCGCTTCGGGCGGCTCCGCGAGGGGGTCCGGCCGCCCGGCTTCACGATGATCCTTCCGGTGGCGGACCGCCTGCACAAGGTGAACCTCCAGATCGTCACCCTCCCGATCCCGGCCCAGGAGGGCATCACCCGGGACAACGTCACGGTCCGCGTGGACGCGGTCGTCTACTTCAAGGTGGTCGACCCGGCGAGCGCGATCATCGCGGTGGAGGACTACCGTTTCGCCGTCTCCCAGATGGCGCAGACCTCGTTGCGCTCGATCATCGGCAAGAGCGACCTCGACGACCTCCTGTCGAACCGCGAGAAGCTGAACCAGGGCCTGGAGCTCATGATCGACAGCCCGGCGATGGGCTGGGGCGTCCAGATCGACCGGGTGGAGATCAAGGACGTCTCCCTCCCGGAGACCATGAAGCGCTCGATGGCCCGCCAGGCGGAGGCGGACCGCGAACGCCGCGCCCGCGTGATCAACGCGGACGCGGAGCTCCAGGCCTCGCACAAGCTGGCCGAGGCGGCCGCGGTGATGTCGGACCAGCCGGCCGCCCTCCAGCTGCGCCTCCTCCAGACGGTGATCGCGGTCGCGGCGGAGAAGAACTCCACCCTCGTCCTCCCCTTCCCGGTGGAACTCCTGCGCTTCCTGGAACGCGCGGCCCCGCCCCCCGCGGCCCCCGCCGCCCCACCGCAATCCCTCCCGACCCCGGCCCCGGCGGCCCGGACCCCGGCCGACACCCCCGCCCCGGACGCCGCCCCGCCGCCGCTGGACCTGGCCGTTCCGCCCCGGGACGCCCTCCCATCGCTGGAAGACCCCACGGCCCCGGACCCGGCCCAGGACCCCCCGACGGCGTGAGGACGACGAGACCGACGGGGGAACCCCGGGGCAACTCGCGCGGGCCAGGGGTGCTCCCTACACCACCCGCCCCAGGGCCTCCTCCAGCGCCAGTTCCACCCGCTCCCCCGTCCGCCGGTCCTGGAGCTCGACCACCCCGTCCGCCGACCGGCGGCCCGCCACCAGGATCCAGGGCACGCCGATGAGCTCCGCGTCCGTGAGCTTCACCCCCGGCGAGATCCCGGCCCGGTCGTCCAGCAGGACCCGCTTCCCCGCGGCCGCCAGGGCCTCCGCCGCCCGCTCGGCCAGCGCCAGCGGGACGGCCTTGCCCGCCGCCACCACGTGCACGTCCGCCGGGGCCACCTCGGCCGGCCAGCACAGCCCGCGTGCGTCGGCCGTCTGCTCGGCCAGCGCGGCCACCGCCCGGGACACACCGATGCCGTACGAGCCCATGGTGACCCGCACCGGCTTGCCCTGCGGGCCGAGCACGTCCAGCCCGAAGGCGTCCGCGTACTTCCGGCCCAGCTGGAAGATGTGCCCGATCTCGATCGCCCGGTCCAGCCGCAGCCCCGCGCCGCACTTCGGGCAGGGGTCGCCCGGCTCCACCACGACCACGTCCAGGTACCGGTCCACCTCGAAGTCGCGCCCGCAGACCACGTTCCGCGCGTGCGTGTCGGCCTTGTTGGCGCCGGTCACCCAGGCGGTCCCCGGTGCCACCCGGGGGTCGGCCAGATAGGTCACCTTCTCCAGGCCCTGCGGGCCCACGTAGCCGCGTACCAGATCGGGCCGCCCCGCGAAGTCCTCGGCCGTCACCAGCTCCACCACCGCCGGGGCCAGGTGCTCCCCGAGCTTGCCCAGGTCCACCTCCCGGTCCCCGGGCACGCCGACTGCGGTGATCTCCCCGTCGACCTTCACCAGGAGGTTCTTCAGCGTGGCGGAAGCGGGAACCCCCAGATGCGCGGCCAGGGTCTCGATCGTGGGCGTGTCCGGGGTCGCGATCTCCTCCATCGGCCCGAACCCGGCCCCGGCATCGGCGACCGGCTCCGCCACGAAGGTCACCGCCTCCGTGTTCGCCGCGTAGTCACACTCCGGGCAGTCCACGAACGTGTCCTCGCCCGCCGCGGCCGGCGCCAGGAACTCCTCCGACGCCGAGCCGCCCATCGCACCCGACACGGCCGACACGATCCGGTGGTCGAGCCCGAGCCGCTCGAAGATCCGTACGTACGCCTCGCGGTGGAGCCGGTAGGACTCCGCCAGTCCTTCCTCCGTCACGTCGAAGGAGTACGAGTCCTTCATCTGGAACTCGCGCCCGCGCAGCACCCCGGACCGGGGCCGGGCCTCGTCGCGGTACTTGGTCTGGATCTGGTACAGCATCACGGGCAGGTCCTTGTAGGACGTGCACTGGTCCTTCACCACGAGGGTGAAGATCTCCTCGTGGGTGGGTCCGAGCAGGTAGTCGGCGCCCTTGCGGTCCTTGAGGCGGAACAGCAGGTCCCCGTACTCCGACCAGCGGCCGCTGACCTCGTACGGCTCCTTGGGCAGCAACGCCGGCAGCAGCACCTCCTGGGCCCCGATCGCGTCCATCTCCTCGCGGACGATGCGCGAGACGCTGTCGAGGACCTTCTTGCCGAGCGGCAGCCAGGTCCACACCCCCGCGGAGCTGCGCCGGACGTAGCCGGCGCGGACGAGGAGGCGGTGGCTGAGGGTCTCGGCGTCGGCCGGGTCCTCCCGGAGGGTCTTGGCCATCAGACGGGACATGCGCTGCACGTGTTGCGTTGACATGCGGCGAGGCTATCCGGGCCTGCCGTGCCCGGGTACCGAATTCAGCCCCGGCGCAGCGGCAGCGGCGCGCCCATGACCGCGTACGGCAGGCTCGCGCTCGGGAAGTGGACCTTGCGGGCCAGGTCCTGATAGCCGAGGGTGCCGTAGAGCCTGCGGGCCGGGCTGTCGGTGTCGATGGCGGAGAGGATCGAGCGGGGCTCCTCGGCGCCGTCGGTGATCCGGGTGATCAGCGCGCGGCCGACTCCGCAGCCCTGGAAGCCGGGGTGGACGTGCAGCTCGGTGATCACGAAGGAGCCGTCGAGCCAGTCCTCGGTGCCGGTGGCCCTCAGGTAGGGCTCGACGATCGTGGACCACCAGTGGGCACGGTCGTTGGGCATCCCGTAGACGAAACCGGCGAGGGCTCCGTCGTCGGTGAAGGCGCCGAGCGCGCGGGCGCCGCGGCAGGTCATGTGGCGCTGGACGATGTAGCGCCGGATGCCGACCTCCTCCTCGCTGAGCCCGAAGGCCACGGCCTGCACGCGCAGGGCCTCGTCCACGCGGCCGGCGAGGTCGAGGTGCCCGATGCGCAGTCCGGCGGGCCGTGCGGGGTCGTCGCCCCCGTGGGTAGGCAGCATGCGGCCGACCATACTGCGGGGTACGGCCGCTGCGGTACGGCTTCCCGGACGAAACCGGCCGCACCCGGCGGTGCGTTGCCACAGCCGCCCCCGCACCGGATCCGCGCCCGCACGCCCGGGCGGCCCGGGCCGCGCGAACGGAGTGCTCACCCGCTCAGAACAGCACGCTCATGAACGCCCCCACCTCACGGAACCCCACCCGCCGGTAGGCGGCCCGCGCGGCGGTGTTGAAGTCGTTGACGTACAGGCTGACCACGGGCGCGACGTCCCGCAGCGCGAACTCCACGACGGCTGCCATGCCGCTCTCGGAGTGCCCCCGGCCGCGGAACTCGGGGGCCACCCAGACGCCCTGGATCTGGCAGGCCTGGGCGGTGGCGGCGCCGATCTCGGCCTTGAAGACGACCTTGCCGTTCTCGACGCGGGCGAAGGAGCGGCCGCTGCCGACCAGCTCGGCGACCCGTGCCTGGTAGAGCAGGCCGCCGTCCCCGGCCAGGGGCGAGATGCCGACCTCCTCGGTGAACATGGCCACGCAGGCGGGCATGATCATGTCCATCTCGTCCTTGCGGATCCGGCGGACGAGCGGGTCGGGCGCGACCTCCGCGGACGGCTGCTCGGTGGCCATGAGCGGCTGGTGGGCGCGGACGTCGCGGGCGGGGCCCCAGCTGGGCTCCAGGAGCTGCCACAGCAGCCGGGTGGCCTCGGCGGGGCCGACGATGGAGGAACAGCGGCGGCCGGTGCGGCGGGCCCGGTCGGCGAAGGCGCGGACCGCTTCGGGGCCGGCGCAGACGGGGACGAGGTTGGCGCCCGCGTAGCACAGGGAGCGCAGTTCGCCGCCGGAGTACCAGCCCCACATCTCGCCGCCCAGGCGCCAGGGGTCGAGTCCGGCTACCTGGACCCGGGAGGTGACGAAGGCGTTCTCGACCGGCTCGCGTCGGAGGATGGCGAGCGCGGCGTCCAGATCACTGGGCTCAAGGACCCGGGTGGTTGTCTGAGTCAACACGGGGGCCTCACGGTGCAAGTCTGCTGATCTCCGCACTGTACCCGCCGGGGCGCGGGGATGCCGCGTCCCCCAGGTCACGAAAAGGGCCCCGGCCCCGGCCCCTGGGCGGGGTGCGGGGCCGGGGCCCGAAGGCGCCTGGAGAACTCAGACGCCGATGGCGACGCTGGGCTCGCCGGAGGCGATCCCGTCCTTCTCCATCTGCTCGGCGATCTTCAGGGCCTCCTCGATGAGGGTCTCCACGATCTTGGACTCGGGGACGGTCTTGATGACCTCGCCCTTGACGAAGATCTGGCCCTTGCCGTTGCCGGAGGCGACGCCGAGGTCGGCCTCGCGGGCCTCGCCGGGGCCGTTGACGACGCAGCCCATGACGGCGACGCGCAGCGGCACGGTCATGCCGTCCAGGCCCGCCGTGACCTCCTCGGCCAGCTTGTAGACGTCGACCTGGGCGCGGCCGCAGGACGGGCAGGAGACGATCTCCAGGCGGCGCTGGCGGAGGTTGAGCGACTCCAGGATCTGGATGCCGACCTTGATCTCCTCGGCCGGGGGCGCGGAGAGCGAGACCCGGATGGTGTCGCCGATGCCCTGGGAGAGCAGGGCGCCGAAGGCGACGGCGGACTTGATGGTGCCCTGGAAGGCGGGGCCGGCCTCGGTGACGCCGAGGTGCAGCGGGTAGTCGCACTGGGCGGCGAGCTGGCGGTAGGCCTCGACCATGACGACCGGGTCGTTGTGCTTGACCGAGATCTTGATGTCGCGGAAGTCGTGCTCCTCGAAGAGGGAGGCCTCCCACAGCGCGGACTCGACCAGCGCCTCGGGGGTGGCCTTGCCGTACTTCTTGAGCAGCCGGGCGTCGAGGGAGCCGGCGTTGACGCCGATGCGGATCGGGGTGCCCGCGTCGCCGGCGGCCTTCGCGATCTCCTTGACCTTGTCGTCGAACTGCTTGATGTTGCCCGGGTTGACGCGGACGGCGGCACAGCCGGCGTCGATCGCGGCGAACACGTACTTGGGCTGGAAGTGGATGTCGGCGATGACCGGGATCTGCGACTTCTTGGCGATCACGGCGAGCGCGTCGGCGTCGTCCTGCGTGGGGCAGGCGACGCGGACGATCTGGCAGCCGGAGGCGGTCAGCTCGGCGATCTGCTGGAGCGTCGCGCCGATGTCGGACGTCCGGGTGGTGGTCATCGACTGCACCGAGACGGGTGCGTCGCCTCCGACGGCCACGGAGCCGACCTGGATCTTGCGGCTGACCCGGCGGTCGGCAAGCTTCGTCGGCACGGACGGCATTCCGAGAGAGATGGCAGTCATCTGCTGTGCAACCCCAAGGTGTGGATCGAGGTCCCGAGATCGGCGGGCTCCGGCCTTTGAGGTTACGCCAATGCGCGCGTGCCCCACGCATCCGAGGGTGCGGCGCCACCCGAACGTAGGGAGCCGGGCACGGTGCGTGCCCGGCTCCGGTGTCACGGCGGCGTGCCGGCCGCGCCGGCCGCCCGCGCTAGTTGATCTTGATCGGGTTGACCACGTCCGCGACGAGCACCAGCAGCGTGAAGCAGACGAAGACGCCCGCGACCACGTACGCGGCGGGCATCAGCTTCGCCACGTCGAAGGGGCCGGGGTCGGCGCGCCGGAAGACCTTCGCCACGGTGCGGCGGACGGACTCCCACAGGGCGCCGGCGATGTGGCCGCCGTCGAGCGGGAGCAGCGGGAGCATGTTGAACAGGAACAGCGACAGGTTGAACCCGGCCAGCAGGTTGAGGAAGAACACCAGCTGGTACTGGGCGGGGATGTCGAGGTTGAAGATCTGGCTGCTCACGCGGGCCGCGCCGACGACGCCCATGGGGCTGTCCTGCTTGCGCTCGGCGCCGTTGAAGGCGGCGTTCCACAGGTCCGGGACCTTGCCGGGGAGGTCGACGAGGGACTGGACTCCGGCCTCCATCATCTCGCCCATGCGGCTGACGGACTGGCCGAAGGTCTGCGGGACGTAGCCGACGGCGGGGGCGAAGCCGAGGAAGCCTGCGGTGACGTACTGGTCCTTGACGTAGCGGCCGGCGGCGTCGGTCTTGGCGACCTTGTTCTCGATCAGGTTGGCGTGCAGGTCGAGGCGCTTGCCGGCCCGCTCGACGGTGATCACGGCGGGGCCGACGGTGGCGCGGATGTCCTTCTGGAGGACGGACCAGTCGCTCACCGGGCGGCCGTTGAAGGCGACGATCTTGTCCTGTGCCTGGAGTCCGGCGGCCTTGGCCGGGGCGGCCGGGTCGCCCGCGGCGCACTTGTCGCGCTTCTCGCTCTGCTGGATGACGCAGTCGGAGACCGAGCTGACGACGGTGGTCTGGGTGTTCAGCCCGAAGGTCATCAGCGTGGTGAGGAAGATCGCCACGGCCAGGACCAGGTTCATGAACGGGCCGGCGAACATCACGATGACGCGCTTCCAGGGCCGGCGCGTGTAGAAGAGCCGGCTCTCGTCGCCGGGCTGGAGCTCCTCGTACGCGGCCGACCGGGCGTCCTCGATCATCGACCGGAACGGCGAGGTCGAGCGGGCGGTGACCCGGCCGTCGTCGCCGGGCGGGAACATCCCGATCATGCGGATGTAGCCGCCCATCGGGATGGCCTTGATGCCGTACTCGGTCTCGCCCTTCCTGCGCGACCAGATGGTCGGCCCGAAGCCGACCATGTACTGCGGCACCCGGATGCCGAACAGCTTGGCCGTGGAGAGGTGGCCGAGCTCGTGCCAGGCGATGGAGACCAGCAGGCCGAACGCGAAGAGCACGACCCCGAGTACCGTCATCAAAGCCGTCATGCGCCCGCCTCCACGGCGGCCCGCGCCGCCATCTCCCGTGCCCGGGCCCTGGCCCAGGTCTCCGCTTCGAGGACGTCCTGGACGGTGAGGGAAGTTCCCGTCCGCGGCGTCCCGTGCTCATCGACCACTGCGGAGACCGTATCCATGATTGCTGTGAACGGCAGCCGGCCTCCGAGGAAGGCCTCGACGCATTCCTCGTTCGCGGCGTTGAACACGGCGGGGGCGGTACCGCCCAGGGTGCCGACGTGCCGGGCGAGGCCCACGGAGGGGAAGGCCTCGGTGTCCAGGGGGAAGAACTCCCAGGTGGATGCCTTGGTCCAGTCGAAGGCGGGGGCCGCGTCGGGCACGCGCTGGGGCCAGCCGAGGCCGATCGCGATGGGGCCGCGCATGTCGGGCGGGGTGGCCTGGGCGAGGGTGGAGCCGTCCGAGAACTCGACCATGGAGTGCACGTACGACTGGGGGTGGACCACGACCTCGATGCGGTCGAAGGGGATGTCGTAGAGCAGGTGCGCCTCGATGACCTCCAGCCCCTTGTTGACCAGGGTGGCCGAGTTGACCGTGATCACCGGGCCCATGGCCCAGGTGGGGTGTGCGAGGGCGTCCTGGACGGTGACGGAGGCCAGCTCCGCCCGGGTGCGGCCGCGGAAGGGGCCGCCCGAGGCGGTGACGACCAGCTTGCGCACGTCGGCGCGGGTGCCGGCGGCGAGGGCCTGGAAGAGCGCCGCGTGCTCGGAGTCCACGGGGATGATCTGCCCCGGTGCGGCGAGCGCCTTGACCAGCGGGCCGCCGACGATCAGCGACTCCTTGTTGGCCAGCGCGAGGGTCCGGCCCGCGCGGAGCGCGGCGAGGGTGGACGCGAGGCCGATGGAGCCGGTGATGCCGTTGAGGACGGTGTGGCAGGGGGAGGCGGCGAGTTCGGTCGCCGCGTCGGGTCCGGCGAGGATCTCGGGCAGCGGCTCGGAGGGCCCGTACGCGGCGCTCAGCGCCTCCTTCAGGGCCGGCACGGCGTCCTCCCGGGCGACGGCCACGGTCTGCACCCGCAGGGTCCGGGCCTGCTCCGCCAGGAGGGCGGTGCGGCCGCCCGCGGCGGAGAGCGCGGTGACCCGGAAGCGGTCCGGGTTGCGCAGGGCGAGGTCGATGGCCTGGGTGCCGATGGACCCGGTCGACCCGAGGATGACGATGTCCCGGCGGCCGGCCGCGGCGTCGAAGAGGAGGTGCGGGTCGGCGAGGGGGGCTGGACTGTCGCTCATGCCCCCCATTGTTGCCGCTCCTCAGGGGCGTTTGGACACGGAGTCCCCGTCCGTGACCCGGGCGAGGAGTTCGGGGAGGGTGCCGGCGAAGTCGGGCAGGGCGCGGGCGGCGCGCCACCAGGCCTGCGGGTCGTCGCCGAGGGCCGCGTCGAAGAGCCGGTCGGCCTCGGCACGGGCGGCGAGGACGGCGGCGGGCCGGTCGTGGCGGTCGGGGTGGCCGATGTCGCCGAGCCACTGGTCCTCGTCCAGCGCCCAGCAGGCGGGGACCTTGTGCCGGATGACGTCGGCGCCGGTGAGCAGGGAGCGGTCGAGGCAGTCACGCACCCAGCGGACGTCCTCGGCGGCGGTGTCCATCGGCACGGCGAGGCTGACCAGGGCCAGCTCGCGCTCCCAGGCCCCGGACGGCTCGGCGGGGGCCGTCTCGGGCGCGAGGTGGCGTACGGCGCGGGCCAGGGCCGGGTCGTGCCGTACGGCACCGGGCGCGGCCGGGCTGCCGGCGGCGAGCGCGGCGGCCAGCTCGGGCAGGGTGCCGGGGAAGGCGGCGGCGCGGCGGGGCAGCTCGGCCCACAGCCGGGGGTCCTCGCCGAGCAGGGGGCGCAGGGCGCGGTGGACGGCCGACTGCATCTCGGCCTGCTCGGGCAGGCTCCAGCGCAGGCCGGAGGTGACGGGGAGGTGGCCGAGCAGCAGGGTGCGGGCGGCCGGGGCGGTGTGGGCGACGAGCTCGTCGCAGGTCAGCAGGCCCATGCGGACGGCGCGGACGGCGGGCCGGTACCAGTGGCGCCCGTAGGGCTGTCCGGCGCGCGCGTCGAGCAGGGCGAGGCACTCCGCGCGGGTGAGGCCGCCCGCGAGGAGCAGGGCTTCGACGGCGCCGGCCGGCAGCGGGGTGCGGGCGTGGGCGCGCAGCAGCCGTCCGGGGTCGAGGTCGTGCGGCATGCGCAGCAGGGTGAGCGGGATCCGGGGGCGGCGGCCGTGGCGGCGCAGCAGGGCGGTCAGCTGGTCGGTGGTGAAGGGGCCGGGGCCCACCTCGGCGAGCAGTTCCGGGCCGGGCCCGGGCCGGGCGGCGTACCGCGCGGGGCCGGGCAGGCCGGGCAGGGGGCGGCCCACCACGTGCGGGTTGCGGGTGATGTAGTGCCGGTCGGCGTCGGTGCCGTGGCGCAGCAGCAGGGTGACGGCGGCGGCGGGCAGCCACTCGTCGCGGCACAGGTACTTGCGGACGGGCTCGTCGAGCCGGTCGAGGAGGGCGGCGACGACCTGGTGCGGTGCGTGGCGCAGCAGGTGCGCCACGCACCGGGCCAGCCGTCTGCTGGCCCGGTCCTCCTCGGCCGTCGGCATCGTCCTCGCCCGCCTCGCGCTCGTACCCGTCCTCGCACATCCGTCCGGACACTGCCGATGATGGCAGGTCAGCGCAGGGGACGGTGAACGTTTTTCCTCGTGGAGGGGCCGGGGGCGGCGTCGGCGATCCAGGGGCCGTCGCCCGAGGGGTCGAGGACGCCTTCCTCCAGCCAGGTGTAGGTGCCGGAGAGGACGCCCTGGACGACCTTGCGGTCGAGGTCGTCGGTGTTGGCCCACAGGCGGCCGAAGAGCTCCTCGACGCGCAGCCGGGACTGGCGGCAGAAGGCGTCGGCGAGCTGGTAGGCCTCGCGGCCGTGGTCCCCGGTGGCGCGCAGGTGCTCGGCGCGGACGCAGGCCGCGCTCATCGCGAAGAGCTCGGCGCCGATGTCGACGATCCGTCCGAGGAAGCCCTGCTTTGTCTCCATGCGGCCCTGCCAGCGCGACATGGCGTAGAAGGTCGAGCGGGCGAGTTTGCGGGCGCCGCGCTCGACGTAGCGCAGGTGGGTGGCGAGGTCGGGGTGGCCCGCGGGGTGGAACTCGCGGTAGGTGCCGGGGACCTGGCCGGGTCCGGCGGCGAGCTTGGGCAGCCAGCGGGCGTAGAAGCCGGCCGCGCGGGCGCCGGCCCTGGCCTTGTCGCCGAGGTCCTTGTCGGGGTCGATGAGGTCGCCGGCGACGGAGAGGTGGGCGTCGACGGCCTCGCGGGCGATCAGCAGGTGCATGATCTCGGTGGATCCCTCGAAGATCCGGTTGATGCGCAGGTCGCGCAGCAGCTGTTCGGCGGGGACGGCCCGTTCGCCGCGCGCGGCGAGGGAGTCGGCGGTCTCGAAGCCGCGTCCGCCGCGGATCTGGACCAGCTCGTCGGCCATCAGGCAGGCCATCTCGGAGCCGTAGAGCTTGGCGAGGGCGGCCTCGATGCGGATGTCGTTGCGGTCCTCGTCGGCCATCTGCGAGGCGAGGTCCACCACGGCCTCCAGGGCGAAGGTGGTCGCGGCGATGAAGGAGATCTTCGCCCCCACCGCCTCGTGCCGTGCGACGGGCCGGCCCCACTGCTCGCGGACCCCCGACCATTCGCGCGCGATCTTCAGGCACCACTTGCCGGCACCGACGCACATGGCGGGCAGGGACAGCCGTCCGGTGTTGAGGGTGGTCAGCGCGATCTTGAGGCCGGCGCCCTCGGGGCCGATCCGCTGGGAGGCGGGGACGCGGACTCGGTGGAAGCGGGTGACGCCGTTCTCCAGGCCGCGCAGGCCCATGAAGGCGTTGCGGTGCTCGACGGTGATGCCGGGGGAGTCGGCCTCGACGACGAAGGCGGTGATCCCGCCGCGATGGTTCTCGCTCTTGGGGACCCGGGCCATGACGACGAGCAGGTCGGCGACGACCCCGTTGGTGGTCCAGAGCTTCACCCCGTCGAGGACGTACGCCTCCTCGCCGTCCTCCGTGACCGGGACGGCCGTGGTGGCCAGGCGCGCCGGGTCGGAGCCGACGTCGGGCTCGGTGAGGAGGAACGCGCTGATCGCGGTGGTGGCGCAGCGCGGCAGGTAGGCGTCCTTCTGCTCCTTGGTGCCGAACATCTTCAGCGGCTGGGGGACGCCGATGGACTGGTGGGCGGAGAGCAGGGCGCCGATGGCCGGGCTGACGGAGCCGACGAGGGCGAGCGCCTTGTTGTAGTACACCTGGGTGAGGCCCAGGCCCCCGTACTCGGGGCTGATCTTCATGCCGAGGGCGCCGAGCTCCTTGAGCCCGCGCACGGTCTCGTCGGGGATCCGGGCCTCGCGCTCGATGCGCTGCCCGTCGATCTCGTTCTCGCAGAACTCCCGCAGCCGGGCCAGGAAGGCCTCGCCGCGGCGGACGTCCTCGTCGGCGGGGAGCGGATGGGGGTGGATCAGGTCGAGCCGGAAGCGGCCGAGGAAGAGCTCCTTGGCGAAGCTGGGTTTGCGCCAGTCCTGCTCCCGGGCCGCTTCCGCGACCTGCCGTGCCTCGCGCTCGGTCACCTTGGGCTGTACGGGCTGTGTTGCGGACATGCGGGGACTCACCTCGCCGCCAAGTCGGATGACTTTCCGGGATACCGGTCGTTGCTACCTGTCAGTCGTACCCCCTCCGGGGCCCCCGGAAAAGCGGGGCGGGCAGGGTGGGGGAACGGACGGGCGAACGGCTGACGGCCGGAGCCCCCGGGCCTGCGTTCTTCGCACCGCTTCCGACCGGTGGCGTAGCTCTGGCCCTGCACGGATGATCCGCGCACCTGGCCGGATCCTCCGCTCGCCCGCACCTTCCGGCCGGCCAGCCGTCTGCGTCCGCGTGGGACCGCGGCCCGGAACGCGTGACCACTGTCGGGAAGGCTGCGGAGGCCCGACACGGCGGCAGGCCCCGCGGCGAAACACGCCGCCTACCTGGCCCCGTATCCCCAACCCTCGGCAATGCGTTGGGCCCGTGCTCCGGGTAGACGCCGTGAAATATCGGGTGTGAAATATATCCAGGGGCGGAGGTGGATTGAATGAAAGGTCTACCGTTCCAGCTCGAAATCATTGAAGCCGACACCAACTGGATCGTGTCCTGCGCTTCCGAGTGCGGTGAGGCGCTGATACGCGTGGCGGCGCCATATTCCGAGACCGAACTCCAATCCGCCCTTTCCCGGGTAGAGCTTTCGCTGGCAAAATCGTACAGTTCCCTGCCCGTTCGCGGTGCCCCCGCCACCGAAAGACCGGTCCGGGAATTCGGGGAACGCCTCACGCAGACCGTCTTCCAGAATGACATTTCCACCCAGTTCGACCTGTGTCGCCGCGAGGCGCGCAGGCAGGGCGCACCGGTGCGGATCCTGCTGCGGACGAACGGCCCGCATGTCGCGTCCATTCCGTGGGAATACCTCGTCGATCCGTCTCGCGATGACTACCTCGCGCTGCGTGTCCCCATCGTCCGGTACCTGCGGCTGATGAACCCGGCACCACCACTGCCCCTTACCCTGCCATTGCGCGTACTGGGAATTACGGCGAATCCCCGCGACCTTCCCCTGCTGGATGGAAAACGGGAGGAGGGGCAGATATCACAGGCGCTCGCACGGTACAGCTCCGAGAACGTGGACGTCCACTGGCTGCCCGGTGACCAATGGCAGGATCTGGCGAGAGAGCTGCGGTTTGGCTCCTGGCACGTTCTGCACTGCGTCAGCCACGGCGGATTCGATGAGGAAAGGAATGCCGGATACATTCAGCTGTCCGGTGCCGATGGGACTGCCAAAAAAATATATGCCAGTGATTTTGAGAGGCTGATCACCGACAGCCCGAACCTACGTCTCATCGTGCTTAACTCCTGTGAATCCGCGGTCAGCGGGTCCGAGGACGTCTTCGCGGGTACCGCCGCCAATCTCGTCCGTGCCGGCGTACCGGCCGTGGTCGCCATGCAGTACGAGATCACCGACAGGGCCGCCCTCGTCTTCGCCTCCTCGTTCTACGAGCGGATCGCAGCAGGACTTCCGGTCGACCGGGCGGTGACCCTCGCGCGTGAAGACGTGAAGATGGACTTGGACAGCCTTGAGTGGGCCACTCCCGTGCTGTTCCTCGCATCCGACGAAACCCGGATCTTCTCACTGCCCCACCCACCGCCGAACTCACAAGGGCCACCGTTGCGGACTACGGTGAACGTGCCGCCGCCCCCGGCCGCGCCGGCGGCCCCCACGCGAGCACCGCGCCTCTCCCACCGCGCTCTGCTCGCGGAGATCGGTCCGTGCAGCGACCTGGCGCTCGGGCCGTCCGACCTCCTGGCCGCCGCTTGCGGTGACGGCGTGGTACGCATCGTGGACGGGGTCCACGGCGGCCTCGTAGCGCAGTGCACGCCCGTGCAGCGCGAGAACCCGATCCGTGTGGCCTGGGGCCCTTGGCGACGGCATGTGGCCAGTCGGCACAACGACGGAACCGTGGTCGTGTGGGACCTCCAGACCGCAAAACCGGTGCGCGTGATGAACGTGGGAGGAGCGGGCTCCGCCCTGGCGTTCAGCGCGAACGGCCACTGGCTCGCCGCCACCGTCCGGGACCACATCTACATCTACAACTCGTGGGGTGCCCGCGTGCGGGATCTGGCAGCCTGGCCGGGGAAGGAGCCCAAAGGCTGGCAGCGCAGGGGCGGCCGCGGCCGGCTAGGCGCCCTTCGTTTCGCACCGGGTGACCGGCACGTGGTCGTGGCAACCGGCGACGGCGTGGTACGCCAGTTGGACGTGGCCGGGCAGCCGGTGATGACCTGGCCGCAACCCCACCCCATACTCTGCCTCGCGCTCACCGAACACCTCCTCGCCACCGGCTGCACGGACGGCCGGGTACGCCTCTGGTCCTGGGACGGCCGTCTCCTGCGGCGCACGGAGTACGGGCGCCAACCCTCCCATCTGGCCTTCTCCCCCGGCTCCTCGGCGCTCGCCATCTCCGACGACGAGGGAATGGTTACCTTGTGGGACCTGAAGACGGGGGAGTTGACCGTCGCGGCGCAGCTGCCGCACCGGCTCGCGGGGCTGGCCTTCCTCGACGGTGGAAGAGGCCTGGTGACGGGCACCGGGGCGGGTGCCGTCGAGCGCTGGACGCTACCTCATCGGGGATAGAGGGAGAAAGTCATGGCACGTCCCGAGGTCGAGATCTTCTGGCCCTCGTCGCTCCCCGCCGACCCGGCCCTGGAGGGACAGGATGCGCTGCGCGAGGCCGGTGTTCCCACGACCTGCATGCTGCGGCCCACCCGGAGGGGGGCGGGCGAAGTCGTTACAGTCCTGGTAACGACCGCTGTCATGCAGCCGTTCCTCAGCACTCTGTTCCAGCTCCTCGCCAAAGAGGCCCACACGGGGTTGAAGACCTTCGTGGACCGACTGCTGGGAGGCCACTCGGAGGGAGAACACGCGCCCGAGGGCGTCGTGTTCGAGTCGGCGACCGGCGGCCGGGTCACCTTCAGCGCCGGTCTGCCGGAACGGGCCTACGAGCAGGCGGTCCATCTGGACGCCTACGGCGACAGGTGGATCTGGGACTCCCGACGCTCGATGTGGACTCCTGCCTGAGGGGTCCGGACCCAGAGAGGTGCGCAGCCATGGCAGACCAACACCAACCTCCGTCACCCGACGACAACTGGGGTCCGGAGACCCCTTGGCAGGAGCCGTTCATCGCACCGCAGCAGCCCCCGCCCCCACACTCCCCGCCGTCTCAGCCATCGCCTCCTTCGTCACTTCCCCCTGAGGCGGCGGAAGGCCGCCCGCAGCAGTGGAGAACGGGAGTGTACGAAGGCCGCGTAGGAGCGCCGGCCTCCTACTTGACCCCTGCCATCCTCGTCACGCTCTTCTGCTTCCTGCCGACGGGGATCGCCGCCATCGTCTTCGCCTCACAGGTCCAAAGCAAATGGACCGTGGGTGACTTCGCGGGAGCCGCGGAAGCGTCCCGGAAGGCGAGGCTCTACGTCGTCGTGAGTGTCCTGGCCGGCTGCCTGGCGTGGGTGATCCTTATTGCCATCGGCTTCGCCAGTACCCCGAGCACACCCACAGCGCCGACGCCGTGACCTCCCCACGCCTCCGGGCCTCCAGGCCGGCTCCGCGGGCTTCGACACCGAAGACCGTCCGTGATGCCTGGCTGGGCGCGGCGGTCTTCGCAGCGGTCGCCGTCATCGTGGGGCTCGTGGATCCCACTCGACCGGGACGGTTCCCGAGCTGTCCGTTCCGATCCCTCACAGGCCTCGACTGTCCGGGCTGCGGCAGCCTGCGCGCGCTCCACGAGCTCGTTCACGCCCATGTGGCAGCCGCGGCCGACTACAACCTGCTGCTGGTCGCGTTCTTGCCGTGCGCCGCTGTCGTGTGGCTGCGTGCCGTCACCAGCCGGAGTGGCCGCAGGGGCATCCCCCGGTGGTGGGGGCCGCGCCTTGCGCTCATCGTGGTCGTCCTGTGGACGGTGCTGCGCAATCTTCCCGTCTTCGGAGGAGTGCTCGCCGCTTGACCTCCGGGGGCGGGGACGTCTCGCCCCCCGGGTCCACGGCAGCCATCAGGCTGGTCAGCGCCAGGCCCGGTTGCCGTGGAGAAAAAACCGATACCCCGTTCTCACAGGTGAGAACGGGGTAAAGGGGGACGGCCGGGCCCCCGCACAGTAGGCCCGGCCGTCGGTCTGGGACCGTACGAGTGGGTCAGATGTCGAGGCCCGTGAGGACCAGGACGCGCTCGTAGGTGTAGTCGTCCATCGCGTAGCGGACGCCCTCGCGGCCCACGCCGGACTGCTTGACGCCGCCGTACGGCATCTGGTCGGCGCGGTAGGAGGGGGCGTCGCCGATGATCACGCCGCCGACCTCGAGCTCGCGGTGGGCGCGGAAGGCGACCTGGACGTCGCGGGTGAAGACGCCCGTCTGCAGGCCGAACTTCGAGTCGTTGACGGCGGCGAAGGCCTCGTCGGTGTTCTCGACGCGGGTGATGGTCAGGACCGGGCCGAAGACCTCCTCGGTGGCCAGCTTCACGCCGGCCGGGACCTCGGCGAGGACGGTCGGCTCGACCGTGGCGCCGTCGCGCTTGCCGCCGGTGAGCAGCTTGGCGCCGGCGGAGACGGCCTCGTCCACCCAGGACTCGACGCGCTTGGCGGCGTCCTCGGAGACCAGCGGGCCGACGTCGGTGGCGTCGTCCGCGGGGTCGCCGGTGACCTGCGCCTGGACCTTGGCGACGACCTTCTCGACGAGGCGGTCGTAGACGGAGGCGTCGGCGATCACACGCTGCACGGAGATGCAGGACTGGCCGGCCTGGTAGTTCGAGAAGGTCGCGATACGGGTCGCGGCCCAGTCGAGGTCGGCGTCCGAGGACCAGTCGGCGAGGACCACGGCCGCGGCGTTGCCGCCGAGCTCCAGGGTGCAGTGCTTGTGGGGCACCGACTGCTGGATGGCGTAGCCGACGGTGTCGGAGCCGGTGAAGGAGATGACCGGGAGGCGGTCGTCCTTGACCAGGGCCGGCATCTTGTCGTTGGCGACCGGCAGGACCGACCAGGAACCGGCCGGGAGGTCGGTCTCGGCGAGCAGCTCGCCCAGGATCAGGCCGGAGAGCGGGGTCGCCGGGGCCGGCTTCAGGATGATCGGCGCGCCGACGGCGATGGCGGGGGCCACCTTGTGGGCGCACAGGTTCAGCGGGAAGTTGAACGGCGCGATGCCGAGGACCGGGCCCTTGACGAAGCGGCGGGTCAGGGCCAGGCGGCCGACGCCACCGGCGTCGGTGTCCAGGCGCTGGGCATCTCCGCCGTTGAAGCGGCGGGCCTCTTCGGCGGCGAAACGGAAGACGGACACCGCACGGCCGACCTCACCGCGCGCCCACTTGATCGGCTTGCCGTTCTCGGCGGAGATCAGCTGGGCGATCTCCTCGGTGCGCTCGACGAGCCGCTTGGACACGTGGTCCAGGGCGGCGGCCCGTACGTGGGCGGGGGTCGCGGAGAACTCCGCCGTCACGGCGTACGCCGCGGCCACGGCCTCTTCCACCTGGGCGTCGGTGGGCACGCTGACGGTGCCGACGAGCCGGCCGTCCCACGGATTGTGGACGTCGAAGCTGTCCTCGCCGGTGGCCTGGCGGCCGGCGAGCCAGAAGGCGTGGGTGGAAGTCATGCGAATCCCGGCCCTTCGGTGGTGTGTTCTGGGGGCACCTCCCAGCGGTAGCTGGGGGCGGTCCTTGTCCCCACCACGGTAGGTCTCCGCGGCCGATTCCCTGTTTATCCGCGTTGGAGAACCTCCCGGCGGGGCTGCTCCGCTTTGTCAGTGTCGCCCGGGTGCCGAGCGGCTCCGCCGCCTTCGAGGGGCTGCGGACGCCGCGGCCCCGGACCACCCCGGAGGGTCAGCGCTGGGCCGGGCTGGCCTTGAGGGCGAGCCACAGCTCCATCCGGACGTCCGGGTCGTCCAGGGAGCGGCCGAGGATCTCCTCGACGCGCTTCATCCGGTAGCGCAGGGTGTGCCGGTGGACCCCGAGGTCCGCGGCGGCGGCGTCCCACTGCCCGTGCCGGGAGAGCCAGGCCTGGAGGGAGGCGACGAGGTCCCCGCGCCCGGTGGCGTCGTGCTCGCGCAGGGCCCTCAGGGTGCCCTCCGCGAAGGCGCGTACCGCGTCGTCGGCGAGCAGCGGCAGCACGGAGCCCGCCGCCAGGTCCTCGTGCTCGACCAGCGGCCGCCCCCGGCGCCGGGCCACGGCCAGCGCCTGGTCGGCCTGCTTGAAGGCGGCCGCCACACCGTCCGGCCCGGCCGGGGCCGACAGGCCGACGACGAGCTCGTCCGGCTCCGGCCCGGCCGTCTCGCGCCCGCGCCGGGACTCCAGCGCCTCGGCGTGGTCCGCGCAGGCCTGCACGGCCGCTCCCCCGTCGGCGGCGAGCACCACCAGCCGTCCCGGCTCGGGCACCACCAGCAGGGCCTCCCCGGTCCGCGAGGCCGCCGACTCCACGGCGTCGGCGAGCAGCGCCAGCCCCTCCGGCTGGGCCGTCCCCGGCAGGGCCGGCTCGGCGACGACGATCCGGAACGGCGCCTCCAGCAGGGCCCCGTACAGGTCCCCGGCCACCGCCCGGGCGTGCCCGGCCTCCCCCTCCAGCAGCATCCGCAGCACCGCCGCGCCCAGCCGGGACTCGGCGTCGTGCAGGGAGCGCGAGCGCTCCGTGGTCAGGGTCAGCAGGGCGACGGCGGAGTGCACGGCGTACCGCTCGGCGGTGCCCAGCGGTGCCGCCGTGCCCACGGCGAGCGCGCCGCGGGCCCGCCGTCCGGTGCCCAGCGACTGGAGCTCGACCCGGTCCTCGGCCCCGCCCACCACCGCGCTCGCGGGCGCGGGCCGCTCCCGCAGCCGCTCCACGTCGGGGGTGAGCCGGGCGGCCCGCCGCGCCGCCCAGTCGGGGGCGGCCGCGACGACGGCGCCGGAGGTGTCGTAGAGCGCGGCCCAGCCGTGCACGTGGGCCGCCAGCTTCGCCAGCAGGTCGGCCGGGCCGTCGGAGGACAGCGCGGCCCGGGTCAGCTCCCGCTGCGCCTCGAACCCGGCGGTCACGGCCCGGTACTGGTCGGCCGCGAGGGCCGCCGAGACGGCCTTGCTGATGGCGAGGAACGGGGTGCGCCGGGGCACCTCCAGCAGCGGCAGGTCCTCCTCCCGGGCGGCCTGGACCAGCGCCTCGGGGACGGCCTCGTAGTTGACGCCGACGGCGAAGCCGATGCCGACGACCCCGGCGGCGGCGAGGCGCCGTACGTAGCGCCGCATCTCCTCGGGGTCCTCGGCGTCCAGCTTCATGGCGGTGACCAGCAGCAGCTCGCCGCCCTCCATATAGGGGACGGGGTCGGCGAGCTCGCTGACGTGGGCCCAGCGCACGGGGGTGTCGAGGCGGCTCTCCCCCGCCCGGACGCTGAGCTTGAGCGCCGAGTGCTGGACGAGCGAGGCGAGGGTGAGCGGCATCGGGTACCAGGGGCCTTCGGGGGGAGGGCGGGGAGCGGGGGAAGGAGCGTCCTCGATCCTGGGCTCCCCCGGTCCGGGGATTTCTCCAAGTCGTATGAACGGCCCCTCTCGATTCTGCCACCCCGTACGGGTTCTCTCAGCCCGTTCCGGCCAGCCGGAGCAGAAGCGGAGCTGCACGTTCCCCCCGGACGGAGGTGAGGGACAGCACCGCGCAGCCGGGCGGTACGGCGTGTGCCAGCTCGGAGGCGGACCAGCGCTCGCGCTCCACCTGGCGGACGGTGACCGCGTCGGTGGTCACCGCTTTTCCGGTGACCATCTTGCGGAAGGCGTGGATGGCCCGGGTCAGCGGCTGGTCGGCGAAGACGGTCCGGTGGGTGACGTCGCGGGTCTCGACCCACTCGGTGCCCCAGGCGTCGGCGAAGCGCTGCCCGTCCCAGGTGGTCACCCCGGAGAACGCCATCCGGCAGCCGACCGCCCCCAGCAGCGGGGTGCGCAGGGCCTCCGGTACGTCGTCCAGCGAGCGCAGCGCGAGCAGGACCCCGGCGTTCACCGAGCGCAGCCGCTGGAGTCCGCGGACGGTCTCCGGGGTCAGGGTGTGGGAGGCGTCGTCGAGGGCGAGGAAGGCGAACAGGGAGCGGTCGGCGCGGGCGGCGACGGAGGCGTTGAACTGCGCGAGCAGCAGCCGGGCCAGCATCCGGGAGGCTTCGGCGTGCCCGCGTTCGGGCAGGTCCACGCGGACCCGGACGGGGTGTTCGAGGGTGCGCAGCGAGAAGGGCCGGGCGCGGCCGGTGGTGTCGAAGAACCCGGCGAAGGCGGGCCGGTCGAGCAGGGCGATCCGGTCGGCGAGGGCCGGGCCGGGGTCGCCGTGGGCCCCGTACTGGCGCTCGCGCGCGTCGAGCTCGCGGAGCATCGCCTGCTGCCCGGCGCCCTCCAGGGCCTGGCGCAGGGAGGTGACGGCGCCGGGCACCCCGTCGAGCAGCTCGCGCAGCTCGGGCACGGCGGGGAAGCGGCCGTGCGCGGCGCGGAACGGGCCGAGCAGCTGGGCGAGGGCGGTGGCGGCGCGGCGCACGTCGGCGCCGGGGACGTCGGCGACGAGGGCCTCGGCGAGGAGGGCGGCGGCCTCGTCGCAGTCGCCGGTGCCGCCGTAGAGGTCGAGGTCGTGGACGGATTCGGGGTCGCCGACGCGGACCACGATGTCGTAGGCCTCGTCGGGGCCGAGCCGGGAGCCGGCCGCGCCGACGGCGACGACGGCGGCCTGGCCGGCCAGCGCCTGGAGCGCCAGAGACTCCACGACGGGCCGCACCAGGCGGGCGGTCTTGCCGCTGCCGGAAGGGCCGACGGCCAGCAGGGAGGTCCCGAGCACGTCGGGGCCGAGGGCGAGGCCGGTGCCGCGGCGGGCGTAGGGGTTGCGCTCGCCGTCCTCGACGGTGCCGAGGAGCACCTGGCGGGCGAGGAGGTCGTGCCGGGCGGCCCGCACGGGCAGGTCGCGGTCGCCGGAGGGGTGGACGCAGGCGGCGGCGCCCTGGTCGCGGACGGCGTCGGCGAAGGCGGGCAGCCGGGCGGGGTCGGCCCGCACGGACTCCCAGGCCCGCCGGATCCGCGCGTAGTCCACGTCGTTCATCCGCCCCCCGAGCACCTCCCCCCCGAGCCGCCGGGCCACGTCCCCGAGCCCGGCGTCCCGCAGCTCGGGCCATTCGGCGGGGTCGGCGGGCGAGCCGGGCTCGACCGGGCGTGATCCGGCGGGTGGGCCGCCGAGGGCGGCCGCAGCGATCTTGTCGGCGGGCCTGCGCAGCGCGGGCCAGAGGAAGGCCAGCACGATCATCACGGTGACGACGGTGTCCGCCCGGGCCATGGTGGCGGTGTTGCCGGTCGGGTCCCCCGCGGCGAGGGGCAGGAACGGGTAGACGGCGAGCCGTACCGGCAGCGCCAGCTGGGCCACCAGCCAGAGGGTGATCAGGCAGAGGACCGCAGTGGCTCCCGCCTGCACCAGGCGGCCCCGCGCGACGACCAGGCGCCGCCAGACCGTGGGCCAGGCCCCCAAGCGGCCGAACCCGTAGAGCAGGGCGGTGTCGAAGAGGAGCTGGTAGACCGGTTCGGCCACCTCGCCCCCCGTCCCCTTGACGGGGGCACCCGTGAAGGGGGCCCACCAATCGTCCGGCGTGAACAGCTTGAGCGGCACGGTCCAGTACGGGAGGTAGCTGTTGCGCATCAGCGACCAGACGAGCACGCAGGCCAGGGCCGAGATGACAAAGCCGCTGATCAGGGAACGGTCCGAACCCGCCTCGGGCTCCTTCTCGGCGCGCGGCACGTAGCCGAAGGCCCAGATCCCGGGACCGGCCTGGCTGCGCGGGGTCCGCAGCCAGTCGGCGAAGCCCTGGCCCGCGCCGTACCCAGAGCCGGGGGCTGCCGTCGGCGCGTGCCGTGGCTTGGGCGGGGCCTGGGCGGGTGCGGCCGGGCGGGGGACGTGCCCCGCGCGGGTCGCCCGTCCGTCGTAGGTGCCCTCGCTGTCCATGAACCCCTGCCCCCTGCCCTGCCGTTCCCTGTAACGCCGCGGCGCTCAATCTAGTGCCCGGCCCGCCACTTGGGCCCGCACCCCGGCGGGATCCACGGCCCACGCGCCGCGCCCTTCTATGGCCGCCACGGACAAGGACACGCGGACACCACTCCCTAACGGAGCATGCCCTACCCCCTCCCCCGGGCCTAGCCTGCGGACAAAGACACAAGTGCGTCCGAAACCACCCCCCAGGGAGCCCTCTATGACCGCTGTCCCGCAGGAGCGCCGCATCGTCACCGCGATCCCCGGCCCCAAGTCGCAGGAGCTTCAGGCCCGCCGCCTTTCGACGGTGGCCGGCGGCGTGGGCTCCGTGCTCCCCGTCTTCACGGCGCGCGCGGGCGGCGGCATCATCGAGGACGTCGACGGCAACCGCCTGATCGACTTCGGCTCCGGCATCGCCGTGACCTCCGTCGGCGCCTCCGCCGAGGCCGTCGTGCGCCGCGCCTCCGCGCAGCTCGCCGACTTCACCCACACCTGCTTCATGGTCACCCCCTACGAGGGTTACGTCGAGGTCTGCGAGGCCCTCGCCGAGCTGACCCCGGGCACCCACGCCAAGAAGTCGGCCCTGTTCAACTCGGGCGCCGAGGCCGTCGAGAACGCCGTCAAGATCGCCCGTGCGTACACCAAGCGCCAGGCCGTCGTCGTCTTCGACCACGGCTACCACGGCCGTACCAACCTCACGATGGCGCTGACGGCGAAGAACATGCCGTACAAGCAGGGCTTCGGCCCGTTCGCCCCCGAGGTCTACCGCGTCCCGGTCGCCTACGGCTACCGCTGGCCCACCGGTGCCGAGAACTGCGGCCCCGAGGCCGCCGCCCAGGCGATCGACCAGATCACCAAGCAGATCGGCGCCGAGAACGTCGCCGCGATCATCATCGAGCCGGTCCTCGGCGAGGGCGGCTTCATCGAGCCGGCCAAGGGCTTCCTCCCGGCGATCGTGAAGTTCGCCAACGAGAACGGCATCGTCTTCGTCGCCGACGAGATCCAGTCCGGCTTCTGCCGCACCGGCCAGTGGTTCGCGTGCGAGGACGAGGGCATCGTCCCGGACCTGATGACCACCGCCAAGGGCATCGCGGGCGGTCTCCCGCTCGCCGCCGTGACGGGCCGCGCCGAGATCATGGACGCCGCGCACGCGGGCGGCCTGGGCGGCACCTACGGCGGCAACCCGGTGGCCTGCGCCGGCGCGCTGGGCTCCATCGAGACCATGAAGGAGCTCGACCTCAACGCCAAGGCGAAGAACATCGAGTCCATCATGAAGTCGCGCCTGTCCGCGATGCAGGAGAAGTACGACATCATCGGCGACATCCGCGGCCGCGGCGCCATGATCGCGATCGAGCTCGTCAAGGACCCCGCGTCCAAGACCCCGTTCCCGGAGGCGGCCGGCGCGCTCGCCAAGGCCTGCCACGCCGAGGGCCTGCTCGTCCTCACCTGCGGCACCTACGGCAACGTGCTGCGCTTCCTGCCGCCGCTGGTCATCAGCGACGAGCTGCTGAACGAGGGCCTGGACCTCATCGAGGCGGCGTTCGCGGCCATCGGCACGGACGTCTGAGCGAACCGCCGAACACAGGAGCCCGCCGGTACCGCCGGTAACGGTCGGGCGCTGTGAAGAAGGTGTGGGGGGCCGATGGCAAGAGGCCGTTCCTGCTGTCGGTCCCCCTTCGGCTGCCGTACGGTTTCTGCAGATGAGTGAGACAGACCGCTCCCGGGCAACCGGGGGCGAAACCGGTACAGGGCTTCCCCAGCGCCGTACTGGGCATGCGTTCGCGCACACTCCTCTCCGATCGGACGGCCGTCCGCCCCAAACCCCCCGGGGCGCACGGCAACCCGATCCGGGCGGCCGTCCCGGAACCATCCCCCCCGTTCCGGGACGGCCGGCCTCTTCCCTCCCCTTCCTCCCCCTCCTCCTGGCGGCCGTCTGCGCCGCCCTCTTCGCCCTGATCACCTGGCAGGTCCTCGACGGGGGCCCACTGCTGACGCCGGATCAGGAGCTGAGCCACGCCCTGGTGCGCACCGTCCCCGACGCCGCCACCGAGCGCCTCGCGGACCTCGGGAACGTCGAGGTCGCCGTTCCCGTCCTCGTCCTGGCCATGGCGTACGCCGTCCGGCGCGGCCACCGCCTCGCCGCCCTCGCGGCCGGTCTGGCGATGGCCGTGGTGCCGGCGCTGATCGTGCCCCTCAAGGAGTGGACCGCCCGCCCGGGCCCGCTGGAGCCCTGGGCCGCCGGCTACTACCCCTCCGGCCACACGGCCACGGCCCTGACGGCCTACACGGCCGCGGCCTTCCTCCTCACCCCGCACACCCGCCGCCGCTGGCCCCTGCCCGCCGCGGCGGCCCTGACGGCCCTGACCGCGGCGGGCCTGGTGGTGCGGGGCTTCCACTGGCCGCTGGACGTCCTGGCCAGCCTCCTGATGTGCGCCCCCCTGCTGCTGGGCGTGCGGTGGGCGGTCAGCCGAAGTACGCGTCGAAGTTCCGGCTGAACTCCCAGCCGCCGAAGCGGTCCCAGTTGACGGACCAGGTCATCAGCCCGCGCAGGACGGGCCAGGTGCCGTGGGGCTGGTAGGTGCCGCAGTCCGTGTGCCTGGTCAGGCAGTCCAGGGTCTTGGTCACCTCCGTCGGCGGGGTCTGGCCGTTGCCCGCGTTCGGGGTGGCCGGGAGGCCGATGGCGACCTGGTCCGGGCGCAGGGGCGGGAAGACGCGGGAGGCGTTCCCCGCGACCGGGAAGCCGGTGAGCAGCATGTCCGTCATCGCCGTGTGGAAGTCGGCTCCGCCCATGGAGTGGTACTGGCCGTCCAGGCCCATGACCGGGCCGGAGTTGTAGTCCTCGCGCCGAGGCAGACGTAGGCGCCCTGCACCCACGCGCTGAGGGTGTACGCGGAGTCCGGTGCGACGGTGACGGCCTGGGCGCAGCGGGCGTTGTCCTGGCCGGCCGGGGTGGCGCGGAGGGCGGCGGCGGCCAGGAGGGGCAGGGGTCTGCGCACAAGTGCCTCCGGATCGTGGGGGGATGGAGGATCCGGGCCGACGTGGTCCAGACCAATCCCCTTGTCAAGGCTTCACGCACGGCCGCCTCCCCGCTCGCCCTCCAGGGCCCGCCCCGCCGCCTCGTGCAGGGCCAGCTCCAACAGTGCCGGGTCCGTCAGGGTGCCCCGGCCGTCCGGGAGTTGCAGCCAGCGCGGACCGCCCGTCGCCCGGCCCGGGTAGGGGACCGCGATCCAGCTCCCGCGCCCCGCGCCCCGTACGCCCGTGCCGGTCCAGTGGGCGGCGGTGCCCGGCGGGACGAAGAAGCCCAGGCGGTCGGTGCGGCCTCCGGCGAGCACGGGTCCGGGCGGGGCGGGCAGCCGGCGCAGCACTCCGAGGGCGGCCCCGCCCAGCCCGCCGGGGGTGATCAGCAGGTCCCAGTGCCGCCCGGCGGGCAGGAGGGCGACCCCGAGCGGGCTGCGCTCCCAGTCCCACCGGCAGGCTTCCGGATCCGGCGCGGCCGCCGCCAGCCACTCCACTGCCGTCCTGGTCTCCGGGAACGCCATCGCCCGGCCTCCGTTCGTCTCGCGGTGTGAGGGTGTCTCACCGGGAGAGAGCGGGGCCGGGCGGGGCTATGACGCGGGTCGCGTTACTCCATGGAGGTGATCCCGGTCGCCGGCCCCGGCGCGGGCAGGCGCCGGGGCGCGTCCGACGGCGCCCGATCGCGTCCTCAGCTGTCGAAGCCGAGGCCGAAGCGGTCCAGGGTCTTCAGCCACAGGTTGCGGTGGCCGCCCCGGGCGTCGGCGCGGGCCAGGGACCACTTGGTGAGGGCGATCCCGGTCCAGGCCAGGGGCTCCGGCGGGAAGGGCATCGGCTTGGACTTCACCATCTCCAGCCGGGTGCGCTCGGTGGACAGCCCGTCCAGCAGGTCCAGCATCACGTCGGCGCCGAAGCGGGTGGCGCCCACCCCGAGCCCGGTGTAGCCGGCGGCGTAGGCGACGCGGCCCGCGTGCGCGGTGCCGAAGAACGCCGAGAAGCGGGAGCAGGTGTCGATGGCCCCGCCCCAGGCGTGGCTGAAGCGCAGCCCCTCCAGCTGCGGGAAGGCGGTGAAGAAGTGCTCCGCCAGCTTGAGGTAGGTCTCGGGGCGGTGGTCGTACTCCGAGTCGAGCTTGCCCCGGTAGGGGTAGATCGCGTCGTAGCCGCCCCACAGGATGCGGTTGTCCCGGGTGATGCGGAAGTAGTGGAACTGGTTGGCGCTGTCGCCCAGGCCGGGACGGTTCTTCCAGCCGACGGAGGCCAGCTGCTCCTCCGTCAGCGGCTCGGTCATCAGCGCGTAGTCGTACACCGGGACGGTGAACGGGCGGATGCGCTTGACCAGCGACGGGAAGATGTTGGTGCCCAGGGCGACCCGGCGGGCCAGGATCGTCCCGTACGGGGTCTCCACGGTCATCGCGGCGCCCGCCCGGGCCATCTTCAGGCCGCGGGTGTTCTCGTAGATCCGCACGCCCTGCTCCAGGCAGGCCCGCTTCAGGCCCCAGGCCAGCTTGGCGGGGTTGAGCATGGCGACGCCCTCGCGGTCCCACAGGCCCGCGAGGAAGGTCGGGGAGTTGACCTCCGCGCGCAGGGCCTCGCCCTCCAGCCATTCGGAGCCGTCGGCGAGGCCGAGCCGGCGGGCCTCCTCGTGCAGTTCGCGCAGCTCCTCGACCTGGTGCGGCTCGGTGGCCACGTCGATCTCGCCGGTGCGCTCGAAGTCGCAGTCGATGCCGTAGCGGGCGACCGCCTCCTCGATGGCGTCGAGGTTGCGGGCGCCGAGCTCCTCCAGCTTGGCCAGCTCACCGGGCCAGCGGGCCAGCCCGTTGGCGAAGCCGTGGGTGAGGGAGGCCGCGCAGAATCCGCCGTTGCGGCCGGAGGCGGCCCAGCCCGCCTCCTTGCTCTCGATCAGTACGACGTCCCGGCCGGGGTCGCGCTCCTTGGCGAGCAGCGCGGTCCACAGCCCGCTGTAGCCGCCTCCCACGACCAGCAGGTCGCAGCGCTCGTCGGAGGTGAGGGCCGGCTGCGGGTCGGGGCGGCCGGGGTCGTCCAGCCAGTACGAGACCGGCTTCGCTTCGGAAAGGGATTTCGCAACACTACGCATGGCGACTGGGGCCATGGCTTCCAACTCCCTACGGGGGTCTACTTCGGTTGTGCCTTCTTGCGGCGGTTGCCGGCCCACTGGCCGGCGAGGACCACCAGCACCGCGATGACGAACATCGCCGTGCCGATGACGTTGATCTGGACGGGCGTACCGCGCTGGGCCGATCCCCACACGAACATGGGGAAGGTGACGGTGTTGCCCGAGTTGAAGTTGGTGATGATGAAGTCGTCGAACGAGAGCGCGAATGACAGCAGCGCTCCCGCCGCGATACCGGGTGCCGCGATCGGCAGGGTGACGCGCAGGAAGGTCTGCACGGGCCCGGCGTAGAGGTCGCGGGCGGCTTCCTCCAGCCTCGGGTCCATCGACAGCACGCGCGCCTTGACGGCGGCGACGACGAAGCTGAGGCAGAACATCACGTGGGCGATCAGGATGGTCCAGAAGCCCAGCTGGATGCCCATGTTGAGGAACAGGGCGAGCAGCGAGGCGGCCATCACGATCTCGGGCATGGCCATCGGCAGGAAGATCAGCGAGTTGACCGCCCCGCGCGCCCGGAACCGGTAGCGCACCAGCGCGAAGGCTATGGCGGTGCCGAGGACGGTGGCGCCGATGGTGGCCCACAGGGCGATCTGGAGGGAGAGCGAGAGGGAGCCGCACAGGTCGGCGACCCCGCACGGGTCCTTCCACGCGTCGAGGGAGAACTCCTGCCAGGCGTAGTTGAAGCGCCCGGTGGGGTTGTTGAAGGAGAAGACCGTCACGACGACGTTCGGCAGGATCAGGTACGCGAGCGTGCCGAGGCCGGCGATGACGACGAGATTGCGGCGGAGCCAACGCATCAGACCAGGTCCTCCGTTCCCGCTCGGCGGATGTAGACGGTGACCATGATCAGCACGATGGCCATGAGGATGAAGGACAGCGCGGCCGCCGTCGGGTAGTCGAGGATCCGCAGGTACTGCGACTGGATGACGTTGCCGATCATCCGGGTGTCCGTCGAGCCGAGGAGCTCGGCGTTGACGTAGTCGCCGCTCGCGGGGATGAAGGTCAGCAGGGTCCCGGAGACCACGCCCGGCATCGAGAGCGGGAAGGTCACCTTGCGGAACACCGTGGCCGGGGTCGCGTACAGGTCGCCGGCGGCCTCGTGGAGGCGGGTGTCGATGCGCTCCAGCGAGGTGTAGAGCGGCAGGATCATGAAGGGGAGGAAGTTGTACGTCAGACCGCAGACCACCGCGAGCGGCGTGGCCAGTACCCGGCTGCCCTCGGTGATGCCGAGCCAGCTGGTGACGTCCAGGAAGCCGATCTTGTCGAGGACTCCGACGACCGGGCTGCCGTCGGCCAGGATCGTCTTCCAGGCCAGGGTGCGGATCAGGAAGCTCGTGAAGAACGGGGCGATGACGAGGACCAGCAGGAGGTTGCGCCAGCGGCCCGCCTTGAAGGCGATCAGGTAGGCCAGCGGGTAGCCCAGCAGCAGGCACAGCACGGTCGCGGTGCCGGCGTAGGCCAGGGAGCGCAGGAACTGCGGTAGGTACTCGGTGAAGGCGTCCCAGTAGGTCTGGAAGTGCCAGGTGACCTTGAAGCCCTCTTCGAGGGAGCCGGTCTGCACCGAGGTGGAGGCCTGGTAGACCATCGGCAGCACGAAGAAGACGAGCAGCCAGACGATGCCGGGGAGCAGCAGCCAGTACGGGATCAGGCGCTTGCGCAGCGAGGCCCGGTGGACCGGGGGCTCGGCCGGGGCGGCGGTCTGCGGCGGCGCGGCGGTGGCGGTCACGCGCTCTCCTCGACCGTCTCGATACCGGCCTCGATGTCCTGAGCCGCATCAAGCCCGAACGTGTGCTCGGGGTTCCAGTGCAGGACGACCTCGGCGCCGGGGACCAGGCGGGCGTCGCGCTCGATGTTCTGGACGTAGACCTCCAGCTCGGCGCAGACCGGGCTGTCGATGACGTACTGGGTGGAGACGCCGATGAAGGAGGAATCGGCTATCTTCCCGGCGATCGTGTTGCGGCCGGCGGCGATGGTGTGCGCGTCCTCGGCGGGGACCAGGGAGATCTTCTCGGGACGCACACCGACCAGCAGCTTTCCGCCGGTACGGGGCGTGGTCGAACATCGGGCGGCCGGCAGCCGGAGCGTGGCGCCGGAGGCCGAGACGATGACGTCGGAGCCGGCGGACTCCACGGAGGCCTCGATCAGGTTGGAGGTGCCGAGGAAGTTCGCGACGAAGGTGGTGCGCGGGTTCTCGTAGAGCTCGGCGGGGGCGCCCAGCTGCTCGACGCGGCCGCCGTTCATCACCGCGACCGTGTCGGCCATGGTCATGGCCTCCTCCTGGTCGTGGGTGACGTGCACGAAGGTGATGCCGACCTCGGTCTGGATCCGCTTGAGCTCCAGCTGCATCTGGCGGCGCAGCTTGAGGTCGAGGGCGCCGAGCGGCTCGTCGAGGAGGAGGACCTGCGGGTGGTTGATCAGGGCGCGGGCGACCGCCACGCGCTGCTGCTGGCCGCCGGAGAGCTGGTGGGGCTTCTTGCGGGCGTGCTCGCCGAGCTGGACGAGGTCGATCATGTCGTCGACCTGCTTCTTGACCGACTTGATGCCGCGGCGGCGCAGGCCGAAGGCGATGTTCTCGAAGATGTCCATGTGCGGGAACAGCGCGTAGCTCTGGAAGACGGTGTTCACCGGGCGCTTGTAGGGCGGCAGGTGGGTGACCTCGCGCTCGCCGAGGCTGATGGTGCCGGTGGAGGGCTCCTCCAGACCGGCGATCATGCGCAGGGTGGTGGTCTTCCCGCAGCCCGAGGCGCCGAGCAGGGCGAAGAAGGAGCCCTGGGGGATGGTGAGGTCCAGCGGGTGCACGGCGGTGAAGGAGCCGTAGTGCTTGCTGATCCCGGCGAGGCGGACGTCGCCGCTCGCGGTGGTGTCGGTCATGGGCCTGGGCCTTCGGTGGTGTGTCGTGGGAGGGGGTCGGGGGCGCGCGCAGGGCCGGCGAGGGGGCCGGTCAGGCGCCGATGAGCTTGGCGAACTTCTCCTCGTACGCCGTCTCTTCCTCGCTGCTGAGGGAGCGGAAGGCGTGGGCCTTGGCGGCCATCTCCTTGTCCGGGACGATCAGGGGGTTGTCCGCGAGCTCCGGCTTGATCTTGGCCAGCTCGTCCTTGACGCCGTCGACCGGGCAGACGTAGCTGATGAAGGCGGCCAGCTGGGCGGCCACGGCGGGCTCGTAGTAGTAGTCGATGAGCTTCTCGGCGTTGGCCTTGTGGCGGGCCTTGGCGGGGACCAGCAGGTTGTCGCTGGAGGTGATGTAGCCGGCGGCCGGGATCGCGTACTTGATGTCGGGGTTGCCGGCCTGGAGCTGGATGACGTCGCCCGCCCAGGCGAGGCAGGCCGCGAGGTCGCCCTTGTCGAGGTCGGCGGTGTAGTCGTTGCCGGTGAAGCGCCGGATCTGCTTGCTGTCGACGCCCTTCTGGAGGCGGCCGAGGGCGGCGTCGTAGTCCGCGGTGGTGAACTTCGCCGGGTCCTTGCCCTGGTCGAGGAGGGTCATGCCGACGGTGTCGCGCATCTCGGTGAGGAAGCCGACGCGGCCCTTGAGGGTGGGGTCGTCGAGCAGCTGGGTGACGGAGTCGACCTTGTTGCCGCCGGTGGCCTTGACGTTGTAGGCGATGACGGTGTCGATGCCGGTCCAGGGGTAGCTGTGGGCGCGGCCCGGGTCCCAGTCGGGGTTGCGGAACTGCGGGATCAGGTTGGCGTAGGCGTTCGGGAGGTGCGAGGGGTCGAGCTTCTGCGCCCAGCCGAGGCGGATGATGCGGGCGGCGAGCCAGTCGGTGACGACGATCAGGTCGCGGCCGGTGTCCTGGCCGGCCGCGAGCTGCGGGCGGATCTTGCCGAAGAACTCGACGTTGTCGTTGATGTCCTCGGTGTACTTGACCTCGATGCCGGTGCGCTTGGTGAACGCCTCCAGCGTCGGGCGGGACTTCTCGTCGTCGCTGGTGTCCATGTACTCGGTCCAGTTGGAGAAGTTGATCTCCTTCTCCTGCTCCGAGTGGTCGTCGGACGGCGCCGCCTGGCCGCCCTCGCGCTTGGCGGGCGGGATGCCGCAGGCGGTGAGGGCGGCGAGACCGCCCAGGGTGAGCGCCCCGGCTCCGGAGGCGCGCAGCAGCGAGCGGCGGGTGAGGGCGCCGCGGCCACTGGTGAGACTGCGCCGCATCGCGGCGAGTTGCGCCGCCGAGAGGCGGTCGGGCTCGAACTGCTCCATGCGCGTTGCCCTTTCGGAGGGTGGGCCGCTGGTCAGGCGGCGCGGCCACGCGGCGGTAGCCGCATGTCGTTGCTTATCGGTCCCCGAAGATCGTGCGGTGCCAGTCCTTGGCGGCCACCGCGGTGTTGTCGTACATCACATGCTTGACCTGCGTGTATTCCTCGAAAGAGTAAGAGCTCATGTCCTTTCCGAAGCCACTGGCCTTGTAGCCCCCGTGCGGCATCTCGCTGATGATCGGGATGTGGTCGTTGACCCAGACGCAGCCGGCCTTGAGTTCGCGGGTGGCCCGGCCGGCCCGGTAGAGGTCCCGGGTCCAGGCGGAGGCGGCGAGGCCGTACGGGGTGTCGTTGGCCAGGGCCAGGCCCTCGTCGTCGGTGTCGAAGGGCAGGGCGACGAGGACGGGGCCGAAGATCTCGGACTGGACGACCTCGCTGTCCTGGGCGGCACCGGTGATCAGGGTGGGCCGGTAGTAGGCGCCCTCGGCCAGGTCCCCGCCGGGGATCTCGCCGCCGGTGACGACGGTGGCGTACGCGCGGGCGCCCTCGACGAAGGCGGCGACCCGGTCGCGCTGGGCGTGCGAGACCAGCGGGCCGAGGTCGGTGGTGGGCGCGAAGGGGTCGCCGAGGCGGACGCTCTCCATCAGCTCGGCGACGCGGGCGGTGAAGGCCTCGAACAGGGGGCGCTGGACGTAGGCGCGGGTGGCGGCGGTGCAGTCCTGGCCGGTGTTGATGAGGGAGGCGGCGACGGCGCCGTGGGCGGCGGCCTCCACGTCGGCGTCGTCGAAGACCACGAACGGGGCCTTGCCGCCGAGCTCGAGGTGGAGCCGCTTGACGGTGGCGGTGGCGATCTCGGCCACCCGCTTGCCGACGGCGGTGGAGCCGGTGAAGGAGGTCATCACCACGTCGGGGTGGCCCACCAGGTGCTCGCCCGCGTCGCGGCCGGCGCCGGTGACGATGTTGATCACCCCGTCGGGGATCCCCGCCTCCTTGGCCGCCTGGGCGAACATCAGGGAGGTCAGCGGGGTGAGCTCGGCGGGCTTGAGGACGATGGTGTTGCCCGCGGCGACGGCCGGGAGGATCTTCCAGGCGGCCATCTGGAGGGGGTAGTTCCAGGGGGCGATGGAGCCGACGACCCCGATGGCCTCGCGGCGTACGTACGAGGTGTGGTCGCCGGAGTACTCGCCCGCCGCCTGGCCCTGGAGGTGGCGGGCGGCGCCCGCGAAGAAGGCCGTGTTGTCGATGGTCCCGGGGACGTCGAACTCGGTGGTCAGCTTGAGCGGCTTGCCGCACTGCAGCGACTCGGCGTACGCGAAGTCCTCCGCCTGCTCCGCGAGGACGGCGGCCAGCCGGTGCAGGGCGTCCGAGCGCTCGCCGGGGGTGGCGGCCGACCAGGCCGGGAAGGCCCGCTTGGCGGCGGCGACGGCCTCGTCCACGTCGGCCGGGCCGGCCAGCTCGTAGGTGAGCACGTCCTGCCCGGTGGCGGGGTCGACCACGGTGTGCGACCGTCCAGAGGTACCGGCGCGGAGCCGTCCGTCGATGTACTGCGCGCCGTCTGCGAAGCGGTCCTTGACCTGGAAGCGGTTACCCATCACGCTCTCACGCTCTCCGTAGCTACAGCTCGAATTGAGTGCCGATCCTGGCAGAGGCCTCCTCCTCCGCCAAGTGATTCCGTTGTTGCCTTTTGATTACGCGACGGGATCGGTCGACCATGTGTCGAGGCGCGCCGCAAATCCCGTACGAAGTGTCCGTGGTGGCTGGCAGACTCGCGTGCATGGACAAGATCGACGCTTTGATCGGGCAGGTCAGCCGAGGTGAGCGGGTGAAGTTCCTGCCCTTCTGGGGCCACCGGCCGCGGCCGGACGGCAGCCTGGGGCCGAGCTGCCTGAGCCAGTGGTGGCCCTCCCCCTTCACTGTGGGTGACGTCCGGTACGCCACGGCCGAGCACTGGATGATGGCCGGGAAGGCCCGCCTCTTCGGGGATCCGCAGGCCGAGCGGGCCGCGCTGGAGGCGCGTACTCCGGCCGGGGCGAAGAAGGCCGGGCGGCTGGTGCGCGGGTTCGACGACGCGGTGTGGGAGCGGGAGCGGTTCGCGCTGGTCGTGGAGGGCAGCGTGCACAAGTTCGGCTCGGATCCGGCGCTGCGGGCGTACCTGCTGGGGACGGGGTCGCGGGTGCTGGTGGAGGCGAGCCCGGTGGACCGCGTCTGGGGCGTGGGCCTGGCTCCCGACGACGACCGGGCCCTGGACCCGGCCCGCTGGCGTGGCCTGAACCTGCTGGGTTTCGCGCTGATGGAGGCCCGTACCCGGCTGCGTGAGGACGCGTCCTGAGGGCTCCGTAAATGCGTGGCGGCGCGTGCGGGGCGGGCCCTAACGTGAACGTCGTCCAGGTGCGAAGGCGAGACCTCCTTCGACTCATCATCGGGCGGTCGCGGGTTCGAGTCCCGCCACCGGTACTCGTGCCGGTGTAGCTCAGTTGGCAGAGCACCTTGTGTTTCGCCGGTCTCGATCTCTGGACACCTACTCGTCACGCACCTCCCGGTGCGCCCGGCGGCGGCTACTTCTCGCAGAAATCACGCCGCCGCCCCATCTGATCTCGGGAGGCCCGCGTGGGGGATGCCCGGTGCGCAGGCGACGGTTACTTCCGGGACCCGGAGGCCGTGGGTTCGAATCCCACCCGGCCCGACACCCGCGAGGGTGAGGGCCGGTGGAGCAGCTTGGAAGCTCGCCGGGCATATGTACCGTCACCGACTCCGATCTCGGGCATCCCCCGCACGGCGCGCCTCCCCGCTCTTCCTTTGAATTCGGGGGGATTCACATGGCCCGCTTCAACCAGCGCGCGTCCAAGGCCGCGACCGCACCCGCCTCTCCCGTGCGCTCCACCGGCCGCCGCGCCGCCAACCACCACGGCAGCCCCGGCTTCGCGCGCGACGCCCGCTCCGAGCTGTTCCTGCTGGCCGTGGCCAATTTCGTCACGCAGGACAGCGCCTACGAGTCCGGCGAGGCCCGCGACGACCGCTTCCGCGCGCTGGTGCGCAAGCTCGCCGTCAAGGACCCGGAGTGGACCGCCGGCCTGCTGCACTGGCTGCGCCGCGACGGCAGCATGCGCACGGCCTCCCTCGTCGGCGCCGCCGAGTACGTCAAGGCACGCCTCGACGCGGGCGCGACGGACGGGCCCTCCAACCGGGGGGTGGTGGACTCCGTACTGCTGCGCGCCGACGAGCCCGGCGAGCTGCTGGCCTACTGGACGGCCGCCCACGGGCGCAACGTGCCCAAGCCCGTCAAGCGCGGCGTCGCCGACGCCGTGCGCCGGCTCTACTCCGGTGCCTCGCTGCTGAAGTACGACACCGCGTCCAAGGGCTTCCGCTTCGGCGACGTCCTGAACCTGGTCCACGCCTCCCCCGACCCGGCCAAGCCCGGGCAGGGCGAGCTGTTCCGGTACGCCCTCGACCGCCGCCACCACCCGGAGACCGCCGAGGCGCCGGCGGGCGACCGCGCCCTGGCCGCCCACCAGGAGCTGATGGACGTCCCCGTCGAGCGGCGCCGGGACGTGGTCACGGGGAAGGGCGGGGCGGACCGGCTCGCGGAGGCGGGCATGACCTGGGAGGCGCTGGCCGGCTGGCTCCAGGGGCCGATGGACGCGGCCGCCTGGGAGGCGGTCATCCCGTCCATGGGGTCGATGGCGCTCCTGCGCAACCTGCGCAACTTCGACCGGGCCGGGGTCTCGGACGCGGTGGCGCAGGAGGTCGCCGCGAAGATCAGCGATCCCGAGTCGGTCGCCCGGTCGAGGCAGTTCCCCTTCCGCTACCTGGCCGCCTACCAGCACGCGCCCTCGCTGCGCTGGTCGTACCCGCTGGAGAAGGCGCTGCGGCTCTCGCTGGCCAACGTGCCGCAGCTGTCCGGGCGGACGCTGATCCTGGTCGACCGCTCCGGTTCCATGTGGTCGCCGCTGTCGGCCCGCTCGCAGCTCAACCGGGCGGACGCGGCGGCCGTGTTCGGCGCGGCGCTGGCCCTGCGGGCGGAGCGGGCGGACCTGGTCCAGTTCGGCACCGGCAGCAAGGAGGTCGCGTACCGGCGGGGCGAGTCGGTGCTCAAGGTGCTCCAGCGGTTCAAGAGCCTCGGCGGTACCAACACGGCGGAGGCCGTGCGCCGGCACTACCGGGACCACGACCGGGTCCTGATCGTCACCGACGAGCAGGCCACGTACGCGTACGGGGGTGACCCGACGGCCCAGGTCCCCCGGGAGGTCCCCGTCTACACCTGGAACCTGGCCGGGTACCAGGTGGGCCACGCGCCCTCCGGGGCGGCGAACCGGCACACCTTCGGCGGGCTCACGGACGCCGCGTTCCGGATGGTCTCCCTGATCGAGGGCGGCCAGGACGCCGACTGGCCGTGGGCGGCGTAGGCGGGCCGCGGCAACAGCGCAGGGCCGGCCCCGGGCAACCGCTGCCCGGGGCCGGCCCTGCGCCGCGTCCGCGCTCGCGCGCTGCCGGGGCTCAGACCCGTTCGCGCACCTGGGTGTTCGAGTGCGAGCCGCCGTCCGGGGTCTCCTCGAAGGTGTCCGACACGATCCCGGTGAACGCGATGACCAGGATCACGGCACCGAGCACGATGCCGATCGCGCCCAGGATGGTGCCGGCCAGGGCGACGCCGCCGTTGGTGGCCTCGCCCCGGTTCGCCTTGCCCCGCCCGAGCACGCCGAAGACCACCGCGGCTATGCCCAGCGCGACGGCGAGGAAGCTGGTGACGCAGCCGACGACGGAGAGGATGCCGAGGACGAGCGCGGCGACGCCGAACCCGTTGCTGGGGCCCGGGCCGTACGCGTGGTACCCGGTGGGGCCGGGGTAGCCGGGATAGCCGGGATAGCTGGCCGCGGGCGGGTAGCCGGGCGTGCCCGGGTAGCCCGCGGGGGGCGGGTAGCCGGGGTAGCCGTACCCGGGCGGCTGGGCCGCGGCCGGGCCGGGCTGCCCGTAGCCGCTCTGGGCCGGGTACGCGTACCCGGCGCCAGGTATCGGCGGCGCCGCGGGCGCGGGGCCCGGGCCCGGCGCGGAGGCCGGTCCGGACGCCTGCGGCGGCGGGGGCCAGTGGGCTCCGGGCATGCCCGCGACCGTCTGCCGGTCGTGCACGGACGGCGCGCCCGGGGTCCCCGGGGTCTGCTGCGGGCTCCCGCCCGGCGCGGCCGCACCCCCTTCGGGCGGCGCCCACGGGTCCCTCGGCTCAGGGCTCTGGTCGGTCATACGGCGCCCCCCTCTCGTACAGCCATGCTAAGCGCTGCCGCCGACACCGCCGGGCCTGCCTACGATGAGGCAGACCTGCCCGCACCAGCGTCCCACCGGAGGCCCCCATGTCCGACCTGCACCCCTTCATCGCGGGGCTGCCCAAGGCCGAACTCCACGTCCACCACGTCGGCTCTGCGTCCCCCCGCATCGTGGCCGAACTCGCCTCCCGCCACCCCGACTCCAAGGTCCCCACCGACCCCGAGGCCCTGGCCGACTACTTCACCTTCACCGACTTCGCGCACTTCATCGAGGTCTACCTGTCGGTCGTCGACCTGGTCCGCACCCCCGACGACGTGCGCACGCTGACCTTCGAAGTCGCCCGCGACATGGCCCGGCAGAACATCCGCTACGCCGAACTGACCATCACCCCCTACTCCTCCACCCGCCGCGGCATCGACGAGCGCGCCTTCATGGAGGCCATCGAGGACGCGCGCAAGGCCGCCGAGTCCGAGCTCGGGGTCATCCTGCGCTGGTGCTTCGACATCCCCGGCGAGGCCGGCCTGGAGGCCGCCGAGGAAACCGCCCGCCTCGCCGTCGACCTGCGCCCCGAGGGCCTGGTCTCCTTCGGCCTGGGCGGCCCGGAGATCGGCGTGCCGCGCCCGCAGTTCAAGCCGTACTTCGACCGGGCCCGGGCGGCCGGCCTGCACAGCGTGCCGCACGCCGGCGAGACCACGGGCCCGGAGACCGTGTGGGACGCCATCCGCGAACTGGGCGCCGAGCGCATCGGCCACGGCACCAGCGCCGCGCAGGACCCGGAGCTGCTGGCCTACCTCGCCGAGCACCGCATCGCCCTGGAGGTCTGCCCGACCTCCAACATCGCCACCCGCGCCGTGACCGACCTCGACCGGCACCCGGTCAAGCAGATGGTGGAGGCCGGGGTGCTCGTCACCATCAACAGCGACGACCCGCCGATGTTCGGCACCGACCTCAACAACGAGTACGCGGTCGCCGCCCGCCTCCTCGGCCTCGACGAGCGCGGCCTCGCGCAGCTCGCGAAGAACGCCGTCGAGGCCTCCTTCCTGGATCCGGCCGGCAAGGCGCGGCTGACCGCGGAAATCGACGCGTACACCGCCGAATGGCTGGCCCGCTGACTCCCCTTGATCGCTCCGGCCCCCGAGAATGGGGGTCATGAGCACCCTGACTGCCGTCGGCCACCGCGGCGATCCCTACCGAGTCCGTGAGAACACCCTCGCCTCCATCGGCTCCGCGTTCGCGCGCGGGGCCGACGCGGTGGAGGTGGACGTGCGGCTGACCCGCGACGGCGTGCCGGTCCTGCTGCACGACGAGACGCTGGAGCGGCTGTGGGGCCACGACGTGCGGCTCGACGCCGTGACGGCCCCGCAGCTGAAGGAGCTCGCCGGGGGCGCGGTCCCCACCCTGCGCGAGGCGCTGATGGCGGCCGGGGCCGGCCGGCTGATGATCGACCTGCCCGGGGCCACGTTCGAGGCGGTGCGGACCGTCGTCGACCTGGTGCGCGAGTGCGGCGCCCGTGACCGTACGTACTACTGCGCGGGGCCGGACACCATGCTGGCGGTGCGCGCCGCCGACCCGGGCGCGGAGATCGCACTGACCTGGACGACGCTGTCCCCGCCGCGCCGGGTGCTGATCGACGCGGTGTCCCCGCGCTGGCTCAACTACCGCTTCGGGCTGGTCACCCGGGAGCTCACGGACGCCCTGCACCGGGACGGGCTGCTGGTGTCGGCGTGGACCCCGGACACCAAGCGGTCGATGCGCGCCCTCCTGCGGGCCGGGGTGGACTCCGTCACCACGAACAGGCTGGACGCGCTGGCCGCCGTACGGGCCGAGCTCGGGCGGTGAGGCACGGGCTCGGCGAGCGGCTGCGCGAGCGGGTCCTGCGGGCGGATCCGCGCTGGCGGGACGCGGGGCTGACGCTGCTGGTGCAGGTGGCGGCGACCATCCCGTTCGTGGTGCCCCGCGACCCGGCGGACTCCCCGGCGACCTGGACGGCGTACCTGCTGACGACGGCGGGGAACGTGCCGCTGCTGTGGCGGCGCCGGGCTCCCGTGGCGGCGCTGCTGGGGGTGATCGCGGCCGGTTCGGTCTACCGGCTGGCGCTGGACGGTCCCGGGCAGCCGCTGCCGTACGCCGGGCTGGTCTGCGTCTATTCGCTCGCGCTGCTGCGGCCGGCGCGGGAGCGGCTGGCGGCCGCGGCGGCCCTGGTCGTGGTGATCGCGGTGTCCGTCGGGCTCAACACCGGTACGGCCAGGGAGCTGCTGTTCTCGCTGTTCGTGTTCGCGGCGGCGTTCGCGCTCGGCCGGCTCCAGGCCACGCGCCTGGCGTACACGGCGGCGGTGGAGGACCGGGCGGCGCAGCTGGAGCGGGCGAACCGGATCGAGGCGGAGCAGGCGGCGGCGCGTGAACGGGCGCGCATCGCGCGGGAGATGCACGACATCCTCTCGCACGCCGTCAGCATCATGGTGGTGCAGGCGGAGGCCGGGCCGGTGGCGGTCCGCCGGGCCCCGGAGCGGGCGGAGGCTGCGTTCGAGGCGATCGCGGGGACGGGGCGGGACGCGATGGCGCAGCTGCGGACGATGCTGGGCGTGCTGCGGACGCAGGAGGCGGCTCCGCGCGCTCCGCAGCCGGGGATCGGTGAGCTCGGGGCGCTGGTGGACCGGGTGCGGGCGAGCGGGCTGGCGGTGTCGTACGAGCGGACGGGCGAGGTGCGCGAGCTGCCGGCGGCGCTGGAGGCGACGGTGCACCGGGTGGTGCAGGAGGCGCTGACCAACGTGGTGAAGCACGCGGGGGCCTCGGCGGTGGACGTGCGTCTGGAGTACGGGCCGCGGGAGCTGGCGGTCCGGGTCGTGGACGACGGCCGGGGGCCGGGCGAGGGCGCTGCGGGCGGGCACGGGCTGATCGGGATCCGCGAGCGGGCGGCGGCGCACGGCGGGACGGCGTGGACCGGCCCGGGAGCCGACGGGCGCGGTTTCACGGTGCTTGTAACCTCGCCGCTGGAGGTGGGGACGTGACGATCCGTGTGGTGGTGGCCGACGACCAGGAGCTGGTGCGCAGCGGCTTCGCGATGATCCTGGACGTCCAGGAGGACATCGAGGTCGTGGCGGAGGTCGGGGACGGGGCGGCGGCCGTGGACGCGGTGGAGCGGCTCTCCCCCGATGTGGCGCTGCTGGACGTCCGGATGCCGGTGCTGGACGGGATCGAGGCCTGCCGGGCGATCTCGGCGCGGGGCGCGTGCCGGACGGTGATGCTGACGACCTTCGACTCGGACGAGTACGTCTACGAGGCGCTGCACGCGGGGGCGAGCGGGTTCCTGCTGAAGGACGTGCGGCGGGACGACCTGGTGCACGCGGTGCGGGTGGTGGCGGCGGGCGAGTCGCTGCTGGCGCCGTCGGTGGCGCGGCGGCTGATCGAGGAGTACACGGCGGCGACGGCCCGGCCCCCGGCCCTGCCCGCCCAGGCGGCGCAGCGGCTGGAGGTGCTGACGGCCCGCGAGCGGGAGACGCTGCTGCACCTGGGGCGGGGGCTGTCGAACGCGGAGATCGCGGCGGCGCTGGTGGTGAGCGAGCACACGGTGAAGTCGCACGTGGGGAACGTGCTGGCGAAGCTGGGTCTGCGGGACCGGATCCAGGCGGTGATCTGCGCCTACGAGACGGGGCTGATCGCGGCGGGCTCGGCGGGTCCCTCTCGGGTATCTCCCTCTGGGGAGTGAGTGGCGGCGGAGCGTCTCCCCCGCGCCGGTGAGTTGTCGTACCGCTGAAGACCACTCCTGATGGTGATCCGCAAATACCCCTGTGACCTGGAGCATTGAGGTCATCGGGGGGCAGCGGGCCGCCCGGCTCGCACACAGGGGGAACCGTCATGAAGACACGTACGCGCACGCTCGTCGCCACCGCTCTGGTCCTGGGCATCGCCGCCGGACCGGTGGCCGCCGCCCAGGCCGCTCCGGCGCCGGCTCCGGTACCGGCGTCGGCGTCCGCGTCGGTCCCGTCCCCGGTCTTCTCCGCCCCGCCGGACGCGGCGGCGCTGCGGAAGGCGATCGAGGGGGTCGGGCCGCAGAACAAGGACGCCACGGCCGCACTGGTCCGGGTGAGCGGTACCAGCGGCAGCTGGCGCGGCAGCGCCGGCGTGGCGGACGTCCGCAGCGGGCGCGCGGCGGTGGAGGACGCCCGCTTCCGGGCCGGGTCGGTGACCAAGACCTTCACGGCGGCGGTGGTGCTCCAGCTGGCCGCCGAGGGCAGGGTGGACCTGGACCGGCCGGTGCAGGACTACCTGCCGGGGCTGCTGCCCGGCTTCGAGCCGGTGAAGGTGCGGCAGCTGCTGGACTACACGAGCGGGCTGCAGTCCGCCGACGGCCCCGGAGACGCCTTCGAGGACGAGTACGCCCACCGCTTCGACCTGGTCGACCCGCACGCGCTCATCGCCAACGCGGTGGCCAAGGGGCCGGAGTTCAGGCCCGGGAAGAAGCAGCGGTACAGCAACATCCACTACACGGTGCTGGGCGTGCTGATCGAGAAGCTGACGGGCACGACGTACGAGAAGGCCGTCGGGGACCGGATCATCAAGCCGCTGGGCCTGCACCACACCTCGTTCCCGTCCCGTACCCAGAACCGCATACCGGGCCCGTACAACCACGGCTACCAGGCGGTGCGGCAGGCCGACGGCAGCCGTTCGCTGGTCGACGTGTCGGACTGGAACTCCTCGTCCAACTGGGCGGCGGGGGACCTGATATCGACGACGACGGACCTGGAGCGGTTCACGACGGCGCTGTTCGGCGGCCGGGTGGTGCCCAGGGCGCAGCTGGAGGAGATGTTCACCGTCCCCGATGTGCCGGACGCCGAGAGCAAGACCGGCGAGCACGCGGTGCAGACGGCCGGCCTGAAGGAGTTCACCCTTCCGGGCGGCACGAAGCTCTACGGCAAGACGGGCTCCCGCTACGGCTACAGCACGGTCATCGGCGGCACCCGCGACCTGTCGCGCACCCTGGTCTACTCGGTGAACTCCACCGACGCCAAGGGCCGGGACATGAACGCGGTGGCCTACGGCATCATCGGCGCGGCCTTCGCCAAGTAGCCGCGGCCCTCCGCCTCCTGCAGGCCCTCCAGCCGCTTGATCAGGCGGCGCAGGACCAGCAGGGGCAGGATCCCGAAGACTCCGAAGGACATGTCGATCAGGGTCCATCCGAAGGGGATGCCGCGGACCTGCCCGCAGATCAGGGCGAGGGGGATGATGCCGGCGCAGGCGACCATGCCGGCTTCGACGATCCAGATGTTGCGGACCGGGTCGCGGTGGACCCCGTAGAAGAACACCGCGATCACCAGGTGGGCGAAGGCGAGCCAGTCGGTTCCGTAGAGGAGGAAGGGGTAATCGGAGTCGGCCCGGTCCAGTCCGTCCCCCACTCTGCGCAGCCACTGGCTGGAGACCAGTCCGTTGGCCCAGTGGAGCTCGGTGACCAGGGGGAAGGCGGTGAGCCCGCTGAGGACCAGGCAGACCAGGAACAGCACAAGCCAGGCACGGATCCGCCGCTGGAGGGCGCTTCTCTCGCTCATGACAGGGAGCCTACACGCAGAACTGAACACGTTCAGCAAAACTCCTGAACATGTTCAATCCTGTCGGGCGGTCGTGCTCACAGTCCGACGATGGCGTTCCAGCGCGGGGCGAAGGTGCGGCGTTCGGCCGAGGAGATGTCCCGGGCCACGACCAGGCGCTTGCGCATGTCGTCGTCCGGGAAGATCAGCGGGTTCTGGGCCAGTTCGGCGGTCTTCTTGTCCGGGGAGGCGGCCAGGACCTCGCGGGCGGCGGGGACCGGGCAGACGTAGTTGACCGCCGCCGCCAGCTCCGCCGCCACCGCCGGGTCGTAGTAGTAGTCGACCAGCGCCTCCGCGTTGGTCTTGTGGCGGGCGAGGTTGGGGATGAGCAGGCTCTCCGCCCACAGCTCGGCCCCCTCCTCGGGGACCACGAACTCGATGTCGGGGTTGTCGGCCTTCAGCTGGATGGCGTCACCGGAGTAGGCCTGGCAGGCCAGGACGTCGCCCTTGCCGAGATCGGAGGTGTAGTCGTTGCCGGTGAAGCGGCGGATGTGCTTCTTCTTCACCATGCTCTCGACCTGGTCGCACATCCGGTGGAAGTCGGCTTCGGTCCAGCGGGTGGTGTCGGTGCCGTTGCCCTGCATCAGCAGGGCGAAGGACTCGTCGAGACCGGAGAAGAGGGTCACCTTGCCCGCCAGGTCCGGGTGCCACAGGTCCTGGACGGACTTGATCTCCCGGCCCAGCGCCTTGCGGTTGTAGGCGATGCCGGTGATCCCGGACTGCCAGGGGACGGTGTGCAGCCGGCCCTGGTCGAAGGCGGGGGAACGTAGCTGCGGGTCCAGGTTCTTCGCCACGTTGGCCTGCGCCGAGCGGTCCATCTTCTGGGCCCAGCCCAGGTGGACGAAGCGGGCGGCCATCCAGTCGCTGACCACCACCAGGTCGTGGCCGGTCGCCTGGTGGTTCATCAGGGCCGGGCTGACCTTGCCGAAGAACTCGTCGTTGTCGTTGATCTCCTCGGTGTACCGGACCGCGATGCCGGTCTTCTCGGTGAAGGCGTCCAGGGTCGGGCGCTTCTCCTCGTCCTCGTCGTCGGTGTCTATGTACAGCGGCCAGTTGGAGAAGGCCAGGCTCCGCTCCTGTTCCGAGAGGTCCTGGCCCTGCCTGCGGTCCTCCGGGACGTAGGCGGCGGGGACACCACAGCCGGTGAGGGCGGCCAGCAGGCCCGCGGCACCGAGGCCGCGCAGCGCCGCGCGGCGGGAGAAGGGGAGTTCAGGCATGGGCTCAGCCTCGGTCAACGCGAAGGGGCGGGCAATAGACAACTTGTCTACCACCCGCCCCTTCAGTGGCCTGCGGTGATCAGTGCGCGGTACGTCCGTGCGCGCCGGTCACCTGCCGCCGGGCCGGTTCAGCCGTCGAGCGAGGTCATCACGTGCTTGATGCGGGTGTAGTCCTCGAAGCCGTAGGCGGAGAGGTCCTTGCCGTAGCCGGACTTCTTGAAGCCGCCGTGGGGCATCTCGGCGACGAGCGGGATGTGGGTGTTGATCCACACGCAGCCGAAGTCGAGGTTCTTGGACATGCGCATCGCGCGGCCGTGGTCCTTGGTCCAGACGGAGGAGGCGAGGGCGAACTCGACGCCGTTCGCGTACTCCAGCGCCTGGGCCTCGTCCGAGAAGGACTGGACGGTGATGACGGGGCCGAAGACCTCGTTCTGGATGATCTCGTCGTCCTGCTTCAGGCCCGAGACCACGGTCGGGGCGTAGAAGAAGCCCTTCTCGCCGACCTGGTGGCCGCCCGCCTCGACCTTGGCGTGGGCGGGCAGGCGCTCGATGAAGCCCGCGACCTGCTTCAGCTGGTTGGGGTTGTTCAGCGGGCCGTAGAGCACGTCCTCGTCGTCCGGCTGACCGGTCCTGGTCTCCGCGGCGGCCTTGGCGAGCGCGGCGACGAACTCGTCGTGGATCGACTCGTGCACGAGCACGCGGGTGGCGGCGGTGCAGTCCTGGCCGGCGTTGAAGTAGCCGGCGACGGCGATGTCCTCGACGGCCTTGGCCAGGTCGGCGTCCTCGAAGACCACGACCGGGGCCTTGCCGCCGAGCTCCAGGTGGACGCGCTTGACGTCCTTGGAGGCGCTCTCGGCGACCTGCATGCCGGCGCGCACCGAGCCGGTGATGGAGGCCATCGCCGGGGTGGAGTGCTCGACCATGGCCTTGCCGGTCTCGCGGTCGCCGCAGACGACGTTGAAGACGCCCTTGGGCAGGATCGAGTCGATGATCTCCGCCATCAGCACCGTGGAGGCCGGGGTGGTGTCGGAGGGCTTGAGGACGACGGTGTTGCCCGCGGCGATCGCCGGGGCGAACTTCCACACGGCCATCATCATCGGGTAGTTCCACGGCGCGACCTGGGCGCAGACGCCGACCGGCTCACGGCGGATGATCGAGGTCATCCCCTCCATGTACTCGCCGGCCGAGCGGCCCTCCAGCAGGCGCGCGGCGCCCGCGAAGAAGCGGATCTGGTCCACCATCGGCGGCAGCTCCTCGCTGGCCGTCAGGCCCAGCGGCTTGCCGGTGTTCTCCGACTCGGCGGCGACCAGCTCCTCCGCACGCGCCTCGAAGGCGTCCGCGATCTTCAGGAGGGCCTTCTGCCGCTCGGAGGGGGTGGTGTCGCGCCAGGCCGGGAAGGCGGCAGCGGCGGCGGCCATGGCGGCGTCCACATCGGCCTGCCCCGACAGCGGGGCGGTCGCGTACACCTCGCCGGTGGCCGGGTTGACCACCTCGGTGGTCCGCCCGTCGGCGGCGTCCTTGAACTCCCCGCCGATGTAGTTGCGCAGACGACGCAGTTCGGTGGTCACTACAGCCACTCTCCTGATCACATGTCCAACGATTGAGACGAGTCCCAAGGGTAGCCCCTCGGGCGACGCTTTCGACAGAGCCAGACCCGGCCAACTACGAAATCCGTGCATTAAGAGACCATCCGCAACGGATTTCATCGGTTACGGGTTGCGGAACCGACGACTCCTCGTGCACAGTGGCGTCGTGGTCAGTCGAAGCGCAGATTCCAGGAACAGACAACCGTCCCCTTCGGTCGATGCTGTGTCCCTGGCGATCATCGAGCAACTGCAGGAGGACGGCCGGCGCCCCTACGCGTCGATCGGCAAGGCCGTGGGCCTTTCCGAAGCGGCCGTGCGCCAGCGCGTACAGAAGCTGCTCGACCAGGGCGTCATGCAGATCGTCGCCGTCACGGACCCGCTCACCGTGGGTCTGCGGCGCCAGGCCATGGTCGGCATCAACGTCGAGGGCGACCTCGACCCGGTGGCCGACGCCCTGACCGCCATGGCCGAGTGCGAATACGTCGTGATGACCGCCGGGTCGTTCGACCTGATGGTGGAGATCGTCTGCGAGGACGACGACCACCTGCTCGAAACGATCAACAAGAAGATCCGCACGCTCCCCGGCGTGCGATCAACCGAGAGCTTCGTTTACCTGAAGCTCAAGAAGCAGACCTACATGTGGGGAACTCGATAGCCCGTGAGCCAGGACCTCTCCAAAACCGCGTACGACCACCTGTGGATGCACTTCACGCGCATGTCGTCGTACGAGAACGCGCCCGTCCCCACCATCGTGCGGGGTGAGGGCACCTACATCTTCGACGACAAGGGCAAGCGCTACCTGGACGGTCTCGCCGGACTGTTCGTGGTCAACGCCGGTCACGGCCGCAAGGAACTGGCCGAGGTCGCCTACAAGCAGGCCCAGGAGCTCGCGTTCTTCCCCGTGTGGTCGTACGCGCACCCCAAGGCCGTCGAGCTCGCCGAGCGCCTCGCCGGCTACGCCCCCGGCGACCTGAACAAGGTCTTCTTCACCACCGGTGGCGGCGAGGCCGTCGAGACCGCCTGGAAGCTCGCCAAGCAGTACTTCAAGCTGCAGGGCAAGCACACCAAGTACAAGGTCATCTCGCGTGCGGTCGCCTACCACGGCACCCCGCAGGGCGCCCTGTCCATCACCGGCCTGCCGGCCCTGAAGGCCCCCTTCGAGCCGCTGGTCCCCGGCGCGCACAAGGTGCCGAACACCAACATCTACCGCGCCCCGATCCACGGCGACGACCCCGAGGCCTTCGGCCGCTGGGCCGCCGACCAGATCGAGCAGCAGATCCTCTTCGAGGGCCCCGACACCGTCGCGGCCGTCTTCCTCGAGCCCGTCCAGAACGCCGGCGGCTGCTTCCCGCCCCCGCCCGGGTACTTCCAGCGGGTGCGCGAGATCTGCGACACCTACGACGTGCTGCTCGTCTCCGACGAGACGATCTGCGCCTTCGGCCGCCTCGGCACGATGTTCGCGTGCGACAAGTTCGGCTACGTGCCGGACATGATCACCTGCGCCAAGGGCATGACCTCGGGCTACTCCCCGATCGGCGCCTGCATCGTCTCCGACCGGATCGCGGAGCCGTTCTACAAGGGCGACAACACCTTCCTGCACGGCTACACCTTCGGCGGACACCCGGTGTCCTCCGCGGTGGCGCTGGCCAACCTCGACATCTTCGACAAGGAAGGCCTGAACCAGCACGTGCTGGACCAGGAGGGCAACTTCTTCAGCACCCTGCAGAAGCTGCACGACCTCCCGATCGTCGGCGACGTGCGGGGCAACGGCTTCTTCTACGGCATCGAGCTCGTCAAGGACAAGGTCACCAAGGAGTCCTTCACGGATGAGGAGACCGAGCGCGTGCTCTACGGCTTCCTCTCCAAGGCGCTCTTCGACAACGGCCTGTACTGCCGGGCCGACGACCGCGGCGACCCGGTCATCCAGCTGGCCCCGCCGCTGATCGCGGACCAGGGCACCTTCGACGAGATCGAGGGCATCCTGCGCAACGTGCTCACCGAGGCCTGGACCAAGCTGTAAACAACAGAAAATAGTCCGAACCACACGGCCCGGATCCCCTGTTCGAGTGAGAACACGGCGGTCCGGGCCGTGTGCTGTCACCGTCCGGGCGGTTCATCTCTTTACATCTCTGTGCGGGCCAGTGACCGAAGCGGCTCCGCTTCGTTCCCCCGGACGGAGGTGTACGCCATGGTGGCTCCACCGGACAGTGCCCCGCCAGACGACGACGTCCTCTGGGCGCGGTCCCTTCACTACTCCCACATGGGTTCCCCCGGTCTGATCGGGGTCGGCGCCGGGGTGCGGCAGGGCGAGATCCTCGCCGTGACCGGCCCGCGCGGCAGCGGAAAGACCACCCTGCTGCGCTGCCTGGCCGGACGGCTGGTACCCGACCAGGGCGAGGTCCGGTTCGACGGGATCGCCGTCCACACCCTCGCCGCCGTGGCCCGCGAGCGGCTGTTCCGTGCCCGGTTCGCCTGGATCGGACCCGAGCCGCAACTGCTGCCCGAGCTCAAGGTGTGGGAGAACGCGGCCCTGCCGCTGCTGCTCACCGGCGCACCGCACCGCGCCGCCAAGGCCGCCGCCCACGAATGGCTGGAGCGCCTGGACATCGGCGGCTTCGCCCGCAAGCGCCCCGGCGCCCTGAACCGGGCCGAGTCCCAGCGGGTCGCGCTCGCCCGCGCCCTGAGCGCCGGGCCCGCCGTGCTCTTCGCCGACGAGCCCACGGCCCCGCTGCACCGCGCCGAGCGCGCGCAGCTGCTCCGTACGCTCACCACGGCCGCCCGCTCGCACGCGATCACGGTGGTCCTCGCCACCCACGACGAGGAGACCGCGGCCGCCGCCGACCGGGCCCTGGCCCTGATCGACGGCCGCCCAGCCGACGCCGCGGCCCTCGCCGACCCCGGGACCACGGAGGACCAGGCCGCGTGCTCCCTCTCCGCCTAGTCCGCGGCTCCCGGCTCCTGGTCCAGCTGCGCAGACTGCTGGTCGCCGCGGCCTGCGCCGGCAGCGGCCTCCTGCTGCTGTACGTCCTCGCGGACGCCCAGGCCCGGCCCGCCGGATCGTTCCCCCGGCTGCTGTGGGCGCTGGTCCCGCTCGCCGCCACCGTCCAGTTCGCCGTCGCCGTGGCCCGTACCGACCCGGCGACCCGGCCCCGAGAGGGGCTCGACGCCGTCGGGCTGGGACCCGTACGCCTCGCCCTGGCCGCGGCGGTCTCCACCGCCGTCGCCTGCGGCCTGGGCAGCGCCCTCGCCCTCGCCGCCTTCCTCCACCTGAGGGGCGAACTGGCCGGCCTGCCCTTCGACGGGGCCGGGGCCCGGCTGCTCCACGCCGGCCGGCCCCTGCCGGTGGCCGCCGCCCTCACCCTGCTGGCCCTGCTCCCCCTGACGGCCTCCGCCGCGACGGCCCTCGCCCTGCGCCCCCGGCCCCCGCACTCCGGGCCGGCCCCCCAGACGGGCGTGCCCTGGGGGGTGGCGCTCACCGCGTGCGGGCTCGGCCTCCTGGCGTACGCCCGCCCCGACGGCCCGGCGGTGCCGGCGGCCGGCGCCCTGATCGCGGTCGGTCTCGCCCTGGCGGGCCCCGGCCTGGCCTACGCCTGCGGCACCCTGGTGCAGGCCGTCCGCCCGGGAGCACTGCGGCTGCTGGCCGGGCGGACCCTGCAGGAGGAGGCCTCCCGGCTGGGCCGGCCCCTCGGGGTGCTGTGCGCCGTCGGGGCGGCCGCCCTCGCGGTCGCCCTGGCTCCCGCCGGCCCCGCCGGGGCGGCGCCGGCCCCGCTGGGACCGCTGACCGGACCGGCCGCCACGCTGGTGGCGCTGTGCGCGGTCGCCTCGCTGCTCACCGCCGCGGTCGAATCCCGGCAGGCCCGCGGCGCCGAGCGGGCGGCGCTGGTCGACCTGGGCACCCCGGGCACGGTGCTGCGGTCGGCCGCGGGCGTGCGGGCCGCCGCGCTGTTCGTCGGCTGCGTACCGCTCGTGTGGGGTGTGGCGCAGCTGACGTCGCTGGCCCTGACCCGCTGAGCGGGGCAGCCCTTAGGGTGGGCCGAATGGTCAACGCAGACATCGAGATCGAGACGCTCGCCGAGTTCGACCGGGTGGTCGCCCGGGGTTCCCTGAGCGGCTACCGCATCCAGTCGGTCAACCTGCTGGAGCGGACCTTCGCCCTGCTGTCGGCGGACACCTCGGCCGCCGTGTTCCTGGGCTGCGCCATGGAGCCCGACGCCGCGGTGAAGGTCCGCGCGGACGGTGCGCTGGTCTTCCCGCCCGTGCCTGACCTGCCGTTCAACCCGTACCGCGGGCTGCTCTACACGGCGGAGGAACTCTTCGCCGGGCTCTCGGAGGGCTACGAGTCCACCCCGGACGCCCAGGCGTACGCCTGGTTCCAGGAGACGAAGGCCGACGGCGACGTCTTCTCCTCGATGCTGCGCTCCCTCCACGACGACGCGATCTCCGACGCCCTCGACGAGGCCCTGGCGGGCGCCCGCGTGGTCGGCGTGATGGGCGGCCACGCCATGGCCCGGGGCACCGACGCCTACCGCGGCGCGGCCGAACTCGGCCGGGCCCTGGCCCGCCGCGGGCTGACGGTGGCCACGGGCGGCGGCCCGGGCGCGATGGAGGCCGCCAACCTCGGCGCCTACCTGGCCCCGGCCCCCGACGGGGCGCTCGGGGAGGCGCTGGAGGTGCTGGCGAAGGCGCCCTCCTTCACCCCGTCGGTCTCCGACTGGGCCCGCGCGGCCTTCGCCGTCCGGGAGCGCTGGCCCTCGGGCGGCGACTCGGTGGGCATCCCGACCTGGTTCTACGGGCACGAGCCGCCGAACGCCTTCGCCGGGCAGATCGCCAAGTACTTCGCCAACGCCACCCGCGAGGACGGGCTGCTCGCCCGCTGCACGGCGGGCGTGGTGTTCCTGCCGGGCGCGGCCGGGACGGTGCAGGAGGTCTTCGACAACGCGACGCCGAACTACTACGCGTCCGCCGCCGGCCCCACCCCGATGGTCCTCGTCGACCGGCGCCACTGGACCGAGGAGCTGCCCGCCTGGCCGCTGCTGCGGGCCCTGGCCCGGGGCCGCGCCATGGAGTCGCGGATCGCGCTGGTGGACTCGGTGGACGAGGTCCCGGACGCCCTGGCCTCCCTGGCCTGAGGCACGGCCGCCCCCCACGAAGGGCGGCGGGGCCGCGGCCGGGCAAAGAAGAGGTCAACGAACTCCCTTGCGGAGGCAACTTCGCGGCCCGTTCCGGCGTCTGGCAGAGGTACCGCCTTACCTGCCAGACGTTGAACGGAGCCCTCTGTGCTCATAGGCCTGCTGACCGCTGTCGCGGCGTCCATCTGCTACGGGACGGGATCCGTCCTGCAAGCCGTCGGATCGCGCCGCGCCGCGCGGACGTCACCGGCCGCCGCCGGGGTGACCGCCCACGGCGGACCCAACCTGACGTCCACCGCCAAGGCCGCGATGACCTGGGAGTTCATCGTCGGCACCGTCCTGGACTTCGTCGGCTTCGGGCTGGGCGCACTGGCGGCCCGGCTGCTGCCCCTGTTCCTCTCCCAGACCGTGATCAGCGCCAATCTGGTGATCACCGCCGTGCTGAGCGTGAAGATGCTGGGCATCCGCCTGACCCGCAAGGAGTGGACCTCCATCGGGGTGGTCTGCGCGGCGCTGGTGCTGCTCGCGACCGCCGCCGGTCACGAGGGCGACCACCACGCCCCGATGGCCACCCACTGGTGGCTGCTGGCGGTGACCCTGCTGATCATCGTCGGCGGCACGGTGGCCGTACGGTTCCTCGGCGCCCGGGCCGCGATCCTGGCGGGCCTGCTGTCGGGGCTGGCCTTCGGCGCGCTGGGCGTGGGCGTGCGCGTCCTGGACGGGATCGACCCCTTCGACCTGGGCACGCTGCTCGCCGATCCCGCGCTGTACGCGATCCTGCTCGCCGGCGTCGGCGGCATGTACCTGCACACCGTCGCCCTGCAGATCGGCTCGGTGAACGGGGCCACGGCCGCCCTGGTGGTCGGGGAGACGGTCCTCCCGGGTGCGATCGGCGTGCTGTGGCTGGGCGACGCCTCCCGGCCGGGGCTGGCCTGGCTGGCGGTCGCCGGCTTCGTGCTGGCGGTGGCCGGAGCCGTCGCGGTGGCCTGGTACGGCAACCACGACGCGGCCGCGGCCCCGGCGGAGGAGCCGGTCCCCGAGCCGGTGGGCTGACCCGGCCGGTCCCGGGCCGGGGGGTTCACCCCGACGGGTCCCCGGGGTGGCGCCGCCCCGGCGGCCGGGGCCTGCTGGGGGCATGGACTCCCCCACCAGCACACGGCTGCGCACCCCCCGCGCCGCGGGCATGGCCGGTGTCGTCTTCGCCGTGCTGCTCGCGGCCGCGATCGTGCTCATGCGGACCGCCATCCCCTCCGGGAGCCCGGCCGAGGCCGCCGTGGACGCCGACAAGCGCTGGGCCGTGCGGCTGGCTCTGGAGATCGTCCCGTTCGCCGGGATCTTCTTCCTGTGGTTCATGGGGGCCCTGCGGGAGCACTCGGGCGAGGTGGAGGACCGTTTCTTCGCCACGGTGTTCCTGGGCAGCGGCTTCATCTTCGTCGCCACCCTGTTCGTGGCCGCCGCGGCGGCGGGCTCCGTGCTCGACGAGGCCGTCCCGCCCTCCGGCTTCGGCCGGCCCTTCGCCTACACCGTCCTGACCTCGTACGCGATGCGCGTGGCGGCCGTGTTCGCCTTCTCGACCTCGGCCATCGGCCGCCGCCTCGGCGCCTTCCCCCGTCCCGTGGCGCTGCTGGGCTTCGCGACCGGCCTGGCCCTGCTGGTGCTCGCGTCGGGGGTGCCCTGGGTCGAGATGGTCTTCCCGTTCTGGGTCCTCGTCGTCAGCCTCCACATCCTCCGGGCCGGCCTGCGTCGCACCCCCTGACCTGCGCCTTCGCCGGCCGTTGCGCCCGGCAGGCGGCGGGTGGCTCCCGCGCGCATGCTGGAAGGGTGGAGGGAGGGGCCTCGGGGGCTGTGGGGGGTCATCGGGCACGGAAAGGCTGATGCCTCATGAGGCTTGTCGTCGACCTGAACCGCTGTCAGGGGTACGCGCAGTGCGCGTTCCTCGCACCCGACGTCTTCACCATGCACGGCGAGGAGTCGCTGCTCTACAACCCGCAGGCCCCCGACGACCAGCACGACAACGTCGTGCGCGCCGCCCACGCCTGCCCGGTCCGGGCCATCCTGCTGGACGCGGTGAACGGATCCCTCCAGCCTCCGGAGGCGAGCGGTGAACGGTGACGGAGCGCTGGAGCAGCTCAAGCGCGAGGGCCGCATCGTCGTCGTGGGCGCCTCCCTGGCAGGCCTGCGGGCCGCCGAGACCCTGCGCGAGAAGGGCTTCGCCGGCGAGCTGACGATGATCGGCGACGAGCCCTACGAGCCGTACGACCGCCCTCCCCTGTCCAAGCAGGTCCTGCTGGGCATGGCCACCGCCGACGGGACGGCCCTGCCCCGGCGCCGGGACATCGACGCGAAGTGGCGCCTCGGGGTGCCGGCCTCCGGCCTGGACATGGCGGCCCGACGGGTCCGGATGGCCGACGGGGACGAGGTGGAGTACGACCGCCTGCTGATCGCCACCGGGGTGCGCGCCCGGGCATGGCCCAACCCGGACGAGGCCGCCCTCGACGGGGTCTTCGTCCTGCGCACGCGCGGCGACGCGGCGGCCCTGGAACGCGCCCTCGCGGCCGGCCCCGGCCGGGTGCTGGTGATCGGGGCGGGGTTCACTGGCTCCGAGATCGCCTCCGCGTGCCGGGAGCGCGGGCTGGCCGTCACCGTGGCCGAACGCGCCGACGCGCCGCTGGTCGGAGCGCTCGGCGGGGTGATCGGAGCGGTCGCGGCCGAGATGCACCGCGAGAACGGGGTCGACCTGCGCACCGGGATCATGGTGACGAGCCTGGAGGGCGACTCCTCCGGCCGGGTCCGCGCCGCGCACCTCTCCGACGGCACCACACTGGAGGCGGAGGTGGTCGTCGTCTCGCTCGGCGCCCAGCGCAACACCGAATGGCTCACCGGGTCCGGACTCGGCGCGGGTCCGCGCGGCATCGCCTGCGACGCGGGCTGCCGGGCCTTCGACATCTGGGGCATCGTCACCGACGACATCTACGTGGCCGGCGACGTGGCCCGCTCCCCGCACGCCCTGTTCGGCTACCAGTTCCTGTCGCTGGAGCACTGGGGCAACGCCGTGGCCCAGGCCGAGACGGCCGCGCACAACATGCTCAGCCGGAGCGCCGACCGCCGCCCGCACCTGTGGGTCCCGGCGTTCTGGTCCTCCCAGTTCGGCGTCAACATCAAGTCGGTCGGGGTCCCCTCGATGGGCACCGAGATCGTGATCACCCAGGGCTCGCGCGCCGAGCGCCGTTTCGTCGGCGTGTACGGGTACCAGGGCCGCGTGATCGGGGCCGTCACCTTCGACCAGTGCCGCTGGCTGGACTTCTACGAGCAGCAGATCGAGCGGACCGCGCCGTTCCCGCCGCCGTACCCGACGGTGGACCGCAGGCCCGAGGGGGAGCGGCCGCTGGACGCGGACTTCCCCGACCCTTCGGTGCCCACGCACGGACCGACGATCACCCTGAGCGGCTACTCGCCGGCCGACCGGCGGATGACCTTCACCCCGGCGCACAACTGAGCACGAGGACCCCTCATGACCCAAGGCATCCTGCGGCAGATCCTCGACTACTCCAGCCGCGCCAACCCGTACCCGCTGTACGAGGAGCTCCGCAAGACCCCGGTGTTCCACGACGGGGACGGCCCGTACGTCGTCAGCACCTACCACGAGATCAAGGGCCTGCTGCACGACCCGCGCATCAGCTCCGACGCCCGCAACCTGACCCCGACGGCCGGCGACCCGCTGAGCCAGGCCGACGAGGGCGGGAGCGAGGTCCTGCCCCCCTCCTTCCTGAAGCTCGACCCGCCCGACCACGACCGGCTGCGGCGGATGACCAACCGGCCCTTCGGGCCTCCGCACTCCCCGCGCCGGGTCGAGCAGATGCGCGGCGAGCTCGGCGGCATCGTCACGGGGCTGATCGACACCATCGCCGCGAAGGGCGACCCGAACCGGATCGACCTGGTGGAGGAGTTCTCCTACCCCTTCCCGGTGACCGTCATCTGCCGGCTGCTGGGCGTGCCGCCCGAGGACGAGGCCCGCTTCCACGTCTGGGCCGACACCCTGGCCGCGAGCCTGGACCCCGATCCGGACGCCGATCCCGCGGAGCGGGCCAAGAAGACGGAGGGCGCCCGCATGGAGCTCGGCATGTACCTGGCCGGGCTGATCGAGGAGCGGCGCAAGAACCCGACCGGGGACATGCTCTCGGAGCTGGCGACCGGGCAGGGCCCGGACGGCACGATGAGCACCATGGAGGTGCTCAGCACGGCGGCGCTGCTGCTGATCGCCGGCCACGAGACCACCGTCAACCTGATCACGAACGGCATGCTCACCCTCCTGCGCAACCCGGAGCACCTGGACCGGCTGCGCTCCGACCCGGACGTGGCGGTGCCGATGGTGGAGGAGCTGCTGCGCTTCGAGCCCCCGGTGCAGCTGCTGCCGCAGCGCAGCACCCTGACCGACATCGAGGTCGCAGGGGTGACCATCCCCAAGGGCTCCTCGCTGTGGCTCATCCTGGCCTCCGGAAACCGCGACCCGAAGCGGTTCGAGGACCCCGACCGCTTCGACCCCGACCGCCCGGACGTCCAGCACCTGGGCCTGGGCAGCGGCATCCACAGCTGCTTCGGGGCGCCGCTGGCCCGGCTGGAGGCTGCGCTGGCCCTGAGCGAACTGGCCCGCAGGCTGGAGAACCCGCGGCTGCTGGAGGACCCGCCGCCCTACCGGCAGAACGCGGTCCTGCGCGGCCCGCGCCACCTGCCCGTCGCCGTCGACGGCATCCGGGCGGCCTGATCCGCGGGCGGCGGCTCAGGCCACCGGAAGGACGACCACCTCGGAGGGCGTGAAGGCCACCGCGATCCGGTCCCCCACGGCCGGCGCGGCGGCCAGAGCGCACTCCGCCTCCAGTACGGGTCCCTCCTCGGGCCGCAGCAGCAGGGCCACGTGCGTCCCGCGGAAGGTACGGGATTCCACCACGCAGTCCAGCCCGGCCGCGGCGGGCACCACCCCGGCCGGCCGCACCAGCAGCCGCTGCTCCCCCTCGGGGGAGCCCTCCGGCACCGGGACCTTCCCCCACGGGGTGGCGGCCGCACCGCCGGTGACGGTGGCCGGGACCACGTTCTCGAAGCCGAGGAACCGCGCCACGAACTCCGACGCCGGCCGCTGCCACACCTCCAGCGGGGTCCCCGCCTGCGCGATCCGCCCGTCCCGCATCACCACCACCCGGTCGGCGAGCGCGAAGGCCTCGCCCTGGTCGTGGGTGACGGCCAGCACGGTGGTGCCCAGCCTGGAGAACAGTCCCTGGAGCTCGACCACCAGCCGCTCGCGCAGCCCCCGGTCCAGCTGGCCCAGCGGCTCGTCCAGCATCAGCAGCCGGGGCGAGGGGGCCAGCGCCCGGGCCAGAGCGACCCGCTGCTGTTCGCCGCCCGACAGCGAGGCCACGGCCCGGCGCTGGGCCCCGGGCAACCCCACGAGGTCCAGCAGACGGGCGACCCGCTCCTCGTACTCCGGCTTCGCGGAGCGCCGTACGCGCAGGCCGAAGGCGACGTTCCCGCCGACGTCCCGGTGCGGGAACAGCTGGTGGTCCTGGAACATCAGACCCACCCCCCGCCGGTGCACCGGCACCCCGGCCTGGTCGGCGCCGCCCAGCAGGACCCGTCCGGCCGAGGGCCGCTGGAGCCCGGCCACCACCCGCAGCAGGGTGGACTTGCCGCTGCCGCTCGGTCCCAGCACGCAGACGGTCTCGTGTTCGGCGACCTCCAGGTCCACCGCGTCCAGGACCGCCCGGTCGCCGAAGCGGACCGTCACCCCTTCGAGCCGGAGCAGGGTCATCAGAACTCTCCCGAGGTCTTGTCGGGTCGCAGTCGCTCCAGTACCAGCAGGGACACCGCGCACACCAGCATCAGAATCGTGCTCAGGGCCATGGCCTGCCCGTAGTTCATCTCACCGGCCCGGCCCAGCAGTCGGGCCACGGCCACCGGCAGCGTCGGGTGGTCCGGCCGGGCGATGAACACCGTCGCGCCGAACTCGCCCAGCGAGACCGCGAAGGCGAAGCCCGCCGCGATCAGCACCGCCCGGCGCACCAGCGGCAGGTCCACCTCCCGCCACACCCGCAGCGGCGAGGCCCCCAGCACGGCCGCGGCCTCCCTCAGCCGCCCGTCGACGGCCCGCAGCACCGGCAGCATGGTCCGCACCACGAACGGCACCCCGACCAGCGCCTGGGCCAGCGGCACCAGGATCCAGGAGGTCCGCAGGTCCAGCGGCGGCCGGTCCAGGGTGATCAGGAACCCGAAGCCCACCGTCACGGCGGACACCCCGAGGGGCAGCATCAGCAGCGCGTCGAAGCCCCGGACGAAGCGGCCCGCCCGCCGGGCCAGCGCCGCGGCCGCGAGGCCGCCGACGGCCAGGGCGATCCCGGTGGCGGCGAGCGCGTACTGGAGGGAGTTCCAGATGGCCTCCAGCGGCGGCACCAGAAACGTTCCGCCCCCGGCACCGGCCTCCTGGAGCGCCCGGTAGAACCCGAACCCGTACCCGCCGGGGGCATCGAGGGACCGCTCCACCAGCACCGCGAGCGGGGCCACGATCAGCAGCGCCACCGTCAGCAGCACCCCGCCCAGCAGCCCGCGCTGCGCCCAGCCGCGCGGCGGGTGCGCGGTGCGCGCGGGGTCGACCAGCCGCAGCGCGGTCTCCCTGCGCCGCACGGTCCAGGCGTGCACCCCGAGGATCACCCCGACGGCGGCGAACTGGACCAGCGTCAGCACCGCGGCCGTCGGCAGGTCGAGCAGCTGCGCCGTCTGCCGGTAGACCTCGACCTCCAGCGTGGCGTACGAGGGCCCGCCGAGGATCTGCACGACGCCGAAGGAGCTGAAGGTGAACAGGAACACCATCAGCGCGGCGGCGGCCACCGCCGGGGCCAGCGCCGGCAGGGTCACCCGCCGCCAGGCCGCGAACCGCCCGGCGCCCAGCACCCGGGCGGCCTCCTCCTGGCGCGGGTCCAGCTGCGCCCAGAGCCCGCCGACCGTGCGGACGACGACGGCGTAGTTGAAGAACACGTGGGCGAGCAGGATCGCCCAGACGGTGGTGTCCAGCCGCACGCCCCACACCTCGTCCAGCAGCCCCCCGCGCCCGACCAGGGCCAGGAAGGCGGTGCCGACGACCACGGTCGGCAGCACGAACGGGACGGTGACCAGGGCCCGCAGCAGCTGCTTGCCGGGGAAGGAGAAGCGCGCGAACACGTAGGCGCCGGGCAGCGCGACGATCAGGGTGAGCGCGGTCGAGGCGAGCGCCTGCCAGGTGGTGAACCAGAGCACGTCGGCGATGTCCGGCTGGGCGAGCACCTCGCCGATCCGGCCGAACTGCCAGCCCTCCCCGGTCTTGAGCCCGCGGCCGACGATGGCGGCCACGGGGTAGGCGAAGAACAGCCCGAAGAAGGCGAGCGGCACGGCCATCAGGGCCATCCTGACGGCGGTGGCCCGCCCGCCCTCCGCCGGGGCGCCGTCGCGTACTACTTCACGACGATCGAGGACCATGCCTTGACCCACTGGTCACGGTTCTTGGCGATGGCCTCGGGGGCCACGTTCTCCGGCTTCTCGACGACCACGCCGTGCTTGGTGAACACCTCCGGCAGCTTCGCGTCCTTGACCACCGGGTTCACGAACATCTGGAGCGGCATGTCCTCCTGGAACTTCTTGCCGATCAGGAAGTCGATGAGGGCCTTGCCGCCCTCCTCGTTCTTCGCGCCCTTCAGCAGGCCCGCGAACTCGACCTGGCGGAAGCAGGTTCCGGTGGCCACGCCCGTGGGGGCCTCGGCCGGCTGGGGCTCGCCGTAGAGGACCTCGACCGGCGGGCTGGAGGCGTAGGAGACGACCAGCGGGCGGTCGCCCTTGGCCTTCTTGCCGCCCGCGGAGCCGGAGAAGCGCTCGTTGTAGGCCTGCTCCCAGCCGTCGACGACCTCGACGCCGTTGGCCTTGAGCTTGCTCCAGTACTCCTTCCAGCCTCCCCCAGAGGCTTCGCCCTGGGAGGTGCCCCCATCGCCGTACTTGCCGACGGAGGCGAGGAGGAAGCCGAGGCCGGGCGAGGAGGTCGCGGCGTTCTCGGTGACCAGCAGGTTCTTGTACTCGGGCTTGACCAGGTCGTCCAGGGTCTGCGGCGGGGCGATCTTCTTGTCGGCGAAGTAGGCCTTGTCGTAGTTGACGCAGATGTCGCCGGAGTCGACCGGGGTGACGCGGTGCTGCCGGTCGAGGACGAACTCGGGCTTGACCTCCGCCAGGCCCTTGGCCTCGTACGGGGTGAAGATCCCGTTGTCGAGGGCGCGCGAGAGGAGCGTGTTGTCGACGCCGAAGAAGACGTCGCCGCGCGGGGAGCCCTTGGTGAGGATCTCCTGGTTGAGGGCGGCGCCGGCGTCCCCGGACTTCAGCACCTTGACGGTGTAGCCGCTCTGCTGCTCGAACTCCTTGAGGACCGGCTCGCTGACGTTGAAGGAGTCGTGCGAGACGAGGGTGACGGTCTTGGACTTCGGCGATCCGCTCGCGGCGGCCCCGCCCTCGTCCTTGCTGCCGCCGCCGCACGCGGTCAGCGTGCCGACGCCGAGGGCGGCGGCCAGCGCCGCACCCGCGATCTTCTTGGTGGTGCTCACGGTTGATTCCTCCTGGGTATGACCAGGAGAAGACGCGGCCCCGCCCGGGCGCTCTGGTGGAGCGCGGCGCCCGGGCAGGGCGCAACAGCTTGAGGTGGTGACCGAACTTCCTACCCAGAATGACCTGGGCGAGGTTCAGAGGGTCTGCGGCCACGGTGCTCGATCCAAAAACGTGTTGCCGCACTCTCAGCGCTGTGGCGCTCCCCTGTCGGAATATGCAGATGTACGCGGGCCAGACTACCGCTCGCTCGCCGCGAGCTGTCCGCACGCTCCGTCGATCTCCTGGCCGCGGGTGTCCCGGACGGTCACGGGCACGCCGTGCCGGGCGATGGCCTCGACGAAGGCCTTCTCGTCCTCGGGGCGCGAGGCGGTCCACTTCGAGCCGGGCGTCGGGTTCAGCGGGATCAGGTTGACGTGCACCCGCTTGCCCTTGAGCAGGCGGCCGAGGAGGTCGCCGCGCCAGGCCTGGTCGTTGATGTCGCGGATCAGGGCGTACTCGATGGAGATCCGGCGGCCGGACTTCTCCGCGTACTCCCAGGCCGCGTCGAGGACCTCACGGACCTTCCAGCGGGTGTTCACGGGGACGAGGGTGTCGCGCAGCTCGTCGTCCGGGGCGTGCAGGGAGACGGCGAGGCGGCACTTGAAGCCCTCGTCGGCGAACCGCAGCATGGCCGGAACCAGGCCGACGGTGGAGACCGTGATGCCGCGCTGCGACAGGCCCAGCCCGTCGGGCTCGGGGTCGGTGAGCCGGCGGATGGCGCCGACGACGCGGTTGTAGTTCGCGAGCGGCTCGCCCATGCCCATGAAGACGATGTTGGACAGGCGGGCCGGGCCGCCGGGGACCTCGCCGTCACGCAGGGCGCGCATGCCGTCGACGATCTGGTGCACGATCTCGGCGGTGGAGAGGTTGCGGTCGAGGCCGGCCTGGCCGGTGGCGCAGAACGGGCAGTTCATACCGCAGCCGGCCTGCGAGGAGATGCACATGGTGACCCGGTCCGGGTAGCGCATCAGGACGGACTCCACGAGGGTGCCGTCGTGCAGCTTCCACAGGGTCTTGCGGGTCGTGTCGTCGTCGCAGCTGATGTGCCGGATGACGTTCATCAGCTCGGGGAGCAGCTCCTGCTGGAGCTTCTCGCGCGAGGCCGCCGGGATGTCGGTCCACTCCGCCGGGTCGTGGGCGTAGCGGGCGAAGTAGTGCTGGGAGAGCTGCTTGGCCCGGAACGGCTTCTCGCCGATCGCGGCGACCGCCTCGCGGCGCTCGGCCGGGGTGAGGTCGGCCAGGTGCCGGGGCGGCTTCTTGGCCCCTCGCGGAGCGACGAAGGTGAGCTCACCCGGAGCGGGACGGGGGGCCATGCGGTACTCCTCGGTACGACGGGGTGGGGGTCACCCCGCGCGTGCAGGGCCGGTCCGCTGCGGCTCTCGGCCGCCGGACGGAAAGGGCGCGCCGCGTGAAGGCGGCGCGCCCTCCAGGATAACCCGGCCCGGACCCGTCAGCCGGTGCCGACGAAGGCCGCCAGCAGCAGCCAGACGACCGGGGCCGTCGGGAGCAGCGAGTCGAGGCGGTCCATGATGCCGCCGTGGCCCGGGAGCAGCGTCCCCATGTCCTTGATGCCGAGGTCGCGCTTGATCATCGACTCGCCCAGGTCGCCCAGGGTGGCGCTGACGGCGACGGCCAGGCCCAGCAGCAGGCCCTGCCACCAGGAGCCCCCGTCGATCAGGAACTCCATGCACAGCGCACCGGCCCCCATGGCGAAGGCCACGGCGCCGAGGAGTCCCTCGCGGGTCTTCCCGGGGCTGATGCGGGGTGCCAGCTTGGTCTTGCCGAAGCGCCAGCCGACGGCGTACGCCCCGGTGTCGCTGACGACGGTCAGCAGGAGGAAGGTCACCACCCGCTGCGGGCCGTCCTCGGCCGTGAGCAGCATCGCGACGAACGTGGCCAGGAAGGGCACGTAGAACGCCGCGAAGACGCCCGCGGTGACGTCCTTGAGGTAGTCCTCGGGCGGTTCCGTCATCCGCCAGACGAGCACCGCCAGCGCGGTCAGGGCCATGGCGACCCAGGCGCCCTCGGCCCCCCGGACGAAGCCGGCGATGACCATCGCCGCGCCGCCGACCGCGAGCGGGACCAGCGGGGCCTTGATGCCCTTCTTCTCCTGGAGCCGGGAGGTGAGCTCCCACAGACCGACGACGACGGCGACGACGATCACGCCGACGAAGACGGCCTTGACGATGAACAGCGAAGCGAAGATCACCGCGCCGAGGCCGACGCCGACCCCTATGGCGGCCCGCAGATCCCGCCCCGCGCGCTTCTTCTGCGGCGGGGGCGAGGCGTCCTGCGGTGCCTGCGAAGGCGGGGGCGGGGGGCTGGGCATGGGCTCCTGCAACGGCATCTCGGTACGGAGCGGGGGGCCGCCGGCGAAGGCGGCCCCCCGATCGCGTGCTTCCCGGTCGTCGAACGCACGGCCGGCGGCATCGGGCACGATGGGCATGGGCGCAGTCTGCGGGCCCACCAGCGCATCGTATGCGGGACCCGCCGGTACCGGCTCAGCGGCCCAGGGAGAGTCGTTCATCAGACCTCGAGGAGCTCGGCTTCCTTGTGCTTGAGCAGCTCGTCCACCTGCGCGACGTACTTCGCGGTGGTGTCGTCGAGCTCCTTCTCGGCGCGGCGCACCTCGTCCTCGCCGGCCTCCTTGTCCTTGACCAGCTTGTCGAGGGCGTCCTTGGCCTTGCGGCGCACGGAGCGGATGGAGACGCGGGAGTCCTCGGCCTTGTTCTTGGCGACCTTGATGTACTCCTTGCGGCGGTCCTGCGTCAGCTCGGGGAAGGTCACCCGGATGATATTGCCGTCGTTGCTGGGGTTGACGCCCAGGTCGGAGTCGCGGATGGCCTGCTCGATGTTGCGCAGGGCGCTCTTGTCGAACGGGGTCACGACGGCCATGCGCGGCTCGGGCACCGAGAAGGAGGCGAGCTGGTTGATGGGCGTGATGGCACCGTAGTAGTCCGCCACGATCTTGTTGAACATCGCCGGGTGCGCACGGCCCGTGCGAATCGCGGCGAAGTCTTCCTTGGCGACGACGACGGCCTTCTCCATCTTCTCCTCGGCCTCGAGGAGGATTTCTTCGATCACCACGTGCTCCTGCATGTCAGATATGGATGGTTCAGGCGGGCGGGGCGGTGCGCGGGCCGCCCGGACCGGGCCCCGGGGGGCCCGGTGCGACGGGCTCAGGCCCGGGTGCCCTGGTCGCTCACGAGCGTGCCGATCTTCTCACCCTTGACGGCGCGGGCGATATTGCCCTCGGCGAGCAGTTCGAAGACCAGGATCGGCAGCAGGTTGTCGCGGCACAGCGTGATGGCCGTGGCGTCGGCGACCTTGAGGTCCCGGGACAGCACCTCGTTGTACCCCAGCGCGTCGAACTTCACCGCGTCCGGGTTGGTCTTCGGGTCGGAGTCGTAGACCCCGTCGACGCCGTTCTTGCCCATGAGCAGGGCCTCGGCGTCGATCTCCAGGGCACGCTGGGCGGCCGTGGTGTCGGTGGAGAAGTACGGCATGCCCATACCGGCGCCGAAGATGACGACGCGGCCCTTCTCCAGGTGGCGGACGGCGCGCAGCGGGATGTACGGCTCCGCGACCTGGCCCATGGTGATGGCGGTCTGGACGCGGCTGTCGATGCCCTCCTTCTCCAGGAAGTCCTGGAGGGCGAGGCAGTTCATGACGGTGCCGAGCATGCCCATGTAGTCGGACCGCGCCCGGTCCATGCCGCGCTGCTGCAGCTCGGCGCCGCGGAAGAAGTTGCCGCCGCCGATGACGACCGCGATCTCGGCGCCGTCTCGGACCACGGCCGCGATCTCGCGGGCGATGGCGTGCACGACGTCAGGGTCGACACCCAGCCCGCCGCCGCCGGAGAAGGCTTCGCCGGACAGCTTCAGCATGAAGCGGCGACCCTTCTTGTCGTGGTCGCTCTTGTCGTGGGATGCGGTGTGGGGGTCCACGCCCTGATTCATGGAGATCTCCTCGTGCACATACGAAGAAGGCCATTGCCGGTGGGTCCTCGCGGTTCCCTCTGCGGCAATGGCCTCCTCGTCAGATCTGCGGTCGTCCGGCGCAAGCGTGGACGACTGCCTCAGACCCTATCGGGGTCCGGTGTCCGTCGCGTACGGACGGACTCAGATGCCGACCTTGATGCGGGCGAAGCGCTTCAGGGTGACACCGGCCTCGTCCAGAACCTTCTGGACGGACTTCTTGTTGTCCAGCGCGTACGGCTGGCCGAGCAGCGTGGCGTCCTTGAAGAAGCCGTTGACGCGACCCTCGACGATCTTGGCGATCGCGGCCTCGGGCTTGCCCTCGGCGCGGGTGGTCTCCTCGGCGACGCGGCGCTCGGACTCGACGATCTCGGCCGGGACGTCCTCGGCGGTGAGGTACTTCGGCGCGAAGGCGGCGATGTGCTGGGCGATGCCCTTGGCCAGGTCGGCGTCGGCCTTGTCCAGCTCGACCAGGACACCGATCTGCGGCGGCAGGTCGGGCATGGTGCGGTGCATGTAGGAGGCCACGAAGGCACCCTCGTACGCCGCGAAGCGGTCCAGGACGATCTTCTCGCCGAGGTTGGCGTTGGCCTCGTCCACGAACGCCTGGACGGTCTTGCCGGGCTCGATCTCGGACGCCAGCAGCGCCTCGATGTCGGCGGGCTTGGTGGCGGCCACGTGGGCGGCGAGCTGGTCGGCGACGGCCAGGAACTTCGGGCTCTTGGCCACGAAGTCGGTCTCGCACTTGAGCTCGACGAGCACGCCGGAGGTGGCGTCCTCGGAGATCAGGGAGGTGACGGCACCGTTCTCGGCGGAACGGCCCTCGCGCTTGGCGACACCCTTCAGGCCCTTGACGCGCAGGATCTCGTTGGCCTTGGTGACGTCGCCGTCGGCCTCGACGAGCGCGTTCTTGCAGTCCAGCATGCCGGCGCCGGTGAGCTCGCGGAGCTTCTTGACGTCAGCGGCGGTGTAGTTCGCCATGAGTCTGTGATTCTCTCTCGAAGTCGTAGATCTACGGGTGAACGGCGGAGGAGCGCGCTCGTGGCGCGGCTCCCCCGCCGTCATCGTCCGTGCTGCGAGTGCCCGGCGGATGAACGCCGGGCGCTCTCAGTGGGTCAGGCCTGCTCGGCGGCCGGAGCCTCGGCAGCGGGAGCCTCGGCCGCGGGGGCCTCGGCAGCCGGGGCCTCGGCCACGGGGGCCTCGGCGTCAGCCTTCTTCTCGCCCTCGAGCAGGTCGCGCTCCCACTCGGCGAGCGGCTCGGCGGCGGCCTTCTCGCCCGGCTTCGAGTCACCGGTCGCAGCGCCGGAACGGGCGATGAGGCCCTCGGCGACGGCGTCGGCGATCACGCGGGTGAGCAGGGTGACGGAGCGGATGGCGTCGTCGTTGCCCGGGATCTTGTAGTCGACCTCGTCGGGGTCGCAGTTGGTGTCGAGGATCGCGACGACCGGGATGTGCAGCTTGCGCGCCTCACCGACGGCGATGTGCTCCTTCTTGGTGTCGACGATCCAGACGGCGCTGGGAACCTTCGACATCTCGCGGATACCACCGAGGGTCTTCTCCAGCTTGGCCTTCTCGCGGGAGAGGACCAGGAGCTCCTTCTTGGTGAGACCCGAGGCCGCGACGTCCTCGAAGTCGATCGCCTCGAGCTCCTTCAGACGCTGAAGGCGCTTGTAGACGGTCGAGAAGTTGGTGAGCATGCCACCCAGCCAGCGCTGGTTGACGTACGGCATGCCGACGCGGGTCGCCTGCTCGGCGATGGCCTCCTGCGCCTGCTTCTTCGTACCGACGAACATGATGGAACCGCCGTGCGCGACGGTCTCCTTCACGAACTCGTAGGCGCGGTCGATGTACGACAGCGACTGGAGCAGGTCGATGATGTAGATGCCGTTGCGCTCGGTGAAGATGAAGCGCTTCATCTTCGGGTTCCAGCGACGGGTCTGGTGACCGAAGTGGACGCCGCTCTCCAGCAGCTCCCGCATCGTTACGACGGCCATGGCCATCTCCTTGGTTTCTCGGTTTTGGTTCCTGACGCCCCGCCGCGCCCTGCCCCATGAAGGGACCGAGAGGCGCTGCCACCCGACCGGAACCGGTCGGCGCTGGGGCGTGCGAAGTCGACCCGGTGACCCGGATCGCCACAAGAAGTGTACGGGACCCGGCGGTATGCCGGGTGACGCCCTTGTCCACACCCTTTCGCCCGTCCACAGGAACGGGCGGGCCGCGGGTCCCGCGCGGGACCCTGGGCGCATGACGACGACGCTGCTGCTCACCCTGCTGTTCGCCCTGTCCGGGGCGCTGGTCCCGGCTCCCGCCGGCGTCCCCGCCGAGGGGGCCTTCCGGGCGGTCCGGCCACTGCCGGCGCCGCTGTCCGTCGCCCGGTGGTGGGACCCGCCCCCGACCCCGTACGCGGCGGGGCACCGCGGGGTGGACCTGTCGGCCCCGGCGGGAGCGGAGGTCCGGGCCGTGGGGCCGGGGCGGGTCCACTACGCGGGGCAGGTCGCGGGGCGGGGCGTGCTGTCCCTGACCCTCCCGGGCGGGCTGCGGACCACCTTCGAGCCGGTGCGGCCGCTGGTGGCGGAGGGGGAGGCGGTCACGGCGGGCCAGGTGGTGGCGGTGCTCACGGAGGGCTCCCACTGCCCGGGGCCCTGTCTGCACTGGGGCCTCCTGGCGGGCGAGGACTCCTACCGCAACCCGCTGGCCCTGCTCCCCGGGGCCACGCCCCGCCTGCTGCCGTCCGCACCCGGCCCGCAGCCCCCGCCCCGCTAGCCGCTGATACCGCGGAGGGCCATGGCCACCGCGGTGGACGTGATCACGGCGGGCTCCTCGGCGGCGCCGAGCTCGATCCGGCGGGCCGCGGCGTCCACGACCCCCTGGAGCAGCAGGGCGGCCAGCCGCGGTTCCGGCTGCCCGAGGGCCTCCAGCGCCTCGCCGATCATGGCGACGAGGCCGCCGTGCGCGGCGCGGATCTTCTCCCGCGCGCCCGCGTCCAGCTCCCCGGCGGAGATGGCCACCACCGCCCGGTGCCGGCGGTCGCCCACCAGCTCCAGCTGGCTGCGCACGTACGCCTCGATCTTCCCCTCGGGCGTGGGCGCGGCCTCCATGGCCGCCTCGATCTCGGCGGCCCAGACGGGGAAGTCCACGGCGCACAGCTCCTCGACCACGGCCGCGCGCGACTTGAAGTACTCGTACACGGAGGACCGGGCGAGACCGGTGCGCTCCGCGAGGGCGGGGAAGGTCAGGGCGTCGGTCCCGCCTTCCGACAGCAGGGAACGCGCCGCGTCCAACAGGGCGCCGCGCTGCATCGACCGGTGCTCGGCCACGGAGGCCGCTCGAATCCTGGGCACGTCACCACTGTACGGAGGTGCGCAAGCTCCCCGGCGGCTCCGCCCGGCCGCTGCGCGGGCCGCCGCGTCCGGGGGCGGCTCAGCGGCCGACGTCCGCGAGTTTGGCGCGCAGCTGGAGCACGGATTTGGTGTGGATCTGGCTGACCCGGCTCTCGGTGACGCCCAGGACGTTGCCGATCTCGGCGAGGGTCAGGCCCTCGTAGTAGTAGAGGGTCACGACGGTCTTCTCCCGCTCGGGGAGGGTGTTGATGGCCCGGGCGAGCAGCCGGCGCAGCTCCCGGTCCTCGGCCACCTCCACCGGGTCGTCGGCGGCGGTGTCCTCCAGGGTGTCCATCAGGGAGAGGCGGTCGCCGCCCTCCCCGCCGACGTGCAGCAGTTCCTCCAGGGCGACCACGTTGGCGAGGGACAACTGGCTGAAGACGGTGTGGAGTTCCTCGACCCCGATGCCCATCTCCCCCGCGACCTCGCCCTCCGTGGGGGTGCGCCGCAGCTGGGCCTCCAGCGTGGCGTAGGCGCGTTCCACGGCGCGGGCCTTCTGGCGGACCGAGCGCGGGATCCAGTCCAGCGCCCTCAGCTCGTCGATCATCGCGCCGCGGATGCGGGTGATCGCGTACGTCTCGAACTTGATGGACCGCTCGATGTCGAACTTCTCGATCGCGTCGATCAGTCCGAAGACCCCGGAGGAGACGAAGTCGGCCTGTTCCACGTTGGGCGGGAGACCGACGCTGACCCGGCCCGCCACGTATTTGACCAGCGGCGAGTAGTGCAGGATCAGCTGCTCCCGCAGCCGCTCGTCACCCGAGTCCTTGTATGAGCGCCAGAGCAGCTCCAGGGACGAGGGCTCGGTGGACCGCACGCCGCCACGGGCAGCGGGTGGCACCGAAGCGCGGTCGGACCCTGAGGTGTGCTGGGGCATGCTTCGCCTTTGCCGGAGCGGGATTCCTTGGGAGCGTAGCGTGACGGAAGAGTCGCGGTGCGCGAAGAGTACGGGATGGCGCAGGGCCGCAGGAGCGCCCGGACCCGGGCGGGCGGCCCGGGTCCGGCGCCTCGCGCACGGCCCGGGCGGCCGCCTCGGGGAAGACCGCGTCTCTCATCGCCTTCACTCTTTCACCGGAACGCCCCAGGTCAACGACCGCCTCGCCGTGCGGCCACGGATTACGCCTCCCCCTTTGGTCCGGGGCGGGCCAACCGCCAGGCGTCGCCCTGCCGTTCGACGAACCCCAGAGAGTGAAGTTCGTACAGTCTGCCGATGACTTCATCGGTGCCGGTGCCCGCGGCGAGGGAGATCTCGTCCACGTCGGCGGGGCGGCCGGCGGGGAGCGCTTCGAGCACCCGCGCGGCCGCGGGGTCGAGCAGGTCGCGGGCGAGGACGGGCCCGCGCGGGACGGGGGCCAGTTCGCCCATGGCGCCGACCAGTTCGATCACCTCGGCGGCGTCGGTGACCAGGACCGCCTCGCCCCGCAGCAGCTCGTGCACCCCGGCGGAGAGGCCGCTGGTGGCGGGGCCGGGGACGCCCATGGTGAGGCGGCCCAGTGCCTGGGCGCGGCGGGCGGTGACGAGGGAGCCGCTGCGCCGGGCGGCCTCCACGACCACGGTCCCCCGGGTGAGGGCGGCGATGACGCGGTTGCGCAGGACGAACCGGCTGGGCGTGGGATGGCTGCCGGGCGGCAGCTCGCCCAGGACCAGCCCCTGGCGGGTGATCCGGCCGAGCAGCCCGGCGTGTCCGCGCGGGTAGACGGTGTCCACGCCGCAGGCCAGCACCGCGGCCGTGGCTCCGCCGGAGGCGAGGGCCCCGCGGTGGGCGGCGCCGTCGATCCCGTACGCGGCGCCGGAGACCACCACCCAGCCCCGCTCGGCGAGCCCGGCGGCCAGGGTCTGCGCCATGTGGGCCCCGTACGGGGTGCAGGCGCGGGCCCCGACCACGGCGACGGAGCGCAGGGCCCAGGTCCGCAGGTTCGGCCGGCCCCTCAGCCAGAGTCCGACGGGCCGGGCGTCGCCGAGGTCGTCCAGCTGGGTCGGCCACTCCGCCGAGCCCGGGCAGACGAACCGGACGCCCTCGGCGGCGGCCCGTTCCAGATCCCGGGCGGGCTCCGCGAGCACCGCCCGCCTGCGGTACCCGGCGAGCCGCTCGGGGCCCGCCCCGGTCAGCGGGCCGGCCTCCCCGCCGTCCCCGGTCCGTGTCAGGTGGTGTATCAGGGCGACGGGGCCGAGCTCCCGCAGCCAGCGCCCGCCGTGTTTGTCGCCCGGCTCCAGCACCCTCGTGAGCGCGGCGCGGGCCAGGAGGACGGGGTCCGGCGGCCCGGCGGCGGTCACGGCCCACTCCCCAGGGCCAGCGCCGCCCCGCGGGCGATCCCGGTGCGCAGCTCCAGCGCCACGGCCGCGTCCAGCGCCTCCGGGCGGTCGCGGCCGCGCAGGTCGGCCACGGTCCAGGCGACCCGGAGCACCCGGTCCAGCCCCCGGGCGGTCAGCAGCCCGCGCTCCATCTCCCGCTCGGCCTGTGCCAGGGCACCGGGACCGGCCGGCCAGCGGGTGCGCAGCTCGTGTCCGGGCACCTCGGCGTTGAGCCGCCAGGGGGTGCCCCCGTACCGGGCGGCGGCCCGCTCGCGGGCCTCCCGGACCCGGTCGGCGACGACCCGCGTGGCCTCGCCCCGGCCGCCCCGGCCCAGCAGGTCGGAGCGGGTGACCGGCTCCACCTCGACCCTCAGGTCCACCCGGTCGAGCAGCGGGCCCGACAGCCGGGCCTGGTAGCGCCTGATCACGGAGGAGGGGCATTCGCAGCCGGCCCCGTTCAGGGTGTGCCGGCCGCAGGGGCAGGGGTTGGCCGCGAGGACCATCAGGAAGCGGGCGGGCAGCCTTACCACCCCGGCGGCCCGGGCGATGACCACGTGCCCGGCTTCGAGGGGCTGGCGCAGGGCGTCCAGCACCTTGCCGCTGAACTCGGCCGCCTCGTCCAGGAAGAGCACCCCCTTGTGGGCCAGGGAGACCGCCCCGGGCCTGGGAATCCCGGCGCCGCCGCCGACCAGGGACTGCATGGTCGCCGAGTGGTGGGGGGCGCAGTACGGGGGCCGGGAGACGAGCGGTTCGCCGGGCGGCAGGATTCCCGCGACCGAGTGGACGGCCGTCACCTCCAGGGAGTCCTGTCGGGTGAGCGGCGGCAGGATCCAGGGCAGCCGCTCGGCGAGCATCGTCTTGCCGGCGCCCGGCGGCCCGCTGAGGAAGAGGTGGTGGCCCCCGGAGGCGGCCACCTCCAGGGCCCGGCGGGCGCTGTGCTGGCCGGCCACGTCGGCGAGGTCGGGGAAGTCCGGGCCCTCCTGCCCGCTCCGGGCCAGGCCCGCCCCCAGTCCGGCGCCGGGCAGGACCAGGCCGGCGAGCATCGGGTCGGGGCGCCCCTCCCCCTCCGGCGGGTCCTCCTCGGGGACCGGTGCGTCGGTCAGCACGGCGATCAGCTGCCGCAGGCTGCGCACGCCCAGCACCGACACCTCCGGGACCAGGGTGGCCTCGGCGGCGCACTGCTGCGGCACCACCACCTGCCGGTACCCCGCCTCGGCGGCGGCGACCACGGCCGGCAGGATCCCCCGCACCGGGCGGACCCGGCCGTCCAGGCCCAGCTCCCCGATCAGCACGAGGTCGGCGATCGCCCCGGGGTCGAGCACCTCGGCGGCGCCCAGGACGGCCGCCGCGACGGCCAGGTCGAAATGGGCCCCGGACTTCGGGACGGAGGCCGGGCTGAGTCCGACCGTGAGCTTCTTCTGCGGCCAGGGCGCGCCGGAGTTCACCACCGCGGCCCGTACCCGGTCCCGGCTCTCGACCAGGGTCTTGTCGGGCAGCCCCACCAGGGTGAAGGCCGCCACGCCCGGTTCGAGGTCGGCCTGGACCTCCACCACGACGCCCTCGACGCCCACCAGGGCCACCGAGCACGTCCGCGCGAACCCCATCAGGCGGCCCCCCTGACATGCTCCACCACGGGCGCGCCGCGCCGGGGCAGCAGGACCCCGACCAGGTCGATCCGCACGCCGCCCGGCGGCGGCCCCCCGTGGTCGGCGAGCCAGCGCCCGGCGAGCCGGCGCAGCCGCTCGGCCTTGCCGGCCCGGACGGCGGCCATGGGGTGCTCGAAGTCCCCCGCGCGGCGGGTCTTGACCTCGCACACGACGAGGGCGTCCCCGTCCCGCGCGACGATGTCGATCTCCCCGCCCCGGCACCGCCAGTTCCGGGCGATCACCGTCATTCCCGACTCGGTGAGCCGCCGTACGGCGAGCTCCTCGCCGTAGCGCCCCAATGCCTGTCGTGCCACGCCCTTCGCGTTCATCCGGCACCACCTCCGGCACCGACGATCGCGCGTCCCGGCCCACCGAGTGGATCTTGGTGGACAACCCGGGCGTTGTGGAGGGAGCGCTCACCCTCACGGGTGAGAGGAGGGCCGTGAAGGGCCCCTCGGCCGGCTCAGCCGCCCGGCAGTTCGAGGTCGCTCTTGTTGAGCTCCTCGATGTTCACGTCCTTGAAGGTCAGCACCCTCACCTGCTTGACGAAGCGGGCGGGCCGGTACATGTCCCAGACCCAGGCGTCGGCCATCGTGACCTCGAAGAACACCTCCCCCTGGACCGAGTGCACCTGCATCTCGTAGTCGTTGGTGAGGTAGAAACGGCGTTCCGTCTCGATCACGTACTTGAACAGCCCGACGACGTCGCGGTACTCCCGATAGAGCTTCAGCTCCATCTCGGTCTCGTACTTCTCGAGGTCCTCGGCGCTCATGGCATGTTCCCCTTCAGCCGTGCGTCCCCCTATTGTGCGCCAGCGCCGTGCGCCCCTAAACGATTTCCGGGGGCAGGACCACCGGAGCATCCGGGGGACCGTCGTCGAGCAGCGTCCTCAGCAGCCCGGCGAGCTTGGTCGGGTACACCGTCTCACGGGCCGCGAGAAGTTCCTCGGAGGTCCACCACCTCGCCCCGGTGACGCTGCGCCGCTCCAGCTCGGTGAGCCCGGCCGGGGCGGTCCCGGTCTGGGCGGTCCGGGCCAGGAAGTACCACTCGTCCTGCTCCCAGCGCCTGCCGTCGAAGGGGAAGGAGCAGTAGCGGTGCCACAGCACGGGCCCCAGCTCCACCTCGGTGATCCCGGTCTCCTCCGCGAGTTCGCGCAGCGCGGCCTGCTCGCGGGTCTCGTCGCCCTCCAGCCCGCCGCCCGGGGTGAACCACCACGTCTCGCGGGGGTCGTCCGGCTCGAAGCCGTGCAGCAGCAGGATCCGGTCCTCGGGGTCCAGCAGGATCACCCGGGACACCTTCCGCGGCGGGCGCTCGCCCCGCTCAGCGTCCACCGGAGCGCCCCCGCGACCGTCCCCGCCCCAGCACCCGGGCGACCGGCCCGTAGGCGGCGCCCAGGACGACGAGGGCGGCACCGGCCACCACCGCGGCCACCTGGAGCCGCAGCGGCCCGGGCTGCGAGGTCCCGCCGGGCAGGGCGGCGAACGCCTGCGGCCGGTCCAGCATCCCCGGGTTCGGCCACGCCAGCGCGTCGACCCGGGCCTCGACGGCCGACCGGGGCACGGTCCCCTGGCCGGCGTCCTGGAGGTGGGCCCGCGAGTCCAGGGAGCCCGAGCGCCGGTCGCCCATCAGGAAGAGGTTGCCCTCGGGCACCCTGACCTCGAAGTTCGTCGTCCCCGCGGCCAGCGCGTCGTGCCCGGCCCGGTCCACGTAGGGCTCCTCCAGCGGCTTTCCGTTCACGGTCAGCCTGCCGCCCTGCCCGCAGCAGCCGACGGTGTCGCCGCCGACGGCCACGACCCGCTTGACCATGGGCGAGTCGCTCCACTGGGCGTCCTTGAAGACGACCACGTCCCCGCGGTGCACCTCGGCGCCGCCGATCCGCTGCGCCAGCACCCGGTCACCGGGCTGCACGGTGGGGACCATGGAGTTCGTCGGCACCGTATAGGGCTGGTACACCAGCGCCCCCCAGACGAAGCCGCCGAGGAAGAGCGCGAAACCGATGGCCACGGCGATGCCCGACAACGTGTTGCCGAGGCCGCCGCGGCCGTCTCTGCCGCTCGCGCGTATTGCCTGTGTTCCGCCCATTGGTGCGCCCCCATACCCGGAGATGGCCACCACCCGGCGATGGCCGGCCTGGGCGGCACCCTACCGGGCGGTAGAGCCCTGGGTCAGCCTCCTGCGGCGCCACAGGATGAGGGGCACGGCGCCCACGAGCCCCAGGGCCGCCGAGTTGACGTCGGCCACGCCGGGGCCGGAGGCCTGCGGCGAGTGCAGGGGCGCCGGGAGCTGCTTGTCGATGCCCTTCTGGTCGAAGGTGTCCGGGACCGGCAGGGTGGCCCAGCGGGTGACCGGCCAGGCGACGACGACGGCCCGCCCGACGACGTCCTTGACGGGTACGAAGCCCTGGGTGGAGTCCTGCATGTGGTAGCGGGAGTCCTGGGAGTTCTGACGGTGGTCGCCCATCACCCAGATCTTGCCCTTGGGCACGGTGACCGGCCCGAACGGCGCGTCGTCGCAGGGGGTGTTGCCGGGGAAGATGTAGGGCTCGTCCAGCGGCTTGCCGTTGACCACGACCGGGCCGCCCCGCTTGCACTCCACGGTGTCCCCGCCGATGGCGATGGTCCGCTTGATCAGGTCCTTCTCCTCGGCGGACGGCATCAGGCCGATCCAGCTGAGGACCTTCTGCACGACATTGGGCTCCGGGGTGGGCTCCCCCTCCAGCCAGTGCGCGGGGTCGTGGAAGACGACGACCTCGCCGCGCTCGGGCTCCGAGCCGAACCAGGGGGTCAGCTTGTCCACCAGCACCCGGTCACCGCGCTGCAGGGTGTTCTGCATCGAGTCGGACGGGATCGAGAACGCCTGGACCAGGAAGGTCTTGATCAGCAGGGCCAGCACCAGGGCGATGCCGATGAGGAGCGGGAGCTCCTTCCAGAAGGAACGGTGCTGCCTCTCCTCCGCAGCCGCCTCGTCGGTGTCGTGCGTGACGGCATCGTCCGGCCGCTCCTCGCCCTCGTCGCGTCCGGATCGAGCGCCTACCGCCACATCCCCCACATCCACTCCTCACTCGGAAACGACCGCCCGCGCCGGATCGGGAGCGGGCCCTCCCCTCCCTTAACGAGCGGGAGTTCCCTAAGGCGCGGGAGACCGGGAACACACTATGCGAACGCGGTGCCCCGGCGGCGACGGCCGGGCCGCTGCCGCCGCCCGGTGCGGACCGGGTCCGGAACGTCGAGGAAGGTCGCGGGCTGCTCCAGCCGGCGCCAGTGCCCGAACGGCCAGGCGATCACCACGGCCTGTCCCACCACGCCCTTCTCGTCGATGGTGCCGTCGAACGCCTCGTCGAGGTGGTAGCGGGAGTCGGCCGAGTTGGCCCGGTGGTCGCCCATCACGAAGAGCCGCCCGGCGGGGACGTGCACCTCGAAGGGGATGTCGGAGGGCGAGTTCCCGGGTGACACGTAAGGCTCATCGAGCGGACGGCCGTTGACGGTCACCCGCCCCCGGTTGTCACAGCAGGCCACGGTGTCGCCGCCGATGCCGATGACGCGCTTGATCAGGTCCTGCTCGTCGGCGGAGGGCAGCAGGCCGATGAAGGTCAGGGTCTGCTTGATCTGCTTCACGCCGGCCGGGTCCGGGGCCGGCCGCGCCGCCTCGCCCTTGAGCCATCCTCCGGGGTCCTTGAAGACGACGACGTCCCCCCGCTCGACCTTGGAGCCGAACCACGGGGTCAGCTTGTCCACCAGCACCCGGTCGCCGATCCGGATCGTCTGCTCCATCGAGCCGGACGGGATGAAGAACGCCTGGACCAGGAAGGTCTTGAGGAGAAGGGCTATGCACAGGGCCACCGCCACCAGCAGCGGCAGCTCGCCGACCCGCCGGGTGCGCCGGCGCCGGCGCAGCTTGCGCGCCATCCGGCGCCGCTGGGCCCGCCCCCCGCCCTCGGCAGGCACCGGCGGGCGCCCCCGGCTACCCATGCGGGCCCCCGGTGGCGGGCGCCGGCGGCAGGGAGCCCCAGCGGGACGCCGGCCAGCCGATCCAGTCGGCCCGCCCGATCACCTTCTCCACCGGCACCATCCCCCCGCCCGGCTCGCCGAGGTGGTCCCGCGAGTCCCGGGACTGGGAACGGTGGTCGCCCATCACCCACAGGGTCCCCAGCGGGACGACGATCCGGAAGGGCACCTCCGAGGGGGTGTCCCCGGGGTACAGGTACGGCTCCGCCACGGGCACCCCGTTGACCTGGATCCGGCCGCCCGCGTCGCAGCACACCACGTCGTCCCCGCCGACTCCCACGACCCGCTTCACGAAGTCGGTGTCGGAGGGATCGGCCAGCCCCAGCGCCGAGGCGGCCCCGTGCAGGGCGTCGCCGACCGGGTTGCCGCGGGCGGGTTCCCGTACGAAGGACCCGGTGCCGTCGAAGACCACCACGTCCCCGCGCTGCGGCGTCGCGCCGAAACGGTACGCCAGCTTGTTCACCAGGATCCGGTCGCCGACCTCCAGGGTCGGCTCCATGGAACGGCTCGGGATCAGGAAGGGCTGGACCACGAGGTTGGCGACCAGCAGCAGGAAGACCGTGCAGACCACGCCGAGCACCCCGGCCCGCCGCCAGGACCTGGAAACAGCAGAGCGCGACCGCCCCTCCCCCTGTTCGGGAGAGGAGTGGCCGCGCTGTGTGAGCTCTGCTTCGGTGTCCATCGGGGTGGAGCCTATCCGGCCTTCCCGTGGACCCGGAGAGGAGATCAGCGGTCGCGCTTCTCCTTGATCTTCGCGGCCTTGCCGCGGAGCTCACGGAGGAAGTACAGCTTGGCGCGACGCACGTCACCGCGGGTGACGAGCTCGATCTTCTCGAAGATCGGGGAGTGGACCGGGAAGGTACGCTCCACGCCGACGCTGAAGGAGACCTTGCGGACCGTGAAGGTCTCCGAGACGCCGGAGCCCTGGCGGCGGATGACAACACCCTTGAACTGCTGGATACGGGAGCGGTTGCCCTCGATCACGCGGACGTGCACGTTGATCGTGTCACCCGGGCGGAAGGCCGGGACGTCCGTACGCAGGGAGGCGGAGTTGACGCCATCGAGCAGGTGAGACATGAGTTCGTCTGCTTTCTTCGCACGACGCCACAGGTCGCCGGTGCGGGTTTCCGTAGAGAATTCGAGAGCCGTGTCACCCGGCGGACGACGATCCCCCTGTGGCAGGGGCGTCCGCGAGCACACAGCAGCCGCCTATTCTTCCACGACCTCCGGCCTGCGCCAAAATCGGCCGTCTCCGGACGGTTTCCAGCCGAGGATGCTCAGGATCTCGCGGTCCTTCTTGTCGAAGCCGGAGGCCTCGCAGCGCTCGATCAGATCGGGCCGGTTCTGCGCGGTCCGCCGGAAGGCCTCGTCCCGGCGCCAGCGGGCGATCTTCCCGTGGTGGCCGCTCAGCAGCACCTCGGGGATCTCCCGCCCGCGCCACCGCGGGGGCTTGGTGTAGACGGGGCCTTCCAGCAGGTTGGCCATCTCGCCGGGGGCGAAGGAGTCGTCGCGGTGCGATTCGGCGTTGCCGAGGACCCCGGGCAGCAGCCGGGCCACGGCCTCGGTGACGACCAGGACGGCCGCCTCTCCGCCCGCCAGCACGTAGTCGCCGATGGAGACCTCGTAGACGGGCATGCGCGTGGCGTACTCGTCGATGACGCGGCGGTCGATGCCCTCGTACCGGGCGGGGGTGAAGATGAGCCACGGGCGCTCGGAGAGCTCGACGGCCAGTTCCTGGGTGAACGGCCGGCCGCTGGGGGTGGGGACGACCATGACGGGGCCGTGCGCGCCGGACTCGTAGCCGGCGGCCAGCGCCGCGTCCAGGGCCTCGCCCCACGGCTCGGTCTTCATGACCATGCCCGGGCCGCCGCCGTACGGGGTGTCGTCGACCGTGTTGTGCCGGTCGTACGTCCAGTCCCGCAGGTCGTGCACGTGGACGTCGAGCTGCCCGCGGGCCCGCGCCTTGCCGACGAGGGAGACGTTCAGGGGCTCCAGGTACTCGGGGAAGATCGTGACGACGTCGAGCCGCATCAGGCGTCGTCCCCGGTGCGCGCGGCCTCCGAGCCGGCGGCCTCGGCCTCGGCCTCGGCGTCACGCGCGGAGGCGACCTCGGCGCGGTCGTCGATCAGCCCCGGCGGCGGGGTGATGACGCAGCGCTGCTCCTCCAGGTCGATCTCCGCGACGATCTCCTCGACGAAGGGGATCATCACCTCGGAGCCGTCCGGGCGCTCGACGATGAAGAGGTCCTGCGAGGGCAGGTGGGAGATCTCGGTGATCCGGCCGATCTCGGTGCCGTCCTCCAGCACGACGTCCAGGTCCATCAGCTGGTGGTCGTAGTACTCGTCCTCCTCCTCCGGCAGCTCCGTGGGGTCCACGTCCGCGATGAGGAGGGTGTTGCGCAGCGCCTCGGCCGCGGTGCGGTCCTTGACGCCCGCGAACCGCAGCATGAGGCGGCCGCTGTGCACCCGGCCCGTCTCGATGGTCAGGGGACCCACCGACGCCGGGTCGGTGCGGAGCACGGCGCCGGGGCTGAGCCGCAGCTCGGGCTCGTCCGTGCGCACCTCGACGGTGACCTCACCCTTGATGCCGTGGGCGCGGCCGATCCGCGCGACTACCAGCTCCACTGTGTTTGTGCCTCTCGTGTCCAGACGACGACGGGCCGGGGCGGGCACGTATGCCCTCCCCGGCCCGTGCCGGTGATTCAACTGCTCAGCGGACCTGGTCCACGTCGACGAGGTCGACGCGGATCCCCCGCCCGCCGATGGCGCCCACGACGGTACGCAGTGCACGCGCGGTGCGGCCGTTGCGGCCGATCACCTTCCCGAGGTCTTCGGGGTGCACCCGGACCTCGAGCACCTGCCCGCGGCGCAGGTTGCGCGAGGCGACCTGCACGTCGTCGGGGTTGTCCACAATGCCCTTTACGAGGTGCTCAAGAGCCTCCTCGAGCATGCTCAGGCCTCGGTCGACTCGGCGGCGGCGTCAGCCTCGTCCGCCTTCTTGTCGGCCTTCTTCTTCTGGGTGATGGCCTCGCCCTTGGCCTCGCCGATGCCCTCGAGGGCCTTGGCGAACTCGTCGAAGGAGCGACGCTTGTCTTCCTTCGTCGCCGGCTGCAGCAGCGGCGCGGGGGCCGGGAGGCCCTTGTGCGCCTGCCAGTCACCGGTGAGCTTCAGGATGGCGAGAACGGCGTCGGTGGGCTGGGCGCCCACGGAGAGCCAGTACTGCGCGCGCTCGGCGTTGACCTCGATGCGCGAGGGGTTGTACGTCGGCTGGTAGATGCCGATCTCCTCGATCGCGCGGCCGTCCCGGCGGGTGCGGGCGTCGGCGACGACGATGCGGTAGTGAGGGGAGCGGATCTTACCGAGGCGCTTGAGCTTGATCTTGACTGCCACTGGAGTGGTGTCTCCTGAACTTGACGTGGTTGGGCACTTGAGATGCCACGTGGGGTTGCGGTACTCGGGTGCCCGATGGACGCGTCAGCCGGAGGAGAGAGGGGTCCTGTGCGACTGTCGAGTACAGCTGCCCATTGTGCCACATGCCCGCGACGCCTCCGAGCGGGGAGGATCACCACCACCGCCCGCCGGGGGCGCCGCGTCAGGACGCCGCCGCGGTGGCGACCTCGGGGATGCGGAACGGCTTCATGCAGCCGCCGCACACGATCGGGGCCTGCGCCAGCACGGAGGGCACGACCCGGACGTTGCGCCCGCAGTCGCAGACGGCCTTGACGCGTACGCCGCCGCCCGAGGAGCCGTGCCGGGCGGCCGGACCGCGGAAGCTGCGCTTGGTGTCGGCGGCCGTCGCGGCGGTGTGCGCCTTGAGGGCGCGCTGGAGCCGCTCGATCGTGGGGCGGTAGCGCTTCTTGGCCTCGGCATTGAGGAAGACCAGGGAGAACCCGCTGCTGGCGTGCGGCTCCTCGGAGTGGTCCAGCCCCATCTCCTCGGCGATCGCGAGGAATCTGCGGTTGTGGTAGCGGCCCGCTCGCGAGGTGTCACGCACTCCGCGGGCGGCCGCGATGCCGTGGACTGCCTCGTGCAGCAGTCGCTCGAAGGAGAGCTCGGCGCCGCAGGCGGACGAGGACTCTCCGATCAGGGACTCGGGCGCGGCAAGGTCAGGCAGCTCGGGGTGGTACCGCTGAATGTCGGCCCACGCCTGCGCCAGCTCTGCGGCGAGAACAGGTGGTGTCGTGCTCACGTCGTGACAACGAGCCGGGGTGCCCCGGTGTTCCGATTCCGGGCCATTCCAAATTTTTTGCACGTACCAGTCAGTTCAGTCTCATGCGTCCTGACGAGGACGGGTGCGCCGATCCCAGGAGGAGTCGGTACGTAACGCCGGCCAAAAGAACCAGCCCCCGGCGCGCGGGCGGAGCCGCGCGCCGGGGGCTGGAGCTGGAACTCAGTACGAGCGCGCGACGATCGCGAGGGTACCGGGAGCGTCGTCGGCCTCCGGAACCGACCCGTCCTCGGCCACCAGGCAGCGGACGGTCACGGCCTGCTCGCCGAGCTTGGCCTCGCCCTCCGGGCCCAGGACGCTCCACGGGATCCGCGCCCAGCCGCCGGCGAGGGCGGCCTCGGCGGCCTCCTCGATGGTGGCCACGTCGCTCGTCCGGGAGATCCGGCGCTCGCGGGACTCGCGCAGCAGCTGGGCCTGGTCCTCGTCGAGGACCTTGGGCAGCAGGTCGGCCAGCGCCTCGATCTGCACCGGCTCCTTCCCGCCGGGGATCCGGCGGGCCAGCATCGCGGTGCCGTTCTCCAGGTCGCGGGGGCCGATCTCGATGCGGACCGGTACGCCCTTGAGCTCCCAGTCCACGGCGCGGCGGCCGAAGGGGGTGTCGACGCGGTCGTCCACGTGCACGCGCAGGCCCGAGGCCTTCAGCTGGGCGCCGAGCTCGCGGACCTTGGCCACGGCCTCGTCGCCCTTGATCGCCATGACGACGACCTGGACGTGCGCCAGGCGCGGCGGGACGCGCAGGCCGTTGTCGTCGCCGTGGGACATGATCAGGCCGCCGACCATGCGGGTGGAGACGCCCCACGAGGTCTGCCAGACCAGCTCCTGCTGCCCCTCCTTGGAGAGGTAGGAGGTGTTGAAGGCCTTGGCGAAGTTGGTGCCGAGCTCGTGGCTCGTGCCCATCTGCAGGGCCTTGCCGTCGCCCATCATGCCCTCGAGGGTGAGGGTGTTGATGGCGCCGGCGAAGCGCTCCTTGGGGGTCTTGCGGCCGAGCACGACGTCGATGCCGAGCACGTTGGTCATGAAGTCGCCGTACACGTTCCGGTGGATGTGCGCGGCGTAGTCGCGGGCGTCCTCGTACGTGGCGTGGGCGGTGTGGCCCTCCTGCCAGAGGAACTCGCTCGTACGGAGGAAGACGCGGGGGCGCATCTCCCAGCGGACGACGTTGGCCCACTGGTTGATCAGCAGGGGCAGGTCGCGGTAGCTCTGGACCCACTTGGAGAAGTAGTCGTTGATGATCGTCTCGGAGGTGGGCCGGACGACGACCGGCTCCTCGAGCTCCTTGCCTCCGCCGTGGGTGACGACCGCGAGCTCGGGGGCGAAGCCCTCGACGTGCTCCGCCTCCCTGGTCAGGTACGACTGCGGGATGAACAGCGGGAAGTAGGCGTTCTGGGCACCGGCTTCCTTGATCCGGGCGTCCATCTCCTGCTGCATCCGCTCCCACAGGCCGTAGCCGTACGGCCGGATGACCATGGTGCCGCGGACCGGACCGTTGTCGGCCAGCTCGGCCTTGTTGATCAGATCCTGGTACCAGCGGGGGAAATCCTCCGCCTGCGGGGTGAGAACGGGTGCCTTTGCCATGGCGCGAATGGTACGGCGCCGGGCCCCGGATGCGTGAATCGGGTGGCGCACTCCTCTGGACGCGGGGGCCGATGGGGAGTTCTCTGGCAACGGGGGCAAGGGGGCGAGACGGAATCAGGAGCGCTCTTTCGATGACACCGACGCCGACGGCGACGCTCGTCGCCCGGGACTGGGCGGAGATCCAGGAACGGATGCTGGTACCGCTGTACGAGGCGGTCTACGACCGGCTGGAGGTCGGGCCGGGCACCCGGCTGCTGGGCCTGGGCTGCGGGGCCGGGCTGCCCCTGCTGCTGGCCGCCGGACGGGGCGCCGCCGCCACGGGCGTGGAGGCCGACCCGGCCCTGCGGGCGCTGGCCCGGGAGCGGCTGCTGGAGGTGGTGGCCGCTCCCCCGGTGCCCGCGGCGCGCCCCTACGACGTGCTGCTGGCCTTCGAGCCCGGCGCGGGCGCCCTGGCGGCGGCCCTGCCCTCGGTGCGGCGGGGCGGCGCGGTGGTGCTGGCGGGCTGGGGTCCGGCCGAGCGGTGCACGGTGCCGGCGGTGCTCGGCGGCGGCCCGGTGGCCCGGGACCTGGACGCGGTGGCCGAGGGGGCCGGGCTGGTGCCGGACGGGTCGGGGCGGGTGTTCTGCCCGTTCGGGTACGCCGACGCGGACAGCGCCGTGCGCGGGCTGCTGTCGACCGGGCTGTACCCCGTCGCGGGGACCGGGGCCGGGCCCTGCGCGGCGGCGGACCCGGCGCTGGCGGAGAAGGAGCTGGCGGAGGCGCTTCACCCGTACGAGCGGGCCGACGGCGCCGTCTGGCTGCCGAACATCCTGCGCTACGTCATCGCCCGGGTGGCGTAGCCCTCAGGCCGTGCCGTGGTCCTTGGCGAGGCGGGGGATGCCGGCCGCCTCGTACGCCGCGCGCTCGTCCAGGGTCTCGGCGGCCAGCAGGGCCTCCGCCAGGGCGTCGAGCTTCGGGCGGTTCTCGGCCAGCAGGCGGCAGGCCTCCTCGTAGCACTCGTCCACGATCCGGCGCATCTCGTGGTCCACGGCGTCCAGGGTGGCGGGGGCGGCGGTCAGGCCGTAGGGGCCCTGGCCGTCGGACGGGATCGCGGTGAGGCGGCCGACGCGCTCGCTCATGCCCCAGCGGCCGACCATGCCGCGGACGATGTTGGTGACCTGTTCGAGGTCGCTCTCGGCGCCCGTGGTGATCACGTTGTAGACCACGTGCTCGGCGGCCATGCCGCCGAGCGCCCCGATGATGCGGCCGCGCAGGTAGGGCTCGGTGTACGCGTAGCGGTCGGCGTCGGGGGTGGAGAGGGTGACGCCCAGCGCGCGGCCGCGCGGCACGATGGTGATCTTGCGGACGGGGTCGGCGCCCGGCTGGAGCATGCCCAGCAGGGCGTGGCCGCTCTCGTGGTAGGCGGTGCGGCGGCGTTCCTCCTGGGGCATCACGAGCGGGCGCTCGGCGCCCAGCTGGACCTTCTCCAGAGCGTCGGAGAGGTCGGCCTGGGTGACCGCGTCCTGGCGGCGCTTGACCGCCAGCAGGGCGGCCTCGTTGGCGAGGTTGGCCAGCTCGGCGCCGGTCATCCCGGGGGTGGTGCGGGCCACCTGGGCCAGGTCCACGTCCGGGCCCAGGGGGATGTCGCGGGTGTGGATGCGCAGGATGGCCTCGCGGCCCGCCCGGTCGGGCGGGGAGACGGCGACGGTGCGGTCGAAGCGGCCGGGGCGCGTCAGGGCGGGGTCGAGGACGTCGGCGCGGTTGGTGGCGGCCAGGACGACCACGCCCTCCGAGCCGGAGAAGCCGTCCATCTCGGTGAGGATCTGGTTGAGGGTCTGCTCGCGCTCGTCGTGGCCGCCCATGCCGGCGGAGCCGGCCCGGGCCCGCCCGATGGTGTCGATCTCGTCGATGAAGATGATCGCCGGGGCGACCTTGCGGGCCTCGGCGAACAGCTCGCGCACCCGGGAGGCGCCGACGCCGACGATCATCTCGATGAACTCGGAGGCGGAGGCCGAGAAGAAGGGCACCCCGGCCTCGCCCGCGACGGCGCGGGCGAGGAGGGTCTTGCCGGTGCCGGGCGGGCCGGCGAGCAGCACGCCGCCGGGCATGCGGGCGCCGAGCCGGTGGTACTGGTGGGGGTTCTTGAGGAAGTCCACGACCTCGCTGAGCTCGCCCTCGACCTCGTCGATCCCGGCCACGTCCTCGAAGGTGGTGCGTTTGGCGCCTTCCAGCTCGACGGGTTTGGGCGGCGCCTTGCGGCCGAACCCGCCGGCCCCGCCCAGGGCGGAGCCCATCCGGCGGGCGATGAGCAGCCACAGGGCCACGATCAGCAGCATGGGGGCGAGGGAGATCAGCAGGTTGGCGAGGAAGCTGCGCTGTTCGACGACCGGGGAGGCGGTGACGGTGACGCCCTTGGAGGTCAGGCCGGTCCACAGCTGGTCGTCGGCGAAGGCGGGGCGCTGGGTGACGAACTTGCGGTAGTCGCCGTGGCCGCCGGGGGCGGGCTGCTTGGTCTTGAGCTCGCCCTGGATGGCGTCGCCCTTGGAGTAGATCTTCTGGACGTTGCCGTCGGTGACCTGCTTGCTGAACTCGGTGTACGAGATCGTCGGCCCGTCGCCCTCGTTGAAGAAGCCCAGCACGACGTTGGTGATCAGGTAGACGATCAGGGCGGCGAGGATCAGCCCGCGCCAGCCGCCGGGCATCTTCTTGCGGGGCGGTGGGCTGGGCGGGGCGCCCTCGGAGCGCCAGGGGGTGTCGGCCCGGTCGCGTGGCGGTACGGGGGTGGGGCTGGGCACGGGGGCGCCTCCTTATGCCGTCCTCCCGGCCGACCATAAGGGACAAACCGCACCCTTGCCCGCGCAGCGCGAAGGCCCCGCCGTGCGTGCACGGCGGGGCCTTCGCGGTACGACCGCTACTTCATGAACTTCTTGAACTCGTCCGGCAGGTCGAAGTCCTGGCCGGGCTGGCCGCCGCCCGCCGGGAGGCCGAACGGGTTGCCGCCGGCGGCGGGGAGCGCGGGCTGGGCGCCCTGCTCGCGCCGGGCCGCTGCCGCGGCCTCCTCTTCCTTGCGCTTCATCGGGTTGCCGCTCTTGCGCTTGCCCTTGGCCTGCTTGACCTGCTTCTTCTGCCGGCCGGGGCCGCCGCCCATCCCGGGGATGCCGGGCATGCCCGGCATGCCGCCGCCCTGGGCCATGCGGGACATCATCTTGCGGGCGTCGAAGAACCGCTCGACGAGGTTCTTGACGGCGCTGACCTCGACGCCGGAACCCTTGGCGATACGGGCGCGGCGCGAGCCGTTGATGATCGTCGGGTCCTGGCGCTCGGCCGGGGTCATCGACTTGATGATCGCGGCGGTGCGGTCCACGTCGCGCTCGTCGATGTTGTTGATCTGGTCCTTGATCTGGCCCATGCCCGGCAGCATGCCGAGGAGCTTGGAGATGGAGCCCATCTTGCGGACCTGCTCCATCTGGGCCAGGAAGTCGTCGAGCGTGAACTCCTTGGGGCCCTTGGCGAGCTTGGCCGCCATCTTCTCGGCCTCGGCCTGCGAGAAGGTCTTCTCGGCCTGCTCGATGAGGGTGAGCATGTCACCCATGTCGAGGATCCGGCCCGCCATGCGGTCCGGGTGGAAGGCGTCGAAGTCGTCGAGCTTCTCGCCGTTCGAGGCGAACATGATCTGCTTGCCGGTGACGTGCGCGATGGAGAGCGCGGCACCACCGCGGGCGTCGCCGTCGAGCTTGGAGAGCACCACGCCGTCGAAGCCGACGCCGTCACGGAAGGCCTCGGCGGTGTTGACCGCGTCCTGGCCGATCATGGCGTCGACGACGAAGAGGATCTCGTCGGGGCTGACGGCGTCGCGGATGTCCGCGGCCTGCTGCATCAGCTCGGCGTCGATGCCGAGGCGGCCGGCGGTGTCGACGATGACGATGTCGTACTGCTTGGTGCGCGCGTACTCGATCGAGTCCTTGGCCACCTGGACCGGGTCGCCGACGCCGTTGCCGGGCGCGGGCGCGTAGACGGCCACACCGGCCCGCTCGGCGACGACGCTGAGCTGGTTGACGGCGTTGGGGCGCTGGAGGTCGCAGGCGACGAGGAGCGGGGAGTGGCCCTGCCCCTTGAGCCAGAGGCCGAGCTTTCCGGCGAGGGTGGTCTTACCGGCACCCTGGAGACCGGCCAGCATGATGACGGTCGGCGCGGTCTTGGCGAAGCGCAGGCGGCGGGTCTCGCCGCCGAGGATCGAGACCAGCTCGTCGTTGACGATCTTCAGGACCTGCTGGCCGGGGTTCAGCGCCTTGCTGACCTCCTCGCCGCGGGCCCTTTCCTTGACGTTCGCGATGAAGGAGCGGACGACGGGGAGCGCGACGTCGGCCTCGAGGAGGGCGATACGGATTTCCCGCGCCGCAGCGTCGATGTCCTGCTCGGAGAGGCGGCCTTTGCCCCGGAGGGACTTGAAGGTCGCGCTGAGGCGGTCGGAAAGCGTATCGAACACGGTGGTCGCGATTCCTCGGGTCGGGGGCGTGATGGTCGCCCCCCAGGGTATCCGCCCCCGCCGCTCCCCGGGGGCGGGGTCACAGGGCCGCTGCGCGGAGCGGTCCTCCAGCCGCCCTTTCACCGTTTCCCGGGGCTCCGCCCCAGACCCGCGCCTCACGCTCCCCCGGCTACCGCTGCGCGGCAATTCCAGCCGCGCAGCGGTCTACGTCAGGGCGGCCTCGATCAACGTGGCGACGGCGGACGCCGCCGGCGGCGGCAGGGGTTTGCCGTCCGGGTCGACCACGTAGACGGTGTCCACCGCGTTCGCCCCCAGGGTGGAGACGTGCGCGCTGCGCACCCGGACCCCGGACGACTCCAGGGCCCGGCCGATCCGGTGGAGGAGCCCCACCGCGTCGGGGGCGCGGACCTCCAGGACCGTGGCCAGCGGGGAGACCTCGGGGACCACCGTGACGCGGGGCGGCGGGGGGACGACCCCCCGCCGGCGCGGGTACGCCGCCTCGCGGGCGGCCAGCTTCGCCGGGACGTCGAGGGAGCCGTCCAGCGCCCGTACCAGGTCCGTCCGCAGCCGGGCCGCCTGCGGCAGCGCCCCGTACTCCGCCGCCACCCGCCACCGCAGCACCAGCACCTCCCCCAGGTGGTCCGGCAGTTCCAGGAACCGCAGGTCCGCCGCCCGTACGGTCAGCCGGTGCAGCGCCAGCACCCCGGACACCGCCGGGAGCACGCCGGGCTGGTCCGGGACGGCCACGACCAGCTCGACCCCGACGGCGTCGTCCTCCTCCTCCTGCCGGGCGTGCAGGGTGAGCACGGGTTCCCCGGTGCGCAGGGCCTCCAGTGCCAGGCGCTCCTGCTCGGCGGTGGGGAGGTCGGGCTCGGGGTCGGCGGGCGGGGCCCCGCTCAGCACGGCGGCGACGCGCCGCACCAGGTCGGCCACCAGGGAACCCCGCCAGGTGCTCCAGGCCGCCGGCCCGGTGGCGAGGGCGTCGGCCTCGGTCAGGGCGTGCAGGATCTCCAGGGTGCCAGTGGAGCCGACGGCCCGGGCCACCGCGGTGACGGTCGCCGGGTCGTCGAGGTCACGACGGGTCGCGGTGTCCACGAGCAGCAGGTGGTGGCGTACGAGGGTGCCCAGCACCGCGGTGTCCGCGGCGTCGAAGCCCACCCGCGCGGCCATGTCGCGGGCGATGGTCTCGCCGACGACGGAGTGGTCTCCGGGCCAGCCCTTGCCGATGTCGTGCAGCAGGGCCGCCATCAGCAGCAGGTCGGGCCGGCCGACCCGGCGGGTCAGCGCGGAGGCCCGTACGGCCGTCTCGATCAGGTGCCGGTCCACGGTCCAGGTGTGCACGGGGTTGTGCTGGGGGCGGCAGCGCACGCGCTCCCAGTCGGGCAGCAGCCGGCTGATCAGCCCCTCGGCCTCCAGCGCCTCCCACACGGCCACCATCGGCTCCCCCGCGCCGAGCAGGGTCAGCAGCTGTTCCCGCGCCTCGGCCGGCCAGGGCACGGGCAGCGGCCGGGCCTGGGCCGCGATCCGGCGTACGGCGTGCAGCGAGACGGGCAGCCCGGCCTGTGCGGCGGCCGCACCCAGCCGCAGGGGCAGCACGGGGTCCCGTTCCGGCCGGGCGGCCAGCGCCAGCACGGCCTCCCCCTCGGCCTCCACGACCCCCTCGGCCAGCGGCGCCCGCTCGGCGGCGGCCGCCGCGCCCCGGGTGCCCAGCAGCCCCCGCAGCCTCGGCCGGGCGGCCCGGGCCCGCAGCACCCGTCCGACCTCCCGCCAGGTGACGTCGCCCGCGTAGGCGACCACCCGGGCGGCCTCGTACACCTCGCGCAGCAGCGCGTCCGCGTCGAGCAGCCCCAGCCGGGCGGCGACCTGGGGCTGTTCCTGGAGGGAGAGCCGGTCGGTGGCCCGGCCGGTGACCAGGTGCAGGGCGTCCCGCGCGTCCATCAGCCGGCGCCGGGCCCCGTCGAGCCCCTCGCGGGGGGCGTCGGCCAGCCAGGAGGCGGCGACGGCCCGCAGGGCGGTGGCGTCGCGGATGCCGCCGCGCGCCTCCTTGAGGTCGGGCTCCAGCAGGAAGCGCAGCTCCCCGGCCCGGTCGGCCCGCTCCCGGCACAGGGCGTGCAGCTGCGGCAGCCGCTTGGGGGCCTGGTTGCGCCAGTCGGCGAGCACGGAGGTGCGCAGTCCGGCGAGCAGGCCGGCGTCGCCGGCGACGAGCCGGGCGTCGAGCAGCCCGAGGTGGGCCTTGAGGTCCTCGGCGGCGACCTTGCGGGCCTCGCCGGGGGTCCGTACGGAGTGGTCGAGGGCGACCCCGGTGTCCCAGACGGGGTACCAGAGGCGGTCGGCGAGGGCTCCCAGCGCCTGGGGGCGGGCCTTGCCGTCGTGGAGCAGCAGCAGGTCGAGGTCGCTGCGCGGGGAGAGTTCGCCGCGTCCGTAGCCGCCGACGGCGACGAGGGCCGCGCCGCGTACCCCGGTCTCCTGCGCGGCGGTCGCGAACAGCTCGTTCAGCCACCGGTCGGTCAGGGCGGACAGGCCGGAACGCCGGGACGGCCCGGACCGCGACTCCTCCTGCAGGAGTCGCAGCCGGGCCGCGGCGTATCCGCCGGGTCCGGGGCCGGTGGGGTCTTCCGTGGTCTCTTCGACGCTCGTCACCGGTGGCTCCCGTGGTCCGCTAGAGGGCGTCGGCGCCGCGCTCGCCGGTGCGGACCCGGACGACCGAGTCCACGGGGACGCTCCACACCTTGCCGTCGCCGATCTTCTCGGTGCGGGCGGCGCTGACGATGACGTTGACGAGCTCCTCGGCCTCGTCGTCGTCGGCGAGGACCTCGATGCGGATCTTGGGTACGAGGTCCACGGTGTACTCGGCGCCGCGGTAGACCTCGGTGTGGCCGCGCTGGCGGCCGTACCCGCTGGCCTCGGAGACGGTCAGGCCCTGGACCCCGAAGGCCTGGAGGGCTTCCTTGATGTCGTCGAGCTTGTAGGGCTTGACGATCGCGGTGATCAGCTTCATGCGTCGACCTTCTTGTTGGCGGCGGCCACCGGGGCGTGGGAGGCGGCGGGGCGGGCGGAGATCCCGCCACCGGCGCCGCTGAAGTCGTAGGCGGTCTCGGCGTGCTCGGCCTGGTCGATGCCGGAGACCTCGACGTCCTCGGCGACCCGCATCCCGATGGTCCTGTCGATGAGGAAGGCCATGATCGCCGATACGACGAGGGAGTAGGCGAGAACGGAGAAGACTCCGATCGCCTGCTTGCCGAGCTGTTCGAAGCCGCCGCCGTAGAACAGGCCCTTGGCGTCGGACTGGACGCCGCCGGTGGCGAAGAGGCCGACGAGGAGGGAGCCCGCGACGCCGCCGACGAGGTGGACGCCGACCACGTCGAGGGAGTCGTCGTAGCCGAACCTGTACTTGAGGCCGACGGCCATGGCGCAGAGCACGCCGGCGATGGCGCCGACGGCGATCGCGCCGAGCGGGCTGACGGAGCCGCCGGCGGGGGTGATGGCGACGAGACCGGCGACCGCGCCGGAGGCGGCGCCGAGGGTGGTGAAGGAGCCGTGGCGCAGCTTCTCGTAGGCGAGCCAGGCGAGCATGGCGGCGGCGGTGGCGACCTGGGTGTTGACGAACATCACGGCGCCGACGCCGTCGTCGTTGCCGAGCCAGGATCCGGCGTTGAAGCCGAACCAGCCGAACCAGAGCAGGCCGGCGCCGAGCATCACGAGGGGGAGGCTGTGGGGGCGCATCGGGTCCTTCTTGAAGCCGACGCGCTTGCCGATGACGAGGATGACGCCCAGGGCTGCGGCGCCGGCGTTGATGTGGACGGCGGTGCCGCCGGCGAAGTCGATGACGCCGAGCTTGAACAGCCAGCCGCCGGCGCCCCAGACCCAGTGGGCGACGGGGAAGTAGACGACGGTGACCCACAGGGCGGTGAAGAGCACCCAGGCGCTGAACTTGACGCGGTCGGCGAGGGCGCCGCTGATCAGGGCGGGGGTGATGACCGCGAACATCAGCTGGAAGACGGCGAAGACGTAGACGGGGATGGTGTAGCCGTCCCACAGCTCGGTGAGGCCGATGCCGCTGAGGCCGACGTAGTCGGAGTTCCAGCCGATGACCGAGCCGGCGTCGGTGCCGAAGGCGAGGCTGAAGCCGTAGAGCACCCACAGGATCGTCACGATCCCCAGGCTGACGAAGCTCATCATCAGCATGTTGAGGCTGCTCTTGACACGGACCATGCCTCCGTAGAAGAAGGCGAGTCCCGGGGTCATCAGCATGACCAGGGCGGAGCAGATGAGCATGAACCCGGTGTTCGCGGCAGACAGGGTCGGGGTGTCTGCAGCGAGGGTCGTGATGGCTGATGCCATCGGCGTCTCCTCGTCGTCGGTACGTTCGCGTGCGGGCGATCGTGGGGTACCTGAGCGGCGGCGGTAAGGTCTGGCCGGTTATTGGCCCTGAGGTTCGCGCAGGCCGGTTTCCGGCGGCGCCGCTCGGTGTTTCGCTCCGATGACGAAGAGGTCGTGCGTGTTACGCCTGAATGAACCGGTGAGGTCCGGGTCCGGTCCGTGTCAGGTGAGGGTCAGGCGGGTCTCGGGTGCCCGTCAGGCGGGGCGCCGGGGGCGCGGGGCGGCTCAGACGGCCTCGGCGGCCTCGGGGAGGCGGGAGGCGAGGAGGTCGGTCAGCCGGACCACCTCGGCGACGTCGCCGTATTCACGGGCGGCGGTGTCGACGGTCTTGCGGAGCCGGGTGTTCACCCGTTCGGAGCGCACTTTTCGCGCCACGTCGAGGGCCTGGTCGACGAGGACGGCCGCCTGCTCGGGTTCGCGCTGGAGCAGGTGGACGGTGGCCATGCCGATGAGGTTGAGGGCGTAGGAGCGCTGGTGCTCCCCGTCCTTGGCGAAGAGCTCGACGGCCCGTTCCATGACGGGTTCGGCGAGGGAGGCGTAGGTGGGGCTGCGCCCGGCGACGTAGGCCAGGTCCCGGTAGGAGTGGGAGTTCTCGCCGTTGAGTTCGGCCTCGGAGAAGAAGCGGATCCAGTCCGGTTCCGGTTCGCCGTCGAAGCCGACGTCGCCGAAGGTGTCCTCGGCCATGCGCACGGCCCGCTTGCAGCGGCTGGGCTGGCCCATGTTGGCGTAGGCGCGGGCCTCCATGGCGTAGAGCATGGCCTGGGTGCGGGGTCCGGCGCAGTCGCGGCTGCCGTACTGGGCGAGGTGGATGAGTTTCAGGGCGTCCTCGGGGCGGCCGAGGTGGATCATCTGGCGGCTCATGCCGGAGAGGATGTACGAGCCCAGCGGCTTGTCCCCGGCCTCCTTCGCGGCGTGCAGCGCGAGGACGAAGTACTTCTGGGCGGTGGGGTGCAGGCCGACGTCGTAGCTCATCCAGCCGGCGAGCTCGGCGAGTTCGGCGGCCACCTTGAAGAGCCGCTTCATGACGGGGGCCGGGTGGTTCTCCTGGAGCAGATCGGTGACCTCGTGGAGCTGTCCGACGACGGCCTTGCGGCGCAGTCCGCCGCCGCACTGGGCGTCCCACTGGCGGAACATCACGGTGGTGGCTTCGAGGAGGTCGAGTTCCGGGTCGGAGAGCCGGGGCGGCCGGTAGCCGGAGGGGTCCGGTTCGCGCGGCCCGGGGTCGGCGGCCGGGGCCGGGACGAGCCAGCGCTGCATGGGCTCGATGAGGGCGGGGCCGGCGGAGAGGGCGAGGGAGGTGCCGAGGAAGCCGCGGCGGGCCAGCATGAGGTCGCTGCGGGAGAACTCGCTGAGCAGTTCCACGGTCTGCGGGCCCGCCCAGGGCAGGTCGACGCCGGAGACGGAGGGGGTCTGGTGGGCGCTGCGCAGGCCGAGCTGTTCGATGGCGACGACGGCGCCGAAGCGTTCGGAGAAGAGCTCCGAGAGGATGCGCGGCACGGGTTCGCGGGGCTGTTCGCCGTCGAGCCAGCGGCGGACGCGGGAGGTGTCGGTGCTGATGTGGTGGGCGCCCATCTGCCGGGCCCGGCGGTTGACCTGGCGGGCGAGCTCGCCCTTGGACCAGCCGCTGCGGACGAACCACGAGGTCAGCTGTTCGTTGCGGGCGGCCGATTCCCCGCTCGTTCCGCTTGCGCCGCTGCCGCTCACTGGAACGCCCCCATCCGCATCGCCTCTTCACACGAAACCCTGGCCGGGGCGACCCCTGCCGCCTGGGACCTTCACAGGTCCTCCACACATTGCCTCCGGCATACCCACGAATGGGCCTGCCTCCGGGTTTCGTGCACCGAAAGTAATCCTACGATCACCCCGTCGGCGACATCGCTTCGAGAAACGCCACCATTCGCCACCCCTTCGAATGAACTCGCCACCGGCCGGGCGCGATTCACTTGACAGGAAGGCGAAACGGAACGGTTGGACGGGAGCGCGGCCGGGGCGCGCGCGGCGAGGAGTGCGCCGGGCGGCCCCGGGTGGAAGGCGTGCTTCACCCGGCTCCCGAGAGGTCTCGCCGACGTCGTAACCACCGGCGCGTCCGACCCGTTGGAGGGGGCATGGGCATGGGCTTCACGATCGGCGGCAGCCGCAGCACCAAGGAATTCCGTTCCGGCGTCCGGCGCCGCGGCCGCACCTCGGAGTGCACGACGGTGGCGGAGTACACCGGCCTCTGGGGCTGGGACGCGGTCCCCGGCGCCCGCGCCGCGGCTCCGGCCCGCGACTGCTCCTGCGGTCATGCGAACTGCCTCATGCCGGGGGCGCATCCGCTGGACTTCGCTCCCACCGTGCCGGGCGGCGCCACCCTGGACGAGGTCACCGAGATCTGGGGCGAGTACCCGGGCGCGGCGATCCTGCTCCCCGTCGGCCGCACCTTCGACGTCATCGAGGTCTCCGCCGAGGCCGGCCGGCGCGCCCTGGTCCGCATGGAGCGGATGGGGCTGCCGCTCGGTCCGGTGACCGCGACCCCGGACGGCCGGGCCCAGTTCTTCGTGGCCCCCGGCGCCGCGGCCGAACTGCCCGAGCTGCTGTACCGGATGGGCTGGGACGACGCGGACCTGGACCTGCGCGCCCTCGGCCACGGCTCCTTCCTGACGGCCCCGCCCTGCGACCACGCGGGCCTCGGCCCGGCGGTCTGGCTGCGCGGGCCCGCACTGGACTGTGCGGGCGGGCCCCCGCAGGCCCGGCTCCTGCTGGGCACCCTCGCCTACACCTGTCACCGCTTCCGGCGCTGACGGCCTCCCCCGGCACACGGCAGTGCCCCCGCGTACCGGAGTTCCGGACGCGGGGGCACTCGTCTGCGGGGCGGGTGCGGCCGCTCAGTCGCCGATCAGGGCGTCCACGAACGCCTCCGGCTCGAAGGGGGCCAGGTCGTCGGCGCCCTCGCCGAGGCCGATCAGCTTGACCGGGACGCCCAGCGCGCGCTGGACGGCGACGACGATGCCGCCCTTGGCGGTGCCGTCGAGCTTGGTGAGCACGATGCCGGTGATGTCCACGACCTCGGCGAACACGCGCGCCTGGGTCAGGCCGTTCTGGCCGGTGGTGGCGTCGAGGACCAGCAGGACCTCGTCCAGCGGGCCGTGCTTCTCCACGACGCGCTTGACCTTGCCGAGCTCGTCCATGAGGCCGGTCTTGGTGTGCAGCCGGCCGGCGGTGTCGATGAGCACGACGTCGGCGCCCTCGGCGATGCCCTCCTTGACCGCGTCGTAGGCGATCGAAGCGGGGTCGCCGCCCTCGGGACCGCGCACGGTACGGGCCCCGACGCGCTCGCCCCAGGTCTGGAGCTGGTCGGCGGCGGCGGCGCGGAAGGTGTCGGCGGCGCCGAGGACCACGCTGCGGCCGTCGGCGACGAGCACGCGGGCGAGCTTGCCGGTGGTGGTGGTCTTGCCGGTGCCGTTGACGCCGACGACCATCACGACGGCCGGGGTGTCGGTACCGCTCTCGGTCTTCACGGCGCGGTCGAAGTCGGTGCCGACGAGGGCGACCAGCTCCTCCTTCAGCAGGCCGCGCAGTTCGGCGGGGGTGCGGGTGCCGAGCACCTTGACCCGCTCGCGCAGCCGCTCCACCAGCTCCTGGGTGGGGGTGACACCGACGTCGGCGATGAGGAGGGTCTCCTCGATCTCCTCCCAGGTGTCCTCGTCGAGGTGCTCGCGCGAGAGCAGCGTGAGCAGGCCCTTGCCGAGGGAGTTCTGCGAACGGGCGAGCCGCGCGCGCAGCCGGACCAGGCGGCCGGCCGTGGGCTCGGGCACCTCGATCTCGGGGGCGGCCGGGGCCTCGGGCTCCGCGGCCGGCGCCTCCACCGGAGCAGCCTCGGCCTCCGCCTCCGGGAGCCCGACCTCCTCGATGGTGCGGCGCGGTTCTTCCGCCGTCTCTACGGCGTCCTCCCCCACCTGCGGTTCGGCAGGCGGGGCAGTGATGGTCGGCGTGCTCGACGGTGCCGTGGGGGGCAGCTGCTTCTTCTTGCGGCTGCTGACCACGAGCCCGCTGATCGCGCCGACCGCGACCAGGGCGATGACTACAGCAAGGATCAGGATTTCCATAACCACCCCAGTATCTGCCACGGGCCACCCCCACCCCCGGACCTTGGACGTTCCCACCAGGTGCCGGTCCGCCATTTGTGGTCTTAACGCCACTTCTACGATGATGGGCGGATTGTCCCCACCCGCTTCCACGGAGTACCCATGCCTGCTGAAGAGAAGGCCGCCGACGGCGCAGTCGAGAGCCGGGGCCTGGAGCCCGTCCCGGACGGCGAGCGCGGCGGTCGGGTCCGCGAGCTCATACCCACCTGGGTGGCCGCGAACATCAGCGTGCTGCTGCTCACCATGGGCGCGGGCCTGGTGATCTTCAACGAGCTCAACATCTGGCAGGTGCTGGTCGTCGCGGTCGCCGCGCCGGTGGTCTCGTACGGGCTCGTCGGGCTGATCTCGCTCGCGGGCAAGCGCGGCGGCGCCCCCGGCATGGCGCTCTCGCGGGCCGTCTTCGGCCAGCGCGGGAACCTCTTCCCCGGGGCGCTGATCTGGGTGGCCCGCTGGGGCTGGGAGACGATCAACGCGGTCAGCGGCGCCTACGCCGTCCTGACCGTGCTCGACCTGCTCTTCGGCGTCAAGAGCAACACCGCCCTGATCGTGGTCACCCTGCTGTTCTTCGTGGGCTGCACCTTCGTGGTCTCCGGGCTCGGGATCAAGGCGCTGCGGGTCTGCTCGACCTGGTCGACGTACCTCTTCGGCGCCTTCAGCGTGCTGGTGCTCGGCTATCTGCTCTTCACCACCGACTGGTCCGCCGTCCTCGGCAAGCCGGCCGGTTCCACGGCGATGATGATCGCGGGCATCGGCACCATCGCGGCGGGCGGCATCAGCTGGGTGCCCTCCGGCCCGGACTTCACCCGCTACCTGCCCCGGACCGCCTCCGCCAAGGGCGTGGTCGGCGCGACGATCGGCGGCGCGGGCGTGGTGGTGCTGCCGATGGTGCTGATGGGTGCGGTGATGGCCGTCGGGACCCCGGACCTGGCCGGCGCCCAGGACCCGGTCTCCTTCATCGGTGAGCTGCTGCCGACCTGGATCGCGGTCCCCTACCTGCTGATCGCCCTCCTCGGCATGCTGCTGATCAACTCGATGTCGATGTACTCCGCCGGCTTCACCGCGCAGACGCTCGGCATCAAGGTGCCGCGCGCCTGGGCGGTCAGCGTCAACGCCGTCATCAGCCTGGTCTTCGGCTTCCTGCTGATGGTGGTGGCGACCGGCTTCTTCGGCTCGTTCATCTCCTTCCTGACCCTGCTGGCCGTGGCCTTCTCCGCCTGGATCGGGGTCTTCGGCGTGGACATGCTGCGCCGCACCTCCTACGACGGCGCGGCACTGCTGGACACCACGCGCACCAGCGCCTACTGGTACCGGGGCGGCTTCGCCTGGCAGGCGATGACGGCCTGGGGCACGGCGCTGGTGGTGGGCACGCTGTTCACCAAAGTGGACTGGTTCACCGGGCCGCTCGCGACGACCTGGATCGGCGAGAACGGCCTGGGCTGGGTGGCCGGCATCCTCACCTCCGGCGGGCTGTACGCCGTACTGCCCGGCACGGCCTCCCCCGCCCCGGCGGCGGGAGAGACGGCCGTGGAGCCCGGGCGCGAGCCCGCCGGGGCCCTGTCCAACTGACGCTCCGTCAGCTAGCCTCCCCCTTCGCCCGACCGACCCCGCATCCGGCGAAGGGGAACCCCTCCATGCCCATCACCGTGGCCCGCTTCAACCTCGTCGACCCGAACGGCACCCCCGCGAGCCTCGCCGCCCGCTACCAGGCGGCGGTGGAGATGGCCCGTTACGCCGACGAGCACGGGATCGACACGATCCAGACGGAGGAGCACCACGGCACGGACAACCACTGGCTGCCCTCCCCCTTCGCGTTCGCGGGCGCGGTGCTCGGCGCCACCCGCCGGATCGCGGTCACCGTCTCGGCGATCATCGGCCCGCTGCACGACCCGCTGAGGGTGGCCGAGGACATCGCCGTGCTGGACCTGATCGGCGGCGGCCGGCTGGTGACGGTCGCGGGGATCGGCTACCGGCCCGAGGAGTACGAGCAGCACGGGGTGGAGTGGGGGCGGCGCGGCCGGCTCCAGGACGAGCTCCTGGAGACGCTGCTCAAGGCGTGGACGGGCGAGCCCTTCGAGTTCCGGGGCCGCACGGTGAAGGTCACCCCGGTGCCCTTCACGCAGCCGCACCCGATGCTGCTGGTGGGCGGGAGCTCGAAGGCGGCGGCGCGGCGGGCGGCGCGGCTGGGGCTGCCGTTCTTCCCGAGCGCGCACCTGCCGGAGCTGGAGGCGTACTACGGGGAGCGGCTCGCCGAGTACGGCACCGAGGGCTTCTGCATGATGCCGGCGGAGCGGACGCCGCTGCTGCACGTCGCGGAGGACCCGGACCGGGCCTGGGTGCAGTACGGGCAGCACTTCCTGCACGAGGCGGGCATGTACGCCTCCTGGCAGTCCAAGGACATCCGCTCGGCGGTGCGCTCCGGCGCCCGCACGGTGGAGGAGCTGCGGGCGGAGGGGGTCTACCGGATCCTCTCCCCCGAGGAGGCGGTGGCCTTCGGCCGGGAGGCGGGCGGGGCGGGGAACCTGGTACTGCACCCGCTGTGCGGCGGCATGCCGCCCGAGGAGGGGTGGCGCAGCCTGCGGCTGCTGTGCGAACGGGTGCTGCCCCGGCTCAGGGACTGAGCCGGGGCAGCACCGCGGAGGGGAGGGGTGGTGGCGGGGTGGGGTTACCCCATCTCCTCCAACGCCTTGCCCTTGGTCTCCGGCACCCACTTGAGGATGAAGGGGATCGAGAGCACGGCGAAGACCGTGTAGATGACGTAGGCGCCCGACAGGTTCCAGTCCGAGAGCGTCGGGAACGTGACGGTGATCAGCCAGTTGGCGACCCACTGGGCGGCCGCGGCCACACCGAGCGCGGCGGCGCGGATGCGGTTGGGGAACATCTCGCCGAGCAGCACCCAGACCACCACGCCCCACGAGAGGGCGAAGAAGAGGACGAAGGCGTGCGCGGCGATCAGCGCGACGGTGCCCTGGGCCGAGGGGATGGAGATCTCGCCGGCGACATCGCTCTTGTAGGAGAACGCCCAGGCGCACAGGCCCAGCGAGACCGCCATGCCGGCCGAGCCGATCAGCGCGAGGGGCTTGCGGCCGATGCGGTCGACGAAGATCATCGCGATCACCGTGCCGATGATGTTGATGATCGACGTGGTGAAGGAGTAGAGGAACGAGCTGCTCGGGTCGATGCCGACCGACTGCCACAGCGAGGAGCTGTAGTAGAAGATCACGTTGATGCCGACGAGCTGCTGGAAGACCGAGAGGCCGATGCCGACCCAGACGATGGGCAGCAGGCCGAAGCGGCCGCCGAGCAGGTCCTTGAAGGTGGACTTGTGCTCGGAGCGCATGGCGGTCTCGATCTCGGCGACGCGCACGTCGAGGTTCGTGCGCGCGCCCTCGACCTCGGCGAGCACCTTGCGGGCCTCGTCCGTACGGCCGACGGAGATCAGGAAGCGCGGGGACTCCGGGATGACGAAGGACATCAGCCCGTAGAGCACGGCGGGGACGACCATCACGCCGAGCATCCACTGCCAGGCTTCCAGGCCGCCGAGCTTGCCGCGCTGGTCGCCGTCGGCGAGGTTCAGGATGCCCCAGTTGACCAGCTGCGAGATGGCGATGCCGATGACGATCGCGGCCTGCTGGAAGGAGGCGAGCCGGCCGCGGTAGGCGGGCGGGGAGACCTCGGCGATGTAGGCGGGGCCGATGACGGAGGCCATGCCGATGCCGAAGCCGCCGATCACGCGCCAGACCGCGAGGTCCCAGAGGGCGAAGGGCAGTGCCGAGCCGATGGCGCTCGCGGTGAACAGGACAGCCGCGATCTGCATGCAGCGGATACGGCCGATCCGGTCGGCGATCCGGCCGGCGGTGGCGGCGCCGATGGCACAGCCGATCAGCGCGGCGGCGATCACCTGGGCGAGGGCGCCGGAGCCGATGTCGAATCGGTCGCGGATGGCGACGACGGCACCGTTGATCACGGAGCTGTCGTATCCGAAGAGGAAGCCGCCCATCGCGGCGGCCGCGGTGATGAAGATGACGTGGCCGAGGTGCTCGGGCTGGGACGCGTTTCCGCCGCCGCCCGACGCCGCTGACTGCGCTGTACTGCTGGTCAAGGTGTGCTCCGTGGGGGGGTTCTGTCCGTTCTCCTAGTGGCGCACAGGTCAAGATCGGGCACCACCCGGAGCCGGGAGACAGCCCAGAGCCTATGTGTTCATTTCCTGAAGTCAATAGTCGATGTGAAGGTCACATGAGGTTCAAGCCGCGGATATTGACTTCATTTCTTAAATGATCACCTTCAGCGGAGACGCTGGCTGATCACCTTCGACACCCCGTCGCCCTGCATCGACACGCCGTAGAGGGCGTCCGCGACCTCCATGGTCCGCTTCTGGTGGGTGATGACGATCAGCTGGGAGCTCTCCTGGAGCTCCTCCATGATCCGGATCAGCCGCTGCAAGTTGGTGTCGTCCAGCGCGGCCTCGACCTCGTCCATCACGTAGAACGGGCTGGGGCGCGCCTTGAAGATGGAGACCAGCAGCGCCACGGCCGTCAGGGACCGCTCGCCGCCGGAGAGCAGGGACAGCCGCTTGACCTTCTTGCCGGGCGGCCGGGCCTCGACGTCCACGCCGGTGGCCAGCATGTTCTCCGGGTCGGTGAGCACCAGGCGCCCCTCGCCGCCGGGGAACAGCCGCGAGAACACCCCCTCGAACTCACGGGCGGTGTCCCGGTAGGCCTCGGTGAAGACCTGCTCGACCCGCTGGTCTACTTCCTTCACCACTTGAAGGAGGTCGGCGCGCGTCTTCCTCAGGTCCTCCAGCTGCTCACTGAGGAACCGGTGGCGCTCCTCCAGGGCGGCGAACTCCTCCAGCGCGAGCGGGTTGACCTTGCCGAGCTGCTGGTAGGCGCGCTCGGCCGCCTTGAGCCGCTTCTCCTGCCGGGCCCGGTCGAAGGGGCCGGGGCGGTTGCGGGGGTGGTCGGGGTCCTCCGGAAGCTCCTCGCCCTCGGCGGGCGGGGACGGGGGGACCGGCTGGTCGGGCCCGTACTCCGCCACCAGCGCGGCCGGCTCCACGCCCAGCTCCTCCAGGGCGCGGGTCTCCAGCTGCTCGATGCGCAGCCGCTTCTCGGCGCCGAGCACTTCGCCCCGGTGCACGGAGTCGGTCAGCTTGTCGAGCTCGCCCTTGAGGTCGCGGCCCAGGCCACGGGCCTCCCCGAGCTCCCGCTCACGCACCGCCTTGGCCTCGTCGGCGGCCGTACGCTCCCGCTCCGCCCGGGCGACGGACACCTCCAGGTGCGCCAGCAGCTGCCGGGCCCCGTCGGCGACGGCCCGGGCGACCTCGGCCTCGTGCCGCATCCGCCGGCGGCGCCGCTCGGCTCGCGCCCGCGCCTCCCGTTCGGCGCGGGCCCCCCGGTCGAGGGCGTCCGCCCTGCCCGCGAGGCCCTTGACCCGCTCCTCGTGGGTACGCAGCTGGAGCCGGGCTTCCATCTCGGTCTGCCGTGCGTTGGCCCCGTCGGCGGCGAGCCGGTCCCGGGCGGAGGTGTCGGGTTCCTCCGCGACCGGCATCTCCTCCACGGCCGCGAGCCGCTCCGCGCACTCCTCTACGTCGACCCGTGCGCGCTCCAGGGCCTCCTCGGCGGTGGCCACGGCCAGGGCGCCGCGCTCGGCCTCGCCCAGGGCCGCCTTCGCCTGCCCGGCGAGCCGCCCGAGCTGCTGCGCCGCCCCGGCCCGGGCCTGCTCCCCGGCCCGGCGCAGCTCGGCCAGCTCCTCGACGCGGGCCGCGGCGCCGGCCCGCCGCACCCGGGCGGCCTCCTCCCGCGCGGCCGACTCCCGGCACTCCAGCTCCAGCCGCTCCAGCTCCGCGCCGGCCTCGTCCACGGCGGCCTGCACCTCGATGAGACTGGGCACCCCGGCGGACCCCCCGTGCGCGAGGTGCGCCCCGAGCACGTCCCCCTCGGCGGTCACGGCGACCAGCTCGGGCCGCTCGGCGACGACACCCTCAGCCTCCGCCAAGGTCCCGACGACCACATACCCCCGCAGCACCCACGCGACGGCCCGCACGACCTCGGCATCCCCGCGCACCAGCCCGGCGGCCTCGCGGTACGCCACCTCGACAACCCCGGAGGCCCCGCGAGACCCGGCACCAGCCACCAAGCCCGGCACATCCGGCCCCGCCGGCGTTTGAGCCGGACCCGGGGCAGAGCCCCGCACATCCAGCCCCGCCGGCATCTGAGGCGCCGGGCCCGGGGCAGAGCCCCGCACATCCAGCCCCGCCGGCGTTTGAGGCGCGGGGTCTGGGGCGGAGCCCCGCACTTCCAGCCCCGCCGGCGTTTGAGGCGCGGGGTCTGGGGCGGAGCCCCAGTTTCGGGAAGGGGCGGGGTGGGGGAAGTCCTCCGGCCCCTGGGCCTGCCCGGGCAGGCCGGCACCGTCCGTGGCAACGCCGTCCGGTCCCGGCGCCTGCCCTGGAACCACGACCGGGGCCGGACCGGAACCCGAACCCGGAACCTGCTCCGGCACCACGGCCGGGACCGGGCCGGAACCCGAGGCCGGGGCCGGGGTGGAGCCCGGGACCGGGGCCGGGCCGGAACCCGGGGCCGGGGTGGAGCCCGGGGCCGGGGCCGGGGCGATCAGGAACGTGGCCCGGCCCGCGTCGGCTTCCCGCAGGTGCCGGATGGCCCCGGCCGCCGCCCCCGCCGAGGCCACGGCCACCGCATCCGCGGCGGAGCCGAGGGCCGCGGCCACCGCCACCTCGTACCCCGCCTCGACCGACACCCGCTCCGCCGCCGGCCCCAGCACCCCCTCCAGCCGCTCCCGCACCGCGAGCAGCGCCCCGGTGCCGTCCTTGCGCCGTAGCCCCAGTGCGAGCGCGTCCCGCCGTGCCGAGACCGCCGCGTGGGACCGTTCGGCCGAGGTCCGGGCCTCCCGGGCCGCCGCCAGGGCGGCCTCCGCCTCCTCCAGCCCGGCCCGCGCGGCCTCGTACTCCCCCTCGTCCGAGGAGGTCTCCTCCAGCCCGCCGACCTCCTCGGCCAGTGCCTCGTACTCCTCCCGGGCCTCCTCGGCCCGCACCCGTGCCCCGTCCCGGGCCGCCACGAGCCGGTCGATCTCCGACTGCGCCGCCCCCGCCCGGGAGCGGGCCGCGCCCAGGCGCCCGGTCAGCCGGGCCAGTTCCTCGCGCCGGTCGGCGACGGCCCGCGCGGCGTCCCGCAGCCGCCGCTCCTCCTGCGCGAGGGCCCGCTCCAGCTCGGCCCGGTGCGCGGCGGTGTCCTCCAGCGCCCGTTCGGAGGCTTCGAGCGCGGCGGTCAGCTCCGCCTCCTGCTCCCGGATCCGCGCGGCCTCCCGCTCCATGTCCTCCGGGTCACGGCCGCGCCGCTCCTCTTCCACCGGCGCCGACGCGCTCTTGACCCGTGCCAGGGCCAGGGACTCGGTGCCGCGCACCCGCTCGGCCAGCTGCGCGAGCTCGTGCCAGGTCTGCTGGGCCCGCTGGAGCCGGGGCGCGAGGCGCCGTACCGATTCCTCCAGCGCGGCCTCACGGCGCAGCGCCTCCGCGAGGTCCCGTTCGGCCGATTCCTTGCGTTCCTTCAGGGCCGCCTCGTCGGCGATCTCGGCGTCCAGCGCGGCCCGCAGCGCGACCAGGTCGTCGGCGAGCAGCCGCAGCCGGGCGTCGCGCAGGTCCGCCTGGATGACGGCGGCCCGCCGGGCCACCGCCGCCTGCCGTCCCAGGGGCTTGAGCTGCCGGCGCAGCTCGTCGGCGAGGTCCTGCACCCGCGCGAGGTTGGCCTGCATCGCGTCGAGCTTGCGCAGCGCCTTCTCCTTGCGCTTGCGGTGCTTCAGTACGCCGGCGGCCTCCTCGATGAAGGCGCGGCGGCCCATCGGGTCCGCGTGCAGGACGGAGTCGAGCTGGCCCTGGCCGACGATGACGTGCATCTCGCGGCCGATGCCGGAGTCGGAGAGGAGTTCCTGGATGTCGAGGAGCCGGCAGGTGTCCCCGTTGATCTGGTACTCGCTGCTGCCGCCGCGGAACATGATCCGCGTGATGGTGACCTCGGCGTACTCGATCGGCAGGGCGCCGTCGGAGTTGTCGATGGTGAGGGAGACCTCGGCGCGGCCGAGGGGCGGCCGGCCCGTGGTGCCGGCGAAGATGACGTCTTCCATCTTGCCGCCGCGCAGGGACTTGGCCCCCTGCTCCCCCATGACCCAGGACAGCGCGTCCACCACGTTGGACTTGCCCGAACCGTTGGGGCCCACGACACAGGTGATGCCCGGCTCGAAGCGGAGGGTGGTGGCGGAGGCGAAGGATTTGAAGCCGCGCAGGGTCAGGGACTTGAGGTGCACGCCGCCGGACTCTACCTTTCACGTTCGGTTTCACCCATGAAGGTGCAGGGCAGATCAGACGTTAAAGGAATCAGCCCCCCCACCTGGCCCAATGCGCCTCAGGCGCACCGGGCCGGTGGTCGGACCGCCACAGGGGAAGGTCCCACGAGGAAGAGAGCCGCAAGAAAGAAGGGACGCCGGAGCGTCCCTTGCAGATCGTGCGGGGCCCTTGCAGATCGTGCCGGGCTGTAGTCGTACGACGGGTGAGTCGCGGATCAGGTGAGCGCAGGCTCCGCCTGGGATACGTCGAGGTCCATGCTGCCGAGCAGCGAGTCCCCGTGCTGAGCGGCGGCCGCGGTCAGGGCGTCGTTCTCGGACTGGATCCGTCCGAGCTCGGACTCGAGGTCCTGGACGCGCTGCTGAAGCCGTCGCATCTCGGCGAGGAGCCGCGGGTCTGAACCGCCGACGTAACCGAGAAGCGCCTTTGCCATGATGGATGGTCCTCCACACTGAGTGACCGACCGAAGCGGTGTGGGTCGTGAGGGAATCGCACCCGCGGATGTCCGGCAGCGACTGTCAGTCACTGCACTCGCTGACGCCGCCTACTGCCAGCACTGCCAAACAGCTCAGGTGCGCGGGGCTTCCAGCGTCTCACCAAAAAGTTTGACGGTCAACACGATCACGCCCCGTATCGGCGGGCATCCCGGCCCCCGCGGGGGGCGTGGAGATCATCCTCATCTCCGAGCCTTCCACGGTTCGCCGCCGACGGCAACGGGTCGACGGCGAATGCGCAGTTCCGACCAGGTGCGGACGCTCCGGGGATCTGATCAGTTCATGATCAGTCGATAGCTCACCGGATCTCGAAGCCGTCGTAGCCGCCGCGCGGAGTGCCCCATATCTCCGTCACCCCGTCCACCCGCCCGGGCGTGTCGCCGTCGCGGAGCCAGTCGAGCAGCCGGTGGCAATTCTCACGTTGACCTTCGGCCACCACCTGCACCCGGCCGTCGTCGAGGTTGAGCGCGAAGCCGGACAGGCCGCCGATCTCCAGGGCATTGGCCCTGGTGAACCAGCGGAAGCCCACTCCCTGTACACGGCCGCGCACCCACGCGGTCATGCGGACATCTTCATTCATGCAAGAACGCTAACCGGGCAAAGGCCTCTTGATCCCCTCGCCCCCCTTGCGGCATGGGCTACAGTCCCCCACCAATGACTCACCCGTTCGGGTGAGCAAACGTTGATCCTGCAAAGAGGGGCCGCGACCGATGGGACGCCACCGACTCCACGCCGCGCCGCGCCGCGGTGTCAGGCGCGCCGCCGTGCGCAACGGGCTGCTCGGCGTCTCCGTGGCCGTGGCCCTCGGCACGGCGGCCGTCACGACCGGCTTCGTACCGGTGGGCGGCTCCTTCCCGTACGTCGGCACGGGCTCCGCCGACCGGACCGAGGCCCGGGCGAAGCCCACCCCGAGCCCGGAGCGCGGGCTGGAGCAGGGCGGCCTCGCCAACCTGTCCGGCCGCGCCTCCGACGGCCCCGGCGCGGGCACCCCGTCGGCGTCCGCCCCGGCCTCCCCGAGCCCTTCGGCCTCGCCGTCCCCCTCGGCCTCGCCGACACCGACACCGACGCCGACGCCCACCCCGTCGGCCTCCGCCAAGGAGCCGGAGAGGACCACCGCCCCGCAGCCCCCGAAGGCGGCCGCCCCCAAGCCCGCGGCGCCCAAGCCGCCGGCCGCCGGGGTCGCGAACCCGTCCGCGGAGGCGGAGGTCCTCGCCCTGGTCAACCAGGAGCGCGCCCAGGCGGGCTGCGTCCCGGTGCGGGCGAACCCGCCGCTGGCCGCGCTGGCCGCCGCCTTCAGCAAGGACATGGCCGTACGGGGCTTCTTCGACCACACGGACCCCGACGGCAACACCCCCTGGCAGCGGGCGCAGAACGCCGGGATCACCGGAATGGGCGGCGAGAACATCGCGCGCGGCCAGGGTGACGCGAAGACCGTGATGGAGTCCTGGATGAACAGCCCGGGCCACCGCGCGAACATCCTCAACTGCGAATTCCGCACCCTCGGCGTGGGCGTCTACTTCGGCGCCGGCGGCCCCTGGTGGACCCAGGACTTCGGCTTCTAGAACCGGCCGCCGGCCCCGCAGCGGGGTCAGGCCGCGGCCGCCGCCAGCGCCGCACGGCCCGCGATGACCACACGGGTGTGCTCGGCGACCCGGCGGCCGAGGTGCTCGGCGGTCGCGATGTCGGCCTTGTGCACGGCCTCCGGGCCCTCGTCGGCGTTGGTCTGGGCGGCGGCGCCGGAGGAGAAGCCGAGGCGGTTGAGGTCGTACTCGCTGCCGGTGGAGGAGTTCCAGCCCGGCTTCAGGCCGAGGTTCACCCAGCTCATGCCGTGCTGCGAGGCCAGCATCTGGAAGTACTGCAGGGTGTTGAGCTTGTCGCCGGACTTGGAGGCGGAGTTGGTGAAGCCCGCCGCCACCTTGTCCTGCCAGGCGTCGCCGAACCAGCGCTTCGAGGTGGCCTCGGCGAAGACGTGGAAGGCGCCGGACGCGGTGCCCATGTAGGTCGGGGAGCCGAAGACGATCGCGTCGGAGGCGTCGAGGAGTTCCCACTCGGCGTCGGTGATCTCGTCGACCTTGACGACGTGCACGGTCGCCCCGGCCGCGGCGGCGCCGGCCCGCACGGCCTCGGCGACGACGGCGGTGTGGCCGTAACCCGAGTGGTAGGCGATCGAGACGACGGGGGCGGGGATGGTGGCAGACATGGCTCTACTCCTAGAGGGCGGTTCCAGTGCGCCGCGGTACGCCGCGGTGCGACAGGAACAGAGAAGCACTAACTTTTGGAAAGCGCAAGCAGACGGTTAGCGCTACCCGGGGGTACGCTGGGTGCATGGAGACCCCTGCCCGTACCGACGTCTGCACCGAGAGCGTCGCGGCCGACCTGCCGTTCGACGTCTTCGCGCGCGCCTGCCCCTCCCGGGAGACCCTGGAGCACGTCACCGGCCGCTGGGGCAGCCTCACCGTGGGCGCCCTGCGCGACGGCCCCCGCCGCTTCAACGAGCTGCGCCGCCGGGTCGACGGGGTGAGCGAGAAGATGCTCTCCCAGACCCTGCACGCGCTGGAGCGCGACGGCATCGTCACGCGCGAGGCCCAGCCGACCAACCCTCCCCGGGTGGACTACGAGCTGACCCCGCTCGGGCGGGAGATCGCCGACCGGCTGCTCGCCCTGATCCACTTCGTGGAGGGCAGCATGGACGAGGTCCTCGGCTCGCGGCAGTCCTACGACGCCGCGCGCGGCGGCCTCTGACAGCGGGGGCAGAAGTAGCTGGACCGGTTCATCCAGGCCCTGCGCCGCATCGGCGTACCGCAGCGGCGGCAGGGCTCGCCCTCGCGCCCGTAGGCGTCCAGGGACCGGTCGAAGTAGCCCGACTCGCCGTTCACGTTGACGTACAGGCTGTCGAAGCTGGTCCCGCCGACCGCGAGCGCGGCGTTCATGACCTCCCGCACGTGGGTGAGGAGTTCCGCGCTCCGGGGGCGGGTGAGGGTGGCGGTGGGGCGCTCGTAGTGCAGCTTCGCGCGCCACAGGGCCTCGTCGGCGTAGATGTTGCCCACCCCGCTGATGAGCGACTGGTCCAGGAGGGCCCGCTTGAGGGTGGTCCGCCTTGCGCGCAGCGCCAGGTGGTAGGCGCCCTCGTCGAACAGGGGATCCAGGGGATCGCGGGCAATGTGCGCGATGACGTCGGGCAGCCCCTCCTCGCTGCCGGGGGCGACCTCGTGCAAGGAGAGCCCGCCGAAGGTCCGCTGGTCGACGAAGCGCAGCTCGGTCCCGGCGTCGTCGGCGAAGCGGATCCGGATGCGCAGGTGCTTCTCGTCGGGGGCGCCGGCCGGCTGCACCAGCAGCTGCCCGCTCATCCCGAGGTGGCCGAGGACGGACAGGTCCCGGCCCTCCAGCGGCAGCCACAGGTACTTCCCGCGCCGGCGCGCCACCCCGATGGTCCCGCCGGCCAGGCGCGCCGCGAAGTCGGCCCCGCCCGCCGGGTGGCGGCGCACGGCCCTGGGGTGGAGCACCTCCACGGCGGAGACGGTCCGCCCGGCCACCCAGCGTTCCAGGCCGCGCCGCACCACTTCGACTTCGGGCAGCTCGGGCACGGTGATCCTCCGGAGGGGAAAGCGGGCTTCGCGGGACGCGGGGGCACGGGGGCGCGGGCGTCCGGCTCTGCCGCGAGCCTACCGGGCGGCCCGGGGCGGCAGGGGCCCCGCCCGGAAACGGGACCGCCCGCCCCTGCCGGTGGCAGGAGCGGGCGGGAGGTGCCCGAAGGAAGTTCCGGTCAGGCCTTGGCCGCCGGGTCGGCGGGGGCCTGCGCCCCCTCGGCCGCGGCGGACGCCGCTTCGGCGGCCTTCCGCTCGTCCGCGGCGGCACGGATCCCGCGCCACGCGGACTCCGCCGCCTGCTGTTCCGCTTCCTTCTTGCTGCGGCCGGTGCCGGTGCCGTACGAGACACCACCGACGCGGGCGGCAGCGGTGAAGGTCTTCTCGTGGTCCGGACCGGTCTCGGTGACCAGGTACTCGGGAACGCCGAGGCCTTCGGCCGCCGTGAGCTCCTGGAGGCTGGTCTTCCAGTCCAGGCCGGCGCCGAGGTTCGAGGACTTCTCGATGAGCGGGTCGAAGAGCCGGTGGACCAGCTCGGAGGCCGCGTCGAGGCCCTTGTCGAGGTAGACCGCGCCGATCACCGCTTCGAGGGTGTCGGCGAGGATGGAGGCCTTGTCCCGGCCGCCCGTGCCTTCTTCGCCCCGGCCGAGCCGGATGAAGGAGCCCAGGTCGAGGCCGCGGCCGACCTCCGCCAGTGCACGCGAGTTGACCACCGCGGCCCGCAGTTTGGCCAGCTGGCCTTCCGGCAGGTCGGGGTGGGTGGTGTACAGCGTGTCGGTGACCACCAGGCCCAGGACGGAGTCCCCGAGGAACTCCAGCCTCTCGTTGGTGGGCAGACCGCCGTTCTCGTACGCGTACGAACGGTGGGTCAGCGCACGCACCAGAAGGGCGGACTCGAGTTGGTACCCGAGCCGCCCTTCCAGAAGCGTGTGGGACGAGGCCGCGTTGTTACTGTCTGCCTGCTTCTCAGCGTTGGACAGCTCAGACATTGCGCCTCTCACCAGCCGCTCAGACCTCGAGGACCTGGCGCTTGTTGTAGGTGCCGCAGCTCGGGCACGCGATGTGCTGGAGCTTCGGCTCCTGGCAACGCTCGCACGAAACCAGGGTGGGGACCGCAGCCTTCCACTGCGACCGGCGGTGGCGCGTGTTGCTGCGCGACATCTTCCGCTTCGGAACAGCCACGGCTACTTCTCCTGCTTCTCGGCGGCGCTCTGAACTCCGTCAGATGCAGTGCCGCTCATGTTGTCCTTCTCGCCGTCCTGATCGGTCACGACGAGTTCCTGCAATGCCGCCCAACGGATGTCGACGGCGTCGTGGTGGTGCTCCGGGTCGTCGTTCAGGCTGACCCCGCAATCGGGGCACAGTCCGAGACAGTCCTCCCGGCACACCGGCTGCATGGGCAGTGCGAGCACCACCGTGTCCCGCAGCACGGGTTCGAGGTCGAACAAGCCGTCCTCGAGGAAGAGCATGTCCTCGTCGTCCTCGGCGTCGTCGGCCGGCTCCGCCTTGGAGCGGCTCCGGTCGTCGGCGTCAGGGTACGAGAACATCTCCTGGAAGTCCGCCTTGAGCTCGCGCTCGACGGTCTCCAGACACCTTACGCACTCCCCCACGGCCTTTGCACGGACGGTGCCTGTGACAAGCACCCCTTCCATGACCGACTCCAGGCGGAGGTCGATCTTCACAGGGGCGCCTTCCGGTACCCCGATGACGTCGACGAGACCGAAGTCCGCCGGCGCCTCGATCTCACGGGACAGCCGCTGCATGGCACCAGGACGCCGGCCCAGCTCGTGCGTGTCGAACACGAGGGGGTTGCGGTGGTCGAGGCGGGTGTTCAGGGCCGTTCCTGCTTTCACAGATCGCTGAAGATCGAAAATTTCGCCGCTCTAGGGCAGCATGGATCGCGGCGCATAGGCGCGACCGAACAGCCAGGATACCCGGCGCTTCGCTCTGAGCCCAATCCGGCCTAGCGACCCTGTTCGTACTGGCGCAGCTGATCCAGGTTGATCATGCTCGTGTCGAAGAAGCTGGTCTCGTCGAGCGCGGGCTGCTGCGGGTGGTGGGGCTGCTGGGGCTGCTGGTAGGCGGCGTAGGGGTCGGGCTGCTGGTAGCCGCCGTAGGGGTCCGGTTGCTGCTGGTAGCCCGCGTACGGGTCCTGGTACGCGTAGGCGTCCTGCTGGGGCGGCTGGATCTGCTGCGGCGGCTGCGCCGCGTAGGGCGCGTAGGCCGCCGCGGCGTAGTCCTCGTAGACCGGCGCCGCCTGGGCGGGGAGCGCCGGCGGCTCGGGCTCGGCCAGCCCGGCCAGGAACTCCGCGTCGCTCGACGGGCGGACCTGCTGGTCCCCGGCCGCGTCCTGGGCGGCCATGTGCGCGCCGAGGTCGTCGGTGGGCACCCGGCCCAGCAGCTTCTGGCGGCCCCGGCCGACGGCCTCCAGGGTCTTGGCGAGCACCGCCTCGACGGTGGCCAGCTTGGTGTCCACGTACGCGTCCGCCTGCTCCCGCCGGGCCTGCGGGTCGGGGCTGGGCTCGGGGGCGCCGCTGTCGTCGTGGCCCCGTTCGTCCAGGCCGGGTCCGCGGCCCAGCAGCTTCTCGCGGCCGCGGTCCACGGCGCCGATGGTCTTGCTGAGGACCACCTCGAAGTTGGCGAGCTTGCTGTCCACGTAGTCGTCGGCCTCGGCCCGGATCTCGGCGGCCTCCCGGCGGGCGTCGGCCAGGATCCGGTCCGCCTCGTCCTGCGAGCGGCGCGCGATCTCGGTGTCCGAGATCAGGGAGCCGCGCTGGGCGTGCGCGGAGGCGATGATCCGGTCGGCCTCCCGGCGGGCCTCCTCGACCATCTGGTCCCGGCCGCCGATGAGTTCCCGGGCCTGTGCCAGCGAGCCGGGCAGGGCCTGGCGTACCTCTTCGAGCTGTGCGAGCAGCTCCGCGCGGTTGACCACGCAGGAGGCCGACATGGGCATCGACCGGGCGCCGCCGACGGCCGCGACGATCTCGTCCAGCTTCTTCTGTACGTCCATGGGTGGCTCGCGCTCTCTTCGCCTCGGACTGACGGGACGACTGTAGGGCCACCGGGGGGACGCGCGGGACGGGCCTGGGAACTCAGCCCGGCCGCTGCTTGCTCACTTGGCGCGCAGCCGTTCGATCAGCGCCGCGTGGACGTGCTCGGGGAGCAGGTGGGCGACGTCGCCGCCCCAGGCCGCGACCTCCTTGACCAGCGAGGAGGAAAGGAAGCTGTACGTCGGGATGGTCGGGACGAACAGCGTCTCGACGCCCGACAGGCCCATGTTCATCTGGGCCATCTGGAGCTCGTAGTCGAAGTCGCTGACCGCGCGCAGGCCCTTGACGATGGCCGGGATGTCCCGCTCCTTGCAGAAGTCGACGAGCAGCCCGTGGAAGGACTCGACCTCGACGTTGCCGTAGTCGGCGGTCGCCTCGCGGATCATCTCGATCCGTTCCTCGACGGTGAACAGGCCCTGCTTCGACCGGTTGATCATCACGGCGACGTGCACGACGTCGTACAGCCTCGAGGCGCGTCCGATGACGTCGAGGTGCCCGTTGTGAATGGGGTCGAAGGATCCCGGACAGACCGCGCGGCGCAACTGAGCTCCCTCGTTCATGAGTCTTCGCTGGTGGAGGCGGCGCGACCGTACCAAAGGGTGCCTTCGCCGTATTTGCGCGAGCGCAGCGGCTCGAACCCCTCGGGCCACGGGAACGGTCCGCTCCTGGTGCTGCGCTCCACGGTGACGAGGGCTTCGCCGGTGAGCCAGCCGTTGGCGCGGAGTGTGAGGAGGATCTCGCCGAGTTCGCCGTGCTCGACGGCGTACGGCGGGTCCAGGAAGACGATGTCGTACGGGTCCCCCGGCGCGGCGCCCGCGACGATCTGCTCGGCCTTGCCGGCCCGGAACTCGGCGCCGGGCAGGCCCAGCGCCTTGATGTTGTCCCGGATGGCCTTGGCGGCCTTGGCGTCGGCCTCGACCAGGAGGGTGTGGGCGGCGCCCCGGGAGAGGGCTTCCAGGCCCACGGCGCCGGAGCCGCCGTAGAGGTCGAGGACCCGGGAGTCCGCGACGCCGTGCAGTGACTCCCAGGTGGAGAAGAGCCCTTCGCGCATCCGGTCGGAGGTCGGGCGGGTGCCGGTGCCGGGCGGCACGGCCAGCCGCCGCCCGCCGGCGGTGCCGGCGATCACGCGGGTCATCTGGGGTCCTTGTCTGCGGCGGTCGGGGGAGGCCGGGGCCTCCGTTCTGGCCTCCCACGATAGGTCGTGCCGCTCAGCCCTTCTCCAGGTACTGCTCGCGCTCGGCGTCCAGCAGGGCGTCGAGGGCGGTGCGCAGTCCGGGCAGGTGCTCCAGTTCGGGGTCGGCGGCCACGACGCGGGCGGCCTCCTCCCGGGCCTCGGCGATGACCTCCTCGTCCTCGATGACGGCGAGCATGCGCAGCGAGGAGCGGACGCCGGACTGGGCCTGGCCGAGGACGTCGCCCTCGCGGCGCTGTTCCAGGTCGATGCGGGAGAGCTCGAAGCCGTCGAGGGTGGCGGCGACGGCTGCGAGCCGGGCGCGGGCGGGACTGGCCTCGTGCATCTCGCTGACCAGCAGGCACAGGCCGGGGGCGGAGCCGCGGCCGACGCGGCCGCGGAGCTGGTGGAGCTGGGAGACGCCGAAGCGGTCGGCGTCCATGATCACCATGACGGTGGAGTTGGGGACGTTCACACCGACCTCGATGACGGTGGTGGCGACGAGCACCTTGACCTCGCCGGCGGCGAAGCGGCGCATCACGTCGTCCTTGTCGGCGGGGTCCATCCGCCCGTGCAGCACTTCGACGGAGAGCCCGGCGAGGGGGCCGCGGACGAGCTGCTCGGCGATCTCCAGGACGGCCAGCGGCGGGCGCTTTTCGGCCTCGTCCTCGGCGGAGGCCTTCTTCTTGCCCTTCGGGTCGTCCTCGCCATCGCCGATGCGCGGGCAGACGACGTACGCCTGGTGGCCGTTCTCGACCTCCTCGCGGACCCGTTCCCAGGCGCGGGCGAGGAAGTGCGGCTTGTCCTTGGCGGGCACCACGTGGGTGGCGATCGGGGAGCGGCCGGCGGGCAGCTGGTCGAGGACGGAGGTCTCCAGGTCGCCGAAGACGGTCATGGCGACGGTGCGCGGGATGGGGGTGGCGGTCATGACCAGCAGGTGCGGCGGCTGCTTGCCCTTCGAGCGCAGGGCGTCGCGCTGCTCGACGCCGAAGCGGTGCTGTTCGTCGACGACGACCAGGCCGAGGTCGTGGAACTGGACCTTGTCCTCGATCAGGGCGTGGGTGCCGATGACGATCCCGGCCTCGCCGGTGACCAGGTCGAGCAGGGCCTGGCGGCGGGCGGCGGTCCCCATGGAGCCGGTGAGCAGGACCACCTTGGTGCCCAGGTCGGCCCCCCCGAGCATGCCGCCCTCGGCGAGCTCGCCCATCATCTCGGTGACGGAACGGTGGTGCTGCTGGGCGAGGACCTCGGTGGGGGCGAGCATCGCGGCCTGTCCCCCGGAGTCGACGACGGCGAGCATGGCCCGCAGCGCCACCATCGTCTTGCCCGAGCCGACCTCGCCCTGGAGGAGGCGGTGCATGGGGTGGCTGGTGGCCAGGTCGTCGAAGATCTCCCCCGAGACCTTCTGCTGGCCTTCGGTGAGGGTGAAGGGGAGCTTCGCGTCGAAGGCGTCGAGGAGGCCGCCGGGGGCCGGGCGGCGGGCGACGGCCGGGAGCTGGGAGTCGGCGTGCCTGCGGCGGGCGAGGGCGACCTGGAGGACGAAGGCCTCGTCCCACTTCAGGCGGCGGCGGGCGTCCTCGATGTCGGCCTTGGTGGCCGGGCGGTGGATCTTGAGGAGGGCGTCGGTGAGCGGGACCAGTCCGCGGCCGTCGCGCAGGGCGGGCGGGAGCGGGTCCAGGGCCTCCTGCGCCCGGGGCAGGACGGCGTCCACGCACTTGGCGATCTTCCAGGACTCCAGCTTGGCGCAGGCCGGGTAGATCGGGATCAGCTGGTTGGCGAAGGCGGTGGCGGCGTCCCGGTCGGAGGCATCGGCGCCGAGGGGTTCGTACGCCGGGTGCGCGAGCTGGAGCTTGTGGTTGAACCGGGAGACCTTGCCCGCGAACATCGCGCGGCTGCCGGGCAGCAGTTCCTTGTGCGGTTTGTGGACGCCCGCGCCGAAGAAGACCAGCTGGAGGCGGCCGCTGCCGTCGGTGATGGTGACCTCCAGCCGCTTGCCGCGGCCCCCGTTGAAGGTCAGGATCCGGGCGTCGGCGACCTGGGCGACGACCGTGACGTGCTCGTCGAGCTGGTCGGCGAGGTCCGCGAGCGAGGTCAGCTCGCCGCGCTCGGCGTACCGCCGGGGGTAGTGGTGGAGCAGGTCCAGGGCCGTGTGCAGGCCGAGCTGCTCGGCGAGCACCTTGGCGGTGGCGGGGCCGAGGGTCTTCTTGAGGTCTTCGTCGAGCGCGGGCACGTGTTCCATTGCACACCATGCCTGTGACAGGGCCGCTATTCGACTCCGATGAGCAGGGGCGCGGAGTGCCTGCCGCCGCTGTAGGTGACGGTGTCCACGGCGAGGTGCCGCTGCTGGACGTACGCCTCCAGGCGCGCGGCGAGGGTGTCGGGGGCCTCGGGGCCCAGGACGAGGGTGACCAGTTCGCCGCCGGAGCCGAGCATCCGCTCCAGGACCGCCTCGGCCGTCTCGGGCAGGCCCGCGCCGATGACGGCGACGTCGCCGTCGATGAGCCCGAGGACGTCGCCGGCCTGGCAGATGCCGGCGGAGGTGAAGGACTGCCGCTCGGCGACGGCCAGTTCCCCGTACCGGGTGGCTCCGGCGGCGGCGGTCATGGCGACGACGTCCTCGTCGAAGCCGGCCTCCGGGTCGTGCACGGCGAGGGCGGCCAGGGCCTGGACGGCGGAGCGGGTCGGGATCACCGCGACGCGCACGCCGTCGGCGCGGGCCTGCTCCGCGGCGGCGCCGGCGGCCGCGCGGATTTCGGCGCCGCCGGGCAGCAGGACCACCTCGCGGGCGTGGGCCCGGCGGATCGCGTCGAGCAGGTCGGCGACGGCCGGGGGCTCGCCCGCCCTGGCCGGGACGGTGGTCGCGCCGGCCTCCCCGCACAGTGCGGCCAGCCCCTCGCCGTGGACCACGGCCACGACGGCCCGCTGGGCGCGCGGGGCGCTCGCGCGGCGGCGTTCGTCACCGAAGTGGGTGATGCGGATCCGGTACGGCCGGCCGGCTTCCACTCCGGCCTCGACGGCCGCGCCGGGGTCGTCGACGTGCACGTGGACGTTCCACAGCCCGTCGCCGCCGACCACCACGAGGGAGTCGCCGAGCCCGTCGAGGGCGGTGCGCAGCCGGTCGACGGCCTCCTCGGCGGCCTCCAGCAGGTAGACCACCTCGTAGCCGGGCCCGCCCTCCTCCTGGGCGCAGGGCTCCGGGACGCGCTCCACGGGCTCGGCCGGCCCCTGGACCGGCTCGGGCTCGGGCTCCCGGCCGGACAGCGCCTGCCACAGCGCCCCGAGTACGGCGACCAGCCCGCAGCCCCCCGCGTCGACCACCCCGGCCTTGCCGAGGGCGGCCAGCTGCCCGGGGGTCTCGGCAAGGGCCGCGCGGGCCCCGTCGTAGGCGGCGCGGGCCACGTCGGCGGCGGTTCCCGGGGCGGCCTGCGCGGCACGGGCGGCGGCTCCGGCGACGGTGAGCATCGTCCCCTCGACGGGGTGGGCGACGGCCTGGTAGGCCTCCTCGGCGGCCCGGGTGAGGGCCTGGGCCAGCAGCGGGCCGGGGGCGTGGCCCGCGGGGGCGGCGCCGAGGACGTCGGCGATGCCGCGCAGGAGCTGGGCGAGGATCGTCCCGGAGTTGCCGCGGGCGCCTATGAGCGCGCCGTGCGCGTAAGCCCGTACGGCCTCCGGGAGGGAGGCCGTCGCGGTGGCCGGGGCTGTGCCGTCGCTCACGCCGGGAGCGGTGGGGGCGAAGGCCTCGGTCAGGGCCCGGTGGGCGGATTCGGCCGTCAGGTAGAGGTTGGTCCCGGTGTCGGCGTCGGCGACGGGGTAGACGTTGATCGCGTCGATGTCCGTGCGGGCCCGGCCCAGTGCGGCCAGGGCCAGGGAGCTCCAGGTGCGCACCGCTTCGGCGTCGAACTCGTCGGCGGGCTGCGGCTCGGGCTCGTGCGCCACCGGGCGTTCCTCCTTGTGCGGGCCAGGGTTCACCGCAGGGTAACGAAGGGCGGCCGTCCGCCCGGGACCCCGGGGCGGAGCCCGGCCCCGTCATGGTAGTTTTCTCGGACCCAAGCAGTCGTTGTATGCTGCTCAGGTTGCCCGTCGAGAGTCGGGTCATTCGTCCGGCAAGCCACTTCAGATCTCTGATTCCGGTGCGCCGGATTCCACCGTAATTGCATCTGAAGTCTTGGAGTGACCTGTGGCTGCCAACTGCGACGTTTGCGCCAAGGGGCCGAGCTTCGGCAACAACATCTCCCACTCGCACCGCCGCACCTCGCGTCGCTGGAACCCGAACATCCAGCGCGTCCGTGCCGTGGTCAATGGGACGCCGAAGCGCCTCAACGCCTGCACCTCGTGCATCAAGGCCGGCAAGGTCTCGCGCTGACGCCTCCCGTCGTCGTAGCGCAGCCCTTTCCGGTTGCCAAGAAGGCCGGTTCACCTCTGGTGGACCGGCCTTTTGCCTTGTCCGGGGCCCCGGAGGGGCAGCCCTCGACGGTCAAGGGCTGCTCCTGACGGGTTCAGCGCCACTGCCAGGCGTGGTCCACCGGGCCGATCCCGCCGCCGAGCGCGAAGCCCGCGGCGATGGCACCGGTGACGTACTCCTTGGCCGCCGTGACGGCCTCCGGGACGGACAGCCCCTTGGCCAGGCCCGCCGCCACGGCGCTGGCGAGGGTGCAGCCGGTGCCGTGGGTGTGCCGGTTGTCGTGGCGGGGCGCCCGCAGCCACCGCTCCTCGGAGCCGTCGGTGAGCAGGTCCACGGCCTCCCCGCCGTGGGCGGCGAGGTGGCCGCCCTTGATCAGCGCCCAGCGGGGCCCGAAGCCGAGGACCGCGGCGGCGGCCCGCCGCATGCCGTCCTCGTCCTCGACGGCCAGACCGGTCAGCTGCGCCACCTCGTCGAGGTTGGGCGTCGCCACCGTGGCCCGGGGCAGCAGCTCCCCGCGTACGGCGTCCAGCGCGGAGGCCGCGAGCAGCGGGTCCCCGTGCTTGGAGACCCCCACGGGATCCACCACCACCGGGGCGTTGGTGCCGGCCAGCAGTTCCGCGACGGTCTCCACGAGGACGGCGGAGGAGAGCATCCCGGTCTTGACCGCCTGGACCCCGATGTCGTCCACGACGGCCCGGTACTGGGCCGTGACGGCCTCGGCGGGCAGCTCCCAGGCCCCCCGCACCCCGAGGGAGTTCTGGGCGGTCACGGCGGTGACCACGCTCATGCCGTGCACCCCGAGCGCCAGCATCGTCTTGAGGTCGGCCTGGATGCCCGCACCGCCGCCGGAGTCGGATCCGGCGACGGTCAGGCACAGCGGCGGGGCCCCGCCGGCCCGGCTCACGGGGTCTCGCCCTCGGCCGGGTCGGCCCCGAAGTGGTCCCAGCCGCCGGTGCTGGTCCAGGGGGCGCCGTCCACGGTCACCTGGGGCAGCGCGGAGCGGTGCTGGACCTCCCCGATGACCTTCCAGCGGGCCGGGAGCTTCACGTCGGGCGGGAAGGTCGCCACGATGGCGTGGTCCTCTCCCCCGGTCAGCACCCACTGGAGCGGGTCCACGCCGACGGCCTGGCCGATGTCGTGCATCTGGGTCGGGATGTCCACGGCCCCCGAGCGCAGGTCGATCCGTACGTGGCTGGCCTCGGCGATGTGCCCGAGGTCGGCGATCAGGCCGTCGCTGACGTCGGTCATGGCGGTGGCGCCGAGTCCGGCGGCCGCCGGGCCCGCGTGGTACGGCGGCTCGGGGCGCCGGTGCGCCTCGACGAAGGCCCGCGGGGAGCGGAAGCCGCGCGAGAGCACCGCGTAGCCGGCGGCGGACCAGCCGAGCCAGCCCGTGACGGCCACCACGTCGCCGGGCTGGGCGCCGGAGCGCAGCACGGGCTCGTGGTTGCGCAGGTCGCCGAGGGCGGTGATGGAGACGGTGATGGTGTCCCCGCGGACGACGTCGCCGCCGACCACGGCCGCGCCGGCGACCTGGCACTCGTCGCGGATGCCGTCCATGAGCTCGGTGGGCCAGGTGACCGGCAGCTCCGCCGGGACCACCAGGCCGAGCAGGAGGGCGGTCGGCACGGCGCCCATGGCGGCGATGTCGGCCAGGTTCTGCGCGGCGGCCTTGCGGCCGACGTCGTAGGCGGTGGACCAGTCGCGCCGGAAGTGCCTGCCCTCCAGCAGGATGTCCGTGCTGGCCACGACCCGCCGGTCGGGGGCCGACACGACCGCGGCGTCGTCGCCCGGTCCGAGCCGGACCGCCGGGGTGGTGGTGAGCCGTGAGGTGAGCTCCCTGATGAGCCCGAATTCCCCCAGCTCGCCCACAGTGCCCTTCATCGCTGTGCCCCTTCTTGGCAAGTCCGCTTGCGGTCGCGAGCCGTCACAGCTCTGGGTACCGTCAACAGATACGTCAACTTCTGGTCTGCGTACGCCCCGCTGTGCGTGGCGCCTGGTCTGCGGGTCTCCCCGTGGCACCCGGCGACGCGGTACCGTGGCGTCCCTTCTTCCCCCGGCCCTTCCGATTCTGTCGGGCCCACCCGAAGGTTAGGGGAAATGATCCTCGTGGCCGCCCTGGAGGTTCCGTGGTACAGGCGTACATCCTCATCCAGACCGAGGTGGGCAAGGCGTCGGTCGTCGCCGAGTCCATCGGGAACATCCCGGGGGTGATCCAGGCCGAGGACGTGACGGGGCCGTACGACGTCATCGTGCGCGCCCAGGCCGACACCGTCGACGATCTCGGCCGCATGGTGGTCGCCAAGGTGCAGCAGGTGGAGGGGATCACCCGCACCCTGACCTGCCCCGTGGTCCATCTGTAGCCCCCGTCTACTCTTGGCCGGTGATGTCTTCGCACCGTCGGCCCCTGCGTGTACTGGCCCTGCCCGTCCTGTCGGCGGGCCTGGCCCTGGCGGGCTGTGCCCCCGGGACCTCCGAGGCCCGGGTGACTCCGCCGCCCGCGCCGCCCGCCGACGTCGCGGGGCTCTGTGCCGCGCTGCACAAGGACCTCCCGGCGACGGTGTCCGGGCTGGACCGGACCGCCACCGAACCGGAGTCGGACCTGACCGCCGCGTGGGGCGGTTCGGCGATCGTACTGCGGTGCGGCATCCCCAAGCCCGCCAAGATGGCCGATCCGAAGGCGGACGGAGTGGAGGTGAACGGCGTCGGCTGGCTGGTGGAACGGCCGGCCGACGGCGGTCTGAAGTTCACCACCGGGTCGCGCCTGGCCTACACGGAGGTCTGGATCGACAAGGAGCATGCCACGGACGCGGGCATGCTCGTGGGTCTGTCCGCCGCGGTGGCCAAGGCCGTGCCGGCCGGGATCTCCTCCTACTGACCCGCCCCCACCCGCGCACACCGCCGCCCGCCAGGGTTCCTCCTGGCGGGCGGTCGGCTGTACGGGACCCCGGGGCTCCCCCGGACGGAAGCCCGGTGGAGGCGTCTAGCGCAGGCCGGTGGAGCGGCGCAGGGCGGCCTGGATCAGGCGGTCCACCAGCTCCGGGTACTCGATGCCCGACTCCTGCCACATGCGCGGGTACATCGAGATCGGCGTGAACCCGGGCAGGGTGTTGATCTCGTTGATGACGAAGGTGCCGTCCTCGGTGAGGAAGAAGTCGGCGCGGACCAGTCCCTCGCAGGACGCGGCCTCGAAGGCCTCGACCGCGAGCCGCTGCACCTCGGCGGTCTGCTCCGGGGTGAGCGGGGCGGGCACCAGGCCGGCGGCGGAGTCGATGTACTTCGCCTCGAAGTCGTAGAAGTCGTGGCTGGAGACCGGCGGGATCTCCGCGGGCACGCTCGCGCGCGGCCCGTCCTCGAACTCCAGGACGCCGCACTCGATCTCGCGGCCGCGCAGCAGGGCCTCCACGATAACCTTGGGGTCGTGGTGGCGGGCCTCGCGGATGGCGGCGTCGAGCCCGGAGGCGTCGTCGACCTTGGTGATGCCGATGGAGGAGCCGGCGCGGGCGGGCTTCACGAACAGCGGCCAGCCGTGCTCGGCGGCGAAGTCCAGGACCTTGGCCCTGGCGGCGTCCTGGTCGGCCTCCCACTCACGGGGGCGGATGGTCACGTACGGGCCGACGTTCAGCCCGAAGGAGGTGAACACCCGCTTCATGTAGTCCTTGTCCTGGCCGACGGCCGAGGCGAGGACGCCGCAGCCGACGTACGGGATCCCGGAGAGCTCCAGGAGGCCCTGGAGGGTGCCGTCCTCGCCGTAGGGGCCGTGCAGCACGGGGAAGACGACGTCGACCTCACCCAGTGCCTTGGGGACGGATCCCGGCTCGGTGTAGACGACCTCGCGGCTGGCGGGGTCCACGGGCAGCACGACGGTGCCGTCCGGGGACTCCGCCAGCGACGCCACGTCGGGGAGCCGGCGGTCGGCGATGGCCATGCGCTCGGGTGCGTCGGCGGTCAGGGCCCACCGGCCGTCCGTGGTGATGCCGATGGGCAGCACCTCGTACTTGGAGCGGTCGATGGAGCGCAGCACGGCGCCCGCGGTGACGACCGAGATGGCGTGTTCCGAGCTGCGGCCGCCGAAGACGACGGCCACGCGGGGCTTGCGGCCCTGCTGCTCAGGGGTCTGGGGGAGGTTCTCGCTGCTCATATCGCCACGAGGGTACCCGCTCAAGCGTCCGGAAAGGTGTCAGTGTCGTTCCGGTTTGGCGCTGCGGCCCATGAGTTCCTTCAGCGCGACCAGCGTGGGCTTGCCGTGGTGGACGATGTCGACGACCGTGTCGGTGATCGGCATGTCCACTCCGTGGCGGCGGGCCAGATCCGCCACGGACTGGCAGGACTTGACCCCCTCGGCGGTCTGCTTGGTGACCGCGATGGTCTCCTCCAGGGTCATCCCGCGGCCCAGGTTCGTGCCGAACGTGTGGTTGCGGGAGAGCGGCGAGGAGCAGGTGGCGACGAGGTCGCCGAGGCCCGCGAGGCCGGAGAAGGTGAGCGGGTCGGCGCCCATCGCCAGGCCCAGACGGGTGGCTTCGGCCAGGCCCCGGGTGATGAGCGAGCCCTTGGTGTTGTCGCCCAGGCCCATGCCGTCGGCGATGCCGACGGCGAGGCCGATGACGTTCTTGACGGCGCCGCCGAGCTCGCAGCCGATGACGTCGGTGCTGGTGTACGGCCGGAAGTACGGGGTGTGGCAGGCGGCCTGGAGCCGCTGGGCCACGGCCTCGTCCACGCAGGCGACGACGGAGGCGGCGGGCTGGCGGGCGACGATCTCGCGGGCCAGGTTGGGGCCGGTGACCACGGCGACGCGCTCGGCGGGGACCTTGGCCACCTCCTCGATGACCTCGCTCATCCGCTTGGCGGTGCCGAGTTCGATGCCCTTCATCAGGGAGACGAGGACGGTGTCGGGCTCCAGCAGGGGGGCCCAGGCGGCGAGGTTGCCGCGCAGGGTCTGGGAGGGCACGGACAGCACCGTGAAGTCCGCGCCGCGGGCGGCCTCGGCCGGGTCGGTGGTCGCCCGCAGGTTCGCGGGGAGCTCCACGCCGGGGAAGTAGTCCGGGTTGGTGCGGCCGGTGTTGATGGCGTCGGCGACCTCCGGGCGGCGGGCCCACAGGGTGACCTCGCAGCCCGCGTCGGCCAGCACCATGCCGAAGGCGGTACCCCAGGAGCCCGCGGAGAAGACGGCTGCCTTGACGGGACGCGTCACTTGGAACCCTCCCCCGCGGCCTTGCGCCGCTGCTGCGCGCGGGCCTTGCGGTGGTCGTACGGCTGGTCGGGGGCCTTCTCGCCGCGCAGCTCCTCCAGGAGCCGGGTGATGTCGGCCATGATCGCCTCGGTGGCCCCCTTGAGGACCTCCGGCGTCGGTTCCTTGCCGTAGAAGGCCGAGAGGTCCACGGGCGGGCCCGCGAGGACCTGGAGGGTCTTGCGGGGGAACAGGCGGACCTTGTTCTCCTTGGCGTACGGCGGCATCACGAGGTTGGCGCCCCACTGGGCCACCGGAATGACGGGAGCCTGGGTGATCAGCGCCACGCGGGCGACACCGCTCTTGCCGGCCATCGGCCACATCTCCGGGTCGCGGGTGAGGGTGCCCTCGGGGTAGAACGCGACGCATTCGCCGCGCTCGACTGCGGCCACGGCGGCCCGGAACGCGTCCAGGGCGTTGGTGGTCTCGCGGTAGACGGGGATCTGTCCCGATCCGCGGAGGATCGCGCCGACGAAAGGCACTTTGAAGAGCCCGGCCTTGGCGAGCAGCCGGGGCACCCGGCCGGTGTTGTACTGGAAGTGCGCGTAGGACAGCGGGTCCAGATACGAGTTGTGATTGACGGCGGTGATGAATCCGCCGTCGGCCGGAATGTGCTCCATTCCCCGCCAGTCCCGCTTGAAGAGCACTACCAGCGGCGGTTTTGCGATGACCGCCGCCAGGCGGTACCAGAAGCCGATTCTGCGGCGGGACACTCGGAGCACCTTCCTCTAGGACCGGGGCGTGGGGCACCTCCCAGCGGTGGCTGGGGGAGCTCGGCACCTCGTGGGCCGGACAAGTGTCGCCCCGGGTCCGGTCTCTGTCGAGAACACCGTACGCCCCGCCCGGACCGGCGGGCCCCCCTGCTGCCGGTCTGAGGCGACAATGGGCCGACTGATGACCGGGCCGTGACCCGTCCTTGGCCGGGACGGGTGCGGCCGCGCACCGGAGCGAAGGAGTCCGCCACGAACGCCGTCTGGAGCCTGGTGGTCCCGCTGAAACCCCTGGCGCTGGCCAAGAGCCGGCTGGCGGCCGCCGTGGGGGCTTCCCGTCCGGGGCTGGCCCTGGCCTTCGCGCAGGACACGGTGGCGGGGGCGCTGGCCTGTGCTTCGGTCGCGGATGTGGTGGTCGTCACGGACGACGCGGTGGCCGGGGCGGAACTGGCCCGGCTCGGGGCGCGGATCCTGCCGGACGCTCCGGGCGCGGGGCTCAACGCCGCGCTGGACCACGGAGCGCGGGCCGTGCGCGCGGGGCGGCCGGGGGCGCGGCTGGCCGCGATGAACGCGGACCTGCCCGCGCTGCGCCCGCCGGAATTGCTACGTGTGCTCGATATCGCCTCCGCATTTCCCCGGGCATTTCTGGCGGATGCGGCGGGAATCGGGACGACGCTCCTTTCCGCCGGCCCGGACGTGGAATTGGCACCCGCGTTCGGCGGCCCGTCCCGGGCCCGGCATTCCGCTTCGGGGGCGGTGGAAATATCCCTGGCCGACGTCGAGAGCGTGCGCCGGGACGTGGACACGGGACCGGACCTGCGCAGGGCCCTCTCCCTCGGCGTGGGCCGGCACACGGCCCGATACAGTGCGCTTATGCAGGCGACCGCGTACACGTACGACTCCCAGACCCGCAGCGGCAGCGTGCTGCTGGACGACGGCACCCCGGTGCCCTTCGGGGCCGAGGCCTTCGACGCCGGCGGCCTGCTGATGCTGCGTCCCGGGCAGCGGGTGCGCATCGAGACGGACGGCGAGGGCGCCGGCCTGCGGATCACCCTGGTCACCCTGCAGACGTTCTAGCCCCTGTAGGCCCGCGGGGGTCCGCGACCCCTGTGACCAGCGGAGGAACGCACCGCGGGCCGGCTTCCCCCGGGGGGAAGCCGGCCCGGCGTGTGTGACTCGTGCCCCTACTTCTTGCGGGCGGTGGTCTTCTTCGCGGTGGCCTTGCGCGTCGCCGTCTTCTTGGCGGGCGCCTTCGTCGCGGTGGCCTTCTTGGCCGCCGGGGCGGTCTTCTTCGCGGTGGCGGTGGTCTTCTTCGCCGCCGCCGTGGCCTTCTTCGCCGGGGTCGCCTTCTTGGCCGTGGCCGTGGCCTTCTTCGCGACCGTGGTCTTCGCGGCCGTCTTCTTGACGGTCGTGGCGGCCTTCTTCGCCGTCGTCTTCTTGGCGGCGGCCTTGGTGGCCGTGGTCTTCGCGGCGGCCTTCTTGGCCGTGGTGGCCTTCTTGGCGGCGGCCTTCTTGACCGTGGCCGAGGCACCGCCGGTCAGGCTGCCCTTCGGGGCCTTCTTGACGGCCACCTCGTCGCCCTTGGGGAGCTTCTTGGTGCCGCTGACCAGGTCCTTGAAGCCCTGACCCGCACGGAAGCGGGGAACGGACGTCTTCTTGACCCGGACGCGCTCACCCGTCTGCGGGTTGCGGGCGTAGCGGGCCGGGCGGTCGACCTTCTCGAACGAGCCGAAGCCCGTGACCGAGACCCGGTCGCCCGCGACGACCGCGCGGACCATCGCGTCCAGTACCGCGTCGACCGCGTCGGCGGCCTGCTGGCGGCCGCCCAGCTTGTCGGCAATCGCTTCTACGAGCTGCGCCTTGTTCACGTCTTCCCCTTCGGAGACCTCGCCAGAACGAATGTGTTCAAGCTTATTTCGCACGTTAGGCGGATATATACCGCAAATCAAACACGAAACGGGCTAATCACCCTAGTGCCGCAACGATGTGAGCCGTTACGGAGTTCCTTCGCATCAGTCGCCTTCAGGGAATCGACCCTCGTCGAGGTCCTTCATCAACCTGTCCAGGCGCCTTGCCGCGTCGGCGAGATCGTGCTTCGCCGCGGCAGTGACGACCAACAGCTTCCGGGACAGCGCCATCCTTACGCCCTCCGGGACTTGCAGTGCGCGCACCCTTGTGTGTGCTTCTTTCAACCGGTCCGCGACGAGTTCGTAGAGCTCGAGTTGACTGTCGCGTTCCATGCACAGATTGTGCCATCTGGGGCGAGTTGTCGCCTCACGGGGCCTCAACATACGGCTGTGCCCCCCGCCGGAAGGCGGGGGGCACAGTGTTGCCGATGTGATCACCCGAGGGTGAATAAGCGCTGATCAGGCAGGAATCAGACGCGAATCGTGCGCGGCTTGAAGGCGGGTCGGGTGCTTTCGTACGCGGCGATGTCGGCTTCGTTCTGAAGGGTGAGCGAGATGTCGTCCAGTCCTTCCAGCAGCCGCCAGCGCGCGTTGTCGTCGAGTTCGAACTCCGCCTCGACGCCCTCGGCTCGGACCTTGCGGTCGACCAGGTCGACGGTGATCTCGGCGGTCGGGTCGGCCTCGGTGAGCTCCCACAGCCGGTCGACGGTCTCCTGCGGCAGGACGACGGTCAGCAGACCGTTCTTCAGCGAGTTGCCGCGGAAGATGTCGGCGAAGCGGGAGGAGATGACCGCCTTGAACCCGAAGTTCTGCAGGGCCCAGACGGCGTGCTCGCGCGAGGAGCCGGTGCCGAAGTCGGGGCCGGCGACCAGGACCGTCGCACCGGCGCGCTCGGGCCGGTTGGTGACGAACTCCGGGTCTTTGCGCCAGGCCTCGAAGAGCCCGTCCTCGAACCCGTCACGGGTGATCTTCTTCAGCCAGTGGGCCGGGATGATCTGGTCGGTGTCGACATTGCTGCGGCGCAGCGGGACGGCGCGGCCGGTGTGGGTGGTGAAGGCTTCCATGGCTCAGACTCCGGCGGTGGCGTTGGCGTCGGACAGGTCGGCGGGCGAGGCCAGATGGCCCAGCACGGCGGTGGCGGCGGCCACCTGCGGGGAGACCAGGTGGGTGCGCCCGCCCTTGCCCTGCCGGCCCTCGAAGTTGCGGTTGGAGGTGGACGCGGAACGCTCACCCGGGGCCAGTTGGTCGGGGTTCATGCCCAGGCACATGGAGCAGCCCGCGTGCCGCCATTCGGCGCCGGCGTCCTTGAAGACCTTGTCCAGGCCCTCCTCGACGGCCTGGAGGGCGACCCGGACCGAGCCCGGGACGACCAGCATCCGTACGCCGTCGGCGACTTTGCGGCCCCCGATGATGTCGGCGACGGCGCGCAGGTCCTCGATGCGGCCGTTGGTGCAGGAACCTACGAAGACGGTGTCGACCTTGATGTCGCGCAGCGGCTGTCCGGCCGTCAACCCCATGTACTCCAGGGCCTTTTCGGCGGCCAGGCGCTCCGAAGCGTCCTCGTACGAAGCCGGGTCGGGGACGTTGGCGGACAGCGGCGCGCCCTGGCCGGGGTTGGTGCCCCAGGTGACGAACGGGGAGAGCGCGGAGCCGTCGATGACGACCTCGGCGTCGAAGACGGCGTCCTCGTCGGTGCGCAGGGTCTTCCAGTAGGCGACCGCCGCGTCCCAGTCCTCGCCCTTCGGGGCGTGGTCGCGGCCCTGGAGGTAGTCGAAGGTGGTCTGGTCGGGGGCGATCATGCCCGCGCGGGCGCCGGCCTCGATCGACATGTTGCAGATGGTCATGCGGGCTTCCATCGAGAGCTTCTCGACGGCCTCGCCGCGGTACTCCAGGATGTAGCCCTGGCCGCCGCCGGTGCCGATCTTGGCGATGATCGCCAGGATCAGGTCCTTGGCGGTGACGCCCTCGGCCAGCTCGCCGGTGACGGTGATGGCCATCGTCTTCGGGCGGGCCAGCGGCAGCGTCTGGGTGGCCAGCACGTGCTCGACCTGGCTGGTGCCGATGCCGAAGGCCAGCGCGCCGAAGGCGCCGTGCGTGGAGGTGTGGGAGTCGCCGCAGACCACGGTGGTACCGGGCTGCGTCAGGCCCAGCTGCGGCCCCACGACGTGCACGACGCCCTGCTCGACGTCGCCCAGCGAGTGCAGGCGCACACCGAACTCGGCGCAGTTCTTGCGCAGCGTCTCCAGCTGGGCCCGGGAGACCGGGTCCGCGATCGGCTTGTCGATGTCGAGGGTGGGGGTGTTGTGGTCCTCGGTCGCGATGGTGAGGTCCAGGCGCCGGACCTTGCGGCCGGCCTGGCGCAGCCCCTCGAAGGCCTGGGGGCTGGTCACCTCGTGCAGCAGGTGGAGATCAATGAAGAGGAGATCGGGCTCGCCCTCGGCGCGCCGGACGACATGGTCGTCCCAGACCTTCTCCGCGAGTGTCCTACCCATCGCTCTTTCCCTCCGGCTCACCGTCCCGGACCCAGTGGTTCGTGGACCCGTACATACAGACTCGCTGGTTCTTGGAAAATTTGAACTTGCGTTTCACAGTGTGAGACGTGAATATCGTTTCATGGACAACTCTAGCGGCGTCGGCGTTCTCGACAAGGCAGCTCTGGTATTGAGCGCACTGGAGTCCGGTCCGGCCACCCTCGCCGGGCTGGTCGCGGCGACAGGGCTCGCACGACCCACGGCACACCGCCTTGCCGTGGCACTGGAACACCACCGGATGGTGGCGAGGGACATGCAGGGCCGGTTCATCCTCGGCCCGCGGCTGGCAGAGCTTGCCGCCGCGGCCGGCGAGGACCGCCTGCTGGCCACGGCGGGACCGGTGCTCACGCACCTCCGTGACGTGACGGGCGAGAGCGCGCAGCTCTACCGGCGTCAGGGCGACATGCGCATCTGCGTGGCGGCCGCCGAGCGGCTGTCGGGCCTGCGGGACACGGTCCCGGTGGGCTCCACGCTCCCGATGAAGGCGGGGTCGGCGGCGCAGATCCTGATGGCCTGGGAGGAGCCCGAGCGGCTTCACCGGGGCCTGCAGGGCGCGCGCTTCACGGCGACGGCCCTGTCCGGCGTACGGCGCCGCGGCTGGGCGCAGTCGATCGGCGAGCGGGAGCCCGGCGTGGCGTCCGTCTCGGCGCCGGTGCGCGGCCCCTCGAACCGCGTGGTGGCCTCCGTGTCGGTCTCCGGCCCGATCGAGCGCCTGACCCGCCACCCGGGGCGCATGCACGCCCAGGCCGTCATCGACGCGGCCGCCCGCCTGACGGAGGCCCTGCGCCGCTCCGGCTGACCTCCCCGGTCGCAGACCTCTTCCACCACGACCCCCGGGCCCGGGGGCGCGTACGACGCCGCACACGTCCGAACTCGCGCCCCCGGGCCCGCACTTGTCCACGGCCGGACAGGGCCCGGAAACAGCGAAAAGGCCCTCCGCGATGATCGCGGAGGGCCTTTCCTGATGTACCCCCGACCGGATTCGAACCGGCGCTACCGCCTTGAGAGGGCGGCGTGCTAGGCCGCTACACAACGGGGGCTAGCTTTACTGCGGTACTGCGCTGGGCTACCAGGACTCGAACCTAGAATAAGGGAACCAGAAACCCTCGTGTTGCCAATTACACTATAGCCCAATGGTCTAGACCAGCCAGACCTTGGTACCCCCGACCGGATTCGAACCGGCGCTACCGCCTTGAGAGGGCGGCGTGCTAGGCCGCTACACAACGGGGGCCCTAGCGATCCTGCATCAAGACCTCCGGGAGCGACCCTGGAGATCCTGCGGGAAGGATCTGTACCCCCGACCGGATTCGAACCGGCGCTACCGCCTTGAGAGGGCGGCGTGCTAGGCCGCTACACAACGGGGGCAAAGCACTGCGTTACTGCTGCACTGCGCTGGGCTACCAGGACTCGAACCTAGAATAAGGGAACCAGAAACCCTCGTGTTGCCAATTACACTATAGCCCACCGAACTTCAAGACCCTGGGGGCCTTTCGTTTGGTTAGCGCCTCCGGTTCCCGGCCTCTCGGCCCGTCTCCCCGGCGCAGAAAGAACATTACCGGATGCCTGACCGTGCTCCAAAACGGGTATCACCGGCCAGCAGCCCGGGGAGCTGTTCGAGCCCCTCGATCCGGTGTACGCCGCCGGGGCCGGGCCCCCGGCCCCCGTCCCGGTCGAGCCAGAAGGCGGTCAGTCCCGCGTCGCGCGCGCCCCGCGCGTCGATCTCCGGCTGGTCCCCCACGTACGCCACCTCGGCCGGGGGCAGCCCGAGGGCGTCGCAGGCGGCGAGGAAGGCGGCGGTGTCGGGCTTGCTGACCCCCAGCTCGGCGGCGCACACCAGCACCTCGAAGCGTTCGCGCAGACCGAGGTGGCGCAGCTTGTGGTCCTGGTTGGCCTCGGAGGAGTTGGAGAGCACCCCGTGCCGGTAGCTCCCGGCGAGGGCGTCCAGGGCGGGCAGGACGTCGGGGAAGAGGGCCCAGGCGGCTTGGTAGTGCCCGAGGTAGCGCTCGAACCAGGCGTCGGCCTCGTCGGCGGTCAGGGCGGGCTCCTCCAGGAACTCCCGTACCCGCTCCTGGCGCTGGCCGAGGAAGGTGACCTCGCCGGCGGCGAAGCGGGCCCAGTGCAGTTCGGTGGCCTTCCGCCACAGGGCCAGGGCCTCGGCCGGGGTCCCGTAGCGCTCGCCGAGCCCTTCGTCGCGCAGGTGCCGCGCCAGACCGGCCGCATCGGCCCCCGTGTAGTCGAAGAGCGTGTCGTCTATGTCCCACAGCACGGCGCGGATCGGCATACCGGCGAGCCTACGCCCGGGCGGGCGCGCGCGGGGGCGGTACGCGGAACCCGGCCGGGCGGTGGGCCGCGCCACACCGCCGTCGGAGGGGTGTGAGCACTCTCACCGCCCGGGAACGCCGGAGGGGCGGCAGCCGGATCGGCTGCCGCCCCTCCGGGAGGGCGCGGGTCAGGCGGCGAGCTTCGCCAGGGCCGCGTCGATGCGCGCGATCGAGCGCTCCTTGCCCAGGATCTCCAGGGACTCGAAGAGCGGCAGGCCGACGGTGCGGCCGGTGACCGCCACGCGGACCGGCGCCTGGGCCTTGCCGAGCTTGAGGCCGTGGGCCTCGCCGGCGGTCAGGACGGCCTGCTTGAGGGACTCCGGGTCCGACCAGTCGGCGGCGAGCAGGTTCTCCCGGGCCGTGGTCAGCAGGGCCGCGGGCTCGCCCTTCATGGCCTTGTCCCAGGACGCCTGGTCCTCGACGGGCTCCTTGCGGAAGAGGAAGTCCACGTTCGCGGTGATGTCCGAGAGGACCGTCACACGGGTCTGGGCGTGCGGGGCGATCCGCTCCCAGGCGTCGGCGTCGAAGTCCTCGGGCGCCCAGTTGGCGTGCGGGGCCTCCAGCCACGGGGCGCAGGCGTCCGCGAAGGCCTTCGGGGTCAGCCGGCGGATGTGGTCGGCGTTGATCGCCTCGGCCTTCTTCAGGTCGAAGCGGGCCGGGTTGGCGTTGACGCCGTCGATGTCGAACTTCGCCACCATCTCCTCGATCGAGAAGACGTCCTGGTCCTTGGAGAAGGACCAGCCGAGGAGCGAGAGGTAGTTCAGCAGGCCCTCGGGGAGGAAGCCGCGCTCGCGGTAGAGGTTGAGCGAGGACTCGGGGTCGCGCTTGGAGAGCTTCTTGTTGCCCTCGCCCATCACGTACGGCAGGTGGCCGAACTGCGGGGTGCCCTTGGCGACGCCCAGCTCGATCAGCGCCTTGTAGAGGGCGATCTGGCGGGGGGTGGAGGAGAGCAGGTCCTCGCCGCGCAGGACGTGCGTGATCTCCATCAGCGCGTCGTCGACCGGGTTGACCAGCGTGTACAGCGGGGCGCCGTTCGCGCGGACGATGCCGAAGTCCGGCACGTTCTCCGGGGTGAAGGAGAGCTCGCCGCGGACCAGGTCCGTGAAGGTGATGGTCTCGTCGGGCATCCGGAAGCGGACGATCGAGGTGCGGCCCTCGGCCTCGTACGCGGCGACCTGCTCGGCGGTCAGCTCGCGGCAGTGGCCGTCGTAGCCGGAGGGCCTGCCGGCGGCGCGGGCGGCGTCGCGGCGGGTGTCGAGCTCCTCGGTGGTGCAGTAGCAGGAGTAGGCGTAGCCGCCGTCCTGGAGCTTCTGCGCGACGTCCTTGTAGATGTCCATGCGCTCGGACTGCCGGTACGGGGCGTGCGGGCCGCCGACCTCGGGGCCCTCGTCCCAGGTGAAGCCGAGCCAGCGCAGGGAGTCGAGCAGCTGGACGTAGGACTCCTCGGAGTCGCGGGCCGCGTCCGTGTCCTCGATGCGGAAGACGAACGTACCGCCGTGGTGGCGGGCGAACGCCCAGTTGAAGAGGGCGGTGCGGACCAGGCCCACGTGGGGGTTGCCGGTCGGGGAGGGACAGAAACGTACGCGGACGTTCGCGTTAGCCACGCTTGATCACCTTGTTGGTGAGAGTGCCGATGCCTTCGATGGTGACGGCGACCTCGTCGCCGACGTTGAGGGGGCCGACTCCGGCCGGGGTCCCCGTGAGGATGACGTCGCCCGGGAGCAGGGTCATGGCCTCGCTGATGTGCACGACCAGGTCCTCGACGGAGCGGACCATGTCGCTGGTACGGCCGAGCTGGCGCTGTTCGCCGTTGACGGTGCACTGGACCGCCAGGTCGGAGGGGTCCAGGTCGGTCTCGATCCAGGGGCCGAGGGGGCAGGCGCTGTCGAAGCCCTTGGCGCGGGCCCACTGCTTCTCGCGCTGCTGGACGTCGCGGGCGGTGACGTCGTTGGCGCAGGTGTAGCCGAGGATCACGTCCTTGACGCGCTCCTTCGGGACCTCCCGGCACATGCGGCCGATGACCACGGCGAGCTCCGCCTCGTGGTGGACCTCCTGGGAGAAGGAGGGGTAGACGATCGGGTCGCCGGAGCCGACCACCGAGGTGGAGGGCTTGAAGAAGGTGATGGGTGCCTCGGGGAGCTCGTTGCCGAGCTCCGCCGCGTGCTCCGCGTAGTTGCGGCCCACGGCCACGACCTTGTTCGGGAGCACGGGCGGCAGCAGCCGGACCTTGCTCAGCGGGACCTTCGTGCCGGAGAGCTCGAAGTCCGCGAACGGGATGCCCTTGATGATGTCGAGGACGAGCTCGCCTTCGGCGCCGGGGGCAGTGCTGCCCTCGACCGCGCCGAACGCGACGTTGCCGTCGATCGAGAACCTGGCGATGCGCACCTGCTGCGTCTGCCCCTCTTGTGTTTCCGCTGGCTGGAGTCTGCGGACTCCAGGCTAACGCGGTGGGGGCCGGCGCTTCGCGCTCCTTTGTTACTGCGCGGCGGCGACCGGGGCGTCCATGAGGACGGTGCGGCGCGGGTTCGCGGTCTGGGCGGGCAGCTCGACGCGGTGCTCCGGGGTGGCCGGGGCCGCCTGCAGGTCCTCGGCGTCCTTGAGGTGCGCGAGGGTGGTGCGGCGGGGGTTGGCTATGTTGCGGATCATCGACGTCGTCTTCATCGGAGTTTCGGGCCCTCGGCTCGCTGGTGGGGTGTGGGTCGACTGCTGCGCCGGATGTGGCGCCAACCCTTTAACAGGCAAGGCTAAACATCCGAATCCCCGAGTGAACCGGTTGGTAATAGCCACAGCCGTGTGAGTTTGCTCACCAGCGAGCGGGCAATATGGACATAACTGACAGTCAACCGACGCTCACGAAACGGACATTGCGCCACTGAATGCGCCATTCCGCTCCTGATCATCTCGACTGGGACACCTTGCCGGACGCGAGCTTTGATTGGCGTAAGTCCGATTGATCCGCATTGGACTTCCACGTCCCGTAGCCCGGCTGTCACAAGCCGTGACCGGCTCGCCGGGGCGACACGCGCACCTTGTTGGAGATCCCCCACTGTGCTGGAATTCGCGAGACCGCCGCGGGTATCAGCCGGCGCGCAGGTGGCGCAAGAGAGCGCCGAGCGCGGTGGCATCGACAGGGAGACGCGCCGGTCACCGACGACCACCATGGGGCCGTCAGTGCCCCACGACTCGACACCGTTCCGCCGCTCATCCGGCGGGGCGCCTGGTCCAGAGGTTGCGACGCTAGTGCAGGGACGATTCAAGAGGGATGGCAAGGGGTCTCCCCAGGCCCTTCAGGGCCGAGGGGAAGCTGCGGCGGAGCAGGAACCGCCCGGCGGGACCGACCGTGGCGCCTCGCCCCAGCACGCCCCGGGCCGCGGCCCGGCACTCGAAGGGGCGGGGCCCGGCTCCTCCCCCTCGGGCAAGGCCAAGGGCCGCGGGAAGTCCGGAAAGGCCCCCAAGGCCCCGAAGGCCGCGCGCTCCAAGGGCAAGGCCAAGGCCGAGACCGTCGAGCAGGACGAGGCGATACCCAAGGCCCCCAGCTCGGGCTCCCGCCTCGCGATGCAGAACTGGCGCATCAGCACGCGACTGGTGTCGCTGCTGACCCTGCCCGTCGTCGCGGCCACCACCCTCGGTGGCTTCCGCATCAACGACTCGCTCAACGACATCGCCCAGCTGGAGCACATGCAGCTGCTGACGACGATGACCCGGCAGGCCACCAACCTGGCCGCCATGCTCCAGGAGGAGCGGGACAAGTCGGCCGGTCCGATGTCGATCACCAAGGACGGCAAGGCCAACAGCCTCGTCCAGGGTGTGCGCGACCAGACCGACGCCGCCGCCAAGGCCTTCGCCGCCGCGACCGACAAGGTCGACAGCGCGGAGGACAAGGACGAGACCCTCAAGTCGATCCGCAACAACATCCTGCAGATCGGCCGCCAGCTCACCGGCATCGAGGACATCCGCAAAAAGGCGTACATGAACGGCGCCCAGCAGACGGTCACCGAGTACAACGCGCTGATCGTCTCGCTGCTCTCGCTGTCGCAGGACATGGCCCAGGCCACCTCCAACCCGGAGATGATCAAGCGCACCCGCGCCCTGGCCGCCTTCTCCTCCGCCAAGGAGTACGCCTCCATCCAGCGCGCCGTCATCGCCGCCTCCCTCCTGGAGAGCAGCGACAAGCCCGGCAAGCTGGACGAGAACGACCGCCTCTACGGCCTCTCCGCGCTCCGCGGCGAGAGCCAGGCGAAGAAGACCTTCGAACTCGTCTACCAGGGCAAGCCCGAGGAACTCCTCGCGGCGCTCGGCGACGGCAACACCGAGATCGGCAGCGCCGACCACTACGCCCGCCGCGTACTGAGCACCCAGGGACAGTTCCTCAAGGAGAAGAACCGGTCCTGGATGGACTGGTACGACGCGGACGACACCAAGCTCCAGGCCATGAAGGTCATCGAGCTGACCCTGCTCGAGGACATGGAGCAGAAGGCCCGCGAGCTCAAGAACGAGTCGCAGCAGGACGCCATCATCAACGGTGCCCTGATCCTCCTCGTCCTCGGTGTCTCCCTCGTCGGCGCCTTCGTCATGGCCCGGTCCATGATCCGCTCGCTGCGCCGCCTCCAGGACACCGCGACGCGCGTCGCCCAGGACCGTCTGCCCGAGCTCGTCAAGCAGCTCTCGGAGTCGGACCCGCAGGAGGTCGACACCTCCGTGGAGTCGGTCGGCCTGCACACCCGCGACGAGATCGGCCAGGTGGCCGCGGCCTTCGACGACGTGCACCGCGAGGCCGTCCGCCTCGCCGCCGAGCAGGCCCTCCTCCGGGGCAACGTCAACGCGATGTTCACCAACCTCTCGCGCCGCTCCCAGGGCCTCATCCAGCGTCAGCTGTCGCTCATCTCCGAACTGGAGTCGCGCGAGGCCGACCCGGACCAGCTCTCCTCGCTCTTCAAGCTCGACCACCTCGCCACCCGAATGCGGCGTAACGGTGAGAACCTCCTCGTCCTCGCGGGTGAGGAGCCGGGCCGCCGGTGGACCCGCCCCGTCCCGCTCGTCGACGTGCTCCGCGCCGCCGCGTCCGAGGTGGAGCAGTACGAGCGCATCGAGCTGGCGGCGGTGCCCGGCACCGATGTCGCCGGCCGCGTCGTCAACGACCTCGTGCACCTCCTCGCCGAGCTGCTGGAGAACGCCACCTCGTTCTCCTCCCCGCAGACCAAGGTCAAGGTCACCGGTCACGCGCTGCCCGACGGCCGCGTGCTCGTCGAGATCCACGACACCGGTATCGGCCTGTCCCCCGAGGACCTCGCCGCGATCAACGAGCGGCTCGCGTCGCCGCCGACCGTGGACGTCTCCGTCTCCCGCCGCATGGGCCTGTTCGTGGTCGGCCGCCTGTCCCTGCGACACGGCATCCGCATCCAGCTGCGCCCGTCCGACTCGGGCGGTACGACCGCGCTCGTCATGCTCCCGGTGGACGTCGCCCAGGGCGGCAAGAAGCCGGGTCCGGCGGCGGGCCAGGGCGGCCAGGCCGGTGCCCCGGGCGGCCAGGGTGCCCCCGGCGCCCAGGGTCAGGTCCCCGGCACCGGTGCGCGTCCCCCCGTGGGTGCGGGCCAGCAGCGCGGCCAGGTCGGCGGCGGGCAGCGTCCCGCGCTGCCCGGCCAGGGCGGCCCCGCCGGCGCTCCGCAGCAGCGGCCGCAGGGCCAGGGTCCCCGTCCGCAGGGCGGCCCCGCCGCTCCGACGGGGCAGGGCCAGGGCGGCTTCGGCGGTGGTGCTCCGCAGCCCGGCCGCGGCCAGGGCGGCCCCGCCGGTGCTCCGGCCGGCCGGGACAACAACCTCTTCAGCGGTCCGCAGGCCCGTCCCGCGGGCGTGCCCCAGGCCTCCGGCCCGGGTGTCTTCCCGCCCCAGGGCAGCGGCTTCGAGCGTCCGCAGCCGCCCCAGGGCGGTCCGGGCTCCGGCCCGCAGCCCGGGCAGGCCCCGCAGCAGCAGGGCGGCCCCGGTGCCCCCGTCAAGCGCCGGCGTCCGCAGCTTCCGCCGCAGGGCGGCGCCGCGGGGCGGCCGGAGCTCCCGAGCCCGGGCGGTCCGGCCGCCGGGATGCCCCAGGGCACCAGCTGGGGTGCCGGGCAGGCCGGGCAGGAGGCCCCGCGCGGCCACGACGAGCTGTCGGGCCCCGGTTCGACGGCGGAGTTCGCCCGCCCCGCCCTGGACCAGATGCCGGGCAACGCCCCGTACCCGCCGGCCGGCAACTCCACGACCGGCCAGTTCGAGCGCCCCGACGTACGCCGTCCCCAGGACCCGTCCACGACGGGCCAGTTCGAGCGCCCCGGCCTGCGCGGTCCCCAGGACCCGTCCGCCACCGGGCAGTTCGAGCGCCCGCAGCCGGGCGGCTCCCTCGACCCCTCCTCCACGGGCCAGTTCGCCCGCCCGGGCGGCCCCGGTGTCGGCGGGTACGCGGACCAGCAGGGCCAGGGCCGGCAGCCCGGCGGCTACGCTCCCGCGCCGATGCCGGCGCCGCGTCCCGAGGCCCCGCAGCTCCCGCAGGCGTACCAGCCGGAGGCGCTGCCCCCGGCCCCGGCCCAGTCCGGTGGTGACCTGCGCAGTCCGATCTTCGATACGCTGGAGTCGAACTGGTCCGGCCAGAACGGCGGTCCGTCCGCCGGTCAGGCGCCGGCCGTCCCGCAGCAGCCCCAGCAGCAGCCGCTGCCGCAGCGGGGACAGGAGCTCGCGGCCGAGCCCGCCACGGCGGTCACCGGCAGCACGCCGACGGTCAGCTGGCGGACCTCCCCCAACGACGAGCTGATGCGCCAGGCCGAACGCGTGCGCCAGCCCGCGGCCGGCGGGATCACCACTTCGGGGCTCCCCCGTCGGGTGCCGCGGGCCAACCTCGTCGCCGGTACCGCACAGCAGCAGGCCGAGGCCCCGGCCGGGCCGCAGGTGTCGCGCGCCCCGGACGACGTGCGCGGCCGTCTCACCAACCTCCGACGCGGTATCCAGCAGGGACGGCAGGCCGGCGGCTCCGGCCCCGCGACCGGCAGTTACCACATCGACCCCACCTACCAGCAGGAGCGATAGTTGAGCTCGATGAGCCAGGCGGCACAGAACCTGAACTGGTTGATCACCAACTTCGTGGACCACACCCCCGGGGTGTCCCACACCGTGGTGGTCTCCGCCGACGGACTCCTTCTGGCGATGTCCGAAGGTTTCCCCCGTGACCGCGCCGACCAGCTGGCGGCCGTGGCCTCCGGTCTGACCTCGCTGACCGCCGGAGCCTCCCGCATCTTCGAGGGCGGCGCCGTCAACCAGACCGTGGTGGAGATGGACCGGGGATTCCTCTTCCTCATGTCCGTCTCCGACGGTTCCTCGCTGGCCGTCCTGGCGCACCCCGAGTGCGACATCGGCCTCGTCGGCTACGAGATGGCCCTCCTCGTGGACCGCGCCGGCAACGTCCTCACCCCGGACCTGCGCGCGGAGCTCCAGGGAAGCCTGCTCACCTGACACCCTCCTCCCGGCCGGACGGTACTTCCGGCCGGGGGGACCGGGAGCGCCATCCCGGAACCCCAGTACCCCCGAAGGCCGTCATCACGTCCCCCCACCGGCCGCCCCGTCAGACGGCACGCTGACCACTGCTGTCCAGCCCGGAGGATCAATGACCCCGCCCCCCGCCTACCCCGATGCGTACGAAGACTCGTACTCGGAAGGCGACCAGCCGCTGGTACGTCCGTACGCGATGACCGGCGGCCGGACCCGGCCCCGCTACCAGCTCGCCATCGAGGCGCTGGTCAGCACGACGGCCGACCCGATGCACCTGTCCGGCCTGCTGCCGGAGCACCAGCGCATCTGCACCCTGTGCCGCGAGGTGAAGTCGGTCGCCGAGGTCTCCGCGCTGCTGTCGATGCCGCTCGGTGTGGCCCGCATCCTCGTCGCCGACCTGGCGGAGGCCGGCATGGTGGCGATCCACCAGCCGGGCAATGGAGAGGCCGGCGGAACGCCGGACGTAACGCTGCTCGAAAGGGTGCTCAGTGGACTTCGCAAGCTCTAACGGCGGTGCCGCTCGCTCCACCACCTCCGCGAAGATCGTGGTGGCGGGCGGCTTCGGCGTGGGCAAGACCACGTTCGTCGGCGCGGTCTCCGAGATCAACCCCCTGCGCACCGAAGCCGTCATGACCAGCGCCTCGGCCGGCATCGACGACCTCACCCACACCGGTGACAAGACGACCACCACGGTCGCCATGGACTTCGGCCGCATCACCCTGGACCAGGACCTGATCCTGTACCTCTTCGGTACCCCCGGACAGGACCGCTTCTGGTTCATGTGGGACGACCTCGTCCGCGGCGCCATCGGCGCCGTCGTCCTCGTCGACACCCGACGCCTCGCCGACTGCTTCCCGGCCGTCGACTACTTCGAAAACAGCGGCCTGCCCTTCGTCATCGCCCTCAACGGCTTCGACGGACACCAGCCCTACACCCCCGAAGAAGTCCGCGAAGCCCTCCAGATCGGCCCCGACGCCCCCATCATCACCACCGACGCCCGCCACCGCGGCGACGCCAAGAGCGCCCTCATCACCCTCGTCGAACACGCCCTCATGGCACGGCTCAAGTAGCAGCCGTTACGAGGCGAATTCGCGGAGGCGGGCTGTGTCATAGAACACGGCCCGCCTCTGGTGTTCATAACGTTTCGACAGAGAATTGCCCTCGGCCGGACACGGCGTGCGTTCGCCCGGTGCCACTGTGCGCACAACTGGCCCCGTTTTTGCCGCAGCTCGCTCTTTATGTCCGGTTTATGTGGGACGTAAGGCTCGTGGAATGGCCGATTCCAACTGTTTGGAACACTGCGCTTCATCGTGCTGGAATTCAACGAACTAGCTAGTAGCACCGCCGAGAGGTTGTTGGTCGAGTGAGGCGAAGCAACTCGAGTCCCGCGGTTGAACCCGCTCGGGGCAACTTCACCCCGCCGCCGCGCGCGGCCATGTCGCCCGTCGACGTGCCCGTGGAACCACCGGCGGGCGGCGGCAGCACGAGCAAGCTCTCGCCCCGCAACTGGCGTGTGCCGACGCGTCTGAACGCCATCCTGCTCGTGCCCGTCCTCGTCGGACTGGTCATGGGCGGCTTCCAGGTGAAGGGCTCGATCGACACCTGGAACGAGGCGAAGGACGCGGAGAAGACGGTCCGCATCGTCCAGGCGGCCGCCGAATACGGCCAGGCCCTCCTCAACGAGCGTGACCTCAGCGCCGAGCCGCTGCTCAAGAACGACCGCGGCAACGAGGCCGTGACGAAGGCCTACGCGGCCACCGACGCGGCCAAGGCCAAGTTCGCCGCCGCCGTCAAGGACATGCCGAAGAAGCAGGGCCTGGAGCGCCGCCTCGAACTCTTCCGCCGGGAGGAGCCGAAGCTGGAGCAGGTCCGCAAGACGGCCTACGCCGTCCCGGAGACCACCAAGAAGAACCTCCCCTCCGCGGCCGGCCCCGTGCCGACCGAAGAGGGCTACGTGCTGGTCCAGCACTACCTGATGCAGTTCTCCAACGAACTGGGCCTGGGCACCGGGAACGTCACCAGTTACGGCCGCATGGTCTACGCGGTCGAGCTGGCCAAGGCGGCCAACTCGCTGCAGCGCTCCATCGGCACGCACCTGCTGGTCCGCCCGAACGAGGACGAGAACGTCCGCAAGGCCCAGCTCGTCGCCTTCTCCTCCTACGCCTACCTCGAGGAAATCGCGGCCGGCGAGTACGTCGCCGCCGGTACCGAAGAGGACACCAAGCGGCTCCAGGAGGTCATGGGCAAGAAGTCCCAGGAGGGCGCCGCCAAGCTCGCCCAGGCCAAGCAGGCCGCCGAGCAGGCCGGTACGCCCTTCAAGGCCCCGCCCGTGGTCAACGGCTCCGCCCTCACCGGCATGACCGAGGCGATAGCCGGCGGCGACAAGCCCGCCAAGCTCGCCCTGATCGGCGTGACCCCGCAGGCCTGGCAGGCCGCCGCCACCGCCAAGTTCGACGGCTACGCCGAGGTCGAGCAGGAGCTGCTCGACAAGGCCGTCAAGGACACCGTCGCCGTCTCCGACAAGGCCCAGCGCGACGCCATCCTGACCGGCGCCATCGTGGTCGTGGCCCTCCTCGCGGCCTTCATCCTGGCCGCGCTGATGGCCCGCCAGATGAGCCGCGCGATGCTGCGCCTGCGCACCTCCGCCTTCGACGTCGCCGAGCAGCGCCTGCCGATGCTCGTCGACCAGCTCTCGCGCACCGACCCGGGCAAGGTCGACACCCGTGTCGAGCCGATCCCGATCAACTCCCAGGACGAGATCGGCGAGGTCGCCCGCGCCTTCGACCAGGTCCACCGGGAAGCGGTCCGGCTCGCCGCCGAGCAGGCCCTCCTGCGGGGCAACGTCAACGCGATCTTCACGAACCTCTCCATGCGCAACCAGTCGCTGATCGAGGGCCAGCTGACCCTCATCACCGACCTGGAGAACAACGAGGCCGACCCGGACCAGCTGGAGAACCTCTTCCGCCTGGACCACCTGGCCACTCGTATGCGCCGCAACGGCGAGAACCTCCTCATCCTCGCGGGTGAGAACCCGGGCCGCCGCTGGGACCAGCCGGTACCCCTCGTCGACGTCCTGCGCGCCGCCTCCTCCGAGGTGGAGCAGTACGAGCGCATCGAGCTGTCGGGCGTCTCCGAGGCCGAGATCCACGGCCAGGCCGTGACCGACCTCGTGCACCTGCTCGCCGAGCTGCTGGAGAACGCCACCACGTTCTCCTCCCCCCAGACCAAGGTCCGGGTCAACGCCACGCGTCTGCCCGACGGCCGCGTGATGATCGAGATCCACGACAAGGGCATCGGTCTCACCGCCGAGGACTTCGCGGACATCAACCACAAGCTGGCCAACCCGCCGACCGTGGACGCCGCGATCTCGCAGCGCATGGGTCTGTTCGTGGTCGGCCGGCTGGCGGACCGCCACAGCATCCGCGTCCAGCTGCGCCCCTCGGGCGAGCAGGCCGGCACCACCTCGCTGGTCATGCTCCCCGACGCCATCACCCACGGTGGCGGTGGCGAGGGCATCCCGGACGACGACTTCACCGTCTCCTCGATCATCCCCGAGCAGCAGGCCCAGCAGGCCGCCCCGCTGCGCACGGCCGCCGAACTCGGCTTCGACGACTCCCGCTACGAGGCCCAGAACGGCCAGGGCGGCGAGCAGAAGCCGGTCGACCCGGTGGTGCGGTCCCTGGGCCGCGAGGAGCGCCGGGCCGCCCTGGAGGCGCAGCTCAACTTCGGGCAGGAGCAGGAGCCCCAGCAGGAGCAGCAGCAGTACTCCGAGGGTTATCCGGAACCCCAGCCCGAGCACGCTTACCAGCCGTACCAGGAGTACGAGCAGCCCTCCGCGCAGGGCTACGAGGCCCCGTACGAGGAGCAGGCCCAGCAGCAGTCGTACGAGGCGTTCCCGGAGCAGGGCTACGCTTATCCGGAAGTCGGCTACCAGGACGGCCAGCAGCCCGCGCAGGCGTACGACGGCGGTTACGCTGAGCAGTCACCGCAGGCCGCATGGCCCGAGCAGAACACCTACTCGGAGTCCTACCAGCAGGACTACGGGACCGAATCGGAACCCCCGGCCGCTCCCGAACCGGCCGTGGACCGCGTAGGCTTCGACCGTCCGGGCGCCGCTGCCGACACCGGTCACGCAATGACCGGAGCGGGCCTGCCGCGACGTGGCAGCCAGCAGCAGTGGGGTTCGGGCCAGAAGGAAGCGGAGCCCACCGGTTCCCTCTTCGAGCAGCGGCCGCAGCGACAGCAGCAGCCGGCTGCGCAGAAGGAGGCCCCGGAGGACGTGCCGGCCGGCGGGGGCTGGCGTTCGGCGAACGACGAACGCTGGCAGCAGGCGGGCAAGCTCCGTGAGCCGAAGGCGGGCGGGGTCACCTCGTCCGGTCTCCCTCGGCGGGTGCCCAAGGCCAACCTGGTCGAGGGCGCTGCGGAGACGACCCCGCAGGGCGGCCCCCAGGTCTCCCGCGCCCCGGAGGACGTACGCGGCAGGTTGAGCAACCTGCGCCGCGGTGTCCAGCAGGGACGCAGCGCGGGTTCCGAGCAGTCAAGTAACAGCTATGACCAGGAGCGTTAGTGTGAGCGCGATGAGCCAGGCGGCGCAGAACCTGAACTGGTTGATCACCAACTTCGTGGACAACACCCCCGGGGTGTCCCACACGGTGGTGGTCTCCGCCGACGGCCTGCTGCTGGCGATGTCCGACGGATTCCCGCGCGACCGCGCCGATCAGCTGGCGGCCGTGGCCTCCGGTCTGACCTCGCTGACCGCCGGAGCCTCCCGCATCTTCGAGGGCGGCGCCGTCAACCAGACCGTGGTGGAGATGGACCGTGGGTTCCTCTTCCTCATGTCGGTCTCCGACGGGTCCTCGCTCGCGGTGCTCGCGCACCCCGAGTGCGACATCGGCCTCGTCGGCTACGAGATGGCCCTCCTCGTGGACCGCGCCGGCAACGTCCTCACCCCGGACCTGCGCGCGGAGCTGCAAGGAAGCCTTCTCAACTAGTAATCAGGCAGTGCGTTTCGCGTCATCGCACCGTAGGGTGCGGTGGCGCGGTTCCACAGGGAGTACTGCGTTCTTGGAGTCGGAGGAGGAAACGTGACAACACCCGGAGGACATCCTTATGGCGGCCAGCAGCCGCAGGGTGGGCACGACCAGAACCGCTTCAACTTCCCCTCCGCTCCCAGCCGGCCCATGCCGGAGCAGAACCCCTACGCGCAGCAGCCGTACGGCCAGCCCCAGCAGCCGCAGGCGCCCCACCGGCTTCCCCAGCAGCCCCCTCGGGCCGCGCAGCCGCAGGCTCCCAAGGCGCACAACCCGCTGGTGCGTCCGTACGCGATGACCGGCGGCCGGACCCGGCCGCGCTACCAGCTCGCCATCGAGGCGCTGGTCAGTACCACGGCGGATCCCGCGCGCCTGCAAGGGCAGTTGCCCGAGCACCAGCGCATCTGCCGCCTGTGCCAGGAGATCAAATCCGTCGCGGAGATCTCGGCACTTCTCTCCATTCCTCTTGGTGTCGCCCGCATCCTCGTCGCCGACCTGGCGGAGGCGGGCCTTGTCGCCATTCATCAGCCCGGCGGCGACGAGTCTGCCGGCGGCCAGCCAGATGTGACACTGCTCGAAAGGGTGCTCAGTGGACTTCGCAAGCTCTAACGGCGGAGCGGCTCGCTCCACCACCTCCGCGAAGATCGTGGTGGCGGGCGGCTTCGGCGTGGGCAAGACCACGTTCGTCGGCGCGGTCTCCGAGATCAACCCCCTGCGCACCGAAGCCGTCATGACCAGCGCCTCGGCCGGCATCGACGACCTCACCCACACCGGTGACAAGACGACCACCACGGTCGCCATGGACTTCGGCCGCATCACCCTGGACCAGGACCTGATCCTGTACCTCTTCGGTACCCCCGGACAGGACCGCTTCTGGTTCATGTGGGACGACCTCGTCCGCGGCGCCATCGGCGCCGTCGTCCTCGTCGACACCCGACGCCTCGCCGACTGCTTCCCGGCCGTCGACTACTTCGAAAACAGCGGCCTGCCCTTCGTCATCGCCCTCAACGGCTTCGACGGACACCAGCCCTACACCCCCGAAGAAGTCCGCGAAGCCCTCCAGATCGGCCCCGACGCCCCCATCATCACCACCGACGCCCGCCACCGCGCCGACGCCAAGAGCGCACTCATCACCCTCGTCGAACACGCCCTCATGGCACGGCTTCGGTAGACCTCGCCCGCCGCACCGGTAACGCCGGGAGTCCGCACGGACTCCCGGCGTCGTCGTTGTGCCCCCGTCGCCTGCTCAGGAAGGCACGGGCCGGCCGGGGACCTCATGACGGGCTGGTGCTGCAGTCCCCCGGCCCCGCCCTGCGGCGCTGCCGGAGCGTCTTCCACGGCGACCTGTCGTACGGCTACTCCCCCAACGGGCGCTGAGTCCGCGGGAAACGACGGACGGCCGCCCGCCGCACCTCGGAAGCGAGGGCGGCGGGCGGCCGTCGTGCGAAGGGCGCGAGGGGGTACTAGCCCCGCCAGCTGTGCGGGGCCTGGAAGCCCCGGCTGCGCTCCAGCCGGCGCCAGCCGGCGGTGGAACGGCGGGTGGTGGCGGCCTCTTCGGGGGTGGCGGCGGCACGGGCGAGCAGGATCGCGGTGATCGCGGCCAGCTCCTCGGGCGCGGCGTTGCCCTTCTCGACCTTCAGCAGGGTGTCGGTGGCGATGCTCATCGTCGGCAGTTCTCCTCAGCTCGTTTACTGCGGCGGGTTGCCGTGCTTGCGAGACGGCAGATCGGCGTGCTTGGTGCGGAGCATCGCCAGGGCGCTGACGAGCACCCCGCGGGTCTCGGCGGGGTCGATGACGTCGTCCACGAGGCCGCGCTCGGCCGCGTAGTACGGGTGCATCAGCTCGGCCTTGTACTCCTTGACCATCCGGGCCCGCATGGCCTCGGGGTCCTCGGCGTCCGCGATCTGCTTGCGGAAGATCACGTTGGCCGCGCCCTCCGCGCCCATGACGGCGATCTCGTTGGTGGGCCAGGCGTAGGTGAGGTCGGCGCCGATGGACTGGGAGTCCATGACGATGTACGCGCCGCCGTAGGCCTTGCGCAGGATCAGGGAGATCCGCGGGACGGTGGCGTTGCAGTACGCGTACAGCAGCTTGGCGCCGTGGCGGATGATGCCGCCGTGCTCCTGGTCGACGCCCGGCAGGAAGCCGGGGACGTCCAGCAGGGTGACGATCGGGATGTTGAAGGCGTCGCACATCTGGACGAAGCGCGCGGCCTTCTCGGAGGCGTGGATGTCCAGGACGCCGGCGAGGTGGCCGGGCTGGTTGGCGATGATGCCGACGACCTGGCCGTCGAGGCGGGCCAGGGCGCAGATGATGTTGCGGGCCCAGCGCTCGTGGATCTCCAGGACGTCGCCGTCGTCGACGAGCTCCTCGATGACCTTGAGCATGTCGTACGGGCGGTTGCCGTCGGCGGGGACCAGGTCCAGCAGGACCTCCGAGCGCCGGTCGACCGGGTCGGTGTTCTCGTGGACCGGCGGGTTCTCGCGGTTGTTCGAGGGGAGCATCGTGATGAGGTAGCGGACCTCGGCGATGCAGGTCTCCTCGTCGTCGTACGCGAAGTGCGCGACGCCCGAGGTCTCGGCGTGCACGTCGGCGCCGCCGAGGCCGTTCTGGCTGATCTCCTCACCGGTGACGGCGCGGACGACGTCGGGGCCGGTGATGAACATCTGCGAGGTGTCCCGGACCATGAACACGAAGTCGGTGAGGGCCGGGGAGTAGGCCGCGCCGCCGGCGCAGGGGCCGAGCATGACCGAGATCTGCGGGATGACGCCCGAGGCCTTGGTGTTGCGCTGGAAGATGCCGCCGTAGCCGGCGAGGGCGGAGACGCCCTCCTGGATACGGGCGCCGGCGCCGTCGTTGAGGGAGACCAGCGGGGCACCGGCCGCGATGGCCATGTCCATGATCTTGTGGATCTTCGTGGCGTGGGCCTCGCCCAGGGCGCCGCCGAAGATGCGGAAGTCGTGCGCGTAGACGAAGACCGTGCGGCCCTCGACCGTGCCCCAGCCGGTGATGACGCCGTCGGTGTAGGGCTTCTTCGCCTCCAGCCCGAAACCGGTCGCCCGGTGCCGGCGGAGCTGCTCGACCTCCCGGAAGGAACCTTCGTCGAGCAGGAGCGCGATGCGCTCGCGGGCGGTCAGCTTGCCCTTGGCGTGCTGCGCCTCGGTCGCGCGGTCGCTGGGGCCGCGCCGGGCCTCCTCGCGGAGGGAGTGCAGCTCGGCCACGCGCCCGCGGGCGTCCGTCGGCTCGCTCGGGGTCTGGTCCACAACGGTCATGTACTGACCTTACGAAGCCGGGCCCGTAAAACCCTCCGTTGGTTCCGCACAGTCTCGGGCCCTTCCGGCTGTGCGGGCCGGACAGAACCGCCGATGCATGCATGGACTCCCCCAGCCGGGACCGTCGCCCTTTGTGGAGGTTCCATAAATCCACACCCGAGCGGGGGATGTAGTTGAAATTTTAACGGAATGGCTCTAGCGTGGCTCTTGTTGAACCTTGAACCAAACTGCACCACTTCCCAGGAGGACGTCATGGCTCTCTTCTCCCGCCGCAACCGCACCGCCGCCCCCGCCGCCCAGAGCGCCGTCGCCACGCTCGACGCCGACCCCGCGCTCGCCGCGCTCACCGGTGACTACGTCATCGACGCCGGCCACAGCAGCATCGGCTTCACCGTGCGCCACGCGATGGTGACCAACGTCCGCGGCAGCTTCGCCGAGCACGAGGGCGCGCTGCACCTCGACGGCCGCGACCCCTCGCGCTCCACGGCCTCGATCGACGTCAAGATCGCCTCGGTGAGCACCGGCATCGCCGACCGCGACGCCCACCTGCGCAGCGGCGACTTCTTCGACGCCGAGGCCTTCCCGCTGATGACCTTCCGCTCCACCTCGGCGGCCCACGTCGGCGGTGACACCTACCGCATCAGCGGCGACCTGACCATCAAGGACGTCACGCGTCCGCTCTCCATCGACCTGGAGTTCGCCGGCTCCGCGACCGACGTGTACGGCAACGAGCGCGTCGGCTTCGAGGGCTCGGCGGAGATCCTGCGCTCCGACTGGGGTCTGACCTGGAACGCCGCGCTGGAGGCCGGCGGTGTGATGGTCAGCGACAAGGTGAAGCTGACCTTCGACATCTCGGCGATCAAGCAGGCCTGACCGGCGCCCCCGGGGGCGGCTACCAGCCGCCCCCGCCGTCGAAGCCGCCGCCCCCGTCGAAGCCGCCACCGCCGCCGAAGTCCCCGCCGCCGAAGTCGGACGGGTTGAAGTCGGCCCCGGAGACGTCTCCGCCCTCGAAGCCTCCCCCGTCCATCCCGCCGAAGTCGGAGGCGTAGGCCGGAGTGGACATCATCGACCCGAGCAGCGTGCCCACCAGCAGGCCGGGCAGCATGCCGCCGCCGAAGTAGCCGCCCGCCCAGGGCCCGTACGCCGGGCCGGCGTCGTAGTAGGGGCGCGGGCCGTACTCGGTGGCCACGGTGCGCACCGCCGGGTCCAGGCCGTCCCTCAGCCGGACGGCGTCTGCCGCGCAGACCGGCACCGTACGCGCCGCCCCGCCGGGCGGGGCCCACTGCGCGTCCTCGGTGCTGGGCCCGTGGCGCGGGTCGAAGAAGCAGGGCGCCCGCCGCTCGGGCACGGGCTCGCCCCGCCGTCGCGCGTCGAGGCACGCGAGGGCGTACCGGCCGTCCTCCAGGGCCTGGGTCACCCCCTGGACCTCTTCGGGCCGCTGTACCGAGGCCATGATCTGCTTGGCCCGCTCGTAGGAGTCGAGCCCGCGCTCGTAGTCCTTGCGCATGGCGTCGTCGGCGCCGGGCTCACCGGGGTGGAAGTCGAGCCGTTCGAGTTCCTCGCCGAAGGCGGTGATGTCCTCGTCCACGACCACGCCCAGCCGTTCGACGGCCTCCCGCCGGGCCGCTTCCTTCCTCTTGCGGTTCCGCTTGACCAGCAGGTATCCGCCCCCGCCGCCGAGCACGGCCACCGCGCCGAGGGCGATCAGGGTCCCGGCGGAGGATCCGCTCCCGCCGGCGGCCCCACCCCAGGAGGCCGGGGCGTGGCCCTTCATCTGCGGGAGGGCCTGGTCGACGAAGGCGTTCAGCTCGGTCGCGGCGTCCACCGGTCCGCCCGCCTTCACCGCGTCGGTGAGGTTGCGGACGGCGTTGCCCGGCATCACGGCCCGGTCGGCCCCGGCGTTGAAGCCGTCGCCGAGCCGGACGGCGTACAGGCCGGTGACGCCCGTCTCGGTGCGGACCGTGCGCAGCACGCTGTCGGCGGGGAAGGCGGAGGTGGCGGGCAGCACGGCGACGAACAGCGGCTTCCCGGCCGCCTTGATCTTCGCGGCCAGGGCGTCCGCCTGCGCCTGCGACAGCTGTGCGGAGGCCCCGGGGTCGACGTACACCGGCCCCTTCTTGAGCCCTTCCGCCACGGCGGCGGTCCCGCCGTCGGCGGCGACGGCCTGCGCGGCGCCGCCGAGCGCGCCGACGGACAGGGCCAGCAGCAGACCGGACAGCACCGATCCCACACGTACGGATATCAGCCTGGTCCTCATACCGACGACGCTACCCGAACCGCCCCTTTCCCGTGTGAGCCGGACATAAGCATCCGGCTCCCGGAACTACTCCGCAGGTTCGACGCCCGCGTGGAGGAGGCCGTAGGTGTAGGCGTCCTCCAGGGCCTGCCAGGAGGCCGCGATGACGTTCGGGGCGACGCCCACCGTGTTCCACTCGCGGGTGCCGTCCGTGGTGGAGATCAGGACCCGGGTCGTGGACTCCGTGCCGTGCTTGCCCTCCAGGATGCGGACCTTGTAGTCGATCAGCTCGAACTTGGCCAGCTGGGGGTAGAACCGCTCCAGGGCGACGCGCAGGGCGCGGTCCAGGGCGTTGACCGGGCCGTTGCCCTCGGCCGTGGCCACGATGCGCTCGCCCTTGGCCCACAGCTTGACCGTGGCCTCGTTGGCGTGGGTGCCGTCCGGGCGGTCCTCGACGATCGCGCGCCAGGACTCCACGCGGAAGTACTTGCGGGCCCGGCCCTCGGCCTCGGCGCGCAGCAGCAGCTCGAAGGAGGCGTCGGCGGCCTCGTACGTGTAGCCCGCGAGCTCCCGCTCCTTGACGCGCTCGACCACGCGGGAGATCAGCGCCCGGTCTCCGCCGAGGTCGACGCCGAGCTCCTTGCCCTTGAGCTCGATGGAGGCGCGGCCGGCCATGTCGGAGACCAGCATGCGCATCGTGTTGCCGACGCGCTCGGGGTCGATGTGCTGGTACAGGTCCGGGTCGACCTTGATCGCCGAGGCGTGCAGGCCCGCCTTGTGCGCGAAGGCGGAGACGCCGACGTAGGGCTGGTGGGTGGAGGGGGTGAGGTTGACGACCTCGGCGATGGCGTGGGAGATGCGGGTCATCTCGGCGAGCGCGCCCTCGGGGAGGACCTTGCGGCCGTACTTGATCTCCAGGGCGGCGACGACGGGGAAGAGGTTGGCGTTGCCGACGCGCTCGCCGTAGCCGTTCGCGGTGCACTGGACGTGCGTGGCGCCCGCGTCGACGGCGGCGAGGGTGTTGGCGACGGCGCAGCCGGTGTCGTCCTGGGCGTGGATGCCGAGGCGGGCGCCGGTGTCGGCGAGGACCGTGGCGACGACCGCGGTGATCTGCGCGGGCAGCATGCCGCCGTTGGTGTCGCAGAGGACGACCACGTCGGCGCCGGCCTCGTGCGCGGTGCGCACGACGGCCTTGGCGTACTCGGCGTTCGCGCGGTAGCCGTCGAAGAAGTGCTCGCAGTCGACGAAGACGCGGCGGCCCTGGGAGACCAGGTGGGAGACGGTGTCGCGGACCATCTCCAGGTTCTCGTCCAAGGTGGTGCGCAGGGCGAGCTCGACGTGCCGGTCGTGGGACTTGGCGACCAGCGTGATCACCGGGGCCCCGGACTCCAGGAGGGCGCGGACCTGCGGGTCCTCGGCGGCGGAGCCGCCGGCGCGACGGGTGGCGCCGAAGGCGACGAGCTGGGCGTTCTTGAAGTCGATCTCGGCCCGCGCCCGGGCGAAGAACTCGGTGTCGCGGGGGTTGGCTCCGGGCCAGCCGCCTTCGATGAAGCCGACTCCGAACTCGTCCAGGTGCCGGGCGATGGCCAGCTTGTCCGCGACCGTGAGGTTGATGCCCTCACGCTGGGCACCGTCGCGCAGGGTGGTGTCGAAGACGTGGAAGGCGTCGTCGAGTGCCGCTGCCGGCGCAGTCGCCTCTGTCGTCGTCATGCTGATCTGACTCCTGTCGGATGAGTGGTTCCGGAGACCGGGGATCCACTGCCCCCATCATCGCGCGCCGCCCGTTTCCGGCATGATTTGGGCCGGTAAACGAAAAGACCCCTCGCGGGTGCGAGAGGTCTGCGCGCGGGTCTGGGGCACGGTGGCCGCTGCCGCGGAGGTTTTCCACGGTTCAGCGGTCACAGAGGACCGGCGCGCTGCTGTCCATAATCATGAGCTGAGCAGACACGCTCGCAGTGTGACACACGCGCCGGCGTCCCTGGACGCCGGTCTCAGCATGCGGGCAGCCGCCGTCCGGCAGACGGCGCGCACCCCCGCGACCCCTAGCTGGAGAGGGCCTCGGCAAGGAACTCGCGTACGTGTTCCAGGATGTCCTCGCGCCCTATGCCGGGCAGGCCGACGGCCACCTGGATGCTGAACCCGTCGAGCAGCGCCCGCAGCCGGGCCGCGAAACGGTCGGGGTCCACCGAGCGGAACTCCCCGCGCGAGATGCCCTCGGCGAGCAGGGCGACCAGGTCGCGGTGCCAGGCGCCCTCGATGGCGGCCTGCCGGTCGCGTTCGGCCGGGCCCGCGTTCTGGGAGCGGTTCCAGACCTCCAGCCACAGGGTCCAGTGCGGGTCCCGGGCGCCGTCGGGTACGTAGAGGTCCACGTACGCGCGCAGCCGCTCGCCCGCCGGCTCGCGCCGCGAGAGCAGGGACCGGCGCCGGGCGCCGAGTTCCGCCTCGCTCCACTCCAGGGTCTGCAGCAGGAGCTCGTCCTTGCTGCGGAAGTAGTAGAGGAGGTGACCGCTGCTCATGCCGACCTGCCGGCCGAGGCCGGCCATGGTCAGCCCGTCGAGCCCGCGCTCGGCGATCGTGGCCATGGCGGCGACGAGTACGTCCTCGCGCGGGGGCGCGTTCTTGCGCGCCGCCCGTACCGGTACTCCGCCCGCCACCATGGGTCACTCCTTCATCGGTCCGCCTCGGGTGTCAGACCTTCGGCTGCTGCTGGGTGATGCAGTGGATGCCGCCACCCCCGGCGAAAATCGTACGTGCGTCAACGAGGGTCACGGTCCGCTCGGGGAACAGTCCGCGGAAGATCTCGGCCGCCTCCTCGTCGCGCGGGTCGTCGAAGGCGCACAGCACCACGCCGCCGTTGCAGAGGTAGTGGTTGATGTACGAGTAGTCCACCCACTCGCCGTCCTCCTCCAGCACGGTCGGCGCCGGGATCTCGACGACCTCCAGCCGGCGGCCCCGGGCGTCGGTGGCGGCGCGCAGGATGGCGGCGATGGTCTTGCAGCGTTCGTGGTCCGGGTGGGCCGGGTCGGGCTGGGTGTGGACCATGACCACGCCGGGGCGGGCGAAGGCGGCGACGATGTCGACGTGGCCCTGGGTGCCGTAGGTGCCGTAGTCGCCGGCCAGGCCGTAGGGCAGCCAGATGGCCTTGGTGGTGCCGAGGTGGGCGTGGATCTCGCGCTCGACCTCCTCGCGGGTCCAGTCGGGGTTGCGGCCCTTGCCCAGCTGCACGGTGTCGGTGAGGAGCACGGTGCCCTCGCCGTCGACGTGGATGGCGCCGCCCTCGTTGACCAGCGGGGTGCTGAAGGTGCGGGTGCCGACGATGTCGGAGATGTGCCGGGCGATCTTGGAGTCGTGGTCCCAGCGGGCCCATTCCTGGGCGCCCCAGCCGTTGAAGGTCCAGTCGACGGCGGCCAGCTCGCCGGCGTCGTTGGTGACGAAGGTCGGGCCGATGTCGCGCATCCAGGCGTCGTCGAGGTCGCGCTCGACCAGCTCGACGTCCTCGCCGACGATGGCGCGGGCGCTGTCGGCGTCGCCCGGGGAGACGACGAGGGTCACCGGCTCGTAGGTGCGGACGGCGCGGGCGACGGCGCCCCAGGCCTGGCGGGCCTCGGCGAGCTCCTGCTCGTTGGTGAAGGTGGGGTTGGGGCTGGGCCAGGCCATCCAGGTGCGCTCGTGGGGGGTCCACTCGGCGGGCATCCGGAAACCGTTGGCGGCGGGCTTGGCGGGGCTCGCGGAGTTCGCGGGCTGTGCAGTCATGGCGGGGGTCCTAACGAGCAGCTTTACAGGAAGTACAGGCGGTTGAGAGAGACCGATTCGGCCGCTTCGGAGCGCAGCGGTTCTCCGTCGAGGGAGACGAGTCCGCTGCGCGCGTCCACGTCGACCGCGCCCACCCGGGAGTTGAGGAGCATGTCCTTGGGGCCGATGCCGCGGGTGCCGCGGACGGCGACGCGGCGGCGGCGGGTCGGCATCTCGTCGGAGCCGAGGGCGGCGGCGGCCGCCGAGACGAAGGCCACGGAGATGTCCGCGGCGGTGGCCCCGTAGGAGCCGAACTGCGGGCCGAGGACGAGGGGTTCGCAGGTGTCGGTGGCGGCGTTGGGGTCGCCGGTGACGCCGTAGGCCGGGAAGCCGGACTTCAGGACGAGCTGGGGCTTGGCACCGAAGAACTGCGGACGCCACAGCACGATGTCGGCGAGCTTGCCGGTCTCGATGGAACCGATCTCGTGGGCCAGGCCGTGCGCGATGGCCGGGTTGATCGTCAGCTTGGCCATGTAGCGCAGCACGCGCGCGTTGTCGTCGCCCTCGCCGTCGCCCTCCAGCGGGCCGAGCTCGCCCTTCATCTTGGCGGCCATCGCGAAGGTGCGGCGGATGGTCTCGCCGGCACGGCCCATGCCCTGCGCGTCGGAGGAGGTGATGCCGATGGCGCCCAGGTCGTGCAGGACGTCCTCGGCACCCATCGTCCCGGCGCGGATGCGGTCACGGGCCATGGCCGCGTCGCCCGGGAGGTCCGGCTTGAGGTCGTGGACGGAGACGATCATGCCGTAGTGCTCGGCGACCGCGTCCCGGCCGAAGGGCAGGGTGGGATTGGTGGAGGAGCCGATCACGTTCGGCACGCCCGCCATCTTCAGCACGTTGGGGACGTGCCCGCCGCCGCAGCCCTCGATGTGGAACGCGTGGATGGTGCGGCCCTCCAGGACACGCAGGGTGTCCTCGACCGACAGGCACTCGTTGAGGCCGTCACTGTGCAGGGCCACCTGCACGTCGTGTTCCTCCGCCACACGCAGCGCGGTGTCCAGGGCCCGGGTGTGGGCGCCCATGTCCTCATGGACCTTGAACCCGCTCGCGCCGCCCTCGGCCAGGGCCTCCACCAGGGGCGCCGCGTCCGAGGAGGAGCCCCGGGCCAGGAAACCGATGTTCACCGGCCAGGCGTCGAAGGCGTTGAAGGCGTGCCTCAGCGCCCACGGCGAGTTCACCCCGACGCCCCAGACGGGCCCGAACTCCTGGCCGATGACGGTGGTGACGCCCGCGGCGAGCGAGGCCTCCATGATCCGCGGGGAGAGCAGGTGGACATGGGTGTCCACGGCCCCGGCGGTGGCGATCAGGCCCTCGCCGGAGACGATGCTGGTGCCGGTGCCGACCACCACGTCCACCCCGTCGAGAGTGTCCGGGTTGCCCGCCCGCCCGATCGCGTGGATGCGGCCCTCACGGATACCGATGGAAACCTTCTTGATGCCGAGGACGGCATCGATGACCAGGACATTGCTGATCACCACGTCACAGGTCTCACGTACGGCCGCGCCCTTGAGGTGCAGGCCGTCACGGGCCGTCTTCCCGAACCCCGCCAGGAACTCGTCCCCCGGCTTCTGCGCGTCGTACTCCACCCGGACGGTCAGCCCGGAGTCGCCGAGCCGGACCCGGTCCCCGGCGCGGGGGCCGAAGACGGAGGCGTACTCGTGCGGGTCGATGTGCCGGCTGCCGGGGGCGCAGTGCGCGCTGTGATCGGTGTGGGGGGTCTGGCGGCTCACGCCTGGTCTCCTTCCGGGGCGTCTGCGGTGGGGGCGGCCGCGCCCAGGTAGCCGCAGGCCACGGCCCGGGCCAGGGCCTCGGCCTTGGCGCCGGGGGCGTCGAGCGGACCGTCGACCAGTCCGGCGAAACCGATGGCGATCCGGTCCCCGCCGATCGGGACCAGGCCCACCTCGCCCTCGCCGTGCGGGTCGAAGCGCACGGAGGAGCCGGCGGGGACGCACAGCCGCATGCCGTAGGCCGCGGCGCGGTCGAAGTCGAGGCGGGGGTTCGCCTCGAAGAAGTGGAAGTGGGAGGTGACGCTCACCGGCACGGAGGCGGTGTTGCGCACCCGCAGGCGCACGACCGGCTCCGGCTGGGGGGCGCCGGGGCCCGGTACGACCGCGCCCGGGGCGTCGTCGCCGAGCGAGGCCGCGCCCTGGATCGGGGACGAGACCACCGCGAGGCGGGACCCGTCGTCGAAGACGGCCTCCACGTGCACCTCGGTGACCACGTCGGCCACGCCGGGCAGCACGTCGCCGGGGCCGAGGACGCTCCGGGCCTCCTCGATGGCCTCGGCCAGGCGCTTGCCGTCGCGCGCCGCCTCGCAGACCGTGTCGGCGATCAGCGCCGTGGCCTCGGGGACGTTGAGCCGCAGGCCCCGGGCCCGACGGGCCCTGGCCAGTTCCGCGGCGCTGCGCAGCAGCAGCCGGTCGCGCTCCGTAGGGGTCAGCCGCACGCCGATCCACCACCTTTTGAGTCGATGGGTTAGAGCATCACTCTAACTCTTCATTTCCTCGCTGGGAATCATTGACCTGGGAGCAGGGCTTGGGTCACATTGAGTGTCGCTCAAACAACTAGGCCCCCCACCCCCCGCCGTGCCAAGGGAGTCCCCCCATGCCCATCGAACAGCGCGGAGTCGACACCATCCCGGAAGAGGAGCGGACGAGCGGTCCCCGTGACCTGATGTCGATCCTGCTCGGCTCCAACCTCTGCCTCGGTGTGATCGTCTTCGGCTGGCTGCCCCCGTCCTTCGGACTGGGCCTGGTCCCGTCGGTCACCGCCATCGTGACCGGGACCCTGGCCGGCATCGCCTTCACCGCGCCGCTCGCGCTGGTCTCCCTGCGCACCGCGACGAACCTGTCCACCTCCAGCGGGGCGCAGTTCGGCGTACGGGGGCGGCTCGTGGGCTCGATCGTGGGCCTGCTGCTGGCGCTCGGCTACACGGCGCTGACCCTGTGGATCGGCGGTGACGTGATGGTCGGCACCCTGGCCCGGCTCACCGGCCTGCCGGACAGCGGCCTCACCCACTCCCTGATGTACGGGGTGCTCGCGGCGTTCACCGTGGTCGGGGCCGTCTTCGGCTACCGGCTGCTGCTGCGCATGAGCAAGGCGCTCTCGATCGTCATGGTGCTCCTGCTGGCGGTCGGCATATACGCCTACGCCCCCGGCTTCACGACCGCGGCCCCGCCGGACACCTCCTACCTGCTGGGCTCGTTCTGGCCCACCTGGATCCTCGCCGTGGTCGCCGCCGGGCTCAGCGGCCCCGTCGCCTTCATCACCCTGCTCGGCGACTACACGCGCTACGTCTCGCCCCGCCGGCACAGCTCCCGGAAGGTCTACTGGGCCACCTGTACGGGTCTGTTCTTGGGCCTGCTGGTCCCGCAGCTCTTCGGCACCTACACCGCGCTGGCCGCCCGGGCCGGTGCCGACTACGCGGGACCGCTCGTGGCCGCCGCGCCCTTCTGGTACCTGGTGCCGCTGCTGTTCGCCGCCGCGGCGGGTTCGGTGGGCAACGCCGGGCTGATGCTCTACTCGATGGGCCTCGACCTGGACGCCATCGTGCCCAAGGCCACCCGTACCAAGGCCACCGTGATCGCCGCGGCCGTCGCGACCGCCTTCGTCTTCTTCGGCTCCTTCGAGTGGAACGTCCAGTCGGCGATGACCTCTTTCGTCCTGCTGCTGACCGCGATCGGCACCCCGTGGGCCGTGATCACCCTGATCGGTTACGTGCGCTGCCGCGGGGAGTACGACGCCGACGCGCTCCAGGTGTTCAACCGTCGGGCCCGTGGCGGCGTCTACTGGTACAGCGGGGGCTGGAACCTCCGCGCCACCGCCGCCTGGGCGGCCGGCGCGGTGGTGGGACTGGCCGCCGTGTCGACCCCGGTGTACGAGGGCCCGCTGCTGGCCCTCACCGGCGGGGTGGACTGTAGTTTCATCCTGTCGGGGCTGGTCGGCGGCGCGGTCTACGTCGCGCTGACCGTCCGGCCGCAGGAGGCCGCGGCCGCCGAGCCGGCGGAGAAGGCAGCGGTGGCGGTCGAAGCATAGAGGGACCGCCACGACGAATGGCACGGGGAGGCGTCGTGGAAGAGGTCGCGTATGTGGCGGCGAAGATCGTCAGGGGGATCGCGGGCCTGGCCTACATGGTCGGCGACGGCCTGCTGGCGATGACCGGACCGGACGGACCGGTCCAGGGCCGCACGAAGAAGAAGGACGGCGAGCAGGAGCAGGAGCACTGACCCGCTCCTCCCCCCTCCCGCCCGTAACGGCCGAAGGCCCCCGCGCTCGATGCGCGGGGGCCTTCGGCCGTTCGGGGGGTGCGCCCTAGCCGAGCGGGTGCATCCAGCCGTGGGTGTCGGCGCGGTGGCCGGTCTGGAGGTCGAGCAGCGCCTTGCGGAGCTTCATGGTGACCTCGCCGGGCTCGCCGTCGCCCTGGGTCCAGTTGGCGCGCTCGGACTTGACGGAGCCGACCGGGGTGATGACGGCCGCCGTACCGCAGGCGAACACCTCGGTGAGGGTGCCGTTCTCGTTGTCGCGCTTCCAGTCCTCGGTGGAGATGCGGCCCTCCTCGGCGGTGTAGCCGAGGTCGCGGGCGATGGTGAGGAGCGAGTCGCGGGTGATGCCGGGGAGGAGCGAGCCGGTCAGCTCCGGGGTGACGATGCGGTCGCCGTACACGAAGTACAGGTTCATGCCGCCCATCTCCTCGATCCAGCGGTGCTCGACGGCGTCCAGCCAGACGACCTGGTCGCAGCCGTGCGAGGCGGCCTGGGCCTGGGCGACGAGGGAGGCCGCGTAGTTGCCGCCGGTCTTGGCGGCGCCGGTGCCGCCCTTGACGGCGCGGACGTACTCCTCGGACAGCCAGACGGAGACGGGCTTGACGCCACCGGGGAAGTAGGCGCCGGCGGGCGAGGCGATGACCATGAACAGGAACTCGTTGGCCGGGCGGACACCCAGGCCGACCTCGGACGCGAACATGAAGGGCCGCAGGTACAGGGAGGCCTCGCCGGAGTTCGGCACCCAGGCGCTGTCCTGCTTGATCAGCGCGTCGCAGGCCTCGATGAACAGCTCGGTCGGCAGCTCCGGCATGGCCATGCGGCGGGCGGAGGCCTGGAAGCGCTCGGCGTTGGCCTGGGGGCGGAAGGTGGCGACGGTGCCGTCGGGCTGACGGTAGGCCTTGAGCCCCTCGAAGATCGTCTGCGCGTAGTGCAGCGTCATGTTGGCCGGGTCGATCGACAGCGGCGCGTACGGAACCAGCTCGGCGTCGTGCCAGCCACGACCCTCGGTCCACTTGATCGTCACCATGTGATCGGTGAAGTGGCGGCCGAAGCCGGGGCTGGCCAGGATCGCCTCTCGCTCCGCGTCGGACAGCGGGTTGGAGGAGGGCTTGAGCTCGATCGTGGGCGTCGTCATGAGTGCTTGTCCTTCACCGTTGTGTATGGCGGACCGCGCTCATGCGTACCAGGACGTCCGAGCTTCCCCGTTTACCGCGGCCTCGCGTTCGATTATCGCGCGCGCGGGGTCTTCGGTGAAACGGGGTGATGCGGCCCACGGGAGATGGTGGCACCCGGGGCCGTGCAGGAGAAGCCGCCGGGTGATGGTGCGTACCCGGCGGCTTCCTGGGTGGAGCTGCCGGGTCAGCCGGCTACTCGCGCGGCGAGGGCGTCGCCGATCGCGTCGGTGGAGCGGAAGGTCCCGTCACGCTCGGCGAGGTCGGCCGAGACGGCCTCCTCGATGCGCACGGCCTGCTCCTCGTAGCCGAGGTGGCGCAGCAGGAGGGCGACGGACAGGATCGTCGCCGTCGGGTCGGCCTTGCCGGTGCCCGCGATGTCCGGGGCCGAGCCGTGGACGGGCTCGAACATCGACGGGAAGGCACCGGTCGGGTTGATGTTCCCGGAGGCGGCCAGGCCGATCCCGCCGGTGACGGCGGCGGCCAGGTCGGTGAGGATGTCACCGAAGAGGTTGTCCGTGACGATGACGTCGAAGCGCTCGGGCTGGGTGACGAAGAAGATCGTCGCGGCGTCGACGTGCAGGTAGTCGGTGGTGACCTCGGGGTACTCCTGGCCGACCTTGTCGAAGATGTTCTTCCACATGTGGCCCGCGTACACGAGGACGTTGTTCTTGTGCACCAGCGTCAGCTTCTTGCGCGGACGGGAGTTGGCCCGCTCGTACGCGTCCCGGACCACGCGCTCCACGCCGTACGCGGTGTTGACGCTGACCTCGGTGGCGACCTCGGCCGGGGTGCCGGTGCGCAGGCTGCCGCCGTTGCCGGTGTACGGGCCCTCGGTGCCCTCGCGGACGACGACGAAGTCGATGTCCGGGCGGCCGGCCAGCGGGGTGGCCGTGTTCGGGAAGAGCTTCGAGGGGCGCAGGTTGATGAAGTGGTCGAAGGCGAAGCGGAGCTTCAGCAGCAGACCGCGCTCCAGGACGCCGGAGGGGACCGACGGGTCGCCGATGGCACCCAGGAGGATCGCGTCGTGGTGCTTGAGCGCTTCGAGCTCGGCGTCCGGGAGGGTCTCACCGGTGCGGTGCCACCGCTGCGCGCCGAGGTCGTATTCCTTGGTCTCCAGCTTCACATCCTGGGGCAGGACCGCGGTAAGGACCTTGAGGCCCTGAGCCACGACTTCCTGGCCGATGCCATCACCGGGGATCACTGCGAGATTGATGCTGGTCGACATGTCGGAACCGTACTCCGTGTCCCAGCCCTCAGACATATCGCGTCCATCATGTGGACCAATCAGAACGCGACATGTCGTCGTCGCCCGGCCGGGAGGTGCCGGGGGGCTGGGTCAGGGAGGCGCCGGTCAGTGGCCGGTGGAGCCGCCGTTGTCACGGCGGTCGAGGGCACGCTGCAGGGCGGCCGCGGCGTTCTTGCGCTCGTCGTCGGCCGGGGAGGAGTGGCGGACGCGGCGGGAGGCGGCGGTGCTGGGGGTCATGGTGATCGACTCCTTGAGATCACGGCGTGGCGGGGCCACGGATGAGGGGTTCCTTCAAGGCGCCGGAAGAGGCGGGGAGCCGTGCGCCGCAGGGGTTGCCTGCCAGGGGCGCGCGCTCACGACCGCCATTCGCTGATATGCGAGGCGTTCGGCTCCTACAAAGCTAGGGCAGTCGCGGCTGTATGTCTCCGCAATTACTCGGACTTCCTAGTATCTGAGATGCGAAACCCCTCGGAAGGCCCCTCAGAGCACTCCGCTTTCAGTCCGATTCAGCCCTGAGTTCCCTGATCAGAGCTCTGACGGCGAGGGTGGACGCCGATTCCGGTGTGGTGACGTATCCCACCTTCCTCACCGGCCCCTGGGGCCCCAGGGGGGCGATGTCGACCGCGTCCGTGGCCTCCCGCAGCGACAGCTCGGGCATGATCGCCATCCCCAGGCCCCGGCCGACCATCGTCAGCACCATGGCGTCGTCCTCGGCCTTGACCGTGGCCGCCGGGATCCAGTCCTGCGCCGCCCACCACCGCCGGGTGTAGGAGCCGCAGTTCTCGTCCCAGTCCAGCAGCGGCAGTGCCTTCGGGTCCGGATGCCCGGCGGGGTGCACCAGCGCGTACGCCTCCCGGGTGAGCACCCCGGTCAGCAGCCCGGGCGGTACGTCGCCGGGCGCACCCAGCGTGGCGATGCCGAGGTCCGCCCGGCCGGCGGCCACCTCGCCGGCCGTCCCGGCGCCGAGCTCGCGCACCACCCGCACCTCGGGCCGGATCCCCGGGTGCAGGGCGGCAAGGCGCTCCAGCGCGGGCGGCAGCAGGTGCAGGGCCGCGCTGCGGAAGGCCGCGATGCGCAGGGCCCCCTCCAGGGCCCCGTCCGCCGCGCCCCCGCCGGAGGCGGCCCGCCCGGCGGCGCGGGCCTCCGCGCCCAGCACCTCGTACAGCCGAAGGATGCGCCGGCCCAGGGCCACGGCCCGCTCCCCCGCGGGGGTGGGGCGGGCGCCGGCGCGCCCGCGCTCGAAGAGCACCGCCCCGACCTTGCCCTCGCTGCCGCGCACCGAATGCGAGACGGCCGACTGGCTGATGCCGAGCCGGCCGGCCGCGGCGGAGAAACCGCCCGTCTCGGCGACGGCGACCAGCACCCGGAGTTCCTGCGGGGCGAGCTCGGTCACGGGGTTCCCACCTCGGTGTATGAGCCGCGTTCATGGGTGTGCGGCTTCCATGAGGGCAACCCCCTGCCCGGCCCGGGGATTCCTTCCTACCGTCGTCGTCATGAACGCCGACACCGCTTACGCCGTGCACCAGATCGCCCGCCCGACCGGTTTCCCGGTCGCCTCCGACTTCGCCTACGTGTCCTCCCCCGTCCCCCAACCCGCCCCCGGCACCGCGCTGGTGGAGAACCTGCTGCTGTCGGTGGACCCGTACCACCGGGGGCTGATGGACGGGGGCGAGGGCGGCTTCGAGCTGAACGCCCCGCTGGAGGGCCGGTCGGTGGGGCGGGTGCTCGCCTCCCGCGACCCGGGCCTGGAGGAGGGCGACCTGGTCTTCCACCGCGCCGGCTGGCGCACCCACTCCCTGGTCACCCTGGGCGCGGACGGCACCCGCAAACTCCGCGGCCACGAGGGCGTCCCGCTGGAGGCCTACCTGTCGATCCTGGGCGGCACCGGCCTGACCGCCTACGCCGCCCTCACCCGGACGGCGGCCCTGCGGGAGGGCGAGGACCTCTTCGTCTCCGCCGCGGCCGGCGGCGTCGGCACCGCCACCGGGCACATCGCCCGGCTGCTCGGCGCCCGCCGGATCATCGGCAGCGCGGGCTCGGCGGCGAAGGTCGCCCACCTCACCGGGGCCCTCGGCTTCGACGCCGCCTTCGACTACCACGACGGCCCGGTCGGCGAGCAGCTGACACAGGCCGCCCCGGACGGGATCGACGTCTACGTGGACAACGTGGGCGGGGAGCACCTGGAGGGCGCGATCGACTCGCTGCGCGAGTACGGGCGGATCGCCTGGGTCGGCGCGATCTCGATGTACAACGGCGACCGCTCGCCGGCAGCGCCCCGCAACCTCTTCGAGGTGGTGCACAAGTCCCTGCGCCTGGAAGGCGTATTGGTTCGAAACCACACCAATCTGCAGGATGAGCTGGAGGACTTCCTGGTCCCGCACCTGCGCAGCGGCCGGATCGGCACCGACACCACCGTTGTCCAGGGCTTCGACCACACGGTGGAGGCGTTCCTGGGCATGCTGCGCGGGGAGAACCTGGGCAAGATGCTGGTGCGCACGGCCGGTTGATTCCGGCCACCCGGATGTTCACCGTTTTCTTACCGCACGGCTGTAGACCTTTGCGGCGGCCGCCGCCACGCTTGCCGACGATGTGCCAGCGGGGCACCCGAGTTGGAGGCGAGCAGCCAGTGACACCCATCAGCCGCAGGGGTTTCGTGGGGATCGGCGCCGGGCTCGTGGCGGGGGCGGCCCTGCCCGCCGCCCTGCCCACGACGGCGGCCGCGGCCGCCGCGACGGGCACCATCACCGATGTGAAGCACGTGGTGATCCTGATGCAGGAGAACCGCAGCTTCGACCACTACTTCGGCACGCTCAAGGGCGTCCGGGGCTTCGGCGACCGCGCCTGCGGCAACATCCCCGGCGGCTGGGGCACGTTCAACCAGCCGAACTGGGGCGGCCGCCAGTACCCGTGGAAGCTCTCCGCCACCCCGTCGGCGGGCGGCGCCGACAGCGAGACCCTCGCCCAGTGCACCGGCGACCTCCCGCACAGCTGGACCTCGCAGCACGCCGCCTGGAACGGCGGCCGGATGGACAACTGGGTCCTCGGCGTCGGCAAGACCCACACCCTCGGCCACCTCGAACGGGCGGACATCCCCTTCCACTACGGGCTCGCCGACAACTACACCGTCTGCGACGCCTACTTCTGCTCCACCCTCAGCGCCACCGGCCCGAACCGCACCTTCCTGTGGAGCGGCAAGGTGGACGCGGGCAGCAAGGACGGCGGCGAGGAGTCCGGACTGACCTGGGAGACCTACGCGGAAGCCCTCCAGCGGGCCGGGATGAGCTGGAAGGTCTACCAGAACGCCCAGGACAACTACGGGGACAACGGCCTGGCCTACTTCAAGAAGTTCACCGACGCCAAGCCCGGCGACCCCCTGTGGGACCGGGGCATGGCCTCCGTCCCCAGGGTCACCGGCTCCACCCCCGACGACATCGCCGCCGCGATCCGCGCGGACGTGGTCGCCGGGACCCTGCCCCAGGTGTCCTGGGTGGTGGCCGGCGAGGCCTTCTCGGAGCACCCGTACGCCCCGCCCGGCGACGGCGCGCACTTCGTGGACCTGGTCTACCGGGCGCTCGCCGCCAACCCCGAGGTCTTCGACTCCACGGTCCTCTTCCTCAACTACGACGAGAACGACGGCTTCTTCGACCACGTCGCCCCGCCGGTCGCCCCGCCGGGCACCCCGGACGAGTACATCGACGGCGTCCCGATCGGCCTGGGCTTCCGGGTCCCGATGCTGGTGATGTCCCCGTGGACCCGGGGCGGCTGGGTCAGCTCGGAGGTCTTCGACCACACCTCGGTGCTCCGCTTCATGGAGACGTGGACCACGGCCCTGGGCACGCCCGCCCTCTGCCCCAACATCAGCGTCTGGCGCCGCAAGGTGACCGGCGACCTGACGGGCGTCTTCGACTTCGCGCACCCGGTGTACGGGGTCCCCGCCGGCCTCCCCCCGACGGCGAAGGTCATAGGCCAGTCCACCTGCGGCCCCCTCCCCAACCCGGTCCCCCAGGACAACGCCCTGCCGGTCCAGGAAGCCGGAACGCGCCCGGCCCGTGCCCTCCCGTACCAGGTCAACGGCAACCTGGACCGCTTCGAGTTCGGGCCGATGGGCAAGATCCTGGCCTGGTTCTCGATGACCAACCAGGGCCCGCAGGCCCGGCAGGCGGCGCACTTCTCGATCCACCCGCACCAGTACCGGGACACGGCCGCCTGGCAGTACACGGTCGACCCAGGCGCCACCGCGACCGACTACTTCTCCATCGGCCTGGGCGCCGGCTCGGGCAAGTACGACATCTCGATGTACGGCCCGAACCGCTTCCTGCGCCGCTTCATCGGCGACGCCACGAGGCCCGGCAAGGACCTGGAGGTCGCCGCCCGCTACGCCGTGGAGTCGGGCACCGGCAAGGTGGCGATCTGGTTCAAGATGACCAACGCCTCCGGCTCCCCGGTCACCTTCACGGTCCGCTCGAACGCCTACCGCTCCGACGGCCCCTGGACGTACACGGTCCCGGCGAACTCCTCGCGCGAGGACTACTTCAACGCCGTGGCCTACAACAAGGGCTGGTACGACTTCACGATCCTGGCCGACTCCGACGGCACCTGGTCCCGCCGCTACACCGGCCACATCGAGACGGGCGCGGCGAGCATCACGGGCAGCTGACCCCGCCCGGAGGCGGGCCGGCCCGGCGGGCGCATCCGGCCGACCCGCGGTGTGCCCGGCACACGGCCGTGGCGGTCCGTACCGGGCCGCCCCCGGCCACCGGGTCGGCAAGCGCTCCGGGAAAGGCCGGAAACACGCGGGAGCGCCGCGGCGCGGGGTACCCCGCCACCCGGCTCGGAAGCCCCGTGCCCACGGCCCTCGGCCGGCGCCCACAGCGCCGTGGGCCCGCCGGGCGCGGTACGTGGTCCACCTCGGACCGGACACCGCTGCCCAGGTCGGCGGCGGTCCACACCCCCGGGCCGGCCGGGTGGTCCAGCCGCCGTCCGCGGGCCTGCCGAGCCGATCCCCCGGACGGGCACCCCCGGCCCTCAGCGCTCCCGGGCCGTGCGGGGCCCGGCCGTGGAAGCGGCCTTCCCGGACATGAATCGACCGACGTTCGCCACACTCATAACCCCCCTGTCGCCACACAACGGGCGTTGGCTCATGGCGTCGCACTGGTCTCTGGAGTGCCCCCGCTGGAAGATCTGCCCATGTCGCCTGAGACCCACCAGTGGACCCCCACCCATGGCCTGCCCTACCGGCCCGTCGCCTACCGTCCGGCGCGCATGCCGAGCCAGGAATCCCTGGCGCGCGCGGCGGAGCTGCGGGCCCGGATGGACGAACGGCGCACCGTGCGCCACTTCTCCCCCGACCCCGTCCCCGAGCAGGCCGTCCGCGACGCCATCGCCTGCGCCGCCACCGCCCCGTCGGGTGCCCACCAGCAGCCGTGGACCTTCGTCCTGGTCAAGGACCCCGCGATCCGCCGGCAGATCCGGGCCGCCGCCGAACAGGAGGAGCAGATCTCCTACGACGGCCGCCTCGGCGACGAATGGCTGGCGGCCCTGCGCCCCATCGGCACCGACGCCGTGAAGACCCACCTGACGGACGCCCCGGCCCTGATCGTGGTCTTCCAGCAGCGCTACTGGCTCGGCCCGGACGGGGACAAGCGCAAGCACTACTACGTGGACGAGTCGGTCGGCATCGCGGTCGGCATGCTCCTGACGGCCCTCCACCTCTCCGGCCTGTCCGCCCTGATCCACACCCCGAGCCCGATGCGCTTCCTGAGCCACGTCCTGGGCCGCCCGGAGAACGAGAAGGCCTTCGCGGTGATCCCCGTCGGCTACCCCGCGGACGACTGCGAGGTCCCGGACCTGATCCGCAAGTCCCTGGACCAGGTCCTCTTCGAGGTCTAGTCACACACGCCGCCGTCACCATGCCGCGCCCCCGCAACTGGGACCGCCCCCGCTCCGGGCTTGGGGGTACCGGAGCGGGGGCGGGGTTCAGCGGGGGGCCTGGGTCAGCCCATGTGGGGGTAGCCGTACTCGGTCGGCGGGACCAGGGTCTCCTTGATGGAGCGGGTCGAGGTCCAGCGGAGCAGGTTGGACGCCGCGCCCGCCTTGTCGTTGGTACCCGAGGCGCGGCCGCCGCCGAAGGGCTGCTGGCCGACGACGGCGCCGGTCGACTTGTCGTTGATGTAGAAGTTGCCCGCCGCGAAGCGGAGCTTCTCCATCGTGTCGGCCGCCGCGTAGCGGTCCTGGGCGATGACGGAGCCGGTCAGGGCGTACGCCGAGACGTTCTCCATCTGGGCCAGCATCGCGTCGTAGTCGGCGTCGTCGTAGACGTGCACGGCGAGGATCGGGCCGAAGTACTCGGTCGTGAAGACCTCGTTCTCCGGGTCGGTGCACTCGATGACGGTCGGGCGGACGAAGTAGCCCTCCGAGTCGTCGTACGTGCCGCCCGCGACGATCGTGCAGGTCGGGTCGGCCTTCGCGCGGTCGATCGCGGCCTTGTTCTTGGCGAAGGAACGCTCGTCGATGACCGCGCCGATGAAGTTCGACAGGTCGCGGACGTCACCCATGGTGATGCCGTCGACCTCGGCCGCGAACTGCTCCTTGAAGCCGTCGTTCCAGATCGAGGCCGGGACGTAGGCGCGCGAGGAGGCCGAGCACTTCTGGCCCTGGAACTCGAAGGAGCCGCGGGTCAGGGCGGTCTTCAGGATCGCGCGGTCCGCGGACGGGTGCGCGACGACGAAGTCCTTGCCGCCCGTCTCGCCGACCAGGCGCGGGTACGAGCGGTACTTCTCGATGTTGTTGCCGACCGTCTTCCACAGGTACTGGAAGGTCTTGGTCGAGCCGGTGAAGTGGATGCCGGCCAGCTCGGGGTGGTTCAGGGCCACCTCGGAGACGGCGATGCCGTCACCGGTCACCAGGTTGATGACGCCCTTGGGCAGGCCGGCCGCCTCCAGGAGCTCCATGAGGAGGACCGCGGAGTGGGTCTGCGTGGGGGACGGCTTCCACACGACCACGTTGCCCATCAGGGCCGGGGCGGTCGGCAGGTTGCCGGCGATGGCCGTGAAGTTGAACGGGGTGATCGCGTAGACGAAGCCCTCGAGCGGACGGTGGTCGCTGCGGTTCCACACGCCGGCGGAGTTCGCGGTCGGCTGCTCGGCCAGGATCTGGCGGGCGAAGTGGACGTTGAAGCGCCAGAAGTCGACGAGCTCGCACGGGGTGTCGATCTCGGCCTGCTGCACGGTCTTCGACTGGCCCAGCATGGTGGAGGCGGCCAGCTTCTCGCGCCAGGGGCCGGCCAGCAGCTCGGCGGCGCGCAGGATGATCGCGGCGCGGTCGTCGAAGGACATCGCGCGCCAGGCCGGGGCGGCGGCCAGGGCGGCGTCGACGGCCTCCTGGGCGTCGGCCTCGGTGGCGTTGGCGTAGGTACCGATGACCGACTTGTGGTCGTGCGGCTGGACGACGTCGAAGCGCTCGCCGCCACCCATCCGCTTGACGCCGTTGATCGTCATCGGAAGGTCGATCGGGTTCTCGGACAGCTGCTTGAGCTGGATCTCGAGGCGCGCACGCTCCGGGCTGCCCGGGGCGTACGAGTGGACCGGCTCGTTGACCGGCGCGGGGACCTGGGTCACAGCATCCATGGGGCGATAACTCCTTGACCTGGTTCTTGGCTAGTTCTTGGTGATCATCGAGCGGAGGAAGAACAGCAGGTTGGCCGGCTTCTCCGCGAGGCGGCGCATGAAGTAGCCGTACCAGTCCGTGCCATAGGCCGTGTAGACCCGCATTCGATGACCCTCGGAGGCGAGCCGGAGGTGCTCCTCGCTGCGGATGCCGTAGAGCATCTGGAACTCGTATTCGTCCAGTTTGCGCCCTGCCTGCCGGGCGAGCTCCTGCGCGATGGAGATCAGGCGCGGGTCGTGGGACCCGATCATGGGGTAGCCCTCGCCCTCCATGAGGATCCGCATGATCCGGACGTACGCCTTGTCGATCTCGGCCTTGTCCTGGTACGCGACCTCGGCGGGCTCCTTGTACGCGCCCTTCACGATGCGGACGCGGCTGCCGGCGGCGGCCAGGCGGCGGGCGTCGGCCTCGGTGCGGAAGAGGTAGGCCTGGATGACGCAGCCGGTCTGCGGGAAGTCCCGGCGCAGCTCCTCGTGGATGGCGAACATCGAGTCGAGGGTGGTGTGGTCCTCGGCGTCCAGGGTCACGGTGGTGCCGATGGCGGCGGCGGCCTCGACGACCGGGCGGACGTTGGCCAGGGCGAGCTCGTGGCCGCCCTCCAGCGCCTGGCCGAACATCGACAGCTTGACCGACATCTCGACGGCCTCGCCCAGCCCCAGCTCCTTGAGGCGCTCGATGAGTTCCAGGTAGGCGTCCCGGGCGGCGTACGACTGCTCCACGGCGGTGATGTCCTCGCCGACCACGTCGAGGGTCACCTCGAGGCCCTTGCGGGTGAGCTCCTCGACGATCGGGATGACCTGGTCGACCGTCTCACCGGGGATGAACCGGTTGACCACCGGCTTGGTCACCGGGGCAGCAGAGACGATTCGGCGCATCTTGTCGCTGCGCGAAGCGGCGAGGATCGCGGGACCCAGCACGGGGCACCTCCAACGGGTGGCAGAAGCGGTCATACGGGCGCCGCGGGGGTGTGCTGCGGCCGTAGGGAATACGCAAGTAAAACCACCGTGAAATTTATGGATCTCCCCGATCCTCGGCCATCGACAGCTGTCACGCATCCGTGTCCCCGATCTCATACATCTGTCTGAAGGGGCGGCGCGGGGGTGGGAGAATGTGCCCGTGAAGGGCGATTACCAGGACCTGGTGGACGAGATCTCGGCGCTGCTCGGCGCCCCGGCGACGCTGGAGAACCGGGACTTCCGTCTGATCGCCTTCGGTGCCCACGACAGCGAGGACGACCTCGCGATGGACCCCGTGCGCACCCGTTCGATCCTGACCCGGCAGTCCACGGCGGCGGTGCGGTCCTGGTTCGAGGGCTTCGGCATCGCCCGCGCCACCGGCCCCGTCCGGATCCCGGCGGCGCCGGACGCGGGGGTCTTCCGGGGGCGGATCTGCCTGCCCGTGCGGTACCGGGGCATCGTCCAGGGCTACGTGTGGCTGCTCGACCGGGATCCGGGCCCCTCACCGGAGGCCCTGGAGGCGGCCATGGAGGTGGCCCAGCGGATCGGGGTGCTGCTCGCCGAGGAGGCCAAGGCGGGCGCCGACCTCTCCCGGGAGTTCCTCGCGGTGCTGACCGCCGGGCGGGGCTGGCAGCAGGACATGGCCGTGGCCTCGCTGCGGCTGGCCCTGGGTGCGGGGGCCGAGGGACTGCACGCGGCGGTGTGCGCGGCCCCGTGGTCCGGGGAGGCGCCCTCGTCGGTCCCGGGGGCGGCGGCGGTGTGCGTCGTACCGGCCGAGGCGGCGGGGGCGGCCGGGCCGGCGGGCCGGGACCGGCTGGCGGTGCTCCTGCGGCTGCGCTCCCCGGACGCCATGGGCCCGGCCCTGACGGCCCTGGGCCGCCTCCTGCCGCGGGCGGCGGCGGTGCAGGCCGGGGCGGCGGGGACCGCACGGACCGCCGCGGCCGGCGCGAGGGCCGCGGCCGCGGAGCCCGCCGGGGCGGGTGGGGCCGGGCGGGTGGACGGGGTGAGCGCGGGGGTGTCCGAGCCCGTGCAGGGGCTCGGGGAGCTGCCCGCGGCCTGGGGGCAGGCCGTCGCCGCCGCACGGGCGGCCGCCGCCGAGCCACGGCTGGGGCCGGTGGCCCAGTGGGCGGGGATCGGGCCGTACCGGATGCTGGGCGCACTGGCCGCCGGACCCGTGGACGACCCGGCGACACGGGCCCTGCTGAGCCCGGCCCACCGGGAACTGGCCCGCACCGCCGAGGTGTTCCTCGACTGCGCCGGACAGGCCGGCCGGGCGGCGGCGGCGCTGGGCGTCCACCGCCAGACCCTGTACTACCGGCTGGGCCGGGTGGAGCAGCTGACCGGGCTCGACCTGGACGCCGGCGAGGACCGGCTGCTGCTCCACATGGCCCTCAAGACCGCCCGGCTGAACGGGTGAACGGCTGAACGGACAGAGGGGCCACTGGGCGGGCGGGCGGGCGAACGGCTAGCCCGCCGCCCGCTGCGCGTCCGCGATCCCCTCGCCGAGCCTGCGCAGCCCCTCCGTGAACTCCTCGCCCGACGGGGCGCTGGCCGGGTCGAACAGCCACTGGATCATCAGGCCGTTGAGCAGGGCCTGGTAGACCGCCCCGAGGGTGCGCTCGTCGCGATCGGTGAGCCGCTCCTCGGGGACCCCGGTCATCATCGACACCAGGCCCCGGCGCCCCTGCAGCTGCGAGGCGGCCAGCATGGACTTGAGCTCCGGCTTCTGGTCCCGGCTCAGCGCGACCTCCAGGCTGGCCGCCCAGACCGGCCCGGCCGCGCCGTGTTCGGCGACGACCCCGTCCCACAGGGCGCGCAGCCGCTCCAGGGAGCCCTCCGCCCCTTCGAGCCCGGCCTGCCGGCCCTCGCCCCACTCTTCGATCAGGGCGATGAACGCCTTGGTGAGCAGGGCGTCCTTGGAGCCGTAGTGGTAGCCGATGGACGCCAGGTTGGTCCCGGAGGCGCTGACGATGTCCCGCGCGGTGGTCCGCACGAACCCCTTCTCGGCGAGGCACTTCTTGGCGCCCTCGAGCAGATCTTCACGGTGTCCCATGCCGTCACGGTATCAAGACATCCGTTTAATACAAGCGTCTACAGAAAGTGCGCGCGAAAAAGGGCCCGGGTGTGCACTCCGGGCCCTTCCCGCACCAAGCGTCCGGCCGTCAGCCGAGGTTGACCGTACGGGCCGACGCGGCGCCGATCTCCGCGGAGATGGCCGCGAGGACGTCCACCGGGACCTCCGCGTCGACGGTGAGGACGACCAGCGCCTCGCCGCCCTCCTCCGCACGGGCCACCTGCATGCCCGCGATGTTCAGCCCGGCCTCGCCGAGCAGCAGGCCGACCTTGCCGACCACGCCCGGGCGGTCGGTGTAGCGGAGCACGATCATGTGGTCGGCCAGGGCCAGGTCCACGTCGTACTCGCCCACGCCCACGATCTTCTGGAGGTGCTTCGGGCCCGCGAGCGTGCCGGAGACCGACACCTCCTGGCCGTCCGCCAGCGTGCCGCGGACGGTCACCACGTTGCGGTGGTCCGGGGACTCCGAGCTGGTGGTCAGGCGCACCTCGACACCGCGCTCCTGCGCGAACAGCGGGGCGTTGACGTAGGAGACCGTCTCGTCGACCACGTCCTCGAACACACCCTTGAGGGCGGAGAGTTCGAGCACCTTGACGTCGTGCTGGGTGATCTCGCCGCAGACCTCGACGTCGAGGCGGACCGCGACCTCGCCCGCGAGGGCGGTGAAGATGCGGCCGAGCTTCTCGGCGAGCGGCAGACCGGGGCGCACGTCCTCGGCGATGACACCGCCCTGGACGTTGACGGCGTCCGGTACGAGCTCGCCGGCGAGGGCCAGGCGCACCGACTTGGCGACCGAGATGCCGGCCTTCTCCTGGGCCTCGTCCGTGGACGCGCCGAGGTGCGGGGTGCAGACGACCTGGTCGAGCTCGAAGAGCGGGGAGTCCGTGCAGGGCTCCTTCGCGTACACGTCGAGGCCGGCGCCGGCGACGCGGCCCTCCTTGAGGGCCGAGTACAGCGCGGCCTCGTCCACGATCCCGCCGCGGGCGGCGTTGACGATGCGGACGGACGGCTTGACCTTGTGCAGGGCCTCGTCCCCGATGAGACCGATGGTCTCGGGGGTCTTGGGCAGGTGCACGGTGATGAAGTCGGCGACCTCGAGGAGCTCGTCCAGCGTCAGCATCTTGACGCCCATCTGGGCGGCGCGGGCGGGCTGCACGTAGGGGTCGTACGCGACGACCTTCATGCCGAACGCCGACATGCGCTGGGCCACCAGGACGCCGATGCGGCCGAGGCCGACGACGCCGAGGGTCTTCTCGCTGAGCTCGACGCCCGTGTACTTGTTGCGCTTCCACTCGCCGTTCTTCAGCGCGGTGTTGGCCTGCGCGATGTTGCGGGCGGTGGCGACGAGCAGGCCGCAGGCGAGCTCGGCGGCGGTGACGATGTTGGAGGTCGGGGCGTTCACGACCATCACGCCGGCCTTGGTGGCGGCGGAGACGTCCACGTTGTCGAGGCCCACACCGGCGCGGGCGACGACCTTCAGCTTCTTGGCGGCGGCGATGGCCTCGGCGTCCACCTTGGTGGCGGAGCGGACCAGAATGGCGTCGACGTCGACGATCGCGGGCAGCAGCTCAGCGCGGTCGGCGCCGTTGACGTGCCGGATCTCGAAGTCCGGACCGAGCGCGTCCACCGTGGCGGGCGACAGCTCTTCGGCGATGAGTACGACAGGTTTCGAGCTCACGTGGGTCCTCACAAGTCCAGTGCGGACGGCCGTCCCGACGGCCGCATGCGGTGGAGGGGGTAGCCGCGTGGAAGACGCACGACACTGTGGGCCTGACGCGTTGTGTTGAGCAGTGTAGTGGCGGTTCCGGCGCGGAACTCCGCCTGTACGGAAGGATCACCCGTCCGTGATTGGCCGAGGTGGACAAGCTGCACGGTCCGAGGTCTCCATTCCGTCGATTTTTCCGGCCGGGCCACGACGGAGGGGCCGTCCGGGGCGGAAGCGCGGCGGGGCCGGGACTGAAGTGTCCCGGCCCCGCCGTGCGCGAGATCAGCTCTCGTCGCTGTCGACCCAGCTCATCAGCTTGCGCAGCTTCTTGCCGGTGGTCTCGAGCAGGTGCTCGGAGTCCGCCTTCTTGTACTCGTTGTACTTCGGCAGGCCGGCCTTGTACTCCGCCATCCACTCCTCGGCGAACTTGCCGCTCTGGATCTCGGCGAGGACCTTCTTCATCTCGGCCTTGGTGGCCTCGGTGATGACGCGGGGGCCGGTGATGTAGTCGCCCCACTCGGCGGTCTCGGAGACCGACCAGCGCATCTTCTCCAGGCCGCCCTCGTACATGAGGTCCACGATGAGCTTCAGCTCGTGCAGGCACTCGAAGTACGCGATCTCCGGCTGGTAACCGGCCTCGGTCAGGGTCTCGAAACCGGCCTTGACCAGGGCGGAGGCGCCACCGCAGAGGACGGCCTGCTCACCGAACAGGTCGGTCTCGGTCTCCTCGGTGAAGGTGGTCTTGATGACGCCGGCGCGGGTGCCGCCGATGCCGGCCGCGTACGACAGGGCCAGGGCGAAGGCGTTGCCCGAGAAGTCCTGCTCGACGGCGGCGATGCACGGAACGCCGCGGCCCTCCTCGTACTGGCGGCGGACCAGGTGGCCCGGGCCCTTCGGGGCGACCAGGGCGACGTCCACGTTGGCCGGGGGCTTGATGAAGCCGTAGCGGACGTTGAAGCCGTGACCGAAGAAGAGCGCGTCGCCCTCCTGCAGGTGCTGCTTGATGGACTCCTCGTAGATCTCGGCCTGGAGCGGGTCCGGGGTCAGGATCATGATGACGTTCGCCCACTCGGCGGCCTCGGCCACGGGGAGGACCTTCAGGCCCTGCTCCTCGGCCTTGGCCTTGGACTTCGAGCCTTCCTTGAGGCCGACGACGACGTCGACGCCGGAGTCACGGAGCGACAGCGCGTGGGCGTGGCCCTGGCTGCCGTAACCGATGACCGCGACCTTGCGGCCCTGGATGATGGACAGGTCGGCGTCGTTCTCGTAGAACAGCTCGGCCACTGGGATATCTCCTTGGTGCGCTGATGTTGCACCCACCGTACGGCGGGGAACGGAATAAGAGTTTGTCGGTCTCGCCATGCGAACCGGGCGTGTCCCGCCCGGTCCAGGCGTGGCGTCAGGCGCGTGCCGCGCCCGTCAGGCGCTGCGCTCGAGGGAGCGCAGGCTGCGGTCCGTGATGGACCGGCCGCCGCGCCCTATGGCGATGGTGCCGGACTGCACCAGTTCCTTGATGCCGAAGGGCTCCAGCATCTTGAGCATGGCGCTGAGCTTGTCGCTGCCGCCGGTGGCCTCGATGGTGACGGCCTCCGGGGAGACGTCCACGGTCTTGGCGCGGAACAGCTGGACGATCTCGACGATCTGCGAGCGCGTCTCGTTGTCGGCGCGGACCTTCACCAGAACGAGTTCGCGTTCGATGGCGTTCGACGGCTCCAGCTCGACGATCTTGAGCACGTTGACCAGCTTGTTGAGCTGCTTGGTCACCTGCTCCAGCGGGAGGTCCTCCACGTTCACGACGATGGTGATGCGGGAGATGTCGGGGTGCTCGGTGACACCGACCGCGAGCGAGTCGATGTTGAACCCGCGGCGGGAGAACAGCGCGGCGATCCGGGCGAGGATGCCGGGGGTGTTCTCGACCAGGACCGAGAGCGTGTGCTTGGACATGTGAGTCGTTCTCTCTCTCAGGCTCTCTCGGCTCAGTCGTCTTCGTTGTCGCCGAAGTCGGGGCGGACGCCCCGGGCTGCCATGACCTCGTCGTTGGAGGTGCCGGCGGCGACCATCGGCCAGACCATGGCGTCCTCGTGGACGATGAAGTCGACCACGACCGTGCGGTCGTTGATCGCGTTCGCCTCGGCGATGACCTTGTCCAGGTCGGCCGGGTCCTCGCAGCGCAGCGCGACGCAGCCCATGGCTTCGGACAGCTTGACGAAGTCCGGGACGCGGGTGCCCTGGCGGGGGGCGACGGACTCGCCGAGCTGGGAGCCCACCGTGTCGTGGCCGGTCTCGTCACCGTGCAGGACGGTGTTGGAGTAGCGCTGGTTGTAGAAGAGCGTCTGCCACTGGCGCACCATGCCGAGGGCGCCGTTGTTGATGATGGCGACCTTGATCGGGATGTTGTTCAGCGCGCAGGTGGCCAGTTCCTGATTGGTCATCTGGAAGCAGCCGTCGCCGTCGATCGCCCAGACCGTGCGGTCCGGCATGCCGACCTTGGCGCCCATCGCGGCGGGGACCGCGTAGCCCATGGTTCCGGCGCCGCCGGAGTTCAGCCAGGTGCGGGGCTCCTCGTACTTCACGAAGTGGGAGGCCCACATCTGGTGCTGGCCGACGCCGGCCGTGAAGATCGTGCCCTGCGGGGCGAGCTCGCCGATGCGCTCGATGACCTGCTGCGGGGAGAGCGAGCCGTCCTCGGGCAGGTCGTAGCCCAGGGGGTAGGTCTCGCGCCAGCGGTTGAGGTCCTTCCACCAGGCGGTGTAGTCGCCGGTGTGGCCGTCGTTGTGCTCGGCCTGGACCGCCTGGATGAGGTCGGCGATGACCTCGCGGGCGTCGCCCACGATCGGGACGTCGACCTCGCGGTTCTTGCCGATCTCGGCCGGGTCGATGTCCGCGTGGATGACCTTGGCGAAGGGGGCGAAGCTGTCCAGCTTGCCGGTGACGCGGTCGTCGAAGCGGGTGCCGAGGGCGATCAGCAGGTCCGACTTCTGGAGCGCGGTGACGCCCGTGACGGAGCCGTGCATGCCCGGCATGCCCACGTGCAGCGGGTGGCTGTCGGGGAAGGAGCCCAGGGCCATCAGGGTGGTGCAGACCGGGACGCCGGTCAGCTCGGCGAGGACCTTCAGCTCCGCCGTGGCACCGGACTTCATGACGCCGCCGCCGACGTACAGGACCGGGCGCTTGGCCTGGACGATGAGCTTGGCGGCCTCACGGATCTGCTTGGCGTGCGGCTTGGTGACCGGCCGGTAGCCGGGCAGGTCCAGGGCCGGCGGCCAGGAGAAGGTGGTCTTGGCCTGGAGGGCGTCCTTGGCGATGTCGACCAGGACCGGGCCGGGGCGGCCGGTGGAGGCGATGTGGAAGGCCTCGGCGATGGTCTTGGCGATGTCCTCGGCCTTGGTGACCAGGAAGTTGTGCTTGGTGATCGGCATCGTGATGCCGACGATGTCCGCCTCCTGGAAGGCGTCGGTGCCGATCGCCTTGGAGGAGACCTGGCCGGTGATCGCGACGAGCGGGACGGAGTCCATGTGGGCGTCCGCGATCGGAGTGACCAGGTTGGTGGCGCCCGGGCCGGAGGTGGCCATGCAGACGCCGACCTTGCCGGTGGCCTGCGCGTAGCCGGTGGCGGCGTGGCCGGCCCCCTGCTCGTGGCGGACCAGGATGTGACGGACCTTCTTGCTGTCCATCATCGGGTCGTAGGCCGGGAGGATGCAGCCGCCCGGGATGCCGAAGACGGTGTCGCACCCCACCTCTTCGAGAGAGCGGATGAGGGACTGCGCGCCCGTGACGTGCTCAACTGCGGTGGGCTGGTGCCCACCCGTACGGGGCCGCGGCTGCGGATGGTGGGCCCCGGAGGCCTGCTCGGTCATCGGCATTCTCTTCTCGAAGCTGAGGGTTTTACGAGGAGCGGGGGTGCCCCGGTTCTCGTCCGGGTGCGTGTGCCAGTGCAACAAAAAACCCCTCGTGCCAGGTGGCAAGCGAGGGGAGCGCGTCGGCGGTGTGGAGCGGGGACATGCAGGTCCCGGCTTCAGCCGACGCGCTTTCCAAGTACGAGAATTCGGGTGCGCATGGCATTGACCCTCCCTCCGGCGGGAGGTCGATGTCAAGCGGGTGGGACGGGCGTCTCATTATTTGAGCCTCTACGGATGACCATCGAGCCACCGGACGACCCTCCGGCCAAGGCGGGCTGGGCCGTACCGCCCGGTACTGGGAACGTACCTCTCACGAGCGCGCGGCGCAGCCTGTATTCGTCGAGGGGGCCGGAAAACGCCATTCCCTGTCCGTGGGTGCAGCCCATGGCGCGCAGGGCCGCCACCTGCTCGGGGAGGTCCACCCCGTCGGCCACGGACTGCATGCCCAGATCGTTTGCGATACGCAACAATCCTGCGGTGATCTTGTGCAGGCGGGCGGACTCGACGACGCCCTCGACGAGGCCCCGGTCCAGCTTGAGCAGGTCCACCGGGAGCCTGCGGAGGGCGCTGATGGCCGCGTAGCCGCTGCCGAAGCCGTCGAGGGCGATCCGTACGCCCAGCCGGTGCAGGGCCGTCAGGCGGCGTTCCAGCTCGTCGAAGGGGACTCTGGGGTCGGAGGCGGCCAGTTCGAGTACGAGGCCCCCGGAGGGCAGCCCGTGCCGGCCGAGCAGGGCCTCCACGGAGCCGCCGGGCACCGAGCGGTCGAGGAGCCGCTGCGCGGTCATCCGTACGACCACTGGCACGTCGTGTCCCGCGAGATGGCGCTCGGCGGCCTCGGCCACCGCCTCCTCGAGGAGCCATCGGCTCAGCTCGGCGGCGCGGGAGGGGTCGGCCCCGCCAGCCGGCCCGCCCTCGCTGTGTTCGGCCACGCGGAGGAACTCGGACGGGGTGAAGAGGATCCCCTGGGCGGAGCGCCAGCGGGCCTGCGCGGCCACCGCGGAGACCTCGCCGCCGGCCAGGCAGACCACGGGCTGGTGCAGCAGGGCGAACTCGCCCTCGTGCAGCGCGGTGCGGAGCTTTCCGGCCAGCTCCGCCTTGCGGACGACCTCGGCCTGCATCTGCGGCACGTACAGCTCGACGCGGTCCTTGCCGCCGGCCTTGGCCCGGTACATCGCGAGGTCGGCGTTGCGCATCAGGTCCGAAGGGGTGATGCCGGGGTCGGCGAAGGCCACGCCGATGCTGGCGGCGACCCGGACCTCACTGCCGGCGATGCGGTAGGGCTGGGAGAGGGTGGCGCGCAGCCGGTCGGCGATCTCGTGGACCTGGTGCTCGCGGGCGCTGCGGTCGCGGCTGCCGTCGCCGAGGATGAGGGCGGCGAACTCGTCCCCGCCGAGCCGGGCGGCGGTGTCCCCGGCCCGGACGGCGTCCTGGAGGCGGCGGGCGGCCTCGACGAGCAGTTCGTCGCCCGCCTGGTGGCCGATGGTGTCGTTGACGGCCTTGAAGCCGTCGAGGTCGATGAAGAGCACGGCGGTGCTGTGGTCGCCCGCGCGGCGGCCGGTCAGCGCCTGGCGGACGCGGCGGGTGAACAGCGCCCGGTTGGGCAGGTCGGTGAGCGGGTCGTGCTCGGCGCTGTGCTGGAGCTGCGCCTGGAGGCGGACCCGCTCGGTGACGTCCCGGCTGTTGAGGATGAGTCCGCCCTGGTGCCGGTTGACGGTGGACTCCACGTTGAGCCATTCCCCGCCGCCGGATTTGAACCGGCATTCGATGCGGGTGGTGGGCTCCTCGGCGGGCGGGGCGGCCAGGAAACGGCGCACCTCGTGGACCACGCGGCCGAGGTCGTCGGGGTGGATCAGGGCGGCCAGTTCGGTGCCGACCAGCTCCTCCGCCTCGCGGCCGTAGACCCCGGCGGCGGCGGGGCTGACGTAGCGCAGGGTCCCGGTGGGCGCGGCGATCATGATGACGTCGCTGGAGCCCTGGACCAGGGAGCGGAAGTGGTTCTCCTTCTGGGCCAGTTCCTGGGTCAGGGCGATGTTGTCGAGGAGCATGATGCCCTGCCGGACGACGAGGGCCAGGACGACCGTGCAACCGGTGAAGACCACCACCCGGTCGACCTTCCGTCCGTCCACCACGTTGTAGAGGATGCCCAGGGTGCACACCGCGGCCGCGAGGTACGGGGTGAGGGCCGGGAGGGAGCCGGTGATGGGGCGGCTGTGCGGCCGGTCGGCGCGCGGGGGGACGGGGCGCGGGGGGACGGGGCGCGGGAGCGGTTCCGGGCGGCGGCCCGCGGCCCAGGGGGCGTAGGCCAGCAGGAGGGAGCCCGCGAACCAGCCGGCGTCGAGGATTTCCCCCGAGCGGTAGGTAGTGTTGAGCAGCGGCGAGGTGAACAGGGCGTCGCTCAGGACGGTCAGCGCGAGGGCCGCGATGGCCGTGTTGATCGCGGAGCGGTTGTTGGCCGAGCGCCGGAAGTGCAGGACCAGCACCATCGAGACGAGCGCGATGTCGAGGAGCGGGTAGGCGAGGGAGAGCGCGGCGCGCGGGACGCTGCCTGGGGCCCCGGACTGGGCGGTGCGGGCGGCGTTGGCGAGGGCCAGGCTCCAGGAGAGGGTCAGCAGCGAGCCGCCGATGAGCCAGGAGTCGAGCGCGAGGCAGACCCATCCGGCGCGGGTGACCGGGCGTTTGGCGAGGACGAGCAGGCCCACGATGGCGGGCGGGGCGAAGCAGAGGAAGGCGAAGTCCGCGAGCGAGGGCTCGGGCACCTTCTGGTCGAGGACCACCTCGTACCAGCCCCAGACGCCGTTGCCCAGGGCCCCCATGAGCGAGGAGAACGCGAACATCAGCCAGGCGGGGCGTTCGCGCCGGTCGATCGCGCGGGCGTAGTGGAAGCAGGAGACGGCGGCCAGCAGACCGGCGGTACTGAGCCCGAAGTCGCCCATGACCTTGGCGAGTTCTTCCGAGCCCCAGCCGAGGGCGGCCCCGACGGCGTAGCCGCCGCTGACCAGCGCGAGGAGCAGTTGGCCCCCCGGACCCCTGCCTCCGCCGCCGGTGACCGGCGGCCGGGTCAGGAGCGCCGCCCCCGGGGCGCTCACCGGTCCCCCTCGCCGGCTGCTTCCGGCGCAGTCCAGTCTCGGCACCGTCGCCTCCGGCGGCTCTGCCGCATCGGATCCTTCGTCCATTGGCCGTGCATCGCCCGTCGCCCCCCAAAGTGTCCGATCACTCCCCAGCGCCAGACGTACGTGGCGCAGCCCCTTCTTCCGGACGATACACCACTTTCGTCACTCAGCGACATAGCTTCTCTACTCTCCGTTACCACCGGGAGCCGTGCGGCAACTGCTCGCATACGTATGGACGCGGAGAGTGTGCGCTCTGGTTCAGCCGGTGATCAGAACGGTGTTCTCGACCGGCTCCCCGGCGGCGAACCGGGTGAGCTGGCGGGCCACCAGCCGCTTCGCCCGGGGCTCGAACGCCGAGCTGCTGCCGCCCACGTGAGGCGTGATCAGGACGTTCGGGGCGTGCCACAGCGGGTGGCCCGGGGGCAGCGGTTCCGGGTCGGTGACGTCGAGGGCGGCGCGCAGCCGGCCGGACTCCAGTTCGGCCAGCAGGGCCTTGGTGTCGGCGACGGGCCCGCGCGAGACGTTCACCAGCAGGGCTCCGTCCTTCATCCGGCCGAGGAAGGCGGCTCCCGCCAGGCCCCGGGTGTCCTCGGTCAGCGGGGTGGAGAGGATGACCACGTCCGCGTCCGGGAGGAGGCCCGGGAGGTCGCCGAGGGCGTGCACCGGCCCGTGCGGGGCGGTGCGGGCGGAACGGGCGACGCGGGTGATCCGCCCGCACTCGAAGGGCAGGAGCCGGTCCTCGATGGCCGCGCCGATCGCGCCGTAGCCGACGATCAGGACGGACTTGTCGGCCAGGGCCTCGTAGAAGCCGCCGCGCCACTCCTCGCGGTCCTGGCCGCGCACCATGCCGGGGATGCCGCGCAGGGAGGCGAGGGTGAGGGTCAGGGCGAGTTCGGCGGTGCTGGCCTCGTGGACGCCGCGCGCGTTGCACAGCCGGACGCCGGGGCGCAGGTGGCCGAGGCCGGGCAGGACGTGGTCGATGCCGGCGGTGAGGGTCTGCACGACGCGCAGGGCGGGCATGGCCGGGAGCGGCCGCAGGGTGACGGCCTGGGACTTCATGTACGGGGTGACGTAGAAGACGCAGGCGGCCGGGTCGGCCGGGAACTCCTCCTCACCGTCCCACTGCCGGTAGCGGAAGGAGTCGGGGAGGCCGTCGATCTCCCCGGGCGGGAACGGGAGCCAGACCTCGGCGGTCGTTGCAGTCATGATCCCGAGGCTATGCGAAGGGAACGTGATCAAGCCGTTAGTTTGAGGGCCGGACCGGGACAGGGCCGGGAGGGGGGAGGCAGGGGTGGAGCGCAGGTCGATCGGGTCGGGGCCGCTGACGGTGGGGGCCATCGGGCTCGGCTGCATGCCGATGAGCTGGGCCTACGCGCCGTCGCGCCGCCGGGGCGAGGAGTCGCTGCGGACCCTGCACACGGCGCTGGACCTGGGGGCGAACCTGCTGGACACGGCCGACCTGTACGGGCCGTTCACCAACGAGCTGGCGGTGGGGCGGGTGCTGCGGGAACGGCGGGCCGAGGCCTTCGTGTCGGCCAAGGTGGGGCTGCGGGCCGGCGAGGGGCACGTGGTGGCCGACGGGCGGCCGGAGTACGTGCGGCGGGCGTGCGACGCCTCGCTGCGGCGGCTGAGGACGGACGTCATCGACCTGTACCAGCTGCACCGGGTGGACCCGGAGGTCCCGGTGGAGGAGACCTGGGGGGCCATGGCGGAGCTGGTGCAGGCGGGGAAGGTGCGGGCGCTGGGGTTCTGCGCGCTGGGCGCGGGGGCCGGGCCGGGTGCGGGGCGGCGGGGGGACCGGGGGTACCGCTCGACGCTGCGGCACCTGGAGCGGGTGCAGCAGGTGTTCCCGGTGACGGCGGTGCAGGCGGAGCTGTCGGTGTGGTCGCCGGAGGCGGCGTGGCAGCTGCTGCCGTGGTGTGCGGCGCGGGGGGTGGGGGTGCTGGCGGCGATGCCGCTGGGCAGCGGGTTCCTGACCGGGACGCTGACGCCGGGGCAGGGGTTCGAGGAGGCGGACGTGCGGGCCCGGCACCCGCGGTTCACGGCGCATGCCATGGCGTCGAACCAGGTGCTGGTGGCGGAGCTGCGGCGGGTGGCCCGGCGGCACGGGCCGGAGGTCACCGCGGCGCAGGTGGCGTTGGCATGGGTGCTGGCGCAGGGTCCGCACGTGGTGCCGGTGCCGGGGGCGGGGCGGGCGCGCTGGGCGGCGGAGAACGCGCGGGCGGCGCAGGTGCGGCTGACGGCCGGGGAGCTGGCGGGGTTCGCGGCGCTGCCGGCGGCGGTGGGGGCCTGGGACTGAGCCTCCGGGGACCGCGGCGACAACCACTCGATCGAGTGTACGAGTGGTGGAACTTGGGCACCCGCCGGATCTGTTGGGTCTTGTGAAGGGCAGGGCTGGAGGGGCGACCGGAGGGGAGCGGGACGGTGCGGTACGGAGTGCGGGACGGGCGTTTCGGTACGGGGCGGTACGGAGCCGGGGGCGGGCGGCGCCGGGGGGTGGCGGCCGGGCTCGCGCTGGCGGGGTGCGGGGCGCTGCTGGCGTCGGGCTGTTCCGCGTCGGGCGGGGCGCCGCCCGGGGTGGGGGGTTCGCCGCCGGTGTCGTCGGTGGCGGCCTCCGCGGGGGCCCCGCCGGGGGCGTCGCCGCCGCCCGCCAGGGGGTCCGTGCAGGTCACGGGCGAGGTGGCGAAGGGGCTGGACTCCCCTTGGGGCGTGGCCCCGTTGCCCGGCGGGGACCTGCTGGTGGCCTCCCGGGACAAGGGCACGATCAGCAGGGTCCGGGCGGGCTCGGGGGAGGTGACGCAGATCGGGAAGGTGCCCGGGGTGGCGCCCGGCGGGGAGGGCGGGCTGCTGGGGCTCGCGCTGTCCCCGCACTTCGCCTCGGACCGGCTGGTGTACGCGTACTTCACGACGGAGTCCGACAACCGCATCGCCCGGATGCGCTACGACGAGCAGAGACCGCCCGGGCAGCAGCTGGGCGCGCCGGACACCGTGCTGAGGGGCATCCCCAAGGGGGTCTTCCACAACGGCGGGCGGATCGCCTTCGGCCCGGACGGGATGCTCTACGCCGGGACGGGCGAGACGGGGAACACGGCGCTGGCGCAGGACAGGAAGTCGCTGGGCGGGAAGATCCTGCGGATGACCCCCGACGGAAAACCGGTGCACGGGAATCCCGAGCCGGACTCGGTCGTCTATTCCTGGGGGCACCGCAATGTGCAGGGCCTCGCCTGGGACGGGGCCAAGCGGCTGTGGGCGTCCGAGTTCGGGCAGCACAGGTGGGACGAGCTGAACCTCATCGAGCCGGGCGGCAACTACGGCTGGCCCGAGGTGGAAGGGAAGGGCGGCAAGGCGGGCTTCCGGGATCCGGTGGCCGTCTGGAAGACGGACGAGGCCTCGCCGAGCGGGATCGCCTGGGCGGAGGGCTCGATCTGGATGGCCTCGCTCAAGGGCGAGCGGCTGTGGCGGATCCCGCTGAAGGGGGCCGTGCCGGAGGCGGAGCCGGAGGCCTTCCTGACGGGGAAGTACGGGCGGCTGCGGACGGTGGTGGCACTCGGCGGCGACAGACTGCTGCTGGTCACGAGCGAGACGGACGGGCGCGGATCGCCGCAGGCGGGCGACGACAGGATCCTGAGTCTGACGGTGCGGTGACCGACGGAGCCCCGGTGGGGGGCGGAAGGCATGGTGGGCGTGGTGTTCAACATGATCGAGGAGCTGTTCAACCCAGGGCGCCGGCACACGGACGAGGAGAAGAAGCGGCTGGAGCTGTCCCGGACCGACGTCGGTGACGGCGATCCGGGACGGGGCCCGATAGACCTGGACTCCGGCACGGTGCTCATACGCCCGGCCGCGAGCCGCCCGCCGGACGCGGACGGCGAGGCGGACGCGCAGGCCGGTGGCGGCGGCGCCCCGGACGCCGGGGAGGTGGCCGCCCCGGACGGGGGCGACGCTCCTTAGGGCTGCGGTGCCAGGGGGGTGAACAGGCGCAGCCGGTGGGCGAGGGCCGCGGCCTCTCCCCGGCTCGCGACGCCGAGCTTGGCCAGGATGTTCGAGACGTGCACGCTGGCCGTCTTCGGGGAGATGAACAGCTCCTCCGCTATCTGACGGTTGGTGCTGCCCGTCGCGACGAGGCGCAGGACGTCCCGTTCGCGGCTGGTGAGTCCCAGGGCCTCGACCGGGTCGGTGTCCGGGGCCGGTGCGGCCGGGCGGGCCTCGTCGGGGGTCAGCGGGAGCCTGGCGCGCTGGGCCAGCAGGGCCAGGTCCTCGCGGAGCCGTCGGGAGCCGAGCCGGTCGGCGGTGGCGTGAGCGTCGCGGAGCAGGCCGGCGGCCGTCTCCCGGTCCCCGCCCGAGCCCAGCAGGGCCTCGGCGAGCCGGTGGCGGGCGCGGGCCAGGAGGTAGGGGCGCTCCAGGGAGCTGACGGCCGCCTCGACGGCCGTCCAGTCGGCGACGCTGTCGCGGCCCTCGGCGCGCAGCAGCTCGGCCCTGAGGTACTCGGCGTGGGCGGTCCACAGGGGTACCGGGGTGGCCAGGGTGCGGGCTGCGGTGCGCACGGCTTCCAAGGCGGCGGGCCGGCCCTCCTCGGTGCCGGGCAGGCCTCTTGCGTCCGCTTCGGCGGTGGCGGACGCCAGGAGGAGGGGCCAGGCGTAGCGGTGCTGGCCGGACGGGAAGCCGTAGGCGATGGCCTGTGCCGTCTCGGCGCGGACGTCGGCGATGCGGCCTTCGCCCGCGGCGACGCCGATGGCCAGCCGGAAGAGCGGGATCCGGTGCTGGGGCTGGCTGTCGTGGGTGCCGAAGTGGGCGTGGGCGGCAGCGAGCTGGGCGGCGGCTTCGCTGAGTTCGCCGCGGCCCAGGGCCAGGTAGGCCAGGCGTGCGGAGGCGGAGCCCCGGGGGGCGGCCCCGTGGCCCGCGTGCAGGGTGCGCCGGGCCGCTTCGGCGGCCTCGTCCCAGCGGCCGAGGCTGTACAGGCTCTCCGCCATGTTCCCGCGGACCCAGGCCTCGGTGTCCAGGAGCCGGGCCCTGCTGACGAGTTCGACCCCTTGTTCGGCCAGTTCCACGGCTTCGCGGGACCGGCCCAGTGATTCGAGTTGGGAGGTGATGTTGATATGGGCACGGCCCGCTACGACGGTGAATCCGCGTTCGGCGGCGCGGTCCTTGACCTCGTGGAGTTCGGCGAGGCCGGTGGCGGTGTCCCCGGATTCCATCAGGAGGTAGCCGCGGGTGATCCGGGCGTTGAGCTCGGTCTCCTCGGCGCCGACCATGCGGGCGTACTCCACGGCCCGTTCGGCGGCGGCGAGGTTTCCGGGGCCCGGGTTGTGGAGCATGCCCCAGCCCGCGGCCCGGACGAGGACGTCGGCGTGCACCTGGGACGGGGGCAGGCCCTTGACCAGTTCCTGGGCGGTGGCGATCTCGTGCCAGCCGTCGCCGCGGCCGAGGCTGGCGATGAGGCGGGAGCGCTCGGTCCAGAACCAGGCGGCGCGCAGCGGGTCGCCGCCGTCCTCGTCGAGGATGCGCAGGGCCAGTTTGGTGAGTTTCAGGGCCCGTTCGCGTTCGCCGCCGTAGCGGGCGGCGACGGTGGCTTCGGCCAGCAGGTCGACGCGGTAGACCGGGGTGCCGGCCGGGTCGCTTCCGCAGGGCGGGTACACCTCGGTGTAGTCGACGGGGCGCAGTGCGTCCCGTACCTCCGCGGGGGCGCTCTCCCAGAGTTCCATGGCCCGTTCGAGGAGGCTGAGCTGCTCGGAGTAGGCGTGCCGGCGCCGGGCGGTGATGGAGGCGGCGAGGACGGCGGGCAGGGCCTTGGCGGGGTCGTTGGCGGCGTACCAGTAGTTGGCCAGCCGGATCGTCCGCTCGTCGGCGCGGATCAGCGTGTCGTCGTCCTCCAGGGCCTCGGCGTAGCGGCGGTTGACGCGGGCGCGTTCGCCGGGCAGCAGGTCGTCGCTGACGGCCTCGCGGACCAGGGAGTGGCGGAAGCGGTACCCGTCGCCGTCGGAGGTGGCGAGGAGGATGTTGGCGCCGACGGCGGCGCGCAGGGCCTCGATCAGCTCGTCCTCGCCGAGCCCGGCGACGGCGCGCAGCAGCGGGTATTCGATGGTGGAGCCGCCTTCGGCGACGATGCGGACCACGCGCTGCGCGGCGTCCGGGAGGACCTCGACGCGGACGAGGAGCAGATCGCGCAGGGATTCGGTGAGCCCGGTGCGGCAGCCGCTCTCGTGGCAGGCGACGAGTTCCTCGACGAAGAAGGCGTTGCCGTCGGAGCGGTCGAAGACGGAGGCGACGAAGGCCTCGTCGGGCCGGGAGGCGAGGATCCCGGCGAGCTGGCGGCGCACCTCGCCCCGGTTGAAGCGGGCCAGTTCGATGCGCTGGACGGTGCGGAACCGGTCGAGTTCGGCGAGCAGGGGGCGCAGCGGGTGGCGGCGGTGGATGTCGTCGGCCCGGTAGGTGGCGACGAGGACGAGCCGGCCCCGGCCGAGGGTACGGAAGAGGTAGGCCAGCAGGTGCCGGGTGGAGGTGTCCGCCCAGTGCAGGTCCTCCAGGACGAGGACGACGGTGCGGTCGGCGGCGAGGCGTTCCAGCATCCTGGCCGTCAGTTCGAAGAGGCGGGCGGTGCTCTCCTCGTCGTGGGGGCCGCGGGGGGTCTCGCCGAGTTCGGGGAGGATGCGGGCGAGTTCGTCCTCCTGGCCGGCGGCCGCGGCGGCGAGTTCACCGGGGAGCAGGCGGAGCAGGGTGCGCAGGGCCGTCGAGAAAGGGGCGAAGGGAAGGCCCTCCGCCCCGATCTCCACACAGCCTCCGACGGCCACCACGGCTCCGCGGCGGGTGGCCTCGCCGAGGAACTCCTCGGTCAGCCGGGTCTTGCCGACTCCGGCCTCGCCCCCGATCAGGAAGGCCTGGGGCTCCTGGTCCGCCGCGCGGCCCAGGGCGTCGACGAGTACGGCCAGTTCGTCGGCTCGGCCGACGAACACCGGGCTGACAGATCTGGTTTCCACGCCGCTGAGCATCGCACACGGTTCCGGTCGTGCGGCAGTCGTTGTCGGTGCGCTCGTCATCTCGCGTCATTCCACGGGGTGCGTGGCGCGGGTTACGCGGCGCGGGTGAAGAGGCTCCGGTGGCGACTCACCGACCTCTCGCGTTCCTGGCCGCGCGAGGTGCGGGAGGCCTTCTTGGCCTCGCGGGCGATCCGGTACTCGTCGGCCTGGCGGAGGAGGTCGGCGCGGTGGGCGGTGGCGATCTCGGACTCGAACATCTCGTTCTCCCTGGTTGCTTCTCTCGGGCACCTCGTTCGGTGTGATCCAAGATTCGCGTCCCAGAGGGGTCCGGCACATGGGGCTCATGCCGCATCTGTGCGGGCCCGGGGTCCTTAGGCCGGGCCCCCGGGGTCCTGAGAAGGGCTCGAGCCGTGCGGGGGCGGCCTAAGGCAGGGGTAAGGCGGTGCCTACTCGGCGGCCGTCGGGAGGGGTACGAGGAGGTCGAAGTACATGAGTCCGAAGAGCAGGACACCGAGGACGCCCAGGGCCACGGCGGCCCAGGACACGGAGCGGACCCAGGCGGGGTGGACCCGGCCGGGGGCGCCGAAGGCGGGGGCCGCGAGGACGACGGCGGCGAGCAGCAGGGCCAGGGCGGAGAGGAGGCCGTTGACGAGGGCCGTCATGTGCCAGGCGTCGCCGTACAGGGCGGCGATCTTCTCCTTGGCGGTGGTGGCGTTGGCCGACTCGATCTGGCCGATGAGGGTCTGGCGTTCGCCGATCACGCGGGCGACCCAGCTGCCGCTGAGGGCGATGAGCCCGAGGCCGGCGGCGGTGATGGCGGAGGCGGCGGAGCCGACGCCGGTGGGCCGCTCGGGGAAGGCGTCCGCCTCGTCGTCGTCCAGGTCGTCGCCGGGCTCCTCGTCGGCATGGGCGTCGGCGGGGGCGTCTGCCGGGGCGGGGGCGTCGGTCCCGGCGGCCGGGGCGGTGGTGGGGGCCGCGGTGTCCTCGGCCTCGGCCGGGGTGCCGGCGGCCGGCTGGTCCTCGGCGGCGTCCGCCTCGGGAGCGGTCGGGGAGGCGGTCTTGGTGGTGTCCATGGCGCGCACCGTAGGCGGAGTTTCTGAGAGGCTCCTGAGAGCGCTCGCCGCCCGGCGGGCCGAGTGGGCCGCAGGGCCCGGGCGGGGCCTGCGGCCGTGGCGGCTACGCGGTGCGGGCGGCGGCCCGTTCGGGGGCGAGGAGCGACCAGATCTCGGTGTCCTGGCGGACACCCCGGTGCAGGTAGCTCTGCCGCAGGACGCCTTCGCGGGTGAAGCCCAGGCGCTCGGCGACGGCGATGCTCTTCTCGTTGCCGCTGGCCACGTGCCATTCGATGCGGTGCATGCCGCGCACGTCGAAGGCCCAGTCGACGAGCACCCGGCAGGCCAGGGTGACCAGGCCCCGGCCGGTGCCGGCGGGCTCCATCCAGCAGCCGACCTCGCAGTTGCCGGCCGCGGCGTCGAAGTGGGGGAAGAGGACCCCGCCGACGAGGGTGCCGGCGACGCGGATGCCGTAGAGGCGGGCGCCGTCGGCGGCGGACTTCTCGGCGTTGGTGCGCAGCAGCTGCCGGGCCGACTCCAGGTCGGTGGCGCGGTCGGGGAAGCCGATGAACTGGCCGATGAACTCCCGGCCGCGGTCGATGTGCGCGAGGAATTCCTCCGCGTGCCAGACCTCCAGCGGGAAGAGCTGGGCGTCGTCGGCCAGGTCTATGGCGAACATGCGTGCTTCCTTGTGGGTCGTGAGGGGTCAGCGGGTGAGTCCGGCCGTGGTCGCGTGGTCCGCGTCCGGCCGCTGCGCCGGAAGTGTCGCACGGGGGCCGCACTCCGGGGGTTCGATGCTGATCCTGGGCAGCCGGCGCTCCAGCCAGGCGGGGAGCCACCAGTTCGCCCCGCCGAGCATGTGCATGAGCGCGGGGACGAGCAGGGTGCGCAGGACGAAGGCGTCGAGGGCGACGGCGGCGGCGAGCGCGATGCCGAACATGGCGATGATCCGGTCCCCGCTGAGCACGAAGGCCAGGAACACGGAGATCATGATGACGGCCGCCGAGTTGATCACGCGGCTGGTCTCGGCGAGGCCCACGCGGACGGCCCTGCGGTTGTCGCCGGTCTCCAGCCACTCCTCGTACATCCGGCTGACGAGGAAGACCTGGTAGTCCATGGAGAGCCCGAAGAGCACCGACACCATGATCACCGGCAGGAAGGGCTCGATGGGACCGGCGCTCCCCAGGCCCAGCAGCTCGCTCCCCCAGCCCCACTGGAAGACCACGACGACGACGCCGAAGGAGGAGGCCACGGCGGCGACGTTCATGGCGGCCGCCTTGAGCGGGATGCCGAGGGAGCGGAAGGCCAGCAGCAGGAGCAGGCAGCCGAGGGCGATGACCACGCCGACGAAGAGCGGCAGCTTGCCGACGATCACTTCGGCGAAGTCGTCGTAGCCGGCGGTGACCCCGCCGACGTGGGCCTTCATGGAGCTGCCGTGTGCGGCGCGCGGGATGACCTCCTCGCGGAGCCGGTCGACCAGTGTGCTCGTGGCCCGGGACTGCGGGGCGGAGTCGGGGACGACGGTCAGGACGGCGGTGTCCCCGCTGCGGTTGAAGACGGCCGGGCCCGTGGAGGCCACGCCGTGGGTGGTGCGCAGGGCGTCGGCGAGCCGCTGGACGGCGACGCGGTCGCCGGCGCCGTCGAGCCGGGCGACGACCGCGAGCGGGCCGTTCACGCCGGGGCCGAAGCCTTCGGCCAGCAGGTCGTAGGCCTTGCGGGTGGTGGAGGAGGCCGGGTTGTTGCCCTGGTCGGAGGTGCCCAGGTGGAGGGAGAGGGTGGGCAGGGCGAGGACCGCCATGACGAGGGCGGCGACCAGGCCGAGGAGTTTGGGGTGGCGTTCGACGAAGGCCGACCAGCGGGCCGCGAAGCCGGTGGGGGCCTCGGGCCGGGGGCCTTCGGCGGCGAGCCTGCGGCGTTCGCGGCGGGACAGGGCCCGCATGCCGATGTACGACAGGAGGGCGGGGAGCAGGGTGACGGAGGCCGCCACGGTGAGGACCACCGTGAGGCAGGCGGCGATCGCGACGCCGTTGAGGAAGCCCAGGCGCAGCACCAGCATGCCGAGCAGGGCGATGCAGACGGTGGCTCCGGCGAAGACGACGGCCCGGCCGGTGGTGGCGACGGCGTTCTCGGCGGCTTCGCCGACGTCGAGGCCGCGGGCCAGGCCCTTGCGGTGCCGGGTGACGATGAAGAGGGCGTAGTCGATGCCGACCCCGAGGCCGACGAGGGTGCCGAGCATCGGGGCGAAGTCGGCGACGGCCATGGCGTGCCCGAGGAGGGTGATGCCGAAATAGGCGCTGCCGACGCTGACCAGGGCGGTGGCGATGGGCAGCAGGCTGGCGGCGAGGGAGCCGAAGGCGAGGAAGAGGACGAGGGCGGCGATGGCCACGCCGACGACCTCGGCGAGGTGGGGGCTGGGGGCTTCGGTCAGGCCGATGGCGCGGCCGCCGAGTTCGACCTGGAGGCCGCCGGCCTCGGTGGCGGGGTTCTTCGCCGCGTCGGCCACGGCCCTGGCCTGGGCCTTGGGCACGGAGTCGGCCTGCTGGTCGAAGGTGACCACGGCGTAGGCGGTGCGGCCGTCGGGGCTGATCTGGGCGGCGCCGGCGGGGCCCGTTCCATAGGGGCTGGTGACGGAGCCGATGCCGGGGAGGGCGGCGATGGTGTCCAGGGCCCGGGTCATCCGCCGTTCGACGTCGGGGGTCCGTGCCGTCTGGTGGTCCGGGGTCCGCCAGACGATGGTGTCGGTGTCGCCGCCCTGGCCGTGGAAGCCGTCGCGCAGGAGGGCGTTGGCCTTGTCCGACTCCGTGCCGGGGACCTCGTAGTCGTTGGAGAACGCCGTTCCGGTGGCCGTTGCCGCGGCGGCGGTCCCGCCGAGGGCGAGCAGCCAGATCAGGACGGTGACCAGCCGGTGCCGCATGCACCACCGTGCGATTGCTGCCAACGGACGTGCTCCCTGGTGGTTCGGATCTTCAGCGGGAGTCGGCCCGACGCAAAGAACGCTTGAACTCGTGAAGTCGTGGACTGGTGAGTCGTGAACTTGTGAAAGGTGCGGCCGCCGTGGGCGGCCAGGGTGTGTGGGTTTACACCTCGTTCGACACGATCGCAGCGTTTCGTGATCGTTGGCCGTTTTCGTGTGCATCGTCACAGGCCTGGCCGTCGGTGGGCGCGTCGGCCCGGTAGCCCGGGACGGAGGGCCAGCGGACGGTCAGGACGACGGTGTCCTCCTCCGCGTACCAGGAGTGGTCGACGCCGCGGCCCCAGACCACGTAGTCGCCCTGTTCGGCGAGGACGACGGTGCGGCCGGGGAACTCCAGCCGGAAGCGGCCGCTGATCAGTACCTGGAGGGCGGTGCGCCGCTCGCCGGTGACCCAGCGTTCGCGCGCCTCGCCCTTGGGGTGGACGCCCCATTTGATCTCGACGTCCTCGCTGTGGCGGGGGTCGCCCGGCGCCTTGAAGTGGCCCAGGAGCCAGCCCCGGTCGGCGGCGGCGTCGGGGGTGGCCTTGCCGGTGTAGATGGTGTGGTCGTCGTGCACCAGGCGAGGTTATTGCACTTGCGGGGGCGGAGGACCAGCTGATCAGCTGCCCGCATGACGATGGATCTTGATGAACTCCTCGAGGTGCGCGACCAGTACGACGCCGAGGTGCGGCGCGGCGCGCAGGACCCGGGCGTGGAGCGGGTGGGCCGGGTCGTGCGCGCCAGCGTCCCCGGCTGGAGCGGGGTGCTGTGGTCGGACCTCGACGAGGACACGGCGGACGCGGAGATAGCGGCGCAGGTGGCGCACTTCGGCGCGCGCGGGCCGGAGCAGGGCGGGCCGGGGTTCGAGTGGAAGCTGTACACGCACGACCGCCCGGCCGACCTGGGCGACCGGCTGCGCGCGGCGGGCTTCGTCCCGGAGCCGCCGGAGACGCTGATGGTGGGCCGGACGGCCGACCTGGCCGGCCTGCCGGTGGAGCCGCCGGAGGGGATCAGCCTGCTGCGGGTGACGGACGAGGCGGGCGTGGACCTGATGGCGCAGGCGCACGACCGGGCCTTCGGGGTCGAGCGGCCCCGGCTCAGGGAGGGCGTGCTCGCCCAGCTGCGCGAGGACCCGGGCTCGATCGAGGTCGTGGTGGCGATGGCCGGGGAGGTCCCCGTCAGTTCGGCCCGGATGGAGTTCCGGGCGGGCAGTGCCTTCGCCGGCCTGTGGGGCGGCGGCACGGACCCCGAGTGGCGGGGCCGGGGCATCTACCGCCTGCTCGTGGCGCACCGCGCCCGGATCGCGGCCGAGCGGGGGATCCCGTACCTCCAGGTCGATGCCATGGACGACAGCCGGCCGATCCTGGAGCGGCTGGGCTTCGGGGTGCTGGGCGTCACCGTGCCCTACATCTGGCAGGGCTGAGGAGGCGTACGGCGGCCGCCGGAGCGGAGGGGTTCGCCGGCGGCCCGCCGCCCCCCGGCCGCGAATCCGCTTCCCGGGCGGCCGCGGACACGGCAAGATCGCGCCCATGGACATCACGGAACGCATCGGCCCGCCCCTGACCGGGGACGAACGCGAGACCCTCCGCGCCTTCCTCGACTACCACCGCGCCACCCTCGCCTGGAAGTGCGACGGACTCACCGACGAGGAGCTGCGGCGCCAGGCCTCCCCTCCCTCCTCCCTCTCCCTGCTGGGCCTGGTCCGGCACATGGCGGAGGTGGAGCGCCAGTGGTTCCGCCGCACGATCGGCGGTGACACGGAGGTCCCCCACCTGTGGTCGGACAGCCGTGACTTCCAGGCCGCCTACGACGCCTCCGGCGCGACCCGCGCCGAGGCCTTCGCCGCCTGGGAGGCGGAGGTGGCGCACGCGCGCGCGGTGGAGGCGGCCGCCGACTCGCTGGACGTGACGGCGTACGTGCCGAAGTGGGAGGAGGAGGCCTCGCTGCGCCTGGTGATGCTGCACATGATCCACGAATACGCCCGCCACAACGGTCACGCCGACTTCCTCCGGGAGGCGATCGACGGCACCGTCGGCGCCTGACCGGACCTGGCGGCCACTCCTCCCCCGGACCCCCTTATAGTTAGGCCAGCCTAACCTAAGACACTGGGGGAAGAGCGTGAGCGCCGTGACCACCGAGGCCTACGAGGTCTACCGCGACAGCTGGGGCGTCCCGCACCTGCTCGCGTCCGACCCGCTCCGCCTCTCCTACGCCCAGGGCCGGATCACCGCCCGCGACCGGGCCTGGCAGCTGGAGGTGGAGCGGCACCGCGCGCAGGGCTCCAGCGCCTCGTTCCTCGGGGCCGACTGCGTGCCCTGGGACCGCTTCGCCCGCCAGGCCCGCCTCGACGACACGGCCCGCCGGTGCTTCGAGTCCCTGGACCCGGACACCGCCGCCTGGGTCGCCGCCTACGTCGACGGGGTCAACGCGGGCCTGGCCGAGGGCGCGGCCCGCGACGACCGCTTCGCCGCCGCCGGCCACACCCCGGCCCCCTGGGAGCCGTGGGTCCCGCTCTCGGTCTGGATCGGCACCCACATCCTGTTCGCGGGCTTCGCCACCAAGCTCTGGCGCGACCGCGTCGCCCGCGCCCTGGGCGACGGGGCCGCCACCCTCTTCGCCACCGACGGCCCGGGCACCGCCGGGAGCAACGGCTGGCTGGTCCCGGGCGACCGCACCGCCACCGGCGCCGCGATCATCGCGGGCGACCCGCACCGGTTCATCGAGGACCCGGGCGTCTACCAGCAGATCCGCCTCGCCTGCCCGGAGTACGACGTCCTCGGCCTGGCCGTCCCCGGCGTCCCGGGCCTGGCCCACTTCGGCCATGCCGGTTCCGTCGCCTGGGCCATCACCAACGCCATGGCCGACTACCAGGACCTCTACACCGAGCGGCTGCGCCCGGCGGCCTACGGCGTCGAGGCGCTGGGCCCCGGCGGCGCGTGGGAGCCCGTCGCCCGCCACACCGAGACCATCACGGTGGCCGGCGCCGAGGACGTCGAGGTGGAGGTCCTGGAGACCGCCCGCGGCCCGGTGATCGTCAACGACGACTCCGCCACCCTCTCCCTGCGCTACCCGCCCCGCGTCCGCGCCGACCTCGGCTTCGCCGCCCTGCCCGCCCTGCTGCGCGCCCGCACCGTCGCCGATGTGGACCGCGCCCTCGACGGCTGGGCCGAGCCCGTCAACGTGGTGCACGCCGCCGACACCCAGGGCGGCCTGCTGCACCGGGTCGCGGGCGCCGTCCCGCTGCGCGAGGCCGCCAACCGCCTGCGCCCGGTGCCCGCCTGGGAGGCCCGGCACGCCTGGCGGGGCTGGGCCGAGACCCCCGCCGAGCCGGTGCAGGGCTTCGCGGTGATGGCGAACGCGCGCGGGATCGCGTCCCCGCTCGGCGTGGAGTTCGCTCCCCCGCACCGCGCCGACCGGATCCGGGCCCTGCTCGGCGGGTCCGCCTACTGGTCCCCCCAGGCCATGGCCGAGGTCCACCGCGACACCTACCTGGCCTCCGCCGAACCGCTGCTCGCCCTGCTGCCGGGCCTCGGCACCCTCTCCCCCGCCGCGGCCGGACTCCGTGACCGGCTGCTGGCCTGGGACCGGCACATGGAGGCCGACAGCACCGACGCCGCCGTCTTCGCGGCCTTCCGCACGGCCGTCGTACGCCTTCTCGCGGCCGACCCGGCCTTCGCGGCCCTGGCGGGCGCCCCCACGGGCCCCGAGGTGTTCCACCCCTGGCTGTACCTGCTCCCCCGGGTCGGCTACGCCCTGGAGGGCCTCCTCACCACGCCCCTCCTGCCCGGCCTGGACCGCGCGGCGCACGTCCGCGCCGCCCTGGAGGAGACGGCGGCGGCCGACGCGCCCGAGGCCCCCTGGTCGGTCGCCCACCGCCTGACCCCCTGGCAGGCCGTACCGGACCCGGAGGCCGAATGGCCCGGCCTGGGCGGGGACCACGACTGCGTGAACGCCACCTCCTCCGTCCCCGGCGTCACCGACACCGTGGCCCGCGCCTCGGCGGCCCGCTACGTCTGGGACCTGGCCGACCGGGAGAACAGCCTCTGGGCCGTCCCGCTCGGGGCCGACGGCGTCACCGGCTCCCCCCACCACCGCGACCAGCTCCCGCTCTGGGCGCGCTGCGAACTCGTCCCGGTCGTCACCGACTGGACCCGCCTCACCAAGGAACCCTCATGACCCGCACCCCGGTCTACACCCACCGCGTCGAGGGCTTCGGCACGGTCTCCTTCGCCCCGGTCGACCCCGCCGCCGACGCCGCGCTGATCCACAGCTGGGTCACCGAGGAGCGCGCACGCTTCTGGGGCATGGGCGAAGCGAGCCGCGAGCTGGTGCAGGAGATCTACGAGGACGTGGACCGCCGCACCACCCACCACGCGTTCATGGTCGCCCTCGACGGGGAGCCGGTCGCCCTCTTCCAGACGTACGACTGCGCCGAGGACCGGGTCGGCGAGTGCTACGAGGTCCGCCCGGGGGACGTCGGCGTGCACCTGCTGCTCGCCCCCACCCGGGGATCGGCCCGGCGCGGCTTCACGGGGGCCCTCATGGAGGCCTTCCTCACCTACCTGTTCACGGACGGCGGCGCGCTGCGGATCGTCGGCGAACCCGACGCCCGCAACGCGAAGGCCATCGCCCTGCTGGAACGCACGGGCTTCGAGCTCGGCCCGGAGGTGGAACTCCCGGAGATCGACCTCCCCGAGGTCTACCTCCCGGCCAAGCCCGCCCGCCTGGCCTTCCTCAGCCGGCCCGCAGCTCACTGAGGAACTCCGTGATCAGCGCGGCCCATTCCGCCGGGCGCTCGGCGAAGGGGAGGTGCCCGGTGGGCAGTTCCGCGTACCGGGCGCCCGGCACGGCCTCGGCCAGCTCGCGCTGGAGCTCCAGGGGTACGAGCCGGTCCTCGGTGGTCGCGATCACCAGGGCCGGCACGGAGACCCCCGCGGCCTCCGCGCGCAGATCGGCCCCCTTGACCAGGTCGACCTGCCCCACCGTGCCGGCCGGCACGGAAGCGGCGGTCGCCCGCACCACCTCCTCGGCCTCCTCCGGGCTCAGCCCCTCAAACACCGCCGGGTTGAGCGCCAGCGGCACCATCAGCCGGGCCAGCATCTCGTTCTCACCCCGCGCGGCCAGCCCCGACCACAGGTCGGCGACCTGCTTCAGCCGGTTCCCCGCGCGGACGAAGCTGGCGGTGAGCACCAGCGCCGTGACCCGCTCGGGGTAGCGGGCGGCGACCCTGAGCGCCACGTTCCCCCCGAGGGAGTACCCGAGCACCGCGAAGGTCTCCAGCCCCTCGGCGTCGGCGGCGGCGACCAACTGGTCGGCGAGCTCGTCCAGCCGGAGCGGCCCCTCGGCCACCGGGGTGTTCCCGGCGCCGGGGTAGTCGACGGCGACGACGCTGTGCCCGGCGGCGAGCTCGTCGAGGATCGCCCCGAAGTTGCTCTCGACGGCGCCGCCCCCACCGTGGGCCAGCAGCAGACCGGGACCGCCGCTCTCCTTGCGGACGGTGCGGGCGTAGGGGGCGGTGGTGATGACGGACATGGCGGATCCTCTGCATTTCTGTAGCGGTCGTTGCAGATTGAACGATACACAGATTCCCTATCGATCGCTACAGAAATAACCCGTACAAGGATTCTGTACGGGTGGTGTACGTGCGGTTCGCGAGTCAGAGGCACCGCAAGAGGGGAAAGTGTCCGGCATGCCCCAACGCAACAGGCCCCAGCGCAACGGCTCTTGGAAGGTCGTCGGCGTCCTGCTGGCCCATCAGCGCAAGCTCGCCGGACTGACCCAGGCCGCACTGGCCGAACAGGCCCACTGCGACGTCGAATCCATCGCCTCGGTGGAACAGGGCCGTCGACCCCTGTCCGTGAAGATGGCCCAGGTCCTGGAGACCCACCTCGACGCGAACGGGGCCCTGTTCAAGTCAGCGGCGGCCATCCCGCGCCGGGAGCGATATCCGGCGTTCGCACGGGAGTACATGGAACACGAGGCGGAGGCGCTGAGTCTGCTCTGGTACGAGAACGCGGCCGTCCCCGGCCTGCTCCAGACTCCACAATACGCGGAGGCGGTCTTCTCGAACTTCTATCCGCCCATGCCCGCCGACCAGATCGCCCAGTCGACCGAAGACCGGATCGCCCGGCAGAGCCTCTTCCACCGCACACCACAGCCGCCGGTCATGCACTTCATCATCGAACAGTCCGTGCTGGAGCGGCCGATCGGCGGCCGGGAGGTCCTGCGCGGACAGCTGCGCCACCTGCGCGAGATGGCCGAACTCCCCTTCGTGACCATCCAGATCATGCGCACCGACCGCGAGACCCACGCGGGCCTCAACGGCCCCATGATCCTCCTGGAGACCCCCGACCACGACCAACTCGGCTACCTGGAAGGGCAGCACGTCAGCTTCCTCCAGGACGACCCGGACGAGGTCCATCTCCTCCATCTCAAGTATGGGATGCTGCGTTCGCAGGCGCTCTCCATCGAGCAGAGCAAGAGCCTGCTGGACGATCTGCTAGGAGAGTCATGACGCACCAACTGGTCTGGTTCAAGTCGAGCTACAGCAGTGACGCGGGGGGCGCATGCGTCGAAGTCGCCTGCCATTGGCGGAAGTCGAGCTACAGCGGCGATGCGGGCGGTGCATGCGTCGAGGTGGCCGCCCACCCCGCCGCCGTGCACATCCGTGACTCCAAGGTCACCGACGGCCCCGTCCTGACGGTGGCGCCCACCACCTGGGCGGCCTTCGTCGGCAGCACCACCCGCTGAGCCCGCCCGCTCAGCCGGACGACACCCCGAGGTCCGCGCGCATGGCCGCGCGCATCTCCCGGAGCAGGTCCCAGATCGCCTGCTGGGCCCGGGAGACCGTCTCCATGGTCTCGCCCTCCTCGGGGGCGTCCCGCTCCAGGCGTTTGACCTGCCCGTAGACCAGGTTCAGGGCGTGGTTGACGGCGGTAGCGGGGCCGAGGACGGAGTCCGGGGCGATCATCTGCGCCTCCGAGTACGTGTCCCGGTGCGCGGCCTTCGCCGCGTCGAGCGCCTCCCGGTCCGCGTCCTCGATGCCGCGCTCCCGCATCGCGTGCAGGTGGCGGTTGAGCGCGGTGGTGAACTGCCGGGAGTCCCGGTTGAGGGCCGTGTAGCAGGCGCGCCGCAGCGCCAGGTTCTCCCGTACCTCCTCGTGCGCCCGCACGAGTTCTATCTCCCGCCGCTTCGCCCGCTCGGCTCCCCGCTGCGTGAGCAGCGCCCCGCCCAGCGTCCCCGCCACGCCCACGACGGCGATGACCATCGCCCCGATCTCCACCCGCATCCCCCTCCGCGCAAACGGGGGCGGCCCGTGCCGATCGGGTCGATCGGTACGGGCCGCCGCCTCACAGCCGTCCTGAACTACTCGGAGACGCCGAGCTTCTCCAGGATGAGCTCCTTGACTCGGGCCGCGTCGGCCTGGCCGCGGGTGGTCTTCATGACCGCGCCGACCAGGGCGCCGACGGCGGCGATCTTGCCGCCGCGGATCTTGTCGGCGATGGCCGCGTTGCCCGCGATGGCCTCGTCCACGGCCGCGCCCAGCGCGCCCTCGTCCGAGACGACCTTCAGGCCGCGCTTCTCGACGACCTCGTCCGGGGTGCCCTCGCCGGCGAGGACGCCCTCGATGACCTGGCGGGCCAGCTTGTCGTTCAGGTCGCCGGCCGCGACCAGGGCCGCGACACGGGCCACCTGGGCCGGGGTGATCGGCAGCTCGTCGACCGAGACGCCCTGCTCGTTGGCGTTGCGGGCCAGCTCGCCCATCCACCACTTGCGGGCGGCGGCCGAGTCGGCGCCCTCCTCGATCGTGGCGACGATGGAGTCCACCGCGCCCGCGTTGAGGATGGACTGCATGTCGTGCTCGCTCACGCCCCACTCCTCGCGGAGGCGGTTGCGGCGCACGCGCGGCATCTCCGGGAGGGCGGCGCGCAGCTCCTCGACCCAGGCGCGGGCCGGGGCGACGGGGACCAGGTCGGGCTCCGGGAAGTACCGGTAGTCCTCGGCGTTGTCCTTGATGCGGCCGGCCGTGGTGGAGCCGTCCTCCTCGTGGAAGTGCCGGGTCTCCTGCACGATGGAGCCGCCCGACGAGAGCACCGCCGCGTGGCGCTGGATCTCGAAGCGGGCCGCGCGCTCGACGGAGCGCAGCGAGTTGACGTTCTTCGTCTCCGAACGGGTGCCGAATTCCTTCGTCCCGTTCGGGCGCAGCGACAGGTTGACGTCGCAGCGCATCTGGCCCTTGTCCATGCGGGCCTCGGAGACGCCGAGCGCCTTGATGACCTCGCGGAGCTCCGCCACGTACGCCTTGGCGACCTCGGGGGCCCGCTCGCCGGCGCCCTCGATCGGCTTGGTGACGATCTCGATGAGGGGGATGCCGGCGCGGTTGTAGTCCAGCAGGGAGTGGGACGCGCCGTGGATACGGCCGGTGGCGCCGCCGACGTGCAGCGACTTGCCGGTGTCCTCCTCCATGTGGGCGCGCTCGATCTCCACGCGGAAGACCTCGCCGTCCTCCAGCTGGACGTCCAGGTAGCCGTTGAAGGCGATCGGCTCGTCGTACTGGGAGGTCTGGAAGTTCTTCGGCATGTCCGGATAGAAGTAGTTCTTCCGGGCGAAGCGGCACCACTCGGCGATCTCGCAGTTCAGCGCGAGACCGATCTTGACGGCGGACTCGACGCCGATCGCGTTGACGACCGGGAGCGAGCCGGGGAGACCGAGGCAGGTGGGGCAGGTCTGCGAGTTGGGCTCGGCGCCCAGCTCGGTGGAGCAGCCGCAGAACATCTTGGTCTTGGTGCCGAGCTCGACATGGACCTCAAGGCCCATGACGGGGTCGTACGACGCGAGGGCGTCCTCGTACGACAGCAGTTCGGTGAAGGTGGTCACGGTGAAACTTTCCCTCTCAGCCCAGCAGGACGTCGTCGTCGCCCAGGCGCTTCAGCTCGCGGTACAGGATCGCGAGGCCGGTGACGATGGCGGCGGCGGACACGACGGCGTCGACGAGCTGCAGCGTGTCGTGCTCGGTGCGGGCCTTGCGGGCCTGCTTGATCACGCTGAAGGCACCGAAGGCGGTGGTGCCCATCGACAGGTAGGTCCCGGCCTTCGACTTCTTGAAGCCCTTGGCCTTGGACAGTGCACTGGAACTCACAGCGACGGAGCCTCCTCAAGCAGCGGGTGGCCCCAGCGCTCGACGAAGGCGGCCTCGACGGCCGCGCCGACCTTGTAGAGACGGTCGTCCTTCATCGCCGGGGCGATGATCTGCAGACCCACCGGCAGGCCGTCCTCCGGTGCCAGGCCGCAGGGCAGCGACATGGCGGAGTTGCCGGCCAGGTTGGTCGGGATGGTGCACAGGTCCGCGAGGTACATCGCCAGCGGGTCGTCGGTGCGCTCACCGATGGCGAAGGCGGTGGTCGGGGTCGTCGGGGAGACGATCACGTCGACCTGCTCGAAGGACTTCTCGAAGTCCTTCGAGATGAGCGTGCGGACCTTCTGGGCGGAGCCGTAGTACGCGTCGTAGTAGCCGGAGCTGAGCGCGTACGTGCCGAGGATGATGCGGCGCTTGACCTCGTCGCCGAAGCCGGCTTCGCGGGTCAGGGCGGTGACGTCCTCGGCGGACCTCGTGCCGTCGTCGCCGACGCGCAGGCCGTAGCGCATGGCGTCGAAGCGGGCCAGGTTGGAGGAGCACTCGGACGGCGCGATCAGGTAGTACGCGGCCATGGCGAGGTCGAAGGACGGGCAGTCCAGCTCGACGATCTCGGCGCCGAGCTCCTTGAGGAGCTCGACCGACTCGTCGAAGCGCTGCACGACGCCGGCCTGGTAGCCCTCGCCGCGGAACTGCTTGACCACGCCGACGCGCATGCCGACGACGGAGCCGTTGCGGGCGGCCTCGACGACCGGCGGGACCGGGGCGTCGATGGAGGTGGAGTCGAGCGGGTCGTGGCCGGCGATGACCTCGTGGAGGAGGGCCGCGTCCAGGACCGTACGGGCGCACGGGCCGCCCTGGTCCAGGGAGGAGGAGAAGGCCACCATGCCGTAGCGGGAGACGCCGCCGTAGGTGGGCTTCACGCCGACGGTGCCGGTGACGGCGGCGGGCTGGCGGATGGAGCCGCCGGTGTCCGTGCCGATGGCGAGCGGGGCCTGGAAGGCGGCCAGGGCGGCCGCGGAGCCGCCGCCGGAGCCGCCGGGGATCTTGGTGAGGTCCCACGGGTTGCCGGTCGGGCCGTACGCGCTGTTCTCGGTGGAGGACCCCATGGCGAACTCGTCCATGTTGGTCTTGCCGAGGATGACGACGTCGGCTTCCTTGAGCTTGCGCGTCAGGGTGGCGTCGTAGGGCGGGATCCAGCCTTCGAGGATCTTCGAACCGACGGTGGTCGGGACGCCGACCGTGGTGAAGATGTCCTTGAGGGCGAGCGGGACGCCGGCCAGCGGGCCGAGCTTCTCGCCCGCGGCGCGCTTGGCGTCCACGGCACGGGCCTGCGCGAGGGCGCCCTCGCGGTCGACGTGGAGGAAGGCGTGGACCTTCTCGTCGGTCGCGTCGATACGGGCGAGGTGGGCCTCGGTGACCTCGACGGCCGTCAGCTCGCCGGAGGCGATCTTCTCGGCGGTCTCGGCGGCCGTCAGCTTGATGATGTGGGTGTCAGCCATGGTGATTAGTCCTCCCCCAGGATCTGCGGCACCTTGAAACGCTGCTGCTCCTGGGCGGGAGCGCCGGAAAGCGCCTGCTCGGGGGTGAGCGAGGGACGGACCTCGTCCGCGCGCATGACGTTCGTCAGCGGGAGCGGGTGGGAGGTCGGCGGGACGTCTTGGTCGGCGACCTCGGAAACGCGGGCGACCGCGCCGATGATGTCGTCGAGCTGTCCGGCGAAGTGGTCGAGCTCTTCGCTCTTCAGCTCCAGACGTGCCAGCCGAGCGAGGTGGGCGACCTCCTCGCGCGTGATGCCAGGCATGCAGCGATCCTCTGGGGGTGGTGAGTGTGTGGTTTCGGACCCAATCCTATGGGGCCCGGCCCTGGACCTGGTAAACGGTTTGCCGGTGGGCCGGGGCACGGGGGGCGTGCCGCTGCGCGGAGCCGTCTCCCCGCCCCGCCCTTTCTCCGTTTCCTGGGGCTCCGCCCCAGACCTCGCGCCTCAAACGCCGGCGAGGCTATAGACAGCCCCGCGCAGCGGCGACGTCACGGGGCCGGGGTGTCGGCTGCGGCGGCGAGTTCCGCCGTGATGTCCGCCGGGCGGCGCCAGCCGCGTTCGCCCCGGGCCAGGAGCCAGGCCGTGGCCTCCTGGGGCGGCATCGCGGCGGCCACCAGCCAGCCCTGGACCGCGTCGCAGCCCAGGTCCCGCAGGCGTTCCCACGTCTCGTCGTCCTCGACGCCCTCCGCGACGACCAGGAGGCCCAGGGAGTGGGCCAGGTCGACCGTGCAGCGGACGATCTCCGCGTCCTGGGCGTCGACCGCCAGCCGGGCCACGAACGAGCGGTCGATCTTCAGCTCGCTCACCGGGAGGCGGCGCAGGTGGACGAGGGAGGAGTAGCCCGTGCCGAAGTCGTCCAGCGACATCTTGACGCCGTGGCCCGTGAGGCCCGCCATGGTGTCGGCCGCGCGCTGCGGGTCCTCCAGCAGGACGTGTTCCGTTATCTCCAGCTGGAGGCCGCTCGCCGGCACCCCGTGGCGGGCCAGGCGGGCCGCCACGGCGCCCGCGAAGCCGGGGGTGTGGACGTCGCGCGGGGAGACGTTGACCGCGACCGGGACCTTCAGGCCCTGGGCGCGCCAGCGGGCGACCTGGGCCAGGGCGGTCTCCAGGACGTACTCGGTCAGGTGCGGCATCAGGCCGGAGGTCTCGGCGATGGCGATGAACTCGTCGGGAGGGACCCGGCCGCGTTCCGGGTGGACCCAGCGGACCAGGGCTTCGAGGCCGGCCACCTGGCCGTCGAAGCGGACCTTGGGCTGGTAGTGGAGTTCCACCTCGCCCGCGTCCAGGGCGCGGCGCAGGTCGCCCAGGAGCCCGAGGCGGTCGGGCGTGTTGCTGTCGCGTTTGGACTCGTAGACCTCCACGCCCGTGCGGTCCCGCTTGGCCTGGTACATGGCGACGTCGGCCCGGCGCAGCAGGCCTTCCGCGTCCAGGGCGTGCTCGGGGAAGACGGCGAGGCCCGCGCTGGCCTCCAGGACGAGGGTCAGCCCGTCCAGGTCCAGCGGGGAGCTGAGCTCGGCGACCAGGTGGCGGGCGACCCGCTGGGCGCTGGTGGTGGAGTCGGTGGTGGGCAGGAGGACCGCGAACTCGTCGCCGCCGAGTCGGGCCGCCTCCGCATCCTGCGGGAGGGCCTGGCGCAGGCGGGCGGCGATCTGGAGGAGGAGCCGGTCGCCGGCGAGGTGGCCGAGGGTGTCGTTGACGGCGCGGAAGCGGTCCAGGTCGATCAGCACAAGAGCTGACCGGGTGCCCAAACGTTCAGCCTCGTCCAGCGCGGTCCAGGTCCGCTCCAGCAGCCACTGCCGGTTCGGCAGCCCGGTCAGCGGGTCGCGCAGCTGCTCCTCGGCGCGGGCCCGGGCGATCCACAGCGTGGAGTCGAGGGCGATGAGCGGTACGGCGAACAGCGGCAGCAGCACGGGCTGGGTGCTGGCGACCACGCAGATCAGCGGGGCGATGCCGAGCAGGGCGGCCGCCACCAGGGCCTGGCGCAGGAGGGCGGTGCGGGCCACCGTGGGCAGACCGCCGCCGGGCGGGGTGAGCGCGAACCACAGCAGGACCCGGGTGACGAGGAGGTAGGCGACGGCCACCAGGGCCACCTCGGGCTCGGCGGCCAGGTCCCAGGTGGTGGGCAGCCACGGCGACTCCACGCTGGGCGCGTCCCCGAAGGCCGCCAGGACGAGGGCGCCGGCGCCGATGCCGAGGATGTCGACGCAGCCGTGCAGCAGCCCTTGCCGCCAGCGGTGCCGGCGCGCGGCCCCGACGAGGGAGACCACCGCCAGCGAGACCAGTCCGGCGGGGACCCAGCCGTAGAGGATGAGCACGCCGAGGGTGAGGGCGGCGCCCGAGCCCGTACCGCCCCACCAGCGGTCCCGGCCGAGGGCGACGAGGTGGCCGACGATGATGCCGGTGAGCAGGGCCAGCGCCCAGCCGACCGGGCCGCCCGGGAACAGCGCCTGACGGGCGGTCAGCGCGGCGGCGATCCCGCCCGCGAGCACCACGGCGGCGACGCCCACGACGGCCGCGGGCAGCACGGTGCGCCGCTGCTGCCCCGCTCCGCTGTCCAGGGGACGGGTCTGCGGTGTCCTGGCACCCAGGACACCGAGCCGGGCCGCCCGCAAGGACGGGTGTTCCCCGCCGAATTCAGGTGACGGGTCGGCGCTTTCGGTGGGTTTCATGCCCGTCCCTCTCACAGCCGGCGATGCCGATGTCGCGCGATGGCCCCGATGTCATGCCCTCACGGCTGGAAGGCACCTCAGGCAGCCGCGCACGACAGGCGCACCCCACAACAGTAGGACGGGAGAGGCTCCCAGGGGCAGCAGTCGGCGGTGGTTGCCCGAATGCGACCCAGCCATCCTCATCAGTACGGTATCCGCCGAACGGGTGAGTTTGGACCAGGACCCCCCCGTCACCCCTCCGATGATCCGACAGCTCACCGGCCTTCGACCAGCCGTGTACCGGCCGTTTACCACCGGGCGCCGCGCCGGGCGTGCGCCCGCCCGTACGGCCGCCCGCCGCGCATCCGTTCGCGGTGTTTACTCCCCTTGGGCCGCGCCGTCCAGCGGGAGCGCCGCCTCGCGGGCCGCGTCGGGCCCCTGTTCGAGCAGGACGGCGAAACCGGCGTCGTCGAGGATGGGGAGCTTCAGCTGGACGGCCTTGTCGTACTTCGAGCCGGGGTTGTCGCCGGCCACGACGAAGGAGGTCTTCTTCGACACCGAGCCGGTCACCTTGGCGCCCCGGCTCTGCAGGGCCTCCTTGGCGCCGTCACGGGTGTGGCTCTGGAGGGTGCCCGTGACGACGACGGTCAGGCCCTCCAGCGGGCGCGGGCCCTCCTCCTCGCCGGAACCTTCCTCCTCCATGCGCACGCCGGCCGCCCGCCACTTGCGGAGGATCTCCTGGTGCCAGTCGACGGCGAACCATTCCTTCAGGGAGGCGGCGATGATCGCGCCGACGCCCTCGGTCGCGGTCAGCTCCTCCTCGGTGGCCTGTTCGATGCGGTCGATCGACCGGAACTCGCGGGCCAGGGCCTCCGCGGCGACCGGGCCGACGTGCCGGATGGAGAGGCCGTTGATGATCCGGGCCAGCGGGCGCTGCTTGGCGGCGGCGATGTTCTCCAGCATGGCCAGGGCGTTCTTCTTCGGCTCGCCCTTCTGGTTGGCGAAGACCGTGACGATCTTCTCCTCGCCCGTCTTCGGGTCCCGCTTGGGCAGCCCGCTGTCCTGGTCGAGGACGTACGCCTTGATGGGCAGCAGCTGCTCGATGGTGAGGTCGAAGAGGTCGCCCTCGTCGCGCAGCGGCGGCTGCGCCGGCTCCAGCGGCCCGGTGAGGGCGGCGGCGGCCACCATGCCGAAGTTCTCGATGTCCAGGGACTGCCGCCCGGCCAGGTAGAACAGCCGTTCGCGCAACTGGGCGGGGCAGCTCTGCCCGTTGGGGCAGCGGACGTCGATGTCGCCCTCCTTCATCGGGCGCAGGGGCGTCCCGCACTCGGGGCACTCGGCCGGCATCACGAACTCCCGCTCGCTGCCGTCGCGCAGGTCCACCACCGGGCCCAGGATCTCGGGGATGACGTCGCCCGCCTTGCGCAGCACGACGGTGTCCCCGATGAGGACTCCCTTGGCCTTGACGACCTCCTGGTTGTGCAGCGTCGCGAACTCGACCTCGGAGCCGGCCACCGTCACGGGCTCGACCTGCGCGTACGGGGTGACGCGCCCGGTGCGGCCGACGCCGACCTTGATGTCGATCAGCTTGGTGTTGACCTCTTCCGGGGCGTACTTCCAGGCGATCGCCCAGCGCGGGGCGCGGGCCGTGGAGCCGAGGCGGCCCTGGAGGGCGATCTCGTCCAGCTTGACGACCACCCCGTCGATCTCGTGCTCCACGGAGTGCCGGTTCTCGCCGAAGCGGGCGATGAACGCGCGCACCTCCTCCAGGGAGGACACCACCTCGTTGTGCCGGGCGGTGGGCAGGCCCCACTCGCGCAGCAGCTCGTACGCCTGCGACTGGCGCTCGATCTCGAAGCCCTCGCGGGCGCCGATGCCGTGCACGACCATGTGGAGCGGACGGGTCGCGGTGACCTTGGGGTCCTTCTGGCGCAGCGACCCGGCCGCGGCGTTGCGCGGGTTGGCGAAGGGCTTGCCCTCGGCCTCCACCAGGCGGGCGTTGAGCTCCTCGAACTTCTCCATCGGGAAGTACACCTCGCCGCGGATCTCCACGAGCGCCGGGATCCGGTCCCCCTTGAGGCGGTCCGGGATCTCGGCGATGGTGCGGACGTTGGGCGTGATGTCCTCGCCCGTGCGGCCGTCGCCACGGGTGGCGGCGCGGGTCAGGCGGCCGTTCTCGTAGGTGAGGTTGACCGCGAGGCCGTCCACCTTGAGCTCGCACAGGTAGTGGTAGTCCGGGGTGTTCACGTCCCTGGCGACCCGCTCGGCCCAGGCGGACAGCTCCTCGTCGTCGAAGGCGTTGTCGAGGGAGAGCATCCGCTCGCGGTGCTCGACCGAGGCGAAGTCCGTCTCGTACGCCCCGGCGACCTTCTGGGTGGGCGAGTCGGGCGTGCGCAGCTCGGGGTACTGCTCCTCCAGGGCCTCCAGTGAGCGCAGCAGCTGGTCGAACTCGGCGTCGCTGACGACCGGCTGGTCGTTCACGTAGTACCGGAAGCGGTGCTCCTCGACCTGCTCCGCGAGCAGCTGGTGCTGCTCGCGCGCCGCCGTCGGTACTGCCGTGTCCTGCTGTTCGGCTGCCATGCCGTGTCCTCCCGTGGCCCGTCCTCGACCGTCACTCAGGGTTGTCGGCGAGTGACCTCGCCGCCCTGACGCAGTGGGCCTGCGCCGCGCGGGCGTACGCGGGCGAGGCGCCCGCCAGGCCGCACGACGGGGTGACCGTGACGGACTCGGCGAGAGTCCCCGGGGCCAGCCCCAGCCTGCGCCAAAGCTTCCTGACACCCATGACGCTACCGCCCGGGTCCGACAACGGGCCGTCGGTGCCCGGCACCACTCCGGCGAAGAGTTTCATGCCGCCCTCGACGGCCTCGCCGATGGCGTCGTCCTCGCGCTCGGTGAGCAGGGAGAAATCGAACGAGACGGCCGCTGCGCCGGCCCGGCGCAGCAGGGCGAAGGGCACGCCGGGCGCGCAGGAGTGCACGACGACCTCGCCGTCGTGGACGGAGAAGAGGTCGCGCAGGGTGCTCTCGACGACCTGCCGGTCCACCGCCCGGTAGGTGCGGTAGCCGCTGGCGGAGCGCACCCGGCCGCTCAGCACGGCGGTGAGCGAGGGCTCGTCGTACTGGAGCACGATCTCGGCGCCGGGGACGCGCTTGCGGACATCGGCGAGGTGGCCGCGCAGGCCCTCGGCGAGGGAGGCGGCCAGGTCGCGGCAGGCTCCGGCGTCCTGGAGGACGGCCTCACCGCCGTGCAGTTCGAGGGCGGCGGCCAGGGTCCACGGGCCGACGGCCTGGACCTTGAGCCTGCCGGTGTAGCCCTGGGTGAACTCCTCCAGCGCGTCGAGGTCTTCGCCGAGCCAGGAGCGGGCCCGCCGGGTGTCGCGGCCGGGGCGGTCGCTGATCCGCCAGCCGCTGGGCTCGACGTGGGCGTAGAGGTCGACGAGCAGCCCGAGGGAGCGGCCGATCATGTCGGCGCCGGGTCCGCGGGCGGGGAGTTCGGGCAGGTACGGGAAGTCCTCGAAGGAGCCCGTGGCGGTCTTGGCGGCCTCGCGGGCGTCGCCGCCCGGCAGGGATCCGACGCCGGTGGCACCCCCGGTCATCGGCCGGGCCTGACGCTCAGGTCGTTGACCTCGGCGTCGCGCGGCAGGTCGACGGCCATGACGATGGTGGTGGCCACCGACTCGGGGTCGATCCAGTCGGCGGGGTCGTACTCCTTGCCCTCCTGCGAGTGGACCTTGGCCTGCATGGGGCTGGCGGTGCGGCCGGGGTAGACGGAGGTGACGCGGATGCCGTTGGCCTTCTCCTCGCCGCGCAGGGAGTCGGCGAGGGCCTTGAGGCCGTGCTTGGAGGCCGCGTAGGCGCTCCAGTCGGCGTGGGCGGTCAGGCCGGCGCCGGAGTTGACGAAGACGACGGTCGCCTTGGAGGCCCGCAGGGTGGGCAGCAGCAGGCGGGTGACCTCGGCGGGGGCGATCAGGTTGACGTTGAGCTGCTGGTGCCAGGTCTTGGGGCGCAGCTCGCCGACGGGGCCGAGGTCGACGATCCCGGCGATGTGCAGGAGGGAGTCGATCCGCTCGGGCATCGGCTGCTTGGAGAAGGCCCACGACAGCCGGTCGGGGTCCGCGAGGTCGCCGACGAGGGTCCGCGCGCCGGGGTAGCGCTCGACGAGCTGCCGGGCGCGGCCGGCGTCACGGGCGAGCAGGACGAGGTCGTCGCCGCGGGCGTGCAGGCGGGCGGCGACTGCGGCGCCGATGCCGGAGCCGGCGCCGGTGATCAGGTGAGTAGGCATACGGCCATGCTCGCACCCCGCGCCCGCCGCCGGCCCCGCCACCCGGGGCCGGCCGGCGCGGGCGGCGTCAGAGCCCGGCGGACTCGCGGAGGGCCGCGGCCGTCTTCGTGGCGTCGTAGCCCGCCGGGACGCCCTCGACCAGGAGGATGTCGGCGCTGATGTGGCGGGTGCGCAAGGGCAGGATCTCCTGGTAGGCGGGGGACGCGTACCAGGCGCGGGCGCGCTCGATGTCCGGGAAGGCGATGATCACGAGGTCGCCGGGGAAGGAGCCCTCCAGGACCTCGACCGGGTTGCCGTGGACGAGGAAGCGGCCCTCGAAGGGGTCCATCGTGGCCTGGATGGTCTCGATGTAGCGGAGGATCTCCTCGTTCATCGTCTCGGGACGTATGTGGCCGATGGCGTAGGCAGTCATGTCTGGCTCCCGATTCCCTTGTCCGGACGGCTTGTTGATCTCATCCTGGCAGGGCGGGGCGGGCCGGTCGATTACCCCCGGGGTCATGGCGGGTCATCCGGGCCGGCCGGCCGGGGCGGCGGGCCGGAAGGTCCTGCGGTAGGCGACAGGAGAGACGCCGAGGGCCGTGCGCATGTGCTGGCGCAGGGAGTTGGCGGTGCCGAAGCCCGCCCGGTGCGCGACCAGGTCGACGGGCAGGTCGCTGGACTCCAGCAGCTGGCGGGCGACCTCCAGGCGCTGGCCGGTGAGCCACTGGACGGGGGTCATGCCGACCTCGTCGCGGAAGCGCCGGGTGAAGGTGCGCAGGCTCATCCGGGCGTGGGCGGCGAGCTCGGCGAGGGTGACCGGCTCGGCGAGCCGTTCCAGGGCCCAGGCGCGGGTGGCGGTGGTGGTGGCGACCGTGGGGGCGGGGACGGGGCGGTCGATGTACTGGGCCTGCCCGCCGTCGCGCCAGGGCGGTACGACGCACAGCCGGGCGGCGCGGTTGGCGACGGCGGTGCCGTGGTCCTGGCGGACCAGGTAGAGGCAGAGGTCCACGCCCGCGGCCACTCCGGCGGAGGTGAGGACGTCGCCGTCGTCTACGAAGAGCACTTCGTCGTCCAGCCGGACGCGCGGGAAGGCCCGCTGGAACTCGGGTGCGTGCAGCCAGTGGGTGGTGGCGGGGCGGCCGTCGAGGAGTCCGGCGGCGGCGAGGACGTAGGAGCCCGTGCAGATGGACACCAGGCGGGTGCCGGGCCGGATGGCGGCGAGGGCGTCCACCAGGGCCTGCGGGAGCGGGGCGCCGTGCGCGAGCTCGTCCATGGCGTGGGTGGGCGGGATGATCACGGTGTCGGCGGCGGCGAGGGCTTCCGGGCCGGCCGCGACGCCCACGGTGAAGCCCGCGTCGCTGGCGACGGGCTGCCCGTCGGCGGTGCAGACGGTGATCTCGTAGAGCGGCTGCCCGGCGTTGTCGAAGGCGTTGCCGAAGACCCGTGAGGGGATGCCGAGCTCGAAGGGCGGGACGCCCTCCAGGGCGAGGACCGCGATCCGGTGCCGTGCGGGCGTGCTGCTCTCCATGGCCAGATCCTGTCGCATAGTGGCTGTCTGGCCACCACCATACGCCTCCTCCGCCAGCCAGTCTGGTGTCGTCGCCCGGAGAACCCGGGCGAAACCATGCGAAACCATGCACGACGGCCCGGTACCAGCAGTACGGGGCCGCAGTACGACCAGAGGAGACATCCATGCGTGCCGTCGTCGTCAGCCGGTGGGGCGGACCCGAGGTGCTCACCGCGACCGAGACCGACCGGCCGGAACCCCAGCCGGGCGAGATCCTGGTGCGGGTCCACGCGGCCGGGGTCAACCCGGTGGACTGGAAGACCCGCGAGAGCGGCGGGCTCATCACCTGGGGCCCCGTCCCGGCGGTGGGCTGGGACGTGTCCGGGACCGTCGAGGCGGTGGGCGGCGGGGTCACCCTCTTCCGCCCGGGCGACGAGGTCTTCGGCATGCCCCGCTTCCCCCACCAGGCGGGCGCGTACGCCGAGTACGTGACCGCCCCGGCCCGGCAGTTCGTCTGGAAGCCGAAGGGCATCAACCACGTCGGCGCGGCCGCCCTGCCGCTCGCGGCGCTGACGGCCTGGCAGGCGCTGGTGGACACCGCCCGCGTCGGGGCCGGACAGCGGGTGCTGGTGCACGCCGCGGCCGGCGGGGTCGGGCACCTGGCCGTGCAGATCGCCAAGGCGCGCGGGGCGTACGTGATCGGCACCGCGAGCGCGGGCAAGCACGGGCTGCTGCGCGAGCTGGGCGCCGACGAGCTGATCGACTACCGGACCACGGACTTCACCGAGGCGGTGTCGGACGTGGACGTGGTGATCGACTCGATCGGCGGGGACTACGGGCACCGCTCGCTGAAGGTCCTCAAGCCCGGCGGGCACCTGGTCACCCTGCCCTCGCCCGACGACGTCCCTGCGGACGCGCAGGGCGTCCACACCGGCTGGACGCTGGTGGAGCCCGACTACCGGGGCCTGGTCCAGATCGCCGCACTGGTCGAGGAGGGGAAGCTGCGGCCCGTCATCGACACGGTCCTCCCGCTGGAGGAGGCCGCCCGCGCCCACGAGCTCGGCGAGCGGGGCCGGACCACCGGCAAGATCGTCCTGACGGTGGTCTGACCCGAGCCTCAGGCGGAGGCGGAGGCTGCGGTCGTGGCCCGGGTGGTGGTGGCGATGGTGGCGGAGCCGACCACGCGGGTGCCGTCGTAGAGCACGATCGCCTGGCCGGGGGCCACGCCGCGGACCGGCTCGGTGAAGCGGACGCGCAGCTCGCCGTCCACGACCTCGGCGAAGACCTCGGTCTCGCCGCCGTGGGCGCGCAGCTGGGCGGTGTAGGTGCCCGCGGCGGCCTCGGTGGCGCCGCACCAGCGGGGGCGGATCGCGGTGAGCGCGGTGACGTCGAGGGCCTCGGCGGGGCCGACGGTGACGGTGTTGTTCACCGGGGAGATGTCGAGGACGTAGCGGGGCTTGCCGTCGGGGGCCGGGTGGCCGATGCGCAGGCCCTTGCGCTGGCCGATGGTGAAGCCGTAGGCCCCGTCGTGGGTGCCGACCTTCTGGCCGGTCGCCTCGTCGACGATGTCCCCCTCGGCCTTGCCGAGGCGCTTGGCGAGGAAGCCCTGGGTGTCTCCGTCGGCGATGAAGCAGATGTCGTGGCTGTCGGGCTTCTTCGCCACGGCCAGGCCGCGGCGCTCGGCCTCGGCACGGATCTCGTCCTTGGTGGTGACGGTGTCGCCGAGCGGGAAGAGGGCGTGGGCCAGCTGCTTCTCGTCGAGGACGCCGAGGACGTAGGACTGGTCCTTGGCAAGGTCGGAGGCACGGTGCATCTCGCGCGTGCCGTCCTCCTTCTCCACGATGGTCGCGTAGTGGCCGGTGCACACGGCGTCGAAGCCGAGGGCGAGGGCCTTGTCGAGGAGGGCCGCGAACTTGATCTTCTCGTTGCAGCGCAGGCACGGGTTCGGGGTGCGCCCGGCCTCGTACTCGGCGACGAAGTCCTCGACGACGTCCTCGCGGAAGCGCTCGGCGAGGTCCCAGCAGTAGAAGGGGATGCCGATGACGTCGGCGGCGCGGCGGGCGTCGCGCGAGTCCTCGATGGTGCAGCAGCCGCGGGCGCCGGTCCGGAAGGACTGCGGGTTCGCGGAGAGCGCCAGGTGGACGCCCGTGACGTCGTGCCCGGCCTCGACCGCGCGCGCGGCGGCGACGGCGGAGTCCACGCCGCCGGACATGGCGGCGAGGACGCGGAGGGGGCGGGCTGTGCGCGGCAGGTTCTCAGTCATAGCGCCTTCCAGGGTACGGGGAACCGCGCGGGGTCACAGCGCGTTATCGGCGGTGGGGGGTGGATCACATGGCCGAGAAGGGGAAGGGCGGGGGCCGGACCCGGCGGGCGGTGCTGTTCGGCGGGCTCGGGGCGCTCGCGGTGGGGGCCCTGGCGGCGCAGGACGAGATCAGGCGGGCCTGGTGGCTGCTGCCGGGGGTGAGCAAGCCGCGCGTCGAGGGGGCGGTGGACTTCCCGGGGGTGGGCTGGACGGCGGCCTCGCCGGCGAACTGGAGGCTGGCGGACCGGCCCGACGACTACCGGGTGGACCGGATCGTCGTGCATGTCACGCAGGGGGACTTCGCCTCGTCGGTGGGCGCTTTCCAGAATCCGTTCCACAAGGCGTCGGCGCACTACATAGTCCGCCAGGACGGGCATGTGGAGCAGATGGTCCGCGAGCTGGACGTCGCCTTCCATGCCGGGAACCGGTCCATGAACGAGCGCAGCATCGGCATCGAGCACGAGGGCTTCATCGACCGCCCGCAGGACTTCACGGACGCGCTGTACGCGGCGTCGGCGCGGCTGGCGGCGGACGTCTGCCGGAGGTACGGCATACCGGTGGACCGCAAGCACCTCCTGGGGCACTCGGAGGTCCCGGGCGCCGACCACACCGACCCGGGACCGCACTGGGACTGGGACCGCTACCTGCGCATGGTCCGGGAGGAACTGGCCCGGACCGGTCCCCCCAAGTCCGGCTAGGGCCTACGGCGGCCGGGCCGGGATGGCCGACCTGGGGCCGGCCCTGCCCGGCCCGGCCTAGTTGTACTGCCCTGTGAGGTTGGGGACGCGGCTGGCGGGTGGTTTGCCTGCGAGTGCGGTGTGTCCGCGGTGGTGATTGTAGGTGTGGAGCCAGCCAGGGAAGGCGTCGCGTCGTTCCTGCTCTGACTGGTAGGGGCGGGCGTAGGCCCACTCCTCGAGCAGGGTCCGGTTGAGGCGTTCGACCTTGCCGTTGGTCTGGGGCCGGTAGGGCCGGGTTCGCTTGTGGGCGATCCCGGCCGCTGTCAGGGCGTCGCGCCAGTCGCGGGAGCGGTAGCAGGCGCCGTTGTCGGTCAGGACCCGTTCGACGGTGATGCCCACGCCGGCGAAGTAGGCCTGGGCCCGGGCCCAGAAGGCGGTGGCGGTCTCCTTCTTCTCGTCGGCGTGGATCTCGCTGTAGGCGAGGCGGGAGTGGTCGTCGACGGCGGTGTGGATGTAGCTGTAGCCGGCGCTGGAGCGGTTCTTGCGGCCGGCCTGGCGGCCGAGGGTCTTGTGGCCGCCGCCGTCGGGGATGTTGCCGAGCTTCTTGATGTCCACGTGGACCAGCTCGCCCGGACGGTCGCGTTCGTAGCGGCGTATGACGGCGCCGGTGGCGCGGTCCAGGTGCGTGAGACGGGCCAGGCCGAACCGGGTCAGGATCCGGTGCACCGTCGAGGGCACCAGGTTGAGCAGGTGGGCGATGCGGGCGGGCCCCCACCGGCGGGCGAGGCGGACCTTGATGATCCGCCGCTCGATGCGGGTCGGGGTCCGGCGCGGGCTGGTGTGCGGGCGCGAGGACCGGTCGGTCATTCCGGCCTCACCCCCGGCCCGGTAGCGGGCCGCCCACCGCTGGGCGGTGGTGGGCGAGACCTGGAATCGCTCGGCCGCCCGGCGCAGCGGCCAGCCGTCCTCGACCACGCAGCGGGCCAGGCGAAGGCGTCCGGTCTCGGTCAGGGGTGCATTACGGTGGGGCATGAGGGCCTTCTGCTGGTCGGTGTAGACGTCGCAATCCACACCGAACCCGGAAGGCCCTCACCCGTTCAAGATCCCTCAGCCGAGACCTGCGTCACCCGTCCACAACCTCCCAGGGCAATACACCTAGTGCTGTGACCGGAAAGGTTCACCGCCTCACGGCGCCCGGCACGGCACCTCGCTGCGTTGTCGGACCGCGCAAGTACGTCCAGTACGAGCCGCGGCCCTCCGCCTTGCGATGCACCGCACCGGACACCGCGAACCGGCAAACCTTTCCGGCCACAGCACTAGCTCAGGCCGGCCGTGCGGGCGCGGGCCACCGCCGGGCCGATGGCCGCCGCGACGGCGGCCACGTCCTCCTTGGTGGAGGTGTGCCCCAGCGAGAAGCGGAGGGTGCCGCGGGCCAGCTGGGGGTCGGTGCCGGTGGCGAGCAGGACGTGGCTGGGCTGGGCGACGCCCGCGGTGCAGGCGGAGCCGGTCGAGCACTCGATGCCCTGCGCGTCCAGGAGCAGCAGCAGGGAGTCCCCCTCGCAGCCGGGGAAGCTGAAATGGGCGTTGGCCGGGAGCCGGTCCTCGGGGTCGCCGCCGAGGACGGCGTCGGGGACGGCCGCCAGGACGGCGCGGACCAGCTCGTCGCGGAGCGCGCCGATCTCGGCGGCGAACCGCTCGCGCCGCTCGGCGGCGAGTACGGCGGCCACCGCGAAGGCGGCGATGGCGGGCACGTCGAGGGTCCCGGAGCGGACGTGCCGCTCCTGGCCGCCGCCGTGCAGGACGGGGACCGGGCTCTGGTCGCGGCCGAGGAGCAGCGCGCCGATGCCGTAGGGGCCGCCGATCTTGTGGCCGCTGACGGTCATCGCGGCGAGGCCGCTGTCGCCGAAGCGGACGTCGAGCTGTCCGACGGCCTGGACGGCGTCCGAGTGCAGCGGGACGCCGTGCTCCCGGGCGATGGCGGCCAGCTCGCGGACCGGCATGACGGTGCCGATCTCGTTGTTGGCCCACATCACGGTGGCCAGGGCGATGTCGTCGGGGCCGCGCTCGACGGCCTCGCGGAAGGCCTCGGGGCGGACGCGGCCGTAGGAGTCGACGGGCAGGTATTCGACGTCGGCCCCTTCGTGCTCGGCGAGCCAGTGGACGGCGTCGAGGACGGCGTGGTGCTCGACGGGGCTGGCGAGGACACGGGTGCGGGCCGGGTCGGCGTCGTGGCGGGCCCAGTAGAGCCCCTTGACGGCGAGGTTGTCGGCCTCGGTGCCGCCGGCGGTGAAGACCACCTCGCTGGGGCGGCCGCCGAGCGCTTCGGCGAGGGCTTCGCGGGCCTCCTCGACGGTGCGGCGGGCGCGGCGGCCTGCGGCGTGCAGGGAGGAGGCGTTACCGGTGGCGGCGAACTGCGCGGTCATCGCCGCGGCGGCTTCCGGGAGCATCGGTGTGGTCGCGGCGTGGTCGAGGTAGGCCATGGTTTTTTGATTCTACGAGCCGCCCGGCCCGCCGGGCCCCGCCCGGGTCGGGTTGGTCCGGCCACGGGGCGGGGCGGGGCGGGCGCGCGGGCCCCTACCGCGGTGCGCGGGCCAGCTGGCGGGACTGGGCCACCAGGCGGTCCTCCGCGTCCCAGACCTCCGCGTCCTCCTCCAGGAAGCCTCCCGCGAGGTTGCGGGTGACGATGCCGATGCGCAGGGGTCCGGGGGCGGGGCGGTGGCGGATGTGGGTGGTGAGTTCGACTGTCGGGGCCCAGCCCAGGAGGCCGAGGTCGAAGGCGGTCGGGGGAAGGGCGTCCACCGCGAGGAGCAGGGACAGGGGGTCCGCGTCGCGGCCGTCGGCCAGCTCGAACCAGGCCCGCATCTCGCCCTTGCCCGAGGGCGCCCCGACGGCCCAGCCCGCCGTCGCCGGGTCCAGCCTCAGCCGGAGCCGGTCCACGATGGCGCTGCTGCCCGGGATCGGGGCCGGCCCGGCCTCGGCGCCGAGGCAGTCCTCGTAGGCGGGCATGACGGGCGGCCGGGCCACGGTGTGGACGCTGTCGGGGAGCGTCGCGAGGTCGCCGTACGAGGCGAGGACGCGGATGCGCTCGACCTCGGCGCCGTTCTCGTCGTACTGGAAGAGGGAGGCCTGGCCGGTGGAGAGGGTGCGGCCGACCCTGACGACCTCGGTGCGGATCACGGCGGGGCCGGGCACGGAGGAGGTCAGGTAGTGGGCCGAGACCGTGAAGGGGTCCGGGTGCGGCAGGGCCGCCGACAGGGCCCGGCCGACCAGGGCCAGCAGGTAGCCGCCGTTGACGGCGGTGATGATCGTCCAGCCGGCGGAGAGTTCCGCGTCGTACACCCCGGGCTCGCCCGCGCGGGGCGTGATGGTGGTGTCGCGGTCGAATTCGCTGTCGCCGATGGATGCCTTGGCCGCTGCATGTGACATGAAAACGACGGTACACGCGGAAGCTACTAAGCGGTAGCTTTTGTTTTGGGGGTGGAGGACCTAGGGTTCTTCGGCCACCGAGGAGCGGCGGTTCCAGGCCAGCGGGGCCCGCCAGTGGAACTGCATCGCCAGGATGCGCAGGACGAAGGTGGTGACGGTCGCCAGGGCGCTCGTCAGGGGGTTCAGCACGTCGAAGCTGATGAAGAGGGCCACCATCGAGGCGCCGACCACGGCGGGGACGGCGTACATCTCGCGGTCGCGCAGCAGCGAGGGCACCTCGTTGGCGATGACGTCGCGCAGGACGCCGCCGCCGACGGCGGTGGCCACGCCCAGGGCGGCGGAGGAGGTCAGGCCGAGGCCGTACTCGTAGGCCTTGGTGGTGCCGGACACGCAGAACAGGCCGAGGCCGGCTGCGTCACAGACGTTGATGGCCCGGTTGATGCGCTGGACCTCGGGGTGGAGGAAGAAGACCAGCGCGGCGGCGAGCAGCGGCGTCACGAAGAAGCTGAGCTCGCTGAAGGCGGCGGGCGGGACGGCGCCGATGCACAGGTCGCGGAAGAGACCGCCGCCGAGGGCGGTGACGAGGGCGAGCACGGCGATGCCGAAGACGTCGAAGTTCTTGCGGACGGCGAGGAGGGCGCCGGCCAGGGCGAAGACGAAGATGCCCGCGAGGTCCAAAGCGTGCTGGATGCCGGGCGGGAAGAGATCGTGGAGCACGTCTCATTGTCGCCCGGCGGGCGGGGCGCGCCTGCCAGGGGCTCCGCCGGTGGGTGGGGCGGGTCGGGTCGGGGGCCGCTGCGCGGAGCGGTCCCCGACCCGCCCTTTCACCGTTTCCGCCTCAGACGCCGGCGGGGCTGGGGGCGTCGGCGGGGCTGGATTCCGCCGTCGCCGGGGCGTTCTCCGGGTGGTGGCAGGCCACCTGGTGGCCCGTCTTGAGGGCGACCAGCGGCGGGTCCTGGGTCTTGCAGACCTCCGTGGCCTTCCAGCAGCGCGTGTGGAAACGGCAGCCGGGCGGCGGGGAGATCGGGGAGGGGACGTCGCCCTTGAGGAGGATGCGGCCGCTCTTGACCCCGCGGCGCCTGGGGTCCGGGACCGGGACGGCGGAGAGCAGGGCGTTCGTGTACGGGTGCATCGGGGACTCGTACAGGGACTTGCGGTCGGCCAGCTCCACGATCTTGCCGAGGTACATCACCGCGATGCGGTCCGAGACGTGCCGGATGACCGAGAGGTCGTGCGCGATGATCACGTACGTGAGGCCGAGCTCCTGCTGGAGGTCGTCCAGCAGGTTGACCACCTGGGCCTGGATCGAGACGTCCAGTGCCGAGACCGGCTCGTCCGCGACGACGAGCTTCGGCTTGAGGGCCAGGGCGCGGGCGATGCCGATGCGCTGGCGCTGGCCGCCGGAGAACTCGTGCGGGTAGCGGTTGTAGTGCTCCGGGTTCAGGCCGACCAGGGACAGGAGGCGCTGGACCTCCGCCTTGACCCCGCCTTCCGGAGTGACCCCCTGGAGGTTGAAGGGGGCCGAGACGATCGCGCCGACCGTGTGGCGCGGGTTCAGGGAGCCGTAGGGGTCCTGGAAGATCATCTGCACGTCGCGGCGCAGCGGGCGCATCTGGGAGACGCCGAGGTGGGTGATGTCCCGGCCCTCGAACTCGATGCGGCCGCCGGTCGGCTCCAGCAGGCGGGTGATGAGGCGGCCCATCGTCGACTTGCCGCAGCCGGACTCGCCGACGACGCCGAGGGTCTCGCCGCGCCGGACCTCGAAGTCGATCCCGTCGACGGCCTTGACCGCCCCGCTCTCCCGGCGCAGCAGCCCCTTGTTGAGGGGGAAGTGCTTGACCAGTCCGGTCACCTTCAGGAGCGCGTCGGCCTCGGCGGCCTGCGCGGAGTCCTTGGCGGAGTCCTTGGCGGAGTCCTTGTTCATGTCGGTCGCATCGGTCACAGCTTCGGCGCAATCTCTTCGGTCCAGATCCGGGTCCGCTCCTCCTGCGACATGTGGCAGGCGGACCAGTGCCGGCTGCCGTCCTCGGTCAGCTCGGGGCGCTGGGTGCGGGTGATGCCGCCCTTGGGCACGTCGGCGTAGGGGCACCGGGGGTTGAAGGCGCAGCCGCTCGGGATGTTGATGAGGCTGGGCGGCGAGCCCTTGACCGGGATGAGCCGGTCGGTCTGGTCGCGGTCGATGCGCGGCATGGAGCCGAGCAGGCCCCAGGTGTAGGGGTGGCGGGGCTCGTAGAAGACCTTCTCGGCGGAGCCCCGCTCGACGCAGCGGCCGCCGTACATCACGAGGAGGTCGTCGGCCATCTCGGCGACCACGCCGAGGTCGTGCGTGATCATGATGACCGCGGAGCCGAACTCCTTCTGCAGGTCGCGGATCAGGTCGAGGATCTGCGCCTGGACGGTGACGTCGAGGGCGGTGGTCGGCTCGTCCGCGATGAGCAGTTCGGGGTTGTTGACCAGGGCCATGGCGATCATGGCGCGCTGGCGCATGCCGCCGGAGAACTCGTGGGGGTAGGCGTCCACGCGCCGGTGGGGCTCGGGGATGCCGACGCGGTCGAGCATCTCGACGGCCCGGGTGCGGGCCGTCTTCTTGTCGACGTCGTGGTGGGTCCGGTAGGCCTCGATGATCTGCTTGCCCACCGAGTAGTACGGGTGCATGGCGGAGAGCGGGTCCTGGAAGACCATCGCCATCTTGCGGCCGCGCAGCCGGCGGACGTGGTCGGCGTCGGCGCCGACGAGTTCCTCGCCGTCGAGGACGACCTCGCCCGAGATGTGCGGGCGGCTGCGGGCGTTCCCGGTGCGGTGCAGGCCCATGATGGCGAGCGAGGTGACGGACTTGCCGGAGCCGGACTCGCCCACGATGCCGAGGGTCTTGCCGCGTTCGAGGTCGAAGGAGAGGCCGTCGACGGACTTCACGAGGCCGTCGTCGGTGGGGAAGTGCACCTTCAGGTCGCGCACGGACAGGAAGGGCGCCCCGTCGCCGGGGCCTGCCTGCTCGGGCACGAAGGCGGGCGCGCCGTTGTTCTGGTTCTCGGTCACGTCAGCCTCACGCGCGGGTCGATGACGGCGTACAGCAGGTCCACGATCAGGTTGGCCAGCACCACGAACAGCGCGGCGAGCAGGGTGACTCCCATGATCACGGGCAGGTCGCCCTGGCTGATGGCGGCGACGGCCGCCGTCCCCAGGCCCTGGAAGTTGAACGTGGTCTCGGTGAGCACCGCACCGCCGAGCAGGCCGCCGAGGTCCAGGCCGAACATGGTGACGATCGGGGTGAGGGTGGAGCGCAGGGCGTGCTTGCGGATGACCACGCCCTCCTTGAGGCCCTTGGCCCGGGCGGTGCGGATGTAGTCCTCGCCCAGGACCTCCAGCATGGTCGCCCGGGTGATGCGGGCGTAGGTCGCGGCGAAGAGGAAGGCGAGGGTGACCCAGGGCAGGATCAGGCTGTTGAGCCAGGCCAGTGGGTCCTCGGTCAGGGGTTTGTAGTTGGAGACGTCCAGCCAGCCGAGGCTGTAGACGAAGATCGCGGGGGCGACCATGCCGGTGAAGAAGATCGGCAGGGAGACGCCGGCGAGGGCGCCGACCATCACGGTCCGGTCGATGGCGGTCCTGCGTTTGAGTGCCGAGACGACGCCGGTGGCCACGCCCGCGATCACCCAGATGACCGCCGCGCCGAGGGCGAGCGAGAGGGTGACCGGGATGCGGTCCATCATGGTGTCCCAGACGGGCGCCTCGGTCTTGAAGGAGTAGCCGAAGCACGGAGCCGCGCAGTGCGTGACGCCCGTGCCGCCGTCGTAGTCGCGGCCGGCGAAGATTCCCTTGACGAAGAGCAGGTACTGCTCGGAGATCGGCTTGTCGAAGCCCATCTTCACGCGGATGCCCGCCAGGGCGGTCTCGTTGGTCTCGCGTCCGGCGTACATGAGCGCGGGATCGCTGCCGGTCAGCTTCGGGACCGCGAAGAAGATGCCGAAGGTGACCACGGAGACCACCAGCAGCGTGGCGGCGACGTTGAACAGCCGCCGTATGAGGTAGACGAGCACTGCAGTCGGCCGCCCGGCGCGGGTGGCCGCCGCCCCTCGTGGGGGTCGGCGGCCACCGCCTGCGGCCTTCACCTGCCCTTCGGACTAGCGCATGTGCGGTGAAGGCACTTGCCTGTGGTGTTACGTGGTACGTGACGACTCGGGCCGGGGGCCGGCCGGTGCTGTTACTGCTTGATGCCCACGGTGGCGAGGTCGATCTTGCCGAAGGACTCGTTGAAGTAGACGTTCGTCAGGCGCGGGTTGTGGTAGACGAGCGCCTTGTCGAAGTTGATCGGGAGGTAGAGCGCCTTCTCCATGACCTTCTGGTTGATCTGCGTGTAGAAGGGCGCGGCCTCTTCCGGAGACTTGGTGGCGGCCGTCTTGAAGAGGCCGTTGATCTCCGGGTCGTTGATCATCGTGTAGTTGTTGTTGCCGTTCGGCAGGATGAACGAGCCGTCGACCAGCGGCTGGAGGAAGCCCGAGCCGGAGTTGTAGTCGGCGCCCCAGCCCATGACGATGATGCCGTAGCCCTTCTTCTTCACGTTCTCGGGCGAACCGATCACGGAGGAGTTGAGCTTGCCGTCGTACTGGTCGATCGTCGCCTTGATGCCGACCTTGGCGAGCGAGGCCTGGAGGGACTCGGCCGTCTTCACCTCGGGCGCCTTGTTGTTGCGCACGGCGATGGTGGTCTCGAAGCCGTCAGGCTTGCCACAGGCCTTGAGGGCCTCCTTGGCCTTGGCCTCCTGCGGCTTGCCCTTCGTCAGACCGAACGGGTCGTAGGCCTTGTCCGAGCCGGGGACGCCGGGCGGCAGCATGTTCGCGCCGAGGTCACCGCTGGTCGGGCCGCCGCGGGCGGTCTGCAGGGACTTGGGGTCGGCCGCGTAGATGACGGCCTTGCGGCACTCGATGTTGTCGAACGGCGCGACCGTCGTCGGGAAGGCGAAGTAGCGGATGTAGCCCGTGAACGGGTTGTCCGCGTTCTTCTTGAGGTTCCCGTCCTTGAGGATCTTGTTCTTGGCGGCCTGCTGCACACCGGTGCCGTCGATGGCGAGGTCGATGTCGCCGGAGAGCAGGCGCTGGTCCATGTCGTCCGGGTTGGTGGTCACCGTGAAGGAGACCTTGTCCGGCAGGCCCTTGCGGATCGGGTCCGTCTTCGGGTCCCAGTTCTCGTTGCGGACGAAGGTCGCGCCCTTGCCGGCGGTGAAGCTCTCCACCTTGTAAGGACCGGTCGAGGCCGGCTTGTTGGTGTAGGTGGCGCCCGTGTCCTTGCCCGCCTGGACCGGCGAGGAGGTCGGCATGGCCAGCAGGTAGCTGAAGTCGGCGTTGGCGCTCGCCAGGTTGAAGACGATGGTCTTGTCGTCCGGCGTCTGGACGGACTTCAGGCCCATCTTGTCCGGGTCGGTGTCCTTGTACGGGCCGGGGTACTTCTGGCCCTGGTCGAGGATGTCGATCAGGTAGGTCGGGCCGCCGGAGAGCACGTCCTGCGCGAAGACGCGCTCGATGCCGTACTTGACGTCCTTCGAGGTGATCGGCGTGCCGTCCTCGAACTTCACCCCGTCCTTGAGCTTCAGGGTGTACGTCTTGCCGTCGTTGGTCACCACCGGCAGGGCCTCGGCGAGGTCCGGGACCGCCTTGGTGCCGTCCTTGCCCGGCTTCGAGTCGTAGGCGAGCAGGCTGCGGACGTACAGGCGCTGGATGTCCCAGACGAAGCCGTAGTAGGCGCGCTGCGGGTCGAGGTAGTCGACGTCCTGGGGGGACCAGAGCTTGAGCTCGCCGCCCTTGGCGTCGGAGGCGTTGATGACGCCCTCGGCGGCACCGCTGTAGCCCTTGGCGCTCTCGGCGGCGTCCGCCTTGTCGTCCTTCTTGTCCCCGTTGCCACCGCACGCGGCGGTCATCGACAGGGCGGCGATCACGGCGGCGATCGCGAGAGCCTGCTTTCTGCGGATCACGGTTGTCCAACCTCCATAGGTGGTGAAGCGAAGAAGCGGTTCAGCTGCCCTTGGGGTCGAGTGCGTCACGCAGCCCGTCCCCGAAGAGGTTGAACGCCAGGACGGTGATGAAGATCGTCATACCGGGGACCACCATGTACATGGGGTCGTCCTGGTAGATGGGGACGGCGTCGGAGAGCATCTTTCCCCAGGAAGAGGTGGGGGGCTTGACGCCGGCGCCCAGGAAGCTGAGGGCCGCTTCCGTCAGGATGTTGGTCGGGATGATCAGCGTGGTGTAGACGAGGATCGGCGCGACCAGGTTCGGCATCAGCTCCTTGACGAGGATGTAGCCGCGGCCGGCGCCGAGGCTGCGCGCCGCCTCGACGTACTCGCGTTCCCGCAGGGAGATCGTCTGGCCGCGGACGATGCGTCCGATGTACGGCCAGCCGAAGAAGCCGATGACGAGGATGAGCACGCCCATCCGCACGCCCGAACCCTCGAAGCCCCAGACGGAGTTGGGCACGACGGAGACCAGGGCGATGGTGAACAGCAGCTGCGGGAAGGCCAGGAGCAGGTCCATGACGCGGCTGATGAGGCCGTCGACCCAGCCGCCGATGAAGCCGGCGAGAGCGCCGAGGAAGCTGCCGAGGACCACCGAGACGAAGGCGGCCAGGAAGGCGACGATCAGGGAGATGCGGGCGCCGTAGACGATCCGGCTGAAGACGTCGCGGCCGTTGGTCGGTTCGACGCCCAGCAGGTAGTCGGAGCTGATGCCGCCCAAGGAGCCGAGCGGTGTGCCCAGGTCGGGGTCGATCAGGTCCTCGTGGAACTCGTTGGGGTCGTGGCCCAGCAGCTTCACGATCAGCGGCGCGAAGATCGCCACCAGGATCAGCAGGATCACGACCACGCCGCCGGTCAGCGCGACCTTGTCGCGCTTGAGCCGCATCCAGGCGATGCGTCCGGGCGAGCGGCCTTCGATGGCCTTGGCAGGGACGTCGGCTACGGACACGGGTGCGGGCGTTTCCGCGCTCGTGTCGTGCAGTGGTGCCGTCATCGTGGTGGGGACCCCTCTCGGCCGACGGGTGGTCGGCCCATGCCCGCCGCTGTGGCGGCGTTGGTGCGGAGTGGCGCTCGGAGTGCTCGGGACGCGGTGGGACACGGCCGGGCCGCGTCGGGAGGTGCGTGAGTACTGCGAGAACTGCGGGAGGTGCAGGAACTGCGGGAGGTGCGGGCGGTGCGGAACTGCGGGAAGTGCAGGGCGGTGCGCGAGGAATGCGAAGACTGCTGACGTGCGGAAGTGCGGGAAGAGCTGTGCGGAGCGACACGCGGATGGCACGTGCCGAGCCGGGTCCTGGAGGACTGACCGGCTCTTGGGTGGGGAGTCTTCATCGGGCGCTCGACCAGCCGCCAGACCCGCAGATGAAAGGATGCGCAACCGTGATCTGAGGCTTGAGTTCCCGTTATCCGGACTCGGCTCTCGGCTCAGCGGAGCAACACCGTCCGTTCGGTATCCAAACGGACATGGCGCCCAACTCGGCGGTCGGCTGCGCCAATTGGACGCCCATCGGGGGTGAAATCCGGACAAGGCGAAGGCCGCCGGGAACGGTGTTTCCCGACGGCCCGAGGTTCGCCCTGGACGGCCCGTCTCACAGTGCGGGCATACCCTGAAATGTCCCTGTAACAGGCCCGGCGGCTCAGTAGGCGGCCGCCTGGCCCTCCCGGTCGTAGAACGGGCGGGTCTGCGCGCGCAGCCACATGGCCACCGGATCGTGCTCGTCCGCCAGCGCGACCGTGCACACCGGAACGCCCTCGGGCACCGCGCCGACCGACTGGCGCATCATCTCCCGTACGGACTCCAGCGCGGGCGCGGAGGCGTCGTACAGGTCGAGCCCGACGGCGAGGTACGCCGACCCCAGCGCGGGCTGCACCCAGGCGCGGCGCAGCGAGCGGACGGCGGGGGTGCGGTGGGCGTGCTGGGTCAGCAGCCCGTAGAACTGCGGGAGCTCCAGGGCGGGCTCGGACAGCCGCAGCGGTCCGGCCGGCATCCGGTCCAGGCCGGTGGCGACCCGGCGCAGGTCGGCCCAGGGGATGCCGAGGCCGCCGCCCTGGGCGTGCGGGTTGACCCACAGGCCCCAGCGGTCGGGGTAGAGGGCGCGGGCGATGTCCCGGCCGGTGACCACCTCGTAGCCACGGTTCCAGCCGCTGGCGGCCAGCTCCTGCGGGGAGGTCACGCAGGGCGCGTATCCCAGGCCCTCGACCTCCATGCCGCCGTACTGGGCGTCCGGTGAGCCCGGCTGCCCCTGCCAGAGCAGCATCCACAGCCGGCCCTCGGCGAGGGCGTGCAGGAATGACTCGTAGTTCTCATAGCGCCCGGGAGTCACCTGGCGCAGCATGTGCTCGACCTGCCCGGCCGCGGCCGTGCCTGACGCACTCACCCGGCTACCCCTCTTCGTCTTCGTCCGCCCGTCGTCTCCACGTCCCGAACAGCTTAAGCGGCGCTACGGGAGGTAGAAGGGGCGCACGCGCTCACGAATCCAGTCCGTGACCGGGTCCTCGGCGGCGTCGAGCAGGATCAACTGCACGGGCCACGGCGCCGGTACGCGCGCCAGGGCGCGGCCGAGCGCCTCCAGCGGGGCGGTCCGGCTGCCGGAGTCGAATCCCACCAGCTGGACGCCGATGTAGAGCTCGGGGTCCTTGCCCTCGACGCTGGCGAGGCAGCGGTGCGCGGCGCGGACGACGCCGGTGGCGCGGAACTCCTCGGCGGCGGCGGAGAGGAAGTCGACGGGGTCGTCCTGCCAGTCGGGCTCGAAGAGGCGGACGCGGGCGCCGCTGGCGGGGCCGTCGAGCTCGGTGCGGCCGGCCCGGCAGAGCTGGGCGACGGCGGCGGGGGGCAGGGGGACGCCGACGGCGCCCTCGGGGTTCACGGCGATGCCGAGCTGCGGGGGCAGGCCGCGGGCGAACTCCACCGCGGGGGCTATCGCGAAGTCCATGGCGGGGCCGGCGGCGAAGCGGAACTGGGCCTCGGAGCTGTAGACGGGGACGTACGCCTCGCCGGCGATCAGCATGGTGGGGAGGTCGAGGGAGGGGCTGTCGGGGCCGCCGCCCTGCGGGAGCGGGACCCAGACCTGGCTGCGGCCGAGGGCCTCCAGGATGCGGGGGCCCGCGTCCGGCTGCCCGAGGGCCGTTCCGAGTACCTGCTCCAACTCGTTCGCCGGCCAGCCGTTGCCGTGCATGTGCGCCTGCTCTCCGTTGGGGTTTCCATGGCGAATTACCGCCCCGAGGCTACCGGGCGGCTCCGCCGGGGGCGGGAGCCGCTGCGCGGGGCCGGTCCCCTACCCGCCCCTCCCCCGCTCACTGGGGCTCCGCCCCAGACCCCGCGCGGCGGCGCACCCGGGGCGGGTCAGGCGTCGAAGGTGATGCCCGTCAGGGCGGCGGCCGCGCGGCGGTCCAGGAGGGTGGTGGAGGCGCAGCCCCTCGGGGAGCGGCCCGCCTCGGCCGCCGACAGCAGCCGGCCGACCGCCGCGCGGTGGCGGGCGAAGGCGTACGCCGAGACGCCCCGGCCGCGCGAGGCCTGGCCCGCGAGGGCCTCCTCCGGGGAGGCGTCCAGCAGGAGGAGGTGGAGCCGGCGGCCCCGCCGCCGGGCGGAGGCCGCCAGGAGGGCCCGGACCCAGGTCTGGGTGCCGCAGTCGTGGACGACCAGAGAGGTGCCGGAGCGCAGCTCGCGCCAGAGCGTCCGGTAATGGGACGCGCGGACCAGCGGCCGGTACACCCCGTACGGCAGCGCCCGCGGCATCCGGCCCTCCCAGCGCTCGCGGACGTCCTGGGAGTCGATGCCCCCGCCCGGCACGGCCCGCTTGATCAGGGTGCTCTTCCCGCCGCCCGGCAGACCGGACACCACCACGATGTCCCCGGCGGGGAAGCTCAGCCGCCGGGGGCCCCGGGCCACGCGTCCGCGCAGGTCGCGGACCGTGCCGGCGGCCGGGGCCGTGCGGGACGCGAGGGGCCGCGCCCGGGGCTCGTCCACCGTTCCCGTACTGGTCGCCACTCCGAATCTCCGCACCGTGATCGTCTCCCCCCGAGTCGGACCGCGAGGGCCCCATGCCCGCTGAATGTAAAGAGACGGTAATCCGCGCCGGTCGGTTCCGGGCCCGGCGTCCAGCACCCGGGAGCGCAGGGGGCACGGGCGTTCCGTACCTTCTTCCGGGCCCCGCTGCCCGCTTCCGCCCGACCCGTGCAATGATGTGCGCCATCTGGACACCAACTGCATACCGGCCGCTTGAATCCGCGCGGGAGAGTCCCGGCTGGCCGCGAGGCCGTGCCCGGGCGCCGAAGGAGCAAGTACCTCCCTTGAATCTCTCAGGCCCCGTACCGCGTGGATGAGGCAGATCTGAAAAGCGAGCTGTCCGCCAGCTCCACCCAAGGTGCAAGTCGGCGTTCCCCCGTGGGAACTCCCGGCGAACCTCTCAGGTTCCGATGACAGATGGGGAGGATCGTCCTCGTCATGTCATGCCCTGGGACCCGGGAGCCACACCCATGAGCACTGCCCCCCGCCTGACCGCGCTCGACGCGCTGCACCGTTCGCTCGGTGCGACCATGACCGACTTCGCGGGCTGGGACATGCCGCTGCGCTACGCCAGTGAGCGCGACGAGCACAACGCCGTGCGCACCAAGGCCGGTCTGTTCGACCTCTCCCACATGGGCGAGATCACCCTGACCGGCCCGGAGGCCGTGAAGGCGCTGGACTACGCGCTCGTGGGCAACATCTCCACCGTCGGCGTCGGCCGCGCCCGCTACACGCACATCTGCCAGGAGGACGGCGGGATCCTCGACGACCTGATCGTCTACCGCCTCGGCGAGACCGAGTACATGGTCGTCGCCAACGCCTCCAACGCCCAGGTGGTGCTGGACGCGCTCACCGAGCGCGCCGCCGGCTTCGACACCGAGGTCCGTGACGACCGCGACGCGTACGCGCTGATCGCCGTCCAGGGCCCGGAGTCCCCCGGCATCCTCGCCTCGCTGACCGACGCCGACCTGGACGGGCTGAAGTACTACGCCGGCCTGCCGGGCACCGTCGCGGGCGTGCCCGCGCTGATCGCCCGTACCGGCTACACCGGTGAGGACGGCTTCGAGCTGTTCGTCTCCCCCGAGCACGCCGTGGAGCTGTGGCAGGCGCTGACCAAGGCGGGCGAGGGCGTCGGCCTGGTCCCGGCGGGCCTGTCCTGCCGCGACACCCTGCGCCTGGAGGCGGGCATGCCGCTGTACGGGCACGAGCTGACCACGTCCCTCACGCCCTTCGACGCCGGGCTGGGCCGGGTCGTGAAGTTCGAGAAGGAGGGCGACTTCGTCGGCCGCGCCGCCCTGGAGGCCGCCGCCGAGCGCGCCGCCGGCCGGGCCCCGCGCAAGCTGGTCGGTCTGATCGCCGAGGGCCGCCGCGTCCCGCGCGCCGGGTTCTCCGTGGTCGCCGGCGGCAAGGTGATCGGCGAGGTCACCTCCGGCGCCCCGTCGCCGACGCTGGGCAAGCCGATCGCCATGGCATACGTGGACGCGGAGCACGCCGCGCCCGGAACCTCCGGGGTCGGCGTGGACATTCGCGGTACGCATGAGCCGTACGAGGTCGTGGCCCTGCCGTTCTACAAGCGGCAGAAGTGACCCCCGGGTCCCCGGGACCCCGCCCCGCCGGCCACCCTCCGGCCCGCAAGACCACCGTTCGTATCCACCGCACCGCATCCAGGAGAATCAGGTCATGAGCAACCCCCAGCAGCTGCGTTACACCAAGGAGCACGAGTGGCTGTCGGACGCCGTCGACGGCGTCGCGACGGTCGGCATCACGGCCTTCGCCGCCGACGCACTCGGTGACGTCGTCTACGCCCAGCTCCCCGAGGTCGGCGACACCGTCACCGAGGGCGAGACCTGTGGCGAGCTGGAGTCGACCAAGTCGGTCAGCGACCTGTACTCCCCCGTCTCCGGTGAGATCGTCGAGTTCAACCAGGACGTCGTGGACGACCCGGCCCTCGTGAACTCCGCCCCGTTCGAGGGTGGCTGGCTGTTCAAGGTGAAGCTGTCGGAGGAGCCCAAGGACGCGCTCTCCTTCGACGAGTACACCGCCCTCACCACCGGTAACTGACACCCCAGGGGATCCTGATGTCCGTACTGAACACCCCCCTCCACGAGCTCGACCCCGACGTCGCCGCCGCCGTCGACGCCGAGCTCGTACGCCAGCAGTCGACCCTGGAAATGATCGCGTCGGAGAACTTCGCTCCGGTCGCCGTCATGGAGGCCCAGGGCTCGGTCCTGACCAACAAGTACGCCGAGGGCTACCCCGGCCGCCGCTACTACGGCGGCTGCGAGCACGTCGACGTGGTCGAGCAGATCGCGATCGACCGCATCAAGGCGCTGTTCGGCGCCGAGGCCGCGAACGTCCAGCCGCACTCCGGTGCGCAGGCCAACGCCGCCGCGATGTTCGCGCTGCTGAAGCCGGGCGACACGATCATGGGCCTGAACCTGGCCCACGGCGGTCACCTGACCCACGGCATGAAGATCAACTTCTCCGGCAAGCTCTACAACGTGGTCCCGTACCACGTCGACGAGTCCGGCCAGGTCGACATGGCCGAGGTCGAGCGCCTGGCCAAGGAGTCCAAGCCGCAGCTGATCGTCGCCGGCTGGTCCGCCTACCCGCGCCAGCTGGACTTCGCCGCCTTCCGCCGGATCGCGGACGAGGTCGGCGCGTACCTGATGGTCGACATGGCCCACTTCGCGGGCCTGGTCGCCGCGGGCCTGCACCCGAACCCGGTGCCGCACGCCCACGTGGTCACCACCACCACGCACAAGACCCTCGGCGGTCCGCGCGGCGGCGTCATCCTGTCGACGCAGGAGCTGGCCAAGAAGATCAACTCCGCGGTCTTCCCCGGTCAGCAGGGCGGTCCCCTGGAGCACGTGATCGCGGCCAAGGCCGTCTCCTTCAAGGTCGCGGCCTCGCCCGAGTTCAAGGAGCGCCAGGAGCGCACCCTGGAGGGCGCCAAGATCATCGCCGAGCGCCTGGTCCAGCCGGACGTCACCGAGGTGGGCGTGTCCGTCCTCTCCGGCGGCACCGACGTGCACCTGGTCCTGGTCGACCTGCGCAACTCCGAGCTGGACGGCCAGCAGGCCGAGGACCGGCTCCACGAGATCGGCATCACGGTCAACCGGAACGCCATCCCGAACGACCCGCGCCCGCCGATGGTCACCTCGGGCCTGCGCATCGGCACGCCGGCGCTGGCCACCCGCGGCTTCGGCGCCGAGGACTTCCGCGAGGTCGCCGAGATCATCGCGCAGGCCCTGAAGCCGGCGTTCGACGCGGACGACCTCAAGGCGCGCGTCTCCGCGCTCGCCGCGAAGTTCCCGCTCTACCCGTCGCTGTAGTCACGGGCCAGGAGGGGCCCGGCCTTGTTCCGCACAGGGCCGGGCCCCTTCCTGTCTTCTTCCCGGCCCGTTTCCCCGCCGGGACACCGGAACGCGAGCTGACTCACGTCCCGCGGACCCTTCCACGAGGCGAAACGTTCATCTCCACGCGTTACGCTCGTCTGCCGGACAAAATCCGCAGATCCCCCGCGCACCACCCCGCTCCACCACACCCCTGCCCCCCTCCCCACCCCACGAGCCGACAAGGGAGTCCGCCAGTGGCCATCTCCGTCTTCGATCTCTTCTCCATCGGTATCGGCCCCTCCTCCTCCCACACGGTCGGCCCGATGCGCGCCGCGCGCATGTTCGTGTCGCGGCTGAAGAAGGACGGCCTCCTCGCCCAGACCGCCTCCGTCCGGGCGGAGCTCTTCGGCTCCCTCGGCGCCACCGGCCACGGCCACGGCACCCCCAAGGCGGTCCTGCTCGGCCTGGAGGGCCACTCCCCGCGCACGGTGGACGTGGAGAGCGCCGACGACGAGGTGGAGCGGATCCGCCGGACCGGGAAGCTGCGCCTGCTCGGGACCGAGATAGGGAGCGTCCACGAGATCGACTTCGACGAGCCCAGCCAGCTGATCCTCCACCGCCGCCGCTCGCTGCCGTACCACGCGAACGGCATGACCCTCTTCGCCTACGACGCCTCCGGCGCCCCGCTGCTGGAGAAGACCTACTACTCGGTCGGCGGCGGCTTCGTCGTGGACGAGGACGCGGTCGGCGAGGACCGGATCAAGCTCGACGACACCGTGCTGAAGTACCCCTTCCGCTCCGGTGACGAGATGCTCCGTCTCGCGAACGAGACCGGCCTGTCGATCTCCTCCCTGATGATGGAGAACGAGAAGGCCTGGCGGACGGAGGAGGAGATCCGCGAGGGCCTCCTGGAGATCTGGCGGGTCATGCAGTCCTGCGTCTCGCGCGGCATGTCCCGCGAGGGCATCCTCCCGGGCGGGCTGCGCGTCAAGCGCCGGGCCGCCGCCACGGCGCGCCAGCTGCGCACCGAGGGCGACCCGCTGCTGCACCGCAGCGAGTGGACGACGATCTACGCGATGGCCGTGAACGAGGAGAACGCGGCGGGCGGCCGCGTCGTCACCGCGCCCACCAACGGCGCCGCGGGCGTCCTGCCGGCCGTCCTGCACTACTACGTGAACTTCGTGCCCGGCGCGGACGAGGACGGCGTGGTGCGCTTCCTGCTGGCCGCGGGCGCGATCGGCATGCTCTTCAAGGAGAACGCCTCGATCTCCGGCGCCGAGGTCGGCTGCCAGGGCGAGGTCGGCTCCGCCTGCTCCATGGCGGCGGGCGCCCTGGCCGAGGTGCTGGGCGGCTCCCCGGAGCAGGTGGAGAACGCCGCCGAGATCGGCATGGAGCACAACCTGGGCCTGACCTGCGACCCGGTCGGCGGCCTGGTGCAGATCCCGTGCATCGAGCGCAACGGCATGGCGGCGGTCAAGGCCGTCACGGCGGCCCGGATGGCGATGCGCGGCGACGGCAGCCACAAGGTCTCCCTGGACAAGGTCATCAAGACCATGAAGGAGACCGGCGCCGACATGAAGGTCAAGTACAAGGAGACCGCGCGCGGCGGTCTCGCGGTCAACGTCATCGAGTGCTGACCGCTCGGCGCAGCGTGACGAGGTGAGCAGGGGCCCGGCGCGGGTGCGCCGGGCCCCTGCGCGCGTCCGGGGAAGAGGGGTCCCACGGCCCGCCCGGGTCGGGACCTTCGGCCCCCGGGCGGCGGGCGGTACGTGCACTAGCGTGCTTCGGGGGGCGCTGTTACCCCGCGAAGAGAGGCAGCCGCCATGGCCATCACCGAACACCGTGTCCTGCCGCTGCGGCTGGAGGCCGCACCGCTGCCGGTCCCCCTGGAGGGCGTCTTCGTCTACCGCACGGACCGGCCCTACGAGGTCGCCGTGGAGTTCCAGGGCGCCGGCGTCCGGATCGCCCGCTGGGTGTTCTCGCGGGAGCTGCTGATCGACGGGCAGACCTGCGCCACCGGGGAGGGCGACATACAGGTGTGGCCGCGGTGGACGGGCACCGAGCCCCGCGTCCTGCTGGCCCTGAGCAACGGCGAGCGGGGCTGCGTGGTCTCCGTGCGGGCCAAGGACCTGCGCGGGCTGTGCCGGCGGATGACCGAGCTGGTCCCACGGGGGCAGGAGCAGCGCCACTACGACCTGGACGCCGAGCTGAGCGCACTGCTGACCTTCTGAGCCGGCGGGCCGCCCCGTGCAACCACGGGGCCCCCGGGAATGTCATACCGGATGACAGTCATTCCCCGTCTCAGAGGATCGGGGGGACGCCATGCGTCACCACCCGCACCGCCGCCGGTTCGTGGCCCTGGCCACAGGTGCCCTGCTGACCGCAGGGCTCGCGCTCGCCGCACCGGCCTCGGCGGCCGCACCGGCCGCCGTCCGCTCCACGACCCCGCTCGTCGTCAACGCCCGCTGGGGCGGTCACTGCACGTACGACCGGATCGTGATCGACCTCCAGGGCTCCGTGCCCTCCTTCACCGTCACTCCCGTCTCCCAGCTGGTCTACGACGGCTCCGGCAAGCCGGTCCCGCTGCCGGGGAAGTACTTCCTGGAGATCCGCCTGCACCCGGCCGCCGGCCACGACGACGCGGGCAACAACGTCTACCAGGGCCCCAAGCTCCAGCAGATCAGCCTCAGCAAGCTCAAGGGCCTGGCCCTGACCGGTGACTTCGAGGGGTACGTGACCTTCGGGGCCGCCTTCGACACCCCGCCCGCCTACAGCACCTCCGTCCTGCACGCGCCCGAGCGGCTCGTGGTGGACATCGCCCATCCGAACACCTGCTGACGCCGGACGCCGGACACCCTCAGCGGTGTTCGGGGTTCGGGAAGTCGAAACGGCAGCCGGCGTCCCACTCGGAGCGCTGGTTGCCGTGGGCGGGGACGCCCCCGGCGCGCTTGAGGAGCGCCGCGAGGTGCATCAGGTTCCAGGACATGAACGTCGTGTTGCGGTTGGTGAAGTCGTTCTCGGGGCCGCCGGAGCCCGGGTCGAGGTACGAGGGGCCGGGGCCGGCCTCGCCGATCCAGCCCGCGTCCGCCTGCGGCGGGATGGCGTAGCCCAGGTGCTGGAGGCTGTAGAGGACGTTCATGGCGCAGTGTTTGACGCCGTCCTCGTTGCCGGTGATCAGCGCGCCGCCGACCCGCCCGTAGTAGGCGTACTGGCCCCGGTCGTTCAGCAGCGAGGAGCAGGCGTAGAGCCGCTCGATGACCTGCTTCATGACCGAGCTGTTGTCGCCGAGCCAGATGGGGCCGCAGAGGACGAGGATGTCGGCGTCCATGATCTGGCTGTAGAGCACCGGCCACTGGTCGCTCTCCCAGCCGTGGTCGGTCATGTCCGGCCAGACGCCGGTGGCGATGTCGTGGTCGACGGCGCGGATCAGCGAGGTCCGCGCGCCGGCCGACTCCATGACGGCGCGGCTCCGCGAGATCAGCCCCTCGGTGTTGCTGGTCTCGGGCGAGCGCTTGAGGGTGCAGTTGAGGTAGACGGCGGACAGGTCGGAGTAGTCGTAGGCGGCCACGCCCCCACCCTGCGGGGCCGCCGCCGCCCGCGCCAGCGTTCGGCACCCTTCCGGGGGGCGAAGCGGAATTGAGCCATCCGATCGGCCGGATCGGTCCGGGTTGATACCGGTCCGTGCGGGCGACTAGGGTCAGCTGGCCTTGGTGTTCGGGAAACCGGTGGAAAACCGGTGCGGCCCTCGCCACTGTGATCGGGAAGTCCAGCTCCACCCCTCGCGGGAGCCACTGGGACCGTGCGGGAGACCGCAGGGACCCGGGAAGGCGGAGCCGGGGCGGCAGTACCCGTCAGCCAGGAGACCGGCCGGGGCGCGTACGTCCATCCACGAGGTGCTGGAGAGGTCTCCCGACTCATGCACATAGCCGAGGGGTTCCTGCCCCCGCTGCACGCGGCCGCCTGGGGCGCCGCGTCCGCCCCGTTCGTCGTCCACGGGGTCCGCGCGCTGACCCGCGAGGTCAAGTCCCACCCCGAGAGCACACTGCTCCTCGGCGCGTCCGGTGCATTCACTTTCGTCCTGTCCGCCCTGAAGATCCCCTCGGTGACGGGCAGTTGCTCGCACCCCACGGGGACCGGGCTCGGCGCCGTCCTCTTCCGGCCGCCCATCATGGCGGTGCTCGGCACGATCACCCTGCTGTTCCAGGCCCTGCTGCTGGCGCACGGCGGGCTCACCACCCTCGGCGCCAACGTCTTCTCGATGGCCATCGCCGGGCCCTGGGCCGGGTACGCGGTCTACAAGCTGCTGCGCAGGTCCGGCGCCCCGCTGATGGTCACCGTCTTCTTCGGCGCCTTCTTCGCCGACCTGGTCACCTACTGCGTGACCTCGGTCCAGCTGGCCCTCGCCTTCCCGGACCCGTCGAGCGGATTCCCGGGCTCCCTGGAGAAGTTCGCGGGCATCTTCGCCCTCACCCAGATCCCGCTCGCGGTCAGCGAGGGGCTGCTGACGGTGCTCGTGATGCGGCTGCTGATGCAGTCGAGCAAGTCGGACCTGGTCCGGCTCGGGGTCGCCAAGCTGACCGGAGCCAAGCGGACCGAGGGGGCGGCAGCCTGATGAGCCGGAACGCCAAGATCAACACCCTGCTGCTGCTCCTGGTGGCCGCACTGGCCGTGCTGCCGCTCGCGCTGGGGCTCGGCGAGGGCAAGGAGGAGCCCTTCGCGGGCGCCGACGCCCAGGCGGAGTCGGCCATCACCGAGCTGGAGCCGGACTACGAGCCCTGGTTCTCCCCGCTGTACGAGCCTCCGTCGGGCGAGGTGGAGTCCGCCCTGTTCGCCCTCCAGGCGGCCCTGGGCGCGGGCGTGCTCGCGTACTACTTCGGGGTCCGCAGGGGCCGCCGGCAGGGCGCGGCCCAGGCCCTGGCGCAGACGGCGGCCGGAGCCGGGGCGCAGGCCCCCGCCGAGCCCGCGCGGGAGCCGTAGCCGGTGCTGCCGATCGACGTCGCGGCGCACTCCAGCCGCTGGCGGGGCCGCCATCCGCTGGAGAAGGCCCTGCTCGGGTTCGGGCTGACCGTCACCGCGGTGTGCCTGCCCCCGTGGCCCGGCGGGCCGCTGGTGGCCGCAGCGACCCTGGCAGTGCTGCTGGGGCCCGCCGGGGTGTCCGGGCGCCGGCTGTGGCGGGCCTTCCGGGTCCCGCTGGGGTTCTGCGTCACCGGCGCGCTGCCGCTGCTTGTGTCGGTGGGCGGTCCCGACGGGCTCCTCGCGCCGGCCCCGGACGGGCCCCGGCACGCGCTGGACCTGCTGCTGCGCACCTCGGCCGCCTCGCTGGGAGTGCTGCTGTTCGCCTTCACCACGCCCGTCTCGGACGTGCTGCCGCGGCTGGTGCGGGCCGGGGTGCCCGCGCCGGTGGTGGACGTGGCCCTGGTCATGTACCGGATCGGCTTCCTGCTGCTGGACTCCCTCGCCCAGGTCCGCCGGGCCCAGGCGGCCCGGCTCGGGCAGGCCGGGCGGGCCGCCGCCTGGCGTTCGGTGGCCGGGCTCGCGGCGACCTCGTTCGTCCGGGCCTTCGACCGCGCCGCCCGGCTCCAGGAGGGGCTCGCGGGGCGGGGTTACGACGGCGCGCTGCGGGTGCTGGTCCCGCCGGCGCGGCTGTCCCGGCGGTTCCTGGCGGCCGCCGCCGCCCTCCTGGCCGCCCTGGTCGCGGGGACCCTCGTACTGAAGGAGCTGGGGCTGTGACCCCGTTGGTGGAACTGGCCGGCGCGGGATACGCGTACGAGGACGGCCCGGCCGTGCTGTCGGGCGTGGACTTCGCGATCGCCGAGGGGCGGGCGCTGGTGCTGCTGGGCCGCAACGGCAGCGGCAAGACCACGCTGATGCGGCTGCTGAGCGGGGGCCTGCGGCCCGCGTCGGGGGCGCTGCGGCTGGAGGGTACGCCGGTGTCCTACGACCGGCGGGGGCTGACGCGGCTGCGCACCACCGTCCAGCTGGTGGTGCAGGACCCCGACGACCAGCTGTTCGCGGCCTCGGTGGAGCAGGACGTGTCCTTCGGCCCGATGAACCTCGGGCTGGCGCAGGCCGAGGTCCGCGAGCGGGTGGACTCCGCGCTGGCCGCCCTCGACATCACCGCGCTGCGCGACCGGCCGACGCACCTGCTGTCGTACGGGCAGCGCAAGCGGGCGGCGATCGCGGGTGCGGTGGCGATGGCGCCGCGGGTGCTGATCCTGGACGAGCCGACGGCCGGGCTCGACCCGGACGGGCAGGAACGGCTGCTGGACGTCCTGGCCGGGCTGCGGGCGGCGGGGACCACGGTGGTGATGGCCACCCACGACGTGGACCTGGCGGTCCGGTGGGCGGACGACGCCGCTGTGCTGACGCCCTCCGGGGTGCGGGTGGGGCCTGCGGGGGATCTGCTGTCGGATCCGGAGCTGTTGGCGTCCGCGGGGCTGCGGGCTGCCTGGGCGCCGGTGGTGGGGGCGTTCCTGCGGGGCAGGGGGATGCTGGCGGACGGGGTTCCGGGGCCGCGGACGCCGGAGGAGCTGGGCGCGCTGGGCTGAGCGGGGTCGGGGGCGGGGCGGGGCCGGGGGCGGGGCGGGGTCGGGCCTCCCGGCGGGGTGTCCCGGTGTGCCCACCCTCCCCCAAGCTCTCGGCTTCGCTCGAGCAGGGGGGACCCCCATCGCCCCTGCGGGACGATTGCCCACACCTAGGATGGCCGCATGTCGTTGCCGCATGCCATTCTCACCGCGTTGTTGGAGAAGCCCTCGTCGGGGCTGGAGCTGACGCGGCGGTTCGACAAGTCGATCGGCTACTTCTGGTCCGCGACGCACCAGCAGATCTACCGGGAGCTGGGGCGGCTGGAGGAGGCCGGGCTGATCCGGGCGCTGCCCAGCGAGGCGCCCGTGCGGGGGCAGAAGAAGGAGTACGAGGTGCTGCCCGACGGCCGCGCGGAGCTGGCGCGGTGGGTGGACGAGCGGCAGGATCCCAAGCCGATGCGGGACGCGCTGCTGCTGCGGATCCGGGCGGCGGCCGTGGTGGGGCCGCAGGGGCTCGGGGCGGAGCTGCGGCGGCACCTGGAGCTGCACCGGGCACAGCTGGCGGAGTACGAGGCCATCGAGGCGAAGGACTTCCCGGCGGGGCGCAACGCCGACCCGGACCGGCTGCGCCGGCTCGTGCTGCACGGGGGGATCGCCCTGGAGGGCTTCTGGCTCGGCTGGCTGGAGGAGGCCCTCGCAGAGGTCGAGGACATGACGGGTCCGAGCGGGGCCTGACGCGCCCCCGTCCCGGCGGGCGGGACGGAGGCGGGCGCGGCGCCCGTTCGGCGGGGCCTTACTTGTTCAGGTCGGCCCAGAACTCGTCGAAGCTCAGCAGCTTGTCGCCGTTGAGGTCCTTCGCCGCGATGATCGCGTCGGCGACCGCGGGGGTGACGAACGCGTCCCCCATCGCCTTCATGGCCGCGCTGTACTCGTCGGCCGTGATGACGCCGTCGCCGTTCGCGTCGAACCGGTCGAACGTCTCACGTGCCTTGTCGATGTCCGCCACTGGGCCACCCCTTCCTGGTGCTTGTTGACCGGCTCAGGGTAGCCGCACCGGGGGCCGTCCCCGCCCACGGGTCCCCGGAGCCGTGGGCGGGCTCCCAGGACGCCGTCGCGTTCCCGTCCGGGCAGGCGGGCCTAGCGGAAGATGCCGGTGTGGCCGAGCGAGTAGCGGCCGGGCTGCGGGTAGACGGCCAGGCCGTGCGGGCCGCTGCCGACGGGGATCTTCGCCAGCTCCTTGCCGGTGGTGGTGTCGATCGCGTAGACCTCGGAGTTGTAGCGGCCGGACAGCCACAGCACCTTGCCGTCGGCCGAGACCCCGCCCATGTCGGGGCTGCCGCCGTCGGGCAGCTCCCACTTCTTGGTGAGCTGGTTCTTCTTGAAGTCGAAGACGGAGATGCTGCCCTCGCCGCGGTTGGAGACGTACATCTCGCGGGAGTCGCGGCTGACGTAGAGGCCGTGGCAGCCCTTGCCGGTGGGGAGCAGCTTGGGGACGTCGAACTTGTCGCCGCTGAGCACCCACATGCCGTGCGCCATCATGTCGGCGACGTAGAAGGTCTTCCCGTCGGGCGAGATCTTCACGTCCTGGGGCATCGCGCCCTCGAACGGGAGCTTCTGCTGCCCGATGACCTCCATCTTCTCGGTGTCGACCTTGAGCAGTTCGCCGGAGAACTCGCAGCTGACGATGAAGTAGCGGCCGTCGAGGGAGAAGTCCGCGTGGTTGACACCGAAGCAGGTCACGGGGACGGTCTTGACCCGGTTCATGGTGTGCGGGTCGCGGAAGACCAGCTCGCGGTCCATGGAGGCCATCACGATGGCGTACTTGCCGTTGGGGGTGAAGTAGAGGTTGTACGGGTCGTGGACCTCGACCGGCTCGCCCGCCTCGCCGGTGGCCGGGTTGATGGGGGTGAGGGTGTGGCCGCGGTTGTTGTTGACCCAGAGGGTCTTCATGTCCCAGGAGGGCACCACGTGCTGGGGCTGGACGCCGACCGGGATGGTGTCGACGACCTTGTAGGTGGCCGGGTCGATGACGGACACCGTGTTGGAGTTGGTGTTCGGCACGTAGACGCGCGACGGGAAGCCCTTGACCACCGGGGAGAGCTTGTTCGGCCGGTCCGCCGCGTACACGTCGGCCGGGTCGAGCACCGGGGGCATCCCGGCCAGCCCCGGCGGTACGGCGGGCACGGCTTTGACGGGGTTGGCCGGCCCCTTGGAGCCGAGTGCCTCGGCGGGCGCCTTGTCGGCCGATCCGCAGCCGGCCAGGGCGGCGAGGACCAGACCGGCCAGCAGCACGGTGGCCTTCCGGGGAAGGCGGGTGGTCGTCATGGGGTCAGCAGCTCCGTGGTGGTCACCGCGCGCAGCTTGCGGCGCGCGAGTTCTTCGAGGAGGGGCGGCATCGCGTCGACCGTGTCCGCGTAGCCGAAGTGCAGGCTCACCACCGATCCGCCGTGGATCGTCCCGGTGACGTTGCTGACGACGGTCGCGGCGCCGGGCGAGGTGAAGTCGAGGGAGTCCACGTCGTAGGAGAGGACGTGCGGATAGCCGGCCCGCTGGGCCAGTTTCTGGACGAGGGGGCTGGCGTTCTGGGTCTGCGAGGGACGGAACCAGGTGCCGATGGAGCCGGTGAGGCGCTTGAGGCGCTGGGCGCAGCCGGTGATCTCGGCGTAGGCCTCCGCCTCGGGCAGGGAGTTGATCGCGAGGTGGTGGTGGGTGTGGTTGCCGAGCTCGTGGCCGCCGTCGAGGATCCGGCGGGCCATGTCGGGGTGGTCGTCGAGCCAGGTGCCGATGGCCAGGACGGTGACGTGCGCGCCCGCCTTCTCGGCTTCGGCGAGCACGGCGCGGGCGATGGCGGGGTCCCCGTTGCCGTGGAAGGTGAGCGCGACCTCCGGCCGCTCGCGCGGGCCGTGCACGATCTCCACGGGCTGCCCGGGGAACCGGCGGGGGGCGGGGGCCGGCGCCGGAGCGGGCTTGGCGGCATCGGGCCGGGCGGGAGCGTCCTGGACGGGCCGGGGAGCCATGGGGGCGCCGCCCGTGCCGCAGGCCGCGGTGAGGGCACCGGCGGCGACCGCCGCAGTGGCGCGCAGGGCGGTCCGGCGGTCTGGGTAACAGAGCACCTGCCCATTTAAGTGGCGAACGCCCCCGAAGGTATTGATTGACCCAGTTTGGGACCTTCGGAAGTGGCGCCCCGAGGGTGGAACGTTCACTCTGCGATCAATGAATTACGCGGAGGGGTGGATATTCATTCATGGATTACGAGGCGAGTGGCCCACCTCACCTAAGATTTAGATGGAAACTCTTAGGATATGCACACTTATGTCCGAGTCGGGACTTTTGGCGTTTGGGCCCACGTCTGCCATAGTCGGAATCACGGCTTCCCATTGACCCGAGCGAAGCCCACCCGCCGAGGGCCACACACCCCACCGGTCCTCGGCGCCCACGAAACCCCCGCAGCGCCCCACCTCGGCGACAGGGGGTTTCCGGCGTTCCGGGGGTCAGCGGTCCGCGACCCGCATCTCGAACCAGGTGATCTTGCCGCGCGGCAGCAGGTCGGCGCCCCAGCGGTCGGACAGCTTGTCCACGAGGAAGAGCCCCCGGCCGGTGGTGTCCAGCTCGTGCACCGGCATCAGACAGGGCAGCCCCCGCGAGGGGTCGCGCACCTCGACGCGGATCCAGCCGCGACGGCGCAGCATCCGTAAACCGAAGGAACGGGCCCCGGTGTGGCGCACGGCGTTGCCGACGAGCTCGGAGACCAGCAGGACGGCGTGCTCGGCGATCTGCGGCGACAGGCCCCAATAGCGCACCACCACGCTCTGGGTGAGCCGGCGGGCCGTGCTCGCCGACTCCGGCATGGACGGCAGGGTCACCTCCGCCTCCGCCGGGTTGCCGTACGACTCCAGCACCGTGAGGCCCTGCTCGTCCTCGACCGCCACCGCAAGCCGTACGGCCATAGCGCTCGCGCGCTGCCGCGGCTGTTCCACACCCTCCAGGCCCGCCATGCACCCATCATGGACGGCCACCGCGCCCGCCCGGGCCGTTCCACGGGAATAGCCCCCGCGGAATCGAGGCTTCCGAGGGGGCGCACGGGCATATGCGAGGGGCAACCGGACACGCCGCGCCCCGCATTGACCTGCGGTGACGGCGCGCACGGGGCCGATCACCCTGCGTTGATCAACCGTTTCGCCTTAAGGCTGCCTTAAGGCCCCGCTAAACCACCCGCAGGGGTTCACTCACGCGGCTGTGTTCATACGGCTGCGCTCATACGAACTTGGCCTTGCCCGGGCCCTCTTCGACGAAGCTGCGCATGCCGCGCTCGCGGTCCTCGGTGGCGAACAGCCCCGCGAACCAGTTGCGTTCGATGGCCAGGCCGGTGTCGATGTCGGCCTCCAGGCCCGCGTCCACGCACTCCTTCGCCGCGCGCAGGGCGATCGCCGGGCCCTGGGCGAGCTTCGCGGCCCAGGCGTGCGCCTGCTCGTACACCTCGGCGGCGGGCACCACCCGGTCCACCAGTCCGAGGGTGAGCGCCTCGTCTGCCTTGACCATGCGGCCCGTGAAGATGAGGTCCTTGGCCCTGGAGGGCCCGATCAGCCGGGACAGCCGCTGGGTGCCGCCCGCGCCGGGGATCAGGCCGAGCAGGATCTCGGGCTGGCCGAGCTTCGCGTTGTCGGCGGCGATCCGGTAGTCGGCGCAGAGCGCGAGCTCGCAGCCGCCGCCGAGCGCGTAGCCGGTGATGGCCGCGACGACCGGCTTGGGGATGCGGGCCACGGCCGTGAAGGCGTCCTGCAGTCCGCGGGACCGGGCGACCATCGCCGCGTGGTCCATGGTCTGCATCTCCTTGATGTCCGCGCCGGCCGCGAACACCTTCTCCCCGCCGTAGATGACGACGGCGCGCACGTCGGCGCGGTCGGTCGCCTCCACGGCGAGCTCGCGCAGCCGGTCCTGGGTGGCGATGTCCAGGGCGTTCATGGGCGGGCGGTCCAGCCGGATGGTGCCGACGCCTTCGGAGACTTCGAGAGAGATGGTCATACGGGGAAGGTTAGCGGCGGTTAACGAGAAGTGGCCCGGTGCTGTGGGTCACAGCACCGGGCCACCGGGTCAGGGAGCCGACCCTCCTACTTCTTCCACTCCGCCCAGTCCATGTTCCAGCCGTTGAGGCCGTTGTCCGGGGCGATCTGCTTGTCCTTGGAGTTCTTCACGATGACCACGTCGCCGATCAGGGACTCGTCGAAGAACCAGGCGGCCGGGGTGTTGGGGTCTCCGGCGCCGCGCTCGTCCTCGAGGCCGACGCAGCCGTGGCTGACGTTCTCCTTGCCGAACGTGCTGGAGGCGGCCCAGTAGTTGCCGTGGACGAAGGTGCCGGAGTTCGACAGGCGCATCGCGTGCGGGACGTCCGAGATGTCGTACTCGCCGCCGAAGCCGACGGTGGCGCCGTTCATCCGGGTCACCTTGTACTTCTCGCTGATGACCATCTGACCGTTGTAGGTGGTCGTGGCGGGGGCGCCGGCGGTGATGGGCAGGTTCTTGATGACCTGGCCGTCGCGGACGACCTCCATCGTCTTGGCCGTCGCGTCGACCGTGGAGACCTGGGAGCGGCCGACGGTGAAGGTGACCGTACGGGTCTGCTTGCCGTAGACCCCGGGGCGGCCCTCGACGCCGTCGAGGGCGAGCTTCACGGTGACCTTGGTGCCGGCGGCCCAGTACTTCTCCGGACGGAAGTCGAGGCGGTCGTTGCCGAACCAGTGGCCCTCGATCGGGACGGAGGGCTCGGCCGTGACCGTGATGGCCTTCTCGACGGCCTCGGTGTTGGTGATGCCGCGGGTGAAGTTGATCGACACCGGCATGCCCACGCCGACGGTCGAGCCGTCCTCGGGCGTGTAGTGGCCGACGAAGGTGTTCTGCGGGGTGAGGGTGGTGAAGGTGGTGTCCTTGGCGGACTCCCGGCCGGCCTCGTCCTTGGCGACCGCGTGCACCTTGTACTCGGTCGCGGAGGCCAGGTTGCGGGCGGGCTCCCAGCCGGAGCCGTCGGGGGTCAGCTTGCCCTCGACCGCGTTGCCCTTGGTGTCGGCGACCGTCACGGTGGTCAGCTTGCCGCCGGTGCTGGAGATCTTCAGGACGCCGTTGGTGGCGACCTCCTTGGCGCCGTCGTCCGGCTTGACGCTGACCACGGCCTTCGAGGCCTCGGTGTTGGCCTTGGCCGCGTTGCCGCCGCCGGGCTTCCCGTTGTCGCCACCGCCGCCCGCGGCGTCACCGCCGTTGCTGCACGCCGTGGTCAGCAGAAGGGCCGCGCCCAGCAGCAGGGCCGGCAGGCCGGTGCGGACGCGGCCGCGTATCGGCTGCACGTTCACTTGTGTTCTCCCCATGTCCCCCGCGCACGGACAGTCGCGCGCTTGCCGACAGGAAATCACATGGGGGGATTACGAATAGGCACGGTCATGTCACCGTTCCGTCCCAACCGCCGCCACGCCGGGGACCCGGCGGACCTGCGGACGGCCGGTGCACGGGGCGCACCGGCCGTCGGTGCGTCAGCTCCGGCCGCGGGTGGCGGTCCAGCCGCCGCCGAGGCCCGGGAGGCCGTGCCTGTCGTGCTCGTCGTGCTCGTCGTGACCGGGCTCGTCGTGGCCCGGCCGGCCGGGACCGTCGTGTTCGCCGTGCTCCTCGTGGCCCGGCTTGTCGTGGCCGGGCTCGTGGTGGTCCGGCTTGCCGTGCCTGTCCCGCTTGTTGAAGACCAGGGCCACGATCTCCCGGCCGGCGGCGCCGTCCAGCTTCAGCGGACCCGTGACCCGGTCGGCGGGCAGGGCGTAGCCGTCGGGGGCCGCGGTCTCCAGGACGTAGTACGAGCCCGGGGCGAGCCGGTCGAACGCGCAGGCCCCGTTGCCGCCGGTGGTGCAGGGCTCACCGATGCGCTCGTCGGGGTACTGGCCCCCGGTCTGCAGGCCCTCGGTGTTGTTGGTCTCCTTCCACAGCTGGAACACGCCGCCGGCCAGCGGCTTGCGGGTCTTGGCGTCCTTCTTGACGACCGTGATGGAGCCGGGGTGCTCCACGTCCCTGCGCTGGTTGCGGATGGTGACGACGAGCCCCTGGGCGATGTCGCCGTCCTCCAGGTCGAAGGCGGTGACCGGGTCGGCGGGGCGCTCGTAGCCGTAGGGGACGCCGACCTCACGCCAGTAGTAGCGCTCGCCGACGGGCAGTTCCACCGTGCAGCTGCCCTGGGTGTCGGTCACGCAGGCGCCGCCGAGCCGGGTGTCCGGGTCCTGACCGCCCGTCTGGAGGTCGGGGACGCCGTTGGTCTCGCGCCACAGCTCGAAGCGGCCTCCGGGCACGGGCTCGCCGCTCTCCAGGTCGACCTTGCGCAGCACCACCCGGGCGCTGGGCTCGGGGGGTGTCGTGCGGCGGTTCTGGGCGGTGACGCGCACTCCCCGCTCGGCGTTCTCCCGGGTCAGGACGAGCGGGAAGACCGGGTCGGCTGGCAGCTCGTACCCGGCGGGCGCGGCCGTCTCGCGCCAGTAGTAGCCGCCGAGCTCCTCCTCTCGGGTGCAGGTGCCGTCGGCGGGGGTGGTGCAGTCGCTCACGCGGGTGTCGGGGTTGGCGCCCGCGGTCTGCAGGCCCGCCACTCCGTTGCTCTCGCGCCACAGCTCGAAGCGGGCGCCGGGCAGCGGACGCCCCTCGTCGTCGGTCTTCAGCACGGACACCCGGCCGGTGACGGCCGGGTTGGGGGCACATTCGGGCAGGTCGCCGTCGAAGGGGTAGGCGTGGAACTCGGCGCCGAGGCCCGTGGTCTCGGTGGGGCTGGTGTGGGTGACGTTGCCCGCGGTGAAGAAGCGGCCGTTGACGCCGATGACGGAGACCGTGGCGACGGAGGCGTCCTGGCCGATGAGCACGCTGCCGCCGAGCTGGGCCGAGCCGGCGAGGCCGACGGCCTGGGCGTCGGGGAAGTTCCACAGCAGCCGCTCGCGCAGTCCGGGCGGCAGCATGACGTTGTTGACGCGCAGCGCGCGGGCCTCGCCGGTGACGTTGACCAGGACGGTGGCGCCGGCCGGGATGCCCGCGAAGCGGATGGACTGCTGGGCGGTGCCGGGGCCCGAGAGGTCGAAGTCCACGTTGAAGACCTGGAGCATGGAGGTGCCGTCGCCGGTGAAGACGGTCTCCTGCGCGCTCCAGACGGCCCGCCCGGTGGCGGTGCGCGGGACGCCCCGCGGGTAGGCGTAGCAGGTGCTCGCGGCGCCGAGCTGCCCGCGCAGCGCGGCGTAGGGGGCGGCGGCGTTCGTGTCGTGGGTGAGGGTGCCGGTCACCGTGCCGGTGAGGGTGCCCGCGTAGCGGACGACGCCGCCGTCGGCGAGGAGCCGCTGGCCGGAGGCGACCGTGATGTCGTCGCCGGTGGTCAGGAAGTCCGAGCCGTCCGCCGGGGGGACCCGGGAGCCGACGCCGGCGATGCCCACGTTGTAGACGTTGCCGCCGGCGGACTTGTTCATGTCGAAGTCGCCGAGGACCACGACCTTGCCCTCGGCCTCGGCGGCTCCCCGGCGCACCAGCATGTCGCCTCCGACGAAGAGGTTGATGCCGTTGTCCCGGCCGGTGAAGGCGCCGTTGTTGGGGTCGGGCCATACGGGCGGGCAGCCCTGGCCCGGGCCGGTGCCGCCGGGGACGCACGGACCGAGGCCGCCGGGCAGCGGGGCCCGCAGGGCGCGGGCCGGCGGCGGGGCGGTGCCGGGGCCGGCCGCGAGGGCCGAGGGGGCCCCGGCGGCGGCCGCGAGTACGGCTCCCACGGCCAGCCCGAGGGTCCAGTTCCTTGCTGACATGACGCTCCGTCCACGAAATCCGGCCATCGCCTGCGCTGATGGCCCTGCCAGGCTGCGGGCGGGGCCCGGCGTGGCGGACCGAAGACACTCCCGGGCTACGTCATTCCGGTCTGACGATCACTCGATTGCAGCGCGGGCCGGCGGGGCGGGCCGCGGCGGGTCAGCTGATGGCGGAGCCCGCGACCCAGTCGGCCCAGGACATGTTCCAGCCGCCCAGGCCGTTGTTCGGGGCCACGGTCTTGTCCTGGGAGTTCACCACCTCCACCACGTCCCCGATCAGGGTCCGGTCGAAGAACCAGCCCGCCGGGGTGTCGGAGCCGCCGCCCTTGTCGTCGCGCAGGCCCACGCAGCCGTGGCTGGTGTTGGTGGTGCCGAAGGTGTCGGGGCTGGCCCAGTAGTTGCCGTGCAGGAAGGTGCCGGAGGCGGTGAGCCGGATGGCGTGCGGGACATCCGGGATGTCGTACTCGCCCTTGCCGTCCTCGCTGGTGAAGCCGACGGTGGCGCCGTTCATGCGGGTGACGTCGAACATCTCCATCACCACCATCTTGCCGTTGTAGGTGGTGTTCTTCGGCGCGCCGGCGCTGATGGGGATGGTGGACAGCAGCGCGCCGCCGCGCCGGACCTCCATGGTGTGCGAGGCGGCGTCGACGGTGGAGACCTGGGAGCGGCCGACGGTGAACTTCACGGTCTTGTCCTGGATGCCGTAGGCCCCCGGGGCGGCCTCGACGTCACGGAGCTTGATCTTCACGGTGACCTGGGTGCCGGGCTTCCAGTACTCCTTGGGCCGGAAGTCCAGGCGCTCGGAGCCGAACCAGTGGCCGACGACGGGCACGGCCGGTTCGGAGGTGACGGTGACGGCGCGCTCGACGTCGGCGCGGTTCTTGACGGCCCGGCTGAAGTTGAAGGAGACGATCATGCCGGTGCCGACGGTGGAGCGGTTCTCGGGCTTGAAGTAGCCGATGAACCGCTCCTCGGGCACGTAGGTGGTGAAGGTGGTGTGCCGGGCCTGGCGGCGGTTGTGCCCGTCGACGGCGACGGCGTCGACGGTGTACTTGGCGGCGAGCGCGAGCCGCCCCGCCTCCGGGTCGGGGCTCCAGCTGAGCCCGTCGGCCGCGATGGAGCCGGGGACCTGCTCCTCCTGGGCGTCCTCCACCTTGGTGACCGTGACCCGCTCCAGCCGGCCCTCGGGGACGTTGACCCGCAGCGGGCCGTCGGCCGGGACCCCCTTGGCGTTGTCGTCGGGGGTGATGCGGATGGCCTCGTCGGGCGAGCGGGGTTTGCCGGGCAGCTGCACCTCGACCGGGGAGCCGCCGTCCCCGGTGCAGCCGGTGAGGCCGCCCAGCAGGACCGCCCACACCGCCACGGCGGCCCATCCCGCCCCTGCCCGCCTCGTCAGAAGTGTCACGCCCCGTCCAACGACGGGGGCCCTCCGGGGGAAACGTGGGGGCCGGACACGTTCCGGGTACGGCTGTCCGGGCAGAACAGTGTGAAGGACCAGACGGGGGCGGGCCCTGGCCGGGACGCCGGGCCGCACTCCCCCCGCCGGTACCCAGGAGCCGTGGAGGCGGGCAGTGTCGAGCGCAGCCGAGCAAGAGGCGGTGGATACCGCCGCCAGCGATACCACCGGGGCCGCCCCGCGGGGCGGCCCCGACATGGAGGCCGTGCGGGAGCGGGTCCAGGCGCGGGTGTTACGGGCGGCCGCGCACCCGGGACCGCCGGTGTGGCCCGGATCCTCGCACCCGCTGGGCGCCCGCTTCCACGTGGGCCCCGACGGGGTGGCGGGGACGAACTTCGCGCTGTGGGCGCCGGGCGCGGAGGCGGTGGAGCTGTGCCTGTTCGACGCCCTGGGCACGGAGACCCGCTGCCCCCTGGGCGAGCTGACGCACGAGATCTGGCACGGGTTCGTGCCCGGCGTGCGGCCCGGGCAGCGGTACGGGTTCCGGGTGCACGGGCGCTGGGACCCCTGGACGGGGGCCCGGTACAACCCGGCGAAGCTGCTGCTGGACCCGTACGCGCGGGCCGTGGACGGGGACTTCTCCCTGCCGGCGGAGGTGTACGGGCACGTCCGGGACTGGCCGCAGCAGTACATCGCCGACACCGTGCGCGACGACCGGGACTCGGCGCCGTTCGTCCCGAAGGGGGTCGTCGTCCACGATGACGACGACTGGGCGGACGACGTCCGGCCGAAGACGCCCTGGGCCGATTCGGTGATCTACGAGCTGCACGTGCGCGGGTTCACCATGCGCCATCCGGGTGTTCCCGAGGAGCTGCGCGGCACCTACGCGGGGCTGGCGCACCCGGCGGCGGTGGAGCACCTGGTGCGGCTGGGGGTGACGGCGGTGGAGCTGCTGCCGGTGCACCAGTTCGCGCACGAGGACCACCTGCTGCGGCGGGGGCTGCGCAACTACTGGGGCTACAACTCGGTCGGCTACTTCGCCCCGCACGCCGGGTACTCCGCCAGCGGGACGGCCGGGCAGCAGGTCGGCGAGTTCAAGCGGATGGTGCGCGCCCTGCACGCGGCCGGGATCGAGGTCATCCTCGACGTGGTCTACAACCACACGGCGGAGGCCGGCGAGCTGGGCCCGACCCTGTCGCTGCGCGGGGTCGACAACCGGGGCTACTACCGGCTCCAGTCCGACCAGCGCCGCTACGCCGACTACACGGGCTGCGGGAACACCCTGCACGCCGGGCGGCCGCACGTGCTGCGGCTGATCACCGACTCGCTGCGCTACTGGGTCACGGAGATGGGGGTGGACGGCTTCCGCTTCGACCTGGCGGCGGCGCTGGCCCGCTCCATGCACGACGTGGACATGCTCTCCCCGTTCCTCGCGGTGATCGCCCAGGACCCCGTGCTGCGGCGGGTCAAGCTGATCGCGGAGCCGTGGGACGTGGGCTCGGGCGGCTACCAGGTGGGGGCGTTCCCGCCGCTGTGGACGGAGTGGAACGACCGCTACCGGGACGCCGTGCGGGACTTCTGGCGGGGCGCGCTGCCCGACGTACGGGACCTGGGGTACCGGCTGTCGGGGTCGAGCGACCTGTACGCCTGGGGCGGGCGGCGGCCGTACGCCTCGGTGAACTTCGTGACGGCGCACGACGGCTTCACCCTGCGCGACCTGGTCTCGTACGAGCGCAAGCACAACGAGGACAACGGCGAGGGCAACCGGGACGGCACCAACGACAACCGGTCGTGGAACTGCGGGGCCGAGGGCGAGAGCGACGACCCGCGGATCGCCGCGCTGCGACGGCGGCAGCTGCGGAACCTGCTGACCACGCTGCTGCTGTCGACGGGCGTGCCGATGCTGGTGGCCGGCGACGAGTTCGGGCGGACCCAGGGCGGCAACAACAACGCGTACTGCCAGGACAACGAGACGGGCTGGGTGGACTGGTCGCTGCTGGACGATCCGGCGTGGAGCGGGCTGTTCGCGCTGGTCCGGCGGCTGGTGGCGCTGCGCCGGTCCCACCCGGTGCTGCGCCGCAGGGCCTTCTTCTCGGGACGGGCGCAGGGCTCGGACGGGCTGCGGGACCTGGCCTGGTTCACCCCGGCGGGGGCGGAGATGACGGAGCGGGACTGGTACGCGCCGTCGGCCGCGCTGGGGCTGTACCTGTCGGGGCGGGACATCCCGGGGCGGGACGAGCGGGGCCGGCAGGTGACGGACGACAGCTTCCTGGCGCTGCTGCACTCCGGGGACCGGCCGGTGGAGTGGGTGCTGCCGGGGCCGCCCTGGGCCGGGGAGTACGAGCTGGTGCTGGACACCTCGCGGGAGGAGCAGGAGGACGCGCCGGGGACGCGGTACCGGGCCGGGCAGCCGCTGACGGTTCCGGCGCGGTCGGTGCTGCTGCTGCGGGTGGCGGGCTGAGGGGCGCGGCGGGGCGGCGGGTCCGGTCGCGGGCCCGGTCGCGGGTCAGCGGCTCCGTCGCGCGTCAGGAGGTCCCGTCGCGGGTCAGGAGGTCCCGTCGCGGGTCTCGACCTGGAGCAGCATCCGCTTGAGGAGGGCGGCCAGGGCCCGGCGGTCGGTGTCGTCGAGCGGGTGGATCATCTCGGCCTCGGCAATCCCGCGCCAGCGCATGGCCTCGCTCCAGCGGCGGTGGCCCTCCTCGGTGAGCTCGACGTCGACCCGGCGCCGGTCCCCCGCGGCACGGGTGCGCCGGACGAGGCCGGAGCGCTCCAGGGTGTCGAGGCGGCCGGTCATCCCGGCCGGGGAGAGCAGCAGTTCGGCGGCGAGCTGGGAGGACGGGGCGCGCCAGGGCGCGCCCCGGGAGGCGAGGCGGTGCATGGTCTCGAACTCGAAGGCCTGGAGCCCGGTCTCGGCGAGGGCGCGTTCCTTGCCGTGCGCGACGTGCTTGGCGAGGAGCTGGATGCGGGTGATGACGGCCTCGGTGGTCACGTCGAAGGGCACCTTGCCGGTCCACCGGGCGATGTGCCGGTCAACGGAGTCCTCGGCCGGTGCCGGCGTCGTCGCAGGTGGAGTGACCGCTTCTGTGCCCATGGGCGCATTATCCCGTCCACCGGCCATGACAAAGTATTTCGTTGACGAATGATTCGCTGGCGAAATACTGTCGCGATCATGACCCCCACGCTCTGGCGGCTGCTCGCCGGCCGCACCTTCGCCGCCTTCGCCACCGCCCTGATCCCCACCACCCTCACCCTCGCCGTGGTCCGCACCGGTTCCGCCGGGGACCTCGGACTGGTGCTCGCCGCCGAGCTGCTGCCGATGCTGCTCCTGCTGCCCGTCGCAGGCGTGGCCGCCGACCGCTTCCCGGCGCGCCGCGTGGTGCTCGCCGCGGACCTGGTACGGGCCGCCGCCCAGCTGGGCATCGCGGCGCTGCTGCTGTCCGGGCCGGTACGGATCCCCGCGCTCGCGGCCCTGTCGGCCGTCACCGGCGCGGCCGTCGCCTTCGGCGGCCCCTCGGCCCGGACCCTGGTCGCCGCCGTGACCGACGGGGCCGAGCGGCTGCGGGTGAACTCCCGGCTGATGGTGGCCCAGGGGCTCGCGAGCGTCGCGGGTCCGGCCGCCGCGGGCGCCCTGATGCTGGCCGTCGGGGCAGGCTGGTCCTCGCTGCTGACCGGGGCCCTGTTCACCGCTTCCGCCCTCACGCTGGGCGGGCTGCGCACCCCGGGTCCGGCCGGCGCGGGCGGGGCCCGGCCGGGGTTCGCGGCGGAGCTGCGCGCCGGGTGGGCGCAGACCCGTGCGCACCCGTGGTTCCTGGCGAACGTCATGGCGCACGGCGTCTGGCACCTGACCGCCGGACTGCTCCTCACCCTCGGACCGCTGATCGCCGTGGAGTCCCTGGGCGGCGAGGGCACCTGGGTGGTGGTCGCCCAGGCGGGTACGGCCGGGCTGCTGGCCGGGGCGTGGACGGCCGGGCGGCTGCCGGTGCGCCGGCCGCTGGTGTGGGTCGCGGTGTCCTCGGCGGCGTTCGCCCTCCCGCTGGCGGCGTTCGCGCTGCGGCTGCCCGCGGCAGCGGCGGCGTTCGCGTACCTGATCGGCATGGGCGGGGTGGGCCTGCTGAGCCCGCTGTGGGAGACGGAGATCCAGCGGCGGGTGCCGGCCGAGGCCCTGGGGCGGGTCGGCTCCTTCGACTCCCTGATCTCCTTCGCGGCCCGCCCCCTGGGGCTCGCGGTGGCGGCCCCGCTCGCGGCGGTCACCGGGACCACGGCCCCGCTGCTGGTGGCCGCTGTGCTCGTGGCGGCGGCGAACCTGTCCGTCCTGCTGGTCGCAGACGTGCGCGCGCATCCGGAGCGGAAGCCTTCGCCCGCCCTGCGATGATGTGCCCTTCCGTGCACACACGAACACACGGGCACACGAACGGGAGTACGCATGTCGAGGGTGGGGACGGCGCTGCGGGAGCTGCGCGGGGCGCAGAAGTCGGCGAAGGGCGTGTCGCTCTACTCCCGGTTCGTCAACCGGCCCGCCGGACGGTACCTGGCCGCCGGTTCCTACGCGCTCGGGCTGACCCCGAACCAGGTGACGCTGGTCAGCGCCGCGTTCAGCTTCGCCGCCGTCGCCGCGGTGGCCCTGGCCGCGCCGTCGTGGGGGCTGGGGGTCGCCGTGTGGGCCGCGCTCGCGGTCGGCTTCGCCTTCGACTCCGCCGACGGGCAGCTGGCCCGGCTGCGCGGGGGCGGCAGCGCGGCGGGCGAATGGCTGGACCACGTCGTGGACGCCGCCAAGCTGACCGCGCTGCACGCCTGCGTGCTCATCGCCTTCTTCCGTTTCCCCGACGCGTACGGGACGGGTGCGCACGGCTGGCTGCTGGTGCCGCTGAGCTTCCAGTTCGCCGCGGTGGTGACCTTCTTCGGCGGGCTGCTCACCGAGAAGCTCAAGCCCAAGGCCGCCCCGGGGAGCCCCGCGGCGGCGCCGTCGACGCTGCGCGCGGTGGCGCTGCTGCCCGTGGACTACGGGGTGTTCTGCCTGGTGTTCCTGCTGCTGGGCGGCGGGGCGCTGTTCCGCTGGGCGTACGCGGGGCTGGGCGCGGTCGCCGCGCTGTTCCTGCTCGCCTTCCTGGCGAAGTGGTTCCGGGAGCTCAGCGCCGTTCGGCGGTGAGGGGCTCGGCCAGCGGCTGGTGCAGGGGCACGGGCTGCGGCTGGGCGAGGGCGTCCAGGGCCCGGCGCAGCTGGGTGCTGGAGGTGTGCACCGTGTAGGGGAAGTAGACGACGTCGACCCCGTGGGCGGCGAAGTCCCGTTCCAGCTTGGCCCCCTTGGGCGTGCCACGCCAGTCGTCGCCCTTGAAGATGACGTCGAAGCGGACCTGCTTCCACGTCTCCACCTTGTCCGGGACCGTCTCGACGAAGGCGGCGTCGACGTACTTGACGCTGCGGACGATCTCCAGCCGCTCGACCAGGGGGATCATCGGGCGGCGCCCCTTGGCCAGTTCGGCCATCTCGTCCGAGACCACGCCCGCCACCAGGTAGTCGCACTGGCTGCGGGCGTGCCGGAGGATGTTGAGGTGGCCTATGTGGAACAGGTCGTAGGCGCCGGGCGCGTAGCCCACCCGGTACGGCCGGCGCGCGGACGGCACGGCATCGGACATGTGGTGCTCCGTCATCAGTTACCCCCCACAGGCCGCGCCCCCCGGCGCGGCGGATTAGCAGACAATAGCGCGCACGTTCCACAGCCTGTCGGTGAACGCATAGGGTGACGTGCGCATCATCCAGGGGAGAAGGGGACGTTCAGTGTCCACATCCGGCCACCGGCGGCTGTTGCTGGTTTCCACCAACTACGCCCCGGAGCACGCGGGTATAGGCCCGTATGCCACCCAGATCGCGGAGCACTGGGCGAGTTCCGGCCATGACACCCACGTTCTGGCCGGTATGCCGCACTATCCGGCCTGGTCCCTGGAGCCCGAGTACAAGGGAGCGCTGCGGCGCACCGAACGGCGCGCGGGCGTCACCGTGCACCGGCGCGCGCACACCGTCCCGGCCCACCAGACCGCCGTGAAGCGGGCCCTGTTCGAAGGATCGATTCTGCTGCACGGGGCGGTGGCCCCGCCCCGGATGCCGAAGCCGCACGCGGTGATGGCCCAGATGCCCAGCCTGGCCGGCGGGGTGCTGGCCGCGCGGCTCGCCGCCCGCTGGAAGGTCCCGTTCGTCCCGGTGGTCCAGGACCTGATGGGGGCCGCCGCCGCGCAGAGCGGCATCAGCGGCGGGGACAAGGCGGCCGCGCTGGCCGGACGGGCGGAGGCGTACGCCCTCAAGCGGGGCGCCCTGGTCGGCGTCATCCACGAGACATTCGTGGACCGGGTCGTGGGCATGGGAGTGGACCCGAAGCGGATCCGCGTGGTGCCCAACTGGTCGCACGTGCCCGGGCCCACCAAGCCCCGCGGGGAGACCAGGCGCCACCTGGGCTGGGCGCCGGACCAGACCGTGGTCCTGCACTCCGGCAACATGGGCCTCAAGCAGGGCCTGGAAGTCCTCGTCGGCGCCGCCCGGCTCGACCCGCGCGTCCGCTTCGTCCTCATGGGCGACGGCAGCCGGCGCGCGGCCCTCGCCGAGCTCGCCGCCGACGTGCCCAACCTGGACATCATCCCCCCTGCCGCCGACGGGGAGTTCCCCGATATCCTCGCCGCGGCGGACGTGCTCGCGGTCACGCAGCACGCGGCCGTGCTGGACATGAGCGTTCCGTCCAAGCTCACCTCCTACTTCCAGGCCGGCCGGCCCGTCGTCGCCTCCGTCGCGGCGCAGGGCGGGACCGCCCAGGAGGTGGAGCGTTCGGGCGCCGGCGTCCTCGTACCGCCGGAGGACCCCGAGGCCCTCCTGAAGGCCGTCCGGGCCCTGGCGGAGGACCCCGGGGGCGCGGACGCGCTGGGCGCGGCCGGACCCGTCCACGTGGCGGCCCACCTGAGCCGTGAGGCGGGCCTCGCCCGCATCGACGCACTGATCGACGAAGCACTTGGGGGTCCCCAGTCGTGACCGAGACGAACCGCCCGGCAGCGGCCCCGCCCGAGGACGAACCGGACCTCCTCAGGGACCAGTTCAAGCAGCTGCTCCGCTACCGCAGGCTGCTCGGCGCCGGCGTGGGCATCGGCCTGCTGGGCGGCGTCTACCTCGGCATCTCCACCGCCGACACCTACGTGTCCGTCGCGGACGTGGTGCTGCGCGCCCCCACCGACGACCCGTTCAACCCGAGCCTGGCACCCGACAAAGCCATCAACATCGGCTCCGAGCGGCAGGTCGCCCTCTCCAGCTCCATAGCCGAGCAGGCGGCGAAGAAGCTCGGGGTCGCGGACAAGGACGTCGCCGCGCTGCGCGCCGGCCTCCAGGTGACCAACCCGCCGCAGACGATGCTGCTCCGCTTCACCTACACCGCCTCCTCCCCCAAGGAGGCCGCCAAGCGGGCGAACGGCATGGCCCAGGCCTACCTGCTCAAGCGGCAGGAAGCCCTCGACGTCACCCGCGACACGATGGTCAAGGGCTACGCGGACCAGCGCGACCCCGTCGCCAAGCAGCTCGACGACCTCGCCAAGCAGATCAACAACATGCCGGCGGGCACCGCCCGCGACGCGGCGCTGGGCTCCAAGACCGACCTCCAGAGCAAGGTCAACACCCTCAACAACAACATCAGCAAGCTCCAGGCCCTGGACATGACGCCGGGCCGGATCACCAGCCCGGCCGCCCCGCCCGGCGCACCCGACGGGCCGGGCATCCCCATGTCCCTCGCACTCGGCGCGGCCACCGGCCTGGCCCTGGGCCTGCTCGCCGCCTGGGTGCGGCTGGTCTTCGACCCCGCGCCGCGCTCCGAGGGGGACGTGGCCCGGGCCCTGCGGGCGCCCGTACTGGGCTACCTGCCCCGGGACAAGACGGGCGGCGGCCCGCTGCTCGCGGCCGGCGAGGCGGATCCCCGGCTCGCCGAGGAGTACCGCTCGGTGGCCTTCCGCCTGGCCTACGACTCCCGCTTCGCCGACCGACGCCGCCTGCTGGTCGTCGCACCGCGCGGCAGCAGCGTCACGGCCGCCGCGGTGGCCGTGAACCTGGCCGCCTCCTTCGCCGAGACCGGCAAGGACGTCCTGCTCATCGAGGCCGACCTGCGCACCCCGGTACTGGCCAGCCAGCTGCCGACGGACGCGGGCGGACGGCCGCGGTGGAGCCGGCTGCCGGGCGGTGCCGGGAGCACGGGCGGCACGGGCCTGCTGGGCGACGGTTTCGGCGGCGGAGCCGGGGAGAGCGACTGGCCGGACGGGCGGCAGCTGGTGGTGGACGCCGGGGAGTCGGGCGCCTTCGACCTGATCCCGGGCGACCGGGTGCGCAACGTGGCCCGCGCGCTGACCTCCCCGCGCGCGACCCGGCTGATCTCCGAGGCCGACTCCCCCAACTCCACCGTCGTCGTGCTCGCGCCGCCGGTGCTCTCGTACGCCGACGCGCTCGCGCTCGTCGACCGCGTCGACGGGGTCCTGGTCGTCTGCGACCCGCGGGCGGTGCACCGCAGCGACCTGGCCCGGATCCGCGAGCTGATCAGCGGGGCCGGCGGGACCGTGCTGGGCGCGGTGCTGCACCACCCGCTGCCGGGCCAGAGGTCCAAGCGGGACACCTCCCCCGGTGCCTCCGCCGCCCCCGCGCCGGGCTCCGCGCAGGCCGGTCCGGCGCACGGGCCGGACGCGACCGGCGGGCGGCTGCCGGGTGAGGGCGGCGACACCGTCGCCCTGCGCACGGTCCGCACGGGCCGGAGGTGAGCCGTCGGGGCCTCGCCGCGGTCGCCTCGGTCCTGGACCAGGCCGCCTCCAGCGCCACCAACATCCTGGTGCTGGTGCTGGCCGCCCGGCTGTCCTCGGCGTCCGGCTTCGCCGACTTCTCGATGGTGTACGTGACCTTCAGCGTGCTCCTCGGACTGAACATGGCCTATGTCGGCCAGACCGTGGTGCTGGAGAAGGAGGCGGCCGGCCGGCTGGGGACGGTGTGCCGGTCGTCGGTGCTGTTCACGGCCGGGGCGGCGGGGGTGGCCGGGCTGGTGCTGGCGGTGGCGGGTCTGGTCGTGCCCGGCGACGCCGGGTGGGCGTTCCTCGCGCTGGGACTCGTCCTGCCGCTGGTCCTCGTCCAGGACGGGCTGCGGTACTGCTTCTCCGCCCTGCGGGTGCCCGGGCGGGCGCTGGCCGCGGACGCGCTGCGGCTGGTGTGCGTGGTCGCGGCGCTGGCCGTGCAGCCGCAGGGGGCTTCGGCCGGGCGGCTGGTGCTGGTGTGGGGGGTGTCCGCGCTGCCCGCGCTGGGGCTGGGGGTGTGGCTGCTGCGGCCATACGTCCGCGGGGCGCGCGGGGACGTCCGCCCGTACCTGCGCCGGGGGCACCTCGGGCAGCGGTTCGTGGTCGAGTTCGCCGTCGGCAACGGCTCCAGCCAGCTCGCGGTGCTCGGGCTGGGCGCTTTCGCGACCCCGCTGGCGGTGGGCGCCCTGCGCGGGGCCACGACCCTGTTCGGGCCGCTGAACGTGCTGTTCAACTCCGCCAACGCCTTCGGCCCGCCGATCGTGGGCCGGGCGTCCGGCAAACGGGGCGTGGTCCGGCTGACCGCCCTGATGGGCGCCGCCCTCGCGGTGGTCGGCGCCGGCTGGGCGGCGGTCCTGTACGCCCTGCCGGACCGGCTGGGCCGGCACCTGCTGGGCGACACCTGGGCGGCGGCGTCCGCCCTGCTCCCGGCGACGGGCGCCCAGTACGCGGTGATGGGCCTGGGAACCTGCGCACTGCTGACCCTGCGGGTGCTGAACCCGAGGGCCACGCTGTCGCTCCAGGTCGTCTTCTCCCTGCTGTCGGTGGCCCTGCTGCTGGGCGGATACGCGGCGTGGGGCGTAACGGGCGCCGCCTGGGGCCTGGCGGCGGGCTCGGCGGCAAAGGCGGCGGCGGCGTGGACCCGGGTGGGCCGGGTACGCATGGAGGCACCGGCGGAGGTGGGCACGGCGGCGTGACGGGCCCGCCATCTCCCCCTCGAGGGGCCGGGCGCTGGGCGGCGCCTGCCCACCCACCTCGCGGCGGGGTCCGGGCGGCCCGGAACCGGATAGCGGCCGGCACCCGGAAGGCCGGGACCACCCTCAGCGGTCTCAGAGAGGGGTTGGGGCTTTCCCGTCAGTCTCATCGTCCTTCCGCGTCGGGCCACCCTGTCAAGGGCGCTCCTTCGTCGCGTCGCTTCGCGATCGCCTACGGCGACCCTTGACAGGCCGTCCCGCCGCGAAATGCCGAAGACTGCCGGGAAACCCCCAAAGGAACGGGACGGACGTTCATGGGACATGCGGCGGGATCAGCGACCAGGCGGGGATGTCGGGGGCCGCCTCGCCAAGCATCCGGGCCGATGAGGCGGTGAATCGGGGCCGCGATTCGCGACAGATCGCTACGCGCTCCTCATTCCTCAGCGTCCGACGACCGCCTGGGGCCGCTGCCCGCAGGGAAGGACGACAGGATCGTCATCCGGGGCCGGTGGGCGCATCAAATCGCTACGCCCTCCTCTGATTTCAGTGCTGGCACGCCAGGTCTGCCGCGCGACCCGGTGGGGCAGGAACAGATTCGCCACGGGCACGAACCAGGCGGCAGCGAATCCCTCGGTGAAGATCGCGTCCTCCTTAGATCATCTTCTCGATAACAACATGAATAGTTCACGGATGCGCAGGCAGCCTTCCAATTCACCTGGGCTCGTGGGCGCACGCTTGCTGGAAAGCCTTGGCAGACGCAGGCGTCAGACGGACAGCAAACGGCTTGGGAGTTGGGCATCATCATGAGGAAGTTGACACCTGGTTCGGTTTCCGAGCAAAGCTGGGGATCGGTCAAGTTCTACTGGAAGGGTGAAGAGGCACGCATCGACGACCCGTTTAAGGAATTCCGACAGGCGGCTGAAAGATTGGGCTCTCATAGGAGTCTCGAGCCCGTCATTCTCGGGTTTCCTGAAAATATGCATCCCGGTGCGTGCTGGCAAGCACGCACCGGGATCGGATCGTATAGTTTGAGATTTTTATTGTGAGGGGTGGAGGGCGACGTTATGAATGATGGAGTGATGAAACCGGATCCCAGTCTGTATCCGGAACTGGCAGCTGAGGACGGGAGTCTGGTCGCTGCCCTACGGGTGACGAGTGGGCGGTTGGGGCTTTCACTAGTCGACCTCAATGAGGCACATGCGCCAGAAGGTCTGTCAACTCATTTCGCCGCCGCCGTTGAGGCGGAATTTGGAGATGCCCGACTGGAGCTGACCCCAGAGCATCGAGAAGTAAAGATCGCGATTGAGATGCCCCTGATTGGAGTCGCGGCTTTCGGTTCCACTGCATCCCTGGACGTTGCCGTCGAGATTGCTCACGCTTGGCAATCAGGAACCCCGCTCGCCGATATGTCCCTCCGCTGGAAATTTTTAAGGGTGTCCCCCGAAGCAGTGGCGCATGATCAGGGAAGAGGCGTGGAATACGAATGGGCGGCGATCCGCCGCATGTCACCCGATCTGATTGACCAGGAGTTGGTGGAAGCCGCTTACGCCACACCCGAATTGCGCTCACTGTTCCCCAGGGTCACCCACGGCTCCCTGCAATTCCGTCGCCGCACGATCTCGACTCCCGGAAGTGACGTTCCCAGCATCTTCCCAGCTGGAGAGGGAATCTGGAGGGTCATCAGGCTGTATGATCCGAGTTTTCCCATAAGCATCGTCGACACAGCCGAGGAGGCCGTAGGGCTTGTGGTGGCAGGGCTGCCGGCAGGGTGCGGTCCAGCCATTGAAGTGATCTACGCTGCCCGGCACGGGTCGTGAACGAACCGCCTACCGACCAGCCCAGAAGCACTTACCTGGACTTGCCCCATGGGTTGCGCTGCGCGATGCCCGTCCGGCCAGGCGCCAGGCCTCTGCCCCAAGGGGTTGTTTTCACCTGGACTGGTCGTGTACGTACTGATTCCCCGGGTATCGGATCATGGTGCCGGCGACGTCGTGGAGGCGGTCGATGTCTTTGGCGCATGTGAGGTGGCCGATGGGATGGAAGACGGCCTAATCCTGTCTCATCCCAGGATGTCTGGCCTTGCGGTCGTGTGCTTCCACCGTCGCGGGTGTGCGCCCGGGTGCACTCGGTCTGTCGCGGTACGCCGGAAGCATGGCGAAGCGACGTCCGTATCCGAGCGATCTGTCCGATGTCCGTTGGGAGTTGATAGAGCCGGTCCTTGCTGCCTGGCGTTTCGAGCGCCGGGGTCGGGCCTTGGACTTCGGCCGGCCGCCCGAGCACGACCTGCGGGACATCATGGACGCGATCTTGTACGTGGACCGCACCGGCGTGCAGTGGCGCTACCTCCCGCACGACTTCCCGCCCTGGAACACGGTCTACGGCTACTCGCCAAATGGGCCGACGAGGGCATCTTCGCCCAGCTCAAGGCCTGCTCAGGCAGCTGCTGCGGGAGAAGGAGGGGCGGGGCGGCGAACCGTCGGCCTGTGTGATCGACGCCCAGAGCGTCAAGACCTCCACCAGCGTCCACGCCGCCGGACAGGGTATCGACGCGGGCAAGAAGATCGTCGGACGTGTGCGGAGCATCGTTACCGACACGCTCGGTCTCCTGCTGGCCGTGCTGGTCACCGCGGCCAGCGTGCAGGACTCGGACGCCGGCACCCGGCTCCTGGACCAGGTCGCTGCAGAGCACCCCACCGTCCGCAAGGTGGGGGTAGACGGCGGCTACCGCCAGCACGTCGTCGAGCACGCCGCGACCCTGGGCATCGACATGGAGATCACCGTCCGCAGGCCCGGATCAAGGGGTTTCACTCCGATCCCGAAGCGGTGGGCGGTCGAGAGGACCTACGGCTGGCTCATGCTCCACCGCCGCCTGGCCCGGGACTACGAGACCCCGCCCACCCGCTCCGGAGCCCTGATCAACCTCGCCATGACCGACCTCATGGCCCGCCGCCTCGCCGACGAGAACACCCTCTCCTGGCGCGACCCAGCGAAGACCACCAAACGCCCCATCCCGGGATGAAACATCGGACGAAAACGACCTCTTAAAGAGCGTTTTGTCCCCTCATGGCTGTTTGAGAAGTCGTCGCAGCGTCAGTCGGACTGGCTGTGCTTGTGCAGGGCGGCGCTCGCTCGGAATCGGAGGCGGCCGCACCGGTCCTTCTCTTCGGGTGATGCGTCTTCTGGGCAGCAGCAGTGGCCCGCCAGCCACCGAAGGTCCTCTGATGTGAGCCAGAGAGCTATGCGGCCTTGCGCGGCTTCTTCCTGCGGATTCGTGGGGATGACATCGGCCATGTGCGTCACCCTATCGAGGTCCGAAGCGTCCACGACGTGACGGTCGGTGGCGGAGTGGTAGGTGTGAGCGGCCGCTCTTCATTCTGTGGTTATGAGTTTTTCCAGTTCGGAGTTGACTCTCGCGTGAGTCTGCGGCTCATCAGGTCGATCATTGCGAGGCGGATCATCGCCTCGGAGCGATGCGGGTGGGTCTCGTAGTCGCGGGCGAGGCGGCGGTGGTGCATGAGCCATCCGAAGGTCCGCTCGACGACCCAGCGCCGCGGGATGACCTTGAAGCCCTTCTGGCCGGGGTCGCGGTGGACGACTTCAACGTCGATGCCGAGGCGGGCGCCGTGGTCGATGGCCGTGGTGCGGTAGCCGGTGTCCGCCCAGGCTTTGGTCACACGAGGGTGGGCCTTCGCGATCTGTGAAAGTACCTGGATTCCCCCAGCGTTGTCGGAGGTGCTGGCTGCGGTAACGAGGACCGCCAGGAGGAGGCCGAGGGTGTCGACGCCGAGCTGTCGTTTGCGGCCTGCGATCTTCTTACCGGCGTCGATGCCTTGGCTGGCTGCGGGCACGTTCGCGGAGGTCTTGACGCTCTGGGCGTCCAGCACGCAGGCGCTTGCTTCGGGGGTGCGGCCCTCGGCCTCACGTACCAGTCGCCGCAGAGCTCCGTTGAGCTGGTCGAACACGCCGTCCTTCTGCCAGGCAGCGAAGTAGCCGTAGACCGTCTCCCACGGTGCGAAGTCGTGTGGCAGGTAGCGCCAGGGAATGCCGGTGCGGTCGACGTAGAGGACCGCGTCCATGATCCGCCGCAGGTCGTGCTCGGGCGGCCGGCCTATGTCCAGGCCCTTGCCTCTCCGCTCAGCCCGCCAGGCCGACAGAATGGGCTCCATCAACCCCCACCGGGCATCGGACAGGTCACTTGGATACGGTCGAGGTGGGCACATGTTTCGGTAGTACCGGGACCAGTCCCTCGATCACAGGGCGCAAACGGGGGTGAGTGGGGGCGCCTTGGGATCAGACAGGAGCGAAGGGGTCGAAATGGATCCTCGACCGCCGTCACCCGCCACAGATCCCACGAAGGCGACCACCAGCCTCGGCTATCACAGATAGGCCACTCACCCAAGAACCCACCAAACACCCACGCCAGGATAAAACGCTCTTTTAGAGGTCGTTTTCACCTGAGATATGCGCTTATCTGTGGATTTCCGAGGTGCGGGATTGTGGTGCGGCTGAGGTCGCAGGGGTGGTTGGTACTGGTGGGTCGGGTGGTGTGACGAGTGGGGCGGGATTCGGCTTGTGTCTGTCTCATCCCAAGACGTCTGGTCTTCGTGGCAGTGTGCTTCCGGCGTCATCGCTGTGCGCCTGGGCGCATTCTGTCCAGCGCGGTACGCCGGAAGCATGCCGACGCGACGTCCGTATCCGAGTGATCTGTCCGATGCCCGCTGGGAGTTGATTGAGCCGGTCCTTGCCGCCTGGCGTTCCGAGCGCCGGGCCAGGGCCCTAGACATCGGCCGGCCGCCCGAGCACGACCTGCGCGACATCATGGACGCGATCCTGTACGTGGACCGCACCGGAGTCCAGTGGCGGTACCTCCCGCACGACTTCCCGCACTGGAACACGGTCTACGGATACTTCGCCAAATGGGCCGACGAGGGCGTGTTCGCCCAGCTCAACGGCCTGCTCAGGCAACTGTTACGGGAGAAGGAGGGACGGGACGGCGAGCCGTCGGCGTGTGTGATCGACGCCCAGAGCGTCAAGACCTCCACCAGCGTCCATGTCTCCAGCCAGGGCATCGACGCCGGCAAGAAGATCGTCGGACGGAAGCGGAGCATCGTCACCGACACACTCGGACTCCTCCTCGCCGTCCTGGTCACCGCGGCGAGCGTGCAGGACTCCACCGCCGGCAGTCGGCTCGTGGACCAGGTCGCCGCCGAGCACCCAGGCATCCGCAAGGTGTGGGTGGACGGCGGTTACCGCCAGCATCTCGTCGAGCATGCCGCAACTCTCGGCATCGACATGGAAATCACCGCCCGCAAGCCCGGCACCAGGGGATTCGCTCCCATACCGAAGCGGTGGGCGGTCGAGCGGACCTACGGCTGGCTAATGCTGCACCGCCGCCTGGCCCGCGACTATGAAACCCTGCCCGCCCGCTCCGAAGCCCTGATTCACCTCGCGATGACCGACCTCATGGCCCGCCGCCTCACCAGCGAGAACACCATCTCCTGGCGCGAACCGAAGAAGACCGCCAACCAACTCATCTCGGGATGAAACATCGGACGAAAACGACCTCTTAGCGTCCGCGTCCCGCCTGGCGCTGATACCTGCACCAAATGACGAACTGAGCAGCATCCGGGCTTGGGGGCGCGTCAGATCGCTACGCGCTGCCGAAATCCGGCGTCCACGGCCGCCTGGGGCTGGCGACGGTACCAAAAGCCGATCCGCAGAGCATCCCGGCCCAAGACGGCCGCTGGCCGCCGAGGCGGGAGGAGCGCGTAGCGATCTGGCGCGGATCGCGGCCCCGGATGGCAATCCTGGCGGCCCGGATGCCCGGCGAGGCGGCCCCCGACGTCCCCGCCTGGTCGCTGATACGGCCGCATGTCCTATGAACGTCCGTCCCGTTCCTTTGGGGGTTTCCCGGCAGTCTTCGTTTTTCCGTGGCGGGACGCCCTGTCAAGGGTCGCCGCAGGCGATCGCGAAGCGACGCGACGAAGGAGCGCCCTTGACAGGGTGGCCCGACGCGGAAGGACGATGAGACTGACGGGAAAGCCCCAACCCATCCCTGAGACCGCTGAGTGTGGTCCCGGCCTTCCGGGTGCCGGTCCGCTGGTCCGTTCCGGGCCGCCCGGACCCCGCCGCGAGGTGGGTGGGCAGGCGCCGTCCAACGCCCGGCCCCTCGAGGGGGAGATGGCGGGCCCCCACCCGGCCTCAGCGCAGGGTGATGTTCCTGTCCGTGCGGTACGTCGCCACCAGCGCCAGGCACATCGCGGCGATGGCGACGCGGCCCGAGGCCTGCAGGAGCGGGCCGCGCAGCAGGATGAACGAGTAGCCCGCGACGAGCGGCACCACCACCGAGATCAGGCTGCCCGGCGGTGAGCGGCGGGTGGCGCGCTTCGCGTAGCGGCGGTCGACGCGGGCGGCGGCGTAGCCGATGGCCAGCAGGCCGGCGCCCATGCCGAGGGGGCCGAAGTCCAGCCACAGCTCGGCCCAGATCGGGGAGGAGAGGTTGGTGTTGACCGTTCCCATCCACTGGCCGACCATCACGCCCGTGTCGCGCGGCTTGCCCGGCCACACCGAGCGGGGCACCGCGAAGAAGACGGAGCCGGCGAGCTGGCGGCCGTAGAAGTGGCCGGGGCCGGATTCGGAGAAGGTGATGGTGTTGGCGAACATGCCGATCTGGTCGTAGTCCTTGAGCGCCATCGGCTCCAGGAACGAGGTCGTCTCGACGGGCTTGTAGTTCTTCTCGTCGTAGCGGAAGCGGTCCGCGAAGGGGAAGACGAGGAGGGCGACGACCACGGCCATGGACAGCGCGACGCGGTACATGGCGGCGCTGACCGGGAAGAGGGTGAACAGCATCGCGAACATGACCGTCAGGAACCAGTAGCGCGGGTTCGAGATCGGGTTGTTGACGACGAGGTTGAGGGCGAGGAGCCCCGCCCAGGTGACGATGACGGACACCTTGCGGCGGGCGTACGTCGAGGTGATCAGCCAGCGCGTGTACAGCAGCATGGCGAGCAGCGCCGGCACCGTGCCGAAGCCGCGCAGCAGGGCCTGGCCGGCCTGGCCGTCGCCGTTGGAGACCCCCGCGTCCTGGATGCCGGCGATGATCTCCTGGCGGCTGGAGAAGAAGACGGCGGGCCCGCCCAGCTTGAGGATGAACGCGGCGCTGCACACGAAGGCGATGGCGGTCAGGAGCTGGAGCCGGCGCCGGTGTGCCATGACGGGCCGGGGTTCCTTCGGGGAGCCGCCCGCGCGCCCGGCAGGGCGGTGGCGGGCGAGGAGCACGCCGACGTCGAAGGCGGTGCAGCCGAGGAGGACCAGGCCGACGGCGAGGGTGAGGTCGGAGCGCGGTCCGACGACGGGGGTCGGGACGCGGCCGAGGACGGCCTGGGCAAGCGGGGCCACGCCCATGGCCATGTAGACGAACAGCCAGAAGGAGCCCTGGAGCAGCTTGCGGCGGCTGGTCAGCACCATGGCGGAGAGGCGCGCACCCGCGTACATGGTGAGCACGAGCTGGAGCCAGAACGCGGCGTCCTCCTGCCCGTCGCCGGACTGCGCGGCGACGAACACCGGCAGGAACACGGTGAATCCGAGCGCGAGCGGCACGGACAGGGCGCGGGAGAGGAGGGTGCGCGGGGTGGTGACCCGCCCCCACTGGGCCTCGTCCACGGATGCCGGGGGCGCCGCTTTCACGCTGGGCGTGCGTATGTCCGTAGCCACCTTTGCCCCCACCCCATGTGCGTGATCCGCGCGCAGTCTAGTCTGAGCGTTCCGCGCCAGGGGAGGCGCGTGGGACGACGGGGGCGACCGGTGCGCAATCTTCCTGCCTTCACGCTGGCCGGATACGACAAGGGGCGGGGGCTGTTGACGCAGGCCCTGTGGTTCGCGGTGATGAACACCCTGTTCATGTCGTGGTTCTGCCCCGCCCGGCTGCGCGTGGCGCTGCTGCGGGCGTTCGGGGCGGAGATCGGCGAGGGGGTGCTGATCCGGCACAGGGTGCGGGTGCTGTGGCCGTGGAAGCTGAAGGTCGGGGACCACACGTGGATCGGCGAGGGTGCCTGGCTGCTCAACCTGGAGCCGGTGACGATCGGTTCGCACGTGTGCCTGTCGCAGGAGTCGATGCTGTGCACCGGATCGCACGACCACCGGGCCGCCGACTTCCGCTACCGCAACGCTCCGATCACCGTCGAGGACGGCGCGTGGGTGGCGGTGCGGGCGACGGTGCTGGCGGGGGTGACGGTGGGCCGCTGCGCGGTGGCCGGAGCCGGTTCGGTGGTCCACAAGGACCTGCCCGCCCTGACCCTGCAGACCCAGGACGGCCGCCGCCGCCCGGTGGAGGAACCGAATTGAAGATCCTGCACGCCGTCACGCTGCACTCCCCCTCGCACGCCTTCGGCGGCCCGGTGCGGGTGGCCCTCAACCTGGCCAAGGGGCTGCGGGAACGGGGCCACGAGGCGCGGCTGCTGGCCCTCGGGGAGGGCTTCGACCCCTGGCCCACGTCCGTGGAGGGCGTCCCGGCGAAGCTCTTCCCGGCCCGCCGTCTGCTCCCCCTCGGCTTCAGCGGGATGACCTCCCCGGCCCTGCTGGCCTCGGCCTCCCGCCTGGTCCGGGACGCGGACGTGGTCCACGTCCACCTGGCCCGCGATCTGGTGACCCTGCCCCTGGCCCTGGCGGCCCTGCGCGCGGGCAAGCCGCTGGTCCTGCAGACCCACGGCATGGTGGACCCGAGCGACAGGCTCCTGGCGAAGGTCCTGGACGCGGTGGCGGTACGCCGCCTGCTGCGCGGCGCGGACGCGCTCCTGTACCTGACCCCGCACGAGCGGACGGGTCTGGACGCGGTGGTCGGCACCCCGCCCCTCTCCCAGGCGGTCCGGCTGGTCAACGGCACCCCGTCCCAGGAGGAGCGCCCGCCTCTGAGCGGCCCGCCCCGCATCCTGTACTCGGCACGCCTGCAGGCTCGCAAGCGGCCGGTGGACTTCGTGGACGCGGCCCCGGCGGTGCTGGCGGTCCACCCGGAGGCGGAGTTCGTGGTGGCGGGCCCCGACGAGGGCGAACTGGCCGCCGTCCGCGCCCGCATCACCGCCCTGGGCCTCACAGCCCGCTTCACGGTCCCGGGCCCGCTCTCCAGCGCGGAGGTCCTGACGGAACTCCGCCGCGCCCACGTCTACGTCCTCCCCTCGGTGGACGAACCCTTCCCCATGTCGGTCCTGGAGGCCCTGGCGGTGGGCGTCCCCACGGTGGTCACCCACTCCAACGGCCTGGCCCGCGACATCGCGACCTCGGGCGCGGGCCGAGCGGTGGACCCGGGCCCGCAGGGCGTCTCGGAGGCGGTCCTCACCCTCCTGGCCCCGTCCGAAAACGCCGCGGCGTCGGCGGCGGCCCGAGAACTGGCGGCGAAGTCCTTCTCGATGACGTCGGTCCTGGACACCCTGCTCGGGGTGTACGAGGACATCAGCCGCTAGGGCCTGTCGTCAATCCTTGGCCGCCGGCCACCCAGGATCAGGGCTGATCGAATCCCGGTAGGTTCGCAGTCAGAGGGGTATGTCAGAGTCTGCGCATGCTCGAGATCGTGGTGAAGACGGAGAACTGGGAGCGGTACGTCCGTGTGTCTGCCGAGGAGCTGGCTGGGTTGGTCCGGCGTATCGGTGGCGAGGGTGACCGGTTCCTGGTGGTCCAGCGGATACCCGACCTGCCTGATGTCTTCGCCCAGGTCTGGCACAAGGCCGGTACTGATTACACGCTCGAGTACCGCGACGGTTCAGCTGAACGGCATTTCCAGGCGATGGCCGACGGGCCCGAGGACGTGGTTGCGGCGATTACCGGCTGGGCCCGCCAGGAGGCCGGTTGGGGCGATGGCCTGCCTTGGTCGCTGCTGGACATGGGCCCCGCCCGCGAGGTGCCACCGCTCGACCTCGACGAAGACGAACGCGAGGAGTTGGAGAAGCGCGTCCGCGAAGTGCTGGTCTGCGGCTACGCCTCCCGCGCCGAACTGGCCGAGCTTGCGGAGGAATACCTGGTCACCAAGGACCGCCGGCCCGTTTCGCGCGAGCAGGCGGAGGCGCTGGCCGACCGGTTGTGGCTGGAGCGGGTCGCGGAGCAAGCCGCATGGCAGGGCGAGACCGACCCTGAACGGCTCACTCGCGCGTTCACCGCCCTGCAGGAGGCCGGAATCACCTCCCGCGAAAACTTCACCTGCTGCCGTAATTGCGGCCAGGCCGAGATCGACGGTGAAGGAGGGACCGAAGCCCGCGGCTTCGTCTACTTCCACACCCAGTGCACAGATTCTGCCGCAGCTGGCCACGGACTGATGCTCCTCTACGGCGGTTTCGACGGCTCGTCCGAGACCACTGCAGCCATCGGCCACGAGGTCGTGGCTGCCCTCACAGCAGTCGGCCTCCACGCCGAGTGGGACCGTGACCCCGGCCGGGCCATCACCGTCAGCCCCCTGGACTGGCGCCGCCGCCTTGTCGGTTAGGGACGGCATCAAAGATCCGTCCACATCAGGATCGATGCGAGGGTGACGGCTGCCTTGTAGGACTGGGCGGTCTTGTCGTAGGGGGTGGCGATGCCTCGCCACTGCTTGAGGCGGTTGAAGCACCGTTCCACGACGTTGCTGCTCAGGGACGTCCGCCAGGGAACACCGGCGCGGAACTTCCACACGATCCCGTTGAGGACGATCCGGTCGTCCAGCCGGAGCCGCCCCAGCGCAGGCCGGGGCAGCAACGGACGTATGAGGCCCCATTCGGCATCGGACAGTTCATGGCGGCATATCACCACTCCGTGATCCACAATCCAAGATCACTTTGACGACGGGCTCTAGGGGCGGGAGGGGCGCAGATCGATACGGTGGATGCCATGGTTCCATCCGCACTGGACTCCGCCCGGGGAGCGGCCGGGCTGGCCGCGTCCCTCCTGCCTCCGCTGGGCGACCGCTGGCTGCACACTCAGGCAGTCGCGGAGCGCGCGCGTGAGCTGGCCGCGGCCGTTCCCTCGGCGCAAGGGGAACTGCTGGTGGCGGCGGCGTGGCTGCACGACATCGGGTACGCCCCTGCGCTCCGTGACACCGGGTTCCACCCCCTCGACGGCGCCAGGTACCTGGCGACGCGGGGCGTCCCGGCACGGCTCGTGAGCCTGGTCGCCCACCACTCGGGAGCTGTGTACGAGGCCGAGCAGCGGGGGCTCTCGGCGGAACTCGACGCGTACGACCGGGGTGATCCGGTGCTCCTGGACGCCCTCACCTGCGCCGACATGACGACCGGACCGGCCGGCCAGCGCCTCGTCTTCGCGGACCGCATCGGCGAGATCCTCACCAGGTACCCGCCGGGCAGTGAGGTCCACACGGCGATCAGCACGGCGGTGCCGGCCTTGGCGGCAGCGGTCGCCCGTACCCACGCCCGTTTGGCCGGTCAGCCGATGTAGGGCTCGGTCCGCCGGGAAAGCCCGTGCTCGATGCGCAACCGCATGGACGGATGGATCCGCATGTCATCGAGGTCGCCGGGGGCGAGGAAGGCGACCTCTCGGCTCTCGCTGCTCGTCCGGCGGACGCCGCCCACGATGCGGGCCGAGAAGCAGATCGAGAACTGCTGGCGGACTTCTCCGTCGTCGTACGCGATGACGTGGCGCGGGTTGGTGTACAGACCGACGAGGCCGGTCACCTCGACCTCGAACCCCGTCTCTTCACGCGTCTCGCGTACGGCGGCCTCCGCGACGGACTCGCCGGTGTCCACACCCCCGCCGGGCAGGGCCCACAGGCCGTTGTCGGTTCTGTGGATGAGCAGGACCCGCCCCTCACCGTCCAGGGCCACGACGGTCACGGACGGGACGATGCTGTTCGCCTCGGGCGCGTTCGGGTCGTTGAAGTAGTCCACTCGGGCCATGCCGACCAGCCTAGGCCGCCGTACCGCGCTCCCAGGCGTAGTCGAAGCTCTTCATGTAGTGCCGGAAGCTCCGGCCGCCCGGGATGTAGCGGAAGTGCAGGACCGGGTTCTGGCCTGCGGGCGCTCCGAGCACGTGGGGGTTGACGAGTACGTCGTCGTCGAAGCGGTACAGCGAGTTGTAGAGGATCGTCTCGTGCAGTCGGACCTCGACTCCGGGGGTCGTCATGGCCGGATCGAGATAGCGCCGCGTCATGCGCGAGCGCGCGGCGAGGTCCGCGCCGATCCCTTCCTCCTCGCCTCGTTGCCGGATCACCTCGGAGGCGGGATCGCCGAGGAGGATGCGCACTTGTGCTCCGGCCCGCGCCTTCCGGGCCAGCCAGTCCGCGAGTTCGGGATGGCCGTCGAAGAGGAACAAGCCCGCGTAGACGAGGACTTCGATGTGGCTCACCGCGTTGTCGATCAACGACGACCACAGGTCGACCGGTACTACACCGCGGTGCGGGTAGTAGGTGACCAGCTCGGAGGCGCTCGCCGTCTCGGCCTGCCGCGCGACCGTCGGCCAGAGGTAGAGCTCGTCGACACCGAGGAACGTCGCGGCCTTCCAGCGATGGGACCGGTGCGGCGTCCGGCCCGTCGTGATCCAGCGCTCCACCGTCTTCGGATCCACCCCGACTTGGGCGGCAACCGACTGGATGGTGGCCGAGCTCGCCGAAATGGCGGCGCGTAGACGCTCGTTGGCCATGGACTTGGCCTTCCCTCCGGGACGCCAGGACGTTTTCACCGTAGATCGAGACGTCCCTTAACGTCCATACGGACCGTGATGCGTCCACTACTTCGAGCGGTTTCCTGCAGTCATGGACGAAACGCGCACGGGCAGCGACGGCAAGGTTCCCCTGCACCAACCCCCTCCCGACCCGAGCCCCCACCTGCTCGCGCGGGCCGCACGCGGCTGGGCACGGTTCCTCGCCTCTGCCGCTCCCCGACCAGGAGTGAGCGGGATGGCTGGTGACTCCCATGACCTATGACGACGCCTTCGGACACGAGTGGCACCCATGGCTCGGGCGGACCGTGATGGACATCCCGAGCAAGGGGACGGGCCGGCTGATGGCCGTCGTGTATGAACAGGTGTGCACCTTCGGAGGGCAGGAGCACTGGGTGCGGCTTGCCTACATCCGGCCCGCCTCCGGGATCGAGTGGTCCACGGCGCTCGGCAACATCTCGCTGCTCTCCTGACGACGCACGGACGCCGCCGACCGGGAAGGGGTGCGGCGGCGTCCGGGGGCGGGTGGGGTTACGCCGGGAGCCAGGCGTAGCAGTTCGTCGAGGTGAAGGTGGCTGTGCCTGCGGGGATCGCGGCCGTGATCCTGTCGCCCGGCTTGGGCGGGGCATCCGGGCCCCAGGCGAGGGCGATGCCGTCCGTGTCCTTGGCCTCCCAGGTGCAGGTGGTGGACTGGGTGACGGCGCGGTAGATGCCCGAGGCTGGGTCCTTGCTGGAGCCGTCGGGGAAGCCCCTTTCCGCCGTCGCCAGGATCGGCTTCTGGTCGGGGCAGAGGTAGGTGATCGCGTCCCTCGCGCCCGTCAGCTCGCCCGAGGCGATCGCCGCGGCCGCGGCGTCCTTGTCGTGCTTGGCGGTGCGTTCCACGCGCTGGCAGGTTTCCTGGCCGGTCTGGAGGACGGCCGCGGGGTCGGTCTTGTTCGGGACGCGGCCGCTCAGGTACTGCTTCTCGTTCGCCTTGAAGCTGCCCGTCTTCGGGGTGAGCTGCGCGTCCGGGAGGACCGGGCCGGTCGGCTTGGCGTTCGGGTCCGCGGTGGCGGGGGGCGTGGTGGCGTCCGCCGGGTCGGGGGCCGGTGATGCGGCCGGCGGCTTCGGCTTGGCCGGGGCGGCGTCGGCCTTGGTGTCGCCGGAGGAGCTGCATCCGGTGAGGGTCAGGGCGGAGGCCAGGAGGAGGGCGGTGGTCGCCGCCGCGGAGCGGAGGTGCATCGGGGCTCCCGTGGAGAGGAGAAGGCGTACGGGGCCCGGCAGCCGAAGCGCCGGGCCCCGTACGTCTCGGGTGGTTACTTCTGGCCGAAGGTGAGGACCAGCTGCGGAGCGGCGTCCGCGGCGGTCGACTCCGATGACCAGAGCCACAGCGCGTCGGTGCCCGTGCTGGTCAGGCCGAGGCTGTAGCTGCTGCCCAGCGCCGCGGAGAGCGCGGCGGTGTCGAGCTCGACGTTCTGGATCGCCGAGCCGTCCGGCACGCCCCCGATGCTGCCGAGCGGGGTGGTGCCGAGGGTGGGCTTGGTGTTGAACGTGGTGCCCGCGCCGCTCCAGGTGCCGGTGACCGGGACCACGGAGACGGTGTCGGCGGTGCCGGCGCCGGTCTGCGTGGAGGTCTTGAACTGGAGGGAGGCGGCCTTCAGGACCTGTCCGGCCGGGGCGGCCGGGAGGGTGAAGCGCAGGTACGACTCGTACGCGGAGGTGCCGCGCACGGCGAGCTGCGTGGAGGTGCCGTAGGCCGTGGCCGGGGCGCCCTGGTTGATGTAGGTGTCCTCGGCCGCGGGGACCTTGGAGACCGTGTCGGCCGGGGCCTTGGCGAGGTCGTAGTGGCTCTTGACCTGGGCCTGGGTGAGGGCCGTCGGGTAGACGGCGGTCTCGTCGATCTGGCCGGCGAAGAAGTTGCTCGTCGGGCGGTTCGGCCAGCTGTTGAGGTTGTCGCCGCCCACGTGCCAGTAGCCGGCGTACGGGGTGGAGGTGGTGGCGCTGTTGGTGCCCTTGTTCTGGCCGTCGACGTAGAGCGTCATGCCGCCGGGGCCCTGGGTGCCGACGACGTGGTGCCACTTGTTGTCGTTGTACGTCTCGAACAGGCCCGTGGTGATGGTGCGGGTCGAGCCGTTGTAGACGCCGAAGGCGAGGCGGCCGGTGTTGGTCATGTACAGCTGCTTGTCGTAGGAGCCGCTGTTGTTGACCGTGTTGTTGCCGAAGCCGATCAGCTTGCCGCCGCGCGTGGTGTTGGTCTTGAACCAGGTCTCGACGGTGAAGCTGCTGCTCACGAACTGGCGGTGGTCGCTGTACACCTGCTGGCTGGTGCCGTTGAAGCCCATGGCCGTGCTGGTGCCGGTGACGGCGCCCGGGCTCTGGTTCAGCGCCGGGGCGCCCACCTGGATGCCGCTGGTGTTGCCGCCGTCGGAGGAGTCGGCCACGTACGGGCTGACGGTGTCGTCGTAGCGCCAGTACAGGCTGGCGCCGTCGGCGCGGACCTTGTCCGGGTAGGCCGCGACGGAGGCCGGGACGGTCACGGAGGCGGTGGCCGACAGGGCGCTGGTGTTGCCGGCGCCGTCGGTGGCGGTCACCCGGTAGGTGTAGGACTGGCCGGCCTTGACGGTGGTGTCGGTCCAGGAGGCCTGGGGCCGCTCGAACTCCAGGGAGTCGGCGGTCATGGTCTGGATCGGGGTGGCCGAGCCGTTGCGGTAGATCCGGTAGGTCAGCTTGCTGTCGTCCTGGTCGTAGCTGGTGCGCCAGCGGACCTGGACCTCGCCGGGCTTGATGGCGGCGGCGCTGGCGACCGGGGTGGTGGGCGCGCCGACGTCGCCGGTGTTGGCGAAGCGGGTCAGGCCCGCCTGCGGCTTGCCGTTGATCTGGGTGAATTCGCCGCCGACCCAGAGGTACTTGACGTCGGCCTTCTCCGCGACGGCCATGACGCGCGGGCCGATGCCCTCGCCGATGCCGTCGTTGGCGGTGGGGTGCCAGCCGAGCTTGCGCGGGCCGCGCACGAAGCCGTCCACGGGGGCGGGGGGCGTGCCGGTGTGGTCGGTGGGCTGCGCCATCAGGAAGTTGCGCTTGCCGTCGGGGAACTCCAGCTCGGTGGAGCAGTCGTGGCCGTGCGAGGCGCTGTAGAGGACGCCGTCGTAGGGGAGGACGAACTGGGTCGCGCCGAGGCAGCGGTCGCGCCACTTCTCGTTGAAGTCGAGGCCCAGGCCGATGCGGCCGTCGAAGACGCCGCCGCCGGAGCCCTCGTTGCCGGTGTAGTAGCCGGTGGCGTCGGCGGCGATGTCCTTGACGACCGAGTTCGACGGGATGTTGCCGTAGGTCTTGGTGACCGCGCCGGTGGTGGCGTTGACGACCGCCAGGGCGTGCGAGTTGGAGCCGTTGACCGTGAAGAAGTCGCCGCCGAGGAGGACGTTCTTGCCGTCGTTGCTGACCTTGACGGCCCGGCCCGGCTCGTCCGCGTTGGCGGTGAAGGGCTTGAGGGCGCCGGAGGCGGCGTCGACCGCGGCGAACCGCTCGCGGGTCTGGCCCTCGACGGTGGCGAAGTCGCCGCCGATGTAGAGGGTGTCGTCGGTGACGTCGAGCGCGCGCACGGTGGCGGGGACGGCGGGGTGGAAGGAGGCCTTGGGGGTGCAGGTCTCGATGTCGACGGCCGCGAGGCTGGAGACCGGGGTGCCGTTGACTGCGCCGAAGTAGCCGCCCGCGTAGAGGGTCTTGCCGTCCTTGGAGACGGTCAGCGCCCGGACGGTCGCGGTGCCGTCGCCGACGGTGAAGGCCAGCTTGCAGGCGGTGGGGTTGCCGGTGGCGGCGTCGAGCGCCACGAAGTTCACGGCCTCCTGCTCGGTGCCCGCGGCGCCGTCGGGCGGGCGGACGGCCGAGAAGGTGCCGCCGGCGAAGACGGTGCCGTTCGCCTGGGCCATGGCGAAGACGACGCCGTCCGGCTGCCAGGTGGGCAGTTCGTCGGCGGTGAAGGCCACTGGCGGCGTCAGGGCCGATGCCGAGGGCATCAGCACCACCCCCATGCCGGCGCCGGCGCCGGCCAGTGACAGGACGAGGGCAGCAGTCAGCCCTCTGGATCTACGCATGAGCCCCCCAGGGCAATCGCCCGGTCTGATGGCTGGAACTGTACGAACAGCCGTGTGTATCCGACGCAGACTAGGACTCGGGTGACGTCCCGGTCACCTCACTTGACCCACTGCATACCAACTTGGGGTCAACGGGGGCCGGTTCGGAGGAGTCCACGCCGACATACGGCAGGTTGGCCCCGGTCAGAGCCGCGGAACAACGCAGACATGACCGGGACACGGCAAATCGTAGGCGAATCGTAGGCGAAGGATACGGCCTCAGCGGTCGATGCGTACGGTGGCGCCCGCCAGTTGGTCCTCGACCTGCCGGACGTCCGCGTCGACCATGATGCGGGCCAGTTCGGGCACGAGGACCATCGGCTTCCAGCCGAGGATCTCGCGCGCCTTGGAGGCGTCGCCGATGAGGGCGTCGACCTCGCTGGGGCGCTCGTACTTGGGGTCGTAGCGGACGTGCTCGTTCCAGTCGAGGCCGGCGTGGGTGAAGGAGGACTCGACGAACTCCCGTACGGTGGCGGCGACTCCGGTGGCGACCACGTAGTCGGTCGGCTCGTCCTGCTGGAGCATGCGCCACATGGCCTCCACGTACTCGGGGGCGTACCCCCAGTCGCGGACGGCGTCGAGGTTGCCGAGGTAGAGGTGGTCCTGGAGGCCGGCCTTGATCCGGGCGACCGCACGGGTGATCTTGCGGGTCACGAAGGTCTCGCCGCGGCGCGGGGACTCGTGGTTGAAGAGGATCCCGTTGACGGCGAACATGTCGTACGCCTCGCGGTAGTTGACCGTCGTCCAGTACGCGAAGACCTTCGCCGCGCCGTAGGGGCTGCGCGGGTGGAAGGGGGTGTCCTCGTTCTGCGGGGGCGGGGTGGAGCCGTACATCTCCGAGGACGAGGCCTGGTAGATCCGGGTGTCGACGCCGCTGGCCCGGATGGCCTCCAGCAGCCGCAGCGCGCCGAGGCCGGTGACGTCGCCCGTGTAGAGGGGGGCGTCGAAGGAGACCCGGACATGGGACTGGGCGCCGAGGTTGTAGACCTCGTCGGGGCGTATGTCGCGCAGCAGGTTCACCAGGGCGACGCCGTCGGAGAGGTCGGCGTGGTGCAGGACGAAGGAACGGTTCGCCGTCTGCGGGTCCTGGTAGACGTGGTCGATCCGCTCCGTGTTGAAGCTGGAGGACCGCCGCACGAGCCCGTGCACCGTGTAGCCCTTCGAGAGCAGGAGCTCGGCGAGGTACGAGCCGTCCTGTCCGGTGACGCCGGTGATCAGTGCGGTCTTGCCCATGGGTCCCCCTGGGGTCCGTTGTTGCTGTTCTTTGTGAGGCTTCGCCTCGGTGTGTGGTCTGTGGGGCGGGTGGGACACCCTAAGCCCGCACCGGCCCGCCGCGGCGGACTGGCATCATCGGCGGTATGACTAATCCGCAGCCGCTCCTGCCCCCGCACGCCCGCGTCTTCGTCGCCGGACACCGCGGCCTGGTGGGCTCCGCGGTCGTCCGCCGCCTGACCGCCGACGGGCACGAGGTGCTCACCCGCGGCCGCGCCGACCTCGACCTGCGCGACGCCGCCGCGACGGAGGCGTACCTGAGGGACGTCCGTCCCGACGCCGTGGTACTGGCCGCCGCCAAGGTCGGCGGGATCATGGCCAACAGCACCTACCCGGTGCAGTTTCTGGAGGACAACCTCAGGATCCAGCTCAGCGTCATCGGCGGCGCGCACGCCGCGGGTGTGGGCCGGCTGCTGTTCCTGGGCTCCTCCTGCATCTACCCCAAGCTCGCCCCGCAGCCCATCACGGAGGACGCCCTCCTGACCGGACCGCTGGAGCCGACCAACGAGGCCTACGCCCTGGCGAAGATCGCGGGCATCGTGCAGGTCCAGTCGTACCGCAAGCAGTACGGCGCCTCCTACATCTCCGCCATGCCCACCAACCTCTACGGCCCCGGGGACAACTTCGACCTCGAGTCCTCGCACGTGCTGCCCGCGCTCATCCGGCGTTTCCACGAGGCCGCCGCCGAGGGCCGCGACGAGGTCACCCTGTGGGGCAGCGGCACCCCGCGCCGCGAGTTCCTGCACGTGGACGACCTGGCGGCCGCCTGCGCGGTGCTGCTGGAGCGCTACGACGGGGACGAGCCCGTCAACATCGGCTGCGGCGAGGACCTGACCATCAGGGCGCTGGCCGAGACGGTCGCCGAGGTGACCGGCTTCGAGGGCCGGCTCGCCTGGGACACCTCCAAGCCGGACGGCACGCCGCGCAAGCTGCTCGACGTGTCCCGCCTGAACGCGCTGGGCTGGAAGCCCGGCATCGGGCTGCGCGAGGGCATCGCCTCCACCTACCGGTGGTGGCTGGAGCAGAACTGACGTCAACGCCGCCGGCCCCTCAGTACGCTCCGCGACCGTCGACGACGGCGCGGAGGGTACGGCCCATGACGTCGACGTCGCTGGTGAAGGACCAGTTGTCCACGTACTGGAGATCGAGCTGAATCGTTTCGTCCCAGGAGAGGTCGGAGCGTCCGCTGATCTGCCACAGCCCCGTCATCCCGGGCCGCACGGTGAGCCGGCGCAGCTCGACCTCGTCGTACTGCGCCACCTCCTCGGGCAGCGGCGGCCGCGGGCCGACCAGGGACATGCTGCCCGTCAGCACGTTGTACAGCTGGGGCAGTTCGTCCAGCGAGGTGCGGCGCAGCAGCCGGCCCACCCGGGTCACCCGGGGGTCGCGGCGCATCTTGAACATCAGCCCGTCGTTCTCGTTGGACGCCGACAGCTCGGCCTTGAGCCGGTCGGCGTCCTCCACCATGGTGCGGAACTTCCACATGACGAACGGGACCCCGTCGCGCCCGATCCGGCGCTGGCTGTAGAAGGCCGGGCCGCGCGAGCCGAGGCGGATGGCGAGCACCAGCCCGAGGAACAGCGGTGACAGCAGGAGCAGTCCGGCCGCGGCCGCCACCCGGTCGAGCGCCGACTTGAGCAGGGGCTGGGCCCCCCGGCGCACGGGCGGGGCGACCCGCAGCACGGCGAGCCCGCCGGCGGACAGGGTCTCCAGCCGCTTGACGGAGACCTCCACCAGGCCGGGGAAGACCGCCATCTCCAGCCCCTCGTCGTGCAGCGCCCACGCCACCCGGCGCAGCCGCTCCCCCGCGATCCGCGCCCCGGGCACCACCAGCACCAGGTCGGCGTGGTGGCTGCGGACGGCGCCGAGCACGGCGGCCGGGTCCTCGGTCGGGGCCTCGGGCATCCGGGCGCCGAGCCGGGCCGCGACGGGCACGCCGCCTTCGGGGGCGCCCTCGCCGACCGGGCACACGCCGACGACCACGTAGGGGTGGTCGGTGCGCGCCGCGAGGTGGGCGATGACGTGGTCGGCCGCCGCCGGTTCGCCGACGACCAGGACCCGGCTGACGGCCTGGGCCTCGCGGCGGGCGGCGTGGAGGTGACGGTAGGTCAGTTTGCGGCAGGCGACGGTGACCAGGAGGGCGGGCAGCAGTGCCCCGAGGGCGGCCAGCCGGGGCGTGCTCTCCCCGGTGAGCACGCGGACGACGGCCAGGACGCCGATGAGAATCAGCCAGTCGTGGACGACGGGCAGCACTCCGCGGGATTCTCCGAGGGCCCGGGTGGCGTAACGTCGCCGCAGGGCCTGTACGCCGGCCCAGGCGAGGGCCGCACCGAGGGCGCAGTACACGGGCCTGGCCTGCTGCGCCGCGTCGAAGACCAGGCCGACGGGCACGGCAGCGCCGGCGAAGTCGGCACCCACGGCGGCGGGCAGGTACCAGCGGGCCTTGTCACCGATGCGCCGCGCGGGGGCGTCCTGGGGCCCGTCCGAACCACCGGCCGCCGCGGCCACTCTTTGCGCAGGAAAATGGACATGCCTCATGGGCCCCCCTGGCACGTGGTCTATGTCGCTGGCGCATGTCCGCTGCTTCCCCAGGCAACGAACATCTGTCGCACCGGGAAACAGTACGACAAACACCCGTACGGTAAATGCCGTTTGGGTGAACGGGGCCTCTTGTTACCCAAGGGTTAGCAACCGGTACCAACCGTTCCACCGCATCCGGAGTTCCTTCGCACGCGAAGGTGAATGGTTCGGATACCGGATACGTCTCTTCGGACAACGAACCGTTTCCAGCCAACCTTTTGATGTGGCCCTGACATTGGACACTCCAGCTGTCACGCTCTGATCCGTTCATCGCACAGCCCTGATCTGCCCGGTGGCCCACCCAGCCATCCGGAACCCCCCTTGCAGAAGGAGTCTGCGTTGAGTCCCACCCCCCAGCGGCGTGCCACCGCGGCCGGCGCACTCGTAGCCGCGGCGGCCCTGGTCGCCGTAGGTATGCAGGCCGGTACCGCCACCGCCGCCGCCGACGCCACCGCGTCGCAGACCCGCACGGCCGCCCAGCCCAACCCGGGCGCGGCCAATGTCGTACTCAGCGCTTCGGAGCGTGCGACGCTCATCAGCGAGGCCAACTCGACCACCGCGCAGGCCGCCAAGGCGCTCGGCCTCGGCAGCGGTGAGAAGCTGATCGTCCGCGATGTGGTCAAGGACGCCGACGGCACCACCCACACCACCTACGAGCGGACCTACGACGGTCTGCCGGTGCTCGGCGGTGACCTGACCGTCCACGCGAAGGGCGGGGTGACCAAGAGCGTCACCAAGGCGACTCAGCACGAGATCAAGGTCTCCGACACCAACGCCACGGTCAGCGCGGCCGACGCGGAGGGCCAGGCGGTCGCCGCCGCCAACTCCGAGGGCTCCAAGCAGTCCAAGGCCGACAAGGGCGCCCGCAAGGTGATCTGGGCCGCGGACGGCGTTCCGGTCCTCGCCTACGAGACGGTCGTCGGCGGGCTCCAGGACGACGGCACCCCGAGCCGGCTGCACGTGATCACCAACGCCAAGACCGGCGCGAAGATCAGCCAGTGGCAGTCCGTCGAGACCGGCACGGGCAACACGCAGTACAGCGGCCAGGTCACCCTCGGCACCACCCTGTCCGGCAGCAACTACACGCTGACCGACGGCACCCGCGGCGGCCACAAGACGTACAACCTCAACGGTGGTTCGTCCGGCACCGGCACGCTGTTCAGCAAGACCACCGACGTCTGGGGCAACGGCCTGCCCTCCAACAAGGAGACGGCCGGCGCGGACGCCGCCTACGGCGCCCAGCTGACCTGGGACTACTACAAGAACGTCCACGGCCGCAACGGCCTGCGCAACGACGGCGTGGCCCCGTACAGCCGGGTCCACTACGGCAACGCGTACGTGAACGCCTTCTGGGACGACTCCTGCTTCTGCATGACCTACGGTGACGGCGAGGGCAACAACAAGCCCCTCACCTCCATCGACGTGGCCGCGCACGAGATGACCCACGGTCTGACCTCGGTCACCGGCAACATGACCTACAGCGGTGAGCCCGGCGGTCTGAACGAGGCCACCTCCGACATCATGGCCGCGGCCGTCGAGTTCTGGGCCAACAACCCGGCCGACGTCGGCGACTACCTCGTCGGCGAGAAGATCGACATCAACGGCGACGGCACCCCGCTGCGCTACATGGACAAGCCGAGCAAGGACGGCGCGTCCAAGGACGCCTGGTACTCCGGCATCAGCTCGATCGACGTCCACTACTCCTCGGGTCCGGCGAACCACTGGTTCTACCTGGCCTCCGAGGGCTCCGGCGCCAAGGTCATCAACGGCGTGAGCTACAACTCGCCGACCTCCGACGGCCTCCCGGTCACCGCGATCGGCCGTGACGCCGCCGCGAAGATCTGGTTCCGCGCGCTGACGGTGGGCTACTTCAAGTCGACCACCAACTACGCCGACGCCCGCGTCCAGACCCTGAAGGCCGCCGCCGACCTGTACGGCGCCGGCTCGGCCACGTACAACAACGTGGCCAACGCCTGGGCCGCCATCAACGTCGGCCCGCGCATCAACGACGGGGTCACCGTCACCGCGATCCCGAACCAGACCACCGTGATCAACACCCCGGTGAGCCTCCAGGTCCAGGCGACCAGCACCAACGCGGGCGCCCTGACCTACTCGGCGACCGGCCTGCCGGCCGGCCTGTCGATCAACTCCTCCACCGGTCTGATCTCCGGTACGGCGACCACCGCGGGCACGTCCAACGTGACCGTGACCGTCACCGACTCGGCGAGCAAGACGGGCACCGCGTCCTTCACCTGGACCGTCGGGACCGCGCAGCAGAACGTGTTCGAGAACACGACCGACTACGCGATCAACGACAACGCCACGGTCGAGTCCCCGATCACCGTCACCCGCTCGGGCAACGCGCCGTCCACCCTCAAGGTGGACGTCAACATCCTGCACACCTACATCGGCGACCTGAAGGTCGACCTGGTGGCGCCTGACGGCAGCGTCTACAACCTGCACAACCGCTCGGGCGGCAGCGCCGACAACATCATCAAGAGCTACACCGTCGACGCCTCCTCCGAGGTCGCCAACGGCGTCTGGAAGCTGCGCGTCAACGACAACGCCAGCCTGGACACGGGCAAGATCGACAGCTGGAAGCTCACCTTCTGACCCCTCGGGGCAGGGAGTGAACCACGGCTGAACCGCTGAAACCACGGGGCCGCCCGGGAGGAAACCTCCCCGGGCGGCCCTGTTCCATGTGCTGCTGCGGGTCAGCCGATCGAGCGGAAGGCCGCTTCGAGGAAGGCCTTGTCGAAGACGACGCGGTCCTTGCCGCGCTCCTGGCGGGGCCGGGCACGGTCCTCGTCGCCCCAGTCGTCGTCGCGGTCGTGGCGGCCGTGGTGGTGGTCGTCGTCGGTCGGCTTGAGGTAGACCGAGCGGGCGTTCAGGTCGTGCGCGCGCTCGCCCGGCCGCAGCACCTCCTGGGCCTCGCCGCCGCAGCTCTCGTCGCGGAAGACGAGGACCAGCGAATCGGTCTCGTTCCACACCGCGTAGGCCGCGCGGTCGCGGCCGGTGCCCGTCAGCCGGTAGCAGGTGTCGTTGTCGGCCGGCTCGATGGTCCGGCTGCCGTCGTCGTCCGGGAGCCGGTAATGGATCTCGCCGAGGTCGTCGTGGCCGTTGGCCAGGGCCTGGCCCGCGGTGGGCAGGACGAGGGCGGCGGAGGCGAGGAGCGTGGCGGCGGCGGTCGCGGTGGGGCGCAGGCGCATGGCGGGGTCCGTTTCTCGCGGGGCGGGGGTCCGCGGGGCAGCCTAGGAGTCGGCGGGGGCTCCGCAGTGGCGCCATGCGCCAGGTGTTCGGAGGTTCACCCTCCTGGTCCGCCGCGCGGGGCCGCCTCCCCGCCCCGCCCTTCACCCGTTCTCCGGGGGCCGCCCCGGACCCCGCGCCTCAGTCGCCGGCGGGGCTGGAAACGCGCTGCGCCTGGGCCGGGACGGCCGCCCCGGACGGGGCGGCGGGCGCCGTCGGGCGGCGGATCAGGAGGAGGACCACCAGGCCTCCGGCCAGGCCCAGCGCCCCCGAGACCACGAACGCCTCCCGCAGCCCGCTCGCGAACGCCGCATCCACCCACGCCCGCGCCCCCGGCACGGAGGCCAGCAGCCGCCCCGCCCCGCCGGAGGCCAGCGCGTCGGCGGTGCCCGCCGGCCGGCCGGCGAGCCCGTCCCTCAGCCCGGCGTGGAACACCCCGCCCAGCACCGCGATGCCCAGGGCCGTACCCAGCTGCCGCGAGGTGTTCAGCACACCGCCGGCCATGCCCGCCCGGGCCGGCGGCACCGCCCCCATGGCGGTGGCCGCCAGCGCCGGCATCGAGACGCCCACGCCGACCCCGGTCAGCGCCAGCCCCGGCACCAGCGCGGGCCAGCTGTCGCCCGCGTCCAGCATCCAGGCCTGGAGCAGCGCGCCCGCGCCGATCAGCAGCAGTCCGCCGCCGATGGTCAGCCGTGCGGAGACCCCGTGCAGCAGCCGCCCGGCCACCGCCGCGACGACGAAGGCCGCCAGGCTCATCGGCACCAGCGCCAGACCGGCGCCCACCGGGGTCATCCCCTCGGCGGACTGCAGCCACAGGGAGACGTACATCAGGTACGAGAACGCCGCCCCGGAAGTCAGCAGTCCCGCGGTCATGACCGCCGCGAAGGCCGGGCTGCGGAAGAGCGAGAGGTCCAGCATCGGGCGGGAGCCGCGCAGCTCGACGAGGACGAAGGCGGCGAACGCCACCGCAGCCAGGGCGAACAGCCCCAGGGCGGCGGGCGAGGTCCAGCCGTCCTCACCGGCCCGGATCAGCGCGTACGTCAGGGCCCCGGCCCCCACGGTGAAGGTGGCCATGCCGGGCAGGTCCAGCCCCTGGGCGCGCGGGTCGCGGGACTCCGCCACCGCCCTGAGGGTCACGAACACCGCCAGGGCGCACAGCGGCAGGTTGATGAAGAAGATCCAGCGCCAGCCGAAGTGCTCGGTGAGCAGCCCGCCGACGATCGGCCCGGCCGCCGCGGCGGCACCGTTGACCGCGCCCCAGACGCCGAAGGCGATCCCCCGGTCGCGGCCCTGGTAGGAGGCGCTGAGCAGGGCCATGGACGTGGCGGCCATCGCCGCGCCGCCGATGCCCTGGACGGCACGGAAGGCGATCAGCGCCCCCGGCCCGTCGGCCAGGCCGCAGACGAGGGAGGCGCCGGCGAAGAGCACGAGCCCGCCGAGGTAGACCCGGCGGCGGCCGATCCGGTCGGCGAGCGAGCCCGAGCCGAGCAGCAGGGCGGCGAGGGCGAGGGCGTAGATGTCCATCACCCACTGGAGCCCCGAGAAGCCTGTGTGCATGTCGGCGGCCATGTCCGGGAGGGCGACGGTCACGATCGTGACGTCGACCAGGAGCATGAACGCCCCGATGCACACCGCCGTCAGCGGCAGCCATTTGCGCATGGGTCTTCTCCTCTTGGTTCTTCCGAGCCGGGGTCGTCGGTGCCCGGCGGGATCTTCGCTGTGGTCGCCCCACCGTGGCAGTGGGTCCCCGAATCACCCACCCGGAAGGGCCCTTCCGCAGAATTCTCGTTATCGAGGCGCCTGGAATGATGGAAACCATGCATCCCACACTCCGGGCCGGAAACCGCCCCACCGAGCTGGACGCCTTCGACCGGCTCCTCGCGCACGCCCTGTCCATCGACGGGCGGGCGCCCTTCAGCCGGCTCGCGGAGGTGCTGGAGGTCTCCGACCAGACCGTGGTGCGGCGCTACCACCGGCTGCGCGGCAACGGCCTGCTGCGGGTCGTCGGACTGCCCGTCGGGAGCCGGGTCGGGCTGTTCGAGTCCTGGCTGCGCGTGCAGTGCGCACCCGACGCGGCGGTCGCGGTGGCCGAGGCGCTGGCCCGGCGGCCGGACATCGCGTGGGTGTCGCTGAACTCGGGCGGTACGGAGATCCACTGCATGACCCGGGCCCGGACCCGGGAGGACCGCGACGCCCTGCTCCTGGAGAAGCTGCCCCGCACCCGGCGGGTGACGGCCATCAGCGCGCACACCGTCCTGCGCAAGTACATCGGCGGCCCCGGGGTCTGGGCGGGGCTGGAGGGGCTGCGCCCGGACCAGGTGGCCGCCCTGCGCCCGCCGCCGCTCGCGCCGGAGTACGGGCAGGCACGCTACACCCTCGACGAGGCCGAGCTGGCACTGCTGGGGGTGCTGCGGCGGGACGGCCGGGCGGGCTATCCGGAACTGGCCAAGGCCTCGGGGCTGTCGGAGTCCACGGCCCGGCGCCGGCTGGAGCGGCTGCGGGAGCGCGGGGCGGTCTTCTTCGACGTGGAGATCATCCCCGAGCACCTGGGCTTCGAGACGGACACCTCCCTGCTGCTGAACGTGCCGCCGGCCCGGCTGGCGGAGGTGGGGGCCGCGCTGGCGGGCCATCCGGAGGTGCCGTTCGCGGCGGCCATCACCGGGGCGGCGAACCTGCTGGCCGTGGTGCTGTGCCGGGACACCGACGCGCTGTACACGTACCTGACCGAGCGGATCGGCGCGGTGCCGGGCATCGGGCAGGTGGAGGTGATCCCGAACCTGCGGACCCTCAAGCGGGCCGGGATGCTGGTCGAGGACGGCCGGCTGGTGGACCCGCCGCCCGCCCCCTGACCCCCGGGCGGCGAGGCCCGGCCCTCACCACCCGGGCCTCACCACCCGGCCGTACCCCCGGCCGTCACCACCCGGCTGTCACCGCCCGGGCCTCACCACCCGGCCCTCACCGCAGCAGGACGCCGCCCGCCCGTTCGGCGTCCACCACCGGGCCCGCGACCAGGCCCAGTTCGGCCGGGGTCGCCAGCAGCGGGTGCGTGGGCAGCACCCGTACCGTGTAGCCGAAGGGCCCCGTCCGGTCGAGGGCGAGCGGGCCCTCGTACACCCAGCGCCCCTCCAGGTCGGGACCGGCGGAGGGCTTGAGCGGGAAGGCCCGCCCGTCCTTGATCACGTCCTGGGCGTCCACCCGTCCCGCGACGGCCTGCACCTCCACGTCCTCCGGCGCGAGCGCGTCCAGCGCCACCCGCACCCGCAGCGTGAGGGTGGCCCCCAGCTCGGCGGTACCGCCCACCGGCGTCGCGGCGACGGCCTCCACGTGCTCGACGGCGACCCTCGGCCAGGCCGCCCGGATCCGGCCCTTCCACCAGGCCAGGTCCCGGGCCGCGTCGGCGGTCAGGGCGCGGTGGGAGAGCGCGGCGGGGGCGTAGATCCGTTCCACGTACTCCCGTACCATCCGCCCCGCGAGCACCTTCGGGCCCAGGGACACCAGGGTGCGCCGGACCATCTCGATCCACCGGTCGGGCAGCCCGCTGCGGCCCGACCGGTCGTAGAAGCGGGGGGCCACCCGGTTCTCGATCAGCTCGTAGAGGGCGGCCGCCTCCAGGTCGTCGCGCCGCTCCTCGTCCGTGCCGAGGCCGTCGGCGGTGGGGATGGCCCAGCCGAAGTCGGGCTCGAACCACTCGTCCCACCAGCCGTCCAGGACGGACAGGTTGAGGCAGCCGTTGAGCGCGGCCTTCATCCCGCTGGTCCCGCAGGCCTCCAGCGGCCGCAGCGGGTTGTTGAGCCAGACGTCGCAGCCCGGGTACAGCTTCTGCGCCATGGCCATGCCGTAGTCCGGCAGGAAGACGATCCGGTGGCGCACGCGCGGGTCGTCCGAGAAGCGCACCAGCTCCTGGACGAGCCGCTTGCCGCCGTCGTCCGCCGGGTGCGCCTTGCCCGCGACGACGATCTGCACCGGGCGGTCGGGGTCCAGCAGCAGGGCGCGCAGCCGATCGGGGTCGCGCAGCATCAGCGTGAGCCGCTTGTACGAGGGGACGCGGCGGGCGAAGCCGATGGTGAGCACGTCCGGGTCGAGGACGCCGTCCACCCAGCCGAGTTCGGCGTCGGCGGCACCGCGCTGCTTCCAGGAGGCGCGCAGCCGGTCGCGCACCTCCTGGACGAGTTGCTCGCGCAGGGAGCGCCGTACGTCCCACACGTCCTGGTCGGCGATCTGCGCGACGGCGTCCCAGCGGGTGGAGCCGCCGACGGCGAGGGCGTCCTCGGTGCGCCCGGCGCCGATCTGACGGGTGCCGAGCCGCATCACCTCGGGGGCGACCCAGGTCGGGGCGTGCACCCCGTTGGTCACGGAGGTGATGGGCACGTCGGCCGCGTCGAAGCCCGGCCAGAGCCCGGCGAACATGCCGCGGCTGACCGCGCCGTGGAGGGTGGAGACCCCGTTGGCGCGCTGGGCGAGGCGCAGGCCCATGACGGCCATGTTGAAGACCCCGGGGTCGCCGCCGGGGTAGGACTCGGCGCCGAGTTCCAGGATCCGGTCGACGGGCAGGCCGGCGAGTTCGCCGCCGTCGCCGAAGTGGCGGGCGACCAGGGAGCGCTCGAAGCGGTCGATGCCGGCGGGGACGGGGGTGTGGGTGGTGAAGACGGTCCCGGCGCGGACGGCTTCGACGGCGGCCTCGAAGCCGAGGCCGCGCTCCCCTTCCAGTTCCCTTATGCGTTCGAGGCCGAGGAAGCCGGCGTGTCCCTCGTTGGTGTGGAAGACCTCGGGGGCGGGGTGGCCGGTGATGCGGCAGTAGGCGCGGACGGCCCGGACGCCGCCGATGCCGAGCAGCATCTCCTGGAGGAGGCGGTGGTCGCTGCCGCCGCCGTAGAGGCGGTCGGTCACCTCGCGGGCGCCGGCGTCGTTGTCCTCGACGTCGGAGTCGAGCAGGAGCAGCGGGACGCGGCCGACGCGGGCCTGCCAGATGTGCGCGTGCAACGACCGGCCGCCGGGGAGGGCGAGGGTGACGCGGGCGGGGGTGCCGTCCTCCTGGCGGAGCAGGCTGAGGGGCAGCTCCTGGGGGTCGAGGACCGGGTAGTGCTCCTGCTGCCAGCCGTCGCGGGAGAGGGACTGGCGGAAGTAGCCGTGCCGGTAGAGCAGGCCGACGCCGACGATGGGGACGCCGAGGTCGCTGGCGGCCTTGAGGTGGTCGCCGGCCAGGATCCCGAGTCCGCCGGAGTACTGGGGAAGGGCTGCGGTGATGCCGAATTCGGGGGAGAAGTAGGCGATGGCGGCGGGGAGGCCGCCGTTGTTCTCGTGGGTCTGGTACCACCTGCCGCCGTGGAGGTAGTCGTCGAGGTCGGCGACGGCGACGGCGAGCCGGCGCAGGAAGCGCCGGTCGGCGGCGAGTTCGGAGAGCCGGGCGGCGGAGACGGAGCCGAGCAGTCGGACGGGGTCGCCGCCGGCGGCCCGCCAGCCCTCGGGGTCGACGGATTGGAAGAGTTCGCGGGTTTCCGTATGCCACGACCAGCGCAGGTTGCGCGCGAGTTCGGCGAGTGGCATGAGGGGCTCGGGGAGGACGGGGCGCACGGTGAATCGACGGATAGCCTTCACGTGTTCCACCTTCGCAGGGGATGACGGATCGGAGCGGCCGCACCACGCTGTGCAGGCACGCAACGCCCCCGGAAGGCTACTGCCGGACCCGGTCGCCGGGTGGCCGTTCGTCCAACAGGTCGTCCAGGTAGGGGCGCAGCGGGGGCGGAACGAGGCGGCGTTCGAGGCCGCGCAGCAGGGTCAGGACGGCCGCGGAGGCGAAGTGGCCGAGCCGCAGCAGGGCGTACAGCTCTCCCTCGCGCGCCTCGGGGTCGGTCTCGGTGACGGCGGCGCGGGCCAGGGCGGTGCACAGCCGGCGGCCGTCGTCCCCGTCCCAGGCGTCGGGCCAGTCGGCGGCCTCCTCCGCCGCCAGGCGCCGTACCCGCGGGTCGGGGTCGCCCATCCGGCGGACGCAGTCGCGCGCGCGGGGGTCGGCTTCGAGCCGGTCCCACTCCTCCAGCCCGCGCGCCCCGGCGCCGGACAGCAGGACCCGGGCGGTGCTGCCGGCGTCGAGCCGGTCGACGGCCCGCCCGTAGAGCTCGATCCGTTCCAGGACCACCCACGCCCCGCCGGGGGTGCGCAGCCGCGACCCGGTACGGGGTGCCCCGCGCAGGCAGCGCACCACGGCGAGGGTGGCGGCCCCGCCGGGGGTGACGCGCGCGGAGACCTGGAGCCGGCCGGCCCGGGCGAGGAGCCGTTCCAGCACGGGCGGCGCGGGCCAGACCAGCCCGAGCCGCTGGAGCCCGAGGTCGCTGATCCCGCCTTCGACGGCGACGAGCGCGCCGGTCTGGGCCTCCAGGGCGCCGGGGTCCTCCTCGGCGCAGGCGGCCTCGACGAGCACCCCGGCCAGTTCCGCCTCCGCCCCGGGGTCCCACACCGCCCCGCTCACCCGTCTCGCGGCTTCCGCGCGCTGCCGGGGGTCGGGATGCACGAGCTGCTCGGTCAGGCCCATGCCGCGCATTCTCGCGCGGATCAGGCGCCCGGGTGACCCCTTCCGAAGTGCTGAAACACCGTCAGTCCGAGGGGTGTGCGGCCGGCGCCCGCGCTGCGGTGCGGGGCGTGCGCATGGGGAGTGAGGGGGTCAGCGGGACGAGGGTGGAAGGGGTGACACGTTGGACGTCACCTGGTCCTCGCCGACTTGACGGAGCCTCGACCGATGTCGAGCGGCCCCTTGGGGAATGGGGCGCTCCCTACGTACGAGTAGTTGACCCACAGCACGGATTGGGCGCTGGAGGATTGGGAAGGGCTCAGCGGGTACACGCGGTACGCGCACGGCAAACCCCCGACCTTCTCCCGCCACCCGAGTGAACGCGGACAGGAGCGGCCATGCCCGCAGCCCAGCCGTCTTCCGAGCGGCTAGAAACAGAGCGAACAGAGCGTGCACTACCGGCCGCGGTCCCGGCCGGCCCGTCACCGAGCCCTGCGAACTGCCCCCAGGTGATCCCATCATGATCGGTCGCATTCCCGTGCTGGACGTCCTCCCCGCCGTCGACTGCGGCGCCAGACCCGCCAAAGCGGTGGTGGACGAGGTCTTCGAGATTTCCGCCACCGTGTTCCGGGAGGGTCACGACGCCGTTTCCGCCCATGTGGTCCTGCGCGATCCGAGCGGGCGGCTGCGCCCGCCGGTGCCGATGCGCGAGCTGGCCCCCGGTACCGACCGCTGGGGTGCCCGGGTGTCCGCCGAGGTCGAAGGGAGGTGGACGTACACCGTCGAGGCGTGGAGCGATCCGGTCGCCACCTGGCGGGCCCATGCCGCGGTCAAGGTCCCGGCGGGCATCGACACCGGGCTGCTGTTCCTGGAAGGCGCCGAGCTCTACGAGCGGGCGGCCGCGAAGGTTCCCAAGCGCGACGGGCGCGAGGCCGTGCTGGCCGCGGCCGATGCGATGCGCAACGAGGACCTGACCGTGGAGGCGCGCCACGCGGCGGCGCTCGCCCCGGCCGTCGACGCGGCGCTGGCCCGGCGCCCGTACCGGGAGCTGGTGACCTCCGCGAAGGCGCTGCCGCTGCTGGTCGAGCGCAAGCGGGCCCTCTTCGGCTCCTGGTACGAGATGTTCCCCCGCTCCGAGGGAGCGGTGGTGGAGCCCGGCTCGGCCCCTGTCAGCGGCACCTTCCGGACCGCCGCCGACCGGCTTCCGGCCATCGCCGCGATGGGGTTCGACGTGGTGTACCTGCCGCCGATCCACCCGATCGGGTCGACCTTCCGCAAGGGCCCCAACAACACGCTGTCAGCGGGGAGTTGGGATCCCGGAGTGCCGTGGGCCATCGGTTCCCCGGAGGGCGGGCACGACGCCGTCCACCCGGACCTCGGGACGCTGGAGGACTTCGACGCCTTCGTGGCGCGCGCCCGTGAGCTGCGGATGGAGATCGCCCTGGACTTCGCCCTCCAGTGCTCCCCGGACCACCCCTGGGTGGAGAAGCACCCGGAGTGGTTCCGCCACCGGGCCGACGGGACGATCGCCTACGCCGAGAACCCGCCGAAGAAGTATCAGGACATCTACCCGGTCCACTTCGACAACGACATGGCCGGGATCGTGGAGGAGACCTGCCGGATCCTGCGCCACTGGATGGACCACGGGGTCCGGATCTTCCGCGTCGACAACCCGCACACCAAGCCGGTCGTCTTCTGGCAGAAGGTGATCGCGGACATCAACAAGAACGATCCCGACGTGATCTTCCTGGCGGAGGCCTTCACCCGGCCCGCGATGATGCGCGCGCTCGCCTCGGTCGGCTTCCAGCAGTCGTACACGTACTTCACCTGGCGCAACACCAAGGCCGAGCTGACCGAGTACCTGACCGAGCTGTCCGGGACCCGTTCGGCCTCCGTGATGCGGCCGAACTTCTTCGTCAACACGCCCGACATCCTCCACGAGTACCTCCAGAAGGGCGGCCGTCCCGCCTTCGAGGTCCGCGCGGTCCTCGCCGCCACCCTCTCCCCCACCTGGGGCGTCTACGCCGGCTACGAGCTGTGCGAGAACGAGCCGGTGCGCGAGGGCAGCGAGGAGTACCTGAACTCCGAGAAGTACGAACTGCGCCCCCGCGACTGGGCGGCGGCCGACCGCGAGGGCCGTTCCATCGCCCCGCTGATCACGGCCCTGAACCGGCTGCGCCGGCGCAACCCGGCCCTCCAGCAGCTACGGGACATCCACTTCCACGCGACCGACAACGAACAGGTGATCGCCTATTCGAAGCACGCGGGAGGAAATTCCGTACTGGTGGTCGTCAACCTCGACCCGCACCACACCCAGGAGGCGACGGTCTCGTTGGACATGCCGGTACTCGGCCTCGACTGGCACGGGTCCCTCGCGGTGCGCGACGAGCTCACCGGCGAGACCTACCACTGGGGCAGGGCGAACTACGTACGCCTGGAGCCGGGCCGCACGCCCGCGCACGTACTGGCCGCCCTGCGACCGTCCCCGCCCACCGGAGGGTCACCCACCACATGATGATCAACGATCCCGTCCCCGACACCTTCGAGGACACCCCCGCCAAGGACCGCGACCCCGACTGGTTCAAGCGGGCCGTCTTCTACGAGGTCCTGGTCCGCTCCTTCCACGACAGCAACGGCGACGGCGTCGGGGACCTCAAGGGGCTCACCCAGAAGCTGGACTACCTCCAGTGGCTGGGCATCGACTGCCTGTGGCTGCCGCCGTTCTTCGCCTCGCCGCTGCGCGACGGGGGCTACGACGTCTCCGACTACACCGCCGTGCTCCCCGAGTTCGGAGACCTCGCCGACTTCGTGGAGTTCGTGGACGCCGCGCACAGCCGCGGCATGCGGGTGATCATCGACTTCGTCATGAACCACACCAGCGACCAGCACGAGTGGTTCCAGCAGTCCCGCAAGGACCCGGACGGGCCCTACGGGGACTACTACATGTGGGCGGACAACGACAAGCAGTACCAGGACGCCCGGATCATCTTCATCGACACCGAGACCTCGAACTGGACCTACGACCCGGTCCGCAAGCAGTACTACTGGCACCGCTTCTTCTCGCACCAGCCGGACCTCAACTTCGAGAACCCGGCCGTGCAGGAGGAGATCATCTCCGCGCTGCGGTTCTGGCTCGACCTCGGCATCGACGGCTTCCGCCTCGACGCCGTGCCCTACCTGTACGCCGAGGAGGGCACCAACTGCGAGAACCTGCCCCGCACCCACGCGCTCCTCAAGCGGGTCAGGGCGGAGATCGACGCGCACTACCCGGACACCGTCCTTCTCGCCGAGGCCAACCAGTGGCCCGAGGACGTCGTGGACTACTTCGGGGACTACGCGGCCGGCGGCGACGAGTGCCACATGGCCTTCCACTTCCCGGTCATGCCGCGCATCTTCATGGCCGTGCGCCGCGAGTCGCGCTATCCCGTCTCGGAGATCCTGGCCAAGACCCCGGCGATCCCGGACCGCTGCCAGTGGGGCATCTTCCTGCGCAACCACGACGAGCTCACCCTCGAAATGGTCACGGACGAAGAGCGCGACTACATGTACTCCGAGTACGCCAAGGACCCCCGGATGCGCGCCAACATCGGCATCCGGCGCCGGCTCGCGCCGCTCCTGGACAACGACCGCAACCAGATCGAGCTGTTCACCGCCCTGCTGCTGTCCCTGCCCGGCTCGCCGATCCTCTACTACGGCGACGAGATCGGCATGGGCGACAACATCTGGCTGGGCGACCGCGACGGCGTGCGCACGCCGATGCAGTGGACCCCCGACCGCAACGCCGGTTTCTCCTCCTGCGATCCGGGAAGGCTGAACCTGCCGGTCATCATGGACCCCGTCTACGGGTACCAGGTCACCAACGTCGAGGCGGCCATGGCGTCGCCCTCCTCACTGCTGCACTGGACCCGCAGGCTCATCGAGATCCGCAAGGTGAACCCCGCCTTCGGACTCGGCTCGTACACCGAACTGCCCTCGTCCAACCCGGCCGTCCTCGCGTTCCTGCGCGAGTACGGGGACGACCTGGTGCTGTGCGTGCACAACTTCTCGCGCTTCGCGCAGCCCACCGAGCTGGACCTGCGGTCCTTCAACGGGCGGGTACCGGTGGAGCTCACGGGTGACGTGCGCTTCCCGCCGATCGGTGAATGGCCGTACCTGCTGACCCTGGCGGGCCACGGCTTCTACTGGTTCCGCCTGCGCCGGGAGTAGGCGCCGGCCGAAGGCCGGCCGCGCGAACCCGCGCGGCACCGGAACGGGGCGGGCACTCCAACGGGTCAACGCCCGCCCCTGTACGGAGCATCCTGACCCGACACTCGCACTTACCGGAGAAGCAACTGCCGCACATCCGGGACACTCTGCGCATTCTGTGACGGCCCGGGGAAAGGACGCGACGCCATGTCGGAGGCTGCATCCGCCCGGAGCCGGCTGACGGCCGACCCGGCCGCCGGGATCGGCCCGCTCGAACCGATGCTGCGGGAATGGCTGCCCGCGCAACGCTGGTTCGCGGGAAAGGGACGCGGGATCGGCCGGCTCAGGCCCGTCTCGGCCGCCGAGCTGCTGCCGCCGGGCTCCGTCCCGGGCCTGCTGCACCTGCTGCTCGACGTGGACGGGGACTGCTACCAACTGCTGCTGGGCATCCGCCCGTCCCCGCTGCCCCCCGCCCTCGCCCCCACCCTGATCGGCCACCCCCGGTCCGGCCCGTACGCCGGGATGGCCGTGTACGCCGCCCTGGGCGATCCCCGGCTCGCCGCCATGCTGCTGGAGCGGCTGCGCTCCCCCGGAACCCTGGGGCCGCTGCGCTTCGACCGGGACCCGCACACCCCGATCGAGGCCGGGCTCACCCCCCGGCCGCTGTCCGGGGAGCAGACCAACTCCTCGCTGATCTACGGGGATTCGTACATCCTGAAGGTGTTCCGCCGAGTCGGCCCCGGGATCAACCCGGACCTGGAGCTGCCCAGAGCCCTCGCCGCCGCCGGCTGCGCCCGCGTCCCCGCCCCGGTGGCCTGGTACGAGGCGGCGCCGGGCGGTGGAGAACCGTTGACCCTGGGCGTGCTCCAGCCCTACCTGCGCGGTTCCGACGACGGCTGGCAGCTGGCCCTGCGCCGGCTCGGCGCCGGCGCCGACTTCACCGCCGAGGCACACGCCCTGGGCCGGGCCACCGCCGAGGTGCACAGCGCCCTGGCCGACGCCCTGCCCACCCTGGCCCTCGGTCCCGAGCAGACGGCCCGGCTCGCCGCCGGGATGACCGCGCGGCTGGCCGCCACCGCCCGCGAGGTGCCCGCGCTGCGGCCCTTCGAGGCCGGGCTGCGCGGCGCCTTCGACGCCCTGGCCGCCTCGCGGGGGGCCGGGGTGCCCGCCCAGCGCATCCACGGGGACCTGCACCTGGGCCAGACCCTGCGCACCGCCGACGGCAGCTGGGCGCTGATCGACTTCGAGGGCGAGCCGGCCCGCCCGCTGGCCGACCGGCGCCGGCCCGAACCGGCCGTCCGCGACATCGCCGGGATACTGCGCTCCTTCGACTACGCCGCCCGCTCGCACCGGCCCTTCGCCCCCGCCTGGGCGGACGCCTGCCGGGCCGCGTTCTGCGAGGGCTACGCCCGCACCACCGGCCGCGACCCGCGCGAGGACCCGGTCCTGCTGCGCGCGTACGAGACCGACAAGGCCGTGTACGAGGCCCGCTACGAGTTCCGGCACCGCCCCGACTGGCTGCACGTCCCGATGGCGGCGATCCGCCGGCTGTCGGCGCCCGAACGCCCCGCACACCGCATGCCCCCGCCCCTTCCCGGCACCGCCCCCCACCCGAAGCCCCCGAGGAGGCCGCTCGCGTGAGCGCCGCACGACAGCCGTCACCGACCGTCCGCGAGGAAGCCGCAGCGGTCCCGGAAGCCGCGAAGCGCCCCCGCGCCCCGCGTGCCCGCCGCACCGCCCCGCCCCACGGGGTCCGGCCGGCCCCCGCGCTGGACCCGGGGGAACGGGCCCGGCTGCTGGAGGGCCGCCACCACGACCCGCACGCGCTGCTGGGCGCCCGCGCCCAGCGGGGCGGGGTGGCCTTCCGGGTGCTGCGCCCGTACGCGAAGGCCGTCACGATCGTGGCGAAGGGGCTGCGGGCCGAGCTCCTCGACGAGGGCGACGGGCTGTTCTCCGGGCTGCTGCCGCTGACCGGGGTGCCGGACTACCGGCTGCTGGTGGCGTACGAGAAGGACGAGATCGAGGTCCACGACCCGTACCGGTTCCTGCCCACCCTCGGCGAGCTGGACCTGCACCTGATCGGCGAGGGCCGGCACGAGGAGCTGTGGACGGCGCTGGGCTCGCAGGTCATGGAGCACCAGGGGGTGGCCGGCACCCGGTTCACGGTGTGGGCGCCCAACGCACAGGGCGTCCGGGTCTCCGGGGACTTCTCGTACTGGGACTCCGTGGCGTACCCGATGCGTTCGCTGGGCTCGACCGGGGTGTGGGAGCTGTTCCTGCCGGGGGTCGGCGAGGGGACCCTGTACAAGTACGACATCACCCGCCCGGACGGCGGCCACACCCTGCGCGCCGACCCGATGGCCCGGTACGCGGAGGTCCCGCCGGCCAACGCCTCGGTGGTCACGGCGTCCCGGTACGAGTGGGGCGACGCGCGGTGGATGGCCGCGCGCGGGGGCCGGCCGGCGCACCAGGCGCCGATGTCGGTCTACGAGCTGCACCTGGCGTCGTGGCGGCCGGGGCTGAGCTACCGCAGCCTGGCCGAGCAGCTGCCCTCGTATGTCAAGGAGCTGGGCTTCACGCACGTGGAGTTCATGCCGGTCGCCGAGCACCCCTTCGGCGGCTCGTGGGGCTACCAGGTCACCGGCTTCTACGCGCCGACCTCGCGGCTGGGCACCCCGGACGACTTCCGGTTCCTGGTGGACTCGCTGCACCGGGCCGGGATCGGGGTGATCGTCGACTGGGTGCCGGCGCACTTCCCGCGCGACGCGTGGGCGCTGGCCGAGTTCGACGGGCGGCCGCTGTACGAGCACCAGGACCCGCGGCGGGCGGCGCACCCGGACTGGGGGACGCTGGAGTTCGACTACGGGCGCAAGGAGGTCCGCAACTTCCTGGTGGCCAACGCCGTGTACTGGTGCCAGGAGTTCCACGTGGACGGGCTGCGCGTGGACGCGGTGGCCTCGATGCTGTACCTGGACTACTCGCGCGGCGAGGGCGACTGGTCGCCGAACGAGCACGGCGGCCGGGAGGACCTGGACGCGGTGGCGCTGCTCCAGGAGATGAACGCGACGGTGTACCGGCGCTGCCCGGGCGTGGTGACGATCGCGGAGGAGTCCACGGCCTGGGACGGGGTGACGCGGCCGACGGACTCGGGCGGGCTGGGCTTCGGGCTGAAGTGGAACATGGGCTGGATGCACGACACGCTGCGGTACGTGTCGAAGGAGCCGGTGCACCGCAAGTACCACCACCACGACATGACCTTCGGGATGGTGTACGCGTTCAGCGAGAACTTCGTGCTGCCCATCTCCCACGACGAGGTGGTGCACGGCAAGCGCTCGCTGGTGTCGAAGATGCCGGGCGACTGGTGGCAGCAGCGGGCCACGCACCGGGCGTACCTGGGGTTCATGTGGGCCCATCCGGGCAAGCAGCTGCTGTTCATGGGGCAGGAGTTCGCGCAGGGTTCGGAGTGGTCGGAGACCTACGGGCCGGACTGGTGGGTGCTGGACTCCTCCTACCCGGCGGCCGGGGACCACCGGGGGGTGCGGGAGCTGGTGCGCGACCTGAACCGGGCGTACGCGGCGGCGCCGGCGCTGTGGGAGCGGGACTCGGTGCCGGAGGGCTTCGCGTGGGTGGAGGCGGACGCGGCCGACGACAACGTGTTCGCCTTCCTGAGGTACGGAAACGACGGCTCGCCGCTGCTGTGCGTGTCGAACTTCTCGCCGGTGGTCCGGCACGGCTACCGGATCGGGGTGCCGGAGGAGGTCCCGGTGTGGCGGGAGGTCCTCAACACGGACCGGGAGGTGTACGGCGGGAGCGGCGTCCACCACGACCGCCCGCTGCGTCCGGAGCCGGTCCCGGCCCAGGGCCGCGCGAGGAGCCTGCGGATGACGCTCCCGCCGATGGCGACGGTCTGGCTCAGGCCCTGACGAGCGCCTCCTCCAGCTCCTGGAGGAGGCGGCGCTTGGGCCGGGCGCCGACGAGCTGCCGGACGGGCTCGCCGTCGCGGAAGAGGAGCAGGGTCGGCATGGACAGCACCCCGTAGCGCGTGACGGCGCCGGGGTTGGTGTCCGCGTCGATCTGCACGACCTTCAGGCGCCCGGCCTCCTCGGCCGCCACGGCGGAGAGCACGGGGGCCAGCTGGCGGCAGGGGCCGCACCAGTCCGCGGTGAACTCCACCAGGACCGGGCGGTCCCGCTCGGCCAGCACCTCCGCCGCGAAGTCCGCGTCGGTCACCTCGGCCACACCCTTGGCGTGGATCATCGTGTTCCCCTCTCCCAGCCGGCCATCTCGCAGCGCGGCTGTGCCTGTCCGGCGGCCTCCTCGGCCGCCGCCAACTGGTGCGCGACCTGCTCGCGTACGTCCGCCAGCCGGCCGATCAGCCCGTCGAGCTCGGCGAGCTTGCGGCGGTAGACGGCGAGCGAGGCGGGGCAGCTGTCGCCGGCCGGGTGGCCGTCGCGCAGGCAGTCGACGAAGGGGCGGGTGTCCTCCAGGTCGAAGCCGAAGTCCTGGAGGGTGCGGATCTGGAGCAGGAGCCGCAGGTCGTCCTCGTCGTAGTCGCGGTAGCCGTTGCCGGTCCGCCGGGCGGTCAGCAGACCGCGCGACTCGTAGTACCTCAGCGTGCGGGTGCTGGTCCCGGCCCGTTTCGCCAGTTCGCCGATGCGCATGGGCCGACCGTATTCCTTGACGCCGACGTCAGGGATAGGGGCTGCGGGGCGGGACGTGCGGGGGCCCTCGCCACCCCCGTATGCGAGGGCCCCGATATGGATCACGTACGGCGTGGGGGTGCGGTTCACGGTGTGTGGCGGGGATCACGCGGCGGGTCCGGGAAAGGCGCCCACATCGCAGTGGCCGGATCCGTACGCTGTCAATGGATCTTCCTGCATCCGATTACCGGACAGTCGCCGGGAAAACCGCATAAAGTCATGAACTCCATAGGACTTTCCTACGAGTTATTGGCTTGTTTGAATAGTCTGTAGTCGGCGAGGCTCGGCCACTCCTACCGTGTGCCGTGTGCACTCCAGCCCACCTTTCAATGCCCCCGCCGCGCGCCGCCTGCGCGCGGCCCTGGGCATGGCGCCCGGTCATGTCGCCTACGGCCTGCGGGCGCAGTACGGCCTGCTCGTCGCACCCGAGACCGTGATGGCCTGGGAGCAGGGCGAGCAGTCGCCCAGTTCCGCCGAGCTCACCGCCCTCGCCGGCGTGCTCTGGTGTTCCCCCGGGGAGCTGCTCGCCGAGCCCGTCACCCTGCGGGAGCACCGGCTGGCCCGGGGCATGGACCCCGAGGACCTGGCCCGCCGGGTCGGAGTGGAGCCGGGCGCGTACCTGAAGATGGAGGAGAGCGGGCGCTGGAGGGGCAACGAGCGCCAGTCCGCCGCCCTCGCCTCGGTGCTGAAGCTGAGCCTGGCCCAGTTCGTGGGGGTGAGCGGCAGGCAGGACGAGCTCGACGGGCTGCTGCGCAGCGCGGCGACCACCCGCTGGCAGGCGTACGTGAAGCCGCTGGCCAAGCTGCTGCCGGTACCCAAGGCCCATCTGGAGCGGATCCTGGAGCTGCTCTACAACGAGTACCAGCAGCGGATGGTGGCCACGGTCAGCTGGGGCGGCGGCGACAGCGCGACCTGGACCGGCGACGCCGGCCGGGAGTACCTGGAGGCGATCTCGGAGCGGTTCTGGTCGCTGGCCGGCGGCGGTGCGTGAGGCGGCACGTCCGGCGGCACGCGCAACGGCACGTCCGGCACCCCGCGCCCGTACGCGACGGCCCCGGTCGCCCCTCTCACGGGAGGGCGACCGGGGCCGTCCGGCGCGGAACCGGGGACGAAGGTCCCGGCGGGCCGGGACGCAGGGCCCGGTCAGAAGACGGACTCGGCCTCGTACATGCGGTCGTCGGGGACCCTCTTCAGCTCGGCGACGGCATCGGCCAGCGGGGCCATGACGACCTCGGTGCCGCGCAGGGCCGTCATGTTGCCGAAGTCCCCGCGGTGCACGGCCTCGACGGCGTGCCAGCCGAAGCGGGTGGCCAGGACGCGGTCGTAGGCGGTGGGCACGCCGCCGCGCTGGACGTGGCCGAGGATGACCGGGCGGGCCTCCTTGCCCAGCCGGTGCTCCAGCTCGACGGCCAGGCGGTTGCCGATGCCGGCGAAGCGCTCGTGGCCGTACGCGTCGATGGCGCCCTTCTCGTAGGGCATGGAGCCCTCGGCGGGGTGCGCTCCCTCGGCGACGCAGACGACGGCGAACTTCTTGCCCCGGGCGAACCGCTCCTCCACCATCTTCACCAGGGCGTCCACTTCGAAGAGCCGCTCCGGCAGGCAGATGCCGTGGGCGCCGCCGGCCATGCCGGACTCCAGGGCGATCCAGCCCGCGTGGCGGCCCATGACCTCGACGACCATCACGCGCTGGTGGGATTCCGCGGTGGTCTTGAGGCGGTCGATGGCCTCGGTGGCGACGGTGACGGCGGTGTCGAAGCCGAAGGTGCGGTCGGTGGCGGAGATGTCGTTGTCGATGGTCTTGGGGACGCCGACGACCGGCATCCCGGCGTCGGCGAGCATCCGCGAGGCCGTCAGGGTGCCCTCGCCGCCGATCGGGATCAGGGCGTCGAGCTGGTAGCGCCGCGCGAGTTCCGCCGCGTTCTCGGCGGCTTCGTGCAGCCGGGCGCGCTCCATGCGGGCCGAGCCGAGGATGGTGCCGCCGCGGGCCAGGATGCCGCTGACGGCATTGATGTCCAGGGGGCGGTAGTGGCCGTCGAGGAGTCCCTTGAACCCGTCCTCGAAGCCGATGACCTCGTCGCCGTGGCCGACCAGTGCGCGGTGTACGACCGACCGGATGACGGCGTTCAGGCCGGGACAGTCGCCGCCTGCGGTGAGAACTCCGATACGCATCGTCCTGTGTCTCCTGCTCCTGGTCCTGGTACTGGCCGCACCTGGTGGGCGTATTGATCCCACCTGTCCGATTGTTCCACGGTGGCGGGGCGCCGCACCCTCCGCACCACTGCGCCACCAGGCCTTTGGTCCCGGCCTCCCGGGCCTTTGTTCCGGCGGGCGCTTTATCCACTGACCGGGGTATTGTCAAGAGGTCGAGCCAGACCAAAACCGCCAGACCAAAACCGACAGCCACAGCATGGACGGAGAGCACGCGTGACGCGCAGCGTGTATGTGACCGGGATCGAGCGGGGGGACGGCCGCCAGGTCGTCGAACTGGGGATCATGGAGCTCCTGACCCGGCAGACGGGCCGGGTCGGCGTCTACCGTCCGCTGCTGCACGACGCACCGGACCGCCTCTTCGACCTGCTCAAGGCCCGCTACCGGCTCGACCAGGACGCCTCGGCCGCCTACGGCATGGAGTACGGGGAGGCCGCCGCGGTCCTGGCCGAGAAGGGCACCGACGAGCTGGTCTCCACGCTCGTGGACCGCTACCACCGGGTGGCCCGCGACTACGAGGTCATGCTGGTCCTCGGCACCGACTACGCCGACACCAACCTCCCCGACGAGCTGGCCCTCAACGCCCGGCTCGCCAACGAGCTGGGCGCGGTCGTCATCCCCGTGGTGGGCGGCACCAAGCAGCCCGCCGGCGCCGTGAGCGCCGAGGCCCAGGGCGCCTACCGGGCCTACGAGGGCCTGGGCTGCCACGTGGTGGCGATGGTGGTCAACCGGGTCGCCGCGGCGGACCGGGACTCCATAGCCGAGCGGCTCGCCGCCCGTCTGCCCGTGCCCTGCTACGTCCTGCCGGACGACAAGACCCTCTCCGCGCCGACCGTCGCCCAGATCACCCGGGCCCTCGGCGGCGAGGTGCTGCTCGGCGACGACGCCGGGCTGGCGCGCGATGCCGTGGACTTCGTCTTCGGCGGTGCGATGCTGCCGAACTTCCTGGCCGCCCTGACCCCCGGCTGCCTGGTGGTCACCCCCGGGGACCGCGCCGACCTGGTCGTCGGAGCCCTGGCCGCGCACACCTCCGGCACCCCGCCGATCGCCGGCGTCCTGCTGACCCTGGGCGAGCGCCCGGGGCAGGACATCCTCACCCTCGCCTCGAAGCTGGCGCCCGGAACCCCGGTGGTCTCGGTGGCCGGCAACAGCTTCCCGACGGCTGCCGAACTCTTCTCCCTGCAGAGCCGTTTGAACTCCGCGACCCCGCGCAAGCTGGAGACCGCGCTCGGCCTCTTCGAACGCCACGTGGACACCGCCGAGCTGCGCGGCCTGCTGTCGGTGGCCCGCTCCGAGCGCGTCACCCCGATGATGTTCGAGCACGAGCTGCTGGAGCGGGCCCGCTCGGAGCGGCGGCGCGTGGTCCTGCCCGAGGGCACCGAGGAGCGGGTGCTGCGCGCCGCGGACGTGGTGCTGCGCCGGGGGGTCTGCGACCTGACCCTGCTGGGCGAGGAGCAGGCGATCCTCAAGAAGGCGGCCGACCTGGGCGTCGACATCTCGGGCGCGCAGCTCATCGACCCGGCGGACTCGCCCCTGCGGGAACGGTTCGCCGAGTACTACGCGCAGGCCCGCGCCCACAAGGGCATGACCGTCGAGCTGGCCCACGACGTGGTCACCGACGTCAACTACTTCGGCACGCTGATGGTCCAGGAGGGCCTGGCCGACGGCATGGTCTCCGGCGCGGTGCACTCCACCGCCGCGACCATCCGCCCGGCCTTCGAGATCATCAAGACCAAGCCGGAGGCCTCGATCGTCTCCTCCGTCTTCTTCATGTGCCTGGCCGACCAGGTCCTCGTGTACGGGGACTGCGCGGTCAACCCGGACCCGAACGCCGAGCAGCTCGCCGACATCGCCGTCCAGTCGGCGGCCACCGCCGCGGCCTTCGGCGTCGAGCCGCGGATCGCGATGCTGTCGTACTCCACCGGCACCTCCGGCTCCGGCGCGGACGTGGAGAAGGTCCGCAAGGCCACCGAGACCGTCCGCGAGCAGCGCCCGGACCTGCTGATCGAGGGGCCGATCCAGTACGACGCGGCCGTGGAGCCCTCGGTGGCGGCGACCAAGCTGCCCGGCTCCGAGGTGGCCGGCCGGGCGAGCGTGCTGATCTTCCCGGACCTGAACACGGGCAACAACACCTACAAGGCCGTGCAGCGTTCGGCGGGCGCCGTCGCGGTCGGCCCGGTCCTCCAGGGCCTGCGCAAGCCCGTCAACGACCTCTCGCGCGGGGCGCTCGTCCAGGACATCGTCACCACGGTGGCGATCACCGCGATCCAGGCGCAGTCCCAGGGCGCGGCAGCGCCCACCGCCTGACCCCGCCCCGCCTCCCCCGCATCCCTCCGTCCGAAGGAAAGACTCCCGCCGTGACCGCAACGCGCGTACTCGTCCTCAACTCCGGCTCCTCGTCGGTCAAGTACCAGCTCCTCGACATGGCCGACTCGTCCCGGCTGGCCGTGGGCCTGGTGGAGCGGATCGGGGAGGACGGCTCGCGCCTGGTCCACGAGCCGCTCGCCGGGCCGGGCGCCGCGGGCGGCAAGCGCGAACGGACCGGCGCGATCGCCGACCACGCGCAGGCGCTGCGGGCGGTGGCCGAGGAGCTGGCGGCGGACGGCCTGGGCCTGGACTCCCCCGAACTGGCCGCCGTGGGACACCGGGTGGTGCACGGCGGGACCCGGTTCACCGCCCCGACGGTGATCGACGACGAGGTGCTGGCGGAGATCCGCAGCCTGATCCCGCTGGCCCCGCTGCACAACCCGGCGAACGTGACCGGCATAGAGGTGGCCCGCGAGCTGCGCGCGGACCTCCCGCAGGTGGCCGTCTTCGACACGGCCTTCCACTCGACGATGCCGGAGCACGTGGCCCGGTACGCGATCGACGCGGCGACCGCCGATAAGTACTCCATCCGGCGGTACGGCTTCCACGGCACCTCCCACGCCTACGTCTCCCGGGCCGCGGCCGCGCTGCTGGGCAAGCCGGTGGAGGAGGTCAACGTGATCGTGCTGCACCTGGGGAACGGGGCCTCCGCCTCGGCCGTGCGCGGCGGGGTGTGCGTGGAGACCTCGATGGGGCTGACCCCGCTGGAGGGGCTGGTCATGGGGACCCGCTCCGGGGACCTGGACCCGGCGGTGGTCTTCCACCTGGCGCGGGTGGGCGGGCTCTCGGTCGACGAGATCGACTCGCTGCTCAACAAGAAGAGCGGTCTGCTGGGTCTGTGCGGCGACAACGACATGCGCGAGGTGACCCGGCGGGCGGGCGAGGGCGACGAGTCGGCGCGCCTGGCGTTGGCGGCGTACGTGCACCGGCTGAAGAAGTACATCGGCGCCTACACGGCGGTGCTGGGCCGGGTGGACGCGGTGGTGTTCACGGCGGGCGTCGGCGAGAACGCCTCGGTGGTGCGGGAGGCGGCGGTTTCCGGACTGGAGGAGCTGGGGCTCGCGCTCGACCTGGAGGCGAACGCGGCGCGCTCCCCGGAGCCCCGGCTCATCTCGACGGACTACGCGCGGGTGGCGGTGGCCGTGGTGCCCACCGATGAGGAGCTGGAGATCGCCACCCAGGCGTACGCGCTGGTTACCAGGTAGTCACTTGGACTTTCCACCAGACGGAATATTCCGCTACGAAACAAACGGATAGGATCCGCTTCATGCGCCGTTCCAAAATCGTCTGCACGCTGGGCCCCGCCGTCGACTCGCTTGAGCAGCTGAAAGCACTCATCGAGGCAGGCATGAACGTGGCCCGATTCAACTTCAGCCACGGTTCCCAGGCAGAACACCAGGAGCGGTACGACCGCGTCCGGAGGGCTTGCGAGGAGACCGGGCGCGCGGTCGGCGTACTCGCCGACCTCCAGGGTCCGAAGATCCGTCTGGAGACCTTCGCCGAGGGCCCCGTCGAGCTGGTGCGCGGTGACGAGTTCACCATCACCACCGAGGACGTCCCGGGCGACAAGTCCATCTGCGGCACCACCTACAAGGGCCTCCCGGGCGACGTCGCCAAGGGTGACCAGATCCTGATCAACGACGGCAACGTCGAGCTGCGGGTGACCGAGGTCGAGGGCCCGCGGGTCAGGACCATCGTCATCGAGGGCGGTGTCATCTCGGACCACAAGGGCATCAACCTGCCGGGTGCCGCCGTGAACGTCCCCGCCCTGTCGGAGAAGGACGTCGACGACCTGCGCTTCGCCCTGCGGATGGGCTGCGACATGGTCGCCCTGTCCTTCGTCCGCGACGCCAACGACGTCAAGGACGTCCACCGCGTCATGGACGAGGAGGGCCGCCGGGTCCCCGTCATCGCCAAGGTGGAGAAGCCGCAGGCCGTCGAGAACATGGAGGCCGTGGTCGCGGCCTTCGACGCGGTCATGGTGGCCCGCGGCGACCTGGCCGTCGAGTACCCGCTCGAGAAGGTCCCGATGGTCCAGAAGCGGCTCATCGAGATGTGCCGCCGCAACGCCAAGCCGGTCATCGTCGCCACCCAGATGATGGAGTCGATGATCACCAACTCCCGCCCGACCCGCGCGGAGGCCTCCGACGTCGCCAACGCCATCCTCGACGGCGCCGACGCGGTCATGCTCTCCGCCGAGTCCTCGGTGGGCGCGTACCCGATCGAGACCGTCAAGACGATGTCGAAGATCGTCACGGCGGCCGAGGAGGAGCTCCTCTCCAAGGGCCTCCAGCCGCTGGTCCCGGGCAAGAAGCCGCGTACCCAGGGCGGCTCCGTCGCCCGCGCGGCCTGCGAGATCGCGGACTTCCTCGACGGCAAGGCCCTGGTCGCCTTCACCCAGTCCGGCGACACCGCCCGCCGCCTGTCCCGCTATCGCGCCCAGCAGCCGATCCTGGCGTTCACCACCGACGTGAACACCCGCAACCAGCTCACCCTGAGCTGGGGCGTCGAGTCCGCCGTCGTCCCGCACGCGGACAGCACCGACGCCATGGTCGACCTGGTCGACGCCGAGGTGCTGAAGCTCCAGCGCTTCAACCCGGGCGACACCATGATCATCACGGCCGGTTCTCCCCCCGGTGTCCCGGGCACGACCAACATGGTCCGCGTCCACCACCTGGGCGGCACCGCCCGCGACTGAGCCCCCGGGCCGCCCCACTCCGCCGCACAGAGACCGAGGGCGGCACCCCGGTCCCGTCACAGGGACCCGGGGTGCCGCCCTCGGTGCTTTCCGCTCGGATGCGGCGCGGCGTGGCGCGGACTAGCCCTCCGGCGGGCCGATGTAGTTGTGCAGGCCCGGGACCGTGAGGTTGCCGCCGAACTGGCCGGCCTGGACGACCTTGACGTTCGTGAAGAACGCGAAGGGGACGTTCAGGGGCGGCGGGCTGTTCGGGGTGAACTCGATCGGGATGAGCCCGAAGAGGTTGCCCTTGAGGCTCTCCGTGTACATCGTCACCTTGCCGTCGCGGATCTTGGACGTGGAGCCCGGGCGCGACTTCAGGTGGGCGACGTTCCCCGTCTTGCCGACCGTCTGGTAGAGGTCCTTGATGTCCAGCGAGTCCGCCGTGAACTTCAGGACCTTCTTGGTGTGCCCGCCGGCCGTCTTCACCTCGACGATGCCCTCGTAGTCCAGGCCGTAGAGGGTCAGCAGCGAGCTGTCCAGGTACCAGGGCTCGTCGGGCAGGAGCGGGATGCCCTGCTCCAGCTTCGCGTCGGCCAGGGCCTTGGCGTCGAAGGTGGGGCAGGGGAAGGGCTGCTTGCCGTTCGGGTCCGCCGTGGTGGAGGGGGAGGGCGAGGCGCCGTCGGCCTTGTCGGTGTCCGCCTTGCCCGCGTCGTCCGCCGTCTTGCCCGTCTCGTCCTTCGGGGTCTTGACGGTGTCCTTGACCGACTGGGGCAGCTCCTCGACCGTGGCGCCGGCCTGGTGGGCGGCGTCGCGGATCGCGTCGGCCTGCGGGTCGGCGGCGGGGGCCTTCGGGGTGCTCGGCGTACTGGGGGCGGGCGCCGGCTTCTGCGCGCCCTGGAGGGGCCTGCCGAGGGCGTCCACCAGGCCCTTGAGGGCGTCGCCGACGCCCAGCGGGTCGAGCGGGTTCGTCGTCTTGGCCGCCGAGGGGGACGGGGAGGCACTGGCGGACGGCTTGGCCGCCGGGGTCTCCTGCTTGCGCTCCTTGGGGGCCTCGGGCTGCTTCGCCGACGGGGTCGCCGCGGGGCTCGCACCGGGCTTGGGAGCCTTGCTCGCGTCCGGCGCGGGGCTCGCGCCCGGCGACGTACCGGGCGAGGGCGAGGCGGACGGGGAGCCGGACGGGGACGGCGAGGCCGACGGGGAGGGTTCGTCGGAGCGCGTCACGCACGGGCCGGGCGCGAAGGGGATCTCCTTGTCGTCGGCCAGGGCCAGCTTGGGCGCCATGCCCATCCCGACGAGCACGGCCGTCGGCATCGCCGCGAGCGCCATCGTCTTGCCGACGGGTATCTGGAGCTTGTTCAGCAGCGACTTCCTGGGCGCCGCGTGGCGGCCCCTTCTCTCACGGGACTCTGCACCGGGGGCCACGCCCCGCTGCGTCTCGTCACCCCGCACTGTTCCTCCCGCCATCGGCGTGGGCAGTCTTCTCGGTCACGTACGGCGTTTCCGTCTCACGGGGAGCCGGGATGCCCTGGAAGGCGTCCGGCAGGTCGTGCGCCTGCTCCGCGTCGCCCTCGTGGGGCTCCTCCTCCACGGGCACTCCGGGCGCCCAGGACAGTGCGAGGGCACCGCCGACCAGGGAGCAGAGGAAGCCGATGAAGAAACCGCCGAGGTTGGACACCGGGATCGACACCAGGGCCAGCAGGATCGCGGCGACGCCCGCGAAGACGCGGATGCCCTTCTGGAACCAGACGGCCAGCCCCAGCGTGATCAGCAGGACGCCGATGATCAGCGAACCGGACCCGGCCGTCGTCGCCATCGCGAGGGTGATGTTGCCCAGCCGGACGTCCGCGTAGGGGAAGTAGGCGATGGGTACACCACCGAGAAGGGTGAACAGACCCGCCCAGAAGGGACGCTGGCCCCGCCAGGCGCGAAACCGGTAGTACACGACGGTGAGCCAGTGGTCGTCTGCGGCGCGAACCGGGGCCTCGGGGTTCATGGACAACAGCTCCCTGAAAACGGTGGTACGGAGAACTCTGTGGAGCCCGGACGGGCGCACGACGGCGACCGCCGCCGCCCGCCCGGTCACCTCACAGGACGGAACCGGCCTACTTCTCGTCCTGGTAGCACGGCTGGTTGCCGCTCAGCAGACGCAGCTTGAGGTCGGGCAGGGTGAAGGTACCCGCCGTCGTCGCCCACGCCTTCTGACGGACGTTCGTCAGCGTGGCCGTCTTGGCCCGCTGCGAGAACAGGCCGTTGTCCGCGACCGTGCCGGGGACCGGCTTGGTCGTGTGGCTGCCGTCGCCCACCGCGACACCGATGTCGAGCTGGTCGAACTTGGCATCCGCGTCCAGCTCGGCCACGTCGAGGTAGAGGTTGGTGGCCTCGGCCGAGCGGCCCTTGTTGCCGGTACGCAGCTGCAGCGTGATGGCCCCGCCGAGGACCGGCACCGGGGTGACCAGCGACTGGCACATGTTCGTGATCTTGGCGGAGCTGAAGCCGGAGATGGTCACCGGGTGGTGGGCCGTCTCCTTCGAACCCAGCGTGGCACCGTCGGCGACGCTGCCGTACTGGATCAGGTCATGGCCGACGAGCTCGTCGGCCGACACCTTGAAGTCCTGGCCGGAAACGCTGAACGAGGCCGCGAGGGCGCCCTGCGCCAGACCCACACCGACCGCGGCCGTGGCCGCGATGGACGGCACCATGACGAGCGCGAAGCGCTTCCATCTGGTCCCGCCACGAACCTGAGAACTCATTTCGTTCCTCCTTCTCGGACGTACATCTCCGGTCCGGACAGAGCCCGGCCTGGGATGGGAGAAGTGCTACGTCCTCGGGAAGGAGCGCAGGCGGCCGAGCCGCGGCGCAGCCGCGTCCGATACACCGGCGATCACCCCCGAGCGACAACCACTGGGCCACGCGTTCGCGCAACCTGGAGGACAGGCCCTGCCGGTGTGGCAGAGACCCCCCTGTCCACGGCCGGTGTGCGTGCCACCGGCCCACCCGGTGGGGACCCTCCACCGCGGCCGCCGGATGAGCGGCTCTACGGGAAGGACCGAGCGTCGCCGATCGTGGTCCATTCCAGGCCGGGGCACAAGGGGGGTCGTTACTCGCGGGTAACGGCTGGGTAACCGGAGGGCTGCCCTACGGCACACAGCGGCCACACAGGGTGTCACCCTGGGCCACGACAGAAGGGGTGAAGAAGGAACCAACCGGACAGTTCACGGGGCTCCATTTACTGCGAGTAACAGCGGCCACGATTGCCAAGTTTTGGCAAAGCGCGGCCGCTGTTTATCTCTGTGTCAACAAATCGCCGGTCACCCGGCGGTGCGCCGCTCCAGCCGGGGCCCGGCGGCGCTCCAGACGGCGGCCGCGCTCAGAAGAGGACGCGTGCCAGCGCCGTGCGGGCCGCGGTCACCCGCGGGTCGTCGGCGCCGATCACCTCGAACAGCTCCAGCAGTCGCACCCGTACGGAGTCCCGGTCGTCGCCCGCCGTCACCCGCACGGTGTCCACCAGACGGGAGAAGGCGTCCGCCACGTGACCGCCGGCCAGGTCCAGGTCGGCCGCGGCCATCTGGGCGGCGGGGTCGCGCGGGTTCTCGGCGGCGGCGGCGCGCACCGTCTGCGGGTTCATGTGCTGCACCCGGGAGAGCAGTTCGGCCTGGGCCAGGCCCAGCTTGGCCTCGCTGTTGGCCGGGTCGTCCGCGAGCACGTTCTTGTACGCCTGCACGGCGCCGCCCAGGTCGCCCGCGTCCAGCGCGGCGACCGCCGCCTCCAGCAGCGCGTCGTACGGGCCGGCCGGCACGGGGGCCGGGGCCGCGGGTGCGCCCGCGGCGTCGGGGTCGACCTGGAGGCCGAGGATGCCGAAGCGCTCCTCGGCGACCTGGACCAGCTGGGCCAGGGTCTCGCGGATCTGCTGCTCGGGGGCCACGCCCTGGAACAGCGGCAGCACCTGGCCGGCGACCACGGCGAACACGGCCGGGATGCCCTGGATACCGAACTGCTGCATCAGCATCTGATTGGCGTCGACGTCGATCTTCGCCAGGACGAAGCGTCCGTTCGCCTCGACGGCCAGCCGCTCCAGGAGCGGGCCGAGCTGCTTGCACGGCTCGCACCACTCGGCCCAGAAGTCGAGGACGACCGGGACCTCGTTGGACAGCTGGAGGACGTCGCTCTCGAAGCCGGCCTCGCTGACGTCGATGACGAGAGCGGAGGGCGGGACCGCGCCGCCGGGCGCGCCGCCGCCGGCCTGGCGGGCCGCCTCCGCGCGGGCCTGCTCGGCCTTCGCCTTGGCTTCGCCGGCCGCCTTCACCGCGGCGAGGTCGACGACGCCGCTCATGGACATGTTTCTGGGCTGCATGCGTACATCCTCCCCCGTGTGCGCGCGCCGACGAAAAGGATCCCGGAAGATCCCGTGCGAAACCTCGTCCCCGACGGTTTCGCGTGGTGTTGCTCTTGCCCTGCGTTGTGGTGGCGCCGGGTCCCCACCTGGCGCCGGTAGCTCTTCGCGTGGTTGCCGCTCTTACGCTACGAGCCGTAGCGTAACTCCCCCGGGCGCCGGGCGCTCCGTGATCTGAACCACAGCGCCGGGGCCCCCGACGGTTCCGCTACTGACGGGTATGGTCTCGGCCATGCGCAACCCGTGCTCCCGCACCACCCACCGGCCCGGCCGCACCGGCCGCCCCCGCAGCGCGGCGGCGGACGCGGCGATCCTCGCGGCGACGCGGGACGCGCTGGTGGAACTGGGCTGGTCGAAGCTGACCATGGGGGACGTCTCGGCCCGGGCCGGGGTCGCGAAGACCACCCTCTACCGGCGCTGGGCGGGCAAGAACGAGCTGGTCGTGGACGCGGTGGCGGAGCTGTTCGACGCGCTGGAGCTGCCCGACCGGGGCTCGCTGGAAGCGGACATCGAGTACGTGGTCCTGCAGTTCGCGGAGCTGCTGCGGCGCCCGGAGGCCCGGACGGCCCTGATGGCGGTGGTCGCCGAGTCCACCCGGGACGAGGCGCTGCGGGACCGGATCCGGTCGGCGATCGTGGACCGGCAGAAACGTCTCGTCGTACTGGGTCGCGAACGGGCGCAGGCCCGCGGGGAACTCCCGTACGAGGAGGACCAGTCCCTCGCCGGGCACACCACGGACCTGATCTTCGACGTGATCGCGGGCACGGTGGTGCACCGGGCGCTGGTCAGCTCCGAGCCGGTGGACGAGGGCTGGGTGGCGGCCTTCACCGCCCTGCTGATGCACGGGCTGACGGCCCGCGCCTGAGGCTCCGGGAGCACGCGCAGGGCCGGCCGCGGGCTCCCCGTGGGGAACCGCGCGGCCGGCCCTGGGCGCCGGCGGACGGGGCTAGAAGCCCGGGGGCTCGGTGTAGGTGCCCCACTCGTCGCGCAGGACGTTGCAGATCTCGCCCATCGTGGCCTCGGCCCGCACCGCGTCCAGCATGGCCGGGATCATGTTCGAACCGTCCCGGGCGGCGTCCAGCATCGCCGCCAGCGCGGCCGTGACCCTGGCGTCGTCGCGGCGCTCCTTGCGGGCGGCGAGCACGCGCACCTGCTCGCGCTCGACCTCGTGGCTGACCCGGAGGATCTCCAGGTCGCCGGTGACCGAGCCGTGGTGGACGTTGACCCCGACGACGCGCTTTTCACCCTTCTCCAGGGCGCGCTGGTACTGGAAGGCCGACTCGGCGATCTCGCCGGTGAACCAGCCGTCCTCGATGCCGCGCAGGATGCCCGAGGTGATGGGGCCGATCGGGTGCTGCCCGTCCGGGTGGGCGCGCAGGCCGCGTTCCTTGATCTGGTCGAAGATCTTCTCGGCGTCGGCCTCGATGCGGTCCGTGAGCTGCTCGACGTACCAGGAGCCGCCCAGCGGGTCGGCGACGTTGGCGACGCCGGTCTCCTCCATCAGCACCTGCTGGGTGCGCAGCGCGATCTCGGCGGCCTGTTCGCTGGGCAGGGCGAGGGTCTCGTCGAGGGCGTTGGTGTGCAGGGAGTTGGTGCCGCCGAGGACGGCCGCGAGGGCCTCGACGGCGGTGCGCACCACGTTGTTGTAGGGCTGCTGGGCCGTGAGGGAGACGCCGGCGGTCTGCGTGTGGAAGCGCAGCCACATCGACTTCTCGTTCTTGGCGCCGTACACCTCCTTCATCCAGCGGGCCCAGATCCGGCGGGCGGCGCGGAACTTGGCGATCTCCTCGAAGAAGTCGAGGTGCGCGTCGAAGAAGAAGGAGAGGCCGGGCGCGAAGTGGTCCACGTCCAGGCCGCGGGAAAGGCCGAGTTCCACGTAGCCGAAGCCGTCGGCGAGGGTGTAGGCGAGCTCCTGCGCGGCCGTGGCCCCGGCCTCGCGGATGTGGTACCCGGAGACGGACAGCGGCTTGTAGGCCGGGATGCCGTTCGCGCAGTACTCGATCAGGTCGCCGATCAGGCGCAGGTGCGGCTCGGGTTCGAAGAGCCACTCCTTCTGCGCGATGTACTCCTTGAAGATGTCCGTCTGGAGGGTGCCGTTGAGCACGGACGGGTCGACGCCCTGCCGTTCGGCGGCGACGAGGTACATGCAGAAGGCGGGGACCGCCGGGCCGGAGATGGTCATCGAGGTGGTCACGTCACCGAGCGGGATGTCCTTGAAGAGGACCTCCATGTCGGCGGCGGAGTCGATGGCGACGCCGCAGTGCCCGACCTCGCCCAGCGAGCGCGGGTCGTCGGAGTCGCGGCCCATCAGGGTGGGCATGTCGAAGGCGACCGAGAGCCCGCCGCCTCCGGCGGCCAGGATCATCTTGTAGCGCTCGTTGGTCTGCTCGGCGTTGCCGAAGCCGGCGAACTGCCGGATGGTCCACGTGCGCCCGCGGTAGCCGGTGGCGTGCAGGCCGCGGGTGTAGGGGTACTCCCCCGGCCATCCGATGCGCTCGAAGCCCTCGTAGGCGTCTCCGGGCCGGGGGCCGTAGACGGGGTCGACCTCATCGCCGGAGAGCGTGGTGAAGTCCGCGTCCCGCTTGCGGGCCTTGTCATAACGGGCCTGCCAGCGGCGGCGGCCCTCCTCGATGGCGTCAGCGTCCATGCCTTTGAATTTACTAGGACGTCCTAGTAAATGTCGATGGCAAACCCCCGGGGAGTCTTCCCCGGGGGTGTGATGTCGAGCGTCGCTGCAGTCCCGCGCGAGCGGGCCCGGACGCCGCTACGCGCCGACGGTGACCGGGGCGTCCGCGACCAGCGGCTCCACCTCGGCGCGCACGCCGCGCTCGACGAAGAAGGCGGCCAGCGGGATCGTGCCCGACGCCAGGACCCACAGCAGCTTGCCGAAGGGCCACTTGGCCTTGGAGCCGAGGTCGAAGGCGAAGACCAGGTAGATCATGAAGAGCACGCCGTGGACCTGCGAGACCGCGAGGGTCAGGTCGGCGCCGGTGTCGAAGCCGTACTTCGCCACCATGCAGGCACAGAGGATCAGGAGCATGACCGCGGTCACGTAGGCCATGACGCGGTAGCGGGTCAGCACGCTTCGTTTCATGCCGTCGAGCGTAACCGCCCGATTTGCTCGATCTTGACGCACCCCGGCGCTCAGCCCTCCTCGAAGTCGCCGGCGGCCACCCGCAGCGGCCTGAGCAGGGCGAAGATCTCCGCGCACTCCTCGGCGTCGTAGACGCCGAGGCCGAAGTCGACCGCCATCAGGTCCTTGGTCGCCGCCTCGACGACCTCGCGGCCCTTCTCCGTGATCGAGGCGAGCGTGCCGCGCCCGTCCTGCGGGTTGGGCCGCTTGGCCACCAGCCCGGACCTCACCAGCCGGTCCACGGTGTTCGTCACCGAGGTCGGGTGGACCATCAGGCGCTCGCCGATCTTCGACATCGGCAGCTCCCCCGCCTGGGAGAACGTGAGCAGCACGAGCGCCTCGTACCGGGCGAAGGTCAGGCCGTACGGCTTGACCACCGCGTCGACCTCGCCGAGCAGGATCTGGTGCGCGCGCATGATCGAGGTGATCGCGGCCATGGACGGCACGGGCCCCCAGCGCTGGCGCCACAGCTCGTCGGCGCGGGCGATGGGATCGAAGGGGAGGCTGAGCGGCTTCGGCATCCACCAGACCCTACCGGGCGGTTCATTTCCGGTGCCGCCCGTCTCACTCTTCGGCCCGCCCGGCACGGGCCCCGGTGGCGCGGAGCTCCGCGAGCAGGACGAGGATGACGAGGGTGCCGAGCACGGCCGACCCGGCCACGACGGCATGGGCGGGGAAGACCTCGGCGGCGGCTCCGGCCAGCGCCATGCCAACCCCTTGGAGGGTCATCACCCCGGTGCTCAGCAGGGTCATCGCCCGGCCCCGCAGCTCGTCGGGGACGGCGTCCACGTACATCCGGTCGACGCCGAGGGCATGGGCGTGCGCCAGCCCGGCCAGGACCAGCGCCACCGCGACGGCGACGGGGCCGGGGCGGAGCGCGTACAGGAGGAGGGGGAGCAGGCAGACGGCGGCCAGCGGGGCGGTGATCCGCGCCCGCGTCCGCGCGGTGAGGGCGGAGCCGGCCCAGAGTTCACCCGCGATGGTGCCCACGGGAAGGGCGCACATCAGGATCCCGAGGGTGACGGTCCCGGCGCCGATGCCGTCGGCGTAGGGGGTGAGCAGGGCCTCCGGGACGACGGTGAAGGCGGACGGCATCCAGCACAGCAGGGTCAGGGCGCGCAGCCGGCGGTTCCCGAACACGGCGCGCAGCCCGCCGAGCGCGGAATGCCGGACGGCCCCGGCGCGGGCGGGCCGGGGGCGGGTGCCCAGGCGCAGCAGCAGGGCGGAGGCCAGGAACCCGGCGGCGGTGAGGGCGATCGCCCCGCGCGGGGCCGTGACGGTCAGCAGCAGGCCGCCGAGGCCGAAGCCGGTGAGCTGGGCGCTCTGCGCGACCATCCGCAGCAGCGACCGGCCGAGGACGAAGGCCTCGCCGGAGCCGAGGATGTCGGCGAGGGAGGCGCTGCGGGCGCCCTGGAAGAGCGGCGCGACGAAGGCCATGGCGCAGCGCAGGACGAGGATCCCCGCGATGGGCGTGCCCGGCCAGACCATGGCCGCCGCGCAGGCGGCGCACAGCAGGTCGCAGGCGGTGAGCACCCGCCGGGCGGGGTACCGGTCGGCGATCCCGGCGAGCAGGGTGCCGCCGAAGGCGTAGGGGAGGAAGCCGAGGGCGAAGGTGAGCGCGCTCATCAGGGGTGAGCCGGTGGCGCGGTAGACCAGGACGGTGAGGGAGATCTCGGCGACGACGACGCCGAGCACGGACATCAGGTGCGCGGCGAAGACGGCGGGGAACTCGGGGACGCGGAACACGTCCCGGTAACCGGCCCCCGCGGCGGCGGGTCCGGCGTCCCCCGCAGCGGGCGGCGCCCCGGCGGCCGGGGACGCGGCGGGGCGGCGGCCCGGCGTCACGTCGGGCCCGGCACCCGGGGCGCCGGACGCGGCGGGGCGGGGGGCGGTGCGGGGGGCGGGCCCGCCGGCGGGGACTTCGGAGTCGGTCGGCATGCGCCACAGCCTTCCGGGGCCGGGGCCGGGGGTGCAGTGATTCGCGTGGGGACGAATGTTGCGGCAGAGTCCCCCGGTCGGCACGTCGGCGCGTACACGAGGAAGGCGGCCGGGCATGGGACTGCTCCACCACTTCGGGCACGAGGACCTGCTGCGCTGCCGGTTCGCGCTGTCGCCCCTGTGGGAGACCCAGGAGGCGGTGCGCACCCTCAAGCGCCCCGACCGGCAGGGCTACCACCTGCCCTGGCTGCGCGGGATCCGCGCCGCGGCCGCGGGGCTGGACCTGCGGCCGCTGTGGCTGCTGATGCCCCGGCGCGGGCACAGCACGGACTTCGTCAGCCCGCCGCCGGCGGGACCGGGCGTCTCCTTCGCGGAGGAGCTGGCCCTGGTCCGCGCGGCGGACCCGGACGAGGCGCGCGAGGACATGCGCCGCTCCCTGGCCTGCACCCCGGGCGCGCTCGACAGCGAGCTGGGCCGTTACCTGCTCGCGGACCCCGCCCGGTCCGTACGGGAGCTGGCCGACCTCTTGGAGCGGGCCTGGACGGCGCTGGTCGAGCCGCACTGGCCGCGGCTGCGGGCCCTGCTGGAGGCGGACGTCCTCTTCCACACCCGCCGGCTCGCCGCCGGCGGGCTGGAGGCCCTCTTCGACGGGCTCCACCCGGACGTCTCCTGGGACTCCGCCTCTCTCACCCTGACCATCGAGCGGCCCTCCCACTACGCGCGGGTCCTGGGCGGCCAGGGGCTGCTGCTGATGCCGAGCGCCTTCGTCTGGCCGCAGATCGCGGGCGGCTTCGAACCGCCCTGGCAGCCGACCGTGGTCTACGCGGCCCGGGGCATCGGCGCCCTGTGGACCCCGGTACGGCAGGACACCCCGGCCGCTCTCGCCCGGCTGCTGGGCCGGGCCCGGGCCGACGTGCTGTGCGCCCTGGAGGAGCCGGCGTCCACCACGGCGCTGGCCCACCGGCTGGGCCTGGCCGCGTCCACGGTCTCGGCCCATCTGAAGGTGCTTCAGGAGGCGGGCCTGCTGATCTCCGCCCGCCACGGCCACCAGGTCCGCTACGAGCGCACCCCGCTGGCCATAGCCCTGGCCTCGGGCGCCCCGGCGGACTGACCCCGGGACGTGCGCGAGCGCCCCCCGCCGGAGGGGGCGGGGGGCGCTCGCGGAAGCGGCTTCGGGGGGCGGGGTCAGTCCCGCGCGAGGTGGCGTTCGACCGTTTCGACCTTCGAGGTGATGCCGTCGGTGACGCCAGGGCGGATGTCGGCCTTCAAGATGAAGGAGACCCTCGGGGCGCGCTCCTCCACTGCGGCCACGGCACGCCGGACGACGTCCATCACCTCGTCCCACTCACCTTCCACGGTGGTGAACATGGCGTCGGTGCGGTTCGGCAGCCCGGACTCGCGCACCACGCGCACCGCGTCGGCGACGTACTCGCCGACCTCCTCACCCACCCCCAGCGGGGTCACCGAGAACGCGACGATCACGCCCGGGCCGCCTCACGCGCGCGGGCGGCGACGACGCTGTCGGCCTCGTCCCGCTTGAGCAGCCGGTCGCCGTAGAGCCCGCCGAACGGCAGCAGCGCCAGCAGGAAGAAGAGGGCGACCTTCTTCAGCGGCCACTTCGCCTTGTTCCACACGTCCAGCAGGAAGACCGCGTAGATGACGAACAGGATCCCGTGCAGGATGCCCAGCGGCATCATCAGGTAGTCGATGTCCGAGATCCGGCTCAGCAGGGAGCCGAAGATCAGCAGGGCCGGGAACGACAGCGCCTCCGGGACGGAGATGAGGCGCAGCCGGTGCAGGGCGGAGGCGGTCTTGATGTCCACGTGGAACCTTCGGGGCCGGGGACCGGGGGGCCGTTCCAGTGTCTCAGCCGCTCCCGGGGATCTTCGGGCGGGGGGCCGGAAGCCCCAACCCCGGCGAATGTGGCGCATATCGGCCTCCGGACCCTGTTCGGTGCCGCCCGGTGCCGATACCGTCATCCCCGTGGCTCAGTTCCGACTCCAAGGCAGCAAGGTGCTGGCCGTCGAGCTGACCGGGGACGCCGTGAAAGCGAAGAACGGCTCCATGGTCGCGTACGACGGGCAGATGGCCTTCAAGAAGATGACGGGCGGCGGCGAAGGCCTCCGCGGAATGGTGACGCGCCGGCTCACCGGCGAGCAGATGACCGTGATGGAGGTACAGGGGCACGGCACCTGCTATTTCGCGGACCGTGCGAGTGAGATCAACCTGGTGAACCTGCACGGGGAGAAGCTGTACGTCGAGTCCAGCAACCTGCTGTGCACCGACTCCTCCCTGCGCACCGGCACGACGTTCACCGGCCTGCGCGGCGCGAGCACCGGCAACGGGCTCTTCACGACGACCGTGGAGGGCTCCGGCCAGGCGGCGATCATGTCCGACGGCCCGGCGGTGGTGCTGCGCGTCAGCGCCCAGTACCCCCTCTCGGTGGACCCGGGCGCGTACATCGCCCACACCGGCAACCTCCAGCAGTCCTTCCAGTCGGGGATCACCTTCCGCACCCTGATCGGCGAGGGCTCCGGCGAGGCGTTCCAGATCCGGTTCGAGGGCGAGGGCCTGGTGTACGTGCAGCCCAGCGAGCGCAACACGATCGGGGGTGACATCTGATGCCGTTCCGCGAGATCAACTCGAAGATGGTCGAGGCCCAGGTGGTCCCCGGGCAGAAGATGTACAGCCAGCGCGGGGCGATGCTCGCCTACCGCGGCGAGGTGTCCTTCACCCCGAGCATCACCGGCGGCCAGGGCGGCGTCATGGGCATGATCGGGCGCCGGGTGGCGAACGAGCAGACCCCGCTGATGGAGGTGGAGGGCAGCGGCACGGTGATGTTCGGCCACGGCGGCCACCACATCCAGGTGATCAACCTCCAGGGCGACACCCTCTACGTGGAGGCGGACCGGCTGCTCGCCTTCGACGGCACCCTCCAGCAGGGCACGATGTTCATGGGCTCGCAGGGCGGGGTCATGGGCATGGTGCGCGGCCAGGTGACGGGGCAGGGCCTGTTCACCACCACCCTCAAGGGCCACGGCGCGGTCGCCGTGATGGCCCACGGCGGGGTCATCGAGCTCCCCATCACCCCGAACCGGCCGGTCCACGTCGACCCGCAGGCGTACGTGGCCCACCACGGGGACGTCAGGAACAAGCTCTCCACCGCGCTCGGCTGGCGGGACATGGTGGGGCGCGGCTCGGGCGAGGCGTTCCAGCTGGAACTGTCCGGCCAGGGCGCGGTCTACGTACAGGCCTCGGAGGAGAAGCTGTGAACTTTGGCCCCGTGAGCGGCGGGCCGGGCGGTCCGACGGTCTTCGACCCGTACACGCTGCCCTCCGACGACAACGTGAACAAGTACACCTTCTGCGTGGAGCTCAAGGGGAACCAGTGGTTCCTGCAGAAGGGCAAGATGATCTCGTACTACGGGCGCATCGAGTTCAACGGCATCGGCCACGGCCGCTTCGACCGGCTGCTGCGCACCAGCTTCCACTCGCCGCTGCACGCGAGCGACTGGGTGGTGGCGGAGGGCCAGGGCAAGATGCTGCTGGCCGACCGCGCCTTCGACGTGAACTCCTACGACCTGGACGACGGCAACCTGACCATCCGGTCAGGCAACCTGCTGGCGTACCAGCCCTCCCTCGCGCTGAAGCAGTCGATCGTGCCGGGTTTCCTCACGCTGATCGGAACCGGGAAGTTCGTCGCGGCGTCCAACGGTCCGGTGGTCTTCATGGAGCCGCCGCTGCGCGTGGACCCGCAGGCGCTGGTGGGCTGGGCGGACTGCCCCTCCCCGTGCCACCACTACGACCACGGCTACATGTCCGGCGTGATCGGCGGGCTGCGCGCGCTGACGGGTCTCGGCGGCGCCTCGGGCGAGGAGCACCAGTTCGAGTTCGTCGGGGCGGGCACGGTGCTGCTGCAGTCGAGCGAGATGCTGATGGCGGAGCAGTCGGTCGGCGCGGTGGGCGCCGGCGCGGCCACGGGGAACGCGCAGGGCGTTCCGGGGGCCGGCCAGGGTCCGCTGGGGCAGCTGGGGGTGCCGCGGATGCCGGGGCAGCTCGGCGACCTGCAGCGGCGGCTGGGCCTGTGAGGCGCCTCACGCTTCGCGGGCCGAGAAGATCTTCCTATTTTTGTACGTAATTCAACTTCTTAGGTAGAGTTCATTCATGGAGACGATGGAGACCGAGACGGCCACCCGCTGGCTCACCGAAGCCGAACAGTGCGCCTGGCGCACCCACCTGGACGTCAGCAGACTGCTGATGCACCAGCTGGAAAAGGATCTCCAGCCCTTCGGACTCACCAACAACGACTACGAGATCCTGGTGAACCTCTCGGAGTCGGAGGGCCACCGGATGCGCATGAGCGACCTGGCCACCGCCACCCTGCAGTCCAAGAGCCGGCTGTCCCACCAGATCACCCGCATGGAGACCGCCGGCCTGGTGCGGCGGGTCAACTGCGAGTCCGACCGGCGGGGGCTGTACGCCGTGCTCACCGACGAGGGCATGGAGACCATGCGCAAGGTCGCCCCGCACCACGTGGCGTCCGTCCGGGAGCACTTCATCGACCTGCTCCCCCCGGAGGCCCTGCAGGCCCTGCGCACCTCGCTGGCCCCCGTCGCGGAACACCTGCGCGGCACCCGCGGCAAGATCTGAACCCGGCGCTCAAGGCGCCGTACCCGGCGGTCGGCCGGAGAATGGGCGGTACAGCTCATCGCCGGCCGAACGCCGGGCAACCGCATGCGCTCCGGCCGGCCCTAGGAGGTCCAGCCATGAAGCGCACCCTGTATGTCTCTGCGGCCGTGTCCGTGGCCCTGGTGGCGGGAGGCCCGGTGGCGGCCGCGGCAGCGGTATCCGCCGACGCGGCGAGAACCGTTCCCGCCGCCACCGCCGCCCGTGCCGACGTCGACGCCCAGGGGGCCGCTGCGGCGGCCCTGAAGCACTACCCGGGCTACGTCGAGTCCCTCGACCAGGACGGTTCGGTCTGGCACGTGAACGTGATCGGCAAGGACGGCAAGGGCCATGCCGAGCTGGAGGTGAACGCCGCGAGCGGAGCCGTCACCCAGCGCAACCAGGACCACGACGAGGACAGCGGCGAGTACAAGGCGCTGATCGCCGCCAAGGTCACCGCCGACCAGGCCATGAAGGCGGCACTCGCCGCGCACCCGGGCCAGGTCCGTTCGCTCGACTGGGACGACGACGATGACAACGGCCGCGCCCCGTACTGGCACGTCGAGATCAAGGCCACCGACGGCACCACCGCGAACGTCGACGTGAACGCCACGACGGCCCAGGTCACCCCGTCCCACTCGGACTCGAACGACAACGACGAAAACGGCAACGGCAACGACAACGACGGAAGCGACGGTTCCTGAGCGCCGCCGGCGGTCGGGGCGCGGGGTCCGGGGCACCGCCCCGGAACACGGATGAAGGGCGGGGCGGGGAGAGAGAACCCCCCGCCCCGCCCCCGAGGGCTCAGCCCTCGGTCAGGCTCTCCAGCAGCGCGTCGGCCGCCGCGTACGGGTCCAGCTCACCGGCGGCGACCTTCCCCGCCAGCGCCCCCAGATGCGCGTCCCCGTGCAGGTCGGCCAGCCGGCTCCGCAGGGCGGTGATCGCGATGGTCTCCACCTCGCGCGCCGCCCGCGCGGTCCGGCGCTCGGCCAGCACCCCGCGCTCGTCCATCCACGCCCGGTGCTTCTCCAGCTGTTCGACCAGCTCGTCGATGCCCTGGGCCCGGGCCGCGACGGTCTTGACGATCGGCGGGCGCCAGTCGCCGGGCCCCCTGGCCTCGCCCAGGCCCAGCATGTGGTTCAGCTCCCGGGCGGTCGCGTCCGCGCCGTCCCGGTCGGCCTTGTTGACCACGTACACGTCGCCGATCTCCAGGATGCCCGCCTTCGCGGCCTGGATCCCGTCGCCCATCCCGGGCGCGAGCAGCACCACCGAGGTGTCGGCCTGCGAGGCGATCTCCACCTCCGACTGCCCGACACCGACCGTCTCGACCAGGATCACGTCGCAGCCGGCCGCGTCCAGGACGCGGATCGCCTGCGGCGCCGCCCACGCGAGCCCGCCCAGGTGCCCCCGGGTGGCCATGGAACGGATGTAGACCCCCGGGTCGGAGGCGTGGTCCGACATCCGCACCCGGTCACCGAGCAGGGCCCCGCCCGAGAAGGGCGAGGACGGGTCCACCGCGAGCACGCCGACCCGCTTGCCGGCCTTGCGGTAGGCCGTGACCAGGGCCGAGGTCGAGGTCGACTTGCCGACCCCCGGGGAGCCGGTCAGCCCGACCACGTACGCGCCGCCCGTGAGCGGGGCCAGGGCGGCCATGACCTCGCGCAGGTGCGGGGACGCCCCCTCGACCAGCGAGATCAGCCGGGCAACCGCCCGCGGCCGGCCCTCGCGGGCCTGCGCCACCAGCGCGGGGACGTCCACCGTCACCATCAGCGCAGCACCTACGCCTTCGGGACGCGGATCACGAGGGCGTCGCCCTGGCCGCCGCCGCCGCACAGCGCGGCCGCGCCGACCCCGCCGCCGCGCCGCTTGAGCTCCAGCGCCAGGTGGAGCACCACGCGGGCGCCGGACATGCCGATCGGGTGGCCCAGGGCAATGGCGCCGCCGTTGACGTTCACCTTTTCCGGGGTCACGCCGAGGTCCTTCATTGACTGCACGGCGACCGCCGCGAAGGCCTCGTTGATCTCGATGAGGTCCAGGTCGGAGACCTCCAGGCCCTCCTTCTTCAGCGCGTGCACGATCGCGTTCGAGGGCTGCGACTGGAGGGAGTTGTCCGGGCCGGCCACATTGCCGTGGGCGCCGATCTCGGCGATCCAGTCCAGGCCCAGCTCCTCGGCCTTGGCCTTGCTCATCACGACCACGGCGGCGGCGCCGTCGGAGATCTGCGAGGAGGTGCCGGCGGTGATGGTGCCGTCCTTGGCGAACGCCGGGCGCAGCTTGCCCAGGGACTCCACCGTGGTCTCCGGGCGGACGCCCTCGTCGACGGAGAAGATCACCGGGTCGCCCTTGCGCTGCGGGATCTCGACCGGGGTGATCTCGGCCTCGAAGACGCCGTTCTTCTGCGCGGCGGCGGCGCGCTGGTGCGAGGCGGCGGCGAACTCGTCCTGCGGAGCGCGCTCGATGCCCAGGCGGGTGTTGTGCTTCTCCGTGGACTCGCCCATCGCGATGTTCTCGAAGGCGTCGGTGAGGCCGTCGTGGGCCATCGCGTCCAGCATCTCGATCGCGCCGTACTTGTAGCCCTCGCGGGACTTCGGCAGCAGGTGCGGGGCGTTGGTCATCGACTCCTGGCCGCCGGCGACCACGATGTCGAACTCGCCCGCGCGGATGAGCTGGTCGGCGAGGGCGATGGCGTCGAGGCCCGAGAGGCACACCTTGTTGATGGTGAGCGCGGGCACGTTCATCGGGATGCCGGCCTTGACGGCCGCCTGGCGGGCGGGGATCTGGCCCGCGCCGGCCTGGAGCACCTGGCCCATGATCACGTACTGGACCTGGTCGCCGGAGATCCCGGCCCGCTCCAGCGCGGACTTGATGGCGAAGCCGCCGAGGTCGGCGCCCGAGAAGGACTTCAGCGAACCGAGCAGCCGTCCCATGGGGGTGCGGGCCCCGGCGACGATCACTGAGGTGGTGTTGTTCGTTCCGGACATGAGGGCGAATCCCCTTTCAGCGGGGAAGCTGAGGAGTGAACGAGGGTTTACCTGAATGTACTGAGCAGTACCCGCGCAGTCACCGGGCAGTCGGTGTGATCGCTGGCACGTTGCGTGACCGGCCTCCTCGGCGGTGCACTGGACCCATGCTGACAAGAATCGACCACATCGGGATCGCCTGCTTCGACCTGGACAAGACCGTCGAGTTCTACCGTGCCACGTACGGCTTCGAGGTGTTCCACACCGAGGTCAACGAGGAGCAGGGAGTCCGCGAGGCCATGTTGAAGATCAACGAGACCTCCGACGGAGGTGCCTCGTACCTCCAGCTCCTGGAACCCATTCGCGAGGACTCCGCGGTGGGCAAGTGGCTCGCCAAGAACGGCGAGGGCGTCCACCACATCGCCTTCGGCACGGCGGACGTCGACGGCGACGCCGAGGCCATCCGCGGCAAGGGCGTCCGCGTCCTCTACGACCAGCCCCGCATCGGCTCGATGGGCTCCCGGATCACCTTCCTGCACCCCAAGGACTGCCACGGAGTCCTCACCGAACTGGTCACCAGCAACCCGGAGCACTGATGCCCCCATTCCCCGGCCGGTAGAGTGGCCATGGCTCGGCCGGGGTGCGGTCGGAGACGGGGCGGGGCCCGATACCCCTGCCCCGGTTTCTGACACCATTTCCCCGGGGGCGTCGTTCAGCGGGCGAGCGATGCTCAATTGAGGTGAGCTTGCGACCAGGGGACGGACGGGACCGCGCTGTGCTCGGCTACGAAAGCCAGGAGAGCCATCAGGCTGAAGCCGACCATCTCACGCGCCTCGAAGCCGAGATGGAGCGGCTGAGGAAGGAGCGCGGGAAGGCCGTCCAGCACGCCGAGGACCTGGGCTACCAGGTCGAGGTGCTGCGGGCCAAGCTCCACGAGGTGCGCCGTGCCCTCGCGTCCCGGCCCGCCTACGACGGCGCGGACATGGGATACCAGGCGGAGCAGCTGCTGCGCAATGCCCAGATCCAGGCCGACCAGATGCGCTCCGACGCCGAACGCGAACTGCGTGACGCCCGGGCGCAGACCCAGCGGATCCTCCAGGAGCACGCCGAGCACCAGGCGCGCCTCCAGGCCGAGCTGCACGCCGAGGCCGTCAACCGCCGCCAGCGCCTGGACCAGGAGCTCAACGAGCGCCGCCAGACGGTCGAGGCGCACGTCAACGAGAACGTCGCCTGGGCCGAGCAGCTGCGTGCCCGTACCGAGTCCCAGGCCCGCCGGCTCATGGAGGAGTCCCGCGCCGAGGCCGAGCAGGCGCTGAACGCCGCCCGCGCCGAGGCCGCCCGGACCGCCGAGGAGGCCCGCCGCAGGCTCGCCGCCGACGCCGAGGCGGCCCGTGCCGAGGCCGAGTCCACGCTGCTGCGCGCCCGCAAGGAGGCCGAGCGGCTGCTGGCCGCCGCCTCCGTGCAGGCCCAGGAGGCCACCGAGCACGCCGAGCGGCTGCGCTCCACCACCACCGCCGAGGCCGAGCAGACCCGGCAGCAGACCCTGGACCTCGGCCGGGTGGCCGAGGCGCGGGTCCAGGAGGCCGACGGGGCGCTGCGCGCGGCCCGGGCCGAGGCGGAGTCCCTGCTCGCCGAGGCCAAGGAGAGCGCCGCCCGGCAGCTCGCCTCGGCCGAGTCCGTCAACGAGCAGCGCACCCGCACCGCGAAGGAGCAGGTGGCCCGGCTGGTCGGCGAGGCCACCAAGGAGGCCGAGGCCCTCAAGGCCGAGGCCGAGCACGCGCTGGCCGACGCCCGCGCGGAGGCGGAGCGGCTGCGTACCGAGGCCGGCGAGCAGGCCCGTACGGCGGCCGCCGAGGACATGGCGGCGCAGCTGGCGAAGGCGGCCCGTACCGCCGAGGACGTGCTGAACAAGGCCTCCGAGGACGCCCGGGCGACCACCCGCGCCGCCTCCGAGGAGGCCGAGCGGATCCGCCGCGAGGCGGAGGCCGAGGCGGAGCGGCTGCGCGCCCAGGCGGCCGACGCGGCCGCGGAGCTCAAGGGCGCGGCGAAGGACGACACCGAGGAGTACCGGGCCCGTACGGTCGAACTCCAGGAGGAGGCGCGGCGGCTGCGCGGGGAGGCCGAGCAGCTGCGCGCGGAGGCCGTCGCCGAGGGCGAGCGGATCCGCGGGGAGGCCCGCCGCGAGGCGGTCGGGCAGATCGAGGAGGCGGCCAAGACCGCCGAGGAGCTGCTGGGCAAGGCCAAGGCGGACGCCGACGAGCTGCGTTCCGGCGCGAGCGCGGAGAGCGAGCGGGTCCGCGCCGAGGCCGTGGAGCGGGCCACCACCCTGCGCCGGCAGGCCGAGGAGACCCTGGAGCGCACCCGCGCCGAGGCCGAGCGGCTGCGCGCCGAGGCCGAGGAGCAGGCCGCGGCGGTCACCGCCGAGGCGGACGCGGCGGTGCGGGCGCGGCGCGAGGAGACCGAGCAGGCCCTGGCGGCCAAGCGGGCGGAGGCCGACGCGGAGCTGGCGCGGCTGCAGTCGGACGCCGAGGCGCGCCTGGCGTCGGCCGAGCAGACGCTGCGCGAGTCCCGGCTGGCGGCGGAGAACATCCGCAAGGAGACCACCGAGGAGAACGACCGGCTGCGCGCCGAGGCGGCGGAGCGGGTCCGCACCCTCCAGGGCCATGCGGAGGCGGAGGCCGAGCAGCTGCGCGCCGAGGCCGCGCAGGACGCCGGCCGGGTCCGGGCGGAGGCCGAGCTGGTCTCCGTACGGCTGCGCGCCGAGGCGGAGGCCGAGGCCGAGCGGGTGCGCACGGAGGCGCAGGAGACCGCGGACCGGCTGCGCGCGGAGGCGAAGGCCGCGGCCGAGCGGGTCGCCGAGGAGGCCGCGGAGGCGCTGGCCGCCGCCCAGGAGGAGGCCGCCCGGCGGCGCCGGGAGGCCGAGGAGACCCTGTCGGCGGCCCGGACGGACGCGGGCAACGAGCGGGCCCAGGCCCGCGAGGAGAGCGAGGAGCTGCTGGCGCAGGCCCGCAAGCGCTCGGAGGAGGCGCAGGCCGAGGCGGCCCGCCTGACCGAGGAGGCGGAGCGCCGCGCGTCGGAGCTGGTCGCGGCGGCCGAGGCCACCGCCCAGCAGGTACGGGACTCCGTGGCCGGGCTGCACGAGCAGGCCGAGGAGGAGATCGCCGGGCTGCGCAGCGCCGCCGAGCACGCGGCGGAGCGCACCCGCGGCGAGGCGCAGGAGGAGGCGGACCGGGTCCGCGCCGACGCGCACGCCGAGCGGGACCGGGCCGCCGAGGACGCGGCCCGGGTGCGCGCCGAGGCCAAGGTCGAGACGGACGCGGCGAAGGCCCTGGCCGAGCGCACGGTGGGCGACGCCATCGCGGAGGCGGAGCAGCTGCGCGCCGACACCGCCGAGTACGCGCAGCGGGTCCGCACCGAGGCCACCGACGCCCTGGCGGCAGCCGAGCAGAACGCTGCGCGCACCCGGGCCGACGCCCGTGACGACGCCAACCGGATCCGGAACGAGGCGGCAGAATCCCTGGAGGCCTCCCGCGCCGAGGGTGCCCGCATCACGGCCGAGGCGACGGCGGAGGCGGAGCGGGTCACCGAGGAGACCCGCGCGGCCAACGAGCTGACGGTCGCCGAGGCCACCGCGGAGGCCCAGCGCCTCACGGCGGAGGCCGAGCAGGCGGCCGAGGCCACCCGTGCCGAGGCGGCGTCCGTCCTGGACGAGGCCCGCGCCGAGGGCAACCGCCTGCGCACCGAGGCCGCCGAGCAGGCGGACCGGCTCATCGCCGAGGCCACCGCGGAGGCGGAGCGGCTGACGGAGGAGACCCGCGCGGCCAACGAGCTGACGGTGGGCGAGGCGTCGGCGGAGGCCGAGCGCCTTACTGCGCAGGCCCAGGAGGCGGCGGAGGCCGCCCGCGCCGAGGCGGCGGCCACGCTGGACGAGGCCCGCGCCGAGGCGAACCGGCTGCGCAGCGACGCCGCGGAGCAGGCCGACCGCCTGGTCACCGAGGCGGCGGCCGAGGCGGAGAAGCTGACGGCGCAGGCCGCGGCGACGCTGGCCGCGGCCGAGCGGGACTCGGCGCGGATCCTGGTCGAGTCCCGTGCGGAGGGCGACCGTCTGGTCGAGGAGACCCGTGCGGCCAACGAGCTGACGGTCGGCGAGGCCGCGGCGGAGGCGGAGCGGCTGCGCGCCGAGGCCGCGCAGACCCTGGACGAGGCCCGCGCGGAGGGCGGCCGGATCATCGGCGAGGCCACCGCGGAGGCGGAGCGCGTCACGGCCGCGGCGAACGAGACCCTGGCGAGCGCCGAACGCGAGGCGGAGCAGACCCTCGACGAGGCGCGCGCGGAGGGCAACCGGCTGCGCACGGACGCCGCCGAGCAGGCGGACCGGCTCATCACCGAGGCCGTGTCGGAGGCGGAGAAGCTCACCGAGCAGACCCGCAAGGACAACGAGCGCACGGTCGGCGAGGCGGCGGGCGAGGCCGAGCGGCTGCGCGCGGAGGCGGCCGAGGCGCTGGCTTCGGCGCAGGAGCACGCGACGCGCACCCGTTCCGAGGCGGAGCGGGTCAAGGCGGAGGCCGCGACCGAGGCGGACCGCATGCGTACGGAGGCCCGGGAGGAGTCCGAGCGGGCGCTGGACGAGGCGCGCGAGGAGGCCAACAAGCGCCGCCGCGAGGCCGCGGAGCAGGTGGACCGGCTCATCACGGAGGCGGCGGCGGAGGCCGACCAGCTGACCTCCGAGGCCGGCCGGCAGGCCCTGGCCGCCACGACGGCGGCGGAGGAGCAGGCCGACGCGATGGTGGACGCGGCGCGCAAGGAGGCCGCGCGGATCACCTCGGAGGCGACCGTCGAGGGCAACACCCTGGTGGAGAAGGCCCGTACCGACGCGGACGAGCTGCTGGTCGGGGCGCGCAGCGACGCCGCCGCCATAAGGGAGCGGGCGGAGGAGCTGCGTGCGCGCGTCGAGTCCGAGGTCGAGGAGCTGCACGAGCGGGCCCGCCGGGAGTCGGCGGAGCAGATGAAGTCGGCGGGCGAGCGCGTGGACAAGCTGGTCCGCGCGGCGACCGAGCAGAGCGCGGAGGCGGAGGCGAAGGCCAAGGAGCTGGTGTCGGACGCGAGCAGCGAGGCGAGCAAGGTCCGCATCGCCGCGGTGCGCAAGGCGGAGACGCTGCTCAAGGAGGCCGAGACGAAGAAGGCCGAGCTGTCGCGGCAGGCCGAGAAGGTGCTCGCGGAGGCGCAGGCCGAGGCCGAGCGGCTCGTGGACGAGGGACGGCGCGAGCTGGAGGTCCTGGTGCGCAGGCGCGAGGACATTCAGGCGGAGATCTCCCGTGTCCAGGACGTTCTTGAGGCGTTGGAATCATTCGAGGCACCTTCGGGTGGCGGAAAGCCCGCTTTGGGCGGCCAGGGCGCGGGGGGCGTGAAGGCCGGCGCATCAGCGGGGTCCACTCGTTCGGGCGGTAAGGCGTCGGAGGGGTAGTCAGAACGCAGGATGTGTGCTTCTGAGGGAGGTTCAGTCGAAGGAGTGACAATCATTCCGTCGCCTTGCCACTCAAAAGGGGTGTCATTGTCCAGGGCAAACGCGGATTGACTCGATGACACGCCGTCCGGGCGCCTAGGATTCCCCTCAACACCTCACGTAGCACCTCATCGGTCTCATTCGACAGGAACCCCATGAGCGACACTTCCTCCCCCTTCGGCTTCGAGCTCGTGCGGCGTGGTTACGACCGCGGTCAGGTGGACGACCGCATTACCAAGCTGGTCTCCGACCGCGACAGCGCCCTCGGCCGTATCAACGCCCTGGAAAAGCGGATCGAGGAGCTGCACCTCGAAACGCAGAACGCGCAAGCCCAGGTGAGCGACGCGGAGCCGTCGTACGCCGGTCTCGGCGCCCGGGTCGAGAAGATCCTGCGGCTGGCCGAGGAGGAGGCGAAGGACCTGCGCGAGGAGGCCCGTCGCGCGGCCGAGCAGCACCGTGAGCTGGCCGAGTCCGCCGCGCAGCAGGTGCGCAACGACGCCGAGTCGTTCGCCGCGGACCGGAAGTCGAAGGCGGAGGACGAGGGCGTCCGCATCGTCGAGAAGGCCAAGGGGGACGCCGCCACCCTGCGCGCCGAGGCCCAGAAGGACGCCGCCTCCAAGCGCGAGGAGGCCGACGCCCTCTTCGAGGAGACCCGCGCCAAGGCCGCCCAGGCCGCCGCGGACTTCGAGACCAACCTGGCCAAGCGCCGTGAGCAGTCCGAGCGCGACCTGGCCTCGCGCCAGCAGAAGGCCGAGAAGCGCCTCGCGGAGATCGAGCACCGCGCCGAGCAGCTGCGCCTGGAGGCGGAGAAGCTGCGCACCGACGCCGAGCGCCGGGCCCGCCAGACGGTGGAGACCGCGCAGCGCCAGGCCGAGGACATCGTGGCCGACGCCAACGCCAAGGCGGACCGTATCCGCAGCGAGTCCGAGCGCGAGCTGGCGGCGCTCACCAACCGCCGCGACTCCATCAACGCCCAGCTGACGAACGTCCGCGAGATGCTGGCGACGCTGACCGGTGCGGCCGTGGCCGCCGCCGGCTCCCCGATCGACGACGAGCCGGTCACCCGCGGCGTGCCGGCCCAGCAGAGCCGCTAGCAACTCCCGTACGCCCGCGTGCGGATACACCCCCGTACGCACGCGGACCTACCTGCCGGTAGCCGAAGTCGGGCATCCAGGGCCGTACATCACCATTTCGAGGTGGCGTACGGCCCTTCGGCGTTCTAGCGTGGCGGCATGATCGAGCTAGAGGGCCTTACGAAACGATTCGGCGCGAAGACCGCCGTCGACCACCTCAGCTTCCAGGTCAGACCGGGGGCGGTGACGGGCTTCCTCGGCCCGAACGGGGCGGGGAAGTCGACGACCATGCGCATGATGCTGGACCTCGACCATCCGACCAGCGGCACGGTCCGGATCGACGGGAAGCACTACCGGGACCTCAAGGAACCGCTGAAGCACATCGGAGCGCTGCTGGACGCCAAGGCGATGCACGGCGGGCGCAGCGCCTACAACAACCTGCTCTGCCTGGCCCAGTCCAACGGGATCGCGAAGAGCCGGGTGGGCGAGGTACTGGACCTGGTCGGACTGACGCCGGTGGCGCGGAAGAAGTCGAAAGGATTTTCGCTCGGAATGGGCCAGCGGCTGGGAATCGCCGCCGCGCTGCTGGGCGATCCGGAGATCCTCATGTTCGACGAACCCGTCAATGGTCTGGACCCGGAGGGAATTCTGTGGATCCGAAATCTTATGAAGGGGCTGGCGTCGGAGGGAAGGACGATCTTCGTCTCCTCCCATCTGATGAGTGAAATGGCGCTGACCGCAGACCATTTGGTGGTCATCGGACAGGGAAAGCTCCTCGCCGACATGTCGATGGCGGATTTCATCCATCACAACTCCCGCAGTTACGTACGCCTGCGCTCCCCGCAGCAGGAACGCCTCAAGGACGTCCTGCACGAGGCCGGCATCAACGCGATCAGCGTCCCCGCCACGGGCACCCTGGAAATCGACGGCGTCCCGAGCGAGCGCCTCGGCGAACTCGCCGCCCAGCACCAGATCGTGCTGCACGAACTCAGCCCCCAACGGGCTTCACTGGAGGAAGCGTTCATGCGCATGACGGCGGATTCCGTCGAGTACCAGGCCCACGCCCTGCGAGAGGGCGGTGCGTGACCGTGGCCGCCTTCCCCGCCGTCCTCCGCTCCGAGTGGACCAAGATCCGCACCGTCGCCTCCACCACCTGGACCCTGGCCTGCGCCCTGGTCGTCACGGTCGGCCTCGGCGCACTGCTGTGCACCTTCACGGCGTCCCGCTTCAAGGACATGACCGCCGCCGAGAAGCTCACCTTCGACCCGATCATGATCAGCTTCGCCGGAATGTCCCTCGGCCAGCTGGCCATGATCGTCTTCGGTGTCCTGGTCGTCGGCACCGAGTACGGCTCGGGCATGATCCGCACCTCGCTGGCCGCCGCGCCGCGCCGCGGGACCTTCCTGCTCGGCAAGCTCACGGCCGCCACGGCCCTCGCCCTGGCCGTGGGCCTCGCCACCAGCTTCTTGTCCTTCTTCCTGGGCCAGGCGATCCTCGGCGAGCACGGCACCGGCCTCGGCGCGGAGCACGCCCTGCGCGCGGTGATCGGCGCCGGCCTCTACATGGCCCTGATCACCCTGTTCTCGATGGGCGTGACCACCGTCCTGCGCAGCTCGATCCTGGCGCTGGGCATCCTGATGCCGTTCTTCTTCCTGATCTCCAACATCCTCAACGCCTTCGCCGCGACCCGGAAGGTGGCCCAGTACTTCCCGGACCAGGCCGGCTCCAAGATCATGGAGACCGTCGCGGACACCACGAACCAGGTCCAGGCGCCCTACGGCCCCTGGGGCGGGCTCGGGATCATGGTCCTGTGGGTGGCCGCGGCGGTGCTGGGCGGCTACCTCGTCCTCAGGAAGCGGGACGCCTGACGGGCGGGGCGGTCCGTCTCAAGGCGGACGTCCCGCGTACTACGGGAAAACCCCGGGCCGGATCTCAGGGACAGCTCAGGGATCCGGTCCCGGCGGGAACCGCGCGGGGCTCGATATCCTCTTAGGGCATAGGCGGGCGAGAGCCGTCCGCGGCCGACAAGGGGCAGCACGATGATCGAGGCAGTCGGCCTGACGAAGCGATTCGGCACCAAGACCGCCGTCGACCAGCTGTCCTTCCAGGTCAAGCCGGGTCACGTGACCGGCTTCCTCGGGCCCAACGGCTCCGGCAAGTCGACCACCATGCGCATGATCCTCGGGCTGGACCGGCCCACCTCCGGTCGCGTCACGATCAACGGCCTCCCCTTCCGCGAGCTGCCGAACGCCCAGCGGCACGTCGGCGCCCTGCTCGACGCGAAAGCCGTGCACGGCGGCCGCCGGGCCCGGACCCACCTGCTGGCCATCGCCCAGCTCTCCGGGATCCCGGAGAAGCGGGTGGACGAGGTCCTCGGCGTGGTCGGCCTCCAGGCCGCGGCCCGCCAGCGCACGAAGGGCTTCTCGCTCGGCATGGGCCAGCGGCTCGGCATCGCGGCCGCCCTCCTCGGCGACCCCCAGGTGCTGCTCTTCGACGAGCCGGTCAACGGCCTCGACCCCGAGGGCATCCTCTGGGTCCGCAACCTCATGCGCCAGCTCGCCGCCGAGGGCCGGACCGTCTTCGTCTCCTCGCACCTGATGAGCGAGATGGCCCTGACCGCCGACCACCTGATCGTGATCGGCCGGGGCCGGCTGCTGGCCGACATGAGCACGCAGCAGTTCATCACGCACAACTCGGCCGGATTCGCGCGGGTCCGCGCCGCCGACGGGGACCCCGCGGGCCGCGGGACCCTGGCGGCCGCCCTCACCGGGGCGGGCGGCCGGGTGCTCCAGGAGCCCGACGGGGCGCTGCGGGTCACCGGGCTGGAGCTCCCGCGGATCAGCGACCTCGCGCACGGGGCCGGCGTACGGCTGTGGGAGCTGTCCCCGCACCGGGCCTCACTGGAGGAGGCCTACATGCGGATGACGCAGGCCTCCGTCGAGTACACCTCCAGCGAGGACCCGCGCGCCGAGCTGTGGGAGCCGGAGCCGCTGACCGTCCCCGAGTGGGAGGACGGGTCCGCGGCGGCCGTGGCTCCCGAGACAGCCGCGAGCTTCTTCGCTCCCCCGCCCCCCGGATCCGAGCGGCGGCCGTTCCTGATGCCGGACAGCGCCGCCGACCTGGCCCCCTCCCCCCAGCACACCCCCGAGGACCCCCGATGAGCACCTCCCCCGCCGGGAAGCCGACGGCGAGCGCGACCGCGCCCGACGGGTCCGGGCCGGGCGGCGCCTACAGCTCGCCGCTGCCCACCCCGCGCCCGCACCTGGGGCACGCACTGGCCTCGGAGTGGACCAAGCTGACCTCCGTGCGTTCCACGCTGTGGACGCTCGGCTCCCTCGTGGCCCTGGTCGTCGGCGTCGGCCTGCTGGCCGTCGTCCAGACCGCCGCCGGGGACTACGCGAACCTCTCCTACCCGGCTCCGGCCCTCTTCGGGCTGATGGTCGGGCAGATCGCCGTGATCGTGCTCGGCGTGCTGACGATCTCCTCCGAGTACGGCACGGGCCTGATCCGCACCACCCTCACCGCCGCCCCCGACCGGCTGCGGGTGCTCACCGCCAAGTACCTGGTGTTCGGCACCGTCGCCTTCACCACCATCACCTGCTCGGTGGGGTTCGTGGGCCTGTGGGCGGCGGTCCTCCACAGCGGGCCCGCCGCCGGCCCGCACGGCCTGGGCGAGTGGGCGGGGGCGCTGGCCGGCTGTTTCTACGTGACCTTGCTGGGCCTGCTCTCGCTGGCCGTCGGGGCGCTCGTGCGGCACTCGGCGGGCGCCATCGCGGTGATGCTCGGCGTGGTCACCATGCCGCCCGTGCTCGGCTCGATACTGACGGCCTGGCCGGCGACCACCGGGCTGGGCCTGGTGGTGCTCCGCTACAACGCACCCGTCGGGCTGTTCCAGCTCTTCGGGGTCCAGGACAGCGGGATGGGCGGCGCGAGCATGCCCGGCAACCTGGCCCAGATCACGCTGATCGTCCTGGTGACGGCCGGCGCGATCGCGGCCTCGTACGCCGTCGTCGGCCGCCGGGACGTCTGAGCGCCGGAGGCTTCGCGGGTCAGTACCGCGGCGCGTTGCGGGACCGCTGCACCTTGGAGGTGCGGCGGTCCTTCGCGTTCCAGCAGGCCTTGTGCCAGTGCCGGCGGTCGTCCACGCCGCCGTACTCGGGCCAGGCCACCACGTGCGGGGTGCCCGAGGGGATCTCCTGGTCGCAGCCCGGGCAGCGGTAACGCTTGCCCGCCGCGCTGGCGCCCGCGACGTGCCGGACCTTCCACTCCTCGCCCAGGTACTCCTCGGTGCGCTCCAGTCCGTACCGGTCGTAGCCGGACCCAGGCCGTTCGTCCGGGGTCTCGCCGCCCCTGGGGCGGTTGTGGCGCGGTGACACGTATACCTCACGAAGGGGCGGCGGGCGGTGACTTTCTCCCAGACTACGCGCAGCGAGGCGGGGTACCCGCAGGGTGTCCGGTGAAGGCTCTCCTGCGAACGGAACTGGCCCGACTATCTCAATAACTTTCCTGTCAGGCCGTGCCTTTGGCACGTGTCAGACGTTGTTGCCAGCAGAGGTTGATGCATCAACGAGCAACGAGCCGGTCCACCTGGGGGAGGCCGCGCCAGCCGCGAGGAGGCCAAGGGCGATGCGCGTAGGAGTGTTTGTACTGGCGGCCCAGTTCCCGGGCCAGGGGCAGGGGGAGGCGCTGCACCGGGCGGTGCGGACCGCCGAGGCGGCCGAGGAGGCCGGGCTCGACTCCGCCTGGCTCGCCGAGCACCACTTCGTCCCGTACGGGGTCTGCCCGTCGGCGGTCACGCTGGCGGCGCTGCTGCTGGGGCGGACCCGGCGGCTGCGGGTGGGGACGGCGGTGAGCGTGCTGCCGAACACGCATCCGGTGGCCCTCGGGGAGCAGGCGGCCCTGCTCCACGTCACCTCCGGCGGCCGGTTCACCCTCGGGGTGGGCAGGGGCGGGCCCTGGGTGGACCTGGAGGTGTTCGGGGGCGGGCTGGACGCGTACGAGAACGGGTTCCCGGAGGACCTCGACCTGCTGCGGCGCTGGCTGGCCGAGCCCCGGGTGGGGGCGGCCGGCGAGCGGCACGGCTTCCGCGAGGTGGCCGTCGTACCGCGCCCGGAGCAGGCCCTGGACGGGGACGGGACGGGGCCGGAACTGATCGTCGCCTGCACCTCCCCCGCGTCGGTGCGCACGGCCGCGCGGCGCGGGCTGCCGATGCTGCTGGGCATGCACTGCGGGGACGAGGAGAAGGCGGGGATGGTCGCGCTGTGGCGCGAGACCGCGCTGGCGGCGGGGCACGCGCCGGAGGCGGTACGGGAGGCCGGGCACGTGTCGGCCGGGGTGTGCCAGCTGGCGGACCGGACGGTGGACGCCCGCGAGACCCTGCTGAAGGCGATGCCGGGCTGGCTCCGCCAGGGCCTCGACGCGCATGTGACGGTGGACGGCCGGCACCGTGCGATGCGCGATCCGCACGCCTATACGCAGCTGCTGTGCGATCTCCACCCGGTCGGCACGCCGGAACTGGCGGCGGACCGGCTGGCGGCCACCTCGGAGCGCACGGGCATCACGCGTTTCGCGCTGCTGACGGAGGGCTCCGGCGACCTCGCCGCGACGGAGGAGAACGTCCGGCGTCTCGGCGCGGAGGTCCTGCCCCGGCTGACCTGACCCGCCGGCCCGGCCCGGGACGGCCTGGGCTGCCCGTCGTGGCCCCGGCCCCCTTAAGGCCTGGGCTGCCGCTCCGGTGTCAGTCGCACCTCCCGCGACACGGAGCGGCAGCGAGTACCGGTCCCGCTAGCAGTCGCGCAGTTCCGGCGACTGGTTGAGCAGCTGGCCGCGGATCGAGGTGAACTTGGCCAGCCGGTCGTCCACCGAGGGGTCCAGTGGGAACACCGCGACGCGGTGGCAGTTCTGGAAGGCCAGGCGCACCCCGAAGTGCCGCTGCAGCGCACCCCGTATCGCGTCACTCGCGAGCGCGCGCAGCAGCTGGCCGCGCGCCTGCTCGTCCGGCGGCGGCGTCTGGTTGTCGGCGAACTCTCCGCCCTCAACCTCCAGCTGGGCCGTCAACGAGCTGATCATCTCCCATGCGTAAGGCAGGGAGGTCCGGACGCAGTCGACGAAGGCGGCTTCGTCGACCTCGCCTCGCTCGGCCTGTTCGAGTAGGGCCGGTGAGACGTCGAGCGACATGGGTTCTCCTCTCGTGACCCCGGCGTTTTGGGTTGCCGGAGTCTTACGGGCAGGGAAGGAGGCCGCGACGCAGTGTGCACGCTCGGCAACCTCCCGCTCACCACGGTAGGCGCCCACCGGGTGGCGCACCAGGAGAATGCGCATACAACGCGCCATCGGCGAACGGGGCTTTCAGGGGCGAATCGCGTGAAGGCCCGTCGGTCGAGTAGCGTTGCCGACCATGCGTCTCGTCATTGCCCGCTGCTCCGTCGACTACGCGGGTCGGCTCACCGCCCATCTGCCCTCGGCACCCCGTCTGATCCTCGTGAAGGCCGACGGCAGTGTCTCGATCCACGCGGACGACCGGGCGTACAAACCGCTCAACTGGATGTCGCCTCCGTGCACCCTCAAGGAGGGGAGCGGGGACGACGGACACGTCTGGACCGTCGTCAACAAGGCGGGCGAGAAGCTCATCATCACCATGGAGGAAGTCCTCCACGACTCCTCCCACGAGCTGGGTACCGACCCGGGCCTGATCAAGGACGGGGTCGAGGCGCACCTCCAGGAGCTGCTCGCGGACCGCATCGAGACGCTGGGCGACGGCTACACGCTGATCCGGCGCGAGTACATGACGGCGATCGGTCCCGTGGACATCCTGTGCCGGGACGCGTCGGGCGCGACGGTGGCGGTGGAGATCAAGCGGCGCGGGGAGATCGACGGCGTCGAGCAGCTGACCCGCTACCTGGAGCTGCTGAACCGCGACCCGCACCTGGCGCCGGTGCGCGGGGTGTTCGCGGCGCAGGAGATCAAGCCGCAGGCGCGGGTTCTGGCCAATGACCGGGGCATGGACTGCGTGGTCCTGGACTACGACGCCCTGCGCGGCATCGAGGACGACAAGCTGCGGCTGTTCTGACGCACGCGGACGACAACGCCGGCGGGGCTGGATCCTTCCAGCCCCGCCGGCGTTTTGCGGCATCCCGGCCCGGGCGGCGTCCGAGGCCCTTCCAGCCCCCCGGCGCGGCGAGCGTCAGCCCGTGGTCGTGGCCGCCGGAGACCGCGGCACCGGCACGGACGGCGTCGAGGCCGTCGACGTGGTCGAACCCGACTGGGACTGGGAAGGGGTCGGGGCCGACGGAGAGCCGACGGGCGCGGACGGACTCGGCGCCGACGGGCTCGGCGACGGCCCGGGAGCGGGCGAGGACGCCGGCGGCCGAGACGAGGGGGCACCGCTCGGCGTGGGGGCGGCGGAGGTGCCCCCGCTGGAACCCGGCTGCGGGCCGGTGGACCGGCCGGGGGCGGCCGTCGGGGCCGGGTCGTTCGCCGGGTCGCCGCCGCCGGTGCCGGGCACCTGCGGGACGTGCGGGGACACCGGCGCCGACGGGCTCGACGACACCGAGGGTGCCTCGGGCTCCTGCGCGCCGTCCGAGGCCAGCGCGAGGCCGATGACCGTGCCGAGCGCCGCGACCGTGAGCACCCCGGCCGCCCCGAGCAGTGCGGTGCGGCGCCGCCGGGCCGGTCCGGCCGCCGGGTGCGGGCCGCCGGGGCGGGGCGGTGCGGGCCGGGCGGGGGCGGGCGGCGGGAAGGCGTTGCCGAAGAGCGCCGCGAGGTTCTTCGGGGTCTCCGGGGGCGGCAGCTGGGCCCGCCGGATCACCGGGTTGACCTGGGTGACGGCCTCGGAACCGGGCGCGGGAGCGCCGCCCGCCTGCCCGGGCCGGGCGGTGGGGGCCGTCGCGGGCTCGGTGGGCCGGGCGGTGGGCGCGGCCGCCGGTGACTTCGCCAGGGAGGTCGTGGGGGCGGTCGCGGGCGTGGTCGCTGCCCCCTTCGCCCCGGGGGCGGACGGGAGGGGCGCAGGTACGCCGGCCCCGACCCCGGGCGCGCGCGTCCCGCCGACGGGCGGGAACGGCGTGCGCGCGTTCGGCCCGGCGCCAGGCGGGGGCGTCGCCGGGGAATGCGCCGCGGGGGCAGACCCCAGGGCCCCGGGAGCCTTCGCCCCGCCGACCGGCGGGAACGGCGTGCGTGCGTTCGGGCCGGCGCCGGGCGCGGGCGCCGCGGGGGCAGACCCCAGGGCCCCGGGAGCCTTCGCCCCGCCGACCGGGGGGAACGGCGTGCGTGCGTTCGGGCCGGCCGCAGGCGGGGGCGTCGTGCCCGGGGCCGGCGGGGCCGGTGGGGCTTCCAGGCGCAGGGGCGGGGAGGCGGCCGGCCCGATCGCCTCGCGGTCGGTGACCAGGGCCAGCGCGCGCCGCCCGGCGACGGTCCCGCGCTTGTCCGCGAGCGCGCCGCGCAGCCCGATCGAGGCCTCCAGCTCGGCCCGGGCCCGGTCCAGGCGGCCCTCGCACAGGGCCAGGACGCCCAGTTCGTGGTGGAAGTACGCCTGTTCGGCGACCTCCCCCGCCTTTCGCGCGGCCTCCGCCCCCGCCCGCAGCACCCGCTCCCAGGCGTCCCAGTGCAGCGAGGCCTCGAAGGCCGGGGCTGCCGTCCGGGCCAGCAGCACGGCGGCCACCACATCGGCCCCGGCCAGCGCCGCGAGCACCGCGTCGGCCTCGGCGGCGACCCGCTCCGGGGTGACCGAGGAGTGCCCGGTCCACCAGGCGTAGTGCCGGGCGGCGGTACGCGCCTCCTCGGCGCCGGCACCCCCGTACCCGGCCTCCTCCAGCTGCCGCGCGACCCCCTCGGCGAGGCGGTAGCGCGGTCCGACCGGGGTGATCAGCCCGCAGCCGAGCAGTTCGGCCACGGCCGTGTCCGCGTGGGTGTCGCCCACCAGCGCGGGCAGGTGCGCGGGGTGCGGGAGTTCTCCGCCCAGCGCGCAGGCTATCCGCAGCGCGGCGCGGGCCGACTCGCTCACCCGGGAGGCCAGCAGTTCGGCGGGGGCCGCGGCCTGGGCCAGGGTGGGCAGCGGCACGGGGGCGGGGTCGCGCGGGCGCTCCTCGAAGACGCCGGGCTCCTCGTCCTCGTCCCCGTCCCCGGCGGTGGCGGTCCCGTTCAGCTCGTCGCGCTGCCGGAGCAGCGCGGCCGCCTGGACGAAGCTCAGCGGCAGCCCCTCCGAGGCGAACCGCAGGTCCCCGGCCCAGGCCGTCTCCGCCTCGGTCAGGGGGCGTCCGGTCAGCGCCTCCAGCAACTGCGTGCAGCCGGCGCGGCCGAGGCCGCCGAGGAAGACCTCGTCCAGGTGGGACTCGTCCGAGGGCGACTTGGCATCGGGGGTGGCGGCGAGGAGGTAGGCGCACTCGGGGGTGGCCCTCAGCAGTTCGTCCAGTGCGGGACCGCCCAGCTCCAGGTCGTCGAGGAGGACGATGGCGCCGATCTCCCGGACCCGGGCCAGCAGGGCCGTACGGTCGGGGCGCCCGCCGGCGGTGTCGTAAACGGCGGCGTAGAGGGCGTGCAGCAGCTCGGCCGGCTGCTGCTGGCCGTAGCCGCTGAGCCGGACCACGCCGTCGGGCGCGAGGTCGGCGCAGGCCCGGGCCACGGCGTCGAGCAGGGAGGTGCGGCCGGAGCCCGCGGGCCCGGTCAGCCGGACCGAGCGGCCGCGCTGCAGCAGCCGTACGATCCGCTGCTGCTCCTCGGCCCGCTCCAGCAGGGGCCGGTCGGGAACGGGCGGCCCGGGCAGCGCGGGAGGCCGTGCGGCGCTGTCGCGGGCGGCGCGGGAGGCGGCGTCGCGCTTGGCGGGACGGCGGTCGGGGTCCGGGCCGGTGCCGGGGCGGTGGGGTTCGATCTCACTGCCGTCGACGGGGTTGACGGTGAGGGTGAACTCCCCGGCGGTCAGCGAGACGACCCGCGCGGGCACGACGGGCAGGGGCGGCACCCCACCGCCGGGCGCCGCAGGACCGGCGGCGGGCGTCACCGCGCCCGGGGTACGGGCCGCGGACACACCGCCGGCAGGCGTACCGGTGAGCGGCCCCTCGGCGGGCTCACGGCCCGCGGACACTCCCCCGCCCGACGCACCACCGGACGAGCCGCCGGACGTGCCCACCAGGGGCGGACGGGCAACGGGCGTGACACCGGTCTTCGCGACCGCGGGCGTTCCGGCTTCGGGCGTTCCGGCAGCGGGCGTCCGCGCGCCGGCCGTGGCGGCAGCCGGACCGACCCCAGGCGTGCCCGCCCCAGGCGTGGCCCCAGCCGGACCGACCCCAGGCGTTTCCACCTCGGGCGTGACACCGGTCTTCGCGACCGCGGGTGTTCCGCCCGCGCGCGTACCCGCCCCAGCCGTACCGGCCCCGGCCTCGCCCGCCGCCGGGGTGCCGGTGGGCGGCTCCTCGTCGACGGGCGTACGGGCCGCAGCGGGGTCGGACTCCGTGCCGGGGTGCGGTGTGCCGACTCCGGGGCCGCCGATCCCCGCTCCGCCGCCCGCCCGGCCCGCGGGCCGGTGCGCCGGGGCCGGCTTCCCGGGCGCGGCCGCGGCCCCGGGCTGCCGGTCCTCGCCGGGCTGCCCCTCTGTACGGTCCATGACCACGTCCCCCCGCCTCGCGTCGCGCGCTCCGTCGCCGTCTTTCCTACCGCCCGGCCTCGCTCGCGCCGCTTGTCGCCACTGGTCCGGTTTCCGCCCGACCCTAAACGCTGCCGGGTCGCGCCGGTACCACAGGGGTGCCTCCACCACCGGACCGTTACGATTCCCGCGCGTCCGTGCGGAAGCGGGAACTCCGCAGCTGCCGCACGGTGTCCGGCGTCAGTCCTTGCGGCCGGTCGCGGCGACGGCGACCCCCAGGCCGATCATGGTGAGCCCGCCCACACCGCCGATGAGGGAAAGCCGCCGCGGGGACCCGGCGAACCAGCCGCGGGTGGTGGCGGCGACGAGCCCCCACACGCTGTCGGACACGATCGCGATGAGGTTGAACACCAGGCCGAGCAGCAGCATCTGGAGGACGACGTGACCGCGCTCGCGGTCCACGAACTGGGGCAGTACGGCAGCGAAGAAGACGATGGTCTTGGGGTTGGCCACGCCGACCACGAACCCCTCCCCCAGGGTCCGCAGCGAACCGTGGGCGACGGGCGCCGCTTCGGCGAGGGCCGCCTGCAGGGAGCCGCGCCGGCGCACGGCCTTGACGCCCAGGTACACCAGGTACGCGGCGCCGGCCAGCTTCAGCGCGGTGAAGACGAGGACCGACCGCTCCACGACCGACCCGACCCCGAGGGCCACGGCGACGACGAGCACGTACGCCCCCAGCGTGTTCCCGGCCACCGTGGTCAGCGCGGCCCGGCGCCCCTGCGCGAGGGCCCGGCCGATCACGAAGAGCACGCTCGGGCCGGGGATCACGATCAGCAGGAACGACATGGCCGCGAAGGCCGGCAGTCTGTCGGGGGACACCATGCGCCCATGTAAACCGAGTCCGGACCGCCCCCGCAGCCCCTTTTCCCACGGGCACCGTCCGCCCGCCGGCCCCCGCCCGCCCCGCAGCCCCCCGGCTCAGACCCGGGGCAGGGACTCCGCTTCCAGCCCGCCCTCGATCGCGAGGATGCGGTGCAGCCGGGTGGCGACGAGCAGCCGCTGCATCCGGTCGGGCACCCCGCGCAGGACCAGCCGCCGGCCGGTGCGGCCCGCCCGCCGGTGGGCTCCCATGATCACGCCGAGCCCGGTCGCGTCCCAGGAGTCGAGTCCGGTCAGGTCGAGCACGAGGTCGCCGTGGCCGTCGTCGAGGGCGGTGTGGAGGGCCGTACGGGCGTCCGCCGCGCTGCGCACGTCGAGGCGGCCCCCGACGGTGAGTTCGGCATGGTCGCCCCTGATGTGCATGTGTGCTCCCCGGCTGTACTGCGTGCGTGTGGTCCGACGGTCCGTGGCGGCTCGTGATCGGCGTCGGCTCGTGGTCGGCAACTCTCACCGCAACTGACTGCCCTGCGGGCGGTGAAGTTGCCGACCGTGAGCGAACCGATACCTAATTCACCCCGTAGGGTGCGGGGATTCGAACTGCCGTGCTCAGTGCTTGTAGAAGCCCTGGCCGCTCTTGCGGCCGATGTCGCCCGCGTCGACCATGCGGCGCATGAGCTCCGGCGGCGCGAACTTCTCGTCCTGCGACTCGGTGTAGATGTTGCTGGTGGCGTGCAGCAGGATGTCCACGCCGGTGAGGTCGGCCGTGGCCAGCGGGCCCATGGCGTGCCCGAAGCCCAGCTTGCAGGCGATGTCGATGTCCTCGGCGGAGGCCACGCCCGATTCGTAGAGCTTCGCGGCCTCGACGACGAGGGCGGAGATCAGGCGGGTGGTGACGAAGCCGGCGACGTCACGGTTGACGACGATGCAGGTCTTGCCGACGGACTCGGCGAACGCGCGGGTGGTGGCGAGGGTTTCGTCGCTCGTCTTGTAGCCGCGGACCAGCTCGCAGAGCTGCATCATCGGGACGGGCGAGAAGAAGTGCGCGCCGACGACCCGCTCCGGGCGCTTGGTGACCGCAGCGATCTTGGTGATCGGGATGGCGGAGGTGTTGGAGGCGAGGACGGTGTCCTCGCGGACCAGCTCGTCCAGGGTGCGGAAGATCTCGTGCTTGACCTCGATCTTCTCGAAGACGGCCTCGACGACGATGTCCACGTCGGCGACCGCGTCGAAGTCGGTGGTCGTGGTGATCCGGGCGAGGGCGGCCTCGGCGGCCTCGGCCGTCATCTTGCCCTTGGAGACGAACTTGTCGTACGAGGCCTTGATCCCGTCGGTGCCCCGGGTCAGCGCGGCGTCGGTGACGTCCCGCAGGACGACGTCCCAACCCGCCTGAGCGGAGACCTGAGCGATCCCGGAACCCATCAGTCCCGCGCCGATGACGGCGAGCTTCCCAGCCACTGCACACCCCTCGTTGTTCTCATTACGACCCGGCCTCGTAGCCTCTCCGGCGGAGACTAGCGTCCGTGAGGGGCGCCGTGACCGCGAAGTAACACGCGTCACGTCTCGGATGACGGACATCACACCGGCACGGCCCAGCAGTGCGCGGGCCGCCCGCAGTTGGGCCGCACTACGCTGGCGTCATGGTGAACCTCACGCGCATCTACACCCGCACCGGCGACCAGGGCACGACCGCCCTGGGCGACATGAGCCGTACGCGGAAGACGGACCTGCGGATCTCCGCGTACGCCGACGTCAACGAGGCCAACGCAGCGATCGGGACGGCCATCGCGCTGGGCTCGCTGCCGGAGGAGGTCGTCAAGGTCCTGGTCCGCGTGCAGAACGACCTCTTCGATGTCGGCGCCGACCTGTGCACCCCGGTGGTGGAGGACCCGCAGTACCCGCCGCTGCGGGTGGAGCAGTTCTACGTCGACCGGCTGGAGGCGGACTGCGACGTCTTCAACGAGCGGCTGGAGAAGCTGCGCAGCTTCATCCTCCCCGGCGGCACCCCCGGCGCCGCGCTCCTGCACCAGGCCTGCACGGTGGTCCGGCGGGCGGAGCGCTCGACGTGGGCGGCGCTGGAGGTGCACGGCGAGGTGATGAACCCGCTGACGGCCACCTATCTCAACCGCCTCTCCGACCTGCTGTTCATCCTGGCCCGCACGGCCAACAAGGAGGTCGGGGACGTGCTGTGGGTGCCGGGCGGCGAGCGCTAGCTGTATTGCCCTGGGAGGTTGTGGACGGGTGACGCAGGTCTCGGCTGAGGGATCTTGAACGGGTGAGGGCCTTCCGGGTTCGGTGTGGATTGCGACGTCTACACCGACCAGCAGAAGGCCCTCATGCCCCACCGTAATGCACCCCTGACCGAGACCGGACGCCTTCGCCTGGCCCGCTGCGTGGTCGAGGACGGCTGGCCGCTGCGCCGGGCGGCCGAGCGATTCCAGGTCTCGCCCACCACCGCCCAGCGGTGGGCGGCCCGCTACCGGGCCGGGGGTGAGGCCGGAATGACCGACCGGTCCTCGCGCCCGCACACCAGCCCGCGCCGGACCCCGACCCGCATCGAGCGGCGGATCATCAAGGTCCGCCTCGCCCGCCGGTGGGGGCCCGCCCGCATCGCCCACCTGCTCAACCTGGTGCCCTCGACGGTGCACCGGATCCTGACCCGGTTCGGCCTGGCCCGTCTCACGCACCTGGACCGCGCCACCGGCGCCGTCATACGCCGCTACGAACGCGACCGTCCGGGCGAGCTGGTCCACGTGGACATCAAGAAGCTCGGCAACATCCCCGACGGCGGCGGCCACAAGACCCTCGGCCGCCAGGCCGGCCGCAAGAACCGCTCCAGCGCCGGCTACAGCTACATCCACACCGCCGTCGACGACCACTCCCGCCTCGCCTACAGCGAGATCCACGCCGACGAGAAGAAGGAGACCGCCACCGCCTTCTGGGCCCGGGCCCAGGCCTACTTCGCCGGCGTGGGCATCACCGTCGAACGGGTCCTGACCGACAACGGCGCCTGCTACCGCTCCCGCGACTGGCGCGACGCCCTGACAGCGGCCGGGATCGCCCACAAGCGAACCCGGCCCTACCGGCCCCAGACCAACGGCAAGGTCGAACGCCTCAACCGGACCCTGCTCGAGGAGTGGGCCTACGCCCGCCCCTACCAGTCAGAGCAGGAACGACGCGACGCCTTCCCTGGCTGGCTCCACACCTACAATCACCACCGCGGACACACCGCACTCGCAGGCAAACCACCCGCCAGCCGCGTCCCCAACCTCACAGGGCAGTACAGCTAGCGCTCGGTTCCGGCCAGTCCGGGGTCCGCGCCCGTGTCCGCGTTCGCGCCCGGCTCCGTGCCCGCCGGGGCCTTGCGGGGCCAGATCGAGTAGGTGGCGGCGACCAGGGCCTGGATGCCGAGCACCCGCAGGGCGGCGAACTGCCAGGACCGGAGGCTGCCGGTGTCGCCGGCGTCGCCGACGTACCAGATCCCGGCCTGGAGCAGCCCGAGCGCGACCACCGCTCCGGCCAGGGTCCGCGTCCACAGCTTCCACTCGTGGACGGCGCGGGCCTTGCCGTACTTCGTCCCGGGCGGCTTCGGGCCCCCGGCGAAGCGGTGTGCGGCGTGCCGGTCCAGCCACCTCACGGTGTAGTGCCCGTAGCCGACGGTGTACCCGATGTAGAAGGCCGCGAGCCCGTGCCGCCAGCTCGGCTCGCCGCCGTTCCTCAGATCGACGAAGGACACCACCAGCAGGACCAGCTCCAGCAGCGGCTCACACAGCAGCAGCGCCGCTCCCAGCCGCGGCATTCCGGCCAGGTAGCGCAGCGCCAGCCCCCCGGCCAGCAGCACCCAGAACCCGATCTCGCAGGCGGCGATCAGCGCGACGAGCACGGCCCGTCCTCCTTACCCTCGTGGACTGTCTCCCAGGGTCGCGGCGGCGGGGCCCTGCCGCGTCGTCACCAGTGACGAGTCCCCGCTGCATCCTTCGATGTAGCCGCCTCTCCGCCCCCGCGCCGACGCCGTGCCGAAGCGGCGCGTGTTGGATGGGACCGTGCAGTCGAAAACCCTCCGCCCGCACCGCGACGACGTGCTCCTCGCGGTGGCCAGCGTGCTCGCCGGTCTGCTGCTGTGGTCCCTCGGGGTCCACACCGGCAACAACCGGCACCTCTTCCCGGCCTGGGCGGCCCTGGTGCCCCTGCTCGCCATCGGGCCGATGGAGCTGCTGCGGCGCACCGCCCCCCGCCTCACGCTGGCCGTCGGCACCGCCGCGGTGGTCGCCGACCAGTTCACCGTCGGCAACCTGGGCACCGTCATCATCTTCACGGACCTGATGTACGCGGCCGTCGTCTACGGGAAGCCGGCCATGGCGCGGCGGCTGCCGGTCTCCACCGGTCTGGTCACGGTCGTCGTCACCGTCGTCGCCGTGGCCTGGCTGCGCACTCCGCAGTCCCTGATGATCGGCGTCATCACCGGCATCGTCTGCTTCGGGCCGGCCCTGACCGGCGCCACCCTGCGCAACCACCGCGAGGCCGCCGAGGCCGCCCGGCTGCGCGCCGAGCAGACGGCGCTGCTGGCCGAGATGGACCGTGCGCAGGCGGTGGCCGCCGAGCGGGCCCGGATGGCCCGCGAGCTGCACGACATGGTCGCCAACCACCTCTCCGCGATCGCCATCCACTCCACCGCCGCGCTCTCCATCGACTCCCCCGCCACCAGCCGCGAGGCGCTGGGCGTGATCCGCGAGAACAGCGTGCAGGGGCTGGCCGAGATGCGCCGGCTGATCGGGCTGCTGCGCGAGGCGGGGGCCGGGCAGGAGGCCGCGGCGGTGCCCTGCCTGGACGGGCTGGAGGCCCTGCTGGAGCGGGCCCGGGCGAACGGCGCCGCGAGCGGGCTGGACTTCGTCCTGCAGGACGCGCGCCGGCCGGGGCCGCCGCTGCCGGCCCCGGTGGAGCTGGCGGCGTACCGGATCGTCCAGGAATCGCTCACCAACGCCCTCAAGCACGCCGCCGCCGGCACGGTCGCGGTCGGCGTGGCCCGGCGCGACGGGCTGCTGACGGTGGCGGTGGAATCCCCGTACGGGGACCGGCCGGGCCCGCGTGCGCCGGGCTCCGGGGCGGGGCTGGTCGGTATGCGCGAACGGACGGAACTGCTCGGCGGTACGTTCACGGCGGGCCCGCGGGGGTCCGTCTGGCAGGTGCGGGCGGAGCTGCCCGCCGAGGACGGGACGGTGGCGGAGTGAGCATCAGGGTCGTGGTGGCCGAGGACCAGCGGGCGGTACGGGCCGGGCTGGTGCTGATCCTGCGCAGTGCGGGCGGCGTCGAGGTGGTCGGGGAGGCGGCCGACGGCGAGGAGGCGGTGCGCCTGGCCCGGGAGCTGCGGCCGGACCTGGTGGTCATGGACGTGCAGATGCCGCTCCTCGACGGGGTCGAGGCCACCCGGCGGGTGGTCGCGGAGGGGCTGGCCGACGTGCTCGTGCTGACCACGTTCGACCTGGACGAGTACGTGTTCGGGGCGCTGCGGGCGGGGGCTGCGGGCTTCCTGCTGAAGGACGCGGAGGCGGCGGAGCTGATCGCGGCGGTGCGTACGGTGGCGCGCGGCGAGGGGCTGATCGCCCCGGCGGTGACCCGGCGGCTGATCGCCGAGTTCGCCGCGCCGAAGACGGTACGGGCGCCCGTGCGGCCGGAGGCGGCCGCGGCGGTGGAGTCGCTGACCCGGCGCGAGCGGGAGGTGCTGGGGGCGCTGGGCGAGGGCCTGTCGAACGCGGAGATCGCCGTCCGGCTGGACATGGCGGAGGCCACGGTGAAGACCCACGTCAGCAGGCTGCTGGGAAAGCTTGAGCTGCGCAGCCGGGTCCAAGCGGCCGTCATGGCGAGGGAGCTGGGGCTCTAGGGCCTGTGCTGGAGATGAGGTCTGGACCTCTTGACGCTTGGTACAGACCTTTCTAGTCTCACCGCATCACTGTGGTGAGCGTGCCATGACAAAGATCGCTTCCGGCGTGCTCACGGGCGGCGCAGGTCCCATCCCCAGTGCCGGTCGGCCCCCGACCGGCACGGACCTCCGGAGGAGCACCCTTGAGCACAGCACCCCCACGACGCACCCGCCTCTTGAGGAGGCTGGCCGCCACCGCGGCCGTCCTCGCCCTGCCCGTCGCCGGCCTCGTGGGCCTGGCCGGGCCCGCGCAGGCCGCCGCCTCCGCGACCGCCTCCTACACCAAGGTCTCCGACTGGGGCACCGGCTTCGAGGGCAAGTGGACGGTGAAGAACACCGGCACCACCACCCTCACCAGCTGGACCGTGGAGTGGGACTACCCGGCCGGCACCCAGGTGACCTCCGCCTGGGACGCCACCGTCACCAGCTCCGGCACCCACTGGACCGGCAAGAACGTCGGCTGGAACGGCACCCTCGCCCCCGGCGCCACCATCAGCTTCGGCTTCAACGGCACCGGCCCCGGCGCCCCCGCCGGCTGCAAGATCAACGGCGGCTCCTGCGACGGCACCACCACCCCCACCGACAACCCGCCCTCGGCCCCCGGCACCCCCACGGCCGGCGGCCTCACGGAGACCGGCGTCACCCTGTCCTGGCCGGCCGCCACCGACGACAAGGGCGTCAAGAACTACGACCTCTACCGCAACGGCACCAAGATCGCCACGGTCACCGGGACCACCTACACCGACTCCGGCCTGACCAAGGGCACCACGTACTCCTACACGGTCACCGCCCGCGACACCGCGGACCAGACCGGCCCCTCCTCCGGCTCCCTCTCCGTCACCACCCCCGGCGGCGGAACCGACCCCGGACCGGGCCCCGGCCCCGACCCCGGCGCGAAGGTCAAGCTCGGCTACTTCACCGACTGGGGCGTCTACCAGCGCAACTACCACGTGAAGAACCTGGTCACCTCCGGCACCGCCGCGAAGATCACCCACATCAACTACGCCTTCGGCAACGTCCAGAACGGCAAGTGCACCATCGGCGACTCCTACGCCGACTACGACAAGGCCTACACCGCCGACCAGAGCGTCGACGGCGTCGCCGACACCTGGGACCAGCCCCTGCGCGGCAACTTCAACCAGCTGCGCAAGCTCAAGGCCAAGTACCCGGGCATCAAGGTCGTCTACTCCTTCGGCGGCTGGACCTGGTCCGGCGGCTTCGGCCAGGCCGCCCAGAACCCGGCCGCCTTCGCCCAGTCCTGCTACGACCTGGTCGAGGACCCGCGCTGGGCGGACGTCTTCGACGGCATCGACATCGACTGGGAGTACCCGAACGCCTGCGGCCTGTCCTGCGACACCAGCGGCGCCGCCGCCTTCAAGAACCTGATGTCGGCCCTGCGCGCCAAGTTCGGCTCCTCGAACCTGGTCACCGCCGCCATCTCCGCCGACGGCTCCAACGGCGGCAAGCTCGACCTCGCGGACTACGCGGGCGCCGCCCCGTACGTCGACTTCTACAACGTGATGACGTACGACTTCTTCGGCGCGTGGGACGCCAAGGGCCCCACCGCCCCGCACTCCCCGCTGACCTCCTACTCCGGCATCCCGATCGCCGGCTTCAACTCCGAGGCCGCCATCACCAAGCTCAAGGGCAAGGGCATCCCCGGCTCCAAGCTCAACCTCGGCATCGGCTTCTACGGCCGCGGCTGGACCGGCGTCACCCAGGACGCCCCCGGCGGCACCGCCACCGGGCCCGCGCCCGGCACGTACGAGCAGGGCATCGAGGACTACAAGGTCCTCAAGACCAGCTGCCCCACCACCGGCACCGTCGCCGGCACGGCCTACGCCAAGTGCGGAAGCAACTGGTGGAGCTACGACACCCCCGCCACCATCGCCGGCAAGATGAGCTGGCTGAAGAACCAGGGGCTCAGGGGAGCCTTCTTCTGGGAGTTCAGCGGCGACACCGCCAACGGCGAGCTCGCGAACGCCATCCACACCGGCCTGCAGTAGCCGGACACGACGAAGCCGGGGAGACGGGTCCGCCCCCGTCTCCCCGGCTTCTTCACGTGCGGAGAAAGCCTCAGGCCACGTTCACCCTCTGCCCGGGCGGCGCCGCCTCCAGCCACGCCAGGAACCCGGTCAGCGCGTCCTCGCTCATCGCCAGCTCCAGGCGCGTCCCCTGGTGGGAACAGCCGAGCACGACGGAGTCGGACAGCAGGGCCAGCTCCTCCTCGCCCTCGGGCGCACGCCGTGCGAGCACCTCGATGGAGGAACGCTCCAGCAGCCGGCGCGGCCGCGGCGCATAGCTGAACACGCGGAACCACTCGATGCGGTCACCGCTGTAGCGGGCTACCCCGTAGACCCACCCCTTACCGGAGACGTCGGGCTCCTCGGCCACGCCCCAGCGCAGGCTGCAGTCGAAGGTCCCGCCGGAGCGCTGGATCAGTCTGCGGCGCAGCCCGAACACGAACAGCCCGATCACCACCAGGGCTACGACCAGGCCGCTCACAAGCAGAGCGAGGAGCATCTTCACCGACCTCCTCGCTCATCGAAAACCGCACAAACAAAAAGTACGTACATCGCCTCAGCCGCGACCCGCTCCGGAAAATTCCGGAACGGACCGCGGCTGAGGTTTCAAACTCTTCGGTACGGGGCTCAGTGCCCCGCGACCGCACGCAGCCGGACATCGGCGCGACGTTCGGCGGCCGCGTCAGCGTCCGCCTTCGCGCGCTCCAGTGCCCGCTCCGCCCGCTGGACGTCGATCTCGTCCGCGAGCTCGGCGATCTCGGCCAGCAGGGACAGCTTGTTGTCCGCGAACGAGATGAAACCGCCGTGCACCGCGGCGACGACCGTGCCGCCATCGCTGGTACGGATGGTCACCGGGCCCGATTCCAGCACACCGAGAAGCGGCTGGTGACCGGGCATGACGCCGATGTCGCCGGACGTGGTGCGGGCGACGACCAGGGTGGCCTCGCCGGACCAGACATTGCGGTCCGCCGCGACCATCTCGACGTGCAGCTCAGCAGCCAAGGTGGCTCCTCGGGTCACCACCCGGCAGGTCCGCCGGGTGTTGGGTCAAATTCTAATGGGCGTGGAGAGAGGGGCGGGACGCACCCGCCCCTCTCCTGCGGAGCGTCAGGAGACGCCCAGCTCCTTGGCGTTGGCCTTCAGGTCCTCGATGCCACCGCACATGAAGAACGCCTGCTCGGGGAAGTGGTCGTACTCACCGTCGCAGATCGCGTTGAACGCGGCGATCGACTCGTCGAGCGGAACGTCCGAACCGTCCACGCCGGTGAACTGCTTGGCGACGTGGGTGTTCTGCGACAGGAAGCGCTCGACGCGACGGGCACGGTGGACAACGAGCTTGTCCTCCTCGCCCAGCTCGTCGATACCGAGGATCGCGATGATGTCCTGGAGGTCCTTGTACTTCTGCAGGATCCCCTTGACGCGCATGGCCGCGTTGTAGTGGTCCGCCGCGATGTAGCGGGGGTCCAGGATCCGGGACGTGGAGTCCAGCGGGTCCACGGCCGGGTAGATGCCCTTCTCGGAGATCGGACGGGAGAGAACCGTCGTCGCGTCGAGGTGGGCGAAGGTGGTCGCCGGCGCCGGGTCGGTGAGGTCGTCGGCGGGGACGTAGATCGCCTGCATGGAGGTGATCGAGTGACCACGGGTCGAGGTGATGCGCTCCTGGAGGAGACCCATCTCGTCGGCCAGGTTCGGCTGGTAACCCACCGCGGAGGGCATACGGCCGAGCAGGGTCGACACCTCGGAACCGGCCTGGGTGTACCGGAAGATGTTGTCGATGAAGAAGAGGACGTCCTGCTTCTGCACATCGCGGAAGTACTCCGCCATGGTCAGACCGGCCAGGGCGACGCGCAGACGGGTGCCCGGGGGCTCGTCCATCTGGCCGAAGACCAGCGCGGTCTTGTCCAGAACGCCGGAGTCCGACATCTCCTCGATGAGGTCGTTGCCCTCACGGGTACGCTCACCGACACCCGCGAACACCGACACACCGTCGTGGTTGTTGGCGACGCGGTAGATCATTTCCTGGATCAGAACGGTCTTGCCGACACCGGCACCACCGAACAGACCGATCTTTCCACCCTTGACGTACGGGGTGAGAAGGTCGATGACCTTGACGCCGGTCTCGAACATCTCGGTCTTCGACTCGAGCTCGTCGAAGTTCGGCGCCTTGCGGTGGATCGCCCAGCGCTCGGTGACCTCGGAGTTGGCCTCCGGGTAGTTGAGCACCTCACCCAGGGTGTTGAACACCTTGCCCTTGGTGAAGTCGCCGACGGGGACGGTGATGCCCTCGCCCGTGTCGGTCACCGGGGCCTGGCGGACCAGACCGTCGGTGGGCTGCATGGAGATCGTGCGGACCATGCCGTCACCCAGGTGCTGGGCGACCTCGAGGGTCAGCGTCTTGAGCGCGCCCTCCTCGGCCGGGTCGGCGACCTGGACCTTCAGCGCGTTGTAGATGTCGGGCATCGCGTCGACGGGGAACTCCACGTCGACGACCGGGCCGATGACCCGGGCGATGCGGCCCGTGGCAGCGGCCGTCTCAACAGAGGTCGTCATTACTTGTCACTCCCCGCGGTCGCGTCGGCCATGGCGCTCGCGCCACCGACGATCTCGCTGATTTCCTGGGTGATTTCGGCCTGGCGGGCCGCGTTGGCAAGCCGGGAGAGGCTCTTGATGAGCTCACCGGCGTTGTCGGTCGCCGACTTCATCGCGCGGCGGCGGGCGGCGTGCTCGGAAGCGGCCGACTGCAGCAGTGCGTTGTAGATGCGGCTCTCGACGTAGCGCGGCAGAAGGGCGTCGAGGACGTCCTCCGCCGACGGCTCGAACTCGAACAGCGGAAGGATCTCGCCCTTCGCACCGTCCTCCTCCTGAGCCTGGTCGAGGCTGAGCGGCAGCATCCGGCCGTCCACGGCGTTCTGCGTCATCATCGACACGAATTCCGTGAAGACGATGTGCAGCTCGTCGACGCCACCCTCGGCCGTCTCCGTCTGGATGGCCTCGATCAGCGGCGCCGCGACGCGCTTGGCGTCGGCGTAGGCCGGGCTGTCGGTGAAGCCGGTCCACGAGTCCGTGACCTTGCGCTCACGGAAGCCGTAGTAGGCGACGCCCTTGCGGCCGACGATGTAGCTGTCGACCTCCTTGCCCTCAGCGCGCAGCCGCTCGGTGAGCCGGTCGGCCTGCTTGATGGCGTTCGAGGAGTAGCCGCCGGCCAGACCGCGGTCGCTCGTGATGAGCAGGACCGCGGCGCGGGTCGGCGCCTCGACCTCGGTGGTCAGGGCGTGCTTGGTGTTCGAACCGGTCGCCACCGCGGTCACCGCACGGGTGAGCTCGGTCGCGTACGGCATCGACGCCGCCACCTTGCGCTGCGCCTTGACGATGCGCGAGGCGGCGATCATCTCCATCGCCTTGGTGATCTTCTTGGTCGCCGTGATGGCACGGATGCGACGCTTATAGACCCGGAGCTGCGCTCCCATGAGTCAGGTCCCTTCCGTCGTCACTTGGAGACGTTGACGGCCGGGACGTCCTCGCCCAGGAGCTTGCCGTCCGAGGTCTCGAACTGCCGCTTGAAGGCGGCGATCGCGTCGGCGATCGAGCCCAGCGTGTCGTCGGACATCTTGCCGCCGTCCGCGATGGAGGTGAGGAGGTCCTTGCGCTCACGGCGCAGGTGCTCCAGCAGCTCCGACTCGAAGCGGCGGATGTCCTCGACCGGGACGTCGTCCATCTTGCCGGTGGTGCCGGCCCAGACGGAGACGACCTGCTCCTCGACGGGCATCGGCTGGTACTGGCCCTGCTTCAGCAGCTCGACCATGCGCTTGCCGCGCTCCAGCGAGGCCTTCGAGGCGGCGTCCAGGTCGGAACCGAAGGCGGCGAACGCCTCCAGCTCGCGGTACTGGGCCAGGTCGACGCGGAGGCGGCCGGAGACCTGCTTCATCGCCTTGTGCTGGGCGGAGCCACCGACGCGGGAGACCGAGATACCGACGTTCAGGGCCGGGCGCTGACCGGCGTTGAACAGGTCGGACTCCAGGAAGCACTGGCCGTCGGTGATGGAGATGACGTTGGTCGGGATGAACGCCGAGACGTCGTTGGCCTTGGTCTCGACGATCGGCAGACCGGTCATCGAGCCGGCACCCATGTCGTCGGAGAGCTTGGCGCAGCGCTCCAGCAGGCGGGAGTGCAGGTAGAAGACGTCACCCGGGTAGGCCTCACGGCCCGGCGGGCGGCGCAGCAGCAGCGAGACGGCGCGGTAGGCGTCGGCCTGCTTCGACAGGTCGTCGAAGATGATCAGGACGTGCTTGCCGGCGTACATCCAGTGCTGGCCGATGGCGGAACCGGTGTACGGCGCCAGGTACTTGAAGCCGGCCGGGTCGGACGCCGGGGCGGCGACGATCGTCGTGTACTCGAGCGCGCCGGCCTCTTCCAGGGCGCCGCGCACGGACGCGATGGTCGAGCCCTTCTGGCCGATGGCGACGTAGATGCAGCGGACCTGCTTGTTCACGTCGCCCGAGCGCCAGTTGTCGCGCTGGTTGATGATCGTGTCGACGGCAAGAGCGGTCTTGCCGGTCTGACGGTCACCGATGATCAGCTGACGCTGGCCGCGGCCGATCGGCACCATGGCGTCGACGGCCTTGTAGCCGGTCTGCATGGGCTCGTGCACCGACTTACGGACCATGACGCCCGGGGCCTGCAGCTCGAGGGCGCGGCGGCCCTCGGTCGCGATCTCGCCGAGGCCGTCGATCGGGTTGCCGAGCGGGTCGACAACGCGGCCGAGGTAGCCCTCGCCGACACCTACGGAGAGAACCTCACCGGTGCGCTGCACCGGCTGGCCCTCCTCGATACCGCTGAACTCGCCGAGGACGATCGCACCGATCTCGCGCTCCTCGAGGTTGAGGGCGAGACCGAGGGTGCCGTCCTCGAACTTCAGCAGCTCGTTCGCCATGGCGGAGGGCAGGCCCTCCACCTTCGCGATGCCGTCGCCGGCAACGCTGACCGTTCCGACCTCCTCGCGCGAGGCCGCGTCCGGCTGGTACGACTGGACAAAGGTCTCCAGTGCGTCCCGGATCTCCTCCGGCCGGATCGTGAGCTCCGCCATCTGGGTTCCCTGCTCTCCTTGTTGGGCCTGAAGCTTCTTAGGGGTCTGGGGGCGACCCCCAGGAATCTTCTGCAAGTTCTGCACGGCCCAACCGGGCCGCTAGGAATGCTTTGTATCTGTGTGGTGGCGGCTGGTCAGCCGGCCATGCGGCGGGACGCCTCGGAAAGGCGCTCCGCGATGGTGCCGTCGATGACCTCGTCGCCGACCCGCACCGAGATCCCGCCGAGGACCTCGGGGTCCACGTCGAGGTTCAGGTGCATCTGGCGGCCGTACAGCTTGGCCAGCACCGCGCCGAGACGCTGCTTCTGCACGTCGCTGAGCGGGACCGCACTGGTCACGGTGGCGACCATGCGGTCACGGCGCGCAGCGGCGAGCGTCGAGAGGGACTCGAGGCCCCCCTCAAGGCTACGTCCACGCGGGTGCGTGACGAGACGGACGACCAGGCGCTCGGTGACGGCGTTCACCTTGCCGCCGAGGAGGCTGCGCAGCAGCTCGCTCTTGGCGGTGGCGGTGGCGGCGCGGTCGGTCAGCGCGGCACGCAGCCCGGTGTTCGAGGCGACGATCCGGCCGAAGCGGAACAGCTCGTCCTCGACGCCGTCGAGCGCGCCCGCCTGCTGGGCGGCGGTGAGGTCGGCGGTGGCCGCCAGCTCCTCGAGGCCGTCCACCAGGTCGCGGGACTGCGACCAGCGGGACCGGGCCATACCGGACACCAGGTCGAGGGTCTCCCCGCCCACCTGGCCGGACAGCAGCCGGCCGACCAGCTCGGCCTTGGCCTCGCCGGACTGCGCCGGGTCCGTGATGACCCGACGCAGCGAGACCTCACGGTCGAGCAGCGCGGTGACGGCTGCCAGCTCACCGGCGAGCTTCGCCGCGTCGACGGACGTGTTGTCCGTCAGCGCGTCGAGACGCTCGCGCGCGGAGGCCAGCGCCTCGCGGCTCGCTCCGTTCATCGGGCCGCCTCGGCCTTCTCCTCGAGCTCGCCGAGGAAGCGGTCGATGGTGCGGCTCTGACGGGCGACGTCCTCGAGGGACTCGCCGACGAGCTTGCCGGCCAGGTCGGTGGCGAGCTTGCCGACGTCCTGGCGCAGCGCCTGAGCGGCGGCCTTGCGGTCAGCGGCGATCTGGGCGTGACCGGCAGCGATGATCTCCTCACGCTGCCGCTGGCCCTCTGCGCGCAGTTCTTCCTTGAGCGCAGTGCCCTGCTCCAGCGCTTCCTGGCGCAGGCGCGCGGCCTCGTGCCGGGCCTCGGCGAGCTGGGCCTTGTACTGCTCCAGCACGCTCTGGGCCTCGGTCTGAGCGGCCTCAGCCTTCTCGATACCGCCCTCGATGGCCTCGCGACGCTCGTCCAGAACCTTGTTGATGTTCGGGAGGAGCTTCTTCGCGAGGAAACCGAAGACGATGACGAAGGCGATCAGACCGATGACGAGCTCGGGGATCGGCGGGAAGAGCGGATTCTCCGTCTCTGCCGCGAGAACCATGAGGTTCACATCAGTGCCTTTCGTCTAATGGGCTGTTCGTCGAGACCGAGGATCAGGAGGTCGGGTAGACGAACGGCATGACCAGACCGATCAGGGCGAGCGCCTCACAGAAGGCGAAGCCGAGGATCTGGTTGGCGCGGATCAGACCGGCAGCCTCGGGCTGGCGGGCGAGGGCCTGGGTGCCGTTACCGAAGATGATGCCGACGCCGACGCCGGGGCCGATGGCCGCGAGACCGTAACCAACGGAGCTGAGGGAGCCGGTGACGGCGGCAAGGGTCTGGGACATGCCAGTTCTTCCTTCTCTTTCACGAACCGGTGGGGGTTGGCCACCGGACGAATACGGGGGGCTGAGCGGGGGTGGGCCCGGCTCAGTGGTGCTCGGCGACCGCGCCCTGGATGTAGCTGCAGGCCAGGAGGACGAAGACGTACGCCTGGACGGCCTGGATGAAGAGCTCGAAGGCGGTCATCACGATGACCATCACGAACGACACACCGGCGTAGGCGATGCCGATGCCGTTCAGCAGGTACCAGCTGGCGATCGTGAAGAGCAGCAGCAGGGTGTGACCGGCGAACATGTTCGCGAACAGTCGGACCGCGTGGGTGAACGGGCGCACCAGGACGTTCGAGAAGAACTCGATCACCATGACGAGCGGGAGGACGCCGCCGAGGCTCTTGTCGTAGCCGGTGAGGTTCTTCAGACCGCCGATGAAGCCGTGGCGCTTGAAGGTCAGCGGCAGCCACACGAGGTAGACCGACAGGGCCAGGATCGCCGGGTACGCGATGATCGAGGTCACCGGGAACTGTGCCACCGGGACGATCGACCAGACGTTCAGGATCCAGACGAAGAAGAACAGCGAGACCATGAAGGGGACGTACTTCTCGCCCTCCTTCTTGCCGAGCGTCTCGTAGACGATGCCGCGGCGCACGAAGTCGTAGCCGGCCTCGCCGACCATCTGGAGCTTGCCGGGGACGAGCTTCGGCTTGGCGAAGGCGGCCCAGAAGAAGGCCACGATGATGATCGAGCCCAGAAGGGCCAGCAGCATCGGCTTGTTGAAGTAGACGCTGGTCAGACCAGCTTCGCCCCACAGCGGCTCGAAGAGGAACGAGTGCAGGCCCGGGCCGGGGAAGCCACATCCGGAGAAGATGTGACAGTCGGTCTCGAAGGCGAGGACCTGCGTCGGGTCAGCACTCACCGCGGGCTCCTTCAGCGTGGCGCATAGGTACGGCAACCTCATCGTGTCGGCGCGGCGCACGGCCGCGGTTCGGCACTGGACTGGTGTAACGGGTGTGGGGGCGGCAGTCAGGCATCGAGCCTCGCGATGGACCAGGCGTCAGCTCAGATGCCCGTGCCCGCAGTGCCGCAGTTGGAACCGGACGATAGCAGGATCTCGAACGCACACTTATCCCGGCCCTACCCCTCACGGCTTGGACCCCGGATTTTCGGGCTTTTCCCCGTTGGTCGAGTCGGGCTCGACGTAAAGGATCTTGGCCTTCATGTGAGCCCGCGTCTGCGCGCCGATCCACACGAGGGTGGTGGCGACGAGCGTGATCGCGAAGGCCCGGGGGTGGAACAGCGTCGTGTTCTTGAACACGGCGAGAAAGACGAAGAGCAGCAGGATCTGAGCCGCGTAGAGCATGAGGCCCATCGCCTGGAACAGGTGCGGCAGGGATTTCGCCGTGCGCTGCAGAACCACGAATCCGATGCCCATGAACAGGATCACGACCACGGTCGCGACGATCGAGCCGACGGCCCCCTTGCCGCCGACGACCAGACCGCTGATCACGGCGGCGACAGCGCCGGCGGCAGCGGTGGGTACGGCGGTTTGCAGGAGGGATCGGACGTCGTTAGACCGCATGGCGGTTTGCTCCGCGTGGTGGTGGGGGCACGGACTCGTACGGGAACTCGTACGGGGACGAGCGTAAGCCCGGTCCGAGTGATCGCCTCGGGCCAATGGACCGTCGCACTACGGTCCTTCGGCTCTGTCGCCGGGTTTAGTGAACGGTATCACAAACTATTTGATGAGAGCTTTACCTGTGCGGTGTGCTGACTGTCACACATGAGGGCTAATCCGCCCGTGTGTGCAAGACAGGGCTGCGAGTTGTCTGGTAAAGGGCGTTCATGTCGGACATGCGCCGGGCGCGTCAGCGCGCCGAACCCGCCTTACGCCGGTCGGGGAAGCGCGAACGGGGGCCTACGGCTGTCGCGCCGTTGACGCCGGACACCCCGGCCGCGATCGGCCGCGCGGGCTCCGGCTCGGTCCCCGGGGCCTCCCGCACCGCGGCCTCGGCCGCCGCCTCCGCGGCCCGCGTGGCGTGCCGGTAGCGCGGCGGGACCAGGCCCTCCGCCCAGCGCGGGGCGCGCGGGGTGAACCGCGGCAGGAGGAGCAGGACCAGGCCCAGGGCGCTCAGCGCGGCGATGGCGAGGACGATCCACATCGACGCGGAGTTCACCGAGTAGGCCACCGTCCCGAAGGCGATCAGCCCCGACCAGAAATACATGATGAGTACGGCGCGGCTGTGCGAATGCCCGAGTTCCAGCAGCCGGTGGTGCAGGTGCCCGCGGTCCGCGGCGAAGGGCGACTGCCCCTTCCAGGTGCGCCGCACGATGGCCAGGACGAGGTCCGCCATCGGGATCGCGATGATGGTCAGCGGCAGCAGCAGCGGGATGAAGACCGGCAGCATCGCGTGCGTCGCGTTGCGCTCACCACCGACGAAGAGGGCCATCGTGTCCGGGTCCACCTGCCCGGTGATCGAGATGGCCGAGGCCGCCAGCACCAGGCCGATCAGCATCGAGCCCGAGTCGCCCATGAAGATGCGCGCGGGGTGCATGTTGTGCGGCAGGAAGCCCAGGCACATGCCCATCAGGATGGCGGCGAAGAGGGTCGCGGGGGCGGCCGCCTCGATGCCGTAGCCGAACCAGATCCGGTAGGCGTAGAGGAAGAACGCGCAGGTGGCGATGCAGACCATGCCGGCCGCCAGGCCGTCGAGCCCGTCGACGAAGTTCACCGCGTTGATGGTGATCACCACCAGGGCCACGGTGAGCAGGGTGCCCTGCCACTGGGTCAGCGCGACGGTGCCGATGCCCGGGACCGGGATCCACAGGATGGTGAGGCCCTGGATGACCATCACACCGGCGGCGATCATCTGGGCGCCGAGCTTGATGAGCGCGTCGAGTTCGAACTTGTCGTCGAGGACGCCGACCAGCCAGATCAGCGCGGCCCCGGAGAGCAGCGCCCTCGGCTCGTTGGAGCGTTCGAAGACCCCGTTGAGGCTCTGCAGGTGGTCGGCGATCAGCAGGCCCGCGCACAGGCCGCCGAACATGGCGATGCCGCCCAGCCGGGGGGTGGGCTCGCGGTGGACGTCGCGGGCGCGGATCTCCGGCATCGCGCCCGCCGCGATCGCGAACTTGCGGACGGGCCCGGTCAGCAGGTAGGTCACCGCGACCGTGACGCAAAGCGTCAGCAGATATTCACGCACTGGCTGCCCCAGATGTATCGCCGGCCATCTCAGCCCCACACATTAGCCGCGATGTACACGGGGACGAGGACGCGCGGAGTCCTCGTTCCGGTTGCACTAAGGGACACTCGTCCCAGTTACGCCCCGTACGGTGGAAATCGCCCGGTCAGTTCGGCGACCTCGGCACGCGTACCGGCCGCATCGGCGCCGGCCAGCGCGGCGGCGAACAGCTCCGCGACCCTGGCCATCTCCGGCTCCCCCATCCCCTGCGTGGTCACCGCCGCGGTGCCCAGGCGGATCCCGCGCTGGTCCCCGTAGGGCAGGGCGCAGGTTTCGAGGACGATCCCGGCGGCGGCCAGCCGTCCGCGCGCGGCCGGTCCGTCGATGCCGAGCGGGGCCGGGTCGGCGCTGATCAGGTGGGTGTCGGTGCCGCCGGTGGTCACGTCCAGCCCGTGCGCCCGCAGGGCCTCGGCGAGGGCGCGGGCGTTGGCGACGACCTTGTGCGCGTACCGGGTGAAGGCCGGGCCGGCCGCCTCCCCGAAGGCCACCGCCTTGGCGGCGATGGTGTGCATCTGGGCGCCGCCCTGGGTGAAGGGGAACACCGCCCGGTCGACGCGCTCGGCGAACTCGGCCCCGCACAGCACCATCCCGCCGCGCGGGCCGCGCAGCACCTTGTGGGTGGTCGCGCAGACCACGTCCGCGTAGGGCACGGGGCTCGGCGCGGCCCCGCCGGCGACCAGGCCGATGGGATGGGCGGCGTCGGCGATCAGGTAGGCCCCGACCTCGTCGGCGATCTCCCGGAAGGCCGAGTACTCCAGGTGCCGGGGGTAGGAGATGGACCCGCACACGATGGCCTTGGGCCGGTGCGCCCGGGCCAGGCGCTGCACCTGCTCGTAGTCGACGAGCCCGGACTCGGCGTCGACCCCGTACCCCACGAACTCGAACCACCGGCCGGAGAAGTTGGCGGGCGAGCCGTGGGTGAGGTGGCCGCCGTAGGCGAGCCCCATCGCCAGGACGGTGTCCCCGGGGCGCAGCAGCGCGGCGTACGCGGCGAGCACGGCGGCGGAGCCCGAATGGGGCTGCACGTTCGCGTGCTCGGCCCCGAACAGCGCCGTGGCCCGCTCCTGGGCCACCCGCTCGGCCAGGTCGGCGTACTCGCAGCCGCCGTGGTGGCGGGCGCCGGGGTAGCCCTCGGCGTACTTGTTGGCGAGCGGGGAGCCCAGCGCGGCGAGCACGGCGGGGGAGGTGAAGTTCTCGGCGGCGCTCAGTTGCAGCGTGGTGGCCTGCCGCTGCCGCTCCCCGTCGAGGATGTCGGCCAGTTGCGGGTCCTGCCGGCGCAGGAGGTCGGCAGCCTGCTCGGTGGTGACGGTCATGACCCACTCCCGCGCGCTGGGGGTACCGGTACCAGCCACTGTAGGCCGGGCCCCGGCTTCACGCCCGGGCGAGCCGTCCCCGGCGTCGCCGCCGCGCGCCGCAGCGCCGCGGGCAGCCCGGCGGCCCCCCGGGGGAGAAGGGGGTCAGCGGGGGCCGGCCACGCCCGTCAGGGCCGTGACGACGGGGTCCAGCGCCTGGTTGATCTCGTCGCCGATCGAGCGGAAGAAGGTGATCGGCGCCCCGTACGGGTCGTACACCTCGTCCGCGTCGGCGGAAGGGGCCAGCAGCCAGCCCCGCAGGGCGGCGGCGGCCCGCACCAGCGCCCGGGCCCGCTCGGCCATGCCGTCGTCCAGCGGGGGCAGGGTCGCCGGGTCTATGGCCCGCACCAGGCGGGTGAACTCCTTCAGCGTGAAGGTCCGCAGGCCGGCCGAGTGGCCCATGGAGATGACCTGCGCCCGGTGGTCACGGGTGGCGGTCAGCACCAGGTCGGCCCGTATGACGTGCTCGTCGAGCAGCTCGCGCCCGGTGAACCCCGTCGCGTCGGCTCCGAAGTCGGCGAGTACGGCCGCCGCGTTGGCCTCCATCGGCGCGCCCTCGTGGCCCCAGGTGCCCGCGCTCTCCACGATCAGGTCACCCGGCGCCAGCCCCAGCACACCCAGCCGGTGCGCCAGCGCGTGCCGCGTCAGCCGCTCGGTGATCGGCGAGCGGCACACGTTCCCGGTGCTGACGTGGAGTATGCGGAAGCTGTCTTCCTTGGCTATGCCACGCCCCTGAGGGCTCACGGAGCCACCTCGAGGTCGGGTACGACCTCCCGCAGCTGCTCCGCGGTCAGCGCGCCCTCGCGCAGCAGCACGGGAACCTTCCCGGTGACGTCGACGATCGACGACGGCAGGGTGCTCGGGGTCGGCCCGCCGTCGAGGTACACGGAGACGGAGTCGCCCAGCATGGCGCGGGCCGCGTCGCAGTCCTCCGGCGCCGGGTGCCCGGACAGGTTCGCCGAGGAGACGGCCATGGGGCCGACCTCGGTCAGCAGCTCGATCGCGACGGGGTGCAGCGGCATGCGGACGGCCACGGTCCCGCGGGTCTCCCCCAGGTCCCAGGCCAGCGACGGCTGGTGCTTGGCGACGAGGGTGAGGCCACCGGGCCAGAAGGCGTCGACGAGTTCCCAGGCCTGCTCGGAGAAGTCCGTGACGAGGCCGTGGAGGGTGTTCGGGGAGCCGATGAGCACCGGGGTGGGCATGTTGCGGCCGCGGCCCTTGGCGGCGAGCAGGTCGCCGACGGCTTCGGCGCTGAAGGCGTCCGCGCCGATCCCGTACAGGGTGTCGGTGGGCAGCACGACGAGCTCTCCGCGGCGCACGGCCGAGGCCGCTTCACGCAGGCCCGTCTTGCGGTCCGTCGCGTCGTTGCAGTCGTATCGCCGGGCCATCAGCGGGCCTCCTCGTGCAGCGGGGTGGTGTCGTGGGCAATCGGGGTCGCGCCCATCACGGCATGGCCTTGCGGGCGGTCGCGAAACGCGGGCGGTTGTTCAGGTCGGGGTGGTCGGCGGCGTCGGCCCAGCCCCGTTCGTCGGCGAAGATCCACGGCACCTGGCCGCCCTGGGTGTCGGCGTGCTCGATCACGACGATGCCGCCGGGCCGCAGCAGGCGGTGGGCCGTGCGCTCGATCCCGCGGATGGTGTCGAGGCCGTCCTCGCCGGAGAACAGCGCCATCTCGGGGTCGTGGTCCCGGGCCTCGGGGGCCACGTACTCCCACTCGGTGAGCGGGATGTACGGCGGGTTGGAGATGACGAGGTCGACCTGGCCGTCCAGCTCGGGCAGCGCGCTCAGCGCGTCGCCCTGGTGGACGGTGACCCGGGAGCCCTCGGCGTTCTTGCGGGTCCAGCGCAGGGCGTCCTCGGACAGCTCCACGGCGTGCACGCGCGAGCGCGGCACCTCCTGGGCCATGGCGAGGGCGATGGCGCCGGAGCCGGTGCACAGGTCCACGATCAGCGGCTCGACCACGTCCATCGCCCGGACGGCCTGTATGGCCCAGTCCACGACCGACTCGGTCTCGGGCCGGGGCACGAACACCCCGGGGCCGACCTGGAGCTCCAGGTAGCGGAAGAAGGCGCGGCCGGTGATGTGCTGGAGCGGCTCGCGCGCCTCGCGGCGGGCGACGGCCTCCCAGTAGCGGGCGTCGAAGTCCGCGTCCTTGACGTGGTGCAGTTCCCCCCGCTTGACGCCGTGCACGAAGGCCGCGAGCTCCTCCGCGTCGAAACGCGGTGAGGGCACGCCGGCGGCGGCCAGCCGCTGGGTGGCCTGGGCCACCTCGGCAAGCAGCAAGTTCACGCTGGTCCTCCGGGCTGCTGTCGTACGGGGGGGTGGTGCGGGGTTCGTCAGTGCGCGGCCGCGAGCTTGGCCGCGGAGTCGGTGTCGACGCACGCCTGGATGACCGAGTCGAGGTCGCCGTCGAGCACCTGGTCCAAGTTGTACGCCTTGAAACCGGTGCGGTGGTCCGAGATCCGGTTTTCCGGGTAGTTGTACGTACGGATCTTCTCGGAACGGTCCACGGTGCGCACCTGGCTGCGGCGCACGTCGGAGGCCTCCTGCTCGGCGGCTTCCTGGGCGGCGGCCAGCAGGCGCGAGCGCAGGATGCGCATGGCCTGCTCCTTGTTCTGGAGCTGGCTCTTCTCGTTCTGGCAGGAGGCGACCACACCGGTCGGGAGGTGCGTGATGCGCACGGCCGAGTCGGTGGTGTTGACGGACTGGCCGCCGGGGCCCGACGAGCGGTACACGTCGATGCGCAGGTCGTTCGGGTTGATCTCGACCTCGACCTCCTCGGCCTCCGGGGTGACGAGCACGCCGGCGGCGGAGGTGTGGATGCGGCCCTGGGACTCGGTGGCCGGGACGCGCTGGACGCGGTGGACGCCGCCCTCGTACTTCAACCGGGCCCACACGCCCTGGCCGGGCTCGGTGGCACCGTTGCCGCCCTTGGTGCGGACGGAGACCTGGACGTCCTTGTAGCCGCCGAGCTCGGACTCGGTGGAGTCGATGATCTCGGTCTTCCAGCCGACGCGCTCGGCGTAGCGCAGGTACATGCGCAGCAGGTCGCCCGCGAACAGGGCGGACTCGTCGCCGCCGGCGCCCGCCTTGATCTCCAGGAGCACGTCCTTGTCGTCGCTGGGGTCGCGCGGAACGAGCAGCAGGCGCAGCTTCTCGGTGAGCTCCTCGCGCTGCGCGCTCAGCTCCTTGACCTCGGCGGCGAAGTCGGGGTCGTCGGCCGCCAGCTCCTTGGCCGTCTCGATGTCCTCGGCCGACTGCTTCCAGGCGCGGAAGGTCGCCACGATCGGGGTCAGTTCCGCGTAGCGCTTGTTCAGCTTGCGCGCGTTCGCCTGATCGGAGTGGACCGAAGGGTCGGCGAGCTTCTTCTCGAGGTCGGCGTGTTCGCCGACCAGTTCCTCGACCGCTTCGAACATCGGATGCTCCCGGGGTAAAAATCAAAATGGGCTGGGCTGGCTGAACGACGACAAAGGCGCCGGCCCGGCCGCCCCCGCGTGGTCAGGGGGCGGCCGGAGACCGGCGCCTGGGTCGCGCTACTTCTTGGCCGCACCCTTGCCGAAGCGGGCCTCGAAGCGGGCCACACGGCCACCGGTGTCGAGGATCTTCTGCTTGCCCGTGTAGAACGGGTGGCACTCGGAGCAGACCTCGGCACGGATGGTGCCCTCGGTCAGGGTGCTACGGGTGGTGAACGACGCGCCACAGGTGCAGCTGACCTGGGTCTCGACGTACTCGGGGTGAACATCGCGCTTCAAGGTGTCTCCTAGATTCGGGAGGGCGCCGGGTCGCAGGAGCCGAATTGCGCACTGCGTGAACCGGGGCCGACAGACCAGTCTGCCAGGACCGGCCCGCCTGTCAAAATTCTCGGAACGCTCCCCTCAACGGGGAGGGGCCGGCATCTATTCCGGCCCCCGCCCGGCGGCTCCGCTACTGGACGATCGAGCCCGCGGTGCTCTTGTCCCCGGTGGAATGCTCGGTGGCCGCGGCCGGGATGGGCTGGTCGGCCAGCAGGGCGTCCCAGACCATCTTGGAGTCCTTGGCCAGGACCGCGACACGGTCCTGGTCGAGCGGGTCCTGGGTCACCGGCAGGGTGATCATGTGCATGTTCTCGGCGCCGATGCCCTGGAGCCCCTGGGCGAAGCTCGCGAGGGACTTCACGTCACCGAGGGCCTTGTCGGTGGTGATCGCCTTGGTGGCGGAGTCGGCGAGGCCGTAGAGCTTCTTGGGGCTGTCGAAGACCCCGACGCCCTTGACCTGCTTGATCAGCGCCTTGATGAAGGCCTGCTGGAGCTGTATTCGGCCCAGGTCGCCGCCGTCGCCGACGGTCTTGCGCGTGCGGACGAGGCCGAGGGACTGCTCACCGTTGAGCTTGTGGGAGCCGGCCGGCAGGTCGAGGTGGCTGCCGTAGTCCTTGATCGGCTTGGTGGTCGTGAGCTCGACCCCGCCGAGGTTGTCGATGATCTTCTTGAAGCCGGTGAAGTCGACTTCGATGTAGTGGTCCATGCGGATCCCCGACATCGCCTCGACGGTCTTCACGGCGCAGGCGGCCCCGCCGATGGTGAAGGCCTCGTTGAACTGCGCGCGCTGCCTGGGGGCGCTGTTCTTCCCCTTGCCGATGGGGCAGGCGGGCCGCGGGAGCATCGTGTCACGCGGGATCGACACGACGCTGGCCTGCTTGTGGCCCTCGTAGAGGTGGACGATCATCGCCGTGTCGGAGCGGGCCGAGCCGCCGTCGTCCGCGCCGTACTCGCCGTTCGCCCCGTCGCGGGAGTCGGAGCCGAGGACCAGGATGTCCATCGAACCGTTGTCCACGTTCGGCGGGCGGTCCTTGCCCAGCGCCGAGTCGATGTCGACGCTGTGCAGGTTGCCGTTGAGCTTGAAGTAGAACCATCCGAGGCTCCCGCCGCCCAGCAGGACCACGCCGGCGGCGGTCCAGGCGGCGATCCTGAGGCCCTTGCGCGGCCGGGACTGCTCCCTGCGCCGGCGCCTGCGCGCGCCGCGACCGCCTCTGCTGGTCTCGCTCATGCTCTCCTCGGTCCTGGCTCCGGTGCCCGCTGTTCTCTCACACAGACGGACTAGCGCATTCCAGGGTTCCACGGCGCACGGGGCCGCTCCGCACCCCCCCGGCGCACACGGACACGCAGCGTGACACGCCCGGCACCCGGGGTGCCGATCCGGGCGCGGAAGGCCCCGTACGACGCCCTTCCGGGCCCCTCGGTGTGGCGAAGGTCGCACCAACGGCAGGCGCCCCCACCGCGATGCGGTGGGGGCGCCTGCGTTCACGCGTGGACCGACCGGCGGGGTCAGTCGTCGTTCTTGCCCGCCGGGGTGGTCTTGGCGATCTGCATCAGGAACTCGGCGTTCGACTTCGTCTGCTTCATCTTGTCGAGCAGCAGCTCGATCGCCTGCTGCGAGTCGAGCGCGTGCAGCACCCGGCGCAGCTTCCAGACGATGGCGAGCTCCTCGCTGTTGAGGAGGATCTCCTCCTTGCGCGTGCCCGACGGGTCGACGTCGACGGCCGGGAAGATGCGCTTGTCGGCGAGCTTGCGGTCGAGCTTGAGCTCCATGTTGCCGGTGCCCTTGAACTCCTCGAAGATCACCTCGTCCATGCGCGAGCCGGTGTCGACGAGCGCGGTGGCCAGGATGGTCAGCGAGCCGCCGTCCTCGATGTTGCGCGCGGCACCGAAGAAGCGCTTCGGCGGGTACAGCGCGGTCGAGTCGACACCACCGGACAGGATGCGGCCGGAGGCGGGCGCCGCGAGGTTGTACGCGCGGCCCAGACGGGTGATGGAGTCCAGCAGGACGACCACGTCGTGACCCAGCTCCACGAGGCGCTTGGCGCGCTCGATGGCCAGCTCGGCGACGGTGGTGTGGTCCTCGGCCGGGCGGTCGAAGGTCGAGGAGATGACCTCGCCCTTGACCGACCGCTGCATGTCGGTGACCTCTTCCGGACGCTCGTCGACCAGGACGACCATCAGGTGGCACTCGGGGTTGTTGGTGGTGATCGCGTTGGCGATCGCCTGCATGATCATGGTCTTGCCGGTCTTCGGCGGAGCCACGATCAGACCGCGCTGGCCCTTGCCGATCGGCGACACGAGGTCGATGATCCGGGTGGTCAGCACGCCCGGGTCGGTCTCCAGACGGAGCCGGTCCTGCGGGTAGAGCGGGGTCAGCTTCTGGAACTCGGGGCGGCCGCGGCCCGATTCGGGCGACATGCCGTTGACGGAGTCCAGGCGCACCAGCGCGTTGAACTTCTCGCGGCGCTCGCCGTCCTTGGGCTGGCGCACGGCGCCGGTGGTGTGGTCGCCCTTGCGCAGACCGGCCTTGCGGACCTGGGCGAGGGAGACGTACACGTCGTTCGGGCCGGGCAGGTAGCCGGAGGTCCGGATGAACGCGTAGTTGTCGAGGATGTCGAGGATGCCCGCGACGGGGATCAGGACGTCGTCGTCGGCGACCTGCGGCTCGCCCGGGGCGAACTCGTCACGGCCACGGCGGCCACGGCGGTCGCGGTAGCGGCCGCGCCGGCCGCGCCGGCCGTCCTCGCCGTCGAAGTCGTCCTGCGGACCGTTGTCCTGACGGCCCTGCTGGCCCCGGCCGCCGCCCTGCTGCTGACGGTCCTGGCGGTCCTGGCGGTCGGCGCGGTCCTGACGGCCGCCCTGCTGCTGGCCCTGGCCGCCGCCCTGCTGCTGGCCGCCCTGCTCGTCGGCCTTGGCACCGCGCTCGCGGCGGCCCTGGCGGTCACCGCGCTCGCCGCGCTCGCCGCGGTCACGGCGGTCACGGCGGCTACGGCCCTCGCCGGCCTCCTGCGCGGGGGCCTGGCCCTGCGCCGGGGCGGACACGGCCACGGCCTGCTCCGCCTTGGCCTCGGCCTGCGGGGCGACCGCGGGGGCCTCGGTCTTCTGCTCGACCTGCACGACGGCGGGGGACGAGGACTCGGGGCTGCCGGTCGGGGCGGTGGCGCGGCGGCGGCGGCGCTCGCCGGCCGGGGCGTCCTCGCTGATCGGCTGGCCCGGGATCTCGATCTGGGCCGGTGCGGCGGGCTTCTCGGCGGGCGCGGCGGCGGCCGCCTCACCCGTACGGGCCTTGCTGGTGGCGCGGCGCTTCGGCTTGGCCTCGGCGGCGTCGGCGGCGGGGGCCGCGGCCTTGGGGGCGCTGCCGCCCTGCGCCTCCTTGATGACCTCGATCAGCTGGCTCTTGCGCATCCGCGCGGTGCCCCTGATACCGAGGCCCGACGCGACCTGCTGCAGCTCGGCCAGGACCATGCCCTCAAGGCCGGTGCCGGAGCGGCGGCGCCGGGTGGCAGTGGCAGCTGCGGCGCCCGCGGCGGGGGCACTGGTGTCGACGTTGGTGTCGGCAGCGCCCATCAGATCGGTGGTGTCGCTCACGAAGGGTCCTTCCCTGGAGCGGACGTCGGCCTGTCTGGCTCGGCGACCGGTTGTGCTGTCCGACAACAGTCCTAGGTGTGTGAACTGTGCCGGGGCGGTGGTCCGCCGGTAGAGATACGGCGGAGAGAAACGTGCATGGGTGGTTCCGGCGAGAAGCCCCCGAGCTGGAAGCGTGGGAATGTCACGCCGATTCCGGAGCGTGCTCGAAACTGCTGGCAGCGATCAAAGCAGTCGGGGAGGCTCCCGGAAGAAAGGTGGTCCCGGATGGGGACACTGAGCACCGAGCCATGGCGGCTTCGGTTGCCTACTTGAGATTAACACTACCGGATCCAACAGACATTCCCCCTCTCAATCACCGGCAATCGCCCTTCCGGGGCGGTCGGCCTGCCCGGCCGCCCGCCCCGTCGGGCCGTGTCACCAGGACACGGGCTGACCGCCCTGGGCGCCCAGCGGAAGGACGCTCGCACCCGCGGCGTCGAGGGCGAGCCGGTTCGCGGCCCACCCCTCGCCCGCGAGCTGCGCGACCTTGTCGGCCGCGTCGTTGTCGACCAGCGCGAGGACCGTGGGGCCCGCGCCGGAGATGACCGCGGGGATGCCGTCCGCCCGCAGCCGGCCCACGAGCGCCACGCTCTCCGGCATCGCGGGGGCGCGGTACTCCTGGTGCAGCCGGTCCTCGGTGGCGGGCAGCAGGAACTCGGGACGCCTGGTCATGGCCTCCACGAGCAGGCCCGCGCGCCCCGCGTTCACGGCGGCGTCCACGTGCGGAACGGAGCGCGGCAGCAGGCCGCGCGCGGTCTCGGTCAGGACCGGCTTCGACGGGACGAAGACCACCGGAACGATGGAACCGGCGGGGTCCATACGGATCGCCTTCGCACTGCCGCCCTCCATCCACGCGAGGGTGAAGCCGCCGAGCAGACAGGCGGCGACGTTGTCCGGGTGGCCCTCGATCTCGGTGGCGAGCTCCAGCAGCGCCGTGTCGTCGAGCCGGGCCTCGCCGCCTATGGTCACGGCGCGCGCGGCGACGATGCCGGCGCAGATCGCGGCCGAGGAGGAGCCGAGGCCCCGCCCGTGCGGAATGCGGTTGGCGCAGACGACCTCCAGGCCGCGCGGCTGTCCGCCCAGCAGGTCGAAGGCGGTGCGCATGGAACGTACGAGGAGGTGGCTCTCGTCACGCGGGAGGGTGTCGGCGCCCTCACCCGCGATGTCGATGTTCAGGCCGGAGTCGGCGACGCGGACGACCACGTCGTCGTAGAGCCCCAGGGCCAGGCCGAGGGCGTCGAAGCCGGGGCCGAGGTTGGCACTGCTGGCGGGCACGCGCACTCGTACGGCGGCGGCGCGGAACGCTGGACCTGCCATCGGTCGATGACACTCCTTGTGACTGTGCGGGGATCCGGCGGGCTGTGCGGGATCTTCGCTGCGAAATGTACTGGAGAACGTACGACACCCGAAGGCCCTCGGGGCAGCACCGCGGTCATATGCGCGGTGGCGGATGTCAGTACAGCGTATCGAAGGAAGGTTCTCCCGCGACATAGGGCGCACAGGAGGCGCACGATGCGTGTCGCCGTCGTCCGGTGGGCCACCGCTGAAGTGCCGTTGGCTTTCGGTGTCGTACGGGCCGGGTTGCCGGATTCCGGAAGGTTTCCGGAATCCGGCAACGCCGGTCGCGGGCCGCTGTGCGCGGCCCAGGGAGTTCCCGGGCCGGGCCCGGGGTCAGACCAGGCCGAGCCGGACGGCGGCGGCCTCGGCGTCCACCGGAACGGTGACGGGCTGCGGAGCGCCGGCGACCGCCCAGTCGGGGTCCTTCAGGCCGTTGCCGGTGACGGTGCACACGATCTTCTGGCCGGGGTCGACCAGGCCGAGCTCGGCGGCCTTGAGCAGACCGGCCACGGAGGCGGCCGAGGCGGGCTCGACGAAGACGCCCTCCTGTGAGGCCAACAGGCGGTAGGCGGCCAGGATCTGGCGGTCCGTCACCTCGTCGATGAAGCCGCCCGACTCCTCCTTCGCCGCGAGGGCGTATTCCCAGGAGGCCGGGTTGCCGATGCGGATCGCGGTGGCGATGGTGTGCGGCTCCTTGACGATCTCGCCGCGCACGATCGGCGCCGAGCCGGAGGCCTGGAAACCCCACACGCGGGGCGTACGGGAGGCAAGGCCGTCGGCCTTGTACTCCTTGAAGCCCTTCCAGTACGCGGTGATGTTGCCGGCGTTGCCGACGGGCAGCACGTGGATGTCGGGGGCGTCGCCGAGCGCGTCCACGATCTCGAACGCGGCCGTCTTCTGGCCCTCGATGCGCACCGGGTTGACGGAATTGACCAGCGCCACCGGGTAGTTGTCGGACAGCGCGCGGGCCAGGTCCAGGCAGTCGTCGAAGTTGCCGTCAACCTGCAGGATCTTCGCGCCGTGCACGAGGGCCTGGCCCATCTTGCCGAGCGCGATCTTGCCGCGCGGCACGAGGACCGCGGACACCATGCCGGCGCGCACCGCGTACGCGGCGGCCGAGGCGGAGGTGTTGCCCGTGGAGGCGCAGATGACGGCCTTGGCGCCGTCCTCCTTGGCCTTGGTGATGGCCATGGTCATGCCGCGGTCCTTGAAGGAACCGGTGGGGTTCGCGCCTTCGACCTTGAGGTGCACCTCACAGCCGGTGCGCTCGGAGAGCACCTGGGCGGGAACGAGGGGAGTGCCACCCTCCCGGAGCGTGACCACGGGGGTCGTCTCGGTGACCGGCAGCCGGTCCCGGTACTCCTCGATGATGCCGCGCCACTGGTGGGTGCGATTGCTGCTCATGGGTCCTTACTCCCCTTCAACACGCATGATGCTGGCGACACCGCGCACGGTGTCCAGCTTCCGCAGCGCCTCGACGGTCCCGGAGAGGGCGGCGTCGGGTGCGCGGTGGGTGACGACGACGAGGGAGGCCTCACCGTCCTTGCCCTGCTGCCTGACCGTGTCGATCGACACGCCGTGCTCCGCGAAGGTGGTCGCCACCTGGGCGAGGACGCCCGGCTTGTCCGCCACATCGAGGCTGATGTGGTAGCGGGTGACGACGTCCCCCATGGGGCTGACGGGCAGCTGGGTGTACGCCGACTCGCCGGGCCCCGTTGCCTCGGCGAGCTTGTTGCGGCAGACGGCGACGAGGTCGCCGAGCACCGCGGACGCGGTCGGCGAACCGCCCGCGCCGGGCCCGTAGAACATCAGCCGCCCGGCGGCCTCCGCCTCGACGAAGACCGCGTTGTAGGCCTCGCGGACGGAGGCGAGCGGGTGGCTGAGCGGGATCATCGCCGGGTGGACGCGGGCGGTGACGGACTCGCCGTCGGCGGCGCGCTCCAGGATGGCGAGGAGCTTGATGGTGCAGCCCATCCGCTTGGCGGAGGCGAAGTCCGCGGCGCTGACCTCGGTCATGCCCTCGCGGTACACGTCGTCGAGGCGGACGCGGGTGTGGAAGGCGATGCCGGCCAGGATGGCGGCCTTGGCGGCGGCGTCGTAGCCCTCGACGTCGGCGGTCGGGTCGGCCTCGGCGTAGCCGAGGGCGGTGGCCTGGTCGAGCGCCTCCTGGTAGCCGGCGCCCGTGGAGTCCATCTTGTCGAGGATGAAGTTCGTCGTGCCGTTGACGATGCCCATCACCCGGTTGATCTTGTCGCCGGCGAGGGACTCGCGCATCGGGCGGACCAGCGGGATGGCGCCTGCGACGGCGGCCTCGTAGTACAGGTCCAGCCCGTGCGTCTCGGCCGCGGCGTGCAGCGCGGCGCCGTCCTGGGCGAGCAGCGCCTTGTTCGCGGAGACGACGGAGATGCCGTTCTCGAAGGCGGTGGTGATCAGGGTGCGGGCGGGCTCGATGCCGCCGATGACCTCGATCGCCACGTCGATGTCGCCGCGTTTGAGCAGCGCGGTGGCGTCGGTGGTGACGAGCGCGGGGTCGATGCCCTCGCGCACCTTGGAGGGGCGGCGCACCGCGACGCCGGCGAGCTCGACGGGCGCGCCGATCCTGGCGGCCAGATCGTCGGCGTGCGTCGTCATGATGCGCGCCACCTCTGAGCCGACCACTCCACAGCCCAGCAGCGCCACCTTCAGCGGACGCGTACGCATCATTCGACCTACGCCTTTCGATCTTTCTACGTGCCCGGCGCGCGGGTTACGCGCCAGGTATGAACCAGTCTCACTCAATGGACAGCAGTTTCCATCTTCGGTCCATTGAGTGAGACGTCCATTTTCGGGACCGGACGCCCCGTCCCGAAAATATGGGAATCACCCGAGGTCGAGGGACAGGAGATCTTCCTCCGTCTCACGCCGGACGATCACCCGCGCGGCCCCGTCGCGGACGGCGACGACGGGCGGGCGGAGCGCGTGGTTGTAGTTGCTGGCCATGGAGCGGCAGTACGCCCCGGTGGCGGGTACGGCGATCAGGTCGCCGGGGGCCAGGTCGGCGGGGAGGAAGGCGTCCCGGACGACGATGTCTCCGCTCTCGCAGTGCTTGCCGACGACGCGGACGAGCATGGGCTCGGCGTCGGAGACGCGGGAGACGAGGGTGACGGCGTACTCGGCGTCGTACAGGGCCGTGCGGATGTTGTCGGACATGCCCCCGTCGACGGAGACGTACGTGCGCAGGCCCTCCAGCGGCTTGATCGTGCCGACCTCGTAGAGGGTGAACGCGGTCGGGCCGACGATGGCGCGGCCGGGCTCGACGGAGATCCGGGGGGCCTTGAGCCCCGCGCTCTCGCACTCCCGCGCGACGATCTCGGTGAGCGCCTTGGCGATCTCGTGCGGCTCGCGCGGGTCGTCGGCGGAGGTGTAGGCGATGCCGAGGCCGCCGCCGAGGTCGATCTCGGGGAGCTCGACGCCGTGCTCGTCGCGGACGGCGGCCAGCAGCTGCACGACCCGCTTGGCGGACACCTCGAAACCGGCCATGTCGAAGATCTGCGAGCCGATGTGGGAGTGGACGCCGAGCAGCTCCAGGCTGTCGTGCCCGAGGGCGCGGCGCACGGCCTCGGCGGCGGACCCGTCGGCCACGGCGATGCCGAACTTCTGGTCCTCGTGAGCGGTGGCGATGAACTCGTGGGTGTGCGCCTCCACGCCGACGGTGACGCGGATCTGCACGGGCTGGCGCACCCCCAGCTCGGCGGCGACGTGCGCGACCCGCGCGATCTCCTGGAACGAGTCGAGCACGATCCGCCCCACACCGGCGCCGACCGCGCGGCGGATCTCGGCCTCCGACTTGTTGTTGCCGTGGAAGGCGATCCGCTCGGCGGGCATGTCGGCGGCGAGCGCGGTGGCCAGCTCCCCGCCCGAACACACGTCGAGGTTCAGCCCCTCTTCCTTCAGCCACCGCACGACGGCCTTGGACAGGAACGCCTTCCCCGCGTAGAACACGTCCGCGTCCTTGCCGAAGGCGTGCGCCCAGGCGCGGCAGCGGGCCCGGAAGTCCTCCTCGTCGAGGAAGTAGCCGGGGGTCCCGAACTCCTCCGCGAGCCGCGTCACTTCGATACCGCCGACGGTGACGACCCCGTCCCCGTTGCGCGTGACGGTCCGCGACCAGACCTTCTCGTCCAGCGCGTTCAGGTCGGCGGGCGGCGGGGCGTAGTGGCCCTCGGGCAGGACGTCGGCGTGGCGGGGCCCGGCGGGGTGCGCGGAACGGCTCATCGGAATCTCTCTTCGGGAGTCACAAAGAATCTGGGGCGTCTATGCCGAGGAGGGCGAGGCCGCCGGCCAGCACCGCCCCGGCGGCTTCGGCAAGAGCCAGCCGGGCACGGTGGGCGGCCGAGGGTTTCTCGTCCCCGAGGGGCAGGACCTGGTGCTGGAAGTCGAGGAGCGCGTCGGCGACGGCGACGAGGTGCCGCGCCAGCCGCTCGGGCGCCCGGTGGTGCGCGGCGGCCTCGAGGGCGAGGGGGTGGTCGGCGAGGGCGCGCAGCAGGGCGGGCGCGTCGACGTCGCCGGGCTCGGCGCGGAACCCGAGGTCCGCGGCGTTGCGCGTCAGCGCCCGCGCCCGGGCGTGCGCGTACCGGACGCGGAAGACCTCGTTCTCCTCCCCCTGCACGAGCAGTCCGTCGCCGAAGGCGGGCGTCTCCCGGCCCGGCACGACGACCATGGCCCAGACCGCGGCCCCGGCCCCGTACCGCGCGAGCACGTCCCCGTCCCGCCGGGCCACGGGTGCGACGCGCGCCCCGCCCTCCTCCGGGGGGAACCCCTGCCCTTCCCGGATCCGCGCGACGGCGGCACGCACGACCTGCTCCCGGGATCCGCCGACGGCCTCGCTCCGCGCCGGGGCACACCCGTAGCGCTCGGGCCGCTCGCGCACGTCCCGCACCAGCTCGGTGGCGGACAGGGGGGCGAGGGTGAAGTTCAGGAATCCGGGGCCGGTGACGTCGACGGTCGCGATGCCGGGCTCCCGGGCGAGCGCTCCGGCGAGCACGAGGGCCCCTTCGGCCCCCCTCCCCATCTTCAGCGCGACGGGACTGGCGTACTCCCCCACCCCTCCGGGCCGGGTCCGCTCGACGACCACCCGCCCGGGCGCGGGCCCGTCCAGTTCCCCGGCCTCGACGGCACGGCGTACGGCGTGTACGACGGCACGAGAGAGGTCGGCGGGGATCACGGAACCCAGCCTAGGGGAGAAGCCCGTCCCCCATGCATCGGGTTTCGCCATGTGGAATAGCCCGCCCCCACCACCCTGCCCGGGCCCTCCCCACACCCCTCCTTACGCCCCTCTCCTCACACCCCTCTGCCGGCCGGGGCGCCCTTCCGCTCCCGCCGGTCCTTCCGCTCGACGAGCCGCCGCACGACCTTCACCAGCTCGGCGGGCTCGAAGGGCTTGGCGAGGAAGGCGTCCACGCCGGCGGCGATGGCGGCCTCGACCTCGTGCTGGGTACAGGCACTGACGATGGCGAGCGGCACGTGCCGCGTCCGCGGATCGGCCCGCAGCCGCGCGGCGGCCCCGAACCCGTCCAGCCGCGGCATGACCACATCAAGGGTGATGGCGTCGGGACACACCCGGTGGACCACGTCCAGGCACTCGGCACCATCGTTCGCGGTCACGACCTCGAAGCCCTCCAGCTCGAGATTGACCTTGATCAGCTGCCGGATGACCTTGTTGTCGTCGACAACAAGCACCCGGCCCGAGGCGCCTGGCACAACTTGAGGGTAGGTCGCCCTAAGCCCCCGCGTCCGGGTTTTTGCCACTTCCACCCCCTCCGGGCGACCGACCTCCTTCCTCCCGCCCGAATCGGTTCCTGATCACCCCGCGGAAGCTGGTAGGGTTCAACCCGTCGCCGCAACGCGAACGACACGCCCCCGTAGCTCAGGGGATAGAGCAACGGCCTCCGGAGCCGTGTGCGCAGGTTCGAATCCTGCCGGGGGCACTTCGCAGGAAGTGCCGAAGACCCTCCCAACAGTGCTCGCAACTGTTCGGAGGGTCTTCTTGCGTTCGGCGCCATGACGGGCGGGCCGCCGCGATCCGCGGCGGCCCCGTGGCAGTAACCACCCCCGCGGTTACCGCCCTTGTCCCATGAGCGCGGCCGCCAAGGTGCGGGCGCTCGCCGGAATGCCGTCGGTCGGGTGCCCGTACGCGGGGTGGGGGTCGTCCAGGGTGGGGAGGGTGCTCGGGGCGCGTTCGGCGGGGGCTCGGTCGAGGACGGTGGTGCCGGTTTCGGCTTCCTGGGTGGGCGCGTAGCCGGCGGTGCGCAGGGCCGCCAGGGTCTCCTCGGGGGGTGCGGTGGAGATCAGCACGGTGGGGGCGATCCGGCGCAGGCGGAGTCGGGCCAGGCCGCGGGCCTGGGCGACCTCGGCGATCAGGCCCGGGTCGTCCGAGCGGATGCAGCAGGCCGAGCGGACCACCTTGAGCCGGCCGTGGGTGCGGGCAGCGTCCTTGACCGTGTAGGTGAGGACCTGCGGTAGTGGGGTTTCGCTCGCGGCGGTGAGGAGGCCGAGGAGGTCGTCGGCGCTCCAGCCCGCGTCCAGGGCGCGGCGTACGGAGGCGGCGGTGATGCGCCAGACCACCGCGTGCCCCTCGGACTCGATGTCACCGACCGCGGAGAGCAGTTCGGCCAGGGCCGGTGCGGGGGCTCCGGTGACGGTGGCCGTCAGGTCGCTCTGGAAGCGGGCGGTGGTGCTGGGCGCGGGCAGGGCGGAGTGGAGTGCCTCGCGCAGGGCGGTGACCGCTGCCGCCAGGGCGGGACGGGTGGACAGGTCCTGGCCCAGGCCGTCGGTACCGGTGGCGGACGGGTCGGCGCCCGCGCCGGGCACGGCCGGGTAGTGGTGGGCGCCGCCGGCCTCCAGCAGTCGGCAGAGCGCGCGTCCTACGGGCGTGAGGGCTCCGTGCGCGACGACACCGAGCAGGGCCGCCTCCTTCAGGGTGGCCTCCATGCGGTCGAGGAATCCGTCCAGGTCCGCCGGCGCCCCGCTGTCGTCCACGGCCAGGTGGGCACGCAGCATGGGGCGGAACCAGGCGGCCCGGTCCAGGAGTTCGGCGTAGCCGAGGGCGTCCCCCCTCAGACCGTGCCCGGCCGGGAGGGTCGCGAGGGCCCGGAGCACCCCGGTCCGCAGGTCCACCGCCTCCTGGTCCTGCGGACTGACGAGGGCGACCGGGACCTCGCCCGGGTCCGGCCAGTGGCTGAGGATCCCGGGGAGCACGGCCCAGGCCGCCAGCAGCGGCAGGAGCTTGCCCGCGGCCGGGGCGGCGGCCCAGGCGTCGTAACGGTCACTGGGCAGCAGGCGGGCGGGGGGCCTGGGCGGCGCGGCGTTCCGCCGACGGGCGGGGGCGGCGGGTGGCGGTTCCTCGTCCCGGCGCGCGGCGAGTCCGGCGGTCACGGCGAGGTCGAGCCACAGCCGGGTGTCCGCCTCGTCCGCACCGGCCGTCTTCGCCAGCCGCCGGGTGTCCCGTACGGCGATCCCGCCCGTCTTCCGGATCGTGACGGGCTGCGCGGCCAGTGCGCGCAGGACCTGCTCGGCGCGCCAGGCGGCGGCCGCCGCAGCCGCGGTCCCCTCGTCCGCCCAACCGGGCGGCAGCGGGGCCGTGGCGGTGAACGGGTCCGCTTCCAGGCAGGGGCTGGGCGGGGCCTGCTCGTCGCGCAGCGCGCGGGCGACCTCGTACGGGAGTTCCACCAGGTCGACGCCGACGGGGACCAGCATCCCGCGCGCGGCCAGCCAGTCCGTTCCCTCGTCTCCGCTGCCGCCCTGCCGGAAGACGAACTTGGCACCGGGGACGTCGTGTTCCCCGTACCGGCTGACGAAGCAGTGGGTACGCAGCAGCGGGGGCCCTGGCACCAGGTGGTCCAGCAGCTCCCGGGCGCGCGCGGGAGCCGTGGCGACCAGGTCCCGGACCCGGGCGGGGTCGGCGAGTACGGTCGTGATCAGCTCCTGGGCCGTGTCGCGGGTCCGCGCCGCGCCCTGTCCGTCCCCGGCGAGCACGGCGGCGATCCGCTTGACCTCGGGGGCATTGTAGGCGGCGGTCAGCAGCCGGGCCGCGGTCCGCCCGTAGCCGTCGAACCCTGCGGCACGGACGTGCAGCAGGGGCGGCAGGACCAGTCGGCCCTTGGGGGCGGGAAGGAGCAGAGCGCGCTCCCGCAGCCGCGCCAGCGTCCTCTCGGCCCGCAGGCGCTCCGGCCCCGGCTCGAACCAGGAGAGCACGTCCTCCTCCGCCACCCATCGCCGCGCCGGGTCGACCGGTACCACCGGCACGCTCTGCTGCCAGGGGTAGCGCGGCCCGTCTTCAGCGTCTCCCCCGGCCGGACCGTGCCGCTCCAGGGCCAGGGCGGCGACGGCCGCCAGGAGCTCCAGTTCCCCGGCCGTACCCGCCATCAGGCCCCAGCCGACCGACTCGTCGCCGAGCAGGTGGCCGGCGAGCTCGGCGAGGGTGGTGATGCGCCGGAACCCTGCGGCGAGCGGCAGGCCCCGCTCCTCCAGCAGGGCGGTGAGCCGCTCGGTGTCGAGGGAGCCGAGCCATTGCGCGAGGGCGTCACGGACGTTCACCCCGTCAGGCTAGCGTCGCCGCCGCTCCCCGCATGGGGGACCGGTCGCATCCGCGTTCGGGCCGGCTGCCGGGCCCTGACCGGCGGTCCCTGCGTCCACATACCCCTGTCGTGGTCACGGGTCAAGACACGTGAATCCGGGTCGTGACCCGCTGTCGGCGCCCGGGCCTACTGGAGGTGCGGGGTGGAGGAGAGCTCGGGGCTCCTCCTCTCCCCCTTCTTGTCCAGTGGAGGAGGATTCCCATGGCTCAGCAGCCCTTCTGGTCCCGTCGTCTCTTCGTCTTCGCGGCCTCGACCGTCGTCGCCGCGGGGAGTGCCCTGCTGAACGTCGCCGCGTTCGCCGCCGTCCACGGGACGCCGCAGCTGAGCGCCGCCGGGCAGCAGTGGGAGTGCTACACCGCGCCCTGCAACCCTCCGGACGGCGACGGGCACGGGAAGGGCGGGCCCCCGGTGAACGTCCCCTCCGGGCATGACTGGCAGTGCTTCACCGCGCCCTGCGGGCCGCCCGGGGGCAGCGGGGCCGGGGAGGGCGGGAAGCCGCCGCACGTCCCCTCCCACCAGTGGGAATGCTTCGTCGCGCCCTGCAACCCGCCGGCTGACGGCTCCCCCCTGCCGCACCCGGAACCCGAGGGAACGCCGGCGGGCCCGGGAGTGCAGGCCTGAGCTCCGTAAACGGCCCGCCGGATCGTCCGGCGGGCCGTTTTCGTCAGCCGGCGTGGGGCCAGTCCTGTGCCGTGCGCTGTGCGCGGCGGTCGTTCTCGGTGCGGAGGGCCGTGAGCCAGGGCCAGAGGTCCGGGAGGGGCTGGGCCGCGCAGGCCAGGCGGTGTTCGATGCGGCAGCGCTGGGTCGGGTCCGGTGGGCAGACCCCGTAGACGGCCACGCGGTTGTCGGACCGCTCTATCCAGCGGTGCTGCGCCGGGACGGTGTGGGCCAGGGGCGTCATGCCCGGCTCCAGCAGCACCCAGTCGTGCTCGTCCGTCGCGACCCGGTCCACCGGCAGGCCGCAGTGCGGGCAGTGCGGCTGCCCGGCTCGCAGCCGGGGCGGTTCGTCCTGGTAGTCCCCCATACCGTGAGGGTCGACAGTCCGGCGGGCCGTGCAAAGGGCGCGAACCGGCCAGGACGGGTGGGGTCGGCGGGTGCGGGTGGGGTGCGGATCGGCTCGGGGGGCGACCGTCGTCACGTGCGGCACGGTGGGGTCGGCCGGGAGGGGCGGGTGGGGGCCGGAGCGCTGTCGCGGCGCGGTTCGTTCCGGTGGACCGTACGAGGGGGTGGGGCAGGGTCTGTGTGTTCGGGGGGTGGTGGGGGGACGGGGGGTGCGTAGGGTGGATTTGAGGCCGCTTTGTGCCGTTGACCTGGCACTTTGCGGCGTGATGGCGCATAGAGGATGGGGCGACGAGATGCGTGAGCTGGCGGAGACGGCGCGGCAGTGGGCGGCCGAGGGGCGGGTGGCGTTCCTGGCGCGGCCGGTGACCGAGCAGGGGTTCGGCCCGCGGGACCCTGCCGGGGCCGTGCTCGTGGACGCTCGGGGTGAGTGTGTCGGGGCGCTGTACCGCGGGGTGTTCGACGCCGAGCTCGTGGCCGAGGCCGGGGCCGTGGGGGCCGGGGGCGGTGCGCGGGTGTGCGAGGTGTCGGTCGGGGCCGGGGAGGCCACCGAGGCGAAGCTGACCTGTGGCGGGCAGGCCGAGGTGCTGTTGCAGCCCCTGGCCTCGATCCCCGCCGAGTGGTGGGAGCTGCTCGGGTCGGGGGCCGGGGTGGCGCTCGTGACCCGGCTGAGCGAGGGGGCGGACGCCGCGGTGAGCGAGGTCGTGCGGGCCGGGGGCGTGCCGGCCGACGACGCCGCGCGGCGGGCCGGGGAACTGCTCGGGACGCGCCGGCCCGGGCGGGACGCGCTGTACGGGGGGTCCGGGCTGGTGCTCGTGGAGGCGTACCCGTCGGCTCCGTACCTGGTGATCGGCGGCAGCGGGGAGCTGGCCGAGGTGATCGGGGCGCAGGCCGCGCTGCTGGGGTGGGAGTCGGTGATGGTGGAGAGTGCCGGTGAGGCGGAGAAGGTGCTGGTTCAGCACCGGGACGCCGCTTGTCTGGTGCTGCTCAGCCACGAGCCCGATTTCGACGTGCCGAGTCTGCGGACCGCGCTGGCGCTGGGGATCCCGTACGTCGGTGCGCTGGGCTCGCGGCGGACCACCGCGCGGCGCCGGGAGGGGCTGGTCGCGGCCGGGGTGAGCGAGGCCGAGCTCGCGCGGGTGCACGGCCCGATCGGGCTGGACCTGGGGGCGAAGACCCCGGCCGAGACGGCGCTGGCGATCTGCGCGGAGATCCTGGGGGTGCTCGGGGGAAGGGACGCCCGGGGGCTGCGGGATTCCGACGGGCCGCTGCGGTGAGGGCCGGGCGCTGTTCATGATTCTTCGCGCGGGGCGCGTGAAAAAGGTGTGAAAACGGGAAAATAACATTCATGGACATGATCCTGAGCGTGGACGCGACCCTCTCCCGCAGCGCGTGGTTCTTCATCGTCGGAGTGATCATCGCCGGGTTCCTGCTCGGCGGGTTCAAGCTGGGGCAGCGCGTGCGGGCCAAGGAGCCGCCGCCGCCCACTCCCGAGAGCCAGCCGCACCTGCCCGAGGGCGGTGCGGTGCACGAGGTCCGGGAGGAGAGGGACCACGTGGAGATCCCCGAGGGCGGACTGAGGCCGCACGAGATGCAGGGGTACGGGAACTTCGGGTCCACCACGTCCGCACACCCCGAAGAGGTACGGGCCGAACGGGAGTCCGGCTACAAGCCCGTGACCGGCCCCGGACCGCACCCGCAGCCCGGCGCACCGCCCGACGCGGGACGCGGGGCGCACGCGTAGGCGGCACGCGTAGAGGCGCCGTCCGTCTGTCGCCGTCATTCGGAGTCCGCAGGGGCCTCCTCTCCTCTGACCCGCGCCACCGGCGCGGGTCAGAGGTCTGTCAGGTCCGTCAGGTCCGTCCGGAGGCGGAGTACTTCCGGCGGGGGGTGGCGGGTCGAGGCGTGGCGGACCTCCGCCGTGAGGGGTGGGTCCAGGGGGGTGTAGGGGGTTTCGCCCAGGCCGATCGCCGTGACCGTCGGCAGCTTGGGGGGCGGTGGCGGCGACGTGCGCAGGGCCGCCGTGAGGTCCGTGCGGAGGGCGGGCGGGAGGGGGCTCGACACCAGGGGGGTCTCCTCGTCCTCCCCGGGGAGGAGCAGGACCAGGGCGAGCGGGCGGCGCACCGTGCCGGTGTAGCCGATCACCGCCGCGTCCCGGACATTGGTGTGGCGCAGCTTGCGCCAGGCGCGGCGGCCGGACGGGTACGGCTGGCCCAGGCGTTTGACGACGAGCCCCTCGATGCCGCTCGCGGGCAGGGTCTCGTACCAGGTCTCGGCCAGTTCCGGGTCGGTCGTCATCGGCACCGGCTGGAGGGGCGGGCCGAGGGGGACCAGGAGGTCGACCAGCAGGGCGCGGCGGCGCTCGTAGGGCTGCGCCCGTACGTCGAGACCGCCCAGCTCCAGGACGTCGAAGGCCGCGTACGAGGCGGGGAGGGTGCGCGACAGGGCGGCGGCCCGGGCCGGGGTGGCCGCGGCCCGGCGCTGGACCAGGGCGAAGTCCGTCTTGCCGGCGTGCCAGACCACCACCTCCCCGTCCAGGACGGTCCCGGCCGGCAACCGCCGGGCGGCCGCCGCGAGGTCGGGGAAGGCCGCGGTCACGGTGCGGCCGGAGCGGGCCTGGAGGACGACGTCGTCGGCCGTGCGGAGGACGACCATGCGGTGCCCGTCGAACTTCGGCTCGTAGGCCAGTCCCGGACCGCGCGGGAGGGTGCGTACGGAGGCGGCCAGGGCCACCCGGACCGGCGGTGTCATCGGGGCTTCCCGGGCAGCGCCCCGGCCAGGCCGGGGTCCAGGAGGGGGGCCAGGAGGTCGCCGTCGCGGGCGAGGCGGGGCGGGACGTCGTCGGCGAGGAACACCAGGTCGGCGGGGTTCCGGCAGGCCTCGACCTCTGCCCAGGCGACGGGGGCGGAGGCAGTCGGCAGGGCGCGGGCGCGCAGGGTGTAGGGGGCGGCGGTGGTCTTGGCCGCGGCGTTCTGGCTGTGGTCGACGAAGACCTTGCCGGGGCGCAGCGCCTTGGCCATGCGGTGCACGACCAGGGCGGGCAGGTCCGCCTCGGCCTCCTGCGCGAGGTGCTTGGCGTACGCGGACACCCGGGCGGACGGGGTCGGCTCGACCGCGACGGACAGGTGGAGGCCCTTGGAGCCGGAGGTCTTGGCGTACGCGTGCAGCCCGTCGGCGGCGAGGCGGTCGCGCAGCCAGAGGGCGACGGCGCAGCACTCGACGATGGTCGCGGGCGGGCCGGGGTCCAGGTCGAGGACGAGGCGGTCGGCGACGGCGGGGGTGGCGGCCGTCCACTGGTGGACGTGGAACTCGACGACCAGGTTGGCGGCCCAGATGAGGGCCGGCATGTCGGATACGAGCACCTGTTCGGCACCGGGGTCCTCGGAGCGGGGCACGGGGGCGGTCTTCACCCAGGCGGGGGTGCCGGGGGGCGGGTTCTTGGTGAAGAACAGCTGGCCGTCAGGTCCGTCCGGATAGCGAAGAAAGGAGACGGGGCGGTCATGGATGTGCGCGAGGAGGGCAGGCGCGACGGTGGCGTAGTAGTGCAGCACCTCGCCCTTGGTGAAGCCGGTCCGCGGGTACAGGACCTTGTCCAGGTTGCTGAGCGCGATGCGACGCCCCTCCACTGATGTGATCGGCGTCATACGATGAGATTGCCACGAATCAGGAGGAACCGTGCGATCCATTTGGAACGGGGCGATCTCCTTCGGCCTGGTCAGCATCCCGATCAAGCTCGTGAACGCCACTGAGAGCCATTCCATCTCCTTCCGCCAGATCCACGTGACGGACGGCGGACGCGTCCGCTACCGCAAGGTGTGCGAGCTGGACGGGGAGGAGGTGTCCTCGGACGAGATCGGCAAGGGGTACGAGGAGGCGGACGGGTCGATCGTGCCGATCACGGACGAGGACCTGGCACAGCTGCCGATCGCCACGGCGAAGACGATCGAGATCGTTTCGTTCGTGCCGGCCGATGAGATCGATCCGCTGCAGATGGATTCCGCGTATTACCTGGCGGCGAACGGGGCCACGGCGGCGAAGCCGTACACGCTGCTGAGGGAGGCCCTGAAGCGGAGCCGGAAGGTGGCCATCGCGAAGTTCGCGCTGCGGGGGCGGGAGCGGCTGGGGATGCTGCGGGTCGTGGACGACGTGATCGCCATGCACGGGCTGTTGTGGCCGGACGAGATCCGGGCGCCGGAGGGGGTGGCGCCGGAGGCGTCGGTGTCGGTGCGGGAGGCCGAGCTGGATCTGGCCGATGCGCTGATGGCGACGTTGGGTGAGGTGGAGATCTCCTCCCTGCACGACGACTACCGGGAGGCCGTGGAGGCGATGATCGCGGCGAAGGCGGGGGGTGCGTTCGAGCCGTCGGAGGCGGTGGTGGAACCGGCGGGCGGGCAGGTGATCGACCTGATGGCGGCACTGGAGAGCAGCGTGCGGGCGGCGCGGGCATCGCGGGGCGGGGACGCCGGTGGTGGGGGCGGGGGCGGGGAGGCCGAGGTGACGCCCATCCGGAGGAAGACTGCGGCTGCGGCCTCGCCGAAGGCGGTGGGCGGGAAGAAGTCGACCGCGTCGGGGAGAGGGGGCGGAGCGGCGAAGAAGACCGCGGCGGCGAAGTCGACTTCGAAGGCCACGGCCTCGGGCACCGCCACGGCATCCAAGTCGGCGGCGAAGAAGGCCGCTTCGGGCAAGAAGTCGACGGCGTCGACGGCCGCGAAGAAGACGGCGGGGGCGGGTGCGGGAAAGAAGGCGGCGCCAAGGAAGCGGAGTTCTGCCTGACCTGAGGGGGAGCCCCTGGGAACGGAGGATGGGTGGGGAGGAAGGGCGGGGAGGAAGGGCGGGGAGGAAGGGCGGGGAGGAGGGCGGGGAGGGGCAGGCCCCGCGCGGCGGCCGCTCCCGCCTCCGCCTGCAAAAGAGCGGCCTACAAGGGCACGGCGTACAAGGGCGCGGCCTATCGTTCGCCCAGCCACGTCGTCGTCATGCGCGCCGCCGTGAACAAGGCCTCCACGTCCGGGGGTTTGAGGGTCGGCGGGACGGCCCGGAGGGTGGCCGTCAGGGTCGGGGGCTGGAGGACCAGGACATCCCTGAGGCTGGGCGCCACCTCCACCCGGGAGGCGTCCGTGAGGGACAGGACCGGGGTGACCGGGGAGGCCAGGGCGCGGGAGGCGCGGGCCGCCGCACCGCGGATCCAGCGAGGATCCGGGGCAGGCGTGCCACGGCCCACCGTCAGGAGGAGGTCCCCCACTTGGGCCCGCTGGCGGCGGCCCGGGACCGTGCGCAGGGCGAAGACGCCCGGCGGGCCGATGAGCAGGTGGTCCAGGAGCCCGAGACCCGGCAGGGGGACGTCGTGGACCACCCGCCAGTCCTCGGCCTCCAGCAGGTCCAGCTCCGCACCCGTGCGCTGTGACGCCGCCAGTTGGCGGCGCATGCGGTGCCGGGCCCTGCCGCCGCCCGGCGCCCCGTACGCCAGTTCACCCAGGAGGGCTTCGCCGGGGCGGTTGGGGGCCAGGTCCTGGTCGGGCGGGAGGTGCAGGCGGCGCAGTTCGGCACGGCTGGGAACGGGCGGCGGGCCGATGGTCCAGTCGCCGCTCAAGTACGGGCGCAGTACCGCCAGTACGGCCTCGCGCTGGTCGTCCGCGAGGACGCTGATCCGGTTGGCCTGACGGTCGTACCAGGCCACCGTCAGGCCGTCGGGCCGGTTGACGTAGAGCCGGCCGCGGCCGGGCCGGCCGCTCGGAAGCACCTTGAGTCCGGGCATCGGCCTCACCCCCGCCGTCCATGTGAGCAGGCGCCGCCGCCCCCGGCAATCCCTCGAACATGTAACAGCTCCGTCGGCTCGCTGCTGCCTTCCTGTTACAAGGCCAGGGCCCTACCGCAACAGCCCGCGCCTACGTTGGAGCCCTACCTGCCTGCACCACCCGTACCGAATGGACTCCCGTGAACACCGTCAGCCGCCGCACCATCGTTCGCGCCACCGCCGTGACCGCATGCGCCGCGGCCCTGCTGGCGCTGCCCACCGCCGCCGCACTCGCCGACGGGGTTCCGGCCGCCTCCGCCGCCGGGGCCCAGCGGACCCTGGTCAGCAGCCTGTCCCTCGCGGACGGGCAGTCGACCGCCAAGGTGTACCGGCTCGCGAAGGACGCGTACCAGGCGGAGATCCTGCGCGCCGGCGCCACGGTGGCGACGCTGACCAGCCGTGACGGCGCCACCGGCGTCGGCGGGGCCGGCGAGCTGCACGCCGCGCTGCGCCCGGACGGGCGGCTCTCCTCCTGGGTCGACGACACCCTCCCGCGGAACGGCTCGCACGCGGTGGCCGGCGACGGCCACAAGACGGCGACCCGCCGGGGCGCCGGGGAGGTCGTGCCGGCCGTCGCCAAGACCCACCACACCCCCGGCACCGCCGAGGCGCTGCGGCTGAACACCCTGGCCGACGGCCCGGGCAGCGGGGCGCTGCTGCTCGCGGCGGGCGGCGGGATCGCGGCCGTGGGCGCAGCCGGGCTGGGCTTCGCCATGCTGCGACGGGGCCGCACGGACGGCTGACCGCCCGGCTCCGGGACGAGTTCCCTGACGGCGACGACTGCCTGGGGCGGGGTGGGGCGAGGTGGGGCGGGTATCGGGACCCCGCCGGGCGGCCCCGTTCAGACGGCCGGAACCCACGATGACCGTGTCCCGGCGGGGCGGTCTCAGGGACGGGTTGGGGCTTTCCCGTCAGTCTCATCGCGCCGCGGCTTCGTCCAGGGCCAGCGGAGTTTCGGTTTCTGGCCCGATGGGCGGTAGGCGTACTTCCAGCCCTTCTGGAGACCCAGCCGCTTCGTGTAGCCCGACGGGACCCGCTCGTACAGCAGGACCGTCGGCGGGCCACCGTCGGCCGCCGGGACGGGGATCTCGTACCACTTCGGGGGGTGGCCCGTCGGGCCGAGGAGGATCGGGAGGACCCGGCCGTCCATCGGGCCGCCCTCGAAGGGGGTCGGTTCGCTTCTCACCCCACCAGTGTCACAGGAGGTGAGCGGCCTCGGAGACCACCGGGATCACGCGTCGGGCGAGGATCCCCGCCGGGCCGTCCGGGCGTTCCAGGGCCAGGGCGGCGCGGGCGGCGGTGGCCGTTTCGGGGTCCGTGGCGGCGGTGGCGGTCAGGAGGGCGATGAACTGGTCGACCAGCCAGTCGCGGAGGGTGGCGGCCTCCGGCTGTTTGCCCTCGTCCAGCCAGATCAGGGAGGCCGCCTCGACCGCCGTGATCCAGGTGCGGACCATCATCCTCAGCCGCCGTCCCGGCCCGGGGGCCGGGAGGTCCAGGTGGAGGAGGATCTGTTCGGCGGCCGCGCGGCGGATGCCGTCCACCGTGGCGGTGGTGCGGGAGGTCTCCACGACGCTGCCGCCCTGCAGCAGGGCGGCGAAGCCGGCGTCGTGCTCGTCGACGAAGGCCAGGTAGCGGTCGAGGACCCGGGAGAGCCGGGCCGTGAGCGGTCCGGTGCGGGGTTCGGCGAAGCACAGTTCGAGGACGTCGGCCGCCGAGCGCAGCGCGGCCTCGTACAGCTGCTGTTTGCCGCCGGGGAAGTAGCGGTAGACCAGCGGCCGCGAGACGCCCGCGGCCTCCGCGACGTCGTCGAGGGAGATCTCCTCCGGAGCCCGGTGCGCGAACAGCGACAGGGCCGCGTCGAGGAGTTGGGCCCGCCGCTCCTCGACGCTCAGCCGGCGGTAGGCGCGCACGGTGCGTACGGTCATGTCCGCAGCGTAGACGTACGGCGCGGCTCGCGGGGGCTTACGCGAGGAGGCCGGAGCTCTTCCAGAGGCGGCGGCCGGCGCCGCGCAGGACGCCGATGTCGTCGAGGAAGTCGGTCAGCCGCTTGGCGCCGGTCTGCATGACCTCGCGGCGGTGGCCGCTGGCCTTGACCTGGGCGACGGCCTCGCGCCGGTCGAGGCCGACGTTGTCGTAGACGGCCGGGTTGACGAAGGCGAGGGAGAAGACCCGGGCGGCCTCGCCGCAGCTGAGCCGGGTGAGTTCGCGCTCCCAGCGCGGGGCGGTGAGCATCTGCCGGCGCAGTTCCTCGCGGGCGTAGCGGACGTGCCGGGCCTCCTCGATGACGTGGATGCGGGTCACTCCGCGGACGAGGGGCTGGATGCGCTCGTCGGGGAAGGTGAGGCGCTGCATCCAGTCGAGGATCTCCTCGCCGAGGAGGGTGCAGGCGAAGGAGCCGGGGGTGGTGGAGATGGTCTTCAGGATCCGGGCGAGGTTGTGGTTGGCGCGGGAGACGGGGTAGGCGGGGGCGCCGCCCGTCTGGATCATGCGGGCGAACATCATCGAGTGGCGGCACTCGTCGGCGATCTCGGTGAGGGCGTAGCGGACGTGGTTGCTGGTCAGCGGCTTGTCGTAGATGTGCCGGACGAGGAGCTGCATGAGGATGATCTCGAACCAGATGCCGAGCGAGGCGAGTGCGGCGGCTTCGTGGCGGGAGAGTTCGATGCGCTGTTCCTCCCCCATCTTCTTCCACAGCGGGGTGTCGTAGAGGGAGAGCAGCTCGGGGGGCCAGTAGTACTTGCCGTCGACGGGCGGGGCCTGCCAGTCGAGTTCCTTGTCGGGGTCGAAGGAGTGCTTGGCGGAGGATTCGAGCAGGCGCTCGGCGATCTGCTCGCGGTCCTTGAGGAGGCCGAGGGCGTCCCTCAGTGCGGCTCGCTGCGTCACGGTCGTCATGGCTTCGGGCACCTCGGCAGTCGGGTTACCAGCGGTCACGTCTTATAAGACTGCTTGTCAGCAAGGTCGTCAATCCCTCGCGCACGACTTGTTGACCCCGTGTCTACCAACGTGTGACGCTGCCAACTGTCCAGTCCTGTACGGCAGTACGGCAGCACGTGAGACGAGGAGGCGTCAGTGTCGACGCACGAGCTCTACACCACGGCCCCGGGCGAGGGCGTCTGGCAGGTGCCCGCCAGCGGCTCGGCCCGCTTCAGCTGGGAGTACGACGAGGGCCGCGAACGCCTCCTCGCGCTCTACCAGAAGGGCAAGGACAAGCAGTGGGACGGCGACAAGCGCATCGACTGGGACATCGAGGTGGACCCGTTCGACCCGCTCGGCACCCCCGACGAGGTGCTGACCCTGTACGGGACGCGGCACTGGGCCAAGCTCACCGAGAAGGACAAGGGCGAGCTGCGCCGCCACTACAGCGCCTGGAACTTCAGCCAGTTCCTCCACGGCGAGCAGGGCGCCATGGTGTGCGCGGCGCGCATCGTGGAGTCCGTACCGGACCTGGACGCCAAGTTCTACTCCGCCACCCAGACCATGGACGAGGCCCGGCACGCCGAGATCTTCACCCGGTTCCTGCACGAGAAGGTCGGGATGCTCTACCCGGTCAACGACAGCCTCCAGGGGCTCCTCCGCGACACCCTGCGCGACTCCCGCTGGGACATGCCGTACCTGGGCATGCAGGTGCTCATCGAAGGGCTGGCGCTGGCCGCGTTCGGGATGATCCGCGACACGACGGACAAGCCGCTGCCCAAGCAGATCCTCGCGTACGTGATGCAGGACGAGGCCCGCCACGTCGCCTTCGGACGGATGGCCCTGCGCGACTACTACCGCCAGCTGACGGACGCCGAACTGCGCGAGCGCGAGGAGTTCGTCATCGAGGGCTGCCACCTGATGCGGGACCGGCTGCGCGGCGTGGAGGTCCTGGAGAACTTCGGGATCCCGCGGCGGGAGGCGGAGGAGTTCTCCGAGCAGTCGGAGTTCCTGCACCTGTTCCGCAGGCTGCTCTTCAGCCGGATCGTGCCGTGCGTGAAGGACATCGGGCTGTGGGGCGAGCGGCTGCAGAAGGCCTACCTGGACATGGGCGTCTTCGAGATGGGCGACTCCAACCTGGACCTGCTGATGGCCCAGGACGAGGAGATCGCCGAGGCCCTCGACCGCGAACGGTTCGCGACCGAGGAACGGGAGCGGGTGGCGGAGGTGGAGGCGGCCGTCCAGGAGGGGGCCGGGGCGTAGGGGGCGGCCTCAGCGGGGCCCGCCGGTCAGGGCGGCCTCCATCATCGTGCGGGCGATCGGGGCCGCCGCGCCGTTGCCGCTGATGTCTCCGCGTACCGCCGAGGCGTCCTCGACCACCACCGCGACCGCCACCGCCGGCTGCGGCGCGCCGTCCGCGGCCGCCCAGCCGATGAACCAGGCGTAGGGCGTGCCGGCGTTGCCGACCCCGTGCTGGGCCGTACCCGTCTTGCCGCCCACCCTGGCTCCCGGGATGGCCGCGTTGCGGCCCGTGCCCTCCTCCACCACCTTCACCATCAGCTCCTGCAGCCGCAGCGCCGTGGGCGTGCTCATCGCCCGGCCCAGGGTGCGCGGGGCGAAACGGCGGACCAGGCCGCCGCCGTGCCGGGTCGTGCGGTCCACCAGCCAGGGGGTCTCGATCTCACCGCCGTGGGCGACGGCCGCCGCCACCATCGCCATCTGCAGGGGCGTGGCCCTGGTGTTGAACTGCCCGATCGAGGAGAGCGCCAGCTGGTCCGGGCTCATGTCGGTGTCGAAGTTCGACCGGGACACCCAGGACGGCACCCGCAGCCCCTCGTCGTTGAACCCGAACCGCTCCGCCGCCGCGACCATCCCCTCCAGGCCCACCTGCACCCCGACCTTCGCCATCACGGTGTTGCACGACCACTGCACCGCCTCCGCCATCGAGGCGTCCTCACAGCCCGTGCCCGCGTTCGGCAGCAGGGTGCTCGTGCCGGGGAGGGGGTAGGGGTCCGGGGTGCGGGTGGGGGCGTCGACGTCGGTGACCACGCCCGCGTCCAGGGCGGCGGCGGCCGTCACGATCTTGAAGGTGGAGCCCGGTGGATAGGTCTCGCGCAGCGCCCGGTTGAGCATCGGCTTGGCCGGGTCCGCGTTCAGCCGCGCCCAGGCCGCCTTGACCTTCGCACCGGTCCCGGAGAGCAGGCCCGGGTCGTACGAAGGGCTGCTGACCAGCGCCAGGATCCGGCCCGTCGCCGGCTCCAGCGCGACCGCCGCCCCGCGCCTGCCGCCGAGCCCCCGGTAGGCGGCCCGCTGCACGGCCGCGCGCAGGGTGGTCGCGGCGTCGCCGCCGGCGGGGCGGCCGCGCGAGAGGTCGTACCAGAGGGGGAAGGCGGAGAGCCCCGGGTCGGTGCCGGCCAGCAGGGCGTCCTCGGCACGTTCGACGAAGCTGGTGCCGTACGTCTGGGAGGAGAAGCCGGTCACCGGGGCGTAGAGGGGGCCGTCCGTGTAGGTGCGCTCGTAGCGCAGCAGCTGGCCGCTGTCGCGGGAGCCGGTGACGGGCCGGCCGTCGACGAGGAGGTTGCCCCGGGGCTGGGCGTAGCGCTCGATGGCGGGGCGCTTGTTGGCGGGGTTCGCCCCGTAGGCGGCGGACTCCCAGACCTGCACGCGGGCCACGTTGACGAGGAGGGCGGCGAGGAGGAGCACGCAGAAGTACGCGCACCAGCGGATGTAGCGGATCATCCCGGCCCCCCGGCCCCGCCGCCGCCGCGGGCGCTGTCGCTCAGCCGGACCAGCAGGGCCACGATGATCCAGTTGGTGACGACGGACGAGCCGCCCTGGGCCAGGAAGGGCATGGCCATACCGGTGAGGGGGATCAGGCCGGTCACGCCGCCCGCGATGACGAAGACCTGGAGCGCGACGATCGAGGCGAGCCCGGTGGCGAGCAGCCGCCCGAAGGGGTCGCGCAGGGCGAGCCCGGCGCGGAACCCCCGGGACACGAGGAGCCCGTAGAGCAGCAGGAGGGCGGTCAGGCCGACCAGGCCCAGCTCCTCTCCGGCGGTGGCGAGGACGAAGTCCGACTTGGCGGCGAAGCCGATGAGGAAGGACTGGCCGTGGCCGAGGCCCGCGCCGAGGAGGCCGCCGGCGGCGAAGGCGAAGAGGGACTGGGCGAGCTGGCCGGGGCCTTCGCCGCGGTCGATGGAGGCGAAAGGATTCATCCAGTCCTGCACGCGGCTGTGCACGTGCGGTTCGAGGGTTCCGACGGCGTACGCGCCGAGCGCGGCGAGGAGCAGCCCGACGGCGATCCAGCCGATCCGGCCGGTGGCGGTGAACAGCATGATCACGAAGAGGCCGAAGAACAGGAGCGAGGTGCCGAGGTCGCGCTCCAGGACCAGGACACCGACGCTGAGCAGCCAGATCGCGAGGATCGGCCCGAGGACCCGGCCGGGCAGGAGCCGGAGCTTCCAGAAGAGCCGGCGGCCGGTGAGGGCGAGGGCGGTGCGGTTGGCGGCGAGGTAGGAGGCGAAGAAGACGGCGAGGAGGATCTTGGCGAACTCCCCCGGCTGGAAGGAGAGCCCGGCGAAGCGGATCCAGATGTGGGCGCCGTTGACGGCCGGGAAGAACACGGGGACGAGCATCAGCGCGAGGGCGGCGGTGACGGAGAGGTAGGCGTACCGCTGGAGCACGCGGTGGTCCCGCAGCCCGAAGACGACCAGGGCGAACAGCCCCACCCCGAGCCCCGACCACCGCAGTTGGTCCCCCGCTCCCGCCTCGCCCGGGGTGGCGAGGTCGAGCCGCTCGATGAACACGAGGCCGAGGCCGTTGAGCAGGACGGCGATGGGCAGCAGGACCGGGTCGGCGTACGGGGCCCTGATCCGCACGGCCAGGTGCGCGAGCAGCCCGGCGACGGCGAGCCCGGCGGCGTAGTGGGAGGTGGAGGTCGAGACTCCGCCGGCCAGGCCGACGTAGGCGTGTCCGAGTACGGAGATCAGGACGGCTCCGGCGAGGAGCGTCAGCTCGATGCCCCGGCGTTTGGGGGTGCGGGCGTCGGAGTACGGGGGCGGAGCGGGCTCGGGCTCCGTCAGCTTCGCCGTCAGGGCTGGCGGGGGCATACGGGAAACGTAGCAAGCCAACCGCCCCTATGTCCGGTTATGCCATAGTCTGCCGAAGAGTCGTCAGAAACGGTCGAAATCGCCGTAGCGAGGAGCGGGAGCCGAGCCTTATGGGACCTGTGGAATTCATCGTCCTCGCCTTCCCGGAGGAGCAGCTCCGGGTCCCGGCGGTCGAGGCCGTCATGGGACTGCGCAAGACCGGGGTGGTGCGCCTGATCGACGGCCTCGTCACGACGAAGACGGCGTCGGGGGAGGTCCTGGCGGCGGAGTTCGACGAGTTCGTGGAGCTGCGCGGCCTCCTGGCGGGCCGCGACGTGGCCCGGCTGATCGGCCCGGAGGACGTGCGCGAGGCGGCGGAGCTCCTGGACCGGGGCAGCTGCGCGCTGCTGCTGGTGGTCGAACACGTCTGGGCGCAGGACGCGGCCGTCGCGGTACGGGCGGCGGGCGGGCGGATCGTGGGCTCGGTGCGCATCCCCGCGGAACGGGTGGAGGTGGCCTGATGTTCATCCGCCCGGTGAACGTGACGGTGACGGCGGCAACCCGCCCGCCCGGCCACCCCCTGCTGCGGGGCCTGCTGCGACGGGCGGCGGGGGCGGCGGAGTGGAGCCAGGACGTGGACTCCGGCGAGGGTACGGCCGAATCCCTGGCGGATGCCTTCGCGGAGGACGAGGCCGAGGCCCTCACGGAGGCCGAGTCCCTGGCGGAGGCGGCGGGCTCGGCGGGCCTGGAGGGCCGGGCGGAGGCGGTGGACGAGGCCGACGCGATGGCCCGCCCGGCCCCGTGGCCCGCCGAACCCCGAACCCCGGCGCCTCCCTCCACGCACGCAACCCTGGTGTCGGAGCTCACCCAACTGGCCGACCTCGCCCGCGAGGGCCTCCTGACCCCGGAGGAGTTCGCACGGGCCAAGGGGCGGCTGCTGGAGGGGTGACACGCACCAGCCCCGACGACCGCGAGTTCCGCCGCCGATCCCACGACCCGCCCAACGCCTTCTCAAACCAGGTAAGGCACCAGACTTCCGCCCGACCCACTCCAGCCGCCCGCCGGGTCCCCGATCGCCGCTCTGTTCGTCATTTGGCGCGGGTATGAGCCCAAGACGGCAGCCGGACACCGAAATCAGAGAAGCGCGTGGCGATCTGACGCGCCCACCGCCCCCGGACGACGATTCCATCGTCCTCAGCTGCGGGCAGCGACCCCGGACGGGACGCGGACGCCGAGACGGGAGAAGCCCGTGGCGATCTGACGCGCCCACCAGCGCCGGATGCGATTCCGTCGGCCCGGATCCCGGGTCTGCCGACCCCCGACCACCTCTCCTGCTCACTGAGGGAGCCGCAGGGCCCAGGCAGAACCGTGCCGTCCCTTTGGGGGTTTCCCGGCAGTCTTCGGCATTTCGCGGCGGGACGCCCTGTCAAGGGTCGCCGCAGGCGATCGCGCAGCGACGCGACCGAAGGGAGCGCCCTTGACAGGGCGGCCCGCCGCGGAAGGACGATGAGACGGACGGGAAACCCCCAACCCGTCCCTGAGGCCGCCCCGCCGAGGCACCGCCCTCCCCCGCCCCCGCCCGGCCCGCTGGTTCGGCCCGACGAACACCCCCGCCTCCCACCGGCCCGCAGACGGGGAGGCGGGTGGGCAGCCCCCGCCCGGCCCCTCCCCCCGCGCCGGGGGAGAAAGCGGGCCCGCGCCGAAAAAGCCCCCCACCCGGGTGACCCCCGCTCCCCCGCCGTGCCGCCTCGCCGGACCCCACCCGACCGCGTGGCAGCATCAGCCAGCAGAGGTGATTACATGACAAAACGACTGCTCGGATGCGGCATCAGCTGCCTCGCCGCCGCCACCCTCCTCGTCACCGCCGGCCCCCCGCCCCTCGCGCGGGCCGAGCCGGTCGGGGAGCTGCTCACGCGCCTGCAGGGGCTGTACCAGCAGGCCGAGGAGGCCGCCGAGACCTACAACGCCGCCGAAGTGGCCCTCAAGGCCCGCCAGGCCGAGGAGGAACGCCTCAGCTCCGCCCTCGGCAGGGCGCGCTCGGCGCTGGACTCCGAGCGGGCCACCGCCGGGCGGCTCGCCCGGGAGCAGTACCAGGGGCTCCAGGGCGGCGGCCTCTCCCCCTACCTGCGGATGCTGCTCTCCGGTGACCCCCAGCAGGCCCTCGACCAGCGGCGCCTCGCCTCCCGCGAGGGGGCCCGGCGCGCCGGGGTCGTGGCGCGGCTGGAGCGGGACCGTAAGCAGGCAGGTGCGCTCGCCGATGCCGCCCGCAAGGCCCTGGACGCCCAGCAGTCGCTCGCGGCCCGGCAGAAGGAGGCCCAGCGGGAGGTCACCGGCCGGCTCAAGGAGGTCGAGCGGCTGCTGGCCGCGCTCACCCCCGCCGAGCTCGCCGGGCTCGGCGCGCGGGAGGCGGCCGTCACCGCCGGGGCGCAGCGCAGCCTGCTGGACTCGGGCCGGCTGCCCGCCCGTACGACCCCGCCCACCGCCGCGGGTAACTCCGCCCTGCGCTACGCCGCCGCGCAGATCGGCAAGCCGTACGTGTGGGGCGCCGAGGGTCCGGGCTCCTTCGACTGTTCCGGGCTGACCTCGCAGGCCTGGGAGCACGCCGGGCGGTCCATCCCCCGTACCAGCCAGGAGCAGTGGGCCCAGCTGCCCCGGGTGCCGCTGGACCGGCTGCGCCCCGGGGACCTGGTGGTCTACTTCCCGAAGGCCACCCACGTGGCCCTCTACATCGGCGACGGCAAGGTGATCCAGGCCCCCCGTCCGGGGGCGAAGGTCAAGGTCTCCCCCATCGCGGCGAACCCGCTCCTGGGCGCGGTCCGCCCCGACCCGGACGGGACCCCGCTGGCCGAGTTCACCCCGCCGCCGCTGCCGGAGGCTTCGGCCGCGGGGGACGACGCCGGCTACGACGCGGACGGGGAACCGTCGGCGGCTTCCGCCCCGGCCGCAGCCTCGGCCGCCTCGGCGACCTCCGCCAGGTAGTCCTCCGTGTCCTCCGGGTCATAGAAGTACGCGTCGAAGTCGGCCGGGTTGTCGAAGCCGTTGGCGAATCGATCCGCCACGCGCTGGTACTGCCCGGCCGCCCCGATCAGGTTCAGCACGTGCTGCGGCGGGGTGCCCAGCATGGCGTTGGTCCACTGGGTGACGGGCTTGCCGGTGGTGAACCAGTACTTGTCGAAGGTGGCCTTCATCCAGGCCTCGTCGAACGGCCTGTCGCCGTGCATCAGGATCGACGACAGGTACGAGGCCGCGCACTTGGCGGCGGCGTTGGCGCCCTGCCCGGTGATCGGGTCGTTGGCGACGACCACGTCCGCCACCCCCAGCACCAGCCCGCCGCCCGGCAGCCGCCCGACCGGGTTGCGCACCACAGGGGCGTAGCGGCCGGCCAGCGTGCCGCCGGCGTCCGTCAGTTCGACCTTCGTGGCGCGCGCGTACTCCCACGGCACGAACTTCTCCATGAGCTCCAGCGTGAGCTCCAGGTGCTCGCCGGGGTCGTTGACGCCCCGGAAGACGTCCAGCGGCCCGCCCGGCAGGCCCTCCCAGAACAGGATGTCCGCCCGCCCCGAGGTGGTCAGCGTCGGCATGACGAACAGCTCGCCGACACCGGGCACGAGGTTGCAGCGCACGGCTTCGGCGTCCGGGTGCTCCGGGCGCGGCCCGAGCCCGTGCACGTACGCGACGGCCAGGGCGCGCTGGGGGCTGTCGTAAGGGGAGCGTGCCGCGTCCCGGCCGAACATGGAGACGAGCTCGCCCTTGCCCGCGGCGACCAGCACCAGTTCGTAGGCGCGCGAGAAGTAGTCCAGGTCGGCGACGGACGCGCCGTGGATGACCAGCTGGCCGCCGCGCTGCACGAAGACGTCGAGCCAGCCGGCCATCTTCACGCGCTGGTCCACGGACTGCGCGTAGCCCTTGAGGCGGCCGAGCCAGTCGACGGCGCGGCCGCCGTCGGGAGCGGCGACGGAGACGCCGAGGCCCTGGATCCTGGGGGCCTGCCGCTCCCAGAAGTTCAGCTGGAGGTCGCGCTCGTGCCGGAGCGCGGAGTCGAACATGCACTGCGTGGACATGACCCGTCCGGTGCGGATCTCGTCCGCCGTCCGGTTGGACATGAGGGTGACTTCGTAGCCCTTCGCCTGGAGGCCGAGGGCGAGCTGGAGGCCGGACTGCCCGGCCCCCACGACAAGTATCCTGCGCATCTCACGTTCTCAATCTGAGCAGTACGGGCGGTACGGGCGGTACAAGCACCACGGCGGCACGAGCACCACAGGCGGTACGAGCAACACAGGCGCGGCCGGCTACGCGGGCGTGGCGTCCAGCGCGTGACCCACCAGCGTCAGCAGGGACTCGACGACCGTGGCCCGGCGCCGCGCGTCCATGATCACGACGGGGACGTCCGGCGGGATGGTCAGCGCCTCCCGCACGTCCTCCGGCTCGTACTCCTTCGACCCCTCGAAGTGGTTGACGGCGACGGCGTAGGGCAGCCCGCAGCTCTCGAAGTAGTCGAGGGCGGGGAAGCAGTCGCGCAGCCGGCGCGTGTCGGCGAGCACCAGGCCGCCGATGGCGCCGCGCACCAGGTCGTCCCACATGAACCAGAACCGCTCCTGGCCCGGGGTCCCGTACACGTAGAGCACGAGGTCGTCGGCGAGGGTGATGCGGCCGAAGTCCATGGCGACGGTGGTCGTGTTCTTGTCCGGGGTCCCGGTCAGGTCGTCGGTGGGGACGCTGGCCTGGGTCATCACCGCTTCGGTGCGCAGCGGGGTGATCTCGGAGACGGAGGACACGAAGGTGGTCTTGCCGACGCCGAACCCGCCCGCGACCAGCACCTTGACGGCTACGGGCGCGCGCGAGCGGTCGTACTGCCACGGCTGGACGGGCTCGTCGGCCAGCAGGAGCGCGGTGTCCGGACCGGCGACGGCGTCGGAGGCGGCGTCGGAAACGGCGTCCGGGACGGCTTCAGAGACGGCGAAGGCCATCGAGCACCCTTTCCAGCAGCGCGCGGTCGGGGCGGCCGGTGCCGTGCCCCGTGCCGTAGACGCGGATCCGGCCCTGGTCGGCGAGGTCGCTGACCAGGACCCGGACCACGCCGAGCGGCAGTTTCAGGAGCGCGGATATCTCGGCGATGGTCCGCATGCGCCGGCAGACCTCGACGATGGCCCGCATCTCGGGCATCCGGTCGGGCGTCTTGGCCGGTCCGGCGTCCAGGGTGGCGACGAAGGTCTCCACGAGCAGCACCTGTGTGAAGCGGGTGCGGCCGCCCGTCAGGGAGTACGGGCGGACGCGGGCGGGGCGCCGGTCGGCCCCGCGTATCGGCAGTCGGTCGGAGGCCGGGCTCCTCACGGGGTGTTCTCCATCGACTGGCGCAGCTCGCTGCGGACTTCGGGGGTCAGGACGTGGCCGGCGCGGCCGACGAACAGGGCCATGTGGTAGGCGACGACGCCCATGTCGCAGTCGGGCGTGGCGTGCACGCCCAGCAGGGAGCCGTCGCTGATGGCCATGACGAAGACGGAGCCGTTCTCCATCGCCACCATGGTCTGCTTGACCGAGCCGAACTCCATGAGGGCGGCCGCGCCGGTGGTGAGGCTGCCGAGCCCGGACACGATGGTCGCGAGGTCGGCCGAGGCCCCGCGGGGGCCCTTGGGCCGGTCCGCCTTGCGGGATTCGGGGGCGGCCTCGGAGGAGAGCAGCAGCAGCCCGTCCGAGGAGACGACGGCCACGGAGTTGACCCCGGGCACCTCCTCCACCAGGTCGGTCAGCAGCCACTGCAGGTTGCGGGCCTGGCTGCTCAGTCCGTACGTACTGGGCGCGGTCATGTGCGTGCCTCCTGTGCGGTGTCCCCCTGATCGGTGTGTCCCTGTCCGTGGGCCTCATGGGCCCCCGGACCCCCCGGGGTCTGCCGCTGGTCCTGCGCGAGTTCGGCGGCGGCGACCCGGCGCCCGTCCTGGGCGCCCTGGTAGAAACCGCCGAGTCGGCGGCGCAGTTCCTCGGCGTCGACCCGGCGCGGCTCGGGGCGGGCCGCGGCGGGGCGTCCGGTGCCGCCGGGGGCGGCCACGGCGCGCGGGGTGCGCTTGGGGAGGCCCTTGGCGGTGACGGCTTCGGTGCCGCCGGGCTCGGGGTGGCTGCCCTGGCGGGGGATGAAGCCGTCCCCGGCGTCGGGGGCCCGTCGGTGTCCGCCCTGGTCGGCGTCGTTCCGTTCCCGGCGCGGCAGTCCTGCATCGGTTACGGGGCCACCGGGCGCGGTGCCCGGCTCCCCGGCGGCGTCCCCCGGGGCGGGGTCGGCCACCGCGAAGGCGTCCGCATCGGCGTCGGCCACGACCCGTGCGAGCAGTTCCTCCTCGGGACGTTCCCCACCCGGCGCCTCCGCCGCGGGGGCGGGCACGGTGAAGACCTCGTCGGCGGGCGGCGGCGCGTCCTCGAAGCCGGCCGACGGCTCGGGCACGACCCCGGCCGGCGGCTCGGCGGCGGGCGGCTCGGCGGCGAAGGGGTCAGCGCCGGCCGTGAAGACCTGGTCGGCCGGGGGCAGCTGGGCGTCCTCGAAGGCCTCGGCCAGCGGGACGACGCGGGCGGGCTGCTCGGCGTCGGCGGTGCCGGCGGTGTCGGTGTCGGCGGGCCGCTTGGTGAAGGCCCCGGCCCCGAAGGCCTCCGCCACCAGGTCGGCGGCGGCGTAGCCAACGGAGTCGGCGTAGTCGGACTCGGACTCGGACTCCGACTCAGCCCCGGACTCGGACTCGAACCCGGCAGCACCTATCCCGGCACCCGCGCGCTCGACGTCCACGGACCCGGCGTCCACGAACTCGACGTCAGCGGACCCGGCGTCCACGGACCCGGCGTCCACGGACCCGGCATCCACGAACCCGACGGCACCGTCCTCGACGCCCCCGTGCCCGGCACCCTCGTGCCCGGCGTCAGCAGACCCGGCGTCCACGGACCCGACGTCACCGGCCTCGACGTCACCGGCCTGAGCACCCTCGTCCTCCGCCGACTCCGGCGACTGCGCCAGCTCTGCCGACCCCTCCGGCTCCGCCTCGAAGGCCTCGGCCAGCGTGACCACCCTGGCGGCCTCCTCGGGGGCCGGGGTGTCCGTCGGCTGGGGGCGCAGGCGGGGCGGGAGGGTGTGCTCGTTCGCCTCGGCGATCACGCCGGGCAGCTGGTAGGCGGGCGCGCCGGAGGAGCCCAGGCTGTGCACGGGCGAGGCCGGCGGGGCGTCCGGGAGCAGCACGGCCGGGATGACCACGACGGCCTCCGTGCCGCCGTGGGCGGCGGTGCGCAGCTCGGCGGTGACGCCGTGGCGGGCCGCGAGGCGTCCGGCGACGTACAGGCCGAGGCCCAGGCCGTGTTCGGTCTCGGGTTCCTCGTCGTAGGCCTCGGGGGTGGAGAGGCGGGAGTTGAGGGAGGCGAGCCTGTCGCCGGTGACGCCGATGCCCTCGTCGACGACGGACAGCACCACGTCGCCGGCGTCGGTGATGTGGCCGGAGACCTTCACCTTGGCTTCCGGCGGGGAGAAGGTGGTGGCGTTCTCCAGGAGCTCGGCGACCACGTGCGAGATGTCGTCGGCGGCGTGCCCGGCGACCTGCGTGTAGGAGGGCAGCGTGGTCAGGTCGACGCGTTCGTAGCGCTCGATCTCGCTGACGGCGGCGCGCATGACGTCGACCAGCGGCACGGGCAGGCTCTGGCCGTGGCCGTGCTCCTGCCCGGCGAGGACCAGCAGGTTCTCGTTGTGGCGGCGCATGACCGTGGCGAGGTGGTCGAGCTTGAAGAGGGTGGCGAGCCGGTCGGGGTCGCCTTCCTTGGACTCCAGTTCCTCGATGACGGCGAGCTGGCGCTCGACCAGGCCGAGGGTGCGCAGGGAGAGGGAGACCGAGGTGGTCGACATGATGCGGCGGTGCTCTTCGAGCCCGGCGCGCAGCTCGGCCAGTTCCCCTTCGAGGGCCTTGCGGGTGGAGGCCAGCTCCTTCTCGCGGGCTTCGCGGCTGGTGGCGAGGGCTTCGTTGCGGCCGATGAGGCGGCGGCGGTCGGCGTCCAGGCCGGCGATCTTGGTGTGGAGGGCGACGGTCTGCTCGCGGACGGCGTTGAGGTGGCGGACGACCTCGGCGAACTCGTCGTTGCGGCCGGTGAAGCGGACCGGTTCCTGGGAGCCCTCCGGGGTGGCCAGCCGCTCGGCGCCGCGGCGCAGTACGGACAGGGGCCGGGTCAGGGAGCGGGCGACGCCGGTGGTGAAGCCGATGACGAAGAGGAAGAGGACGCCGAGTCCGGCGACCATCAGTTCGAGCCGGGTCACGTCGTCGTCGCGCTGGGTGGCGAGGGCGGTGGCCCGCTGGCCGGCGAGGGTGGCCTCGACGGAGCGCATGCGGTCGATGCGGGCGGTCAGCGCGGAGGCGAGGGCGCCCGGGTCGGTGGCCTTGCGTTCGGCTGCGGTCAGGGTGGGCCGCTCGGTGAGGCGCCCCAGCTGGTCCTCGGCGGTCTTGACCTCGGGGCCGGTGACGGTGGCGGCGAGGGTCTGGCGCACGGCGGGGCGGGCGGCCCGGTTGAAGTCGTCGAGGGCGGCCTGTTCGCGTACGCGGGAACGCTGGGCGGCGGCGCTGAGCTCGTCGGCGGCGGCGTTGCCCGGGGCCTGTTCGGCGCGGGGGACGGCCAGCGCGGCGAGCAGCAGCCCGCGGGTGGCGGAGGCCTGGTCCACGGCCCGGCTGAGGGGCGCCATGGGACGGGTGACGGCGAGTGCGGCCTCGGCGCGCGGCGGGGTGAGCTCGGCGAGCCGGTCGCCGGGCGCGAGGAGTTCGGTGATGAGCCCGGCGTAGGCCTGCTGGGCGGCCACGGCGGTGCCCTTGCCGTCGACGGCCTCGGCGCGGGCGGCCTTGATGTGGCCGAGGGCGCGGGCGAGGTCCTCGTCGGCCTCCGGGCGGAGTTCGGCGAGGGTCCGGTCGGTGCGCGCGGTGCGCTCGTCGACGGGTGCCTTGGCGTTGCCGGGACGGCCCTTGGCCGCGTACTCGACGACGGCGTCGCGCTCGTCGCCGAGGAGGTGGACGAGGGTGAGGGTGTGCTGTGTCTGCTCGGCGAGGGTGACGAGTCGCTGTGAGTCGTCCAGTTCCCTGGTGGCGGAGACGACGGCGGGGGTGCCGGCCGCGAGGACGGTGAGTCCGGCGACTGCTACTCCGACGACCAGCCTGCTGCGGACGCGCACGCGGCGTCCTGCCTTGGCGGGTCCGTCGGCGCTGGCGGTGCCGTTCTTCCGAGACCGCTTCTTCTGCACCGGTGCTCGCAATCCTGTACGTGGGGTCGTGCTCGTCTACTCGTGTGGCCGAGGTAACGGCCGGTCAACAAGTAAACGCCCCCTGCCCCCTCGTACCGCCTCAGACCTTCGCAGTGTGTTGGGAGGAGAGCCGCACATCGCCCACCCGGCCACTCGAAGGAGTGAACATCACGGAGGAGTGGCCGACCAACTCGGGCACGGCGTGCCAGGCGCCGTCCATGGACGGGCGGTTGAAAGATCGAGGCGGGCTTTGGCAATATGCCCGCCCACATTTACCGGGAGTACCCCTTCCGGCATTGGTACGTACCTGACCGGCCATCCGGGGTTCCGGTGGGCAGAATGTCCGTATGCGCATCGACCTCGCTTCGACCCCCGGCAGTGCTGAACGCCCCAACGAGGACTGGGTGTCGGCGTCGACACCTGCGGCGGGAGGGGGTGTTGTGGTCGTCCTGGACGGGGTCACTCCGCCCCGGGGGGACGACGGCTGCGCGCACGGAGTGCCCTGGTTCGCCACCCGCCTGGGCGGTCGATTGACCGAACTGTCCGGATCGCGGCGGGACATGCCGCTCGACCGGATCCTGGCCCGGGCCATCGGGGACACGGCCGACGCCCACCGCGGCACCTGTGACCTTTCTCACGTCCGGACGCCGCAGGCGACGGTGGTGATGGTCCGCTGGGACGAGGCCCGCGTGGAGCACCTGGTGCTCTCGGACTCCGTGCTCCTGCTGCGGGCGCCCGGCGGCGGGGTCACGGCGGTGCTCGACGACCGGCTGGACCGGATCCCGCACGGGGTGCGCGGCTCGGTGGCGGCCACGGACGCGCTGCGCAACGCCGAGGGCGGCTTCTTCACCGCCGCCGCCGACCCCTCGGTGGCGGCCCGGGCGGTCGTCGGGCGCACCCCGCGCCGGGAGGTGGGCGCACTGGCCGCGCTGACGGACGGGGCGAGCCGGTGGACGGACACCTTCGGGGAGGGCGACTGGGCGGCCTGTCTGGACGTGCTGCGCGAGGAGGGGGCACGGGGGCTGATCGGGCGGGTGCGGGCCATCGAGTCCGACCCGGTGCGCCCGCCGGCCCGGTACAAGCGCCACGACGACGCCTCGGCGGTGTACGCCGAGCTGTGAGCCCGCGCTCCCGGCGGGCCCGGTCCTACTCCTCGCCGGAGTTCAGCTGGTTGAGCAGCCGGGCCAGCTCGGCGACCTCGCCGCGGTCCCAGTCGGCCAGCTTGCGCATGTACTGCTCGCGCCGGGCCCCTCGCACGCGCAGGAACCGGGCCCGGCCCTCGTCCGTGAGGCCGACGAGGAAGGCGCGGCCGTCGGCGGGGTCCGGTTCGCGGGCGACCAGGCCCAGCAGTTCCAGGGCGCGCAGCTGGCGGCTCATGGTGGCCTTGCCGACGCCGAAGTAGGCGGCCAGCTCGGTGGCCCGCTGGCGGCCGGCGGCCTCCAGCCGGACCAGCAGCCCGTACGCGGCGGGCTCCAGCTCCGGGTGCAGGGCGCGGGCCATCTCGCCCGAGGAGGCCCGGGCGCGCCGAAGGAAGACGGACAGCTCCCGCTCCAGAGCGAGGAACTCCTGGTCTTCACTGCCGTGCACGTGCCGCTCCCATCGCTGGTGGGGCGCGACCTGGCACCCCGGTACGGGTCCAGTATTTCCCAGGGGGTGCGCCGCAGGCCCGGGACCCCGCCTGGGGGCCCCCGGACGGAGTCCAGGGGAAGGGGGTCCCGGGCCTGCGGAGGTGCGGCGGCGCCGGTCAGGCGGCCTTGGTGAAGGAGACCACCGCCGGGGCCAGGGCCAGCTCCAGCACCTGGCGCACGTCGGTCACCGGGTGCACCTCCAGCCCCTCCAGCACCTCATGGGGGACGTCGTCCAGGTCGGCCTCGTTGCGCTTCGGGATGATCACGGTGGTCAGCCCGGCCCGGTGCGCGGCGAGCAGCTTCTGCTTGACCCCGCCGATGGGCAGCACCCGCCCGGTCAGCGAAACCTCACCGGTCATGGCCACGTCCGTGCGGACCTGGCGGCCGGAGAGCAGGGAGGCCAGCGCGGTGGTCATGGTGATGCCCGCGCTCGGACCGTCCTTGGGGACGGCGCCCGCCGGGAAGTGGATGTGCACGCCCCGGTCCTTCAGGTCGGCGACCGGGAGCTCCAGCTCGGCGCCGTGCGAGCGCAGGAAGCTGAGCGCGATCTGCGCCGACTCCTTCATCACGTCGCCCAGCTGCCCAGTCAGGGTCAGTCCGGCCGCGCCGGTCTCCGGGTCGGCCAGGGAGGCCTCGACGAAGAGCACGTCACCGCCGGCGCCGGTCACGGCCAGGCCCGTGGCCACGCCCGGGACGGCCGTGCGCCGCTCGGCCGGGTCCTGGGCGGACTCCGGCACGTGGTGCGGCCGGCCGATCAGGCCCCGCAGCTCACCCGCGCCGATGGTGAACGGGAACTCCCGCTCGCCCAGCTCGTGCTGCGAGGCGACCTTGCGCAGCAGCCGCGCGATGGACCGCTCCAGGGTGCGCACGCCCGCCTCGCGGGTGTACTCCCCCGCGAGCTTGCGCAGGGCCCCCTCTTCCAGGACCACTTCCTCGGCGGTCAGCCCGGCGCGCTCCAGCTGGCGGGGCAGCAGGTGGTCGCGGGCGATGACGACCTTCTCGTCCTCGGTGTAGCCGTCGAGGCGCACCAGCTCCATCCGGTCGGCCAGGGCCTCGGGGATGGCTTCCAGCACGTTCGCCGTGGCCAGGAAGACCACGTCGCTCAGGTCGAGCTCCACCTCCAGGTAGTGGTCGCGGAAGGTGTGGTTCTGCGCCGGGTCCAGGACCTCCAGCAGGGCCGCCGCCGGGTCGCCGCGGAAGTCGGAGCCGACCTTGTCGATCTCGTCGAGGAGCACGACCGGGTTCATGGAGCCGGCCTCCTTGATGGCCCGGACGATCCGGCCCGGCAGGGCACCGACGTACGTCCGGCGGTGGCCGCGGATCTCGGCCTCGTCCCGCACACCGCCCAGGGCGACGCGCACGAACTTGCGGCCCATGGCGTGCGCCACGGACTCCCCGAGCGAGGTCTTGCCGACGCCGGGGGGCCCGACCAGAGCGAGCACGGCACCGCCACGCCGGCCGCCGATGACGCCCATGCCCCGCTCCCCGCGCCGCTTGCGCACGGCCAGGTACTCGGTGATGCGGTCCTTCACGTCGTTGAGCCCGGCGTGCTCGGCGTCGAGGACGGCCCGGGCGCCCTGGATGTCGTAGCGGTCCTCGCTGCGCTCGTTCCAGGGCAGCTCCAGCACGGTGTCCAGCCAGGTGCGGATCCAGGAGCCCTCGGGGCTCTGGTCACTGGCCCGCTCCAGCTTGTCGACCTCCTTGAGCGCGGCCTCGCGGACCTTCTCGGGCAGGTCGGCGGCCTCGACGCGGGCCCGGTAGTCGTCGGACTCCTCGCCCTCCTTCTCCCCGCCCAGCTCGCGCAGCTCCTTGCGGACGGCCTCCAGCTGGCGGCGGAGCAGGAACTCGCGCTGCTGCTTCTCCACGCCGTCCTGGACGTCCTTGGCGATGGACTCGGCGACGTCCTGCTCCGCGAGGTGGTCGCTGAGCGCCTTCACGGCGAGCCGCAGGCGGGCGACCGGGTCGACGGTCTCCAGCAGCTCCACCTTCTGCGCCACGGTCAGGAACGGGGAGTACCCGGAGTTGTCGGCGAGCGCCGAGACCCCCTCGATCTGCTGCACCCGGTCCACGACCTGCCAGGCGCCGCGCTTCTTGAGCCAGCTGGTGGCGAGGGCCTTGTACTCCTTGACGAGCTCGGCGACCGCCCCGGGCAGCGGGTCGGGCACCTGCTCCTCCACGGTCTCCCCCTCGACCCAGAGCGCCGCCCCGGGCCCGGTGGTCCCGGCGCCGATCCGGACGCGGCCGCGCCCGCGGATCAGCGCCCCGGGATCGCCGTCGGAAAGCCGCCCGACCTGTTCGACCGTCCCCAGCACACCGATCCCGGCGTACTTCCCGTCGACCCGCGGCACGAGCAGCACCCGGGGCTTCCCGCTGCCGCGCGCCGCCTGCGCGGCCTCGACGGCCGCGCGCACCTCGGCGTCGGACAGGTCCAGCGGGACGACCATCCCGGGCAGCACGACCTCATCGTCGAGCGGCAGCACGGGCAGGGTGAGCGTTACGGACGTCGAAGCCATGATCTTCCCTCCGGCAGTGAAGTTGAGCTATGCCGACTCAATGCTTCTGCGCGCAGCAATGTTCCCCAACTGGCGTTCGCCGGGGGCGAACAGCCCCGCGGTCCGTCCCGTAGCACCATGACGCCATGACAGACATACGACGAACCGTCAGCTCGGGCTCCCCGCTGGAACCCCGGATCGGCTTCTCGCGCGCGGTGCGCGTAGGGCGGCACGTGGCCGTCGCGGGCACGGCGCCCATCGGGGACGACGGCTCCACCGTCGGCCCGGGCGACGTCCACGCCCAGACGGTGCGGTGCCTCGACATCGCCCAGCGGGCCCTGGAGGAGGCGGGCGCCTCGCTGGAGCACACCGTCCGGACGCGGATCATGCTGACCGACATCACCCGCTGGGAAGAGGCCGCGCGGGCCCACGGCGAGCGCTTCGCCGGCATCCGCCCGGCGGCCACCTTCGTGGAGGTGTCCCGCTTCATCGACCCCGCCTGGCTGGTCGAGGTGGAACTCGACGCGATCCTCGACGAGGACTAGGGAGGCGGGGGGCCGGGGCGGGGGGGCGGACGCCGGGGCCCGGGGCGCCGGGGGCCGGGCCGCCGGGGGCTAGGACGCGGGGGGGGCTAGGACGCGGGCTAGGACGCGGGGGGGCTAGGACGCCGAGAGGCGGATGTCCCCGGAGGCGGTACGGACCGTCATCCGCGACGCGGCGTCCGGGCTGCTGCTCAGGCGGACGTCGCGGCTCCCGGAGGCCGTGTCGACCGACAGCCTGTACGGGCCCTGCGGGGCCGTCACGCCGACGTCGCCCGAGCTGGTGGTGACGGACACCGAGGCCGGAGCCTTCACGAAGCCGGCCTGCACGTCCCCGGACGCCGCACGCAGATCCGCCTCGGCCCCTTCCAGACCGGTGGCGGTGATCCGCCCGGAGGCCGTACGGACCTTCACCGGGCCCGCGATCCGCTCGGCCCGGATGTCCCCGGACGAGGAGGTCAGATCGGCCCGTGCGACCCCCTGCACGGTGATGTCCCCGCTGCTGCTCTCGACCCGCACCCCGGCTGCTGCGGGCACCTCCAGGCGGTAGTCGATCCAGCAGTCGTCCTCGCAGTCGTCCTGGAACTTCAGCACCCCGCCCGAGACCCGCTGCCCGGCCGTGGGCGCCGTGCCGCCCCGGTAGTGGACGACCCGCCGGACGGTGACCCCGGGGCCGGAGCCGGCGGTGACCTCGACGTCGCCGCTACGTATGCCCGTCAGCTCCACCGTCGTGACCGGCTCGGAGACGGTCGCGTCGGCGTCGAGGGTCTTCACCGGGCGGCCCACCTCTGACAGGCCGCAGCCGGACAGCAGGAGGACGGCCCCGAGGGCCGTGACGACGAGGCGGGTTGACGTGGTGTGAAGTGCAGGTGCCATGGGGACGAGTCTGCCGAGCCGACGCCGCAAGCGCGCGGGTGCAGACATCCGAACCGGGGGTGGGGTTAACTGCACCCCCCCACTTCTCCGGCCCTCGGGCCCTCCGACCCTCCGGCCCTCCCTTCCCGCCTCTTCCTCCTCTTCCTCCTCTTCCTCCTCTTCCTCCTCTTCCTTCTCTCCGTCGCCTCAGGCCCCGGTCGCCACCGGCCGGTCCGAGGACACGCCCCACTCGCTCCACGAACCGTCGTACACCGCGGTCTCCCCGTACCCAGCCAGGGTCGCGCCCAGCGCGAGCACGCACGCCGTCACGCCGGACCCGCAGCTGAAGTAGAGCCGCTCCCGCTCCCCGGCCAACGCCTCGAAGGCCGCCCGGAGTTCCCCGGCCGGGCGCATCAGACCGCCCGGCCCCTGGAGTTCACCGAACGGCAGGTTCAGCGCGCCCGGCATATGGCCACCACGCAGCCCGGGCCGCGGCTCGGGGGCACTGCCGGCGAAACGCTCCCGGGTCCGGGCATCGAGCACGACGGCACCCGGGTCGGCGAGGGCCCCGGCCACGGTGTCGGCGTCCACGAGCAGTCCCGGGCGCGGCCGCGCGGTGAAGGAGCCGCGCGGGCCGTCGTACACGGCCGGCCCGGCCTCGACGGGCAGCCTGGCGGCGATCCAGGCGGGCAGCCCTCCGTCGAGCACGGCGGCCCGGTCGAAGCCCATGGCCCGCAGCATCCACCAGGCCCGGGCACTGGAGTAGACCCCGGCGGCGTCGTACACCACCACGGCATCCCCGTCCCCGACCCCGAGCCCCCGCAGCGCCTCCTCGAACGCCGCCGCCGTGGGCATGGTGTGGGGCGCGGGGGCGTCATGGTCGGACAGATGACCGTCCAGGTCGAAGGGCCGGGCGCCCGGAATCCTCCCGGAGCCACCCCGATGCGCCCCGACGGAGGCGTCGAACACCACGACCCGCCCGAGGTGCGCGGCAAGCCAGCCTGTACCGACCAGCGGGGCGGGTATCTCGGGCGGGGATGCGAATGCGGATGCGGATGCGGATGCGGGCATGCGGAGCCTCCGGGGCGGGGTCGGAAACGATCTCCCGCCCATCCTCAACCCACCGCACGCTGGCCGGGGAGAGTTGGCTGGCGAGGCCGACGGCTCGGGGTGAACTAACCAAGCGGCAACGGAAGGCCGGGCGGGGGTGGGATGGCCGGGACCACACTCGGCGGTCTCAGAGAGGGGTTGGGGCTTTCCCGTCAGTCTCATCGTCCTTCCGCGTCGGGCCGCCCTGTCAAGGGCGCTCCTTCGTCGCGTCGCTTCGCGATCGCCTGCGGCGACCCTTGACAGGCCGTCCCGCCACGGAAAAACGAAGACTGCCGGGAAACCCCCAACCCGTCCCTGAGACCGCCCAGCTGGAACCCCGACCCTCCTGGGTGCCGGGCCGCTGTCCTGTTCCGGCCCGGTCAGGCACCGCCGCGAGGTGGGTGGGCAGGCGCCGACCCGCCCCCGGCCCCTCGAGGGGGCGATGGCGCGCCCCCTCACCCGCATCCGCCCCGGCGGGCGTACACCGCCACCCTCGCGCCCCTGACCTCCGTCACCGAGCAGCGGTCGAAGGCAGTCGTCAGGGTGGTGCGTTTCTCCGCCTCCGTGGGGTACGGGTCCAGCGGCTGGTCCGCCGGGTCCATCAGGGCTATCACCCTCGGGGACGACAGCAGTGCCCCCCGGACCCGGTCCGGGGGGAGTTCCGTGCCCTGGAGGGTGTGCGAGGCCGACGGGGAGGCGGCCAGGGCCACGTCGCGCAGCGCCCCGTACGGCCCGGGGGTGGACAGCAGCCACTCCCGCCTGCGGGACGGCATGAACAGCACGGCGTCCCCCGGCCTGGCCCGTTCCCGCACCGCCGCCGCCACCGCGAGGACGTCGTCCCGGCGGCTCTCCGGGGTGCGCAGCCACGCCGACCACGCCGCCACCGGGACGAGCAGCACGCCCGCGACCGCCCACGGCAGCCAGCCCCGCACCCCCGCCCGTCCCCCCTCCGCCGCGCGGGCGCCGACCAGGAGGGCGAGGCCGCCCAGGGCGTAGAGGACGTACCGGTCGACGTACCAGGGGTGGACCAGTGAGACCGCCATCAGCAGCCCGGGCGGCAGCAGGGCCAGGGGTACCGCGACCCGGAGCACTTCGCGCCGGCCTCCCCGGGCCAGGAGGGCCACCGCCGCCGCCAGCACCCCGTACGCCACCCAGTCCTGCCACCGGGGCCGGCCCAGCCAGCCCAGCTGCCGCTCCGCCTGCCCCGCGCTCACCACCGCCAGGGGCAGCAGCCCGGCGGCGACCGCCCCGGCCGCCCACCGCCAGACCCTCTCCCGCCAGGCGGCGAACGCGTGGGCGAGCAGGGCCAGGGCCGCGAACTCGTGCAGCCAGCAGCCCACCACCAGCACGACCGCGTAGGCGGCCCACCGCCGCCGCACCATCAGGTACGTCGCCCAGGCCACGGCCGCCGCGACCAGGGCGTACGAGCGCCCCTCCTGCCCGTACATCTGCACGGGCGGAAGCAGGACGTACACCGCCCCCGCGCACAGCGCGGCCCGCTCCCCCGCCAGCCGGTACGCCACGGCGGCGACCCCGCCGGCGGCGAGGGCCGTCCCCGCCACGGACGGCAGCCGCAGCGCCCACAGGCCCGCGCCGCCCGCCCCGCCCCCTTCCCCCCACACGGCGAACACCGTGTGCATCACCGCGTAGTACAGCCCGTGCACCGCGTCGACCTGTCCGAGCAGCCCCCACAGCTCCCCGGCCGGCCGGTGCGCGACCTGCCAGGTCGTGGATTCGTCGCGCCACATGCTGCCCCCGCCCGGTCCCCGCTCCAGGCCCCACAGGCCGAGGAGGAGGACGGCGAGCAGCGGCGGGAACCAGCGCCAGGCGGCCAAGCGGTGGATGACGTCCTCCGGGGTGCTTTCGGTCGGGGGTCGGGGCCTCCATACTCGGATGCGGTACCGGTGTCCCGCAGGAGGTCGGAGTGCGAGCGATGCGAGCGGCCGGGGCCGCGGCGGCGGTGCTGCTCGCCGCAGTGTCCCTGGCGGGGTGCGACCACGGCGGCTCCGCGGGCGGTCCGGAGCCGGCGGGGGCCACGGCGGCGGCCACGAGCGCCCCCGCGACCGCGCCCGTCCCGACGGCGCCCGCCACCACCGCCGGCCCGCAGCCCACGGCGACCGCCCCCGCCACGCCCCGCCCCACCCCTCCGCCGACGGCGGACCCGTCCACCGAGCGCCTTCTGCGCGTCACCCGCAGCGGCGGTTTCGCCGGCCGGACCAGGACGCTCCTCGTCAACGGCGACGGCTCCTGGACCCTCCTCGGCGAGCAGGACAAGGACCTGCGGAAGGGCCGGCTCACCCCGGCCGGGCTGGAGGATCTGCGCACCGCGCTGCGCGAGGCCGACTTCGCGCACCTGCCGCGCACCGCGACCGCCGATCCGCCGGTGTACGACGGGTTCACGTACTCCTTCGTGCACGGCGGCTTCGAGGTGGCGGCCGACCAGACGGCGCTGCCGGCGGCCCTGTCCCGGGTGCTGGAGGCCCTTCCCGGATTCGACGCCGCCTGAGGAATCCGGGATGAATCTCTGATTCCGGATGCTGTCGGGTCCTGTCCGAACCCTCCATGGCCGCAGGCCTGTGCCTCCTCTACGCTGCACCCCAGCCATCACGCGGATCATCAGGGGCGGGACATGGAACAGACGCACACCACCCACAACGGCGCCGCGGCCACTCCAGGTGCCCAGCGGCGCGTGCTGGTGGTCGAGGACGACCGCACCATCGCCGACGCCATCTCGGCCCGGCTGCGGGCCGAGGGCTTCCAGGTGCAGACCGCCTACGACGGGCCGGCCGCCGTCGCGGCCGCCGAGAGCTGGCTGCCCGAGCTGCTGGTGCTGGACGTCATGCTGCCCGGCTTCGACGGGCTGGAGGTGTGCCGGCGGGTGCAGGCGCAGCGGCCCGTGCCGGTGCTGATGCTGACGGCCCGGGACGACGAGACCGACATGCTGGTCGGTCTGGGGGTCGGGGCGGACGACTACATGACGAAGCCGTTCTCGATGCGCGAGCTGGCAGCGCGGGTGCACGTGCTGCTGCGCCGGGTGGAGCGGGCCACGCAGGCGGCGACGGCCCCGCGGGGGGCGACCCTGCGGCTGGGGGACCTGGAGATCGACCACGCGCAGCGCCGGGTGCGGGTGCAGGCGGAGGACGTGCACCTGACCCCGACCGAGTTCGACCTGCTGGTGTGCCTGGCGGGGACCCCGCGGGCGGTGCTGTCGCGGGAGCAGCTGCTGGCGGAGGTGTGGGACTGGGCGGACGCCTCGGGCACCCGTACGGTCGACAGCCACATCAAGGCCCTGCGCCGGAAGATCGGCGCGGAGCGGATCCGTACGGTCCACGGCGTCGGGTACGCCCTGGAGACCCCGGCGCAGGCGTGAGCGGCGGGCGCCCCGGCAGGGGGCACGGCGTGGGCCGCTCCGGTGGTGCCGGTGCCCGCAGCGGGGGGCTGCGGCCGTTCTCGCCGTTCTCGATCAAGACGAAGCTGGGCACGCTCGTCGTGGTCTCGGTGTTCATCACCACCGGTCTGCTGATGGTGGCGCTGCGCACGGACACGGAGGTGCGCTTCATCACGGTCTTCTCGGTGATCGCCTCGATGCTGATCACGCAGTTCGTGGCGCACGGCCTGACGGCGCCGCTGGACGAGATGACGACGGTGGCCCGGGCGATCTCGCACGGGGACTACACGCGCCGGGTGAGCGGGGCGGGGCGGCGGGACGAGCTGGGCGATCTGGCGTCGACGATCAACCGGATGGCCGGTGATCTGGAGGCCGAGGACAGGCACCGTCGAGAGCTGGTCGCGAACGTCTCGCACGAGCTGCGCACTCCGATCGCGGCGCTGCGGGCGGTGCTGGAGAACGTGGTGGACGGGGTCTCGGAGGCCGATCCGGAGACCATGCGGACGATGCTGAAGCAGGCGGAGCGGCTCGGCCGGCTGGTGGAGACGCTGCTGGACCTGTCCCGGGTGGACAACGGGGTGGTGCCGCTGAAGGCGCGCCGGTTCGAGGTGTGGCCGTACCTGTCGGGGGTGCTGAAGGAGTCGGGGCTGGCGGCCGCGGGGCGGCCGGGGCTGGCTTCCGGTTCGGGCGGGCACACCCGTAACGACGTGCACCTTCATCTGGACGTGCATCCTCCGGAGCTGACCGCGTACGCGGACGCGGAGCGGCTGCACCAGGTGGTGGCCAACCTGATCGACAACGCGGTGAAGCACAGTCCGGCGCACGGCCGGGTGACGGTGCGGGCCCGTTCGGGCGACATGCCCGGGAGCCTGGCGCTGGAGGTCGTGGACGAGGGGCCGGGCATTCCGGAGGCGGAGCGGCACCGGGTCTTCGAGCGGTTCAACCGGGGGGCCGCGGGGGGCGGCGACGGGGGCACGGGGCTGGGGCTGGCGATCGCCCGCTGGGCCGTCGGCCTGCACGGAGGGGAGATCCGCGTGGCCGAATCGTCACGTGGTTGCCGAATCCTTGTCACCCTTCCGGGCAGCTCGGCGGTGCTGTCTTGACGTAGGGTTCGAGTGGGAAGGACATGATCTCGGCCACATGTGCCCGGGGTCGGCAGGGGTGCGAGGCCATGGGGGTCGCAACCTGGCTGCCCCCTACCCGAACCACGCTTGTTTCCCGCCATTCCACGTGGCGAAACCCGCCGTTCGGTGTGACCTGCGCGACGGAAGTCCCGCCCGGCCTGCATTGCACCGCTGGGGAGGCGTAGCCTTTATTCCCGCTGTCCATACCTTGTGAAGCGGAAGAGGGCGGTTGCCGCCGTGTCGCCACAGTCCCCTAGTAACCCGAGCACCACGACCGACGCAGCAGAGGGCGGGAAGAACCCCGCCTCAGGCTTCGGCGCGAATGAGTGGCTCGTCGACGAGATCTATCAGCAGTACCTCCAGGACCCGAACTCGGTCGACCGGGCCTGGTGGGACTTCTTCGCCGACTACAAGCCGGGGGGCGCTGCCGCTCCGGTGAAGTCGGACGGTCCTGGTCCCGGTCCCGAGAAGACCGCGACGACGGATGGCGCCTCCGCACAGGCCGCCACCGCCCCGGTCGGGATCCCGCAGGCCGCCGACGCCGCCACGGGGGCGGCGCCCGCCGTGTCTGTCCCCGCCGCGACCACACCCGTGTCAGCTCCGTCCCCTGCTCCTGCCACCCCCTCTGGTGCCCCTGCTGTGACTGTCACCCCTCAGGCCCCGGCCGCCGCACCGGCCGCGCCTGCCCCTCAGGCTCCGGCCGCCACCACTCCGGCTCAGAAGGCCGCGCCCGCCACCGAGGCCCCGCAGGGCCCCGAGCTGGTGACGCTCCGCGGCCCCGCGGCCGCCGTGGCCAAGAACATGAACGCCTCCCTCGACGTCCCGACGGCCACGTCCGTCCGCGCCGTCCCGGTGAAGCTGCTGTTCGACAACCGCATCGTCATCAACAACCACCTCAAGCGGGCCCGCGGTGGGAAGATCTCCTTCACCCACCTGATCGGCTACGCGATGGTGCAGGCCATCAAGGCCATGCCGTCGATGAACTACTCCTTCCAGGAGAAGGACGGCAAGCCGACCCTGGTCAAGCCGGAGCACGTGAACTTCGGCCTCGCGATCGACCTGGTCAAGCCGAACGGCGACCGCCAGCTCGTCGTCGCCGGCATCAAGAAGGCCGAGACCCTGAACTTCTTCGAGTTCTGGCAGGCCTACGAGGACATCGTCCGCCGCGCCCGCGTCGGCAAGCTGACGATGGACGACTTCACCGGCGTCACCGTCTCGCTGACCAACCCCGGCGGCCTGGGCACCGTGCACTCCGTGCCCCGCCTGATGCCCGGACAGTCGGTCATCATGGGCGTCGGCTCCATGGACTACCCCGCCGAGTTCCAGGGCACCTCGCAGGACACCCTGAACAAGCTGGGCATCTCCAAGGTCATGACCCTGACCTCGACCTACGACCACCGGGTCATCCAGGGCGCGGCCTCCGGCGAGTTCCTGCGCATCGTCGCGAACCTCCTCCTCGGCGAGGACGGCTTCTACGACAGCGTCTTCGAGTCGCTGCGGATCCCGTACGAGCCGGTCCGCTGGATGCGCGACATCGACGCCTCGCACGACGACGACGTCACGAAGGCCGCCCGCGTCTTCGAGCTGATCCACTCCTACCGGGTCCGCGGCCACGTCATGGCCGACACCGACCCGCTGGAGTACAAGCAGCGCAAGCACCCCGACCTCGACATCACCGAGCACGGCCTCACCCTGTGGGACCTGGAGCGCGAGTTCGCCGTCGGCGGCTTCGCCGGCAAGTCGATGATGAAGCTGCGCGACATCCTCGGCGTGCTGCGCGACTCCTACTGCCGCACCACCGGCGTCGAGTTCATGCACATCCAGGACCCGAAGCAGCGCCGCTGGATCCAGGACCGCATCGAGCGCGCGCACTCCAAGCCGGAGCGCGAGGAGCAGCTGCGGATCCTGCGCCGCCTGAACGCGGCGGAGGCCTTCGAGACCTTCCTGCAGACCAAGTACGTCGGCCAGAAGCGCTTCTCCCTGGAGGGCGGCGAGTCCGTCATCCCGCTGCTCGACGCCGTCATCGACTCGGCCGCCGAGGCCCGCCTCGACGAGGTCGTCATCGGCATGGCCCACCGCGGCCGCCTGAACGTGCTCGCGAACATCGTCGGCAAGTCGTACGCGCAGATCTTCCGCGAGTTCGAGGGCAACCTCGACCCGAAGTCCATGCACGGCTCCGGCGACGTCAAGTACCACCTGGGCGCCGAGGGCACCTTCACGGGCCTGGACGGGGAGCAGATCAAGGTCTCGCTCGTCGCCAACCCCTCCCACCTGGAGGCCGTGGACCCGGTCCTGGAGGGTGTCGCCCGCGCCAAGCAGGACGTCATCGGCAAGGCCGGCACGGACTTCACCGTCCTGCCCGTCGCCCTGCACGGCGACGCCGCGTTCGCCGGCCAGGGCGTGGTCGCCGAGACGCTGAACATGTCGCAGCTGCGCGGCTACCGCACCGGCGGCACCGTCCACGTCGTGATCAACAACCAGGTCGGCTTCACCGCCGCCCCGGAGTCCTCGCGTTCGTCGATGTACGCGACCGACGTGGCCCGCATGATCGAGGCGCCGATCTTCCACGTGAACGGCGACGACCCGGAGGCCGTGGTCCGCGTGGCGCGCCTGGCCTTCGAGTTCCGTCAGGCGTTCAACAAGGACGTCGTGATCGACCTCATCTGCTACCGCCGCCGCGGTCACAACGAGTCGGACAACCCGGCGTTCACGCAGCCGCTGATGTACGACCTGATCGACAAGAAGCGCTCGGTGCGCAAGCTGTACACCGAGTCCCTCATCGGTCGCGGCGACATCACGCTGGAAGAGGCCGAGCAGGCGCTCCAGGACTTCCAGGGCCAGCTGGAGAAGGTCTTCGCGGAGGTCCGCGAGGCCGCCGCGCAGCCCGCGGGCGCCCCCGTCACGCCGGCGCAGACCGCCCAGGAGTTCCCGGTCTCGGTGAACACCGCGATCTCGCAGGACGTCGTCAAGCGGATCGCCGAGTCCCAGGTCAACATCCCCGAGGGCCACACGGTCCACCCGCGTCTGCTGCCGCAGCTGCAGCGCCGCGCGGCGATGATCGACGACGGCACCATCGACTGGGGCATGGGCGAGACCCTGGCCTTCGGTTCGCTGCTGATGGAGGGCACCCCGGTCCGCCTGTCCGGCCAGGACTCCCGCCGCGGCACCTTCGGCCAGCGTCACGCGGTCCTCATCGACCGGGAGACCGGCAAGGACTACACGCCGCTGCAGTACCTGTCGGACGACCAGGCCCGCTACAACGTCTACGACTCGCTGCTCTCCGAGTACGCGGCCATGGGCTTCGAGTACGGCTACTCGCTGGCCCGCCCGGACGCGCTGGTGCTGTGGGAGGCCCAGTTCGGTGACTTCGTCAACGGCGCGCAGACCGTCGTCGACGAGTTCATCTCCTCGGCCGAGCAGAAGTGGGGCCAGACCTCCGGCGTCACGCTGCTGCTGCCGCACGGCTACGAGGGCCAGGGCCCGGACCACTCGTCCGCCCGCCCGGAGCGCTTCCTCCAGATGTGCGCGCAGGACAACATGACGGTCGCGATGCCGACCCTGCCGTCGAACTACTTCCACCTGCTGCGCTGGCAGGTCCACAACCCGCACCACAAGCCGCTCATCGTCTTCACCCCGAAGTCGATGCTGCGTCTGAAGGCCGCGGCGTCGAAGGCGGAGGAGTTCACGAGCGGTTCCTTCCGCCCGGTCATCGGGGACACCACGGTCGACCCGAACGCCGTGCGCAAGGTCGTCTTCTGCGCGGGCAAGGTCTACTACGACCTGGAGGCCGAGCGGGAGAAGCGCGGCATCACCGACACGGCGATCATCCGCATCGAGCGTCTGTACCCGCTGCCGGGCGCGGAGCTCCAGGCGGAGATCGCCAAGTTCCCGAACGCGGCGAAGTACATCTGGGCGCAGGAGGAGCCGGCGAACCAGGGTGCGTGGCCGTTCATCGCGCTGAACCTGATCGACCACCTCGACCTGGCGGTCGGCGCGGACATCCCGGCGGGCGAGCGCCTGCGGCGCATCTCGCGTCCGCACGGCTCGTCCCCGGCGGTGGGCTCCGCGAAGCGCCACCAGGCGGAGCAGCAGCTGCTGATGAACGAGGTCTTCGAGGCGTAGTCGCCGACGCGGCCCGCACGGAGAAGGAAGGCCCGGTCCCCCACGTGGGGGGCCGGGCCTTCCGGCACGTCCGGCATCCGGCACGTCCGGCCACGCCGCGCCGCGCCGGTGGGGCCGGTCATGGCTGCGGTTCGAAGTCCCAGTACGGGCGGGTCTGCTGGCGGGCCGAGACGGTGTGGACGTGTTGGGGGCCCAGGGTGCGGGTGAGGGCCTTGAGGCCGGCGTCCTCGTGTTTGGCGGCCTCCGTGTCCTCCCGTACCGAGCGGAGGTCGGCGGCCAGGGCGATCTGGGCGCTGAGGGCCATCGGGTGGTCCGGGCCGAGGACCTGCTGGGTGGCGCGGAGGGTCTCGCGGCTGAGTTCCAGGGCGGAGTCCAGGCGGCCGGTGATGTTGCGGTGGCCGGTGGCGTTGAGGGCGCAGCCCAGCGTCCAGGGGTGGCGCTCGCCGAGGGCTCCGCGCATGCCGACGAGGGCCTGTTCGGCCAGGTTCAGGGCCTCGGTGCGTTCGCCCTGGGCACGCAGGACCAGGCCGAGGTTGCCGACCGTGCCGATGCTGTACGGGTGGGCGAGGCCCAGCTGTGACTGGTAGCCGCGGACGACCTCCTCGGAGATCCGGCGGGCCTCTTCGATGTCCCCGTACTCGCGCAGGTAGGTGGCGTAGTCGGAGGCGACCATCAGGGTCCAGGGGAACTCGGCGCCGAAGACCCGGGTGGAGCGTTCCAGGACGCTGCGCAGGCGGGCGCCGGCGCCGGGGATGTCGCCGGTGCGGCGCAGGCACTGGCCGAGGTTGTGTTCGGCGCGCAGGGTCTGCGGGTGGTTGGCGCCGAGGACCTGGAGGTGCAGTTTGAGGCCCTGTTCCTGGCGGGCGAGGGCTTCGCGGTAGCGGCCCATCAGGCGCAGGCCCATGGCGCAGCCGATGCCGGAGGAGAGGGTGGCGATGTGCCGGACGCGCAGGACGCGTTCACGGCGGCGCAGGGTGTCGAGGTCGGTGTCGTAGGCCTCCTGGTAGCGGCCGAGGAGGCGCAGGGCGACGGCGACGTTGTTCTGGGCGTTGAGGGTGGTGGTGTCGTCCTCGCCGAGAAGTTCGCGGTAGCTGTTGAAGGCGTGTTCGAGCAGGGCGCGGGCCTGGTCGAACTTGGCGGTGCTGAGCAGGACGCCGGCGTAGGTGCTGGTGGCGCGGAGGGTCTCCAGGTCACGGTCGCCGCGTTCGGCGGTGAGCCGGTCGGCGACCTGGCGGGCCAGGGCCTCGGCCTGGCGGAAGTGGCCGAGCATGCGCAGGGCGCCGCCGTAGTGGTAGCTGAGTTCGCGCACCTGGTCGTGGTCGTCGCCGAGCATGGCCCGCCAGACGTGGTCGGTCTGCTCGGACAGGCGCAGGCAGGTGCGGTATTCGCCGGCGAGGATCAGGAAGCGCAGGCAGTGCAGGAGGAAGTTCTGGATGCGGGGGTTGCTGCTGGTCAGCACGCCGGCGGGTTCCAGGTGGGGGATGAGTTCGGCGTAGCGGGGCCAGAGCCTGGAGTCGGTGGGGCGGCCGGGGTCGGCTGCGGCGAGGACCTGGCGGACGGCGCGGGAGAGCTGGTCGGCCTCGTCCTCGGCCAGGTTCTCGCGGACGATGTTGTGGACCATGCGGTGCAGCTGGACGGTCTCCAGGCCGCCGCCCTCTTCGACGGACAGGTCGGAGTACTCCAGGCGGACGACGGAGAACTGGACGAGTTTGTTGAGGGCGGCGTTCCAGCGGATCTGGTCGTTGACGATGCCCGCGAGGTCTTCGGGGACGTCCTCGGCGGGGAATTCGCGCAGCAGCCGCAGCGGGACCCGGCCGGGGGCGAAGAAGACGAACAGCCGTAGCAGGGCGAGGGCGTCGGGGAAGTTCTCCCGGACGTTGTTGAGGAGTATCGCCAGGGCGGTCGGGAAGGGCAGCGGGTAGTCGTCGGAGAGGGTGACGGCCTCGTGGGAGTCGAGCCGGCGCTGGAGGAGGCCGAGGTATTCGCCGACGCCGAGGGGGGAGTCGGCGAGCCAGCCGGCGGTCTGGTCGAGGGCGAGGGGGTAGTCCTCCAGGGCCTCGGCGAGCTGGTCGGCCTCCTCGCCGGTCAGGCGGTGGGCCCGGCGGCGGATGAAGGTGACGGACTCGGGGCGGGCGTAGAGGGGGACCTCGACGAGGCTGGTGTGGCGGGCGGCCCATTCGCGGTTGCGGGAGGTGATGATGACGTCGCCGGCGCCGGAGGGCAGCAGGTCGGTGAGGTCGTCGGGGTTGTCGCAGCCGTCGAAGACCATCAGCCAGCGGTGGTACGGGGAGCCGCGCCGCAGGGCCTCCAGTACGGCCCGGATCTGCTCGCCGTAGCTGCCGGCGCCGCGCGGCAGGCCGAGTTCGGGGGCGAGGTCGGCGAGGCGTTCGCGCAGGGTGGGGCGGTCCTCGGCGGGGACCCACCAGACGACGTCGTACTCGGAGGCGAACCGGTAGGCGTACTCGGTGGCGACCTGGGTCTTGCCGACGCCGGACAACCCCAGGAGGGTGACGGTGGAGGCGCCGGGCGGGGCTTCGGTGAGGGCGTCGCGGAGCCGGCCGATGACGTCGTTGCGGCCGGTGAAGCGGGGGTTGCGGCGCGGGACGCGGCCCCAGATCTCGGGCGGGTCGTTGGGGAAGCGGGGGCCGCGGCGGCCGCTCTCGGTGCCGATCCGGTCGGTGGGCAGGTCCAGGCGGCGCAGGACGCGGTACTCGGCCTCGTAGGCGTCCAGGCCCCACAGGTCGGTCTTCTCCAGGATGGCGACCGCGCTGGGGAGCGGGGCGTCGGTGAGGCAGACGGCGGCGAACCGGTCGGGGTGGGCGGCGGTGACCGTGCGCAGGGCGGTGTTCCACTCCTCGTCCTGGATGTCGGCGTGGGTGCCGGCGGAGAAGTAGCGTTCGCTGAGGACGACGAGGACCTTGCCGCCCGCGCGGGCGAGGTCGTCGAGGGCCTCGGTGATGCCGGGGCCGGTCTGCGGGTCCCAGCGCTGGAGGGCGACGCGGTGGCCGTGCTCCTCCAGGCGGTGGGCGATCCACGCCGCCCAGGGCCGGTTGAAGCCGGCGAAGCTGATGACGAAGCGCTGGGGCTGGGCGGCTCCGTCGCGGTCTTGGCGCGTACCGGTACCGGTCATGCGGCCGTCTCCCTGGGGTGTCCGGGCGGTGGACGGGTGCGGGCGGTGCGGGGGCGCTGCCGCGGCCGGGGGTGCCGTGGCGGCAGGACCAGGTGCGAGGGGGCGGGCTTGAAAGGTACCGCAGCGGGCGGCCCGTCAGGCCCCTGCGAACGCGGCGAGTTCGGGGTGTGCCGCGCACCAGGCGCGGCGTTCGCGTTCGAGGGCGCGGCGGGCGGTGGCGTGCCGGTCGCCGGGCGGGGGGAGTTCGTCCATGGCCCGTTCGGCCCCGGTCATGGCGTCGACGAACTCCCGGCCGGCGAGGGTCAGTCGGGGGTGGTCGCGCAGGACGGGCAGGACGGCCGCCACCTGGGCGCGGATCCGGGCGTGCCGGGCCCAGGCGCCGCGGGCCCCGTAGAGGGCGGCACGCTGCCAGTAGCCGGCCAGGGCCAGGTGGGCGTACGTGCCGTGCAGCAGCCCCTCCAGGGGGCGCGGGTCGGCGCGCCAGGGGGCCCAGTGGCGGGGGGTGCGGTCGGCGGTGTGGAGGGTGAGGACGTCGGTGAGGGCGGCGAGTTTGCCGTGCTGCACCTCGTGGACGAGGGTCGCGGCGAGGGCGGGCGGGGACTGGCCGCGGGCGAGGACGGCGCCCGCTGCGGCGGGGAGGGTGGCGCCGCTGGAGCGGGAGCCGCCGCCGAGCGGGACGACGCAGCGCAGGAGGCGGCCCGCCTCGTCGGCGCGGGCGGAGTCGTAGCGTTCGAGGAGGGTGAGCGCGGCGGCCCACTGGGTGTCCCAGCGCTTGTGCCCCTTGGGGGTGAGCCTCCGGGCGGGGCGGACGGGGGCGGGGTGGCCGGTGGCGGGGGCCCGGTAGGGGTCGAGGTCGTCGAGGGAGGCGCGGCCGCCGGGGAGGGCGTGCAGGGGCAGGACGTCGCAGGTGTCCCAGGAGCGTTCGCTGAGGGCGAGGGGGCCGGGCCGCTCGGGGAGCAGCAGGCCGAGGGTGGGCAGGGCGAGGCGGCCGTGGGAGGGGCGCAGGGTGGTCTTGAAGCCGATCCCGGCGCGCAGCGCGGCGGCGACGGCGAGGGCTCCGAGGTGCCCGAGGTCGGGGGCGGGGCCCTGCGGGGCGTGCAGCCGGCGCAGGGTCTCCTCGGCCCAGACCCCGGTGGAGGGGTAGTGCAGGACGTCGCGCACGGCGCCGGGCTCCTGCCGCTCGGCCTCCTCCAGCAGCCCCCACCACTCCCCGGCCTCGGGCCCGGGAGCGGCGTCGAGGACGGCCCGCAGCAGGAGCAGCCGCTTGGACCGCCGGATGTCCCCGACGAGCCGCAGCCCTTCGGGGGTGGGCTCGGTGGTGGCGAGGGACCGGAGGGCGTGGGAACTCACGCGGAACCGGACGAGGCCGGGGGCAGCGGCGTCGCCGGGCGGGGGGCCGGGGGCTGTGGAGGGGGCGGAGGGCGGCGGGGTGGGGTGGGTGGGGCCTGGGGAGTCGGCGGGCCGGGGCGGGTCGGGGGGTGCGGGGTGGGTCATGAGGCGGCCCGTTGGGTCGTGGTGGCCGTGTGGACCGCTCGGGCGATGTGGCGGATCAGGCTCTGGAGGTCCGCGCAGTACACGGACGGCTGCCGGAACCCTTCCCCCTCGCGGTAGCGGTGGGGGTAGTGGCCGCCGCCGCAGACCTCCACCAGCTCGCAGGAGCGGCAGCCGTCGGCCAGGGCCTCGCGGCCGAGCTGGCGGGCGGCGAAGCCGGGGTGGTCGAGGAGGTCGTCGAAGCTGTGGGTGTCCAGGGTCATGCCGGTCGCCGCGGCTCCTTCGTAGGCGGACTTCAGGGAGTCGGCCTGCTCGATGCTGCCGTCGGTCTCCACCACGGCGGTGGTGGCGGGTGCCAGCCCGAGGCTCTCGGTGGCGGCGGGAAGGCCCAGCAGCAGCGCGATGACCTCCTCGAAGATCCGGATCCGGGTGCGCCGCGCCCCGTCGTGCCACCAGCGTTCGAAGACGGCGATCAGCCAGTCCGCGTACGGGGTGCCGCCGTCCCGCCCGGTGCGGCCGGGCGGCGGGGTGCTCCAGTTGGCCAGGGGCAGCAGCAGGCCGATGGCGGGCGGGGCGAACGCGAGCAGGGACTCGTACGTCTCCACCGGGTCCTGCCCGATGTCGGCCACGCACAGCACCCCGGCGTAGCCGGCCGGGTGCCGGGCCAGCAGGCGCAGGCCGCGGGCGGCGGCGCCGAAGCCGGGCCGTCCGGCATGGTCCACGCGGCGGGCGTTGTGGGCGGGGAGCCCGCCGTCGAGGCTGACGCCGATCCGGATCCCGGCGCCGGCCAGGGCGGCGATCCGGCCCCGGGTGAGCAGGGTCGCGTTGGTCTGCACGCTCGCGGTGACCCGGGTGCGGGGCGAGCTCCGGGCCAGGGCCGCGCGGACCGCCTCGACGGGGGCGGCCAGTTCGGCGGGGGCCGCGAGGAGGGGTTCGCCGCCGTGCAGGACGAGGTCCACGCGCGGCAGGTCGTGGGCGGCGGCGTGCTCGGCGATGCGTTCGGCGGCGCGCAGGGCGGTGGCGGGGGCCATGGCGGAGGGGCGGGTGCGCCAGCTCTGGTCCGCCATCTCGTAGACGTAGCAGTAGGTGCAGGCGAGGTTGCAGCGGCTGTGGGTCTTGAGCACGAACTGCCGCACGGGGTACGGGTGGTGGCCGGCCGCGCGCAGAGCGGGGACGTCGAGCTGGGCGTAGGGCCAGGGGGCGTGCCGCGCGTGGGCGCCGACGGGGTCGTGGGGGCCGGGCGGAGGATCCGGCGGCGGGTGCGGCGACGGAGGGCCGCCCGTGATCGCTCGGTTCATCGCCCGCACCTCCTCCCCCGGCCACCGCTGGGGGATCCGGCCCCCGGGACGGTCCATCCCTGCCCTCCGCGGAGGTCCGGCTAACGGCGGAAAGTGGTCAACTCCGGGCGGTACCGACCCGCGTGGGGCGGGCGGGGGGCCAGGGGTCAGGCGACGCCGGAGTCGAAGGCGTTGAGGATCTCGGCCGGGTGGGTCACCCGTTCCACGAGCCCCTCGATGACCTCGGCGAGCACGGGGTGGGCGATGCCGCGCAGGGCGGTCAGGTCGAGCCCGGAGAGGTCGGGGAGCTGCCCGGCGCAGGGGCGGGGTTCGGGGGGCGCGGCCACTTCCTGACGTCCGGTCACCATGCGCTTCCCGTCCCCCTGTCGCACCGTGGAATGTGAAGTGTGGAATGTGGAGTGTGGAATGTCGTGGAATGCCGTGGTCCACTGCCCTTTCCCGCAGCCCGGCGGGGGGAAACGGCTCATCCGCCGCTCTCCAGGGCGTGGATCCGCGTCCGGACGGCCCCGGCCCGCTCCCCGTCCGGCAGTCCCTGGCGCTGCCACAGCTCCAGGGCGGCCCGGTACGCGTCCAGGGCCGCGCGGGGGCGGGCCAGGCGCTCCAGGACCCCGCCGCGCAGTTCCTGGACGCGGGCGGCGAGCCGGAGGGCGGCGCCGGTGCCGTCGGGGTCCTCGCGTGCCGCCTCCAGGGCGGCGCGCCAGGCCCGGCGGTAGGAGTCGGCCGCCCGGTCGAGGCGGTCGGTGGTGCGGGTGTGGGCGTGGATCTCCTGCTGTACGTCGCCGTGGTCGCGCCAGGCGCGGGCGCGCTCCAGGGGGTGGTGGCCCTGCCGGACGGCCAGCTCCAGCAGGTACTCGGCCTCCCGGAGGTCGACCAGGTCCCCTTCGTAGGTGTGCCGCAGCCGCAGCCCGGAGGCCAGCCGCAGCAGCCGGTAGGCGGCCCCGGGGTGGGACTGGGCCACCGCCGACCGGCTCTCGCGCAGCACCCGTACGGCGGTGGAGGCGAAGCGGCGGCCGTCGGCGGCCCGGGCCCGCTCCAGGAGCACGTCGCCCCACTCGGGCAGCAGTCCGGCGTAGGCGTCGCCGTCACGGGGGATCAGCCGCCGGGCCCGCGCGTACGCCTCGGCCGCCTCCTCCAGGGCTGCGGGTTCCCCGTCACGGTCGTACCGCGCCCGGTGCACGCGGGCGAGGCACAGCAGCGCGGCCAGCCGCAGCTCGGGCTCCCCGACGCCCTCTTCGAGCGCCCGCAGCAGCTGGGCCCGCGCCTCTTCGAGCCGCCCGGGCAGGTACCGCAGCGCCCCGGCCAGCTCCACCCGGACCCGAGCAACCCGCCGCTCCCGCCCGACACCGCTCACGGCCCGGGCCCCGATCCCCCCGGCCACCCCGGCACCGCCCGACGCGGCCGCCCCGACCCGCGCCCCATCGGCCGCCCGACCGCCTCTCCCGGCGGCACCCCCGTCGCCCTCGGCTACCCCGGCCCGCACCCCATCGGCCCCCCGGGCGCCGACCGGGGAGGCGCCCCCGGCCGAGGTGCCCGTCCCGGCCCCGTCGGAAACTCCCGCCCGCTCACCGGCGGCCGTGGCGGCCCCGGTGGAGGCGGGGTCCGCGTCACGGCCGGACGTCCCGCCCCGGGCCCCGTCCGCCGCGTCCGCCCCGGCGGAGGCGGGACCCCCCGCCGGCCCACCGGTCCCGTCCCGGTGGGCCGCTCCGGCCCGGGGCCCGTCCGGCGTCACGGCCCCGGCCGAGGCTGCGCCCGCCGGGGCGGGGGCCCCGGGCGCGGGGTGGTTGTCGTCAGGGCGCGGCCCCCCGGCCCAGGTCCCGTCGGTGCGCCCGGCGCCCCCGTCGTGCTCGGGCGCCCCCGGCAGGGGTCGGGCGGCTCCGAGCCGGCCGGCGGCCGAGGCGGCGTTCTCGTCAGGGTGGGGTTCCCCGGCCCGGTATCCCTCGCTCCTGCTTGCCTTCGCGGGGGTGGCGGGGCCGGCATCGTCTGATGATCCCGGCCCGCTCGCCCCGGCCCGTCCGTCCCGCGCCGGGGCGGCGTTCGCTGGCGAACCCCCGGTCCCGTCGTGCTCGGGCGCCCCGGGCCGGGGTCCGTCGGGCTCCCCGGCTGGCGTCGGAGGGGCGTCCGCGTCGCGGGCGGACTCCGCTGATCCGGGTCCGTGGGCGGGTCCGGTGCCCGTTCCGGCCGTCGTGGGGGCGCCGGTGGGGGCAGCCTTCGCAGGGGTGGCCGCCGGATCCGGCCCCGCGCCGCCGACCGTGCCGGGGGCTGTCGCGCCGGGCGGGGTGGCGGGGCCCCTGCCGGTCGAGGGGTCCGGTCCGGTGCCGGCGCCGGGAGCGGGCGCCTCGGGGGACCCCGCGGGACGAGCGCCGCCGGTGCCGGGCGCCGGCTCCGGGCGGCTCCCGGCGGGCGGGGTGGCGTCGGCGGGAGCCTCCATGCCGCCGTACCGGCCGGGGCCGGGCGACCCCTCGGGGCGGGGCGGGGCGGTCGGTGCCGCGGGCGGCCCGTCCGGTGCATCGGGCCGACCCGCCGCCGCCGGGCCATCCGATGGCGCGGGCCGACCCGCCGCCGCCGGGCTGTCCGGTCCTGCGGGCCGACCCGCCGCCGGGCTATCCGGTGCTGCGGGCTGATTTGCCGGGGCTGAGCTGTCCGATGGCGCGGGCTGACCTGTGGCCGGGCTGTCCGGTGCTGCGGGCCGACCCGCCGTCGCCGGGCTGTCCGGTGCGGGCTGGCCCGTCGGGGTCGGGTGGGGTGCTGCTGCCGGTTCCTCCGGGCGGGGCGCCTCCAGCAGGGCCAGGGCCCTTTCCAGGGATGCCGCCGCGCGTTCCGCCAGGGCCGTGCGGTCCGGCGGGGACGGGGTGCGGGTCAGGAGGGCCAGCAGGGTCGCGCCCAGGGCCAGCAGGACGTCCGGGTGGGTGGCGGCCGGCGGGTCCGCGGCGAGGGGTTCCAGGACGGCCAGGGCCTCGTGCAGCGGACCCGTGTGCGCGCGGAGTTCGCTCAGCCGGATCAGGGTGCGGGCCCGGCGCACGGCGCAGTCCGCCCGCAGCTCCGCGTCCTGCGCGGCGGCGCCCCCGGCTGCGGCGAACTCCCGGGCGGCGGCGGCCAGCAACGCGTCCCCCTCGCGGCCCGACACGAGGGCCCGCTCGTACAGCACCCGGCCCAGTGCCGCCCGGCCCCCGGCGGTCCGCAGCCCGGTCACGGCCCGTTCGGCCTCGTCGAGGAGCTCCGGGTCCCGCTGGGCCGCCCACAGCCGCAGCAGCACCCCGGCCAGCTCCGTCTCGGCCTCCTCGGGCGGGTCCCCGGGCCCGGCCGGGACCGCCGCGGCCCGCCGCAGCAGGGCGGCGGCGTCGTGGAGGTGGCGGGTGTCGCCGTCGGCTCCGGCGTGCCGGAGGCGTTCGCGGGCCGCCCGTACCGAGGGGGCCCGGCCCGGCGGTACGGGCGCGGGCGCCGGCTCCGGGTCCTCCTCCGGGGGCCCGGGCAGGTAGCGGCGTACGACCTTCGCGGAGACCTGCGCGAAGGCCTGCGGCAGCGGCCCCGCCGCCCCCTGCTCCGCGCCGGTCCCGTCCGGCCCGTCCGCCCCCTCCGTCCCGGGCTCCCCGAGCTCTCCCGGCTCCCCCGCCGGGCCCCCGGTCAGCTGGGAGACGGCGAGGGCGGGGAAGTTGCGCACGCCCCGGCCGAAGTGCGCCAGCACGTACTCCGAGCAGTGCTTGAGGACCAGCGCGGCCTCGTCCCGCCCCAGCGGCCCCAGCAGCACGTCCTGCACCCCTGGCACGAACTCGTACCACGGCCCGGGTGCGCTGCCGGAGCGCCGCAGCAGCCCGCTGAGCAGCACCTCGGCGAGGTCGGACGGCTCGGAGTCGGGCAGCATCGTCCGCTGCACCAGCCGCATCACGGGCAGGGTCAGCGGCGCCGCCGACAGGTACACGGCGAGCTGCACGGCCCCGGGCGCGGCGGAGGAGCGGAAGCGGCGCACCAGCTCGCCCGGGGGCCGGGCGGTCCGGGGCAGCGGTACGGGGGCGGCGGGGTGGCGGGCCAGGACCCGGCCCACCTCGGCCGGGACGGGTCCCGAGCCGAGGCCCGCCACGAGCCGGGCCCAGGCACCGAGGGCGGTCGCGTTCGGCGGGAGCACGGGCACGGTGAGCCCGCCGGTGGGCCGTCCGGGCCGGGCGGGCCGGTCCGGCCGGAACCTCAGCCCGGACCCGCCCCCGGACCCCCCGCCGGACCCGCCGCCGGACCCGCCGCCCGTGCCGCCCGGCCCGGTACCGCCGCCCGACGCCCGTTCCAGCACCCCGCGCTCGGTCGGCAGCCAGCTGCGGTTCCACAGCCGCTGCGGCAGGGGCTGGACCACCACGCAGGGGGCGCACTCGGCCCAGCGGTGCAGCAGCCGCTGCGCCTCGCCCTCCCGCCAGACCGGCCCGGCGCAGTCGGAGACGACCATGGTCAGCGCCCGCCCGGTGGGATCGCGCAGCTGGTCGCCGGAGCGCACCCCGGCGCCGGGCGCGGGGCCGCGTCCGACGGCCGCGGTGCCGTCGGGTAGCCGGTGCAGGTAGTGGACCTGGACGTCCCGGAAGGCGCCCAGCCGCTCGCACACCGCCCGCAGTTCGTCGAACATGTCTTGCCACACCGCCATGGACGGGGAGGCGTCCATCACCAGCCGTACGGTCGCCTCGCGACGGCTCTCGGGCCGGAAGACGGGCAGGACCAGTCCGAGGGCGCGGGCGCTGGCCTCGGCGGTGGCGGCCTCGTCGAGGACGGTGCGGGTGGGCGGGCCGGGCGGCCGGTGGCGCTGGAGGGCGCGCAGGGCCCGCTGGATGTCGAGGATCCGGGGCAGGGCGGCCGCCCCGGGCACCCGTACGGGGACCCCGGCGGCGACGGGGACCTCGCCGACGGGCGGGGAGTCGGGGGCGAGGGTTCCGGCGGGGTGGAGTGCGACGGGGTCTTCGGCCGCGTCGTCCTCCCGGGTGCGGGCGGACGGCTGGTCCTCGGCGCCGGCCGGGGGGCTCGTGCCGGCGGGGCGCCCGGAGGACGGCCCGCCCTTCGCCGGGGTCCGGGCGGGCTGCGGCGCCGGGCTCCCGCCGTCGCCGGGCGCGGCCGCGCGGGCCGCCTCACGGGTCCGGGCGGCCAGCCACAGGGCGTCGGCGAGCTCCTCGGGGGACGGGTCGAGTCCGGCGCCCCGGAGCAGCCCGGCCAGGACGCGCAGCCGGGGGTCGACGGGGGCCGCGCGCCCCGCAGGCCCGGCCGCGCGCCCCGCAGGCCCCGCCGCCGGTCCGGGGCGGGCGGGGTCACCGCCGGCGTCGTGCGGGCCGGCGGGCCCGGGGTCCGCTTGCTCTCGGGGCACCGGGGCTCACCTCGGGCGGTCGAGGCGCTGGATGAGGAGGTCGGCGAGGTCCTCGCGGCTGGGCGGGGAGGCGTAGTGGGTGAGGTAGATGGCGTTGAGGAGCTGGTCGGCGGCGACCAGTTCGGAGCGGGAGCGGCTGAGGAACTCGCGGATCAGGTCGGCTCCGAGCCGGGCGGCCTCCTCCCCGAGGTGGGCGCGGACCATGGTGGCGAGGCGCTTCTCGCCGGGCTGGCCGAGTCTCAGCTGGATGCAGCGGCGCAGCAGGGCGGCGGGGAAGTCCCGTTCGCCGTTGCTGGTGAGGATGATGAAGGGGAAGGCCCGGCAGCGGATCCGGCCGCCCTGGACGGTGGCCTTGGCGCCGTCGTCGGTGAGGACCTGGACCTCGGGCTGGGAGTCGGCGACGCGTTCGAGTTCGGGGAGGGTGAACTCGCCTTCCTCCAGGACGTTCAGCAGGTCGTTGGGCAGATCGATGTCGCTCTTGTCGAGTTCGTCGACGAGCAGTACGCGGGGCCGGGCGGTGGGCAGCAGGGCGGTGCCGAGCGGCCCGAGCCGGATGTACGTGCCGATGCCGGGGGCCGTCGCCGCTCCCGCCCCGCTCGCGGCGATCTGTACGTCCTGGAGCCGGGCGAGGGCGTCGTAGCGGTAGAGCCCTTCCTGGAGGACGGTCCGCGACACCACGGGCCAGCGCAGCACGCGGCCGAGTTTCAGCTCGTGCGCGACGGCGTGCGCGAGGGTGGACTTGCCGGTGCCGGGGTAGCCGGTGACCAGCAGGGGCCGGCGCAGGTAGAGGGCGGCGTTGACGGCCTCCAGTTCCTCGGGCTCGGGCCGGTGCAGCTCGGCGGCCTGCCGGTGGGCGCCCAGCCGCCGTGCCACGTTCCCGTCGGCGGCCGCGGCCGCCGGGCCGGGCTCGGCGACGGGGCCGCCGTCGAAGTCCCGCCAGGGCGGCGGGTCGGGCAGCGTCTCGATCCCGTCGTGGGGCTCGCCGACTCCCCGGTAGATCAGCCATTCGTCGTTCACTGCCGCTCCCTCCCACACCGCTGCCGCTCTCCTGCGGGCCCCCGCCTCAAAGGTCCCCCTGCAGTGGTTCGTCCTCCGGCAGGGCGCGGTCCGGGTCCTCCCACACGAGGGCCAGCCCGGCCGCCCAGTACGCGTCGGGGTCCGCCCCGTGGGCCCGCTGCCGCAGGGCCTGGAGGCGCTGCGGCAGGACCGCGCCGCGGGCCGCCTCGGTGAACTCCTCGCGCAGCCCCCGGTGGAAGGGCGCGCAGGAGGCCGACGGGTCGGCCGGGGGGCGCCGGCACACCGCGACCCCGTAGCCGGCGTCCCGCACGGAGTGCAGCGCGCCCAGGGTCGGTTCGGCGGCGGGGTCCCGGCAGAGCACCGGCACGGTGGTGTCGGGCAGCCCCTGGAGCCAGCCCGGGGAGGGGATGCGGGGGCGGCCGCGCGAGCAGTCGGCGCGCTGGTCCAGCAGGGGCCCCGCCTGCACCCGCGCCCAGCGTGCGCGGGCGGCGGGGCTGCCGGCGGCGTCGGCGTGGCGCAGGACGACGGGCCGCTGCACTCCGACGGGGACGCCGCCCGAGACGGCCCACTCGTCGAAGGGCAGCCCGAACAGTTCGGGGGCGACGGCCACTTCGAGCAGCGCGGCCGTCTCGTGGGTGTCGCAGCGGCGGAACCCTTCGGCGAGCGGGGCCCGCAGTGCCTCGGGCAGGCCCGCGAGGGTGGCCCGTACGCCGGCGGCGACCGGGGTGATCCGGCCGGGGCGGGCGGGGCCGGCCAGGACCGACACCCGCCAGTCGTAGACGTCCTCCCAGCCGTGCGCCCAGGCCTCCAGCAGCACGGAGGGTCCGGCGGGCAGGCCCTGGGGCGGCCGGGCGCGGCCCTGCGCCGCCCGTCCGGCGGCCTGCCGGCGGCGCCGGTCCCGTTCGGCCAGGCCCCGTTCGTGGTGTTCGGCGAGTTCCCGGCGCAGCGGCCGCCACAGGCGTTCGGCGGTGGCCCGTACCCAGTCCCACAGCTCCTCGTCGGCGCCGGGGGCGGGCGGTTCGCGGTGGTCGGCGACGCTGACGCCGGTGGCGTAGCGGAGCATCGCGGCGGCCTCGCCGCCCGCGCCGGGCGGGTCGTGGAGGAGGCCGAGGCCGTCGCGCCAGCTGAGGGGGGCGGGGAGGGTGGTGTCCGGTTCCTCTCCCCTGGCCTGTTCGGCGAGTTCCCGTACGGCTTCCGAGGAGCCGGGCGGCGGCAGTTCGGCGAGGAGCCCGCACAGGGTGGTGCGCTCGCCGGGGGTGAGCCGTCCGCGGCCGCCGTAGGGGTCGTTCTCGCCGTCGGAGAGCAGGTCGTGGACGTCGGTCCAGGTGCGGCGGCTGTCGAGGTCGCTCAGGTGCCGGTCGTAGTGGTAGAGGTCGTGGGCCTGCATGACCCTGCGGTAGAGCCCGGTCTGGCCGGTCGCCGCCATCGGCAGGGTCCGCAGCTGGGACACGGACACGGCGAGCCCGCCGCCGCCGGCGTGCCGCCGGGCCTTGACCACTCCGACGACCTCCCCGCGCGCCAGGTCGACGACGGGGCCGCCGGACATGCCGGCTTCGATCTCGTCGTCGTCGCCGAGGCGGATGGCGGCGCCGCCCGCGGCGAGGCCGCGCAGCCGGGTGGTGCGGCCGGTGATCTCGCGGATGCCGAGTTCTTCGGTGCAGCCGAAGTAGGCGGCCTCGTCGAGGCGGGGTCTGGCCCGTTCGGTGAGCCAGACGCAGGTGTGGGTGACGGGTGACAGGACGCGGACCAGTGCGAGGTCGGGCAGGTCCCACAGGGCCCGCCGCCCGGGCCGGCGTTCGTCCAGCCGTTCGGGCAGGACGCATTCCACTCGCCCGGCGACCGTGCCGGTGGCGGTGGTGTCCCCTCCGGGGAAGAAGCTGATGCCGACCTCACGCCCCGCCAGACGCACCCCGGCACCCCCTTCACCGACGACGTGCGCACACGTGAGGACCCAGCCGGGGGCGATGAAGAAGCCGCTGCCCCAGGTGGGTCCGGTCCCAGCGCTGTCATACCCGCCGGGGGCCGCGTGGACGCGTACCGTGGCGGCCCGGACCAGGGGTTCGAGGAGCTCGAAGGCGCGCGCGGATCCGCCCGTGCGCCCGTCCGGCATCCCGAGGCCCCCCTCTCCCGCCCGCCCCATCGGCTCCGTCCACGCTAGCGCCGGGGGCGGGAAGGCGGGAGGTGTCGCCGGGGACCCGGATTATCCTGGCGGGAAACACCCCATCACACCCCCCGACTCACTACACGGCACGGAGCCCGACTTGTACTTCACCGATCGCGGCATCGAGGAGCTGGAGAAGCGGCGCGGCGAGGAGGAGGTCACCTTCGAGTGGCTCGCCGAGCAGCTCCGCACCTTCGTGGACCTCAACCCTGACTTCGAGGTCCCGGTCGAGCGCCTGGCCACCTGGCTGGCCCGGCTGGACGACGACGAGGACGAGGACGAGTAGTCCGCTGGTCCGCCCCGGCGGGCGCCCTGACCGGCGCGTGCGCCGTGGCGCGGGAACGACCGAGGGGCCCGGCCGCACATGCGGTCGGGCCCCTCGGTGGTGGTGCCGGGGGAAGGCCTGGATCAGGCGGCCTTCGTCTCCCAGAAGATGCGGTCGATCTCGGCGATGAGCTCGAGGGCCTTGGCGCCGGTCGCCGGGTCGTTGGACGCCTTGGCGGCCGAGAGGGCCTTCAGGGTGTCGTTGACCAGGGTGTGCAGCTGGGGGTACTTCTCGAAGTGCGGGGGCTTGAAGTAGTCGCTCCACAGCACCGAGACGTGGTGCTTCGCGAGCTCGGCGCGCTGCTCCTTGATGGTGATGGCACGCGCGCGGAAGTCCGCGTCCTCGTTGGCCTGGTACTTCTCCTGGACGGCCTTGACGGACTCGGCCTCGATACGGGCCTGGGCCGGGTCGTACACGCCGCAGGGCAGGTCGCAGTGGGCGGAGACCTTCACCTTGGGGGCGAAGAAGCGGGAAAGCATTGGAGTGGGTCCTCCTCGTGATCGTCTTCTCAAGGGTGGAGATTACTCGCTGAGAAGACGGAAATCGCGGGCGCCCCCATGGGCTTAGGACAAAAGTCCAGCCTCCGCCGAGGACGGGTGAGCGAACCTACGGGGCCGTGCGGCACCATGCGGGCAGGGACGAGGAGGCCACAGATGGCGGAGAGCGGGCGGGCGCGGGTGCGCATCGGGATCACTGAGGTGGTGGGGCCGTCGATGGTGCCGACGCTGCTGCCGGGGGACCGGATGGTGGTGCGGTACGGGGCGCTGGTCCGGCCGGGTGACGTGGTGGTGTTCCGGCATCCGCTGCAGCAGGACCTGCTGGTGGTGAAGCGGGCGGCGGAGCGGCGGCCGGGCGGCTGGTGGGTGCTCGGGGACAACCCGTTCAACGAGACGGGGGACAGCACCGACTACGGCGCCGTCCCCGACGAGCTGGTGCTGGCGACGGCCGTGCTGCGGCTGCGGCCCCGCGCGGCGCATCAGAGTTCGCTGAGGGCCCGGCTGTCCTGGGCGGTGTCGGCGGTGCGGCCGCTGCGTGCGGACTCCTCGGCCTCCAGGCGTTTGCGGGCGCGGTAGGCGGCGACGTTGGCGCGGGTGGCGCAGCGGTCGGAGCAGTAGCGCCGGGAGCGGTTGGTGGAGGTGTCGAGGTAGGCGTTGCGGCAGGGCGGGGCCTGGCAGAGGCCGAGCCGGTCGGGGCCGTGCTCGGTGAGGTGGAAGGCCAGTCCGAAGGACGCGATGGCGGCGTAGCCGGCGGAGGCGTTGGAGGGGTGGTCGGCGAGGTGGATGTGCCAGTCGGGGCGGCCGTCGGGGCCGACGAGGTCGTGGCCGGAGACCTGGGGGCTGACGGGGAACTCCATGAGCAGGGAGTTCAGCAGGTCCACGGCGAGGACGTGGTCGCCGCTGTCGGCGGCCTCGAAGACGGCGCGGAGCCGGCCGCGGACGTTGCGGAAGCGGGTGACGTCGGTGTCGGTGACGCGGCGGGCCATCTGGGTGCTGGGGCCGAAGAGGGCACGGACGTCGTCCGCCGAGGTGAGGGCGTCCTTGTTGCGGGCCGGCTCCTCGGTGTTGACCAGGCGCACGGCATAGTCCGAGTAATGGGCCAGTTCCACTTGTAGTCCTTACGGCTGCGGGTTAAGGTCGGGTCACGGCTGCCGGTAACGGCTGCTCTCGCTTCGAGGGTATTACGTATGGAGGGGTTCGGGATGACGGATACGGTGACTGGCTCGTTCGGTACGGACTGGCAGGCCTGGCAGGACAGCTGGGACCGCCAGCAGGAGTGGTACATGCCCGACCGCGAGGAGCGGTTCCGGGTGATGCTGGACATGGTCGAGGCGCTGACCGGCCCCGCCCCCCGGGTGCTGGACCTCGCGTGCGGTACGGGAAGTATCACGGACCGCCTCTTCAAAAGGTTCCCGCAGGCCCGCAGCACCGGGCTGGATCTCGACCCCGCCCTGCTGACGATCGCCCGGGGCCACTTCGCGGGCGACGACCGGGTCACCTTCGTCACCGCCGACCTCAAGGACCCCGACTGGCGCGCCGCGCTCCCGTACGACTCCTACGACGCCGTACTGACCGCCACGGCCCTGCACTGGCTGCACAGCGAGGAGCTGGCGGTCCTCTACGGCCAGATCGCGCCGCTGGTCCGCCCGGGCGGGGTGTTCATGAACGCCGACCACATGCCCGACGCCTCGACCCCGCTGATCAACGCCGCCGACCGGGCCCAGCGGCACGCCGGGATGGACCGGGCGAAGGCGGCCGGGATCCTGGACTGGCGCGACTGGTGGGCCCTGGCCGCCGCCGACCCGGTGCTGGCCGAGCCGACGAAGGCCCGTTTCGCGATCTACGGAGAGCACGCCGACGGGGACACCCCCGACGAGTTCTGGCACGCCCGCACCCTGCGGGAGGCCGGCTTCGCGGAGGCCCGTACGGTCTGGCGCTCCCCCTCGGACGCGCTGGTCCTAGGTCTGAAGCAGTAAATTCCGGCGGCAGCGCGAAGGGGCGGTACGGACCTCCGTACCGCCCCTTCGCGCCGTGTCACCGCCGCGCGGCTACAGCACCTTGGACAGGAACGCCTTGGTGCGGTCGTGCTGCGGGTTGCCCAGCACCTCGCGCGGGTGGCCGGACTCGACCACGACGCCGCCGTCCATGAAGACGAGGTTGTCGCCGACCTCGCGGGCGAAGCCCATCTCGTGGGTCACCACGATCATGGTCATGCCCGACTCGGCCAGGTCGCGCATGACGTCGAGGACGTCGCCGACCAGCTCGGGGTCGAGGGCCGAGGTGGGCTCGTCGAAGAGCATCAGCTTCGGCTCCATGGCCAGCGCGCGGGCGATCGCCACGCGCTGCTGCTGGCCGCCGGAGAGCTGGGTCGGGTAGTTCCCGCCCTTGTCGCCGAGGCCGACCCGGTCCAGGAGCTTGACCGCGCGCTCGCGGGCCACCGCCTTGGACTCGCCCTTGACCATGACCGGGGCTTCCATGACGTTCTCTATGGCCGTCATGTGCGGGAAGAGGTTGAAGCGCTGGAAGACCATGCCGATGTCCCGGCGCTGGGCCGCGACCTCGCTGTCCTTCAGCTCGTAGAGCTTGTCGCCCTTCTGCTTGTAGCCCACCAGCTGGCCGTCGACCGAGAGCCGGCCGGCGTTGATGCGCTCCAGGTGGTTGATGCAGCGCAGGAAGGTGGACTTGCCGGAGCCGGACGGGCCGACCAGGCAGAACACCTCTCGGGGGGCGACCTCCAGGTCGATGCCCCGCAGGATGTGGGCGGCGCCGTACGACTTGTGGACGCCTTCGGCCTTGACCATCGGCTGAGCGGTCTTGGCGGTCATCGCGCGACCTCCGTACGGCGGAACATGTTCAGGTTGGCCTTCAGCCGCTCGAACGGCGTGGGCGGCAGGGTGCGCTGCGCGCCGCGGGCGTAGCGGCGCTCCAGGTAGTACTGGCCGACGCTGAAGACGCTGGTCAGGGCCAGGTACCAGATGGAGGCGACGAAGTACATCTCGATGACCGCGCCGGCGGTGCTGCCGATGTTGGAGCTGGCCCGCAGGAGTTCGGTGTACTGGACCGCCGAGACCAGGGAGGAGGTCTTCAGCATGTTGATGAACTCGTTGCCGGTCGGCGGGATGATCACGCGCATGGCCTGCGGGAGCACGACGCGGCGCATGGTCTGCGTCTGGGTCATGCCCAGCGCGTGGGAGGCCTCGGACTGGCCCTCGTCGACGGACTGGATGCCCGCCCGGACGATCTCCGCCATGTAGGCGCCCTCGTTCAGGCCGAGGCCCAGGAGAGCCACCATGAACGGGGTCATGACGTCGACGGTCTCGTTCTTGTAGATCGGACCGAGGTTGATGTACTGGAAGATCAGCGGGAGGCTGAACCAGACCAGCAGCTGGACGTAGACCGGGGTGCCGCGGAAGAACCAGATGTAGAGCCAGGACACGAAGCTGGTGACCGGGTTCTTCGAGAGGCGCATCACCGCGAAGAGGATGCCGAGCACGAGGCCCAGCGCCATCGAGGTGATGCTGATGATGACGGTGTTGCCGAGGCCGGCGAGGACCGAGGAGTCGAAGAGCTTGTCGCCGACCGTCGCCCAGATGATCTTGCCCTGGGAGAAGGCGTAGACGAGCCACGCGAGCACCACGGCCACGACGACGGCGCTGATCCAGCGGCCGTAGTGCCGTACGGGGATTGCCTTGATGGCCTCGTAGGGGGTGGTGCCCGAGGCGCCGGGCCCGGCCGGCGGAGTGGCGTCTGCCGGACCCTTGTCGATCTTGTCAGTCACAATGACTGCCCTTCAGTGGAGCGCTTCGGTGTTACTTGCCGGCGTTGATCGTGGCGGACTGCACGGCGCCGTCCTTCACGTTCCACTTCTCCAGGACCTTGGCGTAGGAGCCGTCCTTGATGATGGCGTCGACGGCTTCCTTGAGGGCGTCGCGGAGCTGGGTGTTGTCCTTGGAGACCGCGATGCCGAAGAGGCCGACGTCGGACTGCTGGCCGCCGACCTCGAAGTCGTTGCCGCCGCCCGAGGTCTTCGCGATGTACGAGGTGACCGGGAAGTCGTTCAGGTCGGCGACGGCGCCGCCGGCCTTCACGCGGACCTGCGCGTCGGCGTCCGTGTCGAAGGCCTCGATGGTGAGCTTCTTGTCCCCGCACTTCTCGGCCTGGGCCTTGAAGGTGTCCTCGTAGATGGTGCCGCGCTGGACGGCGACCGTCTTGCCGCAGAGGTCGTCGAGGGACTTGATGTTGTCCGGGTTGCCCTTCTTGACCAGGAGGGAGACGCCGGAGGACATGTAGTCGACGAAGTCGACGCCCTTGCCGATCTTCTGGCCCTTGTCGTCGAGGCCTTCCTGGCGCTTCTTGTTGTCCGTGATCGAGGAGATGGCCACGTCCTGGCGGCCGGTCTCCAGGGAGGTGATCAGGCCGTCGAAGGTGCCGGAGGTGAACTGGAGCTTCACGCCGAGCTGCTTGCCGAGCGCCTCGGCGATGTCCGGGTCCACGCCGACGATCTTGCCGCCGTCCACGTACTCCATCGGGGCGTAGGCGGTGTCGGAGCCGACCTTGATGACACCCGCGTCCTGGATCTTCTTCGGGAGCTTGGAGAACAGCGGGGCGCTCTTGTCCGCCGTACCCGTACCGGAAGACGACTTGTCGGTCTGGTCGCCACAGCCGGTGAGGATCAGGGCGCCGGCGACCGCGATCGCGCCGACCGCGGCGATCCGGGACCGGGCGGCGGTCGTACGACGGGTGGTGCTTGCGGTCATGAGCTGGTTCCTCCGACGGGGGTGGAAAAGCATCCGAGAACAGGTCGAGCACGCACCATCGAGTGCCGCGACCTTGTGTGATTACGGCATCTTGCCATTCGGACTGGCGCATTCAGGGTGCCCGTGAGGTCAAAATCAGATAACGGGCGCCCCCGACTACCCAACAGGACTGCGGGCAAGGCCCCTCGGAGCCGCACAAACCGCCGTGACCTGGCATTTTCGCCTCACTATTTACGGCTCGTCTCAGGTGGTGGACAGCAACCTTTGGACTTTTGGCCAAAACCGGGACAAGGACCCTACGATCAGTCCGGAATCGACTCGTCTGGGCGTGTGCTCTTCGGGTAGAACAGATCCTTACACCCCTCATCCGGGGCTCAGGGCGCGCGTGCGGCGCGCCCGCGCGTACGAACCTCCCCTCTGCGGAGACGGGCCAACCGTCGACGCGGAGTACGGACGCGGTGCCCGCCCACCCCTTAACCAGGAGTGGCCACCCTCAATCAACACAAGGACTTAAGGGGTCACACGAAGTGGCAGCCGAGATCGTCAACCCTCGCAGCGACAGTGCGACGGACAACAACCCCGATGCGGTCTTCGCGCTGCACCGGGGCGGCAAGATGGCCATCCAGGCCACCGTGCCCGTCAAGGACAAGGATGACCTGTCCCTGGCCTACACGCCCGGCGTGGCGAAGGTGTGCACCGCCATCGCCGAGCAGCCGGAACTCGTGAACGAGTACACCTGGAAGTCCAACGTGGTCGCCGTCGTCACCGACGGCACGGCCGTGCTCGGACTCGGTGACATCGGTCCCGAGGCCTCCCTCCCCGTCATGGAGGGCAAGGCGATTCTGTTCAAGCAGTTCGGCGGCGTGGACGCGGTTCCGATCGCGCTCGCGACCAAGGACACGGACGAGATCGTCGAGACGGTCATCCGTCTGGCGCCGTCCTTCGGCGGGGTGAACCTGGAGGACATCTCCGCCCCCCGCTGCTTCGAGATCGAGCGGCGCCTCCAGGAGGCGCTGGACATCCCGATCTTCCACGACGACCAGCACGGCACGGCCATCGTGACGCTGGCCGCCCTGCGCAACGCGGCCAAGCTGACCGGCCGCACCCTCGGCGACCTGCGCGCCGTGATCGCGGGCGCCGGCGCGGCGGGCATCGCCATCGCCAAGATCCTCGTGGACGCGGGCATCGGCGACGTCTGCGTCACCGACCGCAAGGGCGTCGTCTCGGCGGACCGCGTCGACCTGACGGACGTCAAGGCGGAGATCGCGGGCCTGACCAACAAGTCGGGCCTGACCGGCACGCTGGAGGAGGCCCTCGCGGGCGCGGACGTCTTCATCGGCGTCTCCGGCGGCACGGTCGGCGAGGAGGCCGTGGCCACGATGGCGCAGAACTCCTTCGTCTTCGCCATGGCCAACCCGAACCCCGAGGTGCACCCCGACGTCGCGCACAAGTACGCGGCGGTCGTGGCCACGGGCCGTTCGGACTTCCCGAACCAGATCAACAACGTGCTGGCCTTCCCGGGCATCTTCGCGGGTGCCCTGAAGGTCCGCGCGACCCGGATCACCGAGGGCATGAAGATCGCCGCCGCCGACGCCATCGCCGGTGTCGTGGGTGACGAGCTCGCCGCCGACTACGTGATCCCCTCGCCGTTCGACGAGCGCGTCGCCGAGGCCGTCACGGCCGCGGTCGCCGCGGCGGCGAAGGCCGACGGTGTGGCCCGCCTCGTCTGAGTGACGGGCGGGGCCCCGCGGGGCTGAACGGGTGAGGCCCGGCCGGAGTGATCCGGCCGGGCCTCTTCGTGTACGGAGGGCCGCCGCGCAGGGGAACGCACCCTCCCCGCCCCCGAACGGGGAGGGGACGTCCCGGGTCCTTCGCCGCGGCCGGCCGTGGGCCTCCTCACCGAACGGACCAGGCACGACCAGGTACGACCGGGCGCGCGGAAAGAGCGCGCGAAGGGCGCCCCGGGAACGCAGAAGGAGTGTGCGGAGCCCGTGACACGCTCACGACGAGCCACCGCATGGCCTGAATATTACCCCCATCCGGAGGCTGCCGATCTCTTCCGTTTAGGCCTATGCAGCCCGCAAACCGCATGGCACGGAAGGTAGTTGAGGGATCTCACTCCGCTTCCATTCCGGCCCATCCACACCCCCGCACCCCTGGTCACGGGCCCTACCGACCGGTAGCCTCTGGCGCCATGTTCGCTGCCTACGCCGCCCGAATCGACCGAGACCAGCCGCTGAGCGGCCTTGAGCTGGGCGAACGCCCGGCCCCCGAGGCCCGCCCCGGCTGGGTGACCGTCAACGTCAAAGCCGCCTCGCTCAACCACCACGACCTGTGGTCCCTGCGCGGGGTGGGCCTCGACGCCGACAAACTGCCCATGATCCTCGGCTGCGACGCGGCCGGCACCGACCAGGACGGCAACGAGGTCGTCCTGCACTCCGTGATCGGCCAGAGCGGCCACGGCGTCGGCCCGGACGAGCCCCGCTCGGTGCTCACCGAGCGCTACCAGGGGACCTTCGCCGAGCAGGTCAGCGTCCCGGCGTGGAACGTGCTGCGCAAGCCCGCCGAGCTGTCCTTCGCGGAGGCCGCCTGCATGCCGACGGCCTGGCTGACGGCGTACCGGATGCTCTTCACCAACGCCGGGGTCCGCCCCGGCGACTCGGTCCTCGTCCAGGGCGCGGGCGGCGGGGTCGCCACCGCCGCGATCGTCCTGGGCAAGGCCGCGGGCCTGCGGGTCTACGCCACCAGCCGGGACGAGGCCAAGCGCAAGCGCGCCGTGGAACTGGGCGCGATCGAGGCCTTCCCGCCGGGCGCCCGGCTCCCGCACCGGGTGGACGCGGTGATCGAGACGGTGGGCGCGGCCACCTGGTCCCACTCGGTCAAGTGCCTGCGCCCCGGCGGCACCCTGGTCATCTCCGGCGCCACCAGCGGCGACACCCCTGCGCACGGGGAGCTGCGGCGGATCTTCTTCCTGGAGCTGAAGGTCGTCGGCTCGACGATGGGCACGAAGGACGAACTGGAGGACCTCCTGGCGTTCTGCGCGACCACCGGGGTCCGTCCGGTCATCGACGAGGTCCTTCCGCTGGACCGCGCCCGCGAGGGCTTCGAACGCCTCGAAGCGGGCGACCTGTTCGGAAAGATCGTCCTCACGGTCTGAGCCGCACCCCCTCCCGCACTCCGCCGTCAATCAGGGTTGACACCCCTCCCGTGTCAACCTACATTGACAGCATGACCGAAGCCACCGATCTCGCCGAACGGGCCGGAGACCGGGACCCCCGCGTGGGCCTGCGCGCCGTGGCCGCCCTCCGCCGGCTGCTGGAGCAGCTGGAGGCCGTCCAGGTGCGCAGCGCCCGCGCGCAGGGCTGGTCCTGGCAGGAGATCGCGGCCGAACTCGGCGTCAGCCGGCAGGCCGTGCACAAGAAGCATGGGAGGCTCTGATGTTCGAACGCTTCACCCGGGACGCCCGCGACGCGGTGTCCGGCGCCGTCGCCCAGGCCGTGGCGGCCGGAGCCGGCACCGTCACCGAGGAGCACCTGCTGCTGTCCCTGCTGAACGGGGGCGCACTGGACGGCCTCGGCGTCGACGGCCCCGCGCTCACCGCGGACCTGGAGGCCGCCCGCCGCCGGGGCGGAATGTCCCGGGCGGACGAGGAGGCCCTCGCGGGCCTCGGCATCGACCTCTCGGAGGTCGTCTCCCGCATCGAGGAGACCCACGGCGCGGGCGCCCTCACGGCCCCCGCACCCCGCAGGCGGGGGCTGGGCTCCTCGCTCCGCGAGGCCCTGGGGCGCCCCGAGCCGAAGCAGCGTCACTTCCCCTTCACCCAGGGCGCGAAGAAGACCCTGGAGCAGTCCCTGCGCATCACCCTGGGCCGCAAGGACCCCCACATCGGCACCCCGCACCTGCTCCTGGCCCTGCTCACCCGCCCCGGCACGGTCTCCGAGGTCCTGGCGGACCACGGAGTCACGTACGCGAGGGTGGAAGCGGCCCTCGCGGCCTGACTAGGCACCCGGGCGCAGGCCCGCCTCGATGCGGGCGGCCGCGGCCGCCAGGTGGGCGCGGGCCTCGGCCAGCTGGGCCGGGGTGACCCCGTGGTCGCGGGCCGCGTCCCGGATGTCGTCACGGAACCGGTCCAGCAGCCGGTCCAGGTCGCGGGCCGGATCCGCGGTGGGCGCCAGGTCCTCGGCCCAGCCCGAGCCCGAGGGGCCGGGGGCGGTGGGCGTCTCGGGCGCGGCGGCCGTGTTGCCGCCGCCCAGCCAGGCCCCGGCCAGGCTGCCGAACACCCCGCCCGTCTTGCTGAGCTGCTCCTGGAGCTGCGCGGCGATCCGCTGCACCTCCTCGCGGGCCCGCTCCTGGGCCTCCTTGGCCTGGCGGCGGGCCTGCTGGGCCTCCTCACGGGCCCGGCGGCTCTCGTCCTTGGCCCGGCGGGCCTGCTCCTTCCACTCCTGGCGCGCCTTGCGGAGCTCCTCCTTGGCGGCCTTCCAGGACTCGTCCTCGGGCTGCGTCGCCGAGGCGTTGGCCGCGGCCAGCATCTCGCGCCGCAGATCACCGGCGGCGCCCCGGACGTCGTCACGGATCTCCGCGGCCAGCTCGGACACCGAGTCGCGGATCTCCAGCTCCAGGTCGGCCAGCTCCCCGCCCCGGTCGGCCAGTTCGGCGCGGCCCGCCTCGGTGATCGAGTACACCTTGCGCCCGCCCTCGGTGGCGTACGTGACGAGCCCCTCGGCCTCCAGCTTCGCCAGCCGCGGGTACACCGTGCCCGCGGAGGGCGCGTACAGGCCCTGGAAGCGCTCCTCCAGCAGGCGGATCACCTCGTAGCCGTGGCGGGGCGCCTCGTCCAGCAGCTTGAGGAGGTAGAGGCGGAGGCGGCCGTGGGCGAAGACGGGCGGCATGTCAGAGCACCTTCTTGTCGAGCTGGAGAGGAGCGGCTGCCTCGGCGTCCGCCTGCGGGCGGCGCAGCACGGCGATGGACCCCGAGACGGTGGTGGCCCGCAGGGTGCCCGAGCCCTTGCCGAGGGTGCCGGTGATCCGCTTGGCGCCCAGCTGCCCGGTGACGCGCAGGTCCTCGAACCCGTTGGAGACGCTGCCGGTGGCGGTGTTGGCCTCGACCCTGGCGTCGGCGGGGTGCGGGAGGCGGATCGCCACCTGGCCGGAGACGGAGTTGAGGGAGATGTCCACCGGCCGGCCGGCCGCCCCGTCGAGGGCGAGGTCGATGAGCATGTCACCGCTCACGGAGTCGGCCCGTACGCTGCCGCCGGCGCCGTCGACGACCGTGAGTCCGCCGGAGACCGAGTGGAAGCCGAGCTCACCCGTGACGGACTGCACCTCGACGCCGCCGGACACGGTGTGCGCCTTGACCCGCCCGGAGAGCCCGACCAGGGTGGCGTCGCCCGAGACCCCGGTGACCTCGGTGGCGGCGGAGATGCCGGAGACGAACGCGGTCGCGCTGACGGTGGCCAGCTGGACGGCGGTGGCGGCGGGCACCGTCAGCGTGACGGTGACGCTGCGCTCCCAGGCCTTGCGCCCGTCGGCGGAGGAGCCGGACCAGGCCTTCCAGGGCTTGCCCTCGAACCACTTCTTGAAGCCCTGGGAACCGTTCCAGGGCAGGTCCTCGTAGGACACGGTGAGGACGCCGCCCTCCTGCACCACGTGCAGCGGGGGCCCGTCGACCTCGGTGACCTCCAGCCGAGCGGGCCCGTCCTCGGAGGCGACGACGTTGACGGTGCCGCCGACCACACGGACCCGCAGGTCCGTGACCGGCTGCTCGAAGGCGATCCGCTGGGGGGCGGGGACGGACCAGGTCATCTGCTCAGGCATGGTGCTGCTCCTCCTCATGGACTGACGACGACGCACGCAACATATCGCGTCTTCTGTAGAACACGATATATCGCGCTACCCCGAAGTCAAGCACGCACCCGGTCCGGCGCGGCGTCGGGGGGCGGGGCGGGGGCGGACAGCGGGGGGCCGGACGGGGGCCTAGCGGGGGGCGGACTGGGGGGCCGGACGGGGGCCGAGCGGGGGAATCGGGATTCCGGCGATGCGGCGGCGGAGGACGGGCACCCGGGACCCACGGGATCGGGGTCTGAGCTGGGCGGTCTCAGAGCAGCCCTGGGGCTTTCCCGTCAGTCCCACTGTCCTTCCGGTTCGGGCCGCCCTGTCAAGGGCGCTCCCTTCGGTCGCGTCGCTTCGCGATCGCCTTCGGCGACCCTTGACAGCCCGTCCCGCCCCGGAAAGACAAGGACTGACGGGAAAGCCCCAACCCATCCCTGAGACCGCCCAACCGAGACCCCGCCCCTCCCCCGCCCCCGGTCCGCTGACCCGGCCCGCCCCGCCCGGACCCCGCCGCGAGGTGGGTGGGCAAACACCGCCCGGCCCCCACCCCTCGAGGGGGCGATGGCGATGGCCCGCCTAAGCCACCAGCAGCGGACTCCCCTGCCGTGACAGCCAGGCCCGGTACGGCGGCGTCCCCAGGGCCGCCTCGCGGTAGGCGGCGCGGAGGTCCTCGTAGGCCTCGGCGTGTTCCCCCGGGCGGGTGGCCAGCAGGAGGCGGACCGCCAGGGGGTCGCCCAGCAACGGGCGGATCGCCATGTCGTCGCGGGGGCCCGACGTCGGCTGGCACGGGGCCACCGCCTCGCCGCTGACGATCAGTGACGCCGCCGTGTGGTAGTCGGCGTGCAGGACCTGCGGGGTGAGGCCGGCGCGGGCGAACACGCGGCGCAGGCCGTCCCATTCGCCGTCGACCGAGGGGTCCACCGTCCAGCGGTCCCCGGCCAGGTCCTGTAACTCCACCACCGCCGACCGGGCCGCCGGATGGTCCAGGGACATGGACACGAACTGCGGCTCGCGTTCCATCAGCACCCGCAGCTCCAGGCCGTCCGGCACCCGCAGCGGGCTGCCCTCCACCTCGTGCACGAAGGCCACGTCCAGCTGCCCGGCGGCGGTCATCCGCAGCAGCGCGTTGGCCGAGACGTCGACCACCAGCGTGGTCTCCGTCTCCGGTGCGCGCCGGTGCAGCCGGCGCAGCCACCCCGGCAGGGCGCGGCTCGCGGTCGAGCCGATCCGCAGCCGGGGCCCGTGCGCGGCGGCCCGCGCCTCGGCGACCAGTGCGGCCATCTCGGCGAGGAGCGGCCGCGCCCGCCCGAGCACCGTGCGCCCGAAGGGGGTCGGCCGGCAGCCGGTCCGCTCACGGAGGAACAGCTCGCCTTCCAGGGCCCGTTCGATCCGGCGCAGCTGCGTCGTCAGGGAGGGCTGACTCACGCCGAGCTGCCGGGCGGCCTTGTGCAGGCTGCCGGCGTCGGCGATGGCGCACAGCGCGCGCAGGTGCCTCACCTCGAGCTCCATGACCCGAGGGTAGGCGGGCCCCAGGGGGCCGCACCAGCCACCTATAGCCCCCCGAATCCCGCCATTCTCACGCTAGTTGACCAAGGTAAATCTCGCCGAAACCCCCCGATAGGGCGGTGTTATCGGCCTCTGACATCATCCGCCGGCCCCTTCCGCTCCCGCAGACTCCGGTACCGGATCACCCAATCCACCCCCCACTGCACCTGATGAGTAGGAGCCCCCCACATGCGCCACTCCCGCAGGACCATGCTGTCCGCCGCGTCCGTCGGCCTCGGTGTCGCCGCCGTCCTCGGCGGCGTCGTCCCCAGCGCGACGGCCGCGACCCCGGCGGGCGGCAGCCCGGCGAGCTACGCCGCGTACGAGCGCTCCCAGGAGAACCAGGCCGCCAACAAGGCGTTCTTCGAGGCCGTCCAGCGCGCGGTGGCCGAGCAGCGTGCCGCGAACCCGAGCGCCACGGCGGTCGTCACGGTCACCTACAACACCCGCAACGCGCCCAGCTTCCGTACGCAGATAGCCAATTCGACCCGTATCTGGAACGGTTCGGTCTCCAACGTGAAGCTGCAGGAGGTGTCCTCGGGCGGGAACTTCTCGTACTACGAGGGCAACGACTCCCGGGGGTCGTACGCGAGCACGGACGGGCACGGCCGGGGCTACATCTTCCTGGACTACGCGCAGAACCAGCAGTACAACTCCACCCGTGTGACGGCCCACGAGACGGGCCACGTGCTGGGTCTGCCGGACCACTACTCGGGTCCGTGCAGCGAGCTGATGTCGGGCGGCGGTCCGGGTACCTCGTGCACGAACGCCTACCCGAACAGCACGGAGCGCTCGCGCGTCAACCAGCTGTGGGCCAACGGTCTGGTCGCCTCGGGTCTCGGCACCAAGGGCTGATCCCGCACCCGCCCGCGGTACGGCAGCACCCGCGGTACGGCAGCACCCGCGGAGGGTCATCCCTCCGCGGGCACGTGCCGCGGGCAGTCCGGGGACGGGCAGGGGCCCGGGCCCCAGGTGGGTACGAAGATCCCGAGGGACTTGTGGCGCCGGACCACCGTCTCCACGGGGGTCCCGCAGGCCGGGCAGGTCTGCTGTGCGTGCCCGGCCTGCGGGGCGACCGTCGGATGCGCGTGTTCTCGTCGCTGTTCACCGGCCATACCTCCACGGTAGGCCGTTTCCGCGCGTCCGCCCGGTACGAGGACCGTGGTCGCCCACCACCCGGGCACGCGGCCCGTCCCCCGCCCCCGCGCCCAGCGGCTTGCGCCACATGGGCCACATCAGCGGGCCGTCCGGCAGCCGCACCGCCTCGCCGGTGAGCTCCCAGCCCAGCCGCTCGTAGAGCCGCATGCTCCGCTCACTGCTCGCCTCCAGGTACGCGGGGACCCCCTCCCGGTCGCAGCGTTCCAGGACGGGCCGGATCAGCTCGGTGCCCAGCCCCTCGCCCTGCCGCCCGGGCGCGACCGCGATCATGAGCAGGTACTCGTGCTCCTCGGCGGTGGGGTGGACCGCCCCCGTGAGCCGTCCGACGAGCTCGCAGCGTTCGTTGCCGGGGTCGGCCACGGCGCGCATCTTGGCCGGGATCTCGTCCTCGCCCTCCGGCTCGCCCGCCGGTATCCGCAGCCACAGGGCGGCCGCCGAGCCGTCGGCCGCGTAGTCGATCCGGCCCTCGGCCAGGGCCACGTCGACGAACACCCCGAGGAACCTGCCGTGGACGGCGGCGCGGTGGGCGGGGTCGGGGAAGACCCAGGAGCTGACCGGGTCGCTGCGGAAGGCCTCGTCCAGCAGACGCGCGACGGCGTCCCGGTCCGACTGATCCGCCTGACGTATCTCCAGCACCACGGGTCACACCCTTCACTCACGCGTCAACGACCGCGAGTGATCCTAGAGTTGGCCGGAGCGCGCGGATAGGCCCGTTCCGGCACCCCCGCGGTGCCGGAACGGGCCATCCTCCCCGTCTACTTCGTACGGCGCGTCACGAACTCCGCGAGCGCCAGCAGCCCGCCCGCCGCCGCCACGTCCGGCACCGCGCGGGACAGCTCCTGCACCGCCCGGCCCATCCGGTCGCCGGCGTGGTCCTGCGCCCAGTCGCGGCCGCCGGCCCGCTCCACGGCCCGGGCGGCCCGCCGGACGTCCTCGTCCCCGGTCATGGGGCCGGCGTACAGGGCGGCGAGCTCCTCCCCGGCCTCGGTGCCGGAGCCGAGGGCCGCCACCACCGGGAGGGACTTCTTGCGGGCGATCAGATCGGCCCCGGCCGGCTTGCCGGTGTGCCCGGGGTCCCCCCAGATGCCGATCAGGTCGTCGATCAGCTGGAAGGCCAGGCCCGCCTCCCGTCCGAAGGCGTCCATCGCCTCGACCTCCTCCGGCCCGGCGCCCGCGTACAGCGCGCCGACCGCGCAGGCGCAGCCCAGGAGGGCGCCGGTCTTGGCCGTGGCCATGGCCAGGCACTCCTCCAGGGTGACGGAGGAACGCCGTTCGAAGGCGCAGTCCGCCTGCTGCCCGGCGCACAGCTCGACGATGCAGGCCGCGAGGCGTGCCGAGGCCCGCGCCGAGGCCGGGTGCGGGTCGTCGGCGAGCATCCGCAGGGCGAGCGCCATCATCGCGTCGCCCGCGAGGAGGGCGTCGGGGATCCCGAAGACGGTCCAGGCGGTGGGCCGCCCGCGGCGGCGGGCGTCGTTGTCGATGACGTCGTCGTGCAGCAGGGTGAAGTTGTGCGCCAGCTCCACCGCGGCCGCCGCCCGTACCGCGGACTCCGGGCTGCCCTGCGGACCTCCGAGGGCCCGCGCCGAGGCGAGGACCAGGGCCGGCCGGATGGCCTTGCCCGCGCCGGCGGCGGCCGGGCTGCCGTCCTCGTGCTCCCAGCCGAGGTGGTACATCGCCACCCTCCGGGTGGGGGCGGGCAGGCTCTCGACGGCCCGGCGGAGCTCCGGGTTGACCGTTTCTCTCGTGCTGTCCAGGAGGGCGGCCGCCTCCTGTCCCTCGCCTGCGGCGATGGTGTTCGCGGCCATCAGCGCCAGCGGCCGATCTCGACGTTCTCCAGCACGCCGAGGGCGTCGGGGACCAGCACGGCGGCGGAGAAGTAGGCGGTGACCAGGTAGGAGATGATCGCCTGCTCGTTGATGCCCATGAAGCGGACCGACATGCTGGGCTCGATCTCGTCGGGGATCCCGGGCTGGTGGAGTCCGATCACGCCCTGGTTCTCCTCGCCCGTGCGCATGCAGAGGATGGACGTCGTCCGGGCGTCGCTGATCGGGATCTTGTTGGACGGGAAGATGGGCACGCCCCGCCAGGCCGGCACGCGGGTCCCGGCGACGTCGACGGTCTCGGGGTAGAGGCCGCGCTTGTTGCACTCGCGTCCGAAGGCGGCGATGGCCTTGGGGTGGGCGAGGAACAGGTTGGAGTCGCGGCGCATGGCGAGCAGCGCGTCGAAGTCGTCGGGGGTGGGCGCGCCGTCGTGGGGCTGGACGCGCTGGTCGTAGTCGGCGTTGTGGAGCAGGCCGAAGTCGGGGTTGTTGAGCATCTCGTGCTCCTGGCGCTCCCGCAGCGCCTCGACCGTCAGCCGCAGCTGCTGTTCGGTCTGGTTCATCGGGTGGTTGTAGAGGTCGGCGACGCGGGTGTGGACGCGCAGGACCGTTTGTGCAATGGAGAGTTCGTACTCGCGGGGGCGGGCCTCGTAGTCGACGAAGGTGCCGGGGAGGACGGCTTCGCCGTGGTGGCCGGCGGAGAGGTCGATGGCGGCCTCGCCGTACGGGTTGGCGTGCCGCTCGGGCTGGGTGCGCACGTCGTCCACGTGGGCGCGGAGCGAGGGGACGCGGTCGGCGAGGATCTGGAAGTCCTGGCGGGTCAGGACGAGGGCCGTGCCGGAGGTGGCGGCGCGGGCGGTGTACTCCCAGATGGCCTCGTCGTCGGTGAGGGCGTCCTCGCCGAAGTAGGCGCCGTCGGCGACGGTGCGCAGGACGGCGTCGTCGCCGTAGGGGCCGGGGCCGATGTGGTCGATGCGGCCGTGGGCGAGGAGGAAGACCTGGTCGGAGGGGCTGCCGAAAGAGGTGAGCTCCTGGCCGGCCTCGAAGTCGAGCTGCCGGCAGCGGGCGGCGAGTTCGGTGAGGACGTCCTCGTCGGTGTAGTCGCGCAGGAGGGGCAGTTCGCCGAGTTCGGCCGGGATGACCTGGACCTGGCTGCCCGTCTTGACGAACTCCACGATGCCGTTGCCGACGGAGTAGCTGAGGCGGCGGTTGAGGCGGTACGTGCCGCCCTGCACCGAGACCCAGGGGAGCATCTTCAGGAGCCACCGCGAGGTGATCTCCTGCATCTGCGGGGCGGACTTGGTGGTGCTCGCCAAGTTCCGCGCGGCCGCGGTGCCGAGACTGCGCTGCGGTGTCTGGGCTTCGGGTTCGGAGCCCGCCTGGACCGACATGTCTTCGCCTTTCGATTACTCCATGGTCTGCGGTAGAGAAGCCTTTCAGCACGCAATGCGGTCGGACCATTACACAAAAGGGTGGGACTACTCCGGGCCGCACCGGGCATCCTTCAGGGTTCAACGGCCCCTGACGTCCATCCCGGGGCGCCCCGCCCGCGGCACCCAGCCACTACGAGGTCTGCGCCCCCGCCCTCCGGCTCGCCTCGGCGTGACGGCTGGCCGAAACACGCCCTAGTCTCGGAAGGGCCGCTTCCACTACACCGGTACGTAACGAACCGAGCACGTACCGTAAGGGAGGCGGCCATGTCCGCACCCATGTCCGCGGACCGTTTCATCCACGCCCTGCGCGCCGAAGGCCTGACCGTCGTCGAGGTCGGCAGCTGGCGCACGCACAACCGCAACCACAAGGGCCCCTGGGGGCCGGTGCACGGGGTGATGATCCACCACACCGTCACCCACGGCACCGACTACACCGTGGAACTCTGCCGCGACGGGGACCGCGCCCTGCCCGGCCCGCTCTGCCACGGGGTCATCACCAAGGACGGCCGCGTCCACCTCGTCGGCTACGGCCGCGCCAACCACGCCGGCGCCGGCGACTCCGACGTCCTCGCGGCGGTCGTCGCGGAACGCCGCCTCCCCCCGGCCCACCAGGCCGACACCGACGGCAACCGCTACTTCTACGGCTTCGAGTGCGAGAACCTCGGCGACGGTGAGGACCCCTGGCCCGCTGTCCAGCTCGACGCCATCACCCGCGCGGCGGCGGCCCTGTGCCGCGTCCACGGCTGGGGCGCCCGCTCGGTCATCGGCCACCTGGAATGGCAGCCGGGCAAGATCGACCCCAAGGGCTTCACGATGGACTGGCTGCGCGAACGTGTGGCCGACCGGCTGAAGTGACAATGGACGGGTGACCCACCCCGAGCTGCGCCCCCGCCCGCCGTCCCCCCTCGCCGAGGCGGCCGACGAACGCTTCGCCGCGCACGGGGTGCGGCTCCTCCTCAAGCGGGACGACCTCGTCCACCCGGAACTCCCGGGCAACAAGTGGCGCAAACTCGCGCCGAACCTCCGAGCCGCCCTGGAGGCGGGCCACGACCAGCTCGTCACCTTCGGCGGCGCCTACTCCAACCACCTCCGTGCCACGGCGGCCGCCGGACGGCTGCTCGGCCTGGAGACGGTCGGCATCGTCCGGGGCGACGAGCTCGCGGACCGCCCCCTCAACGACTCCCTGGCCCGCTGCGCGGCCGACGGGATGCGGCTGCACTTCGTCACCCGCTCCGAGTACCGGCGCAAGGCCGAGCCGGAGGTCCTGTCCCGCCTCCTGACGGCCGCCGGGGCCCCGGACGCGTACCTGGTCCCGGAGGGCGGCAGCAACCCGCTCGCCCTCACGGGGTGCGCGGAGCTGGGGCGCGAACTGCGGGGCGCCTGCGACGTGGTGGCCGTCGCCTGCGGCACGGGAGGCACCCTGGCCGGCCTGGCGGCCGGCCTGGCCCCGGGCCAGCGCGCCCTGGGCGTCCCGGTCCTGGCGGGCGGCTTCCTGGGGCCGGAGATACGTTCCCTCCAGACGGCCGCCTTCGGAGCCCCGACCCCCAACTGGACCCTGGCCGAGGGCCACGACCACGGCGGCTACGCCCGGGTCCCCCCATCCCTCGAAGCCTTCGCCGAGGACTTCGAGTCCCGCCACGGCCTCCCGGTGGAACGCATCTACGTCGCGAAGCTCCTCCGCGCCCTGACGACCCTGACGCAGGACGGCACGTTCCCCCGAGGCACGACGCTGGCGGCGATCGTGACGGGGCGGGCGTAGGGGCGGGCCCGCCATCGCGGCGGGATCCCCGCGGGCCGGAACGGGACAGCGGACCGGTGCTGAGGTGGGCGGGGCCACACTCAGTGCCGGTCCGCTGTCCGGTTCCGGCCCGCCCGGGCCCCGCTGCGAGGTGGGTGGGCAGACACCGCCCGGCCCCTACCCCTCGAGGGGGCGATGGCGGGCCCTCACCCCGCCTCCTCCCGGTACGCCGCCGCCTCCTCCAGGTCCAGCCTGCGCAGCAGGCCCCGTAGCATCTCGTCGTCGATGCGGCGGCGGTCCCGCAGGGTCACGAAGACCTCGCGTTCCGCCTCGATCATCTCGCGGGCCAGGCGCCGGTAGACGTCGTCGGCCGATTCGCCCGTCACCGGGTTGACCTCGCCCAGGCGCTCCCACACCGCGTTGCGGCGCCGTTCCAGGACCGTGCGCAGGCGGTCCACCAGGGGTGGCGGCAGGGTGCTGTTCGCCGGGTCCTCCAGGAGTTCCGCGAGGCGTTCCTCCGCCGCCCGCGAGGCTTCGCTCTGGGCCTGGGCCTCCGCCAGGGTCTCCGCCTGGGCGTCGCGCGGCGGGAGCTTCAGCGCCCGGATCAGGGGCGGGAGGGTCAGGCCCTGCACCACCAGCGTCCCGATCACCGTGGTGAAGGTGAGGAACAGGATCAGGTTGCGGTGCGGCACGCTCATCGGCACCGAGAACGCGATCGCCAGGGACACCACCCCCCGCATCCCCGCCCACCCGACGATCACCGGGGACTTCCAGTCGGTGTCGGGCTCCCGCGTGCGGATCCGTTCCGAGACCCATCTCGGCATGAAGGTCGCCGGGAACACCCATGCGAACCGGACCACCACCACGGCGAGGAACACCGCGATCGCGTACCAGGCTGCCGCCAGGCCCTCGTACTCGCTCAGGCCCCGCAGGACCACCGGCAGCTGGAGGCCGATCAGGGCGAAGACCACCGACTCCAGGACGAACGCGACGACCTTCCACACCGCCTCCTCCTGGAGCCGCGTCGCGAAGTCGACCTGCCAGTTGCGGTGCCCCAGGTAGAGGGCGACGACCACGACCGCCAGGACGCCCGACGCGTGCACCCGCTCGGCGGCCGCGTAGGCCACGAAGGGGATCAGCAGCGACAGGGTGTTCTGCAGCAGGGGCTCCCGCAGCCGCTTCCGCAGCTGGTGGATCGGGACCATCAGCAGCAGGCCCACCCCCACCCCGCCCACCGAGGCCAGCAGGAACTCGGCGAGCCCGCCCGACCAGCCGGCGCTCGTCCCGACCGCAGCGGCCAGGGCCACCTTGTAGGCGGTGATGGCGGTGGCGTCGTTCACCAGGGACTCGCCCTGCAGGATGGTCGTCACCCGGTTCGGCAGCCCGAGCCGCCGGGCGATCGCGGTGGCCGCGACCGCGTCCGGCGGGGCCACGACCGCGCCCAGCACCAGCGCCACCGGCAGTGACACCCCGGGTACGAGCAGGTACGTCACCCAGCCCACCGCGAGCGTCGCGAACAGCACGTACCCCACCGACAGCAGGGCGATCGGCCGCAGGTTGGCCCGCAGGTCCAGGTACGAGCTGTCGACCGCGGCCGTGTGCAGCAGCGGCGGGAGCAGCAGCGGCAGCACGATGTGCGGGTCGAGGGCGTACGAGGGCACCCCGGGCACGTACGCGGCGACGAGTCCCACCGCGACCAGCAGCAGCGGCGCCGGCACGGGCGTGCGCCGGGCCGCCCCCGCCACGGCGGCGCTCACCGCCACCAGCGCCACCAGCGGCAATACCTCCATCGAAGATCCATCCCCATCCGTCGTCGCCGGTGCCCCACCCGCACCCTGGCCGTAACCTGGCCATCATGAGCGAGTGCACCCACGTTGCCGAACTGCCGCGCCCCGAGCCCGTCCCGCGTGCCCTGACGTGCCCGGAATGCGAGGTGCTCGGAAGCCATCCGGTCCAGCTGAGGATGTGCCTGGGGTGCGGGTACGTGGGCTGCTGCGACAGCTCTCCCCACCGGCACGCCACCGCGCACCACCAGGAGACGGGTCATCCGGTGATGCGCAGCTTCGAACCGGGTGAGACGTGGCGTTGGTGTTTTGTCGACGGTTCGATCGTCTGAAGCGGGGTAGTTCAACCCTCCGCCGGTTCCCCCGAATTGGGCCCGCAGACCCCTAGCCACTGTGTGTACCCGTGTGCTTACCATCAGTCACTGCACAGAGGTGGGGTCGGCCCGGGCGCTCCACAGAGGGCGCCATGAGGGGTGCCGCGACACGATCGCCCGGATCGCGATAGCGTCACCGGCGAACAGAGCTCGTACCACCTTGGAGGTGAGGGTGTCCCAGATCGCAGGCGAGCCCGGGACCCAGGACTTCGTGGAAGTCCGGCTGCCGGCTGCGGGTGCCTACCTGTCGGTGCTGCGAACGGCCACGGCCGGTCTCGCGGCACGGTTGGACTTCACCCTCGACGAGATCGAGGACCTCCGCATCGCGGTGGACGAGGCCTGCGCGATCCTGCTCCAGCAGGCCGTGCCGGGCTCCGTCCTCAGCTGCGTCTTCCGGTTGATCGACGATTCACTGGAAGTGACCGTTTCCGCACCCACTACCGACGGGCGCGCGCCGGAGCGGGACACGTTCGCGTGGACCGTGCTGTCCGCGCTGGCCGGGAAGGTCGAGGCGACGGTCGAGGACAACCGGACGGTGAGCATCAGCCTCTACAAACAGCGCGGCGCGGGGCCAGGCCCGGCGTGAGCGGCGGGGAGATCCCGGTGCGGGGCGGGGATCGGCCCCGGGTACGGCACGAGGTCGACGGCGGCATCCCGGAGCAGCACCACGCCCGGCCGCACCCGGCTGACGCGGATGCGGAAGACGGCTTTTTGGACTCGGCGGAGCGACGGGCGGGCCCTATGAGCGAGAACCAGCACGACCAATCCCAGCCACCGGAGGCCCTGGCTCCCCAGGGGCCGGGCGAGGCGCACGTGGCGCTGCCGGATCCGCGGGACCGCAGTGGCGCGCGGGCGTTGTTCTTCGAGCTGCGGGAGCTGCCCGACGGGTCCCCGGAGCGGGCGGAGCTGCGCAACCGGCTGGTGCGGATGCACCTGCCGCTGGTCGAGCACCTGGCACGGCGGTTCCGCAACCGGGGCGAGCCGCTGGACGATCTGACGCAGGTCGCGACGATCGGCCTGATCAAGTCGGTGGACCGGTTCGATCCGGACCGGGGGGTGGAGTTCTCGACGTACGCCACCCCGACGGTGGTCGGCGAGATCAAGCGGCACTTCCGTGACAAGGGCTGGGCGGTGCGGGTGCCGCGGCGCCTGCAGGAGCTGCGGCTGTCGCTGACGACGGCCACGGCGGAACTCTCCCAGCAGCACGGCCGCTCCCCCACCGTCCACGAGCTGGCCGAGCGGCTGGGGATCTCCGAGGAGGAGGTGCTGGAGGGGCTGGAATCGGCCAATGCCTACAGCACGCTGTCGCTGGACGTGCCGGACACCGACGACGAGTCGCCGGCGGTGGCGGACACCTTGGGCTCGGAGGACGAGGCGCTGGAGGGTGTCGAGTACCGCGAGTCGCTCAAGCCGCTGCTGGAGGGGCTGCCGCCGCGGGAGAAGCGGATCCTGCTGCTGCGTTTCTTCGGGAACATGACCCAGTCGCAGATCGCCCAGGAGGTGGGCATCTCCCAGATGCACGTCTCCCGGCTGCTGGCGCGCACGCTGGCCCAGCTGCGGGACAAGCTCCTCGTCGAGGAGTGATCGACAGGTGCTGGAGGGGTTATCGGGCCTGGTCCGCGGGCCCGATGCCCAGCGCCTCGGTCGCCGTCGGGTTCACCAGGAGCCCGGTGACGGCCACCGCCGCCAGGGCGAGGGCCACGGCGGCGGCGGTCATCGCTCCGCCGGTGGTCCACAGGGTCCAGGCGACGGGGAGGGCCATCAGCTGGGTGATCAGTGCGGGGCCACGGCTCCAGCGGCGGCCCAGGCGCAGCCCGCGCGCCGCGATGAGCGGGAGCGCGGCGAGGGCGAGCAGGGTCGCTCCGCCGGTCTCGGCCTGCTGCGGGGAGTCGGGGTGGCCGGCGATGCCGACGAACAGCATGTAGACGCCGAGGCCGGCGAGGGCGAGGCCTTCCAGGGCGGTCAGTACGGCGGCCGCGGTCAGCCGGCCGGGCAGCGTCTTGGGCTCCGCGGCGTCGGCGGCGGGGCCTTCGGGGGACGCGGCGGGGGTGCGGGGGCTCGGCTTCTTGCTCACCCCAGCAGGGTAGCCGCGGCGGGCCGGGCCCGGGCGGGGACGGTCGGTAGGGGGCGGGTGCGCGGGGGTGGGTAGTCTGGCGACCATGCGTGCACTTCTCGTGGCCAACCCAGCAGCGACGACCACCAGTGCGCGCACGCGCGACGTCCTGACGCACGCCCTGGCCAGCGAGATGAAGCTGGAGGCGGTGACCACCGAGTACCGGGGGCACGCCCGCGACCTGGGGCGCAAGGCCGCGCACGAGGGGCTGGACCTGGTGGTGGCGCTGGGCGGGGACGGCACCGTCAACGAGGTGGTGAACGGGCTGCTGCACGACGGCCCGGATCCGGAGCGGCTGCCGCGGCTGGCGGTGGTGCCGGGCGGATCCACGAACGTCTTCGCCCGTGCGCTCGGGCTGCCGAACGATTCGGTGGAGGCGACCGGTGCCCTGCTGGACGCGCTGCGGGAGCGGCGGGAGCGGACGGTGGGCCTGGGGCTGGCCGCGGGGGTGCCGGGGACGGAGGACGAGTCGGTCCCGTCGCGCTGGTTCACGTTCTGCGCGGGCTTCGGCTTCGACGCGGGTGTGGTGGGGCGGGTCGAGCAGCAGCGGGAGCGGGGCAAGCGTTCGACGCACGCCCTGTATGTACGACAGCTGATGCGGCAGTTCTGGGAGGAGCCCAACCGCCGGCACGGGACGATCACGCTGGAGCAGCCGGGCGCGGATCCGGTGACGGATCTGGTGCTGTCGATAGTCTGCAACACCTCGCCGTGGACGTACCTGGGAAATCGTCCTCTGTACGCGTCTCCGGAAGCTTCGTTCGATACCGCGCTTGACGTATTGGCGCTGGACCGTTTGTCAACTCCGGCGGTCGCGCGGTACGCGACACAGCTCCTGACCTCGACTCCTGAGCGGGGTCCGCACGGCAAGCACGCGCTGTCTCTGCACGATCTGACCGACTTCACCTTGCATTCGAAGGTTCCCCTCCCTTTCCAGATGGACGGCGATCACCTCGGAGTGCGCACCAGCGTTCGGTTCACAGGCGTTCGCCGTGCACTGCGTGTGATTGTGTGAGTAGAAGAGCCCAAAGTCCTTTCAGTCGAACGTTTACACGCCGGTCCACCCCTAGGAACTAGGGCTGTGACCTAGTCGACACCGACGAATCCAAAAAAACTTTCCGGAAGGGGTTGTATCCCCGTCCGAGGTTTGCGAATCTCTACATGGCGATCGGGACAGCCCGCAGAACCCGGCACCCACACAGAGCGCCAGAACCCCACCACGAATCTTGGACCGCACCAGGCCAACTGGGCGTCGGCCCTTCCCTCACGGGGGGATTCGTGAAAGCGTTCACATTCACAAGCAACCTGCCCGCAATACAAGGAGATGGAGCAGCCATGGACTGGCGTCACAACGCCGTTTGCCGCGAGGAAGACCCCGAGCTCTTCTTCCCCATCGGCAACACCGGTCCTGCGCTGCTGCAGATCGAGGAAGCCAAGGCCGTCTGCCGCCGTTGCCCCGTCATGGAGCAGTGCCTGCAGTGGGCGCTCGAGTCCGGCCAGGACTCCGGTGTCTGGGGCGGCCTGAGCGAGGACGAGCGCCGCGCCATGAAGCGCCGCGCCGCTCGCAACCGGGCGCGCAACGCCAGCGCCTGATATCGACTTTCGAGCCTCGACGTGCAGCGCGTAGTACCCGTATAGCGCTTGGCAACGTGCTCTTGAGCCCCGGACCGATGACCTCCCCCAGCTACCGCTGAGAAGGTTCCGGTCCGGGGCTCAGTGCTTTTCCCGCGCCGGTCCGTCACGCTGGGTGACGGGCCGTGCGGGCTACTTCTGTGAGCTGACCGGCACGTCCAGGACGACCTTGGTGCCGCGCGGCTCGACGCGGACCATGTCGAAGGTGCCGCCGAGCTCCCCCTCCACGAGGGTGCGGACGATCTGCAGGCCGAGGTTGCCGGCCTTCTGCGGGTCGAATCCCTCGGGCAGGCCGGAGCCGTCGTCGAGGATGGTGATCAGCAGCCGGCCGTCGGTGCGGCCCGAGCCGCTGCGGGCGGCGGTCACCTCCACCGTGCCGCCCTCCCCCTGGGTGAAGGCGTGTTCCAGGGCGTTCTGGAGGATCTCCGTCAGCACCATCGACAGCGGAGTGGCCACCTCCGCGTCCAGGATCCCGAACCGTCCGACGCGCCGGCACTGCACCTTGCCGGGCGAGATCTCGGCGACCATCGCGATCACGCGGTCGGCGATCTCGTCGAACTCGACGCGCTCGTCCAGGTTCTGGGAAAGGGTCTCGTGCACGATCGCGATCGAACCGACGCGCCGCACCGCCTCGTTGAGCGCCTCGCGGCCGCTCTCCGAGTCCATCCGGCGGGCCTGGAGGCGCAGCAGCGCGGCCACCGTCTGGAGGTTGTTCTTCACCCGGTGGTGGATCTCCCGGATGGTGGCGTCCTTGGTGATCAGTTCACGTTCGCGACGGCGCAGTTCGGTGACGTCCCGGCACAGGACCAGGGAGCCGATCCGGGTCCCCTTGGGCTTGAGCGGGATCGCGCGGAGCTGGATGACCCCGCCGCTGCCCTCGACCTCGGTCTCGCGCGGGGCCCAGCCGCTGGCGAGCTTGGCCAGGGCCTCGTCCACCGGGCCCCGGGACGGGGCGAGTTCGGCGGTGGTGGTGCCCAGGTGCTGGCCGACCAGGTCGGCGGCGAGGCCGAGCCGGTGGTAGGCGGAGAGGGCGTTGGGGGACGCGTACGTCACCACGCCGTCGGCGTCGAGGCGCATCAGGCCGTCGCCGACGCGCGGGGAGGCGTCCATGTCGACCTGCTGGCCGGGGAACGGGAAGGAGCCCGCGGCGATCATCTGCGCGAGGTCGGAGGCGGACTGGAGGTAGGTCAGCTCCAGCCGGCTCGGTGTACGCACAGTGAGCAGGTTGGTGTTGCGCGCGATCACGCCCAGCACCCGGCCCTCGCGGCGGACGGGGATCGACTCGACGCGGACCGGCACCTCCTCGCGCCACTCCGGGTCGCCCTCGCGCACGATCCGGCCCTCGTCGAGCGCGGCGTCGAGCAGCGGGCGGCGGCCGCGCGGCACGAGGTGGCCGACCATGTCGTCCTGGTACGAGGTGGGGCCGGTGTTCGGCCGCATCTGCGCGACGGAGACGTAGCGGGTGCCGTCGAGGGTGGGGACCCACAGCACGAGGTCCGCGAAGGAGAGGTCGGAGAGCAGCTGCCACTCCGAGACCAGCAGGTGCAGCCACTCCAGGTCGGTTTCACCGAGAGCGGTGTGCTGGCGTACGAGATCGTTCATGGAGGGCACCTTGCGAGCGTACCCCGGGTACGGGAATGACTTTCCCCACGACCGGTACTCGGGAGTATCCAGGACGGGCACACTCCGCGTACTGTTGGAGGAAGTGACGGGCCAGTAGGTCCGCGCTTTGGATGGACAGGACAGATTGGTCTAGTCCACAATTGACCGAAGCTTCCGCCCTCCCCGCACAGGAGGACGGATCGAGGTGGCCGCGCGTTCTGCCCTGACCGCGCAGGCACCTCCGACCGGCCGCCGGGAACCGCACACCTGACGGCCGTAAGTACTCCGGGCTACGGTGCGGGACGGGTTGAGGGTCCCGTCCTGCACCGTGGCTCAGAGGAAATGCCGAATGCATGCGGAATTCCCCCCGGTATCACGCGGAAGCGCGCCGGATCACGCCGGCCAGGCCAGCAAGGCCCGCTCCGCCACCGCCTCCAGTTCCTCCCGGGTCGCCCCGTCGATCGACTGCTGGCTCATGCCCTGGAGTACCGCCCCGGCGTAGCGGGCCAGTGCCCGCGCGTCCGTTCCGGCGGGCAGCAGCCCGCTCGCGACGTCGGCCCGGATCCGGCTCTCGAACATCGCGAGGGTGGCGAGGCGCCGCTCACGCAGGGCCTCGGCCACCTCCCGCGAGGTGGTGTTGGCGGCCGCGCTGATCACCATGCAGCCCGGCGGGTGGGCGGGGTCGGTGTAGATCTCGGCCGCCTCGCGCAGGATCCGGCCGATGGCCGCACCGGCGGTGGGCTCCTCCCGGAGCGCGTCGACCGCGAAGTCCCCGTAGCGGCTGCCGTAGACCACGACCACCTCGTCGAAGAGCTTGCGCTTGTCGCCGAAGGCCGCGTAGAGGCTGGGCGCGCCGATGCCCAGGGTGCGGGTCAGGTCGGAGATGGACGTGGCTTCGTAGCCGTGTTCCCAGAAGGTCAGCATCGCCTTGTCGAGGGCGGCGTCCCGGTCGAAGGAGCGGGGCCTGCCGCGCTGTCCTGTCACCATGCGGACGATTCTATAGCGCTCGCTAGGGAATCTGATACGGTCCTTTCTGTAGCGATCGCTACCGAATGAGGGAGGGGTGCGTCATGGGCGTGCTCAAGGGAAAGGCGGCGCTGGTCACGGGCGGCAGCCGGGGGATCGGGCGGGCCGTGGCGGAGCGGCTGGCGCGGGACGGGGCACTGGTCGCCGTGCACTACGGGCGCAACGAGGCGGCGGCGAAGGAGACCGTCACCGCGATCGAGGCCGCGGGCGGCCGGGCCTTCGCGATCGGCGCGGAGCTCGGGGTGCCGGGGGACGCCCAGGCGCTCTGGGCGGCGTACGAGGCCCACCCGGCGCACACCGAGCGGGTGGACGTGCTGGTGAACAACGCCGGGGCCGCGACCTTCGCGGGCATCGCCGAGACCGACGAGGAGACCTTCCAGCGGGTCCAGGCGCTCAACGCGCAGGCACCCTTCTTCGTGATCAAGCACGGGCTGGACCGCCTCGCGGACGGGGGCCGGATCGTCAACGTCACCGGCACCCCGGACCTCGCGCTGCCGGCCATCCTCGCCACGATCATGGCCAAGGGCGCGGTGAACGCGCTGACGGTCTCGCTGGCCGCCGCGCTCGCGCCGCGCGGCATCACGGTGAACTCCGTGGGCCCCGGCATCACCGAGACCGAGCTGAACGCGGCCTGGCTGGCCGACCCGGCGGCCCGGGCGCACGCCGCGTCCCGGTCCGTGTTCAACCGGGTGGGCACGGTGGAGGAGGTGGCCGACGTGGTGGCCTTCCTGGCCTCCCCGGACTCCCGCTGGCTCACCGGCCAGCACCTGGACGCCACGGGCGGCCTCCAGCTGGCGCTGCAGTAGCCGTCCCGCACGGGGCCCCGGCGGCCGGGCGGAGGGCCGGGATCGGCGGGACGATGGAGGGGGCGGAGTACCGCCATCCGGGGGGACCCTCTGCTAGATTGGTCTATACCACATACCACTCTCCAGATCGGCAGGCCCCGCGTGGAAGTTGTCATCGTCCCGGACGCCAAGGCAGGCGGCGAGCTCATCGCGGAGGCCATGGCCGCCCTGGTCCGCCGCAAGCCCGACGCCCTGCTGGGCGTGGCGACCGGCTCTACCCCGCTGCCCGTCTACGAGGCGCTCGCCGCGAAGGTCGCGGCCGGCGAGGTCGACGCCTCCCGCGCCCGGATCTGCCAGCTCGACGAGTACGTCGGCCTGCCCGCCGGGCACCCGGAGTCCTACCGCGCGGTCGTGCTGCGGGAGGTCGTGGAGCCCCTGGGCCTGACCGAGGAGTCCTTCATGGGCCCCGACGGCTCCGCCGCCGACGTCCAGGCGGCCTGCGAGGCGTACGACCAGGCCCTCGCCGACGCCGGCGGGGTGGACCTCCAGCTGCTGGGGATCGGCACCGACGGGCACATCGGCTTCAACGAGCCCTGCTCCTCGCTGGCCTCCCGCACCCGCATCAAGACGCTGACGGAGCAGACCCGCGTGGACAACGCGCGCTTCTTCGACGACGACATGGACCAGGTGCCGCACCACGTCATCACCCAGGGCATCGGCACGATCCTCGACGCCCGCCACCTGGTTCTGCTCGCCACCGGCGAGGGCAAGGCCGAGGCCGTCGCCCAGACCGTCGAGGGCCCGCTGTCGGCTCTGGTCCCGGCCTCCGCCCTCCAGCTGCACCGGCACGCGACCGTCGTGGTGGACGAGGCGGCCGCCTCCAAGCTGAAGCTGGCCGACTACTTCCGCCACACCTACGCGAACAAGCCCGCCTGGCAGGGCCTGTAGCGCACGCGCGAAAGGGCCGGGCCCCCCTCCTCGGGGGCCCGGCCCTTTCGTTGTCGTCCTGCGGCTACCGGACGCCGGCGACGACCTCGGCCGCGGCCCGCCCGCAGACCCGGGCGGCGCCGTGCGTGGCGATGTACAGCGACCCGCGCGGCTCGGAGCGGGGCAGGCCCATCTCCACCACGACGGTGTCCGGCCGCGCGGCGACCAGGGCGTCCAGCGCCTCGGTCATCCACGGGTGGCGGTGCGCGTCGCGGACCACCGCGACGACCGTGCGCTCCCCCGCGGCCGCCAGCACGTCCCCGGCGCCCGAACCCTCCGGGTAGACGCCCGAGACGGTCCCCGGGACCAGGGCGGCCAGCTCCTCGGCCACCCCCCACGGGGTCTCGTCGCCGACCGCGATGTTCGCGACGGGCGCGAGCGTGGCGACGTACGGGGCGGCCACGGGGGCCGGGGTGCCCGACACGGCCAGGGCGCGGCGGGCGGCCTCCAGGCCGATGCCGGACGCGCGGCTCCCCTCCTGCCGCGCGTCCGGCCGGGCCCGGAAGGTCCATCCGGCGAGGGCGCGCACCCGCTCGGCGGCGTCGGCGAGCCGCTCCTCGGGCAGCGCGCCCTCGCGGACGGCGGCGACCAGCGCGTCGCGCAGACGCAGCACGGTCGCCTCGTCGGCGAGGCCCCCGCCGACGCAGATGGCGTCGGCGCCGGCCGCGATGGCCAGCACCGAGCCGCGCTCGATGCCGTACGTCCCGGCGATGGCGTTCATCTCCATGCCGTCGGTGACGATGAGGCCCTCGTAGCCGAGTTCCTTGCGCAGCAGGCCGGTGAGGACCTGCGGGCTGAGGGTGGCGGGGCGGGTCGGGTCGAGGGCGGGCACCAGGATGTGGGCGCTCATGACGGCCTTGGTCCCGGCCTCGATGGCCGCCCTGAACGGGACCAGCTCGCGGGTCTGGAGGGTGTCCAGGTCCACGTCGATGCGGGGCAGCGCGTGGTGGGAGTCGACGTTGGTGTCCCCGTGGCCGGGGAAGTGCTTGGTGCAGGCGGCGACCCCGGCGGACTGGAGGCCCTCGACGTACGCGGCGGTGTGGCGGGCGACGAGGCCGGTGTCGGCGCCGAAGGAGCGCACCCCGATGACCGGGTTGTCGGGGTTGGAGTTGACGTCGGCGGACGGGGCCCAGTTGAAGTTGACCCCGCACTCGGCGAGGCGGCGGCCCAGTGCGCGGGCGACGTCGCGGGTGAGCTCCGTGTCGTCGACGGCGCCGAGCGCCAGGTTGCCCGGGAAGGAGGAACCGCCACGGACCTCCAGGCGGGTGACGTCGCCGCCCTCCTCGTCGATGGCGATGAGGACGTCCTCCCGCTCGCGGCGCAGCTGCGCGGTGAGCGCGGCGAGCTGCCCGGGCGAGGTGATGTTGCGGCCGAAGAGGCCGACGGAGGTGAGTCCCTCGCCGACGTGGCGCAGCAGCCAGGAGGGGGCGGTGGTGCCCTCGAAGCCGGGCTGGAGGACGGCGAGCGCGTCGCGGGTCACGGTGTCGGTGTGGTGCGCGAGGATCGTCACGGCCTTTATCCCTTCACGGCGCCGGCGGTGAGGCCCGCGGCCATCTTGCGCTGGACGACGAGGAACAGGGTCACGATCGGGATCGCCATCATGGTGGAGCCGGCCATCATCGGCGCGAACTCGGTGCCGTGCAGCGTGGTGAAGTTCCCGAGCCACACCGTGGCCGTCTGGTTCTGCTGGCTCATCAGCATCAGGGCGTAGAGGTATTCGTTCCACGCCTGGATGAACCCGTACACGGACGTGGCGACCATGCCCGGGGCGAGCAGCGGGAAGACCACCCGGATGAACGCGCCGGTGGGGGTGCACCCGTCGACCTGGGCCGCTTCCTCCAGCTCCTTGGGGATGTTCACGATGAAGCCGCGCAGGGTCCAGACCGTGAAGGGGAGGATGAAGGTCAGGTAGGTGATGATCAGGCCGGTGAGCTTGTCGTACTGGCCGAGGTCGTTCAGCAGGAGGAAGACCGGGATGATCATCGCGACGAGCGGGATCATCTGGACGGCCAGGATGCCCACGATCACGACCTTGCGGCCGCGGAAGGCGAAGCGGGAGATGGCCAGGGCCGCCAGCATGCCGACGGCGATGCCGATGACGACGACGACGGTCGAGACGATCAGACTCCGCCCGACCGGCCCCCAGAAGTCCGAGATCTCCAGGGCGCGCCGGAAGTTGTCCAGCGTGAACGTGGTGGGGAAGAAGTGGGGGTTCGGGTCGATCGCGTCCTTGGCCGGCTTGAACGCGGTGTTGAGCATCCAGTAGACGGGGAAGCCGACGATGACGAAGACCAGCAGGCCGATGACGTTCCAGCCGAGCTTGGACTTCTTCACGCGCTTGAGGGGCGCGGCGGGCGCGGCGGGCGCGGTGGTCGGGGTCACTCCACCTCTCCGATCTTGAGCATCTGGCGCATGTAGACGGCGACGACGCCGAGCAGCAGCAGCACGGTCACCAGGGCGATCGCGGAGCCGGTCGCGTAGTCGTTGACGGTGAAGGCCTGCTGGTACGAGTAGGTGGTCAGCAGCTGGAACTTGGCCTCGGGGTTTCCGTTGCGCATCACGAAGACCTGCGGGAAGACGCCCATGTCCCAGATCACGGAGAGGGTCGTCAGCATGACGATGATCGGCTTCAGGATGGGCAGGGTGACGTGCCGGAAGACGCCCCAGGCGCCGGCGCCGTCGAGGCGTGCCGCCTCTTCCAGTTCCTTGGGGACCTGCGTGAGGCCCGCGCTGAGGGTGATGACCACGAACGGCACGGCGCCCCAGACCACGAGGAGCATGATCACCGCGAGTCCCTGGGGGCCGCTGGCGAACCAGTTGTGGCCGACCATGTCCACGCCGGGGAGCTTGCTCAGGAGGTAGTTGAGGACGCCGTAGTCGGCGTCGAAGAGCCATTTGAAGACGGCGGTGGCGACGATGATCGGCATGCCCCAGCTCGCCACGAGGGCGATGCTGATGAGGATCTTGACGAAGCCGGAGACCTTCTGGAGGAGCAGCGCGATGAGCATGCCGACGACCATCGTCAGGACGACCGCGCCCGCCGCGAAGAGGACCGTGCGCAGGACGACGGACCAGAACACCCCGTCGCCGAGGATCTTCGAGAAGTTGTCGAACCCGACCCACTCGGGGTCCTTGAAGCCCCAGAGTTCGGACTTGCCGAACTTCTGGAAGGAGAGGGACACCAGTCTGAAGAGCGGGTAGCCCATGATGAGGACGATGATCAGCAGGCACGGTGCCAGCAGCAGCCAGGGGGTGGCGCCGCTGCCCTTGCGGCGGGGCCTTCCCGGCGTGCCCGTGCTTGCGCTCCCGGCTCCGGGGGAAGTCTTCTGCTTCGCCGGCGGCAGGTCGGCGGTGGTTGTCTGTGCGGCACTCATCGCGCGCTCCTCGGAAGTCCCTCTCTTGACGGTCGGCAGGGCCCCGCCGTCCGGCGGGGCCCTGCCGACTTCAGGTCACTTGGTGTTGATGACCTTGTCGATCTCGGCGTCGGCGGCCTTGGCCGCGTCCTCGACCGACTTGCCGCCGGTACCGAGGTCACGGAGCATCGTCTGAAGGATCTTGGCCTTCTCGACCTGTCCCCAGCCGGGAGCCGTGGGGACGAACCAGGAGGACTCGGCGGCCGTGGCGGCGACCTGGGTCTTCGGGTCGGCCTTCAGCGGGCCGAGGTCCGTCTTGTTGTTCGGCAGGTTGCCCTTGGCGATCAGGCCCTTCTGGCCCTGGGCGCCGGTGAAGGCGTTGATCCACTCGGCCGCGACGTCCTGGGCCTTGGACTTGGTGGGGATGGCCAGGTCCGAGCCGCCGAGGAAGACCGGCAGGTTCTTGCCGTTGGGGCCGGGCTGGACGAAGTTCTCCAGCTTGTCCGTCAGACCGCCGACCTTGTCGTTCTCCGGGGTCGCGGCGGTGCTGCCCTCCCAGGCCGCGGCGAAGATCGCGGCGGAGTTGCCCTGGCCGAAGACGACCGGACGGTCGGACTCGTCCTTGGTCTTGTCGGCGTGCATGTACTTGTCGAGGAGCTCCTTGTACTGCTTGAGCCCCTTCAGCGACTCGGGGGAGGACAGGGCGCCCTTCCACTTGCCGCCGTCCTTCTTGGCGATGGCGCCGCCGGCGTCGTAGACGAAGGACATGGCCGCGTACCAGTCGGGGGACGGCTGGTAGAGGGCGCTGAACTTGTCGCCCTTGGCCGCCTGGATCTTGTCCAGGGCGGAGGTGTACTCGGCCCAGGACTTCGGGGCGGCGGTGATGCCGGCCTCGGCGGCTATGTCCTTGCGCCAGGTGCCGACGCGGCCACCGGCGTAGTAGGGGACGCCGTAGGACTTGCCGTCGTAGGTGACGGACTCCTTGAGGGCGTCGAGCCACGCGGCGGAGTTCTCGAACTTCGAGGGGTCGACCTCGGCGAAGGCGCCGGTCGACATGTAGCCGATCATCTCGGAGTTGCCCATCTCGACAACGTCCGGGGCCTTGTCCGTGGCGAGCACGGCGTCCAGCTTGGCGTTCTTGTCCGGCCAGCCGTAGTACTCGTGCTTGACGGTCAGGCCCGGGTGCTTCGCGACGATGGCGTCGTCGGCGGCCTTCACCAGGTCGGGCCAGTTCTTCTGGGCGTCGACCGTCAGCCAGACCGTCAGCTCCTTGGCGCCGGACGCCTTGCCGGCGCCCGCCTTGGTGTCCGAGTCACCGCACGCCGCCAGGCCGATAACCATGCCGGCGACTCCCACCGCCGCGATGAGCTTGCGCTTCACGCCACCCTCCTCAGGGATGCTGTCTGCACTTCCCTCGCCCGCCGCGGTGACATACGTACGAAGTACTGCCGTGGGGCCGGGATCTGATCCATATTGGTGTAGACCAGTACCGGGAGCTTGGCCTAGACCTTTAGGGGTGTCAAGGGTCTAATGAGCGGGTGCTCGGTCCGTTACCGGACCGACACCTGGGGGAGGGAGGAGGCCTGCCCTCCCGCCCGTGTCACCATGTGACCGCACATATCGGAGGAGCCGGTGACGGCAGCGAAACTGGAGTCGGGAAGGCGGGCGGCGATGTCCACCGAAGGGGCGACCACGGAGCCGGAGAGCGGACCAGCCACTCGAACGGCACGTGTGCCCAAGTACTACCGGCTCAAGCGGCACTTGCTCGACATGACCGAAACGCTACCCCCCGGCACTCCAGTACCGCCGGAGCGGACGCTCGCGGCCGAGTTCGACACCTCCCGGACCACCGTCCGGCAGGCCCTGCAGGAGCTCGTGGTCGAGGGACGGCTGGAACGCATCCAGGGCAAGGGCACCTTCGTCGCCAAGCCCAAGGTCTCCCAGCCGCTGCAACTGTCCTCCTACACCGAGGACATGCGCGCCCAGGGCCTGGAGCCCACCTCCCAGCTCCTCGACATCGGCTACGTGACCGCCGACGACACCCTCGCCGGCCTGCTCAAGATCGCCACCGGCGGGCGGGTGCTGCGCATCGAACGCCTGCGCCTGGCCAGCGGCGAGCCGATGGCCATCGAGACCACGCACCTGTCGGCCAAGCGCTTCCCCGCGCTGCGCCGCTCGCTCGCCAAGTACACCTCCCTCTACACCGCCCTCGCCGAGGTGTACGACGTCCGGCTCGCGGAGGCCGAGGAGACCATCGAGACCTCCCTCGCCACCCCGCGCGAGGCCGGACTGCTCGGCACGGACGTGGGCCTGCCGATGCTGATGCTCTCGCGGCACTCGCTGGACGCCGACGGCGAACCGGTCGAATGGGTGCGATCGGTATATCGCGGCGACCGTTATAAGTTCGTTGCCCGTCTCCAGCGACCTGCTGTGTGATCAACGGTTGACGGCACTTCGAACGCCGGTGGACGCTCGTACCGCTATGCGGACGGGGGCTTACGTCCACCGACAACCCCCCGTAGATTCCGTGCGCTTGCACGCAAATGATCAACGAGGGGACGAGGATCATGCCGGAACCGGGAGCAATAGGGACACAGCGGACACCGGCGGCGAGAGCCACCCCGCAGTCCATCGCCGTATGGGTGCTCGTGGCCCTCGTCGGCGCCGTCGGCTGGGGCGTGCTGGCGCTCTCGCGCGGTGAGGAGATCTCCGCCGCCTGGCTGCTGGCCGCCGCGCTGGGTTCGTACGCCATCGGCTACCGCTTCTACGCGCGGTTCATCGCGAACCGCGTGCTGAAGCTGGACGGCACCCGGGCCACCCCGGCCGAACGCCTCGACAACGGTGTCGACTTCCACCCCACCGACCGGCGCGTCCTCTTCGGCCACCACTTCGCCGCCGTCGCCGGCGCCGGCCCGCTCGTCGGCCCGGTGCTGGCCGCCCAGATGGGCTACCTGCCGGGGACCATCTGGATCGTCGCGGGCGTGATCTTCGCCGGTGCCGTCCAGGACATGGTGACGCTGTTCTTCTCCACCCGGCGCGACGGCCGCTCCCTCGGCCAGATGGCCCGGGACGAGATCGGCCCCGTCGGCGGGGCCGCCGCCCTGCTCGCCGTGTTCACCATCATGATCATCCTGCTGGCGGTGCTGGGCCTGGTCATCGTCAACGCCCTGGGGCACTCCCCCTGGGGCGTCTTCTCCATCGGCATGACCATCCCCATCGCCCTCTTCATGGGCGTCTACCTGCGCTGGCTGCGGCCCGGCCGGGTCACCGAGGTCTCCGTCATCGGCGTCGCGCTGCTGCTCCTCGCGATCGTCGCGGGCGGCTGGGTCGCCGAGTCCTCCTGGGCCGACTTCTTCACCCTGGAGAAGGAGACCCTGGTCATATGGATGATCGGGTACGGCTTCTTCGCCTCGGTCCTGCCCGTGTGGCTGCTGCTCGCCCCGCGCGACTACCTGTCCACCTTCATGAAGGTCGGCACGATCGCGCTGATGGCGGTCGGCGTGGTCGTCGCGATGCCGACGCTGAAGATGCCCGCGGTCACCGACTTCGCCACGCGCGGCGACGGCCCGGTCTTCGCCGGGTCGATGTTCCCCTTCGTCTTCATCACCATCGCCTGCGGAGCCCTGTCCGGCTTCCATTCCCTGGTCTCCTCGGGCACCACCCCGAAGATGATCCAGAAGGAGACCCAGGTCCGGGTCATCGGCTACGGCGCGATGCTCACCGAGTCCTTCGTCGCCGTGATGGCCGTGGTCGCCGCCTGCATCATCGAGCCCGGCCTCTTCTTCGGCGTCAACTCCCCCGCCGGAGCCATCGGCACCACCGTCCAGTCCGCCTCCGCGGCGGTCGGCCACTTCGGCTTCGCCATCACCCCGGACGCCCTCGCCCAGGCCGCGAAGGACGTCGAGGAGACCACCCTGCTGTCGCGCACGGGCGGTGCGCCCACGTTCGCGCTCGGGATGTCGGAGATCTTCTCCGCCGTGGTCGGCGGGGCCGGGATGAAGGCGTTCTGGTACCACTTCGCCATCATGTTCGAGGCCCTGTTCATCCTGACGACGGTGGACGCGGGCACCCGGGTCGGCCGCTTCATGCTCCAGGACACCCTGGGCAACGTGCACAAGTCCTTCAAGGACGTCAGCTGGAAGCCCGGTGTCTGGCTGGCCAGCGCGGTCGTCGTCGGCGGCTGGGGCTACTTCCTGTGGGTCGGCGTCAAGGACCCGCTGGGCGGCATCAACCAGCTCTTCCCGCTGTTCGGCATCGCGAACCAGCTCCTCGCGGCGGTCGCCCTCGCCGTGTGCACCACCCTGCTGGTGAAGTCGGGCCGGCTCAAGTGGGCCTGGGTCACGGCCGTCCCGCTGGCATGGGACGTGGCCGTCACCCTCACCGCGAGCTACCAGAAGATCTTCTCGGACGACGTGAAGATCGGCTTCTTCGCCCAGCGCGACAAGTACCAGACGGGCATCGACTCCGGGAAGCTGCTGCCGCCCGCCAAGACCATGGACGAGATGCACACCGTGGTCACCAACGCCACGGTCGACGGGGTCCTCTCGGCCCTCTTCGCGGCGCTGATCATCATCGTCCTGCTGGACGCGGCCCGCACCTGCTTCAAGGCCGTCTCCGACCCCGGGTCGGTCCGCCTGAGCGAGGTCCCGTGGACCGAGTCGAAGATCATCGCACCGGCGGGGCTCATCGCCACGGCCGAGGAGAAGGCCCAGCTCGCCGCAGCCGGCCTCGACGGGGGCGGCGGCCGCGTGAAGGACCCGGTCGCATGAGCGGCGCGGTCCGGGCGGCGCTGGCGAAGGCCCGGTACTTCGTACGGGAGTTCTCCGGCGAGGCCGCGTACGACCGCTACGTCGCCCACGCCCGCTCCCACGACCCCGAGGCCGAGGTCATGACCCGCCGCGCCTTCGAACGGGCGCGGACGGACTCCCGCGAGGCGGACCCGCGGGAGGGCTTCCGCTGCTGCTGAGCGGTTACCGAGGGGCCCCGCCGGTTATCCGGCGGGGCCCCTCGTGCGTATGCGGGGTCAGCGCACCCAGTCCTTGAGGGGCTCGGTCTGGAGCGTGATGCCAACGGGGTCCGGCAGCTCGATCTCCTTGCCGTACGCCACGACGTGGACGCTCTCGTATCGCTGCCCGTTGGGCTGGCTGTAGACGGAGACCTCGCACTTGGCCCGGTCGATCAGCAGGTATACGGGGATGCCGGTCTCCGCGTAGGCGCGGGGCTTCTCGACATGGTCCCGTCGACGGGTGTCGGAGTCCCACGAGGTTACCTCGACGGCCATGAGGATCGGATCCGGCTCGACCCAGTCGCCTTGTCCGACGAACGCGTCCTCGTGCGCCAGGACCCCGTCCGGAATGGCGCGGCCCTCCCGGTACTGTTCCGCCTTGATCCCCTGCCCCGGATGCAGGAACAACTCGGGCCGGGACTGCATGCAGATCTTGAGCAGCCACTGGATGATCCGCCCGTGGTCCCCGTCTGGCATGGCCTTGCTCCTGATGACCCCGTCGATGAACTCCAGCCGTGTCCCCGCCCTCTCACGGGCCGCTATGCGCGCCACGGCTTCAAAATCCTCAGTCAGCATGTGGGGTTGGTCTGTCATCACGGTCATGCCTCGCTCGTCTTCCTCGACGGTGCTGTCTCCGACGATAGCGCCGACCACCGACACCCGTCCGGCACACTCGGCGGCATGGACTTCGACATCAGGACGGCAAGGGAAGACGAGTACGCGCGGCTCGGGGAGATCACCGGGCAGGCCTACACCGGGGACGGGCTGCTCGACCTCAACGACGACGACCACTACCTGAACGTGCTCCGCGACGTCGCCGGGCGGGCCGCCGACGGGGAGGTGCTCGTCGCCGTCCGCGACGGGGTGCTCCTCGGCGGGGTGACCTTCGCCCCGCCCGGGAGCCGGCTCGCGGACATCGCCGGGCCACACGAGGCCGAGTTCCGGATGCTCGCGGTGACCGCCGAGGCGCGCGGGCAGGGCGTCGGGGAGGCGCTCGTACGGGCCTGTGCCGAACGGGCCCGCGCCCTGGAGGGGGTCACCGCACTGGTGCTGTCCACCCAGCCGGCCATGCGCGGGGCCCAGCGGATCTACGAGCGGCTCGGCTTCGTCCGCACGCCCGAACTGGACTGGTCGCCCATCCCGCAACTGACGCTGCTCACGTACCGACTGGAGCTGTGACGCCACGCTCCGCATGCAGCCGACACAACATGTGGGGGCTACCGCATCGGGTCGCCCCCACATGTATGCTCATGGCTGCTGCCGCCGCAGGGGAATCCGGTGGGAATCCGGAACTGTCCCGCAACGGTGTGACGTACGCCCACCGGCGTGTCCGCGAGTCCGAAGACCTGCCGGCAGTACCCCCGGATCGACCGACCCGGGGTGTCGATTCGTCCGGGCCTCGCGGTTGGGCCGGTGGACGCCATGCGGTGCTGCCCTGACGGGCCCCTGCCCGCGTGCGCCCGCTCGCGCCCCGCTCCGCCGATGACCGGGCCGAGTGAGGGAGAGCTCCCCCGTGACCATCGCGCCCGCCGCACCGCGCGCCGAGTCCGACCACCCCGAAGCAGAAGGTCCCGGGGCCGCCCTGCTGCGGATCCTCACCGAGCTCACGGCCGACCTCCCCGACACCGACCCCGGCCGGGTCGCCGCCGCCGCCCTGCGCGGCCGCAGCTCCGCCGCCGACGAGGCCGAGCTGCGCGGGCTGGCCACCGAGGCCGCCGCCGGCCTGATCTCCGAGGACCCGGCCTACTCCCGCCTCGCCGCCCGCCTGCTCACGCTGGCCGTCGCCGACGAGGCCGCCGGCCAGGGCTCGACCTCCTTCGCCGAGTCCGTCGCCGTCGGCCACCGCGAGGGCCTGATCGCCGACCGCACCGCCGAGTTCGTCGCCACCCACGCCGCCCGCCTGAACGCCCTCGTCGAGCACGCCCTCGCGGAGGGCGCCGACGACCGCTTCGGCTTCTTCGGCCTGCGCACCCTGCACAGCCGCTACCTGCTGCGCCACCCGCACACCCGTCAGGTGATCGAGACCCCGCAGTACTTCATGCTGCGCGTGGCCTGCGGCCTGGCGGAGGACGAGAGCGTCCGCGCCGTCGAGGAAGTGGCCTCGCTGTACCGGCTGATGAGCCGCCTCGACTACCTGCCGTCCTCCCCCACCCTGTTCAACTCGGGCACGCGGCACCCGCAGATGTCCTCCTGCTACCTCCTCGACTCCCCGCTGGACGAGCTGGACTCCATCTACGACCGCTACCACCAGGTCGCCCGCCTCTCCAAGCACGCCGGCGGCATCGGCCTGTCCTACTCGCGCATCCGCGCCCGCGGTTCGCTGATCCGCGGCACCAACGGCCACTCCAACGGCATCGTCCCGTTCCTGAAGACCCTCGACGCCTCCGTCGCCGCCGTGAACCAGGGCGGCCGCCGCAAGGGCGCCGCCGCCGTCTACCTGGAGACCTGGCACGCGGACATCGAGGAGTTCCTGGAGCTCCGCGACAACACCGGCGAGGACCAGCGCCGCACCCACAACCTGAACCTCGCCCACTGGATCCCGGACGAGTTCATGCGCCGCGTGAACGCCGACGCCGAGTGGTCGCTGTTCTCCCCCGCCGACGTCCCCGAACTGGTGGACCTCTACGGCGAGGAGTTCGACGCCGCCTACACCAAGGCCGAGGCCTCCGGGCTCGCCAAGAAGACCATGCCGGCCCGTGACCTGTACGGCCGCATGATGCGCACCCTCGCGCAGACCGGCCAGGGCTGGATGACGTTCAAGGACGCCTCCAACCGGACCGCGAACCAGACCGCGCTCCCGGGCACGGTGGTCCACTCCTCCAACCTCTGCACCGAGATCATCGAGGTCACCAACGACGGCGAGACCGCCGTCTGCAACCTCGGCTCCGTCAACCTCGGCGCCTTCGTCGCCGACGGCGCGATGGACTGGGAGCGACTGGACGAGACCGTCCGCACGGCCGTGACCTTCCTCGACCGCGTGGTGGACATCAACTTCTACCCGACCGAGCAGGCCGGCCGCTCCAACGCCAAGTGGCGTCCGGTGGGCCTGGGCGCGATGGGCCTCCAGGACGTCTTCTTCAAGCTGCGCCTGCCCTTCGACTCCGCCGAGGCGAAGGCGCTGTCCACGCAGATCTCCGAGCGCATCATGCTCGCCGCGTACGAGGCCTCGTGCGACCTCGCCGAGCGCAGCGGACCGCTCCCGGCCTGGGCCGAGACCCGTACCGCCCAGGGCGTCCTGCACCCCGACCACTACGAGACCGAGCGCCACTGGCCCGAGCGCTGGGACGCCCTGCGCGCCCGCATCGCGAAGTCCGGCATGCGCAACTCGCTGCTCCTGGCGATCGCCCCGACGGCGACGATCGCCTCGATCGCGGGCGTGTACGAGTGCATCGAGCCGCAGGTCTCCAACCTCTTCAAGCGCGAGACCCTCAGCGGTGAGTTCCTGCAGGTCAACGCCTACCTGGTGGAGGACCTGAAGAAGCTGGGCGTCTGGGACGCGCAGACCCGCGAGGCGCTGCGCGACTCCTCCGGCTCCGTCCAGGGCTTCGGCTGGATCCCGGCGGAGGTCCGCGAGCTGTACCGCACGGCGTGGGAGATCCCGCAGCGCGGCCTGATCGACATGGCGGCGGCCCGTACGCCGTACCTGGACCAGAGCCAGTCGCTGAACCTGTTCCTGGAGACGCCCACCATCGGCAAGCTCAGCTCGATGTACGCGTACGCCTGGAAGCAGGGCCTGAAGACCACGTACTACCTGCGCTCGCGCCCGGCGACGAAGATCGCCCGCGCGGCCTCCGGCACCGCCGTCCCGGCCGCCGCCACCCCCACCCAGCTGCCCCAGGCGATGGACGCCGAGGCGCTGGCCTGCTCCCTTGAGAACCCCGAGTCCTGCGAGGCCTGCCAGTAATGAGCTCCACCGAGAAGAAGAACCTCCTCGACCCGGGATTCGAGCTCACGCTCCGCCCGATGCGCTACCCGGACTTCTACGAGCGCTACCGGGACGCGATCAAGAACACCTGGACGGTGGAGGAGGTCGACCTCCACTCCGACGTCGCCGACCTGGCGAAGCTGACGCCGGCCGAGCAGCACATGATCGGCCGTCTGGTGGCGTTCTTCGCGACGGGCGACTCGATCGTGGCGAACAACCTGGTCCTGACGCTGTACAAGCACATCAACTCCCCGGAGGCGCGCCTGTACCTGTCGCGCCAGCTGTTCGAGGAGGCCGTGCACGTCCAGTTCTACCTGACGCTGCTCGACACCTACCTGCCCGACCCGGACGACCGCGCGGCCGCTTTCGCGGCCGTGGAGAACATCCCGTCGATCCGCGAGAAGGCGCAGTTCTGCTTCAAGTGGATGGACTCGGTCGAGAAGATCGACCAGCTGGAGACGGCCGCCGACCGCCGCCGCTTCCTGCTGAACCTGATCTGCTTCGCCGCGTGCATCGAGGGCCTGTTCTTCTACGGTGCCTTCGCGTACGTGTACTGGTTCCGCTCGCGCGGCCTGCTGCACGGCCTGGCGACGGGCACCAACTGGGTCTTCCGCGACGAGACCATGCACATGAACTTCGCCTTCGAGGTCGTGGACACGGTCCGCAAGGAGGAGCCGGAGCTCTTCGACGACGCCCTCCAGCAGCAGGTCACCGACATGCTGAAGGAGGCCGTGGAGGCGGAGCTGCAGTTCGGCCGCGACCTGTGCGGTGACGGCCTGCCGGGCATGAACACCGACTCGATGCGCGAGTACCTGGAGTGCGTCGCCGACCAGCGCCTGGTGCGCCTCGGCTTCCCGCCGGTCTACGGCTCGCAGAACCCGTTCTCGTTCATGGAGCTCCAGGGCGTCCAGGAGCTGACGAACTTCTTCGAGCGCCGCCCGTCGGCCTACCAGGTGGCCGTCGAGGGCACCGTCGACCTGGACGAGGACTTCTAGTCCGGCAGTCCTGCCACCCGAACGGCACCGCCCTTGCGCGAGGAGCCGGGACGCGACACGTGAGCGCGTCCCGGCTCTTCGCGTTCCTGCTCCCGGCGTTCCGGCCCGAGCTGGCGGTCGATGCGGCGTTCGTGCAGGAGGCCGTGGAGGGAAGGGGCGAGGAGGAGGGCGGCGACGGTGAGGACGGTGAGGTAGTCGAGGAGCGTGTTCATGACTCCAAGATCGCTCGGGCGGCGGGAACCGGACAGTGGCAGGACTGTCATGGAAGAGCGAATTACTGCCACACTGGGTCCATGCTGAAGGCTGGATCATGAAAAGCGTGGCCGTGGCCCTCGTCGACGGGGTGGCCCCCTTCGAGTTCGGGATCTTCTGCGAGGTCTTCGGGATCGACCGGAGCGAGCAGGGGCTGCCCGTGTACGACTTCGCGGTGTGCGCGGCCGAGGAAGGGCCGCTCACCATGGCGGACGTCGGCTTCACCGTCGCGCCGGCCCACGGGCTGGAGCGGCTGGAGGTAGCCGACCTGATCTGCCTGCCCGCCGACCGCAAGGCGCCGGTGCGGGAGTACCCCGAGCCCTTCCTCGACGCCCTGCGCCGGGCCGTGGACCGGGGGGCGCGGGTGCTCAGCGTGTGCAGCGGGGCCTTCGTGCTCGGCGCGGCCGGGCTGCTGGACGGGCGGCGCTGCACCACCCACTGGATGCACGCCCCCGCGCTGGCGCGGCGCTATCCGGCCGCCCGGGTCGACCCGGACGTTCTCTACGTGGACGAGGGGCCGGTGATCACCGCCGCCGGGACGGCCTCGGGCATCGACGCCTGCCTGCACGTGGTCCGCCAGGAGCACGGGGCCGAGGTGGCCAACACCATCGCCCGGCGGATGGTCGTCCCGCCCCACCGGGACGGCGGCCAGGCCCAGTTCATCCAGCGGCCGCTGCCGCGTACCGGCTGCGACACGGTGGGCGAGGTGATCGGCTGGATGGCCCGGCACCTGGACGAGGAGATCACCGTCGAGCAGCTGGCGGAGCGGGCCCACATGTCGCCGCGCACCTTCGCCCGCCGCTTCCTCCAGGAGACGGGGACGACCCCGTACCAGTGGGTGCTGCGCCAGCGGGTGCTGCTGGCGCAGGAGTTGCTGGAGTCCACCGACGACACGGTCGACGCCATCGCGGGCCGCAGCGGTTTCGGCAACGCGGCGGCCCTGCGCCACCACTTCCTGCGGGCCCTGGGCACCACCCCGAACGCCTTCCGCCGGGCCTTCCGCGGTCCGCGCGCGGCGGCCTGACGGGCGGGAGGCACCCACGGCCGGTATTCGCCCCCTGACTTGACATGCGGGGCCGGCAGGTCTGGCCGTCGTGCCGTGGCGGTGGTGGGATCCGAACACGCCGCACCGCGCGACCCACGCGGAACACCCCCCACAGGCGAAGGCCCCGTTCCGGAGCGTTTCCGGAGCGGGGCCTTCGTGCGTCCGCGGGGTGCGGGCCGGGTCAGTCGTTCGCGACGACCGGGTAGCGCGGGGTGTTCTCCGCCATCTGGCGCAGGGCGTCCTTGCGGTCGCGCTTGGAGAGGCGGTCGATGTACAGGTAGCCGTACAGGTGGTCGGTCTCGTGCTGGAGGCAGCGGGCGAAGTAGCCGGTGCCGCGGACCTTGATCGGGTTGCCCTGGGCGTCCTGGCCGGTGACCTCGGCGTAGTCGGGGCGGGCCAGGGAGGCGTAGGCGGTGGGGACGGAGAGGCAGCCCTCGTTGGAGTCGTCCAGGACGCGGGAGCCGGCCGGCAGCTCGACGAGCTTGGGGTTGACCACGACGCCCGTGTGGCGGACGCCGTCGTCGTCGGGGCAGTCGTAGACGAACACCTTGGCGTCCACGCCGATCTGGTTGGCGGCCAGGCCCACGCCCTCGGCGGTCTTCTGGCTGGCGAACATGTCGTCGATCAGCTGCGCCAGCTCGTCGCCGAACTCGGTGACGTCCTTGCACTCGCGGTGCAGGACCGGGTTGCCGACGACCGTGATCGGACGGGACGTACCGCGCTCGCGGTGGGCGAGCTCGCGCGCCTCACAGTCCTCGGTGTCCACGACGTAGCCTTCGTCGTCGATCGGGGTCACCTGGTTCTCCTGCTGCGCCATGTCCGCCGTACGCCTTCCCTCAAGTCCGTGGTGTGCCCGTACAGCCTACGGCCCGGGGTCAGCAGACTTCTTCGAGATCCCGCCACTCCCGGCTGTCGGGGCTGTCGGCGACCCAGCCGTCGAGCAGTCCGCGCACCAGTCCGGCCGGGGCGGCGATGCCGCATTCGCGCTCGGGGACCCACAGGGAGCCGGATCCGGCCGTGCGGTGGCCGAGCGGGCCGGGGTGGCCGGGCTCGCTGTGGTCGTGGGGGTCGAGGTGGTCGCCGTTGCCCTCGCCGCTGGGCATCGAGCTCTCCGAACAGGTCCGGCAGAGCAGCCGCACCGACGAGGACCAGTCCTCGGCGGCGAAGCCCGCGTCCGAGGCCAGCTGCTCCAGGGCGTCGCGGTCGTCCTCGGTGGCCGCCTCCAGCAGGACCACCCAGGTCGGCACCGGAGAGGGGGCCCACAGCTCGATCTCGTCGAAGACCGGGTACGAGGGCCCGGCCGCGGTGACCCGCTCGCCGTGCGGCACCCCGTCGTGCAGGACGACCTCGCCCCAGCGCCGTCCCGAGGAGGGCAGCGGGATGGACAGGACCTCCATGCGGGCTGGATCGAGCCTGCGGCCCCATACGACCTCGGCCTCGCCCTCGGGCGACAGCCGCACCGCCGCGCTGCCGAGCTCCATGCCGGTGGGCTCGCCCGTCCCGGCCGTGCTGTGCGGGTCGCCGGGCACCTTGAGCCCGTACGCCTGCCAGGCCCGGCGGGCCAGCGGCCAGTCCTGGAGGGCGGTCGCGGCGATGCCCACGTTCCACCAGTCCGGGGCGCCGGTCTCGCGGTCCAGCAGGGCCACGGCGCGCAGGCCGGCGGCCCGTGCCTGCTCCCAGTCGTGCCGGAACTTGTGGAGGAGGGCCAGGTTGAACCAGGACTCGGACAGCCAGGGCTCCAGGTCCGCCGCCCTGGTCAGCAGCGCACCCGCGTCCTCGTACCGACCGTCGCCGATCAGCGTGAACGCGCGGTCGGTGGCCTGCCGCCACGAGGCGGAGGGCCGATGCCGTACCTTCCCGAAGATCCTCACGATTCCCGCCTGCCGCTCCAACGGTTCAGCCCTGCGGACACCCTCACGGACACCCCTTACTGCATCCAACCATGCCCGCTCGGACGACCGCTCATTACCCATGGGTTACCCCGGTGGAACGGGAACGACTCTGCCGCGTCCGCCCCTGGCCAGAACCCTCGCCAGGGACTCCACGACCTCGGGCTGGTAGTCGTGCCCGGTGCCCAGGCGGAGCCGTTCCAGAGCGGCCAGTGAGCCGGCCGGGTGACGGCCGGCTCCGGCCAGGTCGTCGTACGCGTTGACCGCGCGCACGATCCGGGCGGCGACGGGCTGCTCCCGGTACGGGTCCGCCTGCCGTTCCACGATCACGGCGACCTCCGCCGGCACCCCGGTCTGCCGGGCGACCTCGCCGCCGAGGCCGGCGATCCGGCGGGCCTCGTCGGGGGGCAGCTCGGCGGTGGCCCCGCCGGGGACGGGGTCGACGAGCGAGAGCTGTCCGATGTCGTGCATCAGGGCCGCGTACTCCAGCACCGTGAGCTCCCGTTCCGAGAGGCCCAGCTCCCGGCCGACGGCGCAGCTCAGGGCGGCGACCCGGCGGGCGTGGCCGGGGGCGGTGCAGCCGGCGATCTCGGTGGCGCGGGCGAGGGAGGTGATGGTCTGGCGGTAGGTGGTGCGGACGGCGTCGATGCGGTGGAAGGAGAGCTGGGTCAGCAGGAGCGGGACGCTGAAGACCGGCAGAGCCCACAGGCCCGCCACGGCCACGCCGAGGGCCATGACGACCCCGGTGGCGCAGATGGCCGAGCCGATCCCGAGCTGGGCGCGCAGCTCGTCGCGCAGCAGCGGCCCGAAGCGCCAGCCGGTGCGGGCTCCGGCGAGGGCGGCGGCCAGGACGGCGTCGCACAGGGCGGTGAGGCCCAGCAGGAGCAGCAGGAACAGGACGAGGTAGGGGCCCTGGCCGATCCGGTGGGTGAGGCGGCCGGAGCCGTAGAGGGGCTGGAAGCAGGCGGCGGCGAAGGCCACGGCCAGGACCCGGCGGGCCACGTGGTCCAGGGCGGGGGCATGGCCGCGGGCGATGTGGGGAACGGTCCCGGCCAGGGCTGCGGCGACGACGACGGCGACGGTCTGGAGCACGCCGTGGTGGGTGGGCTGCCCGGCGTCCTGCCCGAGCAGGGCGTAGGCGAGGGCTCCGGCGGAGCCGAGCGGGGCGGGGCGGCGGTCCTCGGCGGGGTGGTCGCGGCGGGCGAGTTCGCCGATGGTGATCAGGGTGGCGAAGGCGAGGGCGGCGGCGGGTTCGGCGACCCCGGTCCACAGGGTGTGTCCCAGTGCGCCCGCGGTGAGCACGGCTGCGGCCCCCCGCACGGCCCATCCGGCGAACGCCCTCACGGGCCGCCGGCCTTGCCCTGTCCGGGTGAACCGGCGGCCTCGCGCCCCTGGGCCGGCATCCCGGGCAGGCCCTCGGGTCCCGCTTCGCGCGGGGCGGCCCCGGCGGCGGCGGTCCGGGCGGACGGGAGGTCGTCGTCCGAGGTGACCACGGGGTGCCAGCCGTGCCGGCCGACGGCGGAGGTCAGGGCCCGCACCATGGCCGGGTCGAACTGGGAGCCCGCGCAGCGCCGGAGTTCGGCGAGGGCGGTCTCCACCGGCCGGGCCCGGCTGTAGGAGCGGGTCGAGGTCATCGCGTCGAAGGAGTCGGCCACCGCCACCACCCGGGCCAGGACCGGGATCTGCTCGCCGCTCAGTCCGTAGGGGTAGCCGGAGCCGTCGACCCGTTCGTGGTGGTGCAGGATCGCCGAGCGGGCCTCCCCGAGGAAGCCGATGCCGCGCACCATCTCGTGCCCGTACTCGGGGTGCAGTTCGATGACGCGGCGTTCCTCGGGCGTCAGCGGCCCGTTCTTGCGCAGCAGCCGGGTCGGCACGCCCAGTTTGCCGACGTCGTGGAGGATCCCCGCGATGCGGACGACTTCGAGGCGGTCGTCGGCCATGCCCAGCTCGCGGGCGATCATCTCGGAGGCCTGGCCCACGCGTTCGCTGTGCCCGCGCGTGTAGCGGTCCTTGATGTCGACGGCCTGGACGAGGGCGCGGATGGTGGCCTGGTGCGCGGCGTGTTCGCGCTGGTACTGGGCGAAGACCCAGCAGGAGGTGTACATCGGCAGCAGCACCAGCAGGGCGGCCGGGGGGCCGTAGGGGCTGTGCCACATCACGGCCATCATCAGGCCGACGAGTCCGTGCAGGCAGTAGGGGGCGAGGGCCGGGGCGGTGGTCCCCGAGGGCGCCCGCAGGAGGGCGGCCGGGCCGCGCCGGGCGGCGGTGGCGGTGGCGGGACGGCCTTCGGCGGCGGCGAGGACGGCCGCGTCGAGGGTGGTGAGCACCAGGCAGAAGACGACGGCGGCGACTGCCGCGGGCAGCAGCGCGAACGGGAAGGCGGCCGCCCCGGTGAGGGCTTCGTGGCCGCCGAGGAGCCCGTAGGCCCGTCCGGCCGCCCAGGCGGCGACGGCCTGCTGGGCCGCGTGCCAGACGCGGCGTACGGCGACGGGCCGCTGGGGGGCGGGCTGGGCGAGTCCGCCGGGCAGGGCCACGAGCGCGGCGGCGGCCGGGGGCAGCAGGAAGACGGCGGCCAGCACCACCGGGAAGAAGGGGCCGGTCCCCTCGGGCGCCCCGCGCCCCCGCAGGGGCAGCACCCGGGCCGCCTCGCAGCCGAGGCAGAGGGCGGCCAGCAGCCCCACGGCCGGCCAGGGCACGCCGGATCCGGGCCGGAGGGCGGGGGCGGCGCAGGCGAGGGCGGCGAGCACCGCGCCCAGGACGCAGGCGCGCGCCGCCGGCGGAAGGACCCGCATGGCGCTCTCCTCCCCTGGGGCGTGCATTTCGGTACCGCTTCGGAAGGGGTACCGCGAGGGGAGGATAAATCGGCCCCCGTGCGAAGCGGGGGACATTTTCGTATTGCCCCGTACGGGCGCCCCCGGATTAGCACCTTCGAGTGAATGAACGGTGCTTCCGGGGGCGAGAGTCGGCCGTACGGGCCGTGGGGCTGCCGCGGAGCGGGCGGCGGATCAGCCGCCCGCCGGGTCCGCCGTGACGTCGTGGTCCGGAACGGCCTGGCCCGAGCGGATCAGCTCGATGCGGCCCATGACCTTGGAGCGCAGGTCGGTCGGTACGTCGTCCGAGCCGCAGCAGCGCTTGACCAGCTTCTTGACGGCCTGCTCCAGGCCGTACTTCTCCAGACAGGGATTGCACTCGCCGAAATGCGTCTCGAACTTGGTGCAGTCGCTGTCGGGCATCTCGTGGTCCAGGAACTCGTACAGATGATCCAGGACCTCGGCGCACTCCGTCTCGTGCGGCTCTCCGCAGCTCATGAGCCCGAGCCTTTCAGGTCGTTCGACTCTCCCGCGCCCGCGGGGACCAGCCCGCGCTCGCGGGCGTAGTCCTCCAGCATTCCGCGGAGTTGGCGGCGGCCACGGTGCAGTCGGGACATGACCGTACCGATGGGTGTACCCATGATGTCCGCGATCTCCTTGTACGCAAAGCCCTCTACGTCGGCAAGATAAACCGCGATGCGGAACTCCTCGGGAATGGCCTGGAGGGCCTCCTTCACATCGGAATCCGGCAGGTGGTCGAGCGCCTGCGACTCGGCCGAACGCAGACCGGTCGACATGTGCGACTCGGCGCGCGCCAGCTGCCAGTCCTCGATCTCCTCCGCGGCGCTGCGCTGCGGCTCGCGCTGCTTCTTGCGGTAGGAGTTGATGAAGGTGTTCGTCAGGATGCGGTACAGCCACGCCTTGAGGTTGGTTCCCTCGCGGAACTGGTGGAAGGACGCGTACGCCTTGGCGTACGTCTCCTGGACCAGGTCCTCGGCGTCGGCCGGGTTGCGCGTCATGCGGAGGGCGGCGGAGTACATCTGGTCGAGGTAGCCGAGGGCGTCCCGCTCGAACCGCGCGTTGCGCTCAGCGGTCGTCTCCTGCGCCTGGCCTTCGTCGGTCCCAGCGACAGGACCCACCTCCTCCGACAGCGTGGCGGCTCCGAAAGCGGATCCGCTCGAATCGGAGAATAGTCGACCATCCCGGCCCTCCGCCGCTCGAACCGAGCCGCGCTTGGGCGCCGGAAGGACCGTCCAGTCCAGGTCAGCGGCCTGCCGACGGTTCTGGCTGATGACCTGGGTCATGCGCTTCCTCTCCTCCGACGTCTTTCCCCTGCGTACCGACACTCCGCACAACAGGAGCCCCGGCCCGCGCATTCCCGGGCGCGGCAAGGGATCCGGCGGTTCCGCGGCGGCCTGCGGCGGGGCGGGTGAGCGGGATCACGCGCGGGCGCGCCGTGAATCTGTCAGGTCCGGGCCACGGGGGCCGGCCGGGGAGCCGGGCACGCCGGGGGCAGCGGGAGGGCCGGGGTCAGCCGAGGAGGCGGGCGAGCCAGGGGGCCACCGCGGCGGTGATCACCGCCAGGGCCTCGTCCTGGGTGAGGCCGGCCCTCTTGGGCACCGCGAAACCGTGGTCCGCGTGGGGCACCTCCACCAGCTCGTACGCCCCGTCGGGGAACTCCTCGGGGCGGCCGAAGGGGTCCCGTCCGCCCTGGAGGACGAGGACGGGCCGGCCGGCGTCCAGGAGCTCCCCGGCCCGGGACTTCTCGGGCTTGCCCGGCGGGTGCAGGGGGAAGGCCAGCGCGAGGACGCCGGCCGCGCCCAGCTCGGCCGCGGTCCGGCAGGCCACGCGGGCCCCGGCGCTGCGGCCGCCGGCGACCACGGGCAGCCCGGGCCGGGCGAGGGCGGGCCACAGACCCCGCCAGCCCTCGTCGAGGACCTTGGGGGCGGCGGCGACCTTCTTCCCGGCGACCCGCCAGGGCTGCTCGACCAGGGCGACGGTGAAGCCGTGCGCGGGAAGGGCGGCGGCCAGGGCCTGGAGGTCGCGGGCCTCGACGCCGCCGCCGGCGCCGTGGCCGAGGGCCACTACGGCCCGGGCCGCGCGGGCGGTGTGCCAGGTGACGCGGGCCTGCCCGGCCGGGGTGTCGACGGTCTCGCTGCGCGTGGTCATGCCCCCATCGTGCCGGGCGGCGGCCACGGCACGGTGCACCCCGGCCTTAGAAGAGCGTGGCCTCTTCCGGGGCCTCCAGCTCGCCCAGCAGCTCGGGGCCGTTGTTGCGCACGCTGCTCACGGCGGTGGAGACCGGGTAGGCCCGCATCAGCCCGCCCGGCGGCGGCGCCAGCAGTTCCCGCAGCCCGGTCTCGTCGGTGCGGGCCGGGTCCAGCCAGGCGTCCCACCGGTCGGGGGTGAGCATCAGCGGCATCCGGGGGTGGATGTCGGAGAGGGAACGCGGCCCCTCGGCGGGGGCGACGCCCAGCGGGGTGGTCTCGGCCTCGGCGGTGATCACCGAGCAGGTGGCCCACCAGGCCTGCGGGTGGTCGGGGGGCAGGGTGGCGTCCCGCCAGAACTCGTAGATGCCGGCCATCGCGAAGACGGAACCGTCGGCGGGGAGCACGAAGTAGGGCTGCTTGCGGGCCCGCTTCTTCTTGCCCTCCACCTCCAGCTGCCGTTCGTCGTGCGCGGTGACCCACTCGTAGTAGCCGTCGGCGGGGACGATGCAGCGCCGCTGGGCGAAGGGGCGCCGGAAGGAGGGCTTCTCGTGCAGGGTCTCCGACCGGGCGTTGATCATCCGGGCGGCGCCCTCGGGGCTCTTGGCCCAGGAGGGGACCAGGCCCCACTTCAGTACGCGGAGCTGGCGAACCGGGCGCGGGTCCCGCGCGTCTTTGAGGGGACGGTCGAGGACCACGTGGACCTCTTTCGTCGGCGCCACGTTGAAGTCGGGGGCCAGGGTCTCCTCGGGCTCCCACCGCTCGATGCCGAAAATCCCCGCCAGTTCCTCCGGCGTCCGACCGGCCGCAAACCTTCCGCACATGGCTGACACACTGCCACGAGCACCGCCCCCCACCGCAAGGAGTGCGCCACTCCATGGACAGCAGCACCGCCGCCGGCCTCTGGGACCGGCTGACCGGGATACAGACCGCGCCGGCCTCATGGCTGGTGGCCGCCACCGGCCTGGCCGCCCTGGCCGTCGTGGCGTGGCGGCCGCTGTGGCTGCCGGCCCGCAACGCGATCACCATCGCGCACGAGGGCGGCCACGGGCTGGCGGCCCGGCTGAGCGGCCGCAGGCTGGACGGGATCCGGCTGCATTCGGACACCAGCGGCGTCACCGTCAGCTGGGGAAAGCCGACCGGGATCGGCATGGTCCTGACGGCCGCCGCCGGGTACACGGCGCCCTCGCTGCTGGGCCTCGGCGGGGCGGCCCTGCTGTCGGCGCACCGGATCACGGTGCTGCTGTGGGCGGCGACCGCACTGCTGGTGCTGCTGCTCGTGCGGGTCCGCAACGCGTACGGGGTGCTGACGGTGGTGCTGGCCGGGACGGCGTTCGTCCTGGTGTCGTGGCTGGCCTCGGCGCAGGTGCAGGCGGTGTTCGCGTACGCGGTGGTGTGGTTCCTGCTGCTGGGCGGGGTGCGGCCGGTCTTCGAGCTCCAGCGCAAGCGGCGCGGGGGCGCCGCGCCGGACTCGGACGCCGACCAGCTGGGGCGGCTCACGCACCTGCACCCGGTGGTCTGGCTGGGCTTCTTCCACACCGTCGCGCTGTGCTGCCTGGTGGGCGGCGGGCGCTGGCTGCTCGGCCTGTGAGACGCGGGAGCGATCAAGATCCGGGGTAGCGGGGAGCCACTAAAGTGGGGGCCATGACCGAGACCCCCGCGCTCCACCCCCTCTGGCCCGCTCCGCTCGCCGAGGGCGCCGTCCACGCCACCGTCACCGTGCCGGGGTCCAAATCGGTCACCAACCGCGCCCTCGTGCTCGCCGCCCTGGCCTCCGAGCCGGGCTGGGTGCGCCGTCCGCTGCGCTCGCGCGACTCGCAGCTGATGTCGGACGCGCTGCGCGCCCTGGGCGTCGGCATCGAGGAGACGGTCTCCTCCAGCTCCGCCGGGGCCGGCGCGGGCGGCGAGGCCTGGCGGGTCATCCCGGCCGCGCTGCACGGCCCGGCCACGGTCGACGTCGGCAACGCGGGCACGGTCATGCGCTTCCTGCCGCCCGTCGCCACCCTGGCCGCCGGCGACATCCGCTTCGACGGCGACCCCCGCTCCTACGAGCGCCCGCTCGGCGAGGTCATCAACGCGCTGCGCGTCCTGGGCGCCCGGATCGAGGACGACGGCCGCGGCGCGCTGCCGATGACCGTCCACGGCGGCGGCGCCCTGGAGGGCGGCACGGTCGAGATCGACGCGTCGAACTCCTCGCAGTTCGTCTCGGCGCTGCTGCTGTCCGCCCCCCGGTTCAACCAGGGCGTCGAGGTCCGGCACACCGGCGCGAACCTGCCGTCGATGCCGCACATCCGGATGACGGTGGAGATGCTGCGCGCGGCGGGCGCCCAGGTCGACACGCCCGAGGCCGGGGGCGAGAAGAACGTGTGGCGGGTCGCGCCGAGCGCCCTGCTCGGCCGGGACCTGGTCGTGGAGCCGGACCTGTCCAACGCCCAGCCGTTCCTGGCGGCGGCGCTGATCACCGGCGGCACGGTCACCATCCCGGACTGGCCGCACCGCACCACGCAGCCCGGTGACGAGCTGCGCCGCATCTTCACGGAGATGGGCGGCTCCTGCGAGCTGACCGACGCGGGCCTGGTCTTCACCGGCACGGGCCGCATCCACGGCATCGACGTGGACCTGGGCGAGGTCGGCGAGCTGACCCCGGGCATCGCCGCGGTGGCCGCGCTGGCCGACTCTCCGTCCACCCTGCGCGGGGTGGCCCACCTGCGACTGCACGAGACGGACCGGCTGGCCGCGCTCACCAAGGAGATCAACGAGCTCGGCGGCGACGTCACCGAGACGGCCGACGGACTGCACATCCGCCCGCGCCCGCTGCACGGCGGGGTCTTCCACACCTACGACGACCACCGCATGGCCACCGCGGGCGCGGTGATCGGGCTGGCCGTGAAGGGCGTGGAGATCGAGAACGTGGCGACGACCGCGAAGACCCTGCCCGACTTCCCGAAGATGTGGACGGACATGCTCACAGGGGCCGGAACGGCAGCGGCAACGGCAGCGGGAGCGGGAACAGAAGCGGAAGCAGGAGCGGGAGCGTAGGGGCCCGGTCATGCGCAGGTACGGCAAGCACACCGACGAGGACGACATCCGCCAGCGCCCGAACCCCAAGGGCAACCGGGCGCGGACGAACATCCGGCCCAAGCACGAGGACGCCTCCGAGGGCTTCGTCCTCACCGTCGACCGGGGCAGGCTGACCTGTCTGGTCGAGGACCGCACGATCACCGCGATGAAGGCCCGCGAGCTGGGCCGCAAGGCGGCGGTGGTCGGCGACCGGGTGTGGATCGTCGGTGACCTGTCCGGCAAGAAGGACACCCTCGCCCGGATCGTGCGGATCGAGGAGCGCAAGTCCGTCCTGCGGCGCACCGCGGACGACGACGACCCGTACGAGCGGGTGGTCGTCGCCAACGCCGACCAGCTGGCCATCGTCACGGCCCTGGCGGACCCGGAGCCCCGGCCCCGGATGATCGACCGCTGCCTGGTGGCGGCGTACGACGCGGGGCTGGAGCCCCTGCTGGTGCTCACCAAGTCCGACCTGACCTCCCCGGACAAGATCCTGGAGGTCTACTCGACCTTCGGTCTGAACTACGTGGTGACCAACCGGGAGGAGCTGGAGGCGGGCGACGCCGCCGAGCGGGTCCGCGAGCGCCTGGAGGGCCGGATCACCGCCTTCGTCGGCCACTCGGGCGTGGGCAAGACCACGCTGGTGAACTCGCTGGTCGCCGAGGGCCGCCAGCGCGCCACCGGCCACGTCAACAAGGTCACCGGCCGCGGCCGGCACACCACCACCTCGGCGCTGGCCCTGCCCCTGCCGTCGGGGGACGGCTGGGTCATCGACACCCCCGGCGTGCGCTCCTTCGGCCTGCACCACGTGGACCCCTCGCGGGTGGTGCTGGCCTTCCCGGACCTGGTGCCGGGCACGGAGGAGTGCCCGCGCGCGTGCAGCCACGACGAACCGGACTGCGCGCTCGACCAGTGGGTGCAGGACGGCCACGCCGACCCGGCACGGCTGTACTCGCTGCGCCGGCTGCTGGGGACGCGCGAGCGCCGCGAAGGCGACTGATCGTCCGGCGGGGTTTGCACCACACCCGGTCTGGTAAATGCATAATCCCACCCAGTGACGCGATGTCACCTGACGCGGGGAGGCATTCGACATGGCGTGGCTGCTGGTGGTGGTCGCGGGAATCCTGGAGACCGGTTTCGCGGTCTGCCTGAAGCTGTCCCACGGGTTCACCCGGCTGTGGCCGACGATCGCCTTCGCGTGTTTCGCGCTCGGCAGCTTCGGCCTGCTGACCCTGGCCCTCAAGAAGCTGGACGTGGGCCCGGCGTACGCGGTGTGGACGGGCATCGGCGCGGCCGGGACCGCCATCTACGGCATGGTCTTCCTCGGGGACCTGGTCTCCACCCTCAAGCTGGTCTCGATCACGCTGGTCATCCTGGGCGTCATCGGCCTGCAGCTCTCCGGCTCGGCCCACTGAGCAGCCGCAGCAGCTCCCGGTCCCCCGGCTCCTCCCCCGGTGCGACCACGTAGGACAGCGCCAGCCGGACGGCGAGCTCGCAGCGGCGCGCCGGCTCCTGCGGCAGCGCGGCGGCGGCCCGGTCGCGGGCGGCCCGGGTCAGCTCCCCCGGCCCGACCGCGTGCCGGCTCCCGGCCGGGGGCGGCGCGGGCAGCGCCGGGTCCCAGGCCCCGGTCAGCAGGGCCCGTACGAGCGCACGCGCACGGGCGGCCCGTACGGTCCACTCGGCGACCGCCGCGAGCCGCTCCCCGGCGGTGTGCCCGGGCGGGGCGGCGGCCAGCGTCCGGTCCACCCCGTCGAGGTACCAGTCGGCCGCGCGGCGCACCAGGGCCCGGCCGAGGCCGTCCTTGCCGCCGAACTCGTTGTAGAGGGTCTGGCGCGAGACCCCGGCGGCGGTGGCGACCTCCACCATCCGCACGGCCGGCCAGGGGCGGGCGCACAGCGCCGCTTCGGCCGCTTCCAGCAAGGATTCCCGGGCCGCCGACATCCGTCGCCTCCACCGCCTGTCGCGCCGGCCGGCGGTCACCGGGCCTGGCTCTCCCGCAAGATTTGACGGACCGCCAGATCCTGTCAAGGGCGCCTCCCGGCCGTTCCGTGGACGCCGTTCGCCGGGCCGGTGGACTCTCGGTACTGTTCGGGCATGTCCACGTATGACGACGACCTGCGCCTCGCCCTCGAACTCGCCGACGCGGCGGACGCCGCCACCATGCAGCGGTTCCGTGCCCTGGACCTGGTGGTGGAGACGAAGCCGGACATGACTCCGGTGAGCGAGGCCGACCAGGCCGCAGAGGAGATCATCCGGGCCGGGATCCTGGCCGCGCGGCCCGGGGACGCGATCCTCGGCGAGGAGTACGGGCTCAAGGGCGAGGGCCCGCGCCGCTGGGTCGTGGACCCGATCGACGGCACGAAGAACTACGTGCGCGGGGTGCCCGTGTGGGCGACCCTGATCTCCCTCATGGAGCAGGGCGAGGACGGGGAGTTCCGTCCGGTCGTGGGCGTGGTCTCGGCCCCGGCGCTGGGCCGCCGCTGGTGGGCCTCGCAGGGCGGGGGCGCCTTCTCGGGCGGTGCGCTGGGCGAGCCCGCGGGCCCGATCGGCGTCTCGAAGGTGGCCACCCTGGCGGACGCCTCCTTCGCCTTCTCCTCGCTGACCGGCTGGGAGGAGCTGGGCCGGCTGCCCGGGTTCCTGGAGCTGACCCGCGCCTGCTGGCGCACGCGCGGCTACGGGGACTTCTGGCCGTACATGATGGTCGCCGAGGGCTCCCTGGACCTGTGCGCCGAGCCGGAGCTGAACCTGTGGGACATGGCGGCCCTCGCGGTCGTGGTCCAGGAGGCGGGCGGCCGGTTCACGAGCATCGACGGCGTGGACGGGGTGCACGGCGGCAACGCGGCCGCCTCGAACGGGCTGCTGCACGGCGAGATGCTGGGCTTCCTGCGCCCCTCCGCCTGATCCCGGCGCGCGGGGGCGTGCACTCAGCGCGCCCTCTTGATAACGCAGCGTGCCCATGGGAATCTGGGACTCCCCCGCTTGTGCGCTTGTGAAGCGGTTCTCGAAGCGGGGCTCACCCAGGAGGTGGTTCTCTTCATGCTCGTCCGTGACGCCATGAGCACCGTGATCCTGACCCTCGGACCTGCCCACACCCTCCGTCAGGCGGCCTGCCTGATGTCCGGCCGCCGGGTCGGAGCGGCCGTCGTCCTCGACCCCGACCACAGCGGCATCGGCATCCTCACCGAGCGCGACATCCTCAACTCGCTCGGCGCCGGCCATGATCCCGACCGGGAGTCGGTGGGCGCGCACACCACGAACAACGTCGTCTTCTGCACCCCCGAGGCCACCGTGGCGGAAGCCGCGGAGGCGATGGCCATCGGCGGCTTCCGGCACCTGGTCGTGCTGGAGGACGGCGGCCCGGTGGGCATCGTCTCCGTCCGCGACGTCATCCGCTCCTGGGCGCGCACGCGGCAGGGCGCCATGGCGGCGTGAAACGGCGGCGGGCCGGAGCCCCGAGGGGTTCCGGCCCGCCGTCCCGCTACGGCAAGCGGTCCGTACTAGCCGCGGAGGGCCTGGACCGCGGCTTCCAGCCGCTTGCCGAAGTCGCCGTCCGCCTGGCGGAAGTTGTCGATCGCGCGCTCGACGATGTCCTCACGGGAGACCTTGGCGATGAAGCCGGAAAGGTTCTCGATCAGACGGCCCTTCTCGTCCTCGGACATCAGGCGGTAGAGGTTGCCCGCCTGGACGAAGTCGTTGTCCTCGGCGTGGGAGGGGGTGGCGTGGTTGCCCGTGCCGCCCGTGACCGGGGTGGACTGCCACAGCGGGCGGTCCGTCTGGAAGGGGCCGCCGAAGCTGTTCGGCTCGTAGTTCTTCGCACCCTTGTGGCGGCCGTCGTAGAGGTAGCCGTCACGGGAGTTCGTGCGCGCCTCGGTGGCGTGCGGGCGGTTCACCGGCAGGTGGTCGGCGTTGATGCCGACGCGGTAGCGGTGGGCGTCGCCGTACGCGAAGAGACGGCCCTGGAGCATCTTGTCCGGGGAGGGACCGATGCCGGGGACGAAGTGCGCCGGGGAGAAGATGCTCTGCTCGACCTCGGCGAAGATGTTCTCCGGGTTCCGGTTGAGCTCGAGCTTGCCGATCTCGATCGGCGGGTAGTCCTCGTGCGGCCACACCTTGGTGAGGTCGAACGGGTTGAAGCGGTAGTTCGCCGCGTCGGCGTCCGGCATGATCTGGACCTGCACGGTCCAGGTCGGGAACTCGCCGCGCTCGATGGACTCGCGCAGGTCGCGCTGGTGGGAGTCCGGGTCCTCACCGGCGAGCCGGTTGGCCTCGGCCTGGGTGAGGTTCTTGATGCCCTGGTCGGTCTTGAAGTGGTACTTGACCCAGAAGACCTCGCCGGCCTCGTTGTTCCACTGGAACGTGTGCGAACCGTAGCCGTTCATGTGGCGGTAGGACGCCGGGATGCCGCGGTCGCCGAACAGCCAGGTCACCTGGTGGGTGGACTCGGGCGACAGCCCCCAGAAGTCCCAGACGTTGTCCGCCTCCTGCGAGCCCGTGTACGGGTCGCGCTTCTGGGTGTGGATGAAGTCGGGGAACTTGATGGCGTCGCGTATGAAGAACACCGGGGTGTTGTTGCCGACGAGGTCGTAGTTGCCCTCTTCGGTGTAGAACTTCAGCGCCCAGCCGCGGGGGTCACGGCGGGCGTCGGCGCCGCCGAGGCTGTCCGCGACGGTGGAGAAGCGCAGGAAGGTCTCGGTCTGCTTGCCGACCTCGGAGAGGAACTTCGCCCGGGTGTACTTCGTGACGTCCGCGGTCACGGTGAAGGTGCCGTAGGCGCCGGCGCCGCGGGCGTGCACCACGCGCTCCGGGATGCGCTCGCGGTTGAAGTGAGCCAGCTTCTCCAGGAGGAGCTGGTCCTGGACGAGGACCGGCCCGCCGACCCCAGCGGTCTCGCTGTTCTGGTTGTCGGCGACCGGTGCCCCGGCCTCCGTGGTGAGCGGTCCCTGCGTCACGTGCGCCTCCTGCGTCATTTCCTGCAAGTCCTGTCCTTGGCGTTTGCCGTAACCGATCCTACGATGGACTTTGTCTAAGTCAAGTAAGCATCCAAGTCCACATCGGTTCGGGATCTGCACCGAATCCCCACTGTTAGGCTGGCGTGTATGAGTGACCTGCTGGAACGACTTCGCGGACGCGGCTGGCGCATGACGGCCCAGCGGCGTGTCGTGGCCGAAGTACTCGACGGTGAACACGTTCACCTGACGGCAGACGAAGTGCACGCACGCGCTGTGATCAAACTGCCCGAGATTTCTCGAGCGACGGTGTACAACACCTTGGGCGAGCTGGTCTCGCTCGGCGAGGTACTGGAGGTCTCGACGGACCGGCGGGCCAAGCGGTACGACCCGAACGCCCACCAGCCCCACCACCACCTGGTCTGCGCCCAGTGCGGGGCCATCCGCGACGTCCACCCGGCGGGCGACCCGCTGGCCGACCTGCCCGCGGGCGAGCGCTTCGGCTTCGTGGTCTCGGCGGTCGAGGTGACCTACCGCGGGGTGTGCCCGAACTGCGCCGCCGGCTGAGGCGACGAGGGAACGGGGAAGGCCGGGGGCGGAAGCTCCCGGCCTTCTCTTCTGCGTACGGGCGTTCTTGTGCGTACAGGTGTTTACGTTCAGGAACGACTCGAGGCCCGGATCCATGGGATCCGGGCCTCGGGCCTTCAGTAGCGGGGACAGGATTTGAACCTGCGACCTCTGGGTTATGAGCCCAGCGAGCTACCGAGCTGCTCCACCCCGCGTCGGTAAACCCGACTGTACGGGAGTTCACCCAGCAGATGCAAATCACTGGGCGGGCTCCCCCGGACGGCCTCATACGGAGAGTTCCTCCGCGAGGGCGTCCCGCAGCCGGGCCGCCCGCTCGGCGACCTCCGCGGGGCCGAGCTCCATGGCCCGTACGCACCACTTCTGGCCCTCCGCGAGGTCCCCGTGCCGGGCGGCGAGCAGCCCCAGGCGCAGGGCGGCCCGGCCGTGTCCGGCCACCGCCGCCCGGGTCCACCACAGGGCCGCCTCCGGCTCGTTGCCCTCGCGGGCCAGGAGCAGCCCGAGGTTGAAGGCGCCGTTGCGCGAGCCGGCCTCGGCCGCCTCCCGGTACCAGCGGGCGGCCACGGCCAGGTCGCCCCGCGCCGCGGCCAGCATCCCGACCCGCACCTGGGCCCGGCGGTGGCCCTGCTCGGCGGCGCGCTCGTACCAGTCCTCGCTCTCGGAGCGCGCGGCGCCGCCGACGGGCTCGCCCAGCGCCACCGGCTCCGGCGGCGGGGCCAGCGACTCCAGCAGCGAGGCCAGCCGGAAGGCCGCCTCCGCGCTGCCGCCGCTGGCGGCGCAGCGCAGGTGCCGTTCTGCGGCGCGCTCCTCGCCGTCGCGCACCAGGGCGATGCCGACCTGGAGGGCGGCGTCGGTGTGCCCGGCCGCGGCGGCGCGCTCGTACCACTTCAGGGCGGAGCGGTCCTCGTCCCGGCTGGCGAAGAGGATGCCCAGGTTGAAGGCGGCGTCCACGCTGCCCGCCTCGGCCGCCTTGGAGAACCACGGCTCGGCGCCCGCCGCGTCCCCGGCCTGGAGCAGCATGATCGCCAGCGCGTTGGCGGCCTCGCGGTGGCCCGCGTAGGCGGCGCGGCGATACCACTGCTCGGCCTGGGCCGTCCGCTCCTGGGCGGCGCACAGCAGGGCGAGGTTGTAGGCGCCGTTGTGGTCGCCCGCGTCCATCGCGACCCGGTACCACTTCTCGGCCGTCTCGGTCTCGCCGCGGGCCGCGTGCAGCGCGCCCAGGGCGTTGGCCGCGTTCCCGTCGCCGTCCTGCGCGGCGCGGTGCCACCAGGCGGCCGCGCTGTCCTCGTCCCCGGCGTCGCGCAGCAGGAAGCCGAGCGCGCACGCGGCCCGGGCCTCGCCCTGCTTGGCGGAGCTGAGGTACCAGCGGCCGGCCTCCTTCAGCTCTCCGCGCGCCTCCAGGAGGGCGCCCAGGTGCAGGCCGGCGCGCCGGTGGCCGCGGGCGGCTGCCTGCCGGTACCACTGTTCGGCCTCGGCGGGATCGCCCTTGCGCAGGTGCCGGGCCAGCCGGTAGGCCGCCTCGCGGTGGCCCTGTTCGGCGGCGGCCCGGAACCAGCGCTCGATGCCCTTGTCCCCGCGGTGCTCCAGCAGGTCGGCCAGGCCGTAGGCGCCCAGGGCGTGGCCGGACTCCGCCGCCTGGCGCAGCCAGTACTCGGCGGCGGGCTCGTCCCCGCGCTCGCGGTAGTGGCGGCCCAGGGCGTGCGCGGCGGGGGCGGAACCGGCGACGGCGGCGACCCGCCACCAGCCGGCGGCCTCGTCGGGGTAGCCGCGCTGGAGGAGGAGGACGCCCAGGTTGTTGGCGGCGGCACGGTCCCCCGCAGCGGTGGCGCCGCGCAGGTAGGGCTCGGCCCCGGCCAGGTCGCCGCGGCGCAGCAGCAGGGCGCCGAGCACGCTCATGGCACCGGGGTCGCCCTTGTCGGCGGCCACCCGGTGGCGCGCCTCCAGTTCGGCGTCGGTCGCCCCCTCGGCATCGCCGAAGGCCTCTTCCGCGAAATCCGCATCGGTCAGTGCGGTCTGCGCGTTCACAGCGGGAGCCGTCTTGCCTGCCTCCGTACCCGACTCGGCCTCCGCCCTCACAAACCGCCCTGTCTCCAGCAGAGTTGACCTGTCCCCCATAAATCCCATCGTCGCATCACCTGCTACCCGCGTACACCTGGTATGTCGCAGCCAGTGAGGTCACTACAGCGTTTTGTCGACATGCCCACAGAGAGACAAGTCAAACACGCTCACACCTCAACTCACCCGCCCCAGTGACCTCGTGTCCCCCAGCAGCTTCCTACCGGCCCCTCATGACCCGTGCGAGCCCGCTCCGGGCCCCGTCGGAATCTCATCCGAATCTCATCCGGGCATGACGAAGGCCCGGATCCCATGGGATCCGGGCCTTCGTCTTCAGTAGCGGGGACAGGATTTGAACCTGCGACCTCTGGGTTATGAGCCCAGCGAGCTACCGAGCTGCTCCACCCCGCGTCGGTGAAACCACAGTATCACGGCGCGGGACGGAGCCATTACCCGTTTACGGCCGGGCCGCCTAGCCTCCCGGCTTGGGGGCCGTCAGCTTGGCTTCGGCGTCGACCGCCCGCTTCAGCGCCGCCTGGAGGTCGCTCTGGGCCTTGCCGTACGCGGCCCAGTCGCCGGCCTTCATGGCCTTGTCGGCGTCCTCGACCGCCTTCTGGGCGTCGGCCAGGGCCGCCTTGACCGTCGGGTCCTGTGCGGCCGGCGGGTTGGTGGTGGTCTCGCCCGGCTTGGTCGGCTGGGTCTCCGGCGGCACCGGTGTGGTCGGGGCCTCGGCTCCGAAGACCACGTTCAGCGCCTTCTCCAGGGTGTCCTCGAAGGCCGTCTGGCCGCCGTAGGTCACCAGCACCTTGCGCAGCAGCGGGTACTTGAGGCCCGAGCTGCGGACGTACACCGGCTCCACGTAGAGCATCCCGCCGTCCATCGGCACCGCGAGCAGGTTGCCGTACTCGATCTCCGAGTCACCGCCGCGCAGCAGCCGGATCGACTCGGCGATCTTCGGCTCCGACTGGAACTTGCTCTGCACCTGGCCCGGGCCGTCCGGCGGCTTGCTGGTCGGCATCTTCAGGATCCGGATCTTGCCGTAGTCCGGGGTGCCCGGATCGGCGTTCACCGCCATGAAGGCGCTCAGGTTGGGCCGCTCGTTCGGCGTGAAGGTGGTCGTCAGCGAGAAGACCTGGTCCTTCTCCGGCTGGCCCGGCATCTTCATCGACAGGTAGTACGGCGGAACGGCCGTACCGGCCTTGGTCGTCGGGTCGTCCGGGACGGCCCACGCCTCGCTGCCGCTGAGGAAGGTCTGCGGGTCGGTGACGTGGTACCGGGTCAGGAGCTCGCGCTGGACCTTGAAGAGGTCCTGCGGGTAGCGCAGGTGGTCCATGAGCGGCTTGGAGATCTCGCTCTTGGGCTTCACCGTGCCCGGGAAGGCCTTCATCCAGGTCTTCAGGACCGGGTCCTGGGTGTCCCACTGGTAGAGGTTCACCGTGCCGTCGTAGGCGTCGACGGTGGCCTTCACCGAGTTGCGGATGTAGTTGACCCGGTTCTCCTGGGCCACCACGGCGCGCTGGCTGTTGGTCAGCGAGTCGGCGGTGCTCTGGCCCAGCGTGGTGCGCGAGGCGTACGGGTAGCCGTTCGTCGTCGTGTAGGCGTCGACGATCCACTTGATCCGCCCGTCGACGACGGCCGGGTACGGGGCGCCGTCGATGGTCAGCCAGGGCGCGACGGCCTCGACGCGGTCCTTGGGCGTGCGGTTGTAGAGGATCCGCGAGCCTTCGCCGATGGCCCCCGAGTAGAGGATCTGGGGCTCGCTGAAGGCGAGCGCGTAGGCGGCGCGGTTGACCGGGTTGTTCAGGTTGACGCCCGAGTCGCCCTTGTAGCTGGTCTCCTTCTCGCCCTTGTCGTCCGAGTAGTCGAGCTCCTTCTGCGGTCCGCCGACGATCGAGTACTGCTTCGTCTGCTCGCCGTAGTAGATGCGCTGCTCGAAGTTCGTGCCGAACATGCCCTTGGAAGGCAGGTCGGACTGGGTGAAGTCGGGGGCGCCGTCCTTGACCGTGGTGCCCTTGGCCGCGACGACGCCGTAGCCGTGGGTGTACTTGAAGTGGTCGTTGATCCAGTTGTTCTTCGGGATGCCGCCGATGTTCAGCTCGCGCAGCCCGATGACGGTGTCCTGGCCGTTGTACCGGTCGACCGCCAGCGTGGAGGGGAAGCCGTAGTAGCCCTTGACCTGCTGGAGCTGCTGGAAGGCCGGCGAGACGATGTTCGGGTCGAGCAGGCGCAGGCTCGCGGTGGTGTCGGCCACCGGCCGCAGCTTGGTCCGGTCGTCGGTCTGCGGGACGCCCGGGTAGTCCTTGACCTCGGCCCCGTCGATCCCGTAGGCGTCGCGCGTGGCCTTGATGTTCTTCTCGACGTACGGGGATTCCTTGGCCTGCTCGTTCGGCTGGACCTGGAACTTCTGCACGATCGCCGGGTAGAGCCCGCCGATCAGGATCGCCGAGAGCACCATCAGGCCGAAGCCGATGACCGGCAGCTGCCAGGTGCGCCGCCACAGGGTGGCGAAGAACAGCACCGCGCAGATCGCGGCGATGGCGACGAGGATGGTCTTCGCCGGCAGGTAGGCGTTGGCGTCGACGTAGCGCAGGCCGGTCCAGTTGTCGGAGGCCTTGAAGTCGCTGGACTTCACGGCGAGGCCGTACCGGTCGAGCCAGTAGGCGATCGCCTTGAACGTGACGAAGAGGCCGAGCAGCACCGACAGGTGCCCGGTCGCCGCGGCGGTGGCCCGGGCGCCCGGGCTGGTCACGCGCAGTCCGCCGTACAGGTAGTGCACGACGACGGCCGCGATCACCGACAGCACGACGGCGGCGAAGCCGAAGCCGAGCAGGAAGCGGTACCAGGGCAGGTCGAAAGTGTAGAAGGAGACGTCGAGATGGAACTGGGGGTCCTTCTTGCCGAAGGGCACCCCGTTCACGTACATCAGCCAGGTCTTCCACTGGCCGGCCGCCGAGGCGCCCGCGATCAGCCCGACCACCGCGGCGACGCTCAGGAGCAGCCACTTCTTGTACGGCGCGACGCTCATCCGGTACCGGTCGAGGCTCTGCTGCTCCATCGACATCGCGCTCAGCGGCGGCCGCAGCCGGTAGGCCAGCCACACGTTCAGCCCGACGGCACCCGCCATCAGCAGTCCGAAGACGGCGAAGAGGCCGATCTTGGTCCACAGGGTGGTGGTGAAGACGGAGGAGTACTTGACGGAGCGGAACCAGAGCCAGTCCGTCCAGAACCCGGCGAACATGATGAACGCCATGGCCAGGACGGCCAGGACGCCCAGGGTCAGCAGAAGGGTCCGGGCGCGCCGGGAGGGGCGGCCGACTCTCATCCGTGGCCCGGAGGGGCCTCCGCCGCGGTCCGGCATCTGGAAAGCCAAGGTGCGCACCTCGAATGTCGCTGGGTCTGGTCGTGGGCCCACGATGGTAGGGCCCACCCATGCAACTTACTGAGGCTTTAGTCAGTTCCCGGTATCGGGGAGAAAGGAGGCAGGATGTTGTCCATGTCCAACCTTTCGCCCTCCCCCGGCACCCCCATGGCGGCCAGTCCGCTGACCCGCGCCGTCCTCGAGATCGACGAGTACGCCACCACCCTCGGCTGGGACAAGCCCGCCCGCCTCTTCGCCCTGGTCGACACGGCCCGCCTGCGCCGGCAGGAGCCCGGCCTCGCGAACCAGCTCGGCCTCGACAAGGACGACGCCGGCAAGGCCCAGCTCACCCCGATCGAGCAGGACGAGGTGCCGGCCGGGACCCCGCTGGACAAGTTCCTGGGAACCATCGCCTGGCCCGACGCGGTCGTCGGGTGCGCCCTGACGGTGGAGCGGCTGATGCTGCCGCCGTCCGCCGAGGCCTCCGTACCGGAGGGGCTCAGCGACAAGCAGCTGGCCAAGTGGGTCGCCGGCCACCCGGAGCGGCAGGAGGTGCGCCTGACGGTGGGCGTCCTGCGCGACGGCTCGCGGGAGTCGGCCGTGCGGCTGCGGGAGAAGGACTCCTCCAGCGAGGTGCTGACCGGCGCGAGCCTGGTGCCCGGCCTGGCCGACGCGCTGGCGGCGACGTTCGCCTGAGGCCCCGAACGCCCGAAGGCCCGGGCCCCGCAGGCCCGGGCCCGGGGGCGCGGCCGGAGGCGCCGGATCAGGACTTCGTGCAGCTCGGCAGTCCGGCCGTGTCCCCCTTGCTGATCTTCTGCAGGGCCTTGGTGGCGTCGTCGATGGTGGAGACCTTCACCAGGGTCAGGCCGTCGGGGACCTGGGCGGCGGCGGAGGCGCAGTTCTCGGCCGGGGTGAGGAAGTACTCGGCGCCGGCCTGGCGGGCGCCGATGGTCTTCATCTGGATGCCGCCGATCGGGCCGACCTTGCCGGTGTCGTCGATGGTGCCGGTGCCGGCGATGAACTTGCCGCCGGTCAGGTCCTCCGGGGTGAGCTTGTCGACGATGCCCAGGGCGAACATCAGGCCGGCGCTGGGGCCGCCGACGTCGGCGAGCTTGATGTCGATCGGGAACGGGAAGGTGTGGTCGGTCCCGGCCTTGATGCCGACGATGGCGTGGCCGTCGTCCGGCGCCTTGCCCGCGGTGACGGTCACCTTGGCGGTGGTGGTGGGCTCGCGGTTCGCCTTCTCGGCCTCGGCCGCGTCGGCGGCGGGCACGAGGGTGAACTCGACGGGCTCGCCCGGCTTGTGCTTGGTGACGAGCTTCGCGACGTCGCCGGGGGCGGTGACGGGGCTGCCGTCAACGGCTTTGACGACGTCCCCGGCGTGCAGCTTGCCCTCGGAGGGGCTGCCCTTGACGACGCTGGCGACGATGACGCGGGCGCTGACCGGGATGCCGAGCTGCTTGAGGGCGGCCACCTTGGCGCTCTCCTGCGACTGGCTGAACTCCTCGGCGTTCTCCTGCGTCGACTCCTTGTCCGTCTTGCCGTCCGGGTAGAGGTTCTCGTGCGGGACGACGATGTTGTCGCCCGCGATCCAGCCGTAGACCGCTTCGAGCAGGTTCATGTCGTAGTCGGCGCCGGTGACGCGGACCGTCGTCATGTTGAGGTGGCCGGTGGTCGGGTACGTCTGGTGACCGGAGATGTTCAGGACGGGCTCGCCGTGCGATTCGCCCAGGGTGTTCACGGTCGGTCCGGGACTCATCTCGGAGTACGGGACCTTCAGGAACACTCCCGCGCAGAGCAGCGCGAACAGCACGAGGGAGGAGGCGAGCATCGTCGCTGTACGGCGTGGCATGGATCGACAGTACGGGACGGTCCTGGGACGCGACCCGTGGGGCCGGTCCGTACGGGGCCCGCGGGCGGGACTCTCAGGCGATTCTCAGCGGAGGGCCCGGCCGGCCCGGTCACCGCGGACTCCCGGGACGCGTCAGACGGCGTCGGAACCGGAGTGCGCCTTCTCCTTCTGCCTCGCCTCGTCGGCCTTGTCCATGGCCTCGCGGAACCTCGCGTAGCCGGCGAGCTCGGATATGTCTCCCTGCGTGCGGTCGCGCGCTGCCCAGCTGCCCCATATCGCCGCCCCGATCGCGGCGAACAGCGGAATCAGCAACCACGCCAGTGACGCCATGGACGTGCCTCCCTGCCCCGAAAGTACGAGTGTCGTCGGTGGCTTCAACGCTCGTGCCCGTGGGGGGGTTACGCAAATCGAGGGCGTGTTGCGCGGCCGAACGGGTGTGAGGGTACTCCCGCCCGGGCGCGCCTGCGCGACCAGGGGGCCACGGTGTGCGGGCCGGGGTCAGCAGGCGCCGACCCACTCCTCCGTGCCGTCGGAGAAGGTCCCCTCTTCCACGGCGACCTCGCACTGCTCGGCGCGGGGCGCCTCCCAGGCTTCGGGCCGCCTGCGCCGGACTCCGTCCGCCGGTGGGGCCCGGCGGGGCGTCGCCCGGGCCCTCAGCAGGCGCCGACCCACTCCTCCGTGCCGTCGGAGAAGGTCTGGTGCTTCCAGATCGGGACCTCGTGCTTGAGGTCGTCGATCAGCATGCGGCAGGCCTCGAAGGCCTCGCCGCGGTGCGGGCAGGAGACGGCGACGACCACGGCGAGGTCGCCGACGGCCAGGTCGCCGATGCGGTGGACGGCCGCCAGGGCGCGGACCGGGTACTTCTCCACGACGCGCTCGGCGATGCGGCGCATCTCGGCCTCGGCCGTCGGGTGGCAGGAGTAGCCGAGGGAGTCGACGTCCGCGCCGCCGTCGTGGTTGCGCACCGTGCCGACGAAGAGGGTGGTGCCTCCCGTGGCGTCGTCGCCGACGGCCTTGAAGACCTCGTCGATCGAGAGCGGGGTCTCGCGGATCGCGAGCAGCCGGATCGGGTCCTGGGCGGCCTGCTCGCCGGGGTGGTCGAAGTGCGGTGCCATGTCATCCATCGTGCCTCAGGGGCTGACGTGGCGGAATAGCCGGATCGCCCGTGCCGTGACCGGCCGGTTGGGAGTCTCCTACAGGAGGCCCGGGCTCCGGCCGGGCCCGGAGCGGTGTCCGGGCCCGTGGGGGCCGGGGGCGTGCGGCCGGTCAGAGGCCGCGGCGCCTGCGGGCCCGGCGGACCGCGGCGGCGGCGCCCAGCAGGGCCACCGTCGCGCCGGCGGCTCCGGCGGCTGTGGCGGCGTCCTTGCGGCCCAGGCGGCGGCCCGCGACGGTGTGCCGGCCCGCGACCTCCTGGAGCAGCTCGGCCAGCACCGCCTCGTTGGTCCAGCGGGGCCGCCAGCCGGCTGCGTGCAGCCCGCTGACGCTGACCACCCAGGGGTGCATCGTGTAGGCGAGGTCCCCGGCCGGGGAGGGGGTCAGGCCGATCCGGTGCAGCCGGGCCGCGGCGCCCAGGGCCACCGCCGAGGGCAGCTCCATGCGGCGGATGCCGCTGAGCTCCTCGACCTCCTCCTGTTCCAGCCAGCCCTCGCAGCCGACGGCCAGCTCGCCCTCCACCTTCTCCAGGGCGGCGTACTCCAGGGCGCTGACCAGGTCCTCGACGTGGCAGAACTGCCAGGTGGGCCGGGAGCCCGCGACGACGAGCAGGCGCGGGGACTCGAAGTAGCGGGTCAGGGCGGTGTCCGTGCCGCCGACGAGTACGGCCGGGCGGAGCACCGTGACGTTCAGGCCGGGGTGGGCGCGGGGGGCCCGGCGGCCCAGGCGCTCGATCTCCAGCAGGTCGCCGACGCCGGTGGCCTCGGCGGTGGCCCGCAGCTCGGAGTCCTCGGAGAGCGGGATGTCGTTGTCGGGCAGGGCCCCGTAGACCATCGCGGAGGTGCAGAGCACGACCCGGTGCACCCCGGCCGCCGCGGCGGCGGTGAGCACGGTCTGGGTTCCGCGTACGTTGTACGCAGTGCGGGCCGCGGGGTCGGTCTCCAGGTCGAGGTCGAGCGCGAGGTGCACGACCACGTCCGCGCCGCGCAGCTTCTCGGCGATGGCGGGGTCGCGTACGTCCAGGACGTGCCACTGGGCGCCGGCGCAGTCCCCGCGCCGCTCGTCGATGGCGATGACCTGCTTGACCTCGTCGGACTCGGCGAGGCGGCCCACGAGCGCGGCGCCGACGCCGGAGGCGGCCCCGGTGACCGCGATCACGGGGCTGCGGCGGCGGGGGGCGGCCTCGTTTCGCGGCTGGCGAACGCCGGGGGCGCTGTCGCCGTGCTCAGGGCGGTTTTCGGCGTCGTGCGGCGCGCGAGCCTGCGGATCTGGGGAACTCACCGGGCGTCTCCAGCGGTTGTCTTCAGTGGGGACGCGCCGTGACGCGTACCCACCAGGTGATGTCCATCCTGCCGCAGCCCAGGAGTCGGCGGAGCACCGAGCCCGGAAGCGGGAGTGGTGTCTACGCTGGGTGGTGTTGTCGGACCATTGCCCGTCGGCACCCGCCGGCGGCCCTACGAGCCGAGGAAACCCGTGAGCGACACCCCATTCGGATTCGGCCTTCCGCCGGAGGAGCCGGAGGACGGCGACAAGGGCAAGAAGGGGGGCCAGGGCGGCCCCGGGAATCCGTTCGGGTTCGGCCCGGGCGGCCTCCCCGGCGGTGCGGACAATCCGTTCGCCGCGATGTTCGGTTCGATGAACCCGGGCGATCTGGGCGCCGCCTTCCAGCAGCTGGGCCAGATGCTCAGCTACGAGGGCGGTCCCGTGAACTGGGACATGGCCAAGGACATCGCCCGCCAGACCGTCGCGCAGGGCACGCCGGACGGCGTGAAGGACGCCAGCGTCGGCGTCGCCGAGAAGTCGGCGGTGGAGGAGGCGGTGCGTCTGGCCGACCTGTGGCTGGACGGGGTGACCTCCCTGCCGTCGGGTGCCACCGCGGCCGTCGCGTGGAGCCGCGCCGAGTGGGTCGAGGCGACCCTCCCGGTGTGGAAGGAGCTGGTGGACCCGGTGGCCGAGCGGGTCGGCGCGGCCATGGGCAGTGTGCTGCCCGAGGAGATGCAGGCCATGGCGGGCCCGCTGCTCGGAATGATGCGCTCCATGGGCGGGGCCATGTTCGGCCAGCAGATCGGCCAGGCCGTGGGCACCCTCGCGGGCGAGGTCGTCGGCTCCACGGACATCGGGCTGCCGCTGGGCCCGGCCGGACGGGCGGCGCTGCTGCCGCTGAACATCGAGAGCTTCGGCAAGGACCTGGGCGTCCCCTCCGACGAGGTGCGGCTGTACCTGGCCCTGCGCGAGGCGGCGCACGCCCGTCTCTTCGCGCATGTGCCGTGGCTGCGCTCGCACCTGTTCGGTGCGGTCGAGGGGTACGCCCGGGGCATCAAGGTGGACACCTCGAAGCTGGAGGACGTGGTCGGACACCTCGACCCGTCCAACCCGGAGCAGCTTCAGGAGGCCCTGCAGGGCGGTATGTTCCAGCCGCAGGACACCCCGGAGCAGAAGGCCGCCCTGGCCCGGCTGGAGACGGCGCTCGCGCTGGTCGAGGGCTGGGTGGACGCCGTGGTGCACGAGGCGGCCAAGCCCCGGCTGACGTCGGCCGACGCCATGCGCGAGACGATGCGCCGCCGGCGTGCCTCGGGCGGCCCGGCGGAGCAGACCTTCGCCACGCTGATCGGGCTGGAGCTGCGGCCGCGCCGGCTGCGCGACGCCTCGCGGCTGTGGGCCTCGCTCACCGACGCGCGCGGGGTGGACGGGCGCGACGGGCTGTGGGAGCACCCGGACATGCTGCCCACGGCCTCCGACCTGGACGACCCGGACGGGTTCGTGCACCGCGAGCAGCTGGACTTCTCGGAGATCGACAAGATGCTCGGCGAGGCCGCCGAGAAGCGCGACCAGGGCGAGGGTGACGAGAAGAAGTGAGTCTGTACGAGGACGCCGTCCTGGTCCTGAAGGAGTACGCGGGCCCGGACGAGCAGCAGCGCGGGCTCCGGGACGTCTACCTGGAGCACCTGGCGGAGCACCCGGACGGCATGTACAAGCCCTGCCAGGCGGGGCATGTGACGGGCAGCGCGCTGGTGATCGACCCGGTGGGCGGCCATGTCCTGCTGACCCTGCACAAGAAGCTCGGCCTGTGGCTGCAGATGGGCGGGCACTGCGAGCCCGGTGACACCACGCTGGCGGGCGCGGCGATGCGCGAGGCGGTCGAGGAGTCGGGCATCGCCTCCGGGCTGACGCTGCTGGAGGGCGGCCCGGTGCGTCTGGACCGGCACCCGATCCCGGCGCCGTGCAACTGGCACCTGGACGTGCAGTACGCGGCGCTGGCTCCGGCCGGCGTGGTGGCGGAGATCAGCGACGAGTCGCTGGACCTGCGCTGGTTCCCGTACGCGGAGGTCGCTTCGGTGGCCGACACCTCGGTGGTGCGGCTGATGGAGGCGACCCTGGAGCGGCTGGGCGCGTAGGGCGTGGGGCCATGACGGAGGGGCGGGCCCTGACGGGTCCGCCCCTTCGTGGTGCCGGTGTGTGCGGCTCTCAGTTCCAGACGTTGTTCTGGTTCTGGGCGTGCGCGCCGTGCTGGCCCATGCCGAACTGGGCGGCGATGCCCTGGCCGAGCTGGGCGTTCTGCGGGGGCAGCACCTCGCTGGGCTGCACCAGGGCGAAGCCGGTGCCGAGGAAGCTGAGCTCCCAGCCCTCGCCGGTGTTGCCGCGGCGGCGCCAGACACCGGCGGAGTGCGTCTGGGCCTGCATCTGCACGCGCAGCGAGGTGGACCAGGCGACGATGGCGTCGGCGTCGGCGTTGACGTACTTGTCCGGGGTGACCTGCATCATCAGCGGCTGTCCGGAGGTCATCAGGGCGACCTTGCCGCGGCCGGTGATGTTGAGCTGGTACTTGCCGGTGCCGGAGATCCCGTACTGGCTGTCGACCGCGATGACCTCGGTGTGCAGCGTGGAGTCCATGGCCAGGACGTAGCTGCTGTCGACGGTCAGGCCGTCCTGGTCGACGTCGAGGACGTGGACGTGCTGGGCGAGGTTGGCGAAGTAGACCGTGCCCTGGCCGGAGCAGCGCATGAGGTCGAGGCCCTCGCCGGTGCGGCTGCGGGCCCCCCTCTGGCTGGTGCTCTGGTACTCGCCGTCGAAGTCGACGATGCCCTGGTAGGCGACCATCGAGCCCTTGCGGGCGAGGACGTCGTCGGAGCCGGCCAGGGTGACCCGCAGGAGCTGCGGGTTCTGGACGGTGTACCGCTCCTGGGACTGCTGCTCGGCGTGGCCGAAAAGTGAGCTCTGCATGGTGTGTCCGCTCCCCCTCAGCCCCGGGTCCGGAGCCGGTCGGTGCTGTCCTCGCTGGGCTGTACGACGACGATGCCCTGGCCGGAGAAGGCCATCTGGTAGGCCTCCCCGCTGCCCCGGCCGATCATCGACGAGGCCTTGAAGCTGCGCTTCCCCTTGACCTTGAGGTTCGGGGACCAGGCGACGAGCGCGTCCGGGTCGACGTACGTCTCGTCCTCGCCGCGGCCGCAGTCGACGACGATCGGGGTGCCGCGGGAGGTGATGGCCACCCATCCGGTGCCGGAGACCTGGACGTTGAACAGGCCCTGGCCGGCGAACTTCGCCATGCCCTTGACCCGCTCGACGCCCCACTGGAGGTGGGCGTCGAAGGCGAGCAGGTTGGTGCCGTTGACGGAGAGGGCGTCGTTGTCGAGGTTGATGCAGACCACGTCGGCGCCGTAGTCGGCGAGGTAGAGCAGCCCGTCGCCGGTGCACTTCATCAGCGGGGCGCCTTCGCCGGTGAGCCACTGGGAGGCCATCTGGCGGACGGCGGGCGGGTTGGGTTCGTACTGGACGAAGCCCTCGTAGGCGACCATCGAGCCGGTGCGGGCGAAGAGGTCCTGGCCGCTCTGCATGGCGACCTTGAGCATCGCGCGGCCGTGGTTCTCCATGCGGGCCGTGACGGGGGTGGGGGCGTAGCCCGCGAGCTGCTGGTTCATGGGGTTCATGGCGTTCATGTCGGGCTCCCTCAGACCTCGTACGGCTGGACGACGATGAAGTTCCCGGGGGCACCGCGGAACTGGAGGTTGACGGTCTCCCCGCTGTGGCCGGGGTAGGCGTTGCGGCGCAGCCGGACCTGGCTGGAAACGATCACCTGGGAAGCCGCGGACCAGGCCACGATGGCATTGCTGTCGGCGAAGGTGGTCGGGGTGACGGGCAGGACGACGGGGGTGCCGTGCGTCTTGACGATCACGGTGCCGGTGCCCTGGAAGAGCATGGTGAACAGGGCGCCGCCGGGGATGCCGTGGCCCTCGATGCGGCGGACCTCGTGGTGGAGGGACTCGTCGAAGGCGAGGACGTTCTCGGAGTTGACGCAGATGCCGTCGCCCTGGAGCTCGATGGCGTGCAGGTGGGCGCCGTTCTCCGCGAGGAAGACCTGGCCGCGGCCGGTGCAGCGCATCAGCTGCATCTCCTGGCCGGTGGCGTTGCCGACGATGCGGCCGGCGAAGCCCGCGCCCTTGTAGCCGAAGTCGACCTTGCCCTGGTAGAGGACCATGCTGCCCTGGCGGGCGAGGACGGGCTGGCCGCCGCCCGCCGCCAGGTCGACCCGCATCATCTGGTGGTTCTGCGCGGTCCAGCGGGCGCCCGTGGGGGCTTCCTTGTACAGCTGGAGCGCGGCGGCGAGGCCCGCTCCGGCCTGCGGGGCCGCCTGGCCGCCGTAGGGGGCGGGGGGCTGCTGGCCGTACGGGGGCTGCTGGTAGCCCTGGTGCGGGGGGTAACCCTGCTGCTGGGGCGGGACCTGGCCGCCGTAGGAGGGCTGGGGCGGCTGGCCGTAGGGGGCCGGGGCCGGTCCCGGGGGCGGGACCTGGGCGCCGTACGCGTGCTGCTGCGGCTGCCGGCCGCCGCCGTACGAGGGCGGGCCGGGCTGCTGCGGCGGGTGCGGGGGCTGGCCGTAGGGGGTCGCGGGGGCGGGCGGGGTCAGCGGGCCGACCATGGTGGGGGCCGAGTGCACCGCCGCCGGGGCCGGGGCCGGGGGCTGCTGCTGGGGCTGCTGCGGCGGGGCGTACGGGGCGGGGGCGGGCGGCTGCTGCTGGTGGACCGGGGCGCCATAGGACGGGGCGGGGGCGGGCGGCGCCGGGGCGGCGGCCTGGGGCGGCGGGGCGAACCCGGGGGCGGCGGCCTGCGGCTGGGCCGGGACCGGGGCCTGCTGCTGGGGCTCCTCCTCGGCGACCTCGCCGCCGAAGTTCTCCAGCAGCGCGGCGAGCCCGCCGTCGAAGCCCTGGCCGACGGCGGCGAAGCGCCACACGTCCTTGCGGTAGAAGTCGCCGATCATCAGGGCGCGCTCGGTGCTGAACTCCGAGCCCGTGAAGGAGTACCGGACGACTTCCTCGCCGCCCGCCACGATCCGGATGTAGCCGGGGCCGATCTGCGACATCTGCCCGTCGCCGTCGAGGCTGGCGGTGAAGGAGAGCCGGTGGATGGACGCGGGCACGTGGTCCAGGGTCACCCGGAAGGACTCGGTGTCCCCGGCCTGCGCGCCGAGCAGCTGGACGGACTCCTCGGGCGACTTCGGCTGGTTGTAGAAGACGAAGTAGCGGTCGTCCGACAGGCGTTCGTCGGCGTCGAGGCCGAAGCAGCTGATGTCGAAGGTCAGTCCGGGCCCGGCGATCTGGACGCCCACGTACAGATCGGTACCCGCCGTCAGGTCACTGATCCTGGCCTTGTGGCCGCGTTGGAATTCCCTGGCCATACGTCCGACCGTCCCCCGTCCCGAGTGTGAGTGCGCGGCTGCTCGCCTGCCTGATGGTGTGCCGCCGGATGCGTGCCCGCGGTTGTGTGCCGCTCAGGCTAACGGCTCCCGGCGACATCCGGGCAAGCCGGTACCGACCCGGTACATATCGCGCCCGGCGCGGGGCGTTCATTCCTCGCGGGCGGCCGGAATCCTGGGCAGCCGCTCCGCCGCGACCACTCCCTCGAGGAAGCCACGGGCCCGCTCGGTCCTCGGGTAGGCCTCCAGCAGCTCCCAGAAGCGGGGGCCGTGGCCGGGGACGAGCAGGTGCGCCAGCTCGTGCAGGAGCACGTAGTCGACCACGTACTCCGGCATCCCCTGGAGCCGGTGGGAGAGCCGGATGCTGCCTTCGGCGGGGGTGCAGGAACCCCAGCGGGTGTTCTGGTTGGTGACCCAGCGGACCGAACGGGGACGGGCGCGGCCGCTGAGGTACTGCTCGGACAAACGCGCGGCGCGTTCGGTGAGTTCCGTGTCGCCGAGGGTGCGTTTGCTCTCCTGGGCGGCGAGCTTGTCGAGCATGACGCCCACCCAGCGCCGCTCCTCCGCCTCGGACATCCGGGCAGGGATCAGCACGACCGTCCGGTCACCCTCGCGGTAGGCGGAGACGGTCCTGCGGCGGCGCGCGCTCCGGCGTACTTCGACGGCGTGCGGGGATGGGTCGGCGGACACGCCTCGACGGTACCCGGTCGCCGCGGCGGAAGTCCCGCACGTCCGCGCTTCGAACGAGATCCCTCGGGATCCCTGCTCGGCCCCCTCCGAGAACGCCCCTTCCATTCATCCCATATGCCTAATACCCCTTGCCTGTGGACAAGTCTCCGCACTCCTTGCGACGGGCGGGCATCGTGACGGAGGAGGCCGGGGAAGCGGCCGCGGACGGTACGGGGAAACGAGGAGGCGGCGATGTATCCGAAGGTGAAGCCCGCGCTGGCACGGGCATGGCGGGACCTGCAGACGGTGCAGTTCGGGGTGACCCCGGCGCATGCAGTGGTGCTCGGCCCGGTGGACACGGCCACCGGATCCCTGATCGACCGGATCGACGGGACGCGCGGCATGGAGCTGCTGCGGGCGGAGGCCCGCGGGATGGGGCTGCCGGAGGGTCAGGCGGACGGGCTGGTCCGGCGGCTCGCGGGGGCCGGACTGCTCGACGACGCCACGGCGGGAGGGCCCCGCGCCCAGGCCGTGCGGAGCCGCCCGGAGGCGCTGGAGCGGCTCGGCCCCGATCTGGGCTCGCTGTCCCTGGTGCACCCGGAGCCCGGGGGTGACTTACGGGGCGTCGCGGCCCGCCGGGCCATACGGGTCCGGGTGCGCGGGAGCGGCCGGGTGGGGGCGCTGGTCGCCGCCGTGCTGGCGGGAGCCGGGGTGGGCCGGGTCGAGGTGCTGGACGGGGGCCGGGTGGAGCCGGCCGATGTGGCACCGGGCGGGCTGGGCCCGGGGAGCGTGGGCCGGCTGCGGGCCGAGGCGGCGCGGGCCCTCGTGCGGGAGTCGGCCCCGGGGCGGGCCCCGCGGGAGGGCGACCCCGAGGGGCCGGGGCCGGAGATCGCGCTGGTGGTGGTCGCGCCCCGGGACGGCCTCCAGGCGTGGGCGCCCGATCCGGCGACGGCCGCCGACTGGGTGGCGACGGGCACCCCGCACCTGTACGCGGGGGTGCTGGAGGGGACGGGGCTGGTCGGGCCGCTGGTGCTGCCGGGGGTGACGGCCTGCGCCGGGTGCATGGAGCGCGAGCGCGTCGACCGGGACCCGGCCTGGCCGCGGATGCTGGTCCAGTGGCGGTCGGCTCACCGGCGCCGGGACCGGGCCGCCTGCGACCTGGGGCTCTCCACGGCGGTGGCCGGCCTGGCCGCGGCCCACACCCTGGCCTTCCTCGACGGACGCCTGCCGGCCTCCACCGGCTCCCGCTGGGAGGCCGCCCTGCCGGCGCTGCACTGGGAGCGCTCGGGGCTGACCCCCCATCCGGACTGCCCGTGCGGGGCGGCCGTGCCGGCTCCGGAGTCCGGGGCGGTGCTCTCGTGAGCGGCCTGACTCCCGCCGGATCCGGGGCGGGTGCCCCAGTCCGGTGGGTGGGACGGCCATGGCAGGATGCGTTGGGGGCCGAGGCGCGCTCCGAACCGCCGCTCGCGGCACAGCAGTCTGGGAACTGGAGGGGCGTATGTCTGATCTTCCCCGGAAGGCGGTCACCCGTACGGTCAAGCTGGCCGCGCTGCCGCTCGGTATCGCGGGGCGGGCCACGTGGGGGCTGGGCAAGCGGATCGGCGGGAAGTCCGCCGAGATCGTGGCCCGTGAGCTCCAGCAGCGCACCGCCGAGCAGCTGTTCCGCACGCTCGGTGAGCTCAAGGGGGGTGCCATGAAGTTCGGGCAGGCCCTCTCGGTGTTCGAGTCGGCGCTTCCCGAGGAGGTCGTCGGGCCCTACCGGGCGGCGCTGACCAAGCTTCAGGAGGCGGCTCCTGCGCTGCCGGCGGCGCGGGTTCACCAGGTGCTGGCGGAGCGGCTCGGCGAGGACTGGCGCGAGCTGTTCGAGGAGTTCGAGGACAAGCCGGCCGCGGCCGCCTCGATCGGGCAGGTGCACCGGGCCGTGTGGCACGACGGGCGGCAGGTGGCGGTCAAGGTCCAGTACCCGGGGGCCGGGGAGGCGCTGCTGTCGGACCTCAAGCAGCTGGGCCGGTTCGCCGGGCTGCTGGGTCCGCTGATCCCGGGCATGGACGTCAAGCCGCTGATCACCGAGCTGCGCGACCGGGTCACCGAGGAGCTGGACTACGAGCTGGAGGCCGAGGCGCAGCGCACCCACGCCGACGCCTTCGGCGGGGACGAGGACGTGGTCGTCCCGGACGTGGTGCACCAGGGCGACCAGGTGCTGGTGACCGAGTGGCTGGAGGGCACCCCGCTGTCGGAGGTCATAGCCGACGGCACGCAGGAGGAGCGTGACCGCGCCGGCCAGCTGCTGACCCGGTTCCTCTTCTCCGGTCCCGCGCGCACCGGGCTGCTGCACGCCGATCCGCACCCGGGGAACTTCCGGCTCATGGCCGGGGCGGACGGCCGGATGCGGCTGGGCGTGCTGGACTTCGGCACGGTGGACCGGCTGCCCGGCGGCTGGCCCAAGCCGATCGGCCGGTCGCTGCGGATGACCCTGGAGGGGGACGCCGAGGGGGTCTACGGGCACCTGTGCGCCGAGGGGTTCGTGAAGGAGTCCATCGAACTCGACCCGGACGCGGTGCTCGACTACCTCAAGCCGATCATCGAGCCGGCCGAGGCCGACGCGTTCACCTTCACCCGGTCGTGGCTGCGCGGGCAGGCCACGCGGATCGCCGATCCCCGCTCCCCCGCCCACCAGTTGGGACGGCAGATCAACCTGCCGCCGTCCTACCTGCTGATCCACCGGGTGACGCTGAGCACCATCGGGGTGCTGTGCCAGCTGGGTGCGACGGTGCGGCTGCGCGACGAACTCGACGCCTGGCTGCCCGGGTTCGCGTCCGAGGGCTGAGCCTGCGGGTCACCACCAGGAGGAGTCGAGGCGGCCTTCGATCGCGCGGAGGTTGGCGCGCGCGCAGTCGACGCAGAAGTACTGTCTGGTCCCGTTCTCCACCGAACAGGTCCAGGTGGGCGGGGCACCGTTCGGGGAGCGGGCGCCGCAGCGCGCGCAGACGACGGACTGGTCCTCGGGTCCCGGCTTGGCGGGGTGGGGAGTCGGCTGGTCCACCACCAGACGATATCCCCGGGGTGCCGTACCCGGCTCCGCAACGCACCGGAGGGACCGGTCCGTTCGGACCGGTCCCTCCGGAGGTACCGTCGCCGGCCCGGTGGGGCCGGCGACGGCGGGGTTCACGCCGCACTGGTGTGGGGCCGGGTTCCGGCTCCGTGCGGGGCCGTCAGTGCATGACGGCCATGGCCAGCGCGCGCCGGGCGCGCAGCGAGACGCGCTCGGCCTTGCGCTGCATGCGCCGGGCGGCGACCAGGCGCACGGCGTGACGCTGGGCGTCCACCTCGCGCAGCCGGTCGTCCATATGCGCACGGGCCAGGGCTTCTGGGATGAGTTGCATTTCGCGGGTCCTGTTCTGACGCGAGGTGATCGCGCCGGTGGTGATGAAGTCTGCGGTGGCGGAGCCGTGCGGCTGCTCGCTGGTGTTGGTGTGGGGGGACATGGGGGCCTGCTTCAAGGGGTCGTGCGTCAGGGGGCGGTCGATGGTTCCGGTGGCGGTCATGCCGCAGCAACCGGGTTCTTGCGCGGGCGGCCACGGGGCCGCTTGCGGGCCACGACCACGCCCTGGACGAAGAGCTCTCCGCCCCAGACGCCCCAGGGCTCGCGGCGCTCCTTGGCGCCGGCGAGGCAGGCCTCGACCAGCGGGCAGGTGCCGCAGAGGGACTTGGCGTACTCGACGTCCGCCGGGGACTCGGCGAAGAAGACCTCGGGGTCGAAGGTCCGGCACGGTACGGGGACGCCGAGGTTCTCGATGGCGTCGTCGAGCGCGGTGAGCGCGGTGAGGGGGGTCAAGGCGGGGTCCTCCGGGACTGCGGGCGGGGAGATCGTTTGGGTCTGCGGTGCGGACGGGGCGTGCGCTTCGAGTTGCACGGTTGTCTCTTCCTCGTCTTGTTCGGTTAGTCGTTCCGGCCGGTCGGCCGGGTGGCGGCTGTTACCTGGTCCTGCCAGTCCCGAGGCCCCTTCGCTCCGTCGTCCCCGTTCGGGGACAAACAGAAGGGCCGCGGATCCCGGGTGGGGTTCCGCGGCCCTGAAGGCGCCGGCCTGATCATGCGATCAGGCTGGATCACTCCAGGGTTCGAGCCCACGGAAGGCCCACATCAGGTGGTTCTGCTGCTGCGTCGTCTGCGTCTGGGATCCGGCACCGGCTGCGGCCGCGAAGTCATAGGCGCCATGCGCCTGCTGGGCTCCCGCTACTGCCACCAGTGCCTTGGTCGGTCGTTCAATGCGCTCGCTGACCGGAAGGGTCGCCAGCAGGGCGGGCTTGTCGGCGGAAATCGCGGACAGACCGGTGCCCCGGAGGGAGACGGAACCGAGCAGGCAGGAAGCGGCAACCGAGCGATCGGTCATTTTGGTGAAGGTCATGAAGCTGGTCACTGGTCTCGCCTCCTCTCGGCGTCTCGGGGATCCGGCCCGGGGGCCTGTCCCATGCGTATTCGGATAAGTACAGCACGGATCCGGGGCTTCGGAGAAGCCACCGTTTCCGTTGCTAAGAACCTATGGGGATTGGCTGGGCATGTGCAAACTATTTTTCCGACGAGTTTCTACGCGTCGTCAGGATCCTCACCCGCAGGCTCCTGGCCTGCGCAGATGGCGAGGACGTCCGCCCCGTAGCGGTCGAGCTTGCGGCCGCCGACTCCAGAGATCATCGAGAGCTCGCCCGGCTCGGTGGGCGCGGCCTCCGCGATGGCCATCAGCGTCTTGTCCGTGAAGACGCAGTAGGCGGGCAGTCCCTGGAGCTTCGACTGGCCGGCCCGCCACTCGCGCAGCCGCTCGTAGAGGCCCTCGTCCATGTCCGAGGGGCAGTCCCCGCAGCGCATCAGTTTGATGTCCCCGGCCTCCGTCAGGGTCCGGCCGCAGACCCGGCACAGCACCGGCCCGCGGCTGCCGCGTCTGCGGGCCCCGCGCTCGCCCTGGGCTCCCGCCCGCGCCGCGGGGGCCGCGGAGCCAGGCCGCAGGCCGTTCAGGAAGCGGCTGGGGCGTCGGGAGGCCCGGCCCCCCGGAGCCCGCGAGAGGGCCCAGGAGAGCGCCAGGTGCAGCCGCGCCCGGGTGACCCCGACGTAGAGGAGCCGGCGCTCCTCCTCGACCTGCTCGTCGGTCTTGGCGTACGTGATCGGCATCATGCCGTCGGTGAGGCCCACGAGGAACACGGCGTCCCACTCCAGGCCCTTCGCGGCATGCAGCGAGGCGAGGGTGACGCCCTGGACGGTCGGCGCGTGCTGTGCGGCCTTGCGCTCCTCCAGCTCGACGGTGAGCTCGGCCAGGCCGGCGCCGGGCCTGCTGCGGGCGAAGTCCTCGGCGAGGCGGACCAGCGCGGCCAGCGACTCCCACTGGTCGCGCACGGCGCCCGAGCCGGCGGGCGGCTCGGCGGTCCAGCCGGTGGAGCTGAGCACGGCCCGGACCTGGGAGCCCAGCTCCACGACGTCGTCGAGGAGCGGGTCGTTGCCGGCGGAGCGGGCGGCTCCGCGCAGGGCGAGGACCGCCTTCTGGACCTCGGCCCGCTCGAAGAAGCGCTCGGCGCCGCGCAACTGGTAGGGGACGCCGGCGTCGGCGAGGGCCTGCTCGTAGACCTCGGACTGGGCGTTGATGCGGTAGAGCACGGCGATCTCGCCGGCCGGGACCCCGGCGGCGATCAGGTCGCGGACCCGGCGGGCGACGCCCTCGGCCTCGGCGGGCTCGTCGGGGTACTCGGCGTAGACCGGGTCGGGTCCGGGCTCGCGCTGGGAGACCAGCTCGAGCCGGTGGTCCGCGGCGCGGCCCTTGGCCTGGCCGAGCAGGCCGTTGGCGAGGTGGACCACCTGGGGGGTGGAGCGGTAGTCGCGGACCAGCTTGACCACGGTGGCCTGCGGGTAGCGGGTGCGGAAGTCCAGCAGGTGGTCGGGGGTGGCGCCGGTGAAGGAGTAGATGGTCTGGCTGGCGTCGCCGACGACGCAGAGGTTGTCGCGCTCGCCCAGCCACAGCTCCAGCAGCCTCTGCTGGAGGGGGCTGACGTCCTGGTACTCGTCCACCACGAAGTGCTGGTACTGGGCGCGGATCTGCTCGGCGATGTCGTGCCGGTCCTGGAGGATGCCGACGGTCAGGAGCAGCACGTCCTCGAAGTCGATCATCCCCCGGTCGCGCTTGAGCTGCTCGTAGGTGCTGTAGATCTGGGCGATCTCGGCCGCGTCCCGGGGGGCCTCACGGCCCGCCTTGAGGGCGGCTGCCGGGTAGTCGGCGGGGACGGTCTGGGTGACCTTGGCCCATTCGATCTCGCCGGTGACGTCGCGCAGCTCGCCCCGGTCGAGGCGGACGCGGCAGCGCGCTCCGGCCTCGGCCACGAACTGGATCTTGCGTTCGAGGAGGCGGGGGACGTCACCGCCGATGGCCCGGGGCCAGAAGTACTGGAGCTGGCGCAGGGCGGCGGAGTGGAAGGTACGGGCCTGGACCCCGCCGGCGCCCAGGGCGCGCAGCCGGCCGCGCATCTCGCCGGCGGCCCGGTTGGTGAAGGTGACGGCGAGCACGCTGGCGGGCATGAGCTGCCCGGACTGGACCCCGTAGGCGATCCGGTGGGTGATCGCGCGGGTCTTGCCGGTACCGGCTCCGGCCAGCACGCACACCGGGCCGCGCAGGGTCGTGGCGACCTCGCGCTGCTCCGGGTCGAGGCCCTGGAGCACGGCGTCGGCTCCGGCCGCGCCGGTACCCGGGCCGGCCGGGAAGGAGGGGGAGTGCGTTGCTGCTGTCACCCCGCCATGCTGCCAGGTCGGGTGGGGCGGGCGGGAAATCCGTCCACAGGCCCGGTCGGTTTGTCGGATGGGTCATACCGGGCGGGGGCCGGGAATGGCCGGGGGGCGGCGTACGTTCGTGTACTCGGACCGGGCGGGACTCCGGTCCCCCAGACCTCACAGAGGAGCGAGCATGCAGGACACGGGCACGGTCACGATGTACAGCACCACCTGGTGCGGCTACTGCCGCCGGCTGAAGACGCAGCTGGACCGGGAAGGCATCGCGTACAACGAGATCAACATCGAGCTCGACCCCGAGTCCGCCAAGTTCGTGGAGCAGGCCAACGGCGGCAACCAGACCGTCCCGACCGTGCTCGTGAAGTCCTCCGCCGGCAACGAGTCCGTGATGACGAACCCGAGCCTCGCGCAGGTCAAGCAGGCCCTGGCCGTCTGACCTCCGGGCACGGAGCACGCGCGGAAGGCCCCCGCCCAGGCGGGGGCCTTCCGCGCGTGTGACGAACGTTACGGCGCGGGCTTGGGCAGCGGCCGGCCGTACCAGAGCTCGACGAGGCGGGCCGCGATGGAGATCCCCGACGGCGGGAGGACCGCGCCGGACTCGAACGCCTCGGCCAGCTCCTCCCGGGAGAACCAGCGGGCCTCCTGGATCTCCTCGCCGTCGACCGTGATCTCGGAGCTGACGGCCCGGGCGTTGAAGCCCAGCATCAGGCTGGACGGGAAGGGCCAGGGCTGGCTGGCGACGTACTCGACCGCGCCGATGCGCACGCCCGCCTCCTCCCACACCTCGCGGACCACGGCCTGCTCTATCGACTCGCCCGGCTCCACGAACCCGGCCAGCGTGGAGAAGCGGCCCTCCGGCCAGTGCACCTGACGGCCCAGCAGCGCACGGTCCTGCTCGTCGGTGACCAGCATGATCACCGCCGGGTCGGTGCGCGGGTAGTGCTCGGCGCCGCAGCCCGGGCAGCGGCGGATGTGCCCGGCGGCCGCGACCACGGTGCGCTCGCCGCAGCGGGAGCAGAAGCGGTGCATGCGCTGCCAGTTCTCCAGGGCGACCGCGTGCACCATCAGCCCGGCGTCGCGCGGGGACAGCAGCAGCCCGGCTTCGCGGAGCCCGGCGGGGCGGGCCGACTGGTCCATGCGGCCGGGCAGCGAGTCCTTCTGCAGCGCGAAGTACCGTACGCCGTCCTCGTCGGTGCCCAGGAAGTAGCGGTGGGTCTCGGTGACCGGGGCCTCGAAGGCCGGGGTCATCACGATGCCGGTGCCGCCGTCGGGGGTGTCGTCGATCAGCACCTGGCCGCCGGAGACGACGAAGACGCGGGTCGTCGGGTGGCTCCAGGCGGCGGCGAGCCAGGCCTCGTCGAGGCGGTGGTGCGCGGCGCGGTCTATGTCGCTGGGCGCGGTGAGCGACAGTGCGCGCTCGGTGTGCGTGCTCACAGGTACTTCCAACTCCCCCGGTGGATGGGACAAGGCAGGCGTACGGACGTGGGTGTGCGGTCAGGCGGTGGCGGCGGCCGCGACGGGCGCGGGCGGGGCCCAGTTCTCGGCGAGGTCGCCCCACAGATGGGCGGCGGTCTCGACGCCCTTGAGGAGCAGGTCCAGCTCGACCTTCTCGTTCGGGGAGTGCCAGCCGTCGGACGGGACGGAGATGCCGAGGAACAGGACCGGGGCGTCCAGGACGTCCTGGAGGTCGGCCGCCGGGCCCGAGCCGCCCTCGCGGGTGAAGCGGACCTGCTGCCCGAAGGCCCGGCCCATGGCGCGGACGACGGACTGCAGGGCGGGGTGGTCCAGCGGGGTCAGGCAGGGGCGGGTGGGCGCGCCGAAGGTGATGGAGTGGCGGATCCCGGCCGGGACCCGGGCCGCGACCCAGTCCCGTACGGCGGCCTCGACCTCGTACGGGTCCTGCCCCGAGACCAGCCGGAACGACAGCTTCAGGTGGGCGGAGGCGGGCACGATCGTCTTGCCGCCGGGGCCCTGGTAGCCGCCGCCGATGCCGTTGACCTCGGCGGTCGGGCGGGCCCAGACGCGCTCCAGGGTGGAGTAGCCGGCCTCGCCGGCGGCGGCGTGGGACTTGGCCGTGCGCAGCCACTCGGCCTCGTCGAAGGGCAGCTCGGAGATCAGCCGGCGTTCGGCGTCGGTGAGCTCGGCGATGCCGTCGTAGAAGCCGGGGATGGTGACCCGTTCGTCCGCGTCGTGCAGGGCCGCGACGAGGCGGGCGGCGACGGTGGCCGGGTTGGGCACGGCGCCGCCGAAGGCGCCCGAGTGGATGTCCTGGTCGGGGCCGTGGAAGTCGATCTCGCAGTCGGCGACGCCGCGCATGCCGGTGCAGACGGTGGGGGTGGTCTCGGACCACATGCCGGTGTCGGAGACGATCACGACGTCGGCGGCGAGCTCGGCGGCGCGGGCCTCGACGAGCGCGCGGAAGTTCGGGGAGCCGGACTCCTCCTCGCCCTCGATGAGGAGCTTGAGGTGCACGGCGGGGGCCTCGGCGCCGGTGGCGGCGAGGTGGGCGCGCACGCCCAGGGTGTGGAAGAAGACCTGCCCCTTGTCGTCGGCCGCGCCGCGCCCGTACATCCGGCCGTCCTTGACGACGGGCTCGAAGGGCTCGGTGTGCCAGCCGTCGGCGAGGGCGGCGGGCTGGACGTCGTGGTGGCCGTAGACGAGGACGGTGGGGGCGGCCGGGTCGGCGGCGGGCCAGTGGGCGAAGACGGCGGGGGCCCCGGTGCCCGCGGCGGTCTCCCAGACCTCGGCGACCGGGAAGCCGGTCTCCTTGAGCTTCGCGGCGAGCCATTCGGCGCTGCGGCGTACGTCGCCCGCGTGCTCGGGCTGGGCCGAGACGGACGGGATGCGCAGCCACTCGGCGAGGTCGTCGAGGAAGGCCGCGCGGTGGGTGTCGATGTACGTGCGGACGACGTTGTCCGGGGTTTCGCTCATGGCCACGAGCCTAGCCGTCCGCCTGCCGGGCGCCGTCCGTGCCCGTTTTGCCTCGGAGGATCCGCTCAAGACGCTCGCGTCCGGGCAGGTCACGGGGGCGGATGACGCGGCCGCTGCGGACGTGGAGGAAGGCGGCGCCGACCCGTTCGAGGGGGGTACCGGTGGCTTCCGCCCAGGCCAGGCGGTAGACGGCGAGCTGGAGGGGGTCGGCCTGGGTGCTGCGGCCGGTCTTCCAGTCGACGACCTCCCACGAGCCGTCGGGGTTGCGGTAGACGGCGTCGATCCGGCCGCGGATGACGCGGCCGGCGAGGGTGAGCTGGACGGGCGCCTCCATCCGGTACGGGGTGCGCTCGGCGTACTCGCTGCGCTCGAAGGCGGCCTTGAGGGCCTCCAGGTCGGCGCTGTCGGCGATCTCCTGGTCGGTGCCGGGGAGGTCGGCGGCGGGGTCGAGGACGTCGAGGTGGGGCAGGGGGAGGGCGTCGAAGCGGGACTCGACCCAGGCGTGGAAGCGGGTGCCCTGGCGGGCTGCGGGCTGCGGGGGCTTGGGCATGGGGCGGGCGAGGTCGCGCACGAAGGCCTGCTCGTCGGCGGCGAGGCGCAGGAGTTCGCTCGCGGAGAGGGCTCCGGGCAGCTCCACGTCCCGGACGGCGGCGCGGGCGCGCAGCAGCTCGCCCTCCAGGGCGTCGAGGTCGCGGTCCCAGGAGGCGATGGTGCGGGCCTCCTCGGGGGTGAGGGGGCCCTGGTCGGGCCGGGTTCCGGGTGCGGCGGTGCCGGCGGGTGTCTGCCGCGCCGGGCCGGGGACGTACGGCCTCCCCTGCCGGGCTCCGGCTCGGGCTCGGGCTCGGGCTCCTGCTCGGGTGGCCTCACCGGCCCAGAGGTCGTCGTCCGGGACGGCGCCACGGGGGGCGGCCGGGGCGGGGGCGGCCGGGTACGGCTGCCCCTGGCCGGCGGCGGCTGCGGGCTGGGCGGCTTCGCCGGCCCAGAGGTCGTCCGTGGGGTCGGCGGCGGGCCGGTGCGGGGTCGCGCGGTCGGCGGGCTCCGGCGGGAGGGAGTTCTCCCCCACCCCGCCCCTTCCCGAAACCGGGGCTCCGCCCCGGACCCCGTCCGGGCCGTTCCCGGCTGCGCCGGGGCGGGCCGCCGGGGCTTCGCCCCACGGGTCCACGGGCACGGCTCCGCCCGCCCACGTGCCGTCGCCCGCGCGGGGCGCGGGCACGGCCCGTCCGTCCGGTGCCTCGCCCCACGGATCCGTGGGCACGGCTTCGCCGGCCCACAGGTCGTCGCCCCCGCCGGCCGCGCCGGTGCCGTCGACGGGGACGGGAACGGCCTCGCCCGCCCACAGGTCGTCCGGCGCGCCGGGCGCATCGATGCCTTCGGCAGGGACGGGCACGGCTTCGCCGGCCCACAGGTCGTCGCCCCCGCCGGCCGCGCCGGTGCCGTCGGCGGGGACGGGGACGGACTCGTCCGGCTGCTGGGGGGCTGGCGGGGCGGGTTCGTAGTCGTAGGAGGGGTCCTCGCAGTCGGGGGGCCAGAGGTACTCGGCGGGCGTCTGCGGGGCGGTGTTCAGATGGGCCTCCACCAGGGCCGCCGCCGCGCGGCGGAGGGTGAGGGAGGCCGGGTCCAGGGGCAGGGGCCAGGAGGAGTCCCGGGAGGACTCCGCAGACAGGGCCGGGTTCTCGGCGTCGGGGGCCGGGGCCTCCGCCCAGGCTTCGATCTCGCCGTGGCCCGCCGCGCAGTGGTCGTGGAGGGCCTGGAGGAAGGACGAGGGGCCCCGGCGGCGCTTCTGCGTGGGGCCCCACCAGTGGCCGGAGGCGAGGAGGAGGGAGCGGGGGCGGGTGAAGGTGACGTAGCCGAGGCGCAGCTCCTCCGTCTCCTTGTGGGACTTCAGGGCCGCCTTGAAGGACTTCAGGCCCGCCGAGGTCCACTCCGGGCCGGCCGGGAGGGTCGCGGAGTCGCCGCGCAGGGCGTACGGGAGGACCTTCGGGTACGAGGTCCAGGCCTCCGGGGCCTTCTCCTTCGGGAAGGAGCCCGCGCACAGGTCGGGGACGACCACCACGTCCCACTCCAGGCCCTTGGACTTGTGCGCCGTCAGGACCTTGACCGTGTTCTCCCCGCCGGGCAGGGCGTGGTCGAGGCCCTTCTCGTACTGGGCGGCCGTGCGCAGGAAGCCCAGGAAGGCCAGCAGGGTGGCCTCGCCGTCGAGCGCGGCGAAGCCCGCCGCGACGTCCAGGAAGTGGGACAGGGTCTCGCGGCGGCGGGCCGCGAGGGCATGCGGGGAGGCGGAGAGCTCCACGTCCAGGCCCGTGGTGGACAGGACCCGGTGCAGGACGTCCATCAGCGGGTCGGAGAGGGAGCGGCGCAGGTCGCGGAGCTCCTGGGCCAGGTGGGCGAAGCGGACCCGGGCGGCCGGGGAGAACGGGAGGTCCGCCGCCGCCGAGCCGTCCAGGAAGGTTTCCAGGGCGTCGGCCAGGGAGACGACCTCGGCCGGGTCGACGCCCTCGACCGCGGCGGCGAGGCGCCCGTCGGGGCCGTCGGAGGCTCCGGGACGGGCCACCAGCTGCCGGGCCAGGCGCCCGAGCAGGGCCAGGTCCCGGGCGCCGATCCGCCAGCGCGGGCCGATGAGGAGGCGGACCAGGGCGGCGTTGGCGCCGGGATCCTGGAGCACTTCGCAGACCGAGACCAGGTCGGCGACCTCGGGCAGGTGCAGGAGGCCGGAGAGGCCGACGACCTCCACGGGGACGTCCCGGGCGACGAGGACCGCCTGGATGCTCGCGAAGTCGGCGGCCGAGCGGCACAGGACGGCGATCTCGCCCGGTTCCGTCCCCGTGCGCACCAGGTGCGCGACGGAGTCGCCGAGCCACTCCAGTTCCTCGGCGTGCGTGGCCAGCAGGGCGCAGCGCACCAGGCCGTCGCGTTCCGCGCCCGGGGCGGGGCGCAGGGCCTCGACGCCCTCGTGCATGGCGCGCAGCGGGGCGGCGAGGCCGTTGGCCAGGTCGAGCAGGCGGCCGCCGCTGCGCCGGTTCTCGCTGAGGGAGAGGCGGGTCGCGGGCGTGCCGTCGGCGTGCGGGAAGTGCTCGGGGAAGTCGTCGAGGTTGGCGACGGACGCGCCGCGCCAGCCGTAGATGGCCTGGCAGGGGTCGCCGACGGCGGTCACGGCGTGTCCCGTGCCCCCTCCGAAGAGGCCGGACAGCAGGAGCCGCTGGGCGACGGAGGTGTCCTGGTACTCGTCGAGGAGGACGACGCGGAACTCCTCGCGCAGCAGCGCGCCGACCTCGGGGCGGGTGGTGGCGAGCCGCGCGGAGAGGGCTATCTGGTCGCCGAAGTCGAACAGGTCGCGGGAGCGCTTGGCCTCGCGGTAGCGGACGACGAGCTCCAGCAGCTCCAGGCGGCCGCGGACGGCCTCGGGGGCCTTGCGCAGGTCCTCGTTGGTGAGCTGGGTGCCGGCGAGGACGCCGAGGAGTTCCGTGTCGTACGCGCGCAGCTCCGCCGGTTCGACCAGGTGCTCGGAGAGCTCCCCGTCGAGCGCGAGGAGGTCGCTGACCAGGTCGGGGACGGACTTGGTGAGGGCGGGGTAGGGGCCGGGGGCCTCGCGGAGCACCTTCGCGGCGAGCTGGAAGCGGGTGGCGTCGGCGAGGAGGCGGGCGCTGGGTTCCAGGCCGATGCGCAGGCCGTGGTCCTTGAGGAGCTGGCCGGCGAAGGCGTGGTAGGTGGAGATGCGGGGCTCGCCGCCGGCCGCCGCGCCGGCGGCGGCGCCGGCGTCGGCCGGGGAAGGGTCGGGGTCGGTGATGCCGGCCCGCGCGAGGGCTTTGCGTACGCGTTCGGCCAGTTCGCCGGCGGCCTTGTTGGTGAAGGTCAGGCCGAGGACCTGTTCGGGGGCGACGGCGCCGGTGCCGACGAGCCAGACGACGCGGGCGGCCATCACGGTGGTCTTGCCGGAGCCGGCGCCCGCGACGATGACCTGCGGGGCGGGCGGGGCGGTGACACAGGCCAGCTGTTCGGGCGTGAAGGGGATCCCGAGGAGCTCCTTGAGCTGCTCGGGATCGTCGAGGACGGGGGCGCGCCCGGACGCGTACGCGGTCACCTCAAAAGGCTAGCCGCCCCCGCCGACACTCCCGGCCGCCGTCTCATTCCACGGTCTGGCGGCCCTCGGGGAGGGCGCTGCAGGAGCTGCGGAAGGAGCAGCGCTTGCAGTGTTCACCGGTGGCGGGTGCGAAGCGTTCGTCCAGGACGCGGCCCGCGGCGGTGGCGAGGAGGTCGCCGACCCACTCGCCGGAGCTGCCGGGGGACAGCGCCTCCTGGGCCTGGATCTTCGGGACCTCGTCGCCGCCGTCGCGCTTGGCGGCGCCCTGGCGCAGCTGGACGAGTTCGGCGCCGCCGGGTTCGGGGCGGCGGCCGTCGAAGACCTCGTCGACGGCGCCCTCGCGGACGGCGAGCTGGTAGACGGCGAGCTGGGGGTGGCGGGCGACCTCGTCGCGGGTGGGGGCGCCCTTGCCGGTCTTGAAGTCGACGACGTACGCGCGGCCCTGCGGGTCGGCCTCGACGCGGTCCATGGAGCCGCGGATGCGGACGGCGTACTCGCCGGCGTCGAGGGTGACGTCGAAGTCGTGCTCGGTGGCGACGGCGGTGCGGCCGCCGCGGTCGGTGGTGTGCCAGCGCAGGAAGCGTTCCAGGGCGGCGCGGGCGTTGTCCTTCTCCTGGCGGGACTTCCAGGGCGCGTCGAAGGCGAGGGCGTCCCAGACGGAGTCGAGGCGTTCCATCAGGACGGCGAGGTCGGCGGGGGTTCGGCCGGAGGCGACCTCGTCGGCGAGGACGTGGACGACGTTGCCGAAGCCCTGGGCGGCGGTGGAGGGGGCGTCGGCCTTGACCTCGCGGCCGAGGAACCACTGGAGGGAGCAGGTGTTGGCGAGCTGCTCCAGGGAGCTGGGCGAGAGGTTCAGCGCGCGGTCGCGGTCGCGGAGGGGGACGGCGGAGGCGGTGGGCTCGTACAGGCCCCACCAGCGCTGCGGGTGCGCGGCGGGGACCAGGGGGCGGTCCTCGTCGTCGGTGAGCGCGGCGAGCCGGGCGAGGCGCCGGGCGGCGGCGTCGCGCAGCGCGGGCGAGGCGTCGGGGTCGACGGTGGTGGCGCGGAGTTCGGCGACGAGGGCCGGCACGGCGAGGGGGCGGCGGGGGCGGCCGGTGACGTCCTTGGGGGTGACGCCGAGTTCGGTGAGGAAGCGGGAGGGCTGGTCGCCGTCCTCGGCGGGGGCCTTGACGGCGGTGACGACGAGGCGGTGGCGGGCGCGGGTGGCGGCCACGTAGAACAGCCTGCGCTCCTCCGCGAGGAGGGCTCCGGGGGTGAGGGGTTCGGCGAGGCCGTCGCGGCCGATGCGGTCGGCTTCGAGGAGGGAGCCGCGGCGGCGCAGGTCGGGCCAGAGCCCTTCCTGGACCCCGGCGACGACGACGAGGCCCCACTCCAGGCCCTTGGAGCGGTGGGCGGTCATGAGGCGGACGGCGTCGGAGCGGACCGTCTTGCCGGTGAGGGTGTCGGCGGCGATGTCCTCGGCCTCGAGCTGTTCGAGGAAGTTGAGCGCGCCTCGGCCGCCGGTGCGTTCCTCGGCGCGGGCGGCGTTGTCGAAGAGGGCGCAGACGGCGTCGAGGTCCCGGTCGGCGTTGCGGCCGGCGGGGCCGCCGCGGCGGGCCTGGCGTTCGAGGCGCTGCGGCCAGGGGGTGCCGTCCCAGAGGGCCCAGAGGGCTTCTTCGGCGGTGCCGCCGCCCTGGAGGAGCTCGCGGGTCTTGCGCAGGAGCAGGCCGAGGCGCTGCGCGCCGCGGGCGTAGGCGGGGTCGTGCGCGGTGAGCCGCTCGGGCTCGGCGAGGGCGCGGGCCAGCAGCACGTCGGAGGGCGCGGGGACGGCGACCCCGGCGGCCCGCTCCTCGTCCCGCAGGGCCCGCCCGAGGCGGCGCAGGTCTGCGGCGTCCATGCCGCCGAGCGGCGAGGAGAGCAGCTCGACGGCGTCGGCGACCCCGACCCACCCTTCGCCTCCGGCGGTCAGCGGATCCGGGGCGGCCTCGGCGGCGGTGGCGGTGCCCGTGAGGAGGTCCCGCCCACCCGCCCCGAACTCGCGAGCGGGCTCGCGCACGTCGGCGGCGCCTGCGGCACCCGCCTCCGGCGGGGCCTCCCCGCCCGGGGCGGCCAGGCCCGCCCCGGCAGACCCGGACCCGGCCAGGTCCGGTCCGGCGGAGGCCGACCCGTCGGCGGGCGCGGCGGCCGGCACGGAACCGTCAGGGTCCTCGCCCGGCACGGTCGCGGCCAGGTCCGGTACGGCGGAGGCCGACCCGTCGGCGGGCGCGGCGCCCGGCCCGGAACCGTCAGGGTCCTCGCCCGGCACGGTCGCGGCCAGGTCCGGTACGGCGAAGGCCGACCCGTCGGCGGGCGCGGCGCCCGGCCCGGAACCGTCAGGGTCCTCGCCCGGCACGGAACCGGCCGGGGCTGCGGTCGGCGCGGTGGTGGGCGGGGCCGGGGTGGTGGCGGCCGTTGCCGTGAGGCGGAGGGCTGTCAGGAGGGGGGTGAGGGCCGGTTCGTGGCGGAGGGGGGTGGTCGTGGCGTCCGTTTCCGCCGGGACGCCCGCCGCGATCAGGGCGCGGCGCATCGCCGGGAGGGTGCGGCCGCCCGAGCGGACCAGGACGGCCATGTCCTGCCAGGGGACGCCGTCCTCCAGGTGGGCCCGGCGCAGGACGTCGGCGATGTTGTCCAGTTCGGCCCCGGCGGTGGGGTACGTGAACACCTCCACGCTGCCGCCCTCCCGTACGGGCTTCAGGTCGCGGTGGGCCCGTACCGCGGCGGCGGGCAGGCGCGGGAGCGGCATGCGGGTGGTGAGCAGGCGGGTGGCGGCCAGGAGGTTCGCTCCCGAGCGGCGGCCCGTCGTCAGGGCGCGGACCTGTGCGCCGGGGAAGGACGTCTCGAAGTCGAGGGTGTTGTTGATGTCGGCGCCCCGGAAGGCGTAGATCGACTGGTCGGGGTCGCCGAAGGCGACCAGCGTCCCCGCCGGGCCGTTCAGCGCGCGCAGCAGCCGCAGCTGGGAGGCGTCCGTGTCCTGGTACTCGTCCACGTAGATCACGTCGTACGAGGAGGAGACGGACGGGGTCTCCTCCGCCAGGAGGACGGCGCGGTGGACCAGCTCGGCGTAGTCCAGCGAGCCCTGGAGGTCCAGGACGTCGAGGTACTCGGAGAGGAAGGCCGCCGCCGCCTTCCAGTCGGGGCGGCCGATGCGGTCGGCGAAGGAGGCGAGGGCGCTGGGCCCCAGGCCCAGCTCGCGGGCGCGGGCCAGGACGGCGCGGACCTCGTCGGCGAAGCCGCGCGTGGTGAGCGCGGCCCGCAGGTCCTCGGGCCAGCGGATGGAGCGGAGCCGGCGCTGGCCCTCCAGCAGGGTGCGGACCATCACGTCCTGCTCCGGTCCGGACAGCAGGCGCAGCGGGTCCGCGAAGAGTTCGTGGTCCTGGTGGGCGCGGACCAGGCCGTAGCAGAAGGAGTGGAAGGTGGTGGCCTGCGGGGCGCGGGCGCCGCCGAGCCGCAGGGCGGCGCGGTCGCGCAGTTCGACGGCCGCCTTCCGGCTGAAGGTGAGGATCAGGATGCGGGCCGGGTCGGTCCCGGCCTCGACGCGGGCGGCGGCCGCCTCGACCAGGGTGGTGGTCTTGCCGGTGCCCGGGCCGGCCAGGACGAGCAGCGGTCCGCCGGTGTGATCAACCACCGCCTGCTGGGCGGCGTCCAGAACAGGGGGGGCCACCTGCCGCGGGCCGGTGCGCACCAGGCGGTACGCGTCGGGCGTACGCGTACGCCGCTCCGAGCGGCCGGGAGAAGAGGTGATCACGTGGGGTGCCGGTCCTGGTGGGTCTGCGGGTGCTGTCAGCGGGGCGGACGGCGCGGGCGCCGGAGCCGAAGAGGCAACGCTACGGCAACCGGGAGGGCCGCCGCAGTCCGTCCGGGCGGGCCCGGACGTCGACGTGCGGGCCCCGCGGGCCGTCCCCCGTACGGGCCTTCGGGTGCCCGTACGGATTCCGGATGGCCGAAGCTGTCAGGTGTGAGCCTCGTCGCCTCCGGCGTCCTCCCCGCGCCCGTCCCAGCGCGCCCTCCGCATCGCCAGCCGGGGCTCGCCGGAGGGGGTCTCGCGCAGCGGGGTGCCCTCGGTCCGGTAGTGCTCCAGGGCGCGCCGCTCGTGCCCGGGCAGGGGTACGCCGTCGGCGCGCACCACCCGCCACCAGGGCACGGCCGCGCCGTACAGGGCCATGACGCGCCCGACTTGGCGGGGTCCGCCCTCGCCGAGCCACTCGGCGACGTCCCCGTAGGTCATCACCCGGCCGGGCGGAATCCGCTCGGCCACCTCCAGTACCCGTTCCGCGTACGCGGGCAGCTCTCCGCTCATTGCGCCCATGGTGCCGGATGCCGCGGACGGCTCGACGGAAGCTTCGGTTCCATACCGGCGCGCACCCTGATGCCCCGCTGGGCCGCCCGGCCGTGCCACCATCTTCCGGGCGGTGACTGGTGATACGTGATCAAGAAGAGACGGAAGTGACGGCGAAGGAGCGGGGTGTGATCCCTCCGGACGGTGCGGGAACGGGCGGGGAAGCCCGCCCGGACAAGGACGCGCCGGACGGGGCTGCCGCACGCCCCGGGGAGCCTGCGCCGGAGCGCGGCGCGGACGCCTCGGGCGCCGCGCCGGGGAAGCCCGTCGGCGACGCGCACGCGCAGCCGCGCCCGCACGACCCGCACCCCGACGACCCGCCGGGCCACACGCCGACGGCGGCCGACACGGTCGAGGGGGACGAGCCGCTGCTCGCCGCCCGCGTGCACCGCCCCTCCGACCTCGTACGGCTCCTCGTCGGGCTCCTCGGCATCGCCGTCGTCCTCGGCATCGCCGCCTTCGCGCACGGCACGACGGTGGGCCTGGAGGCCGACATCAGCAAGGGCACCGGCCAGGCGCCCGACGTGCTGATCAAGGTCGCGGGGCTGGTGTCGAGCATCGCGGTGCTCCTCGTCCCCGTCGCCTTCGCCATCGAACGGCTGATCAAACGCGACGGGCTGCGCATCGCCGACGGCGTCCTCGCCGCCGTCCTCGCGCACGGGGTCACCCTCGCCACCGACCTGTGGGTCTCCCAGGGCGCCCCGGAGACCATCCAGGACGCCCTGACCCGCTCCGCCGGCGGCGGCGCCCTCACCGACCCGGTGCACGGCTACCTCGCGCCGGTGATCGCGTACATGACGGCCGTCGGGATGACGCGGCGGCCGCGCTGGCGGGTCGCGCTGTGGGTGGTGCTGCTGCTGGACGCCTTCGCGATGCTGGTCAGCGGGTACACCACACCCTTCTCGATCATCCTGACCGTGCTGATCGGCTGGAGCGTCGCGTACGGGACCCTGTACGCGGTCGGCTCGCCGAACGTCCGCCCCACCGGGCAGCACCTCCTCGCCGGGCTGCGCCGCGTCGGCTTCCAGCCGGTCAGCGCGATGCGCGCGGAGGCCCCCGAAGGGGACGCCGCCGAGACCGGCGACCGGGGCCGGCGCTACCACGTCACGCTGGAGGACGGGCCCCCGCTGGACGTCACCGTCGTGGACCGCGAGCAGCAGGCGCAGGGGTTCTTCTACCGGGTCTGGCGGCGGCTGACCCTGCGCGGGATCACCACCCGGCGCAGCATCCAGTCCCTGCGGCAGGCCCTGGAGCAGGAGGCCCTGCTCGCGTACGCGGCGATCGCGGCCGGGGCGAACGCGCCGAAGCTGATCGCCACGTCCGAGCTGGGCCCGGACGCCGTGATGCTGGTCTACGAGCACCTGGGCGGGCGCACCCTCGACGCCCTTCCCGACGAGGAGATCACCGACGAGCTGAGCCGCAACGCCTGGGAGCAGGTACGGGCCCTGCAGTCGCGCCGGATCGCGCACCGCCGGCTCACGGGGGACGCGCTGGTGGTGGATCGTTCCGGCAAGGTCGTCCTGACCGACCTGCGGGGCGGTGAGATCGCCGCCGGTGACCTGGTGCTGCGGATGGACGTCGCCCAGCTGCTGACCACGCTCGGCCTGCGGGTCGGCGCGGAGCGGTCGGTGGCGTCGGCGGTGTCGGTGCTGGGGCCGGACACGGTCGCGGACTGTCTGCCGCTGCTCCAGCCGATCGCGCTGAGCCGTTCCACCCGGGCGACGCTGCGCCGGCAGGCCCGGGAGCGGGCGGACCGGCAGCGGGAGGCCGTGCTGGAGTCCTCGCGGGCCGCGAAGGCGGCCCGCGAGGCGGCGGCCGGGACGGCGGGAACCTCCGGGACCACCTCGGCGGCGGCGGAGCGCAAGGCGGAGAAGAAGGCGCTGGACGACGCGCTGGAAGGGGCGCGGGAGGAGGACCTGCTGAGCCTGATCCGCAAGCAGGTGCTGCTGATCCGCCCGCAGGCTCCGGTGGAGCCGGCCCGCCTGGAGCGGATCCGGCCGCGGACGCTGGTGTCGTTCATCGCGGGCGCCTTCGGTGCCTACTTCCTGCTCACGCAGCTGGCCCACGTGGACTTCGCGACGATCGTCGGCCAGGCGCAGTGGGGCTGGGTGGGGGCCGCGCTGGCCTTCTCGGCGCTGACGTACGTGGCGGCGGCGATGAGCCTGCTGGGGTTCGTACCGGAGCGGGTGTCGTTCCTGCGGACGGTGATCGCGCAGGTGGCGGGGTCCTTCGTGAAGCTGGTCGCCCCGGCGGCGGTCGGCGGTGTCGCGCTGAACACGCGGTTCCTGCAGCGGGCGGGGGTGCGGCCGGGGCTGGCGGTGGCGAGCGTCGGTGCCTCGCAGCTGTTCGGGCTGGCCAGTCACATCCTGCTGCTGCTGTCGTTCGGCTATCTGACGGGGACCGAGAAGACCCCGGAGATGACCCCGTCGAGGACGGTCATCGCGGGTCTGCTGACGGTCGCGGTGCTGGTGCTGGTCGTCACGGCGGTGCCGTTCCTGCGGAAGTTCGTGGTGACGCGGGTACGGGCGCTGTTCGCCGGTGTGGTGCCGCGCATGCTGGACGTGCTCCAGCGGCCGCAGAAGCTGATGACGGGCATCGGCGGGATGCTGCTGCTGACCGGGTGCTTCGTGATGTGCCTGGACGCGTCGATCCGTGCCTTCGGGGGCGGGGAGGCGCTGAGCTACGCGAGCATCGCGGTGGTCTTCCTGGCGGGCAACGCGCTGGGGTCGGCGGCGCCCACGCCCGGCGGCATCGGTGCGGTGGAGACGACGCTGACGCTGGGGCTGATCGCGGCGGGGCTGGAGAAGGAGGTGGCGATTTCCGCGGTGCTGTTGTTCCGGTTGATGACGTTCTGGCTGCCGGTGCTGCCGGGGTGGGTGTCGTTCAACTTCCTGACGCGGAAGGAAGCCATCTAGCTCCGCCGGGGTGCGGGCTGCCGCTGCGCGGAGCCCTCTCCCCGCCCCGCCCTTCCACGTTCCTCCCCCGCTGCCGCGGGGAGGTGGAGCCGCGCCGCGACCAGGAGCATCCCGCAGGCCGGGACCACCGCCGCCAGGCCGTTGGGCAGGGCCCGCTCCCGGCCCCGTCACGCGTCCCAGGTGTTGACCGCGACGAACGGCAGCGCCGCCGCGGCCGCCAGGAGCAGCCAGGGGTGGAGCAGCGCCAGGGGCAGGGCGCACACCCCCGCCGTCGTCCCGTACACCACCGCCGGAACCCGTGCCGCCGCGCCGAGCGCAGCCCGCGCGCGTGCAGCCGTAGCCACTGCTGCGCGTGGAAGGCGGCCGCGTAGCCGAGCAGCCGGGCCGCGAGGAGTGCCGCGTGCGCCGGGCCGGTCACCCGGCCGGACCGCCGGCGGCCCCGGCGGGCCGTGTCACCCGGCTGGACCGTCAGCGGGCGCACGCCGGGGCGGGCGCACACGATGGGGGTATGCCGACCATCGTCCTGCGGACCGCCACTGCCGCCGCCCTCGCCGCCGCGCTGCTCACCACCAGCGCCTGTTCCACCGGCAGCGGCGGTACGAAGAAGGCCCCGGCCGGGGCGGCCGCGGACACCAAGCCCCTCAAGTGGGGGGAGTGCGAGGCCCCCGACGCCGCCGAAGGCGGTGGGCAGGCACCGCCCGCGGACTGGCAGTGCGCCACCCTCGACGTGCCGCTCGACTACGCCAAGCCCGAAGGGGAGACCATCCCCATCGCCCTGATCCGGGCGAAGGCCAGGAACCCCAAGGAGCGGCTCGGCTCCCTCGTCTTCAACTTCGGCGGGCCGGGCGGCTCCGGCATCACCACCCTGCCCGGCGCCGCGAAGGACTACGCGGCCCTGCGCGCCCGCTACGACCTGGTGAGCTTCGACCCGCGCGGGGTCGGCCGCAGCGCCCCGGTGCTCTGCGAGAACGACAAGCAGCTGGACGCGTACTACGCCCAGGACTCCTCCCCCGCCACCCCCGAGCAGGAGAAGGCCTTCACCGAAGCCCTGCGCACCTACCAGAAGGCCTGCCAGGCCAACTCCGGCAAGGTGCTCCCGTACGTCGGCACCGAGAACGCCGCCCGCGACCTCGACCGGATCCGCCAGGCCCTCGGCGACCCGAAGCTGAACTACTTCGGCATCTCCTACGGCACCGAGCTGGGCGGGGTCTACGCCCACCTCTTCCCCAAGAACGTCGGCCGGGCCGTCTTCGACGCGGTCGTGGACCCGACCAAGGACTCCGAGCAGGGTGCGCTCGGCCAGGCGAAGGGCTTCCAGCTGGCCCTCGGGAACTGGGCGCAGGACTGCGTGGACCGGGGCGCGCAGTGCCGGCTCCAGGGCACGACCGCCAAGGAGGTCGAGGACAACATCGTCAAGCTGCAGAAGCAGCTGGCGGCCAAGCCCATCCCCGGCATCGGCGACCGGATGCTCACCGAGACGATGGCCACGAACGGCATCGCGCAGGCCCTGTACTCGAAGGAGCTGTGGCCGCTGCTGGAGCAGGGCCTCGACGAGGCCGAGGGCGGCCAGGGGCAGCTCCTGATGGCCCTGTCCGATGCCCTCAACGGCCGCGACCAGCAAGGCCGTTACAGCAACATCGGCGCCGCCAACACGGCCATCAGCTGCGCGGACTCCAAGGACCGCTACAGCCTGGAGCAGACGAAGGCGAAGCTGCCGGAGTTCCGCAAGGCCTCCCCGGTCTTCGGGGACTTCCTGGGCTGGGCGCTGCTGAGCTGCACGGGCTGGCCGGTGGCCGGCGCCTGGCAGACCCCGGACGTCTCCGCCCCCGGTTCGGCCCCGATCCTGGTGGTCGGCAACACCGGTGACCCGGCGACCCCGTACGAGGGGGCGCGCAACATGGTGGACCGCCTCGGCAAGGGCGTGGGCGTGGAGCTCACCTTCAAGGGGCAGGGGCACGGCGCGTACAACAGCGGCGACCGGTGCGTGCAGCGGGCGGTGAACGCCTACCTGCTGGACGGGAAGGTGCCGGGCGCGAAGGCCGTGTGCACTCCCGGGACGGCGAACGACGAAGGGGTCGTACCGCCGAGCGGTACGACCCCTCCGGGGCAGGTCTAGTAGACCGGCTTCTCGGGCTCGATCTGGTGGACCCAGCCGATCACGCCGCCGCCCACGTGGACGGCGTCCGCGAAGCCCGCGTTCTTCAGGACCGCGAGGACTTCCGCACTGCGGACACCCGTCTTGCAGTGCAAGACGATCCGCTTGTCCTGCGGGAGGTCCTGGAGGGCCGTGCCCATCAGGAACTCGCCCTTGGGGATCAGCTTCGCGCCGGGGATCGAGACGATCTCGTACTCGTTCTTCTCGCGGACGTCGATGATCTCGATGTTCTCGCCCTCGTCGATCCACTCCTTGAGCTGCTTGGGAGTGATCGTCGAGCCGGCGGCGGCCTCCTGGGCCTCCTCCGAGACGACGCCGCAGAAGGCCTCGTAGTCGATGAGCTCGGTGACGGTCGCGTTCGGACCGCAGACCGCGCAGTCGGGGTCCTTGCGGACCTTGACCTGGCGGTACTGCATCTCCAGGGCGTCGTAGATCATCAGGCGGCCGACGAGCGGCTCGCCGACGCCGGTGAGCACCTTGATGGCCTCGGTGACCTGGATGGAGCCGATGGAGGCGCAGAGCACGCCGAGGACGCCGCCCTCGGCGCAGCTCGGGACCATGCCCGGCGGCGGGGGCTCCGGGTAGAGGCAGCGGTAGCAGGGGCCGTGCTCGGACCAGAAGACGGAGGCCTGGCCGTCGAAGCGGTAGATCGAGCCCCAGACGTACGGCTTGTTCAGCAGTACGCAGGCGTCGTTGACCAGGTAGCGCGTGGCGAAGTTGTCCGTGCCGTCGACGATGAGGTCGTACTGGCTGAAGATCTCCATCACGTTCTCGGCCTCGAGCCGCTCTTCGTGAAGGACCACGTTGACGTACGGGTTGATGCCCAGCACGCTGTCACGGGCGGACTCGGCCTTGGAACGGCCGATGTCCGACTGGCTGTGGATGATCTGACGCTGCAGGTTCGACTCGTCGACCTCGTCGAACTCCACGATGCCCAGCGTGCCCACGCCGGCCGCGGCCAGGTACATGAGTGCGGGCGAGCCGAGGCCGCCCGCGCCGACGGCCAGCACCTTGGCGTTCTTCAGGCGCTTCTGGCCGTCCATCCCGACATCCGGGATGATCAGGTGGCGGGAGTACCGACGGACCTCGTCAACGGTGAGCTCAGCAGCTGGCTCGACCAGGGGTGGCAGCGACACGGGGACTCCGTAGATGGGTAAGTCTGAACGGTGGTTCTTCCCGTAACACTGCCACGCCCTTCTTCATTCCGAGACACCCGGTCCGATACGTGAGACGAATTCGTCCCAGTACGCGGGCATCGACTCCCACGGGTCCCGGTCGGGGGTCGCGCGCCGGTCGGTGAACCAGATGGTTCCGGCCCCCTGCCAGCGGGCGATGCGGACGGCCTCCTCCAGATGGGTGCGGGGCACGCCGTGGACGAGGTGGCAGAACCGCTCCGCCGGGTGGTCGGCCGTCCACTCGGCCACCTGCGACCAGCGGTAGTCGGTCCAGGCCCCCGAGAAGGTGACCAGCTGGTCGGCCGCCTCCAGGTAGCCCTCGCAGGGGTGCGTGCCGTGTCCGAGCACGGTCCGCAGGCCCTCGCCGAGCCCGCGCAGGGCGTCGGTGAGCCGGCGGACCCCGGCCAGGCCGGCCCGGTCCGAGGGGGCTTCGGCCAGGTAGAAGCCGCCGACGCCGTACCAGTCGCGGAAGCGGTGGGCGTCGGAGACCAGCTCCCCGAAGGGCCGGGTGCCGCCCCGCAGGGAGAGGCGGCCCAGGACCGTCCCGCCCGCGGTGCGCAGCCGGGCCGACGCCTCCGTGCAGTGCGGGTCGGGGCGGCCGCCGGGGCCGTCGGCGACGTTGAGCACGGCCCAGTGCAGCGGGGTGCCGGGGCGGGTGAGCTCCGCCCACTCCACCGGGGCGAGCAGCGGGTGCGCGTAGCCGGGGATGCCCAGGCCCAGCCGGCCGGACTCGGTCGCGGCGGCCGCCGTGGCCCCGGGCGGGGTGGTCAGATACGGCACGCCGCCTCCATCCAGATGTCCGCGAGGGATTCCTCCAGGTTGATCCGGGGCCGCCAGCCGAGGCGGTCCCGGGCGGTGCGCACGTCGGCCTGCTGCCAGGCGCCGCAGCCGTCGGGGTAGGGGTACGGCTGGGGGGCCGCGGTGGCGAGCTGTTCGGCGGTCGCCTCGGAGCGGGGCGAGCCGATGCCGGCCAGCCCCTGGGGGCGGCCGGGGTGCCCGTGCGGGGAGGCGTTGTGCGGTCCGCCGTGCGGGACGTCGAGCTCGTTGAGGGCGCCCCCGTATCCGGCCACCCGGGCGAGGACGGCCGCCGCGTCGCGCAGCCGGACCGCGCGGCCGGTGCCGATGTTGACCACGCCCTGGGCGGCGGACAGGGAGGCGGCGTGCACGGCCCGGGCCACGTCCCGTACGTCCACGAAGTCGCGCTGCACGCCGAGCCCGCTGAGCTTGAGCTCCCCGTCCCCGGACTGCATGGCGCGCCGCATCGCCTCGGCGAGCCGGCCGAGCGGGGACCCGGCGGGGGTGCCGGGGCCGACGGGCGAGAACACCCGCAGGACGACGGCGTCCAGCCCGGAGCCCAGTACCAGCTCGGTGGCGGCGAGCTTGCTGACACCGTACGGTCCGCCGGGTCTCGGCACGGCGTCCTCGGCCGTGGACGAGCCGGGCTGGCTGGGCCCGTACTCGGCGGCGCAGCCGAGCTGGACGAGCCGGGCCCCGCAGCCGCTGCGGCGCAGGGACTCGCAGATGGTGGCGACGGCGACGGTGTTGTGCCGGGTGAGCTCCCGGGCTCCGCCGCGGGTGGCGCCCGCGCAGTTGATGACGACGCCCGGGTGGACGGCGTCCAGGAACCGGGTGAGGGCGCCGGGACTGCCGGTGGCCAGGTCGAAACGGACGTCGGCGTCGTCGCCCCGGCCCAGCGCGGTGAGCTGGACGGCGGGGTCGGCGAGCAGCCGGTCCGCGACGTAGCGGCCGAGGTAACCGTTGGCTCCGATCAGCAGCACCCTCATCGCACGGCCCCTCGGTTGGTTGGCTGGCCGGTCATCCTGTTTCTCCTTGGTTGGGTGGGGTCGGTATAGGGGTACGGCGCTCAGGGGCGCGCGTGTGCGGAGGCACGGGACAGCGCGCGGAAGGCGTGTACGAGGAGCCCCGCGAGGGCCGCGTAGACGGCGGCCGGGACGGGGACCAGGGCGAGCACCAGTGCCGCGGCCACCGGTGCGCGGTGCGCGCCGTGGCCGAGGAGGAGCCGGACCAGGAACAGCAGCACCGCGAGCGGTACGGCCGTCGCCGGGGCGGCTCCGGCGAGCGAGGCGGCCCCCGTGGCGGCCGCGGTGAACAGCAGGAGCGCTCCGGCCAGCAGGGGCCTGGCCCCGGCGGCGAACTCGTCCAGGGCCCGGCTCCCGGCGAGGCGGCGCCGGGCCCGGGCCGCGTAGAGGGCGGCGGTGAGGTAGCCGGGGGCGACGGCCAGGGCGAGGGCCGGCCCGAGGGCGGGCCCGTGCCGGTGGACAGCCCAGCCGGCGACGGCGGCCGCGAGCAGGTGGGCGGTGCCGGGGAACCGCCCCGCGGCCCGCCCGGGCCACACCAGCGCGGCGACGGCGAGCAGCCCCGCCGCCGGCCCCGCCCCGGGCACCCCGGCGGCGGCCGCCGCGCACCCGAGGGCCCCGGGCAGCAGGGCGCCCCCGAAGCGCCGCGCCACCGTCCGGCGCCCGGCCGGGGCGCGGGCCAGGCCCGCGACGGGTCCCTCCCCGCGCGGGGTCCGCGCGTACAGCTCCTCGGCGAGGGAGAACACGTCCCGGTGCCGGAACCGTGCGGCAGTCCGGTCGGTGATCCCGCACGCCTCCAGCCCGGCGGCCACCTCGAGCGCGTCGACGGCCCGCTCGCAGAGCTCCCGGTGCCGGTGCAGCAGCACCTTGACGGGATCCGCGCCCCGCCGCCCGGCCGCCACCGCCCGAGGGCCACCCGCCACCTGCGCGGCCGCAGGCCGGCCAAAACCAGCCCCGCCGGCGTTTGAGGCGCGGGGGCTCGCGGGCAGAGCCCCCGACAAGGGCGTCGCGCCGACTCCCACGGCCGCAGCCCCGCCGCCAGGCACCGGCGCCGCACCCGCGATGTCCGACGTAGTCATACCGCCGCCTCCTCGGCCCCGGCCGGCTCGGCGACGCTCCAGGTCGGCGTCGTCCAGTGCCCCGGAACGCGCGCCTCGGCAGGCCGGGCGAACGGGACCTCCCCCTCCGCCCGCGAGGAAGCCCTGGCCAGCAGCCACAGGTAGCTCTCCCGGAAGGCCTCCACGTTCTGCTCGACCGTGAACAGCTCCAGCGCCCGCGCCCGCGCCGCGGCCCCCAGCCGCTGGGCCCGTTCCGGTTCGCCGAGCAGCGCGAGACAGGCGTCGGCCAGGGCGCGCGGGTTGCGCGGCGGCACCACCAGCCCGGTGCCGCCGATGACCTCGCAGACGGCCCCCACGTCCGTGGACACCGTCGCCCGGCCGCACAGCATCGCCTCGACGAGGCTGATCGGGAACCCCTCGATCACCGAGGACAGCAGCACGATCCGCCCGGCGGCGTACGCGTCGGCGGCCGACGGCGCCTCGGGCCCGCCGACCTCCTCGAACCCGACGGGGTTCTCCCCGACGGTCCGCGCGTCGGCGGCCTCGTCGGGGAAGAGCTGCGCGGCCAGCGACCGGCAGTCGGCCAGGTACCCCGGCACGGCGGCCGTGGCGAAGATCCGCAGCCGGGTCTGCGGCGCGGCCCGCCGGATCTCGGCGAAGGCGTGCAGCAGGCCGATCAGGTCCTTGGCCGGCTCCACCCGCCCGACCCACACCAGGGTGTCGGGGTCCCCGCAGCCGGGGTCCTCCCCGACGGCGGCGAATCGGTCCGCCTCCATCCCCGGGTACACGGTCCGCACCCGCTCCCGGGGCGCCCCGCACCGCTCCTGCCAGCGCCGGGCGTGCGCGTTGCCCGGGGTCAGCAGGTCGGCGCGGGCGTAGATCTCCCCGGCCAGCCGGACGTGGAAGGCCGCGAGCAGGGCGCGCACGGCGGGCCGGGTGGCCCCTCCCGGGCCGCCGGGCCCGCCAGGGGCGTCGGGACCCTGGTCCAGGTAGTGGGCGCGCAGCTGGACCCCGTACTCGGTGACCAGCAGCGGGACCCCGCAGAAGCGTTTGGCCAGCAGCCCGGGGACGGCGGCCGCCCCGCCGGCGGCGGCGTGGCCGACGTCGACGGCGCCGAGCCCGTCCTCCCCGTACCAGTCGAGGGACAGCGGGCGCAGCAGCCGCTCCAGCTCGTCGGCGAACTCCAGCAGGTCGGGGACCCGCGCTTCCCGTACGGCCCGGCCCGCGCCCGGGGCCCGGCAGCCGGCCTCCAGGGCCCGTACGGCGGTCTCCGAGCGCAGGGCCGCGTACATCCCGCCCTGTTCCCGGGCCAGTTCGGCGAGCCCGTACAGCCCGGCCGCGAAGGCCTCGGCCATGGCCGGGCCGGCCTCGGACGCGCTCCCGCCGCAGATGCCGCGCACCAGCTCCCCGAAGCAGGCGGCGAAGCGCCGCCGCTCGCGCCGCGAGTGGGTCCGGCCGTCGTCGGCGGGGGCCCACAGCGGGGCGGTACGCACCCGGCTGACGTGCTGGGGGAGCGGGACCAGCCCGCGCTCCTCCTGTTCGGCGCTGCGGCCCAGCGCGTAGAGCTCGAACTCGTGCTGCGGGAGTCCGCGCACGAGCCGGTCGCACCACAGCCCCGCCTCTCCGGCCGCATACGGATAACCACCTTCGCTGAGCAGTCCGATCCGCACGAGTGGCACCCCCGTTCTCCCGTTCCTGGCGGTCGCCGTAGGTCCGGTGACCCGCCGCGGGAGAACTCAAGCGGATACACCGGTGGCGCGACGGACGGTTGTCCGTCGCGCCACCGGAAGGGGTGAAGAGTCGTAACTTTCCCGTACGGTTCGCGTTCGAGCGCGCTAGGAAAGGCCTCGGCGGGACGTGCGGAGAACCGCTGCCGGTCACCGGACGGCTGCCCGCGCGCGCACCGGCCATTTCCCCGCCGGGTGCGGTCAATTCCCCGGATATACCCAGGGGTTGGGAAGGCAGTGAATGTTGTCGATGTCGAGGGACTTCGTCTGCTGCTGCATGATCGGCGCGAGCGAGCCCGGCCTCGTGCAGCTCACGTGCCCGTGTCCGAGACGGTGGCCGACCTCGTGGTTGATGAGCATCTGCCGGTAGGCGAGCATCTGGTCGGCGCCGTAGGTCGGTGAGCCCTGTCCCCACCGGAAGGCGTTGATCATCACGCGTTCGGTGCTGGCGGAGTCACAGGAGACGTTGTCGATCGTGGTGTCCAGTCCGGACTTGGCGCACCATGCGCCGGTGGTGCCGGGGCTGGCCAGGGTGATGACGAAGTCGGCCTTGCCCTCGGGCACCCGCTCGAAGGTCATCTCCCCGTCGTGGGCCCAGCTGCGCGGGTCGTTGAGGGTGCGCTGCACGGCTTCCGCGAAGAGCTGCGGGTCCATGCCGAGGCCCTGTTCCACGTCGACCCGGTAGCGCACGACCTTGCCCTTGCCCGGCGCCTTGGCGACGCCGGGAACGGTGTCGAAGGTGCCCGGGCCGGTGAGTCTGGCGTCGATGGGCAGCTGCTGCGCCATCTGCTGTTCGTACGTCGCGGGCTGTGCGGGCGGCGGGGAGGCGGGGGTGGGGCGGCCGTCGGAGCGGGAGGCGGTCTTGTCGCCGGCGGCCCGCTGGGGGGCGTCGTCCCCGGCGGCGTGCGCTTCGGAGGCGGCCGGGCCGCCCTCGGCGGTGACCTGGCCGGCGACTACCACGGCGAGCGCGGCGGTGACGGCCAGGGCGGCGGCCCCGGTGTAGAGGCGCACCCGCGTGCCGCGGGCGGTCCCGGGCCGGTCCGCGCCGGGCGCTGCGGGGGTGCGGGGGCCGGGTACGCGGCGGTGCGAGCCGGTGGAGGTGACGGTGTCGACGGCGGGGGCCGCGGGCTCCTCGGTGATGCGGGGGAAGCCGGCGGCGGGGGTCGCGAAGGCCGGGGCGGCGGCGTCCCGGGGCGCGGGCGCGGTGGGCGCCGCGGCGCGGTGGGCCCCGCGCCGGTCTGCGTAACGGACGGCGGGGGCCGGGTCGGCGCCCCAGGCGCCGCCCGGCTCACGCTGCTCGGGGTGGCCGGCGGGGCGGACGGAGGGCGGGACGGCGCCCTGGTGGACGACGGTGGGCTCGGCGGCCCGCCGCCGCCCGCGCGGCTCGCCGTACCCGGCGGGTTCGTACGGGGCGGGTTCGTACGGGGCGGCAGCGTGCGGCGCGGGTTCGTGCGGGGCGGCAGCGTGCGGCGCGGGTTCGTGCGGGGCGGGTTCGTGCGGCGCGGGTTCGTGGGGCCCGGGGTCGTACAGCCCGTCCGGGCCGGGCTCGTACGGTGACGGCGACGGCGCGGGCGCGGCTGCGGGGGTCTTGCGACTATGTCGTCCCACGTGCTCAGCCCTTGCCGTCTGCGGTATCTCGGTCGGTGTCCCCGGCGGCGGTGTCGCGCAGCAGCTCCCGGAAGGCGGCGGCCACCACCTCGGGGTACTCCATCATCGCCACGTGCCCGGCCTCGGGCAGGGTCAGCAGCCGCGAACCCCGGAAGGCCGCGGCGGCCTTGCGCGCCATACGGTACGAGACCAGTTGGTCGCGGCCACCGTAGACCAGCAGGGTCGGCGCGAGCACGCGCTGCGCCTGGCGCCACAGTCCGTGTTGCCCGCCGAGGGTGTAGGCGTCGACGATCCCGCGCGAGGAACGGCTCATCGCCTCCCAGAAGTACGGCAGGGCCAGGCGCCGTTCCATCTCCTCGACGGCGTGGGCGAAGCCTTCCGGTGTCACCCGTGAGGGGTCTCCGTAACAGAGGTCCGTCACCCCCCGGGTGCGCTGTTCGGCCGTCAGGTGCCGGGTGAGGCGCCCGAAGAGGGCGGGCACGCCGGGCAGGGCGAGCAGGGCGGTGGGCACGGCCGAGCTCTGCACGCGCAACTCGGGCAGTGCGGGCGAGACCAGCGTGAGGGTGCGTACGAGGTCGGGGCGGACGGCGGCCACGCGGGTGGAGACGGCGCCGCCGAGGGAGTTGCCGAACAGGTGCACGGGGCCGCGGCCGGCGGCGTCGAGGTGGCGGATGACGGCGCGGGCCAGGGCCGTGACCGAGTAGTCGCGGTCGGCGGGCGGCGGGGACCAGCCGAAGCCGGGCAGGTCGACCGCTTCGCCGTCGACGCTGTCGGCAAGCTGCTCCATGAGCGCGGACCAGTTCTGGGAGGAGCCGCCGAGGCCGTGCACGAACAGCGCGGGCGGCAGACCCTCCCGCCGCGGTGGCCGGAAACGTACGTTCATCTCCAGGCCCGGCAGCGCGACGGTGCGCAGGCCCTCCCCTTCGGCCACCCGGACGGCTCCCACCTGGGAGGTCGGCTCGGTGGTGGACCGTACGCCCGGCAGCTCGGTCGAAGACATGGGCCAATGTTACGAGACGATCACGCTCACCCCCCGGCGTTGCCTTGTGTTGGCGGTCACAGGACCGCCTGGCGGCGGGCTGCCGATCCTCCTAGGCTCAGAGGAGGACGAGCGAAGGCGAGGGGAGTGGAATGACTGTCGACCCTGGCGAACCGGACAGCTTCCGGGGACGGTTCGCGGAACCGATCGGCGCCGAGGCTCCGGAGGCGGATGCCGCCGAGCAGCTCACCGACGTCCAGCAGGAGGAGGACGACCCGCTCACCGGCGCGGACCGGGACGACGCCCCTGAAGCCGACGCCGCGGAGCAGGCCCGGGTCGTGCCCCTGGACGAGGAGGACTACCGCTGACAGCATCTGCCAGGCGCTGACCAGCATGTCCGGGGTGCGTCCAGGCCGTCCGCACAGCGAGAAAACCCGGCTTGAACCCACCAGATTCGGTTACCGAAAAGTACGATGGCGGCGCGGCGCAGAGCGCACTGTGTTCTTAGAGAAAGTGGGAGGCGGCGTGACAGCCATCGAGCAGACCGAGGCAGCGCGTCCGCGGGGTACGCGGCTGCCGCGCCGTGCCCGGCGCAACCAGTTGCTGGGCGCTGCCCAGGAGGTGTTCGTCGCGCAGGGTTACCACGCCGCGGCGATGGACGACATCGCGGAGCGGGCGGGCGTCAGCAAGCCGGTGCTGTATCAGCACTTCCCCGGCAAGCTCGACCTCTACCTGGCGCTGCTGGACCAGCACTGCGAGAACCTGCTGCAGGCGGTGCGCGGGGCGCTGGAGTCCACCAGTGACAACAAGCTGCGCGTGGCGGCGACGATGGACGCCTACTTCGCGTACGTGGAGGACGAGGGTGGCGCGTTCCGGCTGGTGTTCGAGTCGGACCTGACGAACGAGCCGGCGGTGCGCGAGCGCGTCGACCGGGTGTCGCTGCAGTGCGCGGAGGCCATCTCGGACGTGATCGCCGAGGACACGGGGCTGTCGAAGGACGAGTCGATGCTGCTGGCCGTGGGCCTGGGCGGGGTCTCGCAGGTCGTGGCCCGGTACTGGCTGTCGAGCGAGAGCCCGGTCGCCCGGGACACGGCGGTGGGTCTGCTGACCTCGCTCGCCTGGCGCGGCATTGCCGGTTTCCCGTTGCACGGCACGGAGGCCTGACCGGCCGTTGTTCGCTGCGAGCGTGTCCGCCGCGAGCCGATCGTGTCCCCTCACCGGGCTAATGTGGACCGGGTACGGCGCGGCTGATCGCGCGAACCGGACCGTCGGAGGGACAAAGCCGTGGAGGTCAAGATCGGCGTGCAGCACGCACCCCGGGAGATCGTGCTGGAGAGCGGCCTGAGCGCCGAGGAGCTGGAGGGCATCGTCGCCGAGGCCCTGACCGGCACCGCGCCGCTGCTGAGCCTGACCGACGTCAAGGGCCGCAAGGTCCTGGTGCCGTCCGACCGTCTGGCGTACGTCGACCTGGGCGAGCCGGCGCAGCGCAAGGTCGGTTTCGGGGCTCTCTGAGGCACTCGAGTACGAGTGGATCGGCCCGGCGGATGCATCCGCCGGGCCGTTTCCGCTTCTTCCGCTTCGGGTAGGACCGCAGTGACCCGGTTTGCCCTGACGTAGGGGAGTGACCAGATGATGCTGATGGAGGCCGTCGGCTCCGGTCTGCTGGGCCTCGCCCTCGCGGGCGTGGCCGTGCGGGTGCTCGCCAAACGACTGCCCTCCACCAGAACGGTGCTGGTCAGCGGGGTGACCGGCGCCCTGTTCGGGGCCTATCTGACGCACATGTCGCTGGGACCGGGGCACAACACGCTGTTCGCGACCCTGCTCGGCGGCCTCGGCGTGTCGGCCGTCGTGCTGTCCCTGCTGCTGCGTCCGGCGGCCGGGGGCGGCGGCGGTCCGCGCCGCCCTCCGTTTTCGCTTCCGTCGCGGAGCTGACAGCGGCGGGGCCGGGGACGGCGGGGCGCGGGACTGAACCGCTGTCCTCCCGCGCCCCCGTCAGGGGCGCGGGGAACCGCGCGACCAGCCGCCGACGGACCACCTACCGCGGAGCGCCAAGCGCTAGGCCGCGAGGCCGAGGGCGGCCATGCGCTTGGTGTGGGCCTTGGTGATCCGGGTGAACATCTCGCCGACGGCCGCCAGGTCGAAGCCGGCCGCCATCCCGTCCACACCGCCGACCAGCATGGTGGACAGCGCGTCGCGCTCGGCGACCACGCGCTGGGCCTGCGACAGGGCCTCGCCCATCAGGCGGCGCGCCCACAGGGCGAGCCGGCCGCCGACGCGCGGGTCGGCCTCGATCGCGGCGCGCACCTTCTCCACGGCGAAGCCGCCGTGACCGGTGTCGTCGAGGACGCCGACGACCAGGGCGCGGGTGTCGGTGTCGAGGTGGGTGGCGACCTCGCGGTAGAAGTCGCTGGCGATCGAGTCGCCGACGTACGCCTTGACCAGGCCCTCCAGCCAGTCGGAGGGGGCGGTCTGGCGGTGGAAGTCGTCCACGCCCTTGGCGAAGGGCTCCATCGCGGCCGTCGGCTCGGCGTCGATCGCGGCGAGCCGGTCGCGCAGCCGCTCGAAGTGGTGGAACTCGGCGGAGGCCATCTTCGCCAGCTCGGCCTTGTCGCCGAGGGTGGGCGCGAGCTTCGCGTCCTCCGCCAGGCGCTCGAAGGCCGCGAGCTCCCCGTACGCCAGCGCGCCGAGGAGGTCCACGACGGCGGCCCGGTACTGCGGGGAGGCGGAGGCGGTCGCCCAGTCCTGGGCGGCGATGCCCTGCGCCCCGGCCTGGGCGTTCTCGTCGGCGGGAGATGCGTTTTCAACGGTCGACATGCTCCGCACAATAGCCCGCCGAAAGGCGGGACAAGTCACCACTCCACCATGCTCCCGCTCCGTGTAAACCCGCTTACCTGGTGAATTCACCCGACACACCTGCGCGATTCCGGGGTACAGTGGTAATGCGCCTGCCGAATACTCGGCGGGCCATCCGAATGAGGATGCCCGGTCGGTGGCCCGATCGGCTCCACCCGACCGCCCTCGGCGCGGGCAGTGCGCACATGCGTACCGCCTCCACGAGGGGCCCCCTCAGCGGCACGAGAGCCTGAGCGATGGCAGTGGTCCCGCGCAGCTTCGTACGACCCGCCCGAACCCCGGGTGGGCGCAGTACCGCAAGCCCGGCACGGTAGGACCCCCCTCGCCGCCTCGCGCCGCGTCTCACAGAAGAGGCAGCACCCTGACTACGTTCCGAGAACTCGGGATCTTCCCCGAGACCGCCGAGGCCCTGGAAGCCGTCGGCATCGTGTCCCCCTTCCCGATCCAGGAGATGACCCTCCCCGTCGCCCTCTCCGGCACGGACGTCATCGGCCAGGCGAAGACCGGAACCGGCAAGACGCTCGGTTTCGGCCTTCCGCTGCTGGAGCGGGTCGTCGTCCCCGCGGACGTCGAGGCCGGCCGGGCCACGCCCGAGCAGCTGACCGACGCACCGCAGGCGCTTGTGGTGGTTCCCACCCGCGAGCTGTGCACCCAGGTCACCAACGACCTGCTCACCGCGGGCAAGGTCCGCAACGTCCGCGTCCTCGCCATATACGGCGGCCGCGCGTACGAGCCCCAGGTCGAGGCGCTCCAGAAGGGCGTCGACGTGATCGTCGGCACCCCGGGCCGCCTGCTGGACCTGGCCGGGCAGAAGAAGCTCGACCTGTCCCGCGTCAAGGCCCTCGTCCTGGACGAGGCCGACGAGATGCTCGACCTGGGCTTCCTGCCCGACGTCGAGAAGATCATGAACCTGCTGCCGGCCAAGCGCCAGACGATGCTGTTCTCGGCGACCATGCCGGGCGCCGTCATCGGCCTCGCCCGCCGCTACATGTCGCAGCCGACGCACATCCGCGCCGTCTCCGAGGACGGCGAGGGCGCGACCGTCGCCAACATCAAGCAGCACGTCTTCCGCGCGCACAACATGGACAAGCCGGAGCTCGTCTCCCGCATCCTCCAGGCCGACGGCCGCGGGCTCGCGATGATCTTCTGCCGTACCAAGCGCACGGCCGCCGACATCGCCGAGCAGCTGGAGCGGCGCGGCTTCGCCTCCGGCGCCGTCCACGGCGACCTGGGCCAGGGCGCCCGCGAGCAGGCGCTGCGCGCCTTCCGCAACGGCAAGGTCGACGTGCTGGTGTGCACCGACGTCGCCGCGCGCGGCATCGACGTCGAGGGCGTCACGCACGTCATCAACTACCAGACGCCGGAGGACGAGAAGACCTTCCTGCACCGCGTGGGCCGCACCGGCCGCGCGGGCAACAAGGGCACTGCCGTCACCCTGGTCGACTGGGACGACATCCCGCGCTGGCAGCTGATCAACAAGGCGCTGGAGCTGGACTTCCACGACCCGGTCGAGACGTACTCCACCTCGCCGCACCTCTTCGAGGAGCTGGGCATCCCGGCCGGCACCAAGGGCATCCTGCCGCGCGCCGAGCGCACGCGGGCCGGCCTGAAGGCCGAGGAGCTGGAGGACCTGGGCGAGACCGGCGGACGCGGTGGCCGTGGCGGCCGCGCCGCCGCCGCTCCGGCCGAGGAGCGTCCCGCCCGGACCCGTACGCCGCGCCAGCGCCGCCGCACCCGCGGTGGGTCGGAGCTGGGCGCCGAGGTCGAGGCCGCCGCCGTGGCGTCCCCGGCCGCCGAGGCGCCTGCCGACGAGGCGCGCCGCCCGCGCCGCCGCCGCACCCGGCTGACGGCCGCGGCCGTCGCCGCGGTGAACGAGGCCGAGGCCCCGCTCGTGGCGGCGCCGGTCGTCGAGGCCCCCCTGGCCGAGGCGCCGGTCGTGGCCGAGGAGGCGCCGGTGGTCCAGCAGCGCCGTACCCGGACCCGCAAGGCCGTCGCCGAGGCGCCGGTCGTGGAAGCTCCCGTCGCGGAGGCCCCGGTCGTGGCCGAGGAGGCTCCGGCGCAGCCGAAGCGCACCCGGACCCGCAAGGCCGCCGTCGCGGAGGCCCCGGTCGTGGAGGCCGTCGTGGCCGAGGAGGTTCCGGCGCAGCCGAAGCGCACCCGGACCCGCAAGGCCGCCGTCGCGGAGGCCCCGGTGGCGGAGGCCCCCGCGGCCGTCGCCCCGGTCGCCGATGCTCCGGTCGCCGATGCTCCGGTCCGGCCGCGCCGGGTTCCGACCCGCAAGGCCGCGCCGACCCCGATCCCGGACGTGGTGATCGTGGACGAGGCTCCCGCGGCCCCGCGCCGCCGGACCCGCAAGGTGGTCGCCCCGGCCTCCGAGCCGCAGTTCCAGATCGCCCCGCCGAGCGAGCCGGTCCGCACGACCCGCCGCTTCCGCTAGGCACCACGCGTACGAGGACGGCCCCGGCACCCCTTCCCAGGGGGCCGGGGCCGTCCTCGTATGCGGGCCTACGGGCCGGTAGCCTCGGGCCATGAGCAAGCCGCCGCGCCTCACCCTGCCCCCCGCCGCCCGCGCGTACCGCCTGACCACCTCGCGCGGCGAGTTCGCCGTGCACGAGGCGGGCGAGCCCGTGCACGGCACCGCCCTGCTGGTCCCCGGGTTCACGGGCAGCAAGGAGGACTTCATCGCCCTGCTGGAGCCCCTGGCCGCCGCCGGGTTCCGGGCGGTCGCCGTCGACGGGCGCGGTCAGCACGAGAGCCCCGGCCCGCGCGAGGAGTCCGCGTACGAGCTCCACGAGCTGGCCCTCGACCTCCTGGCCCAGGCCCGGGCCCTGGACGCCCGCGGCCCCCTCCACCTGGTCGGCCACTCCCTGGGCGGCCTCGTCTCCCGCGCCGCCGTCCTGCGCGACGCCTCCCCCTTCGCCTCCCTCACCCTGATGAGCAGCGGCCCCGCCGCGATCACGGAGGAGCAGCAGGCGCGCACCAAGCTCCTGGTGGCGGCACTGGAGGCGATGCGTGACGACATGCCCGCCATCTGGGAGGCCATGCGGGCCCAGGACCCGGCCGACGCCGTTCCCGACTCCCCCGAGCTGGCCGCGTTCCTGCGCGACCGCTGGCTGGCCACCGTCCCGGAGCAGCTGATCACCACCGGCCGGGTCCTGGTCTCGGAGCCGGACCGGGTGGCGGAGCTGGCGGCGGTCCCGCTGCCGAAGCTGGTCCTGTCGGGGGTGGTGGACTACGCCTGGCCGGTCCCCCTGATGGACGAGATGGCCGTCCGGCTGGGCGCTTCGCGGGTGGTCGTCGAAGGGGCCGAACACTCCCCCAACGCGGAGAATCCGCAGGTCACGGCGGCTTCTCTAGCGGCCTTCTGGCGATCCTTGACCACGCAGTAGTTAGCTAAGGAAAAAATTTCCTTAGCGTAGGGAATGTTTCCGAAGGGCGCCTGGTTGACCCCTGTGCAAGGAGAACACCGACGAAGGGAGAAGCCGTGCGCTTCGAGATTCTGCGCCTGGACGATGTCGACGGAACCGCCGTGGACAGCACCGTCGTGGACGCGGCCTCCGTCAACCGGATCGTGCAGCAGGCGGCCGCCATCGGCCAGCGCATCCTGATCCGACCGGCCGAGAGTGCGTCCTCCTGATGCTTCCGAAACGCCCCCGTACCGATCCGGTACGGGGGCGTTCGCATGTGCGGCGGCGGGTCAGGCTCCGTGGACGACCTGGAGGACGCCGTTGATGATCTGCTGGACGGCGATGGCCGAGAGCATCATGCCGGCGAGGCGGGTGACCAGGACGACACCGCCGTCCTTGATGATGCGGATGATCACCAGCGAGTAGCGCATGGTCAGCCACAGCACCACGTGCATCGCGGCGATCGCGGTCCACACCGAGAGCTGCCCGCCGAACCCGTCGGCCTTCTGCACGGCCAGGATCACGGAGACGATCGCACCGGGACCGGCCAGCAGCGGCATGCCCAGCGGGACCAGGGCGACGTTGACGTCCTTCGTCTGCTTGGGCTCGTCCGTCTTGCCCGTGAGCAGGTCGAGCGCGATGAGCAGGAGCAGCAGACCACCGGCGATCATCAGCGCCGGGACGGAGACGTGCAGGTAGTCCAGGATCTGCTGGCCGCAGATGCCGAAGGTGGCGATCACGCCGAAGGCGACGCAGACGGCCTGCCAGGCCATACGGCGCTGCACCTTGGCCGGGCGTCCCGAGGTCAGCGCGAGGAAGATCGGAGTGATGCCCGGCGGGTCCATAATCACAAAAAGCGTGAGAAAAAGGGATCCGAAGACGGCGAAGTCGAACACAGTGATGCCTTGCATAGAGGGGTGTTACGAAAAGGGGCGAGAGGGAAGGGCGCACACGGGCCCGGCGACCGCTGCCTCAGCGGCGGTCGGCGACGCTCAGGCGCGGGTGACTCCGCCGGCGCCCGGCACGGGGAAGGCCCCCGTGGCCCGGCGCGTGATCTCGCCGTAGATCTCGGGGTCGGTGGTGTACTCCCCGAGACGGCAGGTCTTGCGGCTGCCGTGGTAGTCGCTGGAACCGGTGGTCAGCAGACCGAGGTCCCCGGCCAGTCCGCGCAGGCGCGCGCGGGTGTCGGTGTCGTGGTCCATGTGGTCCACCTCGATGCCGTCCAGGCCCGCGGCCGCGAGGGCGGCTATCGCCTCCTCGGGCACGCAGACGCCGCGCTTGACGGCGGCGGGGTGCGCGAAGACGGTGACCCCGCCGGCCGCCTTGACCAGGCGGATGGCGTCGAAGGGGTCCAGCTCGTGCTTCTCGGCGTACGCGCGGCCGCCGTCGGCGAGCCAGTCCGCGGTGAACGCGTCGGAGACGGTGGGGACGACCCCCAGCTCAACCATGGCGGTCGCGATGTGCGGCCGCCCGACGGAGCCGTTCCCGGCGATCCGGGCCACCTGCTCCCAGGTCACACCGACACCGAGCTCCTGGAGCTTGCCGATCATGGCCTGGGCGCGCGGGGTGCGGTCGTCACGCACGAGCTCCCGCTCACGGGCGAGCTCGGGCTCCTGCGGGTCGAAGAGGTAGGCCAGCATGTGCAGCCCGACCCCGTCGAGCCGGCAGGACAACTCGGCCCCGGTGACCAGCGTGAGGCCCTGCGGCACGGCCGCGATGGCCTCGGCGTATCCCCCGACGGTGTCGTGGTCGGTCAGCGCGACCACGTCCAGCCCGGCCGCGGCGGCATTGCGCACCAGCTCGGCCGGGGTGTCGGTCCCGTCGGAAGCCGTGGAGTGGGCGTGCAGGTCGATGCGCACAGCCGGGCTCCAGGGTTCGAACGGACGAGGGGGACACTCCAGGGTACCCGTGCCACGCCATGGCAAGCCCCCCGGCTCGGGGGGGGTGGGGCGGGGTCGGAACGGGACAGCGGACCGGTGCCGGGGGTGGGCGGGGCCACACTCGGCGGTCTCAGAGCAGCCTTGGGGCTTTCCCGTCAGTCTCATCGTCCTTCCGCGTCGGGCCACCCTGTCAAGGGCGCTCCTTCGTCGCGTCGCTTCGCGATCGCCTGCGGCGACCCTTGACAGGCCGTCCCGCCGCGCAATGCCGAAGACTGCCGGGAAACCCCCAAAAGGACGGCACGGTCCATCGATGGACATACGCGGGATCAGCGACCCTTCGGGGTCGTCGGGGGCCGCCTCGCCAAGCATCCGGGCCGCCAGGAGTGTCAAACGGGGCCGCGATTCGCGACAGATCGCTACGCGCTCCTCATTTCTCAGCGTCCGACGACCGCCTGGGGCCGCTGCCCGCACCAAAGGATGATGGGAGTGGCATTCGGGGCCGGTGGGCGCATCAAATCGCTACGCGCTCCTCTGATTTCGGCGTCCGCGACCCGTCTGGGGCCGCTGCCCGCACCAAAAGCCGACGGAATTGGCATCCGAAGCCGCCAGGCGCGCCAGATCGCTACGCGCTCCTCGAATTCCGGCGTCCGGCGGCCGTATTGGGCTGATACCTGCACCAAATGACGAACAGAGCGGCATCCGGGCTCTGGGGCGCGCCAGATCGCTACGCGCTCCTCGAATTCCGGCGTCCGACGGCCGTCTGGGGCTGGTGACGGCACCAAAAGCCGATCCGCAGAGCATCCCGGCCCAAGACGGCCATCAGCCGCCGAGAAATGAGGAGCGCGTAGCGATCTGACGCGCCTGAGGTCGCCCGATGGCCTTCTCATCAGCATTTCGTGCAGGCAGCAGCCCCATGCGGTCGGCGGACGCCGAAAAGAGGGGAGCGCGTAGCGATTTGTGGCGCCCACCGGCCCCGGATGCCGAATCCGTCGTCCTTCCCTGCGGGCAGCGACCCCAGGCGGCTGGTAGACGCTGAGACGGGAGGAGCGCGTAGCGATCTGTCGCGGATCGCGGCCCCGGATGGCAATCCTGGCGGCCCGGATGCTTGGCGAGGCGGCCCCCGACCTCCCCGGCTGGTCGCTGATGCCGCCGGATGTCTCAGATACGTCCGTCCCGTTCCTTTGGGGGTTTCCCGGCAGTCTTCGGCATTGCGCGGCGGGACGGCCTGTCAAGGGTCGCCGCAGGCGATCGCGAAGCGACGCGACGAAGGAGCGCCCTTGACAGGGCGGCCCGACGCGGAAGGACGATGAGACTGACGGGAAAGCCCCAACCCATCCCTGAGACCGCCCGGCTCTGGCCCCGCCCTCTCCGGTACCGGTCCGCTGTCTCGTTCCGGCCAGGTCAGGTCCCGCCGCGAGGTGGGTGGGCAGGCGCCGCCCGGCCCCCACCCCTCGAGGGGGCGATGGCCCGCCTCATGGCCCCAGGATCCGGGGGCTCAGTGCGCCGCACGGGACCAGTTCCACCTCCGCCCCCGCGTCGCGGAGGTCGGCCAGGACCAGTTCGTCGTACATGAGGAGACCCGACTGTTCCGGCCAGACGATGGCCCACAGCCACAGGCCCCGGGCCTCGCCCGCGAAGACGGCGCGGTCCTCCGGGACGCCCGACACGTGCCACAGCGGGGTCGGCCTGCCGTCGGCGACGACCTTGGCGTGCGGGGGGCCCGAGACGTCGAGGCCCGTGCCGGGGTCGGGGCCGTCGATGCCCGCGAAGCGGGCGCCGAGGCCGACGCCGAGTTCCTCGGAGACCAGCAGCAGCTCGCCCAGGCCGCCCAGCGGGCCGGGGCCGGTGCAGGCCACGACCGTGGCCCGGCCGCCGGTCCGGTCGTCACCGGCGGACGCCACCCCGGTGAACAGCCAGCCCACCGGCAGCGGCCAGGGCATCCACACCGGCACCTTGGACCGGTTCGCCACCACGCCCAGGCCCTCCACGCTGGGCGGGATGACGGGCTGCAGCGGGTGGACGGGGCCGTGCACGGCGCACTGCCAGGAGTCGGAGAAGAGACCGGGCGCGCGGACCCGGCCACCACACTTCGGGCAACTCGGTTCGCCCCTCATAGGAAGCACGCTCCTCCCCGCCCGGCGCCCCGTCAAGACGCGATCACCCGTCCGGATGGCATGCGTGCCCGCAGGTGCCGCGCTCGGTCCAGGCTCAGTCCAGTGCGACGGCCGTACGCAGAGGGTCCCGCAGATCCGTGCCGCGCGCGAGCCAGCGCTCCTGGAGGGCGGCCGCGCCGTGCACCCTCTTCCAGGCGGCCTCGTTCGCCGTCATCGGCAGCAGCGGCAGGAAGCGGACGGGGTCCATCGGCTCGTCCAGTTCCAGGTCCTCGACCAGTCCGCCCGGCTCCGCGACGAGGACCGAGGTGAACGGTGCCCCCTCCCACAGCGGTTCGCCCACGTCGAGGGAGGCGCCGGGGGCCACGACCAGCCCCTCGACCACCGGCGAGGCCGCCAGCACCGCGAGGGGCCGCAGCACCTTGTCGGTGGGCGCGAGCCCCGCCCGTACCGTCAGCACCAGCTCGGCGCGCGGCCCGCGCACCGGGTCGGCGACCACGGCGGTGGGGTCGGTCATGGGGTGCGCGGACATGCCGAGGGTCGCGTACCGCACGAGGTCGCCCTCGGTGAAGCGGAGGACCTCGATGCGGTCGGTGCCCAGGAAGGTGACGGCGGCGCGGGCGTCGGGTTCGCCGAACGCGCTGCGCAGCCGGGCTTCGACGAGGGCCGGAATTTCTGCCATGGAGGGAGCATAGAACTCCTATCCGGCGGGTAAAGACCGGCGTTTGACCATCCGTCGGCTGATAGTGTTGACAGCTGGTCGGGGCCGCGTGCAGAAGCATGGTTCAGGGCTCCGGCGACAGGACGTCCCCCACGGGGGACCGGCCGGAGGAGGTGGGGCTGCGATGGATCGAAGTCGATCGTGCAGTACCAATCGCTCTTCGGCGACTTTCCAGGGCGGCTCCAGCCCCCTTTGATCTTCTGATCAGCAGAAGAGCGACGGCAGAACTTTGTCCTCCCGTCCTGTTTCCCTCCGTCCGCACGGGCCCGCGTGCCCGCCGCCGGAGGGCCTCCCACCCGTGCGGTCCGCAGCCGTGCGCGAGAAGGAGCCTGCCATGTCGATGCTGCCCTACCTCCGTGCCGCCGTCCGTCCGGCACTGCGCAAGTCCACTCCCGTCCTGCCCGGCTACGACACCACCCGCGACCCCTCCGCGAGCAGCGCGGTGGTGGACTGCGCCGTCTACCGCGACGGCCGGCGGGCGCAGGGCGACTGCCTGACGCCCCGTGAGGCGCTGCGCCGGGTCCGGGAGGACGGCGGGTTCGCCTGGATCGGTCTGCACGAGCCCACCGAGGCCGAGTTCGCCGGGATCGCCGCCACCTTCGGGCTGCACCCGCTGGCCGTGGAGGACGCGGTGCACGCGCACCAGCGGCCGAAGCTGGAGCGCTACGACGAGACCCTGTTCACGGTCTTCAAGACGATCCACTACGTGGAGCACGCCGAACTGACCGCCACCAGCGAGGTGGTGGAGACCGGCGAGGTGATGTGCTTCACGGGCCCCGACTTCGTGATCACGGTCCGGCACGGCGGCCAGGGCTCCCTGCGGACCCTGCGCCACCGCCTCCAGGACGACCCGCAGCTCCTCGCCCGGGGCCCGTCGGCGGTGCTGCACTCGATCGCCGACCACGTGGTGGACGGCTACATCGCCGTCGCGTCGGCGGTGCAGGACGACATCGACGAGGTGGAGAGCGCGGTGTTCGCCGCCCCCGCCAAGGGGGTCGCCCGGGGCGGCGACGCGGGCCGCATCTACCAGCTCAAGCGGGAGGTGCTGGAGTTCAAGCGGGCGGTCTCCCCGCTGCTGCGGCCGATGGAGCTGCTGAGCGAGCGGCCCATGCGGCTGGTGGACCCGGACATCCAGAAGTACTTCCGCGACGTCGCCGACCACCTCGCCCGGGTGCACGAGCAGGTCATCGGCTTCGACGAGCTGCTGAACTCCATCCTCCAGGCGAACCTGGCCCAGGCCTCCGTCGCCCAGAACGAGGACATGCGCAAGATCACCTCCTGGGCGGCGATCATCGCCGTCCCCACGATGATCTGCGGCGTGTACGGGATGAACTTCGACCACATGCCGGAGCTGCACTGGCGCTACGGCTATCCGCTGGTGATGGCGGCGATCGTCGGCAGCTGCCTCACCATCCACCGGGCCCTGCGGCGCAACGGCTGGCTGTAGCGGGCGGGAGCGCACGCCCTACGCTGTGCGCATGACTCTCAGCGCACTCGACCTGGCCCTCGTCGAGGAGGCCTCCAAGAAGTCCGGCCTGATCTGGGTCCGCGGCGCCGGCGCCGACCGGGCCCTGTGGCACGCGTGGGTGGACGGTGCCGCGCACGTGCTCGGTGACGGCCCCGGCGAGCAGCCCTTCCCCGGGCTCGCCGACGGCGGCGCCGCCGAGGTGACGGTACGCAGCAAGGACAAGGGCGGCCGGCTCGTGGCCTGGACCGCGGCGGTACGGGAGCTCGCGCCCGGCAGCGGGCCGTGGGAGAGCGCCGTCGCCGAGCTGAAGGGCAAGCGGCTGAACGCCCCCGACTCGGAGGGGATGACGGAGCGCTGGGCCCGGGAGTGCCGGCTGCTGCGGCTGGAGCCGGTGGCGGTGGCCGGCCGGCTGCCCGAGGGCTCGCTGGCCGCGGCGCCCCTGGCCTCCCCCGCGACGACCCGCAGGCCGATCCCGGCGGGTCTGCCGAAGCTGCTGCTGAAGCGGAAGAAGAAGCGGGGCTGAGGCGGGGCGGGTGGGGCTGAGCCGGGCGGGCGCTCAGCCGCCCGTCGGGTTCGACCCCTGCCCGGAGGTGCCGGCGCCCGAGGCGCCGGTGCCGCTCGTTGCGGTGCCCTTGGACGGGGCCGGGGAGGCTCCCGTGCCCTTGCCCTTGCCGCCCGTGGTGCCGCCGGTGGTGCCTCCCGTGGCGCCCGTGCCGTCCTTGGTGGTCGGCAGCTGGGAGCCGTAGTCCACGGTCTGGTCCTGCGCGGGCGCCTCCAGCGGGAAGGTCTTGCCCCACTCGGACAGCTCCACCCGGCCCGCGCCGCCCGCGCGCTCCATCAGCAGCGGGTACGGGGTGCCTTCCAGGGAGACCGTCAGCTTGCCGCCCTTGCCCGCGTCGGCGGAGACCGGCACCGCCCGGGTGTGCCCGACGGTGGTGTAGCCGCCCTTGGTGAGCTTGCCCTGGAGGCCGAGGAGCCCGTCGAGCAGCACGTGTATGTCGGTGAACCCGCGGAACTGCTTGTACGTGGGGTCGCTCTCGGGCACCTTCACGTACTTGTCGCCGAGCTTGCCGGCCGAGTCCGACTTCCCCCAGAAGGCCGCGCTCGCCTTCAGGTACAGCTGTTCGCCGACCCGCAGCACCTGGAAGGTGTCGGCCTGCGACTTCACCTCGCCGGAGCCCCCGTCGGCCTTCAGCCTCAGGTCGAGGGTGAAGGGCTTGCCGCCGACGACGAGGTTTCCGGAGAGGTGGACCGAGTTGGCGGCGGCGGCCGCTGCCTTCGCCTGGCTCTCGATCTTCTCCGGCGTCTGCTTGCCGACCCCGTTCGTGCCCTTGTCGGGGTCCGTCTTCTCCGCGCAGCCCGTCGCGGTGACGGCGATGCCCGCGCACAGGGCACCGATGACGGCGGCCCGGCGCAGCCGTACGGCGGAGGAGTGGGCGCTCACGTCGGGTGCCTCTCGTCGTGGGTCGGCTGGGTACGGCTCCCGGCGGTGGCCGCAGGAGCAGCAGGCAGCGTACCCGCCTGCGGAACCCGTCCCGCCGGACCCCCGGCCGGACCGCCCCACCAGGACGCTGTCCCCCGGCAGGGGCTAGCCTGAGGCACGGCAGGACTGGTGATCGACGCTCTAGGAGGCGCTCGGATGGGTGCAGGCGCCCCGCGGATCTTCGTCTCGCATCTGTCGGGTGTGCCCGTCTTCGACCCCAACGGCGACCAGGTGGGCCGGGTCCGCGACCTCGTGGCGATGCTGCGTGTCGGCGGCCGCCCGCCCCGGCTGCTGGGCCTGGTGGTCGAGGTGGTCAGCCGGCGCAGGATCTTCCTGCCCATGACCCGGGTGACGGGCGTGGAGTCCGGGCAGGTCATCACCACCGGCGTCGTCAACATGCGGCGTTTCGAGCAGCGCCCGACCGAACGGCTGGTCATCGGCGAGCTGCTGGACCGCCGGGTGACGCTGGTGGCCAGCGGCGAGGAGGTCACCGTGCTGGACGTGGCCATCCAGCAGCTGCCCGCGCGCCGCGACTGGGAGATCGACCGGATCTTCGTCCGCAAGGGCAAGGCGGGCGCGCTGCGCCGCCGCGGCGAGACGCTGACCGTGGAGTGGTCGGCGGTGACCGGCTTCTCCCTGGAGGAGGAGGGCCAGGGAGCCGAGAACCTGGTCGCCACCTTCGAGCAGATGCGCCCGGCCGACGTGGCGAACGTGCTGCACCACCTGACGCCGAAGCGCCGCGCCGAGGTGGCCAATGCCCTCGACGACGACCGGCTCGCGGACGTGCTGGAGGAGCTGCCCGAGGACGAGCAGGTGGAGATCCTCGGCAAGCTGAAGGAGGAGCGCGCCGCCGACGTCCTGGAGGCGATGGACCCGGACGACGCGGCCGACCTGCTCTCGGAGCTGCCGGAGGACGACAAGGAGCGGCTGCTGACGCTGATGCAGCCGGACGACGCGGCCGACGTGCGGCGTCTGCTGTCGTACGAGGAGAACACCGCGGGCGGTCTGATGACCACCGAGCCGATCGTGCTGCGGCCCGACGCGACCGTCGCCGACGCGCTGGCCCGGGTGCGCCAGTCGGACCTGTCGCCGGCGCTGGCGGCGCAGGTGTACGTGTGCCGGCCGCCGGACGAGACGCCGACGGGCAAGTACCTGGGGACGGTGCACTTCCAGCGGCTGCTGCGGGACCCCCCGTTCACCCTGGTCAGCTCGATCGTGGACACGGACCTGCCGCCGCTGCCCCCGGACGCCTCGCTGCCCGTCGTGACGAGCTACCTGGCCGCGTACAACATGGTCGCGGCGCCGGTCGTCGACGAGAGCGGATCGCTGCTGGGCGCGGTGACGGTCGACGACGTCCTGGACCACCTGCTGCCCGAGGACTGGCGGGAGACGGACTTCCACTCCGAGGAGGCCGTCCATGGCCACTGAACGCGGACGTGGCGAGGCGGCGCGCGAGCGGCGCCGGGAGAGGCGCGAGCGGGCCCGCGAAGGGCTCTCGGAGCGGCTGGAGGAGGCGGCGCGGCTGCGCGGCGATCGGTCGGCGGAACGTTCCTCCGAGCGGGCGCGGGCCGGCGTGCCCTCGGGTGCCAGTGCGCTGACGCGCTCACGGGTGCGGCTGGACCAGCCGCGCCAGGACCGCCGCAAGCTGCTGCCGGAGTACGACCCGGAGGCCTTCGGGCGGCTGTCGGAGCGGGTGGCGCGGTTCCTCGGCACGGGCCGGTTCATCGTCTGGATGAGCCTGGTCATCGTGGTGTGGGTGCTGTGGAACGTCTTCGCCCCGGACCACCTGCGCTTCGACCAGTACCCCTTCATCTTCCTGACGCTGATGCTGTCCCTGCAGGCCTCGTACGCGGCCCCGCTGATCCTGCTCGCGCAGAACCGGCAGGACGACCGGGACCGGGTCACCCACGAGCAGGACCGCAAGCAGAACGAGCGGTCGATCGCGGACACCGAGTACCTGACCCGGGAGATCGCGGCGCTGCGGATGGGCCTGGGCGAGGTCGCCACGCGCGACTGGATCCGCTCGGAGTTCCAGGACCTGATCAAGGAGATGGACGAGCGCCGGCTGTTCTCGGGGGAAAGTGACGAAGGCGACCGCTGACGGGCTTACCGGAGCCGTGCCGGCGAGCCGTACCATCAGGGACATGGCTACCGAGACACCCTCCGCCGCCGTGCCGGAGCAGGACGCGATCCTGGACGCGCTGGCGACGGTCAACGACCCCGAGATCCACCGGCCGATCACCGAACTCGGCATGGTCAAAGCGGTGGAGATCGGCGACGGCGGTGCCGTCGCCGTCACGGTGTACCTGACGGTGTCGGGCTGCCCCATGCGCGAGACCATCACCAAGAACGTCACCGACGCCGTCGCGAAGGTCGCGGGCGTCACCTCCGTGTCCGTCTCGCTGGACGTGATGAGCGACGAGCAACGCAAGGAGCTCGCCGCCACCCTGCGCGGCGGCACCGCCGAGCGCGAGGTGCCCTTCGCCAAGCCGGGCTCGCTGACCCGTGTGTACGCGGTCGCCTCCGGCAAGGGCGGCGTGGGCAAGTCCTCGGTCACGGTCAACCTGGCGGCCGCGATGGCTGCCGACGGCCTGAAGGTCGGCGTGGTCGACGCGGACATCTACGGCCACAGCGTGCCGCGGATGCTGGGCGTCGAAGGCAAGCCCACCCAGGTCGAGAACATGATCATGCCGCCGTCCGCGAACGGCGTGAAGGTCATCTCCATCGGCATGTTCACCCCGGGCAACGCCCCGGTGGTGTGGCGCGGCCCGATGCTGCACCGGGCGCTCCAGCAGTTCCTGGCCGACGTGTTCTGGGGCGACCTGGACGTGCTGCTGCTGGACCTCCCGCCGGGCACGGGCGACATCGCCATCTCGGTGGCGCAGCTGGTCCCGAACGCGGAGATCCTGGTCGTCACCACCCCGCAGCAGGCCGCGGCCGAGGTCGCGGAGCGGGCCGGGTCGATCGCCGTGCAGACCCACCAGAAGATCGTGGGCGTCGTCGAGAACATGTCGGGCCTGCCGTGCCCGCACTGCGACGAGATGGTGGACGTGTTCGGCACCGGCGGCGGCCAGATGGTCGCGGACGGCCTGACGAAGACGACGGGCGCCACGGTGCCGGTGCTGGGGCAGATCCCGATCGACGTGCGGCTGCGCGAGGGCGGCGACAACGGCAAGCCGGTCGTCCTGGCGGACCCGGACTCGCCGGCGGGCGCGGCCCTGCGGTCGATCGCCGGCAAGCTGGGCGGGCGCGCCCGCGGCCTGTCGGGCATGTCCCTGGGCATCACGCCGCGCAACAAGTTCTAGTCACGGAGGTGTGGGTCATCGTGCCGCTGGGCGGCACGGGTGGCCGCACCGGCACGCGCACCCGCAGGGGCCGCGCAGCGCGAAGGGGCATCGCCGCCGGGCGGTGCCCCTTTCCCGTACCCCGGGCCACTACTCGTACGACCCCAGGTCCGCGATGGCCGAGAAGCCCAGCCCGTACGCGCTCATCCCCCGCCCGTACGCCCCGAGGTGCACCCCGCTCCCGGTGGAGCCGGCGAGCACCCACCCGAACTCCGACTCCCGGTAGTGGAACGGCGTCGGCTCTCCGTCCACCGGCAGGGACAGCGTCGACCAGTCGGGCCCCGTGAGGTCGTCGGCGAGTTCCCACGCCGCTTCCGTCTGCTGGTCCAGCCAGTCGTCGCGCAGGCTGTGGTCCATCTGCGGCGGCCAGCTGTAGGCCAGCAGCCCGGAGCCGGCCAGCCAGGCGGCCGAGGAGACCGAGGTGGCCTCCAGGACGCCGGTGCCGTCGCCGCTGCGGCGCAGGGGGTTGCTGGCGACGGTGATGACCACCGCGAAGCGTTCCTTCTCGCCGGTGGCGATCTCGCCCCGGGCGGAGGGCTCGTCGCCGTGGCCGGTGGAGCCGTGCTCCACGGTGCCGTCGGCGCCGGTGCCCACCTGCATGAGCCAGCGGGGGCCGGTGAACGCCCCGTCCAGCCCGTACCAGGGGAACTCTGCCTTCAGGTAGCCCGCGGCCGCCCGGCGGGCCGCCGGGACGGGCGCGGTGGCGTCGGCGGTCGGCGCCGCCGGCCCGGCCTGCGGGGCCGTGGCGTCGGGGGCTTCGGCGGGCTGTGCGCCCACCCTGCTACTGCTCGTGCTCGTCGTCTCCATGGGCGGCCTCTCGTTCCGTGGGGTCCGGAACGGCCCTCCCCCTCGCGTCGCTGGGGGGACCCCCATCCTCGGGCGTCCTCGGTCCGGACAGATGGAGGATAGCCATCCGGTCCCGGATCGACGGGCAGGCTGCGGCTCAGGTGGCGTCGGCGTCGAAGGGAGTACGCGGTTCCTGGGCCGGTGCGGCGGGCTTCTTCAGCAGATCGGGCGCAGTGCCGGCGGCGGGCGTGGCGGCGACCGGGGAGGCGGAGGGAGCCGGGCCGGTGTCGCGGCTGTTGACGGCGTCGGTGACCTCGTTCAGCTCCTTGCGGAGGTCGAAGCTGGTGCGCAGCTCCTGGAGGTCCTCGTTCTCGGTGAGCTGCTTGCGGATGAAGGTCTTGGGGTTCAGGTCCTCGAACTCGAAGTCCTTGAACTCGGGTCCCAGTTCGGAGCGGATGTCCTGCTTGGCGCTGTCCGAGAACGCGCGGATCTTGCGGATGAAGCCCGCGACGTCCTGGATCACCTTCGGGAGCTTGTCGGGCCCGAAGATGAGGATGGCGAGCACCACGATGGTGACCAGCTCGAGTGCGCCTATGTCGTTGAACACCTTGCCGCTCCTCGGCTCTCTCCACGTCCGGCCCGGTCAACGGTACCCGGCGTTCCCGGCCCGCCCCTACGCCGGTGCGGGCCCTTCGCCGGATTCACCCGGCCGTCGTGTCGTGTTTGCCGCACGGACGGCCGGTCTCAGGAGCCGCTGGCCGAACCGAGCACCACGTCAAGGGTGCGCTCCCGGGCGTCGCGGAGCACGGTCAGGGAGAGGTGGTCGCCGGGCCGGTGGGCCCGGATCTTGATGATCAGCTCGTCGCCGCCGTGGACGCGGACCCCGTCCACCTTGGTGATCACGTCGCCGGGGCGGATGCCGGCGCGGGCGCCGGGGCCGTCGGCGATGACGGCGGGCTTGCCGTCCTCGCCCTTGGTGTCGACCCGGGCTCCGTCGCCCGTGTACTGCATGTCCAAGGTGACGCCGATGACGGGGTGGGTGGCGTGGCCGGTGCGGATGAGCTCCTCCGCGACGCGCTTGCCCTGGTTGACGGGGATGGCGAAGCCCAGGCCGATGCTGCCGCTCTGGCGGGTGCGGTCGCTGTCGTCGTCGCCCTTGTCGGCGCCCCGGATGGCGCTGTTGATGCCGATGACGCGGGCGCGGGAGTCGAGGAGGGGGCCGCCGGAGTTGCCGGGGTTGATGGGGGCGTCGGTCTGGAGGGCGTCGACGTAGCTGACGTCGCTGCCGCTGCCCTTGTCCCCGCCGGCGGTGATGGGGCGGCCGGTGGCGCTGATGATGCCGGCGGTGACGGTGTTGGAGAGGTCGAAGGGGGCGCCGATGGCGACCACGGGGTCGCCGACGCGGACGTTCTCGGAGTTCCCGAGGGCCAGCGGGCGCAGGCCCTGGACGCCGGTGACCTTGACGACGGCCAGGTCGTAGCCGCTGTCGCGGCCGACCAGTTCGGCGGTGACGCTGTCGCCGGTGCTGAAGGTGACGGTTATGTCCTTGGCGCCGGCCACGACGTGGTTGTTGGTCAGGATGTGGCCCTGGCCGTCCAGGACGAAGCCGGTTCCGGTGCTGCTGCCCTCGCCCCCGCTGACGTGCAGGGTGACCACGCCGGGCAGGGCGGTGGCGGCGATGCCGGCCACGCTGTCGGGGGCCCGGCCCTTGCTGTCCACGGCGGCCTGCGGGAGCTCCAGGCGGGTGCTGGTGCGGCGCTCGGCGAGGATGCCCAGCCAGCCGCCGACGCCGCCGGCGAGGAGGGCGATCACGACGCCGAAGACGGCCAGCCGCCACAGGGAGGGCCCGCCCCGGCGAGGCGCCCCGGCATCGTCCGCCATCTGGAGCGGCCCGGCGGCCCACGGGTCGTACCGCGCCCCGTCCGGGCCCTCGGCCGCGGTCTCGGCCGCCGGCTCGGCAACAGGCTCGACGCCGGGAGCGGCCGCGGGCTCGGCCACGGACCCGGCACCGACCTCGGTCACGGGCTCGGCGTCGGCGTCGGCTGCGGGCTTGGCACCGGGCTCGGGCTGGACACCGGCCTCGGCCGCCGCCCCGGCACCGGCACCGGGAGCGGGAGCAGCGGCGGCCTCCGCCGCGGGCTCGGGCGGCGGCGGGCCGGGCTCGGTGGGTGGGTGGGGCGGGGTGGCGGGGCGGCTCCACCAGGTGGGAGCCGGGGCGTTGTGCTGGCTGTCGGACATGTGCGCTCCCCCGCGGGCCTGGCGCGCCGCGGGGCGGCACGTGTGCCGCAGATTCAACCAGGTGCCGGACCCCCTCGCTGGCCCGGGGCGGAGCCGGGGGCGGGCCCCCGGGTCAGCGGGTGAGGGAGGCCGGCTGGGCCGTGACCGGAGGCGGGGAGACGGCCGAGGGCAGCGGGGCGGACGGGCTCGGGGTGCGCACCCCGTCCCGCAGCGGCAGCCGGTCGCGGATGGCGGCGTCGGTCAGCGGGATCGACGGCCCGGGCCGCGAGGCCGGCGCCTCACCACGGGCGTTCGGCTCGATCGCGTCCAGCGGGAGCGTGCCGCCCAGGGCGATCGCGGCCAGCGAAACGGCTCCGGCCGCGACGAAGGCGAGGCGGCGTCTGGGACGCCCCGTCTCATGGATGCGGAACCCTTCGCGCGGGGCGGCCGGGACGGCGTAACCGAAGGTGGCGAAAGGGTCGGCACCGGGGGGCGCTGGGCTGCGCGCCGCACCGGGCCCGCCCGGCGGGCCCGCGGGGCCCTCGGGGCCGGCCCCTGGCAGTCCCTGGAGCCGGGCCAGCAGTCCGGCGGAGAGCGGCGGCGGGGCGCTCTCCACGAACAGGCTCTTCACACGGCGCTGCGCATCGGCCTCGGCCTTGCACTTGGCGCAGGTGGCCAGGTGCGCCAGGACCCGCTCGCGGGCGTCGTGCTTCAGCTCCCCGTCCACCAGGGCGGCGAGGCGGTCGCCCAGGTGCTGTTCGGCGGGGGACGGACTGACTCCGCTCACTCGGCTCCGCCCTCTCCCCCGGCGCCCGGGGCGCCCACCGCCACTCCGGCCAGGGCGCGCTGGGAGGCGCGGGCCTCGGGAGAGCGGTGCTTGAGCGCCTTGCGCAGGTGCGAACGGCCGCGGTGGATACGGCTGCGGACGGTCCCCAGCTTCACGCCGAGGGTGGCGGCGATCTCCTCGTAGGAGAGGCCCTCGATGTCGCAGAGCACCACGGCGGCACGGAACTCGGGCGCGAGGGTGTCCAGCGCCTGCTGCACGTCGGCGTCGAAGTGGGTGTCGTGGAGCACCTGCTGGGGGGAGGGCTCACGGCTCGGAAGCCGCTCGGCGGCGTCGTCGGCGAGCGCGTCGAAGCGGATCCGCTGCTTGCGGCGGACCATGTCCAGGAACAGGTTGGTGGTGATGCGGTGCAGCCAGCCCTCGAAGGTGCCGGGCGTGTACGTGGACAGCGAGCGGAAGACGCGGACGAAGACCTCCTGCGTCAGGTCCTCGGCGTCGTGCTGGTTACCCGTCAGGCGGTAGGCGAGGCGGTAGACCCGCGCGCTGTGCGTGCTGACGATCTCCTCCCAGGTGGGAGGGGTCCACGCCTGGGAGCCCGCATCGGCGGCAAAGGTCGCGGTGGTCGCGGTGTGGGCGGTGTGGAAACGGTCAGCGGTGTAGGTCACGGATTTCGGCTCACCCGCCGACCAGAAGAGGCGTCTCAGGACGCCTCCACGATCCACAGGCGCAGCCGCACCTCCCCTGTCGGCTCTGGTGGTGTCCAGTGGAGCCCCTACCATAGCCACCCCTCCCGTCAGCTCCGGATAAGCATTTTTGCAGTAACTTTGCCCGGGACTCGGGTTCCGCTTCGCCGATCTGCCCGCCGGCGTCCCCTCTATCCCGCCTCTCACCCTCCCAACGCCCGGTCCCATCTGCGGGTTCCCGACTCCAGCGGATACAGTCACCGTTGCGCCAACTATGGGGACAGGAGAGGGTCATTACCGGCAACCGGCAGACGAGCTGGGCGTTCGCCGACGCGTTTGTCGCCGAGGACGACGCTCTGCGATGGGCCCGCGACCGGTCCAGGGAAGCGGGCCTGCGCTCGGTCTCCCCCGGCACCGGGGCCGCGCTGCGTCTGCTCGCCGCCACCGCGGACGCCAAGGCGGTCGCCGAGATCGGCACCGGGACGGGCGTCTCGGGGATCCACCTGCTGCACGGGATGCGGCCGGACGGGGTGCTGACCACGGTGGACCCGGAGCCGGACCGGCAGGCCTTCGCCCGGCAGGCGTTCCGCGCGGCGGGCTTCGCGGGGAACCGGGCGCGGTTCATCCCGGGGCGGGCCCTGGACGTGCTGCCGCGGCTCGCCGACGGCGGGTACGACCTGGTGTTCTGCGACGGGGACCCGACCGAGTCGCTGGACTACCTCGCGGAATCGTTGCGCCTGCTGCGGCCCGGGGGGCTGGTGTGCTTCGAAGGGGTGTTCGCGGACGGGCGCACCGTCGACTCCGCCGCGCAGCCGGTGGAGGTGCTGCGGGTGCGGGAGCTGCTGCGCAGCGTCCGGGAGAGCCCCGCGCTGGAGTCCGCGCTGCTGCCCGTGGGCGACGGGCTGCTCTGCGCGGTGCGGCGCTAGCGCCGGCCGCCCGGGGTGGGGGCGCCGCAGCGCGGAGCCGCCGCCGGGCGGATGCAACACCGCCCCGCCGCAGGAGCGGCGGGGCGGTGTGAGGATCTGTGGTGCCGAGGCTCAGCCGACGACCTTCTTCAGGGCGTCACCCAGGGCGTCCGCCTCGTCCGGCGTCAGCTCGACGACAAGCCGACCGCCGCCTTCGAGCGGTACGCGCATGACGATGCCTCGCCCCTCCTTGGTGACCTCGAGCGGGCCGTCGCCCGTCCGCGGCTTCATGGCCGCCATGCTCGTTCCCCTTCCTGAAACCAGCTCATCGTCAGCCGACGGCCCCGTTCAGGCGCCTAGTACCCGGCATCGAACACATTGCTTCCCAGCCATTATCCCGCATGTCAGGACCCGATGACCAACATCGGCGGGGAACGCTTGGGCAACGCGCTCGGCCAAAACCACTCATTTCGGGGATCCGCCTGCGATACTTCGCCGCCTCTCACCGGGAAGGGGCTCCGGTTCGTTTGACGCACATCACATGTCCGGTGGTGGTCGCGTCCGCCATGCTGACCCTTGGACCGGCCGGTACCGGCCGGTAGCCACACCCGCGACGAAGGGGGACCCCCGCCATGGCCGACAGCGTGCTCTACGAAGTGACCGACGGACTCGCGAAGGTCACGATCAACCGGCCCGACGCGATGAACGCCATGAACACGGAGGCCAAGGTCGCCCTGCGCGACGCCGTGCAGGCGGCGGCCGCCGACCCGGCCGTGCGGGCGGTCCTGCTGACCGCCTCCGGCACCCGGGCCTTCTGCGTGGGCCAGGACCTCAAGGAGCACATCGGGAACCTGGCGGCGGACCGCGAGACCGGCTCGAAGCTCACGATGAACACGGTCTCCGAGCACTACAACCCGATCGTGCGGGCCCTGACCGAGATGCCCAAGCCCGTGGTGGCCGGGGTCAACGGCGTCGCGGCCGGGGCGGGCTTCGGGTTCGCGCTGGCGGCGGACTTCCGGGTGGTCGCCGACACCGCCTCCTTCAACACCTCGTTCGCCGGTGTCGCGCTGACCGCCGACTCCGGGGTCTCCTGGACCCTCCCCCGGCTGATCGGCGCCTCCCGCGCCTCGGACCTGCTGCTGTTCCCCCGCTCGATCAAGGCGCAGGAGGCCTACGAGCTGGGCATCGTCAACCGTCTCGTGCCGGCGGACTCCCTGCACGAGGAGGCCGAGGCGGTGGCCCGGACCCTCGCCGCGGGCCCCACGGTGGCCTACGCGGCCCTGAAGGAATCCCTCGCGTACGGGGCCTCCCACACCCTCTCCGAGGCCCTGGAGCGCGAGGACGTCCTCCAGACCCGCGCGGGAGCCTCGGAGGACCACTCCATCGCCGTCCAGGCCTTCCTCGCCAAGCAGCCCCCGCGGTACCTGGGCCGCTGAACGTTCACCGAAAGTTCACGCCTCGCGGGAGACGCACCCCGCGAGGTGGTCGTTGACCAGGCCGCACGCCTGCATCAGGGCGTAGGCCGTGGTGGGCCCGACGAAGCGGATGCCCGCCTTCTTGAGCGCCTTGGCCAGGGCCGTGGACTCCGGGGTGACCGCCGGCACCTCGCCGGTGCTCCTCGGGGCGCGGCCCTTGCGCTTCGGGGCGTGGGACCAGATCAGCGCGTCCAGCTCGCCGGGCTCCCAGCCGGCCAGCACCTTCGCGTTGGCGAGCGTGGCCTCGATCTTGGCGCGGTTGCGGATGATCCCCTCGTCCGCGAGCAGCCGCTCGGCGTCGGCCGGGCCGAACTCCGCGACCGCCGCGATCCGGAAGTCGCAGAAGGCCTTGCGGAACCCCTCGCGCCGGCGCAGGATCGTCAGCCAGGACAGCCCCGACTGGAAGGCCTCCAGGCACAGCCGCTCGTACAGGGCGTCGTCGCCGTGGACCGGCTTGCCCCATTCGGTGTCGTGGTACGTGACGTAGTCCTCCGTGGACAGGCCCCAGGGGCAGCGCAGGGCGCCGTCCGGGCCGGCCAGCAGCCCGCCGCCGCTCATCGCTCGTCCTTGGTGAGGTCGACCGGCTGGTCCGCCGGAGCGGGAGCCGGCGCCTGGGCGTGACCCTGCGCCTGGCCCTGTCCCTGCGCCGCTGCGGCCGCCGCCGGGCCCACGGCCGCCGGGGTGCGCGCCGCCGTCAGCTCGGCGATCCGCGCGTCCCGCTCGGCCAGCTCCGCCGCGAGCCGGTCCAGTACGTCGTCCACCTCGGCCATCCGGTAGCCGCGCGGCGCGATCGGCAGCCGCAGCGCGTCGATGTCCTCCCGTACCACCGGCCGGGTCTCGGGCAGGGCGTCCGCCACCCGGTCGGGCTCGGCCTCGGGCAGCACGGCCTCCGCGCCTCCGCCGACCACCGCGAGGGTGACCGCGGCCACGACCACGACCAGCGCGATCAGCAAGAACCAGAACACGATCAACTCCCCTGAGAGACTCCGGCCACCAGGTTAAGGTCGCAGACGTGGCGAGAGGGTCGCCGAAGGAGGAAAGAGCGGGATGCTGCGACTGGGCAGGCGCGAGTTCGACACCCACGAGCCGGTGATCATGGCCATCGTGAACCGGACCCCTGACTCCTTCTACGACCAGGGCGCCACCTTCCGCGACGAGCCCGCGCTGGACCGGGTGGAGCGGGCCGTGGCCGAGGGCGCGGCGATCATCGACATCGGCGGGGTCAAGGCGGGTCCGGGCGAGCACGTGGACGCCGCCGAGGAGGCCCGGCGCACGGTCGGGTTCGTGGCGGAGGTGCGCCGCCGGCACCCGGACGTGGTGATCAGCGTGGACACCTGGCGGCACGAGGTCGGCGAGGCCGTCTGCGCGGCCGGGGCGGACCTGCTGAACGACGCCTGGGGCGGGGTGGACCCCAGGCTGGCGGAGGTCGCGGCGCGCCACGGGGCGGGCATCGTCTGCACCCACGCGGGCGGGGTCGAGCCGCGCACCCGGCCGCACCGGACCGCGTACGAGGACGTGATGGAGGACATCCTGCGCGTCACGGTCGGGCTGGCGGAGCGGGCCGAGGCCCTGGGCGTGCCCCGGGAGTCGATCCTGATCGACCCGGGCCACGACTTCGGGAAGAACACCCGGCACTCGCTGGAAGCCACCCGCCGCCTGGCGGAGATGACCGGAACCGGTTGGCCGGTCCTGGTGTCCCTGTCCAACAAGGACTTCGTCGGCGAGACCCTGGACAAGCCGGTCAAGGAGCGGCTGCTGGGCACCCTGGCGACCACGGCCGTCTCGGCCTGGCTCGGCGCCCAGGTCTACCGGGTCCACGAGGTCGCGGAGACCAAGCAGATCCTGGACATGGTCCGTTCGATCCAGGGGCACCGTCCGCCGGCCGTGGCCCGGCGCGGGCTGGCCTGAGCCGGCCCGGGCCACCCCGTCCCCGGCGGCCGGCCGCCGGGCGGCGGTGTGGTCCCCGCTCCCCGGGCGCGTGCGGGCGCGCCAGGCGCTCGCTACTTGCCGACTTCCTTCGTCACCAGGGCGATCGCCTCGTCCACGTCGTCCGTGAGGTGGAAGAGGTAGAGGTCCTTCTCGGAGGCCTTGCCCTGGGCGATGACCGTGTTGCGCAGCCAGTCGACGAGCCCGCCCCAGTACTCGGTGCCGAAGAGCACGATCGGGAACCGGGTGATCTTCTGCGTCTGCACCAGGGTCAGCGCCTCGAACATCTCGTCCAGGGTGCCGAACCCGCCGGGCAGCACCACGAACCCCTGGCTGTACTTCACGAACATCGTCTTGCGGACGAAGAAGTACCGGAAGTTCAGCCCGAGATCGACGTGCTGGTTGAGCCCCTGCTCGAAGGGGAGCTCGATGCCGAGGCCGACCGAGATGCCGTTCGCTTCGCGGGCGCCCTTGTTGGCCGCCTCCATCGCGCCCGGGCCGCCGCCGGTGATGACGGCGAATCCGGCCTCGACGAGTGCGCTGCCGATCCGCACGCCGGCCTCGTACTCCGGTGAGCCCACCGCGGTGCGGGCCGAGCCGAACACGCTGATCGCGGGCGGCAGCTCGGCGAGCGTGCCGAAGCCCTCGATGAACTCCGACTGGATGCGCAGGACCCGCCAGGGGTCGGTGTGCACCCACTCGGTGGGTCCGGCCGAGTCCAGCAGCCGCTGGTCCGTCGTACTGCCCGCCTGCACCTGACCCCGTCTGCGCAGCACCGGTCCGAGCTGCTGTTCCTCGGGGCGCCGGCTCCCGCTGCCTTCGGAGTTGCCCATGATGTGCTCCCTCCTGCTGATCGTTGGATCAGATTAGGCGCACAAAAGTGACGGGAGGGGGAATTTACGAGGTCAGCCAGGCGCGGAGTCGTTCCTCGCAGTGCAGGATCGCCTTGGCTTCGACCCGCTCGTCAACCTTGTGCGCGAGCAGCGCGTCACCGGGTCCGTAGTTGACGGCCGGTACTCCGAGCGCGCTGAAGCGGGAGACGTCCGTCCAGCCGAACTTGGGCATCGCGTGGCCGCCGACCGCCTCCATGAAGGCCGCGGCCGCCGGGTGGGACAGGCCGGGCAGGGCGCCGGGCGAGGAGTCGTCCACCGTGAAGGCGTCGACGCCGCAGTCCGCGAAGACCTCCTTCACGTGGGCGAGCGCGTCGGCCTCGCTGCGGTCGGGGGCGTAGCGGAAGTTGACCGTGACCGTGCAGGCGTCCGGGATCACGTTGTTGGCGACGCCGCCTTCGATGCGGACGGCGTTGAGGCCCTCGTGGTACTCCAGGCCGTCGATGACGGGCCTGCGGGGCTCGTAGGCGGCCAGCTTCGCCAGGATGGGGCTCGCGGCGTGGATGGCGTTGGAGCCCATCCAGCTGCGGGCGGAGTGGGCGCGCTCGCCGCGGGTGTGCAGCAGGACGCGCAGGGTGCCCTGGCAGCCGCCCTCGACCTCGGCGTTGGAGGGCTCCAGCAGGACGGCGAAGTCGCCGGCCAGCCAGTCGGGGTGGGCGGCGGCGACCTTGCCGAGGCCGTTGAGGTCGGCGGCGACCTCCTCCTGGTCGTAGAAGACGAAGGTGAGGTCGCGGTTGGGTTCGGGCACGGTGGCGGCGATCCGCAGCTGTACGGCGACCCCGGACTTCATGTCCGTCGTGCCGCAGCCCCACAGGACGTCGTTCTCGTCCAGGCGGGACGGGACGTTGCCGGCGATCGGCACGGTGTCGAGGTGCCCGGCGAGCACGACGCGCTCGGCGCGGCCGAGGTCCGTGCGGGCGACGACGTTGTTGCCGAGGCGGTCGACGGTGAGGTGCGGCAGGCGGCGCAGGGCGTCTTCCACGAGGTCGGCGAGCACCTTCTCGTCGCCGCTCTCGGAGGGGATGTCGACGAGGCGGGCGGTCAGCCCGGCAGCGTCGAGGGTGAGGTCGAGCTCGGATTCGGACATGAACCGACCCTAACGCCCCGGGATGGGCGGGTACCGGCGGCGTCCGGTCGGTGGACGCGTTATCGGCCTCCAGTACGGTGGGCCGCGTGTCCGAGACCGATCGCCCCCGCCCCCGCCGCCGCGGGCCGCTCCGCGCGGCCCTGGGTCTGGCCGTCCTGCTCGCGGTGATCGGATACGTCCTGGTGCACCACTATTCCAACGGCGGGATCGGTTCCCCGTACTGCAGGGTGACGGCGAAGGGCGCTGCGGGCGGATCCGAGGGGGCCGTGCAGACGTACGAGATGACCCCCGAGCAGGCGTCGAACGCCGCGACCATAGCCGCCGTCGGGATCTCCAAGGGGCTCCCGGACCGGGCGCTGACGATCGCGCTGGCGACGGCGATGCAGGAGTCGGGGCTGCGCAACCTCGACCACGGCGACCGGGATTCGCTGGGCCTGTTCCAGCAGCGGCCCTCGCAGGGCTGGGGCACCCCGGAGCAGATCATGGACCCGGTGTACTCGGCGGGGATCTTCTACGACCGGCTCGTGGAGGTGAACGGCTACACCCGCCTGCCGCTGACGGTGGCGGCGCAGCGGGTGCAGCTCAGCGGGTTCCCGCAGGCCTACGCCAAGCACGAGCCGGACGCCACGGTGCTGACGGCCGCCTTCGGCGAGGGCGAGGCGCCGGCCACGCTGACCTGCGCGGGCCCGGCGCCGGTCAAGGGCGACCCGGAGAAGGTGCGCACGGAGCTGGCGCGGGCGTTCGGCAAGGAGGCCCTGTCCACGGGCCGCACCGCGCCGCACGCCGGGCCGAAGGCCTCCGCGAGCGCCTCGGCGAAGGCCGGGGCGGGCTCCGCCCCGAAGGCCTCGGGCAGCCCCGCTCCGAAGACCTCGGCGAGCCCCTCGGCGGGCTCCTCTGCAACCCCCGCCGCGGCGCCTTCGCCGTCGGCGGGCGCCCCGGAGGCGGAGGTGGACCTCTGGCTGAAGGACGGCGGCGGTCCGGGCGAGGCACGGCGCGGCCGGGCGATGGCGCACTGGGCGGTGGCCCGCGCCGGGGAGCTGGGCATCGCCCGTGTCTCGTACGACGGTTCCGCCTGGGTGGCGGGCGGGAACCGGGGCGAGTGGCAGCGCGACGGGGCCGGCGGCACGAAGGGCGGCACGGCGCCCGACCCGTACCGGGCGGTCCCGGGCCAGGTCCGGATCTTCTTCCCCGGCAGCGCCGGCTGAGGCCGCCGACGGGCCCGGCGCCAGGGCGGCACGGGAGCCGTCCCGCCGACGGGACGTGATCGTTCGCGCGTGCGGGGCGTCCCCCGGGAGGGGGTGGCCGCGCACTCCTCGCCCCCGGGCGTGTTGACGGCAGAAGCCCTGGTGGGCGCGGGTCCGATGGGCTTGTCACGGAAGCCGATTAAACGATGCGTTACTGATCCTTTACCCGGCCGGTCCGCAACTCGGCGCACCCCGGCAGCGGTTGTACACGGCGTACTCAGCCGCTACCGCTTAGGAGCATCATGTCCCTCCCCCTGACCCGCCGGATCGCCCGCGCCGCGCTTCTCCTCGCCGCCGGCACCGCCCCGGTGGTCGGTGCGGCCGGCGCGGCCAGCGCCGCGGGCCTGGAGTCCGTGCCGCAGCTGGGCTCGCTCGCCGCCCCCGACACCGCCGACGCCTCCGCCGCGACCGGGGCGGCCACCGGAGCGGCCACCGAGGTCGCGGGCACCGCCACCAAGGCCGTCCCGGCCGCCGCCCCCGCCTCGGACGTGGCGGGCAGCGCGGGCCAGATGCTGGGCGGGCTGCCCGTCTCGCAGCTGCCGGTGGGCCACGACCTGCCGGTGGGCCACGACCTGCCGGTGGGCCATGACCTGCCGGTCGGCGGTCTGCCGCTGGGCGGTCTGCCGCTGGGCGGCTGAGCCCGCCGCACACGCCGCAACGCCGAGGGGCCGGGAGCGCGCAGCTCCCGGCCCCTCGGGGCGTCCCGCGGCCGTCCGGCGGGGTCAGCCCAGGCGCTTGACCGCGGCCTCGACCCGCTCGTCGGTGGCGGTGAAGGCGACACGCACGAAGTTCGCCCCGGCCTCGCCGTAGAAGTCGCCCGGCGCGACCAGGATGCCCAGGGAGGCCAGGTGGGCCACGGTGTCCCAGCAGGGCTCGTCGCGGGTCACCCACAGGTAGAGGCTGGCCTCGCTGTGCTCGACCCGGAAGCCGTGCGCCTCCAGGGCGGTGCGCAGCGCCTCGCGGCGGGCGGCGTAGCGGCCGCGCTGCTCGGTCACGTGCGCGTCGTCGCCGAGGGCGGCGACGACGGCGGCCTGGACGGGGGCCGGGGTCATCATGCCGCCGTGCTTGCGGATCTCCAGCAGCTCGGCGAGGACGTCCTCGTCGCCGGCGATGAAGGCGGCCCGGTAGCCGGCCAGGTTGGAGCGCTTGGAGAGGGAGTGGACGGCGACCAGGCCCTCGTAGGAGCCGCCGCAGACCTCGTCGTGCAGGACGGAGACCGGCTCGGCCTCCCAGCCGAGTTCCAGGTAGCACTCGTCGCTGAAGACCAGGATGCCGTGCTCGCGGGCCCAGGCGACGATCCGGATCAGCTCCTCCTTGCCGAGGACCTTTCCGGTGGGGTTGGACGGGGAGTTGAGCCACAGCAGCTTCAGGCCGGCCGGGTCCAGTTCCGTCGGGTCGTCGTAGACCACGGCCTCGGCGCCGCACAGCCGCGCGCCGACCTCGTACGTGGGGTAGGCGAGGCGGGGGTAGGCCACCTTGTCGCCGGGGCCCAGGCCCAGCTGGGTGGGCAGCCAGGCCACGAGCTCCTTGGAGCCGACCACGGGCAGGACGTTGCGGTGTCCGGCGGCGCTCGCGCCGAGCCGGCCGCGCAGCCAGCCGGTGATCGCGTCGCGCAGCTGCGGGGTGCCCCACACCGTCGGGTAGCCCGGCGAGTCGGCGGCGCCGACCAGGGCGTCCTGGATCAGCTGCGGCACCGGGTCGACGGGCGTCCCGACGGAGAGGTCGACGATGCCGTCCTGGTGGGCCGCCGCCGTCTTCTTGTACGGCTCCAGCTTGTCCCAGGGGAACGTGGGGAGACGGTCGGAAACTGCGGCCACGGTGCTCTGCTCTCTCTCAGGGGCGGGAGGGGTACGGGAAAACGGCTCGGTCCCGTGCGGCAGCAGTGCCGGACGGGACCGAGAGGCGCGTCTGCCGTGAAACGGTCAGTGCTCGCCGTTGATGCCGGCGGGCAGCGCGGCGATGAAGGGGTGGTCGCGCTCGATCAGACCGAGCTTGGAGGCACCACCGGGCGAGCCGAGCTCGTCGAAGAACTCGACGTTCGCCTTGTAGTAGTCCTTCCACTCCTCCGGGGTGTCATCCTCGTAGAAGATGGCCTCGACCGGGCAGACCGGCTCACACGCGCCGCAGTCGACGCACTCGTCCGGGTGGATGTACAAGGACCGCTGGCCCTCGTAGATGCAGTCGACGGGGCACTCTTCGATGCATGCCTTGTCCTTGACGTCGACACAAGGCTCCGCGATGACGTAGGTCACGCTCTCGTTCCTCCTCGGTAGGGCTTTCCATTCGCGCGGGAGCGCGGCGTCGTCGATGCCCGCACCTAGTATCTCCGTTCCCGGGCACGATCCGAACAGGAGGGGCGGACAGAGCTGTGGAAATCACTGCCGGTGGACTGCTGGAGATCCGTATTACCCCGGCTGACGTGGGTAAACGAGTCTCTGTACGACGGGTGCAGGAAGGGGTCGGCGGCTCCGGCGGCTTCACCGACGCGGTCGGGGTTCTCACATCCTGGACCGCGGGTGTGCTGACGATCACACGCAAGGACGGCGTGTCCGTCCACATCCCGGAATCCTCCCTGGTCGCGGGCAAGGTGGTGCCCGCCGCGCCGGCCCGCCGCAGGGGTCCCGCGGCCTCCTTCGAGGAGCTGGCGCGGGTGACGGCGCGGGCCTGGCAGCCGCTGGAGAGCGAGCCGCTGGGCGACTGGACGCTGCGGGCGGCCGGCGGTTTCACCCGCCGCGCCAACTCGGTGCTGGCCCTCGGCGACCCCGGGATACCCCTGGACGAAGCACTCGCGCGGGTGACGCACTGGTACGCGCGGCGGGAGCTCCCGGCCTACGTGCAGGCCGCGACCGGCTCGGCCGGCACCCAGGAGCTGCTCTGCGCGGAGCTGGAGCGGCGCGGCTGGGTCAACGAGGTCTCGGCGGAGGTCCGGACCGCCGGCCTGGCCCCGGTGGCCGACCAGGACGCGGACGTGTCCCGGATACGGCTGACCCGCGAGCCGGACGAGGAGTGGCTGGGCCGCTACGGCAAGGTCCGCGACCCGGAACTGGCCCGGCGGATGCTGGTGGAGGGCCCGTCGGTGTGGTTCGCCTCCCTGGACGGCGGCCGGGCGATCGGGCGGTGCGTGGTCGACGGCCGCTGGGCCGGCTTCGGCGCGGTGACGGTCGGCCCGGAGCACCGCCGGCGCGGGCTGGCGACGGCGGTGATGGCGGCGCTGGCCCGGCGGGCCCTGGAGGAGGGCGCCTCGGCGGCCTGGCTGCAGGTGGAGACCGACAACCCGGCGGCGCGGGCCCTGTACGACGGGATGGGCTTCGCCACCCACCACGCCTACCACCACTTCCGCGCCGGGGCCGGGGCATGAGCGCGGCGACACGGGAGCTGTTCGCGGCGGAGGCCCGCTCCGAGCGGCCGGACCTGGCGCTGCTGTGCCTGCTGCTGGCGGCGGAGGCCGACCCGGAGCTGGACGAACGGGCCATGGACTGGGCCCAGATGGAACTGGACCGGCTGGCGGGGATGCTGCCGTACGGGCTGCGCGGGGCGAAGGCCTGGGCGGCGGCGGTGACGGACCTGCTGGGCGGCCGGATGGGCTTCCACGGCACCCCGAAGGACTACGAACGGCTGGAGTCCTCGCTGCTGCACGAGGTGCTGCGGCGCCGGCGCGGCCTGCCGATCCTGCTGTCGGTGGTCTGGCTGGAGGTGGCCCGGCGGGCGGGGGCGCCGGTGTACGGGCTGGCGCTGCCCGGGCACTTCACCGTGGGCTTCGGCGATCCGGAGGAGGGCGTCGTCGTCGACCCGTTCGCGGGCGGGGCCTCGCTGGGCGCGGGCCCGGCGGAGCTGGCGCGGGGGCCGCGGACGCCGGCGCGGACGCTGGACATCGTGCTGCGCGTGCTGGGCAACATCCGGGTGTGGGCGTCCGCCCGTCCGGAGCACTCGGCGGTCGCGCTGTGGTCCCTGGACCTGTCCCTGCTGCTGCCCTCGCATCCGGCGGCCCTGCGCTACGAGCGGGCCCGGCTGCTGGTGGAGCGGGGTTCCTTCCAGGCGGGCGCCGCCGAGATGGACGCGTACGCGGTGGTCATGGACGCGGTGGACCCGGACGCGGCGACCCGCATCCGCGCGGAGGCCGCCTCGGCCCGCGCCCTGCTCAACTGAGGGAAGCGGGTTCGGCCGTGGCCGCGACGGCCTCCGCGCGGCGCCTCACCTCGGCCAGGCGGGCGTTGCTCAGGACCGGCAGCACCAGGAGGGCGGCGACGGCGATGGCCGCCCCGCCGGCGTAGAAGGAGGCGGGGACGCCGAAGGCCCCGGCCACCGCGCCGCCCGCGACGCCGCCGACGGCGAAGGAGCCCACGGCGACGACCCGGTAGACGGAGGTGACCCGGCCCATCAGCTCGTTGGGGACGATCTGCTGGCGCAGGGTCACCATGTGGACGGACACGACCAGCACCACGAAGCCGTCCAGGGCCATCAGGGCGACGGTCACCGCAGGGCTGACGGCCAGCCCCAGTCCGGCCGTCGCGGCGGCCGAGAGCAGGCTGGTCACGAGGATCAGCGTGCCGGGCCGCAACCACGCGCCGACCCGGCCGGCCGCCATCCCGCCGAGGACTGCGCCGATCGCGGCGGCGGCGAGCATCACGCCGTAGCCCTCGTCGGAGACGCCGAGTTCGTCCTGGGCGAGCAGGACCAGCATGCCGTAGCTCGCCGCGGTGGCGGCGTTGCCGACGGCCGCGACCAGGCTCAGGGCGCGCAGCACGGGCGAGGACCAGTACCAGCGGGCGCCGACGGCGATGTCCTCGCGCACGCCCGCGACCGTCAGCGGTCCGCCGTCCGCCCCCTGCGCCCGGCTCGCCGCCGAGGGGATGAGGGCGAGCAGGCCCACGGCGGCCAGGTATCCGGCCGTTCCCAGGGCGAACGGCGCGGAGGCCGCAGCCGCGAAGAGGAAGCCTCCGATCGGCGGGCCGGCGAACTCGTTGCAGACCACGAAGGTGGTCTGCAGCCGGCTGTTGGCGCGGGTCAGCTCCTCGGGGCCGACCAGCACCGGCACCCAGGCCGCCGAGACACTGTCGTAGAGCGTCTCGGCGGTGCCGATCGCGAAGAAGACCACGTACAGCAGGGGCATGGACAGGGCGTCGGTGAGGACGGCCGCCGTGAGGGCGGCGAACGCGGCGGCGCGGATCCAGTTCGCGCTCTGCGCCACCTTCCGGCGGTCGAGGCGGTCGGCGAGCGCCCCCGAGACGAAGGCCAGGACCAGCCAGGGGGCCCGCTGGGCGACGGTGATCCCGGCGATCAGGGTCGGGTCCCGGGTGATCGTGGCCGCGAGCAGGGGCGCGGCGGCCAGGCTCACCCCGTCGGACAGGTTCGACGCGGCGGTCGCCATCCACAGTTTTCCGAACACCGCCGTAGTGTGGTCAAGAACGCCTCGTCAGAGCCAGCCCTTTTCCCGGGCGACGCGGACCGCTTCGGCCCGGTTGCGGGCCGCCAGCTTCTGGATGGCGGTCGAGAGGTAGTTGCGGACCGTGCCCTGGGACAGGGAGAGGGCCGCCGCCAGCTCGGCGTTGGTCGCGCCGTGCTCCGCCGCGCGCAGCACGTCCCGTTCCCGCTCCGTGAGCGGGTTGGCGCCCTCCGCCAGGGCGGCCGCCGCGAGACCGGGGTCGATGACGCGCTCGCCGGCGAGGACCTTGCGCACCGCCTCCGCGAGCTCCGCGGCGGGCGCGTCCTTGACCAGGAACGCGGAGGCGCCCGCTTCCATCGCGCCGCGCAGGTATCCGGGCCGGCCGAAGGTGGTCACGATCACGATCTTCAGGGCCGGGCGGGCCCGGCGCAGGGCCCTGGCCGCCTCGATGCCGGTCATGCCCGGCATCTCGATGTCCAGCAGCGCCACGTTGACGTCGTGGGCCAGAGCGGCCGGCACGACCTCGTCGCCCCGTGCCACCTGGGCCAGGACCTCGATGTCCGGCTCCAGTCCCAGCAGGGCCGCGAGGGCTTCCCGGACCATGGACTGGTCCTCCGCCAGGAGGATGCGGATGGGGGCCGGGGCGGCTTCGCGGGCTTCCGTCATGACCGGGATCCTAGGGGGACCCGCGCCAGCAGCCGGAAGCCGGTCTTGCCCGCCGGGCCCGCCCACAGCGTGCCGCCGACCGCCTCCAGACGCTCCGTCAGGCCCGTCAGGCCGTTGCCGGGGACGGCGGGGCCGCCCGCGCCGTCGTCGGTCACCGACAGCTCCAGCACCGGGCCCGCGAGGGTCTGGCGGGCCGTCAGGGTGACCGTGCAGAGCGTGGCGCCGCTGTGCCGGACCACGTTGGTCACCGCCTCGCGCAGCGACCAGGCCAGCGCGCTCTCCTGCTCCTCCGGCACCTCCTCGGTGAAGTCCACGGGCAGGTCGGCCTTCACCCCGGCCGCCGCCAGCGCCGTCCGGGCGCCCGCGAGCTCGCCGGGCAGGGTGGGCCGCCGGTAGCCGCTCACGGCCTCCCGTACGTCGGTCAGGGCCTGCCGGCAGACCTTCTCGATGTCCGCCACCTGCTGGGCGGCCCGGTCGGGGTGGTCGGGCAGCATCCGGCCCGCGAGCTCGCTCTTGAGGGTGATCAGCGACAGCGAGTGGCCCAGCAGGTCGTGCAGGTCGCGGGCCATCCGCAGGCGCTCCTCGTTGGCCGCGAGCTGCGCCACCGTGGCGCGGGCCTGCCGCAGCTCGATGGTGGTCCGGATCATCTCGCGCACCCCGACCATCGCGAACCCGCCCATCAGGGCCGGGATCAGCAGCCCGAACAGGTAGTCGCCGCCCTCCGGCACGTACAGGGCCAGCACGGACAGCAGGGCGGTCGCGGCGGGCACCGTGAAGCGGGCGACCTTCGCGGGGAGCGCGGCGCCGGAGGCGATGGAGACGTAGACGAAGAGCACGAGCCACTCGCGGCCGAGCACCAGCGAGAGGACCGCGGCTTCGGCAGTGAGCACCGCCAGCGACAGCAGGACCGGCCGGACCGGCTTCTGCTGGTCCGGCCGGAACACCAGCACGAGGTACCAGGCGACGAACCCCAGCAGGCCCAGCCCGCCGAGCACCCGGGCGCCGTCGCTGTGCCCGCCGCGCACCAGGTCGGTGACGGGGGCACTGAGGTAGAAGAGCCAGATGAGGATCCAGAGGCCCTTGACCACCCGGTGGACGGTGCTCTCGGGGGCCCGGACGATCCGGCTCCCCTCGGCCTCGTGCGTCAGCGCCACGTTCCTACGCCTTCAGTGAGTCCTTGCGGTACAGCCAGGCGGCCGCACCCGTGAACAGTACGAAGTACACCGCGAGGATCGCCACGTCCTTGGCGTGCGGGGCGCCGCCCAGCTCGATGGCCTGGCCGAGCCCGGTGTAGGCGCGGGTCGGCAGCCACTCGCAGATGTTCTTCAGCCACTGCGGGAAGTTCGCGGTGGGCATCCACAGGCCGCCGAGGATCGCCAGGGCGAAGTAGATCAGCATCGTGAGCGGGCGGACGTTGTCCGCGGTGGCCAGGTAGCCGACGGCCACGCCCAGCGCGGCGAAGACCAGGCTGCCCGCCCAGATGGAGCCGGTGAGGGCCAGCCACTGCCAGGCCTCGAACCGGACGCCCTTGCCGAACGCGGCGACCGCGAAGACGACCAGGATGGAGGGCAGGGAGAGCACGCCGGCGCTGGCGGTCTTGGCGAGCACGTAGCCGTGGCCGGGCAGGGCCGTCAGCCGCAGCTGGCGCACCCAGCCCTTCTCGCGCTCCTTGGCGATGCGCTCGCTGTTGCCGACCAGGACCGCGGTCAGGGCGCCGAAGGAGGCCATGGCGACCATGTAGAAGGCCGGCATGGTCAGTTCGGTGCCGTAGACCTTCGTCGTGCCGTCCAGGGTGCCGCCGAGCATCAGGAAGAGGGCGGCCGGGTAGAGGACGGTGAAGAACAGGTACTTCTTGTTGCGCAGGGCGCGGGTGATCTCCAGCTTGACCAGCTGGAGGGTGCCGGCGTTGGGGGACGTGCTCATCGGGTGGCCTCCTCGGCCTCGGTCAGGGCGATGAAGGCCTGCTCCAGGCCGAGGCCCGCGACCTCCAGGTTGCGGGGGTAGAGGCCGAGCGCGTACACCGCGTGCACGGTGGCGTCGGCGTCGCGCGACTGCAGGCGCACGGTGGTGCCGTTGACCTCGAAGGAGGTCAGGGCGGGCAGGGCGCGCAGGATCTGCTCGTCGATCTCGCCGTGGAGGTCGAAGGCGACCTTCCGGGCGCCGGCCTTGGCCTTGATCTCGGCGGCGGTGCCGTCGGCGAGCAGCCGGCCCTTGTTGAGGACCAGTACCCGGTCGGCGATGGCGTCCGCCTCCTCCAGGTAGTGGGTGGCGAACAGGACCGTGCGGCCCTGGGCGGCCTGCTCCCGCATGGTGGCCCAGAAGGCCTGGCGGGAGGTGACGTCCATGCCCGTGGTGGGCTCGTCCAGGATGATCAGGTCGTTGTGGCCGGCGGTGGCGAGCGCGAAGCGCACGCGCTGCTCCTGGCCGCCGGAGAGCTTGTTGACCGTGCGTCCTGCGATCTCCTCGATGCCGGCGCGGGAGAGCACCTCGTCCACCGGGTAGGGGCGGGGGTGCAGGGCGCAGCCGAGGGTGACGAGCTCGCGCACGGTCACCTCCTCCATCAGGCCGCCGCTCTGGAGCATGGCGCCGACCCGGCCGGCCGCGAGGGCTTCGCGGGGGGTGGTGCCGAAGAGGCTGACGGTGCCGGAGTCGGCGGGGCGCAGGCCCAGGAGCAGGTCGAGGGTGGAGGACTTGCCGGCGCCGTTGGGGCCGAGGAGCGCGACGGTCTCGCCCGGGTGGAGTTCGAGGGTGAGGCCGTCGACGGCCCTGACCTGGCCGTAGCTCTTGGTCACGTTCTGGAAGCTCACCACGGTGCCGTGGCCGGCACCTCGTGCGGGTCCGGGTGTTCCGGAGTGCGTCGCGGTCGTCGTCGTCATGCACCGAGCTTCTCGCGGACGGAGGTCCGCGCGGCAGTGTCTCCAGTCGTGACAGCTGCATGACAGATGTCATGCGAAGGGGGTGACGCCCCTGGTCAGGCCGGGTTCCGGGGACGTGTGGAGCCCCTTCCCGGGTCCGGGAAGGGGCTCCACACGCCGGCGCCGGGACTCAGTTGGCGTTCGTGTCGATGGTCACGACGCGCTCGGCCGGGGTCTTGCCGAGGAGGCCCTTGCCGAGGGCGCCGACGACGTCCTGCGGGGTGACGGGGGTCTTCGCGCCGGTGCCCCGGGTGATCAGCACCCCCTCGAAGGCGTTGCCGTAGGTGGCCTTGAGGGCCTCGAGGTCGTACTTCTCGACGAGCTTGCCCTGTACGGGGGCCATGCTGAGGATCTTGGGCAGGGACTTGGCGCCGAAGGCCAGGGACTTGGTTCCCGCCTTGACGGTGACGGGGGCGGACATGGCGGGCTCCGCGAACTCCTTCATCGCCCGGTTCAGTTCCGCCTGGGTGATGGTCGGTTCCTTGGTGGCGGTGGGGAGTTCGACGGGGGCGGCCTTGCCGTTGGCGACGAGCTCGCGGAAGGCCTTGGTGACCTTGTCCATGGAGCCGTCCACGTCCAGGCTGGTGCCGGCCTTGCCGGGGACCGCGACGGGCTTGCCGGTGTCGAAGGTGATGGTGCCTTCGGTGGCGGTGCCGGCGGTGCCGGCGAGCTCCTGGAGGGAGTCCTTCAGCTTCTCCTCGTCGACGGGCATGACGGCGGCGGCCGTGCGCTCGACGCCGAACAGCGAGCCGATGACCGTGACCGGGTTGTAGTCGCTGCCGGTGGCGTTGCGGACGGTGGTCTGGCTGTCGAGGGTCAGGCCCGCCTTCTCGGGCTTCAGCTCGACGGTCTTGCCGCCGACGGTGACCTGGAGCGGGGTGGCGGAGCGCTTGCCGAAGGCCGTCTGGAGCTTGTCGACGGCGTCGTCGCGGCTGCCGCTGATGTCGACGCCGAGCACCTTGGTGCCCTTGGGGATGTCGGAGTGGTTCATCAGCAGCCCGGCGCCGTAGGCCACGGCGGCGAGGCCGAGGACCGCGCCGCCGAGCAGGACCAGCTTCGAGCGGCCCTTCTTCTTGGCGGGCTTGCCGGCCGGGGCCGCCTTGCCGGACTTCCCGGCCGGGGCCGGGGCGGGCATCGACCGGGGCGGCTGCGGGCCGGGCGGCGGCGCGGCCGGGCCGGGCCGGGGGGCGCCCGGAGCGGGGGTGTCCAGGGCCTCGGGACCGGGCCAGCGCGGGGTCTCGTCGGCGCCCACGGGCACGGTGCCCAGCGCGGGCCCGCCGGTGGGGCCGGAGGGCTCCGTGAAGGCGGGAAAGGCCTCGGTGGACGGGCCGCCGTCGTACGCCGGGTAGCCCGGGGCCGAGCCGGCGCCGGGTCCGCCGACGGCGGGGGCGGGCGCGAAGCCGGCACCCGCGCCGGTACCGGGGGCGGGGGCGGGCCGCTGCGGGAGGCCGGGGGCGGCCGGGGGCGCGAATCCCGCACCGGTGCCGGCTCCCTCGTACGGGGCGTGGCCCGGGGCGCCCGCGGGGCCGGCGTCGAAGCCGCCGCCCATCGGGCCGCCCGCGCCGTTGCCGGGGCGGGGCGCGGAGGAGCCGTAGGCCGCGGCGGGCGCCGGGGCCGCGGGCGGGGGCGCGGCCGCCTTGCGTGGGGCGAACCAGCCGCCGCCCGACGGCGCCTCGGCCGGGGCCTGCGGGGCCGGGGCGGGCGCCTGCGGGGCCGCGGCGGACGCGGGCGTCTGGCCCGTGGGCCGCTCCGGCAGGGCGGCGCGCACGGGGGGCTGGGCCTGGCCGCGCGGGGCCGGGGCCGGGACCGACTCGGCGGAGCCGGGGGCGGGCTCCGCGGAGCCGTCCTTCACCGGCTTGCGGACGACCACGGGCGGGATCGGCCGCGAACCCGGGATGTTGATCCGGATCCGGGTCGTCAGGGTGGTCTCGGTCTTCGGCCCGTCGGTGTCGGGCGTGGACGGGTTCGAACTCACAGGATTCTCCTCCGGGGCGGTCGCGCCAGGCCGGGGCGGCAGGGACGTGGGCGCGGACTGGCCGGTTCCGTACGGCGGCGTACCCGAGGGGTAGGCGGCTCCACCGTGCCCTACGGGCCCGGGGGGCGAACTGTCGGTTTCACGACTCAAGGCAGGTTCTCCCGGTTGGCTCCGCCGCCCGCGTGCCGTGCGCGGGCAGCTCGGCGGCCCGTCCACCATACTGGCCGCCGCGCGCACGCAACTGTCCCAGGGGAATGAAAGGTTCCCCTTAGCCCTCCGCAGGTCCTCCCCCGAGGGCCCGTCAAACCCCCGCAACCCGTCCCCGATCGGAGGGTGGCGGAGTTCGGCGGCCCGTCAGCCGCGCGGTTTCGGGGCCGAAACCGGCGGTTCCACGGGAACGCGCATCGTGGCACAGATCACAGCGACCGCACTCCCGCCCAAAAGGTATGCGTACATACCGATTCCGGAGGAACCGAGCAGGAAGTCCCCTTCGGGGCGCGGGACACCGAGCAGGACGTACGAGAGGAACCAGCCGGCCGCCGCGACGCCCACGCCGAGCCCGCCCCCGAGGGCGATCCGGGCCCCCAGGAACAGCCCGAGCAGGGCCAGTACGGCGAGCACCAGCCCGGCCGGGAACCACAGGTCCACCACGAGCCACCCGGCCAGTCCGGTGGCGGCACCGGCGACGAGCAGGCCCAGCAGGGCGGCGATCCGCCCCGCCGTCAGCGCCGCGGTCACGCCTCCACCCCCGCGAAGAGGTCCCGCTCGCGCGTTCCGGCCGGGGCCCCGGACTCCCCCACGGCCAACTCGTAGTACTCGCGGGCGAACAACGGCTGGGCCAGGTCGTTGGAGAGGGCGAAGAAGGGGCCGTCCACGGCGATCTGGGTGGCGTGCGCCCGCATGGCGGCCGCCTTGGCCTCCACCAGCACCCGCTCGCCCTCCGCGTCGGCGATCTCGGCGGTGATCCGCCCGTCGGGGACCACGCCCGGGACGTCGGCGGGGGTCGCCAGGCCCGGGAAGGGCAGTTCGTTGCCCAGCTCGCGCAGCCGCGCGAAGCCCTCCTCGACGGCGGAGAGCGGCACCCGGTTCCAGTAGACCTTCGCGATGGCGTGCGGGGCGCCCAGCTCGGGCCGGTAGGCGGGGTCGGCGGCCAGCTCGGCGCCGCGCATGGCGACGCGGTGGGCCTGGATGTGGTCGGGGTGGCCGTAGCCGCCGTCCGGGTCGTAGGTGACCAGGACCTGGGGGCGCAGCTCCCGGATGACGGCGACGAGGTGGCCCGCGGCCTCGTCCACGCCGGTGGCCCAGAAGGCGCCGGGGCGGGCGTTCTGCGGGGCGCCCATCATCCCGGAGTCGCGGAACCGGCCGGCGCCGCCGAGGAAGCGGTGGTCGGCGACCCCGAGCTCCTTCATGGCGGCGGCGAGCTCGCCGACCCGGAAGGGACCCAGGGTGTCGTCGCGGTCCGGCGCGAGGTGGGCCAGCTCGGGCGGGATGACCTCGCCCTCCTCGCCGAGGGTGCAGGTCACCAGCGCGACGTGGGCGCCCTCGGCCGCGTACTTGGCCATGGTGACGCCGTTGTTGATCGACTCGTCGTCCGGGTGCGCGTGCACGAGCAGCAGACGACGGGCGGGAAGACCGTTCATGGGCCCAGCCTACGAGGCCGCCCTACAGCTTGAGGCCACTGATCATGCTCGCCACGTTCGAGGTGAGCTGGCTGAGGGTGGGAGCCACCGTCGAACTCGCCAGGTAGAACCCGAGCAGTACACAGACGAACGCGTGCCCCGCCTTCAGTCCCGACCTCCGGACCAGAAGGAAGACGACGATCGCCAGCAGCACCACGGCCGAGATCGATAGTGCCACGGCGTTTCACCTCCATGTCGAGCGGACATCGGTACGCGTACTCGTGCTCGGCGATTCATACCCACCGTGCGCTACGGATCATAACTATCCGTACCAGCGCATCGGTCGAATTCCGGCAGCACGAGGGGCGCATACCGCGCACGCCCGGGGGCGTGGCGGAGCCGTGAGGGAGGCCTGCGCGCCCGCCGGCGCCCGTACGGCCGTATCCCGCCCCGCCGGCCGGGGCCGGAACTCGGGGCAGAATCGGTCAAGTCACCCTCCCTGAGGGCGGGTTGGAGCCGAATCGGCACCCTCCGGGGGGACTATGCGGGGTGGCCGGAAATGATCGGTCCCTCCGGTGTTTTCCAGCCCGCTCCCTACTCCTCCGTCAGCGGGGACGGCGGGGGCGCGAGTTCCCCCGGGGGCGGGACCACCTGCCGCTCCGCCGCGAAGTGGCAGGCCGACGGATGGGCCGCCGGGCCCGCCGGGAAGACCGGCGGGACGGTCAGCAGCGGCACCTCCGTGGCACAGCGGGATTCGGCCTTCCAGCAGCGGGTGCGGAAGGGGCAGCCCGAGGGCGGGTTGGCCGGGGAGGGCACGTCGCCGGAGAGCAGGATCCGGTCCCGGTGGGCGCGGGCCTCGGGGTCGGGCACCGGCACGGCGGAGAGCAGGGCCTGGGTGTAGGGGTGGGTGGGGTGGTCGTAGATCTGGGTGTCGGTGCCGGTCTCGACGATCCGGCCGAGGTACATGACCCCGACCCGGTCGGAGATGTGCCGGACGATGGAGAGGTCGTGCGCGATGAAGACGTAGGAGAGGCCGAAGTCGGCCTGGAGCCGGTCCAGGAGGTTGACGACCTGGGCCTGGACGGAGACGTCGAGCGCGGAGACCGGTTCGTCCGCGACGATGACCTCCGGCCGCAGGGCGAGGCCGCGGGCGATGCCGATGCGCTGGCGCTGGCCGCCGGAGAACTGGTGCGGGTAGCGGTTGATGTACTCGGGGTTGAGGCCGACCACGTCCAGGAGCTCCTGGACCTTGCGCCGCCGGTCGCCCTTCGGGGCCACCTCGGGGTGGATCTCGAAGGGCTCGCCGATGATGTCGCCGACCGTCATGCGCGGGTTCAGCGAGGTGTAGGGGTCCTGGAACACCATCTGGATGTTGCGGCGCACGGCCTTGAGGGCCTTGCCCGACAGCTTCGTGATGTCCTCGCCCTTGTACGAGATGACCCCGGCGGTCGGGCGTTCCAGGTGGACCAGCATCCTGGCGACGGTGGACTTCCCGCAGCCGGACTCGCCGACGATGCCGAGGGTCTCGCCGGCGGCGAGGCCGAAGGAGACCCCGTCGACGGCCTTGACCGCGCCGATCTGCTTCTTGAAGAGGACGCCCCGGGTGAGGGGGTAGTGCTTGACGAGGTCACGGACCTCCAGAAGGGGCTCAGGCACCGAGGCACTCCTTCCAGAAGAAGCAGGCGCTGGTCCGGTCGGGGCCGGCCTCCGCCAGCGGCGGGACCTCGGTCCGGCAGACGGGCCGGGCCATGGGGCAGCGCGGGTTGAAGGCGCAGCCGGGCGGGATGGCCAGGAGGTTGGGGGGCAGGCCCTTGATGGCGTAGAGCTCCTGGCCCTTCTGGTCCAGGCGCGGGATCGAGTCGAGCAGGCCCCGGGTGTAGGGGTGGGCGGGTGTCTTGTAGAGGGCGTGGACGGGGGCGGACTCGACGATCCGGCCCGCGTACATCACGGCGATCTTGTCGGCCACGTCGGCGACGACGCCGAGGTCGTGGGTGATCAGGATCAGCCCCATGGCGAGTTCGCGCTGGAGCTCGGCGAGCAGGTCCATGACCTGGGCCTGGACGGTGACGTCGAGGGCGGTGGTGGGTTCGTCGGCGATGATCAGGGAGGGTTCCAGGGCCAGCGCCATGGCGATCATGATGCGCTGGCGCATGCCGCCGGAGAACTGGTGCGGGTAGTCGCCCACGCGCTGACGTGCGGCCGGGATCTTCACCCGGTCCATCAGCTCGACGGCCTTGGCGCGGGAGTCCTTGCGGGACATCCCGCGGTGGACCTCGTACATCTCGCCGAGCTGGGCGCCGACCGTGAGGACGGGGTTGAGGGAGGACAGGGCGTCCTGGAAGATCATCGCCATTTCGGCGCCGCGGATCCTCCTGCGCTCCTCCTCCTTCATCTTCAGCAGGTCCTTGCCCTTGAAGAGGATCTGGCCTCCCGTGATCCGGCCGGGCGGCATGTCGAGGATCCCCATCACGGCCTGGGCCGTCACCGATTTCCCGGAGCCGGACTCGCCGAGCACCGCGAGGGTCTCGCCCTCGTCCACCGAGTAGTCCACGCCGTTGACGGCCTTGGCGACCCCGTCGCGGGTGGTGAACTCCACGTGCAGGTCCCGGACTTCGAGCAGCATCTGGCGGCTCACTCCTCAGCGCAGCTTGGGGTCGAGGGCGTCGCGCACGGCGTCGCCGAGCATGATGAAGGCGAGCACGGTCAGGCTCAGGGCGCCGGCCGGCCAGAGCAGCATGTGCGGGGCGTTGCGGATCTGGGAGGCGGCGTTGGAGATGTCGATGCCCCAGGAGACGGTGGGCGGGCGCAGGCCGACTCCGAGGAAGGACAGGGTGGCTTCCAGGGAGATGTAGGTGCCCAGCGCGATGGTGGCGACGACGATGACCGGGGCGACGGCGTTGGGCGCGACGTGCCGCAGCAGCATGCGGGCGTTGCCGGCGCCGAGGGCCCGGGCGGCCTGGACGTAGTCGTTCTGTTTGACGGTGATCACCGAGCCGCGGGCGATGCGGGCGAGCTGCGGCCAGCCGAGCAGCACGATGAAGCCGACCACGGGCCAGACGGTGGTGCTGGTGACCACGGAGAGGAACACGAGCCCGCCGAGGACGACCGGGATCCCGAAGAAGATGTCCGCGACCCGGGAGAGCACGGCGTCGCCCCAGCCGCCGAAGAACCCGGCGAGCCCGCCGAGCGCGGAGCCCAGCAGGGCGGCGCCCAGGGTGGCGCAGATGCCGACGGTGATGGAGGCGCGGGCCCCGTAGACGGTGCGGGTGTAGACGTCGCAGCCCTGGGTGTCGTAGCCGAAGGGGTGCCCGGGGGCGGGGCCCTGCTGCGACTTGGCGAGCTCGCAGTGGAGCGGGTCGCCGCTCGCGATGAGCTGGGGCCAGAGGGAGATGACGACGAGGAAGAGGATGAGCAGGGCGGAGACGATGAAGACGGGGTTGCGGCGCAGCTGGTGCCAGGCGTCGGACCACAGGGAGCGGGCCCGCTCGCGGGGGCCGCCGGGGCCGGGGTCGAGGGGCTGTTCCAGGCTTTCGGCCTCCTCCAGTGCGAGGTCCATGGCGCCTCCCTGTCCGGTCGGGGCGATGGCCTCGTGCTCGCCCGGCTTCAGCGGGTCGTAGGGCGGCTGCCGCTCGGGTTCAGGCATAGCGGATCCTCGGGTCCAGGACCGCGTAGAGCAGGTCGACGAGCAGGTTCGCCACCAGGAAGACGATGACGAGGATGGTCACGAAGCCCACGACGGTGGGCGAGTTGCCGCGCAGGATGCCCTGGTAGAGCTGGTAGCCGACGCCCTTGATGTTGAAGATCCGCTCGGTGATGATGGCCCCGCCCATCAGGGCGCCGATGTCGGTGCCGATGAAGGTGACCACCGGGATGAGGGAGTTGCGCAGCAGGTGGCGGGTGATGACCCGGCGGCGCGGCAGTCCCTTGGCGACGGCGGTGCGGACGTAGTCGGCCTTGACGTTCTCGGCGATGGAGGTCCGCGAGAGCCGGGTGACGTAGGCGAGGGAGACCAGGGCGAGGACGAGGCCGGGCAGGATCAGCTCGTCGAAGCGGGCGTCCGGGGAGACGGTGGGCCGGACCCAGCCCCATTTGACGCCGAAGAGGAACTGGAGCACGTACCCGGTGACGAAGGTGGGCACGGAGATGACGACGAGGGTGGCCACCAGCAGGCTGGTGTCGGCGGCCTTGCCCCGGCGCAGTCCGCCGATCACGCCGAGGGTGATGCCGACGAGGATCTCGATGAGGATCGCGACGCAGGTCAGCCGGAGGGTGACGGGGAAGGCGGTGCCCATCAGCTCGGTGACCTTCTGGCCGTTGAAGGCCGTGCCGAAGTCGCCCTGGAAGATCTGCCCCATGTAGTGGACGTACTGCTCCCACAGGGGCCGGTCGAGGTAGAGGTCCTTGCGGATGCGGGCGACGGTGGCGGGGTCGGGGGCCTTGTCCCCGAAGAGGGCCGCCACCGGGTCGCCCAGTGCGTAGACCATGAAGAAGATCAGGAAGGTGCTGCCGATGAACACGGGGATCATCTGGAGCAGCCGCCGGATCACGTAACGTCCCATGGATGCTCCAGGGTGTCGGGCTCGGCGGCGGGCGTCAGCTGACCTTGATCTCGTTGTAGACGGGGACGCTGAACTGGTTCAGGGCGACGTCGGAGATCCGTTCGGAGTGCCCGGCGCTGCCGTTCTGGTACCAGAGGGGGATGGAGGGCATCTGCTCGGCGAGGATCTTCTCGGCGTCCTGGAACTTGCCGATGGCCTTGGCGGTGTCGCTCTCCTGGTTGGCCTCGTCGACGAGCTTGTCGAAGTCCGGGCTGCTGAACTTGCCGTAGTTGGAGGAGGCGCCGGTGTAGTAGAGCGGCTGGAGGAAGTTCTGGATGAGCGGGTAGTCGGCCTGCCAGCCGGAGCGGAAGGGGCCGGTCAGCTTGAAGGCGCTCTGCTGGTTGCGGAAGTCGGCGAAGGTGCCGATGGGGTTGACGGTGCAGACGGGGCCCTCGCCCAGGGCGTTGTTGACGCTGTTGCAGACGGCCTCCATCCAGTCGCGGTGGGAGCCGGTGTCCACGTTCGAGGTGAGGGTCATCTTGCCGCCGGGCAGGCCGCCGGCCTCCTGGATGAGCTTCTTGGCCTCGGCGGGGTTGAACTTGCAGGCGTCGCCGCAGAGCGTGGACTTGAAGCCGCCCTTGTCGCCGAGGGCGGGCGAGGTCCAGTCCTTGGCCGGGGTGCGGGTCTCGCGGAAGATCTGCTCGGTGATCTCGTCGCGGTTGATCGCCATGGAGATGCCGCGGCGGACCTTGTCCATGCCCTCCTTGCTCCACTGCGGGTCGTAGAGCGGGAAGGTGAGGGTCTGGAGGATGAGGGCCGGCTGGTTGATGTAGCGGTCGCCGAGGTCGTTCTTGACGTTCTTCAGCTGCTGCGCGGGGACGTCGTCCACGAGGTCGAGGTTGCCGGAGATCAGGTCGGTGTAGGCGGTGTTGTTGTCGGTGTAGACCTTGAGGTCCACGCCGCCGTTCTGCGCCTTGTCCTCGCCGGGGTAGCCGTCCCACTTGCGCAGCTTCATGCCGGTGCCCTTGGTGTACGAGTCCACCGTGTACGGGCCGTTGCCGACCGGCTTGTTCAGCCAGCCGGAGTGGTCGGTGAAGAAGGCCTTGGGCAGCGGGGAGAAGGCCTGGTAGCCGAGGGTCTCGGGCCAGGTGGAGAACTTCGACTTCAGGGCGACGGTGAAGGTCTTGGGGTCCTTGACCACCAGCCCGGACATGGTCTTGGCCTTGGGCTCCCCGGAGGCGGGGTGCACGTCGTCGTAGCCGCGGATGCCTGCGAAGAAGGTGGCGTTGTTCTGCTTGTTGCGCACGTCCGCCGCGTAGTTCCAGGCGTCGACGAAGGACTGGGCGGTGACCGGTTCGTCGTTGCTGAACTTCCAGCCGTCCTTCAGGGTGATGGTGAAGTTCTGGCTGTCGGTGGTCTCGATCTTCTCGGCGACCATGTTGCGGGCCTCGCCCGTCTTGGCGTCGTAGCGCTTGAGGCCGCGGAAGAGCATGTCGAGGACCTTGCCGCCCTGCACCTCGTTGGTGTTGGCCGGCTCCAGCGGGTTCTGCGGGTCGCCCCAGGAGGAGCTGACGATCCCCGCCGCACCGCCACCGCCGCCGCTGTCGCTCCCGCCGCCGCAGGCCGTCGCCGCGAGGGCGACGGCCACCGCACATGCGGCCCACTGGGCGTGGGTGGCTCCGCGCATGGACTGCCTCCTAGGGTCCCAAGACTCACTTAGGGGCAATGTCACCCTATGTAGGGCAGCTTTCACTCCTGGTTGGCCGTTTTGCACCCTCGCGTCCCCCGCCTGTCACCCCTGGGGGTGCAAAGGCAGGTCCCAGGTGTCGACGGCGTAGTGCAGGGTCATGCCGTGCGCCTCGTAGAGGGCCAGGGCTCCGCTCTCGTTGAGGGTGTCCACGCCCAGGCCCAGGGTGTCGCGGCCGCGGGCGGCGAAGGCGGCGAAGGCGTGGCGCAGCAGGAAGGCGCCGACGCCCCGGCCGCGGACCTCCTCGCGTACGCCGATGTGGCTGATCCAGCCCATGCTGGTGCGGTCGTCGCGGGAGAAGAGGACGGCCGCGTCGCCCTGTCCGGGCAGGCTCGCGATCCACACCAGGGACCAGTCGAGGCGGCGTCCGTCGACGTGGTCCAGCCAGGCCTCGTAGTCGCGCCCCACGTGTCCGAAGTGGGCGGCGAAGGTCTCCTCGACCAGGGCGTGGGCGCGGCGGCGGTCGGCCTCGTCGGCGGCGCAGTCGCGCAGCACGAGGCCGGCGGGCGGCTCGGGCGGCAGGTCGGCGGCCGGGCCGAGGGCGCGGGTCATCACCTGGTAGCGGCGGACGCTGCGGTAGCCGCGGCCGGTGAGGAGGGTGAGGTCGAGGGTGGGGCGGACGTTGAGCTGGAGGCGGAGCCGGGCGCCGCGTCCGGTGCCGGAGGCCATCCGGCGGGCCCGGTCCTCCATCCGGCGCAGCAGCGCCAGTGCGGCCCGGTCGTGGCCGGGCAGGACGTAGTGGTCGCCGTCGATCCGGCCGGGTCCGGAGTCGGCCCAGACGAGGGCGTAGGCGACGAGGCGGCCGCCTTGGAAGGCGAGCCAGGAGTCGGTGGCGAGGTCGACGTCGGGGTGGTTGAGGTCGGCCTCGACGGTGCCGAGGTCGGTTTCGGGCCGGCCGATCTCCACGAGGTCGACGGCGTTGAGCAGGGCGCAGATGTCCCGGGCGTCCCCGGGGCCGGCCGGGCGGACGGTCAGCGTGTCGGTGGCCATCGGGCCACTGTCGGCCGCCGCGGCGGGCGGCCGCAACCGCTTTGCCCGCCCCCGGCGCGTGCGGGGGCGGGCGGGTGCCTCAGGTGAGCTGGACGTTGGCGAGGTCCATGCGGCCCTGGGCGTCGACCTCGACGTGGGTGACGTTCTTGGCGTAGGCGGCGGCCGACATGTAGGTGAAGACCGGGATGTACGGGAGGTCCCGGATGACGATGTCGTCGGCCTTCTGGTAGAGCTTGAGGCTGTCGGCCGGATCGGTGGAGCGGTCGGCCGCGGCGAGGGCCGCCTCGAACTCCTCGCTCTTGTAGTGCCCGAAGTTGGAGCCGTTGGCGATGGCCTCCTTGGAGAACACCGGGCGCAGGTAGTCCTCGGCCGCCGGGTAGTCCATGGCCCAGCCCGTGCGGAAGGCTCCCTCGAACCGCTGGGCGCTCAGCGCGTTCAGCAGGTCGCCGGCCTTCGGGAAGGGCTTGGGGGTGACCTCGATGCCCAGGTTGGTCTTCAGCTGGGCGGCGACGGCCTCGATCCACTCCCTGTTGTCGCTGTCGGCCTCGTAGCCGAGTTCCATCTTGTTGCCGGGGATGCCTCCGGCGCGCTGGAACAGTTCCCTGGCCTTGACCGGGTTGAAGAGGCCGGCCTCGCCCAGGGCGCCCTTGCGGTAGCCGGGGACGATGGGGCTGATGAAGTCGTCGGCCGGCTTGCGGGTGCCGTTGAAGATGCTCTTCGCGATGGCGTCCCGGTCGATGGCCATCGAGATCGCCTTGCGGACGTCGGGCTTGCCGAAGGCCTCGGGGTCGGCTTCGAGCGGCAGGCCGATGTAGCCGATGGAGGCTTCCGGCTTGTAGATGTAGCGCTCGCCGAACTCCTGGGAGACGGTGGGCAGTGCGGTGACCGGCAGCTTGTCGACTATCTGCAGCTTGCCCGCCTTGAGGTCGCCGTAGGCGGCGTCGAGGTTGTCGTAGATCTTGAAGGTGACGCCGTCGAGCTTGGCGCGGCCGTCGCTCGGGTACTTGGCGTACTTCTTGATCTTGATCTGCTTGTTGTGCTCCCACGTGCCGTCCATCTGGAACGGACCGTTGCCGATCGGCGCCTCGCCGAACTTCTGCGGGTCCGCCTCGAAGGCCTTGGGCAGCGGGTAGAAGGCGTTGTAGCCCAGCATGTTCTTGAACTGGGAGAAGGGCGCCTTCAGCGTGACCACGAAGGTCTTGCTGTCGACGATCTTGAGACCCTTGAGCTCCTTGGCGGTGGGGGTCTTCCCCTTGCCCGGGGCCAGCTCGTCGGAGCCCTCGATCTTGGAGAAGAAGCCCATCGCCTCGGCGTCGTTCTCCTGGTTGGCCCCCCAGTTCCAGGCGCGCACGAAGGACTGCGCGTCGACCTTCTCGCCGTTGTGGAAGGTGTAGCCGTCCTTGAGCTTGATCGTCCAGGTCTTGGAGTCCGTCGACTCGATGGACTCGGCGACCGCGAGCTTCGGCTCGCTGGTCTTGTTGTCGTACGCGACCAGGCCGGTGAACAGCGCGTGCAGCACCTCGGCGCCCTCGGACTCGCCGGTGTTCTGGCCCACCAGGCCGTGCTGCGGCTCGCTCAGCCGCACGGTGATGTGGCCGCCCATCCGGCCCTCGGCGGACGGGTCGTCCCCGCCGCCGCAGGCCGTCATGGCCATCGCCAGCACGACGGTGCCGGCGGCCCATCGGGCGCGCGTTGCTCCACGCATGGGAAATTGCCTCCTCAGGAGTCACTGTCGATGTGCTCGTGAGCCGACGCTCCCCACAGCGCTTGACCCGAGACGCGAGCTCGATGGGGCCATCCTCGGGGACGCCCGGACCCATAGAACATACCTGAGCCGTCACGTTACCGAGCCGGTACGGGTACGCCCCCGGGCCCCGCAAACGCCGACCGGGCACGGCCGCAAGCGGCCGTGCCCGGCGGGGTGTGGCGAGGGGGTCAGACGGGCAGGACCGTCTTCTCCTCGGCGAAGTGGCACGCGGACTCGTGCGCCGCCTCGGTGTCCTGGCCCTTGAAGCGCTCCGGGACCGCCAGCAGCGGCACCTCGGTGGAGCACAGGTCCTGGGCCTTCCAGCAGCGGGTGCGGAAGCGGCAGCCCGACGGCGGGTTGGCCGGCGACGGGACGTCACCGGACAGGATGATCCGCTCGCGGCCCTCGCGGGCCGCCGGGTCCGGCACCGGCACCGCGGAGAGCAGCGCCTGGGTGTACGGGTGGGTCGGGTGGTCGTAGATCTGCGCGTCGGTGCCGATCTCCGCCATCTTGCCCAGGTACATCACGCCCACGCGGTCCGAGATGTGCCGGACGATCGAGAGGTCGTGCGCGATGAAGATGTAGGACAGGTTGAACTCGTCCTGCAGCTTCGCCATCAGGTTGATGACCTGCGCCTGCACCGACACGTCGAGCGCGGAGACGGGCTCGTCGCAGATGATGATCTCGGGCTGGAGCGCGAGGCCGCGGGCGATGCCGATGCGCTGGCGCTGGCCGCCGGAGAACTGGTGCGGGTAGCGGTTGATGTACTCGGGGTTCAGGCCGACCACGTCCAGGAGCTCCTGGACCTTGCGCCGCCGGTCGCCCTTCGGAGCCACCTCGGGGTGGATCTCGAAGGGCTCGCCGATGATGTCGCCGACCGTCATGCGCGGGTTCAGCGAGGTGTAGGGGTCCTGGAACACCATCTGGATGTTGCGGCGCACGGCCTTGAGGGCCTTGCCCGACAGCTTCGTGATGTCCTGGCCCTTGTAGAAGACCTCGCCGGACGTCGCCGTCTCCAGCAGCATCAGCAGCTTGGCGACGGTCGACTTGCCGCAGCCGGACTCGCCGACGATGCCGAGCGTCTCGCCCTGGTGCAGGTCGAAGGAGATCCCGTCGACCGCGCGGACGGCGCCGATCTGCTTCTTGAACAGGATGCCCTGGGTCAGCGGGAAGTGCTTGACCAGGTTGCGCACCTGCAGGATCGGCTCGCCGCGCTCGACGGGCGCCTCGATGGCGGCCACGGCCGCCGTCTCGGTGGCCGCCTCGACGACCTCGACCTCACTGATACCGGGGGTGGCGTCCACGGCGTCATCCTTCTTGTCGAACTCAGCCATGGAGCTGCTCCTCGCGGAAGTGGCAGGCGCTGGCACGGCCGGCCAGCTCGGTGCCGTCCTGCTCGGTCACCTGGAGCAGGGGCGGCATCTCGGTGCGGCAGATGTCCTGCGCCTTGGGGCAGCGCGGGTTGAAGGCGCAGCCCGAGGGGGCCTTCAGCAGGTTGGGCGGCAGACCCTTGATCGCGTAGAGCTCCTGGCCCTTCTGGTCCAGGCGCGGGATCGAGTCCAGCAGACCACGGGTGTACGGGTGCGCGGGGCGCTTGTACAGCTCGTGGACGGGAGCCTGCTCGACGATGCGGCCCGCGTACATCACGGCGATCTTGTCCGCGACGTCGGCGACGACGCCGAGGTCGTGGGTGATCAGGATCAGACCCATGTTGTACTCGCGCTGCAGGTCCGCCAGCAGGTCCATGACCTGGGCCTGGACCGTCACGTCGAGCGCCGTGGTGGGCTCGTCCGCGATGATCAGGTCCGGCTCCAGGGCGAGCGCCATCGCGATCATGATGCGCTGGCGCATACCGCCCGAGAACTGGTGCGGGTAGTCGTTGACCCGGCTCTTGGCCGCGGGGATCTTCACCCGGTCCATGAGCTCGATGGCCTTGACCGTGGCGTCCTTCTTCGACATGCCCTGGTGGACGCGGAACATCTCGCCCAGCTGGTTGCCGACGGAGAACACCGGGTTCAGGGCGGACAGCGCGTCCTGGAAGATCATCGCCATCTTCGGGCCGCGCAGCTTGCGCCGCTCGTTCTCCGGCAGCTTGAGGATGTCCTCGCCGCGGAAGAGGATCTCGCCCTTGGCGACCCGCCCGGGGGGCGAGTCGAGGATGCCCATGATCGCCTGCGCGGTCACGGACTTGCCGGAGCCGGACTCGCCGAGCACGGCCAGGGTCTCGCCGGAGGAGACGCTGTAGTTCACGCCGTTGACGGCCTTGACGACGCCTTCACGGGTCGCGAACTCGACGTGCAGGTCGCGCACTTCGAGAACGGGCACCTCGGTGTCGCCGCCCTTGGGGCGGGACTCGTCTGCGGTGATGCTTGAAGCAGTCATGTGGTGGTGCCGCCCTTCTAGCGCAGCTTCGGGTCGAGGGCGTCGCGGAGCCCGTCACCGACGAATACGAAGCCAAGGACCGTCAGCACGATCGCGATGCTGGGGTAGGTCCACAGGAAGTCCTTGACCCCCATGAAGTCCTTGGCGGCGGCGAGCATGTTGCCCCACTCCGGGACCTCGGGGCTCACGCCCACGCCCAGGAAGGACAGCGAGGCCTCGGCCACGATGGCACCGCCGACGCTGAACGCGGCGTAGGCCATCACGGCGGCGATGGAGTTGGGGATGATGTGCCGCAGGATGATCCGGCGGGTGTCCGCGCCCAGGGCGCGGGCGGCCAGCACGTAGTCGGCCTCGCGGACCGACAGGATCGAGCTGCGCAGCAGACGGGAGACCGTCGGCCACGAGAAGACGGCCAGCGAGATGATCACCGGCATCACGCCCCGGCCCATCGCGATGATGATGACGATGGCGCCGATCAGCAGCGGGAAGGCGAAGAAGACGTCGGCGATGCGCATCAGCACCGAGTCGGTGGCGCGGCCGAAGTAGCCGGCCAGCGCGCCGATGACGATGCCGATGAGGCACGCCAGGAAGATCGACGCGAGACCGATCTCCACGGCGATGCGGGTGCCGTAGATGATGCGGGAGAACTGGTCGCGGCCGAGGGCGTCGGTACCCAGCAGGTGACCGTTGCCCGGCTCCTGGAGGGTGTTGTTCAGGTCCTGGGCCAGCGGGTCCTGCGGGGCGATCAGCGGAGCGAAGATCGCGGTCAGGAACAGCAGCAGGACGAGGCCGAGGCCGACGACGGCCAGCTTGTTCGCGAGGAAGCGGTGGCGGATCTCGCCCCACTGGGTCACGCGGGCGACGGCCGGTTCGGCCTCCGCGTTCGCGGCCTGCGCCGGTGCGGTCGCGTCCCCCGCCACCGATGTGCTCTTGGTGAGCTCGGTCATGGGTAACTCCTAGAACGGGCTGCCTGGGATCAGGCGAGACGGATGCGCGGGTCGAGGACCGCGTACAAGAGGTCGACGATGAGGTTGAGCAGAACGAACACGGCGACGCCGAAGGTCACCACGCCGATGATGATCGGGTTGTTCTGCTGCTGGACCGCCTGCACCAGGGCGAGACCGATGCCGTCCCAGTTGAAGATGGCCTCGGTGATCAGGGCGCCACCGAGCAGCGAGCCGAAGGAGATACCCAGGTACGTGACGACCGGGATGATCGAGTTGCGCATGACGTGCTTGACGAGCACGGTCCGCCGGGGCAGGCCCTTGGCGACGGCCGTCTTGACGTAGTCGGCCCGCAGCACCTCGAGCATGGTGCCACGCATGAGCCGCGCCACGAGGGCGGCGTCGAGGATCGCCAGCGTGAAGGCGGGCAGGATCAGCGACTTCATCGTGCCGTCGGAGATCAGCGGGAACCATTTGACCTGGACCACGAAGACCTTCTGGAGCACCATGCCGATCACGAAGGACGGGAAGCCGACGGCCATGGTGGTCAGGAGCGTGATCAACACGTCCCAGAACGAGTATCTGAACAGCGCGGCGATCAGACCCGCCAGCAGGCCGATCGCGATGTCCAGGACGATGGCCGCCAGAGCGAGCTCCGCGGTGTTCACCAGCTTCGGCTGGAGGACCTCGGTCACCGGCCGGCGCTGGGTGTAGTCCTCACCCAGGTCGCCCTGCGCGAGGTTCTTGACGAAGTTCCCGTACTGCACGGGCAGCGGGTCGTTGAGGCCGTAGCGCTCGCGGAGCGCCTCGACCACGGCCGGGTCACGGGCCTTGTCACCACCGAGCGAGCCCACAGGGTCGCCGGGGAGCACGAAAAGACAGCAGAAGAGAATAACCGTCGCACCGAAGAGAACGACAACCATCTGTCCGAGCCGCCGGATCACATATCTTCCCACGATGCCTCCTTCACATACCGAGCGTGGGGGTTGGCGGCTTCATCCGATCGGGAGATTGGCCGCATCCGGGCGCGGATCGACGAGACAGAGGGGTGCGCCCGGGACTGAGCGAAGGCCGTGGGGACCGGAGAAGTAACTCGGGCCCCCACGACCTTCGCCTACCTGCTGTTGAGGAGGCTCTTACTTGGCCGAGATCTCAGCGAGGTTCGGGTCCTCGAAGAAGTCCAGCTGGATGTTGTCGAACTTGTCCGTGGCCGCGAGACGGAACTGGGTGCGCTTCCACAGCGGGATGAGACCCTGCTCGTCGTCGATCGCGAGCTTCTCGGCCTCCTTGTAGACCGCGGCGCGGGCCGCCGGGTCCTTGGTGCCGCGGGCCTTGGTGATCAGCTCGTCGAACTTCGGGTTGTTGTAACGGCCGCGGTTGTCACCGGCCGCCTTGCCCGTCGCCGGGTCCTCGTTGATCGAACCCGAGTCGAGCAGCGGGTACAGGAAGTTGTCCGGGGTCGGGTAGTCCGCGCCCCACGCCGAGCGCCACAGACCGCCGGTGCCCTTGTCCTGCTGCTGGGCCAGGGCCTCCTTGAACGGCTTGCCGTTCAGCTTGACGTCGAGGCCGAGGACCTCCTTCAGCTGCTGCGCGATGGCCTGGACCCACTCCTCGTGGCCCGCACCGGTGTTGTAGCCGAAGTCGAGGACGGTGCCCGGCTTCAGGCCGCCCTTCTCCGCGAACTGCTTGGCCTTCTCCTTGTCCTGCTTGACGCAGGAGGAGCAGACGCCGTCCACGTAGGTGTCGGCGAAGGACGGCGGCAGGACCGAGGTGGCCGGCTTCTGCATGCCCTGGAAGACACCCTTGGCGATGGCCTCGCGGTCGATCGCGTAGGAGATCGCCTTGCGCGCGTCGGGGTTGTTCAGCGGGGCGACCTGGTTGAAGGCGACCAGGTAGTTGACACCGCTGGTGTCGGCCTCGATCCACTGCTTCTTCGGCGAGAACTTGGCCTTCGCGACCGGAAGCTGCGGCGTGGGCATACGGGCCCAGTCGAACTGGCCCGACTGGAAGCCCTGGTACTCCAGGGTGGAGCCGTTGGCCGAGTTCAGGATCGAGATCTCGACCTTGGCGAGCTTGGCCTTCTGCAGGCCGTAGTCGTCGTTACGGACGAGGGTGATGGACTTGTTGTGCTGCCACGAACCCTCCATCTTGAAGGGGCCGTTGCCGATCGGCGCGTCGTTGTACGCCTTGTTGCTGGCGGCGCCGGCGACCTTCGGGACCGGGCTGAAGGCCTGGTGCACGGTCTTCTTGTCGAACTCGAAGTCGGCCTCGGAGAGCTCGACCTTGAGGGTGCTCGCGTCCGGAGCGGTCACACCGGCGAAGGTGGTGGCGCCGCCGCTGTTGAGCTCCTTGTAGCCGGCGATGCCCGCGAACGGGTAGGCCACGTCGGAGGCGGAGTCCTTGGCGACCACACGGGTCCAGCCGCGGACGAAGGCCTCGGCGTCAACGGGCTCGCCGTTGGTGAACTTCGTGCCCTGCTTGATCTTGAAGGTCCAGGTCTTGCCGTCGTCGCTGGTCTGGACCGACTCGGCGAGTTCGGGCTTCAGCTTGCCGTCGACCGTCGCGCTGTACAGACCCGTGAAGAGGTTGTGCGTGACGAGCGCGCCCTCGGACTCCTGGGAGTTGAACGGGTCGATCGCGGTCGGCTCGGTGATGCCGAGGCGGAACGAGCCGCCCTTGGCACCCGCGCCGCTGTCCTTGTCGCCACTGCTGCATGCGGTGGCAGCCATCGCCACGATGACCGCACCCACGACCCACTTGGCGCTCGTTGCTCCGCGCATGGGTAATAGCCTCCTCAGGAGTCACTGTCGATGATGTGGGCCCGTCCCCCGCTGACACCCCTGACAGCGAAATCCGGTCCCGTCGTGTGTGCTCGTGAGTCGACGCTCCCCACAGCGTGTGACCCATTGACCCGAGCTCAATGGAGCCATCCTCAGGGACGCCCAGACCGTAAACCACAGTTAAGTGGTCTCGTTTTCACAACATCACCCTATGGCGAAAACCCGAAATCCGGACAAACAGATAGGAGACAGACACGTGCGAAACGGACGGTTAGTTCATCTTCCGGAGTGTCACGGTCGGTATGCGGACACACGAGCGACACAATCCGTTTGACAAACGGCGACGGCCCCTCCCCGCACCGGTCCGGTGCAGGGAAGGGCCGTCGCCGAAGTTATGCGTTTCGGCCAGAAGCCTACTCGCGTCCTACTTGGCCGACTTGGCCCGCGAAGCGGTGCGCGAGCGCTCCTTCTGGTCCAGGACGACCTTGCGGATGCGCACGGCCTCCGGGGTCACCTCGACGCACTCGTCGTCGCGGCAGAACTCCAGGGACTGCTCCAGGGAGAGCTTGCGCGGCGGGACGATCGCCTCGAAGGAGTCGGCCGAGGAGGAGCGCATGTTCGTGAGCTTCTTCTCCTTGGTGATGTTCACGTCCATGTCGTCGGCGCGCGAGTTCTCGCCGACGATCATGCCCTCGTACACCTCGGTGCCGGGGTCGGTGAACAGGACGCCGCGCTCCTGCAGGTTGGTCATCGCGAACGCGGTGACCGCGCCGGCGCGGTCGGCGACCAGCGAACCGTTATTGCGGGTCTGCAGGTTGCCGAACCACGGCTCGTGACCCTCGTGGATCGAGTGGCCGATGCCGGTGCCGCGGGTCTGGGTCAGGAACTCCGTACGGAAGCCGATGAGGCCGCGGGACGGGACGACGAACTCCATGCGCACCCAGCCGGAGCCGTGGTTCGACATGTTGTCCATGCGGCCCTTGCGGACGCCCATGAGCTGGGTGACGGCACCCATGTGCTCCTCGGGCACGTCGATCGTCATGCGCTCGACGGGCTCGTAGGTCTTGCCGTCGATCTCCTTGGTGACGACCTGCGGCTTGCCGATGGTCAGCTCGAAGCCCTCGCGGCGCATCTGCTCGACCAGGATGGCCAGCGCGAGCTCACCGCGGCCCTGGACCTCCCAGGCGTCCGGGCGCTCGGTGTCCAGGACGCGCAGCGAGACGTTACCGATCAGCTCGCGGTCCAGACGGTCCTTGACCTGGCGGGCGGTGACCTTGCGGTCCTTGACCGCGGCCTTCGCGTCCGCGCCCTTGCCGGTGCCGCCGCGGCCGACCAGCGGGGAGGTGTTGGTGCCGATGACCATGGAGATGGCCGGCTCGTCCACCGTGATCAGCGGCAGCGCGATCGGGTTCTCCGGGTCGGCCAGGGTCTCGCCGATCATGATGTCGGGGATACCGGCGACGGCGCAGATGTCACCGGGGCCGGCCACCTCGGCCGGCTTGCGGGTGAGCGCCTCGGTCATCATCAGCTCGGTGATGCGGACGTTGGAGACCGTGCCGTCACGCTTGATCCACGCGACGGTCTGGCCCTTGCGCAGCTCGCCCTGCTCGACGCGGAGCAGCGCGATGCGGCCGAGGAAGTTGTCGGCGTCGAGGTTGGTGACGTGGGCCTGGAGCGGCGCGTCCTCCTCGTACGTCGGGGCCGGGACGTGCTCCAGGATGGTGGAGAAGAACGGCTCCAGGTTGTCGCTGTCCGCGGGGACGGTGCCGTCCTCCGGCTTGGTCAGCGAGGCGACGCCGTCACGGCCGCAGGCGTAGACGATCGGGAACTCGATCTGGTCCTCGTCCGCGTCCAGGTCCAGGAACAGGTCGTAGGTCTCGTTGACGACCTCGTCGATCCGGGAGTCCGGGCGGTCCGTCTTGTTGATGCAGAGGATGACGGGCATCCGGGCCTGGAGGGCCTTGCGGAGCACGAAGCGGGTCTGGGGCAGCGGACCCTCGGAGGCGTCGACCAGCAGGACGACGGCGTCCACCATCGACAGACCGCGCTCGACCTCACCACCGAAGTCGGCGTGGCCGGGGGTGTCGATGATGTTGATCGTGATGGGCGCCCCGCCGTCCTTGGGGTGGTACTTCACCGCCGTGTTCTTGGCGAGGATCGTGATGCCCTTCTCACGCTCCAGGTCGTTCGAGTCCATCATGCGGTCGTCGAGCTGCTGGTGGGCGGCGAAGGCACCGGCCTGCTTGAGCATGGCATCGACGATGGTCGTCTTGCCATGGTCGACGTGGGCGACGATGGCGACGTTACGGATGTCGTGGCGCGTGGGCACTTCGGCGCTTCTCCCGGGATCGTGGATGGCGTCGCGTACGGCCTGGCACGCGCGCCTCGACCGGGCGGAAACCTGCCACGGCCTTACCCCATCGTACGTCGATCGGCGGGAACCGCCTGCCGGGGGTCTGTCAAGGGGCCGGACGACTGAGGACGGCCGGGGTGTGGGTGGGGGCTCCCGGCCGTCTGCGCTACTGGGTGGGGACGTGTGTTCCTGCGGGTCAACGGGTACGCACGACCTTGCCCGCCGGGCATCCGGCGGGCAAGGAACTTGAGTCACTTCTGAGCTTGCTACCCGCGGGTCAACCCGACAGGCCCCGTTTTTTCACCACTTCTTCGCCGGGCGTCTTCCGGCCACCGGCTACTTCTGCTTCGCCTCCTTCGCGGCCTGCGGCTTCTTCCAGCCGATGTCCTGGAAGCGCGGCGCCCCGAGACCGAAGGCGCCGGCGTTCGCCAGCCCCGGCTTGGCCGCGACCAGCTCCGGGCGCTGGTACAGGGGGATCGAGCCGGCCTCGGCCCAGATCCGGGCGTCCGCCTTGCGCATCAGGTCACGGGCCTTCCCCTCGTCCAGCTCGCCGGCCGCCTGGTCGAAGAGCTGGTCGATGTGGTCGGTGCCGACCCGGGTGTAGTTCTGCTCGACGAGCAGCGAGCCGTCGGCCGCCGGCTCGGGCTTGGCGAAGATCGGCCGGGCGTCGGTGGCCGGGAAGGCCGTGGCGGGCCAGGAGTACAGGGCCAGGTCGTACTGGCCCGAGGCGATGTGGTCCTTGAAGAAGCTCTCGTCGGGCACCTTGGTCACCTGGGTGTTGATGCCGATCTTCCGCAGCGTCTGGGAGATCCGCTCGCCGACCGCGCGCAGTGCCTCCGAGCCGGGGCCGGCCGGCATGACGAAGCGCAGGTTGAGCTGCTTTCCGTCCTTGGCGAGCATGGCGCCCGACGTGCGGGGGGTGGTCTGCTTGGCCGGAGCCGGGGCGGGAGTGGCCCTGGCGGGCTCCTTGGCCGGCTCCTTCGCGTCCTCGCCGTCGGCCTCCGCCTCCGCCTTCGCCTTCGCGGCCGCGGCCGCGGCCGCCGCGCGCTTGCCGTCCTCGATGGCTCCCGCCTGCGTCAGCAGGGCGTCCTCCTGCTGGGCGGCCAGGGAGGACGGGGCCAGCACCGGCGAGAGTCCCGCGCGCAGGCCGCCCGGGGCGAAGGCGATCCCCTCGTCGACGAGCTGCTCACCGAAGTCGACCCGGCCCTCCTGGAAGACGTGCGGGCCGGCACTCGGGGTGCCCGGGCGGCCCGCCCGGGCCCGGCGGTCCGGCCGGTCCCGGCGCACGGCGCCGTTGCGGCCGTCGTCCTGGCCCACGATGTAGAGGCCGTCGTCGCCCGTGCCGTCGCCCGGCCCGGGCTTGGCGACCGCCCGGGTCTTGGAGTCGTCCGTCGCCCCCTCGCCCTCCGGGCCCGCCTTCGCCCCGTCCGGCTCGGTGAGCTTGCCGCCCTTGCGCCAGCCCGCGTCCGCGAGGAGGGCCTGGGCCGCGTGCGTGTCCCGCCCGCCCAGGGCGTCGCTGTTGTCCGCGTACGCCGGCTGCCCGGCCAGGGCCAGGTGGCTGCCGACCGGCTTCGCCGGCAGGCCGAGCGGCTTGAGGACGATCTCCGCGAGCTCCTTGCGGTCCAGCGCCCGGGCGATCGCCCGGCGCACCCGCTCGTCGGACAGCGGGCCGGACGCCCCGTTCATGGCCAGCTGGGTGTAGGAGGGCTCCAGCGACTTGCGGACCTCGAAGCCGCGCAGCGCCGACTGCTCGTCCGCGTACTTCTTCACCGCCTCGGCGTTCTTCTGCCGCCTCTCCTGCTCCTCCCTGGCCTTGGCCTCGTCCGCGCCGTGCGCCAGCGCCCAGGAGAGGGTGGCCTGCGCCGGGGTGAGGGAGGCGCCCGGGCCGTGGCTCCCGTCGGTCCGGCCGCCGTCGCGGTGGGCGAGGGCGATGCGGTCGGCGCCCGCGCGGTCGATCTCCGCCAGGTCCAGCTTCCCCTCGGCCAGCGCCGCCGGGCGGCCGGCCCGGGGGACCGCCGTCAGGACCAGGGTGTCCAGCTTGGCGGGCCGGCCCCACCAGCGGGGGTTGCGGGTCAGGGCCGCGGTGCCGGTCTTCTTGTCGAGGGCCCCCAGGCTGAAGGGGCCGGCCGTGACCTTGAGGGCGCCCCGGGCCCCCTCGTTGAAGGCCTCCGGGGTGCCCATGACCTGCTTCGGGTACAGCGGGCTGAACAGGGAGCGCCAGTCCGCGTACGGGCGGACGAAGGTGACCTTGACCTCCAGGTCGGACTTGCCGCGCTCGATCTTCTCGATCCGCTCGTAGCCGGCGTTGCGGGCCGTCCAGTACGCCGAGTCCTTGCCGCTCAGGGCCCGCCACTGCGCCACGAAGTCGGGGGCGCCGATCTCCCGCCCGTCGCTCCACACCGCCTTCTGGTTCAGCCGGTACAGCACGACCTGCTTGGGCTCGCGCTGGACGACCTCGGCCTTCTCCAGGTAGTCGGGATTGGCCACCGGCCGCCCCTTGGCGTCCAGCGTGAACAGCTGGGGCAGCACCGCCCCCGCGATCCGGCTGGTGGTGGCGTCCGCGTCGGCCTGGAAGCTGTTGAGGGTCTCCGGCAGGGAGTCCACCGCCCAGCGCAGGACCCCGCCGTCGGCGACCTGCTCGCGGGCCGTCAGCGCGATGTCCGGTCCGGCGGCGGCCGGCCCGCCGTCGTCGTCGCCCGCCCCGCAGCCCGCGAGGAGCGGCAGTGCAAGGACTCCCGAGGTGAGGAGCGCCAAGGACCTGCGCGTTCTCTGGGTCATGGGTGGTACCTCCGGGGCGGGGCGTGGAGCCGTGAAAGAGGGGTCTTGATCACGTTCGGCGGTATATGGAGCTGATCACACTGGTGCCGGAATCCACTGAAATCGACAGCCCGCCGGGTCCTCCGGAGCGGACCCTCGCCACGCCGCGAACCCCACCCGTGCGGACCAATCCCGGTTGCGGCCCGAGCGAGCGTTCCCTCGTTCGAGGGATGAAAATGGGGGCAGGGAGGGGCGCACGGTTTGCGCCTGCGCGCCCGGAATCGCTGCACGTCCCTTCACAACCGGGGACGGGAGGCGCGACACTCGCAGGCGCCCGTGAGCGTTGCCACCGCACCCCCGCGGAAGTGAGGTCACGTCATGTCCCTGCAAGACGATCTGACCGCTGTACGACGCAACCTGAACGAGCTGGTCCGATCGGTGGAACGGCTGGAGCAGGACGTCGCCCGGCAGTCGCCGGCCGCCGCCCCCAAGCCCTCCGGCCCGGCCGGGATGGTCACCGTCCCGGACACCCCCTACGACCAGTCCAAGTGGACGGACACCGACGACGAAGGCCTCGGCGTCCGCGACCGCCGCGCCCCCTGAGACCCGGCACCGGCCACCTTCGGCATCCACTCCCATCTGGCCCGGCCGCGCGAGCGGCCGGGCCTCCTGGGCCACCCCTCATCACACTCCAACCGGAGTTCTCCTTGGCCACAGGCACGGAACCAGCCCAGCAACGGCCCGGCGGGGTCCACTCCCCCTCCCGGGCCGCGATCACGGCCCGGCACCTGCGGACCGACCGGTGGTGGCTGGCCCCCGCCGGCACCGCGGCCGGGCTGCTCGCCTTCGTCGTCTACTCGACCTGGCGGGCGTTCGCGAACGCCCACTACTACGCGGCCCCCTACGTCTCCCCGTTCTACTCCCCCTGCCTGGCGGAGAACTGCGAGACGATGCGCGGCGGCCCCAACCTCGACCTGTTCGGCAGCTGGTGGGGCCTGTCCCCCGCCCTGCTGATCCTGGTCTTCCCCCTCGGCTTCCGGCTGACCTGCTACTACTACCGCAAGGCCTACTACCGCGGCTTCTGGGCCTCACCGCCCGCCTGCGCGGTCGCGGAGCCGCACACCGGGTACACGGGCGAGACCCGCTTCCCGCTGGTCCTGCAGAACGCGCACCGCTACTTCTTCTACGCGGCGGTCCCGGTCGCGGGGATCCTGACGTACGACACCGTGCTGACCTTCCGCGACGGGCACTACGCGTGGGGGCACATGGGCCTCGGAACCCTGCTGTTCCTGGTCAACATCACGCTCATCTGGGCCTACACCCTCTCCTGCCACTCGTGCCGGCACATCATGGGCGGCCGCCTCAAGCACTTCTCCGCGCACCCCGTGCGCTACCGCCTGTGGAGCTGGGCCGGCCGGCTCAACACCCGCCACATGCAGCTCGCCTGGGCCTCCCTGATCAGCGTGGCCCTGTGCGACTTCTACGTGTACCTGCTGGCCACCGGCACCTTCACCGACCCGAGGATCTTCTGACATGACCGAAGTCGACCGGCAGCAGTGGGACGTGGTCGTGGTCGGTGCGGGCGGTGCCGGGCTGCGGGCCGCGATCGAGGCCCGGGAGCGGGGCGCCCGCACCGCGGTGATCTGCAAGTCCCTCTTCGGCAAGGCGCACACCGTCATGGCGGAGGGCGGGATCGCCGCGTCCATGGGCAACGCCAACGCGCATGACAACTGGCAGGTCCACTTCCGCGACACCATGCGCGGCGGGAAGTTCCTCAACCAGTGGCGGATGGCCGAGCTGCACGCCAAGGAGGCCCCGGACCGGGTGTGGGAACTGGAGACCTGGGGCGCGCTCTTCGACCGGACCCCCGACGGAAGGATCTCCCAGCGCAACTTCGGCGGCCACGAGTACCCGCGCCTGGCACACGTCGGCGACCGCACCGGCCTGGAACTGATCCGCACCCTCCAGCAGAAGATCGTCCAGCTCCAGCAGGAGGACTTCCGGGAGCACGGGGACCACGAGGCCCGGCTCAAGGTCTTCCAGGAGTGCACGGTCACACGGGTGCTCAAGGACGGGGACCGGGTCGCGGGCACCTTCTGCTACGAACGCGAGACCGGCCGCTTCTTCGTCCTGGAGGCCCCGGCGGTGGTGCTGGCCACGGGCGGGATCGGCAAGTCCTTCAAGACCACCTCCAACTCCTGGGAGTACACCGGCGACGGCCACGCGCTGGCCCTGCTCGCGGGGGCGCCGCTGCTCAACATGGAGTTCGTGCAGTTCCACCCCACGGGCATGGTCTGGCCCCCGTCCGTGAAGGGCATCCTCGTCACGGAATCGGTGCGCGGCGACGGCGGGGTGCTGCGCAACAGCGAGGGCAAGCGGTTCATGTTCGACTACGTCCCGGACGTCTTCAAGGAGAAGTACGCCGAGACGGAGGAGGAGGGAGACCGCTGGTACGAGGACCCGGACAACAACCGGCGCCCGCCCGAGCTGCTGCCCCGCGACGAGGTCGCCCGGGCCATCAACGCCGAGGTGAAGGCCGGGCGCGGCTCCCCGCACGGCGGGGTGTTCCTGGACGTGTCCACCCGGATGCCGGCCGAGAAGATCAAACGGCGGCTGCCGTCGATGTACCACCAGTTCAAGGAGCTGGCGGACGTGGACATCACCGCCGAACCGATGGAGGTCGGGCCGACCTGCCACTACGTGATGGGCGGGATCGCGGTGGACTCCGACACCGCCGCCACCGTCGGGGTGCCGGGGCTGTTCGCGGCCGGGGAGGTCGCGGGCGGGATGCACGGCTCGAACCGGCTCGGCGGCAACTCCCTCTCCGACCTGCTGGTCTTCGGCCGGCGGGCCGGGCTCCACGCGGCCGGGCACGCGGCGGCCGGCGGGGAGCGCCCGGCGGTCTCGCAGGAGCAGATCGACGCGGCCGCCGCCGAGGCACTGGCCCCCTTCCACGCCGACGAGGGCGCGGAGAACCCGTACACGCTCCACCAGGAGCTCCAGACGACCATGAACGACCTTGTCGGCATCATCCGCCGCGAGGCCGAGATGGCCGAGGCCCTGCAGCGGCTCGCCGGCCTGCGCGCCAGGGCCGCCCGCGCCGGGGTCGAGGGGCACCGGCAGTTCAACCCGGGCTGGCACCTCGCGCTGGACCTGCGGAACATGCTGCTGGTCAGCGAGTGCGTGGCCCGGGCGGCCCTGGAGCGTACCGAGAGCCGGGGCGGGCACACCCGCGAGGACCGCCCGGCGATGGAGCGGGAGTGGCGGCCGGTGAACCTGCTGTGCCGGCCGGTCGATCCGGCCCCCGCCGACCCCGCCGCCGACCGGATCGCCCTGGAACGCGTACGGACCGAGCCCATCCGCCCCGACCTGCTGGCGCTGTTCGAGAAGGACGAGCTGGCCAAGTACCTGGCCGAAGAGGAGCTCTACGGATGACCACCTACGACGCCCGCTTCCGGGTCTGGCGGGGCGACGCGGAGGGCGGGGACCTGCGGGACTTCACCGTCGAGGTGCACGACGGCGAGGTGGTCCTGGACATCGTCCACCGGCTCCAGGCCACCCAGGCCCCGGACCTGGCGGTGCGCTGGAACTGCAAGGCGGGCAAGTGCGGGTCGTGCAGCGCGGAGATCAACGGGCGGCCGCGGCTGATGTGCATGACCCGCATGTCGGTCTTCGACCGGGCCGAGACGGTCACGATCACCCCGCTGCGGGCCTTCCCGGTGGTGCGGGACCTGGTGACGGACGTGTCCTTCAACTACGAGAAGGCACGGTCGGTCCCCGCGTTCGTACCGCCGGCCGGGCTGGCGCCGGGCGAGTACCGGATGCAGCAGGTGGACGTGGAACGCTCGCAGGAGTTCCGCAAGTGCATCGAGTGCTTCCTGTGCCAGGACACCTGCCACGTGGTGCGCGACCACGAGGAGAACAAGACCGCCTTCGCCGGTCCCCGCTTCCTGATGCGGGTCGCCGAACTGGACATGCACCCCCTGGACGCGGCCGAGGAGGCGGGCCTGGACCGCAAGCGCACGGCCCAGGAGGAGCACGGGCTGGGCTACTGCAACATCACCAAGTGCTGCACGGAGGTCTGCCCGGAGGGCATCAAGATCACCGACAACGCCCTGATCCCGCTGAAGGAGCGGGCCGTGGACCGCAAGTACGACCCCCTGGTCTGGCTGGGCAGCCGCATCCGCCGCCGCACGCCTTCCGACCCCGGCTAGTTCGCTTCGCGCGCCCCTCGGCGCGGGCCCGCCATCTCCCCCTCGAGGGACCGGCCCGGGGCGGCAGCTGCCCACCCGCCTCCCGGATGCAGGCGGCCGGGCCCGGGCCGGGGCCCGCCGGGCCCCTCCGGGTGCGGCCCCCCATGACCGCCCATACCCTGCCAAATGTGTACCCGCCGAGAGCCCGGACGTCGCGACAGCGCCCCGCGCCGCGTCACGCCCTCCGTCTCGTCGTCGTGTTGTTGGCGCTCGCCGGATGGTGGGGTGTGGCGGCGCCCGGGGCATGGGCCGAGGATCCCGTCACCCTGGAGCAGGGGCAGATCACCGACCGGGTGGGCGCCCTCGGGAACCGTCGGCCCGCCGTCGTCGCCGCGCTGGAGCGGCTGTACTCCGACCGGCGGATCCAGCTGTTCGTCACCTACGTGCACGACTTCTCCGACCGCTCCCCCCAGAGCTGGGCCGACGCCACCGCCCAGAAGAACGGCTTCGGGCAGGACGACCTCCTGCTCGCGGTGGCCACCGGCTCCCGCCAGTACGCCTATTCGGCGGACGTCGACTCCGGTTTCACCGAGGCGCAGCTCGCCGACGTCGCCCGTACCGCCATCGAGCCGGCCCTGCGGCAGAACGACTGGGCGGGCGCCGCCATCGGCGCGGCCAACGGCTACGCGGCGGTGCTCGGCGGCAAGCGCGTCCCCGTGCCGGCCATCACCCCCGGCCCGGCGAACCCGGGCGGTGGCGCGGCGAAGGGGGAGAGCGGGGTCGGGGACTACGTGCTCCCGGTGGTCGCCGTCGGCGCGGCCGGGGCGCTCGGGGCGTACGCGGTGAGCCGCCGCCGCAGGCGCGGCGGGGGCGGCGGCCGTGGGACGGCGACCGCGCACCCCGGGTGGGACGGGCGGCGGGCCGAGCCGGCCCCGCTCGCGGAGGTGGACGCGCGGGCCAGGACGCTGCTGGTGGAGACCGACGACGCGATCCGCACGAGCACGGAGGAACTCGGCTTCGCCACCGCCCAGTTCGGCGAGGAGGCGGTCACCTCCTTCATCGGGGCGGTCGCCTACGCCAAGGGCGAGCTGACGCAGGCCTTCCGGCTGCGCCAGCAGCTGGACGACGCCTACCCCGAGGACGACGCCACCCGCCGCCGGATGCTGGAGGAGATCCTGGCCCGCTGCGCGGAGGCGAACCGGCGGCTGGACGCCGAGTCGGCGGCCTTCGACCGGCTGCGGGACCTGGAGAAGAACGCCCCGCAGGCCCTGGCCGCGGTGGAGGCCCGTTTCCGGGAGCTGACCGGACGGACGACGACGGCCACGGCGACCCTGACGGCCCTGGCCGGCCGGTACGCGGACTCCGCGTCGGCGCCGGTGGCCTCCCACGCCGAACAGGCCAAGGACCGGCTGCTGTTCGCGACGACCAGTCTCGGCGAGGCACGGGCGGCGCTGGACGGCGGGGACAGCGGCCGGGCGGCGGTGCACGTGCGGGCCGCCGAGGGGGCGGTGGACCAGGCGGCGACGCTGGTGGACGCGGTGGAGCGGCGTGCCCAGGAGCTGGCGGAGGCGGCGGGGAAGCTGCCGGGTGCCCTCACCGAGACGGAGACCGACCTCGCCGACGCGCGCGGCCTGCTGACCGGCACGACGGCGGGCTCCTCCACGGCGGACCTGCGGGGCCGGATCGGCCGGGCGGAGTCCGTACTGGCCGACGTGCGGCGGGAGCAGGCGGCCGGCCGGTACGACCCGATCGACGCGCTGCGCCGGGTCGAGGAGGCCGACGCGGCGCTGGACGAGGCCCTGGCGGGTGCGCGGGAGCAGGAGTCGGGGCGGCGGCGGGCGGCGGCCCTGCTGGACCAGGCCCAGTGGTCGGCCCGCAGTGCGATCGGCGCGGCGACGGACTACGTCACCACGAGCCGGGGCGCCGTGGGCAGCGAGGCCCGCACCCGGCTGGCGGAGGCGCAGCGGCACTTGGAGCGGTCGGTGTCCCTGGCGGACGGGGACCCGGCGGGCGCGCTGGCGGAGGCTCAGCGGGCGGACTCCCTGGCGCGGGAGGCGCAGCAGCTGGCGGAGCAGGACGTACGGGAGTACCGGAACCCGTACGCCGGGCAGCGGGCGGGCGGCGGCCGGGGCGGGGCGGTCCTCGGCGGGATCATCCTCGGCGAACTCCTGCGCGGCGGCGGCCGGGGCGGCTTCGGCGGAGGCAGAGGCGGCGGCTTCGGTGGCGGAGGCTTCGGGAGCGGCGGCGGCGGTGGCGGCAGCGGCCCGGGCTCCTTCGGCGGCCAGGGCACCCGGGGCCGCATGGGCGGCGGCGGCCGCTTCTGAACGGCGCACCACCCACCCCGTGACCAGCGACCCCCTGGAGGGACCCCCCGTGAGCAAGCAGACCATCCTCGGCCGTGTCACCCAGCTCGCGAAGGCCAACATCAACGCCCTGCTGGACCAGGCGGAGGATCCGCAGAAGATGCTCGACCAGCTGATCCGCGACTACGCGAACAACATCTCGGAGGCCGAGCAGGCGGTGGCCACCACCATCGGCAACCTGCGGATGCTGGAGGCCGACCACAAGGAGGACGTGGACGCGGCCGCCGAGTGGGGCACGAAGGCGCTCGCGGCGAGCCGGAAGGCGGACGGGCTGCGGGCGTCGGGGGCGACGGCGGAGGCGGACCGGTTCGACAACCTGGCGAAGGTGGCCCTGGGGCGGCAGATGCAGTCGGAGAGGGAGGCGGGGGTGTCCGCGCCGGTGATCGCCGCCCAGACGGAGGTCGTCGACAAGCTCAGGGCGGGGCTGGACTCGATGAAGGACAAGCTGACGCAGCTCCAGGCCAAGCGGGACGAGCTGGTGGCGCGGGCGCGGACGGCGCAGGCGCAGAACGCGATGCTGGACGCCGTGAAGGACGTCGACGTGCTGGATCCGACGAGCGACCTGCACCGCTTCGAGGAGAAGGTGCGGCGCGAGGAGGCCATGGCCCTGGGCCGGCAGGAGCTGGCGGCGTCCTCGCTGGACGCTCAGTTCGAGTCGCTGGAGGAGTTGGGCAGGGCCTCGGAGATCGAGGCCCGCCTGGCCGCCCTCAAAGCCCGGGCGGCGTAGCCGCGGCGGCCGCCCTCGGCACAGACGCAGCGGCCCCCCTCACCCGTACATGCTCAGCAGCTGCTCCGCCGAGAGTTCGGCGCCCGTCTCCTCCGGGGCGGCGCCCGGCATGGGGAGCGGGAGCTCGAACCAGACCGTCTTGCCCCGGTGGGTGCGCCGGGTGCCCCAGCCCGCCGAGAGCAGGCCGACCAGTTGCAGGCCGCGGCCGCCCTCGTCGGTGTCCCGGGCGCGGCGGCGGCGGGGCTGGGCCAGGTTGGCGTCCCAGACCTCGCACACCAGGGTCCGGTCGAGCAACAGCCGGAGCCGGATCTCGCCCTCCCCGTACCGCAGGGCGTTGGTGACGAGCTCGCTGACCAGCAGTTCCGTGGTGTCGAGGAGTCCCTCCAGGCCCCAGGCGGGCAGTTTGGTGCGGGCCAGTTCGCGGGCGCGGCCGACCGAGCGGGCCTCGCGGGGGAGCTGCCAGTCGCCGACGGCTTCCACGGGCAGTCCCTGGACGCGGGCCATCAGCAGGGCGATGTCGTCCTCGCCGTGGCGGGTGTGCAGGGTGTTCAGGACGTGGTCGCAGACCTCCTCCAGCGGGCGGCCCGGGTCCGCGACGGCTCCGCGCAGTCCGCGCAGCCCCTCCTCCAGGGGGTGGTCGCGGGATTCGACGAGCCCGTCGGTGTAGAGGGCGAGCAGGGCGCCCTCGGGGAGTTCCACCTCGACCTCCTCGAAGGGTTCGCCGCCGACGCCGAGCGGCATGCCGGTGGGGATCTCCAGCAGCAGGCCGGGGCGGGGGGCGGCGCCGTCCTCGGCGGGTTCGACCAGGACGGGCGGCATGTGGCCGGCGTTGGCGATGGTGCAGCGCCGGGTCACCGGGTCGTAGACGGCGTAGACGCAGGTGGCGAGGTAGACCTCGGAGCGGTCGGCGTCGCGGGAGTGCAGGGCGGAGCGGGAGGCCTGCTGGGCGCCGCCGGGTGCGCCGAGGCCGCGGGCTACCTCGTCGAGGGCGGTGAGGACCTCGGCGGGTTCGAGGTCGAGCAGGGCGAGGGTGCGTACGGCGGTCCGCAGTTCGCCCATGGCGACGGCGGCGCGCAGCCCGCGGCCCATGACGTCGCCGACGACCAGGGCGGTGCGGTGCCCGGGCAGTTCGATGACGTCGAACCAGTCGCCGCCGACCTCGGTGGCGGCGTTGCCGGGCAGGTAGCGGCAGGCGATGTCCAGGCCGGCCGCTTCGGGGTCGCCGGGGGGCAGGAGGCTGCGCTGGAGGATCAGGGCGCGTTCGTGTTCGCGCCGGTAGAGGCGGGCGTTGTCGATGCAGACGGCGGCGCGGGCGGCGAGTTCGACGGCGACGGCCCGGTCCCGTTCGCCGAAGGGTTCGCTGCCCTTGGTGCGGGAGAACTGGGCGAGGCCGACGACGGTGTCGTGGGCGACCATCGGCACGATGAGGGTGGACTGGACGCGGTCGTCGGATCCGCCTCCGTCGATGAGCCGGGTCCGTGCGGTGCGCAGGGCGACGGCGCCGGGGGAGGCGGCCGGGTAGCGGTGGGTCTCCCCCACGGCGGCGGGGGCGCCGGGCCCCGAGAGCGGGGCGTCGGACACGGCGGAGGCGAAGGCGACGCGCCGGAGCGGGGCGGAGGGGGCGCGGCGGGCGCCCTGCCCGGGCAGGGAGGGCACGCCGGGGCCCTGCGGGCGGGCGGGGCGGTCGTCGTCGCCGGTCAGGAGGCCTTCGTAGAGGTCGACGGCGGCGACGTCGCAGAAGCCGGGGACGGTGACGTCGAGGAGTTCGCGGGCGGTGGTCTCCAGGTCGAGGGAGTTGCCGATGCGGTGCCCGGCCTCGTTGAGGAGGGCGAGGTTGCGGCGGACGCCGGCGGCTTCGCGGGCGGCGAGGTGGCGCCGGGTGACGTCGGTGCCGAGGCCGGCGACGCCGATGGGGCGGCCGGTGCCGTCGTGGACGCGGTAGAGGTTGATGGACCAGTGGCGGTTTTCGCGGCTGCCGGGGGTGGCTCCGGTGATCCGCAGGTCGGTGACGGATTCGCCGGTCTCCAGGACGCGGCGCAGCGCAACGGTCATGCGGTCGGCCTCGTGCGGGGGCAGGTAGTCGTGCACGGTGCGGCCGCGGTGTTCCTCGGCGGCTCCGCCGAACACGGTGGCGAAGCGGCGGTTGGCGCGCTGCACGGTGAGGTCGGTGCCGAAGAGCAGGAACCCGAAGGGAGATTGGCCGAATATGGCCTGCGATGCGGCGAGGTCGGATTCGATGCGGCGCAGTGCGCGTACGTCGACCACGACGCAGAGCGCGGCCCGCTCGCCGGTCTCGGTCTGGGTGGGCATCACGTAGATCTCGGCCACGCCGTGCGCGCCGGTGCCGCCGGGGATGCGGAAGGGGACCAGGCCGGTCCATTCCTTGCCGTCGAGGATCTCCGCGACCTTGCGGTGCCCGCCGTCGCGCAGTTCGGGGGGCATGAAGGCCTCGACCGGATCGCGGCCCACGGTCTGGGCTGCGGGAAGTCCGAACAGTTCCTCGGCGCGCAGGCTCCACTGGTCGACCAGCCCGTCCGGGCCGATCGAGAACGACGCGACCTTTATGTAGTCATATATCGAGCCAGGCGGACTGCTGTGCCACATGGAGTCGTGCCACGACTCCCCGGGCACTCGGGTCTGATGTGCCTGCGCAGGTATCTCGCTCACGCGACCGTCCCCTCCAGCTCACCGCAACCGGACCGGCCATGACCGAAGTATTCAGCACCACGGCCCCGTACGGCACGGCGTTCACGATCACAAAAGGGTCCCGTTGTTTTCCGGCCACGTCTGGCGGTCATCCCTGACGCGCTCCCGGAGACCCCTGCCGCCCTTCTCCTTGTTACTCACCAGGAAGAGCCAACTCGAACCACACGGTTTTCCCCGACTTCCCGTGCCGGGTGCCCCAGCGGCGCGCGGAGACGGCGACGAGGTGGAGTCCGCGGCCGCCCTCGTCGTCGGCGTCGGCGACCCGTTCGCGGGGCGGATCCGGAAGCGGATCGGAGACTTCCACGAGGAGGGCCGGGCCGCCCGTGAGGCCCGGGGCGGCGGGATTGCGCCGCTCCAGGCGGACTCCGATGGGACCCGAGGCGTAGCGCAGGGAGTTGGTGACCAGCTCACTGACCAGCAGGACGGTCACATCGCCGACGGCGTCCAGGCCCCAGGAGCGCAGCGCGCCGCGCACGGCGTGGCGGGCGGTGCGGACGGCACCGGGCTCGGCGGGGAAGGCCCACTCGGCACATTCACCGTCTGTGTCGATCACGCCGATCACTTCCCGGGCCACCAGCGACCCCAGTCAGGTTCGTCGGGGACGAATGGGGGACGAGATAGGGACTAATAGCGACATACCCGATATTCGGGGCGCCGTACCACCCGATCCCCACCCACCGGCGCACTGTGGCGCAGACGGCCTAGAACGGGATCCTCACGCGCCCCGGTGCGCCCCGGCCGCTCCCTGGCCGGCGAGCCTGCGGCCCGCTTCGGCGACGAAGGGCCGGTCCTGGTCGAGCCAGTCGACGGAGTCCAGCTCGTGCGGGGCGAGCCAGCGCAGCTCGTCGTGGTCCTCCAGCGGGGCCGGCTCGCCGGACAGCAGCCGGGCGGTCCACACGTGCAGGACGAGTCCGGGCTTCAGCGGCCACTCGCCCGGGATCCGCTCCAGCGCCTCGGTCTCGACGCCGAGCTCCTCGCGCAGCTCGCGCACCAGCGCCTCGGGCACGGTCTCGCCCGGCTCGGCCTTCCCGCCGGGGAGCTCCCAGCGGCCGGCGAGCTCCGGGGGTGCGCTGCGGCGGGCGGCCAGCAGGCGCCCGTCACGACAAAGGGCTCCGCCCACGACCACGCGTACAGTCATGGACGGAGCCTATGCCAGGCCCTGAGCGGGCCTTCAATTCCTCGTGGCGGCCGGGCTGCTGTCCGCCTGCCCGATCCGCTCGACCCAGTAGAGCTGCCTGTGCCCCCGGTCCTCGAAGCCGTCGACGACCTTCTGGGCCTCGGCCCGGGTGGCGTACCGGCCCACCCGGTAGCGGTTGCCGTTGTCGTCCTGACGTATGACCAGCCATGGAAGCAGGGCACCGCTGTCGTTCATCGCGCTCCACCCTCCGCCGATGTTCCTGCCCAGGAAACCGCATTGCGCATATGCCCGAGCTTACGCCCGACCTTCACTGAGCGGATACGGTTTTTCACGAAGAGGTACCTGGGGGCGTACGCATCCGGCCAGGCGTGCCAAAGCGCCGCCGGGGCTCGCGCAACGAGCCCCGGCGGCGCCGGAAAAGGCGTGGTCAGCGCACGGGCAGGTGATAGGAGAGCCGGTAGCGGTCGGCCGGGACGACCACATCGGCCGTCTCCACGGCCCGTCCCGACGCGTAGTACGTCCGCGTCACCACCAGCACCACGTGTCCCGGCACGCCGCCGAGCGTCATGTTCTCCTCGGCCAGCCCCGGCCGCGCGCCGACCTCCTCGACCACGTTGTCCACGACCACGTCGATCGCCGCCATCCGGTCGACCACCCCTGAGCCCCCCAGCGGGCCCTCCTCCGGCAGCATCACCGGGGTCCGTCCCGTCACGGACAGCGGCTCCCACGAGGTGGACAGCATCATGGCCTCGCCCGCGTCACGGAAGACGTACCGGGTGCGCATCACCCGGTCCCCCGGTTCGATGCCCAGCCGCGTCGCGATGTCGGCCGGCGCCGCGGTCTGCTCGCTGCTGGACTCCCACGTGCCGTTCGCCCCGGAGTCGGCCTGCTCCTGCCGGAACGGGGTCGACGCCCCGCCCGTGCGGTAGCCGGAGCGCGCCACCCGGCGCGGTACGGGCTGCTCGCGCACGTAGGTGCCCGACCCGGAACGCCCCTCGACCAGTCCCTCCGCCATGAGGACCTTGCGCGCCTCCAGCGCGACCGTGTCGGACACCCCGTACTCCTCGCGGATCCGGGCCTGGGAAGGGAGCCGGGTGTGCGGGGGCAGGGAGCCTTCGACGATCTTCCGCCGCAGATCCCCGGCGACACGAAGGTAGGCCGGCTGCTCACCGAAAGTCACGGGCCACTCCCATCAGGTTGACAGACAGCTACACCCTGGCAACCGACTGTTGAGCTGTGCAAGTGCGGGCCAGAGTTTCACCCGATGTGATGAAGCCTGGTCACTCAAACCCGTAACCGCGAGTTACCTCCAAGGCCCTCCGCCGCCCTCAGGCCGCGTCGGACGAAGGACCCCGCCCCGAGCCCCCCCGACTGCCCTGCAGCCACTCCGGAACCCGCGTCGACAATCCGTACGCGCCCCGCAGCGCCTTCTCCGTACCGGTGGTCAGCGCGCCCTCCGCCGCGTCCCACGCCGGCCGGAAGTCGGCCGGCCTGACCGCCCGCGCCGCCCGCTGCCACTGCGCGCGCGCCGCCGCCAGCTCCTTCAGCCGGACCCCCGCCTCCGGGTGCGCGGCGGCCGCGTCCCGCAGCACCAGCTCCTCCGCACCCAGCGCCGCGTCCACCTTCCCGGCCCACGTCCGGTACTCCGGCAGCGCCTCGTCGAGCTCCCGCTCGGGGGCGCTGCCCAGCGCACCGTCCGCCGCGTTGAGGGCGGTCAGGAGGGTGACCTGTTCGGGGGTCAGCATCCCCGCGTCGTTGCGCAGGCTGCCCTTGTGGTCCTGCCCCGCCGTGCCGATCACGCAGATCAGCCGGCGGTCGCCCGCGCGCCAGGCCTCGCGCGTGGGGGCGAAGTAGTACATCTCCGCGTACTCGGGCAGCGCCCAGGTGTCCATGGCGTAGGCGTCCTGCGCCTTCCAGCACGCCTCCGTGGCGCTGTCCTTGAGCTTCGAGGCGCCGGGGAAGGGGCCCGGGCCGAGCGTCGTCGCGGCCGTGACCTCGGCGTCGTGGACCCGCGCGCAGTCGGTGCGGTAGGTGAAGGGCGTCTCGTCCAGGAGGTCCCCGCCGGGAACGTTGAAGCAGTCGCCCGCCCGCAGCCGGCCCGTGTCGGTCAGCTGGCCCTCCACCTGCTCCGGAGCCGGCCGCGACGAGCCCAGGCGCTCCAGGAAGGGCCGGGTGTAGCTCGTCAGCCCGTACAGCATGACCGCCGTCGTCACCAGGGAGACCACCAGGCCGAAGACCGCCAGCGCCCTGCCCCGCTCGTGCCTGCGCCGGATCTGCGCCAGCGCCACCAGGCCGAAGACCACCCCGAGCGGCGGGAAGCACAGCAGCCCGACCAGCAGGGAGGCGAGGGCGAAGCCGTTGAGCGCGGGCGGCCCGGGCGGCGGCCCCCACCCCGGCTGCGGCGGCGGGGGCGGCCAGGAGGGGCCGGGGCCGGCGGGGCGGGGCGGTTGCGGGGGCGGGGTGCTCACCGGGTGGGGTGCTCCATCACGGGGGCTCGGAACGGCTGCGCGCGGACGGCCTCGCGCGAACGGATGCCCGAAATAGTACGCAGCGGGGGCGACCGGTCATCCGGTCGCCCCCGCCTTCAGCGCATGGTGCCCGCGGGCCCAACCCGAGCCGGTCGCGGGGCTCTTGGCCGCGGACCGGCCGTAACCCGGGCCGGAGCGGCCGCGGTTACGGTCAGAACTGCAGCGCCCAGGAGTCGATCTTGCCGGTGTCGGCGGCCGCGTTGTCGCTCACGCGCAGCTTCCAGACCCCGTTGGCGACCTCGGAGGAGGCGTTGACCGTGACCGTCTTGACGATGTCGTCCGCGCTGCCGCCCGTACGGTTGTGCAGGTTGTAGAGGGTGCCGTCGGGGGCGACCAGGTCGACCTTCAGGTCGCCGATGTAGGTGTGCTTGATGTCCACCGACACGCCCAGCGTCGCCGGGGCGTTGCCGGAGACCCCGCTGACGGTGATCGGGGACTCGACCGTCGCGTTGTCGTTGACGGCGTAGTCGGCGGTGTTCTCGAAGCGCGGGCCGCTGGGCGGGGTGGTGCCGGCGCCCACGTTCAGCAGCCGGTTGGGCGAGCCGGTGCCGGGGCCCGTCACCACGTTCGGGGTGGCCGCCGCGACCAGGCCGTCGCGGACCTGCGCCGGGGTGGCCGAGGGGTTCTGGGAGAGGTAGAGGGCGGCCGCGCCCACGACGTGCGGGGTGGCCATCGACGTGCCGGAGATGGTGTTCGTCGCGGTGTCGCCCGTGCCCCACGAGGAGGTGATGGAGGAACCCGGCGCGAAGATGTCCAGGATGGAGCCGTAGTTGGAGTAGCTCGCCTTCGCGTCGGTGTTGGTGGTCGCACCCACGGTGATGGCCTCGGCCACGCGCGCCGGGGACTTGGTGGAGGCGTCGGTGGACTCGTTGCCGGCCGCGACGCCGTAGGTGATGCCGGAGGCGATGGAGTTGCGCACGGCGGTGTCGAGCGCGGAGTCGGCGCCGCCGCCGAGCGACATGTTGGCCACGGCGGGCTTGACGGCGTTGCGGGTCACCCAGTCGATGCCCGCGACCACCTGGGCGGTGGTGCCGGATCCGTTGTTGTCGAGGACGCGGACGCCGACGATCTTCGCCTTCTTGGCGACGCCGTAGCTGTTGCCCGCGACGGTGCCGGCGACATGGGTGCCGTGGCCGTGGCCGTCCTGGGCGGTGTTGTCGTTGTCGATGGCGTCGTAGCCGTAGGAGGCGCGGCCGCCCAGGTCCTGGTGGGTGATGCGGACGCCCGTGTCGATGATGTACGCGGTGACGCCCTCGCCGGCCTTGTCGGGGTAGGTGTAGCTCTGGTCGAGGGGGAGGGCGCGCTGGTCGATCCGGTCCAGGCCCCAGGACGGCGGGCTGGGCTGGGTGGCGTCGACGGTGAAGGTGCGGTTCTGCACGACGGAGGCGACGGCCGGGTCGGCCGCGAGCTTCTTCGCCTGCGCCTCGGAGACCTCCACGGAGTAGCCGTTGAGGGCGGCGCTGTAGGTCCGGTCGATCCTCGCGCCGTACCGCTTGGCGACGGCCCTGCCACTGTCGGCGGTGGAGCGGGCGGCGGAGTCCTTCAGCGTGACGATGTAGCTGCCGGGGACGGCCCCGGCGACGCCCGCGTTCTCGATGACGCCCTGCGCGCCCCCGCCGGCCGCGGAGGCGGCGGAGGCGGGTAACGCGGCGGCGGCGCCGAGCGCGAGGGCCACGACGGCGGTCGCGATGCCGGCGGTCTTCCGGCGGGTGTGACGCATCACGGACATGTGAGGGGTCCTCCTCATTGGCGGTGCGCTGCGTGGGGTGCGGGCCGGCGGCGGCGGGCGTTCGGAAGCATCGATTCCGGGGATGTCGGCACGGGTGTCATCATGCACATGACAATCCCCTGCCCCCAACGGGCCGCTGTCCCGAAAAGGTTGACCCACCCGTGCGTCATCCCACAAGGGCCCCACGGATGCGTAACATCCGTGCCATACGACAGCCATGAACGAGCAAAGGTGCTCCGCACATGACGCACGCACTTCCTGACTACGTCTGCTCGGAGGACGGGACGCGCGCGGATGTCCGGACCGCGCCGTGGTGCTGTCCGGTCTGCGGCGGCCCGTGGGACCTCGACTTCACGCCCGATCCGGCCATTCCCCTGGAGCCGGCGGCCGGCCCGCACTCGCTGTGGCGGTTCGCGCCGGCGCTGCCGCTGCCGGGGGCGTTCGCGGTCACCCTCTCCGAGGGGCACACCCCGATGCTCCCGCTCGGGGACCGGATTCACGCCAAACTCGACTACCTGATGCCGACGCTCTCCTTCAAGGACCGGGGCGCGGTGATGCTCGCGGAGCTGGCCCGGCGGCTGGGCCCCGAGCGGGTGGTCGCCGACAGCAGCGGGAACGCCGGGACCTCGGTCGCGGCGTACTGCGCGCGGGCCGGGCTGAGGTGTGAAGTTTTCGTGCCCGAGGGCACCTCGGAGAAGAAGACCGCCCAGATGCGCGCGCACGGGGCGGCGGTACGGATCGTGCCGGGCGGCCGCGAGGCCGCGGCCAAGGCCGCCCGGGCGGTGGCGGACGAACCGGGGGTCTTCTACGCGAGCCACGTCTTCAACCCGTACTTCCTGCACGGCACGAAGACGTACGTGTACGAGGTCTGGGAGGCCCTGGGCGGCCGGCTCCCCGAAGTGCTGGTCGTCCCCGTCGGCAACGGCACGCTGCTGCTGGGCGCGGCCCTGGCGGTGGCGGAGCTGGGCCGGCGGGGCGTACGGGCGCCGGCGCTGGTCGGGGTGCAGGCGGAGGCGGTGTCGCCGCTGGCGGCGGCCTTCGCGGCGGGGGCGGAGGAGGCGGAGCCGGTGGAGCAGCGGCCGACGCTCGCCGAGGGCATCGCGATCCCGGCGCCGCCGCGGGCCCGCCAGATCCTGGCGGCGGTCCGGACGTCGGGCGGCACGATCCTGACCGTCCCGGACGCGCGGGTGCGCGAGGCGCAGCGCGACCTGGCCGGGCGGGGGCTGTTCGTCGAGCCGACGGCCGCCGCCTGCTGGGCGGCGGTGGGGCCGGGCGCCCCCGGCGACCCCCTCCAGGGGCGCACGACGGTCCTCCCCCTGTGCGGAGCCGGCGCCAAGTCCGGCCTGGCCCCCTGACTGCCGCGCCGGTGCTTCTCGCCGCAGCGGCCGGGACCGCCGCGTGGTGCTTCTCGCCGCCGCGGCCGGGACCGCCGCGGGTCGCGCCGTCCACGTCGGAAAATCGCCAGCCCGCCCGGCGCCGGTCTGCTGGACTGGCGCCATGACGACCACACGTGAAAAGGCCACCGCCTTCGCCGCCCTCCACACCCCCACCGCCCCCCTCCCCCTCGCCAACGCCTGGGACGTGGCCAGCGCCCGGATCGTCGAGGCCGCCGGGGCCCCGGCCGTGGCGACGACCAGTGCCGGGGTCGCCTGGTCGCTCGGGGCGCCCGACGGGGACGCGCTCGCGCGGGACCGGGCCCTGGACCTGGTCGCGCGGGTCGCCTCCGCCGTCCGCGTCCCCGTCACCGCCGACATCGAGGGCGGCTTCGCCGCCGACGCCGCCGGGGTCGGGGAGACCGTCGCCGGCGTGCTCGCCGCCGGCGCGGCCGGCGTGAACATCGAGGACGGCACCCGCGCCCCCGCCGAGCACGCGGAGCGCCTGGCCGCCGCCCGTGCGGCCGCCGACGCCGCCGGGATCCCGCTGTACATCAACGCCCGCGTGGACACGTACCTCTTCGGCCTCGGCGAGAGCGCGACCCGCCTCGACGAGACCCTGGAGCGCGCCTCCGCCTACCTGGCCGCCGGCGCCACCGGCATCTTCGTGCCCGGTGTCACCGACCCCGCCGTCATCGCGGAGCTCGCCCGCGGCATCGACGCCCCGCTCAACGTCCTCGTCGGGCCCGGCGCCCCCTCCGTCGGTGAACTCGGCGCCCTCGGCGTGGCCCGCGTCAGCCTCGGCTCCTGGGTGGCGGAGGCCGCGTACGCCGTCGCCCGCCGGGCGGCCGAGGAGCTGCTCGCCGGCGGAACCTACGGCTCCCTCGGCGGCTCCCTCCCGTACGGCGAGCTGAACGCCCTGCTCAAGGGCTGAGATACCGAGAAGCGTGCATGCGCCACCGTCCGTAGGATCCGGCCATGAGCACCTCGATACCGGCGGAGCCGGCGACGGCGGAACCGGACACTCCCCACCGCGGGACCGGCGGGGCCGTCTGGACGGCCCTCTCCCTCGTGTACGTCGTCTGGGGCTCGACCTACCTCGGCATCCGGATCGTCGTGCAGACCATGCCGCCGTTCCTGTCCGCCGGTGCCCGCTTCCTGTCCGCCGGCCTGGTCCTGGCCGGGATCGTCGCCTGGCGGTACGGGCCCTCCGCGCTGCGCGTCACCCGCGCGCAGCTCGGGTCGACGCTGGTGGTCGGCCTGCTGCTGGTGCTCGGCGGCAACGGCCTGGTCGTCCTGGCCGAGACCTCCGTGCCCTCGGGGCTGGCCGCGCTGCTGGTGGCGGCGGTGCCGATGTGGGTGGTGGTGCTGCGGGCGGTCACCAAGGACCGGCCACCCGCGCGCACCCTGGCCGGGGTGCTCGTGGGGCTCTCGGGCATGGCGGTCCTGACCAGCCCGGGGCTCAGCGGGGAGGTCCGGCTGTCGGGGGTGCTGCTGGTCGTGGCCGGGTCGGTCACCTGGGCGCTGGGGTCCTTCTCCGCCGGGCGGCTGCCGCTGCCGGGGAACCCGTTCACGGGCAGCGTCTACCAGATGCTGTGGGGCGGGGCCGCCCAGGTGGCGGTCGGGCTGCTGCGCGGCGAGCAGCGCGGTCTGGATCCCGGCTCGTTCTCCACCGCCTCCTGGCTGGCGCTGGGCTACCTGGTGCTGATCGGTTCGGTCGTCGGGTTCACCGCGTACGCGTGGCTGCTCCAGGCGGCGCCGCTGTCGCTGGTGGCCACGTACGCGTACGTCAATCCGGTGGTGGCCGTGGCGCTGGGCGCGCTGATCCTGGACGAGCCGCTGACCCTGCCGATCGTGCTGGGCGGTGCGATCGTGGTGGCGGCGGTGGGCGTGATCGTCAGCACCGAGCGCCGCAAGTAGCCCCCCGGTGCCGGGTCCGGCTCAGCCCCGGGCCGCCGCTTCGTAGAGGGCCTTGGCCCTCTCGTCGTACAGCGCGGCCGTGGAGTCCACGTCGGTGTCCCCGCCGCTGAGCACCCCGATGAGCCGTCCGGGCTGGCCGGTGCCGCCGCGGTCGGCGATCCAGGGGCTGCCGCTGGTGCCGGTCCAGAAGCCGGCGCAGCTGATGTACAGCATGTCGGGGTCGTCCGCGTCGTGCCGGGTCTGGGTGGTGCAGGAGACGGGCTTGTTCTGCGGGTTGTGGTCGGACTCGGGGTAGCCGACGACCGTGACCTCGCGCTCGTACCCGGAGGTCCAGTCCGGCTTGGGCGCCTCGCCCTGGCCGACCCGCTGCTGGAGGCTGCGCCCGTTCCCGTCCGGCTCGACGGTGAGGAAGGCGAAGTCGGCGGTCTCGTCGCCCCATTTCGTCCAGCGCTCGTCCACGTGGATCGAGCGGACCTTCCACACCCCGAGGGGCTGGGTGCCCGGGCCCTCGCCGGAGAAGGCCGGCGCGAAGGAGAGTTCGCCGATGGCCAGCCCGTCGTGCGCGGCCTCGCCGGGCCGGCCGTCCTCGCCGGCCGGGGCCACGCAGTGCGCGGCGGTCGCGACGACGTTGCCCTTGGGGCTGTCGACCACGCTCGCCGTGCACCAGTGCTCCCCGTTCGCCATGAGCACGCCGACGGTGGGGAAGGGGTGCACCGGCTGTTCGCCGGACGCCCCGAGGAGCACGGCGGCGGCCACCGCCACGATCCCCGCGGCGGCGGCCGTCGCCGCCGCCCCCTTCACCACCGGGCTCATCGCACGCCGGGGTCGGGTGTGGGTGCCTGCATCACCTTGCTGATCCACTCCAGGGAGCCCTCCCTCATACCGCGTACATACGATTTTCCGTTGTGCTCCCCATCCTGGATCACCTGGAGCCGGGTGTGCACGGGGCCCTTCCCGTACTCCCTCATGAATGCCTCGGTCTGCTCCCGGCCGCTCTCCTTGGTGCCGATCTGGAAGCTGATGTAGACGTCCGGGCCGCCCTCCCTGATCAGCAGCTCGGCGAGCTTCTCGGGGTTGTTCTCGTCCATCGCCTGCCGGTTCCCCTTCCACAGCGGGGAGTCCGGGACGAAGTCGACGCCGCTCGCGATGGCCGCCTTGAAGCGGTCGGGGTACTTCAGGACGTGCTTGAACGCGCCGAAGCCGCCCGAGGAGGAGCCCATGAAGGCCCAGCCGTCGCGGGAGGTGAAGGTCCGGAAATTGGCCCGCGTGAAATCCGGGACGTCATCGGCCATCCAGGTGCCCATCTTGGGCTGGCCGGGGATGTCGGAGCCGTCGTAGTGGTGCTTGGTGTCGGCGTTGATCACCGGCATGACCAGGATGAACGGGAGGCTGGTGCCCTTCTTGACCCCGTCGATCACGGCCTGCTGGAGGCCCAGCCCGGGCCCGGTGCCCCAGTAGTTCTTGGGGTAGCCGCGGCCGCCGGGCAGGGAGATCAGGACGGGGAAGCCGCTCTTGGCGTACCTGGGGTCGTCGTACTCCTTCGGGACCCACACCCACACGTCACCCGTGAAGCCGGACTTCTTGCCGGTCAGGGTGGTCATCGCGATCTGCGTGCCGTCCGGGAGCCGGCTGGTGCGGACGAACGCGGACTTGGGGCCGGTGGGCATCAGCACCCCCGGGCGGATGTCCTCGGCGGCCGCCGACTCCTGGATCTTCCCGAAGGAGACGGGGTCCCCCATGTCCGAGAAGAGGCCGAACCCGTACGCCGCCCCGCCGCCGGCGGCGAGGGCGAGGGCGAGGCCGCCGCCAATGAGGATCTTGCGCCCGCGCGGGCCGCGTGCGGGGCGACGGCCGCCGTCGGTGGCGGGCGCGCCGGTGGTGGCGGGCCCGCCGGTGGTGGGGCCGCCGTCGCCGCCGTCTTGCTGGTCATACTGCACGGATGTGTCCCGTTCCTTCTCCGGCGCCCTGGTTGGGCGCGGGTCGGACCGATTGGTCCCCCTTTTCGCTTCTACAGAGGTGTCAACGACCGTAGGGGTTGCCTGGGACCGGGGCGACGTGGCGAGGGCCACGTGGCGGACGCCTGTGCGGCCGGTGCGGGGCTGGGCCGGGCTGAGCCGGGCCGGGCCGGGCCGGGCCGGACTCCGCCCGGCCCGGTTCAGCCGGCTTCGGGCTTCGGGCCCTTCAGCACCTTGCTGATCCACTCCAGCGAGCCCTCCTTCATGCCGCGCACGTAGTGCCAGCCGTTGTGCTCGCCGTTCTGGATGTCGCGGATGGTCGTCTTGACGGGGCCCTTGCCGTACTGCTGGACGAATTTCGTCATCCGGTCCTTGCCGGACTCCTTGGTGCCGATCTGGAAGTTGATGTACACGTCCGGGCCGCCGGCCTTGATCAGCTTGTCGGCGAGCTTCTCGGGGTTGTTCGCGTCCATCTCCGCCTGGTGGCCCTTCCACAGCGGCGAGTCCGGGACGATCTCGCCGCCGCTGGCGATCACGGCCTTGAAGCGGTCCGGGTACTGGAGGACCGTCTTCATGCCGACGAAGGCGCCGGAGGAGGAGCCCATGAAGGCCCAGCCGTCGCGGGACTTGTAGGTGCGGAAGTTGGCGCGGACGAAGTCGGGGACGTCCTCGGCGATCCAGGTGCCCATCTTGGGCTGGCCGGGTATGTCGGCGCCGTCGTAGTAGTACTTGTTGTCCGGGTTGAGCACCGGCATGATCACGACGAAGGGCAGGCTGGTCCCGGCCTGGACCCCCTCGCTGATCGCCGTCTGGAGGCCGAGGCTGCGGTCGGACCAGTAGTTGGCCGGGAAGCCGTTGCCGCCGGGGAGGGCGATGAGGACCGGGAAGGCGCTCTTGGCGTACCTGGGGTCGTCGTACTCCTTGGGGGCCCAGACCCAGACGTCCCCCTCGAAGCCGGACTTGGCCCCGGCCAGGCGCGTCTTGGCGATGACCGTGCCGTCGTCGAGCTTGGTCGTCTGCTTGAACTCCGACCTGGGGCCGGCGGGGAGCTGGACGTCCGGGTCACCGGTGGGCGTCGGCGAGGCGGACGGGCTCGCGCTCTTCTTCGCGGAGCCGTCGGCGGTTTTGCCCGGGGTGGCGGGCGCGTGGTCCTTGCCGAAGCTGACGGCCTGGCCGTTGCCGTCGAACCACTCGTTCTTGTAGGCCGCGAAGCCCCCGCCGCCGAGGAGCAGCGCCCCGGCGACGCCCGCGCCGATCCACACCGCGCGCCGCGACTTCCCGCGGCCCCCGGCCCGTTCGGGCTCGTGGCCGGAAGACTGCTGAGGGTACTGATGCACGAACTTCGCTCCGAACGGTCTCGGCCACCCCGGGGCGGGACGGCACGCGGACATCCCCTTGGTTAGTCCTGATGAGCGAATTCTGCGGATCGTTCCAAATTTCCGCAAAAACTTGTCCGGCGCCTCGGGTTCGAAGGAGTCGAACCGTTCACTTCAGGGCGTCGAGCGCCTCCGCGCACCGCCCCAGCAGGGCGATGAGCTGCTCGCGCTCCTCCGCGGTGAAGGCGCCCGCGAGCGCCGTCTCCACGCGCACGGCGCCCGCGTCGGCGAGCTCCATCGCGGCGCGCCCCTCGGCGGTGAGCCGGGTCTCCAGCACGTTGCGGTGCCACTCGTGCGGGGTGCGCTCGACGAGCCCGCGCTCGTGGAGGTTCTTCAGCACGGTGTTCATCGTCGGCGCGGTGACCCCGCAGAGCCGGGCCAGGGCCGCGGCGGAGATGCCCGGCTTCTCGGCGAGCCAGAGCAGGGCCGCGTACTGCGGAACCGTTACGGCAGCCGGCTTGCAGGCAGTGGTCTTCGCCGCGAGCAGCGCCTGCTCGGCGCGCTTGACGTGCGAGCCGATGCGCTCCTCGGGGGGCATGGAGGTCATGGCGTCATCCTATGACCCTTGCCAAGCATTAGAACTCTAACTACTCTTCGAACTCACCCACCCAGAAGGATGCACTCATGCGCAAGCTGTCATACGCCCTGCCCGTCGCCGCCCTCCTGACCCTGACCGCGGCGCTCACCACGGCCGCCGCCCCCGGCCCCGCCCGCGTCTCGACGGCGTTCACGCTGCCCGGCGCGAAGGTCTACCCCGAGGGCATAGCCGCCGACGCCCGCACCGGCACGGTGTACGTCGGCTCGTACGCGGACGGCACCGTCTACCGCGCCCGCCCCGGCGCCCGGACGGCCGAGGTGTTCCTGCCCTCCGGCACCGACGGCCGGCACACCGCCAACGGCCTGCGCGTCGACCCCCGGGGCCGCCTGTGGGTCACCGACTCCACGGCCGGCGTCGCGGTGTACGACACGGCGACCGGCACCCGCCTGGCCCACTTCGAGGCCGACCCGGCCGTCCCGCACTTCATCAACGACCTGACCATCACCCCGGACGGCACCGCCTACCTGACGGACAGCGTGCGCGCGGTGATCTACCGGGTCACCCCCGCCCAGCTGCGGGCCGGCTCGGGCGCCCTGACGGTGGGCTACGACCTGAGCCACCAGGTCACCCCGCCCCCGCCCGGCAAGTTCACCCTCAACGGCATCACCTCAGACGCGGCGGGCCGCTACCTCCTCGCGGTCGACATGACCGCCGGGGAGCTCCACCGCGTCGACCTCGCCACCGGCGCCCTCAGCCGGGTCACCCTCACGGGCGGCGACCTCAAGGCCGCCGACGGCCTCGACCTCTCCCCCACCGGCACCCTCCGGGCGGCCCACAACATCACCAACACCCTGAGCCGCTGGCAGCTCACCCCGGACGGCACCCACGCCCGCCTGCTCCACACCCTCACGGACCCGGCCCTCCAGATCCCCACCACCCTGGCCCAGACCCCGACCCGCACCCTGGTGGTCCGCTCCCAGTTCGACAAGGGCGGCCCGATGACCCCTTCGACGGGCACCCCGACGACGTTCTCGATCGCCTCGGTCCGGGGCCTGTAGGCCATAGGCCGCCGGCTGGGCGTCGCCGGCTGCGCGTCGGCGGCTACCGCGTCGGCTACGCGCTCGGCCTAGACGGGCGGCAGCAGATCGCTCTCGCTGAGGGTGTACGCCAGCGGGGGGTAGACGAAGTCCGTTTCCTGGTTCTCGCGACGCCGGAACCGGTAGAACTCGCCCCTCTGCTCCTCGTCCGCCAGCACGAGGCGCGCACCGCCCGGGAGGTGTGCGTGGCCCTCCCCGTACCGGACGAGGGTCTTCGACGTCCGGAAGGTCACGCCCAGCCACTGGTTGTCCTCCGCCGGGGCCAGCGCGTCCAGCACGATCTTGTGCCTGAGCCGCCGGTTCGATGCGACGGAGAACACGACCACGCTGTTGTGGGCGAGCGGGACCTCGAACTTCTCGCCCCCGGGCGCATCCTTCGATTCGAAGACGAGCTTCCTCGGCGGACCCGCCTGCGGATACCGGTAGCAGGAGAAGAGGGCGATGCACGACCCGTCGGCCAGGTCGAGGGCCTGGTCGGAATGGCTACCCATGGTCCTGTAGGCGTTCGAATAGCTCTCGACGAGGGCGTTGTTGAAGCCGGCCGACACCCCCGCGCACTCCTGCACCTGCCGCGCCAGCCGTTCGTGCACCGCCCGGAACCGCTGGGCCGGGCTGCCGTACCGGGTGGTGGTGCGCACGAGGGGCACGCCTCCCGCCCCGTCGACCCGGGTCAGCACGGCGCCCTGCCGGCCCTTCCCCACGTCCTCCCAGCGGGTCGCCCCGGAAAGCTCCTCGAACAACTCCCCCTCGACCGGCAGGGCGTAGCAGCCGATCACGTCCGCGAGGCTAGATCCGCGGGGCAACGTAGTCTCCCGTGTTCATGCTGAAGAGGAATTCGCTGCCGTAATCGATGACGGACGAGGTCCGGTTCTCCTCGGCGTACAGCCCGCGCAGCCGGTCCATGCCCTCCGGCGTGGGCGGTCCCAGCTCCACCAGGCCCCCGTCCCTCTTGAGGAACGTGCGGCCGTCCTTGTGGACCGCCTCGGCGCTCGAACAGCGCACCACGTATCCCAGGCGCGTCGGCAGCGACTCGGCGTCCAGCGCCGCGGGCCGGATCTCGTGCGTGTACAGGCGGTTGGTGGACAGCGGCATGAAGAACACGGAGCCGGGGTGGAGCGTCACGCCGAACCGCGCGGGGAGCCCGGCCCCGGCCGCCTCCTCGCCGGCCGTCTCCTTGAGCCGGAAGCGGAGCCTGGTCAGCCCGCTGACGCCCTTCACCCCGTGGTCGAAGGCGTCTTCCGCCAGGGGCTGGAGCTTCTCCAGCCCGTCGTAGAAGGTGCAGAAGGCCATGACGCCGTTGACCGGCATGTCCTTCGTCTTGTCGGCGTGGGCCGAGATCCTGGCCTTGGACTGCTTGCGCTCGGCCGTGGCCAGGGTGTTGTGGTAGATCTGGGCGAGGACGTGGTTCAGCGGCGCCGCATCCCGGAAGACGGCCGCGGCCTCGCGGTTCAGGTCGTCGACGATGGCCGTGTCGGTCGGGCCGAACCCCTCGGTCGGCCCCGACAGGTTCGTGGAGCACCGGAGCAGACGGAAGTGCAGTTCGTCGCCGTTCCGCGTGACGGGCGTCAGATAGATCCCGCTGCGATGGGCCGTTCCCGGCTTGGTGGACTCCGTCAGGGACTGGAACTCGTGCTCCGCACGGATCCGCCGGAAGTGATCGGCGTCGGGGTCGAAGAACCGGCGGTAGTACACGCCGACGCCGTGCACCCGCAGCGGCACCCGCCCGACACCGACGGCGGTCCACGGCATGCCGCCACCCTCGCGGTAGCCGTGCGACAACTCCCGGACGACGAACACCCGGGCCGCGCCGCGCAGTTGGCGGGCACTGATCCCGGAGACGTCGCCACACAGGTAGACGGTCTTGCCCCCGAGGCCTACCGACCCGGAAGCCAGCCCCTCCGGAGTGACCGCGACCCCGAGAAAATCCCCGAGCAGGCCCCCATCGCCCCACAACCCCGAAGGCGCGACCAGAACGTTGCCCCCACCCTCGATCCGGGCTTCCGTCAGCTCTGTTGCGTCCATGGACGGAGGTTAAGCGACGACGGAGGCGCCGGACCGGGGGACCTTCCAGGTCACGGGAAAGCGGCCCTGGCGAGGCCGGTCATGGCGCGGCACGTCACCGAAATCCCCCGGACCGGGATCGCCGACTCTCCAGCGGGAGCCCGTCACACCGAGCTGGCGGGAGATGACGACTGCGGTTTTACGAGTCTCCTGTGGACTCGCTGCGGACTGATCGGGGGTGCCGAGGCCCGAGAAATCCATGGCGCACCGGCTGGACCCGCAGCGAGACTGCGCATGTGAGCGACCCGCAACCCCTGTCCCTGCTGCGGGCACCGCGTGCTCGACGCCGTGCCCGGCTCCTACGAGACTGCCCCGTCTGCTTCTGGGAGGACGACGGGGTCCAGTTCCGGTGGCCGGCCATGGACGGCGGAGCGAACAAGGCCTCTCTCGTCGGGGCCCAGCTCAACTACCAGGACTTCGGCACCTGCGACGAGCACCGCCGGCTCCGGGACCACTCCGCGTCATGACCACCCACATCAAGACACTCGTCCAGCAGCTCGACGGTAAAGCCGAAGAGTCCTACGACGCCCGCGCAGAGCTGATCTGGATCGGCGCCGACGCCATACCGGCCATCATCGACGGGCTGCCTTCCCTCGGCGGCTTCGGCCAGCTGACCGCCATCGAGGTCTTCGAGGAAGTGGGCGATCCCCGCTGCGGCCCAGCCCTCATCGACCTGCTGGAAAGCCGCAACCCGACCGTGCGCGAATGGGCGGCCGTGGCCCTGGCGAGCCTGGAGATCGACGGCGCCATCGAGCCCCTGCGCCGCGCCTACCGCGCCTGCCTGGAACGGGCGACCCCACCGGACTGGACCGAGTCTGCCGGCATCCGCTGGGCGCTGACCGAACTCGACGCCCGTAGCCCTGTCGTCCCGCCGCTCACCGCGCGACTACGAGCCACCGCTGCGGACAACGCCCCCGGCTGGCCCGCGGCCCGCTTCACCGAGATCGTCAACGACCTGGCCGACCACGCCCAGGTGATCCTCTACTCCCAGTTCTGGCGGGTGGACGCCGGCCGCACGTACGGCATCTCCGGCACCGCACTGGACTGGGAACTCGACTGGACCGCGCCCTGGGAGCACCTCGTCGAAGCGTCCCGCACGTGGTCGCTGCTGGAGGCCTCCGAAATCAGTAGTGATACCGGGCGGCGAGGATGACGATCTCCTTGTCCGTCACCAGATAGACGAGGCGGTGCTCTTCGTCGATCCGTCGCGACCAGGCCCCAGGCAGGTGATACTTCAGCGGCTCCGGCTTGCCGATGCCCGTGAAGGGGTCACGCCTGACATCTTCGATCAGCTTGTTGATCCGGGCGAGCATCTTGCGGTCGTTCTTGAGCCAGGTGTAGTCCCCCCAGCCCAGATCCTCGAAGACAAGCCTCACGCGGCACCCGCACCTGCGTCCGGTGACTCGGGATCGATCAGCTCACGCTCCGACACGTGGATGTGCGACAGGGCGTTCTCGTACGCCTTGAGCAGCCGCCGGGCGTTCGCTGGCGAGCGCAGCAGGTAGGAGCCCTCGCGCAGCGCCGCGTAGTCCTCGGCCGAGACAAGCACCGCGTTGCCGTGCCTGGAGACAATCTCGATGGCTTCATGGTTCTCGTTGACCTTTTTGATCAACGGAAACAGTTCCTTGCGGGCTTCACTCGCGGTTATGGACATGACTTCACCCCTCCCATCAAGTGGTACTCAATAACGTACCACTCTCTTGGTGTCATCCGAGGGGGGAAACGACCGATGGTCACTCAGCCGATCCAGCACCCATCCAGCACGGTGCGAGTTCATCCAGCGCGAGCGACGGACCGCCATGGACTCCGGCCATTGTGTACACATGGGACACTCGGTACGTTTGAGCGCATGACGCAGCCACTGCCCGTAGAGTCCATCCGCGACGTGCGCGCGCACTTGGCGGAGGTCGTGGAGCGCGCGGACCGCGACGACGTACCCACGGTGATCACGCGCCGGGGCAAGGAAGTCGCCGCCGTGGTCTCCATCGAGGTGCTGCGCAAGTACCAGGAGTGGGAAGAGCGCGAGATCAACCGGATCATCGACGAGCGCATGGCCACCCCCACACCCGGCATCCCGATCGAGGACATCATGAGGGAGACGCTGGCGCGCGGTGAGTGAGTACCGAACCGTCCTCCGACCCGAGGCTCAGGCCGAGCTCCGGAAGATCCCTCGCCACATGGCACTGCGCATCCTGGCCAAGCTGACCGAGCTGGAGACCGACCCCCTCGGCCTCAACACCACCGCACTCGTGTCCCAGCCCGAGCGACGCCGTCTGCGCGTCGGCGACTACCGCGTCGTCTACACGATCGACAACGGGGAGCTGGTGCTCTGGGTCGTTCATGTGGGACACCGGTCCACCGCGTATGGGACCTGATCGCCGCTGACCCACCGTCGGGATATCCAGCACCCATCCAGCACGGTGACGACGAAGGGGGCTGACTCGATAGAGTCCGCCCCCTCCTGACCTGCATGTTTGCCACGTCAGCGACGTGGTGTTATTTCATCCGCTCAGACGTTGAAGCGGAACTCGACCACGTCGCCGTCCTGCATGACGTAGTCCTTGCCCTCCATGCGGGCCTTGCCCTTCGCGCGGGCTTCCGCGACCGAGCCGCAGGCGACCAGGTCCGCGAAGGAGATGACCTCCGCCTTGATGAAGCCGCGCTGGAAGTCGGTGTGGATCACGCCGGCCGCCTCGGGGGCCGTGGCGCCCTGCTTGATGGTCCAGGCGCGGGTTTCCTTCGGGCCGGCCGTCAGGTAGGTCTGGAGGCCCAGGGTGGCGAAGCCGACGCGGCCGAGGGTGGCGAGGCCGGGCTCGTCCTGGCCGACCGACTGGAGGAGCTCCAGGGCTTCCTCGTCGTCCAGCTCGGCGAGGTCCGCCTCCAGCTTCGCGTTGAGGAAGATGGCCTCCGCCGGGGCGACCAGGGCGGACTGCTCGGCCTTGAAGGCGTCGTCCGTCAGCTCGTCCTCGTCCACGTTGAAGACGTAGAGGAACGGCTTGGTGGTCAGCAGGTGCAGCTCGTGCAGGAGGTCGCCCTGCTCGGTGCCCTTGGTGATGCCCTGGGAGAAGAGGGTGTCGCCGTTCTCCAGGATCTTCTGGGCCTTCTCGGCCGCCGCCAGGACCGCGACCTTGTCCTTCTGGAGGCGGGACTCCTTCGTCAGGCGGGGGATCGCCTTCTCGATGGACTGGAGGTCGGCGAGGATCAGCTCGGTGTTGATCGTCTCGATGTCGTCCTTCGGCGAGACCTTGCCGTCGACGTGGACGACGTTCTCGTCCTTGAAGGCACGGATGACCTGGCAGATCGCGTCCGACTCGCGGATGTTCGCGAGGAACTTGTTGCCCAGGCCCTCGCCCTCCGAGGCGCCGCGCACGATGCCGGCGATGTCGACGAAGTCGACCGTGGCCGGGAGGATGCGCTCCGACTTGAAGATCCCGGCCAGGACCGCGAGGCGCTTGTCCGGGACGCCGACGACGCCGATGTTCGGCTCGATGGTGGCGAACGGGTAGTTGGCCGCCAGTACGTCGTTCTTGGTCAGGGCGTTGAACAGGGTCGACTTGCCGACATTCGGCAGGCCGACGATTCCGATCGTGAGCGACACGTTGGCGACTTCCCGTAGCTGTATGGGGGCGGCGGCCCGGAGTGGGCCGTCGGACAGTTTACTTTCCTATGAGCGCGGACGTGGTTGCACGCGTGTCCGGGCGGGCTGGGCGGGGGGTCGCGCCTAGGTTGGTGGGGTGGAGCGATACAGGATGCGTTCGGTACGTCACCCGCAGGTGCCCGCACAGGCGGTGCGGCGCACCCGGCCCCCCGCGCCGGCCGCCCGGCGGATGCCGCGGCCCCGGCTGACCGGGCTCGGCGGCGGGCTGTTCGCCTGCGCGGCGATGCTGCTCGTCGCCGGGATCTGCTGGCTGCTGTTCGACTCCTCGCTGTTCGCGTACGGGCTGCTGTTCCTGCCCGTGGCCGCCCTGACCGCCCTGTGGGTGCGCCCGGCCGACCTGATCACCGCGCCGGTGTGCGTGCCCATCGCCTTCGCCGCCGGAGTGTGGCCCGTGTCGGGCGGCTCCGGCGGCTTCGGCGGTGAGCTGATGGGGGTGGTGTCGGCGCTGTCCCTGCACGCCGGGTGGCTGTACGCCGGGACGCTGGTCGCGGGGCTGATCGCACTGGTGCGGCGCGCCGCGCTGAGCGGGCGGCGCCGGGCGGCGAGGCGTGGCGGCAGGTCCGCCGCCTACTGATCCCTGATGATCACTGCGTGAGGCCGTCGCGTGCCGCCATGGCCGCGCCGACGATCCCGGCGTTGTTCTGGAGCTTCGCCGGGACGATCTGCGCGCGGACGTCCTTGAGGAGGGGGAGGAACTTCTCCGGCTTGCGGCTGACGCCGCCGCCGAGGATGAAGAGGTCCGGGGAGAAGAGCATCTCGACGTGCGCCAGGTACTTGTCCAGCCGGCGCGCCCAGCGCTCCCAGCTGAGGTCCCCGTCCTCCTTGGCCTTCACCGAGGCCCGGGTCTCCGCGTCGTGGCCCTTGAGCTCCAGGTGGCCCAGCTCGGTGTTGGGTACGAGCCGGCCGTCGCGGAAGAGGGCGCTGCCGATGCCGGTGCCCAGGGTGAGCAGGACGACCGTGCCGGGCACCCCGCGCCCCGCCCCGTACGTCATCTCGGCGACGCCCGCCGCGTCGGCGTCGTTGAGGACGGTGACCGGGCGGCCGCCCAGGGTGGTGGAGAGCAGGGCGGCCGCGTCGAGGCCGATCCAGGCCTTGTCGACGTTGGCGGCCGTCCGGGTCACGCCGTGGGTGACCACGCCGGGGAAGGTGACGCCGATCGGCCCCTCCCAGGCGAAGTGCCGGACGACCTCGGCAACGCCTCCGGCCACCCCCTCGGGGGTGGCCGGATGTGGTGTCAGTACCTTGTGGCGCTCCTGCGCCGGTTCGCCGCGGTCCAGGTCCACGGGAGCGCCCTTGATCCCCGTACCGCCGATGTCCACACCGAAGATCTGCATGGGCTCACGGTACGGAGCGGGCGCCGCGCGGGCTACTCGTCGGCGCCCTCGGCCACCAGTGCGGCGGCTTCGGCGCGCAGGTCGCGGCGGAGCTCCTTGGGCAGCGAGAAGGTGATGGACTCCTCGGCCGTCTTGACGATCTCCACGTCGGCGAAGCCGCGCTGGGCCAGCCACTCCAGGACTTCCTCGACCAGCACCTCCGGCACGGAGGCGCCCGAGGTCAGGCCGACGGTGGTGACGCCCTCCAGCCAGGCCTCGTCGATCTCGGCGGCGAAGTCGACCAGGTGCGCGGCGCGGGCGCCGGCGTCCAGGGCGACCTCGACGAGGCGGATGGAGTTGGAGGAGTTCTTCGAGCCGACGACGACGACCAGGTCGGCGTCGGCGCCCATCGCCTTGACGGCGGCCTGGCGGTTGGAGGTGGCGTAGCAGATGTCGTCGCTGGGCGGGGAGACGAGCAGCGGGAACTTCGTCTTCAGCGCGTCGACCGTCTCCATCGTCTCGTCGACGGAGAGGGTGGTCTGGGAGAGCCAGACGACCTTGGACTCGTCGCGGACCTCGACCTTGGCCACGTCGGCGGGGCCGTCGACGATGGTGATGTGGTCGGGGGCCTCGCCGGAGGTGCCGATGACCTCCTCGTGGCCCTCGTGGCCGATGAGGAGGATGTCGAAGTCCTCGTTGGCGTAGCGGATCGCTTCCTTGTGGACCTTCGTGACCAGGGGGCAGGTCGCGTCGATGGTCGCGAGCCGGCCGCGCGCCGCCTCCTCGTGCACCACGGGGGCCACGCCGTGGGCGGAGAACATGACGATGCTGCCCGGCGGGACCTCCTCCGTCTTCTCGACGAAGATGGCGCCCTTCTTCTGCAGCGTCTGGACGACGTACTTGTTGTGCACGATCTCGTGCCGGACGTAGACCGGGGCGCCGTACTGCTCGAGGGCCTTCTCGACGGCGATCACGGCGCGGTCCACGCCCGCGCAGTAACCGCGCGGGGCGGCGAGCAGGACGCGGCGGGAGGCGGGTGCGGGGGCAGTCATACGCTCCATCGTACGGGGGGCTCCAGGAGGCCGGAGGCCCCCCGTCCGGCAGAGACTGGGTCGAACGTCCGTCCCCACCGCCCCCTCACCGCCCCTTCACCGCCCCCGGAGGAACGATGGCAGCCGCTGTGGATCCCGGTACGGCCGCGCCCGCGGTACTGCGGCGGAGTCTGGGTTTCCGGGACCTGGTGGTCTACGGGCTGCTCTTCATCGCACCCATGGCCCCGGTCGGGGTCTTCGGCGCCCTGGACGCGAAGTCGCACGGGGCGGTCGCGCTCGTCTACGTCGTCGCGACCGTGGCGATGGGGCTCACGGCGTTCTCGTACGCGCAGATGGTGCGGGTGGCGCCGCAGGCGGGGTCGGTGTTCACGTACGCCCGCAAGGGGCTGGGCGAGGGGCCGGGGATGGTCGCGGGGTGGATGGCGGCGCTGGACTACCTGCTGATCCCGGCGGTGGCGTACCTGTTCTCGGGGATCGCGATGAACGCGCTGGTGCCGCAGGTGTCGCGGTGGGTGTGGACGGCGCTGGCGGTGGTGGTGACGACCCTGCTGAACCTGTGGGGGGTGCGGGCGGCCGCGCGGGTGGGGTTCGCGGTGCTGGCGATGGAGATCGTGGTGCTGCTGGTGTTCCTGGTGTCGGCGGTGACGGTGCTGGTACGGGACGGGGCGCGGCGGGGGTGGCTGTCGCCGCTGACGGGGGACGGGTCGCTGGAGTTCTCGGTGGCGGCGGTGGTGGGGGCGGTGTCGGTGGCGGTGCTGTCGTACCTGGGGTTCGACGCGATCGCCTCGTTCGCGGAGGAGGTGACGGGGGGCAGTGCGCGGGTGGCCCGGGCGGTGCTGTTCTGTCTGGCGCTGACGGGGGTGCTGTTCGTGGCGCAGACGTATCTGGCGGCGCTGCTGGCGCCGTTCCCGGCGGCGGAGCTGGCCGCGGATCCGGCGTTGCAGGGGCCCGCGTTCTATACGGCGGTCGAGGCGTCGGTGGGGGGCTGGCTGCACGACCTGGTGGCGGTGAGCAAGGCGGTGGGGGCGGCGTTCGCGGCGCTGGCGGGGCAGGCGGCGGCGGGGCGGCTGCTGTTCGCGATGGCCCGGGAGCGGCGGCTGCCCGGGGTGCTGGCGCGGACCTCGGGGGGTACGCCGAGGGTGGCGCTGCTGGTGGCGGCGGTGGTGACGCTGGTGGCGGCGGTGTGGGCGGCGCGGCGCGACGACGGGCTGGACCACCTGGTGTCGGTGGTGGACGTCGGGGCGCTGGTGGCGTTCACCCTGTTGCACGCGTCGGTGGTGGGCTGGTTCGTGGTGCGGCGCACGGAGGGCCCGCCGCGCTGGTTCGCACACCTGGTGGTGCCGGTGCTGGGGGCGGCGGTGACGGTGGCGGTGATCGTGGAGGCCTCGCCGACGGCGCAGGCGGTGGGGGCGGTGTGGCTGGTGGTGGGGCTGGGGGTGCTGTTCTTCCAGCGGGGCCGGACAGAGCCGGAATGAAAGGTCCGGAATGAAAGGTGCTGTCAGCGGCGGCGGTTAGCCTGCCTGCATGGGTCTCAATACGTCGGCGGAGGCGCCGCTGCCGGTCGGTCAGGTGTCCCGGCTCATCGGGGGCTGGATCGACCGGCTGGGCCAGGTGTGGGTGGAGGGGCAGATCACTCAGCTGTCCCGGCGGCCGGGGGCGGGGGTGGTGTTCCTGACGCTGCGCGACCCCTCGCACGACATCTCCGTCAGCGTGACCTGTTTCCGCCAGGTGTTCGACGAGGTCGCGGACGTGGTGTCGGAGGGCGCGCGGGTCGTCGTCCTGGCGAAGCCGGAGTGGTACGCGCCGCGCGGGCAGCTGTCCCTGCGGGTGACGGAGATACGGCCCGTCGGGATCGGGGAGCTGCTGGCGCGGCTGGAGCGGCTCAAGCGGTCGCTGGCCTCCGAGGGGCTGTTCGCGCTGGACCGCAAGAAGCCGCTGCCGTTCCTGCCGCAGCTGGTCGGGCTGGTGGTGGGGCGTGCCTCGGCGGCCGAGCGGGACGTGCTGGAGAACGCGCGGCGGCGCTGGCCGGCGGTGCGCTTCGAGGTGCGCAACGTGGCCGTGCAGGGGGTGCACGCGGTGCCGCAGGTGGTGCGGGCGGTGAAGGAACTGGACGCCCTGGACGAGGTCGACGTGATCATCGTGGCGCGGGGCGGCGGCAGCGTGGAGGACCTGCTGCCCTTCTCGGACGAGGAGGTCGTGCGGACGGTCGCGGCGGCCCGTACGCCGGTGGTGTCGGCGATCGGGCACGAGCCGGACTCCCCGCTGCTGGACCTGGTGGCGGACCTGCGGGCCTCCACGCCGACGGACGCGGCGAAGAAGGTGGTGCCGGACGTCGGCGAGGAGCTGGAGCGGGTGCGCCAGCTCCAGGGCCGGGGGCTGCGGGCGCTGCGGGGGCTGCTGGAGCGGGAGGAGCGGGGGCTGGCGCACGCGCTCGCGCGGCCGGTGTTCGTGCATCCGCAGCGGATGGTGGAGAGCCGGGAGGACGAGGTCGAGGCCCTGCTGGGCCGCAGCCGGCGCACGCTGGGACATCTGCTGGACCGGGCGGAGTCGGAGCTGGAGCACACCCGGGCCCGGGTGGTGGCGCTGTCTCCGGCGGCCACGCTGGAGCGCGGGTACGCGGTGCTCCAGCGGGCCGACGGGCACGTGGTGCGGGGGCCCGGGGAGGTCGCGCCGGGCGAGGCGCTGCGCGCGCGGGTGGCGGAGGGCGAGTTCGCGGTGACGGTGGTGGAGGCCTGCTCGGGCCCCGCTACAGACGGACACGTTCCGGCAACAGAGTCGTTGTAAGACACATCTACGATGGGACAGGGAATGACCGAGGCCGGTACGACGCTGGGCTACGAGCAGGCGCGCGACGAGCTCATCGAGGTCGTCCGCAAGCTGGAGGCCGGCGGCACCTCGCTGGAGGAGTCGCTCGCGCTCTGGGAGCGCGGCGAGGAGCTGGCGGCGGTCTGCCGGCGCTGGCTGGAGGGCGCGCGCGCCCGGCTGGACTCGGCGCTGGCCGCCCGGGAGGCGGCGGAGGCGGCCGACGGGGGCGGCCCCGAGGAGTGATCCGGATCACCCGCGAAGGAAAGTAGTTGAAATTTCATCTACTTTTGTCCTACAGTCGGGTTACCGCTTCACCTCCGTACAGAAGAAGGCTTACCGATGTCTCTCGTGCTCGACGCCGCTGCTCAGGACCTGCTGTTCCGCGAGGCCCGCACCGCCAACTCGTTCTCCGACGAGCCGGTGACCGACGAGCAGGTCCAGGCCATCTACGACCTGGTGAAGTACGGCCCGACCGCCTTCAACGGCACCCCGCTGCGCATCACCCTGGTCCGCTCGGCCGAGGCCCGCGAGCGCCTGGTGAACCTGATGTCGGACGGCAACAAGGCCAAGACGGCCGCCGCCCCGCTGGTCGCGATCCTCGCCGCGGACAACGAGTTCCACGAGGAGTTCGACACCCTCCTGCCGCACTACCCGCAGGTCAAGGACTTCTTCACCGAGCGCCCGGCCCGCGAGGCCTTCGCCGGCCGCAACGCCATGCTGCAGGCCGCCTACTTCATCGTCGGCGTGCGCGCCGCCGGCCTGGCCGCCGGCCCGATGACCGGTGCCGACCTCGAGGGCATCAGCAAGGAGTTCCTCGACGGCGACCACTCCGCCCTGATGGTCGTCAACATCGGCAAGCCGGGCGAGGACGCCTTCCACCCCCGCTCGCCGCGCCTGTCCTACGACGAGGTCATCACCACCGTCTGAGCCCCGGCACGACGGCGCCGATTGCGCGCACGCGCGCATGCGCGAAAGGCCGCCCGCCCCGGTTTCCCCGGGACGGGCGGCCTTTCCGTAGGTTCGTGGGTCAGTCCGTACGTGCGTACGTGCGTACGTGCGGCGCGGGGCGCCGGAGCGGGCTCACTGGCCCTGCGGCCCCTGCTTGAACTCCAGCGCCGCCGCCATCGCGCCCAGCTGCTCGAAGGAGCCCGTCCCGGTGACCACCGTGACGTAGCCCTGGTCCTGGCGCACCAGCGCGTCGTACTTCTCGCCGTCCCAGCGCTCCCACGCCCGGTCGCCGACCTGCTGGGTCTGCCCGGTGGGCGCCGCCTTCTGGGTGAGCTTGGCGACGTTCTTCTGCGAGGCGTCCGTGGACTGCTCGACCGCCACGTACTGCTGCTGCGGGTCCAGGAAGCCCAGGTGCCAGGCGTTGGCGTTCTTGCGCTCGAACGTCACCGACGTGGCCCGCCACTGCTCCGGCAGGCCCACGGGGGCCGCCACCGGGTACGGGGCCGCGCGCCGGGCCGTCAGGGTCTCCACCCGGTAGTCGACCGTGCGCGTCGGGTCGGCTTTGTCGTCGTGCGGGATGAACATGTAGATACCCGCGACCACGACACCGATCACCGCCAGCGACCGGACCATGTCCCAGACCGTCTGCTTGCCTTTCATACCTGCCACCCCACCATCGTCCCGCATGGCAGACGGCGATCACCGCCGGGGGTCGCCGTGGCGGCGGGGCGGGCGGCGCGCGAGGGGCGCGCCGTGTCCGCTCAGCCGGACCGCTTGACCGATAATGCGCTCATAAGTGACCCGCTCTGCTCAATATGTCGACGAACCGATAGAGTTCCAGCACCCTCACACTCCCGGCCGTCGTCGTACAGAAAGGTGCGCTCCGATGACCGAGCACAACCTGCCGCCCCAGCTCGAAGTAGCCCCCGACTCGCCCGACCGCAACCTCGCACTCGAACTCGTCCGGGTCACCGAGGCTGCGGCGCTCGCCGCGGGCCGGTGGGTCGGCCGTGGCGACAAGATCGGCGCCGACGGCGCCGCGGTCAACGCGATGCGGACCCTGATCTCCACCGTCTCGATGAACGGCGTCGTCGTCATCGGCGAAGGGGAGAAGGACGAAGCCCCGATGCTCTTCAACGGCGAGCACGTCGGTGACGGCACCGGCGCCGAGGTCGACATCGCCGTGGACCCGATCGACGGCACCACCCTGAACGCCAAGGGCATGCCGAACGCCATCGCCGTACTGGCCGCCGCCGACCGCGGCACCATGTTCGACCCGTCCGCCGTGTTCTACATGGACAAGCTCGTCACCGGTCCGGAGGCCGCCGACTTCGTCGACATCAACGCCCCCGTCTCGGTCAACATCCGCCGGGTCGCCAAGGCCAAGAGCATCGCCCCCGAGGACGTCACCGTCGTCATCCTGGACCGCCCCCGCCACGAGGGCATCGTCAAGGAGATCCGCGAGACCGGCGCCCGGATCAAGTTCATCTCCGACGGCGACGTCGCCGGCTCGGTCATGGCGGTGCGCGAGGGCACCGGCGTGGACCTGCTCATGGGCATCGGCGGCACGCCCGAGGGCATCATCTCGGCGTGCGCCATAAAGTGCCTCGGCGGCACCATCCAGGGCAAGCTCTGGCCCAAGGACGAGGCCGAACGCCAGAAGGCCATCGACGCGGGCCACGACCTCGACCGCGTCCTGACCACCAACGACCTGGTGTCCGGCGAGAACGTCTTCTTCGTCGCCACCGGCATCACGGACGGCGAGCTGCTGCGCGGCGTCCACTACCGCTCGGAGACCGCGACCACCTCCTCGCTGGTCATGCGCTCGAAGTCGGGCACGATCCGCCAGATCGACTCCACGCACCGCCTGTCGAAGCTGCGCGCCTACAGCGGCATCTCCCTGGGCCGCGCCCAGTAGGAGCCAACACCGCCGGTGACGGCACCACTGAGGGGCGGTCCCCGTGCGGGGGGACCGCCCCTCAGTGGTGTCAGCAGTGGTGTCCGGCGGATCAGGGCCGGGCCCGGGACGCCCGGCGGCGCGGGCTGTCCGGCCCTGATCCGCCGGACACCCCCTCGTCGTCTCCTACGGCCTGCACGGCGCGCGGCTCAGCCCGCGGCGGCGACCGGTCCGGGCGCGCCCGGCAGCAGTTCGGCGGCGCGGCGCCGCCTGCGGCCCAGCACCACCCGCCGCTCGGCGGCGGTCAGCCCGCCCCACACCCCGTACGGCTCGGGCTGGAGCAGCGCGTGCTCCCGGCAGGCGACCATCACCGGACAGCGGGCGCAGACCCGCTTGGCCGCCTCCTCGCGGGCCAGCCGGGCCGCGGTCGGCTCCTTGGACGGTGCGAAGAACAGACCCGCCTCGTCCCTGCGGCACACCGCCTCCGTGTGCCAGGGCCCGTCCCCCTCTTCCCTCGCCGGCACCCTCGGCTTCGGCACGGCGGCCGGGCGCGTGAGAAGGCTCTGGACGGCGGCTGCCTGCAGGGACTGATGCGGCGGATGCGGCACGGTCTACTCCTGACGACGGGTACGCGAGCGAGAGACGATGCACCTGTCCCTACCCGCTGCGCGTGCCCCTATGCACCGGTGACGGCGGGCCGGACGCGGTTCGTCCGAAACCCGTCCACCGGCGGCGCGCTCAGCCGAGCCGCTTGCGCAGCTTGCCGGCGAGGTCGACGAGGCGGGCGCCGAGCTTGGGCCGGGCCTCGATGTTGCCGAGCACGGCGAGGCCGCGGACGATCACGACCGGCGCCTGCGGGTCGGCGGCCACGCCCCCGCCGTGCACCTCGAAGTTGCCGAGGAGCCCGCTGCCGTAGCCGCGCAGGGTGACGTTCTCCGGGACCAGGACCTCGACGTTGCCGAGGACCGCGACCACGTTGAACTCGGTGACCTGCTGCTCGAACACCGCCTCGGTGAGGTCGATGGTGATGTCCCCCAGGACGGAGACCGCGCGGGTGTGCGGGCCCGGGCGCCAGCGGCCCTTGCGGGTGGAGCTGCTGCACACGGCCACCACGGACTCCACCGGGCCGGTCCCCGCGGGGGCTGCGGGGTGGGCGGAGTGGGCGGCGGGGTGGGCGGCGGCTCCGGCGGGGAGGTCCCGTACGAGCACCTCCAGCTCCCCCACCGTCTTGGCCGCGTAGAGGGTGTCGAGGCGCTCGGAGTGCTCCTCGGCGCTCAGCCGGCCCTCCGCGAGCGCGTCGGAGAGGACCTGTGCGATCCGGTCCCGGTCGGCGTCGGAGGCGCGCAGCCCGCCGGCGGCCGGTGCGGCGGGGGCCGGAGCGGCGGGCGGCGCGGGAGCGGGGCCGGGGCCGGCGGCGTCTGCGGGGTGCTTTTCCATGTCCACGTCGGCCAGCATAGCGAGACACGATAGATCGCGATAGCGATGGGTGAGCCCTACCTCACAGACACGCCCGAGCGGGGAGGTTCTACGCTGGTTAGCCGCGCTGCCAAAACGGACGCCAGCGCTGTCTGCCGAGTGAGGATTGGCCACATGCCGGAGTTCGCGTACACCGACCTGCTGCCCTTGGGCGAGGACACCACCCCCTACCGGCTGGTGACCTCCGAGGGCGTCTCGACCTTCGAGGCCGACGGCCGTACGTTCCTCAAGGTCGAGCCGGAGGCGCTGCGCAAGCTCGCCGAGGAGGCCATCCACGACATCCAGCACTTCCTGCGCCCCGCGCACCTGGCCCAGCTGCGCCGCATCATCGACGACCCGGAGGCGAGCGCGAACGACAAGTTCGTCGCCCTCGACCTGCTGAAGAACGCCAACATCGCCGCGGCCGGCGTGCTGCCGATGTGCCAGGACACGGGCACGGCGATCGTCATGGGCAAGCGCGGCCAGAACGTCCTGACCCGGGGCGGCGACGAGGAAGCCCTCTCGCGCGGCATCTACGACGCCTACACCCGGCTGAACCTGCGCTATTCGCAGATGGCCCCGCTGACCATGTGGGAGGAGAAGAACACCGGCTCGAACCTGCCCGCGCAGATCGAGCTCTACGCGACCGACGGCGGCGCGTACAAGTTCCTCTTCATGGCCAAGGGCGGCGGCTCGGCCAACAAGTCCTTCCTCTACCAGGAGACCAAGGCGGTCCTCAACGAGGCCTCCATGATGAAGTTCCTGGAGGAGAAGATCCGTTCGCTCGGCACGGCGGCCTGCCCGCCGTACCACCTGGCGATCGTCGTCGGCGGCACCTCCGCCGAGCACGCGCTGAAGACCGCCAAGTACGCCTCCGCGCACTACCTGGACGAGCTCCCCCGCGAGGGTTCCGCGCTGGGCCACGGCTTCCGCGACGAGGCCCTGGAGCAGCAGGTCTTCGAGCTGACGCAGAAGATCGGCATCGGCGCCCAGTTCGGCGGCAAGTACTTCTGCCACGACGTCCGCGTGGTGCGCCTGCCCCGCCACGGCGCCTCCCTCCCGGTCGCCATCGCGGTGTCCTGCTCCGCCGACCGCCAGGCCGTCGCGAAGATCACCGCCGAGGGCGTCTTCCTGGAGCAGCTGGAGACCGACCCGGCGCGCTTCCTGCCGGAGACCACGGACGCGCACCTGGACGAGACGGCCGACGTGGTCCGCATCGACCTGAACCAGCCGATGGACGAGATCCTGGCGACGCTGACCAAGCACCCGGTCAAGACCCGCCTCAGCCTGACCGGACCCCTGGTCGTGGCCCGCGACATCGCGCACGCCAAGATCAAGGAGCGGCTGGACGCGGGCGAGGGCATGCCGCAGTACCTCAAGGACCACCCGGTGTACTACGCGGGCCCGGCCAAGACCCCCGAGGGCTACGCCTCCGGCTCCTTCGGCCCGACCACGGCCGGACGCATGGACTCCTACGTCGAGCAGTTCCAGGCGGCGGGCGGCTCCAAGGTGATGCTCGCCAAGGGCAACCGCTCGCAGCAGGTGACCGACGCGTGCGGCGCGCACGGCGGCTTCTACCTCGGCTCGATCGGCGGCCCGGCGGCGCGCCTGGCACAGGACTGCATCAAGAAGGTCGAGGTCCTGGAGTACGAGGAGCTCGGCATGGAGGCGGTCTGGAAGATCGAGGTCGAGGACTTCCCGGCCTTCATCGTCGTGGACGACAAGGGCAACGACTTCTTCCAGAACCCGGCCCCGGAGCCGACGTTCACCCACATCCCGGTGCGCGGCCCGGGCCTGTAGCCCGTGGTGGCGAGGGCCCCTCCCCCGGACGGGGGAGGGGCCCTCGCGCATGTCGGCCCAGGGGCAGACGCCCCGCCGGCGGCGCGTCCCGCGAAGCCGTGACGCGGGCCCGGGCGGTGAGCGGCCGGTGGCCGGGTTAACGTCGGGGTCACAGGCCCGCACCCGGCTGTTCACCCCGGTTCGCAAGGATTCCCGCATGGCACCGACGACCCCCTCCCCCGGCTCCGCCCGCGCGATCCGCGTGGTCGCGCACCGCGGGGCCTCCCACGAGTTCCCCGAGCACACCATCGAGGCCTACCGGCGGGCCATCGCCGACGGGGCCGACGCCCTGGAGTGCGACGTGCGGCTGAGCGCGGACGGGCGGCTGGTGTGCGTGCACGACCGGACGGTGGAGCGGACCTCCGACGGGCGCGGGGTGGTCTCCGAGCTGACGTACGAGCAGCTGGCCGCGTTCGACTTCGGCGGCTGGAAGGGCGCGGAGCACCGGGGGGCGCGGGTGCTGCTCTTCGAGGACCTGCTGAAGGAGGCCCTGGCGGCGGACCGGCCGGTGGGGCTGGCCGTGGAGACCAAGCACCCCACCCGGGCCGGCGGCCGGCTGGAGGCCGAGCTGGTGCGGATGCTGAAGGAGTACGGGCTCGCCGACGGCTCCGACGGCCGGGTCGAGGTGATGAGCTTCTCCCGCAACGCGCTGACCCGGCTGCACCGGCTGGCGCCCGGGCTGCCGTCCGTCTACCTGATCGAGCGGCAGCTGCGCGCCCCGCGGCCGCCGTTCGCCGGGCACGCCGGTCCGGGGATCGACCTCGTACGCCGGGATCCGGGGCTGGTGGGGCGGCTGAGGGCCAAGGGGCTGCGGGTGCGGGTGTGGACCGTGGACGAGCCCGAGGACGTGGAGCTGTGCGTACGGCTCGGGGTGGAGACGATCATCACCAACCGGCCCCGCGCGGTGCGCGAGCAGCTCGGCGCCCGGGCGGTCGCGGCGGGGGCGGACGGGGGCCGGCAGCCCGCCGTGTGACGGTGTGTCATTGGCTGGTTCGCACCCGTGACAGGCAGCCCGCGAGGCTCGAACGTATGCCGTGGCGTGCGGGGCGGTATATCCGCCGGGGGCATGCCGTTGGCCGACGACGGACAGGCGCCCACCGGCGCCGTGGCGCGGGCGAGGGTGACTGGGGCATGGCCGCAGGACAGCACGATGAACGTTCCGCCGGCGGCGACGCCCCCGACGACGGCTCCGGCGGCAGACCGGACGACGGCACCGGCGGCAGACCCGGTGCCAGACCCGGCGGCGACAGCGGCACCGGCGGCGGCGAGGAGGGCGAGCCGAGTTACCTCGTCCTCGGCCCGCTGGAGGTGCGCCGCTCGGGTGCGGTGTGCACGCCCAGCCAGCTCAAGCGCCGCGCGCTGCTGGCGATCCTGCTGCTGCACGCCAACCGGCTGGCGTGCGCGGACATGCTGATCGAGGAGTTGTGGGACGGGCATCCGCCCCGCTGCGCCCAGGCGACCCTCCAGATGTACGTGTCCGGGCTGCGCCGGACGCTGGACCCGGGGCACGGCCGCGCCGGGGGCGACCCCCGCCACCACCCGCTGCTGCGGACGGCCGGCTCCGGCTACGTGCTGCACGTGGAGCCCGGCGAGCTGGACCTGGACCGCTCCCGGGCCCGGGCCGCGCTGGGGCGGGGTTTGCGGACGGCAGGTGACTGCGCCGCGGCGAGCGCGGCGTTCTCGGCGGCCCTCGCGATGTGGCGCGGGCGGCCGCTGGCCGATCTGGGGCCCGCGCGCCTGCCGGCGTACTACGCGGTGCGGCTGGAGGAGGAGCGGCTCGCGCTGGTCCAGGACCGGATCGGTGCCGACATCTGCGCGGGCCGGTCCCGGGAGGTGATCGCCGAGCTGGCGGAACTGTGCGCCCGCCATCCGCTGCGGGAGGAGTTCCACGAGCAGCTGATGCTGGCCCTGGCCGGTTCGGGACGGCGGGCCGAGGCCCTGGACGCGTACGCCCGGGTCCGGCGGGTGGTCGTCCAGGACGTCGGGATCGAGCCGGGGCCGGGGCTCCAGGCGGTCCAGCGGGCGCTGCTGGGCGGCTTACGCCCGACGGGCCCCGAGCACGGCCGATGTCGCAGACCCCTACTCCTCCAGCCGGCCGGCCGCTGACCCGCCGCTTCCCGGAGGGGGGCACCGCCTTCCCCGGTCCCCCGCGCCGCAGGACCGGCGCGCCCCCGCCCGGCCCAGCGGGCGCCCGGTCCGCGGGACCGCGGCTCCTGGGGCATCACCGTTCCCCCGGTGCCGCCCGAGACCAACGGGCGGCACCGCCACGGCCCGTCCCGGACCCGGCCTGCCCGCCGCCCGGGCCAGGCAGCACGGTCCCCCTACGCCAGGTGCCAGTCCAGGCGGCGGCGGTAGTGGACGAGCGGGGTGGCGTCCCGGACGGTGCAGTCGGCCACCTCGCCCAGCAGGACCACGTGGTCCCCGTGCGGGAACACGGCGGCGGCCCGGCACCCCAGGTAGACCGGGACGCCCGCGATGCGGGGCCTGCCCTCGTCCCAGTCCCAGGCCACGCCCGCGAACTTGTCCTCCCCGCGCCCCGCGAACACCCTGGCCAGGGCCTCGTCGGCGGAGCCCAGCAGGTGCACCCCGAAGGGGGTGCCCACGCGGGCCTCCATGGCCCGGTAGGTACGCGAGTCGCGCGAGAGGGCCAGCATGACGGACGGCGGGGCCACGCTGTAGGAGCTGACGGAGGAGACGAGGAGCCCGCACGGGCTGCCGTCGGCCCGCCGCGCGCTGACCACCGCCACCCCGGAGACCAGGCGGGCCATGGCCTCGGTGAACCGGGCCACGGGGTCGGCCGGGCCGGCTTCCCCGCTCCCCCGCCGCTCCCGGCCCCGCCCGGGGGCCGCCTCCCGTCCCGCGTCCCAGCTCGCGTCCCGGCCCGCGTCCCGGCTCCGCTCCTGTTCCCGGCCCCGCTCCAGGCCCTGCTCCCGCTGCCGCACGCTCATCCGCCGCGCTCCGGCTCAGACGGCGCTGCGCTCGGCGGCGCGCCGGCAGGCGTCGCGGCGTTCGACCGCGTCGGGGTCGCCGGTGGCCGCGTACACGGCGTCGAAGTCCTCGGCGGCCCGGGCGAACCGGCCGGCGGTCTCGTGGACCACGGCCCGGTTGAAGCGGAACTCGGGCCGGTCGGCCAGCGCCACCGCCCGGTCGAAATCGGCCACGGCCGCCCCCAGATCGCCCTCTCCGTAGGCCAGTTCGCCCTTGATCGCCCAGGCCTCGGCCAGCCCGGGGTCGCTGGCGAGCGCCGCGTCGACGGCCTCGGCCGCCTCCTTGGTGCGGTCCGCCTCCGCGAGCAGGCGTCCGCGCAGGCAGAGCAGGTGGGCGTGGTCGGGGGCCAGGGCCAGCCCGGCGGCCACGTCCGCCAGGGCCGCCTCGGGGTCGCCGAGGTCGGCGAGCAGGCCGGCCCGGGCGAGGAGGGCCTCCCGGTTGTCCGGGTCGAGCTCCAGGGTGCGGGCGAAGTCGGCGAGGGCGCCGTCGGTGTCGCCGAGTTCCAGGCGGGCGTCGCCCCGGTTGTAGTACGCCTCGGGGAACGGGGCTTCCAGGGACAGGGCCCGCTCGTAGTCGGCGATGGCCTCGTCCAGGCGGCCCAGTTTGCGCAGGATGTTGCCGCGGTTGAAGTAGTGGTCGGCGAAGTCGTCGTCGGCGTCCATGATCTCGCCGTAGTCCTCCAGGGCCGCCTCCAGCCGGCCCGCCATGCTGTTGACCTGGGCGCGGTTGTAGCGGAGGCCGACCTGGTGCCAGGTGCGCTCGCCGAGTCCGAGTTCCCGGTTCAGGCGCTCGATGCCCTGGTCCAGCAGGCGCAGCGCCTCGTCCGGGCGGCCGTCGCGGACCTCGACGAGGGCGAGGCCGTTGCGGTTGAAGACGGAGTAGAAGGCGCGTTCCTTGGGGTCGGGGAGCAGGTCCGCGATGGAGATGGCGGTGTTGACCCAGGCCCGGGCCCGGCGGGGGTCGCGCCGCTCCTCGGGGTAGTGGCGGGCGTAGAGCATGCCGATCTCGTAGGCGAGCTTCATGTGGTGCGCGGGGCTCTGGGTGGCCGTCCGGGCCTCTTCCTGGAGGACGGCCGACTCGTCGGGGCGTCCGGCCGCGGCGAGGCAGACGCCGGATTCGCGGATGAAGATCCACCACAGGTCGGGGCGTCGCTGCGGGTCCGTCAGCCGACGTCCCTCGTCGCCGAGTTCGGCGGCGAGGTGGTAGAAGCCCAGGTACTTGCAGCGGAGCATGGCCGTGCGCAGGGCCTCGACGCCGGCTCCGCCGGGGTCGCTGCCCCGCACCAGGTGGAAGGGGAGGGCGCCCAGCCGCAGGGAGGGCTCGGCCTCCTCGGCGCGGGCGGCGAGCTCGGCGGCGCGGGCGTCGTGGAGGGCGGCGCGCTCCGCCGCGGGCAGGGCCTCGTACGCGGCGGCGAGGGCGGGGTCGTCGTCGGTGCAGTCGCCGTCCACGTAGCGGCGTACCGCCTCGGGGCCGGTGTCGGCGGCCGGGGCGGGGGGTGCGTCGGGGGCGGCGGCCCGGGTGGTGTGGGCGGCGAGGGCGGCCGGCAGGGAGAGGGAGGGGAAGCCGGGCGGGTCGAGGAGTTCGGCCGTGCCGGTGCACAGGACGAGGGTGAGCAGTCCGGGCGGGATCCGGCGCAGGGCGGCGGCCAGGAACTCCTGGTCGGTGACGTCGGCGTGCTGCACGTTCTCCACGACGAGGGTGCGCGGGCCCTCGCCGGCGTCGGTGAGGGCGGCGAGCAGGAAGTCGACGATGCCGTGGGCCACGCGCAGGGAGTGCAGGCGGGCCGGGTAGCGGCTGACCTCGCCGGCCGTGGACTGCTCCTCGATGTGGTGGGTGACCGGCGGTACGAGCGGGGCCAGCTCGGGGGTGCTCTCCTGGAGTTCGATGTAGTGGCGGGCGGCCAGGGCGGGCCGCCGTTCCAGCGCCGCGGGGGCCAGGAGCCGCAGCAGCGTTCCGGCCGCGGTGTACGGGCCGCGCAGGCGGCGGTGCGCGTCGACGGCGGCCAGGAGCGGCGGCAGGTCGAGGCCTGCCAGCAGGGCGGCGCGTGCGGGGCGGTGGGGTGCGGAGATCCAGTGGTGCCCGGTCATGGGCCCGCCTTTCGGAAGAGGCCCGCCGGGGGTGGTCCCGTCAGGCGATGACGTGGTGGAGCCGGGCCCGCCGGCTGCGCAGGCGCTCCCTGGCGGCGAGCCAGAGGGCGAAGGCGATCTGGCCGAAGGTCAGGACGAGGAAGACGGCCGCGTCGGTCAGCTGGACCCAGGTCGAGTGGCCGGTGCCGAAGCGGTCGAGCGAGGCCGAGGTCATGGCGAGGAAGACGGGTCCTACGCCCCACAGGAAGGTGGTCAGGCTGACGGCGTAGCCGATGGGCAGCAGCCAGGAGTACCAGCGGGCGGCCCGCCGGTCGACGGGGTGCCACAGGGACTCGTCGGTGAGCCGGTCGGTGCGTCCGAGCAGCCGGTTGACCCGGTTGGCGAGCATGCGCACGGCCGTGGTGTGCAGGTCGACGCAGCCGAGCACGGTGGTGATGAGGACGTAGATGTCGGTGCGCAGGTAGAGGAAGAACTGCCAGAGCAGCCGGATGAAGGTGGTGAAGGCGACCGCCAGGCAGATGCGGCCGGTCAGTCCGTGCGTGAGGCCGGCCGTGATGACGGCGAGGGCGATCAGGACGACGTCGGCGACCATCCCGGCGAGGATCGGCAGGTAGCGCTTGCGGCGCTCCACCCCGGCGAGGCCGTCCAGGGAGGTCTCCACGACGAGGAAGTAGAAGCGGTACGACATCCTGGTGCGCGAGCGGATGCCCAGGCGGCGGCCGGCGAGGGCGTGGAAGATCTCGTGGACGGCGATGAGCGGTACGGCCACCACGAACAGGACGAGGGTGATCACCGCGTAGTAGTGGCTGAAGACGAGGTCGTCGGGGGTCGGGAGGAGGCCGGGGTCGCGGACGACGCTGACGGCCGCCCAGGCGACGAGGAGTGCGTACGCGGTCCAGGCGGCCGGGGAGAAGGCGGCCTTGCCGAGCCGCTGCCAGCGCACGGGTGCGGCGACCGGTTCCGGCTCTCCCTCGGCGCGGACGAACCCGAGCTCGTGCAGGGCCTCGACCACGTCGGCGACGTCGGCGCGCTCGCCGTACTCGGCCTCGTACCAGTCCGCGGCCTGTGCGGGGGTGGCGCCCTCCTGGAGCCGGCGGACGAGTGCGGCGCCGTCGGGCGGGAAGATCGCGTAGGACTCGGTGTCGCGGCGTCCGATGGTGACCTCGTCGCCGTCCTGGAGGTAGACCAGCGGATGCAGCGCCAGTGGGGTGTCGTCCGTGCTGGTGTGGCCTGGCTCCGCCATGGCGGGGGCTCCGTCTCTCGTGGGCCGGGCCCGGACCGGTGGGGCGCCCCCGGTGTGCCTGGGGACGCCCCTTGCTCGAACGCGCCCGGGGTGCGGTTACGCGGGGCTCGGGTAGTGCGAGCACGCGGAAGAGGTCAGGCGGACCGGACCGGCCTTGCGGATCTGGATCTTCTTCATCTCGAAGCACCTCCTTCGGAGGGTGGGTGGGGGTGGGACGCGTTCCATGCTGCCGAGCCGCTCCAGAAGTTCTCCAAACCGCGGCCAAAGCCGCTGGAGGGCGGGTCGGGGTTGCGGGGGTCTACGCGAAGCGCTGGCCGGCCGAGCCGTTGCAGGTCTGCAGGCGCAGCTGCTCGTGGGCGGCGGCGACGGTCAGGCACAGGGCGGGGGCGGCGGCGGGGTGCAGGGTGGCGCCGTCGCGGACGAACTGCTGGTTGGCGCCGCCGTGGCAGTTCCAGAGGATCAGGCCGGTGCCGGCCGTGTAGGTGCCGCCGGGGACGTCGAGGCAGCGGTCCTGGCTGAGTTCGACGTGGACGGACTTGTTGGCGGTGTCGTACCACCAGCCCTGGTTGCGGCCGCCGTGGCAGTCCCAGCCGACCACCTTGGTGTTGTTCGCGCTGGAGCCGCCGAAGGAGTCGAGGCAGTTGCCGGTGGCCTCGTTCTTCAGGGGTGTGTAGAGGTCGTCCCAGGCGCCGGGCTGGAGGACGGGGGTGCCGGTGCTGGCGGGGTCGGCGCAGGAGGCTTCGCGCAGGCCGGAGCCGTAGAGCTGGGTGAGGCAGGAGGCGAAGGCGCCGTGGCCCCGGTAGTTGGGGTGGAAGGACTGGCGGGCGGTGTTCTCGTCCCAGGGGAAGTGGTCGCCGAGGTCGAGGTAGAGGCCGCGGGCCCAGGTGTCCTCCATGCAGACCTCGTGGCCGTGGAAGAGCCGCGAGTTGTCCAGGTAGGTGGCGCCGGCGGCGAGGGCGGCGGTGCGCATGCCCTTCTCGAAGGCGGGGACGGCGTAGTTGCGGCCCCATGCGGCGTCGGAGTCGTAGCCGGCGCAGCCGCCGGGGAGCTTGCCGGGGAAGCTCGGGTTGTCGTAGAAGTCGGGGCCGATGGGGCTGGGGTAGCCCATGACGACGAGCTTGTAGTCGGAGTCGGCGTAGCCGGCGTCGCGCATGACCGTCTTGAGGTCGCCGATGGTGGCCTCGACCTTGGGCACCAGTCCGTCGACGCGGGCCTGCCAGCCCGGGCCGTACTTGGGTTCGCAGGTGCCCTGGCTGAGGACCCAGCGGGTGACGCAGTCGGTCATGACGGGGCCGAACTGGAGGTCGTCGTTGGCGCCGGCGACCAGGACCACCATCTTGATCTTCGTGTTGCGGGCCTTGATGGCCAGGTTGTCGCTCTGCACCAGTTCGTCGGCGTACTGCTTGCTGCCGCCGATGCGGATGTTGCCGGTGTATCCGCCGGAGCAGGCGACGTTGAAGGTGAGGTCGGCCGGGATGCCCGTGCGGTGGATCGCCGAGTCGGGCGAGCGGTGGCACTGGTTGGCGGAGGTGTTGGTGGCGGGGTCGTAGTTGCCCGTGCCCTCGCCGGAGATCTCGCTGTCGCCGAGGGAGATGAGCCCGGTCTTGCGTTCGGCGAGGGGGCGGATCGCCGGGTCGCCGTAGATCTTGGTGGCCTCGGCGGCGCGGATGGCTTCGAGTTCCGGTGACAGGGGTGTGATCGAGCCGGATGCGGCGGGGGCCGCTTCGGCCATGGGGGTGATGGCGGTGACGCCCCCGAGGGCGGCCAGGGCCGCCGCGACCGCGGCGAATGTAGATCTGAGCCTGGGTTTCGCATGCGAACGAGCCATGTACTGCCTCCCCGATAGCGGTGTTACCCCCGGTATTTACTGGCCGGTAGGGGAGATGGGAACAGTCCGAACAAGACAATTGCTCAACTTTCTGAGGAGGATGTGAAGATGACCGATGATCAGAAGTCCACGGCGTACCGGACCGAGCACGACTCCATGGGTGAGGTACGGGTGCCCGCCGACGCCAAGTGGCGCGCCCAGACCCAGCGCGCGGTGGAGAACTTCCCGCTCTCCGGGCAGCGCCTCGAACGCGCCCACATCGAGGCCCTGGCCCGGATCAAGGCGGCCGCCGCCCTGGTCAACGCGGAGCTCGGGGTCCTGGATGAGGAGACCGCCGCGGCCGTGCGGTCCGCGGCGGCCGAGGTCGCCGAGGGCCGCTGGGACGAGCACTTCCCCGTCGACGTCTTCCAGACCGGCTCCGGCACCTCGTCCAACATGAACACCAACGAGGTGATCGCCACCCTGGCCACCGAGCGGCTCGGGCGCGAGGTCCACCCCAACGACCACGTCAACGCCTCGCAGAGCTCCAACGACGTGTTCCCCTCGTCCATCCACATCGCCGCCACCGCCGCCGTCACCCACGACCTGGTGCCGGCCCTGCGCCACCTGGAACTGGCCCTGGAGCGCAAGGCCGCCGCCTTCGCCGAGGTGGTCAAGTCCGGGCGCACGCACCTGATGGACGCCACCCCCGTCACCCTGGGCCAGGAGTTCGGCGGGTACGCGGCCCAGATCCGCTACGGGATCGAGCGCCTGGAGGCCGTCCTGCCGAGGCTGGCCGAGCTGCCGCTGGGCGGTACGGCCGTCGGCACCGGGATCAACACCCCGCCGGGGTTCTCGGCCGCCGTGATCGCCGAGGTGGCGCGGGCCACCGGGCTGCCGCTGACCGAGGCCCGCAACCACTTCGAGGCCCAGGGGGCGCGCGACGCGCTGGTGGAGACCTCGGGGATGCTCCGCACGATCGCGGTCTCGCTCACCAAGATCTGCAACGATCTGCGCTGGATGGCCTCCGGACCGCGCACCGGATTGGCCGAAATCAATCTGCCGGACCTCCAGCCGGGCTCCTCGATCATGCCCGGGAAGGTCAACCCGGTCGTGCCCGAAGCCCTGCTGATGATCGCCGCACAGGTGACCGGCAACGACACGGCGGTCGCCGTGGCGGGCGCCTCCGGGAACTTCGAGCTCAACGTGATGCTCCCCGTGATGGCCCGCAACCTCCTCGAATCCATCCGCCTGCTGGCGAACGGCAGCCGCCTGCTGGCCGACCGCACCGTGGACGGGATCACCGCCAACGCCGAACGGGCCAGGGAGTACGCCGAGTCCTCCCCCTCGGTGGTGACCCCGCTCAACCGCTACATCGGGTACGAGGAGGCGGCCAAGGTCGCCAAGCGCTCGCTCGCGGAACGCAAGACCATCCGCGAGGTGGTGCTGGAGTCCGGCTACGTCGACCGGGGCGCGCTGACGCTCCGGCAGCTGGACGAGGCGCTGGACGTCCTGCGGATGACCCGCCCCTGAACCGCCCCCGGTCCACCCCGGAGAGGGGACCGGATCCGGTCGTTCGCGACCCCGGCCGCCCGCCCGGCCACCGCTGCGGGGATCCCCACCGTGACCTGCACCGCAGCATCCCCGAGGGGAGCCGCCCTAAGATCTGCGCATGACAGGTACTTCCAGGCCCGGCACCGGCGCGGCGGACCCCGCCGCGCCGGGCGGGACGCACGCTGCGCACTGGGCACCCGGGGCGCAGATCCTCTGGCGCTACCGCGACCACGGCCCCGGACCCGGCGGGCGGTTCCACATCGCCCGCCCGGTGACCGTCGTCCAGGACACCGACGAGCTGCTCGCGGTGTGGATGGCGCCCGGCACCGAATGCGTCAAGCCCGTACTCGCCGACGGCACCCCGGTGCACGAGGAGCCCCTCGCCACCCGCTACACGGCGCCGCGCACCACCGTGCGGTCGCGCTGGTTCGGCGCCGGGGTGCTCAAGCTGGCCCGGCCCGCGGAGCCCTGGTCGGTGTGGCTGTTCTGGGACCACGGCTGGCTGTTCAAGAACTGGTACGTGAACCTGGAGGAGCCGCGCACCCGCTGGCCGGGCGGGCTGGACTCGGTGGACCACTTCCTCGACATCTCCGTCTACCCCGACCGCAGCTGGAAGTGGCGGGACGAGGACGAGTTCGCGCAGGCGCGGCGGATCGGGCTGATCGACGCCGGGCAGGCCGCGCGGGTGGAGGAGGCGGGCCGCGCGGCACTGGAGGTCGTCAAGGCCTGGGGGCCGCCGTTCGGTGACGGCTGGGAGAACTGGAGGCCCGATCCGGCCTGGGGGGTTCCGGTTCTGCCCGAGGACTGGGACCGCACCCCGGCGCATATGACGTCATGAGACCCTTGATGCGCCCCCGGGGTTCAACCGTAGGATCGTCCTCCGCCGGTCGCGCGCGGGGGGCCCTCCTGGTCCCGTACCCGTAAATGACCTGCGGCGACCGGGACTTGACCGGAGGTCGACGCGGAAAGAAAGGTAACGAGCGGGACGCGGAACCCGGGGGTGGTGGTGCCCCCGCCGCTGAGCGGGTATACCGCGACTGACCGAGTTGAGTGCAGCGCACATCGAGCGCAAACGGACGGAATTCCACGCGTGACGGAGTACCCCACCTCCCAGGAGGGCCCGCAGCCCACCGTCGCCCCCGGCGGAGGTACGGACGAGCTCGGCCACGGCAAGGCCCCCATCGCGGCCGCCGAGGCCGTACGCACGCATGCCGATTTCCCGCGCCCGCGCGGCACCGCCGTCGACGGCTCCTCCGGCCACGGCCCGGCGGACTCCGGCGCCGGGGCCGCGCGGACCCGTGACGGCGAGGCCGCCCGCAACGCGGGCCGGGACGAGGAGGCCGCCGGGGCGGCGGCCGGGGCGCGGGCGGTACCGGGCGCGGGCGGCCCGGGCACCGGTTCCGCCGAGGCCGGCGTGGCCCGGCGCGAGGGCGACCGGCTGCGGTTCGTCGGCGCCGCCACGCGCCGGATCGCCCGGGGCATCGACCTCGACGAGATCGTCCTCGGCCTGTGCCGGGCGACCGTGCCGACCTTCTCCGACGCGATCCTCGTCTACCTGCGCGACCCGCTGCCCGTCGGCGACGAGCGGCCCGCCGGCCCGGTCGTTTTAAGGCTGCGCCGCACCGACCGGCTCCGGCCGATCGACGACCTGGCCCTGGCCGACGGCGGCGAGGCCGCCGGAGCCGCGGGGGGCGCCGGCGAACTCGACTTCAGCCAGCTGCCGCTGGTCGGCCCGCAGGGCGACCTGCCCGCGGCGGAGCTGTGCGAGATCCGGCCCGGCGGGGCCCTCGCCGAGGTGCTGCGCGGGGTGCGGCCCGTGTTCGGGTCGGCCCCCGGCGCCCGGGACGCGCTGCCCGAGCTGCTGGGCGCCGACCATCCGGTGCCGCGCGGGCAGCGGGCCATCCTGGCCCCGCTGCGCGGCCGCCGCCGGGTGATCGGCGCGGCGGTGTTCCTGCGCACCCCGGACCGGGACGCGTTCGAGACGAACGACCTGCTCGTGGCGGCCCAGCTGGCGACGCACACCGCGCTCGGCATCGACAAAGCCGTGCTCTACGGGCGCGAGGCCTACATCGCCGACGAGCTCCAGCGCACGATGCTGCCCGACGGCCTGCCGCAGCCCACCGGGGTCCGGCTGGCCTCGCGCTACCTGCCCGCCGCCGAGACGGCCCGGGTGGGCGGCGACTGGTACGACGCCATACCGCTGCCCGGCAGCCGGGTCGCGCTGGTCGTCGGCGACGTCATGGGCCACTCCATGACCTCCGCGGCGATCATGGGCCAGCTGCGCACCACCGCGCAGACCCTGGCCCAGCTGGACCTGCCCCCGGCCGAGGTGCTGCACCACCTGGACGAGCAGGCCCAGCGGCTGGGCTCCGACCGGATGGCCACCTGCCTGTACGCGGTCTACGACCCCGTCTCGCACCGGATCACCATCGCCAACGCCGGCCACCCGCCGCCGGTCCTGCTGCACCTGGGCGGCCGCGCCGAGGTGCTGCGCGTCCCGCCGGGCGCCCCCATCGGGGTCGGCGGGGTGGACTTCGAGGCCGTGGAGCTGGACGCCCCCGCCGGGGCCACGCTGCTGCTGTACACCGACGGGCTGGTGGAGTCCCGGCTGCGGGACGTGTGGACGGGCATCGACCAGCTGCGCGAACGGCTCGCCACCACCGCGCAGCTGACCGGGCTGGACCACTCGCCGCCGCTGGAGGCCCTCTGCGACGACGTGCTGGACATGCTCGGCCCGGGCGACCGGGACGACGACATCGCCCTGCTCGCGGCCCGCTTCGAGGGGATCGCGCCCAGCGACGTGGCGTACTGGTTCCTGGACCCGGAGGAGACCGCCCCGGGCCGGGCCCGCCGGTTCGCCCGGCGCGCCCTGGCCCGCTGGGGGCTGGAGGAGCTGAGCGATTCGCTGGAGCTGCTGGTCAGCGAGGTGGTCACGAACGCCGTCCGGTACGCCGAACGGCCCGTGACCCTGCGCCTGCTGCGTACGGACGTGCTGCGCTGCGAGGTCGGCGACGACTCCCCGCAGCTGCCGCGCCAGCGCCGGGCGCGGGAGACCGACGAGGGCGGGCGCGGCCTGTTCCTGGTCAACCGCCTGGCGCGGCGCTGGGGCGCGACCCGGCTGAGCAGCGGCAAGGTGGTCTGGTTCGAGCTGGCGCTGCCGCCGGCGCACGAGCGCCGCTGAAGCGGCCCGCGACAGAACACCGCCGCCCCGCAGCGTTCTCGCTGCGGGGCGGCGGTGTTCTGTGACGAGGGCCTGCGGCCTACTGCTGGGGTGCGTCCGGGAACAGGGGCGGCGGCGTCGGCTTCTTCGTCGGCGGCTGCGGGTCGCCCGTCGGGGGCGTCGGGTTCTTCGTCGGCGGGGTCGGGTTCTTCGTCGGCGGGCTCGGGTCCGGCTTGCCGGTGCCGCTGCCCGAGGGGTCCGGGCTGCCCGTCGGGTGGGTGCCGGAGCTGGACGGGGACGGGTTGGCGGTGCCGGAGGGGCCGCTGGAGGGGACCGCGGTACGGGTCGGGCCGACCGGGGTGCCCATGTTGGCGTCCGACAGGTCGAACTCGCCGGTGCTGACGCCCTTGAGCGCGGCCGTGGTGTAGGCCTGCCAGATCTGGGCGGGGAAGCTGGAACCGCCGGCGCGGCCCTTGCCGGCCGTACCGGTCAGGGTGACCTGCTTGTGCGAGTTGGGGTCCTCGCCGAACATCGCGACGACGGTGACGAGCTCCGGGGTGTAGCCGGTGAACCAGGCGGCCACGTTGGACTCGGTGGTGCCGGTCTTGCCCGCGGCCTGGTAGGCGTCGGACCGCACGGCCTTGCCGGAGCCGTCCTGGACCACGCCGGTCAGGACCTTGGTGACGGTGTCGGCGGTCTCGCGCTTGATGACCTGGCCGCCGATGGGGCTGACCGGCTTGTACTCGGCGTCCACGTGCTCGGCGCTCTTGACGATGGTCGGGGTGACCTTCTTGCCGTGGTTGCCGAAGGTGGCGTAGACCCCGGCCATCTCCACGGTGTTGGCGCTCATCGTGCCCAGCGACATGGCCGGCTTGTCGGCGGGCCAGCCCTCGCGGTCCTTCATGCCGAGGGCGAGCGCGGTCTTCTTCACGACCTCCGGCTTGGCGTCCACGAACATCTGGGCGTACACGGAGTTCACGGAGGAGTTGGTGGCCTCCTGGACCGTGAGCATCGGGTCGCCGTAGTTGATGTCGTCCTGGTTCTGCGGGGCGAAGGGGGTGTCGCTGCCGACCACGGGGCGCTTGCTGGTGCCGTCGTAGAGGGTGTTGGGGGTGATCGGACGGCCGTCCTGGGTCTTGGCCCCGGTGTCCAGGGCGGTGGCCAGCACGACCGGCTTGAAGGTGGAGCCCGGCTGGTAGTCGGTGCGCAGGGCGTTGCTCGCCGACTTCTCGGCCAGACCCACGCCGCCGTACATGGCGACGATGTGGCCGGTCTTGGCGTCCACGGAGGTGGCGCCGGCCTGGACGTTCTGGTCGACCGGGCGTTCCTTGACGTCCTTGCGGTCGAGCTTGGACTCCAGCTCGTCCTGGACGGCCTTCTCCAGCGCCGCCTGCTTCTTCTTGTCGATGTTGAGGGTGATCGTCCAGCCGCCGGCCTCGATGTCGGCTTCCTTGATGCCCTGGCGGCTCAGCTCCGCCTTGGCGGCCTGGATGAGGTAGCCCTTCTGGCCGTCCATGCCGGGGCGCGGCTTGGGCTTGATGGGCTCGGGCAGGTGCAGGGTGTCGCGCTTGGCCTTGTCCAGCTTGCCCATCTCGACCATGTTGTCGAGGACGGCGTTGAAGCGGATGTTGACCAGCCGCCGGCCGTTGGGGCCCGCGGTCGCGAGGTCGTACTGGCTGGGGGCCTGGATGACGGCGGCCAGGTAGGCGCCCTGCTCCAGGGTGAGCTTGTCGGAGTCGACGCCGTAGTAGGCCTGGGCGGCGGCCTGGATGCCGTAGGCGCCGCGGCCGTAGAAGTTGGTGTTGAGGTAGCCGACGAGGATGTCGTCCTTCTCCATGCGCTGGTCGACCTTGAGGGAGATCACCATTTCGCGGAGCTTGCGGGTGGCCGACTGGTCCTGCGTCAGGTAGTAGTTCTTGACGTACTGCTGGGTGATCGTCGAGCCGCCGGCCGTGCCCTTGCCGCGCAGGGTGTTGAACGCGCCGCGGGCGATGCCGATGAAGTCGACGCCGCGGTCCTTGTAGAAGGTCTTGTTCTCGATCGCGATGAAGGCCGTGCGCACGTCCTCGGGGATCTTGTCGATCGAGACGATCTCGCGGTTCATGTCACCGGTGCGGGTCATGACCGACCCGTCGGCCCACTTGAACGTGTTGCTCTGCAGGACCGCCGTCTTGTTCGGGTCGGTCGGCTCGTCCACGGAGAAGTAGAGGGCGAAGGCTCCGGCTATGAGGAGCAGGATCCCGCCGAGGAAGGTCCCGAGGATGGTCTTCCAGGTGAAGAAACGGCGTATGCCGCCGCGCTTCTTCTTCCCGGTGGGTTTGCCCGCGCGCCCGGCGGCACGCCCGGCCGGCGCCTTCCGCCCACCGCGCTGCTGCTGCGCCCGTCGCGCATCTGCTCGGCCCATCGCTCCCGCTCCGCTCGATTACCCCCCCGACGTCAGCTCAGAAAACTAACACCGCAGGCTGTGACAAAGGTTGGCTAACCCTGACCAATACCGGTCAATTCGGACGTGAGAATCAGCACCCACTCCGATGGAACCGACGCTCACGATGCCGGATGGGTTGCGGTCATCGCAAAAAGTGATATCACTTTGCTAGGCGTTCCAGTCGACCGGGACCGGACGCGACGGACCAAACGGGGGTATTCCATGACAGCCTCAGCGACGGGCGAACGACCGGCCGACGTAAGGGAGTTCGCCGCGCACAGCGTCGGCGGCGGGCTCGCCCTCCTGCTCGGGCTCGTGGGGGCGGTGGCCGGCGCCGCCCTGATCGGCCTCGGCGCGACGGTGGCCGCGACGGCGACGAAGGCGGCCCTGATCCCCCTCGGCATCCTGGTGGTGCTGGTCTCGGCGCTGGCCATGAGCGGGCTGAACACGGTGGCCCCGGGCGAGGCCCGCGTGGTCCAGCTGTTCGGCCGCTACCGGGGGACGATCCGTACGGACGGGCTGCGCTGGGTCAACCCGCTGACCTCGCGGGAGAAGATCTCCACCCGGGTCCGCAACCACGAGACGGCCGTCCTGAAGGTCAACGACGCCTACGGCAACCCCATCGAGCTGGCGGCGGTCGTGGTGTGGCGGGTGGCCGACACCGCGCGGGCCGTCTTCGAGGTCGAGGACTTCACGGAGTTCGTCGAGACGCAGACCGAGGCCGCCGTCCGGCACATCGCCATCGAGTACCCCTACGACTCGCACGAGGAGGGCGGGCTCTCGCTGCGCGGCAACGCCGAGGAGATCACCGAGAAGCTCGCGGCCGAGCTGGCGACCCGGGTCGACGCGGCGGGCGTGGAGATCATCGAGTCCCGCTTCACCCACCTCGCGTACGCTCCGGAGATCGCCTCCGCGATGCTCCAGCGCCAGCAGGCCGGTGCGGTCGTGGCGGCCCGCAAGCAGATCGTCGAGGGCGCGGTGGGCATGGTGGAGCTCGCGCTGACCCGGCTGGCCGAGGAGGAGATCGTGGACCTGGACCCCGAGCGGAAGGCCTCGATGGTCTCCAACCTGATGGTGGTCCTGTGCGGCGACCGCGCGGCCACCCCGGTCATCAACACGGGCACCCTGTACCAGTGACGTCCAGGGGCGCCCAGGACCCGTCCGAGCCCAAGCCCGCCCGGGCCGGACGGGAGCCGCGCAAGCAGGTGCTGCTCCGGCTCGACCCGCAGGTCTACGACGCCCTCGCGCGGTGGGCCGGCGAGGAGCTGCGCAGCGCCAACGCGCAGATCGAGTTCCTGCTGCGCCGGGCCCTGTCGGAGGCCGGCAGGCTCCCCGGCGGCGCCGCCCCGATCCCGCCCCGCGGCCGCCCCCGCACCGGCCGCGACGGCTGACCGCCGCTCCCCGGCACCCCCGGCCCTCCGCCCGGGCGCGACCACCGCGCCCGGGCGTTCCTCCCTGCCCGCCGGCGCCACCCGCCGCGGGAAAATCCGCCGACCGCCTTCTATACACCGTGCGTATACACCCCGTGTATAGTCGCCGCCATGTCCATCGGCCACACCCTGCTCGGCCTCCTGGAGGCCGGCCCGCGCCACGGCTACGACCTCAAGCGCGCCTTCGACGAGAACTTCGGCCACGACCGGCCGCTCGCCTACGGGCAGGTCTACTCGACCATGTCCCGCCTGCTGAAGAACGGCCTCGTCGAGGTCGACGGGATCGAGAGCGGCGGCGGCCCCGACCGCAAGCGCTACGCCATCACCGACGCCGGGATCACCGACGTCGCGCAGTGGCTCTCCCAGCCGGAGAAGCCGGAGCCCTACCTCCACTCCACCCTCTACACGAAGGTGGTCCTCGCGCTGCTCACCGGCCGCAGCGCGAACGGTCTGCTCGACACCCAGCGCGCCGAACACCTGCGCCTGATGCGCATCCTGACCCAGCGCAAGCGCAAGGGCGACCTCGCCGACCAGCTGGTCTGCGACCACGCCCTGTTCCACCTGGAGGCCGACCTGCGCTGGCTCGAACTCACCTCCGCCCGCCTGGACCAGCTCGCCCGGGAGGTGCGCCGATGACGGCCCCCGCCGGCTCCCTCCTCGTCGCCACCGGCCTGCACAAGGCCTACGGCACCACCAGGGCCCTCGACGGCGCCGAGTTCTCCATCCACCCCGGCGAGGTCGTCGCCGTCATGGGCCCCTCCGGCTCCGGCAAGTCCACGCTCCTGCACTGCCTCGCCGGGATCGTCGCGCCCGACTCCGGCAGCGTCACCTACGACGGCCGCGAGCTCACCGCCCTGGGCGACGCCGAGCGCAGCGCCCTGCGGCGCAGCCAGTTCGGCTTCGTCTTCCAGTTCGGTCAGCTCGTCCCCGAGCTGACCTGCGTGGAGAACGTCGCGCTGCCGCTGCGCCTGGCCGGGGTCAGGCGCAAGGAGGCCGAGGCCACCGCCCTGGGCTGGATGGAGCGGCTCCAGGTCGAGGACACCGGCGCCAAGCGCCCCGGCGAGGTCAGCGGCGGCCAGGGCCAGCGCGTGGCCGTGGCCCGCGCGCTGGTCACCCGGCCCCGGGTGGTCTTCGCGGACGAGCCCACCGGCGCCCTGGACTCCCTCAACGGCGAACTCGTGATGCAGCTGCTCACCGAGGCCGCCCGGGCGGCGAGCGCCGCCGTCGTCCTGGTCACCCACGAGACCCGGGTGGCCGCCTACTCCGACCGGGAGATCGTCGTGCGTGACGGCCGCACCCGGGACATGGAGCGCGCCCTATGAGCACGCTCCGGGCCTGGGCCCGGGACCTGGCCCTCGGGGCACGCTTCGCCTTCGGCGGCGGACGCCAGGGGTGGACCCGCACCCTGCTCACCGGTGTCGGCGTCGGCCTCGGCGTCGCACTGCTGCTGATCAGCACGGCGGTACCGGGGGCGCTGACCGCCCGGCACGAACGCGAGGACGCCCGTTCCCTGCTGGGCGCCACCGAGGCCGCCGCGCCCGGCCGGGACACGCTGCTGATCGCCCGCATCGACCAGACCTACCGCCACCTGAAGATCGGCGGCCGGGTGCTGCGCGCGGAAGGCCCCGACGCGCCAGTGCCGCCGGGGCTTCAGAGCGTCCCGAAGGCCGGCGAGATGGTGGTCTCCCCCGCCCTGAAGCAGCTGCTGGCCTCCCCGGAAGGGGCGGGGCTGCGCGAGCGCCTGGGCGCCGAGATCACCGGGACCGTCGCCGACCGCGGCCTGACCGGCCCGGCCGAACTCCTCTTCTACCTGGGCGACTCCACCCTGCCGGCCATCGGACCGGGTGAGCACCGGATCCAGCGGATCACCGCCTTCGCGGGCGAACCGGAGCCGCGCGGCCTCGACCCGGTGCTGATGCTGCTGGTCGTCCTGGCCTTCGTCGCACTGCTGACACCCGTCGCCGTCTTCGTCGCCGCCGCCGTCCGCTTCGGCGGGGAGCGGCGCGACCAGCGGCTCGCCGCGCTGCGCCTGGTGGGCGCCGACAGCCGTACGGTGCGCCGCATCGCGGCCTGCGAGGCCCTGTCGGGAGCGCTGACCGGGCTGGTGCTGGGTGCGGGCTTCTTCCTCGTCGGCCGCGCCCTGGCGGAGTCCCTCTCCTTCCGGCAGCGCAGCGTCTTCCCGCACGACCTGGACCCCTCGCCGTGGCTGGCCCTGCTGGTGGCGCTGGCGGTGCCGGCGGCGGCCGTGGCCGTCACCGTGTTCGCCCTGCGGCGGGTGGTCATCGAGCCGCTGGGCGTCGCCCGGACGGCCGCGCCGCGCCGGCGCCGCGTGTGGTGGCGGCTGCTGCTGCCGCTCGCCGGGCTGGGTCTGCTCGTGCCGCTGGGCGGACAGGACGACGAGCACCGCGACTTCAACCGCTGGCAGGTCGGCGGTGGGGTGGTGCTGTTGCTGGTCGCCGTCACCGTGCTGCTGCCGTGGCTGCTGGAGCGGACCGTCGGACGGCTCTCGGGCGGACCGGCCTCCTGGCAGCTGGCCGTCCGGCGGCTCCAGGTCGACAGCGGCGGCGCCGCCCGCATGGTCAACGGGATCGCGGTCGCGGTGGCCGGGGCCATCGCCCTCCAGATGGTCTTCACCGGCGTCGAGGAGGACTACGAGCGGCCCACCGGCCAGGACCCCGGCCGCGCGACCGTGTCGGTCCTGATGCACATGGGCACGGAGTCCCGCGTCGACGCCCTCGCCGGGGAACTCGCCGCGGCGCCGGGGGTCGTCAGGGCCGTCGCACTGACCGACGTCCAGGCGGCGCGGGCCATCCCGGCCGACGGTCAGAGCGTACGGGTCACCGTCGGCACCTGCGAGGCCCTGCGGGAGGTCGCCGAGCTCGGGGACTGCGCCGAGGGCGACGCCTTCGCCCTCTCCGGCGGCGGGATCTCCCCCACCGGGGAGCCGCTCACCCCCGCACCCGGGGAGCGGCTGTACGCCGGCAACATCACGAGCTACGGCATGCGGGAACTGGCCGCCGAGAAACCCGTCGAGTGGACCGTGCCCGCGGGCGCCCGTACGGTGCGCCCCGTCGTGGACCCGTTCGGGGCCCTGCGGGACGGGCTGCTGGTCACCCCGTCGGCCGCGCCGAAGAACCTGGGCAGCTGGCCGGGCGCCCACGTCTTCGTGCAGGCCGACGAGTCCCGGCCCGACGCCCTCGACGCGATCCGCACGGCGGTGTTCAAGGCGGAGCCGTTCGCCACGGTGACGCCCCTGCGCAAGACCTCCGAGAACTCCTCGTACACGACGATCCGGACCGGGCTGTTCTTCGGCGCGGCGGGCCTGCTCGTGGTCATCGGCACGAGCCTGCTGGTGGCGCAGCTGGAGCAACTGCGCGAGCGCCGGAGGCTGCTGGCCGCCCTGGTGGCCTTCGGCACGCCGCGCCGGACCCTGGGCCTGTCCGTGCTGTGGCAGACGGCGCTGCCGATCGGGCTCGGGCTGTCACTGGCGACCGGCGCGGGCCTCGCCCTGGGGTCCACCCTGCTGTGGGTCACCGGCCGGCCGGTGCGGGTCGACTGGGCCTCCGTCCTGGCCCTGGCCGGAGCCGGGGCGGGCGTGGTCGCGGCGGTCACCCTGCTGAGCCTGCCGCCCCTGCTGCGCCTGATGCGCCCGGACGGCCTGCGGACGGAGTGACCCCCGGGCCCCCTGCGCCCGTTCCCGGAAGGCCCCTCAGTCGGTGGGCCACACCGGGAGCGGGCGCACCGCTTCGCGCAGGGCGCCCGCGATGGCCCGGAACTCCTCCTGCCGGGCGGTCCCGGTCCGCATGGCCAGGGCGATCCGCCGCGAGGGGGCCGGCTCGGCGAAGTAGCCGGTGGCCAGGGCCTCGTTGCGGGCCGTCTCCAGCCGCAGCGCGGTGCGCGGCAGCAGGGTCACCCCGAGGCCGCCGGCGACCAGCTGGACCAGCGTGGACAGTCCGGCGGCGGTGGTGGTGACGTCCGCGCCGGCGGTGCGTCCGGCCTCACGGCAGATGTCCAGGGCCTGGTCGCGCAGGCAGTGCCCCTCGTCCAGCAGCAGCAGTTGCAGGCCCCGCAGTTCCTCGCGCGGGATGTCCCGGCGCCCGGCCAGCGGGTGGTCGCGGGGGGCGAGCAGTACGAAGTCCTCGTCGAAGAGGGGGAGTTCGCACACGCCGGGTACGCCCAGCGGTACCGCGAGCAGCAGCAGGTCCAGCCGTCCGGCGGCCAGCCCCTCCAGCAGGGAGGCCGTCTGCTCCTCGTGGACCTGGAGGTCCATCCGGGGGTAGCGCCGGTGGAAGAGCCCGAGCACGGTCGGCAGCAGGTACGGGGCGACGGTGGGGATCACCCCGAGCCTCAGCACCCCGGTGAACGGGGCCCGTACGGCCTCGGCCTCCTCCAGCAGCCCGCCCAGCGCGTCGAGCACGCCCCGCGCCCGGACCGCGATCCGCTCGCCCGCCGGGGAGAGCAGCACCTTGCGGGTGGTGCGTTCCAGCAGCTGCACCCCGAGGGCCTCCTCCAGCGCGGAGACGGCCCCGGAGAGCGCGGGCTGGCTCATGCCGATCGCCGCGGCGGCGTCCCGGAAGTGCAGGTGCTCGGCGACCGCCGCGAAGGCGCGCAGCTGCGCCAGCGTCGGTTGCTTCTGTCCTCTACTACTCACAGCCACTGATAGGTACCTCCGATCACCCACAACAAGACTAGCTATTTCCCTAATCAATGCAGCTGTGCCAGCATGTGAGATCAGTCCAACCCCCTCGGAAAGCCCCCAAAAGGGTCACTTTCCATTCCGCAAGGAGAGTTCGTGCTCACTGTCGGTGACAAGTTCCCCAGCTACGACCTGACCGCCTGCGTCTCGCTCGAAGCCGGCAAGGAGTTCGCGCAGATCGACCAGAAGACCTACGAGGGCAAGTGGCGCGTCGTCTTCTTCTGGCCTGCTGACTTCACCTTCGTGTGCCCCACCGAGATCGCCGCGTTCGGCAAGCTGAACGACGAGTTCCTCGACCGCGACGCCCAGATCCTCGGCGTCTCCGGCGACTCCGAGTACGTCCACCACGCCTGGCGCAAGGACCACGCCGACCTGCGCGACCTGCCCTTCCCGATGCTGGCCGACTCCAAGCACGAGCTGATGCAGGCCTGCGGCATCCAGGGCGAGGACGGCTTCGCCCAGCGCGCCGTCTTCATCGTGGACCCGAACAACGAGATCCAGTTCTCGATGGTGACCGCCGGTTCCGTGGGCCGTAACCCCAAGGAGGTCCTGCGGGTCCTCGACGCCCTGCAGACCGACGAGCTGTGCCCCTGCAACTGGAACAAGGGCGAGGACACCCTGAACGCCGGCGCCCTGCTGGCCGGTGAGTGACGGATGTCCCTCGACTCCCTCAAGTCCGCCATACCGGACTTCGCCAAGGACCTGAAGCTGAACCTCGGTTCGGTCATCGGCAACCAGGACACCCTCACCCAGCAGCAGCTGTGGGGCACCGTCCTGTCCTGCGCGATCGCCGCCCGCTCCCCGCGCGTCCTGCGTGAGCTGGAGCCCGAGGCCAAGGCCGCGCTGTCCCCGGAGGCGTACAACGCCGCCAAGTCCGCCGCGGCGGTCATGGCGATGAACAACGTCTTCTACCGGACCCGGCACCTGCTCTCCGACCCGGAGTACGGCACGCTGCGCGCGGGCCTGCGGATGAACGTCATCGGCAACCCGGGCGTGGAGAAGGTGGACTTCGAGCTCTGGTCGCTCGCGGTCTCCGCCATCAACGGCTGCGGCCAGTGCCTGGACTCGCACGAGCAGGTCCTGCGCAAGGCGGGCGTGGACCGCGAGACGGTCCAGGAGGCCTTCAAGATCGCCTCGGTGATCCAGGCCGTCGCCGTCACCCTCGACGCCGAAGCGGCCCTGGCCGCCGAGTAGCCGGCGGTCGCAGCCTCACCCGTACGAGTGGACCTCGTACTCCCCCGCGCCCCGCGGCCCTTGCGGCCGCGGGGCGCGGCGCGTTCCCGGCTACTGCCGCAGCCGGGCCAGCAGGCCGCGGACGTCCTCGACCATCGCCGCCTTGACCGCGTCCTCGTCGACCTTGTCCCCGGCGTCGGCGGCGCCCCTGGTCCACCAGGCGACGGTGAGGGTGACCACCGTCCCGCCGTCGAGCACCTGGAGCCGGGGCGACTGCGCTGCACCGGAGAAGAACGCCCGCTCGCCCAGCCCGGACACCTGCTCGGTCGCCAGGGGCATCGCGTACAGCGCCAGTTCCGGGACCACGCCGAACTCCGGCCCCGGGTCGGTCTTCTTGTGCAGCTCGACCATGAGCTGGGCGTTGGACATGAAGGGCTGGCCCTCCTTGCTCCCGTCTGCGAAGCAGCTCGACCAGTCCAGGGCGGGGGTCTCCCCGTGCTTCGGCACACCGCCGCCCAGGCCGCCGAGGACCGCCCCGACGGCCTTCAGCGGGGTCTCCGCGCACAGTTGCTCGCTGTGCCGGTAGCGGATCGGCGGCCCGCTCTCGCCGTAACGTTCCTGCACGACCAGGCCCCCCGCGAACACCGCGCAGGCCACGAGCGCCCCGCCCAGCGCCCAGCGCCAGTGCGCCGCCCGTAAGGCCCGGTCGGGCCCCGCCGCGGCGGCGGCGCCGTCGGCGGCGGAGTGCTCGGGCTGCTGTGAGGACCACTCGCCCTCGATCTCGGGCTCGCTGATCATCCCCGGCCCTCCCGCTCGGCGGCCTGTACGGCGGTGGCCCCGTGCGGCGCGGGCCCGGTCGGGGAGGGGGGTGCCAGGCGCCGCTCGCGCGAGTAGGCGCGCAGGTAGACGACCACGGTGTTGGTGACGGCGACCAGCGGCACGGCGACGACCGCGCCGCCGATGCCGGCGATCATCCCGCCGGCGGCGACCGACAGCACCACCGCGAGCGGGTGCACCCGTACGGCCCGGCCCAGGATGAAGGGCTGGAGCACGTGCCCCTCGATCTGCTGGACGGCCAGCACGACCAGCAGCACCATCAGGGCGGCGAACGGCCCCTGGGTCACCAGGGCCACGACCACCGCCAGGGCGCCGGACACCACCGCGCCGACGAGCGGGATGAAGGCGAAGAGGAAGATGAACACGGCGAGCGGGACCGCCATCGGCACCTTGAGGAAGTAGATGCCGAGGCCGATGAACACGGCGTCGATCAGGGCGACCAGCACCGTGCCGCGCACGTACGCGGTCAGGGTGCGCCAGGCGCGCGGGCCGGCTCCGGCGACGCCGGGGCGGGCGGCGGACGGGACCAGGCCGAGGACCCAGCTCCAGATCTTCTGGCCGTCGTAGAGCAGGAACAGCGTCGAGAACATCGCGAGCAGCATGCCCGTCAGCACCTCGACGAGCACCGTCACGCCCTGCAGGCCGGCGGAGGTGATCTGCTCGGTGTTGGTGCCGATGGTCTCGCTGAGGTTCTTCGCGATGTCGTTGATCTGCTTCTCGGTCACGTGGAACGGACTGTCCAGTGCCCAGCTCTTGAGCTCGTTGATGCCCTCGCGCAGCCGGTTGGAGAGGTCGTCGAGGTTCTCCATGACCTGCCAGACCACGAACCAGCCGACCAGCCCGATGACGACGAAACCGAGGATCGCGGTGACGGCCGTGGCCAGGCCCCGCGGCAGCCCGATCCGGCGCAGCCGGACCACGAACGGCTGGAGCAGCGCGGTGACGAGGAGGGCGGCGGCGAAGGCGAGGACGACCAGACGCACCTCGCTGATCACCTTCATCAGCACCCAGACCATCCCGGCGAGCAGCAGCAGCCGCCAGCTGGCCTCGGCGGCGACGCGCACCCCCCAGGGGATGACGGCCACCGGGTCGGGCCGGACGGGCGGCGGGGGTTCCTCGGGGCCGGCCGGGGCCGGCGCCCCGGGGGCGGCCGCGGCCGGGAGGGGCAGCGGCTCCACGTCGGCCTCGGCCTCCGCCTCGACCTCGGCCCTCCGCTCGTCCAGGCGCGCCTCCATCCGGCTCAGCCCTCTGCCGAGCCGGCCGAGCCAGCCCGTCATCTTCGCCATGTCGTTCCCTTCCCCCGCCCCGCGGTCACGCCTCGCACGACCGTACACGCGAGGAACCCCACACCGTAGGACGGTGTGGGGTTCCCCCGGGTTGTGCGCGGGCGGTGTCCGCCGGGCCTCTAGTACCAGCCGTTGGCCTGGTGGAAGCTCCAGGCGCTGCACGGGCTGCCGTAGCGCTCGTTCATGTAGCCCAGGCCCCACTTGATCTGGGTGGCCGGGTTGGTGCGCCAGTCCGAACCGGCCGAGGCCATCTTCGAGCCGGGGAGCGCCTGGACCAGGCCGTAGGCGCCCGACGAGGAGTTCACGGCCTGGTAGTTCCAGGTGGATTCCTCGTTGATGATGTTGGAGAAGCACTGGAACTGGCCCGACGGGACCAGCTGCCGGGCGATGTCCTTGACCTGGGCGACCGTGTAGGAGCCCTGGACCGGGAAGTCGCCCGCGTCGCGCGTGGCCGAGCGGCTGGCGATGCCCTCCGCGGCGTCGCGCTCGTCCTTGAGCTTCTTGGCGTCCGCGTCCTTCTTCTCCTGCTCCGCCTTCTGCGCGTCCGCCTTCTTGGACTTGGCGTCCTCGGCGGCCTGGATGCGGGCGGCCTCCTCCGCCGAGCGCTTGGCGTCGGCGTCGGCGGCGTGGGCGATGGCGTCGGCCTGCTGGGCCAGGGACCCGCTCTGGACCTGGGCCTGCTCGCCGACCGGAACGTCAGTGAGGAGAGTCGCTCCGGACGCGGTCGTCTCGAGGTCGTTCGAGGTGGCGGCATCGCCAGTGGCGACGCCGACGACTGCGCCGACGGTGGTGACCGCGGTGGCCGAAGCCACTGCGAACCCCCGGACCGAGATCCGGCTCACACGGTGTCCTTCCAGCAGCGTCCGCAGTGACCGCGCGGGCGCAAGAGTGCCCCTTCGACACTGGACTCCGTGGTGTTCTGGTCACTGGAGACACGGGCCCGAGGACAACTCCCCTGCGGGAGCTGCCGCGTGAAACCGGGCGGCATACGGTCAACGGCTGTGGAGTTGTGGTGCTGCGCGTATCCCCAACAGGAGATACAGGAGTGCCGTATGCGGGGCCTGACGGAAAACAGACTCTGCCGGACCTCGACGCCGCAAGGCAATTCCGCGTTGCGTGTTAAAGGTCACATCAGGCAGGACGCCGCTGTTTTGGTCAAAGCCCTGTGCGGAACGACGCCGTCCGGCTAGGCTCCTGCGCCTTTGCCGGACGGCGTCAACTCGACGTCCCCCTATGGGGGATTTGGGTGATCAGAGCGTTTCGAGCATCTCCGTGACGAGTGCGGCGATCGGGGAGCGCTCGGAGCGGGTGAGCGTGACGTGGGCGAAGAGCGGATGCCCCTTCAGCTTCTCAACGACGGCGACCACTCCGTCGTACCGGCCGACCCGGAGATTGTCCCGCTGGGCCACGTCATGGGTCAGAACCACCCGCGAATTGGCGCCGATACGGGACAGAACGGTCAACAGGACGTTGCGCTCCAGGGACTGGGCCTCGTCCACGATCACGAAGGCGTCGTGCAGCGAGCGGCCGCGGATGTGCGTGAGCGGCAGGACCTCCAGCATCCCGCGGTTCAGTACCTCTTCGATGACCTCGCGCCCGGCGACCGAGGAAAGGGTGTCGAACACCGCCTGGGCCCAGGGGCTCATCTTCTCGGACTGGTCCCCGGGCAGGTAGCCGAGCTCCTGGCCGCCCACCGCGTACAGCGGCCGGAAGACCATCACCTTCTGGTGCTGGCGGCGCTCCAGGACCGCCTCCAGGCCCGCGCACAGCGCCAGCGCCGACTTTCCGGTGCCGGCCCGGCCGCCCATCGAGATGATCCCGATCTCCGGGTCGAGCAGCAGGTCCAGTGCGATGCGCTGCTCGGCGCTGCGGCCGTGCAGCCCGAAGGCGTCGCGGTCGCCCCGCACCAGCCGGACGTTGCCGTCGGCGGTGACCCGGCCCAGGGCCTTGCCGCGCTCGGACTGGAGGATCAGACCGGTGTGCACCGGCAGTTCGGCGGCCTCCGGGACGTAGAGCCGCTCCTCGGAGTAGAGGAGGTCGACCTGCTCCCCGGAGAGCGCGAGTTCGCTCATGCCGGTCCACCCGGCGTCGGTGATGGCCAGCTCCGCCCGGTACTCCTCGGCCAGCAGGCCCACGGAGGACGCCTTGATGCGCAGCGGGAGGTCCTTGGACACGACCGTGACGTCGTAGCCCTCGGCCTGGAGGTTGCGGGCGACCGCGAGGATGCGCGAGTCGTTGTCCCCCAGCCGGAATCCCGCCGGCAGGACGCCGGGATCGGAGTGGTTGAGCTCGACACGCAGGGTCCCGCCCAGATCGCCCAGCGGAATGGGGGCGTCGAGGCGGCCGTGGCGGACCCGGAAGTCGTCGAGCAGGCGCAGGGCCTGACGGGCGAAGTAGCCGAGCTCGGGGTGGTGCCTCTTCGCCTCCAGCTCGGTGATCACCACGATCGGGAGCACGACCTCGTGCTCGTCGAAACGGGTGATCGCGTTGGGGTCTGCCAGCAGGACGCTGGTGTCGAGGACGTAGGTCCGCCTGTCGGACAGGCGGCGCTTAGTGCTGGTCACCACGGAAGGACGTACCCCCTCGGAAGAGGTCGGGCCATGAAGACCGGACCGGTCAACGGCACCTGTGCCAGGGCCGCTTTCCGGCCCTCCAATCCGTCCGTGCGAACCGCACGCTCGTCCTGGTGCAAAGGGCCTCCCGGGCGGACGGCCCGTTGCCGTCCGCTGAGACTCGACACCCGTGGATCGGGCATCGACCTGCAAGGCTTATGCCCTTGAACGGGGCCGCCCATGCCATGGCATATGACGGACGCTCGGTGAAGCCCAGGTGAAGGCTCGACGAAGGGGACGGGCGGGACCGGAGTGGCTCCGAGGGGTTTCGGCCCCCGGGGAATCCTCGGGGGCCGGGGGCCCGGGGGGCAGCCCGGGAGGGGGCGGGGATCCTCCCGGTGTCAGGTCCCGAACCGGCGGTGCCGGGCGGCGTAGTCGCGCAGGGCGCGCAGGAAGTCGACCTTGCGGAAGGCCGGCCAGAAGACCTCGCAGAAGTAGTACTCGGAGTGGGCGCTCTGCCACAGCATGAACCCGGACAGCCGCTGCTCGCCGCTGGTGCGGATCACCAGGTCGGGGTCGGGCTGGCCGCGCGTGTAGAGGTGCTCCGCGATGTGGTCGATGTCGAGGACCTCGGCGAGCTCCTCGAAGGAGGTGCCCTTCTCGGCGTGCTCCAGCAGCAGCGAGCGGACCGCGTCGGCGATCTCCTGGCGGCCGCCGTAGCCGACGGCGACGTTGACCAGTATCCCGCCGATGTCGTGCGTGGCCTGCTCGGCCTCCTTCAGCACGGTCTGCGTCCGGGACGGCAGGATGTCCAGGTTGCCCACGTGGTGGACGCGCCAGCGGCCGTCTTCGGCGAGGCCCTTGACGGTGTTCTCGATGATGTTGAGCAGCGGGAGGAGCTCGCCCTCGGGGCGGTCCAGGTTGTCCGTGGAGAGCATCCACAGCGTGACGACCTCGACGTCCGTCTCGGTGCACCAGCCCAGCAGCTCGGAGATCTTGTCGGCGCCGGCCTGGTGGCCCTGCACCGTCGAACTTCCGGACGCCTTGGCCCAGCGCCTGTTCCCGTCCAGGATGACGCCGATGTGCTTGGGCGACGCGTCATGGTCGAGGCGACCTTCCACCCGGCGTGCGTAGAGCTTGTACACCAGGTCGCGCAGCTTCACGATCTTCCAGCCCCTCCGTGCAATGCCCCCGTACGAATTGCGGTCTCCCCCGAGTCCCCGCCACATTACTGCGCGGCGGGATCGGGTACCCAACTCGGTAGGTCACAAGTCCGTGATAGCAAGGACAACGTGACTGATACCAATCCCTATCGGGCAGACCACTCCCGCTACGATTCCATGCCCTACCGGCGCACGGGCCGCAGCGGTCTCAAGCTCCCCGCCATCTCCCTCGGCCTCTGGCACAACTTCGGCGACGACAAGTCCCTGGAGTCCCAGCGGTCGATCCTGCGCCGCGCGTTCGACCTCGGCGTGACCCACTTCGACCTGGCCAACAACTACGGCCCGCCGCCCGGCTCCGCCGAGCTGAACTTCGGCAAGATCTTCGCCCAGGACTTCGCGCGCCACCGCGAGGAGCTGGTCCTCTCCACGAAGGCCGGCTACCTGATGCACCCCGGCCCGTACGGCGAGTGGGGCAGCCGCAAGTACCTGCTCGGGTCGCTGGACGCCTCGCTGAAGCGGATGGGCGTCGACTACGTCGACATCTTCTACTCGCACCGGTTCGACCCGGAGACCCCGCTGGAGGAGACCATGGGCGCGCTCGCGTCCGCGGTCCAGCAGGGCAAGGCGCTGTACGTCGGCGTCTCCTCGTACACGGCGGAGCAGACCGCCGAGGCCGTGCGGATCCTGCGGGAGATGGGCGTGCGCCCGCTCATCCACCAGCCCTCGTACTCCATGATCAACCGCTGGACGGAGGAGGACGGGCTGCTGGACACCCTGGAGGAGTCCGGCATGGGCTGCATCGCCTTCGCGCCGCTCGCGCAGGGCCTGCTGACCGGCAAGTACCTCCACGGCATCCCGGAGGACTCGCGGGCCGCGGCCGGCAAGTCCCTGAACCCGGCGCTGCTGTCGGAGGACGTGGTGCGGCGGCTGCGCGGCCTGAGCGACATCGCGGCCCGCCGGGGCCAGTCGCTGGCCCAGCTCGCGCTGAACTGGGTGCTGCGGGACGACCGGATGACCTCGGCGCTGATCGGCGCGTCGAGCGTGAAGCAGCTGGAGGAGAACGTGGCCGCGCTGGCCGGGGCTCCGCTGTCTGAGCAGGAGCTGAAGGAGATCGACTCCTTCGCCGTCTCCACCCCCGGCACCAACATCTGGGCCCAGCGCGGCTGACCTGCACTTTTGCCCGCGCGGGAAGGGAAAAGGAAAACGGGCCGGTCCGTGGGGGGGATACGGACCGGCCCGAGGGGGGGGTTCCACCATAACCCTTCGTAAAGCGTCCTGCGTGCATCGGCGCAGAATGATTACGCTCCGAATCCGCCCAGGAGCACTCCGGTGAGGGCTCCGGCGGCCATGAAGGGCCCGAAGGCGAAGCCCGTCTTGCGGGTCGCGCGGCTGGTCAGCAGCGCGGCGAGGCCGTATACGGCCCCGTAGAGCAGCCCGAGGAAGGCCCCGGCGGCCCATACCCCCCACCCGTACCACCCAAGAGCGACCCCCAGGGGGAGCGCGAGCTTGACGTCGCCGAGGCCCATGCCGGCGGGGTTGATCAGGAACAGCAGGAGGTACGCCGCCCCGAGCGCGGCCCCGCCGAGCAGGGCCCCCCGCCAGGTGCCCGCGGCGCGCGGCAGGAGGGCGGCGACGCCGAGCAGGGCGGGGGTGGCGGCGGCGAGGGGCAGGGTGAGCACGTCGGGCAGCCGGTGCACGGCGAGGTCGACCATCCCGAGCACCACGAGGAGCGGCGCCAGCCCGGCGAAGACCGCCGCTTCGGGCCGGACCCCCGTGGCGGCGGCCAGCGCCGCGCAGACGGCCGCGCAGACGGCGGCGGGGGCCCACGGGCCGGCGCCGCCGCGCCGGCGGCCCGGCCCCGGGCCCGCGGGGCCGCCGCCCCGGCCGGCTTCGGCGGGGCCCTCGCAGGCCGGGGCGTGGCGGCCCCGGGGGCAGGGGGTGCGGCCGAGCCATCCGGGGACGGGGTGCCCGTGGGGGCAGTGGGTGCGCCAGGGGGCGCCGGGCTCCACGGACAGGCGGTAGGCGGCGCGGGGGAGCCCGAGGCCGGTGGCTGCGCCGTACGCGGCGGCGAGGATGATCACGACTACGCCCATCCGCCGACGGTAGGCCCCTGCCCCCGGGCGGGGATGGGCCCTGGGACCCCTTCTCGTCACCGCTGCGCGGGGCTCGCCCCTCCCCGCCCTTCCACCGTTCCCAGGGGCTCCGCCCCTGACCCCGCGAGGCTGGGCGTTCGCACCCCGCGCCGGGTCAACGGAATCTAGGGTGGGGCCATGGGCTATCAGGATGGCGCCGGGGTCCTCCGGTTCGGGGACGCCGCGATCCCCCTCGAGATCGCCGCCTCCTACCGCGCCCGGACGAGGGGGCTCCTCGGGCGCGACGGGGTGGAGGGGGCCCTCCTGCTCACCCCCGCCGCCGGCGTGCACACCTTCCGCATGCGCTTCCCCATCGACGTCGCCCACCTCGACCGGCGCCTGCGCGTCATCGCCGTGACCACCATGCCCCCGAACCGCCTCGGCCTCCTGCGCCCCCGCGCCCGCCACGTCCTGGAGGCGGAGGCCGGGGCGATGGCCCGCTGGGGGCTGCGCCCCGGCGCCACAGTCACGCTGGAGCGCTGAAACACCCCCTAGAAGACTGATGAAGATGTTGGGTTCTGGCCCCGCCGCGTCAGCGGTGGGGCCAGACTCGTGTTGTGGTTCAAGGGGAGTGGGTCGGGGAGACGGTCGGACCTGATGTGTGGGCGACGTGCCGGGAGTTGATTCCGGCTGGGAGTGTGTTCGCGTTCCTGGCCGAGCACCGTGGCCGGTTGTTCCCCGCGGCGATGTTCGCGGACATGTATCCGTCGGCGAACGGGCGGCCGTCCATGCCGCCGCAGATTCTGGCCGCGGCGATCACATTGCAGGCCCTGCACGGCATGTCGGACTTCGAGACGGTCCAGGAACTGCGGTGTGACCTGCGGTGGAAGGCCGCGTGCGGGCTGGGACTGCATGACACCGCGTTCGACCCGTCGCTTCTGGCGTACTTCCGGCGCCGGCTGGCCCGCTCCACCAGCCCGAACCGGGCCTTCGAGGCCGTGCGGGAGGTCGTGAAGGCCACCGGTGTCCTCAGGGGCAAGCACCGGCGGGCACTGGACTCCACCGTGCTGGACGACGCGGTCGCCACCCAGGACACCGTCACCCAGATCATCGGCGCCATCCGGGTGGTGATCCGGGAAGTCCCCGGCGGCGCCGAGGCTGCCGCCGCGCAGTGCACCGCCCACGACTACACCGACCCGGGCAAACCCCGCATCACCTGGAACGATGCCCAGGCACGAGCCAACCTGGTCGACGCGCTCGTCGGCGACGCGGTCAGACTGCTCGGGCATCTGCCCGAGCAGGAACTGGGCGAGAAGGCAGCGAACGCGGTCGGCATCCTCGCGCTGGTCGCCGGGCAGGACGTGGAACCGGCCGAGGACTCCGACGGCCGTGACGGCCGCTGGCGCATCACCCAAGGGACCGCCCCGGACCGGATGATCTCCACCGTCGACCCCGAGTCCCGGCACATCCACAAGACCCGCTCCCATCAGCAGGACGGATACAAGGCCCACCTCGCCGTCGAGCCGGAGACCGGGTTATACACCGCCGTCGCCCTGCGGCCCGGGGCCGGGCCAGAGCACCACGAGGCAGCCGTCGGCCTTGAACTGCTGGCCGAGGAGGACACCCCGGTGGACGCCTTCGGTGACACCGCCTACTCCACCGGCGACGCCCGCCAGGCCCTCGAAGAGGCCGGACACCGGCTGTTCCTCAAACCCGCCCCGCTGCGGCCGGCCGTCCCAGACGGCTTCACCCTCGACGACTTCGCCATCGACACCTCGGCCGCCACCGTGACCTGCCCCCAAGGCCACACCGTCGGCCTGTCCGAGCCCGGCGGCCGCCACCACCAGCGCAGGGCCGTCTTCGGGAACGTGTGCACCCGATGCCCGCTGCGTGAGCAGTGCACCAAGGCCAAAGCCGGACGCGTCCTGACCATCCGCCCCCACCACGATCTCCAAGCCGCGGCCCGCCGCCAGGCCGCCACCGACCCCGCCTGGCAGGCCGACTACCGCCGCTGGCGGCCACCAGTCGAACGTGCCGTCGCCTGGCTCGTCCACCACGGCAACCGCCGACTCCGCTACCGGGGCACCATCAGCAACAACGCCTGGCTCCACACCCGAGCAGCCGCCCTCAACCTCCGCCGCCTGATCAACCTCGGACTCACTCACACAGGCGGCACCTGGCACCTCGCACCGGCCATCACATAACCAGAGGGGCCGCCCGGCCTACGGCCGGACGGCCCCTCAACAAGATCTTCATCAGTCTTCTAGGTCGTCTCTTTCGGATCTTGCCGGTTAAGCCCGCGTCGTCCGGTGCCGTGCATCGGCGCGTTGGCGGGGCGCCCTTGTACTGGACGTACTCGGGTGCGCCGCCAAGGCGGCGAGGTGCGGTGCCGGGCGGCGCGGGCCAGGCGAGATCCGGAAGAGAGGGCCTAGGTCACGGCGCGCCCGGGCGGTAGGTTGGGGCGGTTGAGGTGGGGTGTCAGGGGAGCGGCGGGCATGACGGAGAACGCGCGGGTCAAGGCGCTTGAGCAGATCATGCCGGCGACGCACGGCGCCGACGAGGACATCGACTGGCAGGCGGCCGAGGCCGTCTGGGGCACCCGTTTCCCCTCCGACTTCGTCGCCTTCATGGGTCGTTTCGGCGCCGGTTCCATCAACGGCGAGGCCGGGATCCTGCTGCCCCTGCCGAAGCCGGGGCTCCAGTGGGACCCGGCCGAGATGGCCGAGGAGACCGCCAACGCCCGGCAGGCCTGGGAGGCCGGGGGCGGCCGGGCCGCCTTCGACGCGGACCCGGAGTCGATCATCGCCTGGGGGGTCACCGCCGGCGCCGACATCCTGTGCTGGCTCACCACCGACGCCGACCCGGACCGCTGGCCGGTCCTCGTCGTCGGGCGGCACACCGCGGACGCCTTCGCGGTGTACCCGTACGGCATGGCCGAGTTCCTGCTGCGGATGTGCTCCGACGAGTTCGACGTGAGCCCCGTCGGCCTCACCTTCTGGGACGGCGGCCACCTCAGCTTCGTGCACTGGCGCAAGGCCCAGCGCCGCTGGCAGGAGGGCCGCAACCCCGAGACGGGCGAGCCCGACCCGTACGCCGGCGAGTTCGCCGACTAGGGCTTGAGAGGGGACACCGCCACGCCCGTCGGCCCGTCGCCCACCCCCACCGTCCGCGTCACGTGCCCCGTCGAGGTGTCGACGACCGACAGGGTGTCCGAGTCGAAGTTGCTCACGTACACCCGCGAGCCGTCCGGGCGGACGGCCAGGCCGTTGGGGCCTCGGCCCACCGCGACGGTCCCGATGACGGCACGGGCGCGGGTGCTGATCACCGACACGTCGTCCGACCCGATGTCGGCGACGTACACCCGGCGGCCGTCCGGCCGCACCCCGATCCCCGCGGGCTGGTCCCCGACCGGGATGCGGGCCTCTTCCACGCCCCGGCGGACGTCGACCACCGACACGTCGTCCGAGGCCAGGTTGGAGACGTACAGGCTGCGGCCGTCGGGGGTGAGCACCAGGGCGGTCGGGCCGGCGCCGACGCGGATGGTGCCGGTGACCCTTCCGGTGGCGGTCCGGACCACCGAGACGGTGCCGGACGCGGCGTTGGCGACGTAGAGGGTGCGTCCGTCGGGTGTCACGGCCACGCCCAGCGGGGAATCGCCCACGGCGATGGTGTCCGTCACGGCGAGCGTGCGGGCACTGATCACGGAGACGGTGTCCGCCGCGACATCGGCGACGTAGACGCGCCGGCCGTCGGGAGAGACCGTCACCCTGCTCGGTTCGTCCCCGACGGCGACGGTGGCGACGACCGTCCTGGTGCGGGCGTCGACCACCGACACGGTGTCCGCCGCGGAGTTGGTGACGTAGACGCGGGAGCCGTCCGGGCTCACGGCCGCGCTGTCCGGTCCGCGCCCGACCGGAACGGCGTCCATGACCCTGCCGGTGCCGGCGTCGACGACCGACAGCGTGTCGGAGTTGAGGTCGGCGACGTAGACCAGAGCGCGGGCCCCCGGCGGGCCGGCGGACGCGCCGGCCGGGTCCGCCGGTCCCAGCAGTGCCGCCGCCACACAGAGCACGACGGCCGCTCGCCGCCCTGCGTCCCGATGTCCCGTCACGCGGCCACGCTAGGGCCGCAGGGCGGAAAACCCGCGTCAGGCTCGCGCCCGGGACACCCGGACGGCAGAAGCCCGCTTCCGGAAGGAAACGGGCTTTTCGGCAGGTCTACGCGCGTCCGATTTCATTGCCGCATATTCGAAGACACAAATGCGGAAAAGGCTTTTTAGAGCATTGAACACAAGTGCCGCCCCAGTGGAAACAACTCCGCCGCCTTCAGGAGAGAATTCCGGCCAGGACGGGCCACGGCGGGACACCCCAGCCCGGAGCAACTCATAAGTAATATCCGGACTCAAAAGAAAATCAGGGGTATCCACCCGTGCGACGAAGAATATTCGGTGCGACCGCCGCCGCGACCGTGTTCGGCCTGCTCGTACCGCTGTCCGCCTGCGGATCTTCCGCCGGAGGCACAGGTGGCGGCGGTACGCTGCACCTGGTGGCCGCAGAATACGGCGACTCGCCGGCCACCAGCTCCAAGTCTTTCTGGGACAAGGTGACGAAGGATTTCACCGCCGCCAACCCGGACATCAAGGTCCAGGTGCAGCTCCTGCCCTGGGCCGACATCGACCGCGAGGTCTCCCGTATGGTCAAGGCCGGCAATGCGCCGGACATGGCGCTGATGGGCTCGTACTCGGACTTCGCGGCCCAGGGAAAGCTGTATTCCGCGGATGAACTGCTCTCCATCAGCGCGGAGGCGGACTTCCTCCAGCCGCTCGCCGAGGCCGGCTCCGTCGGCAACACCCTCTACGGCCTGCCGTTCGTGGCGTCCAGCCGTCTGCTCTTCTACAACGACACCCTGTTCAGGCAGGCCGGAATCACCTCGGCACCGAAGACCTGGTCCGATCTGACGGCCGACGCCAAGGCGCTCAAGGACAAGGGCGTGAAGTACCCGATCGCCCTGCCGCTGGGCCCCGAGGAGGCGCACGCCGAGGCGATGATCTGGGAGCTGAGCAACGGCGGCGGGTACGCCGACAACAGCGGCAACTACAGCCTGGCCTCCGACCAGAACATCGCGACCTTCCGCTGGCTCAAGGACAAGCTGGTCACCCCGGGCCTCACCGGCCCGACCCCGCCGTCGCAGCTCAACCGAGCCGACGCCTTCGCCGCGTTCCTGCGCGGCGAGGTCGGCATGGTCAACGGCTACCCCTCGCTGCTCCACGAGGCCCGCGCCAAGGGCATGACCGTCAACGCCGTCCCCATGCCGGTCTCGGACAACCTCGGCTCGGGCGAGACCCCGCCGACCGTGGGCGTGGCCGACTGGATGATGGCGTTCAAGCAGAACGGGAAGCGGGCGGAGATCGGCAAGTTCCTGGACTACGTCTACCAGGACAAGAACCTGTCGGACTTCGCGGGCCGCTACCACCTGCTGCCGTCGACGGTCTCGGCCTCCCGCACCCCGTCGGGCGGCGGCCTCGACCGCAACGACGAGCAGTTCCTGACCGCCCTGCGCGGCGCGCAGCTCTACCCGGTCAACGACCCGTCCTGGGTGACGGTCAGCGACACCATCAAGCGCAACATCGGCCACGCCGTCGACGCCAACGGCGATGCCAAGTCGGTGCTGGAGGGCATCGCCGCGAAGGCGGCCGAGGCGGGCCGGAAGAACGGCTGAAAGACGCAAGGGGACGGGACCGGCGGACCCTTCGGCCCCCCTCACGCGCCGTCCCCGTACGGCAGAATGGCCTACGGCCCTCGATCCGGGAGCCGTGGCCCCGTCGCCCGACGAGCACCCACAAGGCGCTCAGGGCGACAGGCCTCCTTAGGGGCCGGATCCCCGGGCGGCTACCTCCCCGCGTGCTCCGCCGCGAACGCCGTCCGGTACTGCTCGCAGCTGGAGTTCCAGCGCAGCGTGCCGCCCACCCTCGCGTAGCCCGGGCGCTCGATCGTCCACTCCACCGTGTAGTCGCCGGTGTCGCACGCGATCCGCTTGTTGCCCGCGATCTTCTGACGGCCCGTCGCCGCCTGGCCGGCGAGCTCCTTGTGCACCTCCGCGACCGCGGTGTGCCGCGCGTCGCGCAGTACGGCGTGCAGGGTGAGGGGGTGCCTGCCGTTCTTCGTGGTCAGGCCCTTGTTGACCAGCACGTCGGAGACCGTCCAGGCGAACTCGTACGAGGGCAGCCAGGCCAGCGTGTCCGGGTCCCCGGTCTTGCGCTCCCATTCCGGGGCTCCCGCGGGCCCGGGCCGGGTGACGGTCTCGTACTGCACCCCCGGGTGGAAGCGGGCCTCCCCCTCCACCTTGTGCTTCTGGTCCTTGCTCCACGCCTTCCCGCTCCCGACCGGGTCCTGGGGGAGGTTCCCCTTGCCGTCGCCCTTGCCGTCGGCGGCGGTGGCGGCCGCCTGGCCGAGGACGGGGGTGAGGGCCGCGACGGCGGCGACGACGGTGAGGGCGGTGGTGCGGGTGCGCTTCATGCCCGGTCCAACGGCGCCCGCGGCGGGGCCGGAACGTCACCGGGCCCGCGTTCACCCGTACGTGAGCGGGGCGCGCGGGCACAGCTGACAGATTCCGGCCGGGGGAGGCATATCAACCGACCGTCTTCTGGTTGTCTGTGCACGAACAGCGAAATGATCTACGGATGGTTACGGGGGATGTCATGAGCGTGACGGTCGAGGGGACGGTCGAGGCGGGCTGGGAGCCGGTGCGGGAGGCCTTCGAGGCCTTCGTGGCGGCGGAGCCCCACTCCCCGGAGGCCCAGCTGGCGGTGCGTCACCACGGCCGGACCGTGGTGGACCTGTGGGGCGGCGAGGAGACCGACGGGGACACCCTGAGCGGGGTCTTCTCCATCACCAAGGGTGCCGCGCACCTGGTGGTGGCGCTGCTGGTGCAGGAGGGCGTGCTCGATCTGGACCGGCCGGTGTCGGAGTACTGGCCGGAGTTCACGGGCCACGGCAAGGAGAAGCTGACGGTGCGGCAGCTGGTCGCGCACGGCTCCGGGCTGATCGCCGTGGACGCGTTCTCCTACGAGCTGATCGCGGACGACGCCCTGGTGGCGGCCGCGCTGGCCGGGCAGGAGCCGCACTGGGAGCCGGGGACGGCGTACGGCTACCACGCCTTCGTGATCGGCGCGCTGACCGGTGAGGTGGTGCGCCGGGTGACGGGCCGTTCGGTCCAGGAGGTCTACGAGGAGCGGGTGCGGGCGCCGTACGGGCTGGACCTGTACATGGGGCTGCCGCAGGAGCTGGAGCCCCGCTGGAAGCCGGTGCTGGAGATGCTGCCGACGCCGGCGCAGCTGGAGGCGCTGGCGGCGGCCGGGCCGATGCCGGAGCTGATGCGGATCGCCTTCAACATGCACCAGGACCCGCCGATGGACATGGTGGCGTACGCCAACCACCCGAAGGTGAAGGCCCTCGGCCCGGCTTCGGCGGGCGGCGTCGGCACGGCGCGCGGTGTGGCGGCGCTGTACGCGGCGGCGATCAGCGGGCTGGAGGACCGGCCCGCGCTGCTGAAGCCGGAGACGGTGGCCGAGGTCGCGCGGCTGCACACGCCGGGCCAGGACGCGGTGGTGCCGCAGGCGGACCACTTCGGGCTGGGCTTCGAGACCCAGCCGCTGGTCGGGCCGGAGGCCTTCGGGCACTGCGGTGCGGCGGGCGCCAACGGGTTCGCCGACCCGGTGACGGGTATCGCGTACGGGTACACGCGCCGCCGCTTCGGCTTCCCGGGCGGGCTGGCCCCGGAGAACGGGCCGCTGACGGCTGCGGTGCTCCAGGTGGCGCGGGGGCTGTAGTCCCCCGGGCGCCCCGGCGTCAGGCCTGGCCGGTCTCGAAACGGCTGACGCGGCCGTCCTCGACGGTGAACCGCCAGGCGGTGCGCATGGCGCCCCAGGTGTCGTTGCGGTAGTCGGCGACCAGGGAGCGGCCGTCGTCGGCCTCGGACATGACCTCCATGCGGCCGTTGGAGGAGAAGATCTCCCGCTCGGCCCAGTCGCCCAGGTCGCGGTCGCTGCCGTCGTCGGACATGGTGGCGCCGGGGGTCAGGGCCGCGGCGAAGGCGTCCTTGTCGTTCGCGTTGACAGCGGTGACGAAGGCGCGGACGGCGGGGTCGGTGAGCTCGTTCGCGGGGATCACGGGGGCCTCCTGGCGGGTTCGGGCGTACGGGGCGGCGTGCGCGACCAGGGAACACCGTGGGCGGGGCCGGGGCGCAGACCTTCACCCGTCCGGCGGGCGGCGGCGTGTCCGTGCCGGTGCCGGCGGCGGCGGCGGCGGCGGCGGTTCAGGGGGCGGTGCGGACCGGGAAGCCGGTCGGCCGCCCCTGGTCCTTCAGCCAGGCCAGTACCTGGTCGAGGGCGGCGACGGTCTGCCGGCGGTCGCCTCCCCCGTCGTGGAAGAGGACGGTGGGGCCGTTGCCGATCTCGCGCTTGACGTTGGCGACGATGGCGGCGGTGCCGGGCTTGCCGAAGTCCTTGGTGTCGACGTTCCAGCCGAGGGGGCGCATTCCGGCGGCCGCGGCGATGCGCCGGCTGTCGGGGGTGAAGGCCCCTCCGGGAGCGCGGTAGTACTCGACCTTCGCGGCGCCGCCCGCGGCCTCCTCGATCAGCTTCTTCGCGTCGAGGATCTGCGCCTCCTGGTAGGCGACGGGCTTCTTCGCCATGGTCGTGTCGTGGTCCATGGTGTGGTCGCAGAGCCGGTGTCCGGCCGCGACGACCTGCCTGACCAGGTCGGGGTGGGCCTTGGCCTGCGGGCCGATCATGCAGAAGACGGCCTTCACGTCGTACTTGGCGAGGACGTCGAGGACCTGGGGGGTCCAGCGGGGGTCGGGGCCGTCGTCGATGGTGATGTTGACGGCGTTCCCGCCGGCCTCCGAGGCGTGCGCGATGCCGTCGGGCACGGCGGAGGAGGGTGCGGGCGAGGAGGATGCGGGCGTCGTGCCGGAGCCGCCGCCCCGCTTCCCGTCCGCCGGGGCGGCGGCGCCGGCGCCTGACGCGTTGTCATGGACGGGGTGGTCCGCGCCGGCGGGGAGCAGGGTGGTGACCCCCCACACGGTGGCGGCGACGGCTGCGGCCGAGGCCGCGACGGCTATCCGGGCTCGGAGGCTGTGCTTCTGCGTGCGCGTCATGTGGATCAGGACGCCTTCGAACCTGAGAAGGTTCCCCCGTAATTGCCCTATAAATTCCAGGTAATCAGGACTTTGGTCCTTTATGGCCACTCTCGGCACGGGCGTCCCGCAGGCCCCTGGGGACACGCGAAGAGGCGGGCGGGTCCCGGGAAGTCCCGGGCCCCACCCGCCTCTTGGGCGGTGCGTGTCAGTGCGCGAGCGAGTCCGCCGGGGAGGCGGCGGCCTTGGCGTTGGCGCCGCCGGCCTGGGCCGGGCCGGCGCCCCGCAGCGGGACCTCCTTGACGAACCAGGCGAGGGCGAAGCCGAGTACGGCGATCGCCGCACCGAGCAGGAACGCCGAGTGCGTGCCGGCGGCCACCGCGTGCTGGTAGGCGTCGCGGACTGCCTCGGGGAGCTTGGCCAGGCTGGCCGCGTCGAGCTGGGCGGAGCCGGCGGCCCGGGCGGCCTGCGGGCCGAGGCGCTCGGACATGGTGTCGGTGACCCGGGAGGTGAACAGGGAGCCCATCAGGGCCACGCCGAAGGAACCGCCGAGGGTGCGGAAGAGGGTGGCCGAGGAGGAGGCGACGCCCATGTCCTTCATGTCCACGCTGTTCTGCGCGACCAGCATGGTGATCTGCATCAGGAAGCCGAGGCCGGCGCCGAGGACGGCCATGTAGAGGCCGGAGACCAGGCGGGTGGTGCCGGTGTCCATGGTCGCGAGGAGGAACAGGCCGACGATCATGAGGGCGCCGCCGACGATCGGGAAGACCTTGTACTTGCCGGTGCTGGTGGTGATGCGGCCCGCGACGAGCGAGACGACCATCATCGAGAGCAGCATCGGCAGGAGCAGCAGACCGGAGTTGGTGGCCGAGGCGCCCTGGACCGCCTGCTGGAAGAGCGGGAGGTAGAGCACGCCGCCGAACATGGCGAAGCCGACGAGGAAGCCGATGACGGACATCAGGGTGAAGTTGCGGCTGCGGAAGATGTGCAGCGGCATGACCGGCTCGGCGGCCTTGGTCTCGGCCCACAGGAAGGCCGCGATGGCGAGGACGCCGGCCACGATCAGGCCGATGATCTCCCCGGAGCCCCAGGAGTACTCGGTCCCGCCCCAGGTCGTCACGAGGACGGTCGAGGTGATGGCCACGGTCAGCAGCGCGGCACCCAGGTAGTCGATCTTCCCCTGGGCCTTCTTCTTCGGCAGGTGCAGGACCGCACTGACCATCGCGAGGGCGACGGCACCGAGCGGGAGGTTGATGTAGAAGGACCAGCGCCAGCCCATGTGGTCGGTGATGGTGCCGCCGACCAGCGGGCCGCCGATCATGGCGAGGGCCATCACGCCGGCCATCATGCCCTGGTACTTGCCGCGCTCACGGGGCGGGATCAGGTCGCCGATGATCGCCATGACACCGACCATCAGACCGCCGGCGCCCAGGCCCTGGATGGCGCGGAAGCCGATGAGCTGGCCCATGTCCTGGGCCATGCCGCTGAGGGCGGAGCCGATGAGGAAGATGACGATCGAGGTGAGGAAGGAGCCCTTGCGCCCGTACATGTCGCCGACCTTGCCCCAGATGGGGGTGGAGGCGGCGGTGGCCAGGGTGTAGGCGGTGACCACCCAGGAGAGGTGTTCGAGGCCGCCGAGCTCGCCGACGATGGTCGGCATCGCGGTGCCGATGATCATGTTGTCGAGCATCGCGAGCAGCATCGCGATCATGAGGGCCATCAGGACGACGCGTACGCTGCGCGGCTTCACCTCCTCCGCCTGTGCGGCCTGCTTCACTGCGTCGCTCATGTCCACTCCCCGTGACCGATCTCTTCATTCCCCTGCGCGGACACTTACTTGCCGCCCGGCTAGTTCACTACACTGGGGAAGGTAGACGCGTCACTAGCCGGGCGTCAAGTAAGTTCGTGGGGAGACACATGTCCAGCAGCTCCAGCGGCACGGGACCGCAGGCCAAGCGCGGCAACACGCGCCAGCGCATCCAGGAGGTCGCGCTGGAGCTCTTCGCCGAGCAGGGGTACGAGAAGACCTCGCTGCGCGAGATCGCGGAGCGGCTGGAGGTCACGAAGGCGGCCCTCTACTACCACTTCAAGACCAAGGAAGACATCATCATCAGCGTCTTCGAGGACCGCACGCGGCCCGTCGACGAGCTGATCGAATGGGCGCAGGAACAGCCGAGGACGCTGGAGACCAAGCGCGAGATGCTGCGCCGCTACAGCGAGGCGATGGTCGCGGGCACGCAGCTGTACCGGTTCATGCACGAGAACCAGGCGACGATGCGCGAGCTGAGCATCGGGGAGATCGTCAAGAAGCGCATCTTCACCCTGGTCGAGCTGCTGCGCACGGAGGACGGGCCGCTGGCGGACCAGGTGCGCTGCGTGAGCGCCCTGTTCACGCTGCACGCGGGGATGATGTTCCTCCAGCACGTTGACGAGGCCGACCCGGAGGCGACCCGGCTGGCGGCCCTGGAGGTCGCCACCGACCTCATCACCCGCGCCCACGGCGGGCAGTAGCCGCCCACCCCCGCAGGGCGGGCCCCGGCTCCCCCGGGCGGGGGATACGGGGCCCGCGCCGGGGCGGGCCCCGGCGCGTCGGGCGGGCGACGGGACGAGGGGCCGGTAGTCGAAGGGAGTGCACGCTCGGCGGCGGGGCCGCGGGGCCGTGAAGCTGCGAGGCTCCCTGGAGGACCCGATGACGGCGCTGGACCCCTCACCCCCGCCGGAGACGGCGGCACGGACCCGACGGCGGGTCCGCCAGGGCTCGGCGGTGCTGCGCTGGCTGTCGACCACCGACCACAAGGTGATCGGCAACCTCTACCTGGTCACGGCCTTCTGCTTCTTCCTCTTCGCCGGGGTGCTGGCGCTGGCGATGCGGGCCGAACTGGCCCGGCCGGGGCTGCAGATCGTGTCGAACCAGCAGTACAACGAGCTGTTCACCGTCCACGCCACGATCATGATGCTGCTGTTCGCGACGCCGACCTTCACCGGTTTCGCCAACGCGGTGATGCCGCTGCAGATCGGGGCGCCGGACGTCGCCTTCCCCCGGATGAACGCCTTCACCTACTGGGTGTACCTCTTCGGCGGCCTGATGGTGGTCTCGGGGTTCCTGACCGCCGACGGCGCGGCGGCCTTCGGCTGGTTCGCGTACGCCCCGCTCAACGGGGCCGTCTACTCCCCCGGGACCGGCCCCGACCTGTGGGCGATGGGACTGGCCGTGGCGGGCCTGAGCACCATCCTCGGCGCGGTCAACTTCATCACCACGATCGTCTGCCTGCGCGCTCCGGGCATGACGCTGTTCCGGATGCCGATCTTCACCTGGAACGTGCTGTTCACGTCCATCCTGGCGCTGCTGGCCTTCCCCGTGTTCACGGCCGCCCTGCTGGCCCTGGAGGCGGACCGCAAGTTCGGCGCGCACGTCTTCGACGCGGCGAACGGGGGCGCGCTGCTGTGGCAGCACCTGTTCTGGTTCTTCGGGCATCCGGAGGTCTACATCGTGGCCCTGCCGTTCTTCGGCGTGGTCAGCGAGATCCTGCCCGTCTTCAGCCGCAAGCCCATGTTCGGCTACGTGTCCCTGATCGGGGCGACCATCGCCATCACCGGGCTGTCGGCGACGGTGTGGGCGCACCACATGTTCGCGACGGGCGCCGTCCTGCTGCCGTTCTTCTCCCTGCTGTCCTTCCTGATCGCCGTGCCGACGGGGGTGAAGTTCTTCAACTGGATCGGCACGATGTGGCACGGCTCGCTGTCCTTCGAGACGCCGATGCTGTGGTCGATCGGCTTCCTCGTCACCTTCCTGCTGGGCGGCCTGACCGGGGTGCTGATCGCCTCGCCCCCGCTGGACTTCCACCTGACCGACAGCTACTTCGTCGTCGCCCACCTGCACTACGTCCTCTTCGGCACGATCGTCTTCGCCACCTTCGGCGGGCTCTACTTCTGGTGGCCCAAGCTGACCGGCCGGATGCTGGACGAGCGGCTGGGCCGGCTGCACTTCTGGACGCTGTTCCCCGGCTTCCAGCTCACCTTCCTCGTCCAGCACTGGCTCGGCGAGCAGGGCATGCCGCGCCGGTACGCCGACTACCTGACGTCCGACGGGTTCACCCTCCTCAACACCCTCTCCTCGATCGGCGCCTTCCTGCTGGGGATCTCCACGCTGCCGTTCCTCTACAACGTGTGGAAGACCGCGCGCGAGGGCGAGCGGGTGACGGTCGACGACCCCTGGGGCTGGGGCCGCTCCCTGGAATGGGCGACGAGCTGCCCGCCACCGCGCCACAACTTCCACGCCGTGCCGCGGATCCGCTCGGAGTCCCCGGCCTTCGACCTGCACCACCCGGAGGTGCCCCGTGAAGGCTGAGGCCTGGCTGTTCACCGGAACGTCCCTGTTCTTCGGGGCCACCACCGTCGTCTACCGCTGGTTCTCCACCGACCCGGCGGGCAGCTCCGCGCTGTGCGTGTCCTTCATCATGTCGGGCCTGGTCGCCGCGTTCCTGTGGCGCCAGCACCGGCGGGGCGGGGAGCGGCCGGAGGACCGCGGGGACGCCGAGGTCCTGGAGGCCTCCGGCCGCCGGATCTTCTTCCCCGACCGCAGCTACTACCCCGTCCTGACCGCGGTCGGCGCCGCGCTGTCGGCGCTGGGGGTGGTGCAGGGGCTGTGGCTGTTCCTGATCGGCTTCGGGGTCCTGGCGGCGGGGATCTTCGGCTTCGCCTTCCAGAACCTCGACCACCCGGAGTAGGGCCCGGCCGCGTCTACCGCCCGGACGGCCGGTCCGGGCCGGCCGTGACCTCGGCGATCTCCGCGTGCTGCTCGGGGGTCAGCGGGTACGGGACGCGGTCGCGGTAGTACCAGGAGCTGACGGCCGCCCGGACCCGCTTCAGCGCCCGCTGCGGCAGGGGGCGGGTCGGGTCGTGGTCGTCCTGCAGCGGCCGGGGCTGCTCCCCGACCAGCATCACGTACCGCTCGTCGGCCGGCAGGGCCCGGGACTCGGGATGGAAGCCGCCCTCGACGCCCTGGCGCACCAGGCCCGTTTCCTCGCCCCCGGTCAGCAGCTCCCGCTCCTGGTCCTGGAGGGCCAGGCACAGCCGCCGGGTGAGCCAGAAGACCACCGCCGGCACCACGAAGAACGCGGCGCGCAGGGTCCAGGTCAGCTCCGGCAGGGGCACGGCGAAGATGAACGCGAGGACGTCCTGGGCCCCGGCCAGCAGCAGCACGGCGTACCAGGCGAGGGCCGCCGCGCCCAGCCCCGTGCGGACGGGCCGGTCACGGGGCCGGTCGCACAGGTGCCGCTCCCCGGTGTCGCCCGTGATCCAGCGCTCGAAGAAGGGATAGGCGTACAGCACGGTGAAGAACGCGCCGGGCAGCAGGACGGCCGCCACGAACGGGTTCCACACCACCGTGTGCCCCCACAGCCGGGTCTCGGTCCCGGGCATCAGCCGCAGGGAGCCCTCCAGGAAGCCGATGTACCAGTCGGGCTGGGAGCCGGTGGAGACCAGGTCGGGGCGGTAGGGCCCGTACATCCAGATGGGGTTGACCTGCGCGACCGCGGCGAGGCCGGCGAGGAGGCCGAAGACGAGCAGCAACAGCCCGCCCGACTTGGCCAGGTACTGCGGGAAGAAGGGCAGGCCGACGACGTTGCGGCCGGTACGGCCGGGTCCGGGCCAGTGGGTGTGCTTGAGGTGGACGACCAGCAGCAGGTGCACGGTGATCAGGCCCAGCAGCAGGCCGGGCACCAGCAGGATGTGCACGGGGTAGAGCCGGGGGACGATGTCGAGGCCCGGGAACTCGCCGCCGAAGGCGAAGAAGGCCAGGTAGGTGCCGACGACCGGCACCGACATCACGATGCCCTGCGCGATGCGCAGCCCGGTACCGGACAGCAGGTCGTCGGGGAGGGAGTAGCCGGCGAAGCCCTCCAGCGTGGACAGAGCGAACAGGGTGACGCCGATCGTCCAGTTGAGCTCGCGGGGGCGGCGGAAGGCCCCGGTGAGGAAGACGCGCAGCAGGTGGGCGCCGATGGCGGCGAGGAAGACGATCGCCGCCCAGTGGTGGACCTGCCGGATCAGCAGCCCGCCGCGGACGTCGAAGCTGATGCGGAGGGTGGAGAGGTAGGCCTGCGACATCCGCACGCCGCGCAGCGGCCCGTACGCGCCGTGGTAGACGCTCTCGCGCATGGAGGGGTCGAAGAAGAAGGACAGGTACACCCCGGTCAGCAGCAGGACGACGAAGCTGTAGAGGGCGAGCTCGCCGAGCAGGAACGACCAGTGGTCGGGGAAGACCTTCCGCACCGCCCCCTTGGCGATCTCACCCAGCGGCAGCCGCGCGTCCAGGGCCTCGGCACCGCGCACCACCGCCCGTGTCCTCCGCTTGGAACCCGGCACCGGCGTGCCCCTCCTGATCGTCGGGCGCGTACGCCGTGCCACGCTACCGAACCGGGGCAGGAGGGGGCAGAACAGACACGACCCCCATGTGGGTGCGGGGTACGCCGCCTCAGCTGCCGAAGAACACTTCCCGCCAGACCCAGCCCGCTTCGAGAACCGTCCGCTGCAGGGGGCCCGTCATGTCGCGCGAGTCGTAGCGGAAGGACTCGACCAGGCGCCGCCGCCCGTCGGGTCCCTTCTTGAACTGCCACCGCCGGGCGACCGTGCGGCCTGCCCCGCGGGCGTACTGCTTGCTCCCGCCCTCGTACGACACCCTGCCCCACTGCTCCGTGATCACTTCGACCTCACGGCGCGCCGGAAGCAGCCGCATCCGCACCTTGACGGTGAGCTCCAGTTCCGGGATCCGGTGTTCCGCCACCACGTCGGCCCTCTCCTTGGGAAAGCCCTGACGGAGACGGAACGGGGCGTCCGGTCCCCGCGACGCGAACAGGGCCTCCCGGAGCTCGGCGGCGGGCACGGCCCTGACCCCGTCAGCGGGGTGCTTGGTGCCCGTGAACCTGTCCCACAGCCGCCCCACCGTCAGCCCTCCGCCCCGGTCCGCGCGCGCACCGTGCGCACCGCGCGCACGGCGTCTCGCCGGATGGCGTTGATCATATGCATCGAGATCGCCGCCGAACCCTCGAACGGGCCGGCAGTCGGGCGGATTCAGGCCGGCAGGGCTGTGGTCAGTTCCAGGAGCTGGGCCGGGCCCGCGCGGAAGGCGGGGGCGGCGGCGTCGGCCTCGATCATGTGGGGGGTGGCGTCGTGGGCGGCCAGGGCGGCCTTCGAGGTCCACTCCTCGATCAGGACGAAGCGGTCCGGGTCGTCCGCCACCCCGTGGAGGTCGTACCGCAGGCACCCCTCCTCCGCCCGGACCAGCGGCGCGAGGCGCTCGTACGCCTCCCGCTGCTCCCGGCCGCGGCCGGGGAGGGTGGTGATCAGGACGAGGAGTTTCACGGGCTGCGGCATGCGGCGCAGCCTAGGCGCCCAAGATCGGCTCGGGCAGGCCGATTTCGCCCTGTGAGATGGTGGGGGCCATGAACCTGGAGGACCTCGTCCGGCTCCGCCGGGCCCGTGACGCGATGGACCGCGACTACGCGGAGCCGCTGGACGTCCCCGCCCTGGCGCGCATCGCCCTGATGTCGGTCGGTCACTTCCAGCGCAGCTTCCGCGCCGCCTACGGCGAGACCCCCTACGGCTACCTCATGACCCGCCGCATCGAACGGGCCAAGGCCCTGCTGCGGCGCGGCGACCTGTCGGTGACGGAGGTCTGCTTCGAGGTCGGCTGTACGTCGCTGGGCTCGTTCAGCTCCCGTTTCACCGAGCTGGTCGGCGAGAGCCCGAGCGCCTACCGGGCCCGCGACCACGGCGCCGGCGCCGCCATCCCCGCCTGCATCGCCAAGATCCACACCCGCCCGGTCAGGAACGGAGAAGCCAAACCGGACGGCCGCCCGTAGGGTCGAAGCCATGGGAATCAAGCTTTCGCAGTGCTTCATCGCCGTCGACGACCACGACAAGGCCATCCCCTTCTACCGGGACGTCCTGGGCCTGGAGGTCCGCAACGACGTCGGGTACGAGAACATGCGCTGGGTGACCGTCGGCTCGCCCTCGCAGGACGTGGAGATCGTCCTGGAGCCCCCGCTCGCCGACCCGAACGCCACCCCCGCCGACCGCCAGGCCGTCGCGGAGCTGATGGCCAAGGGCATGCTGCGCGGGGTCATCTTCACCACCGACGACGTCGACGCCACCTTCGAGCGGATCCGCGCGGCGGGCGCCGACGTCCTCCAGGAGCCGATGGACCAGCCGTACGGGGTCCGCGACTGCGCCTTCCGCGACCCGGCGGGGAACATGCTGCGCTTCAACCAGCCCCGCAAGGCCTGACCCGCCCCGGGGCGGCCCTACCCCGGGGCGAAGGGCCGCGTCGGCGGTGGCGGGCGGGTAGGCCTGGGGTAGACGACGACGCCGTGGGCGTCGTCGTCGGCGCGGAGCCGGTACTGCGATGCCGTGCACCGCACCCTGCCATCGGCTGGTTGGGCGCAGCCCATTCGAGGGGAGCGCACCGGGTGTCGCGTGTCGGGCGGGACGCCCGCGCGCCCTCCCACTGTGATGTCTGCGACCGGTTCGTCCCCGCTGGAAGTGGAGCATCCGCATGCCCCAGCCCGTCTCGTCCCGCCGCCGCCCCCGCCCCCTGAGCACGCGCCTGGTGGCGGCCGCGCTGACCCTCGGCACCGTCGGCGCCCTCGCCGCCGCCGCACCGCCCGTGCCCGGGGACCCGCATCCCAGCAAGGACCGCGGGTTCCGGGAGGTCGACCTCGTCTCCGACATCCCGGGCAGGGCGCAGGCGACCGATCCGCACCTGGCCAACCCGTGGGGCCTGGTGACCAACCGCTCCGGACAGATCCTGGTCTCGGACAACCACAGCGACTCGGCCACGACGTACTCGGGCGGCCAGAAGGGGAAGCCCGTCAAGATCCTGTCCCGCGTGGTCTCCTTCCCCACGGACGGCGCGCCCACCGGGGTCGTGCGCAACGACGGGGACGACTTCGAGTTCAGCGACTCCGGGAAGAGCGGCCCGGCCCGCTTCATCTTCGCGGGGGAGCACGGCGACCTGTTCGCGTACAACCCGGAGGTGAACCCGACGAACGCGATCCCAGTCGCCCACGAGGACAGCGGCAGCGAGACCGCCATCTTCAAGGGGCTGGAGCTGGTCCGCGAGAAGAAGGACGACCACGGCCGCGAGCACGGAGAGCCGAGGCTGCTCGTCGCCAACTTCCGTGACGCGCGCATCGACGTCTTCGACGAGGACTTCGGCCTCCTCCCGCCCGACGGGGCGTTCCAGGACCCCTCCCTTCCCGCCGGCTACGCGCCGTTCAACGTCAAGGAGATCGGCTCCAAGGTGTTCGTCACGTACGCCTTGCAGGACGACGAGAAGGAGGACGACGTCCCCGGCGCGGGCCACGGGTTCATCGACGTGTTCAGCAAGCAGGGGAAGCTGCTGGAGCGCTTCGTGAGCGGGGGCGTCCTCAACTCGCCGTGGGGCCTGGAAGTGGCGCCCAAGGGGTTCGGGAAGTTCGCCGGCGACCTGCTCGTCGGCAACTTCGGAGACGGCCGCATCAACGCCTTCGACCTGCACACGGGCAAGTTCAAGGGGACCGTGAAGGACCGCGACGGCCACCCGATCTCGATCCCCGGCCTGTGGGGGCTCAAGCGCGGCACGGACGAGTCCGGCGGCCGGGAAGCCGTCTGGTTCGCGGCGGGGATCAACGATGAGGAGAACGGCCTCCTCGGAGTCCTGCGCGCCGAACACTGACCGCCCCTGCTGCACCCCGGCCCCGCCGTCTCCCCGGCGGGGCCGTTCTACTCCCCGGGCCGCAGGGGCAGCGTGGCCCAGGTACGGGTCCCCCCGCCGGGTTCGCGGGAGGGCCCGACGCCCCATTCCCCGCCGTGGTCCCGGACGAGCGCGGAGAAGACGCGGAGGGTGGCCCGCCGGCGCGCCTCGCACAGTGCCGCCAGCCGGGGGTGGCCGTGGGTGGGGTGGCCGTCGTAGACGATCAGGCGGAGGGCGTCGTCACGGTGGCGGAGCGAGAGGTACAGCTCCCCGTTCGGGTCCATCCGCCAGGCGGAGCCCATGAGTTCGGAGGCGGCCTGGACGGCGGTGGGCGCGAGGGGGTCGAGCGCGTAGGCGTGCAGGGCGGCCCGCACCGCCTGCCGGGCGATACCGGCCGACCGGGCGGAGGCGGGCAGGGTCATGCTGCACGAAAGCCCGTCCGGCGGGGCCGGCTGCGGGGGGCCGTCGGGGGCGACGGGGCAGGCGGTGGGGGCGCCGAAGAAGGGCGCGTTGAAGGGGGTGAGCATGTTCGGCTCCCAAGTCGTCTGGATGGACGGCGAATTGGCGTAGGAAGCTCGACGCGCACGGATGGCTCACGCGGTATGGGGAGGTGGCCCGTCGCCGAGGCCGAGGCATGCTGCGGCGATGCACTTCGACTCCCCTGGGTGAGCGGTGTGCTACCCAATGTAGGGCAGCAGGGGGATCGGGTGCCACCAGCTGGAGGCAATTGCCCCCTCAATGGACCGTGCACGTCTGTGCGCGGCAGACTGACCCGCATGCCAACCAGAGCGACGCCCACCGTTCGACAGCAGCGTCTCGGCGCCGAACTGCGCAAGATGCGGATGGCTGCGGACGCGACGACCGATTACGCCGGCGGCCTGCTGGGCCTGGACCGGACGAAGGTCTCCAACATGGAGGCTGGAGTCCGAGCGACGTCACCCGAGCGCGTCCGCATACTGGCCAGCAACTACGAGTGCCCGGACGACGCTTACGTCGAGGCGCTGGCAGAAATGGCCGGGAACCGGACCCGCGGCTGGTGGGAACAGTACCGGGGGACATTGCCACACGGGCTGCTGGACGTTGCCGAACTCGAATGGCACGCGACGCGCCTGCGGACCATGCAGACCGTGCACCTGCCCGGACTGCTCCAGCTGAGCGGCTACGCCCGCGCGGTGTTCGCCTCGGCGATCCCAGCCCTCCCCACGTCCGAGATCGAACTCCGGATCACGCAACGCATGCAGCGTCAGCGGGTGCTGGAGCGGGAAGCGCCGGTGCAGTACACGGCGTACGTGCACGAACTGGCACTGCGCATGCAGTTCGGCGGGCGCCGCACGACGCGTGAACAGCTTGAGCACCTGTGCGCCATGTCCGAGCGGGAGCACATCGCCCTGCACGTACTCCCCGTCGAAGTCGGGGAGTTCCCTGGGGCAGGCCACGCAGTGATGTACGCGCACGGGCCGGTCCCCCAGTTGGACACCGTCCAGCTCGACTCGGCGCACGGACCGGAATTCACTCACGCCCCTGCGCAACTCGCCAAATACGACGCGCACATGAACTGGATGGCCGAGCGTACGCTCGATGCTCAAGGCTCCAGGGACCTCATCCATGCCATCGCCCGCGAACTCTGAGGAGCCACGCCTATGCCGGACATCGCCTGGGAAGAGCCGTACTGCGCCGAGGGCAACAACTGCTACCGGATCGGCGTGGACAGCGACGGGAACAGCTATATCGCCGTAGCCGGACAAGAAGACCGTCCCCTCACCGACAGCCGCGCAGCGCTATCGGCCCTCATCCGGGACATCAAGGCCGGCAAGGCCGATCACCTCCTCCACCCGGACGGCTGACGACACACCCCGCCCCGGGCCGACATGCCCGACCGAAACCTCCCATTTCGCTAGCTTTTCGCATCATCCGCTTCTCTCGGAAGAAGACATGATGCGCCAGCCCGCCCCGTTCACCACGCGCGGCCGCATCGCGTGGTGGACCGCCCTCCTGACCGCACTCGTCGCCACCTGGCTCCTGCCGACCGCCCACGCACACGCACACCCCGCCGCCCCGCCCGGACAGCACGCAGGATCCGGCCCCCACCCCGCCCACGGCGGCAGCTGACCCGCCCCGAGCCGTCAAGATCCCGGACCCCTGTCCCTGGATCTTGACGGCTTCTTTCCCCGTTCCTCATGGATCACGGACGCGCCGCCGTTCTACGATCACGGTCCACCGTAGGGGAGGGCAGGGACATGCCAGGGGAACGGGACGGCCACGACCGGTTACATCCGGGAGGACGAGGAGGCGGCGAGGCGGACTTCGCCTCCACACCCTCCCAGAAGGCGGACGCCGCGAACGCCATCGAGACCGAGCTGCAGCCGAACACCAAGAAGGCCGCCGAACACGCGGACGAGGCCACCGCCACGGCGGTGAAGACGTTCGCGGGCTGGGACACCGCCGCAGGTCTGAAAAAGGTGGCGGACACCTGGGACCAGCAGGTCAAGGTACTGATGGGCCGGCTCGCCTCGGAGAAGAGATCACTGCGCGGCGCCTCGGGGCTCTTCGCGCGCAACGACATCGCCACGGGTGACGGCTTCCGGGCGATCGCCCCGCAGTCGAAGCTCAACGAGCTGTAGGCGGCCGGCATGCTGACGTACCACCAGGTGCTGACGACCGACCTGACCCAGCTGACCACAGCCGCCGACAAATGGGACGCCATGGCGGAGGAGCTGAAGAAGGTCGAGGGCCGCTACGGCGACAGCGTCCAGAAGATCACCATGGGCCCCGACTGGCTCGGCGCCAGCGCCCTCGTCGCCCACGACAGCTTCACCGGTACCCGCTACGAATACTCCGCCGCGCAGATCCAGGCCAAGGCGATCGCCGGCCTGTTGCGCGACGCCCACGAGCAGTTCACCGACCTGAGGAACAGGGTCGAGAGCGCCCGGGACAAGGCGGTCCAGGCAGGCATGACCGTCTCGGAGGGGGGCCAGGTCGCCTTCGACTTCTCCAGGCTCACCCCCGCCGAGCGCAGCGCCTACCACCACGACCCGGACGGCGAGGCCTCCATACGCAAGGCCGTCACCGAATGGCAGCAGCGCATCGACGACGGGGTGAAGGCCGTCTCGGAGGCCGACCAGGGCGTCAAGATCGCCCTCGACGCGGTGGTGGTCGACAGCAACAAGGACGCTTTCGGCGGCGACCAGACCTCCCACGGCTTCAACGCCGACGCCCAAGGGGACATCGAGGTCTACGAGGCCCGCAACGCCCAGTCCATCGCCACCCGCATCAACAGCGGCGGGAACGTTTCCGCGGCCGAGTACGCCGAGCTGGACCGTTCCTTCCGCGACAACGCCAAGAGCCAGGAGTTCAGCCAGACCTTCCTCAACGGAATGGGCGCGGAGAACACCCTGAAGCTCGCGAACAAGCTGAACGACCACGCGTACGGCGACGACAAGGGCAACAAGCAGCGCTACCTGGACGTGGAGAAGGGCCTCGCGAACTCCCTGTCGAACGCGATGCAGGACCCCAGGTCCGCGTTCTACCAGGACTTCAGGACGCAGCTGAAGCACACCGGTGCGCAGCAGTTCGATCTGAAGCAGATCGGCGACAGCCCTCAGATCGGCACAGGCCACGGGCAGAAGGTTCGCGGCTACCAGAGCCTGGTCACCCTCATGCAAAACGGTGATGGCTACTCGGCACCGTTCATGCGCGATCTGGCCGACGACATCCGCACGGCCGAGGACAAGAAGCGCGGCGGCAACCCGGACGTCTGGGATCTGACGAGTGACTTCAGCGGCAGGAACAAGGGTTGGTTCGCCAATGACCCGCTCGACGGGCTGCTCGGCATCATGTCCAAGGACCCGGCGGCCGCCGCCTCCTATCTCGACCCGGGACCGGACGGAAAGAACGACAATCTCCCCTACCTGCTGAAGGACCGCGACTGGAACCACGTCGACACCACGACCTGGACGGGCAACATCGAGCGCACGGGCAGCGACACCTTCGACAAGGACGTCCGCGCGGGGCTGGGACTCGCCCTGGAAGCGGCCACGACGGGCCATCCCGCCGCTTCTCCCGGCACCGAGCTCGGCCGGCACTCCGAGGCCGAGGCCCGGATCATGCACGACACGGTCAACCTGCTCGACTACGGCGACGCCAACGGAAAGGACGACAAAGGCCACTTGAAGGGCCAGGCCGACAATGTCCTGAAGAGCGCCGAGTACGCGAACCTACGCGGCCCGCTCGCCCGCGCCCTGTCCTCGTACTCCCCCGACATCGTGGACATCATCGCGGGCGACGGGCCCGGCGGCCTGGTCGGCGCACACGACGCACGCGCGGACGGTGACCACTCCCAGATCCAGAACAGCAGGAGCAGCCTCCTCCGCGTCCTGCGCGGCGCGTCCGAGGATCCGGAGAACTACTTCCTCCTGCACGAGTCCGAGCGGCGCTACATGGCGGAGCAGATCACCACGGAGAACCTGTCCGACCCCGAGGCGGTCAAGAACCGCGCGGCGAAGATCGGTGAGGTCAACGGCGCGATCAATGCGATCGGCGGCGATGTCCACCTGAGCGAACGCGACCTGAAGGTGAGCACCAGCACCGACCAGCGCGTGTACGGGTACCACGTCATCGGCGGAGCCGTCACCGGCCTTCCGGTCGTCGGTGACCTGGCCCAACGCGTCGTCGACGGATGCTGGAACGAATGGCTCAAGGGAGTCACTGCCGAGGAGGGCCTGCTCGCCCGCGAACGGATCAGCTCCGGGAACGACAGCGCCCAGCAGGACCTCAACCAGTTCTTCAAGAGCTGGGGCGACAAGGCCCAGCAGCCGAACACCATGGTCGAGGCCGCTCAGCGGGAAGCCCGGCAGAGCTACACCAGCGGCCGGGAGAGCGCCTACGACGCCCTGCGAGACCGAAAGTGACGCCCATGTCCGATCACACCCCGCGAAGGCGCCGGCGACCGCTGTTCGCCGCGCTGGCCGGGGCCTTGGCTCTGACGGCCGGCGCCGGGCTGCTCCTCCGGTCGGACACCGACGTGCTCGGCCAGGACCGCTTCTGCAAGGGCGCCCTCGACTCCGCCGAGGCAAGAGCGGCGCTCGCCGGACCCGGGCGGCTGGAGCAGGGCCACGGCTACGATGCCCGGGATCCGTACTACTCCTTCTCGTGCACCGTCCAGCGCGCCGACGGGCTGCTCGGCGCGGGACGGCCGCGGATGACGGCCGAACTTTCCTTCGACGAAGCCGACTTCGCCTTCTCGGGGTCGCCGCTGTGGAAGAACGCCTCGGCCGGCTCCTACTTCGTGGGCGGAGCAACCGGGGCGGCCTCCGGGACGCAGGCCTGGGTGCTGCTGCCCAGCGGTTGCACCTACGAACTCCGGCCGGGCCTCCGGCACAGCCAGGTACCCGTACTCAAGCTCGCCATGACCAGGGGCAGGGGGGAGCCCGTCGCGCTGGCGAAGGTCGCCATGAGCGCGGCGCGGCACGTCGCGGAGGGCCTGGGCTGCCAGGACACCGGCATGCTCAACACCCCCGCGCGCCTTCAGGGGCCGGTCGACGCCGACGATCCGGCGAACACCTGCGAGGTGCCCGGCTTCAGGTTGCCGCAGGCCGCTCTCCTCCCGGGGAAGGCGGAGCAGGGCCCCTCCCGGGTCACCGGCCGCGGCTCGCGGACCCGGGCGTGCGAGGTGCAGCTGCGCGGCCCCGGTGAGCCCCGGATCACCCTGACGGTCAGCGACGACCCCGTGCTGGCCCGGGGGGTCCGCCGCGACACGACGGCCACGGCCGACAACAGGCGGACCGTGGTCGCCTGCCCCTCCGGGGACCTGTACGTCGGCATGAGCCACAACGACGCCTACGGAGAGCTGCTCCTGGACAAGGGGGTCGACGCGTCCGGCAGGGCGCTCTCCGCGATCTTCGACGCCTTCTACCAGGCCGTGCTACGGGACCGCGGGTGCAGAACCGGCTGACAATACGACGCCCTTCATCTCACGGAACCAGAGGCGCGCGGACTCCCGTCCAGCGCGGCCGGCGGGGTCGCGGTGGCGGCCGCCGAGCCGCGGAGGAGGGTGGTCAGGTCGTGGGGGCGGGCCGGTTCGTCGGTCGGGGTGGCTTCCGTGATGCGGTCCAGGCGGAAGCCGCGGCCCGCCCGGCGGGTGCGGCACCAGGCGATGAGGTACCAGTGGCCCCCGGCGGTGAGCAGGCCGGCCGGTTCCACGGCGCGTTCGCTGGCGCGGCCGGTCGCGTCGGCGTACGAGAGCCGTAGGGCGGTGCCGTCGGTGAGGGCCCGTTCCACCGCGTCGCGGACCGTCCGCCGCGTCCGGGACGGGAGGGCGACGATCCGGTCGGCGAGGGTTTCGGCCGCCGCGGCGGCGGGGCCGGTCATCGAGGCGAGGAGCTTCTGGTACGCCGTACGGGCGGCGGCCGCGTAGGGGGTTCCCGCGGTGGCGAGCGCGGCGGCCAGGGCCGCGGCCTCGTCGGCGGTGAAGTGGACGGGGGGCAGGGTCATCGCCGGGTCGACCGTCCAGCCGCCGCCCCGCCCGAGGGTGGTGCGGACGGGGACGCCGGAGTCCATCAGTACCTGGAGGTCGCGCTGCACCGTCCGCGTACTGACCTCGAACCGGGCGGCGAGGGCGGCGACCGGACGGGGGCGGGGCGCCGCGGCGCGCAGCTCCTCCACCAGGGCGTAGAGGCGGGTGGTGCGGTCCATGGGGCCGACGCTACCGGGGTGTGGTGGCGGCCAGGAACTCCCGTTCGCGCGCGAGCTCCCGTTCGGTGATGGTGAGGGGGAAGAGGGTGAACCCGTGCATCGCGCCTGCCACGACACCGAGTTGGACGGGCGCGCCCGCTGCCTGCCAGCGCCGGGCGAGGAAGAGGGAGTCGTCCAGGAGCGGGTCCTGCGTGCCGACGACGATACGGGCGGGCGGCAGGCCGGTCAGGTCGGCGTAGAGCGGCGAGAGCTGGGGGTCGCGGCGCTGCTGCGGGTCGGTGCCGGGCGAGAAGAGCTCGTAACTGCCGTGGAGGGATTCGGTGTTGCTGAGGAGCGGGCGGGGGCCGAAGGAGCGCTGGCTCGGGGTCATGGAGAGGTCGTAGGGGCCGTAGAGGAGGTGTGCGGCGCGGAAGGCCCCGGAGATGCCGTGGCGGTCGCGGAGGCGCAGCAGGGTCAGGACGGCGAGGTGGGCGCCGGCGGACTCGCCGCCGATGAGGAGGCGGTCGGTCCCGAACTCGGCGGCGGCGTGCGCGACGAGCCAGCGGGCGACGGCCTCGCAGTCGTCGGGCCCGGCGGGGAAGGGGTGTTCGGGTGCGAGCCGGTAGTCCACGCTCACCACGGCGAGCCGGGCCTCTTCAGCGATCCGCCGGAGCCGCTCGTCCTGACCGTCGGCGGAGCCGAAGGACCAGCCGCCGCCGTGGATGTGCAGATACACCCCGCGGGCCCGGCCGCCGCCGTCCGGGTTCGCGCCCGCGCCCGCGCCCGGCATGAAGGTCCGCACCCGTACCCCGCCCGCGACCGTACGGTCCCGCCCCTGGGGCAGCCGCACGGGCGGCGCGTCCCCCGCGAGCCGGTTGCGGCGCAGGAGGGCGAGGAGGGCCGCGTCCGGGGCGGCCCCGCGGGCGGGGCGGCTCGCCGCTTCGACCTCGAAACGCGCATTGAAGGCGAGGGTCTCGGCGAGGCAGTCCTCGTCGGTGAGGGGGAGGGTCGCGGTCGGATTCGAGGCCTTCGTCGTCTTCGTCTTCGTCGTCTTCGTCTTCGTCTTCGTCATGCGTCGAGGTTCGCAATGGTGCGCGACAGCCCCGTGTCACCCTTTTCAGGTGACCCGCGTCACACATCACGCGGCTCCTGGGCGTGCGTGTCCCGGATGTGCGCGGCGATGGTGCGGGCGCAGGTCAGGGATTCGGTGTGGGTCGTGTCGACCTCCAGGTCGTAGGCCACGCCCCGGTGGACCGTCTCGGCCTGGGCCGCGGCCATCCCCGAGGGGCGGTCGCCGCGGGCGATCTCGCGGGCGGCGGCGACCTCGGCGTCGCAGCGGATGCCGACCCACAGGACGTCCAGCCCTTCCAGGGCCTTCCGCCAGCGCTGCTGGGACTCCGGGCCGCCGAGGAAGACGTCGTCCACGACGATCCGGGCCCCGGCGCGGGCCATGGCGGCGATCCCGTCGGCCCAGGCGACGTCGAGGGTGCGGAACGCCTCGCCGACGACGACCTCGCCGCCCTCGGCGAAGCCGATCCCCGCCTCCGACGCCCGGAGGGAGGGCGGCATGGCGTCGACCAGCGTGTCCACGCCGAGGGCCAGCCAAGGGCCGGGCAGGACGGCCTACAGGCACCGCACGATCCCGGACTTGCCGGAGCTGGAACCACCGTTGAGGACGATCACCCGGGTGTCGGGCGTCGCGGCGGCGACGGGCGGGGCGGTCGTCAGGAAGCGCAGTTCGGGGCGTTCCCAGGTGACCTTCGGCGGCGAAGGGGCGACCGTTCCGACGCGCTCGGCGCCCAGACGCCGGTAGAACGCCTCGGCCGGCGGGTGCGACACGACCCGCACGTGTGCGAGGCCCGCCCTCCGCGCCCGGTCGAGCATGTGCTCCACGAGCAGCCGCCCGACCCCGGCCCCCTGCGTCGCGTCGGCCACGAAGGCCAGGTCGAGTTCGGCCTGTTCCGGCAGGAGGGCGTAGAAGCCCAGGACCGAGCCGCCGCCGTCGCCCTCGCCGGGCGGCCTGACGGCGGCGAAGACCTCGTGCCGGTCGATGTAGTCGGCCGTCACCCGGTACCCGGCGATGATCGTGGCGTACTGACCCGAGTAGGCGCCCGACTGCTGCACGAGTGCGGTGAGGGCCTCGGCGTCATGTGCGGTGGCGCGCCTGATCGTTATGGACTGTGACATGCGCCGGAGTATAGGGGTCCTATGACCATGTGACCATTACATTTCGAGGGGTGCGCAGTCAGCCGCCGAGGAGGGCGAGGAGCCTGTTCACCGCTTCCGCCGCGGGCTGGCCCACCGCGCCGACGGCGGCCGCGATCTGGGCGAGGCGGGCCAGGACGAGGCCGCGCTGGGGGAGGGCCGCGGGGTCCGAGGTGAGCGCGGGCAGGGCCTGTTCGACGGCCCGGTCCTGGTCGGGCGTGAGGTGGGGGCGCAGCTCCCCGAGGAGGCGGACCAGTTCCTCGACGGTGGCACGGAGTTCGGTGTCGTGGGCGGTCGGGTCGCCGATGGTGCCGTAGTTGATGCCGACGTTGCCCTGGCCGTCGTTCATGTTGACCACGGGGGCGTAGTAGTTGGTGTTCGTGCTGGTGTTCGCGTTGGTGGTCGGAGTGTCACTCACAGCCTGATCCCCGTGTTCCCGCTGCCGCCGTTCATGTTGACGACGGGGCCGAAGTGGTTCGTGTTGCTGCTGTTGAACTGGTTGACGATCGCGGTGAATTCGGCCTCCGGGTGGTTGATGGCGTACACGACCTGCCCGGCGATCTTCCGCAGCTCTTCCATGTTCGGCAGGGTCACGACCACCGCGGAGCCGCCGGCCATCTCGATGGCCAGTACCGGCCTGGCGGGGGCGAACAGGGCCCGGAAGGCGGCGATGACGAGGGTGCCCAGGACGAGCACCGGCAGGGTGGTTTCGAACCCCATCGTGCGCAGGTCGCCCCCGCCGGCGTATGCGGCGCTGCCGTAGACCAGGAGGGCGACGGTGCCGGCCGTCCACATCAGCGTGCGGAGGAAGATCGCGCCCCGCCTGGGCTTGAGCCGGAAGGCGTCGACCCAGGTGATGTTGTGCAGCGGGATGGCCGCCGTGCCCACCCGCAGCATCCGGCCGCTGACCCGGATCACCAGCCGGCGCCCTTCCCGGGCCGGGGACTCCTCCGGCGGACGGGGCCGGGAGGGCGTGGGGGGTGGTGACTGCGGTGGCGGTGGCGGTGGTGGTGGTCCTCCGGCGCTTCCTGTGGAGTCCATGCGCTCCCCCGTGGTGTCGCGAACCCGACCCTCAGATGGCTGGAACACCATTAAGCGCTCGCGCGGGGGCGGGGAGGCAGACGAGATACAGCCAATTCGGCGTGCGGATCAGGGGCGGGGACGGGGACGGGGGCCGCGTTCGGTGAGCAGTGCCGCCAGGGCGTCGGCGAACCGGGTGAGCCGGTCCAGGCGCGGCCCGCTGCGGGCGATGCGGAAGCCGTGGCGGCGTCCCCAGAGCGCCGCCTGGACGGCGTGGTACTGCGCCCAGCGCTGCACGCGCTCGCGGTCGAGTTCCGCGGACTCGGCGAACACGTCCAGGATCCGGTGCACGGCCTTGCGCGGGTCGTCGGCTTCGATGAGCGTGAGCGCGCGCGACTTCAGCAGGGTGCCGCCGTCGTACGCGGGGTCGCCCGCGTAGCCCTTGGGGTCCACGGCCAGCCACGGCTCGCGGTCGGCGCGCAGGATGTTCCCGGCGTGGAGGTCGCCGTGGACGAGGGTGTCCGGCTGGGCGGGGCCCAGTTCCCGGACGGTGGCCACGGCGGCGTCCAGCACCCCGGGCGGCAGGGCGTGCGGGAGCTCGGCGGCGTCCGCGCGCAGCTGCTCCTCCCAGGCGCCGGCCTGCTCGCGCAGCCGGGGCAGGCCGGGCGGGGCGGGGACGGCGAGGCGGTGGTTGAGGCGGCCGGCGACCGTGACGAGCTCGTCGCCGTCCTCGACGTCCGCCAGGGTCGACGGGCGGGCCCGCTCCAGCAGCATCGCGAACCGGGCGTCGTCACGTTCCAGCAGGTGGACGGCGCCGCGGCCGCGCCAGGCGGTGAAGGCGTCGGGTTCGTGGACGTTGCCCGGGTGCGGGAACGACACCTTGAGGACGGCCGGGCCGGCGGGCTGCCGGCGCCGCTGTACGGGGACGACGACGCCGACGCCGCCGTGGGTGACCTCGCCGTCGGGGGCGCAGTCCCAGCGCGCGAGCAGTTCCTCCACGATCCCGGGGAGCCGGGCGAGCCATTCGGCTCCGGGGTCGCCCTCGCGGGCGATGGTGCCCCGGGCGAAGGCCTGCGGCGGTTCGATCATCCCCCTACGGTAGCGCCGGGCTCGATGGGCGCGCCGTTATCCGGCTGCGCCGCGGGGGAAGGTGATCTCGACGCGGCGGTTCTTCTTGCGGCCTTCCTCGGTGCTGTTGTCGGCGATCGGGTAGTCCTCGCTGTAGCCGCGGACGTCGTAGGTGACGCCGGGGTTGGTGACGGTCTTGGCCAGTTCCGCCTGGACGGCGTCGGCGCGCTGCTTGGAGAGTTCCTTGCCGTGTTCGTAGCTGCCCTGGTCGTCGGTGAAGCCGAAGACCCGGATGCGGGTGGCTTTCTGGGTGTTGATCTCCTGCGCGATGGCCTGGATGCGGGCGGCGGCCTGGGCGTTGAAGACGGCGCTGTTCTCGGGGAAGAGGACCTCGGACTGGAGGGCCATCATGACGTTCTGGTTGGTCTCCTGCCGGCGCTGCTCGCCGCCGAGGTCTTCGACGACTTCGGCGATGTCGAGGACCTTGATGGGGGCGAGGGTGCCGCCCTGGGGGATCTTGAGACCCGGGGCGTTGGAGTCGATGGGCACGGGTGCGGCGGGGGAGGGTTCGGTGCCGGGGGGTACGGAGGGTTTGGGGTCGTCGGCGTGGGCGCTCGTCGCGCCGAGGAGGTGGGCTCCGGCGATGACGAGGCCGACGACGGCTGTCGCGGCGGAGACGCGGCGGGGGCGTTTGGTCATGGGGTCACCCGGAGATCTTGACGGTGGCCGTGGCGAAGGTGGGGAGGCTGAACTCCACCTCGGTGGTGCCGGCGGGGGGTGCGGGGAACTGGGCGAAGAAGGGCACTGACTGGCCGGCCTCGATGATGGCGAGGCCGGTGGTGCACAGACACCTGCCGTCGGTGTCCCGGAGGACGTAATAGCGCTTCTTCCCGACCTTGTCGACCAAAGTGACGCCGGCAACGGATACGCCACTGGAGTTGAGCTCGTTCCCGCGCCATGGCGCGGTGTTGACGTAGGGGGCGCTCCCTGTGTTCTTCAACTGGCCCTCAACAGTCAGGAATCCGCCTGCGTCGCGAGCCGCTTTGTTGATCAGCAGGGTCATGCCGGCCTCGCCGTTGACGGTGGCGAGCACCTCCGTCGGCGTGGGCTGCGGCGCGTTGCTCGGGGCCTGGGACTTGGGGGCACCGCCCTGGGACTTCACCGACGACGGATCCTGGGCAGCCTTGGGCTTGTCGTCGCTGCCCGCGCCGCAACCCGCCACCGCGATCGCCAGAACGACCGCAGCCACGGCAGCCACTCCTCCGCGAGCCTTCGCCGAGTGCCGAGTCCTCATCTATGCAGCTTCCTTAATCTCGCGTGCTGGTCAGTCGACCAGTCGAACCGTGAAGAGCGCCCTTGCCAGATTGCGCAGCGGACCCGGCTTCCCCAGATCCAGGTTGAGCAGGTGGCCGTCACAGACGAACGTGACGCTTCCCGGCTCGGGCGAAGTGCTCGGGCTTGGACTCGACGTCGGGTCGGGCGTTTGGCCTGAGGGAGTGGGCGCTTGGCTCGGGGCCGACCGTAGCGAGCACCGGGGCCTGATGCGCGCCTTCGCGGTGGCCTTGCCGTGGACGTTCTCGGTGCCCGGCACAACGGATTGTCCGACCGTTCCCTTCGTCGTCACCGTCACAGTGACCTGCGGGATGGCTGCCGCACACTGCGCAACGGCGTCGTTCAAGGCAGCGAACTCCTCAGCTTTTGCGCACGCTCCTTGCCCGGTGAGGAGGTCGCCCGCGACAAGCCTTTCCCAATCGGCAGGCTTGAGCCCGAGAAGGTCGACGTCCAGAAGGGCGTTGTCCCTGGCCTCGCCGGCCGCCGCCAGGGCAGCCGCGTCAGCAGCGCCCTGCGCGTTGCTGCGGGTCACTCCTGCCTGCCCGACGACAAAGAATGCCAGAGCAGCGAAAAGCAGCCCGACCACCATGACGATGTAAATCGGGAAGGCCTGACCCCGGTCGTCGCTGAAGCCGGGCCGCCTCACTTCCCTGCAGTGATGCTGGCGACCGCACCCGTGATCTTGGTGGTGATGGCCTGCCCGATGCCCGTCCCCACGATCGCGCCGATGATCACCACGACCACCAGGATGATCCCCAGGTACTCGAACGCCGTCTGCCCGCGGTCGCGGCCGGGCCTGGTCTCGTAGCGCATCCGCAGCCGCGCCAGGGTGCTCTGCTTCATCACGGGAACCTCCGGGTCCGGTGCCGCTGTCGATTTGCGGACCGTACGGGGAGTGAGCGGTCGTCACCAAGGGTCCCGGGGCCCAATTACGGACCCACTGCGCACCGCGTCTACCCACGTCCACTCACCCCCGGGCGGGCGGTTCCCAGCCAGTGGGCTATCGCTTCGCTGCGGCTCGTGCTCTGGAGCTTGGCGAAGATGCGGTTGATGTGGTTCTTCACCGTCTTCTCGCTGATGAAGCACGCCGCCGCGATCTGCTGGTTGCTCATCCCGGACGCGATCAAGTCCATGATCTCCACCTCCCTCGAACTCAAGCCGAAGAGAACGGAGTTGTGCAGCCTCTCCGGAGACTGTGCCACAGTTCGTTGCGATTGCGAAGAGGTGCGGAGGCTCGCGAGGAGGGTGTCCGCCGCCGTTGGCGTGAAGTGGGGGCGGCCCTCGCGGACGTCGTGGACCGCTCTCACCAGGTCCTCCGGCGTGAACTCGCCGTGGACCAGGTAGCCGCCCGCGCCCAGCAGGAGCGATTCCCGGACGATTTCCGGCTCCCGGCTGTACGTGAGCATCAGCACCGGCGCCAGCCGCACCAGGTGCGGCAGGGCCGAGATGCCGTCCACGCCCGGCATGCGGACGTCGAGGAGGATCAGGTCGGGGGCGTGGCGGCGGGTCAGGCTCAGGGCCTCGCGGCCGTCGGCGGCCTCGGCGGCCACCTCGATGCCGTCCGCCGCCGCCAGCAGCGCGGCCAGGCCGGCCCGTACGACCGGGTTGTCGTCGGCGATCAGGACGCGGAGGCCGGGCATCAGGGGCTCCCTTCCAGCGGGAGGGTCAGGTGGATCCGGGTCCCCCTGCTCCCGTCCGGGCGGGGGCCCAGGCGGAGGTCGGCGCCGATCGCCGCCGCGCGTTCCCGCATGCCGAGGAGCCCGTAGTGGCCCGGGGCGGCGGGGGGCGTGCCCCCGGCGGGGAGGCCGCGGCCGTCGTCGGTCACGGTGAGGGTGAGGTGGGTGGGGGTGGTCGTCGCCGTGACGGTGACCCGGGTGGCTCGCGCGTGGCGGCGGGCGTTCTCCAGGGCTTCCGAGGCGATGGACAGGAGGTGGCGGGCCACGGGGGCGGGGAGCGCGGGGAGGGGGGCCGGGGCGTGGACCGTCGTGCCGGGGCCGGCCAGGCGGTGGAGGGCCGGGAGGAGGGGGACGGGCGGGAGGGGCTCGCGGAGGTCCGTGAGGAGGGCGCGGGACTCCGTCACCGCGCGGCGGGCCGCCACCGCCAGGAGGGCGGACTGGACGCGGATGGCCGCCGGGTCCTCGGTGCGGGTCAGGGCGTCGGCCGTCAGGGCCAGGCCGTGCAGGGTCTTGGACACCGAGTCGTGCATCTCCCGGGCCAGCCGGTCGCGTTCGCCGCGGATCGCCTCCGCCACCGCCAGCTGCGCCCGCGCTTCGGTGAGCCGGATCAGGAAGTCGCGCACGGAGGAGCCCGCCGCGCCCGACAGGATGCAGAGGAGGGAGAGCGACAGGCCGCCGCCGAGCGCCGCCATCACCGCCGTCTGGGCCGCCGCGTAGACCGCCGAGCCCCGCCAGCCGTACACCAGGCCTGCGAGGAGAGGGGTGCCCAGGGCCACCAGGCCCAGCGGGGAGGCGGGGCCGGCGGTGATCAGCAGCAGGGTGCCCAGGGCCATGTCCGCGGCCAGCAGCCAGCGGTGGCGCAGGAGCAGGGGACCGCAGCGCTCCCAGTCGCGGAAGAGGGCGTACGAGAGCATGAAGGTGAACACCACCGCCCCGGACACCAGGTACGCCGGACCGCCGGGGGCGGTGTGCGACAGGGCCAGGGGGGCGCCCAGGGGGATCATCACCAGGCGCAGGGCGAAGACCTGGCGGCACAGGGACTGGAGGGCGTTCGCGCGCAGGCGCAGCGGGGAGCCGGCGGCGGGGAGGGTGGTCAGGGGCAGCGCCATGTCAGCCACCGCCCAGCAGGGCGCCGAAGTCGACGTTCGCTCCGTAGACGAACCCGCAGACCAGGAGGATCAGGGTCCCCGGGAGCATGAACATGGTGACCGCGAAGGTGGCCTTGGGGACGGCGCGGGCGGCGCGGCGGCGGGCGTTCTGGGCGTCCGTGCGGCGCATGTCCTCGGCGATGGCGATGAGGGTGTCCACGATCGGGGAGCCGAGTTCCTCGCCCTGCTGGAGGGCGGTGACGAACTGGGCGACCTGCTCGCTGTCGTTGCGGCGGCGCAGTTCGTCGAAGGCCTGGCGGCGGCTGACGCCCATGTCCATCTGCTGGAGGGTGATGCGGACCTCGTCCGCCCAGGGGCCCTCGTACTTGGCCGCGACCCGCTCCAGCGCCTGCCGGAAGCCGAGCCCGGCGCTGACGACGACCGCGAGGACGTCGAGGAAGTCGGGGAGGGTGCGCTCGATGTCGTCGCGGCGGACCCGGATCGCCGACCACAGGCCCGCCTCGATCCAGAACAGTCCGAACGCGACCATCAGGAGGGCGACGACCAGCTGGCCGTTGAGGAGCATGGCGAAGGCGCCGAGGCCGCCGAGGAAGCCGTAGACCGCGCGCCGGGCCGCGTACCGGTCGATGGTCAGGCCGGCCGGGTTGCCGGCCCGGTCGATCTGGGCGCGTTTGCGCGCCACCCGCGTGGGGCCCATCAGGCGCAGGACGAGGGGTGCCCAGCGGATGCCGAGGCGGTCGACCACCGAGCCGACGGCCGTCGTGCGGGAGGAGCCGACCTCCAGGGCGAGGGCGAGGTCGGTGGGGAGTTCCACGTCGGCGCGGTAGAGGCGGATGCCGTGGAGGATGCCGAAGACCGCGAGGCCCGTCACGGCGGCCAGGAGGAGGGGCAGGTAGGGGGTCATGGTGGCGTCGTCCTCCCGTCAGACGTCGATCTTCGACAGGCGGCGGATGAGGACGAAGCCGAGCGTGAACAGGCCGAGGGCGATCAGGACGGCGGTCTGCCCGATCAGGGCGCCGGTCATGCGGTCCAGCGCGCCCGGCATCATCATGTCGACCAGGAGGAGTGAGCCCAGGCCGATCGCCGGGACGAGGTAGGCGGTGACCGTCACCTGGGAGAGCTGCGTACGGATCTCCCGGCGCGTCTCCTTGCGCTGCTCCAGGGTCACCACCAGGTTGCGCAGGCTCCCGACGATGGCGCCGCCCGCCCGTGCCGAGAGGACCAGGGTGGAGACGAGGACGACCAGTTCCCGGGAGGGCAGCCGCTCCACGATCTCCCCGAGCGCCTCCTCGATGGAGTGACCGACCGCGAGCCGGTCCGCGACCCGGGACAGCTCCTCCCCCGCCGGGGCCTCCAGCTCCTCGGCCGCGATCCCGATGGCCGTGCGCAGGGCGAGCCCGGCCTGGGTGGCGTTCGCGAGGATCCGGGCCAGCTCCGGCAGCTGGTTGATGAACCGCTCGGTGCGGCGGGCCCGCTGCCAGTTGAGGAAGGCGTTCGCCGCCCACAGGCCGATCAGGCCGGCGACGGGGCCGAAGAAGGGCGCCAGGAGGGCGGCGGAGACCAGCCAGACGCCGGCGACCGCCATCAGCATGTACGCGAAGAACTCGCCCGGGGTGAGGTCGAGGCCGGTGGTCGCCAGCTTCACCTCGATGCGCCGGCCGAGCTTCGTCCTGCGCAGCCGCCGATCGAGGCCGGGGAAGCGGCGCCGGCGGCCGGGCGCCTCCGGGGCGCCTTCGGCGGCGAGGCGTTCGATGAGGGCGGCGCGCTGGGCGAGGCCGGCCGAGTAGGCGTGTACCCCGAGGGACATGAACAGTCCGGCCAGCAGGGTGGCGCCGAGGGTGAGGAGGACGAGGTTGGTCACAGGAGGGTCCGGGAGGTCAGCGGGTCGAAGTGGTCCTCGGGCGGGGCCACTCCGAAGGCCTGGGGGATCGGCTGGTTGTTCATGTAGAGGCGCTCCGCGATCCGGCGCGGGAGGGGGGCGTAGGCGAAGTAGCCGTGCACGCGCCCGTCGGCGGCCATGGGCTGGGCGACGTACCGGCAGACCGTGGTGATCCGGAACGGTTCGCGGCCGTGGGATTCGAGGACGGAGATCTCGGTGACGCGGCGCGAGCCGTCCCCGAAACGGGTGAGCTGGACGATGACGTTGACGGCGCTGTTGATCTGGTCCTGGAGCGCTTCGAAGGGGATCTCGACCTCCGACATGGAGGCGAGGGTCTGCAGGCGCATCAGGGCGTCCTGGGAGCTGTTGGCGTGGACGGTGGCGAGGGAGCCGTCGTGGCCGGTGGACATGGCCTGGAGCATGTCGAGGGTCTCGCCGCCGCGGACCTCGCCGACGATGATGCGGTCGGGGCGCATGCGCAGGGAGTTGCGCACGAGGTCGCGGATGGTGATCTGGCCCTTGCCCTCGACGTTCGCGGGGCGGGATTCGAGGCGGATGACGTGGGCCTGCTGGAGCTGGAGTTCGGCGGAGTCCTCGATGGTGATGACGCGCTCGCCCTCGGGGATCAGGCCGGAGAGGGCGTTGAGGAGGGTGGTCTTCCCGGTGCCGGTGGCGCCGGAGACGATCAGGTTCATCCGTGCCTGGACCAGCCCGGACAGCAGGAGGAGCATCTGCTCGTCCAGGGAGCCGAGGGCGATCATCTCCTGGAGGGTGAAGGCGCGCGGGAAGCGGCGGATGGTGAGGGTCGCGCCGGTGAGGGACAGCGGCGGGATGATGACGTTGACGCGCTCACCGCTGGGCAGGCGGGCGTCGACCATCGGGTTGGCCTCGTCCACGCGGCGGTTGACGGTGGAGACGATGCGCTCGATGGTCTGCATCAGCTGCTCGTGCGAGGCGAAGCGGATCGGCAGCTGCTCGACCCGGCCGGAGCGCTCCACGAAGATCTGGTCGGGGCCGTTGACCATGATCTCGGAGATGGACGCGTCCTCCAGGAGCGGTTCGAGCACGCCGAGGCCCAGGGCCTCGTCCACGACGCGGCGGATCAGCTGGGCGCGTTCGGCGGTGGAGAGGACGGGGCCCTCGCGGCTGATGATGTGGCCGAGGACGCGCTCCAGGCGGGCCCGGCGCTCGGCGGGGGCGAGGGCGGACATCTCGGCGAGGTCGATCTCCTCCAGCAGTTTGGCGCGGTAGGAGGAGACGAGCCGGCCGTCCTCGCGGGGGCTGTGGCGGTCGTCGGGGGTGCTGACCCGGGAACGCAGGCTCATGGGCGGGCTCCGCTCGGTCCGGACGGGGCGTCGTTGGGCATGACGGCGGTGGCCTTGGCTTCGTCGATCTTCAGTCCGGGCACGATGCTGTTGATCTTGATGGTCACGGTGGCGGTGACCGCGTCGGCGTCCTTGCTGACCGTCACGACGGGGGCGAGGCCCCCGCGGACGGCCGCCGCGCCCGCCGCCTTCCCGCCCGAGCCCTTGCGGGCCTCCACGCGGGCCGCCGTACGGGCGGCGGTGTCGGCCTGTTCGTGGACGTACGCGATCCAGCCCAGCTGGATCCCGCACAGGGCGACGAACAGCAGGATCGGGATGAAGCCGATGTACTCCAGGGCCACCTGGCCCCGGTCGTCGCGCAGGATCCGGCCGCGGCGCGGCGGCGGCCACGCGGGCCCGCCCGCGCGGGGCACGGGCGTGCCGCCAGGCTGGGCGGGCGGGGCGGCGGGCCGGGCGGGCGTGCCGGCGGGCCGGGCGGGCGGGCCGCCGGGCCGGGCGGGGCGGCCCGGTCGCTGGTGGGGGCGGCGGGGCATCTCAGTCCTCCTTCTCCACGGCCGCACCGGCCTCGCCGGTGATGGGGACGCCGATGTCCAGGCCGGGGTAGAGGACCGGGACGTTGAGTTTGACCGTCGCCTTGTAGAGGCCGCCGGACTCACCGCACTCCGCCTCCATCCCCCACGCGCCCCCGATGTGCTCGGCGGCAGCCGCCCGGCAGGCGCCGTCCCCGTGCACCGCGCCCGCCCGCGCCCCCTCGTCGGCCGCGTTCCCGGCCAGCGAGAAGGCGTACCCGATCAGGACGCACTCCCACACCGCCGCCACGAGCAGCAGGATCAGCGGGACCATGCCCACGAACTCCAGGGCCACCTGCCCCCGGTCCCGCTCCCGCTCCCCCGGCCACCGGCGCATCCGTCAGCCCTCCCGGCCGCGCCGCAGCCGCGCCACCGGCCCGGCCGCGCGGACCGCCAGGGCCGCGCCGGCGGCGGCCTGCGCGGGAACCGCCGCCCCCGACCGCGGGTCCGACAGCAGGCCCAACTCCCCGGCCAGCGCCCACAGGGCCTGCTTCACCGTGGAGCGGTTGTCCAGGTCCTGCACCCGGCCCGCGTCCACCACCCCCTGGAGCTCCTTGAAGGCGGCGGGGACGGGGGTGCGGGTGGGGCGGGTCTTGGTGATCTTCTCGATCAGCGAGGGCTGGATCTCGGTGTGCTTGCTCCAGCGGTTGACCACCATCGCGGTGTCCTCGGCCTTGCGCACCTGCAGCCGCTCCCACATCCGGACCATCCGCTTGGCCGCCCGCACGGCGACCACGTCCGGGGTGGTGACCAGTACAGCCACGTCCGCCTGCTCGACGGCGGTGGCGTTGGCGCCGGTCACCTGGGTGCCGCAGTCGACCACGACCAGCTCGTAGCGGGCGCGCAGGGCGCTGAGGACCTGGCGGGTGGCGCGTTCGTCCAGCTCCTCGCTGCGCTCCCCCTCCGCCGGGGCCAGCAGCAGCGCCAGGCCGGTGCGGTCCTCGTAGACGGCGTCCTGCAGGACGCGGGGCGAGATGTCCTGGATGCCGGCGAGGTCGGCGATGGAGCGGCGGAACTGGACGTCGAGGTAGGAGCCGACGTCCCCGGCCTGGAGGTCGAGGTCCACCAGGGCCGTGCGGCGCCCGGAGGCCGCCGCGGCGAGGGCGAACTGGACGGCGGTGAAGGTGGTGCCGACGCCGCCCTTGGCCCCGGTGACGGTGACCACCCGGCCGCCCGGCCCGGAGAAGACCTCCGCGCCCCGGCCCAGGTGGCGGCGTACGCCGGCCGACCACTGGGCGGCCGCGCCGACCCGGGCGGCGAGCTCTTCGTAGTGCAGGGGCAGGCCGACGAGGCCCCGCGCGCCGGAGTCCATGGCGGCGGAGAACACCTGGGGCCCGGCGTCCGAGGAGAGCAGGACGACGCCCACCGCCGGGAAGCGCAGGGCGACTTCGCGGACGAGTTCCAGCGCGGGGACGGGCCCGATCCGCTCGTGGACGAGGACCACCTCGGGGAGCTCGTCGACGGACTCGGCGGCGAGCCGGCCCAGGGTGTCGAGGAGGGCGGTCGAGTCGGGGACGGGCGGGGCGGGCTCGGCGTCCGGGAGCTGGCTGAGCAGGGCGACGATGGAGCGGGCGGCGTCGGCGTCGCCGGCCGCCGGGAGGATTCGAGTGGTCATCCGCGCCTCACTTGTCCCCGTCGAGGGTGTACGTGCGGTCGGTCGGGCTGGGGGCGGAGTCGGTGCCGGGGGCGACGAGGGCCAGGCGGACGTGCTCCGCGAAGGACTCCGCGTAGGCGACCCGCTGGGTGTCCTTGGTGCCCAGGGCAAAGGTGATCGGGACGGCCTCGGCGGGGCCCTTCTTGTCGCTGTCCTTGTCGAGGGCGGTGAGCTTGCCGACGCCCAGGACGCGGGCGTTGGCGACGATGATCACGGAGCGGGCGGGGTCGGAGTCCTTGGCGCCCTTGAAGGTGGCGATGATGTTGACCTTGGCACCGGAGGTGATCTTGCCGGCCACCCCGGTGGCCGCGTCGATCATGATGGCGATCTCCTGCTCCCCGGGCTGGAGCTTTGGTTGGTCGACGAACATGTCGCTCTGGAGCAGGGAGCCCTTCTTCAGGGTGGTGAGCGCGATCTTGCCCCGGAGGGCGGCGAGGTCGCTGACGGCGGTGTCCGACAGCCACCGCTTGGGGACCATGACCTCCTCGAACTGCCCGGCGCTCAGGGCGCTGTAAGGGGCGATGTCGCCCTTGACGCGGTATGCGACGACCTCGGCGCCGACCTTCGAGTTGACGTCGCCGATCACCACGAGCACCCCGGCGAACGCCGCGAGGGCGCACACGGCCGACAGGAGCAGCAGGATGACGCCGCGGCGCTGGCGTGAGTTCATGAGCCGTCTTACCTCGCCGTTCTTCGTTCGTTCGGGCGGTCAGGAGCCGGTTGCGGCGCGCGGCCGGGGGGCGGCGCCGTCCTCGGGCGGTGGGGCGGCGATCGGGGCGGCGCAGAAGCCGCAGCGGTCGCCGATGAGCTCGAAGCCGCACCAGCGGCACTGCTCGCGGCGGACCGAGGCGACGAGCTGGTAGAGGACGGAGACGTCCGGGATGGCGGCGGCGAACTCGACCAGCTTGGGGGTGGCCCACCAGCGCGCGGAGTCGGCCGGGAGCGGGTTCTCCATGACCCCCTGCACCTTCCAGGCGGGGGCCAGTTCGGCGGTGACCCAGTCGGAGGCGAGCTGGCCGCGCGCGAAGGTGAGGTGGGTGGCGAAGGCGGGGCCGGGGGGCAGGACGCCGCCGTGGGCGGGGGCCGCGGCGGCGCCGATCCTGGCCAGGTGCGGCTGGGGGTGGGCGAGTACGGCGAACTGGGCGCTCGGCGACCAGGAGCGGGCGTGGGCCTTGAGCCCGACGGGGATCCGGTCGAGTTTGGCGACGCTGCCCAGCACCGCGCCCGCGTAGATGTAGTGGGAGAGCAGCCGGGCGGCGGAGGCGAGCACTCCGGGGCTGAAGTCACTGACGGTGAGCTGGCGCAGCTGACGGGCCAGCACGGCCGTGCCCAGGGGCGGGAGGTCGATGTCGAGGAGCGCGATCCGGTCGGTCTCCAGGATGGCCCGTACGGTGTGCAGCCGGCGGACGGTGGCCGGGGGCAGCCAGGGCGGCACGAGGGCCACGAGGTGGCCGTGGCGCTCCAGCAGGGCGGTGGTCTCGGCGAGCGCGCCCTCCAGGTCGGCCTCGCCGGGAGGGCGCAGGACGGCGGCTCCCGGGGTGTGCCGGTCGGGGGCCGGCAGCACCAGATCGGCACTGGTGACAGCGATGGCGGTCGGCACGCGAATCCCCCCGTTCACCCTGTACGCGGCGGCCGTTCCCCGGGCCGTCACGTACGCGCGCGCACGCCGGGGCGTATGCGCGGTACTGCGCGACCGCAAACGCCCGGCGCGCCTTCCCCCTTGCTCCAGCACCATATCCGCGTCTCCCCTGGCCGGTCAGGGGCTTGGGGATTCCCGTGCCAGAAGCACATGTCACAGGTGACGAAAAACCCGGACAACAGGGATCCGCAGCCCGCTCATTTCAAGCCACTTCGCAAACACTCTTGACACCGGGATTGGTCTGGACCAACTTGGCTGCGCCAGCCCTTGGCCGCGGGGAACCCCACTCCCCCTCCCTCGGGACCCTTCGAACTCCCTTCCGCTCCACCCCCTTCACTCCCCCCACGGAGCCCACGTGAACCGCATACGCTCCCTCGCCCTGCCCATCGCCGCCACCCTCGCCGCCGGCGCCCTCACCGCCCTCGCGGCGGGACCGGCCCAGGCCGCCGACATCAACGTCGCCCGCAACGGAGGCTTCGAGTCGGGCCTCTCCGACTGGACCTGCTCCGGCGGCTCCGGCGCCGCCGTCCCCTCGCCCGTCTACGCCGGCTCGGGCGCCCTGCGCGCCACCCCGGCGGGCCAGGACAACGCCCAGTGCAGCCAGACCGTCACGGTCAAGCCGAATTCCACGTACACCCTCGGCGCCCAGGTGCAGGGCTCGTACGTCTATCTGGGCGCGACCGGCACCGGCACCCAGGACGTCTCCACCTGGACCCCCGGATCGGGCGGCGGCTGGCAGAAGCTGTCGACCACCTTCACCACCGGACCGAACACCACCCGGGTGACCGTCTGGACGCACGGCTGGTACGGCCAGCCGGCCTACGTCGTGGACGAGTTCAGCGTCTTCGGTCCCGACGGGGGCGGCGGCACCGACCCCGGCCCGAGCGTCCCCGGCGACCCCTCGGCGGCCACGGTTTCCGGCCAGGGCGACAGCTCGCTCACCCTTTCGTGGAACGCGGTCAGCGGGGCGAGCGGCTATTACGTCTATCAGGACGGTGCCCGCGTCCAGACGGTCACCGCCGCCTCCACGCAGATCACCGGGCTCGCCGCCGCCACCTCGTACTCCTTCCAGGTGAGCGCGTACAACGCGGCCGGCGAGGGGCCCAAGTCCCCGCCGGTCACCGGCACCACCACCGGCGGCGGGGGCAACCCCAACCCCAACCCGTCCGTGCCCCGGCACGCCCTGACGGGCTACTGGCAGAACTTCGACAACGGGGCGACCGTCCAGAAGCTCTCCGACGTCTCCGCCCAGTACGACATCATCGCCGTCTCCTTCGCCGACGCCACGACCACGCCCGGCGCGATCGCCTTCAACCTGGACTCGGCCGGCCTCGGCGGCTACACGGTCGCGCAGTTCAAGGCCGACATCGCCGCGAAGAAGGCGGCCGGCAAGTCCGTGATCCTGTCCATCGGCGGTGAGAAGGGCACGATCTCGGTCAACGACTCCGCCTCCGCGGCGAACCTGGCGAACTCGGCCTGGGCGCTGATGCAGGAGTACGGGTTCAGCGGGATCGACATCGACCTGGAGAACGGCCTCAACCCGACCTACATGACCCAGGCGCTGCGCTCCCTGGCCGCGAAGGCGGGCCCCTCGCTGGTCCTGACGATGGCCCCGCAGACCATCGACATGCAGTCCACGCAGGGCGGGTACTTCAAGACCGCCCTCGCCGTGAAGGACATCCTCACCGTCGTGAACATGCAGTACTACAACAGCGGCGCGATGAACGGCTGCGACGGCAAGGTCTACTCCCAGGGCTCGGTGGACTTCCTGACGGCGCTGGCCTGCATCCAGCTGGAGGGCGGGCTCGACCCCTCCCAGGTGGGCATCGGCGTCCCGGCCTCCCCCAGCGGCGCGGGCAGCGGCTACGTCTCGCCGACGGTCGTGAACAACGCCCTGGACTGCCTGGCGCGGGGCACGAACTGCGGGTCCTTCAAGCCGTCGAAGACCTACCCGGGGCTGCGCGGGGCGATGACCTGGTCGACGAACTGGGACGCCAAGGCGGGTAGTACCTGGTCCAACGCGGTGGGTCCGAAGGTCCACGGGCTGCCGTAGGCGGTAGGTGTGTGGGGGTGGCCGATTCGGTCCGGTGCCCAGCGCCGGGTACGTCCGGGGCTATTGACCGGGACATGCCACAAGAGCACGCTGTGCGCGTCCGCACGGCTACCCCCACACTCCACCCAGGAGAACGCATGCGGCTCCACACCCGCCGGAGGGCCGCCGTCACGGCCGCCCTGCTGGCGCTCGCGCTCGGTGCACCCGCCTACGGAATGAGCGCGACGGCAGCACCGCCGCCCACCCCCTCCACGGCGACCGAGGACGAGGCGATCGTCCAGTACGAGGTCCAGGGCCCGTCCACGGCCGCCGAACGCACGGCCCTGCTGAGCAGCGGGGTCTCCATCGACGAGGTCGACGCCCGCTCGGTCGTGGTCAGCGCGACCCCGGCGCAGGCCAAGGCCCTGCGCACCCGCGGCTACCGGCTCACCGCCCTGGCCGGCCCGCCCGACCGCTCCGAGCGGGGGGTCGCGAACCGTCCGATGGACTTCCCGTCGGCGGACTCCAAGTACCACAACTACGCCGAGGCGAGCGCGGAGATCGACCAGCGGATCGCCCAATACCCCGGGATCATGAGCAAGCAGGTCATCGGGAAGTCGTACCAGGGCCGGGACATCGTCGCGATCAAGATCAGCGACAACGTCGGCACGGACGAGAACGAGCCCGAGGTGCTCTTCACCGCCCACCAGCACGCGCGCGAGCACCTGACCGTCGAAATGGCGCTGTACCTGCTCCAGGAGTTCGGCTCCAAGTACGGCAGCGACTCCCGCATCACCAACATGGTCAACAACCGGGAGATCTGGATCGTCCCGGACCTCAACCCGGACGGCGGCGAGTACGACATCGCCACCGGCTCCTACCGCTCCTGGCGCAAGAACCGCCAGCCCAACTCCGGCTCCACGGCCGTGGGCACCGACCTCAACCGCAACTGGGACTACAAGTGGGGCTGCTGCGGCGGCTCCAGCAGCAGCAAGAGCTCCGAGACCTACCGCGGGCCCTCGGCCGCCTCGGCGCCCGAGGTCAAGGTGGTCTCCGACTTCGTGCGCAGCCGGATCGTCGGCGGCAAGCAGCAGATCAAGGCCGCGATCGACTTCCACACCTACAGCGAGCTCGTGCTGTGGCCCTTCGGGTGGACGTACAACGACACCGCGCCGGGCCTGACCGCGGACGACCTCGCGGTGTACAAGAAGATCGGTACGAGCATGGCCGCCAGCAACGGCTACACGCCGGAGCAGTCCAGCGACCTGTACATCACCGACGGCACGATCGACGACTGGCTGTGGGGAACCCAGAAGATCTTCGCCTACACCTTCGAGATGTACCCCTCCGACACCGGCGGGGGCGGCGGCTTCTACCCGCCCGACGAGGTCATCGACCGTGAGACGGCCCGCAACAAGGACGCGGTGCTCCAGCTGCTGGAGAACGCGGACTGCATGTACCGGTCGATCGGCAAGGAAGCCCAGTACTGCGCGTAGGCGCGGCGCGGCCGGCCGGCCCGGGGCGCCCCACCGCCAGGGGGGCGCCCCTCCCTCGTGCTCCGGGTCAGCCGAGCACCGCGAGGGCGTCGATCTCGATCAGCAGGCCGGCGGGCAGGCCGACGTACACCGTGGTGCGGGCGGCGGGCACCTTGACCGCCTGCTCGTCGAAGTACGCGTTGTAGATCTCGTTCATCTCGGCGAAGTGGGCGGTGTCGGTCAGGTAGACGCGGATCATCACGGCGTCGTCCCAGCTCGCGCCGCCCGCCTCCAGCACGGAACGGACGTTCTCCAGCGTCTGGAGGGTCTGCTCGCGCAGGGTCGGCCCGGCGACGGCGGGCGCCTGCCCGGCGACGGCGGGAAGGTAGCCGACCTGGCCGGCGACCTGGAGGATGTTGCCCTTGCGCGCGCCGTGCGAGAACTTCGCGGGGGCGGCGGGGTGGGAGTCGGGGGTGACGGCGGTCTTCTCGCTCACGGGGTCCTCTGCTGGGGTCGATGGGGTGTGCTGCCACCTTGATGGTGTCAGCGCCACGACGTGCCGGTGACCGGCGTTCGAGCGGTTCGCTAGGGCCTGGCCCCCGTCGGGCCGGGTGGCCGCCGCGGCAGGGGTGGGCCCCGGACGGAACCGGCGGCGTTGACCCCCCGTCGTCACCGGTGTTACACCACAGGCACCACCCGCACCATCAGGAGGCCCCATGCCCAGCGACGCCGTCCGACGCCTCGCCGCCGAACCCGTCGACCACCGTTTCAAGGGCCTTCCCCCGGACGCCGAGGCCGCCGGCCTGACCGTCGGTGAGCTGGCCGCGCAGGCCAGGGACCTGTACTCCGGCGGGTTCACCACCCCCGTGCTGACCCTGGACGCCGACGCCCTCGCCCACAACCTCACCGTCCTCGGCGCGTACGCAGCCCGCCACCACCTGGCCTTCGCCCCGCACGGCAAGACCTGCATGGCCCCCCAGCTGTTCGAGCGCCAACTCGACCACGGAGCCTGGGGCATCACCGCCGCCGTGCCCCACCAGGCCCGCGTCTACCGGGCCTTCGGGATCCAGCGGATCTTCCTCGCCAACGAGCTCGTCGACCCCGCCGCCCTGCGCTGGGTCGCCGCCGAGCTCGCGGCCGACCCCGGCTTCCGGTTCGTCTGCTACGTCGACTCCGTGCGCGGGGTCCAGCTCATGGACCGGGCCCTCCAGGGGCAGGGCGCCCGGGTGGACGTCGTGGTCGAGCTCGGCGCCGGCGAGGGGGCCCGCACCGGGGCCCGCAGCGACGAGGACTGCCGGGCCGTCGCCGATGCCGTCGCCGCCACGGCCACCCTGCGCCTCGTCGGCATCGCCGGGTACGAGGCCGAGGTGCCCGACGCCGACCCGGAGAAGGTGCACGCCTGGCTGCGCCGGCTCACCGGGCTCGCCGTGGAGTTCGACAAGGCCGGGCGCTTCGGGGACACCGTCGAGGAGATCGTCGTCAGCGCCGGCGGCTCCGCCTGGTTCGACGCCGTAGCCGACGTCTTCGGGGAACTCCCCGAGCTGTCCCGGCCCGTGCTCAAGCTGCTGCGCTCCGGCGCGTACGTCTCCCACGACCACGGCTGGTACACCCGCCTCACCCCCTTCAACCGGGTCCCGGAGGAGGGCGGGCTGCGCCCCGCCTTCCGGCTCTGGACGCAGGTCGTCTCCCGCCCCTCCCCCACCCAGGCCTTCGTCAACGCCGGCAAGCGCGACATCGCCTACGACCTCGGGCTGCCCGAGGCCGAGCTCGTACGGGACGCGTCCACGGGCGAGGAGCGGGCCGCCACCGGGGTGCGGGTGGTGAAGCTGTCGGACCAGCACGCCTGGCTGGAGACCGACTCCGCCGAGGACGTGCAGGTCGGCGACTGGGTGGCGCTCGGGATGTCGCACCCCTGCACCATCTTCGAGAAGTGGCCGCTGATTCCGGTGGTCAGCGCCGACGGGGCGGTGCGCGAGTACGTGCGGACCTTCTTCTAGGGGATGGACCTGGTCATCCGGGGGGCCCGGGTCGCCGACGGCACCGGCGGGCCCTCCTACCTCGCCGACGTCGGCGTGCACGAGGGGCGGATCGCCGCCGTCGGGCGGCTGCCCGGCGGCGGGCGGCGGACCGTCGACGCGTACGGGCTCGTCCTCGCGCCCGGGTTCGTCGACATGCACGCCCACAGCGACCTCGCGCTGCTCCGCGACCCGGACCACGCGGCGAAGGCCGCCCAGGGGGTGACCCTGGAAGTGCTCGGCCAGGACGGGCTGTCGTACGCGCCCGTGGACGACCGGACGCTGGCACAGGTGCGGACGGCGATCGCCGGGTGGAACGGGGCCGGGGACGACGTCGTGTTCGACTGGAGGACGGTCGGGGAGTACCTCGACCGGCTGGACCGGGCCCACGGCGGACAGGGCTGCGCGGTGAACGCCGCCTACCTCGTGCCGCAGGGGACCGTCCGGGCGCACGTGCTCGGCTGGGAGGACCGGCCGGCCACCCCCGCCGAGACCGGCCGGATGCGGCGGCTGGTCGCCGAAGGGCTCCAGGACGGCGCCGTCGGGCTGTCCTCCGGGCTGACCTACACCCCCGGCATGTACGCCTCCGGGTCCGAACTCGCCGCGCTGTGCGAGGTCGTGGCCCGCTACGGCGGCTACTACTGCCCGCACCACCGCTCGTACGGGCACGGCGCCCTCGCCGCCTACGCCGAGATGCTGGACCTCGCCCGGGAGACCGGCTGCGCCCTGCACCTGGCGCACGCCACCCTGAACTTCGCGGAGAACGAGGGCCGGGCCCCCGAGCTGCTGGCCCTGCTGGACGGGGCACTCGCCGAGGGGACCGACGTCAGCCTCGACAGCTACCCCTACACCCCCGGCTGCACCAGCCTCTCCGCCCTCCTGCCCGGCTGGGCGCACGAGGGCGGTCCCGGCGCACTGCTGACCCGGCTGGCCGACGACGCCACTGCCGAGCGGATCCGGTACGCACTGGAGGTTCAGGGGTCCGACGGGTGCCACGGGGTGCCGGTGGACTGGGCGTCGGTCGAGGTGTCGGGGACGGCCGACCCCGCGTACGCGCACCGGGTCGGCACCCGCCTCGACGGCTGGGAGGGGGCGCGCCGGCTGCTGCTGGGCGACCGGCTGGGCACGACCGTCCTCCAGCACGTGGGGCACGAGGAGAACGTCCGGACGATCATGCGCCACCGGGTCCACACCGGCGGCTCCAACGGCATCCTGCACGGCGCGAAGCCGCACCCCAGGGCGTACGGCACCTTCCCGCACTACCTCGGCCACTACGTGCGCGAGCTGGGCGTGCTGTCGCTGGAGGAGTGCGTGGCGCACCTGTCGGGCCGGCCGGCGGCGCGGCTGCGGCTGCCGGACCGGGGGCTGGTGCGCGAGGGGTACCGGGCCGACCTGGTGCTCTTCGACCCCGGAACGGTCGCGGCGGGGTCCACGTACGAGGAACCGCGCAGGCTGCCCACCGGCATCCCGCACGTGCTGGTCGACGGGCGGTTCGTGATGCGGGACGGGCGCCGCACGGACGTGCTGGCGGGGCGGTCCGTCCGCAGAACGCCCTTCCGGCGGTAGGGGGTTCCGGCAGGAATTCCGTCCCGGCGGCGGGCCGCGGGCGGCACATACGATGAACGGCATGGCCGCCTTCGCCCTCCCCGCCCTCCTGCTCCTCGCCCTGTGCGTCAGCGCGTACAAGGACCGCCGCCGCTTCCGCAACGCGGTGCTGTTCGGCCTGACGTTCATCACCTTCTCGGCCGCCCTGCTCTTCCAGGTGACGGCCCTGCCGGGCTGGGCGGCGCTGACGATCATCGCGCTCGCGTTCGCCGCGCCCACCGTGGGCACGATGGTCATCGGGGGCTTCCTGATAGCCAACGGCGTGACGATGGTCCGCAAGGAGGGACGCCGCCCGGCCAACCTGCTGTCGATGCTGGCGGGGCTCGGGATCTTCGGGATGATCGCGCTGCTGATCGCCGTCCCGATGTTCCACTCCGTCGTCCTGACCGGGGCGGCGGCGACGCTGACCCTGGTCGTGGCCTATGTGGCGTTCGTCTTCCTGTGCTTCCTCGGGTACGCCTTCCTCTACGGCCGGATCAAGGTCCGCGGGGACGTCGACCACGTGGTGATGCTGGGCTCCGGGCTGATCGGCGGGGACCGGGTGCCGCCGCTGCTGGCCTCGCGGCTGCGCAAGGGGCAGGAGATCTACGCGGCCCAGCTGGCCCGGGGCGCGCGCCCCCCGGTGCTGCTGACCTCGGGCGGCAAGGGGTCGGACGAGCGGGTCGCGGAGGCGCGGGCGATGGCGGACTGGCTGATCGCCGAGGGGGTTCCGGCGGAGCACATCACGCTGGAGGACCGCTCGCGCACGACCGAGGAGAACATGCTGTTCTCGAAGGAGATCATGCTGGCGGACGACGCGGGCTACCGGTGCGTGGTGGTCACCAACAACTTCCACGCCTTCCGGGCCGCGATGATGGCCCGCAAGGCGGGGGTCAACGGGCAGGTGGTGGGCTCGCCGACGGCCCGCTACTTCCTGCCGAGCGCGACCTTGCGCGAGTTCGTCGCGGTGTTCTGGGAGCACCGGGCGGTCAACCTGTCGATCTGCGGGCTGCTGATCGCGATCGGCGCGGCGGCGACGCTCGCCGCGGCCTGAGCCGCCGCCTGAGCCGCCGCCCGAGGCGGGGCCCGAGGCGGGGTTCTCGGCCCCGAAGTGCGTTCTTGGACCCGGGGCCGGAGGATGGGGGCCTGGGACACCGTAGGAGGTCTCCGATGGACAGTGAAACCAACGAGCAGCCCACCCGGTCGGACCGGCTCTTCACCGGCGGTGAGCGGCCGTACGACCCCGAGGACCTGGTGATGGCGACCGGCCACGACCCGACTCCGGAGCGGGTCGAGAAGGCGCGGCAGCTGATCGCCGAGAAGGGTCCGTCCGTCATCGAGCGCTACCTGCCGTAGCCGGCTTCCGGCCGGATGCGCTGCTGTGGGCCACGGCCCGGGGTCGCCCCCGGGCCGTGGCCCGCTTCGTGCGCAGGTGCGGGACGGGCGCGGCGCATCCAGACTCGGGGGAGGCTCGTTAGCCGGAGTGGGGGGACGCCCTACGGAGGTTTGATGAACAGCGTCGCCCTCGCCGTCGACTGGGACCACCCCACGGACCCCCGCCCGGGGCCGCGGCTGGAACACGTGCGGACGTACGTGTCGAGCGGCGGCACGGACGGTCACCTGTGGCACGGGGTCCCCACCCTGCTGCTGACCACCCTGGACCGGGCCTCCGGCCGGGCGGTGCGCACCCCGCTGGTCTACGGGCGGGACGCGGGCCGGCTGCTGGTGGTGGCCGCCGGTACGGGCGGTCCGCACCACCCGTCCTGGTACGGCAACCTCGTCGCGCACCCGGAGGTCCGCGTCCAGGTCGGCACGGCGGCCTTCCCGGCCTGGGCGCGGACGGCGGGTCCGCAGGAGCGGGAGACGTACTGGGAGGCCATGACGGCGCTGTGGCCCCTCTTCGACGACCACCAGGCCACGGCCCGGCCCCGGGAGCTCCCGCTGGTGATCATCGAGGGCTGACGGCGGTGCGCCGGAAGCCGCGGGCGACGAGCCAGAGGGCGAGGGAGACCTCCCAGGCGAAGACCGGGAGCGCGGCGAGCGAGCCGGGCACGGAGAGCTGGGCGTAGAGCCCGGACAGCACGGCGACGGCCGAGGCGCAGATCAGCGGGCCTCCGACCAGGCCGAGGACGGCGATGGGCCGGGGCACGAGCCGGGAGCGGTACATGAGCGCGGCCAGCAGGGCGGTGTTCAGCCCGAGGAAGAGGTTGGGGCCGAGCAGGAACGTCCAGTCGTGCACGGCCACCAGCACCGTGGCGACGGCGTCCGCCCCTGGCCCGGCCGGCTCGCGGCGCAGGGTGACCAGGGCCAGTACGGCCACGATCCCGAACAGGATGAGCACCGCTTCCAGCAGGCGGGCGCAGAGGTAGCCGAGGGCGGCTGTCCCGCCCCAGCGGCGGACGACGGGGAACAGGGTCACGGCGGTGCCGGCGACGGCGGCCACCAGGACCAGTTCGCACAGGGCCCCGAGCGCCGCCCGGCCGTCGGCCCCGGCCCCCTCCCCGGTGAGCAGGGGGCGGTAGAGGACCGCCCCGGCGATCGCGGCGGCCTCGGTCAGCAGGAACAGCACGCCTGCCGTGACGGCGGTCCTTCTCATGTCCCGGTCCCTCCCTCCATGAGGTGTACGGCGTACACCTCCCTGTCCTGCCCCAGACCATAGGTGTACGGCGTACACTCGTCAAGGCGCGGACGGACACATGAGGAGGACAGGGGATGACGCGGCTGAACCGGGAGCGGGTGCTGCGGGCCGCCGTCTCGCTCGCCGACGAGGGCGGGATCGAGTCGCTGAGCATGCGCAGGCTGGCGCAGGAGCTGGACGTCGTACCGATGGCGCTCTACAAGCACGTGGCCAACAAGGAGCAGCTGCTCGACGGCATGGTCGACGCCGTCGTCGGGGAGATCGAGCTCCCCGACGACCGCTCGGACTGGCGGGAGGCGGTACGGGGGCGGGTGCTGTCGGCGCGGCGGGTGCTGCTGCGCCACCGCTGGGCGTACCGGGTGATCGAGTCGCGCAGCGCGCCGACGCCGGCGGTGCTGGGGTACCTGGACTCGATGATCGGGGTGCTGCGGGGCGGCGGGCTCTCCGCCGACCTGGCCCACCACGCGATGCACGCGCTGGGCAGCCGGGTCCTGGGGTTCAGCCAGGAGCTGTTCGACGCCTCGGGCGGCGGGGCGGGCGACGGCGCGAGCGGCGGGGCGCCCCCGGATCCGGCGCTGGCGGAGCGCTTCCCGCACATCGCGGAGCTGGCCGGGGCGGCCGCGCACGACGCGGGCTCGGTGGTGGGCGGCGGCTGCGACGACCAGTTCGAGTTCGAGTTCGCGCTGGACCTGCTGCTGGACGGCTTCGAGCGGCTCCGCGCGGCGGGCTGGACCTCGGCCCGCTAGGCCATGGGGCCGTGCCGCCGGTCAGGCCCCGGCGGCGGTGGCGACGGCGTGGTAGGTGCGGTCCGCGACGGTGTAGTCGCCGAGCGGGGTCATGCCGAAGGCGTCCACGTGGACGCGCCAGGAGGGCGCGTTGCCCGCCTCGATGAAGGCGACCAGGGCCTCGGCGCGGCCCGCCGACGTCTCCACGGCCATGGCGAACAGGCCCCGGGCCACCCCGTGCCCGCGGAAGGCGGCGTCGACCACCACCGGCCCGTACAGCAGCCACGGCACCTCATCCAGCGGACGCCCCCGCCAGGCGAGGCCGGACTGGGCCCGCAGCAGTCCGGTGACCGCCGCCGGCGGGTCGGCCATGTCGGCGGCGACGGACAGCGCGAGCAGCCCGGCGATGCGGCCCTCCCCGTCGTCGGCCACCAGCAGCTCGTCGGCGGCGGCCATGTCGCGCAGGGTGGCGGCGTCGAAGGTGCCCTGGACGAAGCCCTGCGCGGTGCGCTGCTCCTCGGTCAGGGCGTCGTGGTGGTTGGCGGCGAAGAGCCGGGCCAGGGCGGGCGCGTCGGCCTCGGTGGCGTATCGGTAGCGCATGGCGCCGATGCTGCCACGGCGGCCGGGGCGCGCGGCCGCGCCGCCGCCCGGGATGTCACCTCACCGGGGTCCGGTCAGGTGTTGGTGTTGAGGAAGCCGATGACGACCGCGCCCCACCAGCAGGCCTGGGACACCAGGGCGGTCACCCCGCCCCAGAGCAGCAGCCCGCGGCCCGCCTCGCCCTCGGCGGCTTCCAGGCGGCGGCCCAGCAGGCCGGCCTGGAGGCCGTTGACGGTGAGGCCGGCGACCAGGCCGAGCTTGGTGAGGGTCAGCGGGGAGTGGACGTCGGGGTGGAGCATCAGCCCGCTGACCACGAGCCCGCCCAGGCCGGCCCAGATCGGCACGTGCAGGCGGGCGGTCGCGGCGACCACCTCGCCCAGGGTGCAGCGGCCGGTGGCCCACAGCAGCCCGTGGTAGTCGGCGGAGAGCACCGCACCGAAGCCGAGGACCAGGGAGGCGAGGTGCGCGAAGAGCGCGGCGGAGTGCATCGCCGCGTCGGCCCGCACGTGCAGGGAGCACCACAGCCCCGCCGCCAGGACGACCAGCGCGCACAGCGCGCCCGCCGCCACGGTCCACCAGGAGTCGTACAGGCGGACGGGGCGGGGGGCGAGTCTGGCGGCCGGCGAGGACATGCGGGTGGCTCCGGGGGAAACGGGGCGCGGCACGGTCTGCCGCGTCAAAGCAAGGTAAGGCTCACCTAAAGTCCCCCGTCCGTCAATCCGGGTCCACGGGCCGGAACCGTGAGCCCGGACACAGCGCCCCCACCGCTCAGGGGTAGATCAGCCGGGTGTTGATGTGCTGCTTCAGGGCCTTGGCGTCCGCGCCGCTGCGGGCCAGGGAACGGTCCCAGCCCGTGGTGAGGACCGCCTCGGACGGGCCGAGGTCCACGCAGGTCACGTAGGGGTCGGGGCGGAAGACGGCGACCGGCTCACCGGTGAGGTCGGCGACCGCGTTGTGCCCGGCGGTGGCCCCCGAGGGGATCGCGTACTGGCAGCTCTGGGTGGCGGTGCGGCCGTCCTCCACGGCCGCAGCCGCGGTGTCGCCCGCCGCGAAGACGCCCTCCGCCTCCGGCAGGCGCAGCTGCTCGTCCACGAGCAGCCGGCCCAGCCCGTCGCGGGGGCCGGGGAACCGGGCGGTGAGCGGGCTCGCGGTGAGGCCGCCCGTCCACACCACGGTGGCCGCTTCGAGGCGGGTGCCGTCGCTCAGGCCCAGGGTGGTGCCGTCGTAGGACAGCGGGGAGCAGCCGGTGCGCCACTCGGCGCCGGACCGGGCGAAGGCGTCGAGGACCAGCGGGCGGGCCTCGTCGCCCAGGCCCGGCGCGGGCAGCTGTGCCCGTTCGACGAGGACGATCCGCGCACCGGGGTACGCCGCCAGCCGCTCGGGCAGGGTCCCGGCGAGCTCGACGCCCGCCAGACCCGAGCCGACCACGACGACCGTGAACCGGCCCGGGGTGTCGGGGAGTCCGGCCAGCGAGCGCAGCCGCCGGTCCAGGGCGTGCGCCTCGTCGAGGGTGTCGATGTAGTGCAGGGCGCCGGCCCCCGGCAGCGCGGGCTTGCGCACCCGGCTGCCGGTGGCCAGCACGAGCCGGTCGAACGGAACCGGCCCCGCCGGGCCGGCGAGGAGCACCCGCCGCCCCGGAAGGTCGACGTCGGTGACCTCCGCACGCAGCCGCCGCACCCCGATCGGGGCGAGCACCCCGTCCAGCGGGACCCGCATCCGCTCCGGCCCGGCCTCGTACAGGCGCGGCCGGATGACCAGGTCCTCGCCGGGGGCGATCAGGGTGATCTCGACGTCCTCGCCGGCCCGGCCGGCCTGGCGCCGGATGCGGGCCGCCGCCTTGGCGGCCCACACGCCGGCGAATCCGCCGCCCGCGATCACGATCCGGGACATGCTGCTGCTCCTTGCTGTTCTCACAGGGACGGACCGGTGCTGCGCCTGCGGCCGGTCAGAGCGCGGCGAGGCCCTTCTTCAGGGCGGTCGCGATCTGGTGGGCCCGGCGGGCCTGGAACTCGACGGCGGCCAGGTTCTCGTCGGTGGGCGGGGTGGTCCCGGTCGCGCCCGAGACGCTGCTGGCGCCGTACGGGTTGCCGTTGGACCCGGCGAACTGGACCGGGTCGGCGTAGCCGGGCGGGACGATGATCGAACCCCAGTGGGTGAAGACGTTGTTGAGGGAGAGCAGCGTCGACTCCTGGCCGCCGTGCGTGGTGTTGGAGGAGGTGAAGGCGGAGACCACCTTGTTGACCAGCTTGCCCTGGTACCAGAGGCCGCCCGCCGTGTCGAGGAAGCCCTTGAGCTGCGCGGCCGGCAGGCCGAAGCGGACGGGCGTGCCGAAGATGACGGCGTCGGCCCACTCCAGGTCGTCCAGGGTGGCGGTGGCCACGTGCGAGGTGGCCTCCAGGTGCTCGCCCCAGGCCGGGTTGTAGGCGATGGCGTCGGCCGGGGCGGTCTCGGCGACACGGCGCAGACGGACCTCGGCGCCCGCCTTCTCGGCGGCCGCGGCGGCGGTCTCGGCCATCTTGTGGACGTTTCCGGTGGAGGAGTAGTAGATGACGGCGACGTTGGTCACGGGAATGCTCCTTGAATTGGTTGAATCGGCGGTGTTGTTGCGGCGCCACCAGGTCATGAGATCTCCATTTGCGCCATCATTCCCATGGCGGCGTGGTCGAAGAGATGGCAGTGGTAGAGGTACTTCCCGCGGTGCGAATCGAAGGTCGCCTGGACCTTCACGGTCTCGCCGGGCATGACCCGTACGGTGTCCTTGAGCCCGGCCTCCGCGGGGCCGACCGGCCCGCCGTTGCGTTCCAGCACCCGGAACTGCACCAGGTGCATGTGGAAGTTGTGCGGGACGAACCGGTTGACGTTGCTGACGGTCCAGATCTCCGTGCTGCCCCAGGCGATCGACTGGTCGATCCGGGCCGGGTCGTACACCAGGTCGTTCATGTACGCGCCGGGGTTAGCCCGCCCGTCCTCGTCCATCCGCAGGGTGATCTCGCGGTGGACGGTGGCCGGCGGGAGCGGGGGGAGGGTGCGCAGCCGGTCGGGTACGGAGCTGGGGTCGGCGGCGGTGCGCGTCACGTCGAAGCGCAGCACCTTCCCGACCTGCTCGACCGGGCCGGGGCCCTCGGTGTTCTCCAGCACCAGCCGGGTGCCCAGCGGATAGCGGGAGAAGTCGATGACGACGTCGGCGCGTTCGCCCGGGGAAAGGCTCAGCGTGTCGGTGCGGTACGGGGTTTCGAGCAGTCCGCCGTCCGAGCCTATCTGGATGATTTCCCCGCCGTCGGAGAGGCGGAGGGTGAAGAAGCGTATGTTGGTCGAATTCAGGATGCGGAAACGGTACTTGCGGGCGGCCACCTGGAAGTACGGCCAGGGCTTGCCGTTGGCGAGGATCGTGTTCCGGTTCTGGAAGTCGTCCATCACGTAGAGGAGTTGTCCGGCGTCGTCGAAGCGGACGTCGCGCAGGGCGATCGGTACGTCGTACTGGCCGGAGGGCAGCGGCAGGGCGCGTTCCTCGTCGTCGCCGAGCAGGTAGAAGGCGGACAGGCCGCGATAGACGTGCTCGGACTCCATGTGGTGGGCGTGGTCGTGGAACCACAAGGGGGCGTGCGCCTGGTCGTTGGCGTACCGGTAGAGGCGTGCGGTGCCGGGGGCGATGGTGGCCATGGGGTCGCCGTCGTTGTCCGGGGTGACGTGCCCGCCGTGGAGGTGGATGGAGACCGGCATGTCCAGGCGGTTCTTCTGCCGGATGACGACCGGGCGCCCGCGGCGGGCGCGGACGGTGGGGCCGGGGAAGGCTCCGTTGAAGGTGATCACCTCGGTGTCGACGCCGGGGATGATCTGCGTGTTGGCCCGGCCGACGTACATGTCGTACGTGTCGGTGCCGTTGGCGGTGGACACCGGCAGGAGGGTCGGCGGGACCGGCATGGCGGTCTGGAACGGCGTCACCACCGGGGCCGCCGCGGCGGCGGGCGTGGTGAGCAGCGGGGTGAGGGCCGCGCCGGTGAGGGCGGTGCCTCCGGTGGCGAGGGCGGCGCCGAGCAGGCGGCGTCTGGTGAGCATGGGGTCCCCCTGGTGTGCGTGCGTTCTTCGGGTGCGCGGCGGTGGTCAGCGGTAGTGGGCGAGGGCCCGGTCCACGAGCGCTGCGGAGGCGCCCGTGTAGCCGGCCGGGTCGAGCAGTGCGCCGATCTCGGCGGGGTCCAGCACCTCGGTGACCCGGGCGCTGGCGGCGAGCAGGTCGGCGAGGGCGGTGCCCTCGTCGGCGGAGCGGCGGGAGCAGGTGGTGACGAGCCGGCGGGCCTCTGCCTTGCCGAGGGCGGGGGCCAGGGCGGCGGCGATCCGCTCGGAGGCGGTGAGGGCCCCGGTCAGGGCGAGGTTCTCCCGCATCCGTGCCGGGTGGACGGCGAGGCCTTCGAGGAGTTCGGCCGCGGTGGCCGCCGCCCCGCCGGTCAGCCGCAGGCACTCGCGCAGGGGCTGCCATTCGGCGTGCCAGACCCCGGCGGGCCGCTCGTCCTCGGCGAGCAGGCACTGCGCGAGCACGGCCGCCTGCGCGGGCACCTGGAGGGCGGCCGAGCGGACCATCGTGGCGAGCACGGGGTTGCGCTTGTGCGGCATCGCGGAGGAGGCCCCCCGCCCGGCCGGTCCGGGCTCGCCGACCTCGGCCACCTCGGTCCGGGCCAGCGACAGCACGTCCACGGCGATCTTCCCCAGGGCACCGCAGGCCAGGGCCAGTTCGGCGCCCAGTTCCGCGACGGGCGTGCGCACGGTGTGCCAGGGCAGCACCGGGGCGCGCAGCCCCGTCTCGTCGGCGAAGGCCTCGGCCAGGCGCACCGCGTAGTCCTCGCCGGACTCCCCCGGGGCGTCGAGCCGGGCGTACTCCAGGTACCCGGCCAGGGTCCCGGCCGCGCCGCCCAGTTGCACGGGCAGGTCCGCGCGGACCCGGCGCAGCCGGGCGGCGGACACCGCGACGGCCTCCAGCCAGCCGGCCGCCTTCAGCCCGAAGGTGACGGGCACGGCGTGCAGGGCGAGGGTGCGGCCCGGCATCGGGGTGTCGCGGTGCCGGGCGGCGAGCCCGGCCAGCGCGGTGCGGCACCGCTCCAGGTCGGCCAGTACGGTCTCCAGCGCCCGGGCCGCGACGAGTACGGCCGCCGTGTCCATGATGTCCTGGCTGGTCGAGCCGCGGTGCACGTAGTCGGCGGCGGCCGGGTCCACGGCGGCGACGGCCTCCGTCAGCGCCTCCACCAGTGCCACCACCGGGTTCGCGGACTCCCGCGCCCGGACCGCGAGCAGCGCGGCGGGCAGCGGGGCCGTCCCGGCCACGCGGGCCACCGTCTCGGCGGCCGCGGCCGGCACCACCCCGAGCCGCGCCTGGGCCCGGACCAGCGCCACCTCGGCGTCCAGCAGCGCCCGCAGCCAGGCCCCGTCACCGGTGGCCGCCTCGGCGGCGGTTCCGGCCCGCACGGGGCTCAGCAGCCCGACGTCCCCGCCGGACCCCGGCCCGGCCGCGCCGCCCGCCGCCACGGGCGCAGCCACCGCCGGCGCCCCGGACACCGCCCGGGCGGAGGAGGACTCCTCCCGCCCGGCACCGGCCCGCGCCGCCACCGGCCCGCTCTGCACCGCCGCGGCCCCGGACGCCGCCGGTGCGGACCCGGACGCCGCCCGGGCCGCCTCGGGTTCCGCCCGGGCCGGCCCGGACTCCGCCCGGGCGGGCCACGGTTGCGCCCCGGCGGCCCCGGACGCCTCGTGGGCCTCGTGGGCCTCGACCGGGTCCTCCTCCCCCGCCTCCCCGAGGCCGAGGAGTTGGCGGGCCAGGGCGTCCGCGTCGCCGACCGTCACCGAGTCGACGCCGGGCCGGACCCCGGCCGCCGTCACCCAGTGGAGGCCCTCCGTCGGCACGCCGAAGGCGTACAGGGCCGGGTGCGGGCGGCCGTCGTCGGCGACGACGCGGTACGGGCGCCGGGTCACCGCCAGGGCGCCGGTCTCGTACTCCATGCCCTCCGGGCCGCCCGTGATCCGGTACGGCCGGGCCTGCCCGGTGTCCAGCAGCCCGCGCAGCAGCGGGTCGGCGGTGCGCCGGACGTCACCGTCGGGCAGCCGGGCCTCGATCAGCACCCGGGCCAGGACCCGTGAGCCGGGGACGGCGGACTCGGCGGCGAAGGCCCCCGAGACCGGGTCCACGTCCATGCGCGTGCCGGGGCCCAGGACGGTGAGGACCCCCGCCTCGATGAGCGCGATCATCTCCGCGATCCGCCGCGCGGGCGGGCCGATGGAGAGGAAGGCGTTCAGCGGGGTGTACCAGCGCTCCAGGTCGTCGCGGTGCGAGCGGGCGGTGAGCCCGCCGTGGTCCACGACGAGGCGGATCTCGTTGCGCAGGTCGCGCAGGACGTCGAGGGCGGCCTTGAAGGGGCCGTCCACGTTGCCCGCGCGGGCCCGGGCCAGGTCGCCGCGGAGCCGGCCGAGCAGCCAGGCGCGGTGTTCGGCGGTCCCGCCGAAGCCCCCTTCGCGGCCGCCGTCGGCGAGGCGGGACCAGTCCCAGCGGGCCGTGGCGGGGACGCCGTACGCCTCCAGCCGTTCGCGTTCCTCCGGGCCGTCCCAGGGCAGTTCGAGCCAGGTGCGGCGGAAGGCGGCCCCGGCCTCACGGCCGTCGCGGGCGGTGATCAGACCGGTGTAGTAGACGGTCTCGGTCTCCTTGGCGATCAGCGGCCACAGGTCCTGCCGGAAGTCCAGGCCGCCCTCCGCCGCCGACCGCTTGACCAGCGACTCCACCACCTCGGGCCGCAGTACGGCCGGGGTGTGCCGGCCGTGCGGGCCCTTCTGGTTCTCGCCGCGCGCCTGGTACGGGACCCCGCGCCGGGAGCCCGCGTACAGCTGCGGTTCGCGGCCCGACGGGTGGTAGACGAGCTGGTCGCCCTCCTGGGTGAAGGTGCCGCCGCGGCCGTGGGTGAAGAGGGTCATGTGGTCGAAGAAGTTCAGGCCCAGCCCGCGCAGCAGCACCGGTTCGCCCGCGGCGACGGCGGCCAGATCGCTCTCCGCCGGGTTGCCGGGCGGTACGTAGAGCAGACCGCGCCCGGCGGCGTGGGCGGCGAACTTCCGCTGGAGCGCGGAGGGTTCGGCGTCCACGTGGCCCTGGGCGAGGACCAGCCCGGCGAGCCGGGGCAGCCGGGTGCCGTCGGCGAGGCGGACCCAGGGCAGGCCGGTGGCGGGGTCGGTGCCGCAGGCCACGGCCGCCGAGCGGTGGGTGACGAGCTCGACCTGCGGCGGGGCCGCGGCCCGGACGCGGTCGGCGGCCCAGCGCAGGTAGGCGCCGTAGAAGGCCCGGCTGGGGTAGGAGTCCGGGGTCAGGGCGCGGGCCTCCGCGAGGAGTTCGCGGTCCGCGCCGTGGCCCTGCGCCCCGCCGGCCCCCGCCCCGGCGGCGAGGTCGCGGGCCCACGCGTACAGGCTGGGGCCCGGCTCCACGGGGCCGTCCATCACCACGCTGCTGTCGGAGAAGACCGTGACCTGCGAGGCGACCGTGTTCATCAGCAGCAGCCGGTCCTGCCCGGTGGCCCAGACCCGGCCCGGGCCGTGCTCGGCCGGGTCGATCAGGTGGACGGTGATCCGGGCGTCCCCGGGCAGCGTCCGGGCGTTGGCGCAGAGACGTTCCAGCAGGCTCAGGCCGCGCGGTCCGACGCCGACGACCGCGACCGCCGACGGGGACCGGGCGCCGGGCGCCGTCAGTCCAGATACGTCCATCCGTCCTCCCTCGCATCGGCCGCCTCGTACAGGAAGCGGGGCTTGACGAACCGGTCCTCGCGCAGCAGGGCGCCGGGCGGGATCAGGGTTCCGGGGCCGCCGACGGTGAGCTCGACGGGCAGGCCGAGGGTTTCGGCGAAGCCGGCGCGCAGCTTCGCGGCGGCCTCCTCGTGCACCTCGCGGCCCTCGCGGGCCTCGACGGTCAGCCGCAGCCGGTCGTGCTCGGCGACGGCGCGCCAGAGGTGGGCCCGGTACTCGACGGGCAGCCCGTAGACCAGCGCGTCGATGTCGTGCGGGCGCACGGCCCGTCCGGCGACGCGGACGGGGGTGCCGTCTCGGCCGAGGACCTCGATGACGGGCAGCGCCCAGCCGCAGGGGCAGTCGTTCTCCGCCCCGAGGACGACGAGGTCCCCGGTGTCGTAGCGCAGGAGCGGCATGGCCTCCCGGTGGAGGGTGGTCACGAGCAGCCGTCCGCGGCCGGCGGGGGTGATGCGGCCGATGGCCGGGTCCTGGACCTCGAAGAGGAAACGGTCGGCCCAGGCGTGCAGCCGTCCGTGGGGGCATTCCCCGGCGAGGCTGGTGGTCTCGGTGGAGCCGTAGTCCTCGATCACCCGGGCGCCGCCCCACAGTTCGCCGATCCGGGCCCGCTTGGCGGCGCTGAGCGGCTCCCCCGCGACGACCAGGGCGCGCGGGCCGTTCCCGGCGGCCGCGGCGGCGAGGGTCCCGGCGCCGAGGGCGTCGTCGGCGGCCGCCCACAGCAGCGGTTCGCTGGGCAGCGACCAGGTGACGGTGGGGCGGACGTCGCGGACCAGCCGCAGCAGCCGCCGGTAGGGCATCATCGACGTCCGGTTGTCGGCCGGGATCACCAGGGCGCCGGCGGTGCGGGCCGCGTGGTGCATCTGGTGGGCGGTGGTCGCCATCGAGTACGGGGTCTTGACGAGCACCCGGTCCTCGGCGGTGAGGGCCGCCGCGGAGCGGTTGAAGCGGTCGGCGGTCTCCGCCCAGTCGTTCTCGGTGAGGTAGGAGGCGGTGGGCTCTCCGGTGGTGCCGCTGGACTCGTGGTAGGTGGCGACCTTGCTGCCGGGTACGGCGAGCATCCCGAAGGGGTAGGCGTCGCGCAGGTCGGACTTGAGCGTGGGGCGGATCCCGTCGAGGCAGGTGCGGCCCGCCGTGAGGCGGCCGGCGTAGAAGGGGCTGCGCCGGGCGCGGGCGAGGGCGGCGGGCAGGGCCGCGCGCTGGAGGCGGAGCAGTCCGGCGTGGTCGGACCAGTCCCCGAGCCGCGGCCAGGCGGCGGCGGACGGCGGGGCGGCGGGGGGCGAGGGGGCGGCGGGTGCGGAGCCGTCCGCCGGTGTCGTGGTCATCGCTCGCCCGCCGGCTGGAGGCCGGGCTCGCCGGCGGGCGGGGCGGCGGGGACGCCGAGGGCGGGTCGGGCGACGGCCAGGAGCACCAGGAGCAGCCCGATGACCTCCCCGCCGGCGGCGACCCAGCCCAGGCCGCCGGCCGAGGCCCACTCGACGATGCCGCCGCCGATGGAGGCGCCGAGCGCCGAACCGATGTAGATCGCCGAGTTGTTGAGGGCGAACGTGAGGTGCATGTGCGCGGGGTCGATCTGCGCGAGCCGGGAGAACTGGGCCGGGGTGAAGGCCCAGCCGCTGACGCCCCACACGGCGATCACGGCGGCCAGGGCGACGTAGGCGGTCGTCCCGTCGAGGGTCTGGGCGACCAGGGAGACGGCGGCCAGGGCGAGGGTCAGCACGACGATGGTGCGCCGGATGGTGGTGGTGCCGCCGGCACGGTCGGCGCTGCGGCCGCCGAGGATGTTGCCGAGGACGGCGGCCACCCCGAAGACCAGCATGATCAGGGTGGTGGCGAACTCCCCGTCGCCGCCGACGCCCGTGCCGTGCACCAGGGTGGCCAGGTAGGTGAAGACGATGAAGGTCGAGCCGATGACGGTGACGGACTGCAGCAGGGTCAGGCCGACGGCCGGGCGGAGCATCGGCCGGAACCGCTCGGCGATGCCGGGTCCGGGGGTGCCGGGCAGCCGGGGCAGCGCGGCGGCGGTGGACAGGGCGGCGACCAGGGCGAGGGCGGCCACGAACCAGAAGGCGCCGCGCCAGTCGGACAGGGCGGAGATCAGGACGCCGATCGGGACGCCGAGGACGATGGAGACGGTGAGCCCGCCGGTGACGATGGAGATGGCCCGGCCCCGGAACTCGGGCTCGGACTGTTCGGCGGCGGCCGCGGTGGCGACGGGTCCGAAGACGCCCGCGGCGACGGCGGCGACGATGCGGGTGGCGAGCAGCACCCCGAAGGCGGGGGCCACGGCGGTGAGCACGTTGGCCAGGGCGAACAGGCCCATGCTGCCGACGAGTACGGCCCGCCGCTCGGCCTGCTGGGTCAGCGCGGACAGCAGCGGCGAGCCCAGTGCGTAGACCAGGGAGAAGACGGTGACCTGGAGGCCGGCGGCGGCCAGGGACACGCCGAGGTCGTCGGCCATGCCGCCGAGGATGCCGGCGACGATGAAGTTGTCGGTGCCGATGGCGAAGGTGCCGATCGCGAGCGGCGCGATCCTGCGCAGGTTCATGAGGGTTCCCCAGGGGTGGGAGTGGTCAGGGCGTCGGCGAGCTGCCGGCGCAGTTGGCGCTTGAGGACCTTTCCGGAGGGCCCGAGCGGGACCTCGTCGGCGTCGCGGGCGACGTGGAGCGCACCCAGGGCGGGCAGACCCGCTCCGGCGAGCGCCTTGTCGGCGGCGGCGCGCAGTTGCCCGGCGTCGGCGCCCGCCGGGTCGGCCGGGCGCAGGACGGCGACGGGACGTTCGGCTCCGGAGGCGTCGCGCACGCCGACGACGGCGCAGTCGTCGAGCCCGGGCAGGGCGCCGAGCAGGGTCTCCTCCATCAGGAGGGAGTACGCCGGGCCTTCGGGGGTGTGGATGACGTCGACGGCCCGGTCGAGGTGGAAGTACGTGCCGTCCTCGCCCTCGCGGACGACGTCCCCGGAGAGGAACCAGCCGCCGAGCCGGGAGCGGTAGTAGCGGTCCTGGTCGTTCCAGTAGCCGGGGGTGAGGGTGGGGCTCTTGACGCCGAGCAGTCCGGCCTCGCCGCGGGCGGCGGGGGTGCCGTCCTCGCGCAGGACGGCGATCCGCGCCCAGGGGTGGGGGCGGCCGATGCAGCGGTCGTGGCGGACGGTGCCGGCGGTGGTGACGTGGCCGAACTGGGCGAAGCCGAGTTCGGAGGAGCCGAGGCCGTCGATGAACTCGGCGCCGGCGCGGACCAGGGGGGCGATGTGCCGGCCGTGCGCGGAGTCGCCGGTGTTGAACCACCGCCGTACCGAGGAGAGCACGTCGTCGTCGGGGCCGAGGGCGGCGAGTTCGGCGTAGGTCTGGGCGAAGGCGACGACGGTGTGCGGGCGGTGCTCGGTGATCGCGGCGGCCACGTGGGCGCCGGAGCGGTCGGCGAGCGCGATCAGGCGGGCGCCGGTGAGCAGGGCTCCGGCGGCGAAGCTGGCCCCGGCCTGGTGGGACTGGGGTACGGCGGACAGCAGCACCTCGCGTTCGGCGGGCTGCGGCAGGAGCAGCAGCTCGCGCAGGGCGGCGACCGCGCCCTCGTGGGTCCACACGACGGCCTTGGGGATGCCGGTGGTGCCGGAGGAGTGGCTGATCAGCACCGGGTCGTCGGGGGCGTGCCGGAAGCGGCCGGCGGGGTCGAGACGGCCGGCGCCGAGGGAGGTGAGCTCGTCGGACACGGCGAGGACCCGCAAGGCCTCGAGGGCACCGGCGGCGCGCAGGGCCTCGCGGTGGGCGGCGTCGGTGACCAGGCCGGACGCGCCGGTGCGCTCGTACAGTCCGGCGGCGACGGCGGCGGGGAGCCGGCCGTTGACCAGGACGGGGATGGCGCCGATCTGGCTGAGGGCGAGGAAGTGCAGGACGTCCTCGAAGCTGTCCTTGAGGTAGACGGCGACCCGGTCGCGGGGGCCGATGCCGTGCGCGAGGTACCAGGCGGACCAGGTCCGGGCCAGGTCGTCCAGGCCGTTCAGGGTGAAGTCGTGGCGGCGCTCCCCCGCCGGGTCGAGCAGCGGGTGCTCGCTGTGCAGGAAGGGGGCGTCGGGCTGGGCGCTGGCGGCGAGGGCGTGCTCCAGCAGGCTGCCGCCGCCGAGGGCGGCCGCGCGGGCGAGTTCCTCGCGGGTCAGGGCCGGGGTGGGGGCTTCCGCGGTCGCGGTGGGCTGGGTCATCGTATGGGCTCCGCTCTGGCGGCCTCGGCCGCGTCGTATCCGAACAGCCAGTCCTGGGCGGCCAGTTCGTGGCTGCTTCCGAGGGCGGCGTCGCGGTGGCGCTGGCCGTCCCCGTCCGGCAGGTGGAGGGTCTTGGCGTTGTCGCGGGAGATCTGCTGGATCCGCGCGGTGCGCGCCATCCGGACCCGCTCGTAGCGGCGTAGCCGCTCGGCCAGGCCGGTGCCGCCGTGCTCGGTGAGGCACACCACCAGGGCGGCGGCGTCCTCCACGGCCTGGTTGGCGCCCTGGGCCCGGAAGGGCAGCATCGGGTGGGCGGCGTCCCCGAGGAGGGTGACCCGGCCCCGGGACCAGCCCGGTACGGGGTCGCGGTCGTGCAGGGCCCAGCGGCCGACCTCCCCGGCGGCGTCGAGGACGGCGGCGACGTCCCCGTGCCAGCCGTCGTACGCGGCCCGCAGGTCCTCGATGCGGCCGGGGGTGTTCCACGACTCCTCGGGCCGCCGCCCGACGCCGGGGGCGGTCGCGGCGAAGCTGATCCGGGTGCCACCGGCGACGGGGTAGCAGACGAAGTGCCGGCCCGGGCCGAGCCACAGCCGTACGGCGGGATCGGCGGCCAGGTACGGGAGGCGTTCGGCGGGGACCAGGCCGCGGTACATGTCCTGGCCGGAGTAGCGGGGTTCGTCCTTGACGAGGAGGTCGCGGGTGGCCGAGTGGATCCCGTCGGCGCCGACGACGAGGTCGGCGCGCCGGGTGGAGCCGTCCTCGAACCGGAGCACCGCCTCGTCGCCGTGCTGCTCGACGCCCACGCACCGCAGGCCGAGGCGCAGGGTGCCGGCGGGGAGCTTGGAGAGCAGGATCTGGTGCAGGTCCGCGCGGTGGACGGCGTAGTGCGGGGCACCGTACCTCTCCTCGCACTCCTCGCCGAGCGGGGTGCGGGCGAGGAGTCCGCCGTCGTTCCAGCGGCGCAGTTCGATCGCGCGGGGCCGTACGGCGACCGCGCGCAGGCAGCTCTCGACGCCGAGGCGGTGCAGCAGCCGGGCGGCGTTGGGGGCGACCTGGAGGCCGGCGCCGATCTCGCGCAGGTGGCGGGTCTGTTCGTACACGTCGCAGGACAGGCCCGCGCGGGCGAGCCCGAGTGCGAGGGCCAGACCTCCGATCCCCGCCCCCACGACAGCGATGCGTGGCTGCTGTTCCATAGTCATCTCACAAGGGGTCTTCGGGCCCCAGCAGGTCCGCCGCGTTGTGCCAGAGGATCTGCCGGAGCTGCCGGTGCTCCAGGCCCAGGGCCGCGTACTTGGCGAGTTCGACGGCGGGGTGCTGTAGCGGGTGTTCGGTGCCGAAGAGCAGCCGGCGGGCGCCGAGCCGTTCGACGGCCAGCCGGATGACGGCCGAGTAGCCGCCCGAGGTCTCCAGCAGGACGTTGGGGCTGTCCTTGATCAGCCCGATCCCGTGGAGGTCGATCTCGCCGACGCCGGAGTGGCCGAGGACGAAGGTGACCCGGGGGAAGGCCGCGGCCAGGGCGGCCAGGTCGCGGACCATGGCCCCGGGGCGGTGCAGGCACACCGTGTAGACGGGGTGGCGGTGCCGCTCGGCGATCTCGACGAGGGCGTGGGTGCGCGGGTCCGCGAAGGGCACGCCGTGCACCGCGGGGGAGATCTCCAGGCCGCGGAACTCGGCGGCCCGGCCGGCGTAGGCGCCGGGCTCCCGGTGCGGGTTGGCGAAGTGGAAGGGGACCAGCCGGCCGCCGGAGGTCCGGCAGGCGGCGAGGACCGCGTCGTTGTCGGCGTCGGTCTCGATGTGGCCCCCCTCGACCAGCTGCCGGGACAGCAGGTCGAGGGGGATCGTGCCCCCGGCGGAGACGGCCGCCCGGGTGATCCCGTGCGCGTCCATGGTGCCGAGCAGGCGGGCTGCCGCGCCTTCCTGCGGGACCAGGCGCGCGTGGAAGTCGAAGACGGGCGGGGGCGTCGGGGCCGGGGGCACGGGGGTCACCGGGTGATCACTTCTCGAGGCAGAACTCGTTGATCGGGTAGCCGACGTGCCGGTCCTCGGTCGGCAGGTAGCCGAGCACCACGTCGCCGGGCTTGAGCTCGGTGGAGTTGAGGACGACACCGCCCGGGCCGAGGACGCGCACGTGCCAGTCGTCCTGGAGGATCAGGTTGGCGGTGCGGCCGTCGGGGCCGACCGCGTCGATGGAGATCAGCGGACGGGTCTCGATCTTGACGCGGCCCACGGTGACCAGGCGGGTGTTGCCGTGGATGTCGACCGCGGTGACCCGGGAGCCCGACTTGAGCTCGCTGAGGTAGTTGGTGCGCTCGTTGTTGCCGAGGGTGTAGGAGTGGATGCCGCCGGCGTTGACGCGGAAGGGGCGGGTCGGCATGTACGGCAGCGGGTGGGTCTCGCTGACGCACAGGATCATGCCCTTGGAGTGGGAGCCGATCAGCAGGCCCTCGTCCTCGCCGAAGTGGGTGGCGGTGTCGACGCAGGCGCGCTCGCCCATGCCCACGTGCGCGGTGGCGGTGACGGTCAGTTCGGTGAGCTGGAGGTTGGGTACGCCCGCCTCGGCGGAGGCCTTCAGGGCGGTGGCGTCGCCGACCTTGGCCGGGGCCATGAGCACGCCGTCGGAGCCGAGTTCCAGGACACCGAAGATGATCTCGGCCTCCTCGACGTCCTGGGCGACGGTGATCAGGGAGCCCTGGGCGCGGGCGGCCGCGGCGATCACGATCTCCAGCGGGATCTTGGTGGGGTCGCGGAAGAGGAGCAGGCTCCACTTCTCGGTGCGGCCGGACTGGCAGGCGTCCTCCAGCGTCGCGGCGTCGACGATCTCCACGAACCGGCCGAACTCCACCTCGGGGTGGCGCAGCGCCAGCTCGGCGGTCTCGCCGTGCTTGGCGGGGTCGACGATGACCACGTCGGCCGCGCCGAAGGACTCCGGCAGCGCCTTGCCCTGCGGGAAGAGGATCTTCTTGACGGTGGGCGGAAGGCCCTCGAAGTCGGCGGCGTCGTCGGCGAGGATGCCGTCGATCCGGGCGTGGATGGCCTCCTGGACGATGGCGTCCTTGGCGGAACCGACGGAGCGGATGTCGACCCAGCTGAGCTTCACTTCGTGACTCCTTGTGGATGTACGTGCATGTCGGCATGCACGTAAGCGGGGGCATACGGGGCGGGGGTATGCGTCGTTTTGTGTCGGCGTGCACGCCGGCCCCGGGCCGCGCGAAGGCGCGGCGGGGCGTGCGGCGGTCACGCGGGTACGGGTCCGGGCGCTAGAGGCGTGCTCGGGACCGGCCCGGGACGGGCCCGGGGAACGGCCGCGCCCCTCTGGGGCGGCGGTCGAGACGGGACGGGGCGGGACGGGGCGGGACGGGGCGGGGCGGTGCCGGTCGGCGTGGGACCGCTCCGGGTGGGGCGGGCCTGCGGGTGCGGGCCTGCGGGTGCGGGGGCGGGGGTACGGGTGCGCGGGTGGCCGTCCGGGTGCCGTCGCGCCCGGCCGGGTGCCCGCCGTGTCCGTCCGGCTCTCAGACCGTGGCGGGCGCACGCACCCCGGCGGGGGCCGGGGCCTCCCAGGACGGGGTGCGCCCGTCGGCGTGGATCAGGTCGGCGAGCCTGCGGGCCAGCGCCGCCGGGTCGGCGGCCTGGAAGACGTTGCGGCCCATCGCGACGCCCGCGGCGCCGCCCTTGAGGGCCTCCTCCACGTAGCCGGCGACCAGCTCGGGCGTGTCCAGGCGGGGCCCGCCGGCCACGATCACCGGCACCTGCGCGCCGCTGACCACGTCCGACATCTCCGCCGGGTTGCCGACGTACACGGTCTTCACGATGTCCGCGCCCAGGTCGGCGGCGAGGGTGATGGCGTGCGCCACCAGCTCGGGGTCGTAGGGATTGGTCACGCGCGGTCCGCGCGGGTACATCATGGCCATCAGCGGCACGTTCCAGCGGTCGCAGGACTCCGCCACGGTGGCGAGGTCCTTGATCTGCCCCCGCTCGTCCTCCGCGCCCACGTTGACGTGGACGCTGACCGCGTCGGCGCCGTACCGCAGGGCCTCCTCCACGCTCGCCACCAGGTACTTGGCGTCCGGGTCGGGGGCGTGGCGGGTGCTGGCGCTGAGGTGGACGATGAGCGATGTCTCCGCGAAGTGCCGGGGATCCACCTGCCGGACGCTCCCCTTGTGCAGGACGATGGCGTCCACACCGGAGCCGGACAGCTGCCCGGCGAGCCGGTTCACCCCGCCGGGCAGCTGGAGCGGCCCGTCGGTGACCGAGTGGTCCAGCGGAACGACGAACAGGCGGCGGCTGCCTTCGTGGTAGAGCCTGTGGAGCCGGGCCTCTCGACCGTATGCGTGGTGCAGCGACATCGTTCTTCCTCCCGTTAGGCGGCTGCGGCTGCGTGGCTGCCGGCTTGACGCAAACCTTGCCTTCCGCTGACACCGGCGCCCATCACGCGAACACGGGATCCGGGGCGTGATCGCGCACGGGATGGCAGGTCACGCGGAAAATCGAGCGGAGACCGGGCGGGGATCGAGCGGCGACGGGGCAGGGATCGAGCGGCGACCGCGCGGGGGGCCGCGCGGGGGCCGAACAGGGGCCGCACCGGGGCCGTGCGACGCCCCGTCACCGGCCGGGAAGAGGCGGCGCATCCAACCGGAACACCCGCTTCACCAGGCACGTCGCCTCCGGCACGCGACGGCGCCCTACTCGCCGGTTCGGGTTAGCGTCTGCTCGCCCCGGTCCCTGGCCGGGACGACCAACGGCAACCGCGGGGGCCCACGCGACGACGGGCCATGAAGTCGGGCACCCGCCCGACGGGGGAGGCGTCACACACCGTGTCCACACTGTCCGAGCACGAGAGTCCACTCGTCGGCCGGAGCAACGAACTGAGCACGCTGGACCGCGCCCTGCACCGGGTGCGCGACGGCATCGGCGGCTGCGTCGTCATCGAGGGCTACGCCGGCCTCGGCAAGAGCCGGCTCCTCGCCGAGAGCGAGCGGCGGGCCGCCCGGCACGGCGTCGCCGTCGCCCGCGGCCAGGCCACCGAACTCGACCACGTCGTCCCCATGGCCAGCCTCCTCGGCGCCCTCAGCACCGGCCCCGCACCCGTCCTCGACCGCGACACCCTCGCCTCCCTCGCGGGCGGCGGCTTCACCGAGTCGGGCCGGTTCTGGCTGGTCCACCGCATCGCCGAAGCCATTGAACAGGCCGCCCGGCGGCGCCCGCTGGCCGTCGTGCTCGACGACATGCACTGGGCCGACGAACTCACCGCCCAGGCCCTGCGCATCCTGCTGCCCACCCTGCACGCCAGCGAGGTGCTGTGGCTGCTGGCCCTGCGGCCGGCCCCCGAGCCCAGCCCCGTCCACGACCTGACGGACCGGCTGGTCGCCGACGGCGCCGAACGCCTGCGCCTGGCCCCGCTGTCCGGGGCCGAGGTCGCCGAACTGTGCGCCCGCACCCTGGGCAGCGCGCCCTCGCCCCGGCTGCTCGCGCACGCCGAACGCAGCGACGGCAACCCGTTCCTGCTCGTCGAGCTGCTGTCCCGGCCCGAGTCCGAGCCGCCCTCCACCCTCTCGCGCGGCTGGCTCACGGGGCTCTCCGAACCCGCCCGGCGGGTGCTGGAGGTGGGCTCCGTCCTCGCCCGGCCCTTCAGCGTCGCCGAGGCCGGCGGGCTGCTCGGGCTGTCCGGCGCCGAGCTCAACAGCGCCGTCAGCGAGGCCGTCGCCGTGGGCATGCTCATCGGCACCGGCTCCGAGCTGCGCTTCCGGCACGACCTGATCCGCGAGACGGTCTACGAAGCCCTGCCCGGACCCGTCCGGCACGCCCTGCACCAGGAGGCCGCGGGCGTGCTCCGCGCCACCGGCCGGCCCGCCGCCGAGATCTCCCAGCACCTCGCGCGCGGCGGCCAGCGTGGCAACCGCGAGGCCATCGCCACCCTGCACCTCGCCGTCCGGGAGGCCGCCGCCCAGTCGTCCGGCATCGCCGCCGACCTGATGCTCCAGCTCCTCGACCTGATCGAGGAGGACTCCCCCGAGCGGCCCCGGCTGCTCACCGAGGCCGTCCGCCTCCTGGCCAGCGCCGGCCGGCTGGGGCAAGCGCGCGCGCTGGGCGAACGGGCCCTGCGCGGCGGGCTGGACCCGCGCGAGGAGACCGCCATGCTGCTGGCCCTCGCCGAAGCGCTCAAGCACGCCGGGCACGACCGGGTCGTCCTGGACTACGTGGGCCGGGCCCTGGCCGCGCCGACGGCACTGGGCGCGGTCCGGGCCGAGCTGTACGCCGTACAGTCCCACGCCCTGCTGTCCTTTCCCGGCATCGAGGCCGCCGAGCAGTCCGCGCTCGCCGCCCAGCAGGCCGGGCGCGCCTCAGGCGCCGACTCGGCGGTGGTCTTCGCCACCGTCGCGCGCAGCGCCACCGCCCGGGGGCGCGGGGACATCGCCGGGTCGCTGGCCCTGGCGGGCGAGGCCGTCCAGCTCGCCGAGACCGGCAGCGCCGAGGTCCGCCGGCGCCACCCCCGGCTGTGGCTGGCCCGCGCCCTGGCCTCGGCCGACCGGTTCGGGGAGGCCGACGCGGTCAACGAGCTCGGGCGGCGCGAGGCCGAGCGGATCGGGAGCGCCTGGTCGCACCCGCTGTGGTCGCTCAACCGGGCCGCGCTCAAGCTGGCGAGCGGGTTCCTGGAGGACGCCCAGGCGGAAGCGGAGGCCGGCGCCCGGGTCGCCGACCAGCTCTCGGCCCGGGCCGTGGCCCCGCACCTGCTGGCCCTGCTGGCGCGGATCGCCCTGCTGCGCGACGAGCGGAAGGCGGCGGCCGAGCTGATCCGCGAGTCCCGCCACCACGCGATGGGGTCGCTGGGGGCGATACCGCCCTTCGTGGACTGGATCACGGCCCTCCAGCTGGAGGCCGACGGCCGCCCGGGGGAGGCGCTGGAGGCGGCTTCGGGGGTGCTGTCGTCGCTGTCGCCCTCGCCCGACGGGTCGCTGCTCTTCCTGTCGGAGGAGCCGTGCGCCTCGGTCCAGCTGGTCCGCATCACCCTGGCGGCCGGCGATGCGGAGGGCGCCCGTACGGCGGTGCGCGCGGCCCGGCGGCTGGCGGAGGCCAACCCGGGCGTGGGCTCCCTGGCGGCGTTCGCCGCGCAGGCCGCGGGGCTGGTGGACGGGGACCCCGCCGCCCTGGCGGCGGCCGCCGAGGCGATGCGGGAGGGCCCGCGCCGGCTCGCGGCGGCCTCGGCACTGGAGGACGCCGGGGCCGCGGCGGGGGCCGCGGGGGCCGGGCTGCTGGAGGAGGCTCTGGCGGCGTACACGGGGATGGGGGCCCGGCGGGAGATAGCCCGGGTGCGGGGGCGGCTGGAGCGGCTGGGCCCCGGGGCGGTGGCCGCTTCCGCCGGGCCGGGCGAGGGCGCGCAGCGGGAGCCGGACGTGGAGCTGACCCCGTCCGAGCTGAGGGTCGTACGGCTGGTGGTGGAGGGGCTGACGAACCGGGCGGTGGCCGACCGGCTGTTCCTCTCCCCGCACACCGTGGACACCCACCTGCGGCACGCGTTCGCGAAGTACGGGGTGAACAGCCGGGTCGAGCTCGCGCGGGCGTTCCTGGCCGGGGGCCGGGCGGCGTGACGAGCGCAACACCGGGCTGATCCCCGGTACCGCCCGCCCGCTCGATCCGCAGGTCCAGCGGGCGGGCGGCCGCCGTTTCCAAGGGTGGACGGGGACGGCACCCGTCCATCACTCCAAGCAAAAAGCAAAACGGGCATTTCCCTCCCCCGCCTCCTGGCGGAATGCCCAAGCGGAGGATCGGGGAGGCCCGTAAGCTCCCGTCATGCAGGTGATCCAGTCAACGAAACTCGCCAATGTCTGCTACGAGATCCGCGGACCCGTCCTCGAAGAGGCGATGCGGCTCGAAGCGGCAGGTCATCGCATCCTCAAGCTCAACACCGGCAACCCCGCGGCCTTCGGCTTCGAGTGCCCGCCGGAGATCCTTGAGGACATGCTCCGCAACCTGGGCAACGCCCACGGCTACGGGGACGCGAAGGGCCTGCTGTCGGCCCGGCGCGCGGTCATGCAGCACTACCAGACCAAGGGCATCGAGCTCGGCGTCGAGGACGTCTACCTCGGCAACGGCGTCTCCGAGCTGATCCAGATGTCGATGCAGGCACTGCTCGACGACGGCGACGAGGTACTGGTCCCCGCCCCCGACTACCCGCTGTGGACGGCCTCGGTCAGCCTGGCGGGCGGCACGGCCGTGCACTACCGGTGCGACGAGCAGTCCGACTGGATGCCCGACCTGGCGGACATCGAGCGCAAGATCACCGACCGCACCAAGGCGCTCGTGATCATCAACCCGAACAACCCCACCGGCGCCGTCTACGACGACGAGATGCTGCGGGGCCTGACGGACATCGCGCGCCGCCACAACCTGATCGTCTGCTCCGACGAGATCTACGACCGGATCCTCTACGACGGCGCCACGCACACCAACACCGCCGCCATCGCCCCCGACCTGCTGGTCCTCACCTTCAACGGCCTGTCGAAGAACTACCGCGTCGCCGGCTTCCGGGCCGGCTGGATGGCGGTCTGCGGCCCGAAGAAGCACGCGGCCTCGTACATCGAGGGCCTGACGATCCTGGCGAACATGCGCCTGTGCGCGAACATGCCCTCGCAGCACGCGGTGGCCACCGCGCTCGGCGGCCGGCAGTCGATCGTGGACCTGGTGCTCCCGGGCGGGCGGCTGCTGGAGCAGCGCGACACGGCGTACGACCTGCTCACGCAGATCCCGGGCGTCACGTGCGTGAAGCCGAAGGGCGCCCTGTACCTGTTCCCGAAGCTGGACCCGTCCGTCTACAAGATCAAGGACGACCGGCAGATGGTCCTCGACCTGCTGCGGGCCGAGAAGATCATGGTCGTGCACGGCACGGGCTTCAACTGGCCCGAACCCGACCACTTCCGCATCGTGACCCTGCCCAACGCCAAGGACCTCGCGGACGCGGTCACCCGGATCGGCCAGTTCCTGGACGGGTACGGCCAGCACTGACGGACGGCGGGCGGGCGCGCGGGGACGGCGCCCGTCCCAGACTCCGGATGCAACTCAACTTTAGAACGGATCCAAGGTAGGATGGTCTCCTGACCCCGCAGGAGGCCTCCTCATGTACGAGCCGATCCGCTCCAAGTCGGCCGTCCACGACGTGGACGGCAGCCACAGCGCACCCCAGTACCCGCACAGCAGCCGCGGCGAAGCCCTGGACATCCAGCTCGCCGGACACCTCGCGGCCCTGCTCGCCGTCACCGACGAGCTCGGCCTGGAGGACGGCGGCGCCGCCCGCATCGCGGAGCAGGTGACCCGCCTGCGCGGCTCCCAGCCGGTACGGGTCACCTACCCGGCCCTGCCCGACGGCGCCGACACCGCCACGCTGCACCGCCGCGCCCACGACCTCGCCGCCCGCGCCCTCCTCGTCGCCGCCTCCCGCGCCGACACCGCCGTGGCCATCCTCGCCGCCCAGCGCATGGACACCCACGCAGCCGCCGCCCACCTGGCCGGCACCCCCTGACGGCCCCGGTCCGGGGCCGCGGAGGCTCCGGACCGGGCGCCACACCCCCGCGGCCCGGGCACGCCATCTCCCCCTCGAGGGGTGGGGGCCGGGCGGCGCCTTCCCACCCGCCTCCCCGTCTGCGGGCCGGTGGGCTGGGGCCGGGATCCCACCGGGCGGCACCGGACGGCCGACCGGGACCGGGGATGGCCGGGACCACACTCAGCGGTCTCAGAGATCGGTTGGGGCTTTCCCGTCAGTCTCATCGTCCTTCCGCGTCGGGCCGGTCAGTCAAGAGCGCTCCTTCGTCGCGTCGCTACGCGATGTCGCTGCGCTCCACTCTTGACAGCCCGTCCCGCCACGGAAAAACGAAGACTGCCGGGAAACCCCCAAAGGAACGGGACGGACGTTCATTGACGATCCGGCTCCCTCAGCGACCAGCCGGGGGGCCGGGGGCCGCCTCGCCAAGCATCCAGGCCGACGAGCCGGTGAATCGGGGCCGCGATCCGCGACAGATCGCTACGCGCTCCTCTCATCTCAGCGTCTACCAGCCGCCTGGGGTCACTGCCCGCACCAAAGGCCGACAGGATCGTCATCCGGGGCCGGTGGGCGCATCAAATCGCTACGCGCTCCTCTGATTTCGGCGTCCGACGGCCGCCTGGGGCCGATACCTGCACCAAATGCCAACCAGAAGGGCATCCGGGAACAGCGGGCGCAGGAGATCGCTACGCGCTCCTCTCGTCTCGGCGTCCGGCGACCGTCTTGGGTCGCTGCCTTCACCCAGGGACGAAGGGATGGGCATGCGGGACCGATGGGCGCGTTAGATCGCTACGCGCTCCTCCCGTTCGGCGTCCGGCGGCCGTCCGGGGCTGATATCCGCGACAGATGACTGACGATCGGTGTTAGGGCCAGTTGGTGCTTCACCTGCTGCGCCGACCTCGACCGCTACAGGCCGTCAATAGGACGGGACTTGAGCCCTCTCGGGTTCACGATGTCGACCAGGTCGTTCGCCGCCCGGAGGGCGGACAGCGCCGGTCGGACGTCCTCGCACAGATCCGTCTCATCGAGCCACTCGCCTCGGGCCGCCGCCTGACGGGCCGCGTACTCGGCGGAGATGTCGATGTCAGGCCGTAGGAGGCGGACCGCGTCGGCGTCGGCTCAGGACGCCCAGTAGCGATCGTCACGCGTGAGGGTTTCTCCGATATCCAGAACGACCGCCCGAATCCTGCGGTCAGCGTACTGATCCACCCTCGGGAGAAGTCCTCGCCTGAAGAGGGATGAACCTGCGGCTGAAACCGAGCCGGAGGCGCTGCTCCTGCCGAACTCAGCTCTTCCGACGCACCATTTCGGCGATCCAGACGGGCGCGAACGGGGACGGGAACCCCTGGGCGAGCCGGATGAGCAGCCCCGGACGGCCGTCGGACGCCGGGAATTGAGGAGCGCGTAGCGATCTCCTGCGCCCGCTGTTCCCGGATGCCCTTCTGGTTGGCATTTGGTGCAGGTATCGGCCCCAGGCGGCCGTCGGACGCCGAAATCAGAGGAGCGCGTAGCGATTTGATGCGCCCACCGGCCCCGGATGACGATTCCGTCGTCCTTTCCTGCGGGCAGCAGCCCCAGACGGTCGTCGGACGCTGAGACGGGAGGAGCGCGTAGCGATCTGTCGCGAATCGCGGCCCCGGTTCGCTCCCTCATCGGCCCGGATGCTTGGCGAGGCGGCCCCCGACCATCCCGCCTGGTCGCTGATGCCGCCGGATGCCCTATGAACGTCCGTCCCGTTCCTTTGGGGGTTTCCCGGCAGTCTTCGGCATTTCGCGGCGGGACGGCCTGTCAAGGGTCGCCGCAGGCGATCGCGAAGCGACGCGACGAAGGAGCGCCCTTGACAGGGCGGCCCGACGCGGAAGGACGATGATACTGACGGGAAACCCCCAACCCCTCCCTGAGACCGCTGAGTGAGGCCCCGGCCGCCCCCGGTTCCGGTCGGGTGTCCCGTCACCGCTCGGCGGGATGCCGCCCCCCGACCCGCCCACCCGCACCCGGGGAGGCGGGTGGGCAGGCGCCGCCCAATCCCCGCCCCTCGAGGGGGAGATGGCGCGCCCTCACCCCCGCCCCTCGCCCTCCCGCGCCACCCCCGCGACCCCGCACCATGGTGCCGTCGACGGGGGCCAGACCGGGCCCACGGCCTCGGTGCGGGCGGGCGGGGTGTCCGGGGCGAGACCGGGGAGCCGGACCAGGGATTGGGACACGCGGGCGCCGGCGTCCCCAGCCGACGCCGAGGCCGACGCCGACGCCGACGGCTCCCGGTCGCGGAACTCGACCGTGACCAGGTACGCGCCCTGCCCGCCGCGGGCCTCGACCGACGCCAGGACCCGCCGGCTCGCCGGGTCGATGCGGCAGTCGGTGACCCGGACCTGCGGGGGCGCGGCGGTCGCGTCGGCCGGGCGGGACGGGCTGCTGGCCCAGACGTACAGGCCCAGGGGGGCGAACACCAGGAGGCCGGCCAGGCCCACGAGGCCGACCACCCACCCCTGCCATTTCAGTGCCATGCCCAGATCCTCCCGGGACGCCCCCCGCCCCGCCAGCACCCACCCACTCACACAGCATTTCGAAGCGGGAGCCCCGGGAACGCCTGACGGCGGGCCTCCAGGACAGGGAGGCCCGCCGTCAGCAGACGCACACGGCCTGTCCCGGGGAGCGCGGGCGCTCCCCAGGGGGGCTGACGGGCGGTGGCCGGGACAGTGGCTCCCGCCCGTCGGTCAGGCGTGTGCTGCTCTGGGAAAGCCTTGGTCGGGGATTCCCACAGCGGTGGGAGAACCTTGGTCGGGGACTCCCACGTTCAGGTGGCCTGCCGCATCAGGGCAGGCATCGGGCTCAGCCCAGGCGCTCGACCAGCGCGTGGTACTGCTCCCACAGCTCCTTCGGCGTGTGGTCGCCGTAGGTGTTGAGGTGCTCGGGGACCAGGGCGGCCTCCTCGCGCCACACGTCCTTGTCGACGGTGAGCAGGAAGTCGAGGTCCTCGTCGGAGATGTCCAGGCCGTCGAGGTCGAGGGCGGCCTTGGTCGGCAGGACGCCGATCGGGGTCTCGACGCCCTCGGCGTTGCCGTCGAGGCGGCCGACGATCCACTTCAGGACGCGGCTGTTCTCGCCGAAGCCGGGCCAGACGAACTTGCCCGCGTCGTTCTTGCGGAACCAGTTCACGTAGTAGATCTTCGGGAGCTTGGCCTGGTCCTTGTCGGCCGCGACCTTGACCCAGTGGGCCATGTAGTCGCCCATGTTGTAGCCGCAGAACGGCAGCATCGCGAACGGGTCGCGGCGCAGCTCGCCGACCTTGCCCTCGGCGGCGGCGGTCTTCTCGGAGGCGATGTTCGAGCCGATGAAGACGCCGTGGTTCCAGTCGAAGGACTCGGTGACCAGCGGCACGGCGGAGGCGCGGCGGCCGCCGAAGAGGATCGCGGAGATCGGGACGCCCTTGGGGTCCTCCCACTCGGGGGCGATCGTCGGGCACTGCGAAGCCGGGACGGCGAAGCGGGCGTTGGGGTGGGCGGCCGGGGTCTCGGACTGCGGGGTCCACGGGTTGCCGCGCCAGTCGATGAGCTCGGCCGGGGGCTCTTCGGTCATGCCCTCCCACCACACGTCGCCACCGTCGGGGGTGAGCGCGACGTTGGTGAAGACGGTGTTGGCGTACATCGTCTTCATGGCGTTGGCGTTGGTGTGCTCACCGGTGCCGGGGGCGACGCCGAAGAAGCCGGCCTCGGGGTTGATCGCGTAGAGGCGGCCGTCCTCGCCGAAGCGCATCCAGGCGATGTCGTCGCCGATGGTCTCGACCGTCCAGCCGGGGATGGTCGGCTCCAGCATGGCGAGGTTGGTCTTGCCGCAGGCGGACGGGAAGGCGGCGGCCACGTACTTGGTCTCGCCCTCGCCCTGCGGCGGGGTGAGCTTGAGGATCAGCATGTGCTCGGCGAGCCAGCCCTCGTCACGGGCCATGACCGAGGCGATGCGCAGCGCGTAGCACTTCTTGCCGAGCAGGGCGTTGCCGCCGTAGCCGGAGCCGAAGGACCAGATCTCGCGGGTCTCGGGGAAGTGCGAGATGTACTTGGTGGTGTTGCAGGGCCACGGGACGTCGGCCTCGCCCTCGGCGAGCGGGGCGCCGAGGGTGTGGACGGCCTTGACGAAGAAGCCGTCGGTGCCGAGCTCGTCGAGGACGGCCTTGCCCATGCGGGTCATGGTGCGCATGGCGACCGCGACGTAGGCGGAGTCGGTGATCTCGACGCCGATCGCGGAGAGCTCGGAGCCCAGGGGGCCCATGCAGAAGGGCACGACGTACATCGTGCGGCCCTTCATGGAGCCGCGGAAGATGCCCTTCTCACCGGTGAAGAGCTCCTTCATCTCGGAAGGGGCCTTCCAGTGGTTGGTCGGGCCCGCGTCCTCCTCCTTCTCGGAGCAGATGAAGGTCCGGTCCTCGACGCGCGCGACGTCGGAGGGGTCGGAGGCGGCGTAGTACGAGTTCGGGCGCTTGGTCTCGTCGAGCTTCTTGAAGGTGCCCTTGGCGACGAGCTCCTCGCACAGGCGCTCGTACTCGGCTTCGGAGCCGTCGCACCAGACGACGCGGTCGGGCTGGGTGATCGCCGCGATCTCGTCGACCCAGGAGATCAGCTCCTGGTGCGTCGTCGGGAGGGAAGGGGTGGGAGCCGCGTTGTCGCGCGCCACGATTGCTCCTTGTTGAGGGGTTTGTTTGGTGTATGCCCCGTGGGGGCCGCGACCCGGACGCTTCGCGCTCCGCTCATCCGGTGTCGACCGCACTCATCTGATCATCCGGTGCATGTGCGCATATGTCCAGGGGGCCTCTCACGTGAGCATCGCCACGTCAGTCAATCTTCCGTAAAGAGGACTAACAGAAACCTACGGACCCGTAGGTAGCATGTCGGCCATGACTTCTGACGCCGCTGCCGTAGCGGCCGTACCGGACGAACGCGCAGCTCCGGAGGCCAAACCGGTCATGCGCGGCTGGCTGCACACCGGGATGTTCCCGGCCGTGGTGGTCGCGGGCCTCGCGCTGATGGCCTTCACCGACTCGACGCGCGCGCGGGTCGCGTGCGGTGTGTACATCCTCACCGCGTGCCTGCTCTTCGGCGTCAGCGCCGTCTACCACCGCGGCACCTGGGGCCCGCGCGGCGAGGCCGTCCTGCGCCGGCTCGACCACGCCAACATCTTCCTGATCATCGCGGGCACCTACACCCCGCTCACCGTCCTGCTGCTGCCGGACTCCACCGGGCGGACCCTGCTGTGGGCGGTGTGGCTCGCGGCCGCCGCCGGCATCGCCTTCCGCGTCTTCTGGGTCGGCGCCCCGCGCTGGCTCTACACCCCCTGCTACATAGCGATGGGGTGGGCCGCCGTCTTCTTCCTGCCGGACTTCATGCGCACCGGCGGCATCGCGGTCCTGGTGCTGGTGATCGTCGGCGGCCTCCTCTACAGCGCGGGCGGGGTCATCTACGGGATCAAGCGCCCGAACCCCTCGCCGCGGTTCTTCGGCTTCCACGAGGTCTTCCACTCCCTGACGCTGGCGGCCTTCGTGGCCCATTACGTCGGCATCTCGCTGGCCGCCTACTCGCACTGAGGACCGCTTCATCCTGCCGTTATCGCACGGCCGCCCGGACCTCGCATTCCGGGCGCGGCCCACGGAGGGGGCCCCGCCGCGAGCACGCGGCGGGGCCCCTTTTCCGTGCGGGCGAGGAGCGGGCGGCTAGCAGGTGTAGCCGTCCCCGTCCGCGTCCAGGCGCAGCGGGTCGCTGCCGTTGACCTTCATGCGCCTGGGGAAGCGGTGCGCCGCCAGCCAGTCGCAGCGGGCGGCCGTGGTCTTCGCCACCTCCGCCGGGAAGGCCGTCGGGACGCACACGTTGACCGTCCCGTAGTGCCGGTCGCAGCCGGCCACGGCGGGCGCGACCGGGACCGACGTCCGCGGCTCCGGGTTCTCCTTCGGCGCGGCCAGCTCGCCGGCGAAGGCGTGCTCGTGCGGGGCGGGCTGCCGCTGCGCGGCCGCCGCCGCCAGTGAGGGGGCTCCGCCCAGGTGGACCCAGGTCGCGACGGAGGGGATCCCGGCCGCGTCGACGCCGAAGAGCATGTACCAGCCGGGCGGCGCGAGGTTGGGGTTGCTGGTGACGTTGAGGTCGATGGTGGTGCCGTTGACCACGGTCATCGGCAGGTCGACGAACCGCTGGTTGGGGTCGGAGGAATGGGTGACCGCCGCCGGGCGGATCAGTTCCGCCTTGGCCAGGGGCCGGTCGACGGTGATCCGCTGGGTGTCCCCGTACACCCAGTCGGTGTCGATCACCGAAGTGAGCTTCGGGCGCGGGCCCTTGAACAGGTAGGGCGGGGTGTAGACCGACACCGCGTGGTTGTACGTACCGTTGCCGGGGTTGTCCCCGACCGACATCACCCGGCCGTCGGGCAGCAGGAAGGCGCCCGAGTGGTAGGTGCGCGGGATCGGGTCGGCGGCCAGGCCCGGCTGGTAGGTGTTGGTCCCGGGGTCGAAGAAGGAGGCCTCGAAGACCGGGTCGGCACGGTCGTGCAGTCCGCCGCCGGTCTCCAGCACCTTGCCGTCGGGCAGCAGCACGGCGGAGACGTACATCTTGCCCTCGGCCCCGGTCTGCGGGCGCTTGCCCGCGCCGGTGTCGACCAGGCCCTGGGGGAGGTCGGGGCCCGCGGTGTAGGCGGGGCTCGGCTGCTTCAGGTCGATGAGGTCGGTGAGCCGGTTCGCGGCCGGGTTGGTCTCGTTGTTGCCGCCGCCGATGGTCAGGACCCGCTGGGCCTGGGCCGGGGGCAGCAGGACGCTCGCGGACTCGTCGCGCTGGTCCTTCCCGCGCAGTCCGGGCACGTCGGTGATGGTGTTGGCGTCGTAGTCGTAGACGGAGGCGCCCGAGCCGGCCGTGCCGTTGCCGAAGGTGTGGCTGCCGGAGTAGAACAGCCGGCCGTCCTGCATGAGGATCATCGACGGGTACAGGCCCCAGTAGGACCAGGTCTGGTTGACCTGGTTCAGCGGTAGCCACTTGTTCTGCGCCGCCGAGAACCGCTCCGCGGTGACGTTGCCCGTGGAGTCCTCCTTCAGCCCGCCGAAGGAGATCACGTCGCCGTTGCCGAGGATGGTCGCGGACGGGTACCAGTGCCCGCCGTTGAGATCGTTGGTCTTCGTGTACGTCTCGGTCGCCGGGTCGAAGACGTAACTGTCCTTCAGCCCCTGGTAGCCGGTCTTGCCGTCGGCCGACGGATAGCCCTTGTTGCCGCTCATCACCAGCACCCGGCCGTCGGCCAGCTGCACGTGCCCCGAGCAGAACATGTCCACCGGCGTCGGGATCGTCTTCACGGACCCGGCGACCGGGTCGTAGACGGCGGAGGTGAAGGTACCGGCGTTGAACTGGGAGATGTCGTTGCCGGAACCGGCGATCAGCAGCACCTTGCCGTTCTTCAGGACCACGGCGTGCATCGAGCGCACCGGGTTCTGGGTGCCCATCACCTCCCACTTGCCCTTCGCGCACTCCTCGGCGGTGCCCGTGCAGGTGGGCTGGGGCGGGACGGCGGTCACTTCCTCCAGCGCGTAGTCGTCGGTGGTGAGGGTGCCCACCCCGTAGACGGACAGCCCCCAGGCGATCTTGTCGGTACCGGGCGGGACGGCCGGCGTACGCACCTGGGTGCGCGACCAGGCGGCACTGACCGGCGGGTTCTGCAGGTCGGTCCAGTACTGCCAGCCGGCGGCGGTGTCGTGGCGGAAGACGGTCACCGCCACGTCCGGGGTGTTCGACTTGTACCAGGCGGACAGGTCGTACTGCCTGCCCGGCACGACGGTGGGGGCGCAGGTGGCGTTCTCCGTGACCAGCGCCTTGCGGTCGCCGTCGACGCGGCGGGTGAGCGAGACCTTCATGGCCTTGGTGCCGCTGTGGGCGTCGGCGACGGTGGCGAAGGTGAAGTCGTTGTCGCCCCAGCCGGACTTCTCCCAGCAGGACGGCATGTCGGAGCCGGGCGCGCCGGCGGTCTCGAAACCGGGGTTGGTGAGCAGGTTGGGCGCTCCGGCCGTGGCCTGCTGGGGGGCGGTGAGCAGCAGGCCTGCGGTCATCGCCCCGACGGCGGCCAGCGCGGCCCTGCGCCCTGCCCGCCGTCGGATCGTCCTTGGCATGCGGTGGTCCTTTCGGTGCGGCTCAACTCCTGGTCGTGGGACGGGTACGGGCCGCCGCGCGTGGCCCGCGCGGCAGGTAGACGAGGGCCTCCGTGGCGACGAAGCGCAGGACGAAGGTGGTGACCAGCGCCAGGGCCGTCGCGGGCAGGACGCCGAGGCCGAACCGGCCGACGAACAGCGCGATCAGCGGGATGCGCAGCAGCAGGTCGGCGTTGGCGAGGAGGGCGAAGCGCCCGACGCGGTCCGCCCAGTGGCGGTGGCGGCGGCGGTCGCGGAAGAGGAGGTTCTCGATGAGGAGGAAGTTCCACAGGACCCCGGCCTGGTTGGCGACCACCTCGGCGGCGAGATACTGCATGCCGGCGTGGGTGAGCAGCCACAGCGCGAGGAGGTTGGGGACGAAGCCGGAGAGCCCGATCAGGCCGAAGCCGATCATCCGGGCGAGCGGGCTCGCCGAGCGGAGGGCGGCCAGGTGGGTCAGGAAGCGCAGTCCCTCGCGGGCGGTGGACTTGGACTCCCCGGCGAAGCGCTCCTGGAAGACGAAGGGGACCTCGGCGGTCTTCTGCGGCTGGCAGCGCACGGCCAGCTCCATGAGGATCTTGTAGCCGAGGGGTTTGAGCGCGTCGGTGGTGACGGCGCCGGTGACGGCGGAGCGGCGCATGGCGAAGAACCCGCTCATCGGGTCGCTGATCCCGCGCAGCGCGCGCGGGAAGAGGCCCTTGGCCAGCCAGGTCGCGCCGCGCGAGACGGCGACGCGGTAGCCGCCGGCGAGCCCGGCCCGGCTGCCGCCGGGGAGGTAGCGGGAGGCCACGACGAGGTCGGCCCCGGTGCGTTCGCCCTCGCCGACGAGTTCGGGGACCAGGTGCGGGGGGTGCTGGAGGTCGGCGTCCATGACGACGATCCAGTCCGAGCCGGCCCGTGCGATGCCCTCGACCACGGCTCCGCCCAGGCCACCGGCCGGGCTGTCGCGGTGCAGGACCTCCACCGGGAAGGGGCAGTCGGCGGCGGCCTTCTCGATGAGGGCCGGGGTGTCGTCGGTGGAGTCGTCCACGAAGAGCACCCGGCAGGGCGGGCGCGCGGGCAGGGCGGCGCGCAGCTGCCCGAGCAACTCGGCGACGTTGGCGGACTCGTTGAAGGTCGGGATGATCAGGGTGACGCCGCCGGACCCGGAGGACACCGGCGGAGCGCCGACTTCCGGATCGTCCAGGGCGCGCGGGGGCCACAGGTCCTCGCTCATGGTGCTTCAGCTCCCACTCTCGCGGTCGGTGCGGCGGATCTCGATACGGTCCTCGCCCGTACCGAAGACGGCGACCGCGGTCGAATGCTCCAGAGCAGCCTTCACCGTGGGCAGGTCCACCGCGTCGCGACGCACGGTCGGCGAGGAGACCACGTAGTCGATGTCCCGCCAGCCCCGAGGCAGTGTCTTGCCGACGGCCGGGTCGAGGTCCGCCTTGTAGAACCAGATCGCGCCCGGTCCGGGTGCAAAACCGGAGTGAACGGCGTCCAGCCAGAGCGCGTCGTCGACGAGGACGCGGGTGTTCGCCGGGTCGGGCACCTCCCGGCCCAGCCAGGCCGCGGCCTGCCGGTAGGGGCCGTTGGCGTCGGCCGTGAGGGCGGTGCGGTCGCCCTCGTACCAGCGCGGCAGCACGTACGCGGCGGCCGAGGCGGCGAGGACGCCGGCCAGCGCCCACCGCGCGTACACCAGCGCCCGCCGCTCCCCGGGCCCGCGGTGCCGGCGCAGGACGGCGTGGGCGACGGCGGCCGCGGCGGCGGCGAGGACCAGGGCGAGGAAGGGCAGGGCCTGGATGACGTACATCGCCGGGAGGTAGCCGGAGGGCCGCATCGCCACCACCGCGAGGAGCACGGCGGCCAGGGCCGGGCCCGCCAGCGCCCGGGCGGTGACCGACCACCGGTGGGCGGCCAGCAGCAGGACGGCGCCGGCCAGGCCGCCCAGCGGCAGGACGGTGTCGTAGTACAGCCAGGACCGCAGGACGCCGTTGGAGCCGGAGCCGGGGTCCAGGATGAAGCCGGAGCCGGGGCGGCTCATCTGGTAGGTGATGCCGTCGATGAGGGAGACGTGTCCGGCGCCGGGCAGCAGCTCGTTGTTGAGCAGCGCGTACAGCGGGTACGACAGGCCGATCAGGGCGCAGGCGGTGACGGCTCCGGTGACGGCGAACTTGCGGGTGTCGCGGTGGCTGTGACGCCACATCGTCACCAGCAGCGCCGGGAGCACCACCAGCATCGTCTCCTTGGTCAGGACGGCGGTGGCGGCCGCCAGCCCCGAGGCGAAGTGGTGCCACAGGTGCCGGCTGGGGGACGCGGCGAGGCAGAAGGCCAGCAGCATCCACACCACTGCGAGGTTGTCGAGGAAGATCTCCCGCTGGAGCACCACGGACAGCGGGGACAGCCCGAACAGCCCCATCGCGAGCCCCGCCGCCCAGCGCGGCAGCCACAGCCGGCGCGCCAGCACGTAGATCAGTACGGAACCGGCCGCCGAGACGGCGAGCATCGAGAAGCGCATCGGCGCGACCGTCATCCCGTCGGGCACGAACAGGGACGGCAGCCAGGTCAGGCCCGCGATCTGTATCCAGCCGAGCGGCGGGTGGTCGTACCAGTACGTGTAGTGCGCCAGTCCCTCGCCCTGCTGGACCGCCCACGCCTGGGCCAGGTAGGTGCCCTCGTCGTCGCTCAGCGCCGGGAAGGCCGTGAGGTTCCAGCCCTGGACGAGGACGATCACCAGCAGGAGGACCCCGCACAGCAGCAGGTCGGGGCGCGAGGAGCGGAAGCGCACCACCCGCCGGGCCGGGGCGGACGGGCTTGAGCCGGGACCTCCGCCGGTACCCGCGCCCGTGCCGTCCGTGCCGTCCGGGCCGGCGGGGCGCCGGGAGCCGGGCAGGTGGCGTACGGGCAGGAGCTGGCCGGTGGCGGTCGCGTCGGCGGGCTGGGGATCAGTGGCCGTGGGCACGGTGGCGGTCACCGGTGGGCGTCCTCTCGGATCGGGGCGCCGGAGGGAGCGGCGCCGGAGGGGGCGGTCTCCAGGTGGGCGCCCGTGTGGCTGGTGAGTTCCCACTCGTTGCGGCCGCGCTGCTCGCGCCAGACCGCCCGGATCGCGGCGCCCGCCAGCATCACCTGGTAGAACGGGCCGCCGACGACGAGCTTGAGGTAGTGCACGAAGCGCACGCGCAGCCCGTACTGGCGGCCGAAGTCGTGCAGGCCGACGATCTCGAAGACGAAGGTCACCATCGCCGTGATCAGGGGCAGGAAGGTGATGATCGCGACCCCGACGGGCACGTCGAGGAAGACCGCGACGGCGAAGTTCACCGGGATGATCACCCCGGAGGCCGCCTGCATGAACGGGGTCATCAGCGTGTAGCGGGCGAGCCAGCGCTGTCCCCGGCCGGGCAGCCGCTGCCAGTCCTTCTTCCGGTAGACCTGCAGGAAGCCCTGGTTCCAGCGGGTGCGCTGCTTGAGCAGGCTCATCAGCGAGCCCGGGGTCTCCTCGCGGGTCACCATGTCGCAGTCGTAGGCGACGACCACCTTCTTGCCGGCCGAGGAGAGCCTCACTCCCAGGTCGCAGTCCTCGGCGAGGCAGTTCTGGTCCCAGCCGCCGGCCTCGCGCAGCACCTCGGTGCGCACGAACACGGTGTTCCCGCCGAGCGGGATGAACCCCTTCTCGGCGTGCAGGTGGAGGCGGGAGCGGAACCAGAAGAAGTACTCCAGGCAGTTGCGCAGGCTGTACCAGCTGGAATGGAAGTTGATCAGCTGCACCCCGCCCTGGACCACGTCGGCGCCGGTGGCGCGGAAGGCGTGGTCGACGTGGGAGAGCAGCTGGGGGTGGACCTGGTCCTCGGCGTCGAAGACCCCGACGATGTCGCCCCGGCAGTGCGGCAGGGCCGTGTTGAGGGCCTTCGGCTTGTTCTTGGCCTCGTTGTGGTCCACGACGACGCGGACCCGCCCGGGCGCACCGGCGGCGGCGCGGTCGGCGACGGCGGCGGTCTCCGGGTCGTCATGGCCGACGATGACGATGATCTCGTAGTCGGTGTGGCCCGACTCCAGGAGCCGGGCGATGGTGTGTTCCAGCACGGCCTGCTCGTGACGGGCGGGCAGCAGGAGCGAGAAGGCCAGCCGGTCCCCGCCGTCGGGGCGGTCGAAGCGGGTCGAGGCCAGCGTCTCCGGCGTGCGCCAGGCGTGCATTTGCCACCACAAGGTGAGGGCGGCGATCCAGAAGAGCGCAACAGAAATGGCGGATATGACAACAGAGGTGAACAAACCGTCCCCCCACAGACATGCCGCAACCCCAGGCGGCGACCGGCAAACCCCCCGAAGGCGTGACGCGGGCCCCCCGGCCCGCCGCCCCCGTGTTCCCCCTCGTGCACACCCCCCAGTGCGCGTCTCGGTGACTGCCCTCGGTGACTCCCGAAGACATGAGACTAGGCAGCGCATGTGAAGCCCAGGCGCCGCCCAGTTAAAAACCACATTTCCGAGTCGATGTACCGCAACCGGAATTGACAGCACTCCGGCACTTTCAGGGACGAACCACACCCAACTGGTCCGCCAGCTCGTCCGGTTCCGTCGTAGGCCGCGCGCAGACGAAGTGCCGGCACACGTACGCCGTCGGAAGGTCGCGCACCAGTGTGCGCTCGGTCAGCAGGGGGAACTCCCCTCCGCTGCCGTCCGCCGCACGCGGCGGCCCGACCGCCACGACCGCCCCGGGAGCGGTCCCCAGCAACGCGGTGCGGTGCAGGGCGGCCGTCGCCGGATCCTCGGGATGCCCGACGACGGCCACTTCGCGGGGGCCGTCCACGAGCGCCTCCGCCACCGCCAGACCGTGCCCGATGAAGCGCGGGGCGCGCGGACCGAGGGCCTGCACCACCCCCAGAGCCCGCTCGGCCGCCTCGCGGTGGGGGCGCGAACCGGTGTGCGCGGCGTACGACAGCAGCGCGCCGGCCGCGGCCGTCCAGCCGGAGGGGGCGGCGGTGTCGGTGGGGTCCTGAGGGCGGCGGATCAGCTGCTCGGCGTCGTGCGCGGTGTCGTACAGCGAGCCGTCCTCGGCGGTGAAGCGGGCCATCACCAGGTCGACGAGGAACCCGGCGAACTCCAGCCACACCCCCTCACCGGTGACGGAGGCCAGGGTCAGGAAGCCCTCGGCGACGTCCCCGTAGTCCTCCAGCACCCCGGCGTTCGCGCCGGCCCGCCCGTCCTTGCTGGTCCGGGCCAGCCGGGCCGTCCCGTCCATGTGCACGCGCACCAGCAGGTCGGCGGCCTCGGTCGCCCGCTCGACCAGGTCCGGCCGCTCGAAGAAGGCCCCGCACTCGGCGAGGGCGGCGATGGCCAGCCCGTTCCAGGCGGCCACCACCTTGTCGTCCCGCCCGGGCGCGGGCCGCCGCCCGCGTGCCGCGAGCAGCCGCTCCCGGATGGAGGCCAACCGCCCGGCCTCCACCACCGGCCCGTCCTGCGGCAGTTGCAGCACCGACTTCCCGTGCTCGAAGGTCCCCTCTTCGGTGACCCCGAAGTACGCCGCGGCCAGCTGCCCGTCGTCCTCCCCGAGCACGTCCGCCAACTCCCCGGGCGTCCAGGCGTAGTACGCCCCTTCGGCGTGCCGCCCGCTCCCCTCCTCCTCACTGTCGGCATCGAGCGCGGAGGCGAACCCGCCCTCGCCGGTGCGCAGTTCCCGCACCATGAAGTCGGCGGTCTCCAGCGCGACCCGGCGCGCGAGGTCCGACCCGGTGGCCCGCCACAGATGCGCGTAGACCCGGCACAGCAGCGCATTGTCGTAGAGCATCTTCTCGAAGTGCGGCACGACCCACTCCCGGTCCACGGAGTACCGCGCGAACCCCCCGCCGAGCTGGTCGTAGATCCCGCCCCGGGCCATGGCCTCACAGGTGTCGGCCGCCATCTGCAGCGCACCCTCGGACCCGGTGCGGGCGTGGTGGCGCAGCAGGAACTCCAGCGCCATGGACGGCGGGAACTTCGGCGCCCCGCCGAACCCGCCCCGCACGGCGTCGTACTCCCGCGTCAGCCCGAGCAGCGCCCGCCCCAGCTCCTCACCCCCGGGCAGCCCGGCCTTCCCGTAGTCCAGCTGCCGCCCGGCGAGATCCCGCACGATCCGCTGCGCGACCTCGGCCACCTCCTCCCGCCGCCCGACCCAGGCCCCGCGCACGCCTTCGAGCACCTGCATGAAGGAGGGCATGCCGTGCCGCGGCTCGGGCGGGAAGTAGGTCCCGAAGTAGAAGGGCTCGGCGTCGGGCGTCAGGAACACGGTCATGGGCCACCCGCCCTGCCCGGTGGCCGCCTGCACGGCCTCCATGTACACGGCGTCGACATCGGGCCGCTCCTCGCGGTCGACCTTGATGTTGACGAAGTGCTCGTTCATGTAGGCGGCGGCGAGCTCGTCCTCGAAGGACTCGTGCGCCATGACATGGCACCAGTGACACGAGCTGTACCCGACGCTCAGCAACACCGGAACGTCCCGGCGCCGCGCTTCGGCGAACGCTCCGTCGGACCAGGGCCACCAGTCGACCGGATTGTCGGCGTGCTGCAGGAGATAGGGGGAGGTCTCGTTCGCGAGGCGGTTCGGCATGACCCCATCCTGCAGGACGACGGGCCGGATACCGGGATGCCCTCCGGACGGGCAGCCGAGGGAAGGGACAGGCGGCGCCGAGCGGCTCGATGTTGTAATAGATGCCGTATTACACTAGGGCCATGAAGTCGAGCCGACCTGGGACCACCGAGAACATCTCCGTCTCCATGCCCTCCGAGCTGGTCAGTGAGCTCCGGTCAAGGACCGGGCGCCGGGGACTGTCCAGCTATGTCACCGAGGCTGTCAGGCATCAGCTCGCCATGGACGGGCTCGCGGAGATCGTGACGGCCCACGAAGAAGTACACGGCGCGCTTACTGAGCAGGAGATCGAAGCCGCACGACGCGAGTTGTTCGGAGACGAGAACGCTGAGCGGGGCGCCGCGTGAAAGAGCAACCGGCCCGCTCGCTGGTGCTCGACTCCGAGGCGCTCTCCCTGCTCCTGCGCAACGACCGCAAAATGGCGGCTCGCATCGAGGCATCCCGGCAGGCCGGAGTTCCCGTCCTCGTGTCTGCGCTGACCATCGTCGAAGCCGTGCAGGGGAAGACCGATCTGGCGCGCTTGAAGTGGGTGCTCTCCCGGTTGCGGGTGGAACCGGTCAGCCAGGAGGATTCCCTGACCGCCGTGGCACTGCTTCGGGACGCAGGCGGGCTGCACGGGCACAAGTACGCCATCGACGCTCTCGTCGCCGCGCTCGCACTCCGCGTCCCGGCCCCCGCGATCGCCCTGACCTCCGACCGCGACGACTGGTCGAAGCTCTGCGATACCCGCGTGATGATCAGAGAAGTATGACGCCGGCGGGCCGTTCAGCCTGTGAGCCAGCGCCCCGGACGCCGACCACCCCGAGCGGCGCGTACATATATGCACGCCGATGGTCGTTCGTGGCCCAACTCCCTCTGATCTAGCTCAGATTGACTCGCGCTGCGGACCGTCCCGCAGGACACTTGGCGCACGTTTGCGGAGCTCTGCGAGGAGGATGCCGATGCGGGACAGCCATCGTGTCGAGGCCGAGCGGGTGCTGGCCCGGGCCGTGCAGGAGGAGGTCCGGCGGGCGGGGGGCGGGGTGGATGCGGAGGTGTTGCTCGGGCGGGGGCGGGAGGCGCTCGACGGGCTGGCCGCGGTGGCGGGCGAGGAGTACGCCGCCTACGTGGCCGCGCTGGACGAGGCCGCCGCCGGGGAGCAGTCGTTCGGGGAGGCCTTCCGGCGGGCCGGCAGCGGGACGGCCCTGCTGGTGACGGCCGTCGCCTCGGCGGCCGCCGCCGGGGCGGACGTGGCCTTCGGGGTCGACGCCGGTACGGCGCTCAGTGCGGGCATCGTGGCGGGCGTGGCGGGGGCGGTGACGGCGGCGGTGCGGGTGGCGGCCGTGCACGTGCCGGCCGCGAACCGGCGGGCCGGGGCGGCGGGGCGCCCGGGCGGGCCGGAGCAGTTGAGGCTGAAGTGGCTGACGGCGTTGGAGGTGCGGGGGATCCGGCCCTTCCTGGCGCAGGAGCGGGCCGTGGCCGCGGCGGGTTCGGCGAGCGCCACGGGCCCCGGCCCGGCGGCGCGGGGGGCGGTGCCGTCGCAGTTGCGCGGGGCCGACCGGAGTGCCGAGGCGCGGCGGCGGAGCATGCTGGAGCAGTCGTTCGGGCAGCTGCCGGACGCCGATGCCCTGTTCACGGGGCGGCGGGCGGAGCTGGCGCGGATCGCCCAGTGGGTGCGGACGGCGCGGGCCAGCACCGAGACCCGGCCGGTGGTGGTCGTGCTGCACGGGGAGCCGGGGGTGGGGCGGACGGCGCTGGCGCTGCGGGCGGCGCACGGGCTGCGGGACCAGTTCCGCGGGGCGTGCGTGGTGGACCTGCGGGGCGGCACCGCCCCCGGTGAGGCTCCGCTGTCGACGCGGGAGGCGCTGCTGCACCTGCTGAACCGGCTCGGGGCCCCGCGTGAGCAGCTGCTGTTCCGGGAGGGGGCGTCGGCCGAGCAGCAGGTGCGCCGGCTCGGGGAGCTGTACCACCAGCACCTCCAGGGGCTGCCCGTGACGGTGGTGCTGGACGACGCGGTGGACCCCGAGCAGGTGCGGGCGCTGGTGCCGGAGCGGTCCGAGAGCCTGGTGCTGGTCACGGCCCGGGAGCCGCTGGAGCTGCCCGCGGACCTGGGGGCCTGGGTGCACCAGCTGCCGGTGGTGCGGCTGGCGGAGCCGGAGGCGGCCGAGGTGCTGCGGGCCGGGGCCCGCGCGGCGGGTGAGGCGGCGCCGGGGCCGGCGGCGGAGGCGGGGCTGCTGGAACTGGCGGCGGGGCTGCCGCTGGCGCTGCGCGTGCTGGCCCCGCTCGGGGCGGCGCGGGCCTCGGACGGCGGCGGGGACGGGGGCGGGGAGGGGGCGCTGGAGCGGGCCCTGGAGCTGGCCTACGTGCGCCTGCCCGAGGAACGGCGCCGGCTGCTGCGCCGGCTCACCCTCGCCGGGCGGGCCTCACTGGGCGCGGCGGCGGCCGCGGCGCTGGCGGACACGGAACGGGTGGAGGCCGGGCGGCTGCTGGGCGAGCTGGCGCGGGCCGGCCTGCTGGACCTCGTACGCGGGGAGCGGTTCCGGATGCACGACGCGGTGCGCGCGTACGCGGCGGCGCGGCTGGCGGCGGACGAGGACCGGGCGGAGGCGGCGGCCGCGCACGAACGGCTGATCCGGGACTACGCGCGGCTGGCGGACTCGGTGATCCGGATGGTCGACGGGAAGATGTCGACGCGGGCGGACCGTTTCGGGAGCCACGGGTTCCCCTCGCTGGACGCGGCGCTGCGCTGGCTGGACGACGAGTCGAGCTTCATCACGGCGGCGCTGCGGCAGTCGGAGGGAGTGGACCAGCAGGCGGTGCTGGACCTGCTGGGGGCGCTGTGCGACTTCTGCCTGCTGCGCGGGGACCTCTACCGGCTGGGTGAGATCAACGAGCTGACGCGGGCGGTGGACCAGGGCCGGCTGAACCGTTCGGTGCAGTGGCGCACGGGCATCGCGGCGCGGCAGCTCGGCGAGCTGGACAAGTCGCGGACGACGCTGACCTCGCTGGTGGACCAGTACAAGGAGGCCCGGCAGGAGGCGGGCGCGGCGATGGCCCTGCTGTCGCTGGGCATCACCTTGCACCACCAGGGGAACCTTCCGGAGGCGGCGGCCCGGATCCGGGAGGCGCTGGCGCTGCAGGGGCCGGAGGAGCTGGCGGGCGACCGGGCGTGGTCGCTGCACGCGCTGGGGGCGGTCGAGCGGGACCGGGGGCACCTGGCGGAGGCGGTGGCGTTGCTGGAGCGGTCCCTGGCGCTGCACCGGGAGAGCGAGAGCGTGCACGGGGAGGCCTGGGCGCACTTCCAGCTGGGGCAGGTGCACGTGCGGGTGGGTGACGTGTCGCGGGCGGAGGAGGAGCTGCTGCTGGCCCTCGGCCTGTACGGGCGGACGCGCGACGACCGGGGCGAGGCGTGGGCGCTGACCCAGCTGGGGCGGGCCCGGGTGATCGCCGGGGATCCGGGGACGGCGCTGGAGCGGCTTCGGGACGCGCTGGCCCGGCACCGGCTGGCGGAGGACGCGCGCGGTGAGGCGTGGACGTTGTACTACCTGGGGCAGGCGCTGGAGGAGGACGGCGGGATCGACCGGGCGGTGCGGGAGCTGGAGCGGGCCCGGACGATGTTCTCGCGGATGCGGGACGTGTACGGGCTGGCGCACGCGCGCTACCACTCGGGGCGGGTGACGCGGGACCAGCGGGCGGCGCGCACGGGGAACCTGCGCAACTCGGGTTTCGCACGGCAGCTGCTGGTGGACGCGCGGGCGGACTTCCGGCGCATCGGGCTGGCCCACGGGGAGGCCTGGGCGTGTCTGGAGCTGGCGGTGGTGGACGCGGGGAACGGGCGGGTGCCGCAGGCGCTGGCGCTGTGCGGTGAGGCGGCGGGGCTGTTCGGGGCGTACGGGGACCGGCGCGGGGAGGACTGGGCCCGTTTCCTGCGCTGCACCCTGCTGCCCTACGCGGGCTCGCCGGCCGGGGCGCGGGAGGCCGCGGCGGAGCTGGCCGCGCTGGCGAAGGCCGGGCACGGGCTGCGGGGGGACCGGCTGGAGGAGTGCTTGGAGGCGTACGGGGCGGTCCTGGCGCGCGGGGTGGACCCGGCGGAGGGCTGGCAGGCCTGGCGCCTGGGGCTGGTCCCGGACCTGCGTGCCCGGGAGGTAATGGGCGTCCCGCTGCCGACCCCGTCGGCGTAAGCTCCCGCCCCTGCGACCGGCCCAGCCCCGCCCGCACCAGGCACCGAGCACCGCTCACGGGGGCGGCCGCCGCTCACCGGCGAGAGCACCGCTCGCGGGGGCGGCCACCGCTCGCCAGGGCGTCCGCCGCTCACCGGCCTGAGGGCCGCCGGGCGGCCACCGCTCATCCGCGCGAGCACCACTCGCGGGCGTGAGCACCACTCGCGGGCCTGAGCACCACTCGCGGGCCTGAGCACCACTCGCGGACCTGAGCACCACTCGCGGACCTGAGCACCGCTCCTTAGCGTGAGCACCGCTCCTCGACCCGAGCGGCGCTCGCCGGGGGGGAGCGCTGGTCTCGGCGCGCGGGAGCGCCCGCTCCGCCGGGGGTGCCGGCGGAGCGGGCGCTCACCCGTCGTGCGGGATCAGCCCTTGGAGCCCTCGGCGGACGCGGCCGGGGCCGCCGCCGCGCCGGCCGGTTCCGGGGCTTCCTCGAAGTTCACCCGGCCCATGTGCTTGCTCATCGACTTCATCAGGCCCCACACGCCGAGGGCGAGGGCCGCGAACACGATGAACCCGAGGAGCCCCGGGGTCACCTTGTTCTTGTCGAAGGTGTCGGCGGCCAGCGGAACGAGCTGGGTGACTGCTGCCTGCATAGCGCTCATGGCTAAGCATTCTCCCGGATGCCCGCGAAGAGGTCGGACTCGGGGAGGGAGGTGTCGACGAGCGACTTCGCCAGCTCGTACTCCTCCGTGGGCCAGACCTCCTTCTGGATCTCCATCGGGACGCGGAACCAGCCGCCGTCCGGGTCGATCTGCGTGGCGTGCGCGATGAGGGCCTTGTCACGGATCTCGAAGAAGTCCGCGCACGGCACGTGCGTGGTCAGGGTCCGCTCCTTGCGCTCGAACTCCTTCCACCGCTCCAGCCACTCGCCGTAGGGGGACTCCAGGCCGCGCGCGAGCAGCGCCTCGTGCAGCGCGATGGTGCGCGGCTTGTTGAAGCCCTGGTTGTAGTAGAGCTTCTGCGGCTGGTACGGGGCGCCGTACTCGGCCTCGGGGAACTTGTCGGTGTCGGCCGCGCCGTCGAAGGCCACCATCGTGATCTTGTGGGTCATGATGTGGTCGGGGTGCGGGTAGCCGCCATTCTCGTCGTACGTGGTGATGACCTGCGGCTTGAAGGCGCGGATCTTCTTCACCAGCTCGCCGGCGGCCTCCTCCACGTCCGCGAGGGCGAAGCAGCCCTCGGGCAGCGGCGGCAGCGGGTCGCCCTCGGGCAGGCCGGAGTCCACGTAGCCGAGCCATTCCTGCTCGATGCCGAGGATCTCGCGCGCCTCGTCCATCTCCTTGGCGCGGACCTCGTGGATGTTCTCCTCGATGTACTTGTCGCCCTGGAGCTTGGGGTTCAGCACGGAACCGCGCTCACCGCCGGTGCAGGTCACCACCAGGACGGGCACGCCCTCGGAAACGTACTTGGCCATCGTGGCCGCGCCCTTGCTCGACTCGTCGTCGGGGTGGGCGTGCACGGCCATCAGTCGAAGCTGCTCGGTCAAGACAGGATCCTCTGTGATTCGGCGCGACGGTCAACCTCTATATTGACCGAATCGGGGGACGGAAAATTCCTGGGTGCCTCACCCTCCCCAGCGAGAGGAATCGATCATGAGCGCGGTGCGCGAAGGGCTCCCGGAAGGCCGTTACGGCCGGTCGGCGGACGAGCGTGCGGACCGGAAGCTCAAGGTCGTGGGGTCGGTGCTCGGTGTCGGGCTGCTGGCCGTCGTCGGGTGGATCGGCTGGGACTACGTCGGCGGGCAGAGCGTCAGCGCCGAGGTGATCAAGTTCCAGATCGTCTCCGACTCCGAGGTGAAGGTGCACCTGGAGGTCCGCAAGGACGCCTCCGTCACCGGCGTCTGCACCCTCGATTCGCAGGACCAGGACCACGGCGAGGTAGGCCGGGCGGACTTCACGTTCCCACAGAAGGCGGCGCGCGTGGACGAGGTGGTCACGCTGAAGACCACGGGCCGGGCCACGATGGTCGAGCTGGTCGGCTGCCAGGAGGCGGGCACCGCCCGCTGAACCCGTCCGGGGCACTTCGAGCGCCCGGAGAGCTGACGAAGCCCCGCCGGGGGGTGTGCACGGCAGGCCGCGGGCGGGGTAGGGACTGGGGTGTTCCGCATCCGCGCACCAGGAGCCCCAGGAGCCGACGTGTCACTGTTCATCCCGGATTTCGACGACTCGGTGGTCGTCCGTGCCGCCGACGCGGAGGAGATCCACTACGGGCCCGACTCCTCCCTGCGGCTGCTGGCTGACAGCTCCACGGGCGGCGGGTTCCTGTCCACCATGCGCGTGAGCCTACGGGCGGGCTCCGACGGGGCCCGCCCGCACCACCACGGCCGCTCCGCCGAGATGTTCTACATGATCGACGGGACGGCCCAGCTGCTGTCCGGCGACAAGGTGGTCACCGCCGAGGCCGGCGATCTGGTCATCGTGCCGCCGGGGCAGCAGCACGCCTTCGCCGCCGCACCCGGGGAGAGCGCCGAGATGCTGGTGGTCATCACCCCGGGGGTGGAGCGATTCGAGTACTTCCGCCACCTGGAGCGCATCCGGTACGGGAAGGTGCCGCCGGAGAGCCTGCTGGAGGTCCAGGACCTGTACGACACGTACTTCGGGACCAGCACCGTCTGGGAGGACGCGCGCACCCTCCGGGGGCAATGACACACTTCATACACATCGTGTCCTCCCCCTTTTCTTCCCGAATTGTTAGGCTCGTGGTTTCGCCCGCCGCTGGCGGCTATGTAGTCCCCTGTACCGACGAGGAGCACCCGTGACCCAGACGAGCGAGAGCGTCACCTGGCTGACCCAGGCGGCGTACGACCAGCTGAAGGCCGAGCTGGACTACCTCTCTGGTCCCGCACGCACGGAGATCGCCATGAAGATCGCGGCTGCCCGCGAGGAGGGCGACCTGCGCGAGAACGGCGGCTACCACGCGGCCAAGGAGGAGCAGGGCAAGCAGGAGCTGCGCGTCCGCCAGCTCACCCAGCTCCTGGAGAACGCGAAGGTCGGCACCGCGCCGACGACGGCCGAGGGAGAGGTGGCCCCGGGCATGCTCGTGACCATCGCGTTCGACGGCGACGAGGACGACACGCTCGAGTTCCTGCTGGCCTCCCGCGAGTACGCCTCCGACGACTTCGAGACCTACTCCCCGCAGTCCCCGCTGGGCGCGGGCGTCATGGGCAAGAAGGTCGGCGAGGACGCCCAGTACGAGCTCCCGAACGGCAAGAAGGCCACCGTGAAGGTCATGGCCGTCAAGCCCTTCAACGGCTGACCGGCCCCTTTACCAGGACGTACGCGAGCCCCCGCCGGACCTGTTCCGGCGGGGGCTCGCGCGCGTCCGGGTGCGCCCGGGCTCAGGCGGTGGCGGAGCGGTACTTGCGGACCGCGAGGGTGCGGAAGACCACGATGATCAGCAGCGACCACAGGACCGACGCGAGGACCGGGTGCTGCATCGGCCAGGCCGCCGGCACGGGGTAGCCCTCGGGGAGGTTGCCGAAGAGCTCGCGGGCCGCCTGGACGGTGGCGCTGAAGGGGTTCCACTCCGCGATGTGCCGCAGGAAGGCCGGCATGTTCTCGGAGGGGACGAAGGCGTTCGAGATGAAGGTCAGCGGGAAGAGCCAGATCAGCCCGCCCGAGGTGGCGGCCTCCGGGGTGCGCACCGACAGGCCGATCAGGGCGCCGATCCAGGAGAAGGCGTAGCCGAGCAGGAGCAGCAGGGCGAAGCCGGCGAGGACCTTGCCGATGTTCTCGTGGGTGCGCCAGCCGACGATCAGGGCGACGACGGCGAGGACGACCACGGTCAGGGCGGTCTCTGGCGTTTCCTCGTCCTCAGCCCATCACCCGGTACCCCGCGCCGTGCAGCGTGCGGGCCACCTCCCTGCAGTGCTCGGGCCCCTTCGTCTCCAGGTGCAGCTCCACCTCCACCTCGGTGAGCCCGAGCCTCGGGTCGGTCCGGACGTGGCTGACGTCCAGCACGTTCGCGTCCACCGTCGACAGCACCCCCAGCAGCCCCGCCAGCGCCCCCGGCGCGTCCGCCACCCGCAGCCGCAGCGACAGGTAGCGGCCCGCCGCCGCCATGCCGTGCCGCAGGATCCGCTGGAGCAGCAGCGGGTCGACGTTGCCGCCGGACAGCACGGCCACCACCGGCCCGCCCGCGTACCGCCCGGGCTCGCTCAGCAGCGCCGCCACCGGGGCGCAGCCGGCCGGCTCCACCACCAGCTTGGCCCGCTCCAGGCACAGCAGCAGGGCGCTGGACAGGGCGTCCTCCGACACCGTGTGCACGTCGTCCAGCAGCTCCCCGATGATCGCGAACGGGACGTCGCCGGGCCGGCCGACCTTGATCCCGTCCGCCATCGTGACCGGGCGGTCGACGGACACCGGGTGACCCGCCTGGAGGGAGGGCGGGTACGCGGCCGCGCCCGCCGCCTGCACGCCGATCACCTTCACGTCCGGGCGCAGCGCCTTGACCGCCACCGCGACGCCCGCGGCCAGGCCGCCGCCGCCGACCCCGACGAGGATGGTGCGCACCTCGGGGCACTGCTCCAGGATCTCCAGTCCGACGGTGCCCTGGCCGGCGATGATGTCGCGGTGGTCGAAGGGGTGGATGAACACCGCCCCGGTGCGGTCCGCGTACTCCTGGGCGGCGGCCAGGGTCTCGTCGACGACCTGCCCCTCCAGGCGCACCTCGGCCCCGTACTCCTGGGTCGCGGCCACCTTGGGCAGCGGGGCGCCGACCGGCATGAACACCGTGGAGCGGACCCCGAGCAGGGAGGAGGCCAGCGCCACGCCCTGGGCGTGGTTTCCGGCACTCGCGGCGACGACCCCGGCGGCGCGCTGTTCGGGGCGCAGGCCCGCGATGCGCACGTACGCGCCGCGCAGCTTGAAGGAGCCGGTGCGCTGGAGGTTCTCGCACTTGAAGTGGACCGGGGCGCCCACGAGGGAGGTGAGGTGCCGGCTGCCCTCCATCGGGGTCACCCGGGAGACCCCGGACAGCATCTTCTGAGCCCCCCGGACGTCGTCGAGGATCACCTGGGGGACGGGCTGCACGCGGTAGTTCATGCGGCCAGTCTCGCAGCCCGCGGGGGCTCCGGCGCAGGGATGGACGGGGCGTCCGCGCGGTCTCCGGGCGGGCCCGGGGCGGCCGCCGGGAGGGGGGCGAAATCCCGCCATGCGGGACGTGTCGGGGGCGGTCGCGCGGATGGGTCGTATCAGTTGTCAAACGCGGCGTACGAGCCGCCGCACGGCCGCGTACTCTGTCCCCCATCCTTGTCGGCCCCACGCGAAGAGAGCCACGGCATGCCCTCCATCCCGGCCAGTTCCGACCTGCCCACGGCGGCCGAAGCGCCCGCCGGATCCGGACTCCTCGACGCGCTCCAGCACCAGGTGGCCGTCTTCGCCCGCCGTGCCGAGCAGACCCGTCTCGGCGGGATCGGCCAGGCCCGCAACTCCATGGACCGCGCCGCGTACCTGTTGCTGAACCGGCTCGACCTCGAAGGCCCGATGGGCGTCAAGGCGCTGGCGGGCGGGATGGGCATCGACTCCTCCACCGTCACCCGGCAGGTGGCCCCGCTGGTCGACGGCGGGCTGGTCAAGCGGACCTCGCACCCCGAGGACGGCCGGGCCGTGGTCCTCGCGCTGTCCCCGCGCGGGCTGGCCCGGCTGGAGGAGGTCCGTTCCTCGCGGCGCGAGCTGATGGCCAGGGTGACCGAGGGCTGGGCGGAGGAGGAGCGCGAGGTGTTCACACGGCTGCTGACCCGCTTCAACGGCTCGCTGTCGGAGCTGATGTCCGCCGCCTCCGAGGGCGGCCCCGCCTCCTGAACCGGCCCGGGATCCCGCCGTGTCACACCCCTTGACCGGGGTGGTGGCGCAGGCCGCACCATGTGAGCTGTGGACCGGCGTGCGGGGCGGGACCCGGAGTTCGAGGCCTTCGTCGCGGGCGCGGCGGGGCGGCTCCTGCACGTCGCGGTCCTGCTGACGGCCGAGCCCCCGGCGCAGGCGCACGCGGCGCACCGCATCCTCGCCGGCGCGCTGGCCCGTACGTACGCGTACTGGGAACGGCTGCGCGGCGACGACCCGTACGACCACACCCGCCAGGAGGTCTGCGCCGCGTACGCGCGCACCGCGCGGCGGCTGCCGCCGGGGAGCGGGATCCTGGCGCCGCTGAGCCCGGCGCAGCGGCTGGTGCTGGTGATGCGGGTCTACGAGGGCGTCGCCGAGGAGGTCACGGCCGCTCAGCTGGGGCTGGCGCCGGAGCGGGTGGAGGCCCTGCGCAACCGTGCGGTGGCCGCCCTGCGCGAGGGGCTGCGGTCGGCGGCGGGGGCGGCATGAGCCCCTACGACCGTAAGGAATCACAGGTCAGGCAGCTGCTGGAGAGGCCGCACCCGGTGGTGCCGGCCGGTCTGGCGGCGGCCGCCGCCACCCGGGGGCGCCGGCTGCTGCGGCGGCGCCGGGCCCTGCGCCGGTTCGGCTGGGCGGTGCTGTGGACGGCGGCGGCCGCGTTCGCGGTGTGGGCGGCGCTGACGCACCCGTGGGTGGCGCCGCCCAGCAACCTCTCGCCGCCCCTGGAAGGCTGGTAGCCCCCGGGGGCGGCCGGTGGCGGACTAGCCGAGGGCCTGGGTGAGGTCCGCGATCAGGTCGTCGGCGTTCTCGATGCCGACGGACAGGCGGATCAGGTCCGCGGGGACCTCCAGGGCCGAACCGGCCACCGAGGCGTGGGTCATGCGGCCCGGGTGCTCGATCAGGGATTCGACGCCGCCCAGGGACTCGGCCAGGGTGAAGATCTTCGTGCGGCCGCAGACCGCGACGGCCTCCTCCTCGCCGCCGGCGACCTGGAAGGAGACCATGCCGCCGAAGTTGCGCATCTGCTTGGCGGCGACCTCGTGGCCCGGGTGCTCGGGCAGGCCCGGGTAGAGGACCTTGGTGACCTTCGGGTGGCGCTGGAGCACCTCCACGATCTTCGCGGCGTTCTCGGCGTGCCGGTCCATGCGCACGGCCAGGGTCTTGATGCCGCGCAGCACCACCCAGGAGTCGAACGGCCCGGCCACGGCGCCCATGGCGTTCTGGTGGTAGGCGAGTTCCTCGCCAAGGGCCTCGTCCGCCGTGACGAGGGCGCCGCCGACCACGTCGGAGTGGCCGCCCATGTACTTGGTCAGCGAGTGCACGACGACGTCGGCGCCGAGTGCGAGGGGCTGCTGGAGGTAGGGGGAGGCGAAGGTGTTGTCGACGACGAGCTTGGCGCCGGCCGTGCGGGCGATGTCCGCGACCACCGCGATGTCGGTGATGCCCAGCAGCGGGTTCGAGGGGGTCTCGACCCAGATGAGCTTGGTCTTCGGGGTGATCGCGGCGCGCACGGAGGCGGCGTCGGAGGTGTCGGCGACCGACCACTCCACGCCCCAGCGGGAGACGACCTTCGCGAAGAGGCGGAAGGTGCCGCCGTAGGCGTCGTTGGGGATGACCACGTGGTCGCCCGGGGCGAGCAGGGTGCGCAGCAGGCAGTCCTCTGCGGCGAGCCCGGACGCGAAGGCCAGGCCGCGGCGGCCGCCTTCGAGCGCGGCCAGGTTCTCCTCCAGCGCGGTGCGGGTGGGGTTGCCGCTGCGGCTGTACTCGTATCCGCCGCGCAGGCCGCCCACACCGTCCTGCTTGTAGGTGGACACCTGGTAGATCGGGGGTACGACCGCACCGGTCTGCGGGTCCGCCGTGTTGCCCGCGTGGATCGCGTGGGTCTCGAAGCTCTGGTGCTCGTGGCTGTCGTCGCTCATGGGGCAGATGCTATGCCGTGCGCGGCCCGTGGTCCTCTCCTGGCCTGACGCCGCCGTGATCCCGCGCTGACCCGGCCGGGGAGCGCGCGCCGGGATCGGTCACGCATTCGCGTTCGCCCCGCCGGGTCTGGTTCGCTGGGAGACATGCAGATGATCTGGGTCCTGATGATGCTGGTGCTGGCCGGCGTCATGATCTATCGGTTCGTACGGGTCCGCCGCGGCGGCGGCCTGCGCCTGGTGTCGCCCGGCAGCCCCGACGCCGCCGACCCCGCCGACTACGGGTTCGTGCGGCAGGAGGAGCTCGACGTCCGGGTGCCCGGGCCCGACCCGGATTTGATGGACGCCCTGGGGAACGTCCAGCGCGGCGGCGGGTGGCAGGCCGCATCCGCCCTGCTCGCCGGGACCCCGAAGGACGGCGAGCAGCGCTGGCAGCGGGTGCAGGCCTTCGGCGGGGCGGCGGCGCTGGACCTCGTACGGCGGCCCGGGGCCGGGGCGCCGTGGCTGAAGGCGTGGCGGCTGGAGGCCGAGAAGGACGCGGGCGGCGCGCAGGTGCACGCGGAGCTGCTGGTGCAGCAGGCCTGGCGGTCCTCCGGCGGGGTGGGCGCGCAGGACCACCGGATCATCCTGGAGGAGGCGCGGGAGGCCTGCCGCAGGGCGGCGCTGCTGTCGCCGGGCGACCCGGTGCCGTTCATCACGGAGCTGGCGGTCGCGCGGGGACTGGCCTACTCGGAGGCCGAGTTCGACGCGCTGTGGGCGAAGGTGCTCGACGTGGCGCCCGCGCACATGGGCGCGCACCTGGCGGCACTGCACTACTGGTGCGAGAAGTGGCACGGCTCGCGGGAGAAGGCCGCCGCCTTCGCCGAGGCGGCCGCGGCCCGCGCCCCGCACGGGTCGCTGCTGGCGGCGCTGCCGCTGTTCTCCGTGTACGAGAACCTCCCCGACCAGCTGCTGGTGAACGACTTCGGGCGTACGGCGGTCGTCTCGCGGGCGGTGGACGGGGCCCTGTTCGCGGTGCACCAGGCGCGGGCGGACGATCCGATGCTGGCGCACGTGCGGCACCTGCTGCTGTGGTTCCTGGTGCGGATGGAGCGCTGGGCGGAGGCGATGGAGCAGGTGCGGCACGTGGACGGCTATGTGGGCGCGCTGCCGTGGTCGGTGTCCGAGGACCCGGCGCACGCGTACGCGCTGGTCCGGGCGCTGGCGGTGGCCGGGTACGAGGCGAACGGCGGCTCTCCGGCCACGCTGCCGCACCACTGACCTGTGGCCCGGGGGCGGGGGCGGCCGCCCCGGGCCGCGCCCCGCCGGGCGGCCCCTGCCCAGCGGGCGGCCCGTACCCTCCGGTGCCCCCCGCTCCCGCCCGTCCGCCCCGGGACGTAAGGTGCGCGTAAACATCGCACAAACTGCGCGTCAAAGACCGCACCATCCCGTGGGGGGACCCCGTCCATATGGGCGCTTCGCTGCGCGCTCTGCGCGCCCTCGTCCTGCTCGCAGGCTTCTACCTGCTGAGCGTCGTCCTGCTCGCCGTCCTCGGACTCGTCGACTGGGCGACCTTCTCCTGGCTGCACGGCGCGGCCGCCGGCAAGATCGTCATCGGCACCGTGGTCCTCGCCGTCCCGATCGTGCGCGGCATGTTCATGCTCCGCACCCCCAAGCCCGAACCCCTGCCCGGCGTCCGCGTCACCCCTGCGCAGGAGCCCGCCCTGTGGCAGGCCGTCCGCGAGGTCGCCGACCAGGTCGGCACCCGTGCCCCCGACGAGATCGTGCTGATCGACGAGGTCAACGCCGCCGTCTCCGAGGACGCGACGTTCCTCGGCCTGCGCGCCGGCACCCGGCGCCTCTACCTCGGCCTGCCCCTGATGACCGGCCTGGACGAGATGCAGCTGCGCGCCGTCCTCGCCCACGAGATGGGCCACTACGCCAACTTCGACACCCGCCTCACCCCGCTCATCGCCCGCGGCCGCGCGCAGCTGGTGCGCACCATCGGCCACTTCCACGACCGCGCCGACAACACCGAGGCCAAGGAGCGGGCCCGGCAGGAGAAGCGCGCCGAGAAGCGGATCGCCAAGGGCAAGAAGGCCAAGGAGATCGACACCGACGGCGCGGGCGCCTCCTACCGCGCCATGGCGAAGATCTACACCGGGTACGCCCACTTCTACATGCGCGCCACCCTCTCCTCCTCGCGCCGCCAGGAACTCGCCGCCGACCTCGCCTCGGTGCGCGTCGCCGGCCGCGACTCCGCCGCCTCCGCGCTGCGCGAGCTGAACGCCCTCGACTCGGCGCACGGCTTCTACATGAGCTCGTACGCCACCCTCGGCGTCGGCGCCGGCCTGCTGCCGCGTCCCGGCCAGGTCTTCGGCGGGCTCCGCCACCTCCTCGACGCCCGGTCCGACGAGCTGGACGACCTGCGCCGCGAGCTGTCCACCGAGCCCGCCTCCCCCTTCGACTCGCACCCCGCGCTCGCCGAGCGCGTGGCCCGCATCGAAGCCCTGCCCGACGACGGCCGCACCGGCCAGGCGGCCCGCCCGGCCCTGGAGCTGCTCTCCTCCCCGCAGGAGGCGCTGGCCGCGCTGGAGCAGGTCGTCCTCACCCCCGAAGCCCTCGCGCTGAGCCGCGTGGACTGGGACGAGCTCGTCCACCGGTCGATGACCACCTACGTCGGCCGGGGCGCCGAGGAGATCCGCGAGGCCGTCACCGCGGAGGGCGCCGGCCCCGGCCTGGACGCCCTGCTGGACGCCATCGACGCCGACCCGGCGGTGCGCTGGCGGATCGCCGACCACTTCCCGAAGTCCGAGGAGGCGCAGGCCGCGACCGGCCGCACCGCCCGCGAGTACGCCCGCCCGGTCGTCCGGCGCGCCCTCGGCCAGCTGGTCACCGTCGAACTGCTCGCCCGCGGCGCCGCCCGCTGGGAACTGTCGTGGTCGGACTTGGCCACCCTGTCCTACCCCGTCCCCGGTTTCGAGGACGAACTCGGCCCCGCCCTCGACGCGGCCGTCGCCGACCAGCCCGACACCGGCCTCCTGCGGAAGCTGGTGCTCGCCCCGTGACCGTCGTACTCGCCGTCCTCGGCGTCCTGCTGCTCGCCGTCGCCTGCTGGGTGCTGCGCGGGGTGCTCCTCATCCGCAAGGCCAAGCGGCTCGAAGCGGAGATCGCCACCCTGAACGCGCGGACGGAGGCCGCCGAAGCCGACGAGCAGGCCCGCAAGGCGGCCGCGGTCGTCGCGCTGGGCTTCGTCGCGGAGGCCGACCTCGACACCGACCACCCCGCCCCGGTCCCGGCCGAGCGCCGCACCGTCCTGGAAGCCGCCCGCTCGGGCGACTGGGAGGCCGCCGCCGCGTACGTCGAGGCCGCCGGGCAGGACTGGCAGGAGCGGCTGGAGCGGGTGCGCCCGCTGGCGGAAGCCGCCGCGGAGGACGACGCCTGGCTGCTGGCCTGGCGCGCCGCCCGGCCCGCCGACCCCACCGCGGCACTGGTCAACGCCGACACCAGCGTGATGGTGGCCTGGAACGTGCGGGGCAGCCAGTCCGGCCGCCGCACCACGCAGGAACAGTTCCGCCTCTTCCGCCAGCTGCTCACCAAGGCGCAGGCCGACGCGCACGAGGCGCAGCACCTGGCCGCTCCCGCGGACCCCTGCCCGTACGTCGTCGAGCAGGCCATCGCCATGGGCCTGGGCTACTCGCACGAGCGCTACCGGGAGCTGTGGGAGCAGATCACCGAACGCGCCCCGCGCGTGCTGTGGTCGCACGTCGCGGGCCTGCAGTACTGGTGCGCGAAGTGGCGGGGCTCGCACGACCTGGCCATGGAGTACGCCCGCGCGTCGGCGGCCGCCGGGAAGCCCGGCGACCTGCTGACCCTGCTCCCGCTCATGGCGTACTTCGAGCGGGAGACGCACGAGGCCGACCTCCTGCCGGAGACGTACTACAAGGAGCCGGAGATCGTCGCCGCGGTGGACGCGGCCCTCGCGGACCTGGCCGCCGCCGGCGACGCGCACCCCGGTACCCCGCGGATGCGGCACATGCTGGCCTACCTGCTGTTCTGGCAGGACCGTGACGCGGAGGCCGTCGAGCAGTTCCGCCACGTCGACGGACACATCGGGGCCGTTCCGTGGACGTACGCCGGGGAGCCGAAGCGGCGCTACCTGTACGCCCGCGACTGGGCGGTGAACGTGACGGCGGCGGACGCGTGAGCGCCGGGGCGGGCGGGGAGGGAATCCCCGCCCGCCCCCGTCCGTTGTCCCTCCCACAAGGAGGGATCCCATGTTCTCGTACCGCCGCACGCCCGAGCTGCCCACCCGCGAGGAGGCCCTGAAGGGCCGCGCCGAAGCGCAGTTCTCCCTGCCCGAGCGCCACACGGTCCTCGGCAACCCCCTGGCCGGCCCCTACCCCGAAGGCCTGGAGGTCGCCGACTTCGGCCTGGGCTGCTTCTGGGGCGCGGAGCGCAAGTTCTGGCAGACCCCCGGGGTGTGGACCACCCTGGCCGGCTACCAGGGCGGCTACACGCAGAACCCGTCGTACGAGGAGGTCTGCTCGGGCCTCACGGGCCACACGGAGGTCGTCCGCGTGGTCTTCGACCCGGCCGTCGTCTCCTACGAAACCCTCCTGAAGCTCTTCTGGGAGTCCCACGACCCCACCCAGGGCTTCCGCCAGGGCAACGACGTCGGCACCCAGTACCGCTCGGCGGTCTACACCCACTCCCCCGCCCACCAGAAGGCCGCCGAAGCCTCCCGCGACGCCTACCAGCGCGTCCTCACGTCCTCGGGCTACGGCACGATCACCACGGCCGTCCTCCCGGCGGACACCCGCCCCTTCTGGCCGGCGGAGCCGTACCACCAGCAGTACCTCGACAAGAACCCCGGCGGCTACTGCGGCATCGGCGGCACGGGCGTCTCCTGCCCGATCGGCGTGGCCCCGGCCCCGGGGGCGTAAGCCCCGGCCGCCCCGGCGGGCCGTCCCCGCCGGAGCGGCCATTTCGCCCTTTCGGACGGGGGCGGCCCCTACGCCCTGGGTACGCCGGCGGCGGGGCCCTCGCGGGCGGTCTTCCTTCCGAGGCCGTGACCGAGGTCGAACCCCTGGCCGGGCAGCTCGTCGATCTGGCCGGCCGGGAGGGCCCGGGGGTTAGATCGTCGAGGTGTCGATCACGAAGCGGTAGCGGACGTCGCTGGCCAGGACGCGCTCGTAGGCCTCGTTGATCTGCTCGCCGCTGATCACCTCGATCTCCGAGCCCAGCCCGTGCTCGGCGCAGAAGTCGAGCATCTCCTGGGTCTCGGCGATCCCGCCGATCATGGAGCCGGCCAGCGTCTTGTTGCCGCCGATGACGGAGAACAGGTTCAGCTCCACCGGCTCCTCCGGGGCACCGACGTTCACCAGTGCGCCGCCGACCCGCAGCAGGCCCAGGTAGCGGTCGAGGCCGAGCGGGGCCGAGACCGTCGAGACGATCAGGTCGAAGCGTCCCTTGAGCTCCTGGAACGTGGCCTCGTCGGCGGTCGCGTAGTAGTGGTCGGCGCCCAGCCGCAGGCCGTCCTCCTGCTTGCGCAGGGACTGCGACAGGACGGTCACCTCCGCGCCCAGGGCGTGCGCGATCTTCACGCCCATGTGCCCGAGGCCGCCCAGGCCGACGATCGCGACCTTCTTGCCCGGGCCCGCCCCCCAGTGCTTCAGCGGCGCGTACAGGGTGATCCCGGCGCACAGCAGCGGCGCGGCCACGTCGAGGGACAGGCCCTCGGGGATGCGGACGGCGTAGTTCTCGTCGACGACCAGGTGCGTGGAGTAACCGCCGTACGTGGGCTCGCCGTTCCTGTCGAGGGCGTTGTACGTGCCCGTCATCCCCTCGACGCAGTGCTGCTCCTGCCCCGCCAGGCAGTACTCGCACTCCCGGCAGCTGTCGACGAAGCAGCCGACGCCCACGCGGTCGCCGACCGCGTACTTCGTGACCCCCGCGCCGACCTCGGTGACCACTCCGGCGATCTCGTGGCCCGGGACCATGGGGAAGATGCCCTCGCCCCAGCCGTCGCGGGCCTGGTGGATGTCGGAGTGGCAGATGCCGCTGTACTTGATCTCGATGAGGACGTCGTGCTCGCCGACCGGGCGGCGCGGCACGGTGGTGCGCTCCAGGGGGGCCTTGGGGGCCGGGGCGGCGTAGGCGGCTACCTGGGTGACGGACATGGGGTGTTCTCCTCGGACAGGGACGCCGGCCGTGCGGATCTTCGGATCCTCTGGTCTTCGGATCCTGTGGTCTTCGGATCTTCCGGTCCTGGGATCTCCGGACGGCCGGGCGTCGGGTGGTGCGACGGCCTCCACGATGCCCCGGCACGGTACGGCGGCCCAGACCCCTGCTGAGCCTAGGACTGCCGTGCCTACCCCTGGCGGGGTCAGGCTGGGCCCCGCGCGGCGCCGCCCCGGCACGGATACTTGCGCTATGGACCACCACCTGGACCAACGAGCCGAACTGGGGGACTTCCTCCGCACCTGCCGCGCCCGGCTGCGCCCCGAGGACGTGGGCCTGCCCGACTACGGCCGACGCCGCCGCGTGCCGGGGCTGCGCCGGGAGGAGCTGGCGCAGCTGGCCGGGGTGTCGGTGGCGTACTACACGCGCCTGGAGCAGGGCCACGGCCACAACGTGTCGGCGGAGGTGCTGGACGCCGTCGCGCGGGCGCTGCGCCTGGGCGACACGGAGACGGCGCACCTGAACCACCTGGCGAGCCCCCGCATCCGCAGGGGCGGCCGCTCCCGGCGCCCCCAGCAGGTCCGCCCGGAGCTGCGCACGCTGCTGGACGCGATGGAGGGCGTACCGGCGTACCTGGTGGGGCGGCGCCAGGACGTGATCGGCTGGAACCGGCTGGCCGCGGCCGTGTTCGGCGACTTCGGGGCGCACCCGCCGGCGGAGCGGAACCTGGTGCGGCTGGTGTTCCTGGACCCGGCGACGGCGGAGCTGTACGCGGACTGGGAGTGCCGGGCCTGCGAGGTGGTCAGCAACCTGCGGCTGTACGCCGGCCAGCACCCCGACGACGAGCAGCTGACGGCGCTGGTCGGGGAGCTGTCGGTGAAGAACGAGGAGTTCCGCCGGCTGTGGGCGGCGCACACGGTGGCCGACAAGACGCACGGGGTGAAGCAGCTGCGCCACCCCCTCGTGGGCGAGCTGGAGCTGTCCTTCGAGACGCTGACCCTGCCCGACGACCCGGCCCAGTTCCTGGTCACCTTCCACGCCGCCCCGGGCTCCCCGTCGGCGGACGCCCTGCGGCTGCTGTCGTCGTGGACGGCCCCCATGCCGCCGCCGACGGCATCCGGCCCGGCGCCGGCGCCGGCGCCCGCACCCGGGGAGGAGCGGGTCTGAGCGACGAGGGCTGAGCGACGAGGGCGGTCGGTGACCGTAAGCAGAACGGCGGGGAGCCCCGAAGGAGGGCTCCCCGCCGTTCACGCCTACCGGCTGACCGTTACATCACACCACGACACACCACGTCACATCAGGCGGACGGTCCGGCCTTCCACTCGGCCCAGCTCATGTTCCAGCCGTTGAGACCGTTGTCCGGCTTGATGGTCTTGTCCGGGGAGTTGACCACGGTGACCACGTCACCGATGAGCGAGTTCTCGTAGAACCACGCACCGGCCGTGTCCGGGTCGTTGGCGCCCTTGGAGTCGTTCAGGCCGACACAGCCGTGGCTGGTGTTCACGCTGCCGAAGATCGAGTCGGCGCCCCAGTAGTTGCCGTGGATGAACGTGCCCGACGTGGACAGCCGCATCGCGTGCGGGACGTCCTTGATGTCGTACTCGCCCTTGCCCTCACTGTTCTTGAAGCCGACGGTCGAGCCGTCCATCCGGGTCTCCTTGAACTTCTCGGAGATCACCATCTGACCGTTGTAGGTCGGGTTCTCCGGGGAGCCCGCCGAGATCGGGATGGTCTTGAGGACCTGTCCGTCGCGGGTGACCGTCATCTTCTTGGTCTTCGTGTCGACCGTGGAGACCTGGCTCCGGCCGATCTTGAAGGTGACGGTCTTGTTCTGCACGCCCTGGATGCCGGGCGCGCCCTGCACGCCCTGGAGCGCCAGCTTCAGCGTGACGGTGGAGTTGGCCTTCCAGTACTCCTCGGGACGGAAGTCCAGGCGCTGGTTGCCGAACCAGTGGCCGACGACCTCCTGGCCGCTGCTGGAGGTGACCGTGATCGCCGCCTGGACGGCCTTCATGTCCTTGATCGGCTTGTTGAAGTTGATCGAGACCGGCATGCCCACGCCGACCGTCTGGCCGTCTTCCGGCGTGTAGTCGCCGATGAAGCTGTTCTCGGGCGACAGGGTGGTGAAGGAGGTGTTCTCGTGCGCCTCGCGCCCGGCCTCGTCCTTCGCGGTCGCCGCCAGGGCGTACTTCGTGGAACGCTTCAGCGCGCCGTCCGGCTTCCAGCTCTTGCCGTCGGCCGCGATCTTGCCCTCGACGGCCGTACCGTCGGCGCTCTTCAGCTCGACCTTGGTGAGCGTACCGTCGCTGACCGTGACGCTCGCTCCGTCGGTCGTGGCTATGTTGGTCGCGCCGTCCTTCGGCGTGATCGCTATCTTCGCCTTGGAAGCGTCCTTCGCCGCCGCCGCGTCGACATCGGCCTGGGACTTGGCCGAACCACCGCCCTGAGACTTGTCGGCACCCCCGTCGTTGCAGGCCGAAAGCATCAGTACGCCGCCGAGCACGGCGGACACGGCCACCAGAGACCTTCGCCGCCGCTTGCTGTACGTCCTCACACGTCACTCCATCGTTGCCGGAAATCCCGAGGCTGCATTCCCGGGATCGGGCCGGGCAGGGGGCATCACCCCCCTGCACGTCCTGACAACGCGTTAACGACGCGGTTCGGTTCCACACTCCGTTCGAATGTGTGCAACCCCACGGTCAGGCGTTGTCTGCCTCTTCCTCGAAGACCCCATCTTCCTCGTCCAGGTCCCACTCCAGGGACTCGGGGTCGTATTCGACGGGCTCACTGCTCCAGGAGGCCTGGGCCAGCTCCACGCCGGCGAGCTCCGCGACCAGGTCGGTCGGGTCGACGAGGTAGGCCAGGGCCTCGGACTCATCTTCCCTCACCGCGGACTCGGCGTGGCCACGTTCCTCGTCCGGCATGAACTCGTCGGCCTTGATGTGCGCGAGAGCGGCACCGATGAGGGCGTCGGAATCCGACACCTCCAGCACCAAATCCACCCGAAGCCGTACGTATCGTGATGTCTCAGAAGGGTTCATACGACGGAGAGTAAGCCCCTGACAGCCTCGACTTTCCCGCGACCCGCCCCTTTCACTAGCATCTGCGCACACGGCCAATTCGCTGCTTCCGCAAGGGGGATCGCACCGTGTCCGCACCTCGACCGCTGCTCACCGCTCTCGGAGCGACCACCCTCCTCGCCGCCCTCTGGTTCGTCCCGTCGGCGAACGCCACCGCCCCGGCACCCGAGACCTCCACCGGAGCCCCGGCCGCCGCCAATACCGGCACTGTCACGGGCGAGGGCACCGGAGACGGCACCATCGCCCCGGAGGAACACCCCGCGACGATCACGGTCCTCTCCCTGGCCGACACGGGCAGCATCGACACCACCCCGTACGTCCTGGGCGGCACCCTCTGCCTGGGCCTGGGCGCAGGCTTCGTGGCCTTCTCGGTCCGCCGGGCCCGGGTGGGGTAGGGGCGCGCCATCGCCCCCTCGAGGGGTGGGGGCGGGGCGGTGTTTGCCCACCCACCTCGCAACGGGACCCGCGCGGGCCGGAACCGGACAGCGCACCGGCACCCAGGAGGGCGGGACCACACTCAGCGGTCTCAGGGATGGGTTGGGGCTTTCCCGTCAGTCTCATCGTCCTTCCGCGTCGGGCCGCCCTGTCAAGGGCGCTCCTTCGTCGCGTCGCTTCGCGATCGCCTGCGGCGACCCTTGACAGGCCGTCCCGCCGCGAAATGCCGAAGACTGCCGGGAAACCCCCAAAGGAACGGGACGGACGTTCATAGGACATCCGGCGGCATCAGCGACCAGGCGGGATGGTCGGGGGCCGCCTCGCCGGGCATCCGGGCCGCCAGGATCGCCATCCGGGGCCGCGATCCGCGACAGATCGCTACGCGCTCCTCTGGTTATGGCGGCCGGCGACCGCCTGGGGCTGGTACCCGCACCAAATGACGAACAGAGCGTCATCCGGGGCCGGTGGGCGCATCAAATCGCTACGCGCTCCTCTCTTTTCGGCGTCCGGCGGCCGTCTGGGGTCGCTGCCTGCACCAAATGCCGATGAGAAGGCCATCAGGCGGCCCCAGGCGCGTCAGATCGCTACGCGCTCCTCAAATCTCGGCGGCTGGCGGCCGTCTTGGGCCGGGATGCTCTGCGGATCGCCTTTTGGCGCCGCCACCAGCCACAGACGGCCGCCGGACGCCGGGATTTCGGCAGCGCGTAGCGATCTGACGCGCCCGCGAGCCCGGATGCTGCTCTGTTCGTCATTTGGTGCAGGTATCAGCCCCAGTCGGCTGTGGGACGCCGAAAAAGGAGAAGCGCGTAGCGATCTGGCGCGCCTGGCGGCTCCGGATGCCAATTCCGTCGGCTTTGGGTGCGGGCAGCGGCCCCAGGCGGTCGCCGGACGCCGAAAAGACAGGAGCGCGTAGCGATTTGATGCGCCCACCGGCCCCGGATGACGATCCTGTCGTCCCTTCCTGCGGGCAGCGACCCCAGGCGGCTGGTAGACGCTGAGAAGTGAGGAGCGCGTAGCGATCTGTTGCGGATCGCGGCCCCGATTCGACGGCTCGTCGGCCCAGATGCTTGGCGAGGCGGCCCCCGGCCCCCCGGCTGGTCGCTGATCCCGCCGGATGTCTCAGGTACGACCGTGCCGTCCTTTTGGGGGTTTCCCGGCAGTCCTTGTCTTTCCGGTTCGGGTCGTGCTGTCAAGGGTCGCCGCAGGCGATCGCGAAGCGACGCGACCGAAGGGAGCGCCCTTGACAGGGCGGGCCGGACCGGAAGGACAGTGGGACTGACGGGAAAGCCCCAACCCTTCCCTGAGACCGCCGAGTCGGGTTCCGCCAACCACCGGTACCGGTCGGCTTTTCGCCGCCGCCTCGCGGGGGCGGCCGCAGAGGCGGGTGGGCAGCCACCGGCCCGCCGGGGTGCCTCGAGGGGGAAAAAGCGAGGCCGCGCCCCGGGCACCCCCCGGAGCGCGGCCTCGCGGCACGTAGTGGGCCTACGCCAGCGGGCCCGTCACCGGCTCGACCGCCGCCACCAGGCCGCCCGCGCGGACGAAGGCGTCGGCCGCCGCGAGGTCCGGGGCCAGGAAGCGGTCCGGGCCGGGGCCCTCGACGCCGGCCGCGCGGACCGCCGCGAGGACGGCCTGGCTGGCCGGGGCCGGGGTGAGGCCGTGGCGCAGCTCCAGGGCGCGGGTGGCCGCGTACAGCTCGATGGCGATGATGCGGGTCAGGTTGTCGACCGCGGTGCGCAGCTTGCGTGCCGCCGACCAGCCCATCGAGACGTGGTCCTCCTGCATGGCGGAGGACGGGATGGAGTCGGCCGACGCCGGGACGGCGAGCCGCTTCATCTCGCTGACCAGGGCGGCCTGCGTGTACTGGGCGATCATCAGGCCGGAGTCGACGCCGGCGTCGTCGGCGAGGAACGGCGGCAGGCCGTGGCTGCGGTTCTTGTCGAGGAGCCGGTCGGTGCGCCGTTCGGCGATCGAGCCGAGGTCCGCGGCGGCGATGGCCAGGAAGTCCAGGACGTAGGCCACGGGCGCGCCGTGGAAGTTGCCGTTGGACTCGACGCGGCCGTCGGGCAGGACGACCGGGTTGTCGACGGCGGAGGCCAGCTCGCGGGAGGCGACGAGGGCGGCGTGCGCGATGGTGTCGCGGCCGGCGCCGGCGACCTGGGGGGCGCAGCGCACGGAGTAGGCGTCCTGCACGCGCGGCGCGGACTCCTCCTGGAAGTGCCCGGTGAGCCCGGAGCCCTTCAGGACGGCGGCCATGTTGGCGGCGGCGGCGCCCTGGCCGGGGTGGGGGCGGATGGCGTGCAGCTCGGGCGCGAGGACCTTCTCGGTGCCGAGCAGCGCCTCCAGGGTGAGGGCGGCGGTGATGTCGGCGGAGGTGTAGAGGGTCCGCAGGTCGGCGAGGGCCATGACCAGCATGCCGAGCATGCCGTCGGTGCCGTTGAGGAGGGCGAGGCCCTCCTTCTCACGGAGCTCGACGGGCTCGATGCCGTGCTCGGCGAGGAGTTCGCCGGCCGGGCGGACGGTGCCGTCGGGGCCCTCGGCGTCGCCTTCGCCCATGAGCGCGAGGGCGCAGTGGGACAGGGGCGCGAGGTCGCCGGAACAGCCGAGGGAGCCGTACTCGTGGACGACGGGGGTGATGCCGGCGTTGAGCAGGTCGGCCATGGTCTGGGCGACCGAGGGCCGTACGCCGGTGTGACCGGAGGCCACCGTCTTCAGGCGCAGGAACATCAGGGCGCGGACGACCTCGCGCTCGACGCGCGGGCCCATGCCGGCGGCGTGCGAGCGGACGATGTTGCGCTGGAGCTGCGCGCGCAGCTCGGGGCTGATGTGCCGGGAGGCGAGGGCGCCGAAGCCGGTCGAGACGCCGTAGACGGGCTCGGGCTTGGCGGCGAGCGCGTCGACGATCTCGCGGGCGCGGCCGAGGGCTTCGAGCGCCTCGCCGGACAGCTCGACCCGCGCGTTGCCTCGGGCGACGGCGATGACGTCCTCGGCGGTGGTCCCGGAGGTCCCCACCACGACAGTGTGCATATCCATATTCAGCACCCTACGGACTGAATCCCTTCATGTCACTAGCTGAAAATGTCACGATCGGGTCCGCCGGTTACCCCTTACGGATCAACCCCACCGCTTACGGATCCACCCCGCCGGCTACTGCCGCCCCCGGAACCGTCTCCGCTCCCCCGGGGCCTCGCGCGCCGCCGCGTCGGCCAGCCGGACCACCGCCGTGTCCCGGCCCGCGACCACCGGGCCCACCGAACGGGCGGCCTTCGCCTTGTACTGCGCGGCGTCCGCCAGTCGGAACAGCCGCCGGGAGGACTTCACCGCCCCGATCGGGTCCCCGGTGGAGGCCACCCCGCAGGCCACGCCCTCCCCCAGCTCCAGCGCGGCCGCCCGTACGCAGACCTCCTCGGTGACCCGTACCACCTCGTCCGCCGACGGGCCGACGCTGACCAGGCAGAACTCGTCCCCGCCCAGCCGGGCGACCAGCGTGCCCGCGAGCATGGCCCCGCACAGGCTGAGCACCGAGCCGAACCGTTCCAGCAGCCGGTCGCCGGTCGCGTGCCCGAGGGTGTCGTTGACCTTCTTGAGGCCGTTGAGATCGCAGACGACCAGGCTCACCACCGCCCCCGTGCGCCGGTGCTCCTCCAGCGCCTCGTCGAGCCGCATGTCCACGGCCCGCCGGTTGGCCAGGCCGGTCAGCGGGTCGGTGAAGGCCAGCCGCCGGGCCTCCTCCAGTCGCTCGTTCTGCGCGAGCCCTGCCGCCACCACGGCCGCCAGGACGGTCGCGAACTCCGCGTCGGTGTCGTCGAATCCGGGCAGCCCCTCGTTCCGGGCGACGTACAGCTCCCCCCAGGCGCGCCCGCTGAGCACGATCGGCGCCACCACGCACGTCCCGCGCCCGCGCGCCCGCAGGGCCGCCCCTCTGCGCCCCGGCCGGCCGCCGTCGGCGCTGTCGACCCAGGCGTGCGGACCGCCGCCCCCGACCCAGCGCTCGTGCAGGAACTCGGTGATCTCGGGGAAGTCGTGGACGGGGTAGGACTCGTCCTCGGGGAACTCCTCCTCCCCGGGCCGCAGCTCCCCCTCGTTCACCAGGACCCGCAGCCGGCCCCGCTCCCGCTCCCAGGCGGAGATGGCGGCGAAGGAGCCGTCCATCGCCAGCCGCGCCCCGCGGGCGGCAGCCCGGACACTGTCCCGCGGCACGCAGGCCGCCGCCATGGCCTGCGCGAGGCCCACGACGGCCCGAAGCCGTCCGTCAACTCCCATCACCCCAGATTAGGGAGTTTTATCCGATTAAGTGATGGATAGCGCGAGATGGGGTGAATCCGAAATCACCGGGTGAAGCGGAAGCCGCACCGCCGGTCCGTCTACTCCCCCGGCCACTGCGGCTTGCGCTTCTCGTTGAACGCCGCCACGCCCTCCGCCCGGTCGCCCGAGAAGGCCACCGTGCGCCAGGCCGCGTCCTCGATCTCCAGCCCGGCCGCCAGGTCCATCCCGTGCCCCAGCCGCAGCGCCCGCTTGGCCGCCCGCAGCCCCACCGGGGAGTTCGCCGCCATCGCCGCGGCCAGCTCCAGGGCCCGCGCCCGGTCGGTGCCCGCCGGTGCCACCTCGTCGACCAGGCCCAGGGACAGCGCCTCGGCCGCCTCCACCCGGCGGGCGGTGAAGATCAGCTCGGCGGCCCGCGCCGCCCCGACCCGGCGCGGCAGCAGCTGCGTACCGCCGCCGCCGGGGATCACGCCCACCGACACCTCGGGCAGCCCCACGACGGCCGTCTCGTCGGCCACGATCACGTCGCAGGCCAGCGCCAGCTCGAAGCCGCCGCCCAGCGCGAAGCCGTGCACCGCCGCGATCGTCGGCATCGGCAGCTCCAGCACGCCCCCGTACGCGCCCCGGGTGGTCGGCCGCTGCCGCACCAGCTCGGCGTCCGACAGCGAGTTGCGCTCCTTGAGGTCGGCGCCCACGCAGAAGGCCCGCTCGTGCGTCGAGGAGAGCACGACGACCCGTACGCCGGGATCGGCCGCCAGCGCGTCACAGGCGGCGGAGACCGAGCGGGCCATCTCCGTCGAGACGGCGTTCATCGCCTTGGGCCGGTCCAGCACCAGCTCCGCGACCACCCCGCCGTCACCGTGCCGCCGCACCGCCACGAACTCCCCGAACCGGACTTCGCTCCCGCCCACGGCACACTCTCCCCGGAAAAGTTAACGAACGTTACCCGGGGATCTTAGGCGTCCGCCGCGTCAACGACCAGGGCTCCACGACACCCAGTCCGCGCACCGGCCGCTGCCACATCGGCTGGAGCGCGAAGCGGTACGAGCCGCCGCCCTCCTCGTTCTCGGCGTCCTTCTCCGACTTCGGCGCCGCACCCGTGCGGCCCAGCTCCTCCGCCATCGCACCGTCCACCAGCACCGCGTCCTTCGGCGCTATCGAGGTCAGCCGGCTCGCCAGGTTCACCGTCGTCCCGAACACGTCGCCCATCCGGGTCGTCACCGTGCCGAACGCTATGCCCACGCGCAGCTCCGGCATCTGCGCGTCCGCCTCCATCGTCTCGATCAGCCGCAGCGCGATCTCCGCCGCCGTCGCCGCGTCGTCGGCGGCGTACAGCACCTCGTCGCCGAGCGTCTTGATCAGCCGGCCGCCGTGCGCGGCGACCAGGTCCGCCGCCGTCGTCTCGAAGGCCTCGACCAGCTCGCCGAGCTCCTCCTCCTCCAGCCGCCGGGTCAGCCGGGTGAAGCCCACCAGGTCCGCGAAGCCCACCGCGAGCCGCCGGTCGACCATCTCCTCGTCGTCCGCGACCTGCACCACCCGGCCCGTGGCCGCCGCCAGCTGGCGCCGCCACACGTAGACCAGGAACTCCTCCAGCTCCGGCAGCAGCAGCTCGACCAGCGGGTACGTGACCTCCGTGCGGGTCATCCCGGGCTCGGGCGGCTCCGTCAGCCCCTCCAGGAAGGAGTCGATCTGCCATTCCGCCAGCCGGGCGGTGGTCTGCCCGGTGGAGCGCGCCACCTGCACCGCCATCGGCTCGCTCAGCAGCCCGGCCTCCACCAGGCCCGCCAGGCGCCGCAGCGCCAGCACGTCCGCCTCCGTCAGGGCCTTGGCCTGCCCGATGTCCGCGAAGCCCATGGCCCGCCAGAAGCGGGAGGCGAGCTCCATCGACACACCGGCGCTGCGGGCCGCCTGGAAGGGCGTGTAGCGCCGCTCGGCGCCCAGGATGAGATGCTCCAGCCGGATCGCGAGCGGATCTGCCGTGGGCTGGGCCGCGTGGTCGACCTCGTGGAAGGGCGTGTGCCGGTCCCGGCCGATCGGTGTCCCGTGACTGCCCGAGGAGCCGGACGAGGACGCGCTGGACGTTGAGTCGCCGACGGTCAAGGGCCGCCTCCTGTCCATTCCGTGCGCATTCCGGGGAGCCCGATCGGGATCGCCTAAACCATACGGCAGGTGTGCCGTAGCTCACTCACCCCTCTTAGGGAGGCCCTTCGCCTCCGGGGCGACGGAGCCCGGTTCACGGGCCCGTGCGTGCTCGGAAACCGCTCGTGCGCCACGGTTTCCTCCGCCCGCCCGGACCCGTTCCCCAGGCGCGCCGCCTCGGCTCAGAGCCTCGTGCCCGCTTCGGCCGGACAGGGGACCCGCGCGGCCGGACCGCGCGGCCGGACCCCGCGCCCGGCCCTTATACCCAGCCTCTACCTCACCTGCCGCAGGTGCACCACGTCACCCGCTCCCACCGCCACCCGCTCCCCCTCGGCCGTCCGGATCACCAGGTGCCCGCCGGTGTCCAGCGCCTCGGCGGTGCCGACGAGCTCCCGGCCCCCCGGCAGGTCCGCCCGGACGTGCCGGCCGAGCGTGGCGCAGCCCGCCGCGTACGTCTCCTGCAGCCCGCTCTCCCCCGGGTCCCCCGCGGCGTCGCGCCAGCGCCCGTACCACTCCTCCAGGGACCGCAGAACGGCCTTCAGCAGCGGTTCCCGGTCGGTCACGGTCGCCTTCGCGAGGGCCAGCGAGCCGGCCGTCGGCACGGGGAGCTCGTCCTCGGTGAGGGTCACGTTGAGGCCGATCCCGATGACCACCCCGTCACCCACCCGCTCGGCGAGGATCCCGCCGGCCTTGCGCTCCTCGCCCTCGACGGTCACCAGGAGGTCGTTGGGCCATTTGAGCAGCGTGTCCACGCCCGCCGCCCGCGACAAGCCCGTCGCCGTGGCCACCCCGGCGAGCAGGGCCAGCCACGCCCACCGCTCCTCGGGCACGCCCGGCCCCGGCTTGAGCAGCACGGAGAAGAACAGCCCGGACCGGGCGGGCGCGACCCAGCTGCGGTCGAGCCGTCCCCGACCGGCGGTCTGCTCCTCGGCGACCAGCACGGCCCCCTCCGGCAGCCCGGCGGCCCGCGCCGCCAGATCGGTGTTGGTGGACCCGGTGGAGGCGACGACCTCCAGCGAGGTCCACAGGCCGTCCGCGGCGACCAGCGCCCGTGACAGGACGGAGGCGTTCAGGGGCGGCCGGTCCAGGTTCGACCAGCGTCCCGGGGTCGCTCCGGCTGAAGCATCTTGTGGAGTCATGCAACCCAATCTAGGTGTGTCAAACGCCGCACTGCCGAGCGCCATGCCCGCCGATACGCTACGCACCAGTAGCCAGCAGCAGTCAATCAATTGACCAGGCAGTTGACACCACACAGGGAGCCGCGACCCCGATGTCCCAACCCTCAGAGCCGATCGACATCCACACGACCGCGGGCAAGCTCGCGGACCTGCGGCGCCGAGTCGAGGAAGCCACGCACGCCGGTTCCGGGCGCGCCGTCGAGAAGCAGCACGCCAAGGGCAAGCTGACGGCACGTGAGCGGGTGGCCCTGCTGCTGGACGAGGGGTCGTTCGTCGAGCTGGACGAGTTCGCCCGGCACCGGTCGACCAACTTCGGCCTGGAGAAGACCAGGCCCTACGGAGACGGCGTCGTCACCGGCTACGGCACCGTCGACGGCCGCCCGGTGGCCGTGTTCTCCCAGGACTTCACCGTCTTCGGCGGGGCCCTCGGCGAGGTCTACGGACAGAAGATCATCAAGGTGATGGACTTCGCCCTGAAGACCGGCTGCCCGGTCATCGGCATCAACGACTCCGGCGGCGCCCGCATCCAGGAGGGCGTCAGCGCGCTGGGCATGTACGGCGAGATCTTCCGCCGCAACGTCCACGCCTCCGGGGTGATCCCGCAGATCAGCCTGGTCGTCGGCCCCTGCGCCGGCGGCGCCGTCTACTCCCCGGCCATCACCGACTTCACGGTCATGGTCGACCAGACCTCGCACATGTTCATCACCGGCCCGGACGTCATCAAGACGGTCACCGGCGAGGACGTCGGCTTCGAGGAGCTGGGCGGTGCGCGCACCCACAACTCCACCTCGGGCGTGGCGCACCACATGGCGGGCGACGAGAAGGACGCCATCGAGTACGTGAAGTCGCTCCTCGCGTACCTGCCGTCCAACAACCTCTCCGAGCCCCCGGCCTTCCCGGAGGAGGCGGACACCGAGGTCTCCGACGCCGACCTCGAACTCGACGTGCTGATCCCGGACAGTGCGAACCAGCCGTACGACATGCACACTGTGATTGAGCACGTGCTGGACGACGGGGAGTTCCTGGAGACGCAGTCCCTGTTCGCCCCGAACATCCTCACCGGCTTCGGCCGCGTCGAGGGACACCCGGTGGGCGTGGTCGCCAACCAGCCGATGCAGTTCGCCGGCTGCCTGGACATCGACGCCTCGGAGAAGGCCGCGCGCTTCGTGCGGACGTGCGACGCCTTCAACATCCCCGTCCTGACGTTCGTCGACGTGCCGGGCTTCCTCCCCGGCACCGACCAGGAGTACAACGGAATCATCCGGCGCGGGGCCAAGCTGATCTACGCCTACGCCGAGGCCACCGTCCCCCTCATCACCGTCATCACCCGCAAGGCCTTCGGCGGCGCCTACGACGTCATGGGCTCCAAGCACCTCGGCGCGGACCTGAACCTGGCCTGGCCGACCGCCCAGATCGCCGTCATGGGCGCGCAGGGCGCGGTGAACATCCTGCACCGGCGCACGATCGCGGATGCCGCTCCGGAGGAGGTGGAGGAGACCCGGGCACGGCTCATCACCGAGTACGAGGACACCCTGCTCAACCCGTACACGGCCGCCGAGCGCGGTTACGTCGACGCGGTGACCATGCCGTCCGAGACCCGCGCCCACGTGGTGAAGGGGCTGCGGCAGCTGCGCACCAAGCGGGAGTCGCTGCCCCCCAAGAAGCACGGCAACATCCCCCTCTAGGTCCCCGAGGAGCTCACAGTGATGATCAAGGTCGTCAAGGGCAACCCGACCCCCGAGGAGCTGGCCGCCGCACTGGCGGTGGTCCACGCGCGCGCGGCGGCGCTGGCCTCCGCGCCGTCGGGCGCGCCCCGGGTCCCGGACGAGTGGGCGGCGCCGGCCCGGGTCGCCCGGCGGCACGTGATGCGGCCGGGGCCGCGCGCGTGGGGCCGTACGTACTGGCCCCACCAGGGCTGAGCCTTCCCCGGGGGCCGCGGGGCACCCGGAATATGGCGCGAACGGACGGTGGCGCCTGAGTACCCGTACTCAGGCGCCACCGCTGTGCCGGGGAAAGGATCGGAGCATGCTCTGGTCAGACCCGAAGGACGAGCCGCCGAAGGACATGCGCGACGCACAGGCGATGCTGCGGCGGATGCTGGTGGTGCTGCTGCTGGCGACGCTGGTCGGCATCTACGTCCTCGGTGTGGCCCCCTTCTAGGGCCGCCCTACGATGGCCCCCATGACCGTACGCACGCTCGTCCTCGCCTCCGCCTCCCCCGCCCGGCTGAACCTGCTGCGGCAGGCCGGTCTGGCCCCGCACGTGATCGTCAGCGGCTTCGACGAGGACACCCTGGACCACGACGACCCGGCCGCCCTGGCGCTGGCCCTGGCCGAGGCCAAGGCGGGCGTGGTGGCCGAGCTGCCGGAGGCCGCCGGCGCGCTGGTGATCGGCTGCGACTCGGTGCTGGAGCTGGACGGCGAGGCGCTGGGCAAGCCGGCGGACGCGGCGGAGGCCACCGCCCGCTGGAAGTCGATGCGCGGGCGGGCCGGCGTGCTGCGCACGGGGCACTGCGTGATCGACACGGCGACGGGCCGCCAGGTCTCGGCGACGGCCTCGACGACGGTCCGCTTCGGCGAGCCGACGGACGCGGAGGTGGCGGCGTACGTGGAGAGCGGCGAGCCGCTGCACGTGGCCGGGGCGTTCACGCTGGACGGGCTGTCGTCGGCGTTCATCGACGGCATCGACGGCGACCCGGGCAACGTCATCGGCCTGTCGATGCCGCTGCTGCGCTCCCTGCTGGGCGAACTGGGAGTGTCCATCACGGACTTGTGGGCCTGAGCCCCTTCCCGGGCGCCGCCGGCGCGGAGCGGTCACCGTCTCCGTAGAGGATCAGGGCGCCCACGATCAGGCAGAAGACGGCCATCGTCGCCGCGAAGGCGCCCCAGCCGACGAGGGCGGCCGCGAGGGCGCCGAGCACCCCGTGGGTGACGGCGGCGGCGACGAGGACGACGCGGGCGATGCGGCCGGGCGGGTGGTCCCGCACGGCCGCGACGGCGAGGAGCACGGCGGTCAGCAGGAGGAAGGCTCCGATGGCCGCGCCCAGCCCGTAGGTCGCCTTGGACATGAGCTGCGGATCGCTGCCCTGGATGGACATCGACTGATCGGCGGTCGTCCGTCCGAGCACGAGGTGGACGAGCACGAGCAGCGCGGCCTCCACGACGAGCGCGAGCGCGCCCAGCCCCGCCACGAGTCTGCGCAGCACGACGCCCCCATCCCTCCCACGCCACAAGCGTGTTCGATGCCAGGGAGGCTACTAACGAGTAAACCCGCGGACAAGAGGTCGGGGCCGCTCCGTTAAGCGGCGGGGACCGTGACGGCTCTCACGCAAAGATTGCCTAGGCCGTTCGTAGGGACTCCACAAAGAATCGACGGGGGCGGCTGACCCGCAGAACAGAGACCTTCGACGTGCCACGGGGTTACTGTGCAGTCGGGGATCTCCCTGACCTGGGCCGACACAAGGGTTTTCACACTCAAGGGGCACTCGCATCACGCTCTGTGTGGGCAAGCTCACCACCGGGGAAGGGTCGTAAGGCCGTGTCGGCAGTCCCTAAACTCAGCTTGTTTCAAGGAGGGAGCCATCGTGCGCAAGGTGCTCATCGCCAACCGTGGCGAAATCGCTGTCCGCGTTGCCCGGGCCTGCCGGGACGCCGGGATCGCGAGCGTAGCCGTCTACGCCGATCCGGACCGGGACGCTCTGCACGTCCGCGCGGCAGACGAAGCTTTCGCGTTGGGCGGTGACACCCCGGCGGCCAGCTACCTCGACATCGGCAAGGTCCTGCAGGCCGCGGCAGACTCCGGCGCCGACGCCATCCACCCCGGATACGGCTTCCTGTCCGAGAACGCCGAGTTCGCCCAGGCCGTCCTCGACGCGGGCCTGACCTGGATCGGCCCGCCGCCGCAGGCCATCCGCGACCTCGGCGACAAGGTGGCCGCCCGCCACATCGCCCAGCGCGCCGGAGCCCCGCTGGTCGCCGGCACCCCCGACCCCGTCTCCGGGGCCGAGGAGGTCGTCGCCTTCGCCGAGCAGCACGGCCTGCCCATCGCCATCAAGGCCGCCTTCGGCGGCGGCGGCCGCGGCCTGAAGGTCGCCCGCACCCTCGAAGAGGTGCCCGAGCTCTACGAGTCCGCCGTCCGCGAGGCCGTCGCCGCCTTCGGCCGCGGCGAGTGCTTCGTCGAGCGCTACCTCGACAAGCCGCGCCACGTCGAGACCCAGTGCCTGGCCGACTCCCACGGCAACGTGGTCGTCGTCTCCACGCGTGACTGCTCCCTCCAGCGCCGCCACCAGAAGCTCGTGGAAGAGGCCCCGGCCCCCTTCCTCTCCGAGGCCCAGAACGCCGAGCTCTACGCCGCGTCCAAGGCCATCCTCAAGGAGGCCGGCTACGTCGGCGCGGGCACCGTCGAGTTCCTGGTCGGCACCGACGGCACCATCTCCTTCCTCGAGGTCAACACCCGCCTCCAGGTCGAGCACCCGGTGACCGAGGAGGTCGCCGGCATCGACCTGGTCCGCGAGATGTTCCGCATCGCCGACGGCGAGGAACTCGGCTACGGCGACCCCGTCCTGCGCGGCCACTCCTTCGAGTTCCGCATCAACGGCGAGGACCCGGGCCGCAACTTCCTGCCCGCCCCCGGCACCGTCACCAAGTTCGACGCCCCCTCCGGCCCGGGCGTCCGCCTGGACGCCGGCGTGGAGTCCGGCTCGGTCATCGGCCCCGCCTGGGACTCCCTGCTGGCCAAGCTGATCGTCACGGGCGCCACCCGCGAGCAGGCCCTCCAGCGCGCCGCGCGCGCCCTGGCGGAGTTCAACGTGGAGGGCATGGCCACCGCCATCCCCTTCCACCGCGCGGTCGTCGCCGACCCGGCCTTCGCCCCGGCCGACGGCAACCCGTTCACGGTCCACACCCGCTGGATCGAGACCGAGTTCGTCAACGAGATCCCCGCCTTCACGGCCCCGGCCGCCGAGGACACCGAGGACGAGCCCGGCCGCGAGACGGTCGTCGTCGAGGTCGGCGGCAAGCGCCTGGAGGTCTCGCTGCCGTCCTCCCTGGGCATGACCCTGGCCCGCACGGCCGCCGCGGGCGGCGCCAAGCCCAAGCGCCGCGCCGCCAAGAAGTCCGGCCCGGCCGCCTCCGGCGACACCCTCGCGTCCCCGATGCAGGGCACGATCGTCAAGGTCGCGGTCGAGGAGGGCCAGCAGGTCAACGAGGGCGACCTGATCGTCGTCCTGGAGGCGATGAAGATGGAGCAGCCGCTGAACGCGCACCGCTCCGGCACCATCGTCGGCCTCACGGCCGAGGTCGGCGCGAGCCTCACCTCGGGCGCCACGATCTGCGAGATCAAGGACTGAAGCCCCCGCACCTGACGAAGGCCCCCGCCCCGGGTTGTCCCCCGGGCCGGGGGCCTTCGCCCGTCCGCCCGCCGCACACCGGATCCCTGCGGGGCCATTCCAGCCCGCGCTGGGGGCCTCCCAGCGGTGGCTGGGGGAGTTTGAGCGCACCGGGCGCGGAGCGTCCGGTGCGGGGGTCAGGGGCGGAGCCCCTGGGAACGGGCGAAGGGCGGGTAGGGGACTCCGCCCCGCAGGGCTCCCGCCGCGCCGCCGGCCGGTGTCCGACGGGCCGCCCTGGCGGGGACGGCCCGGCGGACACCGGCCGGGGGGAACGGCGGCGGAAGCCGGCGGACGGGACCTCGACGAGGAGCGACGAGCGGTAGCGGCTAGCGGCTAGCGGCGCCTCATGTCCGCGACCCGGGCCCGCTCACCCGCCGCCTGCTGCTCCAGCATCGCCGCGGGAGCGCTCCGCAGCTGCGCGGTCGGCCCCCCGCGCCGCTGCACCGGCAGCGGCGACTCCCGCCGCTGCCGACGCCCCGGCAGGCCCTCCCCGGCGCCCCCGTGCCCGCCTGCGGCCGGCGCGGACCCGGCGACCGTGATCTGCACGCCCTGGTCGGCCAGCGCCTGCAGCTCGGTGGCGGCCCGGTCGTCGTGCGGCGGGGGCTCGTCCGTCACGAGCCGGGTCATCACGTCCGTCGGCACCGTCTGGAACATCGTGTCGGTGCCCAGCTTCGTGTGGTCGGCGAGGACCACCACCTCCGCCGCCGCCTGCACCAGCGCCCGGTCCACGCTCGCGGAGAGCATGTTGGACGTGGACAGCCCGCGCTCGGCGGTCAGACCGCTGCCGGACAGGAAGGCCCGCGAGACCCGCAGCCCCTGCAGGGACTGCTCGGCACCGCTGCCGACGAGGGCGTAGTTCGACCCGCGCAGCGTGCCGCCGGTCATCACCACCTCCACCCGGTTGGCGTGCGCCAGCGCCTGGGCGACGAGCAGCGAGTTGGTGACGACGGTGAGACCGGGCACCCGGGCGAGCCGTCGGGCCAGCTCCTGGGTCGTGGTGCCCGCGCCGACGACGACGGCCTCGCCTTCTTCGACGAGGCCGGCCGCGACATCGGCGATGGCGGTCTTCTCCGCCGTCGCGAGATGGGACTTTTGCGGAAAGCCGGACTCCCGCGTGAAACCGCCCGGCAATACCGCACCGCCGTGCCGGCGGTCGAGGAGTCCTTCTGCCTCCAGTGCCCGCACGTCCCGCCGTACGGTCACTTCGGAGGTCTGGACGACACGGGCGAGCTCACGGAGCGATACAGCCCCGTTGGCCCGCACCATTTCGAGGATCAGTTGGCGACGTTCAGCAGCGAACACGAAACTGACAGTAACCCCAACGACCGTCTGGTTTCAGCTCCTTGCACCGGAATACCGAAGTTGTCCATACGGTGGGGCGACAAGTGGTATACGCGTCCGAACGGACACCCCGCGTCCACCCGGACGCCACCGCCCGGCCCTCCGAGTCCGCCCCAAACCCGGGACGGGCAGGGGCGGTTGGCCGGACGGCGGTGAGGCCCTACGCCTCTCCGGCCGCCTTGCGCGTGTGGAGCTGGCGGGCGACCTCGGCGATCGAACCCGACAGGGAGGGGTACACGGTGAACGCGTTTGCGATCTGCTCGACCGTCAGGTTGTTGTCGACGGCGATCGAGATGGGGTGGATCAGCTCGCTCGCACGCGGGGAGACGACCACACCGCCGACCACGATCCCGGTCCCCGGGCGGCAGAACATCTTCACGAAGCCGTCCCGGATGCCCTGCATCTTGGCCCGCGGGTTGCGCAGCAGGGGCAGCTTCACGACACGGGCGTCGATCTTCCCGGCGTCCACATCGGCCTGGGTGTAACCGACAGTGGCGATCTCGGGGTCGGTGAAGACGTTCGAGGAGACCGTCTTCAGGTTCAGCGGGGCCACCGCGTCACCGAGGAAGTGGTACATCGCGATGCGCCCCTGCATGGCAGCCACGGACGCCAGCGCGAAGACGCCCGTCACGTCGCCGGCCGCGTACACGCCCGGCGAGGACGTGCGCGAGACCTTGTCGGTCCAGATGTGCCCGGACTCCTTCAGCCGGACCCCGGACTCCTCCAGGTTCATGTCCCTGGTGTTCGGGATCGCGCCGACCGCCATCAGGCAGTGCGTGCCGCTGATGACCCGCCCGTCGGAGAGGGTGACCTCGACCCGGTCGCCGACCCGCTTGGCGGACTCGGCGCGCGAGCGGCCGATGACGTTCATGCCGCGGCGGCGGAAGACGTCCTCCAGGACGGCGGCCGCGTCCGGGTCCTCGCCCGGCAGCACGCGGTCGCGCGAGGACACCAGCGTCACGCGGGAGCCCAGCGCCTGGTACGCGCCGGCGAACTCGGCGCCGGTGACGCCGGAGCCGACCACGATGAGCTCCTCGGGAAGCTCCTCCAGGTCGTAGACCTGGGTCCAGTTCAGGATCCGCTCCCCGTCGGGCATCGCGTCGGGGATCTCGCGGGGGGTGCCGCCGGTGGCGATCAGGACGGCGTCGGCGGTGAGGATCGTCTCCGTGCCGTCGGCCGCGGTGACGATGACGTCCCGGGTGCCGTCGATGCCCTGCGGACCGCCGAGCTTGCCGCGGCCGCGCATCACGCGGGCGCCGGCCCGGGTCACGGAGGCGGTGATGTCGTGCGACTGGGCGAGCGCGAGGCGCTTGACGCGCCGGTTCACCTTGCCGAGGTCGACGCCGACGACGCGCGCGGCCTGCTCGATGGGCGGGGTGTCGTCGGCGACGACGATGCCGAGCTCCTCGTAGGAGGAGTCGAAGGTGGTCATGACCTCGGCGGTCGCGATGAGGGTCTTGGAGGGCACGCAGTCGGTCAGCACCGACGCCCCGCCCAGACCGTCGCAGTCGACGACGGTCACCTCCGCACCGAGCTGGGCCCCCACCAGGGCCGCCTCATACCCGCCGGGTCCGCCGCCGATGATCACGATCCGGGTCACGAAAACTCCGCCTCACGTCTGCCCGGCCGGCTGCCGCCCCGGCCGGCGTCCGGGGGGTCTCCCCGGGGGATGCATTCCACGCCCATTGTCCCGCACGCTTCAAGGTGCTCCACTCCCGGTCCCGCTCCCGGTCCCACTCCCGGTCCTGTCATCCGTGCGCCATCCGGGCACGCGGGCCGGGGCACCCCTCCCGTACCCTCGACCTCATGTCGCTCTACGCCGCGTACGCCGGCAACCTCGACCCGCGGCTGATGACGCGCCGCGCTCCGCATTCGCCGCTGCGCGGCACGGGCTGGATCAACGACTGGCGGCTGACCTTCGGCGGCGAGCAGATGGGCTGGGAGGGCGCCCTCGCCACCATCGTGGAGGCCCCCCGCCAGCAGGTCTTCGTCGCCCTGTACGACATCGCGCCGCTGGACGAGGACTCCATGGACCGCTGGGAGGGCGTCGGTCTGGACATCTACCGCCGCATGCGCATCCGGGTCCACACGCTGGACGGCGAGGAGCCCGCCTGGTGCTACGTCCTCAACGGCTACGAGGGCGGCCTCCCCTCGGCCCGCTACCTCGGCGAGATCGCCGACGCCGCGGAATCGGCGGGCGCCCCGCACGACTACGTGATGGAACTGCGCAAGCGGCCTTGCTGACCCTGGGGCGGAGCCCCAGGCTCCCTCCAGCGGCCTCCAGCCCTCTCCGGGACGATTCGGCGGAAACGACAAGGCAACGATCCGAACACCGTGAGCTGTGCCATCTACGCGCGTAGGCCAACAGCGGCTACGCTCATCTGCGTGAACGCATCTGTTACCGACCCCTTCGCCGCCGCCGACGCCGCCGCCGCCCGCCTCCGCGAGCTCACCGGCGTCGAATCCCACGATGTCGCCCTCGTCATGGGCTCCGGCTGGGCCCCCGCCGCAGAGGCGCTCGGCGCGCCCGAGGCCGAGTTCCCGGTCACCGAACTGCCCGGCTTCCCGCCGCCCGCCGTCGAGGGCCACGGCGGCAAGATCCGCTCGTACAAGATCGGCGACAAGCGCGCGCTGCTCTTCCTCGGCCGGACCCACTTCTACGAGGGCCGCGGCGTCGCCGCCGTCGCGCACGGCGTCCGTACGGCCGTCGCCGCCGGCTGCAAGACCGTCGTCCTGACCAACGGCTGCGGCGGCCTGCGCAAGGGCATGAAGCCCGGCCAGCCCGTCCTGATCAGCGACCACCTCAACCTCACCGCGACCTCGCCGATCGTCGGCGCGAACTTCGTGGACCTCACCGACCTGTACTCGCCGCGCCTGCGCGCGATGTGCAAGGAGATCGACGAGACCCTCGAAGAGGGCGTCTACGTCCAGTTCCCCGGCCCGCACTACGAGACCCCGGCCGAGATCAACATGATCCGCGTCATGGGCGCCGACCTGGTCGGCATGTCCACCGTGCTGGAGGCCATCGCCGCCCGTGAGGCCGGCGCCGAGGTGCTCGGCATCTCCCTGGTCACCAACCTGGCCGCGGGCCTGTCCGGCGAGCCGCTGAACCACGAAGAGGTCCTCCAGGCCGGCCGCGACTCCGCCGCCCGCATGGGCACCCTGCTGACGCAGGTCCTCGCCCGCATCTGATCGACGAGCCGACGACGTACGAGAGGTAAGGCGGAACTAGTGGAACAGGCACAGGACGACCTGCTCACCCGGGCCCGGACCTGGCTGGCGGAGGACCCTGACGAGGAGACCGCGGCCGAGCTGCGCGCGCTCATCGAGGCGGGCGACACCGCCGAGCTCGCGGACCGCTTCTCCGGCACGCTCCAGTTCGGCACCGCCGGGCTGCGCGGCGAGATCGGGGCGGGCCCGATGCGGATGAACCGCTCCGTGGTCATCCGCGCCGCGGCGGGCCTGGCGGCCTACCTGAAGGCCCAGGGCCACGAGGGCGGCCTGGTGGTCGTCGGCTACGACGCGCGCTACAAGTCCGCGGACTTCGCCCGCGACACGGCGGCCGTCATGACGGGCGCCGGCCTGCGCGCGGCCGTGCTCCCCCGCCCCCTCCCCACGCCCGTCCTCGCGTACGCGATAAGGCACCTGGGAGCCGTCGCCGGCGTCGAGGTGACCGCGAGCCACAACCCTCCCCGGGACAACGGCTACAAGGTCTACCTCGGCGACGGCTCGCAGATCGTCTCCCCCGCGGACGCGCAGATCGCGGCGGAGATCGACGCGATCTCCTCCCTCGCCTCCGTCCCCCGCCCCTCCGACGGCTGGCTGCAGCTCGACGAGGAGGTCCTGGAGGCCTACCTGGCGCGCACGGACTCCGTCCTGAGCCCCACGTCCCCGCGCGGCGTGCGGACCGTCTACACGGCCATGCACGGCGTCGGCAAGGACGTCGTGATGGCGGCCTTCGCCCGGCACGGCTTCCCCGCCCCGGTGCTCGTCACCGAGCAGGCCGAGCCGGACCCGGCCTTCCCGACGGTCGCCTTCCCCAACCCGGAAGAGCCCGGCGCGATGGACCTGGCCTTCGCGAAGGCCGCCGAGGTCCAGCCGGACATCGTGATCGCCAACGACCCGGACGCGGACCGCTGCGCCGTGGCGGTGCCCGACAACGGCGGCTGGCGCATGCTGCGCGGCGACGAGGTCGGCGCCCTCCTGGCGGCCCACCTGGTCCACAAGGGCGCCCAGGGCGTCTTCGCCGAGTCGATCGTCTCCTCGTCCCTCCTGGGCCGGATCGCCGAGGCGGCGAACCTCGGCTACGAGGAGACCCTCACGGGCTTCAAGTGGATCTCCCGCGTGGAGGGCCTGCGCTACGGCTACGAGGAGGCCCTCGGCTACTGCGTGGACCCCGAGGGCGTCCGCGACAAGGACGGCATCACCGCCGCCCTGCTGGTCGCCGAACTGGCCTCGGAGCTCAAGGAGCAGGGCCGCACCCTGACCGACCTCCTGGACGACCTGGCGATGGCCCACGGCCTCCACCACACCGACCAGCTGTCGGTCCGCGTGGAGGACCTGTCGATCATCGCCAACGCGATGGCCCGGCTCCGCGCGGAACCCCCGACGGCCCTGGCGGGCCTGCGGGTGGTCTCGGCGGAGGACCTGTCCCAGGGCACGGAGAAGCTCCCGCCCACGGACGGCCTGCGCTACTACCTGGAGGGCGACTACAAGGCCCGGGTCATCTGCCGCCCGTCGGGCACGGAGCCCAAGCTGAAGTGCTACCTCGAGGTGGTCGTCCCGGTCTCGGAAGCCTCGGACCTCACGGCGGCCCGCACCCGCGGCCAGGAAATCCTGGACACGGTGAAGAAGGACCTCGCGGCGGCCATCGGCCTGTAGCCCCCGCCCCCGCCGCCCCGACGGCCCCCTCGGCACAACCGAGGGGGCCGTCGGCATTCGCACGGGCCGCCATCTCCCCCGCGAGGGGCCGGGCCCGGGCGGTATCTGCCCACCCACCACCCGTCGGCGCCTACCCGGACCGGAACCGGCCAGCGGCCCGGTGCCGGGGCCACACTCGGCACCGGCCCGCTGTCCCGTCGCCGCCCGGCGGGATGCCGCCCCCCGCCCCACCCACCCGCACCCGGGGAGGCGGGTGGGCAGATACCGCCGGGCCCCCGTCCCTCGAGGGGGCGATGGCGGGCCCCGGCGTCAGGAGGGCGACGGTGACGGCGTCGGGGAGCCCGTCGGGCGGACCAGTTCGCCGAGGGTGGGGGCCGATTCCGGGCGGTTGCGGACCGCGTCCGTGCATTCCCAGGCGCGCGGCGGGTCCGCGTCCGGGCCGCCCAGGACCACCGGGCCGGGGCCCGCCGAGATGGCGTCGCTCGCGGAGAGGGTGCACACGATCTGGGCCAGGGCCACCGGCGGCAGGTCCTCGGGCTTGCGGCTCAGCCGGACCGTGCCCGCCGGGTCGCCGGGGCGCGCCGGGACGGACGTCAGCCCGTCCCGGACGCCGGTCGTGAAGCCGCCCTCCCGTTCCTGCTCGGACAGGGGGCGTTCCAGTTCCTCCAGCAGGGCCTGTGCGACCAGCGCGACGGGCTCGCGCCCGGTGCGCTTCTCGGGGACGGGGACGACCCGTTCCACCGCCACCAGCTGCGATCCGCAGACCAGCTCCACCTTGGCGCGGAACCCCTGCACCCCGCTCTGCCCGGGCGGCAGGTCCGGGGTGTCGCAGGACACCCGTGAGGGGGCCGGGCCCACGTCGACCGGAACGGTCGTGGCCCGGATCCCGCACCCGGTGAGGGCGAGGGCCAAGGCCCCTGCGCCCAGCAGCGCCGCGTGCGTCCTACGCTTCCGTGCCGCCACCGGCGATCACCTTCCCCACGTCCACCGGAAGCCGCAGGGTGAACACGGCCCCGCCTTCCGGGCCGTTCGCGGCCGTGATGTCGCCGCCGTGGATGTGCGCGTTCTCCATGGCGATCGACAGGCCCAGTCCGCTGCCGTCCGACTTCGGCCGGGAGGCGCTGGCCTTGTAGAACCGGTCGAAGACGTGCGGCAGCACCTCCTCCGGGATGCCCGGCCCGTTGTCCTTGACCGCGACGACCAGCCACTCCTCCTCGACCCGCACGGACACCCGCACCGGCGAGCCGCCGTGCTTGAGGGCGTTGCCGATCAGGTTGGCCAGGATGACGTCGAGGCGCCTGGGGTCGAGGCGGGCCACGATGCCGCGGCCGGCGTCGACCTCGACGGCGTCCAGCCAGGCCCGGGCGTCGATGCAGGCGGTGACCTGGTCGGCGACGTTGACGTCGTCGAGCACCAGTCGGGCCGTCCCCGCGTCGAAACGGGTGACCTCCATCAGGTTCTCCACCAGGTCGTTGAGCCGCCGGGTCTCGCTGACCACCAGGCCCACGGCCGGGGCGATCATCGGGTCGAGGTCGTCGACCTCCTCCTCCAGCACCTCGGCGACCGCCGTCAACGCCGTGAGCGGGGTGCGCAGTTCGTGGCTCATGTCGGCCACGAACCGCCGGCTGGCCTCCTCGCGGGCGCTCATGTCGGCGACCTTCTTCTCCAGCGCCTCCGCGGTGCGGTTGAACGTCCGTGAGAGGTCGGCGAGTTCGTCGGTGCCCGACACGTCGAGCCGGTGGTCGAGTTCGCCCTCGCCCAGTCTCCGTGCCGCCTCGCCGAGCCGCTGTACGGGCTTGAGCACGGTCCGGGCCGCCGCCTGCGCGAGCAGCGCCGATCCGAGCAGGGCCAGGCCCGTCGCGATGGTCAGGGACCAGCCGAGGGCGTTGAGGTCGTCGCGTTCCGTGGCCAGGGACTTGTACATGTAGCCGGTGGGTCCGCCGCCGATGATGCGCGTGCCGCCGACGAGGTAGGGCTTGCCGCCGGGCTTCGTCCGCTGCCAGTACATGTGGTACTCGGCGTCGTTCGCGGTCGTGGTCTTCTGGCGGTCGTTCACGGCGTGCTGGAGGGACTTCGGCACGTCGTCCAGCCCGAAGGACGCCGCCCCGGCGGCGCCGAACACGGGCCGCTTGTCCTTGCCCTCGCTGACGAGCAGCACGCTGTACCCGGGGCTGCTGCCCGCCATCAGCTCGGCGGTGCGCTGGAGTTCCTCGGGGGTGGGGTTGGCGGGCAGGGCCGCGGCGCGGTTCTGCATCTCCTGGCGGAAGTCGCCCAGGGCCGCGTCCTGGGTACGGGTGAGGACCGCCTCGCGGTTGAGCCAGTAGGCGATTCCGGAGGCGGAGACGGCGGCCGTCAGGGCGACCAGGGCGAACACCACGAGCAGCCGCACCCGCAGGCTGGTCCAGCGCCGGCCCGCGAAGAGGGCCTTGGTCACTGCGGGGAGTCCAGTCGGTAGCCGACGCCCCGGACCGTGCGGATCAGGGTCGGTGAGGAGGGGACCTCCTCGACCTTGGCGCGCAGCCGCTGTACGCACGCGTCGACGAGCCGCGAGTCGCCGAGGTAGTCGTGCTCCCACACCAGCCGGAGCAGCTGCTGGCGGGAGAGCGCCTGCCCGGGCCGGCGGCTGAGCTCCAGGAGCAGCCGCAGCTCGGTCGGTGTGAGCTGGAGGTCTTCGCCGTTCTTCGTCACGGTCATGGCGGCGCGGTCGATGACGAGGGACCCGAAGACGGCGGAGTCGCTGGCCTCGCGCTCGCCGCGGCGCAGCACGGCGCGGATGCGGGCGTCGAGCACCCGGCCCTGGACGGGCTTGACGACGTAGTCGTCGGCTCCGGACTCCAGGCCGACGACGACATCGATGTCGTCGCTGCGCGCGGTGAGCAGGATGATCGGCAGCTGGTCGGTGCGGCGGATCCTCCGGCACACCTCGAAGCCGTCGATGCCGGGCAGCATGACGTCGAGCACGATCAGGTCCGGCCGCTGCTCACGGAGCAGTTTCAGGCCGTCCTCGCCCGTCGCCGCGGTGGCCACACGGTGGCCCTGGCGGGTCAGGGAGAGTTCGAGGGCCGTGCGGATGGCGTCGTCGTCCTCGATCAGCAACAGGAAAGGCACGGGCTCATTCTGTCCCATCGGCCGTCGGGACTTCGACCGTCGCGCGCGACGGATCCGGCGTCGGCTCCCGCCCGGTTCCGTCGAGTCCCGCTCGGATCCGGATCGCGGGCGGCTGTGACAGTGCTGTGACAGTCGACGGACACGCCGGTTAAGTCGGCCGGGCAGTCTTTTGTCATCGAAGCACGGACCGAAGCAGACTCCACGACGGGGGGCGCGAGATGAACACGCTGCACAGCACCACCACCAGCGCGGTTGTCACGCGGCTGCACGACGCGAACCGCCGGGCGGGTGTCCGTACGGTGCCGGGCTCCCGGCGACAGGCTCATGTCGTAGCCATTGACGCGAACCAGTACCAGGCGGTTCCCGCCCAGCGGACCCCTTCCTCCCCGTCCTCCTCCTCGGAGGCGGAGTTCACGGCGTACGTCCAGGAGCGGCGCGCGGCCCTGTACGCGACGGCCTTCCACCTGACCGGCGACCGGCACGAGGCCGAGGACCTGCTGCAGAGCGCGCTGTTCTCCACCTACCGGGCCTGGGACCGGATCAGCGACAAGGCGGCGGTGGGCGGCTACCTGCGCCGGACGATGACGAACCTGCACATCAGCGCGTGGCGCCGGCGCAAGCTCAACGAGTACCCGACGGAGGAGCTGCCGGAGACGGCCTCCGACACGGACGCGATGCGCGGTACGGAGCTGCGCGCGGTGCTCTGGCAGGCGCTGGCCCGGATCCCGGAGCCGCAGCGCACGATGCTGGTGCTGCGGTACTACGAGGGCCGTACGGACCCGGAAATCGCGGAGATCCTGGGCATCAGCGTCGGCACCGTGAAGTCGAGCATCTGGCGCTCGCTGCGCCGGCTGCGCGAGGACGAGGTGCTGAGCTTCGGGCGGGACGAGGCGGAGTCCTTCGGGGAGCTCGTCGCGTAACACCGGGCACGACGCACCACGTACGACGCACCACGCACCACACACCACACACCACGCACCACACATCTGCACATCACAGACCGCAGACCACCGGCCAGGGGGTCCGTCCTACGGGGGTGGGACGGAGGCCGTGGGGGGGATGGAGGCGGGACCGGGCGGCCGGGGGTCCGCTCGGTCCCGCCTCTTCTTTTCGTGTCTTTTCGTGGCCGGGGCTACGCCGCCGCCGCGGTCGCCGAGCGGTGGCGGCCCGCCGCCGCCGCGGCGAGGCGGCCCAGGGCCTCGTCGCCGCCGCAGGCGTGGGCGCCGAGGGCGACGTGCCGGGCGACGATGCCGCGTTCGGCGCGCATCAGGCGCAGGCCTCGGCGCAGCAGGAACGGCAGGGACTTGCGGCCTTCGCGCAGGTCGCGGGCCAGTCGCCGGCGGAAGGTGGTGGAGGGGCGGCCGCGCAGGCAGATCGCGTCGGCGAGGAGGCCGAGTTCCTGGCAGCGGGCGGCGATGTCGGCGGCGAAGATGCCCTCCGCGATGAACAGCGGGGTGCGGGAGATGTCCAGGGTCTCCGTGCCGGTGCGGGAGCTGGTCGCGATGTCGTAGACGGGGACCTCGGTGCGGCCGGTGCGGCAGAGTTCGGCGACGGCGGCCACGGCGACTTCGGCGTCCCAGGACTGCGGGGAGTCCCAGTCGATGTCCGAGCTGCCCTCGACCAGGGGGAGGGTCGGGTCCGTCCCCTCCTTGTAGAAGTCGTCGAGGCGCAGTACGGGCAGCCCCGAGCGGGCCGCCAGCGAGGACTTGCCGGAACCCGAGGGACCGGTCAGGAGCACGACGCGCGTCGGAAGGGGAGATGAACAGCTCACGGGAGACCAGTGTGAGGCATGACCCCGCGTATCAACACACTGGCGACAGCCCCTGCGACCGGTCTCACACGGCGGGTTGGAACCGGAGACGCCCCCTCGACTACGCTGTGTGCGCACGCGACTACGACCCCAGGCGGGAACCAATGGCACGTCACGCAGCCTCCGACCCCTCTCCCCAGCGGCTCCGTTCCGCCGGACTGACCCTCTCCCTGGCCGGGGCGGCCCTGGCCATGGCGGCCGGTGCGGCGCAGGCCGGTGAGCTGGACCCGGCGGCGGCGGTCTCCGGGGTCGTCGACCCGATCTCCAACCTGAAGGTGAACCCCCTCGCACACACCGGCGTGGACCCCCTCGACAACGGGGTGGGCACGAAGGTCGCCGACTTCCCGGCGGTGGGCACGACGATGGTCACGGGGGTGCTGACGCAGGGGCCGTCGGTGAAGGAGATCCCGCAGGCGGCCGTCTCCTCGCTGCTGGGCCCGGTGCTCCCGAAGGGGTAGCGGCGGCGGACGCGCGAAGGCCCCGGCAGCACGGGGGGACTGGCTGCCGGGGCCGGCTCACGGGGGGGGGGCGGGGGCTAGTAGGAGGAGCCGCCCGAGCCCAGCGATCCGGTGGGGTGCCAGACCGTCTTGGTCTCCAGGAACGCCGTCATGCGCGACGTGCCCGGGTCGGCGGCCCAGTCGTCCACAGGCTGTGGACGCAGGACGCGCTTGAGGTTGTCGGCCGCGGCGATCTCCAGCTCCTTGGCCAGCGCCGCGTCCGCGCCCGCGAGGTCGATCGCGTTGACGTCCTGGTGGGCCGCGAGGTGCGGGCCCATCTCGGCGGCCTTGCCGGAGAGGATGTTGACGACGCCGCCCGGCAGGTCGGAGGTGGCCAGCACCTCGCCCAGGGACAGGGCGGGCAGCGGGGCCTTCTCGCTGGCGATGACGACGGCGGTGTTGCCCGTCGCGATCACCGGGGCGATCACCGAGACCAGGCCCAGGAAGGACGAGTCCTGCGGGGCCACGACCGTGACGACGCCGGTCGGTTCCGGGGTGGAGAGGTTGAAGAACGGGCCCGCGACCGGGTTGGCCGCGCCGGCGACCTGGCCGATCTTGTCGGTCCAGCCCGCGTACCAGACCCAGCGGTCGATGGCCGCGTCGACGACCGCCGCCGCCTTGGACTTTGACAGGCCCTCGGCCTCGCCGACCTCGCGGACGAACTGCTCGCGGCGGCCCTCCAGCATCTCGGCGATGCGGTAGAGGATCTGGCCACGGTTGTACGCGGTCGCGCCCGCCCAGCCACCGAAGGCCTTGCGGGCGGCGACGACCGCGTCACGGGCGTCCTTGCGGGAGGACAGCGGGGCGTTGGCCAGCCACTTCCCCTTCGAGTCGCTCACCTCGTACACCCGGCCGCTCTCGGAGCGGGGGAACTTGCCCCCGACGTACAGCTTGTAGGTCTTGAAGACGTTCAGACGCAGAGAGGACTCAGACATCGAGGTAGGCCTCCAGACCGTGGCGGCCGCCCTCGCGGCCGAAGCCCGACTCCTTGTAGCCGCCGAAGGGCGAGGTCGGGTCGAACTTGTTGAACGTGTTGGCCCAGACGACGCCCGCGCGGAGCTTGTTCGCCACCGCGAGGATGCGGGAGCCCTTCTCCGTCCAGATGCCGGCGGACAGGCCGTACTGGCTGTTGTTGGCCTTGGCGACGGCCTCGTCCGGGGTGCGGAACGTCAGCACGGACAGGACCGGGCCGAAGATCTCGTCACGGGCGACGGTGTGCGCCTGGGTGACGTTCGTGAAGAGCGTCGGGGCGAACCAGTAGCCGGAGGACGGCAGCTCGCAGGCCGGGGACCAGCGCTCGGCGCCCTCGGCCTCGCCGGTGTCGGCCAGGGCCGTGATCCGGGCGAGCTGCTCGGCGGAGTTGATCGCGCCGATGTCGGTGTTCTTGTCGAGCGGGTCGCCCAGGCGCAGGGTGCTCAGGCGGCGCTTGAGGGAGTCCAGCAGCTCGTCGTGGATCGACTCCTGGACCAGCAGGCGGGAGCCCGCGCAGCAGACCTGGCCCTGGTTGAAGAAGATGCCGTTGACGATGCCCTCGACGGCCTGGTCGATGGGGGCGTCGTCGAAGACGATGTTGGCGCCCTTGCCGCCCAGCTCCAGGGTGACCTTCTTGCCGGTGCCGGCGATCTGGCGGGCGATGGCCTTGCCGACCGCGGTGGAGCCGGTGAAGGCGACCTTGTTGACGTCGGGGTGGGCGACGAGCTCGGCACCCGCGTCCCCGTAGCCGGGGATGATGTTGACGACGCCCTTGGGGAGACCGGCCTGGCGGCAGATGTCCGCGAAGAACAGCGCCGAGAGGGGGGTGGTCTCCGCCGGCTTGAGGACGACGGTGTTGCCGGTGGCGAGCGCCGGGGCGATCTTCCACGCGAGCATCAGCAGCGGGAAGTTCCAGGGGATGACCTGGCCGGCCACGCCCAGCGGGCGCGGGTTCGCGCCGTAGCCCGCGTGGTCGAGCTTGTCGGCCCAGCCCGCGTAGTAGAAGAAGTGCGCGGCGACCAGCGGGAGGTCCGCGTCGCGGGTCTCCTTGATCGGCTTGCCGTTGTCCAGGGTCTCCAGGACGGCCAGCTCGCGGCTGCGCTCCTGGATGATCCGGGCGATGCGGAAGAGGTACTTGGCGCGCTCGGAGCCGGGCAGCGCGGACCACTTCTCGAAGGCGCGGCGGGCGGCCTTGACGGCGCGGTCGACGTCGGCGGCGCCGGCCTGGGCGACCTCCGACAGGACCTCCTCGCTGGAGGGGCTGACGGTCTTGAAGACCTTGCCGTCGGCGGCGTCGGTGAACTCGCCGTCGATGAAGAGCCCGTAGGAGGGGGCGATGTCGACGACCGAGCGGGACTCGGGAGCCGGTGCGTACTCGAAGAGGGATGCCATGGTGATCAGTCCACCGTCACGTAGTCGGGTCCGGAGTAACGCCCGGTGCTCAGCTTCTGGCGCTGCATGAGCAGGTCGTTCAGCAGGCTGGAGGCGCCGAAGCGGAACCACTCGTTGGTCAGCCAGTCCTCGCCCGCGGTCTCGTTGACCAGGACCAGGAACTTGATGGCGTCCTTGGTGGTGCGGATGCCGCCGGCCGGCTTCACGCCGATCTGGATTCCAGTCTGCGCCTTGAAGTCGCGGACGGCTTCGAGCATGAGCAGGGTGTTGGCGGGGGTGGCGTTGACGCCGACCTTGCCGGTGGAGGTCTTGATGAAGTCGGCGCCCGCGAGCATGCCGATCCAGGAGGCGCGGCGGATGTTGTCGTACGTCGACAGCTCGCCGGTCTCGAAGATGACCTTCAGCCGGGCGGCGGTGCCGTCCTCGCGGACGCACGCCTCCTTGACGGCCTTGATCAGCTCGTAGGTGTCCAGGTAGCGGCCGGCGAGGAAGGCGCCACGGTCGATGACCATGTCGATCTCGTCGGCGCCGGCGGCGACGGCGTCACGGGTGTCGGCCAGCTTGACCGGCAGGGCGGCGCGGCCCGCCGGGAAGGCGGTGGCGACGGAGGCGACCTTGACGTCGGCGCCGTTGAGCGCCGCCTTGGCGGTGGCCACCATGTCGGGGTAGACGCAGACCGCGGCGGTCATGGGCGTCGTGCGGTCCAGGGGGTCGGGGTTGACGGCCTTGGCGGCGAGCGACCGGACCTTGCCCGGGGTGTCCGCACCCTCGAGCGTCGTCAGGTCGATCATCGAGATGGCCAGGTCGATGGCGTACGCCTTGGCCGTCGTCTTGATCGAACGGGTGCCGAGGGAGGCCGCGCGGGCCTCCAGTCCGACTGCGTCGACGCCGGGCAGCCCGTGCAGGAAGCGGCGCAGCGCGCTGTCGGACGTCGTCACGTCAGCGAATGCGGTGAGGGTGGTGGGCATGGTCACCAGATGAGCATATCTACGCGCGTAGCGACCTGTCACCCCCCTCGTGCACATCTGCGCGTGACGTCCGCCATCGGTGCACCCGCCCCCGCGCGCCGGTGGCCCCCGGACGGGCATGCGGCACAATCGGCGGCATGACCACACCCTCCACCCATGAGCCGGCCTACGCGGACCGCGTCTACCGCTCCCCCATGGCCGTCGTCACCGGGGTGCTGATCCTGGCGATGATCGTCTGGCTGTGCGGGGACGCCGTCGTGCGCGGCGTGGGCAGCGGCCGGTGGATCGGGCTCGCCGCCGCGCTGTGCGCCGTACCGCTGACCGTGGCGTTCACCATCCGGCCGGCCGTCTTCGCCAACGAGGACCGGATGCGGGTCCGCAACCCCTTCCGGGTCATCGAGCTGCCCTGGGCCGTGGTGGACGCGGTGCGCGCCGGGTACTCGGCGGAGGTGCTGGCGGACGGGGCGACGTACCAGCTCTGGTCGGTGCCGGTGTCGCTGCGCGAGCGCAAGAAGGCGAACCGCTCGGCCGGCCGGCGCGAGGCGCCGGGCGGCGGGGGCGCCGGAGACAAGGCGGCCGCGCCGGTGGCGCGGGCCTCCGCCGACAAGGCCGTGGACGAGCTGACCGAGCTGGCCGAGCGCGGAGCCGCCCGGCCCGGCGCGCAGGGGCCGGTCCGCGTGCGGTGGGCCTGGGAGATCATCGTCCCGGCGGTGACGGGCGCGGTCCTGCTGGCCGTGCTGCTGATGGTCAGGTAGGGGCGCCGACGGCGGGTCCGGCCCGGGAGGGCGTCCCGCCCGCGTCCGGCCGTCCGGGACCGGCCGTCCGGGACCCGCCGGCCGGCCCCTCAGAGGGAGATCGCGACGACCTTTTCCGCGGTGATCCGCACGATCAGCCGGACGACCTCGGCCGGCTCCGGCGGCGGGTCCTCGCCGAGGTAGTGCCGGGACAGCTCGCGCGGCAGTTCCTTGTGCGGGTCCGGCAGCAGTTCGGCCGTGCCCCGTATCTCCACCGACCGGTAGGGGTTCTCGCGGTCGTAGACCGTCAGGCTGATGCGCGGGTCGCGGGCGAGGTTGCGCGCCTTCTTTCGTCCCGCGGTGGTGGAGAAGACCACGGCGTCCCCGCGCCTGCCGGCCCAGACCACGGAGGTCTGCGGGCCGCCGTCGGGGTTCAGCGTCGCCACCACCGCGAAGTTCCGGCCGTCGAGCAGCTCCCTCACCCCCGCGTCCAACTCCACCGCCGCGGGAAGCACTTGCGTGCTGCCGGTGTTCCTCACTCGTCGTCCCTCGCCTCTCGTCGGGCCTGCGGATGGGCGCGAGCCGGCCGGACGGGCCGTCCTCGCGGGGCACTGACGTGCACACCGCCCATCCTCGAAGAGGGCGCCGCACAACGGAAGAAGGCACATTTATGTCACGTACTACCGCGTGCACGGCGCAGGAGGGCGCGGGCCGTGAGGTCTGCACCGTCCTCGACGTGCTCGGCAGGGTGAGCGGCAAATGGAGTCTCGGCGTCCTGAGCGAAACCCTCCACGGGCCCGTCCGCTTCTCGGCGCTCGAACGGTCGCTGGCCGGGATCAGCCGCCGGATCCTCACCCTCACGCTGCGCGAGCTGGAGGAGGACGGCCTGCTGGTCCGCACCGTGTACCCCACGGTGCCGCCCCGGGTGGAGTACGCCGCCACCGACGCGGCGCGCGAGCTCTACGGGCGGCTCACCGGTCTCGCTGACTGGGCGGAGCGGCACCCGGCGCCGGGGACCGGCTGACCGGGGGCGCTGACCGGGGGCGCTGACCGGGCGCGCCACACGGTCCGAGACGGCAGCGGCCGACCGGAACCGCCGCCACCGGGGGTGGCGTCCTCGCTGGTGTGCACCGTCATGAGGGCAGCGGCAGCGCCGCCACCGCCACACAGCTCCCGGTCCGTCCCCGGCTCCTGAGCGGGGCCCTGCTGGCCGCGCACCTGCTGGTCGTCGGATGGCTCACCCTGAGTCCGCTGGACGTGCCCTGGGCGGCGGCCGCGAACCTGTCGCCGCTGGAGGGGATCCGGGCGGACCTGGCGCTGGGGCCGCTGGAGGCCGCGCGGCGGATCGGGGAGGGGCTGGCGCTGCTGGCCCCGCTGGGGGTGCTGCTGCCGCTGGCGGGGGGCCGGCTGAAGCCCGGGGCGCTGGCCGCGTGGGCCTCGCTGGCGCGGACGGCGACGGCCGCCGTACTGATCTCGCTGAGCATCGAAATGCTCCAGACGGCCGTTCCGGGGCGGGTTCCGGACGTGGATTCCCTGCTGCTGAACACCGCCGGGGTGATGATCGTGCACATGGCGGTCGTACCGGTGCTGCGGGCCAGGCTGCGCAGGCCCCTGAGCTCCCCGGATGCGGTGTCTCAGGGGAACACCCCGAGAATTCCCAGGGTCGGCCTCGGCCCGTGGACCGACGTTCTGTCGGCCGTGCCGCGCGAGTATTGATTCATCGCGCCAGGAAATGACGGAATGCGCGCGAATCCCGATACGAAGGAGCACACCATGAGCGCGCTGACCCGCCCCCGTGACGGACGGCTGATCGGCGGCGTCTGCGCCGGACTGGCCAAGCGGTTCGGAATGAAGGCCCGCACGATGCGGCTCATCTTCGTCCTGTCCTGCCTGCTGCCCGGCCCGCAGTTCCTGATCTACCTGGCGCTGTGGCTGCTGATCCCGAACGAGAAGTCCGGCGTGGGCGCCGCGAGCGCCGCCTGGTAGGACTCCTCGTGCCGGCCGCGGCCGGCGCTCGCGACCGGCTCGCAAGACCCGGCCGCCCTCAGGCCGGGTTCAGCCGGCCTTCCGGACCTTCTCCAGCTGCTTGTCGGCGACTTCCTGCGGAACCGCCGCCTTCTGGCCGGCGGCCGCCACGTTGAGGGCCATCAGCCGTACGATGCTGGACCCCTCGCGGACGACGACCAGGTGGACCTGGGCCGAGACGCCTTCGGCGGATGCGGTCGTGGTCCAGCTGACGCTCTCGTCACCGGCGGTCTTGAACGGGACCGCCTTCACGTCCCGGTAGGTGCCGGTCTGCTTCTGCACGGTTGCGGTGAAGCCGGAGCCGCAGGCCGCGACGGCTTCGCGGAGCCGGGCGACGACCTTCTTGGCGTCCCTCTCGTCGTAGGAGCTGACGGACGCGGAGACGGCGAGGCCGACCTGCTTCTGGGAGCCGATGCCCCGGTTGACGGTCTCGTGCGCGGCCGGGTCGGGCTTGTCGCCCATGATGTCGGCGAGCGGCTGGCAGGCCTTCTTGTCGGCCTGCGGCTGGCCGGCCGGGGCGTTGGGGTTCTTGCCCTGCGCCGAGACCTGGTAGCCGGGGAGGTCGCCCTGCGCGAGGGCGGAGCGCTCCAGACGGGCGTCCTTGGCCTTGGGGGCCGGGGAGGCGGCGGCGGGGCCGGGTGCGCCGGAGGGAGAGGCGGCCGCGGAGCCCTTGGGGTCGGGGCCCTTTCCGGGCGGCGCGGCGTCCGTACCGTCGCTGCAGCCGACGGCTCCGAGGAGCAGGGCGGGGAGCAGCGCGAACGTCGTCGCGGGCGCCTTGAATCGTGCCGTGATGCGCATGACCGGACCTCTCCCCCAGCTACCGCTGGGTGTGCCCCCACCCATACGTCGGCGGGTAGTTGGTGGGGATCGTGGCACACCGCGCCGCATGGCGCACACCGCCTCGAAGGGGTGTGCGCCATGCGTACGGGTGTGCGTTTCGCGGGGTGGGCGGTTAGCCCAGGGCGCCACCGAGGCCGCCGAGCGCGGGGACTCCGCCGAGCAGCTGGTTCACCGGCGCGGCCGGGTCGCTGGCCTGGCCGTCCTGGCCCTTCTCCGTCTGGTTGGTGATGGAGCTGGTGGCGCTGGTGACGGTGCCGAGGGCGTCCGTGAGGTTCGGGGTGGGGAGCGCCGAGGCGGAGGCGGTACCCGCGGCACCCGCGGCGAGGGCGGCACCAATGACAGCGACACCGAGGGACTTGGCAGCAGACTGCTTCATGAAAAATCGTCCTTGCGACGGGGAATCGAGCGGCTCCGCAAGTTAGTCACTTCAAACCCCCTCCCGCAAACATCCTTTAATACGAGAAAGCGCCCGGGGTGACGTGCCGCCGGGCGCTTTCCGTGGGTCATTCTGTGGCCTATGCCGATACGGATCCGCTGGTGGAAGCGGTCTGACGGAAAAGCCACTCGGACTTCAGCTCCGCATAACCGGGCTTGATCACGTCGTTGATCATCGCCAGTCGTTCATCGAAAGGAATGAATGCGGACTTCATCGCATTGACGGTGAACCACTGCATGTCGTCGAGCGAGTAGCCGAAGGTGTCGACCAGGTGCTCGAACTCGCGGCTCATGCTGGTGCCGCTCATCAGGCGGTTGTCGGTGTTGACCGTCAGCCGGAAGTGCAGCTTGCGCAGCAGGCCGATCGGGTGCTCGGCGTACGAGGCGGCCGCGGCGGTCTGCAGGTTCGACGTCGGGCACATCTCCAGGGGGATGCGCTTGTCGCGGACGTACGAGGCCAGGCGGCCGAGCTTCACGGAGCCGTCGGCGGCGACCTCGATGTCGTCGATGATCTTCACGCCGTGGCCCAGGCGGTCGGCGCCGCACCACTGGAGGGCCTGCCAGATCGACGGCAGGCCGAAGGCCTCGCCGGCGTGGATGGTGAAGTGGTTGTTCTCGCGCTTGAGGTACTCGAACGCGTCGAGGTGGCGGGTGGGGGGGAACCCGGCCTCGGCGCCGGCGATGTCGAAGCCGACGACGCCGTTGTCGCGGTAGCGGTTGGCCAGTTCGGCGATCTCCAGCGCGCGGGCCGCGTGGCGCATCGCGGTCAGCAGGGCGCCGATGCGGATGCGGTGGCCGCCCGCCTTGGCGCGGCGCTCGCCCTCGCGGAAGCCGGCGTTGACCGCCTCGACGACCTCTTCGAGGGTCAGGCCGGCCTCCAGGTGCTGCTCGGGGGCGTAGCGGATCTCGGCGTACACGACGCCGTCCTCGGCCAGGTCCTCGGCGCACTCGGCGGCGACCCGGAAGAGGGCCGCCTTGGTCTGCATGACGGCGCAGGTGTGCGCGAACGTCTCCAGGTAGCGCGGGAGGGAGCCGGAGTCGGCGGCGTCGCGGAACCAGACGCCGAGCTTGTCGGCGTCGGTCTCGGGCAGCTTGTCGTAGCCGACCTCGGCGGCCAGCTCGATGATGGTGCCGGGGCGGAGGCCACCGTCGAGGTGGTCGTGCAGGAGCACCTTCGGGGAGCGGCGGATCTGATCCGGGCTGGGCGTGTTGGGGGTCTCGCTCGTCATCCCGGCACTCTACTCCTACGCGCGTAGAGCAACCCGTCGGCGGCGGGCGTCGATATGTAACAGAGACCGTACGGACGGGTGGCATACACCCGCCGGTCTGAGACTGTTCCGCCATGGCACAGCATGCGCCGCCGGCGCGCGGGGCCCGCCTGGGGCGGGCGGCCGGCGCGAACGGCCCGGAGTCGATGGTCAGCGGTGTGGTCCTCCTGCTCCCCGGGGCGTCCAGGATCGCCCCCGGTCCGCTGCGCCCGCTCGCTCGGGCGCTGGCCCGGGCGGGCGGTGAGCAGGGGCTGGTGGCGCACACCGTGCTGCACGGCCCGCAGGAGCGGGAGGAGGCCGCACGGTGGGCGGCCGACGAGGCGCTGCGCCGGTACGGGGACGTGCCGGTCTGCCTGGCCGGCTACGGGGCCGGGGGCCGGACGGCACTGCGGGCGGCGGGGCACGGGGCCGTCAACTCGGTGGTGGCACTGGCCCCTTGGTTACCGCAGGAGGTGCACGAGGGCTCCCCTGAACCGGTGAAACAGCTCGCGGGGCGGCAGGTGCTGATCGTGCACGGGACGAACGACGCGCGCAGTGACCCGGAGTCCTCCTTCCGGCTGGCGGCGCGGGCGAAGAAGGCGAATCGTTCTACTTGCCGGTTCGAGGTGCATTCGGACGGGCACGGGCTGCGCGAGCACCGGGCGGAAGTGGTGGCGCTCGCGGTGGACTTCGTCCTGGGCGCGATGGTCTCGGGGCGGTACTCGCGGCCGGTGACGGACGCGCTGGCGGCTCCCCCGCCGCTGGGCCTGCGGATGCCGCTGGCCTCGGGGTTCGGGCGGTCGCTGCGGGGGTGAGGGGCGGGTGGCCCGGGCGTAGAGTGAGGAGTGGACTCGGGGTTCGTTCTCTCCGGGAGGCGACAGAGCATGGCCACAATGGTGCGCAGGAGCTTCGACAGCGCCGACGAGACCCGGCCGTTCGCGGACGGCAAGGGCCGGCTGGACGTGGTCCAGGCCGAAGGCGGTGCCGTCGGACGGGCGGTCTTCGAACCGGGCTGGCGCTGGTCGGAGCACATCAAGCCGCTGGCCGGCACGGACAGCTGCCAGGCCGCGCACACGGGGTACGTGGTGAGCGGCAGGATGCACGTCGTCATGGACGACGGGCAGGAGGAGGACTACGGCCCGGGGGACTTCATGCAGGTCTCGCCGGGGCATGACGCCTGGGTGCTCGGCGACGAGCCGTGCGTGGCGCTGGACTGGACGGGCTTCGGGGACTACGCGAAGCCCAAGTAGCCGCCGGGTACGGGTGCGCGGGACGGGGGCGGGCGCGCGGCGTCCTTCCGTGCCTGCCGCTCCGCCCCCTCACGGTCGGACGGCACCGATGGATCCGGCGTCGCCGCCCCCGGCACGCCGTGATCCCCACTGTGCCGGTTCGGCATATGCCGGGTGCACGGATACCGGAGTCGACTTGTCGCCTTGCGGGAACCCGAGGGGTTTATAAAAGGTGACAGCCAGGGACGAATAGGCATATGCCAGTCGATGCCGACGGAGCCGATGGATCCGATCTGAGCCCCGCCGCCCGGCGTCTGTACGCCTTCGCCGCGGAGCGGTACGCCTTCACCCCCGCCGAGGCCACCACCGCCCTGGGCGCCCGGGCGGGCGCCGCCGTCAAGGAACTGGCCGCCGCCCACCTGCTCCAGCGCGCCCCCGGCGACGGCCCGGAACGCTGGACGGCGGTCGCGCCCCGCGCGGCGGCCGCCCGGGCGCTGGCCCCGCTGGCCCTGCTCGTACGGGAGACCCACGACGAGATGGACCGGCTGCGCGGGCGGCTGGAGGCGCTGGTGCCGGCGTACGAGGCGGGCACCGCGCACCGCGACGACGGCGGGGCGGGCAACCTGGAGCTGGTCACCGACCTGGGGGCGGTGCGGGGGCTGATCGCCGAGCTGGTGGCGGGCTGCGAGCAGGAGCTGCTGACCTCCCAGCCGGGCGGCGGCCGCCCCCAGGAGACCCTGGAGGAGGCGGTCGGCCGGGACGAGTCGCTGCTGGCGCGCGGGGTCCGGATGCGGACGATCTACCAGCACACGGCACGTTACTCACGGCCGACGGCGGCGTACGTGGAACGGGTGACGGCGCTGGGGGCGCAGGTGCGGACCCTGGGCGACGGGCTGATGCGGATGCTGATCTTCGACGCCCACACCGGCCTGATGTCGGTCCCGGACCGGCAGGGCGCGGCACTGGTGGTCCGCGAGCCGAGCGTCGTCCACTTCATGACGGCTGCCTTCGAACGCTCCTGGCTGGGCGCCCGCCCCTTCCCGACGACGGTGAGCCCGGAAGCCGCCAGGTCCCTCTCGGACGAGCTCCGCCAGATGATCGTACGGCTGCTGTCGGAGGGCCTGGAGGACAAGGTCATCGCCCGCCGCCTGGGCATGTCGGAACGCACCTGCCAGCGGCACATCGCGGAGATCATGCGCGCGGTGGGCGCCAAGTCACGCTTCCAGGCGGGCTACTTGCTGTCGGCGGCGGCAGCCTCGTCGTGCCCCGAGACGGACGGGGAGGGCGGCGGGGGCGGCGACGGGGGCAGGGGCGGGGCCGGCTAGGCCGGGGGTTCCAGTTCCGGGATGAGGCGGCCGCGGCGGGAGAGGAGGAAGCGCTTGAACGCGGCCACCGGCGGGGTGTCCGGGTGGCCGTCCAGCCAGGCCACGCCGATCTCGCGGACCGCGCGCGGTGCCGTGACCGTCAGCTCGACCACGCCCGGGCGCGGGACCAGGGGCGGGGGGAGCAGAGCCACGCCCAGGCCCGCCGCGACGAGGCCGCGCAGGGTTTCGGCCTCCTCGCCCTCGAAGGCCACCTTCGGGGTGAACCCCGCCTCCGCGCACAGGTTGTCGGTGATGCGCCGCAGGCCGTAGCCGGGTTCCAGGGTGACGAACGTTTCCTCGGCGGCCTCGGCGAGGCGGATGCGCTTGCGGCCCGCCAGGCGGTGGTCGTCCGGGACCACCAGGCGCAGCCGCTGCTCGTCCAGCCGGCGGGCGACCAGGTCGGGGGCGTCGGGGACGGGCGAGGTCAGGCAGAGGTCGAGCTCTCCGGCGCGCAGCTTCTCCAGCATGGCCTCGCCGTAGTTCTGGACGAGGGCGAAGCGGACCCGGGGGTGGTCGGCGCGGAAGGCGCGGATCAGGCCGGGTACGGTCTCGGGGCCCAGGGTGTGCAGGAAGCCGAAGGCGACCTTCCCGAAGCCGGGGTCGGCGTCCTGCTGCACGGAGCCGGCGGCGCGGGCGATTCCCGCGAGGGCTTCTTCGGCGGAGGCGAGGAAGGTGCGGCCGGCCGTGGTGAGGGCGACGGTGCGGCCCTTGCGGGCGAACAGCGAGACGCCCAGGTCCTGTTCGAGGCGGACCATCGCCCGGGAGAGGGTGGACTGCGGCACGCCCAGCTCCTGGGCGGCGCGGGTGACGTGCTCGTGCTGGGCGACCGCGACGAACTGGGCGAGGCGCGGGGCCAGCCCTTGTGTCACGGCCATGTCTTCTTCGTAACGGTTCATTGATATCCGAAGCCATGAGCTGTGCTGATGCGTGGGTGGATTGATTATGGCCCGTTTGTGCATTGGACGCATGAAGAAGGGCGGGCTTACGGTCGTTGCATGCCTCCCGCTCATACCGGGGCACTCGTCATCCCGGGTGCCTCCACCGCGTCGTCCCCCGAGCCCCTCTCCCCCGGCCGCCCCGGCTACCGCCGGATGAGCCTCGCGCTCTTCGCCGCCGGACTGGCGACCTTCGCCCTCCTCTACTCCACCCAGGCCCTGCTCCCGGCGGTCTCCGCCGGCTTCGGCGTGACGGCCGGTCAGGCCAGCTGGACGGTCTCCGCGGCCACCGGGGCGCTCGCCCTGTTCGTGCTGCCGCTGAGCGCGCTGTCCGAGCGGTTCGGGCGGACCCGGATGATGACCTGCTCGATGGTGGTGGCCGTCGGCATCGGCCTGCTGGTGCCGTTCGCGCCGGGCCTGGAGTGGCTGGTGGCGCTGCGCGCGGTGCAGGGTGCGGCGATCGCCGGCATCCCCGCCTCCGCGATGGCGTACCTGGCGGAGGAGGTCCGGCCCAAGGAGCTGGTCGGGGCGATCGGCCTGTTCGTGGCCGGCAATTCCATCGGCGGCATGAGCGGCCGCATCGTCACCGGCTGGGGCGCCCAGCTGTGGGGGTGGCGGGGCGGGCTGCTGGCCGTCGGCATGATGGCGCTGGTCTGCGCGGTGGCCTTCCTGGTGCTGCTGCCCCGGGCGCGGTTCTTCCGGCCGGCCTCGCTGAACCCGCGCGCGGTGGGCCGTACGGTCGCCGGGCACCTGCGGGACCCGCTGCTGCTGCGGCTGTACGGGATCGGCGCGCTGTTCATGACGGTCTTCGGGGCGGTGTACACGGTCATCGGCTACCGGCTGGTGGAGGCGCCGTTCTCGCTGGGCCAGGGCCTGGTCGGCTCGATCTTCCTGATCTACCTGGTGGGTACGGCCTCCTCGGCGGCGGCCGGGCAGCTGGTGGCGCGGACCGGGCGGCGCGGTGCGCTGTACCTGGCGGTGACCACGACCGCGCTGGGGCTGCTGCTGTCGCTCGCCGACTCGCTGTGGCTGATCCTGCCGGGGCTGGTGCTGATCACCGCCGGGTTCTTCGCCGGGCACGCGGTGGCCTCGGCGGCGGTGAGCCGGACGGCGAAGACCGGCCGGGCGCAGGCCTCGGCGCTGTACCAGTCCGCGTACTACCTGGGCTCCAGCGCGGGCGGCACCCTGGGCGCGCTGGCGTACCACGCCTCGGGGTGGGCGGCGACGGTCGGGATCGCGCTGCTGGCGGTGCTGGGCGTCGTCTCGATCACCCTGTACGGGTCCCGCGCGGCCCGCGCCGAACGCCGGCTGCCGGCCACGGCGGCGGCCGCTCGCTGAAGTTCCGTCGGAGTCCTATCCGCCGTGCCCGCCGCGCTCTAGCGTGGTGGGCACCGGCGTCCCCAGGGTGCGGGCGCGGCAGGGGAGGGATCGATGGCGGGGATACGCGTAGGCGTGCGCGCGGGCCGGCGGGCCGCGGTGGTGTTCGGCGGGGCGCTGGCGCTGGCGGCGCCGCTGGTGGTCGCGGGGGGCGGTGCGGCGCAGGCCGCGGAAGCGGCCGCCTCGTGCAACGTGACCACGGGGCCGTACCAGCGGCAGGTGGAGCAGTTCCTCGGGCGGCCGGTGGACGGGGTGCAGTCGGCGGCCGACTGCGCCGCCATCCAGTCCTTCCAGGCCACCCACGGGATCACCCCGACGATGGGGTACGCGGGGCCGCTGACCTGGCAGACGATGAGCACCATGCTGGCGCAGCGGGCGGCCGGGAAGAACCCGAACGCCGAGGGGAAGTGCCCCACCAACCTGGGGCGGATCGCCTGCGTCGACCTGACGCGGCAGCTGAGCTGGATCCAGGACGGGGCGACGCTGAAGTACGGGCCGGTTCCGGTGCGCACGGGCAAGGCGGAGACCCCGACGCGGACCGGGCTGAAGAAGATCTACTACCGCAGCATCAACCACTGGTCGACGATCTACAACGTGGCGATGCCGTACGCGCAGTTCTTCGACGGGGGCATCGCCTTCCACTCGGTGGAGAAGAGCATGTGGAACCCGCCGGGTTCGGGCGGCTGCGTGAACATGACGACGGCCGACGCCAAGGCGTACTGGAACATGCTGACCAACGGCGAGGACGTGTTCGTGTACGGGCGCAAGCCCGGCACCTGACGTACGGCGCGGCGCTGCGGCTGCCGTTGTCAGACCCCTCGGGTAGTTTCCGGAGTGACGGACGACACCCTGGGGGACGGCAGCCATGAGCGACCTCGCGACCACCACCTCCCCGGAGCTCGACGCGGCGATGGAGCGCTACCGCGTCGAGCTGACCGGGTACTGCTACCGGATGCTCGGCTCGGCCTTCGACGCCGAGGACGCGGTGCAGGACACGTACGTCCGCGCCTGGCGGGCGTACGGGAAGTTCGAGGGCCGCTCCTCGCTGCGGTCGTGGCTGTACCGGATCGCCACGAACGTCTGCCTGGACCTGCTGAACGCGGGGAACAAGCGGGCGCGGCCGATGGACCTCACCGCCCCGCAGCACCAGGCGTCCGCCGTGCTGAACGAGCGGCCCGAGGTGACCTGGCTGGAGCCGGTGCCGGACGGGCGGGTGCTGCCGCAGACCGCCGACCCGGCCGAGATGGCGCTGGCGAAGGAGTCGGTGCGGCTGGCGTTCGTGGCGGCGCTCCAGCACCTGCCGGCGAAGCAGCGGGCGGTGCTGATCCTGCGGGAGGTGCTGGCCTGGAAGGCGGACGAGGTCGCGCAGCTGCTGGAGACGACGGTGGCCTCGGTCAACAGCGCGCTCCAGCGGGCCCGGGCGACCCTGGCGGGGCAGGCGCTGCGGCCGAGCGATCCGGCGGACCCGCTGGACGCGGACCAGGCGAAGCTGCTGGAGCAGTACCTGTCCGCCTTCGAGGCCTACGACATCACGCGGCTGACCGCCCTGCTGCACGAGGACGCGGTGCTGTCGATGCCGCCGTTCGACCTGTGGCTCCAGGGGCCGCAGGACATCGCGGCATGGCATCTGAACCAGGGCATCGGGTGCAAGGGCTCGCGCCTGATACCGACCACGGCGAACGGGCTGCCGGCGTTCGGCCAGTACCGCCCGCGCGAGGACGGCCGGCCGGGGCACGTGCCGTGGGCCCTGCAGGTGCTGGAGGTGTCAGAGGGCCGCATCGTCGGGCTGAACGCCTTCCTGGACACCGCCCGGTGGTTCCCGCTGTTCGGGCTGCCCGAGGAGCTCGACGAGGCCTACGAGGTCCAGTAGGGCCCGGAGGGCGGGGGTCGCGCCGGTGAGCCGAAGGCTGCCGCCCTGGCGGCGCGCAGTCAGCGCCATGCGCGCGAGCGCTTCGAGGGTGGGCAGGTCCGGGAGGGTGAGCAGGCTGAGGTCACATCGGACCTCTCGCACGCCCCGGCGGTAGCGGGCCACGAGTGCCTGGCACAAGGCCGGAACGTCTTCGGCTCGCAGCGTGGGCCCGGGCAGGGGCATCTCCTCGGTGATCGTCACGCAAGGGTTGACCACTGCCCGCGCCGGAACTCATCGGTAGGCCGTGACCGGCTACGGGCGGGGGAAGCTGAAGGTGTCGAGGGTGAGGTCGAACGGATCGGGGAGATGGACGGCCTCACCGAACTTGCCCGCGTGGAGGACGCGGTACTTGCCGTCGCTGGGTTCACCGTAGAGGTGGATCGTGGGGCTGCCGGTCGCGTGCGGGTCGATGAGGAGGTAAAGCGGCACGCCGGCGGCGGCATAGCCCTTCAGTTTGGCGACGCGGTCGTTGACGGCATTGGACCTGGAGGTGATCTCCACCGCGAGCTCGGCCGCGGCCGCAGGAACGAAATTCTCCCCGTTCGGGACCTCTGACCTCGGCAGGATCACGAGGTCCGGGATGTAGAGGCCGCTGCGGCTCGGGACAGCCAGGTTGAGGGTCTGGAAGACCTCCCAGTCTTCGGGGATCACGGTGTACAGGCGGCGCTGTACCGCTACCGCGATCAGGTTGTGGTCGTTGACGGGTGGTGGTGCCACGGTGACGATCCCCTCGATGATCTCCACCTTGCAGCCCTTCGGCACGTCCATCCCCTCCCAGAGGCGGACCACCGAGTCCCAGTCGTCACCGCTCGGGGGCTGGTGCTCGACTGCGAGTGCGCTCATGGTGTGCTCCTATCGGTTCGGCACCGATCCCAGCATGCCGAACGGGACCGGCAGGGGTCCACCGGTCCCGTTCACCCGAAAGGGAAGCCGCAGGTCAGGCGATGCGGTCCAGGACGATCGGCGTGGCGGTGAACTCCGTGCCGGCCGGGGCGACGTCGTAGCTGCCCTGCAGCGAGGCCAGGGCGTAGTCGAACTTCTCCGGGGTGTCCGTGTGCAGGGTCATCAGCGGCTGGCCGGCGGTGACGGTGTCGCCGGGCTTGGCGTGCAGCTCGATGCCCGCGCCCGCCTGCACCGGGTCCTCCTTGCGGGCGCGCCCCGCGCCCAGGCGCCAGGCGCCCACGCCGACCGCGTACGCGTCGAGGCGGGTCAGGACGCCCGACGCGGACGCGGTGACCACGTGCTGCTCGCGGGCGACCGGCAGGGCCGCGTCCGGGTCGCCGCCCTGGGCGGAGATCATCCGGCGCCACACGTCCATGGCGGAGCCGTCGGCGAGGGCCTTCGCCGGGTCGGCGTCCTTGATGCCGGCGGCCGTGAGCATCTCCTGGGCGAGGGCGATGGTCAGCTCGACCACGTCGGCGGGGCCGCCGCCGGCCAGGACCTCGACGGACTCGCGGACCTCCAGGGCGTTGCCGGCGGTGAGGCCGAGCGGGGTCGACATGTCGGTGAGCAGGGCGATCGTCTTGACGCCGCTGTCGGTGCCCAGGGCCACCATCGTGGAGGCGAGCTCGCGGGCGTCCTCGATGTTCTTCATGAAGGCGCCGGAGCCGACCTTGACGTCCAGGACGAGGGAGCCGGTGCCCTCGGCGATCTTCTTCGACATGATCGAGGAGGCGATCAGGGGGATGGCCTCGACGGTGCCCGTCACGTCGCGCAGGGCGTAGAGCTTCTTGTCGGCGGGGGCCAGGCCGTCGCCGGCCGCGCAGATGACGGCGCCGGTGGTGTCGAGGACGTTCAGCATCTCCTCGTTGGAGAGCAGCGCGCGCCAGCCGGGGATGGACTCCAGCTTGTCGAGGGTGCCACCGGTGTGGCCGAGGCCGCGGCCCGACAGCTGCGGGACGGCCGCGCCGCAGGCGGCGACGAGCGGGGCGAGCGGGAGGGTGATCTTGTCGCCGACGCCGCCGGTGGAGTGCTTGTCGGCGGTCGGGCGGGAGAGGGAGTCGAAGTTCATCCGCTCGCCGGAGGCGATCATCGCGGCGGTCCAGCGGGCGATCTCGGCCCGGTTCATGCCGTTGAGGAGGATGGCCATGGCGAGCGCGGACATCTGCTCGTCGGCGACGATCCCGCGGGTGTAGGCGTCGATGACCCAGTCGATCTGCTCGGGGCTCAGCTCACCGCGGTCCCGCTTGGTCCGGATGACGGAGATGACGTCCATGAGGTGACTTCCTTCTACGCGCATAGAGATGAGGGGAGGGAGGTTCAAGGATTTCCAGGCGGGGGTCGAGCCCGGCTCGAAGACGGCCGACGGCCCTCCGCCCGGCTGGGCGGAGGGCCGTCGTCACGGCTGTCTGAGGTGGTCGGGCCCGAAGGCCTGCGGCAGCATCGCGCTCAGCGGGAGGATCCCGTCCGGTGTCTCCACCAGCAGCTCCGGGCCGCCGAACTCGTAGAGCAGCTGGCGGCAGCGGCCGCACGGGACGAGGATCTCGCCCTTGCCGTCCACGCACGTGAAGTGGGTGAGGCGGCCGCCTCCGGTGGCCTGGAGGGAGGAGACCAGGCCGCACTCGGCGCACAGGCCGAGTCCGTAGCTGGCGTTCTCGACGTTGCAGCCGGTGACCACGCGGCCGTCGTCGACCAGGGCGGCCACCCCGACCGGGAAGCCCGAGTACGGGGCGTAGGCGCGGGTCATCGCGGACCGCGCGGCCGTCCGCAGGGCTTCCCAGTCCACCGCCGGAGCCGGGGTCACTTGCCCTGGCCCTTGCGGTACGGCATGCCGTCCGCCTTGGGCATGCGCAGGCGCTGCGCGGACAGGGCAAGCACCAGCAGGGTGGTGACGTACGGGGCGGCGTCCACGAACTGGCTGGGCACCTGGTCGGTGAGCGCGTACCAGACGAAGAGCCCGGCGGCGCAGAGCGCGGCGATGCCGGCCTGGAGGTACTTCTTCTTGTACAGCTGCCAGGCGACGGCGAGCACGAGCAGGATCGCGATGAGCAGGAGCATCGCGTGCACGTTCTCGGCGCCGCCGCGCAGGCGGAGGCTGTAGGTGAAGCCGAAGAGGCCCGAGCCGAGGGCCATGCCGCCCGGCATCCAGTTGCCGAAGATCATCGCGGCGAGACCGATGTAGCCGCGGCCGCCGGTCTGGCCCTCCTGGTAGATGCCGGTGGAGACGATCGCGAGGAACGCGCCGCCGAGGCCGGCCATCGCACCGGAGACGATCACGGCGATGTACTTGTACTTGTAGACGTTGACGCCGAGGGATTCGGCGGCGACCGGGTTCTCACCGCAGGAGCGCAGGCGCAGACCGAACGCGGTCCGCCACAGCACCCACCAGGTCAGCGGGACCAGCAGCACGGCGACGACGGTCAGCAGCGAGAGGTTGGTGACCAGACCGCCGAGGGCGCCGGCGGCGTCGGAGATCAGGAACCAGTGCTTGCCCTGGAGCGTCGCCAGTCCGTCGGAGAGCCCTGGAACGGTGATCTCGGTGATCGGGTCGATGCGCGGGGACTGCTTGGAGGAGCCGCCCGGGGTCTTGTCGAAGGTGAAGTTCGACAGGTACTGGGTGAAGCCGACGGCCAGGATGTTGATCGCCACACCGGAGACGATGTGGTTCACGTTGAACGTCACGGTGATGATCGCGTGCAGCAGGCCGCCGAGGGCGCCGCCGACGATGCCGAGGACGACACCGGTCCACGGACCCCACTGGTAGCCGGCCCAGGCGCCGAACCAGGTGCCGAGGATCATCATGCCTTCGAGGCCGATGTTGACCACGCCCGCGCGCTCGGCCCACAGGCCGCCGAGGCCCGCGAGGGCGATCGGCACGGCGAGCTGGAGGGCGCCGGAGAACTGGCCGACGGAGGTCAGGTCGTTGGCCCCGGAGATCAGGCGGACCACGGAGACCAGCGCGAGGCCGGCCGCGATGATCAGCAGGATCCAGGGCAGGGTGAGCTTGCGGCGGCCGCCGCCCTTCTTGGGCGCGGCGCTCGTCGCGGAAACGGTGCTGGTGCTCACGCCGCGACCTCCTTGTTGTCGGTCTTGAGGGCATGGCCGGCGGCCAGCTCTTCGCCGACCTTCTGCTGCTGGCGGCGGATGCCGTAGCGGCGGACGAGCTCGTAGCTGACGACGACGGCGATCACGATCAGGCCCTGCATGATCGTGCCGATCTCCTTGGCGTAGCCCTCGGTGTCGAGACCGGCGGACGCCTTGTCGATGAAGGCGATCAGGAAGGCCGAGAAGAAGATGCCGATCGGGTTGTTGCGCCCGAGCAGAGCGACGGTGATGCCGGTGAAGCCGACACCCAGGGGGAAGGACAGGTTGTACGTGTGCGACTCGCCGAGCAGCAGCGGCATACCGGTCAGACCCGCGACCGCGCCCGAGATGAGCATGGCGGTCATGATCATCTTCTTGGGCTCGACGCCGGAGGCCTGCGCGGCGGACTCGCTGGCGCCGGAGGCGCGCAGGTCGAAGCCGAAGCGGGTCCGGTTGAGGACGAACCAGTAGACGACGCCGAGCGCGAAGGCGACGAAGGTGAAGCCGTAGATGTCGCCGCCGGGCAGGGAGACGGCCGGGAACCAGCCGGACTCCGGGATGTCACCGGTGGTGAGGTCGTTCGAGCCGGCCGGCTGCACGCCGAGGTTCTTCGGCAGGATCAGCCAGGCGATCAGCGAGGTCGCGATGGCGTTGAGCATGATCGTGGAGACGACCTCGCTCACGCCGCGGCGGGCCTTGAGGATGCCCGCGATACCGGACCAGAAGGCGCCGGTCGCCATGGCGATGACCACGATCAGCAGGATGTGCAGCGGGGCGGGCAGCGAGACCGCCGCGCCGACCACGGCGGAGAGCATCGCCGCGAGGCGGTACTGGCCGTCCACGCCGATGTTGAAGAGGTTCATCCGGAAGCCGACGGCCACGGCCAGGGCTGCCAGGAAGTAGATGCCGGCCTGGTTGATGATCAGGACCTGGATGTCCTCGTAACCCGCCTGCTCGATCATGATCCGCAGCGGGTCGATCGGGTCCACGCCCGAGGCGGCCAGCACGATCATGGTCAGCACCAGGGCGCTGACCAGTGCGAGCACCGGTCCGGCGGCTGCCAGGAGCAGCCGGTCCTTGTCGAATTTCTTCATCGGGCCTCGTCCTCCGTGGTGTCGCCGTCGACCCCGGCGGAGTGGTCGTCATGGGCTTCGAGGTGCCCGCTGGCGGCGCCGGTCATGGCGGTGCCGAGCTCCTCGGGGGTGATCGTCGCCGGGTCGGCGTCGGCGACCAGACGGCCGCGGTAGATGACCCGGAGGGTGTCGGACAGGCCGATCAGCTCGTCCAGGTCGGCCGAGATCAGGAGCACGGCCAGGCCCTCGTGGCGGGCCTCGCGGATGGCGTCCCAGATCTGCGCCTGCGCGCCGACGTCCACACCGCGGGTGGGGTGGGCGGCGATCAGGAACTTCGGGTTGTGGCTCATCTCGCGGCCGACGATCAGCTTCTGCTGGTTGCCGCCGGAAAGGGAGGCCGCGGTGACCTCGATGCCGGGGGTGCGGACGTCGTACTCGCGCACGATCCGCTCGGTGTCCTTGCGGGCGGCCTTCGGGTCGAGGATGCCGCCCTTGGAGTTGGGCTTCTCGGTGACGTGGCCCAGGATGCGGTTCTCCCAGAGGGGGGACTCCAGCAGCAGGCCGTGCCGGTGGCGGTCCTCGGGGATGTAGCCGATGCCGCCCTCGCGGCGCTTGCGGACCGGCATCCTGGTGATGTCGGCGCCATCGAGGGTGATGACGCCCGCGTCGGGGGTGATCATGCCCATGAGGGCCTCGATCAGCTCCGTCTGGCCGTTGCCCTCGACGCCGGCGATGCCGAGGATCTCGCCCTTGTGGATGGTGAAGCCGATCCCGTCGAGCAGGAGGCGGCCGGCGACCGGGGCCTCGCGCAGGTCGGTGTCGGAGTCGCCCAGGGCGGGCGCGGAGGTCTCGGGGGCGGTAACGGTGCCGGACTCGGCGACCGTCAGGCCCTCGACCGTGAGCATCGGGGTCGTGGTCACCGTGGACTCGCGGGTCTCCGGCGAGGGCAGCTCGGTGCCGACCATGAGCTCGGCGAGCTGCTTGGTGGTGGCCGTCTTCGGGTCGGCGGTGCCGACCGTGGTGCCGCGGCGGATGACGGTGATGTCGTCGGCGACCTTCAGCACCTCGCCCAGCTTGTGCGAGATGAAGATGACCGTCAGGCCCTCGGCCTTGAGCTCGCGCAGGTTGTCGAAGAGCGCGTCCACTTCCTGCGGCACGAGCACGGCGGTGGGCTCGTCGAGGATGAGGGTCTTGGCGCCGCGGTAGAGGACCTTGAGGATCTCCACGCGCTGGCGGTCGGCGACACCGAGGTCCTCGACCAGGGCGTCAGGACGCACGCCGAGGCCGTAGGCGTCCGAGATCTCCATGATCTTCTTGCGGGCCTTGCCGCCGATGCCGTAGAGCTTCTCGCCGCCGAGGACGACGTTCTCCAGCACGGTGAGGTTGTCGGCCAGCATGAAGTGCTGGTGGACCATGCCGATGCCGCGGGCGATGGCCTCGCCCGGGTTGTTGAAGGAGACCTGCTCCCCGTCGACGGCGATGGTGCCCTCGTCCGGCTTCTGCATGCCGTAGAGGATCTTCATCAGGGTCGACTTGCCGGCCCCGTTCTCACCGATGAGGGCGTGGACCGTGCCCTTGCGGACGGAGATGGCGATGTCCTTGTTGGCGACGACGCCGGGGAAACGCTTGGTGATGCCGTGCAGTTCTACGGCGAGAGGGGGGCTGGACGCGTTGATGACGCACTCTCCTTGGCGCGGAAGGAGCTGGAAATAAGCCAAGTTGGCAGGAGGACAGGGCGGGATCGGCCGGGCGGGGGGCGGGAGGAGGACGGTATCGCGTCCACGGTGCCTCTACGCGCGTAGCACTGTCGGAAGTGAAAACTTGCGGCCAACTGGCCACAAGTCCGCACGGACCGGGGGCGAAGACGTGGCTCGGGGTCCGGGAGCGGGTTGACCGCTTCCGGACCCCGGAGACCACGACTCACGCGTCAGATCAAGGGCCTTACGGCGCGGTCTTGACGGTGATCTTCTTGGCGATGATGTCGGCCTTGGCCTTGTCCACCGCGGCGGTGAGGTCGGTCATCGCCTTGTACTGCGGGTTGGAGTCGGCCAGGGCGACACCGTTCTTGTCCAGGCCGTAGCGGACCTCGCCGGACTCCGGCTTGCCGTCCTTGACCGACTTGATCAGGTCGAAGACGGCGAGGGAGACGTCCTTGGTGACCGAGGTCAGGATGTGGTCCTTGTACTTCGCCAGACCGGGCTGGTTGTACTGGTCCGAGTCGACACCGATGGCCCACTTGCCCGCGGTGGAGGCGGCCTCGATGGCGCCCGAGCCCGCGAGGCCGGCGGCGGCGTAGATCACGTCGGCGCCACCGTCGAGCTGGCCCTTGGCGGCGGCCTTGCCGAGGTCGGGCTTGGCGAAGCCCGAGAAGTCCGGCGGCTGGGTCAGGTAGGCCGACAGCACCTTGGCGTTCGGGTTGGTGTCCTTGACGCCCTGCTCGAAGCCCGCCTGGAACTTCTTGATCAGCGGGACCTCGACACCGCCGATGAAGCCGACCGTGCCGGTCTTCGACGCCTTGGCGGCGGCGACGCCGGCCAGGTAGGAGCCCTGCTCCTCGTTGAAGACCAGGTTGGCGATGTTCGGGCCGGTCTTCGAGGTGTCGTCGATGATGCCGAACGTGGTGTTCGGGAACTTTTTCGCGACCTTCTCGATGGCCGGGGCGTAGGAGAAGCCGACGCCGATGACCGGGTTGTTGCCCTTGCGCGCCAGCTCGGTGAGGCGCTGGACCTTGTCGGCCTCGCTCTCGCCCTCGGTCGGCTCCGCCTCGGCGGTCTTGATCTTGAGTTCCTTCTCGGCCTTCTCCAGGCCCGCGTAGGCGGCGTCGTTGAACGACTGGTCGCCACGGCCACCGACGTCGTACGCGATGGCGGCGCTGGCGGCCTTCGAGCCCGAGGACGAGGAGGACGAGGACGAGGCGTCCGAGGACTTCTTTCCGCCACAGGCGGTGGCCGAGAGGGCCAGCGCCGCGGACGCGATGCCCACGGTGGCGATCCTGGTGATCCGGCGCAAGGGGAGGCTCCTTCAAAACCTGACCGAAGCGCCACGACCGGCGCTGGTTTCGCGGCGATCGTAACGCGCGTAGATGTCAGTTAAAGGCCCGTTCATGAGTCGTTATCGGATCGTCGTGAACCGGACAGTGACCGATTGGTAACCGCGGGGACGTCCAGCCCTTGTGTACCAAGGGCTGGACAGGATCGACAGAGGACCTGCGGATGCTGTACGGAGATTTACTTGATTTTTTACGTGGAGGGCCTTGTACGGCGCCCGTCGAGCAGTGCCGCGGCCGTGAAGAACTCCACGCCGACCTCGATCGCGGACTCGTCGACGTCGAAGTCGCCCCGGTGCAGGTCCCGCTTGGCGGTGTCACCGGGCTTGCGGACGCCGAGGCGGGCCATGGCGCCGGGGACGTGCTCCAGGTACCAGGAGAAGTCCTCGCCGCCGAGGCTCTGCTCGGTGTCCTCCACCGATTCGACGCCGCGCCGGGCCGCCATGGACTCCCGCAGCAGCTCGGTGACCACCGGGTCGTTCACCACGGGGGGCACCCCGCGCACGTGGTTGATCTCGAACTTGGCCCCGTGCATCGTCGCGACCTCGTCGATGGCCGCGTGGATCATGTCCGGGGCCTCGTACCAGGCGTTCAGGTCCAGGCAGCGGATCGTGCCGGAGAGCTCGGCGTGCATCGGGATCACGTTGCACGCGTGCCCGGCCTCGATCCGGCCCCAGGTGACGGACATGCCCGAGCGGGCGTCCATCCGGCGGGCCAGCAGGGCCGGCACGTCCACGGCGACCCGGGCGGCGGCCGTGACCATGTCGGTGGTCAGGTGCGGGCGGGCGGTGTGGCCGCCGGGGCCCGTGAGGGTGACCTCCAGCCGGTCGCAGGCCGAGGTGATCGGGCCGGAGCGCAGCCCGATCCGTCCGGCGTCCACGCGCGGGTCGCAGTGCACCGCGATGATCTGGCCGACGCCCTCCAGCACCCCGGAGTCGATCGCCTCGGTCGCCCCGCCCGGCAGCACCTCCTCGGCGGGCTGGAACAGCAGCCGCACCGGGCGCGGGAGCAGGCCCTGGCGGTCGAGCTCGGCGAGGACCAGGCCGGTGCCGAGGACGACGGAGGTGTGCACGTCGTGGCCGCAGGCGTGGGCGCGGTCCGGGACGGTGGAGCGGTACGGGACGTGCGTCTTGGCGTCGGGGATGGGCAGGGCGTCGATGTCCGCGCGCAGGGCCAGCATGGGCCGGCCCCCGTCCCAGGTGCCGACGTCACAGATGAGGCCCGTGCCGGACTTCAGCACCCGTGGTCGCAGCCCCGCCTTCTCCAGCCGCGCCTTGATCGCCGCCGTGGTGCGGAACTCCTGGTGTCCTAGTTCGGGGTGCATGTGCAAGTCGCGACGGAAGGCGATCAGTTCGGCACGCAGGTGATCCGGAAGCTTGCCGGGCAGCTCGGGCCGGTCGGGCTTGCCGGGCAGGGCGGGCAGGGACTCGCGGGACATCAACTGGTTCACCCGTTTAAGGGTAGGCGCACGGATGGGTCAACTGTCTGGAGATCACCAGAAATTCATGCCGTTAGGGGAAAGAAAAGCGGCCTCTGGACGCATGATCGGATGCGCCCGGGGGTAAACTCGCGCGCTCATCCGGCCGCGGGAGCCGCGCCGAGGGGGAGTCTGCGCACATCACGGGCGGTGTCGGTGACGCCGGCGAGGAAGCCGCGGGCCCTGGGCGAGGCGGTGGCGGTGAGCCAGGCGGGGTCGATACCGCATACGGCCACCGTCACGCCGGTGCCGGTGAGCGCGTACGGCAGCGTGTGGACGACCGTGGACGGAAAGCTGACGATCGTACGGCCGATCGGGCCCCGCCGGGCGATCAGCTCCAGCGGCAGGTCCGGCCGGACGATCTCCAGCCCGGTCGCCTCGCTCAGCGCGCGCAGCTTCTCCGGGGACTCCCGGCGGTGCGCGAAGTAGCGGGTCACGCCGTGCTCCCGGGCGAGGGCCCGTACGGCGTCCAGATAGCGGAACGGGTCCACCACCCCGGTCTCCACCAGGGAGGTACCGACCAGGTCGGTGCCCTTGGTCAGGCGGGGCGGGCCGAAGCGGGCCCGGGTCCAGGCGAAGTCGTTGACCCGCAGCCGGGCGCCGGGCGGCGGGGGGAGCGGCATCGAGGTGAAGAGCTCGACGTCGTGCCCGTCGCGCGGGGTCAGCCGGCGCCGCGCGGCGGCCGACACGGGGGCGTAGGCGAGCTCCCGCGCCCGGGACGCGGCCCCGCCGCCGGTGCGGTGCCAGCGGCGCAGCCGCTCGCCGCGGCCGAGCTGCGCGACGAACTCCATGGTGGCGGTGCCGTCGTCCACGACGACCAGCTCGCGGGGCCGGGCGGGGACCAGCAGCAGCTGGAGGAAGCGCGAGAAGGGGTCGCCGATGACGATCCGCTCCGCCCGGCGCACGGCGGGGGCCAGGGCGGCCAGGGCTCCCACCGGGGATCCGGAGCCGCCGCGGGCCTCCTGCCAGTGCACGGTGTGGCCCTCGCCCCGGGCGAGCCCGGCGACGCGGCGCAGCTGCCCCCGCGACATGGGGTCGGTCGGGGGTACGACGACGATCCGCAGCTCGCCGGCCGCCTCGCCCGGGCCGGGGCGGCTCCGGTCGCCGGCGGGGCCGGGCTGGCGGGGGACGGCGGTCAGCAGGGGGCCGCCGTCCCCGCGCCGGGCGTGGGCCCACTCCAGCACGTTGAGGAGCTGGACCGGGCTCTCCACGAGGGCGAGGGTGGGGGCTGAGGGGTGCACGACGTACTCCGCTCTGGGGGAGGAGGGGCGGGGAAGGTCGGGAACGGCCGGTCGGTCAGGAGGCGGCGGGGGCGGGGGCGGGGGCCGGGAGGGTGCCCTGGACGCGGCGGAGCTTCTTCATGGGGGCGAGCTCGGAGTCGTAGACCTTCTTGACGCCGTCGCCGAGGGCGGTCTCGATGGTGCGGATGTCGCGCACGAGGCGGGCGAGGCCGCCGGGCTCGACGGAGGCAGCCTGGTCGGAGCCCCACATCGCGCGGTCGAGGGTGATGTGCCGCTCGACGAAGACGGCGCCGAGGGCGACGGCGGCCAGGGTGGTCTGGAGGCCGGTCTCGTGGCCGGAGTAGCCGACGGGGACGTTCGGGTACTCCTCCTGGAGGGTGTTGATCACCCGCAGGTTGAGCTCCTCGGCCTTGGCCGGGTAGGTCGAAGTGGCGTGGCAGAGCAGGATGTTGTCGCTGCCGAGGACCTCGACGGCGTGCCGGATCTGCTTCGGGGTGGACATGCCGGTGGAGAGGACGACCGTGCGGCCCGTGGCGCGCAGGGCGCGCAGCAGTTCGTCGTCGGTGAGGCAGGCGGAGGCCACCTTGTGGGCGGGGAGGTCGAACTTCTCCAGGAAGGCGACGGCCTCGGTGTCCCAGGGGGAGGCGAACCAGGCGATGCCGCGCTTGGCGCAGTGCTCGTCGATGGCGAGGTAGTCGGCCTCGCCGAACTCGACGCGGTGGCGGTAGTCGATGTAGGTCATCCGGCCCCAGGGGGTGTCGCGTTCGACGTCCCACTGGTCGCGGGGGGTGCACAGCTCGGGGGTGCGCTTCTGGAACTTGACGGCGTCGCATCCGGCTTCGGCGGCGGCGTCGATCAGGGCGAAGGCGGTGCCGAGGTCGCCGTTGTGGTTGATGCCGATCTCGCCGACGACGTAGACGGGGCGGCCGGGGCCGGCGATGCGCGGGCCGAGGGTGCGGAGGCGGGTGTTGAGGGGGGCGACGGTCATGGCGTCGGGCGTCCTTCGCTGGGGTGTCTGGGGTGCGTGGGGTGTAGGTGCCGGGTCGAGGAGGGGGGCGAGGAGGCGGGCGCGGGCGAGGTCGTGCGGGTCGTCGACCTCCAGGACCCGCGCCGGGTCGGCGGGGACGGGCAGGACCCTGCCGAAGAAGCGGTGCCGGGCGGCGCGCAGGCCGGCCGCGGTCATGGCGTAGGCGGCGCCGGTCTCCAGAAGTTCCTCGGGGCGGTCCTGGCGGCGCGGCCGGTACGAGGGGACGTGGTTGACCCCGCTCCCGGAGCCGTCGGGCCCGCGGCGCCAGAGGAAGCCGTGGAAGGGGGCGGCGGTCAGGGCGGAGTCGGCGTCGCCGCGGGCCACGGCTGCGGCGACGGACTCGACGTCGGCGGAGGTCAGGAAGGGGCTGGTGCACTGGACGAGGAGGACCACGTCCACCGTGAGGGAGTGCAGCTCCTCGAAGGTGTCCAGGGCGTGCAGGACGGCGGACTCGCTGCTCGCGGTGTCCCCGGAGAGGGCGGCGGGGCGGGCGAGGACGTGGGCGCCGGCGGCGCGGGCCGCGGCGGCGACGGTATCGGAGTCGGTGGAGACGACCACGTCGGTGACGGTGGGCGCGGCCCGGCAGGCGCGCACGGCCCGGGCGACCAGCGGGACCCCGCCGACGCGCGCGGTGTTCTTGCCCGGGACCCCTCGGGAGCCGCCGCGGGCGGGGATCACCGCAAGGACCCGCCGCGGCGGGCGCCCCGGAGCGGGGCCCGCGGGGCCGGGGCGGGAGGCGGACGCGGCACCCGGAGCCGGTGCCGGTGCCGGGACGGGGGTTGCGGCGGGGCCGGCGGGGGCGGTCACAGCTCGCCCAGGCGGCGGATCGCGGGGGCCACGCGCTGCACCCCGTGCCGGTAGGCCCCCCGGGCGGCCTCGCGCAGCCGCCCCCGCACCCACCGCCGCGCCGCCGACTCCCGGCCCCCGCGCGGCAGGGCGCCGGGGAGGGGGGTCCCGTCGGGGGCGAGGTGCTGCCGGGCGAGGATCCCGGGCAGGTAACCGGGGGCGGTCTCCAGGGTGTAGTACGGCGCCACGGGCGGCAGCAGCTCCTCCCCGAGCAGCCGCGCGACCCGCTCCCGGGCGGCGGCGTAGGGGTCGACCGGCCCCGCGTCCGCGGGGGCCCGGTCCGCCAGGGCCCGGTGCGCCGCCGTGGGGGCGGCGGACGGGGGGCGGCGGGGGGGCGGGACGCCGTGGGTTGCCAGCCAGGTCGGGTTTGCCTGGGGGAGCAGGCCCGCGTCCAGTTGGTCCCAGGAGGCCAGGCAGCCCGAGCCGAGGAAGTGCTGGTTGCCGAGGGACTCGCGGATGCCGAGGTCGGTCAGGACGGCGGTCGGGACGCCCCGGTGAAGGGCCTCCAGGGCGGCCGTGGAGGAGACGGTGACCAGCAGGTCGGTGGTGTCCAGGACCTCGCCCATGTGGCCGTAGACCAGCCGCAGGTTCGGCGGGAGGCCGCCCGGGAGGCGTTCGGCCAGGCGCTGGTAGGGGTGCTCCTCCAGGTGGGTGGTGTGCTCCCCCGGCCGGCTGCGGAGTTTGACCAGCACCTCGCGGTCCGGGTGCAGCCGTGCGTGCCCGGCGGCCCGGCCCAGCAGGTAGGCGCGGTCGGCACGGGCCTCGGGCACGGAGGGCTGCACGGCGAAGACCACCCGGTGGGTGCGGTTCCCGGCGGGCTCGTACGGGGCCCCGTCCAGGAACGGCAGGGCGGTCTCGGTGACGGCTCCGGGGTCGGCGCCCGCCCCCGCGTAGACGGCGCGGAAGCGCTCGGCGTCATGGCGGGAGTTGGCCAGGACCAGGTCGGCGCCGTGCCGCAGCAGCAGCCCGTCGGCCAGCTTCTCGTAGACCACGCCCACGTACCCGGTGACGAACACGGGCCGGGCGGCCGGCTCCGGCCACAGGGCGCGGGCCCCGTGCAGGACGGCCTGGACGGCCCCGCCGACGAGGGCGAGGACGACCACGTCGTACCGTTCGCGCCCGAGCTCCGCCAGGAACTCCGCGCAGGTCACCTCCGCCGGCGCGGCGTCCGCCCCCACCCCCGCCTCGCCGAGCTGGCGGGCTGTGGGGGTGGCGCGGCCGCGCAGGAGGTACCCGGTGATCCGGTGGCCCGGAGGGGCGTCGGAGGGCGCGAGGCGGCGGGCCGTGAGGGCGCCCCATTTCCATCGCGTATCGGAATCGGCGAGTACGGCGATCCGCTGATCGGCCCGGCTTCTGCTGATTGGCACTGGCACCCGGCAGAAGCTATTCCGCATTTCCGGTGGTCGGCCCAACGAGCGCACAACGGCGGGTTAACAACCCGTCGACGAAATGCGAAAGCGTCCTGGTTAACGCGACCGCCCCGCGTCGTTCACATGGAATACGCATCGGGGCCACGGTGAATGCCGGGCCGCGCCCTAAGGTCTCACGGGTGCTCAAGCTCTCTGTGGTCGTGCCGTTCTACAACGTGCAGACATACGCCCCGGACGCCCTGCGGAGCCTCGGACTCAACGCCCGCGAGGACTTCGAGTTCCTGCTCGTCGACGACCGTTCCACGGACGGCACGCCCGAGCTGCTGGAACGGGCCGCCGCGACCCTGCCGGGGGCGGTGCTGCTCAGACGGGAGCGCAACGGCGGGCTGGCGACCGCCCGCAACACCGGGCTGGACGCGGCGCGCGGGCGCTACATCGCCTTCCTGGACGGCGACGACTGGCTGGCGCCGGGCCACCTGGCCCGCACCCTGGCCGCCATCGAGGCCCTGAACTGCGATTTCGTCCGGACCGACCATGTGCAGGTGACGGGCCGGGAGCGGGTCGTGCAGCGGGTGCCGTACGGGCCGGACGCGGTGGTCGCCGATCCGCGGGCCGGGATCCTGCCGGCCTCGCGGGCCACCGCGGTGGACTATCCGTACGCCTGGGCCGGGATGTACCACCGGCGGCTGCTGGACCGCGGGCTGCTGCACTTCACCGACGGGCTGCGCACGGCGGAGGACCGGCCGTGGATCTGGCGGCTGCACCGGGAGGCGGAGTCGTTCGCGGCGGTGGGCCTGCCGGGGGTCTTCTACCGGCGCGGCATTTCCACCTCGTTGACGCAGATCGGTGACGAGCGCCAGCTCGATTTCATTCGGGCATTCGACCAGGTAATCGCAGAGACGGCCGCCGACCGGGAATCCGAACTCTTGATCCACAAAGCGGTCCGAACGTATTGCGCAATTATCGCGCACCATATCGGCTCGATCGAAAGGTTCGAACCGGCCGTGGCGAAAAAACTCCGGTCGATGGGTGCGGACGCGCTCGCCCGCATGCCCCGCGGGGTGCTGGAGCGGGCCCTGGACTCGATGGACGCCGAGCGTTCCGCGCTGCTGCGCAGGCTGCGCCGCCGGACCGCCGCCGCCGCGGCCCCCGGGGCCGCGGCGTGAACGTGACGCAGGTCTTCCTCGCCTCCACCCTCTACGGCGCGGCCACCCTCGCCGCCGCCCTCGACGCCGGCTGCCTCCCGCCGGCCGGCCGCCGGATCCTGCTGACCAGCAACCACTCCCCCGCCCCCGAGGCGACCCCGGGCCTGGACGCCATGCCGGGGTTCGCCGCGCTCCGCACCCGCTTCGACGAGGTGATCGACTGGAACGCGGTCGTCGCCCCGCAGCACCCCGGCGTCTGGGCGCCGCGCCCGGAGGACGTCCCGCTGTGGGAGCGGCAGCTGCGGCAGCTGTGGGGGCTGGGCGGGGACCGGGTCGAGCTGGTCGTGGAATCGCTCCAGGTGCCGCCCGCGCAGAGCCTGTGCCGGCTGTTCCCGGGGGCGGCGATCGACGTCTACGCCGACGGGCTCATGTCGTACGGGCCCACCCGCTTCCGGCTCGACCCGCAGATCGGGATGCGGGTGCGGCGGGTGCTGCACCTGGACCTGGTGCCGGGGCTGGAGCCGCTGCTGCTGACGGAGTTCGGGGTGCGGGGGGAGCTGGTCCCGGCGCCCGCCGTGCTGAAGGTCTTCGCGGAGCTGGCGGACCTGGCGGAGCCGGCGGACCTGGCGGACCTGGCGGAGCCGGCGGACCTGGCGGAGCCGGCGGACCTGGCGGACCCGCTCGGACCGGCTCCCGGCACCGGCGCCGGAGGCGGTTCCGGCACCGGTGCCGGCGCCGGGGAGGAGCCGCCCGCGCTGCTGCTGGGCCAGTACCTGTCCGCACTGGAGCTGATGTCCCCGGACGAGGAGGAGGAGCTGCACGCCGCGATGGTGCGCGGCGCCCACGAGTGGGGCCACCGGGACCTGGTGTTCAAACCGCACCCGAGCGCCCCGGCCGCGTACGCGCGGCGGGCCCGGGCGGAGGCCGCCCGGCTGGGGGTGCGGCTGCGGGTGCTGGACGCGCCGGTGCTGGCCGAGATCCTGTACCAGCGGCTGCGGCCGGCGCTGGTCGTGGGCTGTTTCTCGACCGGGCTGCTGACGGCCCGGGCGCTGTACGGGATCCCGGTGGCGCGCACCGGGACCGCGGCCGTGCTGGGGCGGCTGACCCCGTACCAGAACAGCAACCGAATCCCCCTGACCCTGGTGGACGCCCTGGTCCCGGACCTGGACGGGCCGCCGCAGGATCCCCCCGCCGATCTGCCCGGGCTGGTCGCGGCGGTGGGCTTCACGATGCAGCCCCGGATCCTGCCGGACCGCCGCCCCGCGGCCGAGGCCTACCTGGCCCGGCACCTGGACCCGTACACCCGGCGCTACTTCGGCCGCCGCCGGCTGACCGCGCTGGGACTGCCCGGCGGGATCCCGCGGCGGCTGGCGTTCCTGCCCCGCAACCGCGCCGTGCGGCGGGCGGCGCACCGGTTGCGCAGGCGGCTGGGCCGCCTGGGCTCGGGCTCCTGAGGCAGCCGGGCGGGCCCGCGCCCGGGTCGGCCGGTGTCAGCTGACGGCGAGCTTGGCGGCGAAGCCGAGGAAGATCACGCCCGCCGCCGAGGTCGCCCCCGCCGACAGCCGCTTGCGGCGGCGGAAGGCGGCCGACAGGCGGGTGCCGGTGAAGATCAGGGTGGACAGGTAGGCGAGGCTGACGAGCTGGGAGACGGTCCCGAGCAGCAGGAACGACAGCGCCGGGTGGGCGTATCCCGGGTCGACGAACTGCACGAAGAACGACAGCAGGAACAAGATGGCCTTCGGGTTGAGCAGGCTGACCAGCAGCGCCCGCCGGTACGGCCGCTCGGCCGCCCCCGCCGCCTCCGGCCCCGCTTCCCCGGGCTCCTCGTCACGCGTCCGCCGCGCCTGCCACATGGCCCACGCGGCCCGCATCATGCCCACGGCCAGCCAGCCCAGGTAGCCGGCCCCGAGCACCTTGACCACGCCGAACAGCACCGGGCTCGCCTGGAGCAGCGCGCCCGCGCCGACGGCCGTGAGCACCATCAGCACCGTGTCGCCGGTGAACACGCCGAAGGCGGCCCTGTAGCCCGCCTTCACGCCGCGGCGCGAGGCGACGGACAGGACGTAGAGGGAGTTCGGCCCCGGCAGCAGAACGATCAGCACCACCGCGGCGAGATAAGTAGGAAGATCTGTCACACCCAGCATGCGCAGGAGTGTCCCATAGGTACGCACCTGTCACGCCAGTGGGTTTCACGAACCGAGACCGGCGGGTTCGTACGTCCCCCAGACCTCCCTCAGCACCCCGCACACCTCGCCCACCGTGGCCCGCGCCCGCAGCGCCTCCTTCATCGGGTGCAGCACGTTCCCCTCCGTCCCGGCGGCCACCTCCCGCAGCTCCTCCAGCGTGCTGCGCACCGCCTCCGCGTCCCGCCCCGCGCGCAGCCGGGCCAGCGCCGCGCACTGCCGGGCCTCGACCGCGGGGTCGACGCGCAGCGGCTCGTACGGCTCCTCCCGCTCCAGCGCGAAGCGGTTGACCCCGACCACGACCCGCGCCCCGGCTTCCTGCTCCCGTGCGATCCGGTAGGCGTTGGCCTCGATCTCCCCCTTCTGGAAGCCCGCCTCGATCGCCGCGACCGCCCCGCCGAGGTCCTCGACCCGCCGCATCAGGGCCAGGGCCGCCTCCTCCAGCTCGTCCGTCATCCGCTCCACGGCGTAGGACCCGGCGAAGGGGTCGGCGGTGTGCGGCACGTCCGTCTCGTACGCGAGCACCTGCTGGGTCCGCAGCGCCAGCCGGGCCGCCTTCTCCGTGGGCAGGGCGATGGCCTCGTCGAAGGAGTTGGTGTGCAGCGACTGCGTCCCGCCGAGGACGGCGGCCAGGGCCTGCACCCCCACCCGGACGAGGTTCAGCTCGGGCTGCTGCGCCGTCAGCTGGACCCCGGCGGTCTGGGTGTGGAAGCGCAGCATCAGCGACTTGGGGTCCCTGGCCCCGAACTCCTCGCGCATGACGCGGGCCCAGATCCGGCGGGCCGCACGGAACTTGGCCACCTCCTCCAGGAGGGTGGTGCGGGCGACGAAGAAGAAGGAGAGGCGGGGGGCGAACTCGTCGACGGCCATCCCGGCGTCGATCGCGGTCCGGACGTAGGCGATCGCGTCGGCGAGGGTGAAGGCGATCTCCTGCACGGGCGAGGCCCCCGCCTCCGCCATGTGGTAGCCGGAGATCGAGATGGTGTTCCACCTGGGGATCTCCGTGCGGCAGTAGCGGAAGGTGTCGGCGGTCAGCCGCAGGGAGGGGCCGGGCGGGAAGATGTACGTGCCGCGCGCGATGTACTCCTTCAGGACATCGTTCTGGACGGTGCCGGTCAGCCGGGAGCCCGGGATGCCCTGTTCCTCCGCGACCAGCTGGTACATCAGGAGCAGCAGGGCGGCCGGGGCGTTGATCGTCATCGAGGTGGAGACCCGGTCCAGGGGGATGCCCTCCAGGAGCACCCGCATGTCCTCGACGGAGTCGACGGCGACGCCGACCTTGCCGACCTCCCCGGCGGCCAGGGGGGCGTCGGAGTCGTGGCCCATCTGGGTGGGCAGGTCGAAGGCCACGGACAGGCCGGTCCCGCCGCCCTCGATGAGCCGGCGGTAGCGGGCGTTGGACTCGGCGGCCGTGCCGAAGCCCGCGTACTGGCGCATGGTCCAGGGGCGGGCCGTGTACATCGTGGGGTGGATGCCGCGGGTGTACGGGTACTCCCCCGGCGCCCCGAGCCTGTCCCCCGGGTCCCAGCCCGCGAGGTCGTCCGGCCCGTAGACCGGTTCGATGGGGATTCCGCTCTCGGTGCGGGCCGTGGGACGGACCATGCCGTGGACCTCCGTGTCCGTGGAGCCGACCGGCCCGGGGCTGGTACAACCGTGCCCGCGACGACCGCTGGTCACAATGGCGCAACATCCCGGGACCGTCCGCAACTGTCCACGCCATGTGAGGCATCACCCAGATACACGACAATGAATTCGGGGGAACCGCGATGCACCGACAGAGAGCCCTCATCCGTACGTTCGGCCTCGCCACCGCCGTGGCCTTCGCCGCGGCCGCCTGCGGTCCGCAGCATTCCGGGTCCGCTCCGGCGGCGCCCTCCGCGCCGGTGGCTTCCCCCTCGGCATCCGCGTCCGGTCAGGACGACAAGCCCGGCACCCCCTCGCCCTCGCAGTCCGCTTCCCCCTCCGCTTCCCCCTCCGCCTCGCCCTCCGACGCGCCCTCCCGGCCGGCGGCACCCGTCGTGAAGCCGGTCATGGCCAACGGCGACGAGAACGACCAGGTCCGCGACCTCCAGGCCCGGCTGCGCCAGCTGAAGCTGATGGCCTCGGCGCCCACCGGCTTCTACGGCTCGAAGACGACCGCCGCCGTGAAGACCTTCCAGTCGCAGCACGGGCTCGGTGCCACCGGTGCGGTGGACGAGGCCACCTGGCAGAAGGTCCAGGGCCTCAGCAGGAAGCCCACCGAGGAGGAGCTGCGCCCGCCGACCACCAACGAGGTCGCCGCCCCGGACCCGCGGTGCATGCAGGGCCGGGTGCTGTGCATCAGCAAGGAGAGCCGCACCCTCGCCTGGATGATCGACGGCAAGGTGGTCTCGTCCATGGACGTGCGCTTCGGCTCGGAGAACACGCCCACCCGCGAGGGGCTGTTCCAGGTGGAGTGGAAGGCGAAGGACTGGACGTCGACGATCTACCACACGCCGATGCCGTACGCGATGTTCTTCAGTCAGGGCCAGGCCGTGCACTACTCGGCCGACTTCGCGGCCCGTGGCTACGCCGGCGCCTCGCACGGCTGCGTCAACGTCCGGGACAAGGCGAAGCTGTCGGCGCTGTTCGACCAGGTGAAGGTCGGCGACAAGGTCGTCGTCTACTGGTGACGCCCATTCGGTCGACCGACCGGGCGCGGCCGGGGGAGAGGAAGGGGCGCGGGCAGGGCCGGGGGAACGTGCCCCGCCCGCGCCGGGTGCGCAGAGCCCAGGGGTACGGGGGGAACCCCGGCTCTTGCGCGGCCGATGACCAGTCGGCTCGTTCTGTACTGCGCCGGCCGGTCGAAAAGTGTTACTGCCCTTCGCGCGGACTTTCGGTGAACCGTTTCCGCACCGGGTCGCGGGGCCCCGTCAGCGGGTGCGGAAGCCCAGCGGGCCGGCCGGGCTGAGGACCGGCGAGGGGACGACGACGCCGCCCTGGTCGGTGCTCCCGCCCTGCGGGGTGCCCGAGCGGGGCGCCTCCAGCAGGGTCGCGCAGAAGCGCGGGATCTTGGCGGGGCCGCCGGCGATCCGGGCGAGGTACTGCTTGCGGTCCTCGGCCAGCTTGTTCGCGGCGTGGTCCCGGCACAGGGTCTCGGGGCGGTCCGTGTCCTGCTGGTCGCGGTCCTTGCCGCCGGCACCGCCGTCCTTGGTGCCGTCGTTCTTGTCGGTGAGCGTGTTGCGGGTGCCGCCGTCCGTACCCGTCGTGCCGCCCCCCGTGGCGGGCGTCGTCACCGTGCCGGGCGGCAGCGAGCCGCCGGGGTCCAGGGGGGTGCGGCCCCGGCCGTCCGGCGGCAGCGAGAAGCCGGGGCCGAGCGAGGCGAGGCCGCCGCCGCCCTCCGGGGTGGGCCGCAGCTGCGGAAGGGAGGTGGGTCCGGCCGTCTCCGCGGCGGGCGTGCGCTCCGAGTCGGCACTGACCGACACCGCCGGCGCGGGACCCGCGGAGAGGCGGGCGTCCCGGTCCAGCAGGCCGGTGCCGGCGACGGCGGCGATCCCGCCGACCGCGACCCCGGCGAGCGCGGCCGCCAGCCCGAAGCGGGCGGGCGTGCCGTGGCGGCGCTGCGCGGGGATCCGTACGACGGGTATCGGGGCCAGGTCGATCAGGGGCTCGTCGGGGACGCCGGCCCCGGGCGCGCCGGAGCGGCCCGCCGCGGGGGCCGCGGTGGCCGGGGCGGCGGCGCGGGTGGCGTGCGCCGCGCGGAACGCGGCCAGGGCCGCGGCTTCGCCGGGCAGCTCGCCGCGGTCCGCGGTCCGCGGGGTCAGGGCGTCGAGGGCGGCGCGCAGCCGGGCGGCCTCGGCCCGGGCGCGCGGGTCGGCGCCGGGTCCGACCGGGGCGGCGGCCCGTCCGCGCAGCAGCTCTTCCGCCGTGGCTCCGTCCAGCCACGCCTTGTGCTCGTCGGCCATCACATGTCCTTCTGCGTCCGCCAACGTGAATGCGTCACACCGGTTTGTTCCACGAGGTCCTTCGCCCGTGCCCGCTGCGCCGGTACGGCGTCGAGGTCCCGGTCCCGCGTCAGGTCTCCGGCATTATGGCCGACCCGCGCCCTGGCCTCGGCCTCACCCGCGGCTCCGGGGTCGGCGTTCAGGAGCTCGGCGAGCTTCTTCAGGCCCCGGTGGGCGGCCGTGCGGACCGCGCCGGGGCGCTTGCCCAGGGTCTCGGCCGCGCTCTTGGCGTCGAGGCCGACGACCACCCGCAGGACGACGGCCTCGGCCTGGTCCTGCGGGAGCCGGGCGATGAGCGCCATGGTGCGGCCGGTGGACAGGGCCTCCATGGCCTCGCCGTAGGTGTCGGAGTCCGCGGCCCGGCCTGTGAGCTCGGTCTCGTCCCCGCCGACGGCGGGCCGGCGGCCGCGCATGCGGATGTGGTCGAGGGCCCGGTTGCGGGCGATGCGCGCCGCCCAGCCGCGGAAGCGGTCGGCGTCTCCCGTGAAGGAGGCGAGGTCGCGGGCGATCTGCAGCCAGGCCTCGGAGGTCACGTCCTCGGCGTCGCCGTCCCCGACGAGCGTCCGTACGTATCCGAGCAGGCGCGGGTGCACGGCGCGGTACACAGTCCGGAACGCGCTCTCGTCGCCGTCCTGTGCCGCGAGCACCGCGGCGGTCAGCTCCGCGTCGTCCCCCAGCAAAGTCCCCAACCCGTTCGACGTCCTGTACGTGTGGCGCAAATCCGCACGTTACGGCTTTCGCGTACCTCTCGTCCACGCGTTGTACAACCAGCGACGAAGCCTGCGCGGAGCGAGGTGTGACAGAAAACGCACTCCGGACGCTGACACAGATACGGGCTTGTCGCACGAGCCCGTGACGGATGGCGACCGGGGCCTCTCCTGTGGGGGGTGGCGGCCTCGGTCGCCCTCCCCTCTCTTCAGCCGGTTCAATCCGGCCCGCGTGTCATCCTTTCGGCTCACTTCCGGGTGAAATCCCCTTATGCATACGACACCCCCTCTCCGGGATCGCTAGCGTGGCGGTACACCCGCGCCGCGCCCCGAGGAGAACTCCGCTGTCCAGCCCCCTTCCGGCACAGGTCCGCGGCCCGGTCTCCACCCCGGGCACCGGGCTGGAGCGGTTCAACTCGCTGCCGCCCGAGCACGCCCGGACGGCCCTGCTGCACTGCTGCGGCAGCGTCCGCTGGGCCCAGCGGGTGGCCGACCACCGCCCCTATCCGGACACCGCCTCCCTGCTGGCGGCGGCCGACGAGGCCGCGTACGACATGTCCCAGGGCGACCTCACCGAGGCGCTGGCCCGGGAGTCCTCGGCGGAGCTGGGGCACGGGGCACCTTACGCGGCGCTGCTGGCGCTGGACGCGGCCCGGGCGGAGTACGAGCGCACCTTCGGGCACGCCTTCGTGATCTGCCTGGACGGCCATCCGCCCGAGGAGCAGATAAGCCAGCTGCTGGCGGCGATCCGCCGGAGGATGGGTCACGAGATCGACGAGGAACGCTCGATCGCGGCCGACGAACTGCGGATGGTGGCCCGCTCCCGGCTGCTGAGCCTGCTCGACCGGCTCGCGGGCGCGCACCGCGTTGATCCCGGTGACGGCCGGTCGACGGCCGATTTCGGGCTGTTCGCCCCTGTGGGATAGGCCGTCCGTGCCTGTTTGATCACACCAGCGGACCCCGCGCGAGGGAACCGACGAAGCGTCGCTACGATGTCCGGGGCCGGTGGACCGTACCCGGCCGGGCCCGACCGACAAAGAAGCCGGCTGGCCCCCGCCCCGCTTCCGGAGGGTTTTCCGTGCCGGCTGGAACGTTGTACCGCGGCCGGGAAGGAATGTGGTCCTGGGTGGCTCATCGAGTCACCGGCGTCCTCATTTTCTTCTTCCTGTTCGTACACGTCCTCGACACCGCACTCGTCCGCGTCTCCCCTGAGGCGTACGACGATGTCGTGTCTACCTACAAGACCCCGATCGTCGCGCTGCTGGAGTACGGCCTCGTCGCCGCCATCCTCTTCCACGCGCTCAACGGTCTCCGTGTGATCGCCGTGGACTTCTGGTCCAAGGGCCCCCGCTACCAGAAGCAGATGCTCTGGACCGTCGTGGGCGTCTGGATCGTGCTGATGGCCGGTGCCGTCCTCCCGGTCCTCGGCCACGCCTACCGCGTTCTGTTCGGGGAGTGACACGCATGTCTTCTGACACTTCTTCCGCCCAGGCGATCGGCTCCGTCGAGGGTGTGTCCCTCTACGACACCGACAACCCGGCGCCCTACATCGAGGCCCCGCGCAAGCGGACCGGCAAGACCCCGCGCTCGACCCGCGGCAACTTCGAGATGGCCGCGTGGCTCTTCATGCGCCTCTCGGGCATCGTGCTGGTCGTCCTGGTGATCGGCCACCTGCTGATCCAGCTCGTGCTGGACGGCGGCGTCTCGAAGGTCGGCTTCGCGTTCGTCGCCGGCCGCTGGGCTTCCCCGTTCTGGCAGGTCTGGGACCTGCTGATGCTGTGGCTGGCCATGCTGCACGGCGCCAACGGCCTGCGTACCGTGATCAACGACTACGCGGAGCGCGCCAACACGCGGCTGTGGCTGAAGGGCCTGCTCTACACCGCCACGGTGTTCACCATCCTTCTGGGCACGCTGGTGATCTTCACCTTCGACCCGAACATCCGCTAGGCAACGGGGCTGAGGCGAAACAAAATGAAGATCCACAAGTACGACACCGTGATCGTCGGCGCCGGTGGCGCGGGCATGCGCGCCGCCATCGAGGCGACGAAGCGCAGCCGCACCGCCGTGCTGACGAAGCTCTACCCCACCCGCTCCCACACGGGCGCCGCGCAGGGCGGCATGGCCGCCGCGCTGGCCAACGTGGAGGACGACAACTGGGAGTGGCACACCTTCGACACGGTCAAGGGCGGTGACTACCTGGTCGACCAGGACGCCGCCGAGATCCTGGCGAAGGAGGCCATCGACGCGGTCCTCGACCTCGAGAAGATGGGCCTGCCGTTCAACCGCACCCCGGACGGCACCATCGACCAGCGCCGCTTCGGCGGTCACTCCCGCAACCACGGCGAGGCGCCGGTCCGCCGGTCCTGCTACGCCGCGGACCGCACCGGCCACATGATCCTCCAGACGCTGTACCAGAACTGCGTCAAGGAGGGCGTGGAGTTCTTCAACGAGTTCTACGTCCTGGACCAGCTGCTGGTCGAGGTCGACGGTGTGAAGAAGTCCGCGGGTGTGGTCGCGTACGAGCTCGCCACCGGCGAGATCCACGTCTTCCAGGCCAAGTCGGTCATCTACGCCTCCGGCGGCACCGGCAAGTTCTTCAAGGTGACCTCCAACGCGCACACCCTGACGGGTGACGGCCAGGCGGCCTGCTACCGCCGCGGCCTGCCGCTGGAGGACATGGAGTTCTTCCAGTTCCACCCGACGGGCATCTGGCGCATGGGCATCCTGCTGACGGAGGGCGCCCGTGGTGAGGGCGGCATCCTCCGCAACAAGGACGGCGAGCGCTTCATGGAGAAGTACGCGCCGGTCATGAAGGACCTCGCGTCCCGTGACGTCGTCTCGCGCTCCATCTACACCGAGATCCGCGAGGGCCGCGGCTGCGGTCCGGCCGGTGACCACGTGTACCTGGACCTGACGCACCTCCCGCCGGAGCAGCTGGACGCGAAGCTCCCGGACATCACGGAGTTCGCGCGCACCTACCTCGGCATCGAGCCCTACACGGACCCGATCCCGATCCAGCCCACCGCGCACTACGCCATGGGCGGCATCCCGACCAACGTCGAGGGTGAGGTCCTGGCGGACAACACCACCGTCGTCCCGGGCCTGTACGCGGCTGGCGAGGTCGCCTGCGTGTCGGTGCACGGCGCCAACCGCCTGGGCACCAACTCGCTGCTGGACATCAACGTCTTCGGCAAGCGCTCCGGCATCGCCGCGGCCAAGTACGCGGCCGAGAACGACTACGTCGAGCTGCCGGAGAACCCGGCGCAGCAGGTCGCCGACCTGGTCGAGCAGCTGCGCAACTCCACGGGCACGGAGCGGGTCGCCGACCTGCGCCTGGAGCTCCAGGAGACGATGGACGCGAACGTGATGGTGTTCCGCACGGAGCAGACCATCAAGACCGCGGTCGAGAAGATCGCGGAGCTGCGCGAGCGCTACAAGAACGTGTCCGTCCAGGACAAGGGCAAGCGGTTCAACACGGACCTGCTGGAGGCCATCGAGCTGGGCAACCTGCTCGACCTGGCCGAGGTCATGGCCGTGTCCGCCCTGGCGCGCAAGGAGTCCCGCGGCGGTCACTACCGCGAGGACTACCCGAACCGCGACGACGTCAACTTCATGCGCCACACCATGGCGTACCGCGAGGTCGGCGCCGACGGCAAGGACTCCGTCCGCCTGGACTACAAGCCCGTCGTCGTCACCCGCTACCAGCCGATGGAGCGTAAGTACTGATGGCCACCCCGACCCTGGACAAGATGGAGGCGGCGGCCGCCGCCTCGCCGTACATCACGGTCACGTTCCGGATCCGCCGCTACAACCCCGAGGTCTCGGCCGAGGCGGAGTGGCAGGACTTCCAGATCGAGATCGACCCGAAGGAGCGCGTGCTCGACGGTCTCCACAAGATCAAGTGGGACCTCGACGGCACGCTGACCTTCCGTCGCTCGTGCGCGCACGGCATCTGCGGCTCCGACGCGATGCGGATCAACGGCAAGAACAGGCTCGCCTGCAAGACGCTGATCAAGGACATCAACCCGGAGAAGCCCATCACGGTCGAGGCCATCAAGGGCCTCACGGTGATGAAGGACCTCGTGGTCGACATGGAGCCCTTCTTCCAGGCGTACCGGGACGTCATGCCGTTCCTGGTCACCAAGGGCAACGAGCCGACGCGCGAGCGCCTGCAGTCCGCCGAGGACCGCGAGCGCTTCGACGACACCACCAAGTGCATCCTGTGCGCCGCGTGCACGTCCTCGTGCCCGGTGTTCTGGAACGACGGCCAGTACTTCGGCCCGGCGGCGATCGTCAACGCCCACCGCTTCATCTTCGACTCGCGTGACGAGGCCGGCGAGCAGCGGCTGGAGATCCTGAACGACAAGGACGGCGTGTGGCGCTGCCGCACGACCTTCAACTGCACCGACGCGTGCCCCCGTGGCATCGAGGTCACGAAGGCGATCCAGGAAGTCAAGCGCGCGCTGATCACGCGCCGCTTCTGACCGTCCCGGTCCCGCAGGTCGTACGAGGGCCCCGTCCCCCGGTGTTTCCACACCGGGGGACGGGGCCCTCGCCCGTTCGAGTGAGTGCGCGGGATCCCGCCCCGGGGCCCGCGGGCGCCCTACGATGATGCTCTCGACAGCAGCCCACGGGAGGCACGTGATGTCCGCAGCACCCGCTGAGCACCCCCCCAGCGAATGGCCGCTCCTCGACCTGGCCAACCGGCTCATGGAGCAGTACCCGGGCCACCGCGTCGAGATCATCGGAGGGCAGATCCTCGTGTCGCCACCAGCCGACCGCGCCCACGCCAGGGCCTTGACGGGCCTCATGCTGCCCTTCCTCGACGCAGGGCTGCACGGCGACGACGCAGAGGTGCTCCAGGCCATCGGTATCTGGCTGCCGGATGGCCGTGAGGACTACGCCATCCCGGACCTCTCCGTGGTCGACGCCGACCTGGAAGACCACCACATCGAGAACAACTGCTACGACCCCGTCGGCTTCCGGCTGGTCCTGGAAGTCACCTCCAGCAACTACCAGACCGACCTGCGGACCAAGGTCATCGCCTACGGCAACGCCAAGGTCCCCGTCTACGTGATCGTCGACTGCCGGCACAGCCGCGTGCACGTCCTCACCGAACCGGTCGCAGACGGCTACGAGACCCACCGCGTCCACGCCCCCGGCGAGCTCGTCACCCTCCCCGAGTCGATCGGCGCCAAGGTCACCCTCGACGTGGCCGAGGTGCTGCGCGCGGCCACGCCCGGGCCGAAGGCCGAGTAGGCCGGGGGCTCACTCCCCCGGCCGCTTCGGGCGCGCCGGGGCGGGAGTGCGGGGCTAGCGTGCGAGGAGGGGAGGGGAAGCGCTCCGTTCCGCTGGGAGGCACCCGTGCGCCGTCGTCGTGTGAAGCCCGCGCTGTTGCTCCCGCTGGTGCTCGGGGCGTCCCTGTTGTCCGGCTGCGGGTCCCCCGCGGCCGCCGGGGACGAGGCCGACTGCCCGGCCGGGCAGGTCTCCCGCGGTGGTGTCTGCCTGGCGGGGGACGCCGCCGCCTTCGCGCGGGCGCAGGTCCAGGGGTCGTTGGCGAAGTACAAGCTCACCGCCTCGATGGCGGAGGTGTGGACCGGCGGCGAGCGGGTCGCCTCCGTCGCCGCCGGGCAGTCCATGACCGGGATCCCCGCCACCCCCGACATGCGGTTCCGCAACGGGGCCGTCGTGATCCCGTACCTGACGACCGCGCTGCTCAAGCTCGTCGACGAGGGCCGGGTCTCCCTGGACGACAGCATCTCCCGCTGGCGCCCCGACCTGCCGCACGCGGACGCGATCACGCTGCGGATGCTGGCCTCCACCACCTCCGGGTACGCCGACTACGTCCGGGACCCGAAGTTCCTCGCCGCCCTGTACGAGAACCCGTTCCGGCACTGGACGTCGCAGGAGCTCGTCCGGATCTCCGTGGACAAGCCCCTGGTGCGGGCACCGGGTTCGGGCTTCGCCTACTCGCACGCCAACTGGCAGATCCTGGGCGACATCATCGGCAAAGTGCGGGGCCGGCCCCTGGCCGAGGTGATGCGCGAGGAGATCATCGGGCCGCTGGGGCTGACCGGGACCTCGAACCCGTCCACGGCCGAGATCCCCGCGCCGGTCCTGCACGCCTTCGACAACGAGCGCAAGGTGTTCGAGGACTCCACGTACTGGGACCCGTCGTGGACGATCGCGCCGGGGGCGGTGATGACGTCCACGATGGCGGACATGGCGAAGTCCTTCGCGGCGATCGGCGAGGGCAGGCTGCTGAGCCCGGAGTCCCACAAGGCGCAGCTCACGCCGGTGGCAACGGTGCAGCCGGGGGTCTCGTACGCCCTGGGGCTGGTCGTGGACGGTGACTGGATCCTGCAGAACCCTTCCTTCGCCGGATACGCGGCGACCGTGGCCTACCTGCCGGCCAAGAAGCTGGCGATCGCGACCGTGGCCACCCAGGGCAAGGGCAGCACGGTGCAGAACGCGAGCACGGAGGTCCTGATCGCCCTGGCGGCCCACCTCGCCCCGGACCACCCGCTGAAGCTCCGCTGATCCGGCCGCACGAAGGCTTGAACGTGTTCAAAAGAAGGTCTACAGTCGGAGACGTCAGAGGTTGAACACGTTCAAAGGGGCTGGGGCAATGGACCTCACCGTGGTCGCGTACGTCATCTACCTGCTCGTCAGCATCGGGCTCACCGTCTGGGTGGCCCGCACGCTCAGCCGCAACGGGCGGATCTTCATCGCCGACGTGCTCCAGGGCAACGAGAAGCTCGCCGAGGCCGTCAACCACCTCCTGGTCGTCGGGTTCTACCTGGTGAACATCGGCTTCGTGACCCTCTACCTGCGGTCGGGCGACACGATCCTGGAGGCCCGCGGGCTCTTCGAGGCCCTGTCGGTGAAGCTCGGCGTCGTCCTGCTCGTGCTCGGCGTCATGCACCTGGGCAACGTGTGGGTGCTCAACCGGATGCGCCGCCGCGGGGTCATGGAGCGCCAGGCCGCGCAGCTGCCGCCGGTGCCGCCCGTCGCCCCGCAGGGGTGGACCGCTCCGGCCGGGGCCTGAGCCATGGCGGAGCAGGTGCCCGTCCGGTACCTGACCGTCCTCTACGACCGCGACTGCCCGGTGTGCGTGCACATCCGCAACTGGCTGGTCCGGCAGCGCCAGCTGGTCCCGCTACGGCTGGTCCCGGCCGCGTCCGCCCAGGCCTGGCGGCGGTTCCCCCAGCTCGCCCACGCCCAGACCCTCCGCGAGATCACCGTGGTCGGGGACCAGGGTCAGGTGTGGCGGGGGACGGACGCCTTCATCATGTGCCTGTGGGCACTGGCCGAGCACCGGGCCAGGGCCGGCTGGCTGGCCACCCCGGCCGGCCGGCCCTTCGCCAAGGCCGCGATGCACACGGCCGCCGCCGTCCGGCACGCGGTCCGTGCCAAGTCCGAAGCGGAGCCCGGGGAACCGGCCTGTGACGACCAGTGCCCGGCTCCCCGATAAGGTCGGACACCGTGACAGATCAGAAGGCTCCCAAGAGCGAGCAGACCCGCACGCTCATCCTCGAAACCGCGCTCCGCCTGTTCCAGGAACGCGGGTTCGACAAGACGACCATGCGGGCCATCGCCAAGGAGGCGGGGGTCTCGGTCGGCAACGCGTATTACTACTACGAATCGAAGGAACACCTGGTCCAGGGGTTCTACGACCGGATCAGCGCCGCCCACCAGGCGGCGGTCCGGCCGATCCTGGACCAGGAGACCGACCTCCAGAAGCGGCTCGCCGGGGTGCTGACGAGCTGGCTGGACATCGCGGCGCCGTACCACGAGTTCGCCTCCCAGTTCTTCAAGAACGCGGCGGATCCCGAGAGTCCGCTCAGCCCGTTCTCCCCGGAATCGGAACCGGCGCGGCAGGCGGCCATCGACATCCACCGCGAGGTGCTGGCCGGGGCGAAGACCAAGGTGCCGGCCGAGCTGGCCGACGTGCTGCCGGAGTTGATGTGGCTCTCGCAGATGGGCCTCGTCCTGTACTGGGTCTTCGACCGCTCCCCGGAGAGCGAGAAGACCCGGCGGCTCGCCGAGCGGGGCGCGCAGCTGACGACCCGCGGCATCGTCCTGGCCCGCTTCCGGGTGCTGCGGCCGCTGGTGCGGGAAGTGCACGAGCTGTTCGCGGACTTCCTGCCGGGCATGGCCCAGACCGCGGTGTCGCGGGGCGGGAAGCGGGCCTCGGACCCGGATCCCGCGGAGGGCTGAGCGGGGCGGCGGGAAGGGCCCCGCGGGTCCACGTCCGGCGGGCGGGGCCGGGACGAGGGACGGCGGAGCCGCGGTGGAGCGGCCGCTCGTCCCCGCGGGTGGTGGGTATGCCCCGGGGATGAGCAACGTAAGCCCCGGCAAGGGGTATTCACGCGACAGCCGCTACATCACCACCCGGATCACCGCGGACGGGCGCGACGGTTTTCCGGTGGAGCCCGGCCGCTACCGTCTCGTGGTGAGCCGTGCCTGCCCCTGGGCGCACCGCACGGTGATCTTCCGGCGGCTCCTGGGCCTGGAGAAGGCCCTGCCCATGGCGATAGCGGGCCCGACGCACGACAAGCGCAGCTGGACCTTCGACCTGGACCCGGGCGGCCGCGACCCGGTGCTGGGCATAGAGCGCCTCCAGGAGGCGTTCCTGGCCCGCGACCCCGAGTACGACCGGGGCATCACGGTGCCGGCGATCGTGGACGTGCCGAGCGGTGCGGTGGTCACCAACGACTACGCGCAGCTGACCCTCGACCTGGCGCTGGAGTGGGCGGCGTACCACCGCGACGGGGCGCCGGACCTGTACCCGGTCGCGCTGCGGCCTCAGATCGACGCGATCGGCGAGGAGATCTACGCGGACGTGAACGACGGTGTCTACCGCACCGGGTTCGCCAAGTCGCAGGAGGCGTACGAGGAGGCGTACGGGCGCCTCTTCGCCCGTCTCGACCGGCTCTCCGAGCGGCTGGAGCACTCCCGCTACCTGGTCGGCGAGACGATCACGGAGGCGGACGTGCGGCTGTTCACCTCGCTGGTGCGCTTCGACGCCGTCTACCACGGCCACTTCAAGTGCAACCGGCAGAAGCTGAGCGAGATGCCCGTGCTGTGGGCGTACGCGCGGGACCTGTTCCAGACGCCCGGCTTCGGCGACACGGTCGACTTCGGCCACATCAAGCAGCACTTCTACGTGGTCCACGGGCACATCAACCCGACCGGGATCGTCCCCGCCGGCCCCGACCCCTCGGGCTGGCTGGAACCGCACGGCCGTGAGGCGCTGGGCGGACGCCCCTTCGGGGACGGCACCCCGCCCGGGCCGCCCTCCCCCGCCGAGACCGTCCCGCCCCTGCACGCCGCGGCGCGGTCCTGAAACGGCCGCCGCGGGCGGGAGGCGGACCGGCCGCCTCCCGCCCGAGCGGCCGGCGCCGGGCTCAGGCGCCGAGGACGAGGAGGGTGGCGACCGCCGGGCCGAAGGCGCCGCCGAGCTGGTAGCAGAGGGTGAACAGGCCGATGGCGCTGGGCCGGTGGGCCTCGTCGTGGGCGGAGGCCACGGCGTGCGTCGACAGGACGGCGTTGGCGGCGCTGGCGGTGAAGACGCCGACCCCGGTGGCCACGACCAGCAGCGGACCGGAGGAGGCGAGGACCCCGGTGAGCGCGGCGGCGGCTCCGGCGGCGACGAGCACGCCGCGCACGGCCGCGCGGCCCATCCGGGCGGAGGCGGCGGCGAGCAGCCAGGACAGGGCGGAGCCGGCGAGCAGGGCGGCCAGCTGCCAGACCCCGGCGGAGGCGGCGTCCCATCCGGCGCGGTCGGCGAGCAGCCGGGGCACCGAGAAGAGCAGGGTGAAGTAGGAGGCCGACAGGGCCAGCGCGAGCAGCGCCGAGATCACGAAGACGGGCCGGCGCAGCAGCGCGGCGGGTACGAACCCGTCGGGGCGGCGGCGCACGTGCAGGGCGAGCAGGACGGCGACGGCGAGGGCGGCGCCCAGGGCGGCGAGCGGCTGGGTCGGCAGCAGGACGAGGGCGGTGGCGAACGCGGTCAGCAGGGCGGCGCCGCGGGCGTCGAAGCGGCCCGCGGGTGCGGGGGCGGCGTGTCCGGCGCGGCGCAGGACCACGGGCACCGCCAGCAGGGAGACCGCCTGGACGGCGAGGGCGAGGCGCCAGGAGGCGCCGTCCGCGAGGGTCCGGCCGAGGAGGGGTCCGGAGGCGCCGAGCATGCCGAACCCGGCGCTGATCACGCCCATCCGGCGGGCGGATCCGGCGAGGCTCACCGCCGCCGCGACGAATCCCGCGCCGCCGGCGGCCTGGGCGCAGCGGCCGAGGAGGGTGAGCGGCAGCCAGGGGGAGACGGCGACGAGCAGGGTGCCCGCCAGGACGAGGACGGTGGCCAGCCGGAGCACCGCCGCCAGGCCGCGGCGGCGCAGGAGCCCGGCGGTCAGGGGGGTGCCGACGGCCATGGCCCAGCCGAAGGCGGTGAGCAGCCAGGCGGCGGTGGCGTCGGCCACGCCGAGGGAGCGGGCCATGTCCGGGAGGATCAGCACGGGCGCGTTGGCCCCGGCGGCGATGGGCGTGGCGAGCAGGGCGAGCCAGAGGACCGGGACGGGGCCCGGGGCCGGCGCCGTGGCACTCCCCGTCGTCCTGCTGCTCTCGGTGGTGCCGGTGACCGTCATGGATGACCCACTCCCCTTCACGTCTCAACCTTGACAATCTCAACGTTGAGATAAAAACAGAGAGACTCCTTCAACGTCAAGTGTCTTAACGTTGAGGTATTATTGGGGCATGGAGCAGCCCGGAGAAGAACGAGACATGGTGGCCGGGGTCGTCGACCAGTGGCAGAGGGAGCGCCCGGACCTGACGCAGGCCCTGTGGCCCGTCGAGGTACTGGCCCGGATCCAGCGCATGAACCGGATCATCGACAAGTACCTCAAGGCCTTCACCGCCGGACACGGCCTGGAGGTGGGAGAGCTCGACGTACTGCTCAGCCTGCGCCGGTCGGGTCCGCCCTACGCGCTGACCGCCGGGGCCCTGCTGCCGGCGGCCATGGTGACCTCAGGCGCGATCACCAACCGGATCGACCGCCTGGAGGCCAAGGGCCTGGTGGAACGGGTCCGCGACGGCGCCGACCGCCGCTCGGTGCGGATCCGCCTGACGGAGAAGGGCCACGCGCTGGCCGACTCCGTCATGGAGGACCACCTGGAGCACTACGCGGGCCTGCTCGCCCCGCTGGACCGCGCGCAGTGCGACGCGCTGGGCGCCGCCCTGCGCACGCTCCTGGTGGCCCACGGGGACACCCTCGGCCCGGCTACAGCCAGTTGAGCTCCCACAGGCGCCACACGCCCGTGCCGTCGGAGAGGTACTGAAGGCCGGTGACGGCCTCGCGGGAGAGGACGTAGTCCTTCTTCTGCCAGATCGGCAGCAGCGGGATCTGCTGGGAGACCACCCGCTGGAGCTCGTGGAAGTCGTTGGAGGCCTCACCGCGGTCCTGGTAGGACTGGGTCCGGGTGATGAGGTCCTCGACGGTCTTGTCCGAGAAGCCGTTGTTCATGCTGGAGTCCTTGCCGACCAGCGGGGCGAGGAAGTTGTCCGCGTCCGGGAAGTCGGCGATCCAGCCGATGGTGTAGGCGTCGAACTCGCCCGCCGCGTAGGCCTTCTGGAAGTCCGCCCAGGCCTCGACCGGCTTGACGTTCAGCTGGAACAGCCCGGTGGACTCCAGCTGCCGCTTGATCTCCTCGGCCTCGGCCAGGTTCGCGCCGCGCGTGTTGACCCCGAGGGTGAGGGAGACCGGCACGCTGACGCCCGCGTCCGTGAGGAGCTTGCGGGCGGTCGCGCCGCTGGGCGAGGGGTAGGTGTCGAAGAACGGCGTGCTGTGCCCGGCGATCCCGGCCGGGACCAGGGAGTACAGCGGGGTGACCGTGCCCTTGTAGACATCAGCGGCGATCTTGGACCGGTCCAGCGCGGCGGCGATGGCCTGGCGGACGGCCGGCTTCTGGACCGTGGAGCCGGGGCGGACGTTGAAGACCATGTGACGGGTCTCGGTGCCGCCGGAGGTCTGGTAGCGGGTGTCCTTCAGACCCGGGTTGAGGCCCGCGAGCACCGACGGGGGCATGTCGCGGTGCGCGACCTCGATCTGGTGGTCCTTCCAGGCCTGGTCCAGCTGGGCCGAGTCCTTGAAGTACCGGACGGTGACGGCCGTCTGGGCGGGCTTGGCCTGCCCCTTGTACGCCGGGTTGGGCTTGAGCTGGGCGGTCGAACCGGCCTTGTAGCCGGTCAGGGTGAACGGGCCCGAGCCGTCGGCCTTGCCGTCCGCGCGCAGCCCCTTCGCCGGGTACTGCTCCTTGTCCACGATCGAGGCGGCGCCCGTCGCGATCTTGAAGGGGAAGGTGGCGTCGGGGGCGGCCAGGTTGAAGATGACGCTGCGGCCCTCGGCCTTGACCGACTCCAGGGTGTTGAACAGCGGGGCCGGGCCCTGGTCGGAGTTGATCTGCTTGATGCGGTCGAAGGAGAACTTCACGTCCTCGGCGGTGACCTGGCGGCCCCTGCCGAAGGTGAGGTCGGAGCGCAGCTCGCACCGGTAGGTGGTCAGCTTCTGCCCGACGAAGGCACAGGAGGACGCGGCGTCCGGGACCGGGGTGTCGGAGCCGGGCTTCATCGTCAGCAGCGACTGGAAGAGGTTGCTGTACAGGGCCCAGGAGCCGGCGTCGTAGGCCCCGGCCGGGTCCAGGGCGGAGACGGCGTCGGTGGTCCCGACGCGGATGGCGCCGTGGCCCTCGCCGCCCATGGGCAGCAGCTGCCAGGCGGCCACCCCGCCCGCGGCGGCGAGGACCAGCCCGGCCGCGATGACCTTCGTGCGGACAGAGCCCATCGCCATCCCCAGCCCCTTGAATCCCCGTCATGCGAACGGCTCATCCGACTATCGGACGAACGTCAGCCAGCCAATCACGGAAATCCAGCCACGGGAAGGGGCGTTTTGTCCCGGTCGCCGGCCGTCAGGTGTGGTATGAGGCGAGTTCTACGACCGTGATGTCGGACGGCGCGCCGACCCGGACCGGCGGCCCCCAGGCGCCCGCGCCCCGGGACACGTACAGCTGGGTGTCCCCGTACCGCTCCAGGCCCGCGACGGTCGGGTTGGCGAGCTCGGCGAGGTAGTTGCCGGGCCAGAGCTGGCCGCCGTGGGTGTGGCCGGAGAGCTGGAGGTCCACGCCGTGGCGGACGGCGTCGTCGATCACGACCGGCTGGTGGGCGAGGAGGACGGAGGTGCGGGAGCGGTCGCGGTCGCCGAGCGCGGCCTGGAAGTCGGGGCCCTCGCCCTCCTTCTCCCCCTGGACGTCGTTGACCCCGGCGAGGTCGAAGTGGGGCAGCTCGCGGCGGGCGTTCTCCAGCGGGACCAGGCCGAGTTCGCGGACGTGGTCGACCCACTGCCGGGCGCCGGAGAAGTACTCGTGGTTGCCGGTGACGAAGAAGGAGCCGTGGCGGGAGCGCAGTGCGCGCAGGGGTTCGGCGGCGGGGCCGAGGTCGTGGACGTTGCCGTCGACGAGGTCGCCGACGACGGCGATGAGGTCGGGCTGGGTGCGGTTGACGGTGTCGACGACGCGCTGGGTGTGTGCGCGGCCCAGGACGGGGCCGAGGTGGACGTCGCTGACGACGGCGATCCGGAACCCGTGCGCGGCGCGGGGCAGCCGGGCGAGGGGCACCTGCACCCGCTTGACGCGCGGACCGCGCAGCACCCCGTACGTCCCGTTCCCGACGGTCAGCCCCGCGGCGGCGACGGCGGCCCCGCCGACGGTCCGCGCGACGAACACCCGGCGGGTGACCCCGGCGGGGGCCGACGGCTCCGCCGGGGCGCCGCTCCCCCGCCCGGCCGGGGCCTCCGGGGCGTCGGCTTCCGCTGCGGCCGGGGCCGCGGAGCCCGGGCCGGGGCGGGGGGCGGGTTCGTGCGCGGGGGCGGGCTCGCGCACCGGGGCGGCCGCAGGCGCCCCGGCCGCATCCGCCGGGGTGCCGGACGGGCCGGCGGGCACCCCGGCGGGGTCCGGCCCCGCCCCGGCTGCGGCGTTCCGGCCGGTCCGGCGGAGCCATACGCGGCGGACGGGTTCCGCCACCAGCATCGCCAGCGTCAGGTACAGCAGCACCGCGAGCCACATGAAGCCCGGCCAGGCCACCAGCCGCTGGAACCAGAACGGGGCTCCGGCGCGGCCCGCGAGCAGGGCGGCCAGCGACAGCAGCGGCAGCGCGAACGCCAGGACCGTCCCGGCCCGCCGCGCGGGCCCGCCCGGGCGGGTGGTGTCACGGACCAGCCGCACCCACAGCCACCGATGGACCATCCCCAGCAGCGCGAGGACCGCGACGACCCCGACAATCACCACAAACACGGTCATCGTGATTCGCGTCGCAGTGCGAGGACGCTGCGCAACCCGATCACTCCGACGGCCGTCCCCAGGAGGAAGGACGTCACCGCGAGCAGGAGGTGGACCCAGAAGTAGGCAGTGGGCCGACCGTCATCGAAAGCCAGACCGCTGGCGTCATTGAAGAGGTTCTTGACGAACGTGGACCAGATCACCCAGGACCAAGCTCCGAACGCTGCGAGGAACCAGGACGCGGTGCGGCTGAGTTTCATGTCCCCAGTATCGGATTCGTCCCCAGGACGGACGCGGCGGGGTGGGCCGTACCGGGGGCGGTTCGCCCCGGTTGGCCGGTCCACGGCGCCGGGCAGCTCATCGGGATGTACGTTCACCTGCGTGTCTGCCAAGAAGACCGCGCTGACGGTCCTTTCCGCCGCACTGCTCGTTCCGGCGATGCTCGTCCCGCCCTCGACCGCGCATGCGGCGACGGTCCCGCCCGCGGACGGGAAGGGACGGCCGAAGCAGGCCCCGGCGGCGCCCGCACCGCCGCCTTCGATGTCCACGGTCGGCGGCCCCCGGCTCGGCCAGCCCGGCACCCAGGTGAACCTCCTGCCCGGCGCTCCCGCACTGCCCGCGAACCTCAGCGGCCGGTCCTGGATCGTGGCCGACGCCGAAACGGGCGAGGTCCTCGCGGCCCACAACGCCCACTGGCGGCTGCCCCCGGCGTCGACCCTGAAGATGCTCTTCGCGGACACCGTGCTGCCCACCCTGCCCAAGGACCAGGTGCACCACGTCACCGACCAGGACATGGACGGCGTCGGCCCGGGCAGCAGCCTGGTCGGGGTCAAGGAGGACCACGACTACACCGTCCACGACCTGTGGCTCGGGGTGTTCCTGCGCTCCGGCAACGACGCCGTGCACGTGCTTTCGGCCATGAACGGCGGCGTCGACAAGACCGTCAAGGACATGCAGGCGCACGCCGAGGAACTGCAGGCCCTGGACACGCACGTGGTCTCGCCCGACGGCTACGACGCCCCGGAACAGGTCTCCAGCGCCTACGACCTCACCCTCATCGCCCGCTCCGGACTCCAGAAGCAGGACTTCCGCGAGTACTGCGGCACCGCCGAGGCCAGGTTCCCGGGCCGCCAGGAGGCGGGCCGGCCGCGCGAGTACTTCGAGATCCAGAACACCAACCGGCTGATGACCGGCGCCGGCGGCGTCAGCCCGTACAAGGGCATCGCCGGGGTGAAGAACGGCAACACCACCATGGCCGGCTCCACCTTCACCGGCGCGGCCCAGCGCGGGAACAAGAAGCTGCTGGTCACGGTGATGAACCCGGACCACGGCGGGCTCAACTCGGTCTACGAGGAGACGGCCGACCTCTTCGACTGGGGTTTCGCGGCGATCGGCAAGGTCAAGCCGGTCGGCGCGCTGGTGCCGCCGAAGAACGCGGACACCAAGCCCTACGGCTCCCCCGCGAAGTCCCACGAGAACACCCCCGTGGCCGACGGCCCGCCGGCGGGCGGCGGCGGCCTCGGCACCGCGCTCGCCATCGCGGGCGGAGCGCTGGCCGTGGTCGCGGGCGGAGCCTTCGTGGTCAACCGCCGCTGGCCGCGCGGCCGCCGCGGCCAGGGCTCCTAGGAGCCGGACGCGGCCCCTTCGGCCTCCTTCTCCTCCGGGTCGCGGGCCGCGGTCCAGGCGGAGCAGAACAGGAGCAGCTTCGCCGTGAAGTTGATCCACAGGAGGAGGGCGATGGGCACGCCGAAGGCCCCGTACATGCTCTTGGCGGCGACCTCGCGCATATAGCCGCTGAGCAGCAGTTTCAGCAGTTCGAAGCCGGCCGCGCCGATCAGCGCGGCCTGCAGGAGGCGGGCGCGCGGCGGCTCGACGCCGGGCAGCAGGCTCAGCAGGTAGAGCAGGAGCAGGAAGGCCGCGAGGACGCCGACGAGGAAGGCGGCGGCCCGCAGCAGCATCCCGCCCGCGCCCTCGCGCGGGATGCCGAGGAGCTCCGCGAACTTGCCGACCGCGGTGGACCCGATGATCGAAGCGGCGGCCGAGGCCAGGGCCGCTCCGCCGAGACCGAGCAGGACGAGGGCGTCCTTGCCCTTGCGGACGAAGGGGTTGCCCTGGTCCTCGTCGTCCTTCTCCCACACGGCGCGCAGGCAGTCGCGCATCGAGGCGATCCAGCCGATGCCGGTGAACAACAGGAGCGCGCCGGCGACGAGGCCGACCGTGCCGGCGTTGGCGACGAGGCCGGGGAGGTCGAGCTGGTCGGAGATGCCGGGGACCTGCTCCCCCAGGCTCTTCTGGAGCCGGTCCAGCTGCTCCTGGCTGAGCAGCGCGGCGCCGACGGCGGCCGCGACGGTGATCAGCGGGAAGAGTGCGAGGAAGCTGATGAAGGTGATCGCCGCGGCGAGCCGGGACCAGTGCACGCGGTCGAGGAGCTCGTAGGAACGCCAGGCGTGGGTCCGCATGAGGGCGGATACGATCGGCCCGATCACCGGGAGTTTCTTCAGCCAGTCCATGGGGGCCACCGTAAATGAGCTGCCGGAAATAGCCGGGATTGCCGCTTTCGGGCACTACGGTCGTCGTTTGTGACTTTTCGTCCCCAGTCGTCCCGACCGTTCCGCGCCCTGGTCCTGCGAAGGCTCCGGTTCCACGCCCTGCGCGTGTTCCGGGGCCCGCGGCCCTCGCGTCAGGACCGCCGTATGGCGGTGTCGGCGGAGGCCGGACCCGACTGTGCGGGGATGGCCGTCGCGGCGGTGCCGAAGGGGTACTCGCGCAGTTTGCGCCAGACCCCGTCCGAGCCCTGCTCGTAGAGGGCGAAGCCCTGGCACTGCCAGCCGGCGGCGTAGTCGGCGAGCTCGGCGAAGGCCCGGTCCATCGCCTCCTCGGAGATCCCGTGGGCGACCGTGACGTGCGGGTGGTACGGGAAGGCCAGCTCGCGGTCGAGCGGGCCCTCGGGGTCGCGGATGCGGCCCTGGAGGCTGGTGCAGCCCTCGGCGCCCTCGGCGAGCCGGACGAAGACGACCGGCGAGAGGGGCCGGAAGGTTCCCGTCCCCTCCAGCCGCATCGCGAACGAGGGGAAGGACCGGGCGACCTCGGCGAGGTGCGCGCGGATCGCCGCCAGCCGGCCGGCCTCCACCTCGGTGGGCGGCACGAGGGTCACGTGCGTGGGGATGCCGTGCGCGGCGGCGTCCCCGAAGCCGGCGCGCAGCTGCTGGAGCTGGCTGCCGTACGGCTCCGGGACCGCGATCGAAACGCCGAGCGTTACGGTCCCCACGTGATCTCCTCCGCGCGTGTGTGGTGTGTGGTCACATCGAGTGGTCGGGTCGATGTGCTCGCATCGGGTGCTGCCGCCTCAGTGTGGCGCCAGCACCCCCTCGGCCGCCAGGGGCTCCGGTCCGTCAGTGCTTGGCGGGGACGAACCCGATGCGGTCGTAGGCCTGCGCCAGGGTCTCCGCGGCGACCGCCCGGGCCTTCTCCGCGCCCTTGGCCAGCACGGCGTCCAGGGTCTCCGGGTCGTCCAGGAACTCCTGGGTGCGCTGCTTGAAGGGTGTGACGAAGTCGACCATCACGCCGGCCAGGTCGGTCTTCAGCGCGCCGTAGCCCTTGCCCTCGTACGCGGCCTCCAGGGCGGGGATCGACTCGCCCGTGAGGGTGGAGTAGATCGTGAGCAGGTTGCTGACGCCGGGCTTCTTCTCGGCGTCGAAGCGGATCTCGGCCTCGGTGTCGGTGACCGCGCTCTTGATCTTCTTCTCGGTGGCCTTGGGCTCGTCGAGGAGGCTGATCAGGCCCTTGGGGGAGGACGCGGACTTAGACATCTTGATCGAGGGGTCCTGGAGGTCGTAGATCTTCGCGACCTCCTTGACGATGTGCGCGGCGGGCAGGGTGAAGGTCTGGCCGTAGCGGTGGTTGAACCGCTCGGCGAGGTCGCGGGTCAGCTCCACGTGCTGGCGCTGGTCCTCGCCGACGGGGACGGCGTTCGCCTGGTAGAGGAGGATGTCGGCGACCTGGAGGATCGGGTACGTGAACAGGCCGACGCTGGCGCTGTTGACCCCGCCCTTGGCGGACTTGTCCTTGAACTGGGTCATCCGGCTGGCCTCGCCGAAGCCGGTGATGCAGTTCATGACCCAGGCGAGCTGCGCGTGCTCCGGGACGTGGCTCTGGATGAAGAGCGTGCAGCGCTCGGGGTCCAGACCGGCGGCGAGGAGCTGCGCGGCGGAGAGGCGGGTGTTCGCGCGGAGGTCCTTGGGGTCCTGCGGCATGGTGATCGCGTGCAGGTCGACGACCATGTAGAACGCGTCGTGCGTCTCCTGGAGGGCGACGTACTGGCGGATCGCTCCGAGGTAGTTCCCGAGGTGGAACGAGCCGGAGGTGGGCTGGATGCCGGAGAGCGCGCGGGGACGGTCAGAAGCCATGCCGCCATTCTCTCAGGTACCGGCTGCGTCTCCGGCCCCGCGCCCCTGGGGGCTTCGCCCCCAGACCCTCCCCCAGCTACCGCTGGGGGTACCCCCAGCGCCTCAATCGCCGGCGGGGCTGTTTACAGCCCCGCCGGCGATTGAGGCGGAAACGGAGAAAGGGCGGGGCGGGGAGAACTACGCCACCGGGAGGCCCGGGGCCGGGAACGCGGCCAGGAGGTCGGCGACCTCGGACCGGATCTTCGCGAGGGCCGGCTCGTCGGCCTTGGCGGCGGCGTCCACCGCACGGGAGATCCAGTCGGCGACCGCCGGCATGTGGTCCGCCGACAGGCCGCGCGACGTCAGCGACGGCGTACCGATCCGGATCCCCGAAGGGTCGAACGGCTTGCGCGGGTCGAACGGCACCGTGTTGTAGTTGACCACGATCCCGGCCCGGTCCAGCGCCTTCGCCGCCACCTTCCCCGGCACGCCCCGCGAGGTGAGGTCCATCAGGATCAGGTGGTTGTCCGTACCGCCCGAGACCAGGTCGAAGCCCCGCTCCAGCAGCGCCGCGGCCAGCGCCTTCGCGTTGGCCACGACCGCGTGGGCGTAGGACGTGAAGGCCGGCTGGGCCGCCTCGTGCAGGGCCAACGCGATGCCCGCCGTCGTCTGGTTGTGCGGGCCGCCCTGGAGGCCGGGGAAGACCGCCTTGTCGATGGCCTTCGCGTGCTCCTCCTTGCACATCAGCATGGCGCCCCGCGGCCCGCGCAGGGTCTTGTGGGTGGTCGTGGAGACCACGTCCGCGTAGGGGACCGGCGAGGGGTGGGCGCCGCCCGCGATCAGGCCGGCGATGTGGGCCACGTCCGCGACCAGGACCGAGCCCGCCTCCTTCGCGATCGACGCGAACGCCTCGAAGTCGATCGTGCGCGGGAGGGCCGTGCCCCCGCAGAACAGGATCTTCGGCCGCTCCGCCAGGGCGAGGTCGCGCACCGCGTCGTAGTCGATCAGGCCGTCCTCGGCCCGCACGCCGTACTGGACGCCGCGGAACCAGGAGCCCGTCGCCGAGACGCCCCAGCCGTGCGTCAGGTGGCCGCCCATCGGCAGGGCCATGCCCATCACCGTGTCGCCGGGCCGGGCGAAGGCCAGGTAGACGGCCAGGTTGGCCGGGGAGCCGGAGTAGGGCTGGACGTTGGCGTGCTCCACCCCGAACAGGCCCTTGGCGCGCTCGACCGCCAGCGCCTCGACGCGGTCGATGTTCTGCTGGCCCTCGTAGTAGCGGCGGCCCGGGTAGCCCTCGCTGTACTTGTTCTGCAGGACCGTCCCGGAGGCCTCCAGGACGGCCGCGGAGACGTAGTTCTCGCTGGGGATCAGCCGCAGCGTCTGCGCCTGGAGGGTTTCCTCGGCGGTGACGAGCGAGGCGAGTTCGGGGTCGGTGGCGAGCAGGGCGGGCTGGCGGTGCGCGGTCATCGCGGCTCCTCCGGGGTCGATGTCGTGTCTCGTCCCCGCGAGGCCCAGGCGAGCGGCCCTGTGTGCGGTAGTGCGCGCACGACTCCCCCGGAGTTGGTTCCCCGTACGCCAGTCGCCGTGCGTACCGAACACCTTAGCGGGCGAAGCACCCGGGAGGTTTCCGCGTCCACGATCCGAGCGACGATACAAAGGACGCCACCCATGTCACCCGCGTCACCAGCAGACGGACGATCGGAGACCCCGTGTCGAGAACAGCTGATGCCATCCGCTCCGCCGACGAACACAGCGCGCACAACTACCATCCCCTCCCGGTCGTCGTGGCCTCGGCGGAGGGCGCGTGGATGACCGACGTGGAGGGGCGGCGCTACCTCGACATGCTCGCCGGGTACTCGGCGCTCAACTTCGGCCACGGCAACCGGCGCCTGATCGACGCGGCCAAGGCCCAGCTGGAGCGGGTCACCCTCACCTCCCGGGCCTTCCACCACGACCGCTTCGCCGAGTTCTGCACCGAACTCGCCGCCCTGTGCGGCAAGGAGATGGTGCTGCCCATGAACACGGGCGCGGAGGCCGTGGAGACGGCGGTCAAGACGGCCCGCAAGTGGGGGTACGAGGTCAAGGGCGTCCCGGACGGCCAGGCCAAGATCGTCGTCGCGGCCGACAACTTCCACGGCCGGACGACGACCATCGTCAGCTTCTCCACCGACCACGACGCCCGCGACCACTTCGGCCCCTACACGCCGGGCTTCGAGATCGTCCCGTACGGGGACCTCACCGCGCTCTCCCGCGCCGTCACCGCCAACACCGTCGCCGTGCTGCTGGAGCCGATCCAGGGCGAGGCGGGCGTCCTGGTCCCGCCGCCCGGATACCTGGCCGGCGTACGGGAGCTGACGCGCGAGCGGAACGTGCTGTTCATGGCGGACGAGATCCAGTCGGGCCTCGGCCGCACGGGCAGGACCTTCGCGTGCGAGCACGAGGACGTCGTCCCGGACGTGTACGTGCTGGGGAAGGCGCTCGGCGGCGGTGTCGTGCCCGTGTCCGCCGTGGTCGCCGACCGCGACGTGCTCGGCGTGTTCCGGCCCGGGGAGCACGGCTCCACCTTCGGCGGGAACCCGCTCGCCTGCGCCGTCGCCCTGGAGGTGATCGCGATGCTGCGCACCGGCGAGTACCAGCAGCGCGCCACGGAACTCGGCGACCACCTGCACCGGGAGCTGAACCTGCTGGCCGGAGGCGGCGCGGTGACCGCCGTGCGCGGGCGCGGGCTGTGGGCGGGCGTCGACATCGACCCGGCGCGCGGCACGGGCCGGGAGGTCTCCGAGAAGCTGATGGGGCGCGGGGTCCTGGTGAAGGACACGCACGGGTCGACGATCCGGATCGCGCCGCCGCTGGTGATCTCCAAGGAGGACCTGGACTGGGGTCTGGAGCAGCTGCGCGCGGTCCTCGCCGCCGGCTGACGAGGGGCGGGGGTGCCCTGCCGGGCACCCCCGGGAGGATCAGAGGATGACGTGGGGCAGGAAGCGGGCGTACTCGTCCGTGACCGGGCCCGCGGACTCGCGGATGCCGAGTCCGGCCGCCTCCTCCTCGACCACCCACGCGCCGAGGACCACGCGGTTCCCGTCGAAGTCGGGCAGCGGGGCCAGCGCCTGGAAGACGTACGTCTCGCCCTCGGCCGGTACGAACGGCTCGCCGCCCGGCTCGTGCAGGCTGACCCCGGCGCCCTCCCGGCCCAGCAGGGGCTTGGCGGCGTAGCCGCCGGACCCGGCCAGCTCGCGCGGGCCGTCGAGGTAGGCGGGCAGCAGGTTCGGGTGCTCGGGGAAGAGCTCCCAGAGGATCGCCAGCAGCGCCTTGTTGGCCAGCAGCATCTTCCACAGGGGCTCGATCCAGGCGGTGGTGCCGGTGCCGCCGCCGTGGTCGTAGGTGCCCAGGACGTGCGGGCCGAACTCGTCCTCGACCAGCCACTCCCACGGGTAGAGCTTGAAGCAGGCCCGGATGAAGCGGAGCCGGTCGTCCACGAACCGGTTCGAGAGGCCGTCCCAGCCGATGGTCTCCACGGACAGGGCGTGGGTCTCGATCCCGGCCTGCTCGGCGGTCTCCTGGAGGTAGGCGACCGTCATCAGGTCCTCGCCGAGCTCGTCGGTCTCGGAGTGCGCGAAGTGCAGCGGGCCGGGCGGCAGGAGTTCGGCCTGCCGGCGCCAGGCGTCGACCAGCCGCTCGTGCAGGGAGTTCCACTGGTCGGCGCCGGGGAAGCGCTCCTCCATCCAGAACCACTGCGGGCTCGCCGCCTCCACCAGGGAGGTGGGGGTGTCGGCGTTGTACTCCAGCAGCTTGGCGGGGCTGCCGGAGCCGTCGTAGCGCAGGTCGAAGCGGCCGTAGAGGGAGGGCTGCTCGGCGCGCCTGCGCCAGGACTCGGCGATGAGCGCCGCGACCTTCGGGTCGGTGATGCCGAGGTCGGCGAAGCGGTCGTGCTCCACGATGTGGGCGGCCGCCGCCAGGCACATGGCGTGCAGTTCCTCGACCACGTTCTCCAGCGCCTCCACCTCGGGGAGGGAGAAGGAGTAGTACGCGCTCTCGTCCCAGTAGGGGCGCAGGGAGTCGTCGGGGAAGCGGGTGAGGGGGTAGATCAGGCCCTGCTCCTCGACGGTCTTCTGCCAGTCGGGGCGGGGTTCGATGGTGTGGCGCTCCACAGGGCCTCAGCCGCCGGAGGAGCTGGAGTGGCTGCCGCCGATGCCGCCGCGGGTGACGGCCGACTTCTCGAAGCTGCCGCCGGTCACCTTGCCGTTGCTGACGGTGCCGCCGTAGTAGTACGAGCCGCGGCCGCCGCTCTTGCAGTCCTTCATGTTGAGGTGTTCCAGCGTGGAGCGGGACGCGCAGCGCTTGTCGGGCTCGTCGCCGCTGGCGCAGGCCACGAGGGTGGCGGCGAGCAGGCCCATGCCGCCGAGGGCGACCGCGCCGGAGCGCATGCGTCGTCGGGTGGTGTCGCTGGTGTCCATGGCGAGCACCTTAGATCGGCCGGACGCGGGGATGGAATCCGGCCGTCGTCACACCCTTGTCACGGCGGCGGCCCTAGAGTCGGCTTTCGTGCTGATCGGAATGGTTTGCGCGCTGGGCGCGGCGGTGTGTTTCGGTACGGCCTCGGTCCTCCAGGCGATGGCGGCCCGGGCGGCGGCCCGGCCGGAGGGGGCGGCGGGCTCGGGGGTGGACGCCGCCCTGTTCCTGCGGGCGGTGCGGCAGTGGCGGTACGTGGCGGGGCTGGGGCTGGACGCGGTGGGCTTCGTGCTCCAGATCATCGCCCTGCGGAACGTCCCGATCTACGCGGTGGGGGCCGCGCTGGCGGCGAGCCTGGCGGTGACGGCGGTGGTCGCGGCGCGGCTGCTGGGGGTGCGGCTGTCGCGGCTGGAGTGGGGCGCGGTGGCGGTGGTGTGCGCGGGGCTGCTGATGCTGGGCCTGGCGTCGGGTGAGGAGGGGCACGGGGCCGGGACGCTCGCGCTGAAGCTGGGGCTGCTGGGGGTGGCGGGGCTGGTGCTGCTGGTGGGGGCGGTGTCCGGGCGGCTGCCGGAGGGCTCGCGCGCGCTGGTCCTCGGCCTGGCTGCGGGGACGGGCTTCGGGGTGGTGGAGGTGGCCGTCCGCCTCATCGACACGCTGTCCCTGCGGGAGCTGCGCAACCCGGCGCTGTACGCGTTGCTGCTGGGCGGGGCGGCGGCCTTCCTGCTGCTGACCTCCGCGTTGGAGCGGGGCTCGGTGACGGCGGCGACGGCCGGGCTGGTGCTCGGCGAGACGGTCGGGCCGGCGGCGGTGGGCGTGGCGTGGCTCGGCGACCGCCCCCGCGAGGGCCTGGCCTGGCTGGCCGTGACGGGTTTCGCGGTGGCGGTGGCCGGAGCGTTGGCGCTGTCGCGCTTCGGGGAGCCTAGGGAGTCCTGACGGCTCCCAGGAAGGCGGCGAAGGCGGGCGCGGAGAAGGTCAGCACGGGTCCGCCGTCGCCCGCCTTGGAGTCCCGGACGGGGACGGTGCCGGGGAGGTTGGTGGCGACCTCGACGCAGTCGCCGCCGTTGCTGCTGTGGGAGGACGTGAACCAGCGCGGTGCGTCGGGGGAGTTCGTCATGGGGCCTTGATACCCGCGACGAACGCCGCGAACGCCGCCGCCCGGAAGTTCAGCACCGGGCCGCCGGGCGTCTTGGAGTCCCGGACCGGGACGACACCGGGCAGGTTGGTGGCGACTTCCACGCACTGGCCGCCGTTGTTGCTGTACGAGGACGTGAACCAACGGGGGGTTTCGGTCGAGGTCGTCACGGGGTGCCCTTTCGCAACGTGCTGATCATGGCCACGGAAGCCGCCTGGGACAGCGCCTCTGCCTGGAGTTGATGATAGGCCGTCAAGATCGGCAGAACCGCAGTGCTTTCCCTTTCAAGGTAGCCCCGTTGGGCGGACTCGGCATACGACATGAGCGTGCGATCGGGCTGGGTGAGTACGGTCACCGGCAGGTCGAACGGTCGCCGCTCCCCCATGTCGAACGGTGCCACCTGGAGCACGGTGTTCGGCAGCTCCGCGAACTCGACGAGGTGCGCCAACTGCGCGTCCATGACGGCGGGACCGCCGATGGGCCTGCGCAGGCAGCTCTCGTCGAGCACCACGAAGATCAGGGGCGCCAAGCGCCGCACGAGGGAGGCCTGACGGTCCGCCACCAGGGCGATCCGTTCGGCGGCCTGTTCCGGCGTGATCGCCCCACGCCTGACGGCGGATTCGGCGAGCACCGTCGCGTACTCCCGTGTCTGCAACAGCCCCGGGACCACACCGACCTCGTACAGCCGGATCTCCGCCGCCCGCCCCTCGTACCCCACGAATTCCGGGAAGCCCTCCAGCAGGCTGCCTTGCCGCATCTCCCGCCACTCGCGCTCGAACACGTCCCCGGTCCCCAGCGCCCTGTCCGCACTACGCGCGAACGGCAAAGTCGGCACTTTGCGACCAGTTTCCACACCCGAGACGTGGGTGCTCGAATACCCCATGCGCTCGCCCAGCTCGTCCTGCCGCCAGCCGCGCGTCACCCGCAAGGTGCGCAAGCGGGCACCGAAGGCGGCCTGCGGCGAACTCTCCGGGTTCAGTTCCTTGATGTTCACAGGGCTCCCACCAACTTCCTGTCCTCCCCTGACACGTTGATTGCTTCCCTGCGAAGGACCACGCTGAACCTGCCCGGTAGTTGCACGACTACGGAGAGGAGCGGCGGCATGGCCGACGACCGAAACGAATGGCGCCAGCGGTTCAGCAGCACCCGGCGGGGCGCACGCCTCGCCCGGCATCTGGCGGTGCTCGAACTGTGCCGGTGGGACTTCCCGCTCGGCGGGGACGAGTCCGACCGGGTGGCGCAGGTGGTCGCGGAGCTGGCGGCCAACGCCGTGACCCACGGCTCCGTGCCGGGGCGGGACTTCGAGCTCGGGCTGCGGCGGCTGGACGGGGTGCTGCGGGTGGAGGTGTCCGACGCGCACGCGGGACGCCAGCCCGACCTCCGCCCCGCCGGGGACGGCCACGGCTACGGGCTGCGGATCGTGGACGAGCTCTCCGACGCCTGGGGCGTCACCGGGCGGGTGGTCGGCAAGACCGTCTGGGCCGAGGTCGTCCCGCGGCGGCGGCCCGCTACGGGAGCGCGGCCGTGAGGGCTTGCAGGGTCGGGGTCCAGGCGCTGTCCACCGGGGTTCCGTAGCCGACCACCAGCGCCTCCCGCGCCGGCATCTCGGTCTCCGGGTGCCGGTACCGTTCCAGGCCCTCCACCGCCAGGCCCTGCCAGGCCGCGGCCTGGACGATCGAGCGCTCCGTGCCGGCCGGAAGAGTCCAGCACCGCGTGCAGTCCCGCCGCGATCCCGGAGACGGGCACCTGCCCGCCCACCGCGGCGACCAGCTCGTCGCGCCGGCGCCGGTAGCGCAGCCGCATCGCCCGTACGTGCCGGTCGTACGCCCCGGAGGTGATGAACTCCGCCAGGGTCAGCTGGTCCAGCGCGCTCGACGTCCACTCGGCCGGCCCCTTCGCCGACATCACCTCGTCCAGCAGGTCCGGCGGGACGACCATCCAGCCCATCCGCAGCGCCGGGGCGAGGGACTTGCTGGCGGTGCCCAGGTAGACCACCCGGTCGGGGTCAAGGCCCTGGAGCGCGCCGACCGGCTGGCGGTCGTAGCGGAACTCCCCGTCGTAGTCGTCCTCCAGGACCAGTCCGCCCGTGGTCCGCGCCCAGTCCACCGCCGCCGCCCGCCGCTCGGGGGTCAGGGCCGCCCCGGTGGGGAACTGGTGCGCCGGAGTCAGCAGGACCGCGCCGAGACGGGGGCCGAGTCCGGGCAGGTCCGTGGTGCGGGCCCCGGCCTCGTCCACCCACAGGGGGCGGGTGCGCAGCCCGGCGCCCGTGAACAGGTTGCGGTGCAGGTCGAGGCTGTAGCCCTCCACGGCCATCTCCCGTACCCGGCGCCCCCGCAGCACCTGTCCGAGCAGCCGCGCGGCATGGACGAAGCCGGCGCACAGCACGATGCGGTCCGGGTCTGCGTAGACCCCGCGCGCTCGCGCCAGGTACCCGGCCAGCGCCTCGCGCAGCTCGATCCGGCCGCGCGTGTCGGTGCCGTAGCCGAAGGCCTCGTTCGGGGCGTCGGTCAGGGCCCGCCGGCCCGCCGCCAGCCAGGCGGCGCGCGGGAAGGCGCCCACGTCGGGCGAGCCGGGCACCAGGCTGTACGCGGGACCGCGGCGCGCGGGCCGGCGCACCCGGGGCGGGACCGGGGCGCGGCGGGGCCTGGCCCGTTCGGCCACACGGGTGCCGGAGCCCTGGCGGGCCGTCAGCCAGCCCTCGGCGACGAGCTCGGCGTAGGCCTCCGCGACGGTGTTGCGGGCGATGCCCAGGTCGGCGGCGAAGGTGCGGGAGGAGGGCAGCCGGGTGCCCGGCGCCAGCCGCCCGCTGCGGGCGGCCTCCCGCAGCGACTCGGTGAGCGCGGCCCGCAGGCCGCGTTCCCCCGCCGCCACCGAGGAGAGGTCCAGATGCAGGTCGGCGCCGTAAGTGGCCCACGAATCCGTCATGGATATGGACCATATAGGCGGGCCGTCCGATACGTACGGTGGGCCCATGAGCAACGAAACGAAGACCACGGAACTGGCCGCCGAGCACACCCCCCGCATGGAGCTGTTCAAGCTCGCCCCGGAGGCGTACAAGGCGGCCGTCGCCCTGGAGATCGCCTCGAAGAAGGGCCTGGACCCGGCCCTCGTCGAGCTGGTCAAGATCCGCGCCTCGCAGATCAACCACTGCGCGTTCTGCCTGGACATGCACACCAAGGACGCCCTCGCGGCGGGCGAGAGCGTCGAGCGGATCATCCAGCTCAGCGCCTGGGAGGAGTCGCGCCACTTCTACACGGAGAAGGAGGTGGCGGCGATCGAGCTGACCGAGGCCGTCACCGTGCTGACGGACGGTTTCGTCCCGGACGAGGTGTACGAGAAGGCCGCCAAGCACTTCGAGGAGGCCGAGCTGGCGCAGCTGATCATGGCCATCACCATGATCAACGTGTGGAACCGGATCGCCGTCACCACCCGGATGGTCCCCGGGCACTACACCCCGGCTTCGGTCAAGCACTGACGCCCGCCCTCCCGCCGGCCGGCCGGGCGGTCAGTCCGGCCGGAAGGAGTCCGCGGCCGCCGTCAGGTTCGCGCGGGTCCTCGTGGCGTCGCCGGCCGGACCGGCCGCCAGCAGGGCCCACCGGTTGCCGTCCGGGGTGGTGACGATCCGCTCCATGCCCCGGCGGCGGCCGTGGGACTCCGCGCTGTCGTACTCGTACACCAGCTCGCAGTCGGAAACGGCGACGGGTTCGACGGACACCTGCCGGTAGGCGGGGGTGTTGTCGCCGAGCCGCTGGGAGGACATCCGCAGCAGGTCGCAGGAGCCGGTGGAGGCGGGCTCGCTGATCCGGAAGATCTGGAGCAGCGCGCTGCGGTCGCCGCCCGGCGGCCGGTAGAAGGCCCCGTTGCCCTGTTCGTCGTGGCTGGGCCCCCAACCGGCGGGGACGGCGACCGAGAAGCCGTCCCCGCTGCGCACCACCGTGAACCCGGGGGGCGCCGAAGGGCTCGGGGAGCCGCTGGGGGTGGGCCCGGCGGTTGACGGGGCGCCCGTGGAGGGCGTGCCGGGCGCCGGGGTGGCGGAGGCGGATGCCGAAGGGGCCGGCGGGCGTGCGTCGGCGGGGTCGTCCTTGCCGCCGAGCAGCATCCACGCCGCGACGGAGGCTCCGCCGACGACGGCCGCGACCACCCCGACCAGCAGCGGGGCCCGCCACTTCCCGGCCTGCCCGGCCTCCTGGTGCGGGGGCTCGGGCACGGGCGGAAGCGGAGGCCACGCCGTCTGGTACCCGGGGGCGGGCTGCGGCGGCAGCGGCGGGAGGCCCGCCCCGGAGGCGGGGCGGGTGTTCCACCCCTGCTGGGCGGGCTGCTCGTACCACTCGGGGGCGGGGCCGGGCCCGGCCCCGGCGACCTGGGTGACGTCCTCGGAGCCCGCCGGGGCGCCGGGCTGCGCGGGACGTCCGTAGTCGGCCGGCCACCCCGGACGCGCGGGGCCGCCCGCCTCCTCGCCGCCCGCCCGCTGCGGCCGCTCGGGCGGCTGCGCCGGGGCGTGCGGCTCCGGCCGGGCGGCGCCCGGCGGGGCCGTGGGCGGGGCCGGCGGCACGGGCGGGCGGGAGTGCTCCGGGCCGGCCGGGCGCTCCGGGCCGGCCGCCGGCTCCGGCCGGGCGGGATCCGGCGGGGCCGTGGGCGGGGCCGGCGGGACGGGCGGGCGGGAGTACTCCGGCCGGCCGGGGTGCTCCGGAGCGGCCGCGGGGTCCGGAGCACCCGGGCGTTCCGGCTCCGGGCCCGGTTCCCAGCGCTGCGTGCGCGGGTTCCACCAGGTGTCGTCGGGCGAGGACACCGCTCAGCCCCCCAGCGAGGCCAGCAGCCCGGCCAGTGCCGTGGCCGCGCTCACCGTCTCCACCAGCGGGGCCCACCGTTCCAGCGCTCCGCGCAGCCGCGCGGCCACCCCGGGCCGGATCTCCCCCGGCTGTTCCAGGTCGGCGGCCGCGTCCTCCAGTTCCGCGTCCAGCTCCCCGCGCCCGCTGCTGCGCGGCATCTGCACGAGTTCGACGCGCAGTGCGCGTACGGCCCTCAGCAGTTCCTCGCGGCTGGGCGGCCGGTCCTCCGGGGCGCCGTTGTGGACGGTGTTGGTGTTGTTGCTGCCGCCGATGCTGAAGGCGGCGTTGCTCACGTTGCCGATGTGGACCGGGCTCTCGTCGCCGTTACTTCCCACCGCTGCTCCCCTTGCCGCTCGTACCGCTCCCGGCGGTGTTGTGGTGGCCGGTGCCGCCGACGCTGAACGCGCTGTTGCTCACCGACTGGATGAAGGTGGCGCCCTCCGCCACGTGGACCGCGCGCTGCGCGAACTCCTCGGTGTGCCACCCCGCTTCGTGCAGGGCGACGGTGACCCCGTGGACCACCCGGTCCTGAATGGTCTTCAGGTACCGGTCGAGGTCCATCAGCTGGAACAGCGAGCCGTCCTCGTCCGCGCCGATCTCCCGCGCCGACAGCCGCGGCCCTTCCGGAAGGAGGCCGTCGTGGCGGCCGGTGACGACCTGCCACCAGGTCACGAGGGCCCGCAGGAGGCTGGAGGAGGAGCGCCAGAAGGAACCGGGCGTCTCGGCAAGGGCCTCGATCGCCTTCCCGTACCAGGCCTTGCTCAGGTAGCGCCGCGCGTCCGCGTCGGCGTTCTGGAAGAGGGTGCGCACGGGCAGCAGCACGTGCGGGGCCACCTCCAGCATCATCATGCCGCCCTGCGTGTGGACCCGTACGAACACGCTGACGACGAGGTTCTCGTCCCAGCCGCCGACCCGGATGCGCAGGAAGTGCCTGCGCAGCTCGCCGCCCTCCTCCACGGAGCCCTGGCGGTGGCCCGGGTACTGCTCGCGCGCCGAGCGGGCCCTGTCGCGGTGCGGCAGCCCGGCGACCGGCAGGAACACGCACTCGTCGACGACCAGCTCGCGCAGCCGGTCCCGGACGTCCGCCTGTGCCTGGAGCGAGCCGTGCAGGGACGGCACGCGCAGGGCGTGGAGCAGCGGCACGATGCGCCGCACGATCTCGGCGTTGGTGACGGGCTGCGGCTCGCGGCCGGCCCCCAGGTCCTCGCGGGGGCGCAGTTCGACGGACAGCTGCCAGGCCCGGTACCCCTCGCCCGCCCCCAGGAAAGGGCTGGTGGTGTTGTACATGATCAACGGGGCGTGCTGCTCGTCCAGGATCCGGTCGCGGACCCGGCCGAAGCGCGGGTTCTGCGTGACGGGATCGCCCGTCCGGCCGGCGTAGGCGCGCTGGTCCAGCTCCCTGGAGATGATGCGGGAGACGTACACGCGCCGGAGCGCGATCAGGGTGGCGATGCCCGCGAACACGAGGAGGGTCAGCCACAGGAAGAGGGGCGAGGAGTCGCCGACGCCGCTCGAACCGCGGCCGGCGCCGAGCCCGCCCGAGCCGCCGAAGTCGTCGAACCCGCCCGCACCGCCGGAGCCCCCGAATCCGGTGCCGCCGCCGGACCCGCCCTCCTGCATCCAGCCGCCGAACGCGTACCTCAGGGACCGGCCCAGCTCACCGCCGTCGGTCCAGGCCATCCAGAACAGGAAGAGGGTGCCGAGCAGCACCAGCCAGCCGAGGACCCGGGGGAACACCGACAGGAAGCGCATCCAGGGGTCCGGCCGGTCGCGGAGCCAGTTGGCGAAGCCCAGCAGCAGGAAGGGGCCGAGCAGCAGGGAGATCAGCCCGCTGGTCAGCGGGATCCCCACGAGCCAGGCGCCGATGATCCCGGCCGACCAGGCGAGCTCGACGCGCCGGGCGCGGAGCGCGTGGGCCAGGACCCGGGTGGCGTCGAAACCGTACGAGGGGGCGGCGATCCGCTCCTCGTGGACGTACAGCTCGTCGATCACCCGGTCGCGGAACGTGCCGTCGAGGTAGGTCCCCGCGCACAGGAGGCGGCCGGCCTCGCTTGTGGAGGGGTGGACCGGTGGGCGGCCGTTGCGCGGGTCCACCGGGGTGCTGCCGCCGGACTGAGGGGGAATCAGGTGGTCGGTCACCGGGCGACCTTATTTGCCCCCTACATGAACCGATAGGCCAATTCACGCCAAAGCGCCCCGGCCAGGTTTGACCGGGGCGCAAGGGTGTTCGCGGTGATCAGGCGAAGGGGTGAACCGCCTGATCAGCGCGGGTGGATCAGATCAGGCCGAGCCCGCGGACCGCGTCGCGCTCCTCGACGAGCTCCGCCACGGAAGCGTCGATGCGCTTGCGGGAGAACTCGTTGATGTCCAGGCCCTGGACGATCTCGTACTTGCCGTCCTTGCAGGTGACGGGGAAGGAGGAGATCAGGCCCTCCGGGACGCCGTAGGAGCCGTCCGAGGGGATGCCCATGGAGGTCCAGTCGCCGGCCGCGGTGCCGTTGACCCACGTGTGGACGTGGTCGATGGCGGCGTTGGCGGCGGAGGCGGCCGAGGACGCGCCACGGGCCTCGATGATCGCGGCGCCGCGCTTGGCGACGGTCGGGATGAAGGTCTCGGCCAGCCACTGCTCGTCGTTGACGACCTCGGCGGCGTTCTTGCCGGCGATCTCCGCGTGGAAGATGTCCGGGTACTGGGTCGCCGAGTGGTTGCCCCAGATGGTGAGGCGCTTGATCTCGGTGAGGTCGGCACCCGTGCGCTGAGCGAGCTGCGAGACGGCGCGGTTGTGGTCCAGGCGGGTCATCGCGGTGAAGCGCTCGGCCGGTACGTCCGGGGCGGCGGCCTGCGCGATGAGCGCGTTGGTGTTGGCCGGGTTGCCCACGACCAGGACCTTGATGTCGTCCGCGGCGTGCGCGTTGATCGCGGCGCCCTGCGGCTTGAAGATGCCGCCGTTGGCGGAGAGCAGGTCACCGCGCTCCATGCCCTTGGTGCGCGGGCGGGCGCCCACGAGGAGGGCGACGTTGGCGCCGTCGAAGCCCTGGTTCGGGTCGTCGAAGATGTCGATGCCCTTGAGCAGCGGGAAGGCGCAGTCGTCGAGCTCCATGGCGGTGCCCTCGGCGGCCTTCATGCCCTGCGGGATCTCCAGGAGGCGGAGCTTGACCGGCACGTCCGCGCCGAGCAGGTGGCCGGACGCGATGCGGAAGAGCAGGGCGTAACCGATCTGGCCGGCTGCGCCGGTCACGGTGACATTCACGGGAGTGCGGGTCATGGCCTTCTCCGTTAGACAGCTGGCGGTGGGGCGTCCCCGCCCCGTGTGCTGGTTCCCAAGTACTGGGGAGGACGCCACTTCCCTGTCCTGCGAATCTTGACGTGAAGAGACATCCGCCCGTCAGGCTATCCGACCCGAGGGGTCCCCAACCCCCCGGACCCTGTGGTCCACGGCACATGACCCCAGGGTTCGAAGGTACGAGCCCACCCACGACCTGTACTCCAGCCGGGGGAACCGCCTTCCCCAGGCCCCTTCGAGGGCACGGGGACGCCGCGCCGCGCCGCGCCGCACGGATCCCCGGCGGCGCGGCGGACGTCCCGTCAGCGGACGGTGAAGCGGACCGCGGTCTCCAGGAACGGCAGGTGCAGCACCGGCTTCGGCTCCATCACCAGCGCCAGCAGCGTGATCGCCACGCCCAGCACCCCGTACGTGACCATGTCGGTGAACCGGGAGCGCACCGCGAGCATCCCCACCGAGGGCAGGGCGCGCCGCAGCACCGCGGCCCCGATCAGGGCGACGCCGATGACGAGGCAGCCGACGCGCGGGTGCCCCATCGCCGTGGTCAGCAGCCCGACGGCGGTGGCGGCGAGGACGCTGAGCATCGGCCACTGGCGGGCGGGCGTGGACACGGCACCGGGGATGGCGCGGCCGGCGCCCTCGGGGCGGGCGGTGTCCTGGGTGACGGCAGGGAACCGCCGGGACTTCGCCACCGCCCGGGCGGGGGCACCGGCCGCCGCGCCGACGGCGGCCCGGTCCGTACCCCCCGCGGCGCGGGCACCGGGCCGGCCCGTCCCGCCGGTCCCGTCGGCCGGGCCGGCCGTGCCGGTCCCTCCGGCCTCCCCGGTCCCGTTCGTGTCGTGCTCAGCCCGCACTGCCGGCCCGCTCCGCCGCCTCGACCACGTTCACCAGCAGCTGCGCCCGGGTCATCGGCCCGACACCGCCCGGGTTCGGGGAGATCCAGCCCGCCACCTCGGCCACGCCCGGGTGGACGTCCCCGACGATCTTGCCGTTCTCGTCGCGGCTGACGCCGACGTCGAGGACGGCCGCGCCCGGCTTGACGTCCTCCGGCTTCACCAGGTGCGGGACGCCCGCCGCCGCCACGACGATGTCCGCCTGGCGCAGCAGCCCGGCGAGGTCGCGGGTACCGGTGTGGCACAGGGTCACCGTGGCGTTCTCGGACTTGCGGGTGAGCAGCAGCCCGATGGAGCGCCCCACGGTGATGCCGCGGCCCAGGACGACCACGTGCGCGCCGTTGATCTCGACGCCGTGGTGGCGCAGGAGTTCGACGATCCCGTACGGGGTGCAGGGCAGCGGGCCCTGCACGCCGAGCACCAGGCGGCCGAGCGAGGTCGGGTGCAGCCCGTCGGCGTCCTTGGCCGGATCCATCAGCTCCAGCACGCGGTTGGTGTCGATGCCCTTGGGGAGCGGCAGTTGGACGATGTAGCCGGTGCACGCCGGGTCGTCGTTCAGCTCGCGCACGACCGCCTCGATCTCCTCCTGGGAGGCCGTGCCGGGCAGTTCGCGGCGGATGGAGGTGATGCCGACCTCCGCGCAGTCCTTGTGCTTGCCGTTGACGTACCAACGGCTGCCCGGGTCGTCGCCGACGAGCAGGGTGCCGAGGCCGGGGGTGACGCCCCGCTCCTTCAGCGCCGCCACCCGGGCGGTCAGTTCGGATTTGATCGCGGCCGCGGTGGCCTTGCCGTCGAGAATCTGGGCGCTCATGAGGGCATCCTTCCGGATGGGGCGGCCCGGCTTCCACTCGGGCGGAGGCCGGAACGTGCTCTTCATTGCACTTGCACAACAAGTCTGGCCCGGCTTTGCAACCAACTGGACAAGGCCACTGCGGTCCCACCACGATGACGGACAGCAAGACGATCGCAATGAGTGCCGCGGGCAGTGCCGGGGGGCGTACCGCAGAAGCAAGTGTCCTCCAGCGTGCCGTGCGTCCCCGCACTTCACGGAGGAAAGACCCAGATGAGCTTCGGCGACCCGAACAACCCCTACGGGCAGCAGCAGCCGCCGCAGGGCCAGCCCGGCTACGGCTACCCGCAGCAGGCCCCGCAGGGCGTCCCGCCGCAGGGCCAGCCCGGCTACGGCTACCCGCAGCAGCCGCCGCAGCAGCCGTACGGCGTTCCTCCCCAGGCGCCCGGCACGCTCCAGGCCAACAACGGCTACATCAACGTCGCGGGCCTCGGCACCGTGCAGGTCGCCACGATGGGCCGCCGCTTCGGCGCCCGCGTGATCGACGGCCTGATCATCGGTGTCCTGTACTTCATCCTGAGCTCCGTGGTGTTCGCGGGCGCCTTCGGCGCGGCCAGCGACATCAAGGACTGCACGGGCATCGACCCGACGTCCCCGGAGTACAGCACCTGCCTCCACGAGGCGTCGACCCAGGCCGGCGAGGCCGCCGGCGGCATCTTCGCGGCCTTCTTCGGCGGTCTGCTCATCCTCGGTCTCGCCACCCTGCTCTACGAATGGCTGATGATCGCGTTCGTGGGCGCCACCGTCGGCAAGATGGCCCTCGGCCTGAAGGTCGTCAAGGAGAACACGGGTCAGGTCCCGGGCATCGGCGGCGGCTTCATCCGCTGGATCATCCCGATGGTCGGCTCTTTCCTCTGCGGCATCGGCCAGCTCCTGGTCTACCTCTCCCCCTTCTTCGACAACTCGGGCAAGCTCCAGGGCTGGCACGACCGTGCCGCGGGCACGATCGTCGTCAAGAAGTAAGCGACAGGCAGCAGACACCGTTCACGGCGAAGGCCGCCACCCGCTGGTGCGGGTGGCGGCCTTCGCCGTATCCGTGTCCGCGCCTCAGTGGAAGAAGTGGCGCGTACCGGTGAAGTACATGGTCACGCCCGCCTTCTTCGCGGCCTCGACGACCAGCTCGTCACGGACCGACCCGCCCGGCTGGACGACGGCCTTGACACCGGCGGCGGTCAGGATCTCCAGCCCGTCGGGGAAGGGGAAGAACGCGTCCGAGGCCGCGTACGAGCCCTGCGCCCGTTCCGCGCCGGCCCGCTCGACCGCCAGCTTCGCGGAGTCGACCCGGTTGACCTGGCCCATGCCGACGCCGACCGAGGCGCCGTCCTTGGCCAGCAGGATCGCGTTGGACTTGACGGCGCGGCAGGCCTTCCAGGCGAAGGCGAGCTCGGCCAGCTCCTCGGCGGAGAGGGCGTCGCCGGTGGCCAGGGTCCAGTTCGCCGGGTCGTCGCCCTCGGCCTGGAGCCGGTCGGTGACCTGGAGCAGCGCACCGCCGTCGATCGGCTTGACCTCGACGGGGTTGGAGGGGGCGCCCTCGGCCCGCAGCACGCGGATGTTCTTCTTGCGGGCGAGCACCTCGACGGCGCCGTCCTCGTACGCCGGGGCCACGATGACCTCGGTGAAGATCTCGGCGACCTGCTCGGCCAGCTCCACCGTCACCGGGCGGTTGACGGCGATGACGCCGCCGAACGCGGAGAGCGGGTCGCAGGCGTGCGCCTTGCGGTGCGCCTCGGCGACGTCGGCACCGGTCGCGATGCCGCACGGGTTGGCGTGCTTGATGATCGCGACGCAGGGGTCGGCGTGGTCGTACGCGGCCCGGCGCGCGGCGTCGGTGTCCGTGTAGTTGTTGTACGACATCTCCTTGCCGTGCAGCTGCTCCGCCTCGGCCAGGCCGCCGGTGCCGTCGACGTAGAGCGCGGCGCCCTGGTGCGGGTTCTCGCCGTAGCGCAGCACGTTCTTCCGCCCGTACGTGGCACCCAGGAAGTCGGGGAAGCCGGAGTCGTCGGCGGCGGCGTAGTCGTCGGCGAACCAGGAGGCCACGGCCACGTCGTACGCGGCGGTGTGCTGGAAGGCCTCGGCCGCGAGCCGCTTGCGGGCCGCGAGGTCGAAACCGCCGCCCTGGGCCGCCGCGAGGACGTCGGCGTAACGGGCCGGGCTGGTGACGACGGCGACCGACGGGTGGTTCTTGGCGGCGGCGCGGACCATCGACGGGCCGCCGATGTCGATCTGCTCGACGCACTCGTCCGGGGTGGCGCCGGAGGCGACGGTCTCCCGGAAGGGGTACAGGTTGACGATCACCAGGTCGAAGGGCTCCACGCCCAGCTCGGCGAGCTGGCGCTGGTGGTCCTCCAGGCGCAGGTCGGCGAGGATGCCGGCGTGCACGCGCGGGTGGAGGGTCTTGACCCGGCCGTCGAGGCACTCGGGGAAGCCGGTCAGCTCCTCGACCTTGGTGACGGGCACACCGGCCGCGGCGATCTTCGAGGCGGTGGAGCCGGTCGAGACGAGCGCGACGCCCGCCTCGTGCAGGCCGCGGGCCAGGTCTTCCAGTCCCGTCTTGTCGTAGACACTGACGAGCGCACGGCGGATCGGCCGCTGGGTCGCAGCCGTCGTCGTTTCGTTGGCGGTCACTGGATTGTTACCTTTCGTCCCTCAATGCGGTAGCCGTGCCGGGCCAGGCGCCCCACGACGTCGACGAGCAGCTGACGCTCGACTTCCTTGATGCGCTCATGGAGCGCGGCTTCGTCCTCCCCGTCCAGGACCTCCACGACACCCTGGGCGATGATCGGGCCGGTGTCCACGCCGCTGTCCACGAAGTGGACCGTGCAGCCGGTGACCTTCGCCCCGTACGCGAGGGCGTCCCGTACCCCGTGCGCGCCGGGGAAGGCCGGGAGGAGGGCGGGGTGGGTGTTGATGAACCGGCCGCCGAAGCGGTCGATGAAGTTCTTGCCGACGATCTTCATGAACCCCGCGGAGACCACGAGGTCCGGCGCGTACGCGTCGGTCTGCTCGGTGAGGGCGGCGTCCCACTCCTCACGGCTCCCATATGCCTTGACCGGGCACACGAAGGTCGGGATCCCCGCCTTCTCGGCCCGTTCCAGACCGGCGATGTTCTCGCGGTCGGCCCCGACGGCGACGACCTCGGCACCGAAACCCTCGGCTCCGCCGGGGTGGGCGTCGATGGCGTCGAGCAGGGCCTGGAGGTTGGTGCCGGAGCCGGAAACCAGCACGACCAGGCGGGAGGCGGCCATGGGAGGCCCTTTCTCACAGGATTTTCGACGTTGGTCTTGTGTGGTCATACGAAACTTCGGGGTACCGATATACGGGGAACCATACGAAGCCACCGACCGCCTGCAACGATACCGGCACACGGGACCGCCCCCGAGGGACGGGGGGACGGGCGGGCGGTAGCGTCTGGCGTACAAGCCGCACGACCCGGCGCACGCCGGGTCACGACGTCCACGACTCCGTCCACGCCACAGGGGAAGTAAGCCACTAGATGCCGGACCGCCGTCAGCCCGACCCCTCCACCGACGACAACCCCTTCGCGGCGCCCCCGGAGGGCCGGCCCGACCAGCCGTGGCAGCCCCGGCAGCCGCAGCGCCCGCGCGACGGCGGCGGCCCGTCGGGGCCGTCGGGCCCGTCCGGCCCGAACCCCGGCCAGGAGCCCGGGGGGCCGGCCCGGTGGGACCCGATGGACCCGGTCCAGCGGCGGGCGCGGTACGCGATGCTCGCGGGCATGTGGGGGTTCTTCTTCGGGATCTTCGGGATCCCGTCGGTGGGTCTGCTGCTGGGCGCCCTGGCGATGTACTGGGGGATCAGCGCGCTGCGGGGCCGCCCCGCGACCCCGGCCGACCCCGCGAAGGGCACCCCGGCCCGGCCGGGCGGCCTCTCCGCCCTCGGCCCGGCGGCCCGGCCGCAGCGGGCGGCGGCGATCAGCGGGCTCGTCTCGGCGACGCTGGCCCTGCTGCTGGCCGGCACCTCGTACGGGCTGCAGCTGGCGTACAAGGACTTCTACGTCTGCCGCGAGGACGCGCTGACGCAGACGGCCGAGCTCCAGTGCAACACCCTCCTCCCGGACAACGTGGTGGGCAACGTCCTGAAGGTCCAGCGCTGACCGTCCGCGTCCCCGCTGCGCGGGGCACCCTCCCCGCCCGTTCCCCAGGGCTCCGCCCCGGCCCACATTCAGCCCCGCCGGCGATTGAGGCGCGGGGTCCGGGGCGGAGCCCCGGGGAACGGGCGAAGGGCGGGGCGGGGAGACGGCTCCGCGCAGCGGCCCCCCGGCCCCGCTCAGCCCTCCGGACGCCGCCGCACGAGCACCCGCGCCCCCACCACCCCCGGCGCCAACACCCCGCCCTCCGCCACGCCCTGACCGCCCGGAACCTCCGCGGCACCGCCGACCGACTCTCCGCCCGGCCCCGCCGAAACCCCGGGAGCCTGCGGAACACCCGGAGCGCCCGGGGCGGCTGGAGCCGTCGCGGCGGACGGAGCACCCGGCCCGGACGAAACCCCGGTGGCCGCCGGAACCGCCGCCGGCCCCGGAGCGCCCGGAGCCCCCGCTGCGTCCGGAGCAACCGGAGCCCCCGGGGCAGCCGGAGGCGGAGGGGCAGCCGGAGGCGGAGGGGCAGCCGGAGGCGGAGGGGCAGCCGGAGGCGGAGGGGCGGTCGGAGGCGGAGGGGTCCCGGGGGCAGGGGGGACCAGGGGGAGGGCCGCCTCCTTCAGCGCCGCCCACCTCAGCTCCCGCACCCCGGAGTCGTGCCACGCATCCCCCGCACCCCCGCCCGCCGGCCGGTTCCGTACCCCGTGCACCCCCACCGCCACCGGCACCGCCAGCACCAGCACCCACCCCGCCGCCGCGGCCCCCGTCTGCCACCACACCGGCCCGAACGCCGCCAGCGCCCGCGTCCCCAGCGCACCCGCCGACGCCGCCGCCAGCCCGGCCATCGCCAGCCCGCACACCACCGCCCCCAGCGCCGCCGTCAGCGCGGTCTCCCCGTACGAGACCTCCCGGGCCCGCCGCACCGCGAGCCACCCCACCACCAGCCCCGCCGCCACCGGCACCCCGGCCGCCGCCCACGTCAGCGGCGTCCCCGGCCCCTCCGGCGGCAGCGCCGCCAGCAGCGGGAACCTCGGCAGCGCCGCCGCCCCCTCGAAGCCCAGCGGCGTGGCCGTCGCCCCCGTCCCCACCGCGAACCCGGGCCCCAGCCCGTACGCCGCGCCCCACACCGCCGCGTTCGGCACCAGGGTCACCGCCAGCAGCAGCACCGCGAACCGCCCCGACCACACCCCGGTCAGCGTCAGGAACGAGGACTGCACCTCCCCCGCGTGCCACACCAGCGACGCCCCGACCAGCACCGTGCCACCGCCCAGCAGGACGAGCACCCCCGCCGCCCCCGACCGCAGCGCCAGCGCGTACCGCGGCCGGGCCGCCGCCCTGCGCACGGCTCCCGGGACCCAGCCCGGCAGCGGCCCGGCCGGCCGCCCCTTCGCCGTCCACACCCCGGCGCCCGCCGCGAACACCGCCACCAGCGGCAGGTGCCAGGCGGCGCTGATCGGGTCCGCGGGCATCGGGCCGCCCGCCGCGTACAGCGTGGCCAGCGCGCCCACCCCGAGGTAGCCGCAGAGCACGGCGGAGAACACCGCGCTCGCCGGCAGCACCTCCTCGGACTCCGCCTCCACCCCGACGCCGACGCCCACGCCGACCCCGGAGGCACTGCCCAGCCGCGCCGCCCGCCGCATCAGCAGCACGGGCAGCGCCACCAGCAGCAGCGGTGTCACCCCGACGGGCGCGGGCACCCCGGACAGGGTGTCGTAGCGGACGAGTTCGGTCCCGTGGGCCATCAGCCACAGTCCGGCGGCGAGGTGCAGCGCCCCGCCGGGGCCGCTGTCGGGATAGGGGGAGCTGATCCACAGCACGATCACGAGCACGGCCAGGAAGCCGAGCCCCAGTCCGGCGGCCACGGCGCCGCCGAGCACACAGGCCGCCGCCGCGGGTGAACGGCGCGGCGCCCGGGCCTGCGGGGCCGCCGGCAAAGGGGCCCCGCGTTCGATCACTTGGGTCACACCGTCATGGTGCCAACGACACGCGCTATGGGTGGGTAACAGGCGATTGTCCGTTGTGTCGCCCAATATACGTTTATGTACTTTATCGCCCAGTGCTGTGCTGCCAGGTCGCGGGGAGTGTGACATGACGCCAGACGTCGAGACGGGCTCCGGCTCGGAGCGGGGCCTGCCGCCCCCCAAAGAGCGGCGCCGGCTGCGCGAGTCGGGCGAACTGACGCACGAACAGGTCGCGACGGAGCTGGGGGTCAGCCCCGGCACCGTCCGCTCTTGGGAAACGGGCCGCACGGAGCCGGGTGCGCGCACGCGTGCCGCGTACGCAGACCTGCTGGACCGTCTCGCGCGCGCGGGCGCGAACCGCTCCGCAGGCCCGAACACCCGGCCCGGACGCGCCGCGAAACGCGCCCCGAAGCCCCCTTCCACCCCGCCCCGCCCCACGACCCGCCCCCACTTCCCCACCACCCCGGAACCCACCGCCCCGGAAGCCACCGCCCCGGTACGGGACGCCCCGGAACCCGCCGCCCCGGTGCGGGACGCCTCGGTGCGGGACGCCTCGGCGGAGCCGACGGCGCCGGAGCCGGCCGCGGCCGAGACCCCCGCACCGCACCCCGGGCCCCCGCTGCCCGCAGCGGTCACCCCGGTGCCCACCGCCCCACCGGCGCCGCCCGCGCCCGCCCCCGGCCCGCCGCAACCCGCGCCGGCACGCGCCGCTGCGGACGTCCCGCAGCCGGCCGCCGACGCCCCGCCCGACCCCGCGACGGGCGGTGCGGCGTCCGCCGGGCACGGCGGCACCGGCCCGCACCCCGAGCCGCCCGCCCGAGTCCCCGCGGACACCGGGCCCGGGGCGGACCCCGGCCGGCCGGCGCCCGGCAGGGCGGGGCGGGTGGTGCGGCCGCGGGGGCCCGCCGAGGCGTTCGACTCGCTCTACGCCTACTCCGCCCCCGCACTCGTCCGCCAGGTCTACCTGCTGACGGGCCGTCGCAGCCTCGCGCAGGAGTCCGTGGAGCGGGCGTTCCGTCAGGCCTGGGCGCAGTGGCCCGAGGTGGCCACCGACCCCGATCCCGTCGGCTGGGTCCGCGCCGCCGCGTACGAGTACGCGCTCTCCCCCTGGCGGCGGCTGCGCCGCGCCCACCGGGCCCTCGGCCGCCCCGACAAGGCCCCGGCCGACCCCAACGACCGCATCCTGCTGGGCGCCCTCCTCGCCCTGCCGCCCGCGCACCGCCGGACCGTGCTGCTCTACGACGGCGTCGGCCTCGACCTGCCCGACACGGCCGCCGAGACCGAGGCCAGCACCCCCACCACCGGCAACCGGCTGCTCCACGCCCACGCCGACCTCGCCGCCCGGCTCCCCGGGCTGGCCGGCGTGCCCCCGCAGGAGCAGTCGGCCGTGCTGCGCGAATGGCTCGGCGCGGTGCGGCCCGCCGTACCGCTGGAGCCGCCGCCGGCGGCCACCGTCCGCACCCTCAGCGAATACCGCGCCCGCCGCTGGGCGCGGGCCGCGCTCGTGCTGACGGCGGTGATCGCCGCCACCACCGGGTACACCACCGTCACCGCGCCGGACCACTACGTGGCACCGGTCCCGGCCGGCGTCAGCGTCTCCGGGGTCCCGCCGCTCAGCGGTCCGCCGAGGCTGACCGAGACCAGCCGGGTCCTGCAGGACAAACTCCGCGACCATCCCGCCGCCGGCCCCCGCCGGATCCACCCGACGCTGGAGTGACCGGGCGGCCCGGGCCGTGAAAAAGGGCGTGGCCCGCACCCCGAGGGGTGCGGGCCACGCCCGTACGTCCGTACCGCTACCGCTTACTTCGCGCCTTCGAGGATCTCGCGCGCGAGCTTGGCCGTCTCGGTCGGCGTCTTGCCGACCTTGACGCCGGCGGCCTCAAGGGCCTCCTTCTTGGCCTGTGCGGTGCCAGAAGAGCCGGAGACGATGGCGCCGGCGTGGCCCATGGTCTTGCCCTCGGGGGCGGTGAAGCCCGCGACGTAGCCGACGACCGGCTTGGTGACGTTCTTCGCGATGAAGTCCGCCGCACGCTCCTCGGCGTCGCCGCCGATCTCGCCGATCATGACGATGAGCTCGGTCTCCGGGTCGGCCTCGAAGGCCTCCAGGGCGTCGATGTGCGTGGTGCCGATGACCGGGTCGCCACCGATGCCGACGGCGGAGGTGAAGCCGATGTCGCGCAGCTCGTACATCATCTGGTAGGTCAGCGTGCCGGACTTGGACACGAGACCGATCTTGCCGGGCTTGGTGATGTCGCCCGGGATGATGCCGGCGTTGGACTGGCCGGGGGTGATCAGACCCGGGCAGTTCGGGCCGATGATGCGGGTCTTGTTGCCCTTGGCGGTCGCGTACGCCCAGAAGGCGGCGGAGTCGTGCACCGCGATGCCCTCGGTGATGACGACGACCAGCGGGATCTCGGCGTCGATGGCCTCGATGACGGCGCCCTTGGCACCGGCCGGCGGGACGAAGACGACGGAGACGTTGGCGCCCGCCTTCTCCATCGCCTCGGCGACCGTGCCGAAGACCGGGACCTCGGTGCCGTCGAAGTCGACGGTGGTGCCGGCCTTGCGCGGGTTGGTACCGCCGACGATGTTGGTGCCGTCAGCCAGCATCAGCTTGGTGTGCTTCATGCCCGTGGCACCGGTCATGCCCTGGACGATGACCTTGCTGTCCTTGTTGAGGAAGATAGCCATGTGAGTCTGTGACCTCTGCCCTTACTTCGCAGCCGCGAGCTCGGCGGCCTTGTCGGCCGCGCCGTCCATGGTGTCCACGCGCTGCACCAGCGGGTGGTTGGCGTCCGAGAGGATCTTGCGACCCAGCTCGGCGTTGTTGCCGTCGAGGCGGACGACCAGCGGCTTGGTGACCGCCTCGCCCCGGTCCTCGAGCAGCTGCAGCGCCTGGACGATGCCGTTGGCGACCTCGTCACACGCGGTGATGCCACCGAAGACGTTGACGAACACGGACTTGACGTCCGGGTCGCCGAGGATGATCTCGAGGCCGTTGGCCATGACGGCGGCGGAGGCGCCACCGCCGATGTCGAGGAAGTTGGCGGGCTTGACGCCACCGTGGTTCTCACCGGCGTACGCGACGACGTCGAGGGTGCTCATGACGAGACCCGCGCCGTTGCCGATGATGCCGACCTCACCGTCGAGCTTGACGTAGTTGAGGTTCTTCGCCTTGGCGGCGGCCTCGAGCGGGTTCGCGGCCGCGTGGTCCACGAACTCCTCGTGGCCCGGCTGGCGGAACTCGGCGTTCTCGTCCAGGGAGACCTTGCCGTCGAGGGCGATGACCTCGCCGGAGGCGACCTTGGCGAGCGGGTTGACCTCGACGAGGAGCGCGTCCTCGGCGATGAAGGTCTGCCACAGGGTCACGAGGACCTCGGCGACCTTCTCGGCGACCTCGGCCGGGAACTTCGCCAGGGCGACGATCTCGCGGGCCTTCTCGATCGTGACGCCCTCGTTGGCGTTGACCGGGACCTTCGCGAGCTTCTCCGGGGTCTCCGCGGCGACCTGCTCGATGTCCATGCCGCCGGCGACCGAGGCCATGGCCAGGAAGGTGCGGTTGGTGCGGTCGAGCAGGTAGGAGACGTAGTACTCCTCGACGATCTCGGGAGCGGTCTCCGCGATCATCACCTTGTGGACCGTGTGGCCCTTGATGTCCATGCCCAGGATGTCCGTCGCGCGGGCGACGGCCTCGTCCGGGGTGGAGGCGAGCTTGACGCCGCCGGCCTTGCCGCGGCCGCCGACCTTCACCTGGGCCTTGACGACCGACTTGCCGCCCAGCTTCTCGGTGGCCTCGCGAGCCGCCTCAGGCGTGTCGATCACTTCACCGGCCAGCACCGGTACACCGTGCTTGGCGAAGAGGTCCCTCGCCTGGTACTCGAACAGGTCCACGCGCGTCCGTCCCTTGTCTTAAAGATTCGCAGTGATTCGCGGTTTGTCTGCTATCTGCGTGGGCGTGCCGCGGAGGGCAACGTGACGGCGCTGTCACTGGGGAGGCGCACACGGTGACCGTGGACGCGGCATGTCCGTCTCGCAGGTTATCCCCGAGGGCCGTAGGACCCTAAATCACAGATCACACCTGAGCGGTGATACCTGTCACAGATCGCCTCACCGCGGAACTGCATGTTCGTGTGATCCGCCGATTCACGGCAGCCCCTCAGGGCACCGGCAGGGGACGCTTCTCCAGCGCGGCCGCCATCACCTCCGGGAACAGGTCGGGCGTGCAGGCGAAGGCGGGGGCGCCGAGCGCGGCGAGGGCCGCGGCGTGCTCCCGGTCGTAGGCGGGGGCGCCCTCGTCGGACAGCGCGAGCAGGGCCACGAACTCCACGCCGGCCGCCTTCATCGCGGCGACCCGCTTCAGCATCTCGTCGCGTATGCCGCCCTCGTAGAGATCACTGATCAGGACCACGACCGTGTCGGCAGGACGGGTGATCTTGGACTGGCAGTAGGCCAGCGCACGGTTGATGTCCGTGCCGCCGCCGAGCTGGGTGCCGAAGAGGACGTCCACCGGATCGTCGAGCTGGTCGGTCAGGTCGGCCACCGCCGTGTCGAACACGACCAGGCGGGTGGCGATCGACCGCATGGAGGCCAGGACGGCCCCGAAGACGGAGGCGTAGACGACCGAAGCCGCCATCGAGCCCGACTGGTCGATGCAGAGCACCACCTCCTTCTTCACGGCCTGCGCGGCCCGCCCGTAGCCGACCAGCCGCTCGGGCACGACCGTGCGGTACTCGGGGAGGTAGTTCTTCAGGTTCGCGCGGATCGTCCGGTCCCAGTCGATGTCCCGGTGCCGGGGGCGGCTGGTCCGGGCCGAGCGGTCGAGCGCCCCCGAGAGGGTGGCGCGGGTCCGGGCGGCAAGGCGCTTCTCCAGCTGCTCGACCACCCTGCGGACCACGGCCCGCGCCGTCTCCTTCGTGGTGTCGGGCATGGCCTTGTTCAGCGACAGCAGGGTCCCGACCAGGTGCACGTCGGGCTCGACGGCCTCCAGCATCTCCGGCTCCAGCAGCAGGGCGGACAGGCCCAGCCGCTCGATCGCGTCCCGCTGCATGACCTGCACCACCGGGACGGGGAAGTAGGTACGGATGTCCCCGAGCCACCGCGCCACCCTCGGGGCGGAGGCGCCGAGCCCGGCCGACCGCTCCCCCGGCCCCTTGCCGTCGCCGCCCCCGCCGTAGAGCGCCGCCAGCGCCCCGTCCATCGCCGCGTCCCGCCCGCTCAGCGCCCGCCCGGTGCCGTCGGCCTCGCCGCCGCCGAGCACCATCCGCCACCGCCGCAGCCGCTCGCCTCCGGCGGTTTCCGTGCCTGTCTCCGTCATCTGCCGATCCCCTTTCACTCGTTGCCGTGTGCACCGCTGGGCGGGGCCGTCTCCCCGCCCCGCCCTTCACCCGTTCTCCGGGGCTCCGCCCCGGACCCCGTTGCGCTCATTCGCGGCGCCGGAATCCAGCCCCGCCGGCGTCTGAGGCGCGGGGGGAGGGTCTGGGGGGGTAGGGGAACCGGCCCCGGGCCGCCCGGCCGGGGCAGGGCCCGTCCCCTACCGCCCGGCCAGGGCAAGGTCGGGCGCCCCCAAGAGGAGCCGGGCCACCTCCGCCGCCGCAGACGCGCGGGCCGGGTCCAGGTCGGGGGCGAAGCCCTCGGGGGCCGGGGCGGCGCCGGTGGGTATGCCCCGCGGGCCCGGACCGCGGCGGGCCAATTCGCCCAGGGTGCGCTTCACGCCCGGCTCGTACGCCCCGAACGTCCGCCGCAGCAGCGGCAGTACGTCGATGAAGGCGCCCTCCGGGACCGACACCAGCCACGCGTCGACCAGGCCCAGCAGCCGCTCGTCGTGGACCAGCAGCGTCCCGCCGCCGGAGCCGCCCGCGAACCCCTCGATCCAGCCCGCCGCGTCGGCCGGGGAGGCCGCCGGGGACAGTGCCAGCCCCATCAGCCGGGCCGTCTCCGCGGCCGGGAGCCGCCCTTCGTCCAGCAGCAGCCGCACGGCCCGGCCGCGTATCAGCCCGGGCACGCTGTCCCGCCCGGCCAGCTGCCGCAGCACCGCCGACCAGCGCTCCCGCAGCCCCCCGTCCGCGTCGGACAGCAGGGCGACCGCCCCGTGCACCCCGTCCAGGTGGCCCCGCAGCTCCGCCGCCCCGTCGGCGTCGAGCCCGGCCGCGCAGGCCGGGGGGAGGGCCACGCAGATCCGCTCGGCCAGCCCGGCCGCGACCGTCCCGAGCGCCGCCGAGTCCGTGCCCCGTACGTCCCCGTACCGCAGGGAACGGGCCAGCGCGGGCAGCGCCTTGGCGAGCCGCGCCACATCGGTGTCCAGCGCCGCCAGGTCGGCCAGTGCCCGCAGCACGGCGGGCAGCGCCTGCGACAGCCCGGCCAGCAGGCACCGTTCCGCCAGGGCCGTGACCTCCCCCAGCTCCGCCGCGGCCGCCGCCTCGGCCGCGGCCTTGGCGGTGGCCGCGCCGAGGACGGTGGTGCCCCAGACGCCCGCCTCGGCGACCCGCACCGACAGCTCGGGCTCCCAGCGCAGCCGCCAGGTCTCCCGGAAGGTGCCCGTCCCGGCCCGGGAGGGGGCGGGCACGCCCCAGTCCACCCCGAGCATCCGCAGCCGGTGCAGCAGCAGGGACTTGGCCGCGTCGCCGTCTTTGCGCAGGTCCAGCTCCAGCTCCCGCTCGCGGGCCTCCGCCTTCAGCCGCAGCGAGCGCTGCCGGCGGGTGAGGTCCCGCTGGAGCGGTACCGCGGGCGCCGCGTCCGGGACCTCCCCGAGCACGTCCCCGACGACGAGGCGGTCCTCGACCAGCGCGAGCGGTACGTCCGAGCCGTCGCACATCACCGCCCGCACCGCCTCCAGCGTCTCGCCGAGCCCGGGCACCGGCCGGCCCCGGACGGCCGCCAGGGTCTCGGCCAGCCGGACCGCCTCGATGACATGGGACGGGGAGACCTGCAGGTCCTCCTCCCGCAGCAGCCCGGCCACCTTGGTCAGCCACCGCTCGACGGGCCGGTCCCGGGAGGCGAAGAGGTGCGCGTACCAGCCGGGCGAGGTGACGCCCGCGCCGTATCCGCCGGCCCGGGCGAGCCTGCGGTGGGTCCAGGGCACCCAGGTGGTCTCCACCTTGGTCCGGGGCAGCCCGGCGAGCAGGGCCCGGTCGGCCGCGACCGTCGTCCTGGCGCGGAGCGCCGGAACGTGCCAGGCGCCGCACACCACGGCGTAGTCCTCGCCGAACTCCCGGCGGGCGGCCCGCATCCGCTGCCGCATGTGGGCCTCGCGCACCAGGTCGCGGGGACGGCCGCCGTCCCCGTAGGTCTCGCGCAGGGCGCCCATGGCCTCCTCCAGGGCCCCGAAGGCGGCCAGCGGGTCCCGTACCGCCCCGCTGCCCCGGTGTTCGACCACGTCCTCCCACCACTGCTCCGGGTCCTCGTACCCGGCGGTCTCCGCGAGCACGGCGAGCGGGTCCAGCGGCAGGGCGCCGGCGCCGCCCCGCCCGTCGGCGTCCTGCCCGTCGGCGCCCTCCTCCTCCGGCACGGCCAGCGTGTGGGCGGCGGGGAGGTCGATGAAACGCACCGGGACCTGCCCGGCCTGGGCCCAGCGGATGGCGGCCCACTCCGGGGAGAAGGCGGCCAGCGGCCAGAACGCGGCCCGGCCCGGATCGTCCGCCGCGTGCGCGAGCAGGGCGACCGGCGGACGCATCCCCGGCTCGGCGGCCAGCGCGAGCAGCGCGTCCCCCTCGGGCGGCCCCTCGATCAGCACGGCCCGCGGCCGCGCCCGGTCCAGCGCGGCCCGCACCGCCCGGGCGGAGCCCGGTCCGTGGTGGCGGACCCCGAGCAGCAGCGGTCCGGTGCCGCCCGGCCTCATGCCGTCACCTCCCGGCAGGCACGGTAGAAGTCCTTCCAGCCCTCGCGCTCGCGGACGACCGCCTCGAGGTACTCCTGCCAGACGACCCGGTCGGCGGCCGGGTCGCGGACGACGGCGCCGAGGATGCCCGCGGCCACGTCGGAGGGGCGCAGGACGCCGTCCCCGAAGTGCGCCGCGAGGGCGAGGCCGCCGGTGACCACGGAGATGGCCTCGGCGGTGGAGAGGGTGCCGCTGGGCGACTTCACCTTCGTGCGGCCGTCGCCGGTGATCCCGTCGCGCAGCTCGCGGAAGACGGTGACGACCCGGCGGATCTCCTCCAGGCCCTCGGGCACGGCGGGCAGGTCCAGGGCGCGGCCCATCTGGCCGACGCGGCGGGCGACGATGTCGACCTCGGCGTCGGCGGTGGCGGGCAGCGGCAGGACGACGGTGTTGAAGCGGCGGCGCAGGGCGCTGGAGAGCTCGTTGACCCCGCGGTCGCGGTCGTTGGCGGTGGCGATGAGGTTGAAGCCGCGCACGGCCTGCACCTCCTGGCCGAGCTCCGGTATCGGGAGGGTCTTCTCGGACAGGACGGTGATGAGGGTGTCCTGGACGTCGGCGGGGATGCGGGTGAGCTCCTCGACGCGGGCGGTCATGCCCTGGGCCATGGCCCGCATGACGGGGCTGGGGACGAGGGCGTCGCGGCTGGGTCCGTCGGCCAGGAGTCGGGCGTAGTTCCAGCCGTAGCGGATGGCTTCCTCGGGGGTGCCGGCCGTGCCCTGGACCAGCAGGGTGGAGTCCCCGCTGACGGCGGCGGCCAGGTGTTCCGAGACCCAGGTCTTGGCGGTGCCGGGGACGCCCAGCAGGAGGAGGGCGCGGTCGGTGGCGAGGGTGGTGACGGCGACCTCGACGATCCGGCGCGGGCCGACGTACTTGGGGGTGATGACCGTGCCGTCCGCGAGCGTGCCGCCCTGGAGGTAGGTGGCCACGGCCCAGGGGGAGAGCTTCCAGCGGGCCGGGCGGGGCCGGTCGTCGGCGGCTTCCAGGGCTTTCAGTTCGTGCGCGAAGGCGTCTTCCGCGTGCGGTCGCAGTGCCTCGGTACCGGTGTCGTTCCCGTGCGTGCTCATGGTCCCCCTCCAGTGCTCGGCAGCCGCTCCCGACTGCTGTACCCACGGTGCACCACGCCACTGACAACGCCCCCTGGCCGGGGCGTCGTTGCAGGTCAGAGGGATTGTCAGTGGGGGTCTCTACGGTGGTTCACATGACTGAGCAGGGGGTCCGCTGGACGGCGGAACAGGTACTGGCTCTGGCTCCTGACGACGCGTCGCGCAAGGCGGGGGCCAGGCTGGGCGGGGCGGGTCCGTGGTCACAGACCGGAGGTTCCGCTTCCGGTGCGGTGTGGGGGGTGTGCAAGGGCAGCGGCAGTACGCCGTACCGGACGGCCGTCGATCTGGCGGGCCCCGCGTACAAGTGCTCCTGCCCGAGCCGGAAGTTCCCGTGCAAGCACGCGCTGGGACTGCTGCTGCTCTGGTCGGCGCAGGGCCTGGGCGACCCGGCCGAGGCGCCGGACTGGGCGGCGTCCTGGCTGGCGGAGCGTGCGGCGAAGGCCGCCCGCCCGACGGCCGGCCCGGTGGACGCCGAGGCGGCGCGCAAGCGGGCCGAGCGGCGCGCGGAGCGGGTCGGGGCGGGCGTCGCGGAGCTGGAGCAGCGGCTGGCGGACCTGCTGCGCGGCGGGATCGCCGGGCAGGGGCAGGCGGGGTACGCGCCGTGGGAGGAGACCGCCGCCCGGATGGTCGACGCCCAGGCACCCGGACTGGCCGCACGGGTAAGGGAGTTGGGGACAATACCCGGTTGCGGCTCCGGCTGGCCCGGCCGGATGCTTGAGGAGTTCGCGCTGCTGCACCTGCTGGACCGGGCCTGGCTGGGGGTCTCCGGACTGCCGGAGCCGCTGGCCGCGACCGTCCGGAACCGGGTGGGAGTGCCGTCCTCGGCCGAGGGGGAGACCGTCCGGGACCGCTGGCTCGTGCTCGCCCAGTACGACTCGGTGTCCCCGGACGGCCGTCTCACCACCCGCCGGACATGGCTGCGCGGGCTGGAGGGCGGACGGCCGGCGCTGGTGCTGGACTTCGGACCGCCCGGGCGGGCGCCGGGGCTGGCCCTGCCCGTCGGACTGGTGCTGGAGGCGGAAGTCCGCTTCCGGCCCGGGACGGCGGGGCTCCGGGCGGATCTGGGGGACCGTACCGCGGCCGCGGTGGCGGACCGCTCCGGGGCTCCGGCAGGGGTGGGCACCGGTGAGGCCCTGGAGGCCTACGGGGCCGCGCTGCGGGAGGACCCGTGGCTGGAGTCCTGGCCGGTGGTCCTCGGCCCGGTGATCCCGATACCGGGCGAGGCGGCCGAGGGGGGCTGGCAGCTCGCGGACGCGGAGGGGGCGTCCGCACTGCCGGTGGCCTGCGGCGGGGGCCGTCCGCGGCCCGCGCTGTGGCAGCTGGCCGCCCTCTCGGGCGGCGGCCCCGTCACGGTGTTCGGCGAGTGCGGCCACCGCGGCTTCACCCCGCTGACCGCCTGGCAGCCCGGCTCGCCCGAGCCGGTGCCGCTGGTCTGAAGCATCCGAGGAAGGACGCGAACACACCTGGAACGCAGGGGGCCTGGGGGGATCCATGCCGTCTGACAGACCGACATGGAGGACGCGGAGGCGCGGGGGCGCCGACGCGCGGACGAGGAGCCGGGGGGCTTTCATGAACGACAACCACGCCAGCTGAACGGGTTCGTGCGGCACATCCGAGGCTCCGGTCCCGCGGAGGGGGCGGGACCGGAGCCGGGCCGCACGAAGACGACGGACCGGCTGGACGACGGACCACTGGACGACGGACCACTGACGGGGACTGACGAGGGAGGGGCCGGATGGGCGAGACCGGAGAGGGATACGCGGACGGGGACTGGGAGGCACTGGTCACCGCCGCGCTGCTGGGGACCGAGCGGCGGGGCGGCACCCCGCGGGCGCTGCTCGACGCGGCGGCCGTGCAGACGCTGCGCCGCCGCGCCGGGCTGCGGCCCGCGCCGGCGGCCCGGCTGCCGGACCCCGCGCCCCGGGATCCGCGCCCGGCGCCGCCGGAAGCCGCCCGGCGGCGGCTCGCCCACCTGCTCGCCGGCCGTACGAGCGGCGGCGGCGCCGGGCGGCGGGGGGCCGCCCCGGATCTGACGGAGCTGCTCCCGCAGTGGCTGGCAGCCGCCGGGCGGCACGGCTACCGGGCTCCGTCGGCGCTGGTCCCGGCGCTGCTGGACGCGGCCCGGGCCCGCACCGACCTGCGCGCGCAGGCGCTGGCGCTGGCCGGCGCGCGGGGGCTCTGGCTGGCCCGGCTGAATCCGGAATGGCGGTTCGCGCTGCGCGGCGCGGCGGGCGGCGCCGGCGAACTGCCCGACCCCGCCGACGCGGAGGCGGTGACCCGGCTGTGGGAGGAGGGCCTGTTCGCGGAGCGGGTCGCTCTGCTGGGCGCCGTACGGGCCCGTGACGCGGCGGCGGCGACCCGGCTGCTGGCCTCCACGTGGGCCACCGAGCGGGCCGAGGACCGGCTGATGTTCCTCGACTCGCTGCGGGCCGGGCTGTCGATGGCCGACGAGCCCTTCCTGGAGGCGGCGCTGGGCGACCGCAGCCGCAACGTACGGGCGACGGCGGCGGAACTGCTGTCCGCGCTTCCGCAGTCGGCGCTGGCCGGGCGGATGGCGGAGCGGGCGCTGGCCTGCGTGGGCCCGGACGCGGTGCGGCCGCCGGCGGAGTGCGACGCGGGGATGCTGCGCGACGGGGTGGTCAAGCGGCCGCCCGCCGGGCGCGGGGAGCGGGCGTGGTGGCTCGGCCAGGTGGTGGACGCGGCTCCGCTGTCCTGCTGGCGGGAGCGGTTCGGGGGGCTGGAGCCGGCGGAGATAGTGGCGCTGCCGGTGGCCGACGGCTGGGCGGAGGAGATACACGCCGCCTGGTGCCGGGCGGCGGTGCGGCAGGGGGACGCGCAGTGGTCGAAGGCGCTGCTGGGCGCGGCATCCGCGCCGCCCGCGGCGGGGCCGGGCACGGCGTCGCTCGCGGAGCGGGCCAAGCTGCTGGAGACCCTGCCGGAGGGGGAACGGGCGCAGTGGGTCGCGGAGTTCGTGCGGGCGCACGGGCTGTCGGAGGCATTCCAGCTGCTCGGGGTCTGCCGCGTGCCGTGGGCGGGGGCGCTGGGGCGGGCGGTGGTGGACGCGCTGGACGCGGCGCGGGCCGCGGGGGGTTATCCGTGGAGCTTCAGCGGGGTGATGGGGCTGGCGGAGCGCTGCCTCGATCCGGCGGAGGCGGCCCGGCTGGAGGGCCTCACGGCCGGGGCGGCGGATGTCCCGGAGGGGGGCTCCGGGGCCTCCGCGTACTGGGCCGAGGCGTTCCAGAGGCTGGTGGCGACGCTGCGGGTACGGGCCGACATGCTCGCGGAGTTGACCCCGCCGTCCTGACGTGCCCCGTCGCCGTGACGTGCCCCGTCGGCCTTAACGGGCCCCGCCGCCGGGACAGACCCCGTCGGCCGTGACGGGCCCGGCCGCCGTGACGGACCCCGGCTGAGGACCGTCCCCCGCCTGCGGGCCGGTGCCGCTGCGCGGTGCGAGGTCCCCTACCCGCCCTTCCACCGTTCCCAGGGGCTCCGCCCCTGACCCCGCGCCTCAAACGCCGGCGAGGCTGAAAACACCCGGGCACTGCCCGCCCGGGGGGCAAGGGCCAGGGGTCTCCCCCAGGGGAGGAACGCCAGCGAGGGCTGAAACACCCGGGCGCTGCGCGCCCCGGGGGGCAGGGGCCAGGGGTCTCCCCCGGGGGAGGATCGCGAAACACCCGGGGGGCGGCTCCCAGCGGGAGCCGGGTGGGTCAGGCCGGGCGGACGTGGGTGTTGACCCAGTCGACGATCTCCGTCGTCGTCGCGCCGGGGGTGAAGATCGCCGCCACGCCCTTCTCCTTCAGCGGGGCGATGTCGTCCTCCGGGATGATCCCGCCGCCGAAGACCTTGATGTCCTCCGCGTCCCGCTCCTTCAGCAGGTCCAGCACCCGCACGAACAGCGTGTTGTGCGCGCCCGAGAGGATCGACAGGCCGATGGCGTCGGCGTCCTCCTGGATCGCGGTGTCGACGATCTGCTCGGGGGTCTGGTGCAGGCCCGTGTAGATGACCTCCATGCCCGCGTCCCGCAGCGCCCGCGCGATCACCTTGGCCCCGCGGTCGTGGCCGTCGAGACCCGGCTTGGCCACCACCACACGGATCGGACCGGTCACACCCATCGCACTGCCTCCCGAGTGAACGAACGTTAAGTACAGCATTGCGCACGGCACCGTTTCACGGTCAACGGGGAGGGGGAAATCACACGTGGGACGCCGTTGATTCACCTCGCCCAGTCGCCCCGCCACCGCGCCGACAGCCGCACGGCACGGTGGCGGGGCCACGTCGGCAGCCGGCACGGCCCCGCACCCAAGAGGTCAGGGGAGGCCGTCGATGGGGCTGACGATCGCACCGCTGCCCGTCCCGCGCTCGGGGGCCGCCCTGCGGGCCGCGGTCCTGGAGGCATTGGTGCTCGCCGGGCACATGCTCCTCTACCCGAGTGGAGTCCGGGAGGAGCGCGCGAAGCGACACCGCGACGGGTCCGGGCAGTTGCCGCCCGTCCTGCTGCTGCACGGGTTCACCGACAACCGGTCGGTGTTCGTCCTGCTGCGCCGCGCCCTCGGGGCGGGCGGCCGGCGGCGCGTGGAGACGTACAACTACTCCCCCCTCACCCTCGACCTGCGCGTCACCGCCCGCCACCTCGCCCGGCGCGTCGAGGAGCTGTGCGAGCGCAGCGGTCAGGACCGGGTGGACCTCGTGGGACACAGCCTGGGCGGGCTGGTCGGGCGGTACTACGTCCAGCGGCTCGGCGGTGACGCCCGGGTGCGGACGCTGGTCACCCTCGGCACCCCGCACGGCGGGACCCGCGTCGCCCCCTTCATGGACGCCCACCCGCTGGTCCGCCAGATGCGCCCGGACTCCCCGGTGATGGCCGAGCTGCGCGCGCCCGCGCCCGGCTGCCGGACCCGGTGCGTGGCCTTCTGGAGCGAGTTCGACGCCCTGATGGCCCCGGCCGGCACGGCCCGGATCGAGCACCCGGACCTGGACGCGACGAACATCGAGGTCACCGGGATCGGGCACCTCGCCCTTCCGGTGCATCCCGCCGTCATCACCGCCGTCCGGCGGGCCCTCGACGGTCCGGTGCGCGACGCCGGGGGCGCCGGCCGAGCGGAGGGGCCCGTGAGGAAACCCCGGCCGGCCGGAACCGAAGGGGAGGGCATGGTCGTCTGAGCCCCCGGAGGATTCCGGGACGGGGCGGACGCAGCGGACGCGGCAGACGCAGCAGGGGGACGGGCGGGGGCATGGGCGGGGAGGGTACGGCGGCGCGGCGCGGGGTGCTGGCGCCCGTGCTGGCGAACCTGGCCCTCGGCGTACCCGCCACCGTGCCCCTCTACCTGGCCTGGTGGGCGCTGACGGAGTACCTGCCCATGGACTGCCACAGCACCGCCGACCTCGCCGGGCCGGACCTGCGCAACTGCGACTTCCACACCCTCGACCACTCCGCGGCCATGCTGTTCCTGCTCGTCGTCACGGGTGTGCTGCTGGTCGGCGCGGTGTTCGTCGTCGACGCCGTCCTGCCGTCCAGGGCACGCCGCGGGACCTGGCTGCGGTCGGCCGCGCTGGTGCCGGTGCCGTTCGCGCTGCTGCTCGCGTTCGCCTACAACACCGGATGACCCGGAGTCGAACGAATTTCGAACTCAAGGCCAAGGGTCGGTCTCCCTGCGACCGAAAGGCGGCCGAATGCCCGGTTCCCCCGAGCTCGAAACCCGCCGAAGATTGTCGAGGCGAGTAACCGCCGGGTACAGTCACGCCACTGCTCTCCTCCGGTGAACCTTGAGTTCCCCGGCCACCCAGGCCCCCACTGCCGAGGCGAAAGAGAAGTTGGTGAACGACCGCCCGACGTCGGGCCAGTACCCCGATTTGGGGTACGACGGCCTTTCCACCACCACTTTCGCTGGTGACCAGGCATACGTTTCCTACGAAACGCAGGGCCAGGGCTATCAGTACGTCACGGATTACGCCCCGTCCGGCAGTTACGGGAACTACGACGCCTACGACGCCTCCGGCGCGTACCCGTCGACCGCCGACACCGGCGCCTACGACAGCACCGCGTGGACCGCGCAGCAGGACTACCTCTCCAGCGTCCCGGCCCAGACCGTCCCCGAGGACGCGACCGGCTCCTGGGACGCGAGCACCTGGAACTCCGCGAACTCCGCCGCCACCGTCGCCGATTACCCGTCGGCCCCGTTCGGGTACGACACCCCCGGCTCCGAGCCGACCGGCCAGTGGGACTTCTCCGGCTACGGACACGGGCACGGCCAGGACACCGGCGCCTACGACGCCACCGCGTGGAACAGCGGCGGCGGTGTCGAGGAGGCCGAACCGGCGGCCGACGCGTACGCCGATGACGAGACCTCCGTCTTCGAGCCCCTCGGCCCCGCCTTCCCCGCCGAGGGCGACGACGCTCAGTTCGACGACCCGCAGTTCGACGACCCGCAGTTCACCGACGAGGCCGTCCACGACCTGCCCACGCAGATGGTCCCCCTGGCCTCCGCCACCCCGGAGCCGCGTTCGGCGCGCCGGGCCGGCGGCCGCGGCGGCGCCAAGGGCGGCGGCAAGGACAAGGCGGGCGGCAGCGCCCGGCGCCGTACGCCGGCCAAGCGCTCCGCCCTGCTGACCGTGGCCGTGCCCTCGGTCTGCGTGATGGGCGTCGCGGGAATCGCCGCCGCCTCCGTCAGCGGTCTCACCGGCGGTGACAAGCCGTCCGAGGACACCACGACGATGGCCGCCCCCGACCCGGCCTCCGTGAAGCCGGTCGCGGCGAACAACAAGCTCGACACCCAGCTGGCCGCCCTGAGCGCCGACGCCGGTGACTTCGCCGACCGCGCGAGCCGCACCCAGGAGCGGATCGACCTCAAGCAGCGGCAGGAAGACGAGAAGAAGAAGCGGGCCGAGGAGGCGGCGGCCAAGGAGGCGGCCCGCCCCAAGTTCGCCATCCCCGTCACCCAGCACGGGCTGAGCGCCATGTTCGGCCAGGCCGGCGGCATGTGGATGTCCGTGCACACCGGCATCGACTTCCCGGTCTCCTACGGCACCCCGGTCATGGCCGCCACCGACGGCACCATGCGCACCCAGTGGAACAGCGCCTACGGGAACATGGCCATCCTGACCTCTCCCGACGGCACCGAGACCTGGTACTGCCACCTCAGCAGCACCAAGATCCGGTCCGGGCAGGTCAAGGCCGGCGACGTCATCGCCTACTCCGGCAACTCCGGCAACTCCACCGGCCCGCACCTCCACTTCGAGGTACGGCCCGGTGGCGGCTCCGCCATCGACCCCCTGGCGTGGCTGCGCAACCACGGCCTGGACCCGACCTAGGCCCTCAGGCCCCGGCAGGCCCGGCTCGCCTCAGAGCTTCTGCACCGGCGCGTAGCGCAGCAGCAGGCGCTTGGGCTTGTCGTCCCCGAAGTCGATGGTGGCCTGCGCGTCCGCGCCGGCGCCCCGGACGTCCATGACCGTGCCCAGCCCGAACTGGTCGTGCGTCACCCGGTCCCCGACGGCCAGCGCGATGACCGGCTTGTCCGTCGCACGGCGCGTCGCGAACCCGGACGGGCCACCGCCCGACCGGGAGCGCGAGGAGGACAGGAAGGCCTCGGGCGAGGTCCCGAACGAGGACTTCCCCGTGCCGGAGCCGTAGCCGGATCCGCGCACCGGCCCGGCCGGCTTCTGCGCGGCGCCGGTCCGCTTCCACTGGAGGTACTCGGCCGGGATCTCCTCGAGGAACCGCGAGGGCGGGTTGTACGAGGGGGTGCCCCAGGCGCTGCGCATGCTGGAGCGGGTGAGGTACAGCCGCTCGCGGGCGCGGGTGATGCCGACGTAGGCGAGGCGGCGCTCCTCCTCCAGCTCCTTGGTCTGGCCCAGCGCGCGCATGTGCGGGAAGACCCCGTCCTCCATGCCGGTCAGGAAGACCACCGGGAACTCCAGGCCCTTGGCGGTGTGCAGGGTCATCAGCGTGATGACGCCCGAGCCGTCCGGGTCCTCGTCCGGGATCTGGTCGGAGTCGGCGACGAGCGCGACCTGTTCCAGGAACTCGGCCAGGGTGCCCGGGGTGTCCTCGTCCCTCGCCTGCTCGAATTCGAGGGCGACGGCAGCCAGTTCCTGGAGGTTCTCGATCCGGGTCTCGTCCTGCGGGTCGGTCGAGGCCTGGAGCTCGGCGAGGTACCCCGTACGCTCCAGGACCGCCTCCAGCACCACGGCCGGGCCGGCGCCGGAGTCGACGATGGTGCGCAGCTCCTCCATCAGGGTGTTGAACCGCTTGACGGCGTTGGTGGAGCGGGCGGCCATGCCGAAGGCCTCGTCCACCCGGCGCAGGGCCTGCGGGAAGGTGATCTTCTCGCGGAGGGCGAGGGCGTCGATCATCGCCTCGGCGCGCTCGCCGATGCCGCGCTTGGGCACGTTGAGGATGCGGCGCAGCGGGACGTTGTCCTCGGGGTTGGCCAGGACGCGCAGGTAGGCCAGGACGTCCCGGACCTCCTTGCGCTCGTAGAAGCGGACGCCGCCGACGACCTTGTAGGGCAGTCCGACCCGGATGAAGATCTCCTCGAACACGCGGGACTGGGCGTTGGTCCGGTAGAAGATCGCGACGTCGCCGGCCTTGGCCTCGCCCGCGTCCGTCAGCCGGTCGATCTCGTCGGCGACGAACTGGGCCTCGTCGTGCTCGGTGTCGGCGACGTAGCCGGTGATGACGGCACCGCTGCCGGCCTGGGTCCACAGGTTCTTGGCGCGGCGGTTCTCGTTGCGCTCGATGACGGCGTTGGCGGCGGAGAGGATCGTCTGCGTGGAGCGGTAGTTCTGCTCCAGCAGGATCGTCGTGGCGTCCTTGTAGTCCTCCTCGAACTGGAGGATGTTGCGGATGGTCGCGCCGCGGAAGGCGTAGATCGACTGGTCGGCGTCGCCCACCACGCACAGTTCGGCGGGCGGCAGGTCCGGGTAGCCGGGGCCGACCAGCTCGCGCACCAGGGTGTACTGGGCGTGGTTGGTGTCCTGGTACTCGTCGACCAGGACGTGCCGGAAGCGGCGCCGGTAGTGCTCGGCCACGTCCGGGAAGGCCTGGAGGAGGTGGACCGTGGTCATGATGATGTCGTCGAAGTCGAGCGCGTTGGCCTCGCGCAGCCGACCCTGGTACATCGCGTACGCCTGGGCGAGGGTCTTCTCGAAACCGTCGGCGGCCTGGGCGGCGAAGGCGTCCTCGTCGATGAGCTCGTTCTTGAGGTTCGAGATCTTGGCGTTGAAGGACTTGGGCGGGAACTTCTTCGGGTCCAGGTCCAGGTCGCGGCAGACCAGCGCCATGAGGCGCTTGGAGTCGGCGGCGTCGTAGATCGAGAACGACGAGGTGAAGCCCAGGCGCTTGGACTCGCGGCGCAGGATGCGCACGCACGCGCTGTGGAAGGTGGAGACCCACATGGCGTTGGCGCGCGGGCCGACCAGGTTCTCGACGCGCTCCTTCATCTCGGCCGCGGCCTTGTTGGTGAAGGTGATCGCCAGGATCTGGCCCGGGTGGACGTGCCGCGCGGACAGCAGGTGTCCGATGCGGTGGGTCAGCACGCGGGTCTTGCCGGAGCCGGCGCCGGCCACGATGAGCAGCGGGGAGCCCGCGTGCACCACGGCGGCGGCCTGCTGCTCGTTCAGCCCGTCCAGCAGGGCCGCCGGGTCGATGACCGGCCGGGGGGCGCCGTCGCGGTAGTGGGAGTCCCGGTCCACGGGCAGGTCGAAGCGGCCGCCGAACAGGTCGTCCGCGCCCTCCTCGGGGGCGTGGTGCTCCTCGGGCGGCGGCGGGACCTCGTCGGAAGGGGTGAGGTCGGCCAGGAAGCTGTCGTCAAAGAGGCTGCTCATCGCCATCCGAGTCTAGGGGGCGGGACCGACAGGCGGCCCCGCCCCGGGGAAATCCGCCGTCGGGACGGCGGGAGGCACCCCGTAGGCTCGTCGCCATGACTGTCCTCACCCACGTCTTCGTCGGCCTGCACATCATCGGCATAGCCTCCCTCCTGGGCGGCTTCCTCACCCAGATGAAGGCGATGGGCGCCGGCACCGCCCGCTTCGTGCCCGCGATGCTCCACGGCGCACTGACCATGCTCGTCACCGGCGTGCTGCTCGTCGGCTTCCACGAGATGGGCGACGGGGCGCCGCTGAACAACATCAAGATCGGCGTGAAGCTGGCGGTCCTCTTCGTGATCCTGGCGCTCGTCTACGTCAAGCGCGACGAGGAGCACGTCGAGAAGGGCCTCTTCGGTGCGGTCGGCGGACTGACCGTCGCCAATATCTTTATCGCCGTCCTCTGGCACTGAGCGGTCCCGTCCGGCCATCGGCGATCAGCCGCGGCCAGTACTGATCAACTCGTCATCCGGCCGTGACCTCCAGGTTTAGCGTCCTCCCCCGAGACCTGCGGGACCGACGGAAGGACGTGAGGCCCCCGTGGCCAGTCATCGAAAGCCCAGGCAGCGCCCGTTCTCCGGCGGCACCGTCCGGACGGCCGCCACCCTCGCCCTCGCGGGCGCTGCCACCGCCACCGCCTTCGAAGGCACCTCGCACGCCGAGCCGCAGCAGACCCCCGCCCAGGTCAAGGCGGAGGTCGACCGGCTCTACGAGGAGGCCGAGGCGGCGACGGAGAACTACAACGGGGCGAAGGCCAAGGCCGACGAGGCCGAGCGGGCGCTGGCCGGCCTGCAGGACGAGGCCGCCCGCAAGGAGGACCGGCTCGGCGCCGCCCGCAGCGCGCTCGCCACGGTCGCGGCCGGCCAGTACCGCAGCGGCGGCCTGGGCCCCGCCCTCCAGCTGGCGCTCGCCTCCGACCCGCAGGACTACCTCGAACGGGCCTCCCTCCTCACCCGGGCCGGCGACCGGACCGCCACCGAGGTGGCCTCCGTGCGGCGCGGGCTCGACGAGGTCGGCCGGCTGCGCGCGCAGGCCGACGGGAGCCTGCAGGAGGTCCGCGCCCGGCGGGCCGAGCTCGCCCGGCAGAAGGCCCTCGTCGAGGGCCGGCTGGCCACCGCCCAGCGGCTGCTGGCCCGGCTCGGCGCGCAGGAGCGGGCCGCGTACGAGGCCCGGCACGGCATCGGCCCGGCCGCCCCCGCCGCCGGACCCGCAGCAGCGGCGGCGGCCCCCGCCGGAGCGCACGGCTCCCCCGCCCCCGCCGACGGTTCGCGCGCCGCCCGCGCGGTGGCGTTCGCGTACGGGGCGATCGGCAGGCCGTACGTCTGGGGCGCGACCGGCCCGGGCTCGTTCGACTGCTCGGGGCTGACCCAGGCGGCCTGGCGGGCGGCCGGGGTCTCCCTGCCCCGCACCACCTACACCCAGATCAACGCCGGCCGGCGGGTCTCCCGCGACCAGCTGGCCCCCGGCGACCTGGTGTTCTACTACTCCGGCGTCACGCACGTCGGCCTGTACGTCGGGGGCGGCCAGATCATCCACGCCCCGCGCCCCGGCTCCACGGTCCGGCTGGCACCGGTCGACTCGATGCCCTGGGCCGGTGCCTCCCGCCCCGCGTAGGGCCCGTTACGGCGCCTTGACGGTCTGGCTGAGCCAGCCGAAGGTCTGCGGCAGCTGCTTGGACCAGGACTCCAGGTTGTGGCCGCCGGTGACCTTCTCCGCGTGCACGGTGGTCGGGTTCTTGGCGAGCCCCTTGAGGTCCATCCCCGACAGGTAGCCGTCCTGCTCCGCCCCCGACATCCACAGCGCCACCGCCGGCGGCGCGGGCTGGGCCTTCAGCAGTTCCTTGAGGTTGTGGGTGCGGCGCAGCTCGGGGTCCTTGGCGACCAGCGAGGTGGGCTCCTGGCCCGGGTCGTTGTAGCCGGACAGCGAGACGGCCGCGCCGTACCGGTCGGGGTGCAGGATGGCCAGCTTGGCCGCGCAGTAGGCGCCCGCCGAGTAGCCGGCCACGCCCCAGGTGCGGGGGTCGTCGGAGACGCGGAAGTTGTCGGTGACCATCTTGCGGACGTCGACGCTGAACCAGCTGTCGGCGTTGACCTTGCCGGGGAGGTTGGCACAGCCGGTGTCGGCGTTGCCCAGCAGCATGGCGCGCGGGGAGACCAGGATGAACGGCTGGACCTTGCCCTCCTTCATCAGCGGCTCCAGCACCTCGTGCGCCTTGAGCCCCTGGAACCAGGACTTGCCGGTGCCCGGTATGCCGGGGATCAGCTCGACGACCGGGAACTTCCTGTCCTTGTAGGCGGGGTCGTCGTACTGCGGCGGCAGCCACACCATGACGTCGCCCTTGACCCCGGAGATCTTCCCGTCGAGCTCGGTCTTCCTCACGCGTCCGCCGAGCCCGTCGACGGGCTGGAAGTCCTGGCGGACCTTCGGCTCCTGCCGGACCTGCTCGGCCTTCTTGCCGCCCATGCCGTCGGCGCCGAGGTCGGGGGCGGACTGGACGTAGCTGCCGGTGCCCATCAGGTCGCCCCAGGAGGCGTAGAAGTTCATGTCCCGGTTGACCGCGACGAACACCAGGGCGACGGCGGTGACCTGCGCGAACACCACCATCAGCCCGCGGACCGCCAGGCGTGCGGCGGCGGGGCCGCGCACCTTGCTCCACACGGTCAGCGGCAGGACGACGGCGATCAGCGTCAGGCCGATCACCGTCGCGAAGAGAGGGGTCCCCGTCAGGCTCATCACGCCACCCAAGAGGCCGCCGCGATGCCGTCCGGTTGCCCTCCCCGACTGCGTCGTGGATCACATCCGGATCATCCCCGGGGCCGCGCCCCGGGGTGTCACCCGCGGTTCACCCGCAGGTCAGACCAGGCGGCGCGCGGTGGCCCAGCGGGTCAGCTCGTGCCGGTTGGAGAGCTGGAGCTTCCTCAGCACGGCCGAGACGTGCGACTCGACCGTCTTCACCGAGATGAACAGCTGCTTGGCGATCTCCTTGTACGCGTACCCGCGCGCGATCAGCCGCAGCACCTCGCGCTCCCGCTGGGTGAGCCGGTCCAGGTCCTCGTCGACCGGCGGCGCGTCCGTGGAGGCGAAGGCGTCGAGGACGAAGCCGGCCAGCCGCGGCGAGAACACCGCGTCCCCGTCCTGGACCCGGAAGACGGAGTCCACCAGGTCGGTGCCGGTGATGGTCTTGGTGACGTAGCCGCGCGCGCCGCCCCGGATGACCCCGATGACGTCCTCGGCGGCGTCCGACACCGACAGGGCCAGGAAGCGCACCGGGTTCTCGGCGGCCGCCATCAGCGGGGCGCAGCGCCGCAGCACCTCGACGCCGCCGCCGCCGGGCAGGTGCACGTCGAGGAGGACCACCTCGGGGCGGGTGGCGGTGATGACGGTGACGGCCTGGTCCACGTCGGCGGCCTCCCCGACGACCTCGACGCCGGTGCGGGACGTCTCCCCGATCTCGGCCTGTACGCCGGTGCGGAACATGCGGTGGTCGTCGACGAGCACCACCCGGACCCTCCTGGACCCGTCGTTCACAGCGCTGCCCTCGGTCATGCCGGTCATGCCGCGTTCGCCACCCTCTCCATCTCCAGTTCGACTTCCGTGCCGCCGTCGGGCGCGGACCGCAGCCGGGCGGTCCCGCCGTTGCGCTGCATCCGGCCGATGATCGATTCTCGTACGCCCATGCGGTCGCCGGGTACCGCGTCGATGTCGAAGCCCGGCCCCCGGTCCCGTACGGACACGAACACCGTGCGCCCCTCGACCTCCGCGTACACCTGGACGGGCCCGCCCTCGCCACCGTACTTGGCGGCGTTGACCATCGCCTCGCGCGCGGCCTGCATCTGCGCGCCCAGCTTCTCGTCCAGTGGGCAGTCTCCGACGACGACCACCTCGATCGGGACGCCGTGGTGGTCCTCGACCTCGGCGGCGGCCTTCTTCACGGCCTCGGCGAGGGTGGCCGGCTCCTCGGCCTCGTCCTTGCCGGTGCCCTCCGGCTTGTACAGCCAGTTGCGCAGCTCCCGCTCCTGGGCGCGGGCGAGGCGGCGGACCTCGCCGACGTCCTCGGCGTTGCGCTGGATCAGGGTGAGCGTGTGCAGGACGGAGTCGTGGACGTGGGCGGCGACCTCGGCGCGCTCCTGGGCGCGGATGCGCATCAGACGCTCCTCGGAGAGGTCCTGGGTCATCCGGATCAGCCAGGGTCCGGCGAGCAGGGCGATGCCGACGAGGACGGCGAGGACGGCGGTGAGGAGGTTGCCGAGCTGGGCGGCGGAGCCCCGTACGACGATGAAGACGGTCAGGCCCACGCCGACGAGCACCACCCCGGCGAGCGCCCGGGCGGCCTGGAGGAGCCTCTTCTGGCGGTCCGCGGCGGAGTTCCAGCCGGCCCGGCGGGCGTTGTCGGCCTGCCGCCAGACGAGGACGACGCCGGCCCCGACGAGCAGGGTGGGCCAGACGTAGCGGCCGTTGGCGCCGCCGACGCGGAGCTGGGAGATGAAGATGCCCGCGCCGACAGCCAGGGCGATCAGCCCGGACACCGCCCCCTTGTCGGGCTTGCGCAGGCGCCGGCTGCCGTCGGCGAGGGTCTCGAAGAAGGAGTGGTGCCCGGTGCTGCCGCCGACGCCGAGCGGGACGAAGACCCAGAAGGCGGCGTACAGCAGCACCCCCAGCCCGTCCCCCCACATGAACATGGCGAGGAAGGCGAGCCGGACCCACAGGACGGGCAGCCCGAGGTGCCCGGCGAGGCCGCGCGCGACTCCGCCGAGCATCCGTCCGTCGGCGCTGCGGTAGAGCCTGCGCTGCGGGACGTCGTCGGGGTCGGGGGCGTGCGGGGTACGGGCGGCTGCTGCTGCGGGCATGTCACCAAGGGTCACATGGCAGGGCGGACGGCGGCATCAGGGCATCCCCCCAGTTCCGTCGGGGGGATATCAGGGTTGCGCCAGGGTAGGGCCCGGTGCCGGGCGGCCGGACGGGCGGTCACCATGGAGCCATGACCGACGTACACGACGCCCCGCCCGGGGGCGCCTCCGGACGGAGCCCGGGGGAAGAACCCGGGGCACCGGCCCCAGCCGACCGGCCGCCGCTGCGCCGCAGCAAGCGCGACAAGGTCCTCGCAGGCGTCTGCGGCGGCCTGGGCCGGTATTTCGACCTGGACCCGGTGATGTTCCGGATCGTGCTCGGCGTGCTCGCCGTCACGGGCGGCGTCGGCCTGGTCTTCTACGGGTTCGCCTGGCTGCTGCTGCCTCTGGAGGGCGAGGAGGACAGCGAGGGCCGCAAGCTGCTGACCGGCCGCGTCGAAGGGTCCACCCTGGCCGCGGTGTTCAGCGCCCTGGTGGGCTGCGCCCTGTTCCTGTCGATGCTCGACAACGGGGTGATGGGCGCCTTCTCCGTCCTGGTCATCCTGGCGCTCGGCGGGGCCGCGTACTGGTCCCGGCGGCACCGCCGGGCCGCCGCCCCCGAGGCGGAGGCCCCCGGGACGCACCGCCCGGCTCCGCCGGAGACCCAGGCGCCGCCCGTGCCGAGCAGCCCGTCGTGGTGGCGCGATCCGCTGGTGAAGGACGGCACCACCGGGCCGGTCGGCTCCTCCGGCTACCTGTGGGGCCCCGACGACGGCGCCGACGACCGCCCGGGCACGCTGCCCGGGGCGGCCCCGGCTAAGCCGGAGCCGACGCCCGCGTACGGGCAGGGGCGCGGCGGGATCGGCGGCCGGATCTTCGTCCTGGCCCTGCTGGCCGGCGGGATCGCCACCGCCTCCGTCTGGCACGGCAGCCCGCTGGGGCACGCCCTCCAGGTCGGCCTGGCCTGTGCGCTGGCCGTCTTCGGGCTGGGCCTGGCGGTGAGCTCTGTCAAGGGCCGCACCGGCTTCGGCACGATCCTGCTGGGCCTGGTCACGGCCGGGCTCCTCGCGGCGGCCACCGCCCTGCCGCGCGAGGTGAGCACCGACTGGCACAACGTCGACTGGCGTCCGGCGGCGGTGGCCGACGTCCGGCCCCTGTACTCCTCCGGGACGGGGCTGGCCACGCTCGACCTGAGCCGCCTGGACGTGCCGAAGGGCACGACCGTGCCGGTCCGCGCCTCCATCGAGGCGGGCCGGCTGAAGGTGATCGTCCCCCGGGAGGTCACCGCGAAGGCCGACGTCTCCATCGACCTGGGCGACATCCAGCTGCCCGGGGACCGCTCCGTGCGGATCAAGAGCGGCGGCGAGAACCGGCGGGCGACCCTGGCCCCCACCGCGGGCACCGAGGCCGGCGGGACGATCGAGCTGCACCTGGACGCGGGTGTGGGACAGGTGGAGGTGGCCCGTGCGGCGTCATGAGTTCCAGCCCGGAAGGCTGCTGGCCGGCCTGGTGCTGACCTCGGCGGGCGTGCTGTACCTGCTCGACGCGGCCGGCGAGACCGACCTGCCGTGGTTCCTGGTCGTTCCGATGGCCTTCGGCGGACTGTCCCTGGCCGCCCTGGTGGGGCTGGTGACCTACGCGGTACGGCGGGACCGGCGCGACCGGATCAGCCGGTCGAGGGACCAGTAGGGCGCCCCGGCCAGCACCAGCGGGATCCACGCCATCAGATACACCAGGTCGTTGCCGAAGTAGTAAGGGGTCACGGCCCAGGACACCGTCAGCCACAGGCTCAGTGAGATCAGCGCACCGCCCGCGGCCGCGATCCGGGTCAGCAGCCCGGCGAGCACGCCCAGGCCTACCAGGAGCTCCCCGAGGGCGATGGCGTAGCCGAAACCGGCGGGGGCCTTCAGCGTGAGGTCCACCAGGGCCGGGATCGCGGCGGTGTCGCGCACGCCGTGCATCTGCTCGCCGATCGAGCCGGAGCCGGAGGCGGCGAAGAAGCCCGGGGTGGTCAGTTTGTCGAGGCCCGCGTAGACGAAGGTCACGCCGAGGAAGATCCGCAGCGGGAGGAGGGCATGGCGGGAGGCGAGTTCTCTCCACGGTGTGGACCGCACACCGGAAGGGACGTCAGTTCGGTTCACGCAGCCATGTCTACCCGCTTCATTCGGCCACGTCGATGATGCAGCGGTTGGATTCCACCCCGGCGGCGGTCACCACCTGCACGTCGACCCGGCCCGGCTCCACCTCCGCGGGCACCGGCACCGTGAGCACCGTGTCCGAGGGGTTCACGAACCCGCCCGCCACCGGCACCAGCGGAACGTGCACGTGGACCGCGCCGACCCGCACCACCAGCCGGGCCAGCATCTCCGGCGTGTGCGCCCCCGGCGGCACGAACCCCACGCCCCGGATCTCGATGTCGTCGCCGGGCCGGACCGCGGCGTCGATGTCCCCCGGCTCGCGCCTGCGGACCACCGACAGCACCAGCGGCCGGCTTCCCTCCGCGTACTTCGCCGCCAGGTACACCGCCGCCGACAGGGCCACCAGCAGGGCCAGCGCCCACGGCAGCTGCGGCAGCCGGTCGGGGAAGCGGGCCAGCGACACCGCCGCGTAGGCCAGCACCACCGTGGAGACGAGGACGTACTGCGCGTCGGGGAAGCTGCCGCGGCCGTCGTCGTCCGTCAGCAGGTCCACCCCGCGCGGCCGGTCCGCCGGCAGCTTCTGCAGCCGCTGCCCCATGATCCGTACGGAGACCACCCGGCGCACCAGCACCGCCACCCCCGACGTCAGCGCGACCACCGCCAGCAGGGGCAGCGCCCGCCCCAGCGCGAACCCCTGGTACAGGGCGTCCCGCTCCGGGCCGGGCGAGGAGGCGGCCAGCCGCAGCGCGGGCAGCAGCGCCGCGAACGCGGTCAGCACCACCCAGGCGCTCGGTACCGCCTTCGAGGTGGACAGCCGGTTGTCCTCGCCGACCAGCGGGGCCAGCAGCCCGCCCCGCAGCGACTGGGCGCGGGCGGCGACGGTCAGCAGCCCGGCCAGGACCAGCGCGGCCAGCAGCCCGGCGGTGCGGGCGGTGGACCAGCCGGTGCCGAGCGCGGTGCCGACCTGCACCAGCAGCAGCACCCCGGCGGCGATCCACAGGGCGAGGACGGCCCGCCGGGAGAACAGGTACAGCCAGGAGTTCCCGGCCTCTCTCCCCCGTTCGGCGACCGTGCGGGCGGACAGGGCCAGTTCGTCGGAGACCCACTGGCGGGAGGCGCCGAGGGAGTGGGCCACGGCGGGCGGCACCCCCTGCCCGGCGGCGAACTCGTCGCGCTTCTCCAGGAACGCGGCGACCGCGCGCCGGTGCCCCTCCCGCGCGCAGTCGTCGCAGGCGCAGACGGCGGTATGGGTACCCCGGGACATCTCTTGGACAGCCACGTGCGTGCCGCCTCTCTGAACTACGGTGCAATGCCAGCGAATTGTGCACCACTGGGGCAGTGCTCCGGATTGCGCACGATGTCAGAGCAGGTGATTAACGGTTCATGATGTTGACGCCACGGGTCCGGCGCCGTCCGCGACCGTCTGCCAGAGCGGCTGGTAGCTCGCCCAGGCGGCCAGGTCTCCCCCGAAGCGCTCCCGCGTGGCGACCGCCCCGTGGTGGTCGATGAGCACCGGCTTCCCGGCGGCCCGCGCGATCAGCTGCACCTGCGCCGCCCGCTCCGCCGCGACGAACCACCACACGGCCGCGTCCACCGACCCGCCGACCGTCAGCAGCCCCCGGTTGCGCAGGATCAGCGCCTTGTACGGGCCCAGCGCCCGCGCGACCCGCGCCGGGTCCTCCGCGCCCAGGTACTCGTCGAGGAGCGCGTGGTCCTCGTAGAAGGCGCAGGCCTCCTGGCTGACGGGAGCCAGCAGCTCGCCCAGGCAGGCCAGCGCCCTGCCGTAGGGGCCCTGGGTGCGGACCACGGCGACCACCTCCGGGCGCGCCCGGTGCACGGCCGCGTGCACGGCGAAGGCCAGCTGGTTCACCCGCCGCCCGCCCCGCACCACCCGCCCGTCCCCGTCGACCAGCAGCAGGTCCTCGGGGCCGAGCCCGGCGAAGGCCCGGCCGAAGGGGTTGACCCAGTAGCAGTCCTCGAACTCCGGGTCCCGGGCGCTGACGTGTCCCGCGACCCCGTCCTCGTACCCGAGCCGCCCCAGCAGCCGCAGCGCCCCCGCGAGCCGCTCCTTGCGGTGGGTGCGCTCCTCGGCCGGGTCCGCGTGCACGGGCGGCATCTCGAACGCCAGCCGGTCCACCGGCACGGGCACGGGTACGGGCTGCTCCGGCATGGCCCCTCCTTCCGCTCGCGGCGCAAGGTACCGGCCGGGCCCGCAACTGACCAGAGCAACGGCGAAGCCGCCGCTCCCGGGGGAACGGCGGCTTCGCGTCAGGCACGGCGACCGCGGTGGCGGTCGTGGGGGCCTACTCCCACTCGATGGTGCCCGGGGGCTTGCTCGTGCAGTCCAGGACCACGCGGTTGACGTCCTTGACCTCGTTGGTGATGCGGGTCGAGATCCGGGCCAGCACCTCGTACGGCATGCGGGTCCAGTCCGCCGTCATGGCGTCCTCGGACGAGACCGGGCGCAGCACGATCGGGTGGCCGTAGGTGCGGCCGTCACCCTGGACGCCCACGCTGCGGACGTCGGCGAGCAGGACGACCGGGCACTGCCAGATCTCCCGGTCCAGGCCGGCGGCGGTCAGCTCGTGGCGGGCGATGGCGTCGGCCTCGCGCAGCAGGTCCAGGCGCTCCTTGGTGACCTCGCCGACGATGCGGATGCCGAGGCCGGGGCCGGGGAAGGGCTGGCGCTGGACGATCTCCTCGGGCAGGCCGAGCTCCTGGCCGACCATCCGGACCTCGTCCTTGAACAGCTGGCGCAGCGGCTCGACGAGCTCGAACTCGATGTCGTCGGGGAGGCCGCCCACGTTGTGGTGGGACTTGATGTTGGCCGTGCCGGTGCCGCCGCCGGACTCCACGACGTCCGGGTACAGGGTGCCCTGGACGAGGAAGGCCACCGCCGGGCCGTCCTCCTGGAGGATCTCCAGCTGGGCCTGCTCGAAGACGCGGATGAACTCGCGGCCGATGATCTTGCGCTTGGTCTCCGGGTCGGAGACGCCGGCCAGCGCGTTCAGGAAGCGCTCCTGGGCGTCGACGACCTTCAGCTGGACGCCGGTGGCCGCGACGAAGTCCTTCTCGACCTGCTCGGTCTCGCCCTTGCGCATCAGGCCGTGGTCGACGTACACGCAGGTGAGCTGGGAACCGATGGCCTTCTGGACGAGGGCCGCGGCGACCGCGGAGTCCACGCCGCCGGACAGGCCGCAGATGGCGCGCTTGTCGCCGACCTGCGCCTTGATCGCGGCGATCTGCTCCTCGACGATGTTGCCGGTGGTCCAGGTGGGCTTGAGGCCCGCACCCCGGTAGAGGAAGTGCTCCAGGACCTGCTGGCCGTGCGTGGAGTGCATCACCTCGGGGTGGTACTGCACGCCGTACAGCTTCTTCTCGTCGTTCTCGAAGGCCGCGACCGGGACGACGTTCGTCGAGGCGGTGACGGTGAAGCCCTCGGGGGCGGCGGAGCAGGCGTCGCCGTGGGACATCCACACCGACTGGTGCTCGGGGGTGCCCTCGAAGAGGGTGGAGCCGGCCTTGGAGACCGACAGCGGGGTGCGGCCGTACTCGCGGGCGCCGGTGTTGTCGACGGTGCCGCCGAGGGTCGTCGCCATCAGCTGGAAGCCGTAGCACATGCCGAAGACGGGCACGCCGGACTCGAACAGGGCAAGGGCGTCGTCCAGGCGCGGGGCGCCCTCCTCGTAGACGGAGGACGGACCGCCGGAGAGGATGATCGCCTTCGGGTCCTTGGCGAGCATCTCGGCCACGGGCATCGTGCTGGGCACGATCTCGCTGTAGACGCGGGCCTCGCGGACGCGGCGGGCGATGAGCTGGGCGTACTGCGCGCCGAAGTCGACGACGAGGACCGTGTCCGGGGCGCTGTCGTGGGCGGCGGAGGGTGCTTCTGGCACGGGACGGCCTTCCGGCGGAAGAGGGGGCTGTTTTGTCGATTCTACCGGTGGCGCCGGCCGCCGGTTTGTCGCACCATCCGAGGCCCACGTCACGGCCGGGGCGTCTCAGCATCCGGGCCCGCTTGGCGCCGGGGCGCGGGGTGTGGCAATAATCCACACCATGCGCAAGCAGCTGAGCTTCCTCTTTACCTATGGCACCGGCCGGTCCGGTCGCCATGGGTCCTCGTGATGCTCGCTTGAGCCGCTGACTTCCCAGAGCGCCCCGGTCCGACAGGACCGGGGCGCTCCGCGTTCCCCCTCCTGCGGGCCACGACCACAGGAGAAACCCATGAGCACCCTCACCACCGCCGCCACCCCCGAGCAGCTGATCGCCGACTGCCGGGAGCGCATCGACGCCCTCGACGACCGGATCATCGGGCTGATCCAGGAGCGGATGGCCGTCTCGGCCGTCATCCAGGAGGCCCGGATCGGCGCGGGCGGGCGCCGGGTGCACCTCTCGCGGGAGATGGAGGTCCTGTCGCACTTCAGCGACGCCCTCGGCAAGCCCGGGACCGCGCTCGCGATGACCCTGCTGGAGCTGTGCCGGGGCCGCGTCTGACCGCGCGGCCGGGTGTTCGTCACCCGTCCGGACCGTGTCCCGCCCCGGGCGGCTTCGTTGAGGGGATGTCCGCGGGAGCGGTGAGACGTGACGCCTGAGGTGGCACGTCGTGGGACCCCTCTCCCCGCGTGGCCGGACGGCAGGGGACAGCAGCCCGGTCACCGCAAGAAGAACGGCCGGTCCGGGGGACGCCCCGGGCCGGCCGTTCGTTCGTCTCGGACGGTCCTACGCGTGCCCGCCCTTGCGGCGGCGGGCCGAGAGGAACAGCGCGCCGCCGACGGCCAGCAGCGCGGCCGCGCCGAGGCCGAGCAGGCCGGCCTGGCTGCCGGTGGAGGCCAGCGGACCGCCGCCGCCCGTGCCGCCGTTCGCGGTGGCGCCGGCGCTCGCCGAGGGGCTCGGGGAGGCCGAGGTGCTCGCGGAGGTGCTGGGCGAGGGGCTGCCCGACGGGCTCGGGCTGGGCCCGGTGGACGTCGGGTTCGCCGTGAAGGCGGCGAGGTTGTTGGCCAGGACGGGGTCGAAGGAGTGCCGCTGCGGCTCGCCCTTCGGGCCGGGCGCGCCGACGCGGAGGGCGCCCTTGGCGTCCTTGACCGCCTTCTCGATCTTCAGCTCGAACGGGAACTCGACGTTCTCGCTCTCCAGCACGGAGGGCGCGGTGGCGCACCGGTAGACGGCCTCGCCGACCGCGCGGCAGGCGGCGGGGACCGTGACGGCCTTCAGGCCCTCCGGGAGCTCGACGTCGACGACGGCCGCGGGGGCGCCGCCCTGGCCGGCGACCCAGGCCGGGCCGTTGTTGCGGACGGCCACGACGGCCTTGGCGGTGGTGCCGGCGGCGCCCTTGACGATCAGGGGCTCGGCCTCGAAGTCCGCGGTGTTCTGGACGGTGAGGACCGCCTCGCGCTTGTTGTCGGCCGGGTTGAGGTCCGGGCCGTGCTCGGCGAGCGCGGCCTGCGCCGCCTTGCGGGCGACCAGCTTGCGCGAGGCCTTGCCCGCCGCGTCGCCGGCCTTGGGCTTGTCGGCGCCGTTCTGCTGGGTGGTGCCGTTCTGCTGCGCGGCGGAGTCCGCCTGGGGCTTCTGCGGGACGGGCGCCGGGTAGATGCCGTAGCCGAACCGCTCGCCCAGGGCGTTCGCGCCGGCCTTGAGGTGCAGCGGGCTGTCCCCGGCCAGTTCGTAGGAGGCCTTGGCCTCGAAGTCGCCCTCGATGGTGCAGACGACGTCGGTCGCGGTGCGGGTGGTGCGGTAGGTGCAGTTGTCGTACCGCTCCGGGAGCTCCAGGCCGTGGCTGGCCTCCAGCTCCAGCACGACGCCCTTGGCCGGCTCGTTGCCGTTGTTGCTGAAGGTCAGCGGCAGGTCCTGGCTCTCGCCCGGCTTCAGCTCCTTCTTGAGCCTCATCTCCCCCATGACCAGGTCGGGTGCGCCGACCTTGATGCCGGTGGGCAGGGCGGGGGTGACGGTGGCACCGGCAGCCGTGCCGGTCACGCTGACCACGCCGACACCGGTGCTCTTCCCGGGGACGACCTCCAGGTCCACGCCGGCCGGGACGCCGGGGTGCAGGCCCTGCTGCTTGCAGACGAGCGTGGCGCCGGCGGTGACGCACTTCTTGACGGCCGCGCGCGGGCTCTCCTGGACGGTCGCCACCCCGCCCAGCTTGGAGAGGTCGACGGTCAGGGTGAACTCCCCGTCGAAGGCGGCGGTCCCGGCCGGGGCCTCCAGCCGGTAGTTCAGGGCCGTCGGCGTCGGGGAGCCGGTCGCGGGGGCGGGCGGGAGGACGAGGCCGGGCGGCCCGGTCAGGCGGAAGACGGGTTCCGCGGCGTTCGCGGCGGTGGCGGGGAGGGTGACGAGTCCCGCGGCCACCAGGCCGCACGCGGCCAGCAGGGAGATGCGCTGTCTCATGCCCGGTGTGACCCCCGGACGTACGCCTCGGTTGCACCGCCGACCATGTGACCGACACCACAGCTTCACCCAAAGCATTCCGGTACAACCTTTTCCGGCGACCGCCTGTCCACTCCTGTACTGCGGCGGGTACCGCGCTCGGAGGGGGAGCGCGGTACCCGCCGCGGTCGTTCGCGGAACTCAGGCCTTCGCTTCCGGTTGTCTCGGGGGAATCTCCGGGACGGCGAGGAAGGGCAGCCGCAGCGCGCCGAAGGCCCCCTCGGGGACGGCCGGACGGACCGGTTCCACCGCCGCGAGACGTCGGTACGCCTCCCCCTGCGCGGGGCGCGGGTCCGCCTCCCCGTTGTTCGGCCAGTACGACATCGCCCGCTCGGCCTGGGCCGTGATGGTCAGCGACGGATTGACCCCGAGGTTGGCGGAGACCGCCGCTCCGTCGACCACCGAGATGCCCGGGTGCCCGTACAGCCGGTGGTACGGGTCGACCACGCCCTCCTCGGGGGTGGCGCCGATCGGGCAGCCGCCGAGGAAGTGCGCGGTCAGCGGGGTGCCCATGAGCTCGCCGACGTTGCTGCCGGGGAAGCCGTTGATCTCCTCGGCCAGCAGGGTCGCGGCCTCGGTGGCCTCGGCGATCTGCACCGGGTTGGGGGCGCCGTGGCCCTGGCGGGCCGTCAGCAGGCCCTTGCCGAGGCCTCCCGGTTTGCGGTAGGTCGTCAGGGAGTTGTCCAGCGACTGCATGACCAGGCCGATGATGGTCCGCTCCGACCAGCGCCGGTTCGACAGGGACCGCGCCAGCTGCACGGGGTGGCGGGCGGTGCGGGCGAACCAGGCCCGCACCCGGTGCGCGCTGAGGGGTACCTGGAGGACCGTCAGGAACCCCATGGCGTTGGAGCCCTTGCCGTAGCGGACGGGCTCGATGTGGGTGTCGGCGTTGGGGTGCACGGACGAGGTGATGGCCACGCCCCGGGTGAAGTCCGCCCGGCCCGCGGCGGGGTGGCGCCTGCGGTAGCGGCGGTCGTCGGTCTGGGCGCCGACCAGGCCCTCGGAGTTGGTGCGGGTGAGGTCGCCGAGCCGGCCGGAGATGCGGGGCAGTTCGCCGCGGTCCTTCATGGTGTGCAGCAGCGTCTGGGTGCCGTACGTGCCCGCGGCGACGACGACGTAGCGGGCGCGCAGCACCTTGGCGCGGCCCGAGCGGCGGTGGTCGGTGGGGACCGTGCGGACGCGGTAGCCGCCGTCGGGGTGCTCGGCGAGGGCGGTGACGGTGGTCATGGGGTGGATGACGGCGCCGGCCCGTTCGGCCAGGTGCAGGTAGTTCTCGTTCAGGGTGTTCTTCGCGCCGTGCCGGCAACCGGTCATGCACTCGCCGCATTCGGTGCAGGCCTTGCGGGCGGGCCCGGCGCCGCCGAAGTAGGGGTCGGGGACCTCCTGGCCCGGGCGGACCTTCCGCTGTCCCCCGGCGTCCCCGCCGTCGCCGAAGAAGACGCCGACGGGGGCCATGTGGAAGGTGTCGCCGGCGCCCATCTTCTCGGCGGCCGCCTTGAGGTGGACGTCGGAGGGGGTCATCGTCGGGTTGAGCCGTACGCCGAGCATCCGCTTGGCCTGCTCGTAGTACGGGGCGAGTTCGGCGTGCCAGTCGGTGATGGAGGCCCACTGGCGGTCCTCGAAGAAGGCGGCGGGGGGCACGTAGAGGGTGTTGGCGTAGTTGAGGGAGCCGCCGCCCACTCCGGCGCCCGCGAGCACCATCACGTTGCCGAGCAGGTGGATGCGCTGGATCCCGTACAGCCCGAGGGCGGGTGCCCACAGGTAGTTGCGCAGGTCCCAGCTGTTGCGGGGCAGGCTCTCGCGGGTGAAGCGGCGTCCTGCCTCCAGGACGCCGACCCGGTAGCCCTTCTCGGTGAGCCGCAGTGCCGAGACCGACCCTCCGAAGCCCGATCCGATGACGATGACGTCGTAGTCGTAGTCGTCTGTCTGGTCGTACGACACTGCGCGGTGCCTCCCGGCGGTCGGTCGTGCCTGGTGCCCTGGGGTGCTGCTGCGGGGGGGTGGTGGGGTCTAGCGGAAGCGGAGTGCCTTGAGGACCTTGAGGCTGCGGGTCATGAACTCGGCGTACTTCGCGTCGTCCATGCCCAGCGAGGGCGCCATCGGCAGCAGCCGCTGGTGGGCCACGGTCTGGGCCTCGGTGTACTTGAGGATGCCTTCGGAGCCGTGCCGGCGGCCGAGCCCGGAGTCCTTCATGCCGCCCATGGGGGCCTGGGCGCTGCCGTAGGCGGGGGCGTATCCGTCGTTGATGTTGACGGTGCCGGTGCGCAGGCGGGCGGCGACCGCGTGGCCGCGGCGGGCGTCCTTGGTCCAGACGCTGGAGTTGAGGCCGTAGGCGGTGGCGTTGGCCTGGGCGATGACCTCGTCCTCGTCGGTGAACCGGTAGACGGAGACGACCGGGCCGAAGGTCTCCTCGGCGCAGACCGCCATGGGGGCCTCGACGCCGTCGAGGATGGTGGGCTCGTAGAAGAGGGGGCCGATGTCGGGGCGGGCCACGCCGCCGGCGACGAGGGTGGCGCCCTTGGCGACGGCCTCGTCCACGTGCCGCCGTACGTTCTCCAGCTGGCGTTCGCCGACGAGGGAGCCCATGTCGGCGCCGTAGGCGAGGGAGTTGCCGAGCCGCATGGCCTTGGTGCGGGCGGCGAAGCGCTCCAGGAAGGCGTCGGCTATGGAGGCGTGCACGTAGAGCCGCTCGATGGAGATGCACAGCTGTCCGGCGGAGGAGAAGCAGGCGCGGACGGCTCCGGCGGCGGCCTTCTCCACGTCGGCGTCGTGCAGGACGAGCATGGGGTTCTTGCCGCCGAGTTCGAGGGAGACCCCGACGAGGCGGGCGGCGGCGCCCTGGGCGACCTCGCGGCCGGTGCGGGTGGAGCCGGTGAAGGAGACGTAGTCGGCGTGCCGGACCACCTCGGGGCCGACGACGGGGCCCTCGCCGAGGACGACCTGGAAGACCTCCGCGGGCAGCCCGGCCTCGATGAGCAGGTCGCGGGCCCACAGGGCGGTCAGGGCGGTCTCGGTGTCGGGCTTCATGACGACGGCGTTGCCGGAGACGAAGGCGGGCAGGGCGTCGCCGACGGAGAGTTCGAGCGGGTAGTTCCAGGGGGCGATCTGGCCGACGACCCCGCGCGGCTGGCGCAGCTCGGTGACCTTGGTGAGGGTGGGCATGGCGCCGGTGTGGCCCTTGGGGCGCAGGTAGGCGGGGGCCTTGCGGCCGTAGTGGCGGGCGGCGACCGCGACGGCCTGGACCTCTTCGTGGGCGTGCAGGCGGGCCTTGCCGGTCTCCAGCTGGATGAGGTCGAGGACCTCGGACTGGCGGGCGAGGACCAGGTCGTGGAAGCGGAGCAGGACGGCGGCGCGCTGCCGTACGGGGACGGCGGCCCAGGCGGGCTGGGCGGCGCGGGCCTTGGCGAAGGCCTCGGCCACGTCCTCGGGGGTGGCCTCGGGGAGGTCCGCCAGCTTGGCCCCGGTGAAGGGGGTGTGGTTGGCGGTGCTGCCGGAGCCGGTGACCCCGCGGGTGAGCCGGGTGATCAGGGCGGGGGTCACCACGTCGGCGGCGGTGCGGGCGCCCGCCGGGGCCGGGGCGACCGGGTTGGTGGGCCGGGGTGCGGAGCGGAGGGGGGCGGCAGCAGCCTTCGAGTCCGTCATGGCGGTGAGCGTATGCCGCCCCGGGGGCTTTGGGTACCCGTGGGTAACCGGATTTTGCCAAGTCTGCCAGTAATCGCTGGCACGATGGCCGGGGCCGGGCGGAACGGTCCGCCCCCGCTCACTTCTTCTTCGGCGCCGGCTCCCAGCCGCTCAGGACCACGTCGAACTGGGTCCGGGTGGTCTCCCAGTCGGCCGCCGGACCCGACATGTACACCCCGTACTCGGTGCCGTCCGGGGCGATGTACATCTGGTCGATCGCCCGCCGGGGCCCGGCGAGGGCCCCCTTCTCCGTCCAGCTGAAGTCCCACAGGGCGGCGCGGGTGCTGTCGTGGAAGGTGTTCTGGTTCAGCGCCTGCCGCTTGTAGTCCGTCCGCTCCTTGAGCTGCTTCTCCATGTCGAGCAGGTGCATGTACGGGTTCGGGTAGTCGGGCGTCGGGTCCATCGCGATCCGGATGAAGTGCTTGCCCTCGTCCGGGGTGTAGTCGATCTGGTTGCCGTTCAGCCGCCGCTTCCAGCCCTTCGGCACGAACAGCGTGAAGCCCTCCGGGTCGGTGACCTCGGTGTAGCCGGCCGGCGGGGCGTCGGCCTCGTCCTGCCCGTCGGGGACCGAGGCGTTCTTGTCCGAGCCGGGGCCGTCGTCCCCGCCGGTCAGCCTCAGCAGGCCGAAGACCCCGCCGCCGCCGAGCAACGCCGCGACCACGGCGACCGCCGCGACCTTCTTGACCCGGCCGGGCGGCCGCCCGGCGACCGCCGTCGCCGGCTCGGGCAGGGTGGCGGTCGGGGCGGGCGCGGGACCGGGGTGGGGGTACTGGGGCTGGTGTGGCTGCTGGTGCGGCTGCTGGTGCTGGTGCGGCTGCTGGTGCTGGTGCGGCTGCGGGGCGGCGTCCGCGCGGGCGGGGGCCCGCTCCTCGGCGCTCACCACGCGGGTGGGCACGTACGCCTGCGCGGCCCTGGGCTCCCGGCCTTCCATGGCCTCGATCAGCATCCGCTCGGCCTCGCCCGCCGAGGGGCGCTCGGCCGGGTCCTTGCGCAGCAGCGCGGTGATGACCGGGCCGAGGGGACCGGACTGGCGCGGGACCGGCGGCTCGTCGTTGACCACGGCCTGGAGGCTGGAGATCGGCGAGGTCCGGCGGAAGGGCGAGCGGGCCTCGACGGCCGTGTACAAGGTCGCGCCCAGGGACCACAGGTCCGAGGACGGGTCGGGGGCGCCGCCCGTCACCCGCTCCGGGGCCAGGTAGTCGATGGAACCCACGAGTTCACCCGTCCGGGTGATGGAGGAGTCCCCCTCGATCGCCGCGATCCCGAAGTCGGTGAGCAGCACCCGGCCGTCCTTGGCCAGCAGCACGTTGCCCGGCTTCACGTCCCGGTGCATCACGCCGACCGCGTGCGCGGCGCGCAGCGCGCCCAGGACGTGGAGGCCGATCCGCGCCGCCTCACGGGGCTCGATCCGCCCGGCCGCCTTGGCGGCCTCCGCGAGGGAAGGGCCGTCGATGTACTCCATGACGATCCACGGCCGGTCGTCGTGCTCCAGGACGTCGTGCACCGTGACGACCGCGGGATGCTGGATCCGCGCCGCCGCGCGGGCCTCCTTCTGCGTCCGGGCGTACAGGACCTCCCGGTCGGCCTGGGCCACGTACAGGGCCGCCGTCAGCTCCTTGACGGCGACCGTCCTGTGCAGCAGCTGGTCATGGGCGCGCCACACCTTGCCCATGCCCCCGCTGCCGATGGGTTCCACGAGCCGGTAACGGCCCGCGAGCACCGCGCCCGCGCCTGTCTGCTGTTCCACGAATTCCCGCCGCTCTGTGCACTCCGGGCCAGATTACGGAGCCTGCGGGCGGTGCCGGAACCGGGCGGGGCCCGTGAGACAGCACTGTGACGCAATCGCCGTACTGATCGGCCGTCAGCCTCCGGCCTGGTAACTGGCCGTGGCCTTGTCGAAGACGTCCGTGACCCTGTCCTGGTTGTCCTCCGGACCCGTGACCATGACCACGTGGTAGCTGCCGCCGAGCGCGACCACGAAGTTGCGGGCGAACAGGGAGCGGCCCGCCGCGTCGATCCAGGTGTAGCGGCCGGTCACGCGCAACTGCTGGCCCACCCTGGTGGACTTCACGTCCCCGCCGGAGGCCCAGGTGGAATTGCGGTACGGGGCCAGCTCCGCCTCCTTGTCCTTCTGGTAGCCGAGCGGGTCCGGGGAGCCGCCCTCCACCCGGTCGCGGCCCGGGACCACGATGAGGGTGAACTGGCCCTGGGTGTAGCGCACCTGGCCCGCCTCGTTGATGGACTGGCGCTCCCAGCCGTTGGGAACGGCGATCGTGAAGTGCGCCGGGTCCTGCTGGAGGGTGTAGCCCTCGGGGGCCTGCTGCGCGGGCGGCTGTGCGGGCGGCTGCGTGCCGGAGGACGGGGCGGCCGGGGACGGCGACTGCTGCGGGGGCTTCTGCGTCCCGGGCGGCGCCGGGGAGGGGGGCGCCGGGCTCTGGACGGCCGTGGGCTGCTGGGCCCGGCCGGCGTCCTGGTCGCCGGCGCCCGGCAGGAACAGCATCGCGTACGCCACCCCGCCCACGAGCAGCGCCAGGACGGCGACCAGCAGGGTCCGGCCGAGGGAGCGGGGCTTGCGGGGGGCGTCGGGGTTGCGGTGGCGGCCGTGCAGGTCCCCGCGGCGGCGCACCTCGGGCAGGCGGGCGGGGTCGGGCTCGGGCAGCGGGAACACGAAGTCGCCGTCGGGCTCCGGGGCGGAGCGGACCAGCGAGCGCAGCCAGCCGCGCAGTTCCTCGAAGTCGGGGCGCTCGGTGGGGTCCTGGCGCAGCAGGGACTCCACGACGGGACGCAGCGGGCCGCACTCCTCGGCGAAGGCGGGGGGCTCGGCGCAGACCATGTCCACGAGCTCCGCGACGCTCTCTTCGGGGTACGGGGCGTGTCCCTGGACGGCCCGGTACAGCAGGGCACCGAGGGCCCAGAGGTCGGTGGCGGGGCCGACGGGGGCGGCCAGCTGCCAGGGGCCGCCGTGGACGGCGCCGGCCTGTTCGGGGGCCCAGCGCTCGGTGACGGCCCCGACGACGGCCATCCGCGTCTGCCGCGCCCGCTCGGCGTCCAGCCCACTCCGAGGACCGCCACCCCCCTGCCCGCCCCCCAGCCCCCACCCCGCCCCCCGGCCCCAGGGGCCGGGGGGACGGGGGCGGCGGCTTCGGCAGCACGGCTGCCCGGGACGACGGGCAGAGCCTCGGTGGTGTCGGACGGGTTTCCCTCCCGGGCCCCGCCCGCGGGCTGCGGCCGGCCCTCGCCCGGGCGGGCGGCGGGCGCCGGGGGGTCGGCCTGGCGGTAGCCCTGCGGGAGCGCGAGAGCCGCCGGGAGCGTGGGGCGGGGCGGGGCGGGGGGCGGCTCCGGCCACTGCGGCCCGGGGCCCGGGGGCTGGTCCGGCTGCGGGTGAGGACCCAGCTCCCCCTGCGGATGCGGCTTCGCCTGCCGGTAGGGGGCCTGCTCCGGCTGGGGATGAGCCTCCGGCTGCCGGTAGGAACTGTGCTCCGGCTGCGGATGCGCCTCCAGCTGCGGGTAAGAACCCTGCTCCGGGCGCGGGTGCGGCTCCGGCTGCGGGGGCTGGTCGTGGTCGGGGGGCTGTTGGCGTTCGGGGTCCGCCGGGCGGCGGGGGGCGGCTCCGTGCCAGGGGGTGTCCGGGCCGCCGTACGGGTACGCGTACTCCTGCGGCAGGTTGGCCCCGGTCGGCGGCAGCTGCGGGACGACCACCGGGCCCCGTACCCCGCGCTCCTGCGCCACCTTCTCGGCGGCCGCGCGCGAGCCGGCCCGGTAGGCGGCGACCGTCCCGGCGCGGGCCGCGGCCACGGCCTCGTCACGGCTCCCCGCGGGCCGGGCGGGGGGTGCGGGCGGGGCCGGGGGCTCGGGCTCGGGCTCGCGGTCCGGGAGGATGTGGTCGGAGTAGCGCGGCCCCGTGTCGTACCCGGGCGCCACCAGCGGGGCGTACACGGGCTGCCGGGGCGCGGCGGGGGCGTCCGTGCCCTCGTCGCCGAGCTCCCCGGGCGGCACCGGGTCGTAGCCGCACAGGGCGTCCTCGGCGGCGCCGGCGGCGAGCCCGGTGAGGACGACGCGGCCGTCCTCGCATATCAGCACGGTCCGGACCGTGATGTTGCGGTGCGTCCACCCGTGCGCGTGCAGCACGCGCAGCGCGGTCAGCACGTCCGAGGCCACCTCCGCCGCCCGGTACGGGTTCATCGGCTCGTCGGCGATCAGCGCGGCCAGCGGCCTGGCGGGGACGAGTTCGCTCACTATCCACAGCGAGCCGTCCTCGGCGAACACGTCGAAGACCTGGTCCAGGCGGGGATGGTCCGGTACGGAGGCGGCGGCCTGGGCCGCGGCTATCGCCCGCCGAACGGCGGGGAGTTCCCCGGCGGCGGACGGCGCCGCACGGGTGCCGTCGAGCAGTTCGGCGTCCACGACCTCCGGCAACGGCACGTGCCGGACGAGGACTTCCTGCCCGCTGCGGGTGTCGAAGGCGCGGGTCTCCAGCAGTTCGTACTCGTCGGACGGAGGCAACGGCAGACGGTAGCGGTCGGCCAGGATCCGGCCGGCGTAGTCCTCCACTTCGCCTCCCCCGAGTGCGGTGGGTTCCCCTTGGCCCCCGCTGACACGATACGTGGCCCGGGCCGCCCGCGTCCCGGGCTTGCGAGGGCCATCAGCCCAACTGCTGGAAGGTGTCGAAGGCGGTGTTGCGGATCTGCGTGCACTCGGGGCCGTCCCACTGGTCGGCCGGGCAGCTGATCATGATGGCGTAGCCGTTGTTGGCGTCCGCCCTGAAGCCGCGGTCGAGCACGCGGGTCCTCATGCCCTGGTCCTCGCGCTCGAACTCCAGGTCCGCGACGGTCGGGTAGTTGCGGTACGAGACGGTTTCGAGGCGGATCTGCCGGTAGTTCCTGCTGCTGCCGGCCACGCCCGGGACCATCTCGGCCCAGGCGGCCCGGGCGTCACTGCCCGGGCTGTCGGTGTGGTCGACCTGAATACGGGGGAAGCCGCCGGAGCGGCTGTATATCGCGCCCGAGCTCTTGCCGGCCGTGCCGGTCTGGTGGAAGCCCTCGGGCATCGCCATGGCGAACCGGAAGCGCGGGTCCGTCACCGTGGTGAACCCGGCGGGCAGGCCCGCCCCGCCCCCGGGGCCGCCCGGGCTGGCGCCCTGGCCCTGGCTCTGCCCCTGGCTCTGGGCGGGGTCGGTGCCGGGGTTCGCGCCGGACGCGGCCGGGCTCGGGCTGCCGCCCTGGCTCTGGACCGGGGTCGGGCTCGGCGAGGAAGCCTGGGACGCGGCCGGGGAGTTGCCCGGGGACTGGCCGGCGGAGGCGACCGGGCCCGGGCTGCCGCCCTGGCCCTCGTCCTTGCGGCCGTCCTTGTCGTCCTGACCGCTGACCGCGTACGCGATGAGCGAGCCGATGACCGCCAGGACCACGAGCACGCCGGCTATCGCGAGGGCGATGGTGCGGCGCGGCATCACGTCGGTGAGGGAGGCCGGGGCCACCGTCGAGGGACGCTTCGGGGCCTCGGCGGCGGAGGCGGCCGCGGCCTGGGCCGCCGCCGCCTTACGGGTGGCCTTCAGCGCGGCGCGGGCACGGTCGCGCTGCTCGCGCTCGCGCCGCTCCCGCTCCTTCTTCGCCGCCTTCTCGGCGGCCTTCTCGGCCTCCGCATCGGCCTTGGTGAGGGAGATCGGGCGGGTCTCCTCCACCGGGACGGGCTCGGGGGCCGGGAGCGGCTCGGGCGCGTTGATCACGGCGGTGAGCATCGACCGGGCGCGGTCCTCGTCCAGCCGCATCGCCGGGTCCTTGACCAGCAGGCCGTAGATGACCTCGGTCAGGGCCGGACCGGCGTTCTTGGGCGGGTCCACCGCCTCGGTCATCACCGCGGTGAGGGTGGCGAGCGCCGAGCCCTTGTCGTACGGGGGCACGCCCTCCACGGCGGCGTACAGCAGCCCGCCGAGGGACCACATGTCGGCGGGCGGGCCGGGCTTGTAGCCGCGGGCGCGCTCGGGGGAGATGTAAGAGGGGGCGCCGACGAGCATGCCGGTGGAGGTGATGGAGGGGTCTCCCTCGACCTGGGCGATGCCGAAGTCGGTGAGGACGACGCGGCCGCTGGCGGCGATGAGCACGTTGGACGGTTTCACGTCGCGGTGCAGGATGCCCTGGCGGTGCGCGGCGCGCAGGACGTCGAGCACGGCGAGGCCGACCTCGGCGGCGCGGCGCGGGGACAGCGGGCCGTTCTCCCGGACGAACTCGGCGAGGGAGGGACCCTCGATGAGCTCCATGACGATCCAGGGCCGGGCGTCTTCGTCGACGACGTCGTAGACGGTGACGGCGCCCTCGTTGCGGATGCGCGCGATGGCCTTGGCCTCGCGGAGGGTACGGGTGATGAGGCGGCGCTTCTCGTCCTCGTCGACGCCGCCGCCGAAGCGGAGTTCCTTGACGGCGACGGTCCGGCCGAGCACCTCGTCCTCGGCCCGCCACACCGTTCCCATGCCGCCCCTGCCGAGCACGGCCCCGAGCCGGTACCGCCCCGCGAGCAGCCTGCCCTTGCGCTCCCCGCCCGCCGCGTCGGCGTCCTGCGGGCCCTCCTCGTCCGCGGGCTCCACGTCCTCGGGGGCGCCCACCCCGGCCGTGCCGCCCTTCCCGCCCGCGGACGCCGGCTTCGCCCCGGCGTCCTGCGGCGCGGCCTCCGCCACGGCGGGCCGGGCCTCCTCGGGCGTCGGTGCCGTGCCGTCCCCCGTCGCGGGGGCCGTGGCCCGGTTTCCGGACGCGGGCTTGGCGCCGCGCTGCCCGCCGCCGGGCGCCGGCTTCCCGGCGGGCTCCTCGGCACCCCGGGCTGCCGCAGCGCCGGAAACGCTCCCGGAGGCGGGCTCCGCACCCTCGGACCCGGCCCCCGAAGCCGCCTTGTCCGCGGGCGCCTTGTCCGCGGGCGCCGGCTTCGCGTCCTGCTCCGCGGCGCCGGACGGGGACTTCGCGGCGCCGGACGGGGGCTTCGTGGCGGCGGGCTGCTCGTCCGGCGGGGTGTCAGAAGCCTTCTCCGCACCGGGCTCGGGGGCCTCGGGCTGCTTCGGCCGGCCCGCCTCGGACCTCGGCCGGGGCACGGACGCGGCGGCGGGCTCCGCCGCGGGACCGTCGGCCTCCGCCCGTGCGGCGTCGGCCTGCGCAACGTCAGATCCGGTCTGGGCGGCCGGCTTCACCGCACCACCGCCCCCGGAGGCACCGTCACCCTCACGCTTCGCCCCAGGCGCCTCGGCAGGCGACTCGGTGTGCTCCGGCTTCGACATGCGTCCCCTCTGCGATCGTGCAGCCTGCCCCGGCTGCCCCCGGCAGCCACCGGGGGCAAGGTAACCCACCCCGGCAGAAACCTCATTGTTGCTCACTCCGCATCGGACGGGAGCCCCGGGGCCAGCGGTTCCCCCGTCCGGATCGCGGAGTTACAACGGCACGATGTCGGGCGCCCCCAGCCGGGCCGCGTCGGCCGTCTGGTCGTCCGGCTGGCGCTGCGATTCGCGCTCCGCCTGAACTCTCTTCTCGTAGTGCTCCACTTCGTTCTCGATCTGCCGCTTGTCCCAGCCCAGCACCGGAGCCACCAGTTCCGCGCATTCGCGCGCCGAGCGGGTCCCCCGGTCGAAGGTCTCGATCGAGATGCGGGTCCGCCGGGTCAGCACGTCGTCCAGGTGGCGGGCCCCCTCGTGCGAAGCGGCGTAGACGATCTCCGCCCGGAGGTAGTCCTCCGCCCCGGTCACCGGCTCCCCCAGCGCCGGGTCGGCCGCGATCAGCTCGAGTAGTTCCTCCGTCAGCGACCCGTACCGGTTCAGCAGGTGCTCCACCCGCACCGCATGCAGGCCCGTCCGCGCGGCGATGCGGGCCCGGCCGTTCCACAGGGCGCGGTAGCCCTCGGCCCCCACCAGGGGGACGTCCTCCGTGACGCACTGGGCGACCCGCTGGTCCAGCCCGTGCACCGCCTCGTCCACGGCGTCCTTGGCCATCACCCGGTACGTCGTGTACTTGCCGCCGGCCACCACCACCAGTCCCGGCACCGGGTGGGCCACGGTGTGCTCGCGCGAGAGCTTGCTCGTCGCGTCGGACTCCCCCGCCAGCAGCGGCCGCAGGCCGGCGTAGACGCCCTGGACGTCGTCCCGGGTGAGCGGCACCGCCAGCACCGAGTTCACGTGCTCCAGCAGGTAGTCGATGTCGGCGCTCGACGCCGCCGGGTGCGCCTTGTCCAGGTCCCAGTCCGTGTCCGTGGTGCCCACGATCCAGTGCCGCCCCCAGGGGATCACGAACAGCACCGACTTCTCGGTCCGCAGGATCAGTCCGGTGTTGGAGTGGATCCGGTCCTTCGGGACCACGAGGTGGATGCCCTTGGACGCCCGCACATGGAACTGTCCGCGTTCTCCGATCAGCGCCTGGGTGTCGTCCGTCCACACCCCGGTCGCGTTCACCACCTGCTTGGCGCGGATCTCGTATTCGCCGCCGCTCTCCACGTCGCGCACGCGGGCCCCGACCACCCGTTCGCCCTCGCGCAGGAAGCCGACGACCTTCGCCCCGTTGGCGCAGTGCGCCCCGTACGCAGCGGCCGTCCGGACCAGCGTGGTCACGTAGCGGGCGTCGTCCATCTGGGCGTCGTAGTACTGCAGGGCCCCCACCAGGGCGTCCTTGCGCAGCGCCGGGGCGATCCGCAGCGCCCGCTTGCGCGACAGGTGCCGGTGCGTGGGCAGGCCGCGCCCGTGCCCGCTGGAGACCGACATCGCGTCGTACAGGGCGACGCCCGAGCCCGCGTAGAACCGCTCCCACACCTTGTGCTGGAGCGGGTACAGGAACGGCACCGGCTTCACCAGGTGCGGGGCGAGCCGCTCCAGCAGCAGCCCGCGCTCCTTGAGGGCCTCGCGGACCAGGGCGAAGTCGAGCATCTCCAGATAGCGCAGGCCCCCGTGGATGAGCTTGCTGGACCGGCTCGACGTCCCCGACGCCCAGTCGCGCGCCTCCACCAGCCCGGTCGACAGGCCCCTGGTCACCGCGTCGAGCGCGGTGCCGGCGCCGACCACCCCCGCGCCGACGACCAGCACGTCCAGTTCCCGCTCGGCCATCCCGGCGAGGGCTTCCGCGCGCTGCGCGGGCCCCAGTGTCGCTGTCCTCACGGCTGCCTCCCGTTGGTGCGGGCGAACCCGCTCGATGCGGGTGATCCCGCTCACATCTCCCGTTTTCCGATTCTGACCGGCCGCACCGACATCAGCCACCGGCTGTGGACAACACAGGGATGGCCACACCCCCAGAATGCGACATATCTGTCATATATACGCCTAGTCTGACATTGCGCCAGCTCCATTCGTCCACAGGACTTGCGCGCACCGCCCCCTCATGCATGCCAGGGAAGGGAAGGGACGGCCCCCCATGCCCGCAGATCTCGCCGTCATCGGACTCGGCCACCTCGGCCTCCCCCTCGCCCAGGCGGCCGTCGCCGCCGGGATCGAGACCGTCGGCTACGACAGCGGCCCCGCCACGGACAGCCCCCTCACCGCCGCCGAGATCCGCCGTATGTCGGCGGCCGGCTTCCGCGTCACCACCAACCCCGCCGAACTCGGCCGGGTCCGCACGGCCGTCATCTGCGCCCCCACCCAGCTCGGCGCCGACCGCGCGCTCGACCTCGGCGCCGTCGGCGCGGCCGGCCGCACCCTCGCCGCCCGGCTGCGCCCGCACACCACCGTGATCCTGGAGTCCGCCGCCCACCCCGGGGTCACCGAGGACTACCTGCGGCCCATCCTCGAAGAGGGCTCCGGCCTGCGCGCCGGACGCGACTTCCACCTGGCCTACTCCCCCAGCCGCCTCGACCCCGGCAACCGCACCCACACCATCGCCAACACCCCCAAGGTCATCGGCGGCCTCACCCCCGCCTGCACCGAGTCCGCGCACGCCTTCTACGCCCGCCTCACCGAGAAGGTCGTCCGGGCCCGCGGCCTGCGCGAGGCCGAGACCGTGCAGCTCCTGGAGACCAACTACCGGCACGTCAACATCGCCCTCATGAACGAGATGGCGGTCCTCTGCCACGACCTCGGCGTCGACCTGTGGGACGTGATCCGCTGCGCCGAGACCAAGCCGTACGGGTTCCAGGCCTTCCGGCCCGGCCCCGGCGTCGGCGGCCACGGCGTCCCGCTCGACCCGAACTACCTCCCCCACACCGCCCGCACCCCCGGCCACCCCCTGCGCATGGTCGGCCTCGCGCAGGAGATCAACGACCGGATGCCGCAATACGTCATCCAGCGCTGCGCCACCCTGCTGAACGAGCACGGCAAATCCGCCCGCGGCGCCCGCGTCCTCCTGCTGGGCGTCACCTACAAGCCCGACCTCGCCGACCAGGAGGGCTCACCCGCCGGCGAGATCGCCAGCCGCCTGCTCGACCTGGGCGCCCTGATCAGCTACCACGACCCGTACATCGCGGGCTGGCGGGTCCGCGACCAGCCCGTCCCGCGTGCCGACTCCCTGTACGAGGCCGCCGCGAACGCCGACCTGACGATCCTGCTCCAGCACCACCGCACGTACGACCTGCAGGGCCTGGCGGTGAAGGCCCAGCTCCTCCTCGACACCCGCGGCGCCAGCCCGGCGGGCGCGGCCCACCGCCTCTGACCACCCCCACCGCAGGTCACGGCCCGGTCCCGGTCCGATCACATCCCGCCGCGCACCCGATCATCCGACCGAAATCCCTCCGTCGAATGCCGTAGTCCCCTGCTAGCCTGCGGCGTCACTTATCTCGCACTTATGCCCACCGGGCACACGTGCGCCCGAATCCCTGGGGGGGATTTCCCGCATGAGCCAGAACTTCCAGCCGCCCGCGCCCTCGTCCTACACCCCGGCCCCCGCCCAGGCGCCGGCCCGCGGCGGCAACGTGGCCCTGGGTGTCCTCGCCGCCGTCGTGGCCGGCCTCGCGGCCGCCGGTGTCTACGGCGCGATCGTCAAGGCCACCCACCACGAGATCAGCTACGCGGCGGTCGGCGTCGGCGCCCTGGTCGGCTTCGCCGCCGGCAAGCTCGGCGGCCGCAACGCCGTCCTGCCGGTCGTCGCCACCCTGGTCTCCGTGGCCGCCGTGCTCGCCGGCCAGCTGTTCGGCATCGCCCTCGACGGCGCCGACCAGCTCTCCGAGAGCGTCGTGGACGTCCTGACGAACCGGACCTCCGACGTGATCGACAGCTGGAAGGAAGGCGTGAACCCGCTGACGTTCCTGTTCCTCGCCATCGGCGGCTACGCCGCCTTCCAGGTCGGCCGCAAGACCGCCGCGTGACGACCGCAACGCGCTGAGCAGGAACTTTCCCCCGAACCGGCGCCCCGGACCCACTGTCGGAATCCGCGGCGCCGGTCATATGATCCGCGGCGTGTCTGCTCTCACGCCGCCGCTCGGCCGGCCGCTCACCGAACCCACCGAGTACATCCGGGACCTGGCCGTCCTGCGCTCGGCAGTCCAGTTCCGCGACGCGAAGTCCGTCGCCGCCGCTTTCGAAGCCCTGCCCGACGAGGACGCCCGCGCCAGCGCCTCCTGGACCGTGGCGGAGACCCCCGGCTGCGGGGACTTCCTCCGCGAGACCGCGGCCGGCCACCCTGGCCACCCGCTCTTCCGCACGCTCTACGCCAACCACCTGATCCAGGCCGGCTGGGAGATCCGCAGCGGCGCGCGCGCCGAGCACGTGAGCCGCCAGCAGTTCGACTCCTTCCACGCGCACCTGCGGCACGCCGAGGTCCTGCTCATCGACGTCTGCGCCGAGTACCCGGCGTACGCCCTCGCCTGGTACCTGCGCATCACCACCGCGCGCGGGCTCGAACTGGGCCAGGGCGAGGCCCGGCGCCGCTACGAGCGGCTCGCCGAATACCACCCCCACCACTACTCGGGCCAGTCCCAGCTGCTCCAGCAGCTCTGCCCGAAGTGGGGCGGCAGCTGGGAGGCGGCCGAGGGCTTCGCCCGTGCCTGCGCCGAAGCCGCGCCCGAGGGCGGCCCGCAGGGAGCACTGGTCGCCGTCGCCCAGATGGAGCGGTACCTGGAGATCCAGCGGGACCAGAACACCCGCGCCGCCGAAACGTATCTGCGCGAGCCCATCCAGCACACCGCGCTGCTGCATGCCGCCGCCCGCTCCGTCCTGCACCCGGCCGCCCGTACCGACTCCTTCACCTACGTCGGCGCCCACAGCGCCTTCGCCACCGCCCACAGCGCCGCGGGCCGCCACGCCGACGCCGCCCCGCACTTCCGCGCCCTCGGCGACCGCACCACCGAGTTCCCCTGGAGCTACCTCGGCGCGGACCACTCGGCCGTGTTCGCCCGTCACCGCAAGACCGCCCTGGCCCAGGGCTGAGGAAGACCACCATGACCACGGAAACCCCGTACGGCCACACCACCGAAGACGGCATCACCCACACCACCGTCAACGGCATCCGGACCGTCCTCGCGCCCGGCTCCGGCCCCGTGACCGCGGGCCTGCTCTTCCGCGTCGGCCGCGCCGACGAGACCCTCGCCACCAGCGGTGTCACCCACCTGGTCGAGCACCTCGCCCTGCACCACCACGGCCTGAGCGACCTGCACTACAACGGCGCGACCGCCTCCACCTACACCCACTTCCACGTCACCGGCACCCCCGCCGACGTGGCCGAGTACCTCAACGGCGTCTGCGCCGCCCTGCGCAACCTGCCCCTGCACCGGCTGGCGACCGAGAAGGAGATCCTGCGCACCGAGGCCGCCCACCGCTCCCAGGGCCCCGCCCACGACATGCCCCTGTGGCGCTACGGCTCCCGGGGCTACGGCCTGACCAGCTACGGCGAGTCCGGACTGCACCGGCTCACGCCCGCCGACGTCCACGACTGGGCCGCCACCTGGTTCACCGCCGAGAACGCCGTCCTGTGGATCACCAGCGACACCCTCCCCGAGGGGCTCGACCTCACCCTCCCCACCGGCCAGTGGCGGCCCGCCCCGCAGCCCACCTCCGCCCTGCCCACCACGCCCGCCTACTTCCGGGGCCCCGACGGCGTGGCCGTACTGACCTCCGTCATCCCCCGCTCGACCGCGGGCAGCCTGTTCGCCGAGCTCCTCGGCAGGGAGCTCTTCCGCGAACTGCGCCAGAAGGGCGGCTACTCCTACACCGCGGCCGCCGACTACAGCCCGCGGGACACCGACTGGGCGACCCTCACCGCGTACGCCGACGCCCTGCCCGAGAAGCAGGACGCGATGATCGGCGCCTTCGTCGACGTCCTCGCCAAACTCCGCGCCGGCCGCATCGAGCAGGCCGACCTGGCGGCCGTGCGCACCTCCGTGCTCAGCCAGTTCGACCATCCGGAGCCGGCCATGGCCAAGCTCCCCTCCGAGGCGATGAACCTGCTGCTGCGCCACCCGTCCCTCAGCTACGCCGAGTCCCGCGCCGAGATCGAGGCGGTCACCGTCGCCGACCTCCAGCGGATCGCGCGCGAGGTGTGGGCGAGCGCCCTCATGCAGGTCCCGGGCCGGGGCGTGGACTGGGCCGGGCTCACCGAGGCCCCCACCGGGTCGGAGGACTTCGTCACCGGACGGCGCTACTCCGCGGTGGAGGACCGCGACACCACCCTGCTCGTGGCACACGACGGGCTCAGCGTGGTCCGCCCGAACGGCCGGCTGACCGTCCGGTACGCCGAGTGCTCCCTGATGCAGGTCTACCCGGACGGCGGCCGCCACCTCGTGGGCCACGACGGTTTCAGCATCACGGTCGAGCCGACCCTGTTCGGGATCACGGCGGCCGAACTGGCTCCCGTGGACGCCGGCGTCCCGCCCGCCGTGGTGGTGCGCATGCCGCCCCGCGACCCGTCCCGCATCCCGCAGCCCCGCCCGGCGGCGGCGGCCGCACCGAAGGGGCCGCAGCCCCGCGAGGCCTGGCTCACCGCGGTGCTGTGGCTGCTCGGCATCCCCGCGCTGCTGTCCGGCGCCTTCGCGGCCATCGCCGCCCTCGCCATGGTCTCCGAGCCGGATGCCCAGGGCTCCGACGAGTGGGAGGGCCTGGTCATCATCTGGATCCTCGCGGCGGTGTTCCTGATCCCGTGGGCCGTCCTGCTGCGCCGCCGTCAACGCGGGCTCGGCTGAAACACGCCGGAGGGCCGGCACCCCGCTCGGGGTGCCGGCCCTCCGGCGTGTGTACGGGCAGACGGGTCAGCGGCGGTGCTGGGAGTCCGCGACCGTGACCTCGACGCGCTGGAACTCCTTGAGCTCGCTGTAGCCGGTCGTGGCCATCGAGCGGCGCAGGGCGCCGAAGAGGTTCATCGAGCCGTCCGGGGTGTGCGACGGGCCGGTGAGGATCTCCTCGGTGGTGCCGACCGTGCCCAGGTTGACCTTCTTGCCGCGCGGCACGTCCTCGTGGACGGCCTCCATGCCCCAGTGGTTGCCCCGGCCGGGCGCGTCCGTGGCACGGGCCAGCGGGGAGCCCATCATCACGGCGTCGGCGCCGCAGGCCACGGCCTTGGGGATGTCACCCGACCAGCCCACCCCGCCGTCGGCGATGACGTGCACGTACCGGCCGCCGGACTCGTCCATGTAGTCGCGGCGGGCCGCGGCCACGTCCGCGACGGCCGTGGCCATCGGGACCTGGATGCCGAGGACGTTGCGCGTGGTGTGCGCGGCGCCGCCGCCGAAGCCGACGAGGACGCCCGCCGCGCCGGTGCGCATCAGGTGCAGGGCCGCCGTGTAGGTGGCGCAGCCGCCGACGATGACCGGGACGTCGAGCTCGTAGATGAACTGCTTGAGGTTCAGCGGCTCGGCCGCGCCCGAGACGTGCTCCGCCGACACGGTGGTGCCGCGGATGACGAAGATGTCGACGCCCGCGTCCACGACGGCCTTGGAGAACTCGGCGGTGCGCTGCGGGGAGAGCGCGGCGGCGGTGACGACACCCGAGTCGCGCACCTCCTTGATCCGCTGCCGGATCAGGTCGGCCTGGATCGGCGCGGCGTAGATCTCCTGGAGGCGCCGGGTGGCGGCGTCCTCGTCCAGCTCCGCGATCTCGTCGAGCAGCGGCTGCGGGTCCTCGTAGCGGGTCCACAGGCCCTCGAGGTTCAGCACGCCGAGGCCGCCGAGCTCGCCGATGCGGATGGCGGTCTGCGGGGAGACCACGGAGTCCATGGGGGCGGCCAGGAAGGGGAGCTCGAAGCGGTACGCGTCGATCTGCCAGGCGATCGAGACCTCCTTCGGGTCCCGCGTACGCCGGCTGGGGACGATGGCGATGTCGTCGAAGGCGTACGCCCGGCGGCCGCGCTTGCCGCGCCCGATCTCGATCTCAGTCACGTGTGGTGGCCTTTCCTCTGGGTCTGCCCGTCCAGTATCCCCGAACCCCGGGGACCCGCGTTCCGGTGACCGCTGTACGGACGCACGCGCGCAGCGTGCGGGGCGTGCGCGGACGCGCCGGAGGGGCGGGCCCGGGCGGGCCCGCCCCTCCGGGCGGTCATCGTGTTCAGCCCTGGCGGCTGTAGTTCGGCGCTTCCACCGTCATCTGGATGTCGTGCGGGTGGCTCTCCTTGAGGCCCGCCGAGGTGATCCGGACGAACCGGCCGCGGTCCTGGAGCTCCGGCACCGTGCGGCCGCCGACGTAGAACATCGACTGGCGCAGGCCGCCGACGAGCTGGTGGACCACCGCGGACAGCGGGCCGCGGTAGGGCACCTGGCCCTCGATGCCCTCGGGGATCAGCTTGTCGTCGCCGCCGACCCCCTCCTGGAAGTAGCGGTCCTTGGAGAAGGACTTGCGGTCGCCGCGGGACTGCATGGCGCCGAGCGAGCCCATGCCGCGGTACGACTTGAACTGCTTGCCGTTGATGAACAGCAGCTCGCCCGGGGACTCCTCGCAGCCCGCGAGCAGCGAGCCGAGCATCACCGTGTCGGCGCCCGCGACCAGGGCCTTGGCGATGTCGCCGGAGTACTGGAGGCCGCCGTCGCCGATGACGGGGACGCCCGCGGCCTTGGCGGCCAGCGAGGCCTCGTAGATCGCGGTGACCTGCGGGACGCCGATGCCGGCGACGACGCGGGTGGTGCAGATGGAGCCGGGGCCGACGCCGACCTTGATGCCGTCGACGCCCGAGTCGATCAGGGCCTGGGCGCCGTCGCGGGTGGCGACGTTGCCGCCGATGACGTCGACGGAGGAGTTCGACTTGATCTTGGCGACCATGTCGCCGACCAGGCGGGAGTGGCCGTGGGCGGTGTCGACGACGATGAAGTCGGCGCCCGCTTCGATCAGGGCCTGGGCGCGCTCGTAGGCGTCACCGGCGACGCCGACGGCGGCGCCGACCAGCAGGCGGCCGTCCTTGTCCTTGGCGGCGTTCGGGTACTTCTCCGCCTTGACGAAGTCCTTGACCGTGATGAGGCCCTTGAGGATGCCCGCCTCGTCGACCAGCGGAAGCTTCTCGATCTTGTGGCGGCGCAGCAGCTCCATGGCGTCCACGCCGGAGATGCCGACCTTGCCCGTGACCAGCGGCATCGGGGTCATGACCTCGCGCACCTGGCGGCTGCGGTCCGACTCGAAGGCCATGTCGCGGTTGGTGACGATGCCGAGCAGCTTGCCGGCGGAGTCGGTGACCGGGACGCCGGAGATGCGGAACTTCGCGCAGAGCTCGTCGGCCTCGCGCAGCGTCGCGTCCGGGTGGACCGTGATCGGGTCGGTGACCATGCCGGACTCGGAGCGCTTGACCAGGTCGACCTGGTTGGCCTGGTCGGCGATGGAGAGGTTGCGGTGCAGGACGCCGACGCCGCCCTGGCGGGCCATCGCGATGGCCATCCGGGACTCGGTGACCTTGTCCATGGCCGCGGAAAGCAGCGGAACGTTCACACGGACGTTGCGCGAGATGAGGGAGGAAGTGTCGATCTCGTCCGGAGCCATGTCCGACGCGCCCGGCAGCAGCAGCACGTCGTCGTAGGTCAGTCCGAGCGCGGCGAATTTGTCGGGCACTCCAGTCGAACCGCTGTCGGTCATGACACCTTCCCAAATGGTCTTGCTCAGCGCGGATGTCCATGCTAACGGGATACCGAGGCGTCTCATTCCACGACCAAGGTCAACCAGAAGATTCGTAGCTTCCTACGACGGAAAACACCGGGCTCACTGCTCCGCGAGCGCCCGCAGCCGGCTCAGCGCCCGGTGCTGCGCGACCCGCACCGCGCCCGGGGACATGCCGAGCATCTGGCCGGTCTCCTCGGCGGTCAGCCCGACGGCCACACGCAGCACGAGCAGCTCGCGCTGGTTCTCCGGCAGGTTGGCCAGCAGCTTCTTGGCCCAGGCGGCGTCACTGCTGAGCAGCGCCCGCTCCTCCGGGCCGAGCGAGTCGTCCGGCCGCTCCGGCATCTCGTCGGACGGGACGGCCGTGCTCCCGGGGTGCCGCATGGCGGCCCGCTGGAGGTCGGCGACCTTGTGCGCGGCGATGGCGAAGACGAACGCCTCGAAGGGACGGCCGGTGTCCCGGTAGCGGGGCAGCGCCATCAGGACGGCGACGCACACCTCCTGCGCCAGGTCCTCGACGAAGTGGCGGGCATCACCCGGGAGCCGCGACAGCCGGGTGCGGCAGTAGCGGATGGCGAGGGGGTGCACGAAGGCCAGCAGATCGTGCGTGGCCTGTTCGTCACCGTCGACCGCGCGGCGTACGAGCGCACTGACGGGCCCGGCGTTGCCGCCTTTGGCGGCGCCGGTGGGGCCTGTGGCCGGGGATGACCCCAGGGCCTCGTCGTCGCGCATCAATCCATGGTGCCTTGGCGCCGGAGCGTTCGTGGCATCGCGGTCCGTGTTGTGCGTCGAAGCGTTATGAGCGGGTGCGCCGGAACCCATCTTCTGCGCCCTCCCCTCCGCTCGGCCCGAATCGTCGTCCCCGAGGACTCGACCTCTCCAAGAATGCGGCACACCATCAAGGATGCGGCATCGCGCCCGAAGCGACACGTCCCCTGGATTGTGCCCCGTCAATCCCCGGCGGGACACCGGTCGGGACGGGACTTTCCCGCCCCGTCTCCCCCGGCGAGCCTGCCGCCCCGCCCGCCCACCGGCGGACGGGACCGCTCCGGTCAGCCGGACGCCCCTCCCGCGGTCAGCGGACGAGACCCCAGCGGAAGCCGAGCGCCACGGCGTGCGCCCGGTCCGAGGCGCCGAGCTTCTTGAAGAGCCTGCGGGCGTGCGTCTTGACCGTGTCCTCGGAGAGGAAGAGCTCGCGCCCGATCTCCGCGTTGGACCGGCCGTGGCTCATGCCCTCCAGCACCTGGATCTCGCGCGCGGTGAGGGTGGGCGCGGCGCCCATCTCCGCCGAGCGCAGCCGGCGCGGGGCCAGCCGCCAGGTCGGGTCGGCGAGCGCCTGGGTGACCGTGGCCCGCAGTTCGGCGCGCGAGGCGTCCTTGTGCAGGTAGCCGCGGGCGCCGGCGGCGACCGCGAGGGCCACGCCGTCCAGGTCCTCGGCGACCGTCAGCATGATGATGCGGGCGCCCGGGTCGGCGGACAGGAGCCGGCGCACGGTCTCGACACCGCCGAGGCCGGGCATCCGTACGTCCATCAGAATCAGGTCGGACCGGTCGGCACCCCAGCGGCGGAGGACTTCCTCGCCGTTGGCAGCCGTCGTCACACGCTCGACGCCGGGCACGGTGGCAACCGCGCGACGGAGCGCCTCTCGGGCAAGCGGGGAGTCGTCGCAGACGAGGACGGAAGTCATGACCGCCCTCCGCAGCTGCTGATGCGCGTCACCTTGAGCCTCCAGGCTGGTACGTATCGTCACCTGTGCGGTCGACGTCCTCGGACATCTGTCCGGGAACTTCTCGTTTCAACCGCACTCGCTCTCTCAACGATGGTCACTCGAAAGAGTTACGGGTCGGACGGACACCTTCGGCACTCTACGTGAGGAAGCGATCACAGCGCTGGAGCCACCCCGTCGCGCGCCCTCCATCTGGAGCTATGCCCTATTTGGCGGCTTTCCTTCCGTTTTGCATGTGCCTGAGGCTAGATTCCCAATGAGTCATATTTACATCTACTACGACAGTAGGTGTGGAGACATGGACCGTATCCGCCTCAGTACCGGCACCAAGAGGACTACCCATGGCAGATTTCTCCCGCCTCCCCGGACCGAACGCCGACCTCTGGGACTGGCAGCTGCTGGCAGCCTGCCGAGGGGTCGACAGCTCCCTCTTCTTCCACCCGGAGGGTGAGCGGGGCGCGGCCAGGAGTGCGCGCGAGGCCTCGGCTAAAGAGGTCTGCATGCGCTGCCCGGTGCGCGCGGAATGCGCCGCGCACGCACTCGCCGTCCGCGAGCCCTACGGGGTGTGGGGCGGCCTCACCGAGGACGAACGCGAGGAGCTGATGGGCCGCGCGCGGCACCGCCTGATCCCCGCCTCCAGCACGATCGGCCCGATCGCCCCCCACTGACCGTCAGCGGGCGGCGGCCCGCACCAGCTCCCCCAGGGTCGCCGCCACCGCCGGCACGCGGGCCAGGTCGGGCAGCGTCAGCGCCACGACCTCCCGCTCCACCGCCGGCTCCACCGCCAGGGCGCTCACCCCCTTGGCCCGCACGGACTCCACCGCCAGCTCCGGCAGCACCGCCACGCCCAGCCCCGCGCCGACCAGTCCGACCACGGCCGGGTAGTCGTCGGTGGCGAAGTCGATGCGCGGGGTGAAGCCCGCGCCCTCGCACACCTCCACCAGATGGCGGCGGCAGCGCGGACAGCCCGCGATCCACGGCTCGTCGGCCAGCTCGGCCATGCGCACCCGCCCGGCACCGGCCAGCCGGTGCCCCTCGGGCACCAGCCCGACGAGCCGGTCGGTCAGCAGCGGGGTGACCACGAGGTCCTCCCACTCGGCCACGGCCGCCGCCCCGCCGTAGCGGAAGGCCAGCGCCAGGTCGCAGTCCCCCTCGCGCAGCATCTCCACCGAACGCGGCGGCTCCGCCTCCACCAGGGAGATGCGGGTGCCCGGGTGCTCGGCGCGCATCGCCGCGAGCGCGGTCGGCACCAGCGTGGAACTGCCGCTGGGGAAGGAGACGAGCCGCACCCGCCCGGCGCGCAGCCCGGCGATGGCGGCGACCTCCTCCTCGGCGGCGGTCAGCCCGGCCAGGATCCCGGCGGCGTGCCGCACGAGCGCTTCCCCCGCCTGGGTCAGCCGCATCTCGCGGCCCGTACGGACCAGCAGCGGGGTGCCGGCCGACTGTTCCAGGGCCTTCATCTGCTGGGAGACGGCGGGCTGGGTGCAGCCGAGCTCGCGGGCGGCGGCGGAGAAGGAACCGGTCCCGGCGACAGCGCGCAGGATCCGCAGGTGGCGTGCCTCAATCACCCTTCGAGCATAAGCCCGCCTTTTGCTCCGGCCGCAATCTTCGGCCGGACCTTTGGGAACGGGCCCCGCAGGGTGGGGGCGCAGGGCCCGGGCGGCTATTTTGCGCACATGACGACTGCGTTGATCACTGGATCCACGGCGGGCATCGGCGCCGCCTTCGCCCGGCGGCTCGCCGCCCAGGGCCACAACCTCGTCCTGGTGGCCCGGGACACGAAGCGGCTGGCCGAGCAGGCCACCGAGCTGCACGACCGGCACGGCATCGAGGCCGAGGTCCTGGCCGCCGACCTGTCCACGGAGGAGGGCATCGCGGCGGTCGAGACCCGCCTCGGGGACCGTACGCACCCGGTGGACCTGCTGGTCAACAACGCCGGGTTCGGCAACAAGGGCCGCTACCTGGAGGTCTCCATGGCCGACGAGCTGGCCATGCTGAAGGTGCACATCGAGGCGGTGCTGCGGCTGACCTCGGCGGCCACGGCCTCGATGCGCTCGCGCGGCCGCGGCGGGGTCGTGAACGTGGCCTCGGTGGCCGCCTTCGTCCCGCGCGGCACCTACGGCGCCAGCAAGGCCTGGGTCGTGCAGTTCACCCAGGGCGCGGCCCGGGACCTGGCGGGGTCCGGGGTGCGGCTGATGGCGCTGTGCCCGGGCTTCGTGCGGACCGAGTTCCACCAGCGGGCCGGGATGGGCACCGACAACATCCCGGGCTGGCTGTGGCTCGACGCCGACAAGCTGGTGGCCGCCGCGCTGGCCGACCTGGCGCGCGGGAAGACGGTCTCGATCCCGGACCCGCGGTACAAGGCGCTGATGGGCGTGGTGAAGCTGACGCCGCGCGGGCTGCTCGGCGGGGTCTCCTCCCGGACGGGGCGCAAGTACGGGCCGCAGTAGACGCGGCGGGGTGCGGGAGGCAGGCCCCGGGGTGTCCGTATGACCCGTCGGTAATCGCGGCAAAAGGGTGAAATCTCCCTAAACTGGACGTGTCCCATCCACCCCGGGGAGGCGACGCGATGACGTTCGTACAGGTAATCGATTACGAGACCAGGCGGTTCGACGAGATGAACGCCCTCATCGACCGCTACGCGGAACAGACCAGCGGGAAGCGCACGGTCACCCACACCATGATCGGCAGGGACCGCGACTCCCAGACCCACTACGTGGACCTCGTCGAATTCCCCTCGTACGAGGAGGCGATGAAGAACTCCCACCTCCCCGAGACCGACCGGATGTTCCAGGAGATGGTCGCGCTCTGCGAGGGAATGCCCAAGTTCATGAACCTCGACGTGGTGCGCGACGAGTACCTCAACAAGCTCGTCGTGAACCGGATGTTCGAGGAGTGCATCCTCAAGGGCGACTTCGCCGTCCTGGACGAGTGCCTGGCGGCGGACTACAAGGACCACGACATCATGGAGAGCGAGGGCCAGAGCGACGGCCGCGACGGCATGCGGCAGACCATCAGCACGTGGAGGGAAGCCTTCGACTTCTCCTTCGAGCAGACCCGGCAGATCGCCGAAGGCGACTGCGTCACGACCCTCTGGAACTGGAAGGGCAACCAGAAGGGCCCGTTCATGGGGGTCGCCCCGACCGGCAAGGAAGTGACGATGTCGGGATGTACGACCTTCCGTCTCGACAACGGCCAGATCGCCGAGGGCTGGTGGTACTACGACGCCCCGAGCCTGATGCGGCAGATGGGCATGATGCCCGAGTAGGCCGGCACGCAAGAGGCCCTGGTCACCCCCGCGTCGCAGCGGTGACCAGGGCCTTCTCGTTCAGCTAGCGCTCAGCGGCGACGGCCTCAGTGGCTGTGACCGTGACCGTGGCCGTGACCGGCGTCGCCCTCTTCCTCCGCCGGCTTCTCGACGACCAGGGTCTCGGTCGTGAGCAGCAGGGAGGCGATGGAAGCGGCGTTCTCCAGCGCGGAGCGGGTGACCTTGACCGGGTCGATGACGCCGGCCTTGACCAGGTCGCCGTACTCGCCGGTGGCGGCGTTGAAGCCGTTGCCCTTCTCCAGCTCCGCCACCTTCGAGGTGATGACGTAGCCCTCGAGGCCGGCGTTCTCGGCGATCCAGCGCAGCGGCTCGACGGCGGCGCGGCGGACGACCGCCACACCCGTGCCCTCGTCGCCGGTCAGGCCGAGGTTGCCCTCGAGGACCTTGACGGCGTGGACGAGCGCGGAGCCACCGCCGGAGACGATGCCCTCCTCGACCGCGGCGCGGGTCGCGGAGATGGCGTCCTCGAGACGGTGCTTCTTCTCCTTGAGCTCCACCTCGGTGGCGGCGCCGACCTTGATGACGCAGACGCCGCCGGCGAGCTTCGCCAGGCGCTCCTGCAGCTTCTCGCGGTCCCAGTCGGAGTCCGTGGACTCGATCTCGGCCTTGATCTGGTTGACGCGGCCCGCGACGTCGGCGGCGTTGCCGCCACCGTCGACGATGGTCGTGTCGTCCTTGGAGATGGTCACGCGGCGCGCGGAACCGAGGACGTCCAGACCGGCCTGGTCGAGCTTGAGGCCGACCTCCTCGGCGATGACGGTGGCACCGGTGAGGGTGGCCATGTCCTGGAGCATCGCCTTGCGGCGGTCGCCGAAGCCCGGGGCCTTGACGGCGACCGCGTTGAAGGTGCCGCGGATCTTGTTGACGACGAGGGTGGAAAGGGCCTCGCCCTCGACGTCCTCGGCGATGATCAGCAGCGGCTTGGAGCCACCCGCCTGGATGACCTTCTCCAGCAGCGGCAGGAGGTCCTGGATGGAGGAGATCTTGCCCTGGTTGATCAGGATGTACGGGTCGTCGAGGACGGCCTCCATACGCTCCTGGTCGGTGACCATGTACGGGGAGAGGTAGCCCTTGTCGAAGGCCATGCCCTCGGTGAACTCCAGCTCCAGGCCGAAGGCGTTGGACTCCTCGACGGTGATGACACCGTCCTTGCCGACCTTGTCCATCGCCTCGGCGATGAGCTCGCCGACCTGCGAGTCCTGCGCGGAGAGCGCGGCCACGGCGGCGATGTCCGACTTGTCCTCGATCGGGCGGGCGGTCGCGAGGAGCTCCTCGGACACGGCCTTGACCGCGGCGTCGATGCCCTTCTTCAGGGCGGCCGGGGAGGCGCCGGCGGCGACGTTGCGCAGACCCTCGCGGACGAGCGCCTGGGCGAGCACGGTGGCGGTGGTGGTGCCGTCACCCGCGATGTCGTTGGTCTTGGTCGCCACCTCCTTCACGAGCTGGGCGCCGAGGTTCTCGTACGGGTCGTCCAGCTCGACCTCGCGGGCGATGGTGACACCGTCGTTGGTGATGGTGGGGGCGCCGAACTTCTTGTCGATGACGACGTTGCGGCCCTTGGGACCGATCGTCACCTTCACCGTGTCGGCAAGCTTGTTGACGCCGCGCTCGAGGGCGCGACGGGCGTCCTCGTCGAACTTCAGGATCTTCGCCATGGGAGCGGTTCAGCCCTCTCGAAAACTCGGGTTTAACGAACCGCGCCCCTCGCCGCCCGGCAATCAGCGGGGTGACCAGGGGCGCAGTTCAAAGCAATGCGTGAGAAGTGATTACTTCTCGACGATCGCGAGCACGTCGCGGGCCGAGAGGACGAGGTACTCCTCGCCGCTGTACTTCACTTCGGTGCCGCCGTACTTGCTGTACAGCACGATGTCGCCGACGGAGACGTCCAGCGGAAGACGCTGGCCGTCCTCGAAGCGGCCCGGGCCGACCGCGAGGACGACGCCCTCCTGGGGCTTCTCCTTCGCGGTGTCCGGGATGACCAGGCCGGAGGCCGTGGTCTGCTCGGCGTCGAGCGGCTGGACCACGATGCGGTCCTCAAGCGGCTTGATGGCAACCTTGGAGCTGGCGGTCGTCACGATCCGACCTCCCCCTTCGGAGATCCGGGGTTAACTGTCTGAGGTGGCGACCAGGTCGATCCGTCGTCGCGGGTGCCGGACCTGCCTGTCGCTGTGTTGGCACTCACCGGTGGCGAGTGCCAGGTGTGACACTATTCCGGCGATTAGCACTCGGTCAAGCGGAGTGCCAACACAGGCCGCCACTCCCACCGGATCCGGCCGCTGGACGACCCGTTTGGCTCATTCGGCACGGGGGCCGGGGCGCAGGCCCGCCATCGCGCCCTGTGTGAGGCTTGCCCCGTGCGCATCCTGGTCGTGGAAGACGAAGAGAACCTGGCCGAGTCCCTGTGGCAGGGCCTGTCCGCCGAGGGCCACCGCGTCGAGGTCGCCCACGACGGGCACCGCGGGCTGGAGCTGGCCCTCACCGGCGGCCCCTACGACGTCGTGCTGCTGGACCTCATGCTGCCCGGCCCCGGCGGCGCCGAGATCTGCACCCGGATGCGCGCCCACGGCGACCCCACCCCCGTCCTGATGCTCACCGCCAAGGACGGCGAGTACGACGAGGCCGACGGTCTCGACGCCGGGGCCGACGACTACCTCACCAAGCCCTTCTCCTTCGTCGTGCTCGGCGCCCGCCTGCGCGCCCTCGCCCGCCGCGCCGCCGGCCCCGGGCCCGCGCCCGCCGTGCTCCGCGCCGGGGACCTGGTCCTCGACCCGCACGACCGCCGCTGCCGCCGCGGCGCGCAGGACATCGAGCTCACCGCCCGCGAGCTCGGCGTGCTCGCCTGCCTGATGGAGCGCCCCGGCAGGGCCGTCGCCAAGCAGGACATCCTCGACGAGGTGTGGGACTCCCCCCACGGCATCGACCCGAACATCGTCGAGGTCTACGTCTCCTCCCTGCGCAAGAAGATCGACGCCCCCTTCGGCCGCCGCTCCATCCTCACCGTCCACGGCACGGGCTACCGCATGGCCCCCGACGGCGGCTGAGGGCGGTCGACCTTGGTCAGCAGCCTCCG